>NZ_CM153257.1:3387500-3615838 GCF_056640975.1 Parabacteroides sp. KHUB-03 | reverse complement strand
ATTGCAGACTTTGTAGGCGATAGTCTTGCTTTGGCTCAATGGGCTGCTAAAACGAAAGCAGATATTATAGTTCTTTGCGGTGTTCATTTTATGGGTGAAACAGCAAAGATTCTTTGTCCGGATAAGAAAGTATTGGTTCCGGATCTGAATGCAGGTTGTTCATTGGCCGACAGCTGTCCGGCTCCTGCTTTCGAAGAATTTGTAAAACAGCATCCCGGTGCTACTGTTATTTCGTATGTAAATACTACGGCTGCTGTGAAAGCTGTTACAGATGTGGTGGTAACTTCAACCAACGCCCGTCAGATTGTTGAAAGCTTTCCGGAAGATACCAGGATTATATTCGGACCCGATCGTAACCTGGGAAACTATATAAATAGTATTACTGGACGCAATATGTTGTTGTGGGACGGTGCTTGCCATGTGCATGAACAGTTTTCTCTGGAAAAGATACTCGAATTAAAGAAACAATATCCCGATGCAGAAATTATAACACATCCCGAATGCAAACAACCCATTATTCAGGTGTCAGACTTCGTAGGATCGACTGCAGCATTATTGAAGCATACTATTAAGTCCGAGAAGAAACAATTCATTGTAGCGACTGAAAGTGGTGTTATTCATGAAATGCGTAAGCAAAGTCCGCTTAAAGAATTTATTCCTGCTCCTCCGAATGATAGTACCTGTGCTTGTAACGAATGTAATTTTATGCGTTTGAATACAATGGAAAAGCTGTACAACTGTCTTAAGTTTGAACTGCCTGAGATATTTGTAGACGAAGAAGTTCAGAAGAAAGCTATAAAACCGATCAGGAGAATGTTGGAAATTTCTGAAAAACTGGGTTTATAATATATGCTTTTTAATTCGGTTGAGTTTTCAATTTATCTTCCTGTTGTATTTCTGCTCTACTGGTTTGTGTTCAACAGGAAGGTAAAATTACAGAATCTGTTTATTGTAGTTGTCAGCTACCTGTTTTATGGCTGGTGGGATTGGCATTTTCTGATACTTATAGTTATTACTTCTTTTTGCAGTTGGTTAAGTGGTGTCTGTATAGATAAATTGCGAAATGGAACATCGGCAGATACACCGGAAATCAGAAAGAAATGCAAATGGGTAGTAGGAGGAAACGTTGCCCTGAATCTGGGAATACTTATATTCTTCAAATACTTTAATTTTTTTGTTGAAAGTTTTGTTACTTCCTTTTCTCTGTTGGGAATAAATTTAGAATCTTCACTTTTATATATTATTTTGCCCGTAGGAATCAGTTTTTACACGTTTCAGGCTTTAAGTTATACAATTGATGTATATAGAAAGAAACTTGAACCTACGTATGATGTGGTTGCTTTTTTTGCATTTGTAAGTTTCTTTCCCCAATTGGTGGCAGGACCTATTGAAAGAGCTACCAATTTGTTGGTGCAATTCTATAAACCACGTAATTTTACATATCCGGACGCAGTGAATGGTATGCGTCAGATACTTTGGGGATTCTTTAAGAAGATTGTAATAGCAGATAACTGTGCTATTGTAGTAAATGATGTATTTGGAAACTATAGTAACTATTCTGCAAGTACACTGCTATTGGGTGCTATTTTCTTTTCTTTTCAGATTTATGGTGATTTCTCAGGATATTCCGACATTGCAATAGGTACAGCCAAGTTATTTGGTATTACATTGAAACAGAATTTTAATTATCCCTATTTTTCAAGGAATATAATTGATTTCTGGCGTAGATGGCATATATCTCTAAATACGTGGTTTGTCGATTATGTGTATATTCCACTCGGAGGAAGTTGGGAAGGAATGTATAAACATATACGAAATATATTTATTATATTTTTTCTGAGTGGACTTTGGCATGGGGCTAATTGGACATTCATAACCTGGGGAATATACCATGCATTGCTTTTTATACCTTTATTACTTTTGTCAAGAAGAAATAATAATAAACAAACCGGTTTCGCAAAACCGGTTATTTCTATGTTCATAACTTTCCTTTTTGTAACGGTTGGCTGGATCATATTCAGAGCAGGTACATTATCTATGGCGTGGAATTACATATCAGGCTTGTTCTCTGATTCATTGTTTACAATTCCCAAAGTGAGCGGGTCAAATAATGTAACGGCTATTATTTCTCTTTTCTTTATTTTTATTTTATTGACGGTTGAATGGATAAACAGAAATAAACCTTTTGGTCTGGATTTGTGTAATATGCCTAACCTGTTTGTAAGATATTCTTTTTATAGTTTGATAATTGCTTCTATCTATTTCTTTGGGGCTGATGCTTCCAATTTTATTTATTTTCAATTTTAGATATGATTATGAATCTGTCTGTACAACAAATACGTTATATAATATCGTTTATTTTATTTCTGCTGGCTTTTATGGTGTTGTTGAATATAGTAACGCCAGCTTTGTTCAAGGCTTTGCCTAACGACTATATGCGTACAAAACTGATTATACAAACATTGAAAGATACTTCCGAAGTAGCTGAAGTGATTATATTGGGTAATAGCAGAGGTATGAACGGAGTAAACGGATATATGCTTGAGAAAGAGTTAAGCGATCATCCCAAAGTATATAATCTTACTTCCACCGGACAGCAGTTGAGTGAAAGTGCATTGTATTATACAATGATTCCGACAGAAGTAAAAACAGTTATTCAATGCATAGATATAGATTTATTATCCAAACCAATAGATATTAAAACATCAAACAGTGTGGCTCTACACATGTATAGATATGAAATGGATAATAAAACTGAAGAAATAGTACCATTGAAGAAAACCTTGGATAAACCGTTTTTCATTTATAATTACGAAGCCCGCAATTGTCTGTTCGCCGGTTTGTCTTATTTTCTTCGTAAAATGCTTGATGATGATGATCCGGATGTTTTTGCACTTGACTTACGTTATCCCAGTTCACATAAGTCGCTTCGGAACGATATTATCTACAAGCAGGAAATAGAGGAAAAAAATAAAAATAACATGTTCGCTTTGTATACGATATTACCTGAATGGAAAAAATTGATAGATACTTCATATATCTACTTTAAACAAAGAAATATTCGTTATTGTTTATTGATTATGCCTTATAATCCGGACATAATTTCTTCCACAAACGAAGAAAAAGAATATGCCCTGAGCCTGTTTAAAAAACAATTTAATGATATATTTCTTATAGATTGTTTTAATTTGTTGCGACCCGAAGATTTTTATGATGCCATCCATCCAAACAACAGCGGAGCAGAAAAGATAACGGATATGGTTATCAAATCATTCTGATATTATTTGATAACCGCAATTTTGGTAACTACACTTTCTGCCCCTTTATCGGTAGATACAAGCACAAGGTATATTCCGGTGGCAACACGGCGGCCTGATTTATTTTTACAGTTCCACGTAGTTTGCCCACCTATAGATTTGGTTTGATAAAGAATGTTTCCGTTTATATCGGTAATTTTTACATTCGAGTTATCCATTAATCCGGTTATTGTAACCTTTTCATCAAAATCAGGTCTTACCGGATTTGGGTAAACATATACATCCGAATAATCTTCTTTTCCTTTCGTAGCTTCTCCTTTATAGGAAATAAGTCCTTTGTCTGTACCTATAAATACTTCTCCGTTATCATCATTTATTTCGATAGAATAAATGATGTCTGAAAGGAGAGGACTGTTGCTCGTATTGAAATAGTGATCAATCTGCTGGTTGTCGGAAGATAATACGTAAACACCTTTACCTTCTGTTCCTATCCATTTTCGGTTTCCACCGTCTATAGTGATAGCAGTAACTTTTATATTATCCAAAAAATAATAAGCATCACCATCTTCATTCAATAACTTTATACGGGTACAACGAACAGTGGAAACAGCAGCCTTATCCGGATTACTTATATAAACAACACCTTTGCCTGTTCCTATCCAGACCTGGTTGGTTTTATCTTCAGCCATACAATGATAGCTACTTGGATTAAAATTATTTCCATCCTGGTCTGTAAAAGAAGTATATTCCATGTAGGTATCATCCGAACTGTCCATCGTTCCGTTTGTATCCAGAACAACGATCTTTGGTTTTACTCTTGGAATGTTGAACCATTTTTTATCTGTAGAAGTTATCAACGTATTGTTTAATGTATATTGATTATAGAGTGGAGAACAAGGAATGCTATACCATTTTCCGTCTGGAGCTAATACCTTGACAGGCAAGTTAGCTTCCGAATTATTCATCCATATATTACCGTATTTATCAAAAGCAGCTCCGTCTATATTCATATAACTGCTACTGGAAGGAACACTGATGGCACTTTCTAAAGTACTGTTTGCAGTGTAATACTTATAATAATCGGAACCTTTGAATTGAGCAGCGCCATAGTTATATGCTGTTAGAAATATGTTTTCAGGATCTTTCGGATCGATAGCTATGCTTGTAAAGTTCAGCATAGCTGTTTTAGGCGTTAAAGTTGTCCATTTAGTATAATCGTATACCATTATTTCTGCCCTATAATTCAACGGATTTCCGCTTGAAGATTTTCCGCCAGGCAAAACATACAGTTTTGAATTATTATACAAAAGCTTATATGGACTATCAAATCTGGGACCATCTAAAACAATAGGATCTCCGTTTATTGCATAAGTTCCCGTATTGCTTTTTACTATATACTTTAATCCTTCGGTACCGGTTGCTATCCAATACGAATCTGTTTTATCAGCCGGTGATATATCTTTTATAGCAACATTATTTATTTGATCGTAAGTAGTTGAATCGGAAAATATATATAGTTTATTTGAGCAAATGCAAGCTAATTTATTATCCATTTGCTTAACATAAATAAGCGTAGATTCAGCCAACAAAGGAGTAATCGTACTGTTATTATCATAATAAACTCCTTTATTTTTTATGAAGAAACACATTTTGTTATCAAAATAAAATAAAGAATTTACCTCATTGCCGGTAAAAAAAGAGGAGTTGATAAAATACTTTTTCCAGTTATTCTTGTCTAATAAATTATCATTTAAGGAAGCTTGAAATAGTCCGCTGGTGGTAGATATGTATATAATGTCGTTATTGATAAGACAAGAGGTTGTAATTAGTGAAAGGTTATATGTATCAGTTATTTCTTTTTTTTCCATATTGACAACAAGAACTCCAAAATTTGTTGCTAAATAAGCGTACTCATTATATATGAATACAGAGTTGATGTCTTTATTGGTTATTGTTGTATTATTATAAAGATAGGGTAAATTGGTCACCACATTGTTATCTATAATATCTATATTCCAATTATTATAAATTACAAGCACTGATTTTGTCTTCGTATTATATTTTACGAATGATATTTGTGTATCATTCAGACCGGTAAGCTTGTTATATTCTTTTATACTATTGTCTTCTTTCATATAAGAAAACAAGGCCCCTCTGGGTTTTACATCTGTTTCTTTTTCTTTATTGGATAAAGCACCTTCGGCAATAACATATACTTTATCGGATGCTTTTTCTACAATACGTGTATTATAATAGGAAGCATATATATTCCATTTGCTAACGGATGTGTTGTCGGCAAAAGTTATGTCCGATCCAATAATTAAAAGTAGTAAAATAATATATCTGAAGTTCATATATGAATTATAATATACCGTTTGACAAAAATACACTTAATTTCTTAACAGCTTCGGCACGATGACTGATGGAATTTTTTATTTCATTACCCATTTCAGCAAAAGATTGTGTATAGTTTTCAGGAATAAATACGGGATCGTAACCAAAACCGTTTATACCTTTCTTTTCGGTAGATATGGAACCTTTTATCTCGCCTTCAAAAAGATATTCTTTTTCGTTTAAAATAAGTGCTATAACTGTACGAAAACGGGCTTTTCGGTTTGTTTTGTTATTCATTTCATATAATAGTTTTTTCATATTTGCTTCTGCATCATGTTCTGATCCGGCATACCGGGCAGAATATACGCCGGGAGCATTATTTAATGCTTCTACTTCCAATCCGGTATCGTCGGCAAAACAATCATGGCCATATTTTTCTTTAATATAACGGGCTTTTTGCAAGGCATTACCTTCTAATGTATCAGCTGTTTCAGGGATATCATCATGACAATTAATATCAGCCAGACTAACTATTTCTATATTATTATCCGTTATTTTGCGGACTTCTTCTAACTTATGTAAATTGTTGGTTGCAAAAACTAGTTTCATATATTTACAGATATAAATAAAAAAGCACTTCCATGTAGCAATATAACGTATGGAAGTGCCTTAAATTGTTTAAGATATTTGTTTTATGTTTTTATCTGATCAAATCCTTCACCGTATACTCCTCTTACTATACTTTGCGAAATGAATGCCTGATGATCTATTTCTTTCACTAACCTGAATATCGAAACAGATTCAGACTTTTTGGCTAACAAGACGACTACTTTGACGGGTTTTTTGGAATAACCTCCAACACCATCTAAAATAGTACATCCACGACCTAAATCATGAATAATGCGATCGGCTATTTCATCATATTTTTGTGAGAATATAAGAAATTGTACAGATTGCCGGTTACCATTTAAAACAAGATCGAGTATGTAATTACTTACAAACATTTCGACAAAACCAAATACAATTTTTTCTATGTCATGAAATAATAAATAAGATGAACTGATGATAATAAAGTCGCAAAACAATAAAGCACGTCCGATAGAAATATTTTTGTATTTATTGACAATTGCCCCTATTATATCCGTACCTCCTGTACTCCCGTTAGCTGAAAATACAAGTCCTAATCCTGAACCGCATAGAAATGCACCAATGATAATAGACATAAACGGTTGGTTATGCAACAAAGGGTTGCCTGCTAATAACCATTCAAAAAAGGACAATGAAGCGGATAGGGAAAATACTCCGAATATGGTTTTTACAAGGAATTTGAATCCCAGTATTTTTAAGGCGGCGATCAATAATACAATATTGATAACAAAGTATGAAGCTGATACAGGAATAAGTCCTTTTGTGGCAAAAAATATTAAAGCACAAATACCACTTACACCACCTGTTACGATTTCATTGGAAAGAATGAAAGCGTTGAAGCCGAAACCATATAATAGAGTTCCGACTATAATCATCAGGTAGTCCTGTACCGAATAGTATATTTTATTAAAATTCTTTATATTCATCAAATTACAATATTAACGATCTTTCCCGGAACTACAATTACCTTTTTGGGAGTTTTACCTTCCATCCATTTTGAAGAACTTTCATGGTTCAAAGCAGCTTTTTCTACTTCTTCACGAGGCATATCTGCCGGAAGTTCCATACTGAAACGTGCTTTTCCATTAAATGAAATAGCATAGGTAACAGAATTTTCTTTCAGATATTCTTCTTTATGTTCGGGCCATTGAGCATCACATATTGTCGTATTATGTCCTAATACATGCCATAATTCTTCCGAAATGTGAGGTGCAAACGGAGCAAGTAAGATAATAAGCGGTTCAAGAATAGCGCGTTTATTACATTTTAAACTGTTTAGTTCATTTACACAAATCATAAAGGCACTTATAGATGTGTTATAAGAGAAATGTTCAATATCAAATGTTACCTTTTTTATCAGTTTGTGCAATGACTTTAATTCTTCGGCTGTGGGCTCAGAATCGGTAACCTGCAAATTATCGGTATTTCCAAAGAACAGGAACCAAAGTTTTTTTAGAAAACGATGTACACCGTCTATACCGTTTGTATCCCAAGGTTTGGATTGTTCTAATGGACCCAGGAACATTTCATATAAACGTAAAGTGTCGGCTCCATATTTATCTACAATCATATCCGGATTTACTACATTGAACATAGATTTTGACATCTTTTCAATAGCCCATCCGCAGATATATTTATCATTTTCAAGGATAAATTCGGCATTTTTGTATTCAGGATTCCAATTGCGGAAAGCTTCAATATCCAAAACATCGTTACTTACGATATTTACATCTACATGAATCGGAGTAACTTCGTATTGATTTTTTAAATTCAGGGAAACAAATGTGTTCGTATCTTTAATACGATATACAAAGTTTGAGCGTCCCTGGATCATACCTTGATTGATTAGTTTATTAAATGGCTCTTCTTCGCAAATGAGTCCGAGATCAAATAAAAATTTGTTCCAAAAACGGCTATAAATTAAGTGACCGGTGGCATGTTCAGTACCTCCGATATATAAATCTACATTACGCCAATACTCATCTACTTGTTTATCTACTAAAGCCTTATTGTTATGTGGATCCATATAACGCAAATAATACGCTGATGAACCGGCAAATCCAGGCATTGTACATAATTCGAGAGGGAAGATAGTTTTATTGTCTATTTTTGTAGTTTCTACAATTGCTTTGTTTGCACTGTCCCATGCCCATTTGGTAGCATGCCCTAATGGAGGTTCTCCTGTTTCGGTAGGTAAAAATTTACTTACTTCCGGTAATTGTAACGGAAGTACTTCTTCGGGCAACATTTGTGGCATTCCGTCGGCATCATAGTAAACAGGGAATGGTTCTCCCCAATAACGTTGGCGACTGAAAATAGCATCGCGCAGACGGAAGTTTACTTTTATACGTCCCAGATTATTTTCTTCTACAAACTTTTTTGTTGCAGCAATAGCTTCTTTCACGGTTAATCCGTTTAGCGATAAGCTGCAATATGGCCTTACGCTGGTTTTTGGTGAGTTGCATACGATACCTTCTTTTGCATCAAAACTTTCTTCACTAACATCACATCCTTCAATTAACGGACGGATTTCGAGGCCGAAATGTTTAGCAAAAGCGTAGTCGCGGCTATCGTGAGCCGGAACGGCCATAATAGCACCTGTACCATAACCTGCCAGTACATAATCGCTGATCCAAACCGGAACGGCTTCACCTGTAAATGGATTGATAGCATAAGAACCGCTGAATACACCGGTTACCTGACGATCGGCAATGCGTTCGCGTTCGGTACGTTTCTTCGTACGATCCAGATATTCATCTACAGCTTTTTTCTGTTCCGGGGTAGTCATTTGTGCAACCAATTCGCTTTCGGGAGCTAATACCATGAAAGTAACACCAAACATCGTATCGGCACGGGTAGTAAAAATAGTAAATTCAAGATCGCTGTCTTTTACCTTGAAACGTACTTCTGTACCTTCACTGCGACCTATCCAGTTACGTTGCGTATCTTTTAATGAATCTGTCCAGTCTATCGTATCTAATCCATCTAATAAACGTTGCGCATAAGCTGATACGCGCAAACACCACTGACGCATTACTTTTTGTTCTACAGGATAACCACCGCGAATAGAAAGACCTTCGCTTACTTCATCATTAGCTAATACTGTTCCTAACTTGGGACACCAGTTTACCATTGTATCACCCAGATAGGCAATACGATAATTCATTAATATTTCTTCTTTTTCTTTTTTGCTTTTAGCTTTCCATTCATCTGCTGTAAAACTTAGTTCTTCGCTACAGGCAACATTCATACCGTCGGTTCCCACAGCCTCAAAAGCTTCAATTAATTCAGAAATAGGCCGGGCTTGTTTTTCATCATTACAATAGTAACTGTTAAACATTTGAATAAATGCCCATTGTGTCCATTTATAATAACCCGGTTCGCAGGTGCGTACTTCACGATTCCAATCATAACTAAAGCCTATTTTGTCCATTTGTTCACGATAACGGGCAATGTTATTTTTTGTGGTTACTTCCGGATGTTGTCCTGTCTGGATAGCATATTGTTCCGCAGGTAATCCATAGGCATCATATCCCATGGGATGTAATACGTTGAAACCTTGTAATCTTTTAAAACGTGAATAAATATCAGAAGCAATATAACCGAGCGGATGGCCTACATGTAACCCTGCACCGGAAGGGTAGGGGAACATATCCAATACATAATAATGACCTTTAGGTTTATTATTATCATTTTCTTTGACTTTATAAACCTCGTTGGCAATCCAGTACTCGTGCCATTTTTTCTCGATTTCTCTGAAATTGTATTCCATAATATGTTGTTGTTTATTTATCTTTTTCTGTTTGAGGTCACAAAGTTAGTTATTTTATTTATTTAATATAGCCTATCTGTGTACGTGGTTTCGTTGCAGTAGATTTTTATTTCTTTAGAAAGAATATCATTGGTAAGATAAATATGAGGTCGTTTTTTGTCAATTATACAGAAACTTATGATAACTTAGGCGGGTTATATATAAAATAACATATAAATTGAAATGCTATGAAATTTTTTATTGACACGGCCAACTTAGATCAAATAAGGGAAGCTAATGAATTAGGAGTATTGGATGGTGTGACAACTAATCCTTCGTTGATGGCCAAAGAAGGTATCAAAGGAGTAGTAAATCAACGAAAACATTATCTTCAGATATGTGAAATAGTACATGGAGATGTAAGTGCCGAAGTTATTTCTACAGATTTTGGGGAAATGGTAAAGGAAGGAGAAGAACTTGCTTCTCTTCATTCTAACATTGTGGTAAAAGTTCCTTGTATAGAAGATGGTATTAAAGCTATAAAGTATTTTAGTGAAAGGGGAATACGAACAAATTGTACATTAGTCTTTTCTGTAGGACAAGCTTTGCTTGCTGCTAAAGCGGGAGCTACTTATGTGTCTCCGTTTGTGGGCAGATTAGATGATATTGCGAGTGACGGAATAGAATTGGTTCGCAAGATTGTGGAGATGTATACTTACTATGAATATGAAACGCAAGTTCTTGCAGCTTCTATTCGAAACACTCAACATATTATTCAGTGTGTGGAAGCGGGTGCCGATGTAGCTACCTGTCCTTTGGCAGCTATTAAAGGTCTGCTGAAACATCCGCTTACGGATAGTGGATTGGCTACTTTCCTTGCTGATTATAAACGCGTAAACGGATAATAATAAATAGAATTAACCTTATTCTAAAAAATGCTACCTTTGCATTCGTAACAAATGTCTAAAAATAAATGGCAGTGGCAAAGATAGTGGAAACCCCGTTGATGAAGCAGTATTTTGATGTAAAGGCAAAACATCCGGATGCGATTCTTTTATTTCGTGTAGGCGACTTTTATGAAATGTATGGAGAAGATGCGGTTGTAGGCTCCGAAATATTGGGAATTGTACAGACAAAACGGGCTAATGGGGTTGGTCAGCATGTGGAAATGGCTGGTTTTCCTCATCATGCTTTAGATACATATCTTCCTAAATTGGTTCGTGCCGGTAAACGAGTGGCTATATGTGATCAGTTGGAAGATCCGAAAATGACTAAAAAATTGGTGAAACGTGGAGTTACCGAACTGGTAACTCCAGGCGTTTCTATCAATGACAATATTTTAAATCATAAGGAAAATAATTTTTTAGCTGCCATTCATTTTAATAAAGATGTATGTGGTATAGCATTTTTAGATATATCTACAGGTGAATTTCTTACTGCAGAAGGTACGCCGGATTATATTGATAAGTTACTGAATAATTTTTCTCCCAAAGAAGTTTTGATTGAACGGAATAATAAAAAGCATTTTGAAGAATGTTTTGGCCCTCGTTTTTTTGTTTTCGAATTAGAGGACTGGATATTTACTCAGGAAGCAGCAGAAGATCGTTTGCTTAAACATTTTGAAACGAAAAATCTGAAAGGATTTGGTGTTCAGCATTTGAGATTTGGAGTAATAGCTTCGGGAGCAATTTTGTATTATCTTGATCAAACCCAACATACACATATTTCGCATATTACCTCTCTTTCGCGTATAGAAGAAGATCGTTATGTACGATTGGATAAGTTTACAGTTCGTAGCCTTGAGTTGGCAAGTACCATGAATGATGAAGGTACAAGCTTGTTGGATGTAATTGATAAAACAGTTTCTCCTATGGGTTCACGTATGCTTCGCCGTTGGATTTTATTTCCATTGAAAGATGTAAAACCTATTCAGGAGCGCCAGGATGTAGTGGAGCATTTTTTCCGTCATCCGGATTTGAAAGAGCTACTTGATACTCAATTAGAACAAATAGGAGATTTGGAACGTATTATCTCCAAAGTAGCTGTTGGACGTGTTTCTCCGCGTGAAGTTGTTCAATTAAAAGTCGCTTTACGTGCGATTGAGCCGATTAAAGAGGCTTGTATGGGAAGTGAAGAGCCTAGTTTATGCCGTATAGGAGAACAATTGAATGCGTGTGCTCTGATTCGGAATAGAATAGAGAAAGAGATAAATAACGATCCTCCATCGTTAATTAATAAAGGAGGTATTATTGCCAAAGGTGTTAATGAAGAACTTGATGAACTTCGTTCTATTGCCTATTCGGGAAAAGATTATTTGTTGAAGATACAGCAGCGTGAGGTGGAGAAAACGGGTATACCAAGCCTTAAAATAGCCTTTAATAACGTTTTTGGCTATTATATAGAAGTGCGCAATACCCATAAGGATAAAGTACCGGCGGAATGGATCCGTAAACAGACTTTAGTAAATGCCGAGCGCTATATCACGGAAGAACTGAAAGAGTACGAAGAGAAAATACTGGGTGCGGAAGAAAAAATACTTTCATTGGAAAGTCGCCTTTTTAATGAACTGGTATTGGCATTGACAGAATATATACCGCCTATTCAGGTAAATGCAAATCTGATCGGACGGATAGATTGTTTATTATCTTTTGCAAAGGTTGCAGAATGTAATAAGTATATTCGCCCGATAGTAAATGATTCGGATGTCATTGATATCAAACAGGGACGTCATCCGGTAATTGAAAAGCAATTGCCGTTAGGAGAACCTTATATCGCAAATGATGTTTATCTGGATGATGAAAAACAACAGATCATTATTATTACGGGACCTAATATGGCCGGTAAATCAGCTTTGCTTCGCCAGACGGCATTAATAACATTAATGGCTCAGATTGGCTGTTTTGTACCTGCAGAACGTGCTTTGATCGGTATTGTTGATAAAATATTTACACGTGTGGGGGCTTCGGATAATATTTCTGTAGGTGAATCTACATTCATGGTGGAAATGAACGAAGCTGCCGATATTTTGAATAATCTTTCATCCCGTAGTTTGGTATTATTTGATGAATTGGGACGTGGTACAAGTACGTATGATGGAATTTCGATAGCATGGGCTATTGTCGAATATATTCATGAACATCCGAATACCCGTGCCAAAACTTTATTTGCTACCCATTATCATGAATTGAATGAAATGGAACGTTCTTTCAGGCGTATTAAAAACTACAATGTTTCGGTTAAGGAAGTGAGTAATAAAGTTATATTTTTACGTAAGTTGGTACCGGGTGGGAGTGAACATAGTTTTGGTATTCATGTAGCCAAAATGGCTGGTATGCCAAAAAGTATTGTTAAACGTTCCAATGAGATATTGAAACAATTGGAAACCGAAAATCGCCAGGATGGCATAAGCGGAAAACCGGTGAAAGAAATTGCTTCGGCTGCGGAAGGATACCAACTAAACTTTTTCCAATTGGATGATCCTGTTTTAAGCCAGGTGAGGGATGAGATTAAAAACTTGGATGTGAACAACCTTACCCCATTGGAAGCTTTGAATAAATTGAGCGAAATAAAGAAGATTATTACAGGAAAATAATTATGGAACAGGAATAGAAAACTGCTACAGAGACGGAATATCTGATCCGGAATTTTGCAGTAAATAGATAATATATGTTTTGTACCCGGATATAGTAGTATCTTTATCCGGGTATTTTTGAAAAGTTCCAGATTGATAAATAGTTTAATTATCTGTTATTTGTAGGAAAAAGAGAGTCCTTATTATATTTAAAATGCCAATTTGTAATTGTCAGTTTTTCTAATACTATATCTTTTCCGTTAAACAGAAATTCATATAAATATTTGTGTCCTTTTTTCCATTGGGTTTGTTCCGGTATCAGATATTTATATGATTTTTCGTTAATGATAAAAAGTATTTCTATATCCCCTTTATTAATTGTAGGATGATCAGTAGGCATGACTAATATTTTATGTTTTTCGTATAATTCATGCTTTAATGGAATAAAATGGTCTGTTCTTAAAATGGTTGATACATTAGATGAGTTGTTACAATAAGTAATATTTCCTGTTGTGACATCCAATGTTCCTTTATTGTGTAACATATTACCTCCGGCTTTATTACCGATTTGAATAGCATTAAGTTTCTGCAAACCGGAAATATTTTTATTCAGTTTGATTTGAAATTCTATCAGCGATAAAGCATGCCGCATGGAAAGTAAAACATAAGGACAATAAATGTTTACAGGTTTATGTCCTTTTGCCAGTTTTCCATACATATAGTCTTTTGTTAATGAGGCTACAGGGGAAATATAAATAGGTATGTGTGTTGCTAGATGATTATTTTGATAAGGATGATAAGCATATATTTTTAGCATTTCAGTATCTTTCAGGTAAACCTCCGGGAGAAGTTTCCATTTTATAGCCTTGTCTGTAGAATTGATGGCCAAAGCTTTCACATTTTTGAATTTACAATTTCCTGTACGTAAATCCTCTTTTTTCTCTGATGTGATGTAAAGTCCCATGGTTGAACCGGCAGAAAACTGTTCTGTAAGAGTAATAGACTTGGTCGAAAGAATTTTTGTAGTAATACAGAGCTTTTTCTGGTGCGTACCTTTGGCATAAGATGAAAGATTGTACTCATCAGAGCAACTGGTAATTATAGTCAGTAATAAGACTATTAATAATAATTTGTTCATTTTATTGGGGTTTTTCAGAACTTTTCACATTATAGTTAACATTTAAATGTGATCTATGTTTCTATCAAATAGTATGATAGACGGTTGTATATGTCGAATTGACGAATAAGAGCTTGAATAATAAGACTTCTGTTGAAATGACTTTTTGATGACATTTTGTTAAAGTATGGATTGTCATTTAATTAAATTGTGAAAATAACAAGTTTTTGGGTTGTAAATCGTAAATGTTTTGATTTTCTTGGTATAAGAACCGGCTTTGTCCAAGCTATAGTCAAATAGAAGAGTGTGTTGGCGATAAGTTGAGAGAGTGTGATAACCTAAAATTAAAAATATGGACAAAGCCGGTTTATGTAAACAACATTATTTTCCCGGAATCCAGTTGTCATTTGAAATTTTATCAAGCACTATAGATTTTCCGTCGAAAATCATTTGATATAGGTATTTATATCCTTTTTTCCACTTAGTTTCTGTAGGTATCTGATATTTATAGGTTTTATTGTTAATTATAAATAATGCTTCAATGTCTCCTTTGAGAATGGTTTCGGAGGTTGGAATTACCATCAGTTGCACCGGACTAGAAAATGTTGTTGTTAGTTCTGTCGGACAAGCTAAAGTTAATCTGGTGGAAGCGTTTATACCTGCCGAACCAGTGATTTTACCGGACACTATATCCATAGTTCCCTCGCTGTAAAAGCTTGTTCCTCCTGCTTTGTTGCCTAATTGAATGGCACTTAGCAGGTAACAATCTGTCTTTTTATTGAGCTTTACCTCAAAAGAAATAAGAGATAAGGCATGATTCATGGTTAACATAGCTATTGGAGATACGCTATTAACAGCTTTTTGCCCAGTTGCATGTGTACCATACATGTAATCATCGGTCTGGGAAGCATCCGGACAAATTTTTACAGGAATACGTGTTGCATCAAAATTGCTTTGAGACATATAAGGATAATAAGCATATACGGTTGTTTCTTCCTTATTAAGAAATATTTCAGGATCCTGTCTCCAAAACAATTTGTTGTTTTCCATGTTTGCTACTGCTTTCACATTTTTATAGTCGGTTATTTTACGATATACATTATTTACGTTACCGTCTGTTACATGCAACCCGATGACCGTTTTATCTTTGAACTCTTGTATTAAATATGGAGCTTTTGTTGTTAATACAGTTGTATAAATATTTAGTGGCTTTTCTTTGGACCCAAGACGATCTGCAGGTATCAGATTGTTGTCTTCCGAACAACTGAAAACACCTATTGCCAGGATCATAAATAATAGTAACTTTTTCATTGTTTTATTCTATTTTTGCGTAATTGTTACGAATGCAAATTTCGGGTAGTCCAGATAAAAGGGAGGAGCAATAAATATAAATTGACGATGAAATGGTATAAAAAAGAATGGTTCAAATAATCTGGAAGCTTCATATTGTCTGATTAGAGTGCAAATCAAACATTTAATGGATTAATTTGTTTAAATAGCAAGAGGGAGTTACTATTATGTTGGATAAAATTCAATTCTTATTAAGTTTGCAAATATTGGGGTTCTGCATTTTTGGAGGATTTACTTTATTGTTGAGAGCCCGTGATAACCGTGCAAAGCGTATTTTGGGATGGAGTATGTTTCTTTGGGCTTTTTTGGCAGCTGTTCGCATATCTGTGAATTTGTATGTAGATAATGCAAAAGAGGTATTTGATCCGGATATACTTTTTAGCGGCTGTTTGGTAAGTGCAAGCTTGGCTTGTTATGTGATAGAAGTTCTCCGTCCTGGTTATTTGACTTTAAGACGTATTCTTTACTTTATTAGTCCTGTTTTTACGGGAGGTCTGGCTTTTTTTATTTACAGATTGTCCGGAAGTGAAATACATGTCTATTATACATTGGAAGATGTATTTATCCATTTTAATATAGATATGGTTTTAAGGATACTACTATTATTGTTTACGCTGTTCTATATGGCTTTACCTATTTATCTTGTATTAAAATACAGCAAAGGGTTTACAAAATATTTAAGTGAGAATGTTGCCGACCCGGAAGAATATGATCTGAATTGGCTAAAGAAAATTATGTTCATATTGGTTATTTTATATGTCTTTTATTTGATTCTTTTATTAACAGACAGACCTGTATTGTATGTAATAGATAAAGCGGTACTTCTTATAGTATGGTATTATTTCTTTTATAAAGCATTATTTCTTAAAGTTATTCACTTAGATCATTCTTTTGAAAAAGGTTGGGATATTCCCTATGATGAAGAAGAGGACGACGACCAACATTCAATACTGAATAAACGTTATGTTGAAGAGGTGAATATCTGGTTTGAGAAAGAAAAACCTTATCTAAGGGAAGATTTACGCCTTACAGACCTCCAACGTGTATTTCCGATTAGCCGTTCTTATTTGTCTCAATTATTCAATAAAGAATTGGGCTGTTCATTTTCCGATTATGTAAATAGGTTCAGGGTAGAAGAGAGTAAACGTTTGCTGGAAGCCGAGCCTATGACCAGTATCCAGGAGATAGCCGAACGTTCGGGTTTTCATTCAATAAGTACCTTCAGACGTGCATTTGTAAAGAGTACGGGTGTCATGCCGTCTGAATATAGAAAGTAATTGACATGGTTGGTTTCTTTTTTACTTCTATCATATAGCATCCGGGGAACTGGTCGATTAATATCTCCGTTATGATTTTTTAGAATCATAGTTATGGTTTGATGAAATCATAACTATGAATGACTGACTAGTCCTAAATAACCGTAACGGTTATTTAGGACTAGTCAGTTTTGCCGAGCTATCAGACGTTGAATCTGAAATGCATAATGTCGCCGTCCTGTACAACGTAGTCTTTGCCTTCCACGCTCATTTTTCCGGCTTCCTTCACTGCGGCTTCCGATCCGTATGAAATATAGTCGTCGTACTTGATTACTTCTGCACGGATAAAACCTTTCTCAAAATCGGTATGGATAACACCGGCACATTGTGGGGCTTTCCATCCCTTTTCGAATGTCCAGGCACGTACTTCCTGTACACCTGCAGTCAGGTAAGTCTGTAGGTTCAACAGGTGATAGGCGGCTTTGATCAGGCGGTTAACACCCGATTCTTCCAGGCCGATTTCCTGTAAGAACATCTGGCGTTCTTCATACGTTTCGAATTCAGCTATTTCGCTCTCGATTTTGGCTGCTACTACTAGTATTTCTGCATTTTCGTCTTTTACAGCTTCGCGTACGGCCTCTACATATTTGTTACCGTTTACGGCACTGGCTTCGTCTACATTGCAAACATACATAACCGGTTTGCTGGTTAGCAAGAACAGTTCGCGGGCAATTTTCTGTTCGTCTTTAGTCTCGAAAGTGACTGTGCGGGCACTTTTGCCTTGTTCTAGTGCTTCCTTGTATTTTAGAAGTACTTCGTAGGCCTGTTTAGCCTGCTTATCGCCACCTGTTTGAGCTTGTTTCTGTACTTTTGCAATACGGCTGTCAATGGTTTCCAAATCCTTTATTTGCAGTTCGGCATCAATAATTTCCTTATCGCGTACAGGATCTACAGTACCATCTACATGTACAATATTTTCGTCGTCAAAGCAGCGCAATACATGAAGGATGGCATCAGTTTCGCGTATATTAGCCAGAAACTTGTTACCCAACCCTTCACCCTTGCTGGCTCCTTTTACGAGGCCGGCAATGTCTACGATTTCTACTGTGGTGGGAACTATCTGTTTCGGGTTGATCAGTTCCGCCAGTTTATTCAAACGTTCATCAGGAACGGTAATAACGCCTACATTCGGTTCTATTGTGCAAAACGGAAAGTTTGCCGATTGTGCTTTTGCATTTGATAAGCAGTTGAAAAGAGTAGATTTCCCTACATTGGGAAGACCTACGATACCACATTGTAATGCCATTTATTGTAATTTAATTATTTAATAATCTTGACCTGAGGCTGCAAATGTACAGATTATTTGTCAAAGTTCATCATAAGGAAAAGTGTGTTTCTTGGTGATTTGATGTAGTTTTCGTGATTGATACGAAGCACCAGCCCTGCCTGTGAGGTGTAACGAACATAGACAGGGTATTTGTATACTTATATAATTGTGTTGTTGTAATGATAATATTAATGTGCTTCCAGCCAGTTTGTGCCTTCTCCACAGTCTGCTATGAGAGGAACTTGAAGTTTGATAACACCTTCCATTTCTTCCAGTACGATTTGTTTTACTGTTTCTAATTCGTCTTTGTAGACGTTGAAGTTAAGTTCGTCATGTACCTGAAGGATCATTTTGCTTTTGAGTTTTTCTTTCTCAAAGCGGTTGAATATACGTATCATTGCTACCTTTATAATATCGGCTGCGCTTCCCTGGATAGGAGCGTTGATGGCATTTCGTTCGGCATAACCTCTGACAATAGCATTGTGAGAGGTTATGTCCGGCAAGAAACGTTTACGCTTGAAGATTGTTTCTACGTATCCTTTTTCTTTCGCATTGGCAATACTTTCATCCATGTATTCTCTTATACGGGGATAGCTCTGGAAATAACCGTCAATCAGTTCTTTTGCTTCCGCACGCGGAATGTTTAGTCTTTCTGATAGACCGAATATGGAAATTCCATAGATAATACCGAAGTTGGCTGTTTTTGCTTTGCGGCGCATATCGCTGGTAACTTCTTCAAGGGGTACTCCGTATATTTTAGCGGCCGTAGCAGCATGAATATCAGCTCCGCTGCAGAAAGCATCAATCATGTGCTGATCGTTGCTTAAATGGGCCATAATACGTAATTCGATCTGTGAATAATCGGCAGAAAAGAAAATACAGTTCGTATTATCCGCGGTAAAGGCCTTGCGGATTTCACGTCCCAACTCGTCGCGAACCGGTATGTTCTGGAGATTTGGGTTGGTGGAACTAAGGCGCCCTGTAGCTGTTACTGCCTGATTATAGGATGTATGTATTTTCCCTGATGTGGGCCTGATTAGCTCGGGTAGGGCGTCTATATAAGTACTAAGTAGCTTTTTCAGTCCCCGGTATTCAAGTAATTTACCTATGATAGGGTGCTTACCACGCATCTTTTCCAATATATCTTCGCTGGTGCTGTAGTTACCGGTTTTTGTCTTCTTTGCCTTTTCTTCTATTTTCAGATGGTCGAAAAGGATTTCTCCTACCTGACGGGCAGAGTTAATGTTGAACTTTTTGCCTGCCATTTCATATATTTCCTTTTCCAATGCTACCATGACAATAGAAAGCTCTTCCGAAGATTGCTTTAATGCGATGGTGTCTATCGTTACTCCTGTTGCTTCCATATCTGTTAATACATATATTAGAGGCATTTCTATATCGTAAAATAATGAGTCGATACCTTCCTTTTTTAGCTCGGGAGCAAAATAGTTGCGGAGTTTAAGTGTAACGTCAGCATCTTCGGCTGCGTATTCGGATATTTTGGAGAGAGGGACGTCACGCATGGATAGCTGCTTCTTGCCTCTTGTACCTATCAGTTCTTCAATGGGGATCGGTTTATATTTGAGATAGGTCTCTGCCAGATAATCCATGCCGTGGCGCAATTCCGGATTTAATAAGTAGTGGGCTATCATTGTATCGAATAACGGACCAGCTACTTTTACTCTGTATTTTCGAAGTACCAGAATATCGAATTTGATATTTTGTCCTATCTTTTGTATTTTTTCATTTTCCAGGGCAGGGGAGAAGCGGCTTACTACTTTATCAGCTTCAATGGAATTTTCCGGAACAGGGACATACCATGCCTCATTTTCTTTTACTGCGAACGACATGCCTACCAGCCCGGCGTTTAGAGGATCGATATTATCTGTTTCCGTGTCAAATGCGAAAAATTCCTGATTCTCTAAAAAGCTTGCTAAATCGTTTTGTTTTTGCTCTGTATCAGCAATATAATACTTATGGGAGATTGATCTTAAGTCTGCGAGAGTTGAATATTTTGAAGCACTCGTAGTCTCGACTTCAAATAAGCCAAAGAGATCGCCTTGAAGAGGTTGTTTTGGTAAAGGTTTTTTAACTTCTTCGGAAAGTTTGTTGATAAAGGTCCTAAATTCCAGTTCGGTGTATATTTTCGTCAGTTGTTCTACATCCGGTTTTTCGCGAATATATAGATTTGCATCAAATTGAATGGGAACATCCGTTTTAATTGTTGCCAGGAATTTTGAGAAACGAATTTGCTCTGCATTTTTTTCCACCTTTATTCTTTGTGCACCTTTTAGCTTGTCGGTATTGGCAAGCAGGTTTTCTATAGTACCAAATTCGGTAAGCAGTTTTTGGGCAGTCTTTTCTCCAACGCCCGGACATCCGGGAATATTATCCGATGTATCTCCCATGAGCCCCAGCAAATCAATGACCTGTTCAGTAGAAGTGAGCCCGTATTTATTTAACACTTCTGGCACTCCCATTATTTCGTAGTCGCCTCCAAAACGGGGACGGTACATGAAAATATGATCTTCTACCAGCTGTCCATAATCTTTGTCCGGTGTCATCATATATACATCGAAGTCTTCTTTGGCTGCTTGTTTGGCAATTGTTCCTATTACATCGTCTGCTTCATAACCGGCTACTTCCAGGATCGGGATATTGTATGCCTTGATTATATTCTTAATGATGGGCACAGACTGCTTGATTACTTCTGGCGTTTCTTCCCGTTGCGCTTTGTATTGTTCGTAAGCTTCGTGCCGGAATGTAGGTCCGTGTGGGTCGAATGCTACTGCTATATGGGTTGGGTTTTCACGCTTCAAAATATCTTCTAGACTATTTATAAAACCGAAAATAGCGGAGGTATTAACTCCCTTGGAATTAATGCGCGGAATCTTTATGAAAGCGTAATACGACCGATAAATCAATGCGTATGCATCTATGAGGAATAACTTCATTGCTTTTAACACGTTTTAGTGGGACAAAATCTTGGTAAATGTACGAAAAAAGTCGCTTACTCGATAGTTTTTGTTACTTTTGCGAATCTTTGAACAGATTATGGATGATATAAGGAAAATAGCAGAACCAGTTGCGACCGAGTTTAAACAATTTAATGATGACTTTGCCGCTTCACTATGCAGTGAAACCCGCCGTTTGCAGTCGGCTATTGATACAATATTGAATTCTACCGGTAAGCATGTCCGCCCTTTACTTGTGCTTCTTGCTGCCAAGGCTTGCGGACAAGTAAACGAAAACACGATTAACTCTGCTGTTTTACTGGAGCTGCTCCACACGGCAACCCTTATTCATGATGATGTAATAGATGAAACGAAACAACGTAGGGGAGTGCCGTCGCTGAATGCAATTTTTGACAACCGCATATCTGTACTTGTAGGCGATTATGTTCTTTCTACGGCCTTGATCCGTTCTATCCAAACCGGTGATCTTCGTATAATCGGCATTGTCTCTAATCTTGGACGCGACTTGTCGGAGGGGGAAATCAAACAGCTCGAAACTGCGGAAGAGAGTATACTGGATGAAGCTTGCTACATGCAGGTTATTAAAAAGAAAACGGCAACTTTACTTTCTGCCTGTACCGAAATCGGTGCAATTTCTTCCGGTGCATCCGCTGAAACCATATCAATTTGTCGTCGTTTTGGTGAATATCTGGGCTATTGTTTCCAGATTAAGGATGATATATTTGACTATTTTAAAGAAGCTAATATCGGAAAACCTACAGGTAACGATATCCGCGAAGGAAAGGTTACATTGCCTTTATTGTATGCTTTGCGGACAAATGAAAAAGAAGCTGCTCCTTATTTAAGGATAATCTTATCAAAGGATTTTTCTGCGGAAAACATAGATGCTTTGATCGATTTTGCTAAAGTAAACGGTGGTATTGAATATGCCGGAAAACGCATGAAGGAGTTTCACGAAAAGGCTGTTTCCGTTCTGGATGAACTACCTGAATCAGCAGCCCGCGACGGGTTATTCCTTTTGGCCGATTATGTGATGAATCGAAAAAAATAAAATTGACTTTCTTTAGTTTACTTATTTATGAGGCAAAAATTATTTGTAGGGCTAATAATATGCCTGTTTTGTTCCCAATTAATAAAGGCACAAGGAATAGATGTACGTGCCGGTCTGAATCTTTCTACTTATCTGAATGCTGAAGGATCGCGTATAAGGCCGGGAGCAAATCTGGGTGTTCTGGGAGATATTAAGCTAAGCCGTTATTTTCATTTGCAACCTGGACTTTTGCTGAATGGACGTGGGGCAAATACTAAAGTCTATTCAGGAATCAAAGGGTCTGTTACCGGTTACTGGCTGGATATTCCTCTTTATGCTTCTTTCCGCATACCATGTGCTACTAATACCGTTCTCAAAATTAATGCGGGCCCTTATTATGGAGTCGGATTATTCGGTAAAACAACGGTGAAAATGGATGGTATATCCGTGTCGGTTAATACCTTTGGAAAACCGGATAATGATTATATCCGTGGAGAAGTTGCTACCCGCCAGGATTTAGGTGTTGCCCTGGAACTTGGTGTTGAATATGGTCAGTATTTGGCTTCCTTGGGCTACATGCAAGGTTGTACGGATAATTTGAATGCAGAAGGAACAAAGAATTTTCTGCTCTCTCTATCGGTTGGATATAAGTTCCGGTTCGGAAAGAAATAAGATGCTTGCCTGTCTCTAAAAGGGGAGGCAAGGAAAATGAAAAAGGCCGGCAACTTTTTTGATGAAGTTGCCGACCTTTTTTTGTTTAAATGCAGACAAGGGGTTGTTTTAGCCTTGTTGTGTGTTAAATGTTTGTAATATAGTTTTTTATGTTAAAATCAAATGCTTTTGTATATCAGCAACCAGACTACTGGCTCCGATACGGAATAAATCTTTGGTGAGCCATTCTTCTCCCAATATTTCTTTTACTATGGTATAATATTTAACGGCTTCTTCGGAAGTGCGTACACCACCTGATACTTTAATTCCGACCTTCTTTCCGGCGATAGATTCGTATGTTTTTACGACTTTGCACATCGTATATACAGCTTCCAGGGTTGCTCCCGGATATCCTTTGCCTGTTGATGTTTTAATGAAATCAGCACCACTATAAATGGCCAATATGGATGCCTTCCGGATGTTATCGGCTGTTGCCAAAGCACCAGTCTCCAGAATAACTTTCAGATGAGCTTCTCGGCAACTTTCTTTTATTTCTTGCAGTTCTTCTGCTAGTTCCTCGAAATTATCTTCCATGAAATACCCCAGATTCAGTACTACATCTATTTCGTCAGCTCCTTCCATAACGGCCATGGCAACCTCTGCAATCTTTACTTCTGCAAAGGTCTGTGAAGCGGGAAAACCAGCGGCTACAGAAGCTATTTTTACCTCTTGTGCTGTTAGTGCTTGCTTTACAGTCTCAACAAACAGGGGATAGGTACAGATGGCTGCTACATTCGGAACATCGGGCCGGGTTCCTTCAAAATCATTTACCTGTTCTACCATCTGCCAGATGCTTTCTTTTGTATCTAAGCTTGTAAGAGAGGTGAGATCGATGCAACCGTGTATGAATTTTAACACTTCAGGGGTGAAGTTGGCTTTGTAATTCTTTTCAATCAGTTTATCTATAGTTGCTTTAATCTGTTCCTCCGGTTGAGCCGGTTCAAACTTATTGAATGCTTCGTGATACTTGTCTGCGTGAGAGGTTTCATGATCGTGTCCGCACTCACAGTCGTGGGTATGTTCGTGTGCCATAAATTATAATTTTTTATTGTTGATATGTCGTTCTTTATCGCGATTGGTTTTCTTTTGTAAATTCTTCTCGAAGGCTGCAGTCAGATCTACGCCCGTTTGATTGGCCAGGCAAAGTAGTACCCAAAGAACATCGGCCATTTCATCGCCCAGATCCCGGTGCTTGTCGCTTTCCTTAAACGATTGTTCGCCATAAGTACGTGCCATGATACGTGCCAGTTCGCCTACTTCTTCGGTAAGAATCGTCATGTTGGTAAGCTCATTGAAGTAGCGAACTCCGTAAGTCTTAATCCAATTGTCAACCTTTTGTTGAGCTTCTTGTATAGTTATTTCCGCCATTTGTCATTCTTTGTTTTGCGAGTCTATAAGAATAGTAACAGGCCCGTCGTTTAATAGTTCAATCTTCATGTCGGCACCAAACGTCCCTGTGGCTACTTCTTTGCCCAGTTGGATACCCATTTCGGCACAGAAAGCCTCATACATCGGGATGGCAAAGTCTGGTTTGGAAGCATGGATGTAGGAGGGGCGGTTTCCCTTTTTTGTAGACGCATGCAGTGTAAACTGGCTTACTACCATGACTTCTCCCTGAATTTCTGTTACTGAATGGTTCATTACTCCGTTTTCATCATCAAATATGCGCAGGTTTGCTATCTTTTTGCAAAGCCATTCAATGTCTTCCTGCGTATCGCGATCTTCAATGCCTACAAGGACTAGCAATCCTTTTCCGATTTTCGATTTCAGTTGCCCGTCAATCGTTACCGAAGCATATTGTACGCGTTGTGTTACTGTTCTCATCTTATATATTTTTCTCTTTTTATTGATTTACGAATAATCCTTCCTTTAAAATCTTTGCTTTGGCTTCGCCTATTAGCTTCTTTAGCTCCTCAAAATCGGCTTCCCTGATGCGTTTTACACTTTTATATTGACGTAAAAGTACGGTTTTTGTCTTTTCACCGATGCCTTTTATACTATCCAATTCTGAGGCGACCTGGGTTTTGCTTCGCTTATCTTTATGGAAAGAGATGGCGAAACGGTGTACTTCGTCCTGCATGCGCGTCAGAAGATGAAACAGAGGGCTGTTTAGCTGCATGCCTATCGTCTCCGGTGGAAATCCGAATAACAGTTCCGATGTACGATGTTTTCCGTCCTTTGCCAATCCTGCTATTGGAATAGTAAGCTGTAGTTCGTCTTCAATAACGGAACGTACAACTTCCATTTGCCCTTTGCCTCCGTCTGTTATAATCAGGTCGGGCAGGGGAGTATTTTCTTCTTTGGCACGTAGATAACGGCGGCGTACAACTTCTTTCATGGAAGCGTAGTCGTCCGGGCCAACAACTGTTTTGATATTGTATTTACGATAATCCTTTTTTGAAGGTTTTCCCATCTTAAATACGACACAAGCTGCAACTGCGTCGCTTCCTTGTATGTTGGAGTTGTCAAAACATTCGATGTGTGCAGGTAATTTGGGCAGATGCAGAGCATCCTGAATCTCCTTTAAAATGCGCGTAGTACGTTGCTCCGGATTTAGTTTCTCGGATTGTTTCAGGCGGTCTACCTTGAATTGTTTTACGTTCATTTCTGATAGTTCCAACAGTTTCTTCTTGTCTCCCCGCTGTGGGATAGTAAAGGTTATGTTGCCAAGCTCCATTTCCAATTCAAAAGGTACAATTATTTCGCGTGCTGTGCTCTTAAATCGTTCCCGCATTTCTATGATGCCTAAACTTAGAAGCTCTTCTTTCGATTCATCCAGCCGCTTCTTGTATTCAAATGTGTAAGCTTGGACTATTGCACCGTTGCCGATATGCATGAAATTGATATAAGCCGAATTTTCGTTTTCTGCAATAGAAAATACATCTATATTGTGCAACATAGGTGTTACAACGGTAGACTTAGCCCGATAATTTTCTATAACTTCGTACTTTTCTTTTACCTTCTGAGCTTCTTCAAACTTCAATTCTCCGGCAAGTGTCTGCATTTCTTCATATAGCATCTTGCTTATCTGCGAAATATTTCCGCGTAATATTTCTTTTATTTCGGAGATATTCTTTTGGTATTCTTCCCAGCTTTGTAGTCCTTCACAAGGGCCTTTGCAGCGTTTGATGTGATATTCCAGGCAAATCTTATAGCGTCCTTCGCGAATAGATTCCGGTGTAAGGGGATATTTGCAGGTGCGTATCGGATAAAGTTCCTTTAGCATTTGCAGCATTACTTTAGCCGTAAACAGGGAAGGATAGGGGCCATAGTATTGCGATCCGTCACGTATAATGTTTCTTGTTTGGAATACGCGTGGAAAATATTCATTCTTTACTACGATAGAAGGATAGGTTTTGTCGTCTTTCAGCAAAACGTTGTAGCGCGGACGATATTGCTTGATTAAATTATTCTCAAGCAAAAGAGCATCTTCTTCCGTATCTACCACTATATATTTAATGTCGCGTATTTGCTTTACAAGTACGCGTGTTTTGTTGCTGTCGTGTTCCTTGTTGAAATAAGAAGATACGCGGCGTTTCAGGTTTTTGGCTTTGCCTACATATATTATAGTTCCCTTTTCGTCAAAGTATTGGTAGCATCCCGGTTTTTCCGGGATGACAGAGAGGATCGTTTTAATATGTGTTTCTTTATCTATTGCCATTGTTATTGCCTTTGTCTTCCGCAAACCCAGTCTTTTAGCTACGTTTGCTGAAGTAATGTTTCACGTGGAACAATTTGCATATTTTTCTTATCTTCCCAAAAGCACCAGCAGAATATTGATGTCGCTTGGCGATATTCCCGGAATCCTGCTTGCCTGAGCAATGGTGTCCGGATCTATCTTTGTTAACTTCTGGCGTGCTTCTGTGGATAGAGATTGTATGGAATTATAGTCGAACTTACCTTTGATACGAATGTTTTCCAGGCGGTTTATTTTATCTGCTATGATTTGTTCGCGTTTGATATAGCCGCTGTATTTAATTAATATTTCGGCAGCTTCGATAATTTCTTCTTTTCGTGAAGCAGGAACTTTGTCCAATTCGGAACGCAAAGCAGGAACCAGTTCTGCAATATTGGTTAATGTCGTTTGAGGACGCACAATCAGATCGATCAGTTTGCAACCGTGGGCTAGGGGAGTTGTCCCCAATTTCTCTAATCCCTCATTTATATATTGAGGCTTTACGGAATAATTCTCGCAAAATTGGATAATAGCATCCCGGCTGTCTTTCTTTTCTTTTAACAGGTCGTAGCGGTGCTGCGTAGCCAGTCCCAACTTATGCGACTTTTCGGTAAGGCGCATATCGGCATCATCCTGACGAAGCAAGATTCTGTATTCTGCTCTCGAAGTAAACATGCGGTAAGGTTCGTCTACACCCTTGGTTACAAGATCGTCGATCAAAACGCCAATGTAGGCTTCGTCTCGTCCCAATATAAACGAGTCGCCGCCGTGGCAGTTGATGTGCGCATTGATCCCGGCTATCAGCCCTTGTCCGCCTGCCTCTTCATATCCGGTGGTTCCGTTGATTTGTCCGGCAAAGAACAGATTCTTGATTTGCTTCGTTTCCAGATTATGGTTAAGCTGTGTAGGATCGAAGAAATCGTATTCTATGGCGTATCCCGGACGATATATCTGTATATCGCGGAAAGCCGGTATTTGCTGTAAAGCACGTAGCTGAATGTCCAAAGGCAAAGAGGATGAGAAACCGTTCAGATAATATTCTTGTGTTGTCTCTCCTTCCGGTTCCAGGAATAGCTGGTGTTGCGTTTTATCCGCAAAAGTAATGATCTTTGTCTCGATACTGGGGCAATAACGCGGCCCTATGCTTTGAATCTGCCCGTTGTATAGTGGCGAATCGGGAAGCCCCTGGCGAAGTACTTCGTGGCAAGCCTCGTTTGTATAGGTTGTCCAGCAGCTTAGTTGCTTTAATACTTGGTGGGGCGTGTCAAGATATGAAAATTTATGGAAATCGGTTTCGCCCGGCTGTTCGCCCATTTCATCGAAGTGTATGCTCCGGCCATCAATGCGTACCGGTGTGCCGGTCTTCATTCGTTCTGCTTTTATGCCTAACGATACCAGTTGTTCGGTGATACCTTTTGAAGCCGGTTCCGCAATGCGTCCTCCTCTTATCTGAGTACGGCCGATATGTAATAAGCCATTCAGGAAGGTTCCGTTTGTAAGGACTACCGCTCCTGCTTTAAATTCTACATGCATGCCGGTGCGTACTCCACATACACGCCCGTTTTCTACGATGAGTTCGTTTACCATATCCTGCCAAATGAACAAATTGTCGGTATTCTCAACAATACTTCTCCAACAGTCTATAAAGCGTGCACGGTCACTTTGAGCGCGTGGGCTCCACATTGCCGGTCCTTTACTTCGGTTCAGCATGCGGAACTGGATGGCGGTTTTGTCCGTCACTATTCCCATTTGTCCACCCAAGGCATCTATCTCGCGAACGATTTGCCCTTTGGCTATTCCTCCTACTGCAGGGTTACAACTCATCTGGGCGATCTTATTCATGTCCATTGTTATCAACAGCGTTTTCGATCCCAGATTAGCCGCCGCCGCCGCCGCTTCACAGCCTGCATGTCCGGCACCTACTACAATTACGTCATAATTAAAAGTCATTGTCGTAAATCTCTATATTTCTTTTGCAAAGATAGTCAGATTCGGGTAGGTTTAGACATCTATACTTTTCTTTTTGCATATAGGAGAATCTATTTCAAAGTATAGGATAATTTATTCTTTTGAGCAGCCGGAATTTAATTTCTACCAAGCTAATAATTAATTTTGTCCTGGGAAGAAATTAATTTTGACCCGGGTCAAAAGAATAATTATACAGGATCTTTTTCTTAAATAGTGCTGTGTTTTAATTTAGTAAATCGTAACGGTGAGTATAATCAACAGTGTAAGAAGGCTATACCGGTTTGTTTAGCCGTTATAAAGAAGTAGTTGCTGTATAAAAGAGACGTTAGGTTATGAAATACGACATTCCTTGGGCAGGATTGCCAGTGCTTTATTCTCGTTGGCTTCCATGATTTCGCGCTCGCCTGGCCCTTTGTCATTGATGCCACAAAGATGCAGTATTCCGTGAATAATAGTCCGGTGAAGTTCTTCTCCATAATTGGTGTGGAAAGTTTCTGCATTTGTCTTGACCGTATCGAGGCTGATAAACAGATCTCCCGATATGCGGTTCCCGTTTGTGTAGTCAAATGTTATGATGTCGGTATAGTAATCGTGCTGTAGGAATTGGCGGTTTACTTCCAGTATCTTTTCGTCCGAACAAAAGATATAACTGATATTCCCCACGGTTTTACCATATGTTTTAGCAACCTCACGCACCCATCCGCTTACGGCTTCCTGATGGATGGATGGCAAATTTATGTCTTCGGCAAAGTAAGCTATCATTGTTTCTTTTTTTGCAAAAGTACGATATTCTTCCGATTCGGTTATACGCAATGCCGTTTTATTGCCCTGCAATCACCCGAAGAACAGATATGCCATTGCGATAGCGGCAATAGCTCCGGCCAAATCTGCCAGTAAAGCGCACTGTACGGTGTAGCGCGTATTCCGGATACCTACACTTCCGTAGTATAGAGCAACGACATAGAAAGTCGTATCGCACGAACCTTGTACAATGGATGACAGACGCCCAACAAAAGAGTCGGCTCCGTATGTGTTCATTGCGTCCAGCATCATTCCCCTGGCTCCGCTTCCACTGAGCGGTTTCATCAGCATGGTTGGCAGAGCTCCTACAAATTCGGTGTTTATCCCCAATGAATTAATTCCTATACGAATGCCTTCAATTATGAAGTCCATTGCTCCTGATGCACGAAATACGCCTATACCCACCAGAATGGCTACCAGATAAGGTATGATGGTAACGGCCGTATGAAATCCTTCTTTTGCTCCTTCGATAAAGGTATCGTATACGTTTATCTTCTTGCGTATGCCGCTTATAATGAATCCGCAGATAATGGTAAACAGCAATGTGTTGGCAAATAAAGTGGAATAGAGAGACACCTGTTCTTGGTTCAATGACTTGAATAACCACACTAATCCTCCGATGAATAGGCCCATTCCGCCAAAGAATAGTATAAGGTTCTTTTGCAGGATATTAATGCGTTGCTTCAGGCAAACAGCCAGTATTGCAACTAATGTGGAGGTAAATGTTGCCAGCATGATAGGCAGGAACACGTCCGAAGGGTTGGCCGCCCCGAGTTGTGCCCTGTACATCATAATGGTTATAGGGATAAGTGTTAGACCTGATGCGTTGACACAGAGGAACATAATCATTGAATTGCTGGCCGAATCCTTGTCTTTGTTTAGTTCCTGTAGCTGCTGCATAGCCTTTAATCCCATGGGAGTTGAGGCGTTGTCTAGTCCTAACAGGTTGGCTGACAGATTCATAAATATAGATCCGGTAGCGGGATGGTCTTTCGGAATATCAGGAAACAGTTTGCTGAATACGGGCGATGCCATCCGTGCAAAAGATTGTATTAATCCGCCTTTTTCTCCTATCTTCATTATTCCCAACCATAAGGAAAGTATGCCGGTAAGTCCCAGCGATATTTCAAATCCTGTTTTGGCAGAATCGAAGGAAGCATTAATAATTTCGGTAAAAATTGTTGTGTCTCCACCTATCAGCAGTTTACCTAAAGCAACTACAAATGCAATAAGAAAGAAAGCAATCCAGATATAGTTTAGTACCATAGTTTGAAATAGAAATGTTAATCTTTATCTTTTCGGAAGATAAAATAAGAACCTAAAATAAGTTGCATTTGACAAAAATACGAATTAATTGCCAATAGATTTGTATTTTTGCTACCTAATAATTGTAAGAGGTATGAAGAAGATATTAGTTACCTATGACATGTTTCGCGAAGGATTTGCGGAGCTGGAGAGCAAATACGAGGTTACCTTTCCTGATGGACGGGACTTTACGTATGAAGAGGTGTTTGAAATGATACCTGAATATGACGTGCTTTGTTCCATGTTCGATTTTCCGGTGAATAAGGAACTTATTGATCATGCACCGAAGTTACAGATGGTTGCCAATTATGCTGTTGGCTATAATAATATAGATGTAGCTTATGCGGTAGAGAAAGGAATTGTCGTGTCTAATACTCCCGGTCCTGTGACGGCCCCAACTGCTGATATTGCTTTGGGATTAATATTAGATACAGCCCGTCGTATTACCGAATGCGATCGTAAGTTGCGTACATTGGGAAAAGAGATGAAAGTTGGTGTACTCGAGAATCTCGGAATGCCTATTACCGGACAAACATTAGGAATAGTAGGTATGGGACGAATCGGGAAAGCGTTGGCTAAGCGTGCCCGGGCTTGTGGTATGGAGGTCGTTTATCATAACCGCCGCCAGCTTTGTATCGAGGATGAAACCAAACTGGGGGTGACTTATGTTTCGTTTGAAGACTTGCTGGCACAATCTGATTTTGTTTCTTTGAATGCACCGTATACTCCTGAAACATATCATATCATCGATGAATCCGCATTAAAAAGAATGAAACCTACTGCTATCCTGATTAATACGGGGCGCGGCCCTTTGGTGGATGAACATGCTTTGGTGAAGGCGCTGCAGGAAGGCATTATTTATGGTGCCGGATTGGATGTATTTGAATTTGGCGACTATCCGTTACCTGAGTTACTCGGGATGGATAATGTAGTACTTACTCCACATATCGGGACACAGATAACAGCTACCCGTATAGAGATGGCACGTGCCGTGTCGGATAATGTAATCGGATTTCTGGAAGGCGACCGCCCTGTGTCACGGGTATTGAAACCATGACAGCGGAATTTGTGTTGAATGAGTTGTTGTCTGTTGCAAACCCTGAGAAAGCCGTTTTCTTACAACGATTTTTTAAAACAGGCCCCGGACAGTATGCCGAAGGTGATATCTTTCTGGGGTTAGTGGTTCCTCTTACCCGGAATATTGCTAAGGCAAATAAACAAACCCCTTTGTCCGAATTGCAGGTACTAGTGGAAAGTAAGTACCATGAAGCCCGTCTTTGTGCCCTATTGATCGTAGTGGAACGGTTTAAGAAGGCTTCTCCGGCAGAACGGGATGCTCTTTATAAGTTTTATTTGAAGAATGCCCGTTATATTAATAATTGGGATTTGGTGGATGTAACTTGTCCTCATGTGATTGGTGCCTATTTGTTGGATAAAGACCGTTCGCGCCTGTATGAACTGGCAGAGAGCGATAACCTTTGGGAACAACGTATTGCCATGGTATCTACTGTTGCATTTATACGCAAAGGCGAATTCACCGATACATTGGCTATTGCGGAACGATTAATGACACATAAGCATGATTTGATGCATAAGGCTGTAGGCTGGATGTTGCGTGAGGTTGGTAAGAAAAACCGGAATATATTGACCGATTTCCTGGAAAAGTATGCTACTTGTTTACCCCGTACAGCTTTGCGTTACGCAATCGAGCATTATCCGGAAGATCAGCGGCAATATTTTTTGAAGAAGAAATGATTAAATGAACGAGACGGTGAAAAAGCAACTCCAAAAGTGGGCAAAGCAATATAATACAAAATCATTTATAACGGATGATCCTGTCCAATTTCCCCACCGCTTCCACAAAAAGCAAGACATTGAGATTTCGGCCTTTCTCACTGCCTGGATTTCTTATGGTAGAAGGCCGAATATCCTGAAGAAGGCCGAAGAATTACATCTGATTATGGGATCAAGTCCATATGAATGGTTGATGAATGACGGTATATCTGCCATTTCATCGTTTAAAACGAATGATCCGGCCATACGTGATACTTTCTATCGCTTTTATACTTATTCGGACTTAGAGGGGCTTTGTTTGCGTCTGAGAGAAATATATTTGAGGTATGACTCTTTGGAAGATGCCTTGCACGACATTCCGCATCTTGCACCTATTCCCAGGCTACAAGAGTTATTTTATAATGTGAATGGCATTCCTGTAATAAGTGGCAATTCGGCTTGCAAGCGATTGGCAATGTTTTTGCGCTGGATGGTTAGGATGGATGGAATCGTAGATTTTGGTATATGGCAATCTGCTGTTAAGCCACACCAATTGCTTATTCCTTTAGATACACATGTTTACCAGATATCGATAGAACTGGGCTTGACAAAGCAGAAGACAGCTTCTATGAAGGCAGCCTATGAGATTACAGAAGCCTTGAATACAGTCTTTCCCGGCGACCCTTGTCTGGGTGATTTTGCTTTGTTTGGATATGATATTAATAAATAAGAACAGATGAATACGATCTCTTCCGTATGCGTGTATTGCGCATCGAGTACAAAAATAGATGCTGTCTATTTTGAGGCAGCGAAGCAATTAGGGACTTTGTTGGGTGAACGGAAACTTAGGGTGGTTAATGGTGCGGGTTCTATAGGATTGATGCGTACTGTTTCGGATGCCACATTGGAAGCCGGCGGTACAGTAACAGGCGTAATTCCCCGGTTTATGGTGGAACAGGATTGGCATTATACCGGATTGACCGAATTAATCGAGGTCGATACAATGCATGAGCGTAAGCAACTGATGGCTGATACGTCTGATGCGGTGATTGCACTTCCGGGTGGTTGTGGTACATTGGAAGAGCTGTTGGAAGTGATAACCTGGAAACAATTAGGTTTGTATCTCAATCCGATTGTGGTCTTGAATACCAATCATTATTTTGATCCTTTGCTTGAAATGCTTCAGAGATGTATGGACGAACATTTTATGCGTCCTCAGCACGCTGCCATGTGGGCTGTAGCCGAAACAGCCGAACAGGCAGTTGAATTGATTTATTCTATGCCTTCCTGGGATAAAAATACCCGTAAATTTGCGGCTATTTAGCTTTAATAGCCGTACAATTTCTAAAGCATGGATTCCGGAATTATTTGGCAAGAATATATTTATTGGAAATATTTGCCGATATACGGGAGTTCTTTCAACGGCAAATCTCTTTTTACGGTGAATACGATAAAAATGAGTAATAATGTGCTGCGGTAAACTAATCGTATAATTTCCGAATCTATTTTTGGGAGCATTCCTGCCAAATATAGAATTGTAGCCAGGCTTGCATACAGGGCTGCCGATTTTAAATCGTATTGTATCGGAAACCTCTTTTGTCCGATGAAGTATGAAAGAAGCATCATTAACAGATTACAACAGAAGGATGCCCAGGCACAAGCCATATATCCGTAAGTTGGCCCGAAAAAGAGTATGATGGATACGGTAGCAATACATCCGATAGTTGAAAAATAGGCTCCCCATTGTGTCTGGTCGATTAGCTTATACCAGAATGAAAGATTAAAATAAATACCGAAGAAAAGTTCGCCCAGCATTACAATCGGGACGACACGTAGACCGGGGTAATAGCTTTTGTCTACGAAATACTTGAAAATATCTATGTAGAACGTAACGAAGAGAAAGATAAAGAGCGTGAAGATAACGAAGTATTTCATCGCTTCCGAATATGCTTTTTTACTCCCCTCTTCTTTGTTCTTGGCGAAGATGAATGGTTCGTAGGCGTAGCGGAAGGCTTGGGTGAACATAACCATAACCAGCGCTATTTTGAAGCAGGCACCGTAAATGCCGAGCTGCTCGTTTGCATATTCTTTGTCGGCAAATAGAAAAGGAAACAAGATTTTATCGGCCGTCTGGTTAAAGATTCCGGCTATTCCCAATATCAGGATCGGGAATGAATAACGCAGCATCTGCCTCCAGACTTGCAGGTCGGGTTTATGCCGGAAACCGGGTATCATGTCGGGAAGCAGCATAAGTAATGTTACAACAGTTGTTATCACATTTGAAATAAAGATGTAACCGACACTGTAATCTGCATGAAAGAACCAATCCACCGCTGAAGGATAATGTTTCATAAGCCACGGGCAGATGATAAGGAAAAAGATATTCAGTGCAATGTTGAGGAAAATGGCCAGCAGTTTAAGGAAAGCAAAGCGTATGGCCTTGCCTTTGTATCTGAGGTAGGCAAAAGGGATGCAGCAGAAAGCATCTATTCCAACTGTGATTCCCATCATCAGGATATATTCCGGATGGTTTGCATATCCAAGCGTGTTACTAATGGTTCCATAGAATGGCAGTAACAGAAGAATGAATGCAATAGAACTTATGCCCAAACTGAATAGAGCGGTCGAATAAATACGTATCGGTTCCTGTTCTTCTTTTTTATTGATGAAACGGAAGAAACCCGTTTCCATCCCGTAAGTAAGTAATACAAGCAACAGGGCTATCCATCCGTAAACATTGGTTACAATCCCAAAATCTGCAGTGCTTGCCAATACGCGCGTATACATAGGCACTAGCATCCAGTTGAGGAAACGGCCTAAGATACTGCTAACTCCATATACGGCTGTCTCTTTAGCCAACCGCTTCATTCCTTGCGCCATATAATTTGATTTAAGCCGTTATTCTTTGACGGCTACTCCGTTTATTAATCGAATAGGAACCCCTGTTCACTTCCTTTGTTTCTCCCCAGATGGGTATAAGCTAAATCTGTGACTTCACGTCCCCGCGGTGTTCGTTTGATAAAGCCTTCTTTGATAAGGAAAGGTTCGTATACTTCTTCCAAAGTTCCCGGATCTTCTCCCAGTGCAGTTGCAATTGTTGTCAACCCCACCGGACCACCGTTAAATTTATCTATAATCGTTGTAAGCAGTTTGTTATCTATCTGATCAAGTCCGTAACGGTCTATGTTCAGGGCTTCCAATGAGTAACAGGAAATGGCCTTGTCTATCGACCCTGATCCTTTCACCTGGGCAAAATCTCTTACGCGGCGGAGCAGGGCGTTTGCGATACGTGGTGTTCCCCGGCTGCGGGACGCGATTTCGCGGGCTGCACTCAGATCACATTTGACATTCAGTATGTCGGCACTGCGAAGAATGATTTTTGTTAATGTCTCTACATCGTAATATTCCAGGTGCATGTTGATACCAAACCGGGCACGAAGGGGGCTTGTAAGCAAGCCGCTTCTGGTAGTTGCCCCTACAAGTGTAAAAGGGCAGATATCAATTTGGATGGAACGTGCACTCGGACCTTTATCAATCATGATGTCAATTCTGTAATCTTCCATTGCAGAGTAAAGATATTCTTCAACAATCGGACTTAAACGGTGAATTTCATCGATGAATAGGACATCATCTTTCTCTAAAGAGGTCAAAATGCCGGCTAAATCTCCCGGTTTATCTAAAACAGGACCGGAGGTTACTTTAAAACCTACGCCCAGCTCATTTGCAATAATATTTGATAAAGTTGTTTTGCCTAGTCCCGGAGGTCCATGTAATAGAACATGATCTAATGCCTCTTTCCGCATACGTGCCGCCATAACGAACACTTTCAGGTTTTCAACAACCTTTGCCTGCCCGCTAAAATCATGAAACGAAAGAGGCCGGAGAGCGTTTTCATACTCCCGTTCGTTTTCCGGTATTTTTGCATCGCGTATATCAAAATCGTCTTCCATAATATCTTTTTATCTTGACAGGCAAAGGTAATAATTTATTCTTATACCAATTAGGAGAATAAAGAAGTAAAGAAGTCATAGTTATGATTTTAGAAATTTATAGTTATGAGTTGTAAAAATCATAACTATGACAGTCTGGAGAGTACTTATATTTATGCCAACCGGTAGCTTGGGAGAATGTTTTTATAAATACTGAAATATGGTTGATTATTGTAAATGGTATAAATAGCGCAAAAATATAGAGTATTATAGTTTTCTGATATTTTGCTAGGAAATGTCATTAAAATATTATAATTATTAGTTTAGAATAAGTATATATTCTTATCTTAGTCATTAAGATTTTTCTTGTCGTATTCTTAATAACGAATACTTGTGTTTGTTTAAAATTAACTTTAAATCTATGTGCTTATGAATCAGACATTCTATTATTTATTACTGTTTTCCTTTATTTTCTGTATGGGAAGTTGTGATAAGGAGGACTTGATACTGATATCTCCAGGAGGTAATGAAAAAGTAATTGAAGTGAAAATGTACGATGTTGGTCTTAAATTCTACTTGCAGAACGAACAAGGAGAGCCAGCTACAACCTTTAAAGAAGGAGAAAACTTTTCTATTTGTTGTTCGATAGAGAATTTTAGAGAAACAGAGTTCTTAATGTACGATCATTTTCCTCCTGATGAAATAGGTAAAGTCTATAAATCTGATGGTACATTTGTTGGAGTGGCAGATGGATTTCCTATAAATTGGGTAGATATACCTTCTATATATTATCCGGGAAGAAGTAATATAGGTGTTTTTCCGTGGATAAGAGATGATATAAATGAACAACATCCATTGCCTCCCGGTAATTATTATATAGGTTTTACTTTCAGATTTGACTTGTCAAATACTAAAGATGAGTATTACAAAAATGCCATCACGGATGAAATGAAGTTTAGAATTTATTTTACTGTAGAATGAAAATCAAATTATCATGAAAAAGCTTGCATACGTAAATGTAATTCAGCTATTAGAAGAAGATGCAGAGCTTGAAGATCCATTGAGTGTGCTTGAGATTCTGTAAATGTATCATTTTTCATAACAACTGCAAACAAATGCTTCTAATCTTCTAGTATTAATTATTCTATTCCTATCTTTGTAGGCAATAGATAGATAGTTTTGAAATATGGCAAAAGGAGCATTGTACATACTGGTCAGGAATTTTTTTATTAGAAATTTCGATGTTCGTCAGGAGAAAGAAGACGAAGAGGAAACGATTGAATCTATTAAGAAGGGTGTAGAGTTTAAAGGAACAAATCTTTGGGTACTTATTTTTGCCACGTTTGTGGCTTCTTTAGGGTTGAACACGAATTCTACTGCTGTCATTATCGGTGCAATGCTTATTTCTCCGCTTATGGGGCCGATAATGGGTTTTGGTTTAGGATTAGGCATATCCGATTTCGAGTTAATCAAACGTTCTTTCCGTAATTTTGCTACGGCTACTGTATTTAGTGTTATAACTTCTACTCTCTATTTTTTGATTTCTCCGATCAGTGAAGCTCAAAGCGAATTGTTAGCACGTACGCAACCTACCGTTTATGATGTGTTGATTGCCTTTTTCGGTGGATTGGCCGGAATTGTAGCGAGTTCTACCAAAAGTAAAGGAAATGTGATACCGGGTGTTGCTATTGCAACAGCATTGATGCCTCCTTTATGTACGGCAGGCTTTGGATTAGCCAGTGGCAATTTGTATTATTTTTTCGGCGCGTTTTATTTGTATTTCATCAATACGGTTTTTATCAGTTTGGCTACTTATGTGGTTGTAAGGCTGCTGAAATACCCCAAAAAAGTATTTCTTGATAAACAACGTGAGAAAATAGTAACCCGTTATGTCGGTATAATCGTTTTTTTTACAATTGTTCCGAGTCTTTTTCTTAGTTATAATTTAATCCGTACAAGTTACTTTAATGAAAGAGTACGTTCGTTTGTATCCGAAGAACTGAACTTTCCGAATACCCAGATATTGAGTAAAACAATTACCGATACGAGTGATAAAAAAGAAGTAAAAGTCGTATTGATCGGTGAAACTGTTCCTGAAACGATGATTGCAAATGTCCGTTCAAAAATGCCTAAGTACGGGTTGAAAGATGTTTCACTTGTTGTACAGCAAGGATTCGGGCAAGAATCTACCGATATAAATGAGTTAAAAAGTTTGCTTATGCAAGACCTGTATAAGAATCATGAAGAGGTATTGCGTGTACAGGCAATACAAATAGATTCGCTGAAGCATAAACTTGATGTTTGCCGTAGTTCATCGCGTATTACTGAAGAGGTTATGCCGGAGATGAAAGTTCTTTTCCCTTTTGTGGAAGAGGCATCATGTTCTAATACATACATCATGAAAGCATCGACAGAAAAGCAAGATACTGTAATGTTAGTTTATTTGAAATGTAAGGATAGAGAACGCATTAACGCTGAAGAAAAGAAAAAAATACGTGAATGGTTATCTGCACGAGCGGGTGTTGGTAATGTAAAATTATTAATTGAATAAAAGAGAGAGAATGAATTTGAAGAAGAGAGTATGTGCCTTGTTGCTGCTTTTTGTTGTTGCGGGACAGGCTTATGCTGATGAAGGGATGTGGGTGCTTAAGGAGTTGAATAAACAGAATTTAGCCCGTATGAAGGAACTGGGTTTTACTCCTTCGTACAAACAGGTTTATAGTGAAACAGACCCTTGCGTAGCTAATGCTGTTGTTATTTTTGGCGGTGGATGTACAGGTATTACTGTTTCCGACCAAGGTTTAATTTTTACGAACCACCATTGTGGATTTGGTGCTATCCAGCAATTAAGTAGTGTGGAACATGACTATTTGAAAGACGGTTTTGTTTCGCAAAATTTGTCTGAAGAATTGCCGGTTCCGGGACTATCGGTTCGTTATTTACATGAAACGGTAGATGTAAGCGACCGTATCAATAGTGAAATATCAGGGATCAGTGATGAGTTTAAGCGTTTGGCTGCAGCAGACTCAATTGGACGTGTTATTTGCGATTCTATCGGTAATACTGAGTTTGTATCGGCCGATGTAATCCCTTTTTATAATAATAATAAATATTTTTTGATTGTATATGATGTGTACCGTGATGTGCGTATGGTATTTGCTCCACCGAGCTCAATTGGAAAATTTGGAGGCGATACAGACAACTGGATGTGGCCGCGCCATACGGGTGACTTTTCTATTTTCCGTGTTTATGCCGGTAAGGATAATAAGCCGGCTGAGTATAATGCGGACAATAAACCCTATCAGCCTAAATATGTAGCAGAAGTTTCATTGCAGGGCTACCAGGATAAAGATTATGCCATGACTATAGGCTTTCCGGGAAGTACAGACCGTTATCTTAGTTCGTGGGGAGTACAGCAACGTATTGAAAATTCGAATAAACCACGCATAGAAGTGCGTGGAATCAAACAGGCTATCTGGAAAGATGCTATGTTGGCTAGCGATGAAATCCGTATTAAATATGCATCGAAATATGCGGGAAGTTCCAATTATTGGAAAAATTCGATTGGAATGAATCGGGGATTGGCAAACCTGAATGTAATTGAACGTAAGAAGAAAGAAGAAGCGGATTTTGCTGCATGGGTTGCACAAGATGAACAGCGTAAAGAAAAATATGGTAATGTACTTGAACTGTTAGAGAAAGGTTATACCTCTACAAACGAATATAGACAAGCGGCTACTTATTTGATGGAGGCTTTCTCCAGTGGAGCTGAAATTGTACGTTTAGCCCGTATGATACAATCAGTAGATGTGGATGGCTCAACTTCCGAAGAGAAAGACGCTTTTATGAAAGAACGTATTGAGTCTTTTTTTAAGGATTATGATCCGGCTCTCGATCAAAAGGTATTAACCGCTATGATGAAAGTAGTAAAAGAGCGTGTACCCGAACAATTCCTTCCTGATATTTATAAGCAAATAGATAAGAAGTATAAAGGAGATTACGAAAAATATACGGCTGATGTTTTTAAGAAAACGAAACTGCTTTCGTACGATCAAATCGAGTCTATTATAAAAAATCGTAAACAATACGATAAGTTTAAAAAAGATCCTGCGGCCGAATTAAGCCTTTCTGTCTTGATTTCCCTTTTTGAATTACAACAATTCATGAGTGATGCGGAATATGATATATCCAAAGGAGAGCGTTTATATTTTGCAGGTTTGAAAGAAATGCATCCGGATGAAGCATTGTCCTCTGATGCGAACTTTACTATGCGCCTGAGCTATGGATCAATTGGCGGATATAAACCTTATGATGCGGGTTGGTATGATTTTTATACTACCGAGAAAGGTATTCTGGAAAAAGAGAATCCTGCCAGTGATGAGTTTTGGGTACAACCCGAGTATCTTGATCTGATACGCAGTAAAGACTTTGGTCCTTATGCGAATGAAAATGGAGATCTTCAACTTTGTTTCCTTACGAATAACGATATTACCGGAGGAAATTCGGGTAGCCCTGTTTTTGATAAGAATGCCCGCTTGATAGGATTGGCATTTGATGGGAACTGGGAAGCTATGAGTGGCGATATTGCTTTTGAACCGGATTTGCAGCGTTGTATAGGTGTAGATATCCGTTATGTTTTATTTGTCGTGGATAAGTGGGGCAAATGTTCTCGTCTTATTGATGAATTGAAACTTGTAAAATAAGGGATTTCGGAAATTAACCTTAAAAATATAGCTTTATGAAAAAAAATCTTCTTATAATTGTTTTTTGTACGATATTTGCAGTTAACAACCTGTCTGCTGTTGATAATCATGCCAAGCATGTGATATTGATCGGACTTGACGGTTGGGGTTCTTACAGTATCGGAAAGGCCGAAATGCCTAATGTTAAAAAAATGATGACAGAAGGGTGTTATACGCTGAATAAACGTTCTGTTTTGCCATCATCAAGTGCAGTGAATTGGGCTTCTATGTTTATGGGAGCAGGCCCCGAGTTGCACGGATATACGGAATGGGGTTCGCAGGTACCGGAGTTGCCATCGAGAATTGTAGATGAGGATGGTATTTTTCCGACTGTATTTGGCTTATTACATCGTGCTGATCCGAAAGCAAAGATTGGTTGTATTTACGAATGGGATGGAATTCGTTATTTAGTAGATACATTGGCTTTGAGCTATGATAAACATGTTGTTGAGGCTTCGGCTGATTCTACGGCTACTGCCCGTTTTGCAGTAGAGTACATTAAGCAGGAAAAGCCGGATTTATTAGCTGTTATTTTTGATCAGCCCGATCATGTAGGCCATGCAGTAGGCCATGATACTCCGGCGTATTATACAAAATTGAAAGAGCTAGACAGTTATATAGGTCAAATTGTGCAGGCTGTGAAAGATGCTGGGATATGGGATGAAACTATTATAATTGTAACCGCCGATCATGGTGGTATTGGAAAGGGCCACGGAGGTAAAACCATGCAGGAAATGGAAACCCCATTTATCATTGCTGGTAAAGGCATTAAAAAAGGACATGTCATTGAAGAAAGTATGATGCAGTTCGATGTAGCCTCCACCGTCGCATGGATTTTTGGCCTGCAACAGCCTCAAGTGTGGATAGGACGTAGTATTATTAAATAATACACCTTCCGCACATGGATGCTCTCTTTGCATCCCCGTTTGCCCCCGGCGCATTTATGTGTTGGGGGCTTTTTTATCCGGTTAATCCATTAAAAACATTAATAATGTCATGTAGTCTTTTAGGTTTGATTTCATTATTTTCAGTGATTTGGTGATGTGGTATTCCACCCCTTTAACTGTAAGACCTGTAATCTCTGCTATCTCTTTTACGGATTTGTTTTCGAAACGGCTTAGCCGGAATACATGTTGAGTTTGTTCAGGTAAAGTAAGAAGTGTCTCTTTGACTATTTTTCTAATCTCTTTTGAAAAGATTTCCGATGGATCGCAAGCTTCCAGCGTTGATATGCGGAGATTTATTTCTCTATTCATGATATCCGCCATATTCTCGATTACATTATGTTGGATGGCTTGATGACGAAGATAATCCAAAGACTTGTTCTTTAGGATGGTTAGTAATAAAGCATCGGAAATATCGGTTTCGCCGGAAGAAATCAGCTTCCAGTATTTTACCAATGATTCGGCAACAATGTCTTCTGCTGCCATGTCATCGTGTACATACGATTTGGCAAACAGAAAAGAGCGTCTATAATTCCGGTTATAGATACTGTCGAAATCCTTATTGTCCACGTTATATTCCTTATTTATTGCATAAAAATAGAGATATTTTCAGAAAACCATACGAATGCCTAACTTTATTTATATGCAAATTGTTCAGTTAACATATCAGATGGACTTGTAACACGTTTGTAACATGTGTGTAATTGGAGTGAAATAACTGTTTCAGACCTTTGTGCAAAATTAAGAATAAATTATTTATGGAAACATTTTATCTTTTTCTGGTGGTCTTCCTGTTCATTCTGGCTGTGTTTGACCTTTCTGTCGGGGTCAGTAATGACGCGGTAAACTTCCTCAATTCGGCGATTGGTTCCAAAGCAGCTTCGTTTAAAACTATTATGGTAATTGCCGCCATCGGTATTTTTGTAGGAGCCTCACTCTCTAACGGTATGATGGATGTAGCACGTCATGGTATCTATCAGCCGCAGCATTTTTACTTTTCCGAGATTATGAGCATTTTATTGGCTGTGATGCTTACGGATGTAGTGCTGCTGGATATTTTTAATTCGTTAGGAATGCCGACTTCTACTACCGTGTCGTTGGTTTTTGAATTATTGGGAGGTACGGTTGCCATTGCCATGATGAAAATAATTAACTCCGATGGAGTTTTGCAACTTGGAGATTTGCTGAATACAGATAAAGCGTTTACTGTGATTCTTGCCATATTCGTTTCGGTGGCTATAGCGTTCTTTTTTGGAACGTTGGTGCAATATATAGCCCGGCTTATGTTTACCTTTAATTATAAGAAGCAAATGAAGTATTTTGCTGCCATTTTCGGAGGTATTGCCGCAACTGCCATTGTTTACTTTATGCTTATAAAAGGTTTGAAGGAAAGTTCCTTTATGGATGGCGATGTTAAGAATATGGTGTATAGTAATACTGCAACTATTGTCTGGATTTGTTTTGTAGTATTTACAATTTTGATGCAAATACTTCACTGGCTAAAGGTAAACGTGTTTAAAGTCGTTGTATTGATGGGTACATTTTCTCTTGCCCTTGCTTTTGCCGGCAATGACTTGGTTAACTTTATCGGTGTTCCTTTGGTTGGCTATTCTTCTTATATGGACTATGTAGCGCAGGGCGGAACAACAACAACCGACACTTTCCTGATGTCTTCCTTGCTGGAACCGGCACAGACTCCTATCTATTTCCTTATTGGCGCAGGCATGGTTATGGTGATTGCTTTGGCCACATCCAAAAAAGCGCATAACGTAGTAAAAACCTCTCTCGATCTTTCCCGCCAGGCAGAAGGTGATGAAAACTTTGGAACCTCTCCTGTAGCACGTGTTCTGGTTCGTACATGCAGCAACATCGCTTCTACGATTGATAGCATTACTCCTTTATCGGTAAAAAACTGGATCGACAGCCGTTTTAATAAAAATGAAATGATTCTGGAAGACCGTGCCAGCTTCGACCTTGTGCGTGCTTCTGTCAATGTAGTACTTTCAGGTCTGTTGATAGCCTTGGGAACTTCTTTGAAACTGCCTTTGTCTACTACTTATGTGGCTTTCATGGTTGCGATGGGTAGTTCATTGGCCGACCGTGCGTGGGGGCGCGAGAGTGCCGTATTCCGTATCACAGGGGTGCTTTCTGTTATTGGCGGTTGGTTTATCACTGCGGGAGCTGCCTTTACGATCTGTTTCGTCGTAGCATTGATGATCTATTTCGGAGGCATACCGGCTATGGTGTGTATGGTAGGATTGGCTGTTTACTCTTTGGTACGCAGCCAGATTGCCTATAAGAAGAAGATGCGTAAACAGGCTTTAAAGGAAGAGGTGAACTCTACGGTTGCCAAATTACGTAAATCTACCGATGCACGCGAAGCGTTAGCTTTATTCCGCGAACATAGCCGCGAAGAGGTGCAAACCGATCTTACTTTCACTGCCGGGATGTTATCGCAGGCAATTTATGGTTTTATGAATGAGAACCTGCGTGATTTAAAGAAGACTTTAGCGGCTGTGGCCGAAAAGAAAGTACACCTGAAGCAGGTAAAGCGTGTAGGTACTCTTGGTGTTACCCAGCTGGAACATGATATAGCGGTAGAGAAAGGTTTATATTATTATCAGTGCAATGATTTTGCCAGTGAAATAATCTTTAGCATCCACCGTCTTACCGAGCCTCTGAAAGACCATATAGATAACAACTTCCCGCCTCTTGGCGCTATCCAGAAGGAAGAGTTTGGTGCTGTGACAAAGAAAGTGATAGATTTTGAAAACCGTTGTGCCCTTATGGTCGAGAAGAATGACTATACGGATATGGAAGCATTGGTTGCCGAATCGGTAAGCCTGCATAACCAACTTACAGCATTAAAGAAAGGAGAGTTAAAACGTATTCAGGGGCAGAGCGGAAGCACAAAAGTCAGTATGTTATACCTCAATATGGTGCAGGAAGTGCAGAACGTTGTAGCTTTCACCGGCAATCTTATTAAAGTGAGCCGCAAGTTCCAGAAAGAATAACCTACGGAAAAAAGGGAAGGGATAAGGTAAGAGTGTATCACGTTACTGCGTGGCAGTCTTTCACCTTATGCCGTGACAGTGTATCACGTTACCGCGTGGCAGTCTTCCACCTTATGCCGTGAGAGTGTACCACGTTACCGCGTGATGCATTCTCACCTTATAAGATGACTTCCTTCCACCTTACCGCATGAAAGTTTTTTGTTAAAACGGACGTCCGGTTTCTGTTTCAAACCGTTTTAAAGCTCGATGTTAAGCGAAGAGTTGCGAAGTATCACAATACTTTCTGGCCCCATATTGAACAGCAGGTCTATGATGCTTAGATTGGGCAGGAAACCGGATTTAGCCTGAAATACCTGGTAATAAGGCTTGGGATCGAATGTGGGATCGGGCATTGGTTGGCGCGGACGGATCGATTCGCGGAAATCGACGGGTACGACGGGAGAGTAATCTTCGGTATAAATTATATTGGGTTGTATATCCAGCAGATTACAGACCGTTTGCCGGAGTTCTTCGTTGAAATCGAGTAAAAAGCCGTATCGCTTTTCATAAAAAGGGGCGAAATCTTCTTCGTAATATTCAAAAAAGGGGCTCATGTTATAAGCCGAAACGATTGCATTCCAGTGCAGGTGGCGCCAGTTGCCATGATCGGAAATACGGATGTCTTTTGTCAGGCATTTAAGCGTGTCAGGCTTTATTATGGGGACCGATAAGGACAAAGGCCCGTTGGCTGCAGCAATGGTACAGCGGTTACGGTAAGTCTGCTTTAAATAGTTCTCGAATATTTCCAGACGGACTTCAGGAAAAGAATACATTTTGCAATATTGCTGGATTGGCCCCAGATAGGATGTCGAAAGATATACGGATTGCATCAGTTTACAGGTTTTAATATTCGTTGTTTGTCCCGGCTATACCAGCATATTAAGGCATTGCCTATTATATGGTCTGCCGGGATGAAGCCTAAGTGGCGTGAATCTACCGCATCATTTGTATTGTCGGATAGCATCCAATAATAGTCTTGTTTGAAGAAAAAGAAAGAGGTTTCTTTTCCGTCGATGTAAAGTTTGCCGTTGCGGAATACGGCTTTTCCGCTCGTTTCTTTTAAAATGGCCTCTTTGCAAGCCGTCAGGGCTGCATTGTTCAAACGGTAAGCATGCCCTTTTTGTGGAACAACGAGCGTATAGTTGTCGGTCTGCTCGTTTATAAACCGGAGGTTTGTATCGTCGGTCAGCTCTTCTCTAAGCTGATACTCTTCAAAAGTGGTAAGACGTAGCGTGAATCCATACGCCTCCTTTTTCAGGTCTCTTTGAGGAATGTTCAGCTTTCGCAAAGCTTGTATAAATTCATTTTCCGCACTTGCCGTAACAAAATAAGTAGTAAGCGTCCGCGGAGAACGGGGTATTTGTTTACCATTTACATTGTAGCTGTCGTAGTTTACATGAATCGTATCGCCCGGCATTCCTATGCAACGGCTGATAAAAAGAGGAGACGTTGTTGTGTCTTGCAGCAAAGGACTGGTGAATAATACTACCCGATTGCGTCCCGGATTGCCTTTTACAGGCAATTTATTTACGAGTATGTAGTCGCCTTGATGAAGCGATGTCTCCATGGCATCGGTCGATATACGGTATGATCCGATACAGTAAAAACGTATTAACATAACAATCCCTCCCAGTAGTGCAAAGGCTACCAGCCATTTCAGGATGGAAAGGATCGTATGTTTCATATGTGCTTTGCTCTTTCTCTGTTAATCCGGATGTACCCAGCGGAACAGACGGTCCCAGCGAATACCGCCGTCAAACAGGCTACGGTCTTTGTCTAAAGATAACCAGATAAGGATAGGCTTACCAACAATATGATCTTCGGGTACGAAGCCCCATGAACGGCTGTCGGCACTGTTGTGACGGTTGTCGCCCATCATGAAGTAGTAATCATACTTAAAGGTGTAAGATGTTTCCGGTTTACCGTTTATATATACTTTGCCGTCTTTTACTTCCAGCGTATTGTTTTCATAGTTCTTGATGCATCGGCCGTATAATGCCAGATTACGTTCCGTCAAAGGAATTGTAGCTCCTTTCTTCGGGATCCATAACGGGCCGAAGTTATCGCGCGTCCATCCTGTGTTATATCCTGCCGGATAGTAAGTAGAGCCACCTAAATCATCCGGTTCAATAACAACTTTGTTCACATTCGGAAGTTTTTCTGCAATGGCCAGCGCTTTCTTTGTAAGTGGTAAATGGTAAACCGGGTTGTATTGTCCGCCCTGGCCCGGTGTGAAGCCAAGGAATGAAAGCAATTTGTCGTTGGAGACAATCATCCGGTCGTCTTTGCTGACATCCATTAAACGGAACTGATCTTCGGTAATGGGTGATCCGTTTGTTTCAACGTAGTAGTTAAACTGCATTTTTTCAGGATTCTTCGCAGCTTTGCCGTCTATATATACCTGGTTGTTGCGGACTTCAATTGTGTCACCCGGCATACCGATGCATCGTTTCACATAATTTTCCCGCTTATCTACGGGACGATAGATGACATCGCCGAAAGTAGCTTTGTCCAGGTGTATACGATCGCGTCCTACTTCTTCTATCAATGTATAATAATCGGGATTCTGCACTTTCAGGGCAACAGTGTCACCGGCCGGGAAATTAAACACTACGATATCGTTACGTTTTACGTTTCCGAAACCTTTTACCCGTTTGTAGCCCCATTCCGGCCAATCCAGATATGACTTGGTATTCAGGATTGGCAATGTATTCTGGACTAACGGAAAAGAAACCGGGGTATTTGGTACACGGGGGCCATAGCTCAGTTTGCTAACGAATAGATAGTCGCCTACCAACAATGATTTCTCAAGTGAAGATGTAGGTATCTGGTAGTTCTGGAAAACGAACAGGTTGATGAAATAGACAGCAATTAAAGCAAACAGTATATCGTCTATCCATTCTAATATATTGCGTACTTTCGGATTCTTGGAACGTTTCCAGGCACCCCATGGAATATATTGTGTCAGGAATATGTCGATTAGTACGATAATACCCAATAAAAGCCATGCATTTTGCATCCAAAGGCAAAATAAGGCGTATAATATGGTTGCAATGCCGAATTTAATCCATTGCTTTTTAGTGAACTTCTTCATTTTATTATTATCGGTATTTAAAATTTAAACAGATCGTCCATTCCTAAAAAACCCTGTTTGCCTGCAGTAAACTCAGCAGCTATTACAGCTCCTAAAGCAAAACCGGCACGGCTCTTGGCATCGTGCTTGATACTGATATAGTCTACTTCCGAATCGTAAACTATTTCGTGTATGCCTGGTACTTCGCCTTCCCGGATGGCATGGATAGGGAGGTCGGAAGGCTTTTCTGCAGTCTCCAACGTCCAACGTTCTTTACGATCTATGTTTTCAATTATGCCTTCTGCCAGAGTGATAGCAGTACCGCTCGGTGCATCCAGTTTATGAATGTGGTGAGTTTCCGTCATGCTAACATCGTATGAAGGGAAGTTGTTCATTATTTTGGCAAGGTATTTATTTAATGCAAAGAAAATATTCACGCCAATGCTAAAGTTGGAAGCGTAGAAAAAAGTCTTGCCTTCTGTGGCGCATATCTTTTTTATTTCGTCTATGTGGTCTAGCCAGCCTGTAGTTCCCGAAACAACCGGGACATTTGCTGCAAAACATTTCATGTAATTATCGAAAGCAGTTGCCGGAGTGGTAAATTCTATTGCCACGTCTGCACTTTTAAAAGCGTCCGAATGTATTTCTTCAGGGTTGTTTACATCTACTATAGACACGATCTGATGTCCTCTGTCAAGTGCAATCTGTTCAATGGTTTTACCCATCTTGCCGTAACCGATAAGTGCAATTTTCATATTTTGGTAATTGTATTTGAAACTATTCGAGTCAAATGTTTGATAATTAATGCTGCAAATATATAGAAAATGGATTAGATTTGTAGCATAAATCTTAACTCTGAAAGAATATGGAACGTTTATTACACTATGTTTGGAAATATAAGCTATATCCTTCTGCTCCTTTAGTTACTACCGGTGGAGTTTCCATCGAGGTACTAGACCCCGGTACTCTTAATACAAATGCCGGCCCAGATTTTTTCAATGCCAAAGTGAAAATGGATGATACTGTTTGGGCAGGAAGTGTTGAGATACACGATAAAGCTTCCGATTGGTTTCTTCATAAGCATGATAAGGATAAGGCTTATGATTCGGTAATTCTTCATGTAACGGCCTGTGATGATGCGACTATATATCGTATGAATGGCGAACCTGTCCCTCAATTTGTTTTATCTGTTCCGGATAATGTCAGGCAAAATATAGAATGGCTTTTGCTTCGCGATATTCCGGTTCCCTGTATTTCCTGTATACAGATGATAGAACCCTTGCATCTTTCGATTTGGACGGATGCTTTGCTTAGTGAACGTTTAGAGCGTAAAACACGTGATATAGAGTTGCTTTTGGAACAACATAATAATGATTGGAATGAAGTTTTTTATGTTACTTTAACGCGTAATTTCGGCTTTGGGGTTAATAACGATGCCTTTGAATGGTTGGCAAAGAGCTTGCCGTTACGTTATATTCAAAAACAAAGGAGTAGCAGTTCACAGATCGAAGCCTTGTTGTTTGGCCAGGCAGGAATGTTGGAGGAGGATAATGATTGCCATTATTACCGGTTATTGCAAAGGGAATATCGTTTTTTGCGACATAAATTCGGATTGAAACCGTTAGACGAATCATTGTTTAAGAGTTTACGTATCCGTCCGGTTAATTTCCCTCATCTGAAACTTGCTCAACTCGCGGCAATATGGGTACAACATGATACTTTATTCTCAGCAATATTGGATGCATATAGTACCGGAGAAATAAAAAAATACTTCCGTATTAGTCCGTCTGATTATTGGAGGACACATTATCATTTCCGTTATGCTTCTCCTGAAAAAGAGAAACCGATGGGCGAAAATGCACTGAATATTCTTTTGATCAATACGGTTGTCCCGATGTTGTTTGCATACGGAAAGCGCAATAAACTTCCTGAATACTGTGAAAGATCAATGCGTTTACTCGAAAGCATTCCTCCGGAACGGAACCATATTGTTGCAATTTTTACGAATGCGGGAATGTTAGTTCGTAATGCAGGAGATACACAGGCGCTTATCCAACTTAAACGGGAATATTGTGAGAAAAAGAAATGCCTGTATTGCAGGATTGGTTTTCGTTTGATAAAACGGAGTAATTTGCCTATTTTTGTCCCCGCTATAAACAGTCAGATCAAATGAATGACAAATATATAAGAAACAGTTTACAGCTATTTGCCGGTTTGTTCCTGCTGGTAGCAATTTATTCATGTGCGAACATGGCTACGCCTACCGGCGGTCCTTATGATGAGAATCCTCCTAAATTTATAAGTAGTACACCTGTTCCGAATCAGACCAACTATAAAGGCAAGAAGGTAGAAATCCTTTTTGATGAGTTGATACAGATAGATAAACCTTCCGAAAACGTAATCATCACCCCACCTCAGATGGAACTGCCTATTGTACGTACTGCAGGCCGTAAGGCTGTGGTTGAATTGATGGATACATTAAAGCCCAACACGACGTACACGATAGACTTTACCAACTCTATTTCCGATAATAACGAAAAGAACGTATTCGAGAACTTCTCTTTTGCTTTTTCTACCGGAGATATAATCGATACATTAGAGGTTGCCGGTACATTATTGAATGCTGAAAATCTGGAACCTATGCCTGGCATAATGATAGGCTTGCATGATAATCTTGAAGATTCTGCATTTGTGAAACTTCCGTTTGTACGTACTTCGCGCACAAACGATAAAGGACAGTTTACAATCCGGAATATTTCTCCGGGCAAATATCACGTATTTGCTTTAAATGATGTGAACCGCGATTATAAATTTGATCAGCCGGGAGAAGATATTGCTTTTCTCGATTCCGTTATTGTTCCTACATTTGAATTTGCTTCCCGGCAAGATACAATATGGAAAGACAGTTTGACGATTGATACTATACTTACCGTAGGTTATACGCACTTCTTGCCCGATAATATAGAGCTTCGTCTTTTCAAAGAAAAGTTCGGCCGGCAATATATGCTTAAACCTGAGCGTACACAGGAAAATAAACTGTCATTGCGCTTTAACTCTGCTTTGGATACAATTCCGGCTCTTGTACCTGTAAATTTTGCTCCGGCTGATAGCAGTTGGTATCTGGTACAGGAGGCAGATGGAAAAACGGCTATTCATTATTGGCTGACGGATCCTCTTGTCTGGCAACAAGATACCTTATTTGTCTCCGTAACTTATCCGAAAAGTGACTCGGTAAATGTTTTGCAGGCACAAACAGATACGGTTCAATTCTTGATGCGCCATCGTCCTGATAAGAAAAAGAAGAAAAAAGGTGACGATGCAGATACGCCTCCTCTTCTTGGCCTAAACATTAATTTACAAGGCTCGATGAACTTATTCGATACAATATCCGTTGTATTTGATGAACCGGTTGTCGATTTAAAGAAAGAGGTTTTCTTCTTGGATCAGAAAGTAGATACGCTCTGGAAGCCGGTGGAGTTTGATTTTGTACCCGATACGACCAATGCGCTCGGTTTCTTTATTAACCGCCCCTGGAAGTATGGAGAAGAATATCGTTTGGAAATAGACTCTGCTACCATACAAAGCATATATGGCAAGTGGAATGATTTCTTTACCGGTGAGTTTAAAATTAAGAAGAAAGATGAATATGGACATTTGTATATAAATATAATCGGAGTAGACACAACGGCTTATGTAGAGCTTTTGAATGGTAACGACCAACCTGTGCGGAAAGCGAAAGTAAAAGACGGAGGTGCTTTATTTATGGACTTGAAACCAGATAAGTATTACGCCCGTTTAGTATTGGATGTGAATGGAAACGGGAAATGGGATACAGGAAAATATTCCGATAAACAGCAGCCTGAAATGGTCTTCTATTGTCCGAAACAACTTAATGTTATGCAAAATTGGGAAGTAGAAGAAACCTGGGATATCCATGCTGCTCCCTTTAATCGTCAGAAACCTTTGGATATAACGAAGAATAAGCCGAAAGAATTAACCAAGAAGAAAAGGGATTACAAGAATGAAGGAAGACAATCGTCATCGCAAAACTCAGGACGTGCCGGAATGCCGTTCTAGGGTTTATCTTTATATACTGCTTCTTTTGCTGATAGGAGGGGTGGGTTATATCCGGGCACAGGGTTTACCTACAAACAGATATTTCACTCATGGTGAACGGGTAGACTATGATCTCTATTTTAAATGGGGCATTCTGATGCCAAAAGCGGGGCTTGCAACACTTTCTATTAAAGATTCCAAGTATGAAGGAAATTCATCGTGGCATTATCGGTTACTTTTTCGTACATCGGGTATGATGGAAAAGGTTTTTAAGATGCGTGATACGATAGATTGCCATTTTTCTTATGATGATGCTAGGTTATTGTTTAGTTCCAAACGGACAAATGAAGGTGATTATTATTTAATTGATAATCTGAGTTTCTCTTATAATGAAGGAAATGTATCTGTCCGTTCGCACAGATATAATTTGAAGACGACGAAGATTGATACCATATTAACAGCTCAGGGACGTATGTTCGATATGCTTGGGGCGACCATGTATTTGCGGGCTTTGGATTGGGACAAGATGTCTTATGGTGATACGTTTCCTTTTTTGATAGCTATCGGGCGCGATCTGGTTAATGTGAGTTACCGTTATTCCGGACAACAGATTGTAGAACGTGGCGATGCCAAATACCGTACCCGTCATTTTTATATTGATATTATTGATGAGGCTTTTACTCAGAATAAAGAAGCAGCCGAAGTCTGGATAGGCGACGATCAGAATCATCTACCCATTAAAATACGGGCAAAACTGAAGATAGGGGCAGCCGAAGTCTATTATAATTCATCTTATAATCTGCGCTATCCGTTAGATTGTCGCGTCGTTTTTCCTAAACGCTAGCGGTAACATAATAGTAAAACATGTCTGAATAAAAGGTTCGGAGGAGACGAGCAGTTGTCCGCCATGCATTCGTATGATCTGGCGGGAGAGACTTAACCCGATGCCGCTGCCGGACGATTTGGTAGTAAAGAAAGGCACAAATATATCTTCCCTCAATTCTTTGGCGATACCCGGTCCGTTATCAATGATTTCTATTGAAATGTTTTTTCCCTGATTGCCGACATGTATGAAAATAGATCCTTCCTCCTGTTTCTCCAGAGCTTGTATGGCGTTCTTCAGCAAGTTTACCAATACTTGGGATAGTTGTTCTTCGTCTGCCCATATCTCTATTTCCGGCTGGAAAAGTTGAATGTCAAATGTGATATGCCGTTTGTCTAGTTCTGCTTGATATAGTACTTGCAGGTTCAGTAGAAGACGGGTTAAAGAGAATAGTTTCGGAGATGGTTCGCGCAGGCTTGCCATACACCGGTACGAATGGGTAAAGTTCATCAGGTTTTGTCCCTGGCTCTTTATTGTATCAAGTCCTCGGATGGTTTTTCCAATCATTACGTCAGTAATTTCTTCAGGGCTTTTGGGCTCTTCTTTCTTCCGGAAATAAGAGAGAAGCGTACCCGAGAGTGAAACGATAGGAGCTATGGAATTCATTATCTCATGTGTAAGGATATGCATCAGCTTGTCCCACGATTCATATTCCTTCTGTTGCAATTCGCGTTCAAGTTTTTTCTGTTTATTTTCTGTTATCAAACGGCTGATACGGTTGAATGCGGCATGCAGCTCGCGTTGTTCTTTGCTTCCGTATGCTTCGGGGAAGAACAACATGGATTCGTTATCCTGTATTGCATCCAGAAATAACCGGATGCGCCGGTTCGTAACATTCAGATAGGCTACCAGAGAACCTATCAGTCCCAGCCCTATGCATATAGCTACAATACCCAGAATGATGGCACGCCCGCTAACAATACCCGCTATTCCCAGTCCGCATATGATCAGTATGGCCAGTATCCGTAGTAATATCCGTATATAAAGATGCAGGCTAAACATATCCAATCAGGTATTGAAGCGTTTCAGCTTATTATATAATGTCTGGCGGGTGACACCCAGTTGTTCGGCTGCGGCGGTAAGGTTGCCGTCATTTTGACGGATGGCTGTTTCAATGGCTTGCCGTTCCAAATCGTTCAGGCTTGCGGCCTCTGTGAATACAGCAGCCTTTGATGGCCGTATGGACAGGTCGTTTTGCCGGATTTCGTTCTTTTCGGCCAGAATAACAGCTTTCTCTATTACGTGCTGAAGTTCGCGTATATTACCCGGCCAGTGGTAGGCTTGTAGCTTTTGGATGGCTTGTGGTTGGATGGAAAGTCCGTTACGTTCGTATAATGAGCTATATTTCTTCAGAAAGAAGTTGACAAAAACCGGAATATCTTCTTTGCGGTTGCGGAGAGGTGGTATCTCTATTTGTATCGTATTGATGCGGTAGAAGAGGTCTTCTCTGAATAGTCCCTGCTTTACCATATCAGGTAGATTACGGTTGGTTGCCGCTATGAGGCGTATGTCTACAGGTATCTTTTTATTGCTTCCTAATCGGGTTATTTCACGGTTTTGCAAAGCAGCCAGCAGTTTTGCCTGCAAGGGCAATGAAAGATTTCCTATTTCATCCAGAAAGAGCGTGCTTCCATTGGCAGCTTCAAACTTGCCCGGACGGCTTTCGAAGGCATCCGTAAAAGCGCCTTTCTCATGTCCGAACAATTCACTTTCGAAGAGTGATTCGCTAATCGCCCCCATATCCAGGCTGACCATCTCTTTACGGCTTCGCAACGAAAGACGGTGTATCTCGCGCGCAAGCATCTCTTTTCCGGTTCCATTTTCGCCGGTAATAAGAATATTGGCCTCGGTTTTTGCCACTTTTGTAACAAGCCTGATTAGCTGCATCATGGCATTGGAACGTCCTATAACCATGCCCGGCTCGCTTTTGCGATTGCTTCCGTAGGGCATCTCTTTTGCGGCTTTGCCTTTCGCTTCGCGACGGGACTTATTCAAGGTAGTAAAGGCTGTTTGCACTTTCTCAAGCAGAACATCGTTATCCCATGGCTTCAGTATGAAGTCTGACGCTCCGTTTTTAAGAGCTTTTACGGCAAGTTCCACATCTCCGTATGCGGTAAGCATTATGACAGGCATGCCGGGCTTTATCTCAAGGATACGGCTCAACCAGAATAGCCCTTCGTTTCCGGTATTCACGCCTGCCGAAAAATTCATATCCAGGATTACCAGATCAATATCTTCTGTATCAAGCAGGGCAACGATCTGATTTGGATTTGCAGCCGTTTCTATATGCTCAAACTCACATTCCAACAGCATCTCCAATGAAGTGAGTACGCTCTTGTTGTCATCTACAATAAGGATTGTTCCGGATTGCATAGTTTGCTTTTTTCGGTAAAGGTATCAGCTATCCGTTTACTTAGCAAGCAAGTGTAAAAATATTTGACGGTTGCAGTAGGGAATTAACACCGATTCCATATCTTTGTATGGTAGTAACTATCAATAAAAGATTTATTATGACGCAATTAGATTTACAGGCACGGAAGCTCAACCTGATACAAGACATCATCAACACCATTGATAATGAAGAGCTGATGAGCCGTCTGGAAGCTGCTTATAAGCGCCTCAAGAAGTCTGCCTCGCCTGCTGCAAAACGCCCTTGCACCTATACGCTTGAAGAAGTGGAGGAGCGGTTGGATGAAGCCGTAAAGGCAGCAAATGAAGGTAGAATATATACAACAAACCAGGTTAGGGAACAGCTAAAAGTATGGCAACAGAAGTAATTTGGACGGAGCCGGCGCTTGTTCAATTGAACGAGGTTTATCGTTATCACAAGAAAGAATATTCGGAGTCAGTGGCCGTTAAGCTATTTAATGCCATTGTGGATGCGACGGATAATTTATCCTCATTCCCGGAAATGGCTCCTTGTGAGCAACTTTTGAGGCATCGTGCCGAAGGTTTCAGGTCATTGGTTCAGGGCTATTATAAGATTATCTACTATAGAGAGAAAGATATTATTTATATTGCCATGTTGTGGGATCGCCGCCAAAACCCAATCCATCTTATAGATAAATTCAAATAATCGAAAACCTTCCCATCCCTTCATATACGGTCATAATTCTTCCGGTGCTTTGCAGCGGAAGCAAACGCCTATGCCCTGAATTAAAGAAATTCATCATCCTGATGTCTGCATCGTATACTAGTAGCCGGATGTTCGGTACTGGTTAGCCTGTTTTTCCCAAACAAGTAGTTGTCCGCCGTACGTAAATCGATTGTCCGCCGCCCGTAGAACGATCGTCCGTTGGACGGTGAACGACTGTCCGACGTCCAGCGGACGATTAATAGTTCGGGGGAAAAAATATAGAAGATGCCGATAAAAAGAGTAACATTTCCCATTATCCAGGCTAACGCCCGGGTGTAAATTTTTTTTACGAATGTCTGTAAAATTTTTTTACACTGGCTTTGCTTCTGTTTTTTATTTAATTTGATAATCTGATAGTTGCAATTGTGGCATACCGTTTGCTTATCTTTTTTTGATGTAACAAATAATACGTATATGCGAATTGTAGCCATCTATTTTCTGTTATCCTTCTGTTTGATACAAACAAAAGCCCAGACCTACTGGTCGCTGGATGACTGTATCCGTTACGGAATAGAGCGGAACTTGAACTTGAAAAACAGCCGGCTGGATGTCCGGATAGCGCATGAAGACTATATTGGTGCTATAGGCCGTTTCTTGCCGGAGGTCTCTACCTCAGGTGGTTTAGGTAAACGCTTCGGGCGTTCGGTCGACCCTAAAACCAATTTGTATACTTCTTCTTCATTTGTAGAAAGTAATATGGGACTGAGTGTTTCCTTACCTTTATTTGATGGTTTTACGCGGATAAACCGGCTGAAGTTCAACCGTCTGAACCGGCACATCAGTAAGTTGAATGCTAAAGTAAAGGAAAACGACATAGCCTATCAGGTAATGGAAGCTTTTTATAAGCTTTGTTTTGAAAAAAAGATGTGGAGACTTGCTGTCGAACAACGTAAATTAAGCGAAGAATATCTTACACAGACAGAAGAATTTCTGAGCCTGGGACTTAAATCCTCTTCAGACTTGCGGGAGATGAAAGCCCGTCTTCAATCGGATATTTATCAGGAAACAGTGCGCGAAAATAACTGCAATTCTTTTCTTATCTATCTGAAGGAATTATTAAATCTTACAGCTTCCGATTCGTTGCAGATTGCTTATGACGCGGACGATGCAACATTGTCTTTGCAAGAAAATACTTCGGTGGAGGATATTTACAGACAATCCGAAGAGGTATTGCCTCAGTTTCTGGCAGTTCAATTACAACAAAAGGCAGCACGGAAGTCACTGGCCTTGGCTGCAGGTAAGTTCTCGCCATCTGTTTGGGCGGATTTCGGACTCAGTTCCGGCTATTATGATACAGAACGGAACGAACAGGGAAATGTAATTTCTTTGTCGGATCAGTTGAGGAACAACCAGCGTAAATATATCGGTATAAGCGTCTCTTTCCCGATCCTGAGTGGCTTGTCGCGCTTTACGGAAGTAAGGAAAGAGCGCTTGCGTGTGAAGCAGGCCGACAACAATGCCGCCCAACAAAAGATCACATTGTATGCCGAGATTGAAGACGCCGTGCAACAGCTTCGTGCTTCCATAGCAGAACACCGGCAGGCTTTGGAGCAACTTCGAGCTGAGGAAATCTCATTGCGTGAAAACGAAGAGAAGTGGGCGGAAGGCTTAATTTCTGTTTTTGAATTAATGGAAAAGCGTAACCGTTATATTTCGGCTAAGGCCGAACTATCACGCACCCGCCTGCAATATGAAATTAAAAGCCGTACGGTCGGATTCTACCGTACGGGAACATTTATTCCGTCAAATTAATGCATTATGATAAATAATATGGACACCCGTATAGAACGGAAATCCCGTTTTACGAAGAAGCAAATCTATTCTGCGGCAGGCAGCTTGCTGCTTTTACTTTGTGTTGCATGGCTTGTTCTTCGCGACACCTCTTCATCCATGAAGGTGGAGAAAGAACGTTTAACAATAAGCCGGGTGGAACAAGGGCAGTTTAATGACTATATTCGCGTGATCGGGCAGGTATTGCCAAGCCGTATTATCTATCTGGATGCCATCGAAGGCGGCCGTGTGGAAGAACGTTTGCTGGAAGAAGGAGCGATGGTAAAGGCCGGAGACGTAATTTTGCGCCTTAGCAATCCGTTACTTAATATCGGAATCATGCAGAGCCAGGCCGATCTGGCTTATCAGGAAAACGAACTGCGTAATACGCGTATCAGCATGGAGCAGGAGAGCCTGAGATTAAAGCAGGAGCGTATCGGACTGGACAACGACTGGATGAAAAGAGAACGCCGCTTCCGTCAATATGAACGGCTTTATAATAAGGGGTTACTCTCGAAAGAGGATTATCTTTTAGCTAAAGAGGAATATGAAACAGCTACAAAGCAGTTGAAAGTGGTGGACGAACGTATCCATAACGACAGCTTGTTCCGTAAGGCACAATTGGCCAGTCTGGACGAAAATATCCGAAACATGAAACTGAGTCTGGAACTGGTGCGCGAACGGTTGGAGAACCTCAAGGTGAAGGCGCCTGTAGACGGACAGCTCGGAAATCTGGAAGCCCAGATAGGACAGTCTATCGCCCAGGGCGAACGTATCGGACAGATCATCACGCCCGATCTGAAAGTGGAGGCAAAGATAGACGAACACTATGTGGAGCGTATTCTTCCGGGATTGCCGGCTGGTTTCGAACGTGAAGGAAAAAAATATGAAATGGAGGTAACGAAGGTTTATCCCGAGGTACGTGAAGGTCAGTTTCGTACCGACTTGTACTTTGTTTCCGGCCGGCCGGAGAATATTCGTGCCGGACAAACCTACCATTTGAACTTGCAATTGGGAGATCCGGTGCAAGCCGTGCTTGTGCCTCGCGGCAGTTTTTATCAGGCAAGCGCCGGACAGTATATATATGTAGTGAACGAAGACGAAACGGAGGCCCGTCGCCGTCCGGTTAAGCTGGGGCGCCAGAATCCACAATACTACGAAGTGGTAGAAGGAATCGAGCCGGGCGAAAGAGTGATTACCTCCGGCTATGAGTTGTTTGGAGAAAATGAACGTTTAATTATCAGATAAATGGAATATTGGTCGCAAGTGATAAGAAGCCAGCGGACGCGGAAGTCGCTTCTGTTTATTAATATATTCGGACTGTCCGTATGTATAGCTGCCGCATTGCTTATATTACTTTTTGTAAGGTTTGAGTTGAGTTATGACTCTTTTCATGACGGCGAACGTATCTACAGGGTGGAGAGCCGGTTGTATGAAGGGGAGGCGCTGACCGATAATTGGGCTACCACTGCTTTCGGACATGCACCTGCCATGAGCCATGAAATACCGGGTATCGAGAAGTACGCCCGCCTCACGGCGCAGGATAAAGAACAGGAGGTAACTTATGAGGATAAACAGTTTGCCGAGAAAAAGTATTGTTATGCCGAACCTACCTTTTTCGAGATGTTCAACTTTCCGGTAATAAAAGGCGATAAAACCGGCCAGTTGGTACGTCCTAATACGGTGGTGCTGACTGAAAGTGCGGCTCATCGCTACTTTGGCGATCAGGAACCGCTGGGTAAGATATTAACCTTCCGCACCGCTTCGGCCGAACAATACTTTGAGGTGACGGGAGTGATTGCCGATATGCCGGCCAATTCACATATCCGTTTCGACTTCCTATTGTCGTATTCTACCATACCGGAAGCTTTCAGGGATATTTGGTATATTCATGGGGTTTATACCTATGTACGGTTGGAACCGGGCAAGAACCCGAAAGATATAGAAACCGCTTTCCGTTCGATCTCCGATAAATATAAACCGGCTGCACTCAGCTATAAAACATGGGCGGTAGAACTGATACCGCTGAAAGATATTCACCTGACGCCTCAGAAACCGTATGAGAAGGAGACAAAAGGCAGTCGTACGGCCGTCTATATTCTTTTTTGGATGGCAATAGCCCTGCTGCTGATCGGGTGGGTGAATGCTCTGAACCTGACGATTGCCCGTTTTCTGGAGCGCGGACGCGAGTTCGGTATGCGGAAAGCCTTCGGTGCTTCACGCAGGCAAATCATCATACAAGGATTATTGGAAGCCGGGTTGCTAAATGCTGTAGCCGTAGTTGTTGGGATGGGATGGCTGGAAGCTCTTCTTCCTTTGGTCTATTCGTGGGCCGGACAAGATTTCGGGGTGGGCATTTTGTATCAGCCGGCTTTCTGGGCAACTGCTGCGGTTTTGTTTGTGGTGGGTACGTTGTTCACAGGCTTATATCCGTCGGTGTTGCTTACCCGTATCCGGCCGTCTGATATAATGCGCGGTAAGCTCTTGCATAGCCGGAAGGGGAATGTGATCAGGAAGACATTGATCGTTGTGCAGTTTGTTGCCTCTTTTGTCTTGATAACGGGTACGTTTGTTGTGATACAACAAGTACGTTATATGCAACAGCAAACATCTGCTATGTCGCTGAAACAAATATTGGTACTGAAATATCCGTCATATACGGAAGATATACAGGCTAAGATGGAGAGCTTTAAGAAGCAACTGGAAAAGATACCGGACGTACGCAAGGTCTCTGTCTCGGGGGCAGTGCCGGGTGTGGAGGTGGCTAACTATTTTAGTAACCGTCCGTATGGCAGCGATCTTTCCGATTCCAAAATGATACAGATGTTCCCTGTAGACTATGATTACTTTTCTATTTATCAGCCTGAATTGGTTTGCGGACGAAGCTTTTCGGAAATGTATGGCGACGAGCTGAACAAAGTAGTCTTGAATGAAGAGGCTGTTTCCGTTTTGGGCTTTTCCTCACCGGAAGCGGCTTTAGGCAAACAGTTGGCCATGGAGGTTGTGAAAGAACCGTTGGAGATAATAGGTGTGGTTAAGAACTTTCACCAGCAATCGTTATCCATATCTTATAAACCAATCATCTTCTTCATAAAGGAACGCGTATCTTTACTGGTGACTCCTTATATTTCGGTTGCTATGAACGGAGCGGCAAATGCCGGCAGGTTGGCAGAGATAGAGCAAGTCTACCGGGATTTCTTTCCTTCCGCTTTGTTCTCCTATTTCTACCTGGACGATTTTAATGACAACCAGTATAAGGCCGACCGCAATTTCGGATGGATGTTTGCCAGTGCCGCACTGCTGGCTGTGTTTGTTGCCTGCCTAGGGCTATGGGTGGTTACGCTTTTCTCCACGTTGTCTCGTGTAAAGGAAGTAGGCATACGCAAAGTGCTGGGTGCTACAAAGGTGAGCCTGTTTACCGTACTTACGCGCGAATTGTTAATGCTTACACTTTTGTCGGCTGTGGTGGGAATACCGCTTTCAGCTTTTCTGATGACGGGTTGGCTCGAGAGTTATGCTTTCCATATCGGTTTGCCATTGTGGATATATCCTGTGGCATTTATATTGCTCGTATTGGTTGCTTTTATTACGATTGTCCGTCAGGTATGGCGTGTTGTCCGCCTGCGTCCGATGCGCATATTAAGGAATGAATAATTAAATAAAAAACAGAATATGATTAAGACAGAGAATTTATCCATGGTCTTCACAACAGAAGATGTACAGACGAAAGCATTGAATGAAGTTAACCTGGAGATCAGGCAGGGAGAATTTGTTGCCATTATGGGACCATCGGGCTGCGGCAAGTCTACCTTGCTGAATATATTGGGCACACTGGATTCTCCGACTTCCGGCAAATATGTTTTCAATGGTGCGCAAGTGGATAAGATGAGCGAAAGCCAGTTGACATCATTCCGTAAGGGTAATATCGGTTTTGTGTTCCAGAACTTCAATCTGATTGATGAACTGACGGTTTACGAGAACGTGGAACTGCCCTTGGTCTATCTGGGTAGCAAAAGCGTCGAGAGGAAGAAAAAGGTAGCCGAAGTGTTGGAACGTATGAATATCGCCCACCGCGCCGGACACTTGCCCCAACAGCTTTCCGGAGGACAGCAGCAGCGTGTAGCCATTGCCCGTGCAGTTGTAACGGACTGTCCTTTGATTCTGGCAGACGAACCAACCGGAAATCTGGACTCTACAAATGGTATCGAGGTGATGGAGTTACTTTCCGAATTGAACAGGCAAGGCACAACGATTGTAATGGTGACTCACTCCAAGCGGGATGCAGGCTATGCGCACCGTATTATTCATCTGCTGGATGGGCGGATCGTATCGGAAGAACATAACGAACCAGTTTAAGAACTCAGCTTTATGATAATACAGAATTACTGGAACAGTGCCATTAATATAGTGGGGCTTGCCATTGGTATGACTGCCAGTTGGCAAACGGCCAAAGTGGTCTTCGGCAAACCGGCACGGGCGTTGCGATATGAATGATATACCCTTTTCTGTTATTCTTTCAGGAACGGTACTATATGTTTATGTATAATTTCCGGCTGGTTCAGATTGTGCCCGGTGTTGGGCAAGATTACTAATTCCGAATTGGGAATTGTGCAGTGTGCTTCTTCGAAACAAGCTGTTTCGAAGAAGAAATCTTTATCTCCTCCTATAATGAGGGTTGGAGATTGGATAGTTGCCGCCGCCTCTTTGGAAAGATATACTTCTGTTTGCCATAATGGGCGCATGTAAGTTATCAGGGAATCCATTCTTGCAAGGTCATTAGGGGACGCATCCGCTCCCAAGCGGTCTTTGCCTGTTACCGTTTTTATCCAGTTTACGCCTTCCGGTTTGTAGTCGGAATAGCGGAAACAACCGGCCAGCGAAATAATACGGTCTATACGTTGAGGATAAAGGGCGGCTAAACAATAGGCTGTAACTCCTCCGTCACTGAATCCTACAACCGAAGCCTTTCTTTCTTTCTCGTTGTCTAATACGGCTATTATGTCTTCTGCAAATAAGCCGAAAGAGTAAGGGCGGTTTCCTAACGTAGACCTGTTATGTCCGCGAAATGAAATTGCAATTACTTTGTGTGCCTTTTTCAGGCTGTCCGCCAGAGAAGTATATCCGTCTATGTTTCCTAAGCCGCCATGTAATATGACAACAGGTTTTCCTTGCCCGGATACTTCATAATAGATAAGCGCATCGCCACGATCTGCGTATTTTGCCTGTTTTTGTGCCGTAAGATGGGGCATGGTTCCGAGTAGCAGGAGAAGGAAAAGTATTTTTGCTGTTTTCATTTCTGTATATTATTCAATAGGGGGGAAGGGGAGTTCTGTGTCTTTGCGATAGCCGGTGCCGTTGAAGGTGGCAATCAGTTCGCCGGCTTCGTTAGTGATGCTGACTTCGCAATTGGCCAGCCGTTTGTGGCTGAACACTTCACGTGCTTCGGCATACAGGTAGCCACGGCTCTCGGCTTTGAAGAAGTTGATGCTGGAGGTGATGGAGAGCGTTAGCCGGGCGTGGCTGTTGGTGGCTGCTGCAAAGGCCAGATCGGCCAGGGTAAAGATTGCACCGCCTTGACATACTCCGCCTCCGTTCAGGTGCTCCGGTTTGATCTCCATACGGGCTTTAGCGTAACCATTGCCTGTTTCTGTCAGTTCTACACCTGCCAGAAGGGCAAATTTATCTCCTTGAAGGAATTCGTTTATTGTCATTTTGATATGTTATATGGTTTATTCAGTGTTATTTTGAAATGTTTTTGCTTTGATATTTCCTTTTTAGGCCTACAAAACCATTACCGCCCTTACGGTGAAGCCTCCGTAGGCCTGCAAAACCGTTACCAACGCGTGGGTAGTCCTTTCGTAGGCCTACAAAGCCTTCACAGCTGCTCGGGTGAAACATTTGTAGGGCTACAAAACATCCGCCGGAGCTCCGGTGAAGGTTCTGTAGCCCTACGGAGGCTTCGCAGCCGCAGCTGCGAAATCAGTTACTTAGCTTCCACTCTGCGCCGTCCTTCGTGTCTTTTATTTCGAAGCCGAGGGCGGTCAGTTCGTTGCGTATCTTGTCCGAAGTTGCCCAGTCTTTGTTTGCTTTGGCCTGTTGGCGGATGGATAATAAAAGGTCTACCGCTTTGCCAAACGTTTCGTAGTTGTTGCCTCCGGCAGACGCTTCGTCTTTCATTCCCAGAATGTCGAAGATGAATGTGTGGAATACATCTTTCAATTCTTCCAGGTCTTCGGCAGAGATGGTTGCTTTGCCGTCTTTTACGGAGTTGATGGCGCGGCAGGCGTCGAAGAGGTTGGAGATGACGATTGGTGAGTTGAGGTCGTCGTTCATCGCCTCGTAGCATCTCTGGCGCAGTCCTTTTACGTCTACGGATGAGGTGGCCGATGGTTGCAGCTTTTGCAAATGGCTGTAAGCTTCCATCAGACGGCTTAGCCCCTTTTCGGATGCTTCCAACGCTTCATTGCTGAAGTCTACCGTGCTGCGGTAGTGTGCCTGGAGAATAAAGAAGCGGATCGTCATCGGAGAATAGGCGTGGTGCAACATATTATGGTTGCCTGTGAAGAATTCTTCCAGTGTAATGAAGTTGCCTAACGATTTGCCCATCTTCTGCCCGTTGATCGTAATCATATTGTTGTGCATCCAGTAGTGTACCATGTCGTCGCCTTGCGAGGCTACGGCTTGTGCAATCTCGCATTCGTGGTGGGGGAAGATCAGATCCATGCCGCCGCCATGTATGTCGAAGTGCTCGCCCAGATATTTCTTACCCATGGCTGTACATTCGCAGTGCCAGCCGGGGAAACCGTTGCTCCAGGGTGAGGGCCAGCGCATGATATGTTCGGGCTGCGCACATTTCCAGAGGGCGAAGTCTACCGCATTGTGCTTCTCGTCTTGTCCGTCCAGTGCACGGGTTGTGTTGAGCATATCTTCGATGTTGCGTCCTGAGAGTACACCGTAGTTATGGTCTTTGTTGTATTTCTCTACGTCGAAGTAAACAGAGCCCCGGCTTTCGTAGGCATAGCCGTTGTCCAGTATTTTCTTTACCAGTTCGATCTGTTCGATGATATGCCCGGAGGCGTGTGGTTCGATGCTTGGCGGAAGAACATTTAATTCTTCCATGGCGTGATGGTAACGGTTCAGATAATATTGAACCACTTCCATTGGCTCCAGTTGTTCCAGACGGGCTTTCTTGGCAATCTTGTCTTCGCCTTCGTCGGCATCATGTTCCAAATGGCCTACGTCGGTGATGTTGCGCACATACCGTACCTTATAGCCCAGATGGGTGAGGTAGCGGAACAAGAGGTCGAAGGTGATAGCCGGACGCGCATGTCCCAGATGAGCATCTCCATATACGGTAGGACCGCAAACGTACATGCCTGCATGCGGTTCGTGCAGGGGTACGAATTGTTCTTTCTTTCGTGTAAGCGTGTTGTAAATGTGCAATGGATGTTCCATATCTATACGTTTTTAAGAGTCGCAAATATAGGAATAATCTCCCTGTATGGCAACCTGTTTATGCGGTATTACGTTAATTTAGTTTGCTGCCGGAACCGTATTGCAGACGATGTTGAAATTAAAGTGGTACCTTTGCCATGTAATCGTTTTTTATAGAGAATGAAGATACGTGCATTGACAGTTTTATTTTTGATGATATCTTGCATTTTGCAGATGACGGCGCAGGACAATGTGGCTGTGTGTGATAGTGCCGGGAAGAGAATTCCTGTTATAGAGTATAAGTTCAATCCCAAATCATTGATCCTTCCGGCCTCTTTAATAACAGTAGGTGCCATTGGTACGGCTATCGACGGCATGAGCGACTTCCATCTGTTTACCCGCAAAGAGTCGGTGAAGAAGATACATATAGACGATTATATGGAGTGGGGGATGCTGGCCTGGCCTTTTTTATGTGACTTGATGGGAAAAGAGAAGCATAACTGGGCAGATCAGCTTTGCCTTGTTGTGCTGGCCGAAGGTTTAAATGCCGGTATGACCCGTACTCTGAAATATACGGTGAAAGAACCGCGCCCCGACGGAGGAGCTTACTCCTTCCCATCCGGTCATACGGCAAATGCTTTTTTAGGGGCACATATGGCATATAAGGAGTTTAAGGATAGTAATGCCTGGCTGGCCTATTCCGGTTATGCCCTGGCTACTTTCGTAGCATGTTCCCGTTTGTACAATAATCGTCATTGGGTGGCGGATGTGGTGGCAGGTGCCGGATTTGGAATCTTATCTGTAGAGTTGTCTTATTTGATTTATTTTCCGATACGGAATGCCATCGCCCGTAAAATTAACCTTAAAAAGACGAATAGCCTGGTGCTGTCGCCCGTCGTGAATGAATATGGGGGAGGTTTGTATCTTTCTTATTCCTTTTAAATGCAAACCGGATTCCAGAGACTTTGGAGTTATGCTTGCAGAGTGTCCGGAGTTATGCTTGCAGAGTGTCTGGAGTTATCGCTGTAAAGTCTGTAGAGTTACCGCTGCATACGCTATGGAGTTATGCCTGCAGACACTTTGCAAGCATAACTCCAAACCGTTTGGACTAATTATAGTGCTCTCTTTGGTTCACTTCCAGCAACTCTTCTAAGTAAGTACGGTCGTTGCTCAGGCGTGGAATCTTATGCTGCCCTCCTAGTTTGCCTTTCTGCTTGAGCCAGTCGTAAAATACGCCTTCTTTTGATATTATTATTTCCAGAGGCTGGAGGGAAATGTCTTTATACCGTTTTGCTTCGTAGTCTGAGTTGAGTTCCTGCAAGTGTTTATCCAACAATGCTGCAAATTCACTGATTGATGGAGGCATTTCTTCAAATTCGATAAACCACTGGTGACGGCCTTTGGCTTTGTCTAATATAAAAAGAGGAGCGGCTGTATACTCATTTACTTTAGCTCCGGTTTCTCTACAAGTGAGACTAAGAGCCTTGTCTGCATTATCAACCATTAATTCTTCACCGAATGCGTTGATATAATGTTTGGTTCTTCCCGAAATGACGAATTTATGAGGGAAAAGCGAGGTGAAGCGTACGGTATCTCCAATCTGATAACGCCATAATCCTCCGGTTGTAGAGATAACCATTGCATAGTTTTTGTTGGTCTCTACCGCCTCCAGCGGCAAAACGGTGGGATTAGAGGTTCCTACTTCGTTCATGGGAATAAATTCGTAAAATATACCATAATCCTGCATCATCAGCAGACTGGGGTTATCGGGATCGTCTTGTATCCCGAAAAAACCTTCGGACGCATTATAGGTTTCAACATAATGCATTTTGCCGGAAGGGATCAATGCCTTGTATTGGTCGCGGTAAGGTTCGAAGCTGATACCGCCGTGGAAAAAGACTTCCAGGTTAGGCCATACTTCGGTTAAGTTTTCTTTTCCTGCTTTTTGAAGAATAGCTTTAATCAGTACCAGCATCCATGAAGGTACACCGGAAAGGCTGTTTACATCCTTATTCCAGGTGTTTTCTACAATTGCTTTTATTTTGCTTTCCCATTCGTCCATCAGTATAACGCGTTTACTCGGAACCCGCATCAGGTTGACAAGCGGACTAAGGTTCTGTAATAAAACGGCCGACAGGTCGCCACAATGAGCTTGTGCATTAAGTGGTGACGGACTATGGCTGCCTCCTAGTATCAGGCCTTTCTTAGAGAAAAAGCGGCTTTCGGGATTATTGCGAAGGTAGAGGGCTACACAATCAAAACCTCCCTTATAGTGGCATCCCCGCAGTATTTCGTTTGTTACAGGTAAAAATTTGCTTTTATCATTCGTTGTACCGCTGCTTTTGGCATACCATCGAATGATAGAGGGCCAAAGAATATTTCTTTCTCCATTTATCATCCGTTCAACATAAGGTTTGATATCATCATACGTTTGCAAAGGTACCCGTTGACGATAATCTTCATAGCTGCGTATACTTTTATAATCGTATTTTCTTCCCCACTCGGTACATCTGGCACCGGCTAGAAGAGCATGCAGCTGTCTACGCTGGATTATATCGGTATCCTGCCCAAACTTCTCAATATTTTTCTGACGTTGTAGAAAAAATAGTGAAATCGCTTTTGTTAAAATATCCATGCTCCCTATTTTGTATTGGACACAAATGTAGGCATTCTCTTTTTATTTATATCTTTGCCTAATAATAAATTAACGTTACTATGAAAATAGGGATTCTCTCATCCGGCGGCGATTGCCCTGGTATCAATGCTACAATACGTGGCGTTGGCAAGACTGCTATCATGCACTATGGAATGGATGTAATAGGAATCCACAGCGGCTTTATAGGCCTTCTGAATAAGGATATACAGACCTTTGATGAGAGAAGCCTCTCCGGAATACTTAATCTGGGAGGGACTATTCTGGGAACTTCTCGTGAAAAGCCTTTTCGTAAATTATTAGCTTCGGGCGATACTGAAAAGCCTCAGATTATTAAGCAGAATTATGAAGAATTAGGATTAGATTGTCTTGTATGCATAGGAGGAAACGGCACGCAGAAAACGGCGAATCTCCTTGCCCGCTTAGGATTGAACGTAATAGGCGTTCCTAAGACGATCGATAATGACGTTTGGGGAACGGATATTACTTTTGGATTCGATACGGCAGTTAACATTGCAACCGAATCTATAGACCGCCTGCATTCCACTGCAAGTTCTCATAAAAGAGTGATGGTTGTGGAAGTTATGGGACATCATGCCGGCTGGATTGCTTTATATGCCGGTATGGCCGGAGGGGCGGATGTTATTTTATTGCCCGAATTGGGGTATGACATTAACAAGGTAAATGAAGCAATTCTGAATCGTGCCCACCGCGGAAAGCCCTATTCTATTGTTGTTGTTGCCGAAGGTATTGATACTCCGGACAAAAAACGTCCGTCTGATTATATTACGAAAGAAATAGAGGCCGTTACGGGCATTGAGACTCGCGATACTGTATTAGGGTATACACAGCGGGGAGGAAATCCGTCTCCTTTTGACCGTAACCTTGCTACACGTCTTGGAGGTCACGCTACGGAATTGATTGCTAATAGACAATTCGGAAGGATGGTGTGCATGAAAGGGGCGTCTGTCGGATCTATTCCTCTATCGGAAGTGGCAGGTAAGCTAAAACTTGTAACACCGGAGCACGATTTGATTATTCAAGGAAAAAGGATGGGGGTAACATTCGGGAAATAAAATAAAAAAGGTTGTGCGTCAGAGGACGCACAACCTTTTTTACTTTATACTAGTAGGCGGCCGTTTATTTCTTAATACCTTGAACGGTTTGGCTTCCCTTTTCGGTAGTTAAGCGGAAGATATACATTCCAGTGGCAAAATCACCCGTGCTGAGACTGCTTCCCGGTTGCGGGATACTACGTATCAACTTTCCATCGGCCCTGTAGATATCAAGCGATTTCAGTTGTTGATAATTCTGGATCTGTACTTCATTCGAGAAGATACGTGGTTGAATGTCTACTTCTTCGCCTGTTGGCTTCAGTTCGTTACCTACGCTCGTTTCCGGAATTACTGTAGCCGGAGCGCTCTCGTCGGTACTATAAAGTGCCGTTACTTGGAGCAGAGGGGTACTTGTCGTCAGATTTTTCACCGTATAATTCCGTTGAGAAACAGGTAATGTCGTCAGTTCTCGGGTATCTTGATATACCTTATAACCGGTCAGCTCCGGAAAAGCCGTGATCAACTCTGCTTCTTGCGCATCGGAGGCGATAGCCAGTTTCCGGAATGATAATCGGCCTGTTCTCATGGGTTGCGGTTTCTCCGAGAAAGTGCTCGTGGAGAATACGGAACTTGAGGGGAGCTCACCTTCTTCCGCGCTTATTACGATCGATAACACAACATTGGCATCTAGCTCATCATCTGAGAATGTTTCCCATTTTTTTCCGTCCAAAGAATATAAATTCCCTTTTCCATCGACTGCGGGGCCTTCATCGGAGCATGCCGGGTATGTGTTATTAGCATAGCTTATCACATGAATGGCTACCAGTAAATCCTGCTTCGCGTCGATTACGAATGGTGTTTTAAGTGTGACCGAATTTATTTTACCTGATTTCAGTTGAGTGAAACTCTCTTCATACTCCCGGTTTCCCTGTTTGATATAGACTCCATAAGTGACTCCTTCCTGCGGATAGAAATTAACCTTCCGGATCGTTTTTTTATGCACCGGTTGTAGATCTTTCGTATCCCATTTCTGAGCGAAATAGAATGGATCTCCTCCGAGACCGAACTGTTGATAACGATCTTGTGATCCCCAACCAGCTATTTTTTCGAGGACTGGGGCATTCCATGTCAGTTGAATCTCACTCGTGGAGATCTGTTTGTATTTCAAATCTGTCGGACCTTCATACTCGTTTCCGATCGTTTTCCCATCCTGCGTCATTCCCTGCAACGAGGTGACGCCCGTTCCGAGTGGATCTAGCCAGACATCCATCCGGGCTGTATCATTATCACTGTATTTATTCCAGTGATAATACAATTTACCGTATAAATTCAATCCTTCGGGCAGTTCGCAACTGGAGCTTCCACCGCTCAGCGTACCTATAATCAAACCTTTGCTATTAAATAAAGGCGAACCGGAAGAACCTCCCTCGGTCACCCCGTGTCCGTTTAGCGTGGCATCGAAAGTAGCGTTCCAATGAGCGTTCGTGGCCCCGGTTTTTCCAACATCACTATTACGCCATGTAATCGATCCTGTCGGATAATTTCCATAGGTGGAGATTTTCATATAATCGCCGGAAGGATGATGGATGCCTACGCCCGAGAGTGAAAGCATATTTGAACGATCCCATCCGTTAAAGAATACATTATAATCATCGGGGATCTCATCGTTAAGCAACAGCAACAGTCCGTCGGAACCGTTTTCGATAGGGGTAGAGGCTTTCCGTGTACATCCTACCATGGTTTTTATCGGATAAATGGGTGACTCATTATCGCAGCCCACATGTTCTTGGTGGAAATAAAACAACCAGACTGCTAATTCCTCGGGAGTAACCGTCTGTTCACCCAACATATCTTGCGAACAATGGAAGGCGGATAATACATAAGGCTTTTTGTCACGGGCCGTATTATTTACCAGAGAAGCTGTACAAATATAGCTTCCTCCTTCTCCCTTTTTATTACGGATGTATTGAATCATTTGTATCACCCCCTTCTTTTGCTCCTGCCAATCGGCTCCCTCCTCGCAATTGATATTCACTTCGCAAGCTTCTGAAAAGCCGGCTCCCGGCGCTTCCTGTACTTCTGGCATGATCGCTTCAAGATGATTATACCCGTAACCGACCTCCCGGATGCGTAGTCGAGGTGTCTCGCCGGATGGTGCCGGTACATATTCGAGGATCACCTCATCGCCTGCTACGGCTTGGGTTGCGAACGGTCCGTTTTTAGGATGCGTACGATGCGTATAGGCACCCAATACTTGGTTTTTCGCTGCGTTATACAGGTATAACCGGGCACCTTTGGGGATATAAAAATCGGAGTAATACAGGATCAAGGCGATCGCTCCTTTCGCTTGAAGGTGAAGTTGCCATACTTGGCTGCCGTCGGGTAGTGAAATCCAATCGCCGCTATCGGCGATGTCGAAGCTGGTTGGGATCGACTTGGCTACACGCAACGGAGCGCCTTGGCTGACCCTCCACGCATCGACCGTCTTGAGGTCTTCCACACTGAAATTCACTGGAACTTGTTCTGCTAGCTTTTCACTTCGAAGTGAACCTGCGAATTGAAAGCTGGGGGGGAGTCCTCCTTCGCTGATCTGCGCCAACGAACTTGAAATCGAGAAATAACCGATATATAATATGTCGGTTATTAATATTCGGAGAAGTTTACTGTACTGGTTTTTCATACATACAACTTTTTTATACGAGCTTATTCTTATATAACGAATCAAACGATATACCTAAGTTTTGCTGTTTATCATACAGTTTCTTCCTCGGGTAATTCTTCAAATTCCTTTTCGCTTGTATTTTCTCCGGTACGCTTTTTCTTTAGCTCGGATATGAAGAGTTGGAAATCTCTGTCTGTGCGCAGTTTTTTTATTGCCATTTTCGCGGCATTCTGCTGTGATTCTTTTTTAGAATAACCGATGCCTACTCCTATTTGTACATCCGAGAGAGTAATAGCTGTTTGAAAAACAGGATTTCCATCGTTATCAGTAAAAGATTCAATCAGATCGAACTTAATTTCGAGCTTATTTTTCTGGCTCCATTCTATCAGGCTGGATTTAAAGTTGACCTCTTTGCGGGCGATATTATCTAAGTCAATATGTTGTTTGATAATGACATTCTGAATAAATTTATAGCATGTATCAAAACCTTTGTCCAGATAAATAGCACCGAATAAAGCTTCGAGGGCATTTCCGTACATGTGATTATTATGGGAGCTTAACTTGGCAGAGTATACGACAAACTTGTCTAATCCTATTTCCAAGGCTATTCTGTTTAAAGTCTCACGTTGTACGATTTTTGAGCGGGTATTGGTAAGGAATCCTTCTTTCCGGTTTTGGAAGTGTTTATATACAATATCAGCAACTACTGCATCTAATACTGCATCCCCTAAAAATTCCAACCGTTCATTATTTATCCATTTCCCGTCATTACCTTCTATAGATGAAGATTTATGTAGAAATGCCTGTTCGTAGATGTGGATATTCTCAGGGTAAAAACCTAGTATTTTATATAAAGAAGAATAAGGCTCCTTACCTTTATTTTTAAGGAGCCTTATTGTTTTGTATAGCTTTGAAAACACGTTACTTCACAAATTTTTTAACGATCGCGCAGGCATTATGACCACCGAACCCGAAGGTATTTGACAGTGCAGCCCGTACTTCTCTTTTTTGAGCTTTATTGAATGTGAAATTCAGTTTATAGTCTATTTCCGGATCATCATCACCTTCTGCGTGGTTGATTGTAGGAGGAACGATACCGTTATTTATTGCCATAATGCAGAGCATTGCTTCTATTGCTCCGGCGGCACCTAACAGGTGACCGGTCATTGATTTCGTAGAGCTGATATTCAGCTTGTAAGCGTGTTCTCCGAAAACTTCTTTGATCGCTTTTACTTCTGAGATATCACCTACCGGAGTTGATGTACCGTGAACATTGATATAATCAATATCTTCCGGAGCCATTCCGGCATCTTCTAATGCGTTGCGCATAACTAACTTCGCTCCTAATCCATCCGGATGGGAAGCTGTCAAATGATATGCATCAGCAGACATTCCTGTTCCTGCAATTTCGCAATATATTTTAGCTCCACGCGCCAAAGCGTGTTCCATTTCTTCTAATATCAGACAAGCACCACCTTCTCCCATTACAAATCCGTCGCGGCTTGCACTGAATGGACGAGAGGCTGTTTCGGGAGAATCGTTACGCGTTGATAATGCATTCATTGAATTGAATCCACCTACGCCTGATTCTGAAATAGCAGCTTCTGCACCACCTGTGACAATGACATTAGCCTTGCCTAAGCGGATGTAATTGTATGCGTCGCTAATTGCGTTTGTAGAAGAAGCACAAGCAGAGACTGTAGCAAAGTTCGGACCATGAAATCCATAAAGCATGGAGATATGTCCGGCTGCAATGTCTGAAATCATTTTCGGGATGAAGAAAGGATTAAACTTCGGACCAATTGTGTCTTTAGTCTTTGCATATCCTAGTACTTCTTCGTCAAATGTCTTGATACCACCTATACCAGAGGCAAAAATAACGCCGATACGGTTCTTGTCTTCCTTATCCAAGTCCATTGCTGCATCAGCGATCGCTTGTTTAGCAGCATCAATTGCGAATAAGCTATAACGATCACATTTGCGGGCTTCTTTGCGATCCATAACTGTCAATGGATCGAAGCCTTTTACTTCGCATGCAAATTGAGTCTTGAATTTGGATGCATCAAACTGAGTAATAGGCCCGGCTCCACTTTTCCCATTGATAATACCTTCCCATGTTTCAGGAAGGGTATTGCCAAGCGGAGAAATAGCTCCAAGACCTGTTACCACAACTCTTTTTAATTCCATACCTTTCAATAAAAGGATTGATTACTTCGCGTTTTCTTCGATGTACTTAATAGCGTCACCTACTGTTGTAATCTTTTCTGCTTGATCATCAGGAATAGAGATACCGAATTCTTTTTCGAATTCCATAATCAATTCAACAGTGTCAAGAGAGTCTGCTCCTAGATCATTAGTAAAGCTTGCTTCGTTTGTAACTTCTGTTTCTTCAACACTTAATTTATCAACGATAATAGCTTTTACTCTTTCAGAAACTTCAGACATAACTTTTTCAATTTAGATTAATAAATACGAATATACTTTTTAAATTTGCAGTGCAAAGAAAAGAATTTTTTATGTTACAAAACAAATTTAATGAGCTAAAAATGCGGAAAACTGCACATTATTTCTTTTCTTGTGCACTAAAACATCAAAAAATATGAAGAATATAGCGATTTTTGCCTCCGGTTCGGGTACGAATGCCGAAAATATAGCCCGATATTTTGCTAAAAGTGAAACTGTTAATGTTGCAGTTGTTTTATCAAATAATCGTAATGTCGGTGTACATGCCCGGGTAAATAAACTGGGAGTACCTTCATTTGTTTTTTCCAGGGATGAATTTGTTGAGGGGAAAGCTGTCTTGGCAAAGTTGACCGAGTATAAAATTGATTTTATTGTTCTCGCTGGTTTTATGAATAAGATTTCCGATGCTTTATTAAAAGCATATCCGGGAAAAATAATTAATATACATCCTGCATTATTGCCTAAGTATGGAGGAAAAGGTATGTTTGGTATGCACGTGCATGAGGCTGTCGTTGCTGCCAAAGAAAAAGAATCTGGTATTACTATACATTATATAGATGAGAATTATGATGAAGGGGCTATTATTTTTCAGGCTACATGCCCGGTTCTTTCTTCAGATACTCCGGAAGAAGTAGCAACCAAAGTGCATGCGTTGGAATATGCTCATTACCCGCATGTGATAGAGGAGGTTTTAAATATGTTATAATGCAGCTTTATATTCCGCAGGTGTCATTCCCATTTTTTCTTTGAAAAGGCGGTGGTAGGTTCTGACATTGCTAATGCCTGAATCTTGCGCAATGGCTTGAATAGTGTGGTGGGGATATTGTTTCATTAAAAGCATGGAATATTCCAATCGCATATCGTTAATGTAACTGTTGAAGTTGCTGTTTGCATTTTCCTGGAGCATCCGGGCAAATCTGTTTTTATCCGTTTTTATTCGTTTTAGAAGATATTCGCGTGTAAGATCTGGTTGCAAGAAAAGTTTTTCTTTAACTATTATTTCTTGTAATGTTGCGAATAGGTCGCTGTCGGCAGGCTCATTTGTTATTGAGACGATCTCTTTTACAGGCGACTTGATATTTGATTGGCTTAGTTCTTTGATTGTTTCGCGAGCTTGTTGTAGTTGATCCCTGCAAGAAATAAGTTGATCAGTCAGATTTGCTATAATTTTGTTTTTATGTCTGACAATTTGACTATTTCGATAGGTAAGCCAAGTTAGAAGAAGTAACAATATAATTATGTATGCAGAAATAATAAATAGCCTGCTCTGATCTTGTAGTTCTGCTGTGTCGGCATGTGTGACTGCTTTCTCCGAAGCCAGTATTGTCTGGTTATATATGTATTCCAGGGTTAATTTATTATTGTTTTGAAAGAAACCTATGGAAAATTGGGTTGTTAGTAGTATAAAGCAAAAGAGTAAGGGTTGTTTCATATCGGCATGTATTTGTTTTCTATTTAGAGTTGAACCCTAACGAAAGTAGTAGATGCCGCTCTTCCGGGGTGGCATTTATTACTGTATATGCCCTAAACTCCCGGGGATGATTGTAATTTGTACGGAACCATTCAAATTTATCAGGCGCTTCTCGAAGTGCTTTATCTACAACTGTTGGATTAAAGCTTGCCAGTATAGCTTGCTCAATTCTGCTTTGTGTGGAAAAACGATTCAAATCAATAATTGTGTTTTGAGGAGCGGGTGGAGTTACTTCTCCTATTTTTTCTATTGTGATGTGAAAAAACTTGCCGATATTTTCTAAACAGGTTCTTGTTCCGTTTGCTTTTCCGTCAGCAGAAAATCCTGCAATATGTGGAGTTGCGATGATTGCTTCTTCTAATAATTCACGGTCAATGTCCGGTTCATTTTCCCAACAATCGATAACTAGTTCGCTTATTTTGTTCTCCCGTTTAGCTTGTAGCAATGCCTGCGTGTCGTGTACTGCTCCACGGCAACTGTTGATGAACCAGGGGTTTCTTTTTAACTTGTTGAAAAACTCTTCGTTGGCAAGATGGCGGGTAGCGAAACGCCCTTCTTTTGTCAGTGGCACATGTATGGTAATAATATCTGCCTTTTGAGCTATTGTGTCGAGTGAAACGAATTCTGCTCTTCCCTCTGCTTCCTCCCGTGGAGGATCGTTTCGTAATACTTTCATGCCGTAGGCTGTACACAGTTTTTCCACCTCTTTTCCTACATGGCCAACACCAATTATACCAATGGTCTTGCCATTCAATGATTCATTCTTGTGTAATGATATTGCTACAATAGACGCCAGCACATACTGTGCTACGGATATGGCATTGCATCCCGGAGCATTTTTCCATGTGATTCCCGCTTCAGCGCAATATTTTGTATCAATATGGTCGAAACCGATAGTAGCCGTCGTGATCAGTTTTACTTTGCTTCCTTCAAGCAGTTTGCGATTGCATTTATCGATGCTCCGTACAATCAATGCGTCAGCATCTTTGACTTTTTCGGTATTAAATTCTTTAGAGTTAAGATATAGGACTTCGGCAAAAGGTTCGGCTATGCCTTTCAGGTAAGGAACAGTGTTGTCAGCTATTATTTTCATATTCTAATTGTTTAAAGTCATCTTAATTTATTCTTGTTGTAATGCGGACTTGCTTTTATCTGGAAAAATAAAGTGGACAGGATGGTTAAACAGGCACCAAAAAGATAGGCATAATCGAAACCTCCGAACCGCTGGGCTATGGAGCCACCTATCATTAATCCGGTACCGATACCTACATCCCAGCTCGTAAGGTAAGTGGAAGTTGCCGTACCACGTTGGCTGTTAGGAGCTAAATTGACAAATAAGGTGTTGAAAGCCGGGAACATTGTACCGAATGCCACTCCTTGTAGAAGTGCTATTACTACATAGAGATAGGAGGTAAAGCCAGGGTTCCATTTCATCAATGTCTGTAAAGACGCCAGCATAAAGAAACTTATGCAGGCCAGATACATACCTAATGATATGACTAATGTAATCCGCCCTTTGTCTACTTGTCTGCCTGAAAAAAGCCTTGATATTGCCAATCCTATTGCCATGAAGGTGAAATAAAGCCCGGCATTGACCGTTATTCCCAATTCTTCTGCATACATAGCGACATAGGTTGTTGTCATTCCATAAGGGATAGAAAGTAAAAGCAGGGAAATTCCTGCCCATGCTCCTTTTACCAGGAAAAAACGGTCTAATGATATGGGTTCGCGTTTTACCGGTTGTTTATAAGGTGTTTTTACCATATAGGCCATAATGAGCCCCAGACTTCCGGACAGTAGGGAACAGGTGAATATTACTTCGTATGAGCAAGTACCGTGCATGAATAATCCGATCATTGGCCCAAAACTCATAGCCGTATTATTGGCCAGTCCGTAATATCCGATGCCTTCGCCACGGCGTGAAGAAGGCAGGATGTCGATTACTATTGTATTCCCGGATACTGTTACCATGCCAAAGGCAAAACCATGAACAATACGTAAAGCAATAAACAGCGTTAATGTCGTAGCTAGCATATAGCCGCTGAAGATTGCGGTAAATATAAAATATGCCAACAGATATAAAGGACGGCGGGAGAATGTATCCAATAAATAGCCTGCAAAAGGACGAATGCATAAACAGGCTATTGTATAACATGACAGGATGAATCCGATCATAGACTTATCCGCCATAAACTGCTCTTTCAGATAAAAAGGAAGTATCGGCAATATGAGGTAAAAGGCGAAAAATAACAAAAAATTTGCCGTCAATATATAGCAAAAACCGGGTGATACTAGCTTGTCCTTTGCCATTGTTTGTTGTTTCAGATCGTTTCTTTCCGGTACAAAAGTAATAAATCATTCACTGCATGTGAACGATTTCAGGTAAAACCTTTTGTTTGCAGTAAACAATCTATGTACGAATAACAAGATGAAAAGTTCAGCTGATAACTATCAGCCAAGCGGCCGACAATTGTCAACCGTATGGCCGATAATTATTAACCGTATGGTTGACAATTGTCAACCTATATTTTTATCGTGGGTAAAAGTCGTATTCGTCCCAAAGAAAGACTACATGCTAAAAGAATGAATTAAAAAGATTTCATTACCTTTGCATCTTAGTATTTACGGTAAAAGAAATGAAAATATGAATTTTAGTGAACAATGCTGCCGGATTTTCGAACAAGCTACGGAAGCCTACCATGTTACCGATCATGTTGATGCAACGATACACAATCCTTATGAAGTAAAAAGTATAGAATTTTATCTCTACCTGAAGAACTGGATTGATGCTGTGCAATGGCATCTGGAGGATATAATCCGCAATCCATCTATCGATCCTGTCGGGGCATTGGCTATTAAACGCCGTATTGACAAGTCCAATCAGGACCGTACCGATTTGGTGGAGCTGATCGATAGTTTCTTTCTGGACAGATATAAAAATGTAAACGTTTTGCCGGATGCAACGATCAATACCGAAAGTCCGGCCTGGGCAGTAGACCGTTTATCTATTTTAATTCTGAAAATTTATCACATGCAACAGGAAGTGAACCGGCCGGATGCGGATGTTGAACACAAAGCTAGTTGCGAAAAGAAACTAGCCATCCTGTTGGAACAGAAAAAGGACCTTTCTACTGCTCTCGACCAGTTACTGGCAGATATTAAAACCGGCCGTAAATACATGAAGGTGTACAAACAGATGAAGATGTATAATGATCCGGCTTTGAATCCTGTATTATACGGAAATAAATAAGATGGCAAATGTATTGGTAATCAGACTTTCTGCAATCGGGGATGTGGCAATGACAGTTCCGGTAATTTATTCTGCGGCCAAGAGTAATCCTGCAGATACTTTTACGGTATTGACCCAGGCTTTTCTGATTCCGGTGTTCATGAATCGTCCGGATAATGTAAATGTTATAGGAATAAATACGAAAGGTTCAGAGAAAACGTTGGGCGGATTACTTAAATTTGCTTCGGCATTGTCGCAATATCAATACGATATTGTGTTGGACTTGCATAATGTAATTCGTTCGATTATTGTACGGAGCTTTTTCCGCATGAAAGGTAAGTCTGTCTTTGTATTGGATAAAACACGTAAAGAACGTGACCGTCTGACAAGCCAGAAGGACAAAAATCTTAAACAGCTTCGTCCGGTAATAGAAAGGTATGCGGATGTATTTCGTGCTGCCGGTCTAAATTATACAGAATCTTTTATTTCTCTTTATGAACAAAAACCAGCCGATTTGTCCGGGATGGAAACAATAGCCGGAGTAAAAACCGGTAAATGGATCGGTGTCGCCCCTTTTGCCAAGCATCGGGGGAAGATATACCCGGTTGACGACATGGAACAGGTGGTTGCCCGGCTGGCAGAACAAGAGGATATTACTGTATTTCTTTTTGGAGCAAAAGGGTACGAAGAAGCAGTATTGGAGGATTGGGCATTTCAGTATCCACGACTGAAAAATGTTGTCGGGCGTTACACGCTGGACAACGAATTGGCATTAATAAGCCAATTGGATTTATTGATTTGCATGGATTCTGCTAACATGCATTTTGCTTCTTTGGTAGGAACGCGTGTCTTGTCTATTTGGGGTGCGACTCATCCTTATGCCGGCTTCTATGGTTATCATCAGAAGGAACAAGATTCTATACAGGTGGATTTGCCATGCCGTCCGTGTTCTGTTTTTGGAGATAAACCATGCTTTCGTGGTGATTGGGCTTGCCTGACACAAATAAAGCCCGAAGCCATTCTGACTAAAGTGTTTTCCATACTCGACATAAAAGGATAAAAGTCTATTTGATAAAAAGGCTATGAAGATAGGGTTTGATGCTAAGCGTATAACTCATAACAGGACGGGATTAGGTAATTATAGCAGGTATATTGTGAATATACTTTCTTCTTTTTATCCTGGTAATTTGTACGAACTTTACTCTCCGGGTGAAGGTGATGCTCATTTACGTGCACAGGTAAATACCAGTCAGGCGATACGCTTTCATTATCCTTCCGGGTTAATTACATGCTTTCCGAAGGCTTTCTGGCGTTCGGTTGCATTATCTTCCGTTCTACAGAAAGATAAAATTGAATTGTTTCACGGATTAAGTAATGAACTGCCTTGTGGACTAAAGAAACGGGGTATTAAGTCTGTTGTGACAATTCACGATCTGATATTCCTTCGTTATCCCCGGTTTTATAGCCGGATAGATCGTTCTATCTATGCATATAAGTTCCGTAAAGCCTGCCGTGAAGCAGACCGCATAATTGCTATCAGCGAGATGACAAAGAGAGATATCATCCGCTTTTTCCATATTGATGCTGATAAAATAAAAGTTATTTATCAGGGTTGCGATTATTCTTTTATACAACCCGCCGATGATGAGAAGAAAGCAGCTGTCCGGAAAACCTATAACTTGCCGGAACGCTATATATTAAATGTGGGAAGTATAGAACGGCGAAAGAATTTACTTTTGGCTGTAAAAGCCATGAAGCAGATAGACAAGGATGTTGTACTGATTGCTATTGGCAAGCATACGGAGTATGCAGACGAAGTGGAACAATATGTGAAAGAAAATGACCTGGCAGACCGTGTCCGCCTTTTGAATCATGTGCCTTTTGAAGATTTACCGGCTATTTACCAACAAGCCTCTTTATTTGTGTATCCTTCTTATTTTGAGGGATTCGGTATTCCGGTAATTGAAGCATTGCATTCGGGCATACCGGTAATTGCGGCAACAGGCTCATGTTTGGAAGAAGCCGGAGGACCTGATTCTATTTATGTTGATCCTGATGATGACTCGGGAATGGCGGAAAGTATTGCTAAAGTATTGTCTTCTCCCGATTTGGTAAAGAAGATGACCGAATCTGGTAAAGCTTTTGTAAAGAACTTTTCCGATGAAATAATTGCCAGCCGTATAATAGAGCTATATAAAGAACTGCTTTAAAATTGTATTTTAGGTTTTAATACCAGCTTCATAATAAAATCATCCATTTCGAAACGTGCTGCACACCGGGGCATTAGCATTGGATTGCTTTTTGCACTTAAACGATCTGTAACAGTTGTAAAAGCAAGTTTATAACCGGCCTCTTTGGCTGTATGCTGTGCATAAGCTGTGACATCTCCTTTATTATAAATTCCGTTTGGGTAAGCCAGGTAGTCGCAGGAAACATGTAGCTTTTCTTCAATGATTTGTTTGCTACCTTTCAATTGTGTTTTTGTTTCTTCCTCTGTCTGGTAGATGTTACAGATGAAGTGGTCTTTACAATGTGATCCGATTGTACAGTTGTATTCTGTATGGAGTTTTATGACATCTTCCCAGTTCATCGGAGCTTCTATCTTGTGGAAATGACATAATTCTTCATATTCATCATGTGATATATTTTCAATTAGCTGATGGCAGATTTCATTAACCAGCCGGATATTGGAATGTTTTAAGATATGGATAACAGCGTCACAAATAGCCTCTCTCTGCATGTTGTTCTTTAATTCCGCCTTAAGCTTAAGGCAATCTATCTTTACAAAAGATAGATTATTATTCCGTATAATCATGCGTGCTATTGTTGTTGGGAAATAATTCCCGTTTTCGATATGATTGGTCGAAATAAATACGGTGAAAGGAATATTCAAAGATTTTAGAATAGGTGCGGCTATGGTTAGATTGTTCTTATATCCATCATCGAATGTCACAACTATTTCTTTTCCATTAAACTGGTTATTACGGAAGCGGTTTTCATATTCATGAATGGATATTACTTCGTAGTGCTTTGATAAAAAAGCTATCTCTTGTTCAAATATATCAGGGTTGATGTGCAGGGAATGGTTATTTTCTGCAAAATCTACGCCATGATAGAAAATGACTCTGGGATTTTTGTTCAGAAAACGTAATGCGCGGCTAATACCGAACTCTACCAGATTATGTTTCAGTTTACTATTTCTCATGTTTGTATTGTATCCAGTTTTCTGCTACTTTTTGATATTCAAAGTTAAGGAATAATCGGCTATGGGCCTGAAATGGATTTTTATTTTTTAATAATGGTAGTTTTGCCTCCATTAATGCCAGGTTGGTGGTTGTGTCACGTACGAGACTGTGATAAGAATTTTCACGGTCTATTGTATTGGAAATAATTTTCTTGAAACGGGTAAAGTATTTAATTTTATTCCCCATTGCGTGCTGGAAATGACGGAACATAACATCTTCATATCCGTAATTGCCACAAAATTCTTCATCATATCCTAAGGAAGAAAAGAAAGTCATTTTGGAAGTATAAAAGATATTACAAGGGGATTGTTGCTGATTTCCATTAGCATCAACCCGCTTGAATTTATATAATGTATGTTGTGGTATTTTGCTGTCTAATATTTGTGATAAAAGTTTTTCTGGGAAGAAGTGGTCGCAATCGGTCAGTATTATTTTGGGGCTGATTGCTTTTACAACTCCCAGATTACGGGCACCTCCCTGATTCCAGCGGATATCGCTTATTATACGATAAATCTGGTAGTTAATATTAATATGACTGGGAACTGTTACAGGTATAGGCGAACAATCATCGACTATAACAAATTGAATCCGTTTCAGGACTGCCGGGGCTATTTTGGAATAATCTTCCAATAAATTAGTTAAGACATTTGTATTTTTCTGATTAAAGAATACTGGCATTATATAACTTAATTCGATGTCTGCCGGTTGTATAGACTTCATATTTAATTTGTTTTACCTTATATCAAAATTACCTGAGATGCTGAAAAGGGGATAGGGCAAAACTAGACAAAGTTTTTTTACAATCCAATTATTCGGGAAGAATATCTTATCTTTGCCCTTCAGTATTGTCTTTTAGAGGCTGATAAGTTCATAAAGTCATGAAAAAAGGATCAACTATTTTAGTAACGGGAGGAGCCGGTTTTATAGGTTCTAACCTGTGTGAGTATTTGTTGCAGGAAGGGTATAAGGTGGTATGTCTGGATAACTTTGCAACCGGGAAACCCGAAAATATCAGTTCGCATTTTAATAATCCTTCTTTCAGATTGATTGTGGGAGATATCCGTAATTTATCGGATTGCGAAAAAGCGGTGGAAGGAGTAGATTATGTGTTGCATGAAGCTGCGCTAGGCTCCGTGCCACGATCCATAAAAGATCCGGTTACAACCAATGCTGTTAATATCAGTGGATTTATAAATATGCTTGTAGCGGCACGTGATGCAAAAGTAAAACGCTTTATTTATGCAGCCAGTTCGTCTACTTACGGTGATTCTGTTACTCTACCGAAAGAAGAGGATATAATAGGAAAGCCTTTGTCTCCTTATGCAGTGACAAAGTATGTAAATGAACTGTATGCGGATGTCTTTTCCAAAACGTACGGAATGGAATGCATCGGTTTACGTTATTTTAATGTATTCGGGCGACGCCAGGATCCGAACGGAGCTTATGCGGCAGTAATCCCTTTGTTTGTAAAACTGCTTATGGAGCATAAATCGCCTGTTATAAATGGAGATGGCGAATATTCCAGAGACTTCACTTATATAGACAATGTGATTCGGATGAATATGCTGGCGCTCTCTACTTCCAATAAGGAAGCGCTTAATACTGTATATAATACGGCTTTTGGTGAAAGGACGACACTGAATCAACTGGTTGGTTGTTTGAAAGAGTACCTGAGTGATTTTGATCCGGCTATAGCGGCTATTGAAGTTGAACACGGCCCTAACCGTTTGGGCGATATACCACATTCGTTAGCTTCTATAGAAAAGGCTAAAAGGCTGCTGGGCTATAATCCGCAGTTCAGTATGCGGGAAGGATTGAAACAATCGGTTCGCTGGTATTGGGAGAACCTGAAATAAATCGATTATTAAATGACTGTAACATGGAGAATATAAAGATTGCTGTTATTGGATTAGGATATGTAGGCTTGCCTTTGGCCCGATTGTTTGCTTCTAAGTATCCGGTCGTTGGTTTTGACGCGAAGCAGGCCAGAGTGGAAGAGCTGATGTCCGGACATGATTCTACATTAGAGGTAGGCGACTCGGTTCTGCAATCTGTATTGATAGATAAAGTGCCTTCCGCCGGAGAGAAAGGTTTGTATTGCTCCTGCCGGTTGGATGATATAAAGGACAGTAATTTTTATATCGTATGTGTGCCTACTCCGGTAGACCGTCATCATTCCCCTGATCTTACTCCTTTGTATAAAGCCAGCGAAACCGTGGGCAAGGTGATAGGCAAAGGCGATATTGTTGTTTTCGAGTCGACTGTTTATCCCGGAGTTACGGAAGAAGAATGCGTTCCGGTGATCGAAAAGGTGTCGGGACTAAAATTCAACGCAGACTTTTATGCCGGTTATTCTCCGGAGCGTATCAATCCGGGGGATAAGGAACATACGGTTGAGAAGATAAAGAAAGTAACTTCCGGCTCTACTCCCGAAGTGGCTAAAAAGATAGACGAAGTATATAACTCTGTTATTATAGCCGGAACCTTCCTTGCCTCCGGTATCAAAGTGGCGGAAGCAGCTAAGGTAATAGAAAACTCGCAGCGGGATATAAACATTGCATTTGTCAATGAGTTGTCTAAGATATTCAATCTGATAGGTATCGATACCAGTGAAGTGCTTGCCGCTGCTGCTACAAAGTGGAACTTCCTGCCTTTTAAACCGGGTTTGGTAGGCGGACATTGTATAGGCGTAGACCCTTACTATCTGGCTCAGAAAGCGCAAGACTATGGCTATCATCCTGAAGTAATCCTGGCCGGCCGGCGTATAAATGACAGTATGGGGGAGTATATTGCTAATCAGGTAGTGAAATGTATGATAAAGAAGGACCTGCCGGTACGTAATGCTGAAGTGCTGATATTGGGTTTTACTTTTAAGGAGAATTGCCCCGATGTACGTAATACAAAGGTTTACGATGTGGTAAAAGCCTTACAGGATTATGAAACGAAAGTGACTATTTATGATCCCTGGGCTAAACCCCGGGATGTTGAACACGAATACGGACTGGCAGTAACGGACAAGCTCCCGGAACACAAATATGCCGCCATTGTTCTTGCAGTGGCTCATAAAGAATTCCTTGCGCTGGATATTCAGGCTTTGACCATTCCTAATGGAGTTGTGTATGATGTGAAAGGTTGTATCGATCCTGCTATTGTTGATAACCGCTTATGAACATGCAGTATCGGATAAGTTCGGCATACGCTCATCTTGAGAAGGAAATCCTTTCCATCCCCGAGCGTTTTGATAAAGAGGGTGAACTTATTTATAGCGGACGCAATGTGCTGAAGGTGATGGATATTGGAGGTTTCCGCATGTGTATTAAGTCATTTAAGCTTCCGCATATCATCAATAGAGTAGCGTATGCCTATGTGCGCCCTTCAAAAGCCAGACGTTCGTACGATTATGCAGAACGTATGATGGAAATGGGTGTAGGAACTCCTGCCCCTGTCGGATACATTCTTTATAAGGATGCCATCGGGCTGACTTATAGCTATTATATCTCCCTTCAGCTGGACGGAGTAATAACGTTTCGTGAAATTGCAGAATTGCCGGAGGAAGAACAAGATGATGTATACCGCGCTTTTGCCCGTTTTACCTACGACTTCCATCAGAAAGGCATTTTCTTTATAGACCATTCTCCCGGTAATACATTACTTAGAAAAGAGGATGACGGCAATTATCATTTCTACCTGGTAGACCTGAACCGTACACGCTTCGAGCCTGTCTCTACGCAGAAAGGCCTGAAGAACTTGTCTATGCTGGAATTGCCCGACGATAAATTACGGATCATTGCGAAAGAATATGCTAAACTGAGCCATGCCGATGCCAATCGCATGGCGGAGCAGCTTGTGCAGTATTCATCTGCCCATAATAACTTTGTAGAATTAAAGAGCATAATCCGTGATAACAGGCGCCGCATCAAACGCCTGTTGTTCCCTCGAGATGCGAAATAATACGGTCGGCCAATGCATGCCAGTCGAAGTTCTTCACATGCCGGTAAGCGTTTTGCCCGAGCTGTTGGCGTAGAGTCTCATCCTCTATCAGTTTCTTAATCTTGCGGCGGAACAGGAATGTGTATCGCTTGGTGAGCAATCCTGTTTCTCCGTCTATCAGCAAGTCTTTGGTACCGGCTTGGGTGGCAATTACCGGAAGTGCACATGCCATCGCCTCTGACACGGTGTTAGACCATCCGGCATGACGTTCGGCAGCAACAAATAGATCGGCCTTGTTAAATATCTCCGAGTTCTTATCGAACGGATGGTTCTGGATGAAGTCGAACGGCACACTGGCCGTGAAGTTGTTTATCAGCTCCTGCGCTTTCTCGCTGATTGCCGTATCGAATAGCAACATGCGGATGTTGTACCCCTTCTTGTAAAGCTTTTCGCATGCACGGACAACATACTTTGTCCCCTTTACCCGTTCGGCCAGGCGCCCGTAGGCCATGACTACAAATGGACGGTCTTTTACTGCATAGCTTTCCTTTGCCTTGTAGTTGGAAGTATCAACTCCACCCAATGCCTTGAACGCTTCGATGCCGTATTTCTTTTTGTCGTGCAGGTAGATATTGGACGAGCAGGCAAATATCTCTACTCCTCCATGCTTCAGGAAGGGTTTCAGATTCTCGGTGATGCGGACATGATAAAGTATTCTCCGTCTGGCATTGGCTGTGGTAAGTTGTTCTATGAATTTTACTTCGGTGGTGAACAAAGCGTCAATAGAATCTTCCGTCAGCATAGAGAAAGGCTTTGTCTCTCCTTTGAAATTGAACCAGGTGGGAGAGGCTCCGTCGGGAGTATAGACCGTAAACGAATGTCCCTTCTCAATAAATATATTACCTAATTCCAGAAAGCGTTTTACGCCGCCGTATAATTTGGTATGCGGTAAGATAACTCCTAAATGCATAGTTCAGTTCTTATATTATAGATTGTTTTAACCTTATTCCCAGAGCGCTTTTGCCTGTCCGCTCTTCTTGAAAGCGCAAAGCCACTTCTTCAACCGGCTGCGTGAAATGTCTTTCTTTAGTAGCAATTCATTGGGTTTGCCTATTTTGCCGGCATCGAAAGGCTCTCCTCGTCTCAGGATATCTCTCATGAAAGAGGCGGATGTGATACCCCATTTCTGCAGGAATTGCAGACTGCCGTTATTCTTCCTTACGCGGCCTGTTGAAACGGATTCGAAGTGATACACCCGGCTTTCGGACAGACCCTTGAAGATACGTACGCCTGCCATCCACAGCTTGGCCGAAAAGTCGGGATCGCTATACATGCCGGGAGAGAACTCTACACTGTAGCCTCCTGCCAGATCCCACATTTCTTTATGCACCACATTAGGAGGCCAGGTAGAACCGAACCAGTCCGTATGTGGCAATGTGCGGTAGTTATCCAATAAGTCCTGCTCTCTGAACGTTTCGAGGCTCTCTCCGAAATTAGCAGGAGCAATGACGCTTTTGCAGAAAAAAGGGCGCGGCTGTATCAGCGTGGCGGACAGGAAGAACTTATTGTCCGGCATCCTTTGGATCTCTTCCCACAACACTTTGTCCCATTCGGGGCAGACGTACATATCGTCATTCATGTATAGGATATAATCCGTCTTTACCCGTGTTCGCAAGGCATTGAGTGCCCAGCAGACACCGGCATTCTCTTTGTTGTGGATGTATTCATATTCTTTGTTCTCCTTCAACCAGTCTGCGGTGCCATCCGAACCTTCGTTTACATAAATCAGTATCTGGTGTTTGTAAGTAGAGTTCTTACGGATGCTCTCCAGGCACAGTTTGAGGTAACCCAGATTGTTCCAGGTAGGGATGAGTATGGAGAATCGCTTGTCGTTTTGTGTCATTGTTTTAAACTATGAATGTGTACAGTGGTGCAAATATAGGGATTACTTTGGCAGGAAAGGAAATAGTATTTACCTTTATTGCCTTAATTAATGTAATCTAAATACTTACACAATGAATGTATCCCTGATTGTCTCTACTTATAATCGTCCGGACGCTTTGGAAGTTTGCCTCGACAGTATCAGACACCAAACAGTACTGCCCGACGAGGTAGTAATAGGCGATGATGGTTCGAAGGATGAAACCAAAGAACTGATAGAACGTATGAAAGCCGGCTTTCCTGTCCCCATTGTGCATGTCTGGCAGGAAGACAATGGCTTCCGCCTGGCAATGATGCGTAATAAAAGCGTGGCGGCTGCTTCGGGCAACTATATTATAGAAATAGACGGCGATGTCTTCCTTCATCCCCGTTTTGTGGAAGACCACATACGCCTGTCCGGAAAAGGCATCTATGTAAAGGGCGGACGCGTCAATCTGAATCGCGAGCTTACCGGAAAGATATGCCTTGAGCGGCGTGCTCCCCGGATATGGCCTTGGACTAAAGGCATTGAAAGCAAGCCGGAGAATGGCTTCCACTTCAAACACCTGTCCTCGTTTCTGGCGCCTCGTTACCGCAAGCACGCTTCTCCCGGATTAGGTTGTAATATGTCTTTTTATAAGGAAGACTACATCCGGATAAATGGTTACGACGAGTTCTTCGAAGGTTGGGGAGGCGAGGATTACGACTTTGCCAACCGCCTCCTGGCCAGTGGATGCGTAAAGCGCTACCTCAAGTTTGCCGGCATAGTCTATCACCTGTGGCACGAAGATAAATACATGCAGAATGCCGATAAGAACTTCAAGTATATGGAAGGCCAAAACAGCCATCAGGTCATAAGGTGCACCAACGGGGTGGATAAGTATCTATGATTCAACCCTGTTCTTGGTTTATTCATGCTGGGGGTGCGTTATTGTGAGTATAAAGTATCATTTCCTCCCGAAATCCGCCGGTATTTCTCCCCATTCGGAGGTTTCCCATTTAAGGATGCGGGTGGTGTAGGTATTTGTGTTGAGCCAGCGTTCGGCACGTTCTATCAGGTCGAATATGGGTTTGTTGGCAGGTTCGCGTTCGAGCAGGGTCTTGCACTTCTTCTTCTGTATCCAGAGGATGGCGTTGCGGCTATCCGAATAGAGGGGAAGGTCGCTACCGTTTTGTTTCAGAAAGGCAAGCCCGTGTACAATGGCCAGAAATTCGCCGATGTTGTTTGTTCCCCGCTTCAGGGGGCCTATGCGAAAGACCTCTTGCCCTGTTGCGGTGTATACACCCCGGTATTCCATGTCGCCCGGGTTGCCGCTGCAGGCGGCATCTACAGCCAGGCTTTCGTTGATGGGCTTTCCGACAGGTTGTGCCGGCGACAGTTTTGCCGCGGCTCTGGAAGATGCAGTCGTCTTCAGGTAGTGCATGTAGCCTTTTTCGTAGGCGGCGACGGCCTCTTCTTCGGTTTCGAACGATTTGTATTTGGCGCCGTCTTGTCCTTCTACCTGGGCTTTGCAGTCTGCCCAATTATCATAGACGCCCGGAGCAACTCCTTTCCATACGACGTAGTATTTATTCTTTGCCATGCTTGCCTTGTTGTTTTTCGCAAAGGTAGTATAATTATCCGTGACCTCCCAGTTCGGAGGCGTCTTTAGCATATTCCCGGTAGGCTTGTGCCCAGGCTTCCATGGTGTCTGTGCCTGGGCTTTCGGACGAAGCTCCCTACCTAGGGAGAAATAATCTCCTTAGCTAGGGAGAAACTATCTCCCTACTTAGGGGGCAATCATCTCCCTAGGTAAGGAGATGGTTTTAATGTGTGTGCTAAAGGAAGATCCGGGTTAGAGCTTTAGCTTGGCTCGTGTGCCGGCCGGAATGGCATCTTTGTGTACCATGATGTAGATGGTCTTGGCACGTACGAAGCTGTCCGACATGTTCAGGTAGCCGCCAAAGGCGTTGCGGTCTGTCCCCCAGGAGTTCTTGGTGATGTAATACTTTGTACCGTTCTGGTCTTTGGCGATGCCGGTGATGTGCATCAGGTGATCGTCGGTGGTGACAAAGGCTTCGAAGCCTTGTTGACGTACTTCGGGTGTGACGTTTATTTCCGGACAGGGTTGTTCAAACTTGTAAACCTCGTCCAGGCGTTCCTTTATGTCCATCTTCTCGAAACGGGCGCGGTCGGTGGTAGAGAAGTCTTCTACTTTTACGACTTCGGGGTTGATGGCTACACCGTTTTTGAAGGAGAAGCCTTTCTCGCTTACGTCGCCGTCCCAGCATACGGTATAGCCGTTGCCCAGGGCGCTGTCCATTACGGATATCAATTCGTCGAGCGGGAGGTTATACATTAGCTCGTGTTCCCAGTTGTCGGGCACTTCGGGACTGAACGGTTTATAGTAGGGGTGGTGCGTGAAACTGGTTAGTTCGATATAATCGTCCATGTCGAGCCCAAGGGAGGCGGCAAACGTTTTGGGGGTGTATTCCTTCCCTTTGTAGGTGAACTTTTCGGGGAGTTTGCCCAGATAGGTGTCGAACAGGTTGTTTATCAGCTTGTCGTATTCGGGGCTGCGGTGGCGTAGTTGTATGGCCACGTTGGCTATGGCGTGGAGGTACTTGACCAGTTCGCCGTGGTTATGGCGATCCGAATTGTAGTTGATGCCTGTGTAGGCCTCTTCGGGTACTACGCCTACCTGGTCGAAAGCGTGTTTGTAGGTGTGCGAGAGGCTTCCTTGCCCGATATTGCCTTTTCCTTCGCGCAGGTAGTTGTCTTGCAACTGGTTCATGTACTTCTGGCGTACGATGAACATTTCGGAGAGGTCGTACGTGCCTTTTCCCATACGCAGCAGCTCGGATTCGAGGAATGATGTGGTGGCAAAGCACCAGCATGTGCCTGTTGATGCCTGGTTCTTTACAGGCGTGGCCGGCAGTTTGACCACTTCGGTAAATTGGTAGCCTTGTGCAAAGGTTCCGCCGGCAGCCAGCAGGAGGGCACAAGATAAAGCGAGTGTTTTCATATGTGTAAATTATTAGAATCCTCTTGCAAACATTTTCCAGAACTCGTCGGCAAGGTTTTGCCAGTGTTGCATGGTGGCTCCGGCAAAGTCGGCCGTATATCCGGTCAGGAAGGCATTGGCGGCAGCGTCGCCCTTTTCTGCCCGTATGGCTTGGTAGCGGCTTTCTACAAAGGGCATTTCTGCTTGTCCTTTTTCTTCAAAGTGGGCGATGCCCTGGTTTATGAATTCCTTTGTCAAGCCCCAGCGTACGGTGGCTAGCTTATTTGCTTTGCGGTATTTCCAAATGGCGGCATCGTCGCGGTGGCGGTGTTGCCCGCAGATGTTGAAGGGTTCGGGCAGCTTTGTTGTTCCGCAGAAGATTGGGAAGCGGGGGCTTTCGCCGGGGTTGTCCAATGCCATCCATACTACGCCTCCAACGGCATCGGGCAGCCAGCTTCTTAGTTGTATCACGGTGGAATAGGAGCATTGGGGTACGGCTACCAGACGGTTGCGCGTCACGGCGCCTTCGCGGACGGCGTTCAGCATATTGATCATGTCTGTTGGCATCCACGGATTGGCAGCGGGGCTGATGATGGTGTCGGTCGTGTTTGTTTCTTTGTCCTTTACGGCTACCTTCAGGTTCTTGGTGACGTCCCATTCCGTCCCTTCGTATGTTTGGCGGAGCAGGGCCATTACGTCGGTAACGTTTACAGGCTTGTCCGGTTTTACGCTGATTGGCAGTTCTTCCTGGTCGAACGACAGCTTTAGCGAAGGGGCAAGCGCATTCAGAATGAAGTATTCGCGTACGCTGAATGATTTCGGTTCTCCAAAGTAATTGGCGCCCGCGTATGCTTTCCAGAACTTGAAAGGCTCTTTGCCGTCCCAATATCCCAGTCTGCGGGCTACATCGTAAACGTTGGCCGAGGCCATGCAGTTGTCTTTGTCTTTTAGGTTGAGAGTCGAAATTCGTGGGATGTTGGCCGATACGCCTACATGGTCGTCGGGTATGCGTACGGCAGCCCATACACCGCCTATTTTGTCGGGCCCTTCTCCAAAGAGTTCAAAGTGCCATACTTCGCGGGTGTCTGCAATGGTAAGGCATTCGCCTGAATCGCCATAACCGTATTTGGCAACCAGTTCGCCTATCAGGCGGATGGCATCACGGGCGGTTGTGCAGCGTTGTAAGGCTATCTTTTCGAGTTCTTCAATTACGAACATGCCTTTGGGGTTCTCCAGTTCTTTGCGGCCGGAGATGGTGGTCTCGCCTATGCCCAGTTGTTTTTCGTTCAGGCAAGGATAGGCTGTGTTAAGATATCGGTAGGTGGTATTCGCTTCGGGGATGGAGCCTTTATATTCCATCCGGTTCTGATCGTTGTAGTATTCGGTGTGCATCCTGCCGGTATAGATAGCAACAGTGGTGTCGTTGTTGTGTGTAGTTCCCGGTATGATATCCATCCATGTGCGGTAATTGCCGTCGCATGTATGGCTGGTTATGACAGAGCCGTCTGCCGATGCTTTCTTTCCCACCATGATGCTGGTGCAACTTTCCGGAGAATTAACAGGCTGTGAGTATTCAATTTCCTGTGCAATGACGGGTCCCCCGCAAATTAGCAGAGCGAGGACAAGGTTAACTATTTTATTCATATCGTTGTATGTTTAGGAACAGCGTGTAAAGATATAAAAAAAGCGATACCTTGTAAAGATACCGCTTAGTTGTTTTATCTGTTAAATCTTTTCTTCCTTGCGTCCCGTTCGGAAGAACTTCTGCGCCAGGGTTTATCCGAGCTGCGTCCTTTGCGGTCTCCTCCTCCGAAGTCTCTGCCGTCGCGTTTGCCTTTGAAGCTGCTTCCTCCGCGTCCTTTGCGGTCTCCTCCTCCGCCTTTCTGGGCTTGTGCCGGTTCCACGGAAATACGGCGGCCTTCTATTTCGAAGCCGTTCATACTGTCCATAACGCGCTTTGATTCACCTTCTTCTACTTCAAAGAATGAGAAGTTGTCGCGCAAATCTATCTTGCCGATGCGTACTTTGCCGGGAACGCATTTGTTGACAAGTTCTATCAGTTGGTTCGGGAATAATCCGTCCGCTTTACCGAAGTTAAGGAAAAAGCGTGCAAAGCCTTCTTCTGCTTCATGGCCGCGACGACTGCCGCGTTCCCCTCTTTCCCCTCTCTCTCCGCGTTCAGATCGTGAACTGCGTTCATCTACTACCTGGATTTCGTCTGCATCTTTGTAATAGTCTATCATGCGGTTGAATTCCATGGATACAACGCGTTTGATAATGTCTTCTTTGTCCAGCCATTCCAGTTTACGGAAGATGGAGGGCATAAGTGAAGCGATTTCTTCTTCGTCTACTTTTACTTTCTCAATCTGGTCTACCAGGTTGAACAACTGCTTTTCGCAGATTGCATGTCCGCTCGGGATTTCTCCTTTTTCGAACTTCTTGTTCAGTATGCGTTCTATTTCGCGGATTTTGCCTTTTTCTTTTATATGGCAGATAGCGATGGAGATACCGGTTTTGCCTGCACGTCCTGTACGTCCGCTTCGGTGTGTGTATGATTCCACTTCATCAGGCAAGCCATAATTAATAACATGTGTCAGGTCGTCAACGTCCAGTCCTCTGGCTGCTACATCTGTTGCTACCAGCAGTTGGATGTTTTTTACGCGGAACTTCTGCATTACATAGTCTCGCTGCGCCTGGCTCAGTTCTCCGTGTAAGGAGTCGGCATTGTAGCCATCCTGTATCAGCTTATCGGCAATCTCCTGAGTTTCTTTACGTGTACGGCAGAAAATGATACCGTATATGTTGGGGTAAAAGTCTGCAATACGTTTTAGCGCCAGATATTTATCGCGTGCATGAACCATGTAGTAAACATGCTTGATGTTTTTATTACCCTCATTCTTCCGTCCGATAACGATCTCTTTCGGGTTGTTCATGTACTTCTTTGTAATGCTGGCAATGCCCTGTGGCATTGTAGCAGAGAACAGTAGCATATTGCGTGAAGCAGGAACTTCCGCCAGAATTGCGTTAATGCTGTCGGTAAAGCCCATGTTCAGCATTTCATCCGCTTCGTCCAGAATTACATTCTTTATATTGCTAAGGTCTACTGTTTTACGGTTCATTAAATCCAGCAGACGTCCCGGAGTGGCAACTACTACGTGTACTCCTCTTTTCAGCATCTTTATCTGGCTTTCTATGCTTGATCCGCCATATACGGGTAATACTTTCAGATTATCGATATATTTGGAATAATCATTCAGATCGTCTGCGATCTGCAAACAAAGTTCGCGGGTAGGACATAGGATAAGAGCTTGTGGCTGATATATATGAACGTCAATTTTTTGTAGGATCGGCAAACCGAATGCTGCAGTTTTCCCTGTTCCTGTCTGTGCGAGTGCGATTACGTCATTATCTTCTCCCAGTAAGAAAGGAATCACTTCCTCTTGTACGGGCATGGGCGATTCGTAGCCCATTTCTTGAATTGCCTTTAATATAGGTGCGGCAACTCCTAATTCTTCAAATGTTTTCAAAATGCGATGTTATATATTGTGTATAATATTCAGAACGTGCAAAGGTACGCAAATAATTTTGATACACATTAATATAGAAGCATATCTTTTATTTGTTCACGTTTCTTTTCTGTTAATCCTAAACCTTTTGACAGGTATTTGTTTACTGACCCGTATTCTTTTATAATTTTTTGGGAGGTCAGATCCATTAAAGATATATTCGCTGTGAGCAGGACAGTTATGCTTTCCTGGGCATCTGTGCTGAGATCACGGGCCTGATAAGCGAAATGCCCTACATCGATATAGTTGTTGGAAGCCAGATAATCCTGTTCAATGATCTCTTCGGGTATTCCTAACGCGGAAAGTAATATGAATGCAAGAAAGCCTGAGCGGTCTTTGCCTAAAGAACAGTTAAACAGGATAGGGTAATTGTTTGCATCTTCAAATAGGTCTAATGCCTTTGCAAACTGTGCACTGTTGTCTGTTACGAATTGCAAATACTGGTCTTGCATATAAAGGATGGCATCCCCTTTTTTTATTTTATCTTCCTTGATACGTTGAGGTATTTCTGCCATTTTCCCTGCGGAAACGGGTATATGAACAATATTTGCATTGCTGTAACGGATAGGGGCTGCGGCAATCTCCTGTTCTGTGCGAAGATCGATAATCGTTTTTATTCCAAGGTTGTTCAGGCGGATGGTGTCTAGTTCGGTTAAGGAACTTAATTGTCCGGAACGAAAAACTTTGCCCCATTTAGTCATTTTATTATGCTTATTGAAATACCCCCCTAAATCGCGGAGGTTTTGTATGCTATCCATTATAACAGACCGGGCGCCTACTTTCTGGTAATATTTATCATTGAATGACAATAGAAAGTATTTCCGGGTGATATTGTCATTTGTAATATAAGTGGAGACACCATCCCTGATATTTGCGTATCCGGCCGGAATTGCCGTGTTGAATGTTTCAGGATTATCGGAAACATATATTTTCAGTGTCCCTTCAATCTGAGGATCTGTTTCCCATTTGATTATGTAATTGCCAATGTCGTCGCGTAAACAAAGGGAACGTATCTCCGGTGTATTGGAAGTACATCCTATAAGCGTAGTTATACTGGTGAATAAAAAAAGAATTTTACCAATCATCGTTGTTTTACAATATGCTTTGTTTACAAAGATAATAAAAACGGAATCTTTTGTAGCCTGGCTTAATGTTATTTAAGACTGTCTCGGATAAGTGGCTGCAAATTCTTCGGATATGTAATTGTTATAGCTTTGACATACCTCCGATGCAAAATCCATACCGCAGCGTATGATCTTCTCCCACTTTTCTTTACTTAACGTATTCAGGTCTGTATGGCGTACATCTTGTTGCAACAGGCCGAAAATAATTCCTGCATTAAAATTATCGCCGGCTCCGATTGTACTTACGGGACGAATGGAAGGGGCATCAAAATGCTCATTCATCGTATTGGTGAATAGGTTTACCCCGTTTTCGCCATGCGTCGAAATAAAACGGCTACAATAGAATTTGATATGTTCTTTATATACGGTTTGCATGTCTGTTTTGCCAAACAGATTTAGAAAGTCTTCATCCGAACCGCGTACTATATCTGCATATTCAAGGTTTTCAAGAACGGTTGGAGTCAGGCGGATTGCTTCGTGGGCATGCGCCTTGCGGAAATTCGGGTCATAATAAATAATGGCCTTTCTTTCGCGTGCGTATTGTAAAAATTCAATCATCCGGCTTCTTAATACCGGATTAAGGGAATAGTAAGAACCGAATATGAATATATCGTCTTCATTGATACGGGGTAATGCAACTTCCAGCCGTTGTGCCGGATAATCTTTATAAAAGATATAATTGGCATTATTTTCATCATTCAGGAAAGCTAAAGAAACAGGGCTTTTTCCATCAGGAAAACAATCTACAAAGTCGGTAGAGATATGGTTCTTTTCCATAAACTTCCGTATGATTTCTCCGACCCGGTCATTTCCTATTTCGCTGATAAAAGAAACCGGGACGCCTATCCGCCCTAATGATACCAGCCCGTTAAATACAGATCCTCCCGGTACGGCCGTATGCGGTTGGTCTCCTTTGAATATGATATCGAGGATAGTTTCTCCGATGCCAATTACTTTTCTCATAGCGTATTATTCATTTTTGCTTTGTTCACGGCTTTTTGATCCCAAATAGCCGCCATGATGCCGTTTGGCGTAGTCTTTATTATTGAAGTTAATACGCTTCATCGTGCTGACTACCAGAATATCTCCAATAACGGTCATTACGGTTGTGGATGTGGTAGGCGTAAGCCCTAAAGGACAAACTTCTTTAGGAGCACCGGTTAACAAACAGACTGTAGCCGCATTGGCTAAAGGACTATCCGGGTTGCTGGTTATAACGATAAATTTCATATCGGGAGCCAATCCTTGTGTCAATTCTACTAATTCGACTAACTCACGTGTTTTGCCGGAATTGGATATAAGCAACATAATGTCATTATCCCTGACAATGCCCAGATCGCCGTGTTGGGCTTCGCTTGGATGCAGAAAGAATGCAGGAGTGCCGGTAGAGCTAAAAGTTGTAGCGATGTTCATCGCGATTTGCCCGGCTTTGCCCATTCCGCTCGTAATCAGCTTTCCTCCCAGCTCGTGTACGTGATGTGTAATGAGTGATACGGCTTCTTCATAACCCGGAGAAATAGGAATATTACGTACTGCCTGGGCTTCCTGTTCCAATAATAAAGAGATGCTCTCGTGTGTCATAACTGTCGTTTGTAATATTTAACGGCCTGATTGTTTTTTAATACCGATTTGCAAAAGTACCTACTTTTGGTGATACTCGCATAATAAGAACCTTATAATTTCATCCCGATCATTTTAGAAAATCATCGGGATGAATTTGAAAAACGATCGGGATCGTTTAATTATTTATGATAAATGGGTTAAAGGCAAACATGGATATACTTTTGTGTTATGGTAAAAGAACAATATATTATATGTACTTTTGCGGCGTAATTTAAGTAAAGGTAGAAATGGAATACTTTTCTCATATATTATCTAACGGGCTTCGGATTGTTCATCTTCCTGTCGATTCTCCTGTGTCTTATTGCGGATTTGCGGTTAATGCCGGTACGCGTGATGAAAATGCAGACGAATTTGGCTTGGCTCATTTCGTGGAGCACATGGTGTTTAAAGGAACGAAGAAGAGGAAAGCCTGGCATATCCTGAACCGGATGGAGAATGTGGGCGGAGAGCTAAATGCTTATACAACAAAAGAAGAGACTTTTGTGTATTCTGTTTTTATGGAAGAACATTACCGGCGGGCTTTTGAATTACTTATCGACCTGATATTTTATTCTCAATTTCCGGAACAAGAGATAGAAAAAGAGGTGGATGTGATTCTGGACGAAATTAATTCGTATGAAGACAGTCCCTCCGAATTGATATTTGATGAATTTGAAAACCTGCTCTTTAAGGATCACGCATTAGGGCATAATATATTAGGGGATGAAAAATCCCTTTTGAACTTTGACTCCGGATCAGGACGTTCTTTTATGCGTCGTTTTTATGCTCCCGAAAACATGGTGTTTTTCTCTATGGGACGTATCTCTTTTAGTAAGATCGTGAAAATGGCTGAAAATGCCTTGACGGGAATCTCATTTCCGATGGCTGAACGTGTCCGTAAAGCACCTGGCCCTATTCTTCCCTGTGAAAGAAAAATACATAAAGATACGCATCAGGCACATGTGCTGATTGGAGGCCGGGCTTACAGTATGTTTGATGAGAAACGTATTCCGCTGTTTCTCCTTAATAATTTATTGGGCGGTCCGGGAATGAATAACCGTTTAAATGTATCGCTCAGGGAAAAAAACGGATTGGTGTATAACGTAGAGTCTAATGTCACCTCTTATACCGATACCGGACTGGCAAGTATTTACTTCGGTACCGATCCTAAAAATAAAGAAAAAGCGATCCGGCTTGTGCATAAGGAACTGGATAAATTACGTGATGTGAAATTGTCGGCAACGCAATTGACTGCTGCGAAGAAACAGGTTATTGGACAATTAGGTGTGTCGGGCGACAATCGTGAAGGTCTTTTTTTAGGTCTGGGGAAAAGCTTTCTTCATTATAATCGTTATGATACATTATCCGAAGTGTTCGCTAAGGTAGAAAAACTGACAGCCGAAGAGATACAGGAGGTAGCAAATGAAATTTTTGCCCCCGATAATTTATCAAGTCTTATTTATGAATAATGGTTTTTACCAGCATTCTATTTCCCCTTTGAGCTCCGGTATATCGGATTTGGAAAATACCGGGTTTTTAATGCCTTTCTTTTTCTGTAAAAGATAATCTTTTAGTAAGAGAAACGCTTGTTTGCTGAGTAAAGAGATGGCTATCAGATTACAGATTGTCATCAGTCCCATTGTAACATCCGCCAGGCTCCATGCCAGATCCAAGCTTGCCAATGCTCCGAACATGACCATGCCGCCTACCAGAAGACGGTAAAGAAACAATATGCTTTTCCTTGAAGTGATGAAACGGATATTTGCTTCTCCGTAATAATAGTTACCAATAATACTGCTGAAAGCGAAAAGCAGAATTGCTAAAGCCACGAAAATACTGCCTATATTGCCAACTTCGTTTGTCAGGGCATGTTGTGTGAGTTGTACGCCATTGATGGAACCGTCCAGCGGTGCACCGCTGAACAGGATAATAAATGCTGTGCACGTACATATAATTAATGTGTCGGTAAATACGCCCAAGGCTTGTATTAATCCTTGCTTTACCGGGTGCGACACATCTGCTGTGGCTGCTACGTTGGGAGCCGATCCCATACCAGCCTCATTACTGAATAATCCTCGCTTGATACCTTGCATAAGTGCAGCCCCTACAGCTCCTCCGGCCATTTGTTCCCAACCGAAAGCATTAGCAATGATGGTTTCGAATACCTCGGGTAACCGGGTGATATTGAATAAGACGATTCCTAATGCCAAGGCGATATATCCTAACGCCATTACCGGAACAACAATACTGCTTACTTTAGCAATCCGTTGTATGCCTCCGAATATAATAAGTATGGTGAATACTGTAATAATTACTCCCACCAGAACGTGGTCTATGCCAAATGCCCCTTCCCACGCGGCACAAATGGTATTGCTTTGTACCGAGTTGAAGGCAAAGCCGAATGTAATGGAAATCAATATGGCAAATAATACTCCCATCCATCTCAGTTTCAGTCCGTACAGCATGTAGTAGGCCGGGCCGCCGATAAACGATTCTTTCCCTTTTCTTTTATATAATTGTGCCAAAGTAGATTCTACAAACGCACTTGACGAACCCAGCAAAGCAATCAGCCACATCCAGAATACGGCTCCCGGGCCGCCAACTGCAATTGCAGTTGCTACGCCTGCCATGTTGCCTGTGCCTACACGGCTGGCCAGTGATACGGCAAATGCCTGAAACGAAGAAATATGTTTCTCTTCTTTATTATGCGTGGTACCGGAATCTCCTAATAAACGAATCATTTCCCCGATCATGCGGAATTGTACGAAACGGGTTTTCAGGGTAAACCATACGGCACAACCCAATAACATAACGATTAATATGTATGACCAAAGAATTTCATTTATTCCACTGATCCATCCGTTTAATATATCCATAAAGGTAGCCTTCCGAAATAATAAATTTATCTGATGCAAACATACATAAAAATCTATATATATGGATGTTGCTGAATGATCTCTGAATTTTATTATGATTTTTTGCTTTTGAAATGTAACCAGTAATGGTGTTGTGTCGTCTTATCAACAGAAACAAATTACAAACGGGACGGGCCATCCTGCGAAGAAAAAATAACACAATAGCATTATGAAACGGATAAGTATGGTAATCGTGCTGCTTTGCTGCATGGTAACAGAAGTTTTTGCCCAAAATTTAATGATAAAAGGACAAGTGAAAAATGCCCAAAGCAATGAGACATTGGAATTTGCCAATGTAGTATTGCAAACGCGCGACTCGGTTTTTGTTCAGGGCACGACTACAAATGAAAAGGGGAATTTTTCGCTTGATAAAGTAATGCCAGGCAATTATATATTAGTCGTTTCCAGTCTTGGATATAATACAGGATATATAACGTTGGATGGTTTTTCTAAGAGCGTTGTACTTGGCGATATTTTGCTGGGAGACGCGACTGTGTCTCTGGATAATGTAACAGTTACTGCATCCGGACAGACAAGTCGCATGGACCGCAAGATTGTTTTTCCTTCCGAACGTCAGTTGAAGGCTTCTTCTAATGGGATGGATCTGCTTCAACAAATGATGTTGCCGCGTGTTCAGGTAGATGTATTGAACAACCAGATTAAGATGCCGGGAAATGGGGTGGTTCAATTACGTATTAACGGGGTGAAGGTTGAACAGGAAGATATAAAGGCCTTGATTCCTTCTGATATTATCCGTATAGAGTATCATGATAATCCGGGGCTTCGTTATGGAAACGCCGATATTGTATTGGATTATATTGTGCGCCGTCCGGACACTGGAGGTAGTTTTGCTGTGGATATGGCACAGGGATTGAATGCTATGTGGGGAGAATATAATGCATCGGCCAAGGTGAATCATAAAAAATCGGAATGGGGTGCTTACTATCGTATCGGTCCGCGCGATTTCTACGGATTGAAACGTAATAATGAAGAAGAATTCCATTTGGCAGACGGGACATCATTAAACCGTGTAGAAATTGGAGAACCCTCGCGAGGCCGTATGTTCATGCATAATCTGAATCTGAATTACAGTTACCAGGAACCTGAAAAATATATGTTTAATGCTGCTTTTCGCTATAATACCACGCACCAGCCGTATTGGGATTATAGAGGCGTATTGATGAATAAGAAAAATCCGGATGATAAGGTGGATATGATCGACCGTAATGACAATGATTATAAAACCCCGGCTTTGGATTTATATTATCAGCGGAATTTAAAGAATGACCAGACCCTGGTTTTTAATCTGGTTGGAACCTATAACAAGACAAAAACAGCCCGTGTTTATAAAGAGAGCCGCAATGAAGAAGTGCTGACGGATATTAATAACAGGGTTAATGGTGGGAAATATTCATTGATCGGGGAAGCCATTTATGAGAAAAAACTGGGTAATGCCAACCGTATAAGCGGGGGGTTGAGGCATACGCAATCGTATTCGGATAATGCTTATATCAACGGACATAATTATAAGACTCACATGGTACAGGCAGAAACCTTTATGTATGGCGAGTTTAAAGGGAAATTAAAGAAAGTGGATTATTCTTTGGGAGTAGGAGTAAGCCGTTCTTATTATGATCAGCGTGGTTCGGACGAAGAATATGAACGCTATACGGTTAATCCCCGGTTAACTCTTTTCTGTCCGCTTCCCGGTGAATCTTCTGTCCGTCTTAAAGCAACCATAAGGAATGTGACTCCTTCATTAGGCGAATTGAGTGCTATTGACCAGATGATTGACTCTTTGCAGATACAACGCGGTAACCCGGATCTGAAAACATATATGAGTTATTATACCGAATTGAATTATGAGTTCCGCAAAGGTTTGTTTTATACCAATTTTACCGGTGCTTATGAGTATCAACCTGATGCTATCATGGATGAAAAGTATCAGGAAGGGAATAAGATTATCCAGACCTGGGATAACCAGAAGAATTGGCAACGTGTGGTTGCAAATGCCAATATAAAATTCGGCCCTGTTAAAGATATTTTCCAGATTTCTTTTGATGGTGGTGTGAATCATTATATAAGTAACGGAAATACCTATAAACATCGTTACACGAATTGGTGGTGCGACGTTAATGCATCCGTAACCTGGAAGAAATGGTCGCTTTGGTATATGGTGATCACAAATTGGAACTGGTTTAAAGGTGAGACATTGACCGGCGGAGAAAATATACAAGGTATTATGTTGAGCTATCGCCATAAGGGTTTAAATGTAGGGATGCGTGTAATAAACCCGTTTACGGATAATTATAAGGTTGAAACAGAGAATTGGAACAAGTATGCTTCTTATAAACGGTCGATGTATATAAAGGAAAGTTCACGCTTGTTTGTAGCAACTGTTTCTTATAATTTCTCTTTCGGACGCAAATACAGTGCCGGACAGAAGAAACTTAATAACTCCGATAATGATTCGGGCGTTATGAGTACAGGAAAATAAAAATACTCATACACTTTGCTGTTTTTTTAATCAAAGGACAGGTAAGGGACTAAATGTTCCTTGTCTGTCTTTGTAAACTCTTCAAGTAACTGCAGGTTTTCCCATCCGGAAAGTCTGCCTTTTTGCTTTACCAGTTGTTCGATGCAGCGAGCTTGCCGGTAACTGATATAAGGATGTTTGCTTAGCTTTTTCGATGACATTATGTTAACATGAAGCTGGCGGATCAATGACACATCTACCGTAAACCACGATTTCATTGCTTCATATCGTTCTTCGTCTATTCCATAGACTTCGCTAAGCTGTGTAACAGAGTAAAATCCGCCTAATAAGTTCCGGTACTTGATGATGCGCCGTGCAAAGGTGCTTCCAATACCCGGAACTTTCTTTAAGATGGTGGTGTCGGCAGAGTTCAATTCTACGATTGTCCCTTCAGGGAATTTCCGGGTATAAAAAGACTTTCTTTCGGATGGAATTTTATTTTCTCCCCGAAGGAATCCGGATTTCTTCCGAAAGGAATGTTTGGAACTTTGGAAACCGGATGATGGATTCTTGCTTTGCGGATTGTTGGTACGGGTTGCTTCGGATGGAACGGCCGTATTGTTAAATGAAGCCGTTGCCTTAGGCAAATCGGCCTCTTGTTTATTTTCTTTGAATTGTAAAGCGAGCCACGAAAGAGAGATCAATATAAGTAATACGGTTAATGCTCTCCTTTCTCCTTTCGAGAAATAAAATAAATCACGCCAGTTCATAGTTCCAGGTTTTAATAATATGTATTGTAAAGATAGGAGTTACCTTTTGATAGGCAAGTAACTCCTGTTTTTTATTTTAGAAAAGGCGGGTGATCCATTTGATAAGGCCTAGCTCATTTACAAAGATGATACCGATTGCAACCGGGGCAATGTACTTTATGAAAAAGGCGTATGTGTTGAACAGGTAAAACTTGACAGTCCCTTTATTCGTCAGTTCTGCTTTCAATACTTTTTTATCAATGCGCACCCCTACAAATATGCAGATGAACATGCCTCCCAGCGGCATCATGATCTTGGCCGTGAGATAGTCCAATGCATTGAAGATGGTCAGGCCACCTATGGTAAACTCCTTCAGCATGCCGAAAGAGAGGGAACAGAGGATAGCAATAACAGATACGCCTGCGGAGACAAACCAGGCTGCTTTTTTTCTTGTCATATGATATTCTTCGTGTACGTAGGCTGTGGCTACTTCATGTAAAGATATTGTGGATGTAAGTGCCGCCAGTGCCAGAAGGATAAAAAAGATCAGCGACCAGATATTGCCGAAAGGCAGTTGCTCGAATACGTTCGGGAGGGTGATAAATACCAGTTCTGGCCCGGCAGTCGGTTCAATACCGAAACTGAATACCGCCGGAAATATCATGATCCCTGCAAGCAACGCTACCAATGTGTTTAGAGCAATAACTTGTATGGCTGTCAGCTGTAGTTTCGTATCGCTCGAAAAATAAGAAGAATAAGTGATAAGACATCCCATGCCTATACTCATCGCAAAGAATGTTTGCCCCATTGCACTTAAGATAACCGATGATGTAATTTTATCGAAATCCGGTTTAAACAAGAACGAAAGCCCTTCGGACGCTCCGTCCAGAGTAATAGAGCGTACACATAAGATGAGTAATATCAGGAACAATGCCGGCATCATTATTTTGGATGCCCGTTCGATTCCTTTTTCTACACCCGAGATAATGATGAAATGGGTCAGTGCCACGAATATCAGTGTCCAGCCGATAGGTCGTAAGGCGCTACTTGAAAAGGTTTCGAAATCGGCAGTAAATTCGGATGCCGATTTGCCGGCCAGTGAACCGGATATAGCCTGCCATATATATTCCAGCGTCCAGCCGGAAACAACCGAATAGAATCCGAGAATAAGAAAGGCGGCCAATACACCGTTGTAACCAATCAGACTCCACTTCGTACCGGGTGCCAGTTTCTTAAATGCTCCGGCTGCATTGCTGCGTGAGTGGCGGCCTATAAAGAACTCCGTAATCATGATCGGAAGCCCGAACAAAACGGTGCAGATAATAAATACCAGCAGGAATGCACCTCCTCCGTTTGCTCCTACCATATATGGGAAACGCCAGATACTGCCTAGCCCTACGGCACAACCTACGGTGGCTAGTATTACTCCTATCTTGCTTCCGAATGTTACTCTGTTATTTTGTGTCATATAAAAAATACTTGATTTGGTTTATTCTAATACCACGCCGTCTTTGATGTGTATAACCCGGTCTACGTTCGATGCTAATTGTTCGTCGTGGGTTACGATGACGAATGTTTGTTTCATCTGCTCCCGCAATTCAAAAAAGAGCGCATGCAGTTCTTCTTTGTTCTTCGTGTCCAGGCTGCCGGACGGTTCATCGGCAAGGATAACTGCCGGATTGTTGATCAAGGCGCGTGCTACGGCTACCCGTTGCTTCTCTCCGCCGGAAAGTTCGGCCGGTTTGTGGCCCATGCGGTCGGACAGCTTCAGGAAATCGAGCATTTCTTTCGCTCTCTTTTCTGCAACTCCCGGTTTTTCTTTGGCTATTAATGCCGGAATCATTACGTTTTCCAGTGCTGTAAACTCAGGTAAAAGCTGGTGGAACTGAAATACGAAACCAATATTTTTGTTGCGGAAAGCAGCCAGCTCTTTGTCTTTGAGCCGCCCGGTTTCTGTTCCGTTGATGATTAAGCGTCCACTGTCCGGAGAGTCCAGGGTTCCGATGATTTGAAGAAGTGTCGTTTTTCCGGCTCCACTGGGACCGATGATGGCTACTATTTCACTTTTTTCTATCGTGAGGTCGATGCCTTTCAGTACTTGAAGGGTGCCGAAGCTTTTCGTTATTCCTTGGGTTTGAATCATATCGATTGGCAGTTGAAAATAATAATTGACGATTAAATATTGCGTATTACGTAGGAGGCCAGATAACAACCAAACAGGGCTGGCATATAGGATACCGTGCCGGTGGTTGATCGCTTGCATTGTTCGTTGTCTATTTCTATGATGGCATCCGGATTGGCCATTTCGGTTGAGAAGACAACCGGTACGCCGCGATTGATGCCCATTCCGCGGAGCCGTTTCCTGACGGCTTTGGCAAGGGCACAGCTGCATGTTTTCGATATATCGTCGATCTTGACTTGCGACGGATCTGCTTTGGCTCCGGCTCCCATAGAGGAAATAATAGGAATGCCCCGCTGGCAGGCGTGATAAATGAGGAATACTTTGGGGCTGAGTGAGTCGATTGCATCGACAATGAAGTCGAATTTTGCCGATAGCACTTCTTCTGTCCGTTCGTCGCGAAGGAATTCGTTAATTACCGTCAGCTTTAGCCTGGGATTTATGTCCGTCAGACGGCTGGCCATTACTTCTGCTTTGGGTTTCCCCAGGGTGGAATGAAGTGCGGGAAGTTGCCGGTTGAGGTTGCTTTCGTTTACCGTATCGGCGTCAACAATTGTCATGTGGCCAATTCCGGAGCGGCAAATCTGTTCTGCTGCATAAGCACCTACGCCGCCCAGTCCAACGACCAATACATGCGCTTTGGCAAGATATTCCATGCGGTCTGCTCCCAGCAAAAGTTCCGTCCGTGTATTCCAACTGTAACTCATTTATCTTTTTTTGATTACAAAAGTAATAAAACAGAAGGAATTGGCTTTGGATTCTTTATATTTTAACGAAGAAGGAGCTTCGGAGTGGTACAAAACTATCACCGGAGCGCCGGCAAACCTTTGTAGCCCTACAGAGGTTTGCCGGCGCTCCGGTAACTATTTTGTAGGGGTACGAAACCATTGCAGCTACGCCGGTGATCATTTTGTAGGGCTACAAAACCTTCGCCAGTACTCCGGTAATAGTTCTGTACCCCTACAGAGGCTCCGCCAGCGTGTGGGTCATACTTTTGTAGGGGTACGGAGCTATCCGGGCTTAATCCCGGATAGGAAATTCGGTAATGCGAAGCGTTGTGCAGCCATACGGAATCAATTCGATCGGTTCTTCCTTGCCGGTATCTTCGCCAATTTGGATGTAATAGGCTACGTCTGCAGCCGAGCCACGGGATAGTGTCCATCCGTTCAGCCGTTTTCCTTTTGCCTTGATCTTAATAGGCGCGTTTTCCACGTTCCAGGGATAAGTTGAAACAGAGGTGTTTTTTTCTACAATGAAAGATTTTCCGATAGATTCGGGGCGCAGGTCTTTGTGTGACAAAGCATAGTTCCACGGGCTGTCTGAAGTTACTTCATAATACCACGGGCCATAAATTGCAGCCTTCTCGGGTTCAAAGTTTTTCTTCTCCCATTTCTCGTCCATCTTCAGTGCATAGAGTAACGGCCCGCGTTTAATTACGGCAGCACCGTCGTACCATTGTTCGGATTCTACCTGCATTGGGAATTGGATGCTTAATTGATCGCCGTTCTTCCACTTGCGGTTGATGCGTGTAATTTCGCCGGCAAAAGCTTCGCATTCCAATGTTTGTCCGTTAAGCATGATCACCGGGTTCTGGCACCAGGCCGGGATGCGCAAATGGATCGGGAAGAATGCCTCTTTTGTCTTCTCCGGGAAATGGATGTCGAATAGGACTTGTTCGTCAAACGGGTAGTTTGTTTTTTCGTCAATCTTTACCGTAACGTTGTCTGCTACTTTGGCTGTTACCACAGACGGCGCGTAAACCAGGGCGGCTATTCCGTTGTCTGCCGTGGCATACCAGAGGTTTTGCACCAGCTTAGGCCAGCCCTGATGAAGATTGGACGTGCAACAAGGATAACCTGTAAGTGTTCCGAAAAGAATGTCCGTATCTTCGTGTGGAGTTACGAAGTTGCGCCATTCCCGTGAAACGGTTACCTGATTTGTCTGCTGGTAATACTGGCGGGCATCGTAATTGTCCGTAACCTGTGTTGGCAGGGCGTTGTAAGCTACGCGTTCCAGATGATCGGCCCATTGCACGTCGCCGGTTATTTCCAGCATTTTTTCCAAAGAAAGCATCATTTCGACGGCTGTACAGAGTTCGGATCCGGTTGTAGGGCTGCCAAACCGTAATAATTCGTCGCCTCCCCATAATCCGGTAGGCAGGCCTATCGTGTTGCGGATCGTGTTGCAGGCGGTTTTTACGGCTTCCAGTTGTTTTTTGTCTCCGCTTTGCTGATAGTAGATAACGGGTTCTTTGAATCCTTGTCCCAGATTTACACAGTGCAGGCTGTGCTGGCGGGCGAGATAATCTTTCTCAAGGAAAATCTTAGTCCAGTCAAACGTCTGTTTGTGGATCAGTTCACCCAGATCGAGCAGGAATTTATCTCCGGTGATGTTGTAAAGCCAATATACAATCATCAGGTTATCGCCTCCGCGTTGTTCTCCCCAGAAAGTCCATTTGCCCAGGGGAGAGGTTGGCAACTCATTAAGCTGGTATTTGAAATAGTTTGTGAGGAATGGGATGACGCGCTGGTCGCCGGTTGCCGAATAATATTGCTGCATGATTTTCAGCACCACCATCTTGGGCCACCAGTCGTGGGCGTTGTCGCGTTGCAGACCGGGTTCGTAAGGGCGGTCGGTATCGGGGCCGAAATAGCCGTTCTCTTTTTGTGAGGCTAGCGTCCATTCGATCCAGGGCTTAACCTTTTCGATCAACTTCTGGTCGTTCATGATGTAGGCTAACGGAAGAAGACCGTCTATCCAGTACGGCCCGCGTTCCCAGACGTCGCCGTCACCTCCGAGCCAGCCGTTGCGTTGTCCCATGACTTTCTCGTATATCTGGTCGAGGTTGCCGGTCATGCCATCGGCCATGCGCTTTAGTTGTTCGTTCAGCCATCCGGACGGTTTGATTGTTCCGATGGGAAGCTCCATATAGGGCTTTGTAACTAAAGGATAACGATTGTTTTGATAATTCAGATTGATACTTTCATTTCTTCCGGCTTCCGTGTTTGCAGACAGCGGAGCAGCCGTAATGAAAGCCGCCAGTGCGGCCATTGCTACGTGTTTCATGGTCGTGATTTAATTAGAGAATTATAAAGAATTTAATAACACTTCCCAAAAATAGGTATTTATTTCTGAAAAGTGTTATTGCGGATAAATAATCGACCGTACCCGATCTGTTTGTCAATCCTGAGTACGGCGGGGTTCAATTGGAGGTAGCGGGCCAAACTCGCCATGTGCGGCCGCCTTGATGCTGTAGTTTTTGTACATCCAATGGTCGCGATACCAGGTACAGGGCTTGAACTCGTCGTTAAGTTCTTTCATCTTGCCGCTCATTCCGGTTCTTAATTTATTCAAGACACCGGCATATTCTTTCTTATCGATAACGTTCTGTTTCATATGAGGATCTTTTTCTCTGTCGAACAGCAGTTCCGAGCCGTCTACCAGATATTTGGCATAAGTATAGCGCTTGTCGCGAACGGCACGCCACTCAAAGCCGTCTTTCCATTGATAAGTATGTCCCATTCCCTGCATGAAAGCGAATGGAGGTTCTTCCCCTTTTTCATGGCGAAGAATAAAACTCAGGTCTTTGCCTTCCATTTCCTGTGGAATCTGTTTATCCAATCCCATTAATCCTAAAAGGGTGGGAGTAATATCCGGTGTATTCAGGCAGGCATCGCTTTTCCCTTTGGTTCCTAATTTGGGATAACGGATCAGGAAAGGGATGCGTGCGGCTTCATCGTAAAACGTCAGTTTGTACATCTTGCCTTGCGATGCGAACATTTCTCCGTGGTCGGAGGTAAAGACAACAATCGTGTTGTCGGCAATCCCCATGTCGTCTATAGCCGATAATATGCGTCCGAATTCTTCATCGATTGAATTAACCATAGAGTAGTAGCAACGCATGGTTTCCTGATAGCCCCCTTCTTTAATGAAGCTTTCTTTCCAGGCGGAATCGCCGTCAAAGAATTCCTGAGGAACACGGTCCATATATTTGTCCGGAACGTTGTTGAAATTGTCCGGAAGTTCAAAGCTGGTGTTTTTAAACTTCTCATAACAATCTTTTTGGACATTCTCTTTTGTCCATGGGTCATGCGTTGGATTCCATGAGAGGAACAAGGCAAACGGTTTGTCTTTATTCGCTTCTTTTTTAATGTAATCTACGGCTAATCCTGTAAAGACATCCGGGCCGTATTGCCCGGTTAAGTCCACTTTTACCTGTTCTCCGTTTTCATCATCCGTGTAGTAATACGATTTATAACTGTCGTGGTTAAATGAATAGGCAGCCCAGTATCCGTCGAATCCCATGCGTTCGGGGCCACGTTCGTAGCTTCGGCGATGCTGGTCGTTCAGGTGCATTTTGCCGATATACCCCAGATTATATCCGGCATCGTTTAATACGTGGGCTATTGTACGATGGTTCGGATTCATGTTGATTTCATTTATTACCATGCCTGTCGAGCTTGTATATTTCCCCGTGAAAAGACATGAGCGGTAAGGGGCGCTTACCGGAGTTACCGAAACAGCATTTTCGAAATTGACGGCTTGCCTGGCAAAACCGTCGATATTAGGTGTAATGGCTTTGGCATCTCCGGCATACCCCAGCACATCTGCCCGTAATTGATCTGCGAATACGTAGATCAGGTTGGGGCGGGATTGTTCTTGTGCCGACAGGGTAATGCCGGATAATAAAAAACCAACTCCCAAAACACTACAATTGAATATCTTCATATTATATAATTATTAATTCGTTGAAAATACATTATTCGTAATTAGGATTCTGGCTTAACTTGCTGTTGGAATCCAAAACACGCTGGGGTATTGGGAATACGGAACGATAATCACTGCTGCTTTCATGCGATAACCATTTTGCTTTAGTGTACGTACCAAAACGGATCATGTCGCGTCTTCTTGTGAATTCTCCGGCAAACTCCCAGCCTAATTCATCGTAAAAGCGTCCGAATTGTTCGGGCATACGCGTATTCTGCGGAGTAAGCGTATAATTAGTAACTGTTCCATATTTGTAGGAAGATGGTTCTTGAAGTTGTGCACCGGTAACATTCGCCTTTTCAGGATGATCTTTAAAAGCCCGTGCTCTGACTGTACTAACCAGTTGGGCTGCTTCGTCCGCCTTACCTGTCCGCAGTAAAGACTCGGCTTTCATCATGTATACCTGTGCCAAGCGGAAAATAACAAAATCATTGTTCAAACCGGCACGTGCACCTTGCACTATTTCGTATTTGAGCCATCTTACGCCTTCGCCTTCACCAACGTTTACGCCGTTTGGCATTTTGTTCTCATATACCAGCGGTTTGTTGTTCATATCCGTAAATCCAACACAAGGATCTCCGTTCGCTTTAAATTGAGGACCAGATAACCACGTTGCATTCAATCTTGCATCGTCCGGGTCATACGTATCGATAAATTGAGGCACTCCTTTATAAGAGCCGGTTCCGCTAGGCGTAGCTTCCAGATTGTAAGTATCTTTATTTGCTTTATGCAGTGCATCGCGATAATATTGGAATCCATTAGCATAAATTTCATCATACGGAACCACCAGAATGTTTTCCAAAGAGTTTTCGTTATGTGTAGAAAATGGAGTCTTGTAATCTGCATCCAGTTGGTATTTACCCGAATTAAGAACGGCATTACATTCTTCTATACATTTATCCCACATAGGAGTACCTACATATACTTCTGCATTCAGATAAACATTAGCAAGTAGTGCATGCGCTGCCCATTTGGTGAATCGCCCGTATGTATCGTTTGTTTTGTCTGTGGGCAGATCTTCAATTACGGCCTTGATTTCGGATGTTACAAAGTCAAACATCTCTTGTCTGGTGGAATTGGAAGGCAGATCGTTTGATGGTTCTGTCATTAACGGCGCGTTATTCCAATTATCCATAATAATCCAGTAGTGGAAAGCGCGCAAAACACGTACCTCTGCTATCAATCGCTTTTCATTCTCGTTCGCTGCAAGTGGAAATTCTTTATTATTAAGCTGACTTAAAACCCGGTTTGCCAAAATTACTCCCGTATATTGATTTTTCCACAAATCGAGAATAAGCGTTTGCTCCGAATTCCACATGTGGAGGTGCATACGCCGGTATACACCGCCATCGTCCCATCCGCCAATCATATTTGCAGGCATTATTATTTCATCCGAAGAAATTTCTTGTGTCCGGTTTCCTGCGCCGTAGTAGCCTCTTAAGTTTGCATATATGGAACCAACGGCTTTTGTTGCGTCACCAAGAGTATAGTTATAAGAGCTTTCTGTGATGGAAGAATATACCTTTTCATCGAGGTTTGTGCAAGCAGAAGTCATAAGGAGTGCTGTTGCACCGAATGCCAATAGATGTATATTGAATTTATTCATGATTTTCTAGTTTTAGTAGATTAGAATGTCAGTATAGTTCCAAGAGTAAACGAGCGTGTGGACGGATAACGTTCACGGGTATCGCATCCCGGATTCAGGCCACTGGCGTTTACCTCCGGATCTACACCGCTGTAACCGGTTATTGTAAACAGATTGCTTCCTGAGAAATAAAGATTTACTCTCTTTAGATAATTATTTTTTAGATTGAATGTATAGCCTAATGTTATGTTATCGATTTTCCAATAGTCTCCTTTCTCTATATAATAACTTACATATTGTAACTCTTGCTGGCTACTTAACTTTTTGCCGTTCAGTTTAGGTCCGAAAGCCGTATTTAGCAGATTGCCTCTTGCCAGGAATATAGGGCTGTCATAAAATAATTTAGGCATATTCAATATATCAAACCCAAAAGCGCCGCGCATATTGACAGACAGATTAAAACCTTTGTAACTGAAGTTATTTATCCAACTCAAAAAATGTTTGGGTAAACCATTCCCAATAACTTTTTTATCATCAGGTTGCTGTTCCAATATAGGTTTAGGATTACCGTCTTTATCTTCAATAACCCAGCGTCCGTCTTCATCAATATCTACTACTTTGAATCCGTAAAAATCTCCAACTCCTCCGCCAACATACAAACGATGGGTACTCTGTTGGATTGGTTCGCCGGTATTCCCTTCATCCAGAAAACCTGATTTTAATTGAAAACGATCATTGGAAAGAGACAACAATTTGTTCTTATTGGTAGAATAATTGATAGTGCTTCCCCATGTAAATTCTTTTGTTTGTACAGGAATGAAATTCAGGCTGATCTCAAGCCCTTTGTTTTCCATTGTTCCTGCATTTGCGATGATGTTTTCGTATAAATAAGGAGGTTGGGCAACCTGGTATTGCCATAACATATCTTTTGTTTTACGCTGATATAAATCGATGCTACCACTGATACGTTCTTCCAGGAAACCGAAATCGATACCTACGTTCCATTCTTCTTTCTTTTCCCAACGGAGATCGGGATTTGAGTTGGAGGATGGTTTGATAGTCGGTATCCATCCGTCTGCTGTATAAAAATTATCACCTGTTGCCAATTTGCTTAATGATAAATAAGGTTCGGTAGGGATTGTTCCGGTAACACCGAATCCGGCACGTAACTTTAATGTGCTTAATATATTCTTTGTGCTTTCCATGAATCCTTCATTGAATAGATTCCAACCTGCAGAGAAAGCAGGGAAATTACCCCATTTATGGTCTGCACCGAACTTGGAAGAGCCTTCGTGGCGGATGCTTGCAGATAATAGATATTTATTATCAAAATTATAATTTACGCGGGCAAAGAATCCGATAAGCGTGCTTTCTTGTTTTTGAGTAAGTTGTGTCGCTTCACCTCTCTTCAAAGCGGCACCGGAGCCCATATCATTATAAGTATATTGATCAGATGGAAAATCCCAGTTAGTCATGGCAGACCTTTCAAATATGTCATTCTGGTATGAATAACCAACTAATCCTGTTACATCGTGTAGTCCGAATTGTTCTTTGTATTGGGAGGTCACTTCAAGTAAATTCTCTCTTTTGTAAATACTTTTCTTTGAAGCATAACCATTTTTGCTGTCTCTGATCGTGGAAAGATGTTTCTTTGTTTCTGCGTAACCCTGGGTTTCATTGAATGATGTACGGGAGCCTAATACCCTGATGAACCATTGACGGATAGGAGTAAGTGTTACTGTTCCGAATGTCCGCAATTGCGTGTTTTTCGCTTCGCCGCTACTTTCTTCTATAAGAGCAAGAGGATTGGCATATTCATGTATTTCGGTATGTTCAATCCAATTACCGTTGTCATCTTTTGGACGTTCTGTCGGATTGTTGATTAAAGCATTCCGATATATTTCACCTTTGAAACTGGACTTATAAGTACCGTTTTCTGCATTATCTTTTTCTCCCAACATACGGTACTTCTGTTCACGTCCCATGATGTTTAAGTTGAACTTCAATAAGCCATCCCACATGCTGTGGTTAACTTCCAGACGTGAAGTTAATACATCGTTGTTCGATTCTTTTATAATACCTTGTGCCGACTTATAATTAATATTCGCAATATAATTGGTATTTCGCGTACCACCTTTTAAGCTGGCATTTGTAACCCAGGATACAGGAGTACGTGTAATTTCGTCCAGCCAATCGGTATCATATCCAAAGTCGTTGGCCCCTGCAACGCCCTGACTTACAAGTTCGCGATATTCGCCGGCACTCATCATATTCAGCTTTTTCTTTACTTGCTGGGTCGTAACATAGGCTTGTATATCTATAGATAGAGGGGTTTCTCCCTTGGCTTTTTTTGTAGTGATAAAGATAACGCCATTGTTACCACGCGTACCGTAGATAGCTGCTGCCGAACCATCTTTTACCACATCGATACTTTCTATGTCTTCGGTGGCAACTGTAGTAAGATCACCGGGAACACCATCAATAATAACAAGAGGTGAAGTGCTGGACCTCAAAGTTCCTACACCACGTAACATAATTTGTGTGGAAGCAGTTGGATCTCCATTGGGTAATACTACTCCCAGTCCGGCTACTTTACCTTGTAATAACTGGGCGGCATCCTGTACGGCTCCTTTAACGAACGATTCGCTTTTAATACTGGCAATGGAGGAGGTCAATTCGCCTTTTTTCTGTGTACCGTAACCAACTACTACAACTTCGTCCAATACCTGGTTGTCGCTTTTTAGCTGAATGTTATAGCTGTTTTGATTATTAATGGCAACTTCTTGCGTTAGATAACCAATATAGGAAATTTGTAATATGCTTCCTGAGTTTGGGACTTCCAGAGTAAATTTCCCGTCAAGATCCGTAATCGTTCCGTGATCGGTGCCTTTAATAATTACATTAGCTCCAATAACCGTCTCTCCGCGATCATCTATTATTGTTCCTGTAATTGTCCTTTGAGACTGTTGTGCAACCGACGCTTCACGGCGCATTAACATAATATTGTTTCCTTCCATTGCATATACGACATCTGTTTTGTCGAAAATATCCGACAGAACTTCTGTAACTGTGCGGTTGGATGCCGTAACAGAGGTTTTACGGTGCAGATCCACTTCTTTACTGTTATAGATAAACAGATAATCCGTTTGCTTTTCTATTTCTTCCAGAACTTTCCGGGTGTCTACGTTTCGCACTTGTATGTTGACTCGCATCGTTTGGGAATTGACGGATGCAAACATGCCGGCGGTAAACATAAATAGCGATATTAAAGTTAACCTCATCCTTCTAATTGTTTTGTGTTGTGTTTTTTCAGGGCACAAGAATCTCTTATTCCAATTTTTTTTCATACTTTTGTTTTCTAATGATGTTAGCACTTGTAATTTTCGTAATAATTCATTAGGGTGCTGACTTTGACGCGGGGTGTGTGTGAATATACCCCGTGTTTTTGCACCACGATAATCAGGTTACATTCTTCATAGGCTTGTCTGAATTAAGATTAACAATGTGATTCGATTTATTTTATTGTAATTAGATTACGTTCGTCATCTTTTTCGTATGTAAATTTATGTTTGAGTTGAAGTACTTTTAGCACATGTTCGATACCGTCTTTTATACGGAATTTACCGGAATAACGATATTGAAGAAGCGGAGCCCGTTCTACCTTTATGGTTACATCATAGTAGAGTTGCATCTTTTCGATCAGATTTTCGATCGTTTCGTTTTCAAAGCAGAACAATCCGTCCTTCCATTTGAAATAATTATAATCAGGAATATGCTGTTTTGTTAGCTTTCCGTTGGTGAGCTGAGCAATTTCATTTGGTTGCAACCGCAAGTTTTTTGTCATATCCGGAGATGATATTTCGACAGCCCCTTTTAATAATGAAGTCTCAAACATATTACTTCTGTTGTATGCTTTCACATTGAATTCGGTTCCTAAAACATGTATGGCATATTTTCCTGTTTGGACTGTAAATGGGGCTTTTTTGTTATGCTGAACCGTGAAATATCCTTCTCCATCCAATTCTACGTTTCGTGCATCGGCTGTAAAATGATTCGGGAATCTAAATGTAGAATGGGAGTTAAGCCATACTTTTGTTCCATCGGCAAGAGTAAGCTCAACACGCTGGCCGGCCGGTACATAGACAGTCTGCATTTCCGGTAAAATCGTATCCTGATTGAATAATTGCTTGGTTACCATAAAACAGATGATAAGAATGGCTGCGATTTTGGTAAATTCTATGGCAATGCGATATAGATTAAATTTGTGTGCAGGTTTCTTGGTCTGGTTGTGGTCTTTTGTCACATTCCATAAAGAGATATCATATAGTTTGCGGGTAGCCATATATTGGCGCATATTTTCCGGGGATTGTTCGATCCATAACATCACGGACCTTTTCTCATCTTCGGTTGCTTCGCCTTTGATATATCGTAGTAAAAGTTCTTCCATGTAGTATTATATATTATGTGATTTATATAAATAACGATACATGGAAAGATATCCCTAGTAGAAAAGTAATATTATTATAAAAAAATCATCCCGATCATTTTTAAAAAACATCCCGATGATTTGAAAAAATGATCGGGATGTTTTTTAAATGATTAAGGATCGATATGGATCTTTAGTTTATGTTCAATTGTTTCCAAATCCAATTACTCCATTCCTCTGCTTGCTCGTCATACCAGAAGTGTCCGTCCTGCGGGTAAATATGTAACTCTTTAGGCGAAGTTATCGTATTATAAGCTGCTTGCATGGAGGTAGGAGGACATGTTTCATCGTTATATCCCCAACTGAACCATCCTGGGACGGTGAGGAATTTGGCAAAGTTTACGACATCATAATATTTGCAGACATTTTTAACCGCTTCCTTAACTTCTGTAGACTGACTAAGATAATGCGGCCATCCTCCGGCTCTTTTTTCCAGATAAGCCAGATGATCGCACATACCCGGCATTAAGGGAGCGTAAAAAGTTACACGTTTGTCTAATGCAGCAGTGATAACACTTAGGGCGCCTCCCTGGCTTGACCCGGCAACTCCTAATGTTTTATTATCAAATTGCTCAAGACTGCATAAAAAGTCTACAGCCCGTATGCAGCCGGCTATCACGCGGTTGTAGTAGAAAGCGTCACGGTCGGTATTGTTGATTTGCCAATAGTTTTTTAATGCACCGTTGAAAAGGTTGTTGTAAAAAGATTGCGTCATGGTGACCGGAATGCCGTGAATACCGATTTCCAGCGTTATGGCACCATGTGAAGCGGTGTAAACATCGCCGTTATAGGGGCGGATGCCTGCTCCGGGCACACGTAATAGTGCAGGATATTTACCTTCTTTCTTCGGTATGCAAAGAATGCCGTAGGTACGTGATCCGGGGCGGACGTTCTGGAAACTGATGTGATATACATTTACTTTGTCGGTACAACGTTCGGGCAGTAAAACCATTGTCGGGTTAAGATCTGTCTGACGGGCTTTTTCCAAAGTCGAATCCCAGTACGTCTTGAAGTCTTTAGGCATGTCCGTAACCGGTTTTATTTTTTCGGGAGCATAACCTACTGTGGCAAGGCCTGAATAATCTCTTCCATTTACATGGGCTGTTACTTTGCAGCGAAGGAATCCGGGAACAGGCATGCGTCCTTTCACTTCCAACTTGCCGTTTTTGAGCGGTTGATTTGTCTTTTTCTCTGCCGGATATTCGATTGGCCCCAACTCATAGTCGACTGTTACATCTTTCAGTTCGTTCTGCGCTTTGAATACACGGATAGTGAATGTGCATGGTTCGTTTTCGGTATACAGGCAATCCGCCTTGTCGGGCGAAACCATCACGGTAATCTCTTTGCTTTGTGCCTGTACTGCTGTAATAGAACAGAAAATCAAAATAAATAAACTAAGCGTGCGTTTAACATACGCTTTTTTCTCAAGTAGTGTTTTTCTCATGATACAGATAAATAATTTATTAATAAAGCTATGTTGCAAACTTACAGAAAAAAACTGAAAATGCCATTTTCGCCAAATATCAATTTTTTATATATGTCTAATAATTAGACAGTATTGTAAAATTATTGGACACTCCGGCTTTATTCCTGTATTTGTAATTGTCTGATGAATATAGTGTTGTCTGTTTGGGCACGTTTTTTGCAATTTATAACCGTTCTTCTCTTATGAATAAATAAACCGCATAGTGCTAACTAAATTAGAAAATTATGAAATCTATATTCAGAAACTTATACAACGTTTTTCAGAGATCTAAAAGAGCTGTGATTATAAATGTTTTAGGGTTGTCTGTTGCATTTGCAATTATTATTGTTGCAGGAATTAATTTTATGAATATGAGCATGGCTCTGATCCCTAAACGGATGAAGTCAATAAATATACATAAGTACTAGGAGGTACAAACTCGTCTATAAGAGTGAACTATATTTTTGAATCGATAATTGTAAGTTCACTTTCGTTTTTGATTGGATTGGTGTTCGTCTTTTTGGTTTCAAAAACGTCTATAACGTCTTTGTTTTCAGTATAATTGCTATTATTATATCAATTACTGGAGTTTTAGGTCTTGTGTTTTTTGAAAATGAATACCGTCAAAAAGAGATAGGCATTCGTAAGGTGCTAGGCTCCGGTGAGATGGAGATATTAGCTTTGTTTAATAAAACCTATTTAACAATTTTGATTGTATGTTTTGCGATAGCATGTGCTATAGCTCATTATTTTATTGCTAAATGGCTGGAGAATTTTTCCTTGCAGACACCTCTTTATTGGTGGGTATTCTTTGTTAGCGGATTATTCGTTGTGGTAATTACTGTAACGACTGTTAGTTGGCAGAGTTGGAAAACTGCTACGAGTAACCCGTTGGATGCTATAGTGAGATAATTTTCTCTTTCCCTACATTACCTAATGCAATTTAATAATTACATTTGCGGTTAAACTATATGATATAAAATGAGACGTATTTTCCTGATAGGCTATATGGGAGCCGGCAAAACAACGATAGGGAAGGATTTATCCAAACGGTTGGGGCTTTCATTTATAGATTTGGATTGTTATATAGAGGGCCGTTATCTTAAAACGGTGGGACAGCTTTTTGCCGAAAAAGGAGAAGATACCTTTCGCAAGATTGAACGTAATATGCTTCAGGAGGTATCCATGTTTGAAGATGTATTGATTTCTACCGGAGGAGGTACGCCTTGTTTTTTTGAAAATATGGAATTTATGAATCGAAACGGTAAAACCGTTTATTTGCGTGTTTCTGTGGATGAATTGGTAAAACGTTTAGAACTTTGTAAACATACCCGTCCGGTTCTGAAAGGTCATTCAGGAAAAGAATTGAAAGATTTTGTTGCAGAGAGTTTGAGTAAAAGAAGTCCGTTTTATGAACAGGCGTCTGTCGTTTTTGACGCCGAAGTTATGTTGACGGATTCGGATGTGCAAACCATATCTGCGGCTTTGGAAAAGATATTATAGTATTATGTTATGGAAACGACAGGTTGTGGGCAGATTCAGGGAGCTTATATTCCTCAGGAGTTATTGAAGGAAATAAGTAAAATTGGTAATCGTTTGCTGATAGGTATTCCCCGTGAACGCAATAAGGATGAAAGACGTTTGATCCTTACACCGGAAGCAGTAGACATGCTGACAGGATGCGGACATCGTGTCTTGGTGGAAAGTGGTGCCGGATTAGGAATTAATTATTCTGATAATCATTTTTCCGAAGCAGGGGCAGAAATCGTTTCTACGGCAGCCGAAGTGTTTCAGGCCGATATTATATTAAAAGTGTTACCGCCGCTGGAAGCAGAAGTTGCATTGATGCGTCCGCGAACTACCTTGTTCTCGATGATTCAGTTGAATCTGTTTACTCAGGAAGCCTACGAGCTGATGATGGCAAAACGCATTAATGCGATAGCTTACGAGCTGATAGCGGATGATCATAAAAAATATCCGGTATTGAACGTAATTTCCGAAATAGAAGGAACGGCATCTATAACCATTGCCTCCGAATTATTAAGTAACGTACAAGGGGGAAAAGGCATTCTGCTTGGAGGTATCCCCGGTGTTTCTCCCACTGAAGTTGTTATTGTGGGGGCTGGTAATGCGGGAACGGTAGCTGCGCGGGCTGCTTTAGCTTTGGGAGCCTCCGTGAAAGTATTTGATGATGATATAAATAAACTGCGGACTATCCAGCAAGTTTTGGGGCAAGGACTTTTTACCTCTACTTTTCACCCGAATGTATTACAAAATGCTTTTCGTAGTGCCGATGTTGTGATAGGAGCAATGCGATATATAAATACCCGCCACCGTTATGTAATTGCGGAAGAATTGGTCCGTACAATGAAAAAAGGAGCTTTGGTAATAGATTTGCGGATTAATCAGGGTGGCTGTTTTGAAACAACCTGTTGCTTATCTCCAGAGGAGCCGACTGTTTTTGAACAATATGGCGTATTGCACTATTGTAAGCCGAATATCAGTAACCGTGTAGCACGGACAGCATCAATGGCTTTTAGTAATATATTTGTTCCTTTACTTCTTTTTTATGGCGACGCAGGATCGATTCAAGGGCTGATAAAGGCGGATAGCGGTTTCAGGTCGGGAGTCTATATGTATTGCGGGAAACCGGTCAACAGTTATGTCTCTAATCATTTTAATTTATCCTCTAATAGTTTGGATTTATACCTCTCGGCGTTTTAAGTAGTAAAAGTTTTGTACTCGTAAAGTTTATGCTTTACTTTGCAGTGCAGGGTCTTAAATTAATAAGCGATTAAGCTAATATATAATATTATGGCAGAACAGACAAAAGTTACAACTCTGGAAAAGGTTGTAGTGCGTTTCTCGGGAGATTCCGGAGACGGCATGCAGTTAACCGGAACAATCTTTTCAAATCTGTCGGCTATTTTCGGGAATGAAATATCTACATTTCCGGACTACCCGGCCGAGGTACGTGCTCCACAAGGCACACTAAGTGGCGTATCAGGATTCCAGGTACATTTGGGATCACGTAAAATTTTTACACCAGGTGATAAGGCTGACGTATTGGTTGCAATGAATCCGGCAGCATTAAAAGTAAATGTGAAGCATTTAAAGCCGAATGCAATTGTCATTATTGATACCGATTCATTCCAGAAAAATGATCTGGATAAGGCTTTGTTTACAACAGATGATCCGTTTGCCGAACTGGGTTTGAATAGCGTACAGGTGATCGCAGCTCCTATATCTACAATGGTAAAGGAAGGGCTGGTTGAGTTTGGTCTGGATAATAAATCAGCCCTTCGTTGCAAAAATATGTTTGCCCTTGGGTTGGTATGTTGGTTGTTTGAGCGTCCTTTGGATGAAGCTATGCATATGTTGCAGAATAAGTTTGCCAAGAAGCCGGATATTGCTAAAGCTAATATTAAGGTTTTGACGGACGGGTATAATTATGGTCATAATATACATGCTTCTGTTTCAACGTATCGTATTGAAGGTAAAAAAGCAACTCCCGGGTTTTATACGGATGTGAATGGTAATAAAGCAACTTCTTACGGACTGATTGCTGCTGCAGAAAAGGCAGGTTTGCAGTTATTTCTGGGTAGCTATCCTATTACTCCGGCTACAGATATTTTACATGAGTTGTCAAAACGTAAGGATTTAGGAGTTATTACCGTACAGGCAGAGGATGAAATTGCGGGTATTTGTACTTCTATCGGAGCCAGTTTTGCAGGTTGTCTTGCTGCAACATCAACTTCAGGCCCGGGTTTGGCCTTAAAAAGTGAAGCGATCGGTTTGGCTGTAATAGCGGAACTTCCTTTAGTTATTATTGATGTTCAACGTGGTGGCCCTTCAACAGGTATGCCTACCAAGAGTGAGCAAACTGATTTAATGCAGGCTTTGTACGGACGTAATGGTGAAAGCCCGTTAGTCGTTATTGCTGCTTCTACTCCTTGTGATTGTTTTGATGCTGCGTTTTGGGCTAGTAAGTTGGCTGTTGAGCACATGACTCCTGTTATTTTATTGACAGATGCCTTTATTGCTAACGGATCTTCTGCATGGAAATTACCTGATCTGGATAAGTATCCGGAAATTAAGCCGAACTATGTTTCCAATTATAATGATGAAAAAGTATGGAAAGCTTATAGGCGTGACAAAGACAGTTTTGTTCGTTATTGGGCTGTTCCGGGTACAGAAGGATTTGCTCATCGTTTAGGTGGCCTGGAAAAGGATTATGAAACGAGTGCTATTTCTACTGATCCGGCTAACCATCAGAAGATGGTTTCTACTCGTCAGGCCAAGATAGATAAGATTGCCGATTATATACCCGAATTGGATGTTGTTGGTGATAAGGATGCTGAATTGCTGATTGTTGGATGGGGAGGAACGTATGGACACCTGTATGAAACTATGGAAACAATGCAGGAAAATGGCAAGAAAGTTGCTTTTGCACACTTTAAGTTCATTAGCCCGTTGCCAAAGAATACGGCAGAGGTTCTTTCCAAATACAAAAAGGTTGTTGTTGCTGAACAGAATAATGGGCAGTTTGCAAATTACTTACGTAGCAAAATATCAGGATTTAATCCGTATAAATTCAACCGTGTAAAAGGACAACCTTTTGTTGTCTCACGATTAGTTGAGGAATTTACTAAAATAATGGAGGCTTAAAAAGATGGCAACAGAAGAAGTAAAATTTCAACCGAAAGATTATAAAAGCGATCAGTATGTACGTTGGTGTCCGGGTTGTGGAGACCATGCAGTATTGAATTGTTTGCATAAAGCGATGGCCGAAATTGGAGTAGCTCCTCACAATATGGCTGTAATTTCTGGTATTGGGTGTTCTTCACGCTTACCTTATTATATGAATACTTATGGTTTTCATACGATACATGGCCGTGGTGCTGCTATTGCTACGGGTGTAAAGACAGCACGCCCCGATTTGAATGTATGGCTGATAACTGGTGATGGAGACTGTCTGGCTATTGGCGGTAACCATTTTATTCATGCCGTACGTCGTAATGTGGATATTAATATTGTGCTTTTCAATAATAAAATTTATGGTCTGACAAAAGGACAATATTCTCCAACGTCAGATAGAGGATTTGTTTCTAAAAGTTCTCCTTATGGAACTGTAGAAGACCCTTTTGTTCCGGCAGAGCTGGCTTTAGGAGCCCGTGGTAATTTCTTTGCCCGTGCTATAGATGTTGATTTGAAGAATACCACTGAAATCCTGGCAGCTTCGGCTCGCCATAAGGGAACATCGGTAACCGAAGTGTTAGTGAATTGCGTCATTTTCAATGATGCTATTCATAAAGGTATCGTTGATAAGGAATATCGAGCAGAACGTACTATTTTTCTTCGTCATGGAGAGAAAATGTTGTTTGGTAAGGATAACCAGAAAGGTATCGTATTGGAAGGTTTAAAGCTGAAAGCTGTAACAGTAGGAGAAGATGGTTATACAATAGATGATGTTCTTGTACATGATGCTCATGAAAAAGACAATACACTTCACATGATGCTTGCAATGATGGGAGATGATATGCCGGTAGCCTTGGGTGTGATCCGTGATGTGGATGCTCCTACATATGACGAAGCAGTTCACCAGCAGATAGAAGAAGTACAGGCCAAAAAACCGATTCGTAAGTTGCATGACCTGCTTATGAGTGGTGAAGTCTGGGAAATTAAGTAGCAAAATGAGGTGAATTGTAATCTCCACTGAGCAAATGGAATACATGTTTTGTTAAATGCATAGAAAAGAGTCATTATTACTGAAAAATTTCCTTAATAGGGTTCGGACTATAAAAAAATGTATTACTTTTGTACCGCGGTTAACAAGGGGAACTTAAAAACAGCAAGGTTAGAGTATAAGTATATTAAAACCGCTTTACTTACTGAGTGAGATAAAAATTATATAAGTCAATTATTTAAATTAATTCAAGATGGCTAATTTAGATTTAAGCAAGTACGGAATTACAGGTGTTACAGAGATTGTACACAATCCGTCTTATGATGTTCTGTTCGCTGAAGAAACAAAACCAGGTTTGCAAGGTTTTGAAAAAGGTCAGGTAAGTGACATGGGCGCTGTAAACGTTATGACAGGCGTTTATACAGGTCGTTCTCCTAAAGATAAATTCTTCGTAATGGACGAAACCAGCAAGAATACTGTATGGTGGACTTCTGACGAATACAAAAATGATAACAAGCCGGTAGATGAAAAATGCTGGAAAGCTTGTAAGGAATTAGCAACTAAAGAACTTTCTAACAAAAGATTGTTCGTTGTTGATGCATTCTGCGGTGCTAACGAAAATTCTCGTTTGAAACTGCGTTTCATCATGGAAGTTGCATGGCAAGCTCATTTCGTAACAAACATGTTCATTCGTCCTACAGCTGAAGAACTAAAGAACTTCGGTGAACCGGATTTCGTTATCATGAACGCTTCTAAAGCAAAAGTTGAAAATTACAAAGAACTTGGCTTGAACTCTGAAACTGCTGTTGTATTCAACCTGACTGAAAAGATCCAGGTTATCCTGAATACTTGGTACGGTGGTGAAATGAAGAAAGGTATGTTCTCTTATATGAACTATCTGTTACCGTTGCAGGGTATGGCTTCTATGCACTGTTCTGCTAACACAGACAAAGAAGGCAAGAGTTCTGCTATCTTCTTCGGTTTGTCAGGTACAGGTAAGACTACATTATCTACAGATCCGAAACGTCTGTTGATTGGTGATGACGAACACGGATGGGATGATGAAGGTGTATTCAACTTCGAAGGTGGTTGCTATGCTAAGGTTATCAATCTTGACAAAGATAGCGAACCGGATATCTGGAATGCTATCAAACGCGACGCTTTGTTGGAAAACTGTACTCTTGATGCTGAAGGTCATATTAACTTCGCAGATAAGAGCGTAACAGAAAATACTCGTGTTTCTTATCCTATTTATCATATTGAAAACATTGTTAAGCCGGTTTCTAAAGGACCTCACGCTAAACAAGTTATCTTCTTGTCTGCAGATGCATTTGGTGTATTGCCTCCTGTATCTATCCTGACTCCGGAACAGACTCAGTATTACTTCTTGTCTGGTTTCACGGCTAAATTGGCTGGTACAGAACGAGGTATTACTGAACCTACTCCTACTTTCTCTGCTTGTTTCGGTGCTGCATTCTTATCATTGCACCCAACAAAATATGGCGAAGAGTTGGTTAAGAAAATGCAGAAAACCGGTGCTAAGGCATATTTGGTAAATACAGGTTGGAATGGTACTGGTAAGCGTATTTCTATCAAGGATACAAGAGGTATCATCGATGCTATCCTTGATGGTTCTATTGATAAAGCTCCTACAAAGGTTATCCCTTATTTCGACTTTGTTGTTCCGACAGCTCTTCCAGGTGTTGATCCGAATATCCTTGATCCTCGCGATACATATGCAAGCCCTGCACAATGGGATGAAAAAGCTAAGGATTTGGCTACCCGCTTCCAGAAAAACTTCGCTAAGTTTACTGGCAACGCAACAGGTAAGGCTTTGGTTGCTGCTGGTCCTAAGTTATAATTGGTTAAAATTCGTTGGTAATTTTTACTTACGATTAGAAATATTTGAATTAAAAAGCTCAGAATATTACATTCTGGGCTTTTTTTTGTTATATATGAGTTAATTTTATTAGAATTGTGAAGTTGTTTTAAAAATATATTCATATCTTTACCCCAAATTATCTGTTATTACAGGGAAAGAAGGTATAATGATTAAAAAACTAATATATTTTGTCGGAATCTTGTTGTTTTTGTCATCATGTGGCAGGAATGATACTTACCAGATAGAGGGTAAACTTATAAATCTGGAAGACCAGACAATATATGCCGTTTTTGAAGGAGGTGATTATAAGGTTGTTGATACCGTAACTTGCGAAAAGCCAGGCGTTTTTGTAATTGAACAGGCACAAAATGATTTTAATTGTGTAACTGTGTTTTTTGAAAATAAAACCCGGTGGATTACTGCATATCTGAAGCCGGGAGAAAAAGTAACAATATCGGGAGATGCGCAATATCCTTTGTTGCTGCAAGTAAAAGGCGGACGTATTAATGATAAATTATCAGCTATGCGTAGAGGTATAGCACCTTTGCTAAAAGAATTTACCGATCTGAATCGTATATTAAACGAAAAGAAATACAATAGTGCGATAGAAGAAGCCGATGTAGCTTCACGTTTGGCAAATGTAAATTTGCAATTGTCGGAGCACGCTATGGAATATATAAAGGAAAATCCTGATGAAGAAGCATCTATTGTATTGATTCAGTTATTTTTTAATGATGCCGAAGATACACGTAAAACAGATGAATTATTAGCTTTGCTAGATCCGAAGATAAAGAGTTTTTATCTTGTGCGTGAGTTGGAACAAGCCAGTGCCCGTGCAAAACGGACAGCTATTGGAGCCGAAGCACCCGGATTTACAGTAAAAAATATATATGGGAATTCGGTTAGCCTTGATTCGTTTTCTCAGAAATATGTATTGTTGGCTTTTACTGCTCCCTGGTGTGACATGTGCCAAACAGAAGACCTTTATCTGGATAAGGTAGCAACTGAATATCCAAAAGAAAAACTAGATATTTTATTAATCAGCCTGGACGATAATCAAAAAGGCGTTCGCGATGTATTAAAGAAAGATAGCATTGACTGGAATCTGGTAACCGATTCAGCCGGACAAGCCACAATGCTTATCGATTTATATAATGTGAATGCTTTACCCCGTTGTTTTTTAATAGATGAAGAAGGTAAGATCCTTTTGAAAACGGATAATGGGGCGGAAATAAAACAGACGTTGGAAAATCTGATTGAAAGATAAGAAGTCCGACTATAACTTATAAATCTTAACTATGTTAGTAAAATCCTATGCTGCTGCCTTGCAGGGTATCTCGGCTACTGTTGTCACTATTGAAGTAAATTGTACGAAAGGAATCCAGTTCTTTTTGGTAGGGTTGCCGGATGTTGCTGTTCGTGAAAGCCATGAACGGATAATATCAGCATTACAGGTAAGCGGTTATAAATTTCCCCGAAATCGAATTGTTATAAATATGGCTCCAGCGGATATCCGGAAAGAAGGTTCGGCTTATGACCTTCCTTTGGCCGTAGGGATATTGGCTGCAGCAGAAGAACTGGATGTCTCTCTGCTTGATAAATTCCTGCTGATGGGTGAGCTGTCATTGGATGGAAGCCTTTTACCTATAAAAGGAGCTTTATCTATAGCAATTAAAGCCAGGGAATCGGGTTTTAAAGGTTTTATCCTTCCGAAGCAGAATGCTCGTGAAGCTGCTGTTGTAAATGATCTGGATGTGTATGGTGCAACTAATATTAAAGAGGTTATCGAGTTTATGAATGGTAACCAGACAATGCAACCAACAATTGTAGATACCCGGAAAGAGTTTTATGAGCAGCAGGACTTTTTTGATTATGATTTTTCGGATGTTCGCGGCCAGGAGAATGTAAAAAGAGCGTTAGAAGTTGCTGCAGCCGGCGGCCATAATTTAATAATGGTAGGGCCACCGGGAAGCGGCAAATCTATGTTGGCAAAACGTTTACCATCAATTTTGCCTCCTTTTACATTGCGGGAATCACTTGAAACAACTAAGATACATTCGGTTGCAGGTAAGATAAGTGGTGATACATCTCTTATGGTTCAACGTCCGTTCCGTTCTCCGCATCATACAATTTCTACGGTAGCAATGGTTGGCGGCGGAAGCTTTCCTCAACCCGGAGAAATTAGCCTGGCACAAAATGGAATCCTTTTCCTTGATGAACTTCCGGAATTCAATCGTAGTGTTCTTGAAGTCATGCGCCAGCCGCTTGAAGATCGTAAGATAAGTATTTCCAGAGCACGTTTTACTGTCGATTATCCGGCTAGCTTTATGTTAATAGCCTCGATGAATCCATGCCCTTGTGGTTATTATAATCATCCGGAACGTCCCTGCTTGTGTACTCCCGGAGCTGTACAAAAGTATATGAACCGTATTTCCGGTCCATTACTTGACCGTATAGATATACAGATTGAAATAGTTCCGGTTCCTTTTGAAAAGATATCTGAGCAACGCCCTTCCGAGTCCAGTGCGCTGGTTCGTAAGCGTGTAGTGAAGGCTCGCGCAATTCAGCAAAAACGTTTTGTTGACTGCAATGATATTTATTGTAATGCACAGATGACTACCCGGTTGCTCCACAAATACGCTGTCCCTGACGAAACGGGTTTATTGCTTTTGAAAAATGCTATGCAGCGCCTTCATCTTTCTGCACGGGCATATGATCGTATATTAAAAGTATCCCGTACCATTGCCGATTTGGATGGTTCTTCCGATATACATTCTTCCCATTTAGCTGAGGCCATTAATTATCGTAATCTGGATAGGGAAAATTGGGGTACGTAATTCTCCTTAGCTATTTCTGTATTCCTGAGGCCCCATGCCTACATTTCTCTTAAAATATTTGCCGAAAAAAGACATATTTGTGAAGTTTAGTGAATATGCAATATCGTGAATAGTTAAATCTGTTGATTTTAATTGGGTTTTTGCATCCATAATTACCATTTGAGTAATGATTTCGATACAAGTTTTGCCAGTTACCTGTTTTACAATGGTGCTGAGGTGGGCAGGAGTGATGCCAAGCCGCTTGGCATACCACGCAACATTACGTTGCGTGGTGTAATTTTGCATAACGAGTTGTCCGAAGTCTTTACTTATTTGTTCGGCTTTGGATAGATTTGTTTTGTTTGGAACCTTGTCTTTATATATTGCTCCAACACCTAATAATATGCCTGATAGAAGATGGTTTAATATATCTTTGCTTAATTGAAAATTAGCATAAGTCTTGATCAATAGTTTAAAATAGTCTTCTATTAGATAGGCTGATTCTTCCTTTAGAGGTATAATAGGAGTTTCTTTTATTGAATATATGGCATCTAATGCTGGTTTTGTGATATTGGTATTGTTGATGAAATCAGAAGAAAACCCTATAAAATAGATACGTAAATCACCTTTTATGGTATGTATCTGGAAAATAGAACCTGGTAGAATTGTGATGAAACAGCATGGTTTTACCTGGAAACGGGTCAGATTAATAGATACTTCTATCTCTCCCTGCATGCATAGTACAAAAATCTGGGCTTTTAACCGGCATGGGAAATCAGTATAAAGACTCAGGATTTCTTTAGTGACATTTGTTCCTATTACCCAGTCATGCGGCAGATCTATTTTAGGTATATCGTTTTCCATTCTATGATATATTTCTGTATGTGCAAAGATAAAATGATTTTAGAAGCTGTCTGAAAATTAGGTTTTAATTTTACAATAGTTGGTTAAACAACGGATTGTTGTATAAGAAAAAAGTCGTGGGCAGGTAAGTTTTAAAATCATCGGGATGTTTTTGAGAAATCATCGAGGTGATTTTATAAAAATATCCCGATGAAATTTAAATAAGGTTCAAACAGGTTTATCAGCTTGCATTTTGCGAAGGGTCGATTTGCTTTTTTGTATAAGGTTTATTTCTGAAAAATAGGACACGAACGAAATGGCACTAATTCCTTTTTATGCAAAATCAGCATGTTAAAATATTACCTTTTATATAATTTCTAAAAAAAAGAACATGTAATCGAATAAATAGACCTTGCTAAGTTTATGCAGTTGTCGTTTCTTTGCATCGGTTTATTAATAGGTGAAGAAGGGTATTATTTTATTTTTTGTTTGTGTTTTATTGAGGCTGAATTAAGTAATTATTTACTATATAATGAAAAAAAGTAAATTAGCACATAGCCTGTTGGAGGCTATGTTGTATTCTTTCAGCATGCTGATCGTAGCAGCATGCCTTTTCTCGTGTGATACGGATCGTTTAAATGATGGCGGGGGGAGCGGCCGTTTACGTTTGAGTTTGGCTGCAGATACAACGTCTTTAAAAAAAGGAATCAGTAGCTCAACTAAAGCTAATTCTGTATCAGGTGAGTTGCAGCAATTTCTTATTACTGCAGATTATAAAATCCGCATTGTCCAAGATAAAGATACGGTTAAGTCTTATGATCGTTTCGACCAGATGCCATCCGAAATAGAACTGCAGGAAGGTGCTTATACTCTTGTTGCTTATAAAGGAGACGATTTGCCTGCTGCTTTTGAGAATCCCTATTTTGAAGGAAGTTCAGATTTTACGGTTAAAGCCGATATGAGTACACCTATAGATGTTACTTGTACATTAGGAAACGCACGGATAATGGTGGACTATACGGAAGACTTTAAAAAAATGTATTCAGATTATACCACATTGCTTAAAACTTCTTTTATAGGAACAAATGTGGAAGTGCTTAAAACTGAAATACGCCCTCTTTATATGCAAGTTAAAAAGGATGGAACAGAACTTCAGATATTTATTAAGCTAAGAAAAGTGGGGGAGACGAAAGATAAAACGTATGAAATCCCATCTACTATAAAATTGGAACGCAGGCAAAATATCCGTTTGATCTTTAAAACGGATGGAGCTTCCAACGGAATTGGGCTGGATATTCAGCTGGATGATGAGTTAATAAAGCATACATTTGAACCTGTGGAAATTCCTGATTTTATGCTTCCGGAAAATAAAAACTGATAATAAGAAATAGAAAATATGAGATCTGTAGTATACTTTATATATTTATTGATGACAGCCTTGTGTATAGCTGGTTGCAGCAATGAAGAAGACGGAATGCCGAATTTTGCGGATGGAATGGGAGGATTGAACTTGAATACTCCGGCAACGGAGGAAGAGGTGGATATTCCTGTTATATATACCCGGTCAGGAGAAATAACTTTTAATTTGGATCCGGCAACGTTTCCGGTTGTGATTTATAAAGAGGATGGAAAAACAGCTGTTAAGACATTTGACTCTTTTACGGCATTGATAGAAGCAGGTACTCCTTTGGTTCTGCCGGTTAACAATTATGTGGTGAAAGCCTGTTCGTTTAACCCCGATAAAAAAGTCTCGGAACAGCCTTACTTTGAAGGAACTACTAATTTTACGATAGAAGAAAAGGTGGTTCTGAATACTTCGGTGTTGTGTACTTTTAGAAGCCTGGGAGTTGAATTACGCCTGTCCGACCGGTTTAAGGAGTTGATTGCCGAACAGCCTGAGAATTATGATTACACCGTTAACGTATCGAATGAACAAGGAATCTGGACTTTCGATAAAAAGAATATGGAGCCGGGGTATTTTCTGGATAGTTGTGATCGTCTGATTGTAAAAGTCGTTATCAAAATGGCCGGACAGACATATCCGGAGCGTACTTGGTATTTCAAGAATAATGGTGCTGCTCCGCAGGTAGGAGAATATTATATTGTAACACTTGATGCGGGAAGAGACGATCTGAAAATGTCTTCATATAAACTATAAATAATCTGGACGGATGAAAGCAGTTAATAATATATTGTTTTTGGTTTTAGCAGTTTTATTGTTTCTTATTTCTTCATGTGAGATGAAGAAAGACCTGCTTGGACAGATTGATAAACCTGCGGGCAATAAAATACCGGCGGATAAGGCTGGTATGCTCGATTTGGAATTGAAACCGAACAAAGAAGCAGATATTCCCGAATCGAAAGGAGGCGTTTCAGGTTCGGATGTGGTTGTGATAGATGTTAATGATTTTGTTGTAGATATTTTGGACAGTATCGGGCAGGTATATAAGCATTATGAAAGTTATGCCGAGTTGAAAAAGGAAGGAGGACTTCTGCTTCCGGAAGGCAAGTACTCAATCAGGGCAATGCTGGGCGAAGATGTGAATGCCGGTTTTGATTCTCCGTTCTATTCCGGTACGAATCAATGTGAGATAACTCCGAAAGAGGTTGCAAAGGTAATTACAGATTGTGTGTTAAGTAATAAGAAAGTTCAGTTCCGTTGTTCGGATGAGTTCATGAAGAGCTTTGAAGACGATTATTCGATTGTTGTGGATAATGGGAATGGTGCTTTGACTACTTTTAAAGATGAGAAACGTGCCAGTTATTTGAAAAATACCGGGACATTACAGTTTACTATTTACACTACAACTCGTAGCGGTAAAAAAAATAAGGTATATAATATTGATTTGTCTGGACAAACAGAGGTACAAGAGCATAATAATATTCTGGTTGATTTAGGTATTGTAAATGATGTTCCGGGAGATGACGATAATGATAACCCCGGCGGAGAAGATCCTGACGAACCTGAAGATCCGGGAGACGATGATAAGCCGGAACAACCAATAAAATCTCCAACTATAAAAGTAGATATTGTTCTGATAGAAAAAGATTATATAATTGAGATTCCTTCCAATTTCGTGGATGCGGGAGGAGAAGAACCAGAACAACCCGCTGATCCTTCGGACAAACCTACTGTAGGTGCCACTTTGGATGGAACAATATTTAATATTGCGACAACACAGGATGTTACAAATTCATCGAAGGTCGTTATTCAGTTGACGGCTCCGGGAGGATTGAAGACCTTGATGGTTAAAGCAGGGATTGTAATTGATGGTGTACAGACGCCAATGGATCTTGATATATTTGATTTACCTCCTACAATTGCTGATCTATTGAAAGATATGGATTTGCCCCAAAAGGATAAAACCAGTATGCAGAAGTTTGAAATATCTCCATTCATGCAGATGTTGGGTGAAGGAATAAATACGTTTGAAGTGACTATGACTGATAATAAAGGTAATGAGGGCGGTGGAATAATTACTTTAAATAAAAAGTGATGAAAACAAAGAATATAATATATAGTTTATTTCTATTGGCGATCTTCTTTACTGCGTGTAATGAAGATCGTGGGAATTTAGCTCCAGTCGGAACTTTGCGACTGAGCGTAGATAAAAATGAACAAATTCTTACTAAAAGTGCGGTTACCACCGAAAAATTGAAAGTCTGTATTATTAATGCAGAAAATGATACGGTGAAGTCGTACGATGATTATGTGAAAGAAGTAAAGAATGAAAAATTGATATTGCCGGTAGGAACATATACGGTATCTGTTTCATCCAATCAGACGAAAGATGCCGGATGGGAAAAGCCTTTTTACGCTGGCGAAGAAACAGTGGTGGTGAAAGCCGGGGAAATTACCAGTGCGACAGTGGTCTGTAAAATAGCTAATGTTAAAGTAACTGTTACTTATGCAGACCAAGTAAAAGAAAATTTCGTTAATTATGAAACAACCATAAGTAATAGTAGTGGTACATTATTTTACGCACGTGATGAATACCGCTCGGGATATTTTACACCGGATAAGTTGACAGCCAGTTTAGCATTGACAAATAATGACGGTAAAAAGTATACTATAAACCGTGTTTTTACAGATATAAAGCCTCGCTATCATTATACAATTAAGTTTAAGATTGGTGATGAGCCTGAAAGTCCGGAAGGAGGAAGTGGTTTTGGTATAGAAGTGGATGATAATGCCAAAGTGGTAACTTGCGAAGTGGTAATTAATGAGGATGATTTGGAAGGCAAAAAGATTCCGGTTCTTAAACTGTCTGATATATTTAAAGATAACCTTCTTTCTATAAAAGTGGGAGAAGACTTGCCTTCTTCTTCTTTACAGATTACGTCAAAAGTTGGAATAGAAGCACTGACAGTAAAAGCTGAATCTGATTTGTTTAAAACAAAAGAGCTGGAATTGTTTGATTTAACCCATTTGGATGGAATGAGCCAGGCTAAATTGGAAACTTTAGGCTTTCCACTATTGCCGGAAAATCATAATGTGAAAGATATTACGTTAAATTTTGATGTTTTAACCGGTGTATTTTTACAGGATATAGCGTCTCAGCGATCAAAGAAACAGCATAAGTTTACTGTTTATGCGATGGATTCATTACATCAGGAAACAGAGTTAAAGTTTATAATTGAGGCTAAGCCGGATGTTGCTATTTATGTAGAAAATCCGAGTTGTTGGAGTACATTTGCTGTATTGAAGGGTTTCTGTGAAGATAAAAGTAGTTATTTTAAATTACAGATAGGAAACGGAAGTACGGTTGATGTGAAAGATTGCAAATGGGATTCGGAAGGAAATATGACAGCTTTGGTCATTGGCTTAAAACCAGATGTTATTTATAAATATTGGCTGGCTTCAGATGAGAATTCAGATATTGCGTGTGATCCTATAGAATTTACATTGAGTATTCCCTCCGAAGTGCCTAATATAGGGTTTGATAGTTGGGGAACAAGGTCTGGAAAAGGTCCCATGGGAAATGCAACTTATATATCTCCTAATGATGCAACTTATTTTTGGGATTCAGGAAATTTAGGTGCAAAGGCAGGAAACGAAGTGTTGACAGATCAAACAGATGAAGTTGCTTTGTCTTCTTCTAAAAAGGCTGCTCGACTAGCTTCTACTTGGGCAGGGGTGCTTAGCTTTGGTGCTTTTGCTGCAGGAAGTATTTATTCAGGAGAACCGTTGTCTGTAACTACTAGTGGTGCAACATTGAAATATGGACGTCCGTATCAAGGCTTCCCTACCTATTTACAAGGTTATTACAAATATACTCCCGGGGCAATTGATTATTTAGATTCGAGGTGTCCGATGAAAAATATAGTAAAAGGAACTCCTGATACATGTTTTGTTATGGTTGCTTTGAGTACAAAACAGTTTAATGTTGTTTCTACAACAGGAGAGGTTAAAGTTTATCCCAAGGATGACCCTGCTGTATTTGCTTATGGTGAATATTCGTCGGGCAAGACGGAAGACCTGACTGGTGAAACACTGGATGTATCCATATTAAATGGATATGCTCCTTTTAAGATAAGGTTGAATTATAAATCGGATGTACCTTCTACCGGATCATTCTATATACTGATTGTTGCTTCGGCCAGTAAGTATGGTGATTATTTTACAGGCTCTACCAGTAGCGTTATGTATGTAGATGAGTTTAGTCTTGATTATGATTATGATGAGAAGGCTTTTTCTCAAACGGGGCTAAAAGACTTGAAACCGGTAAAGATTAATGAATAAACAAAATATGAGAGGATTTCTATTCCTTATTGTGCTTTTAGCATGTTCCGCTTCATTGTCTGTGCAGGCAAAAGGCAATAAATATGACCGGGGTATTGTGATGAAGACATTTATTCCCAAAGGTCAATGGATGGTAGGAGCTACATTTTCGTATTCCGAACATGTAGACGATAACTTTGAGTTTTTGTCTGTACTAAAAGATATAAACAGTACCGGATATTCATTTAAGGTCACTCCGTTGGTGAGTTACTTTATCCGCGATAATATCAGTATCGGAGGACGTTTTGCTTATTCTCGCTCATTCACTAAATTGGATAACATAAAATTAGCCTTAGGCGATGATTTGAGTTTTGAAGTTAAGGATTATAATAGTGTAGGGAATACTTATTCGGCAGCAGTGTTTTTGCGTACGTACCTAAACCTGGGCGACAGCAAACGGTTTGGCTTGTTTAATGAAGCCCGTGTAAGTTATGGGTATTCTGAAAGTACCGGCTCCTCAGGAACTGGTGTGGATTTGACGGGGATGTATGAGTTGAAACATAACCTGAATATAGGTGTGGCTCCTGGTATTACAGTTTTTGTGAATGACTTTACGGCTGTGGAAGCATCTGTAAATGTGGCGGGTCTTAACTTTAACTGGTACGATCAGACACGCGACCAGGTTTATAAAGGTACACGTACCTCTAGCTCCGCTAATTTTAAAATCAATCTGTTGTCTATCGATTTAGGTATTGTCTTTTATCTTTAGTGTGTTATGAGAGGGAGTGCTATTCTATATTGTTGTTTGTTGCTTTTACCTTTTACAGGATGTATCAAGAATGACTATCCGTTGCCTACGGTTAAGGCAGAGATACTTGAATTAGCTATAGAAGGTGCTCAATCTGTGAAGATTGACGATGCCACAAACACCGTTACTGTCAAGGTGGCGGATACGTTGGATCTAAAAGATATGACGATAAAGAAACTGCTGGTAACAGATAAAGTAACAGTCATTCCGGACGAAAATGCATGTAAAGACTTTGTGAATTTCCCGGATACGGGCTTTACATCATTGGACTATTTGCCAAGCTCGGCTAATACGCATATGGATTTCAGAAAGCCGGTTTCGTTCATACTCCGTTTATATCAGGATTATGAATGGAAAGTACATGTAACACATGCGATTGATCGTAAAATCAGAGTAAAAAATCAGATAGGAAAGGCCTTGGTAGATGAAAATACAAAGAATGTTATTATTTATGTGGATAAAGAATCACAGCCTTCTTTCCGCAATGTAGAAATAGAGGAGTTGCAGTTGGGTAGTTCGATTGCCGAAACAGTACCGGAACCCCAGTCTGTAACAGATTTTACGCGCCCTCGTGTTTTCCTTGTATCTGTATTTGGAGAAACGGAACAATGGACGGTTAGTGTAAAATATCCTTCAGGAGATATAGAGACAACCGAAGTTTCGGCATGGGCGAAAAGAACCTATTTTAGCGGTACAACTAAGACAGGTGAGGTAGATTTGAAATATCGCGTGAAAGGCGAGGAAGAATGGGAGTATATGTTGTCTGGTGACTTAACGGTAGATGGCGAAACTTTCCTTGCTGTTATAACACATTTGCATCCGGAAACTACCTATGAATATATACTGACAATAGACGGTAGCGCTGAAGATATGCAGGAGTTTACTACGGAGAAGATGGAAGAAGTTCCTAATATGGGCTTTGATAATTGGATTAGTGCTAATGGAACTGTTTATCCCAATCTTGATTTGGAATCAAATTATTTCTGGGATTCGGGCAATGGAGGTGCTAAAACAGCCGGGAAGATACCTACGGAAGAAGAAAAACGCAATGTTGTAAAAGGGTCGGCAGCTAATTTACATTCGGAGTATGCAATGGTGGCATTTGCTGCAGGCAATATTTATACAGGTAAGTTTGTTAAAGCGATTGTCGATTTGGCGAACCCGGGAGCTGAACTCGATTTTGGCCGTCCGTATGTAGGCCGTCCTTCCGGAATGCGAGGATATTATAGTTACCGTCCGGGTACTATCGATTATGCCCAAGGGGCATATGCCGATATGATGGGACAAAAAGATTCTTGCCATATTTATATCGCTTTGTTCGATTGGACACAACCTTTCCGTGTGAATACACAAAAGTCGTTATTTGTTGATTTAAGCTGGAGTAATGAATCTATGATTGCTTTTGGAGAGTTTAAGACCGGTGCAACGAATACGGATTACAGTACATTTAAAATAAACATGAAGTACCGGGATTATTTTACTAAACCGACTTATATATTGATTGTTGCCAGTGCCAGTAAATATGGAGACTATTTTACGGGTAGTACGAAAAGTGTATTGTTGTTGGATGAGTTTGAATTGGTGTTTGAATAAAAGAATCGTTATGATTATGAATAGAATATGTAATAGATTATCTCTAGGGATTTGGTTCTTTATTATGTTAATCTTTCCATTGACATTAGAGGCTCAAACACCAGCACTAGTATCTAGTAAAGATCAATTAAAAAAAGCAGTGGCTGCTGGTGGTAGTATCCAACTACAAAATGATATAAATATAGATTATGAATTAACAATATCTAAAGATGTTGTTTTGGATTTGAATGGTAAAACTTTGAAAAGAGAGCAGAAAGAGTATAGTGATATTATTTGTGTAAAATGTACAGCGGGAAATATAGTAATTAAAAATGGTACAATAATAGCGAATCAAACAAGAGGGGCTGCTGGCGGTCGTGGTTCGGGTTTAGATATTAGTGGAGCTAATGTTACAGTAATTAATTGCAATATATCAGGTAAAACATCATCTTGGAGTTCTGTGGCTGGTACTGCAGTCCAATATTATAGTGGTAGTTTACAGCTTGTTAGTGGTGTGTTTTCTGCAAGTTCTGCAGCTTTAGGTAAAGAGTATGCTATTTGGTCGAACTCAGGAAATATCAATAATTTTTTAAAAGGTTGTCTACTGAAAAAAGACAATAATATAGTGACATCTTTTGGCACAAGTATAGAAGGTACAGTAACTGTTTCTCTCATCAACTATGTTATCAAGTACGATTCAAATAATGGCAAAATAACTTCAGATGGTTATACAACTGCCTATTCAATCTTAAATGATGGAGAAGCAAGAATTTTACCAACAGTAACACGTGAGCATTATAAATTTCTCCATTGGTATAACAATTCAGGAGATAATGTAAATGAGAATACAGCGATAACACCATCTACTTTCCCTTATATAGATATTGATCACAAAGACGACCAAACAGTCAGTTTCAAAGCTAAATGGGAGGTCTTGCCTTACACTATCACCTATAATACAGATGGGGGAGGTACAATTGCCAGTACACCGTATACGGTAGAAAACTATCCCGAATCTTTACCAACCCCAACACGTGATGGCTATATGTTCACAGGCTGGTTTAACGGAGCTACCCCTGTTACATCTCCTACCGCATTAACCGGAAATGTTACTTTAACGGCACGTTGGTCGGAGTATAAGTATGCGCTTTCGTATGTTACAAATACAGAGACAACACCCTCAGCTCAAAATTATACAAAAGCAACATCCGGTACAATAAAAATTCCTTCTACATGGGAAAGAAAAGGCTATACCTTTAAGGGTTGGTACGACAATGAAAAGTTTGACGGCAGTCCTGTAACTGTTGCTCCATGTCCACAGGATGGAAAAAATGTAATTGTATCACTTAAACTATATGCAAAATGGGAGGCAATCCCTTATACATTGAACTATGATTTGAATGGAGGCGGTACTTTTGCAATTACTCCGGATGCAACTTATACAATAGAAAAGACTCCGTATGTATTACCGGTACCAAAGCCGAAGACCGAAAATATAACTTTTAAAGGTTGGTATAATAATCCCGATTTAACAGGTGATCCGATAACGACCATAGCCAAAGGAGATATTTCAGACAAACATTATTATGCTAAATGGGTAACAACTTATTATGCTATATGTCACTGGGAGTCTGAGACACGTCCTGGTATTGATAAGGTAGAGGATAAGAAAATATCCTTTACAAAGGAAGATGAAGTAAAGTTGCCTGTGTGGGATATTGTAGATGGATATGATGTTGTGGGATGGTATGAACAAGGGCAAGAAGCTATAATAACTACCATAAAGAAAGGTACGGAACGCAACTTGAATTTATATGCCAAATGGAAGTTAGCAGAGTATTCTATTAATTATGAGGCTTATTATGGAACCTTACCGGGAGATGCGGCTAAGACTTATACTGTAATATCGGAAGATATTACCTTGCCTTATCCGGTACGTTCGGGCTTTACCTTTGCAGGATGGTATACTGAGCAATCTTTGGTAAATAGAATAGAGAAACTGCCGAAAGGTTCTATGGGAGATAAAACCTATTATGCGAAATGGCTGGCTGGAAATATTGTAGTATTTGATAAACCGGCTAATGGTAAAATCTCGGTAAAGAATGGCACGACAGAAATTAAATCGGGAGAAAAAGTTGGTGCAAATACGAAATTAACAGTTATGGCTATTCCGGAATCTTCTGTGTATAGTTTGGTGAAACTTACTGTAAATGGAAAGGAATATACCTCTTCGCCACAAGAAGTAGAAGTGCCTGCAGATAAAGGTTTGACTGTTTCCGCCGAGTTTGCAGACTTGCGTCCATCGGCATTAGCTCCTAAAATAACAACGACACCTTCAAATACAGATTTTGTTCCTGCAGGAGAAAGTGTAACGGTTTCATTAACGAATACGGATGACGCGGCTACCTTGTATTATAGTATAGATGGTTCTACTCCGAAACAATATACACAACCTTTCCAGGTGAGTAGCCTTGCCGAAGGTAAAACAGTTGTTGTTACAGCTTATGCGAAAAAAAACGGTCATAAGGATGGAGTGGCAACGCGCAATGTTGCTTTTGGCAAAGGCAAAGTAACGATTATGTTTACTTTACCGAAGGGAGTAACGGCTATAAATCCGGAAGGTGGCGAGGTTATATCAGCTGTTGCCAGTGGAGGATCATTTGAATTTAAGTTGCTGGTAGAAAAAGCTTATTTTGAATCGGTGGATGATTTGAAAGTGGAAGCAAACGGAGTGGTGATTCATCCGAATGCGAAGAATATTTATACGTTGCCTAATCAAACAGGCAATATTACTGTCCGGGTCAGTGGTGTCAATGGCATTACTCATACTGTAACACTAAAACAATCGGCAAATGGATATATCTGCTATACGGGAGAAGATGAAGATAGCGCACCACGTACGGTGAGCCATGGTGATAGAGTGTCGGTTACAGCAACGGCAGATACAGATTATAAATTCTTCTCGTGGACGGATGGAACAAGTGATAATCCGCGCCAGGTGCTTATAGAAAAGGACACTGTTATCCAGGCACGCTTCGTACAGGAAGATCCGGGCTATTTGATGGTATTGCCAACCTTAACAGGGGCAAAGGTGAAACCGCTGACAGGCTATGCTACCGAAGTGAAAAAAGGTGGAACGTTTAAGTTCTATATCAGCAAGGAAAGCGATTATAGCGAATCGGTTCCGGAAGTATATGCAAATGGTGAAAAATTAACGGTTTACAAGGATGTATATAGTATCTATAATGTAAAGGAAAACGTAGTGATTGCCGTGGATGGCATCCAACTGAATAAAACGGCGCTAAAGCTTGCAGAGAATGTGCTTGCCTTTAATCTGGAAACGGCAGAACAGATTACGGATCAGGCTCTGACGCCTACAACATTGATTTATCTGTTAGCCAAATCGCCTGCAGATAAACGTTTCTCTATGTGGAATGATGGTAAAGCGGATAATCCGCGTATCATTGCGGTGAAGGATGCACAGCAATTGTTGCCACTATTTATATCGACTTCGAGCGAGAAGACAGTAAAAGTAGATCTGCCTCTTATACCGGGAGCCGGTATGGGGGCTGTCAATGCTAATGCCGAGGCTATTGTTTCCGGTAGCGATGTGCAACTGAAACTGGTTATCCTGCCACAGTACAGTAAGAGCCAGCCGATTGTGACAGTAGAAGGTAAAGTGCTTGAACCTGGTATGTCAATGCGTTCTTCTTCGGAAACAAAAACATTATTTTATAATCTGGATAAACTGGCGAAGGACGTGAAGGTGGAAGTATCCGGGTTGGAATTGAATGATTATACGGTCTCACTACAACAAAATACGGGAGGTACGATACGTGCCAGTAAAACCGGTTTGTTGAAGCATGGTACAGTAATTACTCTGAATGCTACACCTTCGAATGGTAATATATTTTTGAAATGGGGTGATGGTAATACGATGAATCCATATACTTATACAGTAACCGGAGATTGTGCGTTTAGTGCTCAATTTGGAAATGGGAATATTCCATTAAATAATGAATCGATTGGAATGGATGGCGTACGTATTTATGTTTCCGGCAGAGTCTTGCATGTGGAAGCAGAAAAAGCTATGAGTTTATGTATTTGGAGTTTTGGTGGACAGATGACACATAATATAGGTATTCCGGCAGGCAATTCTGCAGTAAATCTGCGTAGCGGTGAATATGTTGTGAAGGTGGGTGAAAACAAACCAGTGAAAATATCGATACGATAAACTTTCTGTTATAAAACAATTTGCTCCGCTTATCATCCAATTATTGGATGATAAGCGGAGCAAATTGTTTGTAAGTGGTTGATTATTCCTTTATATGTTTCTTCAATACCGGATAAAGTAATTCCGAATATCTCATAAAGCCTAAGTCTGTGAAATGAATCCCATCGACGGTTGCTTCTGCATCGTGGCCGATCATATCTTTGGAGGAAAGCATATAGATATTTTTTTCTCCTTTTTCTTTTAACGAACGGAAGATTGCATTGATCTCGTCGTTTTTGTCTTTTACCTCCCTGGCAATTTGCTGGTCGAAACGTGTATGAGTGAATATGGGATCTTCTATAAATAGGATTGGTGTATCTGGATGTTTTTCGCGAATGATGGTATAGAACTTAACAGCCCGTTCTTTCATTTGCTCTACACTGGCATTAGGCACGAAGTCTAATACGAACATGGAGGCATCCACTTCGGAGATCAATTCTGCTATTTCGAGATCCAACAATGCGTTACCACTAAATCCCAGATTTATACATTCCCGGTTTAACCAGCGGGAAAGAATATTTGTGTGTGCCATGCCTGGACGATTGGCACATCCTCCCTGAAGAATACTGCTGCCATAAAATACGATGGGTTTTTCTCTTACGGGCAAGTTTATTTTAGGTTGTGTAATTTCTGCAAGCGAGTCAATACCGATACTTAAAGAAACTGTTCCGTCGTATAATGGGAGATATAGCATATATTCCCGTTCTTCCGGTTTCATGTTGGAAATTATAGTTGCCGTATTATCTTTTCCTGTTGGCCGTCCGCTATTAACGAATGTCCATTTTCCGTCAAGCAGACAATAAAGGTCAAGTCCTTTTGTTCCTGTCGGGGTCATGTGGTTCATGAGATTGTTGGTCAGAACCTCCCATTTGGCAGCTATGGTTGTGGAGTTGGAATGAAAGCGGATGGCAAGCCCCGCGCTGTTTTTACCAAGTTCCCAGACGGGCCCTCTCGATATGGACTTTAGAGATTCAGGCAAACGGCTATAGCGTGTATAAGTATTCTCTGTAGCTTTACCTAAAAGAGGAAAATTGGATGCGTCGTGATAAACGATTTGTCCTTTTATTGAAAAAGAAAACGAGAAAAGAAGTAATGAAATTAAAATAACAGGTGTTTTCATAATGTATATTATTAAAAATTGATTCAAAGGTATGAAATAGAATAAGAATCTCCAATATCAGACTTTCATAATAATTCCTTACCTTTGCATCTTAAAAAGAGAACGCAAAGATATGGAAAAACAATTTAAGAGGACGCTGATAACTACGGCGTTGCCGTATGCAAACGGACCGGTACATATTGGTCATCTTGCCGGTGTGTATGTGCCTGCCGATATTTATGCACGTTATCTTCGTTTAAAAGGTGAAGAGGTTTTGATGATAGGGGGTTCGGATGAACATGGTGTGCCTATTACATTACGGGCAAAGAAAGAGGGGATTACTCCTCAGGATGTTGTTGATCGTTATCATGCTATTATAAAGAAGTCTTTTAAAGAATTTGGAATCTCATTTGATATTTACTCCCGGACGACATCTCCTACGCACCATCAAATGGCTTCCGACTTTTTCCGTACTTTATATGATAAGGGAGAATTTATTGAAAAAACAAGCGAACAGTACTATGATGAAGAGGCCAAACAGTTTTTGGCCGACCGTTATATTACCGGAACTTGCCCCCATTGCGGTAATGAAAAAGCGTATGGCGACCAATGCGAAGCTTGTGGTACGTCTTTAAGCCCTACGGATCTGATTAACCCGAAATCGGCTATTAGTGGTAGCCAGCCTGTAATGAAGGAGACCAAGCACTGGTATTTACCGCTGGATAAATGGGAACCATTTTTGCGTGAATGGATTTTGGAAGGGCATAAAGAATGGAAATCGAATGTGTACGGTCAATGTAAAAGCTGGCTGGATATGGGGTTGCAACCTCGTGCAGTAAGCCGCGACTTGGATTGGGGTATTCCCGTACCGGTTGAGGGAGCCGAAGGTAAGGTTCTTTATGTGTGGTTTGATGCACCTATTGGTTATATTTCTAATACAAAAGAGTTGTTGCCTGATAGTTGGGAGACTTGGTGGAAAGATTCTGAAACGAAGATGGTTCATTTTATCGGAAAAGATAATATTGTATTTCACTGTATTGTGTTTCCTGCCATGTTGAAGGCCGAAGGTTCTTATAATTTACCGGAAAATGTACCGGCTAACGAGTTTCTGAACCTGGAAGGTGATAAAATCTCCACTTCGCGAAACTGGGCTGTTTGGTTGAATGAATATTTAGTAGATATGCCGGGTAAACAGGATATATTACGTTATGTCCTGACTGCAAATGCTCCGGAAACAAAGGATAATGATTTTACCTGGAAAGATTTCCAGGCACGTAATAACAATGAGTTGGTTGCCATCTTAGGTAATTTTGTCAACCGTGCATTAGTGCTTACCGAGAAATATTTTGAAGGAAAAGTACCTGCTGCAGGTGAACTGACCGATTATGATCGTCAGACTTTAAAAGATTTTGAAGATGTAAAAGCCAATGTAGAACGTTTGTTGGATACCTATCATTTCCGTGATGCACAGAAAGAAGCTATGAACCTGGCACGTATCGGCAATAAGTATCTGGCAGATATGGAACCATGGAAGTTGGCAAAGACAGATATGGCCCGTGTCGCTACAATTATGAATATTGCTTTGCAGATTACTGCAAACCTGGCAATTGCTTTTGAACCATTCCTTCCGTTCAGCATGGAAAAATTGAATAAAATGTTGAATGTGCAACCGCTTGGTTGGTGTCGTTTAGGTGCGACAGATTTGTTGAAAGCCGGACATCAATTGGGAAAAGCTGAACTTTTATTTGAAAAGATAGAAGATGCTGTTATAGAGGCTCAGGTGCAAAAACTATTGGATACCAAAAAAGCAAACGAAGAGGCTAATTATAGAGCAAAACCGGTACGTGAAAATATCGAGTTTGATGATTTTCTGAAATTAGATATCCGTGTAGGTACAATTCTGGAATGTGCTAAAGTGCCGAAAGCAGATAAACTTTTGCAGTTCCGTATTGATGACGGTCTGGAAAAACGTACGATCGTTTCGGGTATTGCACAACATTACAACCCGGAAGAATTGGTAGGTAAACAGGTTTGTTTTATTGCAAACCTGGCTCCACGTAAGTTAAAAGGTATAATTTCGGAAGGTATGATCCTTTCTGCAGAAAATTTTGACGGTAAATTGGCCGTTATTACTCCTGAGAAAGAGGTAAAACCAGGTAGTGAGGTAAAGTAAATAACTACTTAATACGATATTATTATGGAAGGAAAGAATATTCCGATGGTGGATTTGCGTAGTCAGTATCATCGTTTAAAAGGTGAAATTGATGAGGCTATTTTAACTGTAAATGAAAGCACAGCTTTTATTAATGGTCCACAGGTAAAAGAGTTTGCAACTCATCTTGAGGAGTATTTGGAAATTCCTTTTGTAATACCTTGTGGTAACGGAACGGATGCGTTACAGATTGCATTGATGGCATTAGGGCTGCGTCCGGGAGATGAGGTAATTGTTCCTGCATTTAATTATGTGGCAGCAGTGGAAACCGTTACTCTCTTAGGATTGGTTCCGGTGTTGGTCGATGTAGACCCGTGGACATTTAATATTAATCCCTGGCAGATCGAACAGTGTATTTCCAGACGGACTAGAGCGATTATTGCAGTACACTTATTCGGACAGGCATGTGATATGGGAATCATTTTGGGAATTGCAAAATCTTATCATTTGTATGTTATAGAAGATAATGCCCAATCCTTGGGGACTGGTTATATTTGTGAAGACGGGACTGTAAAAAAAGCCGGAACGTTAGGCCATGTCGGTACTACTTCATTCTTCCCTTCCAAGCCGTTGGGATGCTATGGCGACGGAGGTGCTTTGATGACGTCCGATCGTCGGTTGGCAGATCGAATCCGGATGATAGCCAGTCATGGACAGACCGAAAAATATCATCATAAATTGGTAGGTTGTAATTCACGCTTAGATACGATACAAGCAGCCATTCTGGATGTGAAGTTGAAATATCTGGATGAATTTAATGATAATAGAATAAAATTGGCAGTCCGGTATGATGAAATGTTGTCTTCTTGTAAGCATATTGAAGTTCCTCAAAAATCAACTTTCTCACAGCATATATTTCACCAATATACATTGGTTGTGAAAGATGGAAAACGAGATTCTCTCCAACAATACCTGAAAGAAAAGGGAGTTGCGTCTACAGTCTATTACCCAATACCTTTGCAGGATCAGGAGGCATTTAAGGACACAGCCTTTATTCCTTATAAGATAAAGGTGGCAGGCGATTTGTCAAAATCCGTATTATCAATTCCGATTTACTCTGAAATGACGGTTGAAACACAGGATTATATTATAAAAACGATTTTGGAAGCAGATCAAAAGATCTGATAGGAATATAGAATGAAACAAGGTAATAAAATTCGTTTTGCTGTTATAGGTTGCGGCCATATAGGTAAACGTCATGCAGAAATGATAACCCGTGATGAAGGGGCGGAACTGGTAGCTTTGTGCGATATCCGTACTAAAGGAGAATTGGAAGTTGATATTTATACAGTTCCTTTTTTTCAGAGCCTGGAAGATTTGCTAAACTCCGGTTTGGATATTGACGTAATTAATATCTGTACTCCTAACGGTTTGCATGCACCAATGGCAATTCGCGCGATAGAGACCGGCCATCATGTCGTAATAGAGAAACCAATGGCATTAACTCTCCCTGATGCTGAAAAAGTTGTATATACTTCTCTTAAATATTGTAAGCAGGTATTTTGTGTAATGCAGAACCGTTATTCTCCTCCTTCTGTGTGGATAAAGGAGATGGTAGAATCCGGAAAGTTGGGTAAAATTTATATGGTACAGCTTAACTGCTATTGGAATCGTGACGAACGGTATTATAAGGCTGGTGGTTGGCATGGCGATGCAGCTTTGGATGGAGGGACTCTTTTTACTCAATTCTCCCATTTCATAGATATAATGTATTGGCTTTTTGGTGATATATGTAATATCCAGGCTCGTTTTGCTGATTTTAATCATAAGGATTTGACCGCTTTTGAAGATTCCGGTTTTGTGAATTTCCAATTTGTAAACGGAGGAATGGGATGCCTGAATTATTCTACATCTGTCTGGAATAAAAATATGGAGAGCAGTATGTTGGTCGTAGCTGAAAACGGTAGTGTTAAAATCGGCGGCCAATACATGAACGAAGTAGAGTATTGCCATATTAAAAATTATGAAATGCCCGAATTAGCTCCTACTAATCCGGGTAACGATTATGGACCATACAAAGGATCTGCGCAAAACCATAACTTTGTTATCCGTAATGTTGTGAATGTATTATCCGGCTCCGCTGCTATTACTACGAATGTACTGGAGGGCATGAAGGTTGTGGATATAGTGCAGCGGATATATGCATTGAAATAATAAAACCATCCCGATCATTTTAGGAAACCATCCCGATGATTTTTCAAAATCATCGGGATGGTTTATAATTGCTTGTATGGGAAGTCTTATCCTTATGCAGGATGTTTTACCAAAACCTTTAAAATTCAAACGGAATTTAGATTATATTATGTGAAAAGGATTTTGATTCAAATAACGAAAGCCCGAAACCAGATAAATAACTACCATTTTATGAACTTTAATTTATTCAAATTCCTATCTTTGTGGCACTTTTAGTTGTCCTTGGATGGGGGTGACGAGCTTTTGTGTATCTATAAGAGAATTCCATAATGTATAGCTTAAGGATTAAAAGGGAGATAAAATGAAACAAATTCTGGTCACCGGTGGAGCCGGCTTTATCGGTTCGCATCTTTGCGAACGTCTTTTGAAAGAGGGTAATAGCGTTATTTGTATGGATAACTATTTTACCGGGAAAAAGAAAAACGTCCTTCACTTATTAAACAATCCTTATTTCGAATTAGTTCGTCATGATGTAACATTTCCTTATTATGTGGAAGTAGACGAAATTTATAACTTGGCTTGCCCTGCTTCTCCGATCCATTATCAATTTGATCCGGTAAGTACAGTGAAGACATCGGTTATCGGGGCTATTAATATGCTGGGCTTGGCGAAACGTATAAAAGCCCGTATATTACAAGCTTCTACCAGTGAAATATATGGAGATCCGGCAGTACATCCACAGGAAGAAAGCTATTGGGGAAATGTGAACCCGATAGGACTTCGTTCCTGCTATGACGAAGGTAAACGTTGTGCGGAAACCTTATTTATGGATTATCATCGTCAGAATAAGGTAGATATAAAGATCATCCGGATATTCAATACTTATGGCCCAAATATGCGTCCTGATGATGGTCGTGTAGTTTCTAATTTTATTGTACAGGCTCTAAAGGGTGAGGATTTGACAATTTACGGTGATGGTACACAGACTCGCAGTTTTCAGTATGTGGATGATTTGGTGGAAGGTATGATCCGTATGATGGCTACAGAGAATTTTACAGGTCCTGTTAACTTAGGTAACCCGGGTGAGTTTACTATGCTGGAGCTAGCAGAGATGATTATCCGTCTGGTTGGTTCGAAGTCAAAGATAACTTTTATGCCATTACCATCAGATGATCCAAAACAACGTAAACCGGATATTTCGCTGGCAAAAAAAATGTTGAATGGTTGGGAACCTAAAGTGAAGCTGGAAGAAGGATTGAAGCCTACCATCGAATATTTCCGTAATTTATAATAGACAGTAATTCTGATATGAAAATCGCTATAGTAGGGACAGGGTATGTTGGTCTTGTCAGTGGTACTTGTTTTGCAGAAATGGGTACCGAAGTTTTTTGTGTGGATGTAGATACTAAAAAGATAGAAAACCTGAATAACGGAATTATGCCTATTTACGAACCAGGTCTTGAAGAAATGGTAAATCGTAATAAAAAAGCAGGCCGTTTGCAATTTACCACAGATTTAACAGAATGTTTGAATGAGGTGGAAGTAGTCTTCAGTGCCGTAGGTACACCTCCCGATGAAGATGGTAGTGCTGACTTGAAATATGTGCTGGAAGTTGCCCGTACAGTTGGACGTAACATGACGAAATATTTATTGCTTGTTACAAAGAGTACCGTTCCGGTTGGTACAGCTAAAAAAGTACGTCAGACTATACAGGAGGAACTGGATAAGCGGGGGCTGGATATACCTTTTGATGTAGCCTCTAATCCCGAATTTTTAAAAGAAGGAGCTGCTATCAAGGACTTCATGAGCCCTGACCGTATAGTTGTTGGTGTGGAGTCTGAACGGGCACAGGAATTGATGACTCGTTTATATCGCCCTTTCCTGTTGAATAACTTCCGTGTAATCTTTATGGATGTACCTTCTGCAGAAATGACTAAATATGCTGCCAACGCTATGTTGGCAACCCGTATAAGCTTTATGAACGACATTGCTAACCTCTGTGAAATTGTGGGAGCCGATGTCAACATGATTCGTAAAGGAATAGGCACAGACGATCGTATCGGCCATCGTTTTTTATATGCCGGTTGTGGTTATGGAGGCTCTTGTTTTCCGAAGGATGTAAAAGCATTGATAAAAACTGCTAATAAAAGCGGATATCCGATGCGTATCCTTCAGGCAGTGGAAGACGTAAATGATGAGCAAAAATCTATTCTTTCCCGAAAATTGGAAAAACAGTTTGGCGGACAATTACAAGGCAAACGCATTGCCATTTGGGGGTTGGCTTTTAAACCGGAAACAGACGATATGCGTGAGGCACCTTCTCTGGTTATTATAGACAAACTTCTGAAAGCCGGTTGTGATGTTCGTGCTTACGATCCGGTAGCTATGGATGAATCCCGCCGTCGTATTGGTGATACTATCTACTACGCTAAAGACATTTATGATGCTGTTGTGGATGCTGATGCTTTGTTGCTCATCACCGAATGGAAAGAGTTCCGTATGCCTTCATGGACTGCCGTTCATAAGTTAATGGCAAATCCATTGGTAATAGATGGACGTAATATTTATGATATCAAAGAAATGGAGGAATATGGGTTTGAATACCATTGTATAGGACGGTAAAAGACAGATATTAAATTAACAGATAGACCAAGACCTTAATTATGAAAAAAGAAATCGTTAAATTTCAGGAAGTTGAAGACCGGATTATTATTGTAAGAGATCAGTGAGTATTATTAGATTCGGATGTTGCATATCTTTATGGAGTAGAAACCAAGAGAATTAATGAAGCTGTTAAAAATAATCCATATAAATTTCCAAGTGGATATGTTATTGAATTAAATAACAAAGAGTTAATGTCTTTGCGGTCGAAATTTCCGACCGCAAATTGGGCTAAAATAAGAACCGTACCTAAAGCCTTTACCGAAAAAGGACTCTATATGCTCGCCACCATTTTAAAGAGTGAGCGTGCAACTCAGACTATGATAGCTATTGTAGAGACGTTTGCCAAACTAAAGGAACTTTCCCGTACCGTTTCCGCTTTATCCGAAGCAAACGGACAGGAACAAAAAAGTCTGACGCAGAAAAGTGGAGAATTGATAGCTGATCTTTTGGATGATGAACAGAAAGTAACAGATTCTGAAACAACAATCGAATTGAATCTGGCAGTGTTAAAGGTAAAGCATACGGTGAAAAGGAAAACAGAGAAAGAATAAAAAATATAGATGAAATTAACTTTATTCATAAATGGATAATGTGAAAATTATAAATCTCCCTAAAATTATTGATAGACGTGGAAACCTTTCCTTCATAGAAGCAGAGAATCATATTCCATTTGATATAAAACGTACATATTGGATATATGATGTCCCAGGTGGAGAGAATCGAGGAGGGCATGCTTATAAAGAGAATGAAGAGTTTATAGTGGCTTTGTCGGGAAGTTTTGATATTGTACTTGATGACGGAAAAGAGAGAAAAGTTTATTCTTTGAATAGATCTTATTACGGATTGTATATTCCTAAAATGTATTGGAGAGAAATGAAGAATTTTTCTACTAATTCACTTGCATTAATTTTATCTTCTACTGAATATAGCGAAAATGATTATATCCGTGATTATGATCTATTTTTTGAACAAATAAGTAAGATTGGTTAAGTAATGACTGTGTTTGATTGTTCTATTCTTCAGCTCCCTCGAATTGAAAATGAAAAAGGGAATATAACTCCGATTGCAGGGTTGAAGAATATTCCTTTTGAAATAGAGCGGGTTTTTTATACTTATGATATACCTGGAGGAGAAGCTCGTGGTGCCCATGCTCATAAAGAATGCCATCAATTATTAGTGGCAGCTAGTGGTAGTTTTGAAGTTGTTTTGGATGATGGACTAAATAAGCGAACAATTTTATTAAATCGTCCATTCTATGGATTACATATACCGCCTGGTATATGGGCGTCAGAACAAGGTTTTTCTTCTGGATCAATTTGTTTAGTATTAGCTTCACATAAGTATGATGAGAATGATTATATAAGGAATTATAGAGATTTTGTTTTATTTACAAATATGTTAAATTGTATTAACGGGGGGGGGGGTAGGATATATATGTCTAGTTTCTCTTCTTTACAAAAAAGGGAGGAACTTGTTGCATGATACAGACTACAGTTTATGATTGTACTATCATAGAATTAGATAAGCACCATCACTATAAAGGGAATATAACTGTTGTAGAAAATGGCAAAACAATTCCTTTTGACGTAGAGCGTGTTTACTATTTATATGATATTCCCGGAGGAGAATCTAGAGGAGGGCATGCTCACAAGGAGTTACAACAATTAATCATTGCTGTAAGTGGAAGTTTTAATGTAACGTTGGATGATGGAAATATAAAAAGGACATTTACATTGAATCGACCTTATCAAGGTTTACTAGTAGTCCCTGGAATATGGCGTGAATTAAATGACTTTTCTTCAGGAGCGGTCTGTTTGGTATTAGCTTCGCATAAATATGAAGAAGAAGATTATATAAGGAATTATAACGAATTTATTAGATATAAGAATGGTATATATACATCCCTTGTCTGATGTTCAGAGTAAAAATGTTGATGAGAATACTTATATTTGGCAATATTGTGTAGTGCTGAAAAATGCTGTAATAGGAAAAAATTGTAATATATGTGCTCATGTATTTATTGAAAATGACGTAAATGTTGGCGATAATGTAACAATAAAATCGGGAGTCCAATTATGGGATGGAGTAATTATTGAAGATAATGTGTTTGTAGGTCCTAATGTTACATTTACGAATGATTTATATCCTCGTTCTAAGGAATATCCTGAAAAATTTGAAAAAACATTATTGAAAAAAGGGTGTTCTATTGGAGCTAATTCTACAATTTTAGCAGGTGTTGAGATTGGTGAAAATGCATTGATTGGAGCAGGTAGTGTCGTAACGAAAAATATTCCGGCAAATACGGTATGGTATGGAAATCCAGCAGTTTTAAAGGGGTATGTTACAAAAGAGGGAACGATTACAAAATTATAATGTCAATGGTTAAATTCCTAGATTTAAAACAAATTACTGATAAGTATTCTCTTGAGATTCATGACGCAATATCTCGCGTTATAGATTCCGGTTGGTATCTTCAAGGAATAGAAAATCAAAAGTTCGAGACTAATTATGCGGCTTACATAGGTTCCTCATATTGTGTTGGTGTAGCGAATGGTCTTGATGCTCTATATTGGATATTACGTGCTTATATAGAGATGGGAATAATGTCTGAGGGCGATGAAATTATTGTCCCTGCAAATACATATATTGCATCAATATTGGCTATTACAGATAATAATCTGAAACCTGTTTTGGTTGAACCTTCTTTAGATACATATCAAATTGATGATGCTAGAATAGAAGAAGCTATAACGAACCGGACTAAAGGTATTATGATTGTGCATTTATATGGACAATGTGCTTATACGGATAATATAGGGAAATTATGTGAAAAATATAATTTGAAGCTTATTGAGGATAATGCGCAAGCCCATGGATGTAGGTTTAGTGGCAGAAAAACGGGATCCTTAGGCGATGCCTCAGGACATAGTTTTTACCCCGGTAAAAACTTAGGAGCTTTAGGTGATGGAGGTGCTATTACTACAAACGATAAAGATTTGGCGGAACTTATAAGGGCATTGGCAAATTATGGATCTGCAAAAAAATATGTGTTTAAATATAGGGGACGAAATAGCCGATTGGATGAAATACAAGCTGCAGTGTTAGATGTGAAGTTGAAATATTTGGATCAAAATAATGCAATGAGAAAAGAAATTGCAACGTATTATATGCAGTATATTTCTAATCCGAAAATTATTTTACCAAAAGTTGAGGATTGGAATTCTCATGTTTTTCATTTGTTTACGATTCGTTCTGCAGAACGTGATATTTTGCAGGAGTATCTGACTAAACAGAATATACAAACACTTATTCATTACCCGATCCCTCCGCATAAACAGGAATGCTACAAGGAATGGAACCATTTGTCATTCCCGATTACGGAACAGATACATCGGGAGATTTTGAGTATACCTATGGGGCCATGCTTAACAAAAGCAGAGCAAGAGCAAATCGTTTTGGCGTTAAATCAATTTTAATCAAATGAAAAAATTATACGCAAGCATTGGAAGAGGTTTCGCGGATTTTCTCTGGTTGGAGTTGGCATAACATTCTTTTCATTTTTCCTTTTGTTTAATGAAATCCTTCATGCCAATCCTTATATCGCGTATGTAGTGGCTTATATTTATATATTGAATGCAAAGATTGTCTATAAAACATCATTGGAGAAAAAAGATATGCTGAAATATAGGTTAATCTATATTTCCAGTATGATATTGGGGACTGTCATTTTATGGATATATCTGCAATTATTTTCATCGATAAATGAGACAATTCTTAGTGTGGCAGTATTGCCTGTTACAATGTTGTGGAATTATTTCTTTGTGAATAAAATGTTAACTAAAAAGAAGGTTGAGTATGCCGGATAAATTACTTTCAATTATTTTATTGAGTTATTATAGTGGAGAGCGAATACTAGTCTCTTACCAACAGATAAAAGACTTGTTGGATAAAGGAAATATCCCGTTTGAATTCATTGTGATGGATGATGGTTCAACGGACAAGTCTTTTGAAATTGCAAAAAATTTGGAAAAAGAAAATCCAAATGTGAGAGCATACCAATTAAGCAGAAATTACACGAGTAATTATTCATGGTTTGCTGGGCTATCGGTCTGTAAAGGCGCATGTGCAATAGCTTTGCCGGATGACGAACAGCAACCTTACCAGACAGTCGTGGATATGTACCGATTATGGGAACAGGGGCATAAAGTAATTATACCTAATCGTATAATGAGAGAAGATCCTTGGAGTAGCCGAATATTCTCAATTTGCTACTATAGAATAATTAATGCTATTTCAGAGATAACTTATCCAGAAGGAGGAGCAGATTTAGCTTTTATTGACAGGGAAGTGATAGATGTTTTAAATACCAAAATTCACCCTATAAATACGGCGGTTGTTCCCGAAATATTTCGTTTAGGATTTTCTCCTGTATATTTTCCTTATGAACGTCCATTAGGACTGAATCAAGGAAAATCTAGATGGACATTTAAGAAGAAATTGCGTTTAGCGAAAGATGTGTTTTTCTCATCATCGTCTTTTCCTATAAAATTTATAACTAATCTTGGTTTTTGGACTGCAGCAATATCTGTGATTATAATGGTATTTTATGGGTATATTGCATTGTTTGGTAATCGTCAGTTTTGGGGAGTAACAGTTCCAGGATGGATATCAATAATATTGTTTATTACATTCTTCGGAGGACTGATATTACTAAGTCTTGGAATAATTGCTGAGTATATTTGGCGGATATACGAAGAAGTGAAAGCTAGACCGGGATATATAATTAAAAAATAATTAAACGTGAATTTAAATTTACCTATTTCTGCAAGTACGTTGCTGTTGTATTATGTTTTTGCGAATGTTCTGTTAATGATTGTATTTGTAGCAGGATGGCTTCTTAAGTATTATTGTTTTAAAATAAAAGAACCTATTTCTGCATTTTCAATTTTAACATGTTCTGTTTTAGGACTTAGTGGTATTATAACTATATATTCAATTGTCATAACGAAAGGATTAACCGTAAATTGGGTTTTGTTGTTTTTATTTATTATATATTGGTTTTTCTATAAAAAGGGATATGTTTCAATAAGAGTAAAAAAAACTTATACATCTTCATGGGGTATTTATTCTGTTATAATATGCTCAATTAATATTCCCTTCTTTCTGTTCTTCATGTACAGGATTATAGATTTTGAAAATGGCTTGTTTGTGCCATTTTCATATGATCTGGATTACTATGCAAAGGTTTCTCAATTTTTAGGTAAAGGTTATGAGAATGGCTTGTTGGAATATAATTTTTTCAAGTATATAGCTCCATCTCCATATCATTATTTTGAATTATGGACGAATGTTTTATTATATAAATTTACAGGTTTAAATGCCGTGATTTCATATATGGTCTCACTCCCTATGTTTTTTAATTCTTTGATATTTATATCCTTATTGGCAATAATTGAAAAAAGAAAAAAAATAACATTTGTATATATATTGTTTGCATTTATAGCATTATTATTAGCGGATATAATTCCTTTTCTTTCAGGAATAACACCTTTGATAAAAGGTAGTACATATAGATTAAGTTATCCTAAAATGTTGCCAATATTTTTATTTCTGTTTACTTCATTAGTATTATACATATATAAGAAAAAAGAGACTGCATATTTCACATTATTGTCGATACCGATACTAAATATTATACCATTAGTTGCTGTTTGGGGTACAATGGGAGTAATTTTATTATTTAATACATACAAAAAGCGTAAGATAGATTGGATATATTGGTTTCCTTTAATTAGTGTTTTGGTATTATATTTAATTTATGTATTGCAGTCTCCTCCTCGTTCGACTCATTGGGCAGAACTTTTTCATTGGGACTTATTGCGTCTTTATATAACTCAACCGATATTGTATGTAATAGCTTATATTCATTTTGTAATAGTGATTTTTATATTAAATAAAATATTTTTGAGAAAAGTCTTAAAGACATACAGTATGATATATTTTCTTTTGTGTTTTGTGACAATAACAATGAGTATAATTATGCGTCCTTTTAATTATGATGCAACCCAATTTGTAAATGGCACTATCCCTATTTTTGTTTTTGTTGTTATTGTATCAACTTTCCTTATCACTATTACATTTGATACTATGTTATTTAAGCGTTATCTTTTATACTTTTTTTGTATTATATCCTTGGTTGTAAGTATTATTCAATATAAAATGGATTTAATACCGTGGCGTCCTGTTGCTTCTGATTATAATGCAAAAATAGTAGAAAAAATTCCTCGCCAGGAAGAATATCATATAGGTTTTTATATAGGAGAGAATATAAGGTTAGGAAGTGGTGGTAATTATGTCTCAGGTGTTGTTGATGCCATTACTATTCCTGATATTTTGGACTATTATCATAATAATGTTATTCATTATTCTATAAATAAAGGAGAAAATGAAGCAAGATGGTCTACAGACCATACTCCTTATAGGGACTATTATAACAAACGGAAAGCAGAATTGCCAGAGATATCGGATGACGAAATTCGTCTTGATTTTATTAGAAATAATAATATAGAATATATACGTATATATAAAAGTGCTACTCCTTCTAAATGGTTTCTTTCTCATTTAATTTTAATTGCTGAAGATAAAGGTAGTGGAGAATGTTTTTACAAAATCAAGTAGGGATAAGATGACAGAAGAAACATTAAAGCAAAAAACTGCAAGAGGACTTTTTTGGGGAGGATTGAGTAATGGAGTGCAACAGTTATTGGGAGTACTATTTGGTATTTACTTAGCTCGTGTTTTAAATGCAGAAGATTATGGTTTGGTTGGGATGTTGGCTATTTTTTCTGGATTAGCGAGTACGGTTATAAATAGTGGTTTTACAATTGCTTTGACTAATAAACAGGATGCAACTCATGAAGATTATAATGCTGTATTTTGGTTTTCATTTTTTGTTGGTTTGGCTTGTTATATTATATTATTCTTTTGTGCTCCTTTAATTTCTAATTTTTATAATCAGCCAGAGTTGACAAATCTAGCTAGGGTTATTTTCTTAAGTTTTTTCTTTAATGGATGTGCGGGAGTTTCTTATACAGTATTATTTAAAAAGTTAATGGTAAAAAGACAGGCTCAAATTGATATTACTGTTATGACCTTATCTGGTATAGTGGGGATAACTCTTGCTATGAAAGGTTGTGCTTATTGGGCATTAGTATTTCAAAGTATGACTTTTATTTGCGGTGGAGCTTTGCTCCGTTTTATTTTCGCCCCTTGGAAACCTTCATTTGAAATTAATTTTAGACCACTAAAAGATATGTTTTCTTTTAGCTTAAAGTTATTTTTTACCAATATATTTCAACAATTAAATATTTATATTTTCCCTGTAATATTAGGACGATTTTATAAAGTTACAGATGTTGGGTATTTTACTCAAGGGCAGAAGTGGGTTGTTATGGGTAGTCAATCTTTATGGGGAATGTTTAGTGCTGTTGCCCAACCTGTCTTAGTAGAGGTTTCTAATGATAGAGAACGCCAAGTAAATGTGTTCCGTAAAATGTGTCGTTTTGGTGCATTTGTTTCTTTTCCTGTAATGTTGGGGTTGGCATTTGTGGCGCGTGAGTTTGTTTTTATAGTACTCGGTGAAAAATGGTTGCCGTCTGTTCTTATTTTACAAATATTGTCGATATGGGGTGCATTTTTATTTTTACAAATTCTATATAATCAATTATTAATAGTTTATGGTCGTTCAGATCTTTATTTGAGGGGAAGCATATTTCAGGGAATATTACAAATAGTTTCTGTGTTGATTGCTTTTAAATGGGGTATAATAGTCATGGTCGTTATGTATGTTTCTAGCTTTTTGCTATCATTGTTGTATTGGCATCATTGTGTGAATAAGGAAATTGTACTATCAATGAAAAAGGTATTTATAGATATTGGTACATATTTATTTATAATGTTAGTGACAATCTTTTTAGTATATTTGTTGACAAGAAAAATTATAAATATTTATTTTTTGATTGGAATTAAAATTGCTTTTTCTACAATTATTTATCTTGGCTTAAATTACGTTTTAGGATCAAAAATCTTAAGAGAATCCATATTTTTAATTAAAAATAGATTTTATGAAAAAAAATAAACTTTCTGATGTTGACTATATTACCTCTTATTTTCTTCATCCAATACTTTTTAAATGTTTTGAGAAATATGCTAAAGGCTATTTGCTGGATATAGGATGCGGGAGTAAACCTTATTTGTGTAATTTAGAAAAATATGTTGATACATATTATGGTTGTGATTTTGTCCAATCGAAGGAAAATAATGTTGATTTAGTATGTGATGCTATAGACATTCCTTTAGAAAATGAATCGTTTGATACTATAATTTCTACGCAAGTATTGGAGCATGTATTTGATACGAAAAAATGTATTTCTGAAAGTTTTAGGCTATTAAAGCCCAATGGAGTCTATATTATATCTGTTCCGTTAGTTTGGCCAATCCATTTGGCTCCTTATGACTTTCACCGTTTTACGAAGTATGGAATAAAAAATTATTTAGAAGAAGCAGGGTTTCGTGATATAGAGATTTATTCAAATGGTGGAAAATGGGCGATGATTGGGCAGATGATAAATTTAGGATTGTTTTTCCCTGTTCCAAGGAAACCATTTCTTAATATTATTAAGAAATGGTTTCTGTATTTATCAAATAAGTTTTTTGTTTTTATGGATAAGAAATATTTTAATGATAATTATACTTTGAATTATGTAGTGGTTTGTAAGAAATGAATATATTACTGTTATATTATACTCCTTTTAGTGAAGATGATAGTTTTTATTGGTTCTATAAACAATTAGTTTTATGGTTCAATAAGAAAGGATATCCTAGTGAATTGCATTTCTGCTATTTAGATAAAAAAGAGAAAGAAGTAATTAACGGATTACAATTGCCAGATGCATATAGTTTTAATTCGCAGAGAAATGTTTCTGCAATAGTAAACTATATGAAACTAAATAAGATAAAAATAGTATTTAATTTTTATCTTCCAGTGTGGAAGATAGGTGCATTTTTTATATCAATAAAAAATGCATATCCTGATGTTAAGTTGATAGAATTAATACATAATTGTCCAAACCATTCTCTTCAATTAAAGGAATATTGTTTAATGAATCCTGATTCAGGTTATCGGCCAAGTTCGTTGAAAGAAAGAATTGTAAAAGTATTTCCTAAATTGTATTTAATCTTGTTGAAAAAAAAACTTCATCAAGAAAATAAACAGGCGTATAATTTACACGACGCAATAGTTGTCTTATCTTCATCTTATATTTCTGAATATTTAACGATGATAGGTAAAGAAAAATCAGATAAAGTGTTTGCTATTCCTAATTCGCTGGCTCCTAGTTCATTTTTGAAAAGTAATGTTTCAATAGAGAACAAAAAGAAAGAAATTCTTTTTGTTGGAGGTATAAGGATAGAAAAATCAGTAATGACATTATTGAAAATATGGAAGGAGATTCAATACAAAATACCAGAATGGAAACTTGTTATTGTCGGAGATGGAATACAAATGCCGTTATGTAAAAAGTTGTATGAAGATTATAATCTTGAAAGGGTAGAATTTAAGGGATATGTAGATTCAAGGCCTTTAATTGACAGAGCATCTATATTATGTTTGACCTCTATAATAGAGGGACTTCCTACTGTTTTTTTAGAGGCAATGTCTATGGGGGTTATTCCTATTGGATTTAATACTTTTTCTGCCATTTATGATATGATAGATAATTGGAAAAATGGGGTAATAATTCCTGCTTTTGATATGGAGTTATATGCTAAGTCATTGATTCGTTTGGCTAAGGACGATGAATTAAGGTTTAAAATAGCTAAAGATGCAATATTGAAGGTAAAGCAGTATGATATTGAAAATGTTGGTGAAAAATGGTTTGTTCTTTTTAGGGATCTTAAATTTTTATAATCATGAAATTTAGGTATCGATTGGGTAAATTTATCAAATCAATTAAATTGATAAAATTTTTTGGGCTTAAATCATTTCTGCTTTTTTTTGCACCTCCATGTATGAGAGGTAAGATTATAAAAGTTGGAAAATTTTATTTTCGATTAGGTACCACTGATTTAGGAATATTTGAACAAATATTTTATTCGAAGCAATATGAAATAGATATATGCTCTCCTGAATATATAATTGATGGAGGAGCCAATATTGGCTTAGCAACTTGCTATTTTAAAGAAAAATGGCCGATGTCAAAAATTGTAGCAATAGAACCGGAAGATTCTAATTTTGAATTGTTGAAATTAAATACGGCGAATTTTAAAGATGTAAATTTGCTAAAAGCGGCAGTTTGGAATAAATCTTGTTTTTTAAGTTTTAATTCAGTGCATGCAAACTTTGATTCTTTTTCTGTGAAAGAATCAAATACTTGTACAAGTATTTCTGCTATAACAATAGCAGAAATATTGAGTCGATATAATTATCCAAGGATTGATTTGCTGAAAATGGACATAGAAGGTGCAGAAAAAAAAGTTTTTGATGAAACGGCACATCAATGGCTTCCCTTGGTGAACACTTTGGTTATAGAGTTACATGATAGAATGCAATTTGGATGTGCAAAGTCTGTTTTTTCTACATTATCTGTATATGATTATATATTGGATATAAAAGGAGAAAATTTTATTTTTATATTTAGAAAATGAATAATATAATAACTGTAACATCACCCCTTCTCCCTCCATTAGAAGAATTTATCCCATATCTTCAGGATATATGGAATCGTAAATGGCTTACTAATAATGGGCATTATCATCAAGAATTAGAAAAAGCTCTTTGTGAATATTTAAAAGTGCCTTATATAAGTTTATTTACAAATGGGACATTACCCCTGATGTGTGCATTACAAGCACTACGTATTACAGGAGAAGTTATAACAACTCCATATAGTTTTGTTGCAACAACTCATGCTCTTTGGTGGAATGGTATAAAACCTGTATTTGTTGATGTAGACCCATCGACAGGGAATTTAGACCCTGATAAAATAGAAGCTGCTATTACTCCCAAAACAACGGCTATAATGCCTGTACATGTTTATGGAACCCCGTGTGATATAAAAAGGATACAAGAAATAGCAGATAAATATGGATTAAAAGTTATATATGATGCTGCTCATGCATTTGGTGTGGAAAAAGATGGTGTTTCTGTTGTAAATGCCGGCGATATGGCCACTTTGAGTTTTCATGCAACGAAAGTTTATAATACAATAGAAGGAGGTGCATTGGTTTGCCATGATGAACAAACGAAGCAACGTATAGATTATCTAAAAAATTTTGGATATGCTGATGAAACAATAGTTGTAGCACCTGGTATTAATGGAAAGATGGATGAAATACGTTCAGCTTATGGATTATTAAGTCTTAAATATGTAAATGAAGCTATAGAAAAAAGACGACAAATTACTATTCAGTATAGAGAGGGGCTAAAAGATATATTGGGAATTCGTTTTTTTAATGATTTGATAGATGTAAAACACAATTATTCTTATTTCCCAATTTTTATAAATGAGGAAAAATATGGTATGAGTAGAGATAAATTATATGAAAAAATGAAGTCTAAAGGAATATATGGGCGCCGATATTTTTATCCATTAATTAGCACTTTCTCTACATACAAAGGATTAGAGTCTGCAAATCGTTATAATTTGTCTAATGCATATAAGCTAGCAGATGAAGTCATTTGTTTACCTATGCATCATAAATTAAGCACAAATGATGTATCATATATAATATCTAATATACGTACGAAATAATATTAACTATTTGAAATATAATGAATAAAGATTATTGGGAAAAATTTTATGCGAATAAAAGGGGATGTGTAGAACCTTCGTTATTTGCAAAGTTCGTAATGAACGAATATTTGAGAGAAGGGACTACTTTAGTTGAGTTTGGTTGTGGAAATGGACGTGATGCTGTTTATTTTTCGGAAATGGGAATATGTACATTGGCTATAGACCAATGTGAGAAAGATATATTGAGGCTTATTTCTAATAATAATTCTCATAATTTGCATTTCTTGTGTGCTGATTTTACAGCTTTATCAGATTTGGGTATATTTAATAATGTGTATTCTCGTTTCACTCTGCATTCAATTAGTGAGAATCAAGAAAATGATGTTTTAAAATGGACTTATAACTCTTTAAGCAAGGGTGGATATTTTTTTATAGAAGTAAGAGGACAAAAAAATGAAATATATAGAAAAGGTATACCTGTGCCAAATGAGAGAGACGCATATATATATGAAGATCATTATAGGCGTTTTATAAATAATGAAAGGTTTTGTTCAAAGCTTCATGATATAGGATTTCAGATTGTATTAAATGAAGAAAAAAAAGGATTCTCTCCATATAATAATGATGATCAGACTTTTATGAGATTGATTTGTAAGAAAATATAAAATGGAAATAGAAATTATTATCAAAAATCACAAATTGTTTTTTGAAAAAGATGTAGAGTTGCCTTGTAAGCCTCTTAATCTAGAAATAGCGAAAACTAATCTTTTAAAATTTAAGAAAGAATTAGATAGGGAAGGAGTTGAGTTTACATTGTTTTTTGGGACTTTATTAGGTGCTGTAAGAGAACGAAATTTTATTAAACATGATGAAGATATAGATATTTGTGTGTTTAATGAAGAATCTTTATTGAATTTAATACCGATATTACGAGAAAAAGGCTTTGTTTTTGTTCGTTATGATGAAGATCTTAAGATATATTCTTTTATTAAAGATGAGGTTTATATAGATGTTTATATTCCAAAGAAAGTAAATGGGGTTATGGGGGCAAAATATGTATCTATTATTGGTCAATTTTTTCCAAAAAAATATTTTAATAGATTTGGATATCTTGAATTTTTAGGGGAAGAGTTTAGAGTTCCATATAATACTCATAAAGTATTGTGTTTTCTTTATGGGAAAAACTGGAAAATACCAATTGTCGATAAAAAACCTTACGGAATGGGTAAAGTTAATAAAATAAAGACCTTTTTGTCCGCAATATTAGGCGTTAAAACTAAGCGTTTGATAAGGAAGATTGTGAATTTAGATATTCATTAATATTGTATTATGAAAAATATCAATATATTATCTAATGAAGATGTCTCTTTTGTTTTTAAACAATATTCGGAGAATATATTTCCTTCTGAGTTCAAGTTTTTTTACAACTCAAAAGAAAATATCATTTGGGATTTAGTTATTGTATATGAGGAAATAGATACTATTTATACATTAAAATGTAAAAAAGGGGCAACAATGTTTTTTTCAGGTGAACCTCCTATATGTAAAATTTATCCCCAAAATTTTACTGAACAGTTTTCTCATATAATATCTTCCCACAGAAATCTTCTTCATCCTGGTAATCATCTATTACAACAATCATTACTATGGTATTTTGGATATAATTTTGAGAAAAAGATTGTGACATATAATTTTGATGATTTAATAGACCTACCTAACCATAAAACGAAAAACATTTCTTTTATTACATCAAGTAGAGCTTTTTTACCTGGACATAAAGCAAGACTCCGCTTTTTAAAGGAAGTTCAACAACGTTATGAATCTGAAATAGATTTTTTTGGAGCGGGTATTTCATATGTTGCTGACAAAGCAGATGCAATACTACCATATAGGTTTTCAATATGTATAGAAAATTGTAATATACCTGATTATTGGAGTGAGAAAATTGCGGATGCAATATTGGGGTATTCTATTCCAGTTTATTGTGGATGTCAAAATATTGAAGATTATTTTCCTCAAGAGTCTTTTATAAAATTGGATATAAATGATATTGATAGTTCATTATCTATAATTGAATATGTTATAAAAAATGCAGAAACTATATATAAAGAAAAATATCCTTACCTTTTAAAAGCAAGGGAAAAATTATTGTATCAGTATAATATATTTCCTTCTGCCATTGAATATTATAATAGATTTATTAATAAAAAGGATGATATTGAAGATATTTGTATAAAACCGTCATCGTCATTTAAGGATAATTTAGTAAAAATATTCTTATTAAAGTTGAAGCGTTTTTGTGGAAAAAGAGTATCAGTAAATAATATGTTATAAAATAAAATTTTTGTAAAATCTGCATTATGAGAGTTGGTATTATGCAACCTTATTTTTTTCCATATATAGGATATTGGCAACTTATGAAAATGGTTGATAAATATGTCATTTATGATGATGTCAACTATATAAAAGGCGGGTGGATAAATCGTAATAATTTCTTGATAAATAGAGAAAAAAAAATGTTTACAATCACATTGAATTCGCCAAGCCCTTATAAATTAATAAATGAAATAGAAATCAAAGATGATTTCAAGAAATTTTTGAAAATGATTTATTTGAATTATTCAAAGGCTCCCTATTATAAAGATTTTTTTCCTATTGTTGAATCTATTTGCAATTTTCAAGAAAAAAATTTAGCTTCGTTTTTAGCAAATTCATTTAGGGAAATATTGTCTTATTTGAATATCCAAACCAATTTATTATTATCTTCATCTCTTTCCAAAGATATGTCATTGAAAGGGCAAGATAAAGTTTTACATATTTGTAAATTACTGAATGCAAGTATTTATGTAAATGCGGTCGGAGGGCAGGAGCTATATAGTAAAGAGGATTTTAATAAATATAATGTTGATTTGAAGTTTATTCAGTCAGAAATGGTTTCTTATAAACAATTTGGTGATATTTTTATTCCAAATCTATCAATCTTAGACTTATTGATGTTTAATTCTCCGGTAGAAGTAAATCAGATGTTGGATCAGTATAAATTGATTTAATGAAAGCAATTGGGGGATATTTTGAACTTGAATTAAAACGAGCAAAATCGTATCATAGAAATGCTATACCTTTAAATCTCGCGAGAAACTGTTTGGAATATATTCTTCGAGTACGAAAATATAAAAGAATTTATATTCCGTATTTTACTTGTGAAGTATTATTGGAACCATTACGTCGTGTAGATATTGATGTTGAATTTTATTCAATTAATAAATTCTTTGATCCGATCAAAGAGTATAGATTAGAAGAAAATGAGGCTTTTTTGTATACTAATTATTGGGGATTAAAATCTTCAACTATAATGAATCTCAAAAATGTTTATGGAAGACGTTTAATTGTTGATAATTCACAGGCTTTTTATGCACAACCAGTAGAAGGTATAGATACATTTTATTCTGCAAGAAAGTTTTTTGGTGTTCCTGATGGAGCTTATTTGTATATTGATGAAACATTAAAAATGGATATTGGCTGTGATATTTCAATAAATAGAATGTCTCATTTATTAAAACGTATAGATTTAGGTGTAGAACAGGGGTATGAGGATTTTAAAAATAATGAAGAATTTATAGATCAACCAATTCTAAAAATGTCTTTATTAACGGAAACATTAATGAAATCAATTGATTATAAGTGTATTGCAAATGTAAGAAAACGGAATTTTGAATATTTAAGTTCTAAATTAGGCTCGAAAAATGAATATAGTTTTACTATTGGAACAAATGAGATTCCTATGGTATATCCATTTTTGTCCAAAGAAGGAGAATCGTTGAAAGAAATGTTAATTTCGAAACATGTTTTTGTCGCAACCTATTGGCCTAATGTTTTGGAGTGGTGCAATCCAAAGAGTATGGAGTTTTTTTTGACTAAAAATGTTTTAGCTTTACCTATAGACCAGAGACTAGAAATTTCAGATTTAGATCGCATAATTAATATATTAAATTTATGAATAAATATTGGAGGGAACATTGGAATAGTAGTGAGATTTCTCAGAAAAAATCATTGTTGGCGCAAGTTGAACATACTTACCAAGGAAGTCCTATTTCATCAGAATTATGGAATAAAATAGTTGTTTATGTTCTTGGTAAGTTAAATCTACATCAATCTTCTATTGTATTAGACTTATGTTCAGGTAATGGTTTATTTTCAAATCCAATTTCAGAAATAGCCGAAGAAGTTACGGCGGTAGATTATTCAGCGCAATTACTAGAAAAAATAAATTCTCCAAAGATAAAGAAAATACAAAAAGATATTAATGATGTTTCTTTGCCAATATTACAGTATGATACTGTAATATTGTATGCAGGCATACAATATTTTGATGAGCAAGAAGCATTAAATATTTTTGAAAAAGTTTTTCAATCATTGAAAATCGGAGGAATTTTTTATGTGGGTGATATACCTGATCGTTCTTTATTATGGTCTTTTGCTAATACAGAGCGCTATAAATTTGATTATTTTAAAAATCTAAAAGCTGGAACACCTGCAATTGGAAATTGGTTTTTACCTAATGATTTGGTAGAAATGGGAAGATATTGTGGCTTTAGTCATGTGGAAATATTACCACAACCAAAAGAATTTCCATATAGCCATTTTAAATTTGATATGAGATTGACGAAATGAATATAGCTCCAATAATAATAACTGTTTATACTAGAATAGAGCATTTTAAACGTGCGATTGAAGCATTAAGAAAAAATTCTTTAGCGAAAGACTCTGAATTATATATTGTATCTGATGCTGCATATAGATCAGAAGATATTTTATTAGTTGAACAAGTTCGTTGTTTTGCTGAACATATAGAAGGATTTAAGAAAACACATTTATTATTTTGGAAAGATAATTTAGGACCGAGTACTTCTTGGAAAAAAGCAATTGAAATCGTTTTGCAAAATCATGATTCTTTTATAGGAATGGAGGATGACATTTTGGTTGCTCCATCTTATTTACAATATTTGAATGATGGTTTACAATTCTATAAAGAAGATAAGAAAGTTTTTTGTATATGTGCTTTTACGGCTCCATTTCGGATACCAAAGTATTATAATAAAGATGTTTATTTTTATAATGGTTTATCTCCGTGGGGATTTGCAATTTGGAAAGATAGGTATGAAAAAATAGATCAAAACTATTATGATCGATATTTTGAATTGAAAAAGAATAAAGTTTTATATAAAAAATTTTTATCTATTGGGTTTTATATTAAGGGAATTTTGATAGCTGATTCGAAGGGAGAAATAGAAGCTGACGATATGCGTTGGTATTATCATATGGTTAAAAATGATATGTGTTCTGTTTTTCCTGTTGTTTCAAAAACACAGAATTGGGGATTTGACGGAACTGGCATACATTGTAATGATAAAAACTATTTTTGGACAAAACCAGAGCTAGACGAACGGAATCAATTGACAACATTTATTCCGTTTAAAGGATATAATGAAGATATATTAAGAAATCATCGAAAATTTCAGGATAAAATAAACGGAGGTTTAATTGCAAAATATTTGAAATATACGTGGATTTACTATATTTGGAAAAGATTGAAACACAAGAAATAATTTATTTTAGATGAAGCTCCTTTTCCTAAACACCTCCGAACGTACTGGCGGTGCTGCCGTTGCTGCTAATCGTCTCATGCATGCTTTACAAAGTGCAGGTATAGATGTGAAAATGCTTGTACGTGATAAAACAACAGATAATTGTTCTGTTGTATCATTGAATGACTCTTTTGTAAAGCGAAAGATTAACTTTTTTCGTTTTGTCTGGGAAAGGCTGGTAATATTTATCTGTAACCATTTTAACCGGAAAGATTTATTTAAAGTTTCAATAGCTAATACTGGTACAGATATAAGTAAGCATCCATTAGTACAAGAAGCAGATATTATTCATTTGCATTGGATTAATCAGGGTTTTCTTTCCTTGAAAGATATTCGAAAGTTGATAAAACTTGGTAAACCTATTGTCTGGACAATGCATGATATGTGGCCATGTACAGGGATATGCCACTATGCATGGGGATGTGATAAATTTATGTTGTCATGTGGTCAATGTAAGTTTTTGGACAGTAAAAGCAATATTGATTTATCTTATCGCATATTAAAAGGAAAAGGCTTTATTATAAAGTCGGATATCCATATCGTTGCTGTGAGTTCTTGGCTGAAAAATCTTGCGAAGAAAAGTGCTCTTACTAAAAGACTAAATATTTCGGTTATTCCGAATGTTATAGATACTGCAATATTTTATCCGACGGTTAGGAAGGATGCACGTTTGTTATTATCAATTCCTATGCAAAAACGTGTGGTATTGATGGGAGCAGCCCGCATTGATGATCCGATAAAAGGGCTGGATTTTTTGCGAGAAGCATTAGGTGTTTTGTCGAATGAATGTAGAGATGATATTTTATTAGTATTATTTGGAGGAATGAAGGGCGATATATCCTTTTTATCTTCTTTTCCGGTAGAAGTTCTTTATTTGGGGTCTATTTCTGATACTCAAAAAATTGCTCGGCTATATGCAGCTGCAGATGTTACTGTATGTCCCTCTTTTTATGAAACATTTGGACAAACGATAACGGAAGCGATGGCTTGTGGGTGTCCGGTCGTTAGTTTTGATAATAGTGGCCAGACAGATATAATTGATCATAAACATAATGGATATTTAGCGAAATACAAAGATGCTAATGATTTGGCTACTGGCATTCGTTGGGTATTGGATAATGAAAATAAAGAAGCTCTTTCTTTGGCCTGTGCGAAGAAGGTGCAAGAGAACTATACTGAAAAGGTTGTTGCAGAAAAATATCTTTCTTTATATAATTCATTATTAGAAAGAAAATAAAATTGCTTTTATGACATTTTCTATAATCACCATCACTTACAACGCCTCCCGATGGCTTGAGCGTACCATATTAAGTGTACTTAGCCAATCATTCCCCAATATTGAGTATATCATTATTGACGGGGCTTCTACAGATGGGACAGTTGATATTATTAAAAGGTATGAATCTGGTATTGCTCACTGGATTAGTGAACCGGATAAAGGCCTGTATGATGCTATGAATAAAGGTCTGCAAAAAGCTACGGGAGATTATGTCTGGTTCTTGAATGCAGGTGATACGTTATATACCTCGGATATAGTACAGCAAGTTGTAATTGCTATAAGCAAGAGAAAGCGATTACCGGATGTTATCTATGGGGAAACTGCAATTGTTGATGCGGCTGGAAAGTCGTTAGGTATGCGTCGTTTGAATGCTCCGAGGAAATTAACATGGAAGAGTTTCCGCAAAGGTATGCTGGTTTGTCATCAGTCATTTATATCAAAACGGGAGATAGCTCCGTTATATAATACGAATTATCGTTTGGTGGCCGATTTTGATTGGTGCATCCGTTGCCTGAAAGAGGCGAGAGGCGTTTATAATACGCATCTTATTTTATCGAATTTCCTGGAAGAAGGAATGAGTAGTGTACAACGGAAGGCTTCGTTGAAAGAACGGTATGAAGTGATGTGCAAATATTATGGTACATTGCCAACTATATTAATGCATGGTTGGTTTGCTGTTCGTTTTTATTTTGCTAAATGGTTTAAAGGACGAGTTTAAAAAGAAAACAGATAATTTATATATGCAAGATTTAGTGAAGAAATGGGGTAAGCATGTACTTGCCCTAATCGTGTTTTTAGCCATATCTGCTGTTTATTTCTCTCCGGCAGTGTTTGAAGGAAAACAAGTGCGTCAGGGGGATATGGAAAAACATGCAGGAATGGGCCATAGCCAAATGGACAAGTATGCAAAGACAGCCCAACCAGGTGAGTTTAGTGCTTGGTCTGATGCGATGTTTGGGGGAATGCCGTATGTTTCGGGATATGGATATCCTGCTCCGCAATTACCTAGTTATAGTACTGTTTCAGGTTTATTGTTGAAACCGGGGGCTTATGATGCAGGTATCGTTTTTGCCGGAATGGTATGTTTTTATCTTTTAATGTGTATCATGGGAGTAAATGTATGGCTGGCTATTGCCGGTTCTATTGCATTTGGATTTACCTCATTTAATATTATCATTATAGAAGCCGGACATATTACACAAGCTTGGGTAATTGCATTTATGCCTGTGACGTTAGCAGGAATGGTTCTTCTCTTTAAGAAGAAGTGGCTCTGGGGAGCTGCTCTGTTCTTGTTGGGAGTAGCTTGTTCTGTAAATTATGGCCATATTCAGATGACTTATTATTTAGTACTGATTTGTCTCTTTATATACTTGGGATATGCTGTCTGGAAAGTAAAAGAAAAAGCGTTTGCAGAACTTGCTAAAACGACGGGAATTATGGCTGCTTGTGTCATAGTAGCTGTAATGCCGAATGCAGGAGGAATGTATGTAAACTGGGATCTGGGGCAACACTCTATTCGTGGGGCTACGGAACTGACTACAACTACACCGAGTGGTGAGAAGATATCTTCCGGATTAGATAAAGATTATGCTTTTGCATGGAGTTATGGCAAAAGCGAATTGTTGACATTACTTGTACCGAATGCCTATGGTGGTGGCTCCGGAGGAATGCTGGGTAGCGATTCTGAATTGTATAAAGAACTGAAAGCGAAAGGTGCTCAGGTGGGTAAGGAAGTACAAGCGCCTACATATTGGGGTGATAAATCGTTTACATCGGGACCTGTTTATTTTGGAGCTTTGGTTTGCTTCCTCTTTGTATTGGGAATGTTTGTGATTAGAAATCCTATGAAATGGTGGGTATTTGCCGGCACAATGTTTCTTATACTGATGGCTTTGGGACGTAATTTTGATTCATTCAATACGTTTTTATTCCATTATCTTCCGCTATATAATAAGTTTCGTACGGTAGAATTTGCTTTGGTTATACCGGAATTGATATTCCCGATTGTAGGGATTTGGGGGTTGAAGGAGATATTATCTGATAATGTGGATGCGAAAGCATTTAAGCATGGGATGATAGGAGCTTTGGCTATTACAGGTGGCTTATCATTGATTCTTTGGATAATGCCAAGTGCCTTTCTTGATTTTCGTTCTTCTTTTGATGCTCAATATCAGTTGCCGGATTGGTACTATAATGCATTATTGATAGATCGTGCATCTTTGGCTTCTTCTGATGCGTTACGTTCATTGGTCTTTATTTTGTTAGGGGCTGGTTTGTTATTTTGGTATAATAAGGCTAAGGATAAGCCGACGGCTGCAATAATAGTAAGTGCTGGGGTTGCAATTTTGATTCTTGTCGATTTATGGGGCGTAGATAAACGTTATCTGAATGATAGTAACTTTGTGAGTCCTAATAAGACAAAAGAGATATTCAAGCCTTCGGTTGCTGATACGGAAATACTGAAAGATACTACTTCTTATCGTGTACTGAATCTGAATAATCCGTTTCTGGAAACTAATACATCCTACTATCATCATTCTATTGGCGGTTATCATGCTGCTAAGTTAAGGAGGTATCAGGAGTTGATAGATCATCGTCTGCAAGGTGAAATAGGTACAACAATAGAAGCTCTTAAGAATGCGCAAACAGTGAATGACCTATTGCCTGCTTTGGCTGCAAACCACTCCCTGAATATGTTGAATACCCGTTATATTATTTACAACCCTGAGCAACCTCCATTAGTGAATCCGTTTGCTTATGGCAATGCCTGGTTTGTAGATAAAGTGGATATTGTAGAGAATGCGGATGCCGAAATTGCTGCATTAAATACAATTAATCCTTTGCAAACAGCTGTTGTGGATAAGCGCTTTGCTGATGATCTGAAAGGATTTACTCCACAACCGGATTCTACGGCTACGATCAAACTGGATAGTTATCGTCCGAATAGGCTGGTATATACTTCCATCACTTCATCCGAACAATTGGCTGTATTCTCTGAAATCTATTACCAGCCGGGTTGGAATGCATATATAGATGGTAAACCGGCTTCTCATTTCCGTGTGGACTGGATACTAAGAGGTATATTAGTACCTGCCGGAGAGCATCAGATTGTGTTTGAGTTTAAACCACAAGGGTATATTATAGCTACGAATGTAGCAGCGTATAGCGGATTTGTTATTCTGCTTTTGCTCGTTGTTGCTGTAGGTTATTCTATTTGGAATATTATAAATAGAAAAAAAAATTCTCCTTTCAGAGATAACGAAAACTTATAAATATCAAAAGAAAATGATTTGTTGTTGAATAATGTGGATAGGTTATTTTTAAAATTAATTTGGAAAAAATTTGCATTTCTCAAAAACAATCGCTTCCTTTGTAGGACATAATAATCAAGACCTTAACTATGAAAAAACAACTTAACTATGAAATAAAAGATCTATTTTAACCAAACTTAATATATGATTGGAGAGATCTTTATAAGGTGATTGTCCCAGACAAAGGAGCAATCACCTTTTTTTGTTTTTAGGGATATTCAGCAAATAATAAAAAAATCAGCCAACTGATTCGCAATGCTTTGAACATGAAATAGTTGGCTTTTTGTGTCAACCGTCATTATGTACGCCCTATCGTAAGGGGTAAGGAGACAAAATCTGTCGAGTTCGGTGCAAAGGTCAACAACATACAGATAGACGGGATTTCGTTCATCGAACACATCTCGTTCAAGGCATTTCGGAATACATACGGCAAACGCTATATTGATGATTGACAAAATCAAAAACAGACAGAGTAAAGCCGCATAGCGCATGATTAAAAAGAATCTATCATTGAATGTCCCTAAAAAGCTTATGATATGAAGGTACGGGCATACCTATCCTAGAAGGTTGAGGTTCCGTTTTATAAATCTGTGTTGATAAAATGAAGCAGTTTTTTTGTGAGACTTTCCCATGAAAGAACAGCTTTTTCTTTTTCTATGTTGTCAGCAATAATAAGCAATTTTTCGGGTGATAGCAAGTCTTTAATTCCTTGGGCTATGGCTTGTGAAGATATTTCAGGTACGACAATACCCGTTCCCGGGTCGGCAATACTATGCTGAAAGTCACCTACAGGTGTACTAAGCATCGGTAGGTTATAGTGATAGGCTATAGATACTACGCCGCTTTGAGTTGCCGAACGATAGGGCAGAATCAGAGCATCGGCAGCTGAAAAAAATACAGGTATTTCATTATCTGCAATATACCGGTTGTATGAATAAATACGTTTGCAGGCTGGTGACGCCTCAATTAAGATCTGGTATTTGTCGTAGTTGCCATAACATTCTCCGGCAATCAGCAGCTGATAGCTTTCATCCAGTTTGGACATTGCCTCTATTAACAAGTCAAGCCCTTTATAATCGCGTATAAGGCCGAAAAACAGTAAAGTTTTCTTGCAGGGATCAAGAGCTAGGGATTGGTGGGCTTTTTCTTTGTCTTGCTTTTTACCAAAATGATTATATAAAGGATGAGGGTTTTGTATATACTTAGCACCGTTACAGAGCGATTCCAAATCATTCTTTACCGTATCACTCATCACGATAAAACCATGACTTTGTTTGAATAATAATTTTGCCATCGGTTTGTCAAAGAAACGGGGTTCGTGCGGAATAGCGTTATGGATAAGGGTTATTACTTTGCAATGCTTCTTCATCCGGTTTGCAATGTGTGCATACCCAGGGACAAAGAAAGACATCCAGTAACTTATGATCAACACGTCTGGAGCAAATGCTTTAATTTCTTTTACAGTTTTGCAATAGCTTATAGGATTAATGCTGTCTAATGAACGAACACTATCTACCTTTATCGCTCTGTCTCCTTCTTCTACATATTGCGTTTTGCCGGGGAAAAGAAAATCGGGATAAAGGCGTGAAAAGTTGAAAGCCTTTACTTCGTGTCCTTCTTTTTGCAATTGAGTGTATAGCATGGCGCTAAACTGGGCAATGCCTCCACGGTAGGGATAGACAGGGGAGAGGATAGCGATTTTCATATTGGTTGTAGTTGACGGTTGACAGTGGACAGGTGCGCAGCGGTATTTTTAACTGTCCACTGTTACCTGAATTAATATCTATAGTGATCAGCTTTGTACGGACCTTCTACTGGAACACCGATATAGTCGGCCTGCTTTTGTGAAAGAGTGGATAGCTTGACGCCAATACGCTCCAGATGCAAGCGAGCAACTTCTTCGTCCAGACGTTTCGGAAGACGGTAAACACCTACTTCGTAAGCCATCTGCCATAAATCCATTTGGGCTAATACCTGGTTCGTAAATGAGTTACTCATCACGAAAGAAGGATGTCCTGTTGCGCATCCCAGGTTTACCAAACGGCCTTCTGCCAAAAGGAAGATAGAATTGCCGTTGGGGAATGTGTATTTATCAACCTGAGGTTTGATATTGGTATGCTGGATATTAGGATAGTTTACTAGCTTTTCTACCTGGATTTCGTTATCGAAGTGACCAATGTTGCAGATAATTGCCTGGTCTTTCATTTGTGTCATGTGTTCGATAGTAATGATGTCGCAATTGCCGGTTGTAGTAACGAATATGTTTCCTTCTTTAATAGCTTCTTCCATCGAGGTTACCTCAAAGCCTTCCATTGCAGCCTGAAGTGCACAAATCGGGTCTATCTCTGTAACAATTACACGGGCACCGTATGTACGCATAGAGTGTGCGCAGCCTTTTCCTACATCACCGTATCCGGCAACAACCACAACTTTACCTGCAATCATTACATCGGTAGCACGTTTGATACCATCAGCTAATGATTCACGGCAACCATATAAGTTATCGAATTTGGACTTTGTAACGGAGTCATTTACATTAATAGCAGGAACCAGCAGCTCGCCACGTTCCATCATCTGATACAGACGGTGTACACCGGTAGTAGTTTCTTCCGATACGCCTTTCATTTCAGCTATAGTACGGTGCCAACGCGTATTATCTTCTGCCAAAATGCGGTGTAATGTGTCCAGAATTACTTGTTCTTCATGATTACCACCTTTACGATTTATTGTTTCGGCGTCGTTTTCAGCACGGTACCCCATGTGAACTAATAAAGAGGCATCGCCACCGTCATCTACAATCAGGTTCGGGCCTTTGCCGTCAGGGAAGCGTAATGCCATATCTGTACACCACCAGTATTCTTCCAGTGTTTCGCCTTTCCAGGCAAATACCGGAACTCCTGATGCAGCGATAGCGGCAGCGGCATGATCCTGTGTAGAGAAGATGTTACAGCTTGCCCAGCGTACATCTGCTCCCAACGCAACTAATGTTTCGATTAACACTGCAGTCTGGATAGTCATATGCAGTGAGCCGGTGATACGTGCACCTTTCAGAGGTTTCTGATCGGCATACTTCTTGCGAAGCGCCATCAATCCCGGCATTTCGTGTTCGGAGATTTCGATTTCCTTACGGCCGAATTCTGCCAAACCCATATCTGCTACTTTATAAGGCAGATTAGTTGGAAATAATTGAGACATAATAAAATTACTATAAGTGTTTTTAAAGGCTACAAAGGTAGTTACTTTATTTTGTTTTTTAATGATGTTTTTATTAATAGCTCATTTAAAATGCTTCCGATAAATAAGATGGAAGGTATATATATCGGCATTGCGTATCTCCATGTTGTATTGGGACTTGCTAAAGCAGAAATGCCAATGTATATGATAATAAAGGAAAGTAGAAGACCAGATGTTTGCCAATATTTATCCGCGAAACTACTTTTACGCGTTGTAACAAAGAAATAGATTGAAGCAGCGGCAAATATTATCCAATAAATATAGTGTAGAATGTGCCGTGCCGGGTTTATGTCAGAGAATAGATTGCAAGTGTGTTTATAGTTATCTATCTGAATGTTGTAGTAATCTTGATACATTTTCTCATTTTTAAATTCACCACCATGTTCTCCTATCTCTCTGAATTCAAAGAAACCTGTGAAAGAAGGAATAATGAAACTGGTAATAAAATCGAAGGGATATGTAAATATTAGTTTCTGTGCATATTTAGAATATAATTCTCCTGCTTCTACCCAGGCAATAGGGTAAGGACGGTTGGTCATTTGCATGTAGTAAAATACAAACTGTTTAAAAGGAGAGGTTTGATCCCACATAAGCCCGGTTGACAATGCCGCCTGGGTTGTGAAAATGGAATCGGGGCAGGAGATGAGGAATTTATGATATAGCTGTTCTAATTCTGTGTCAAATTTAGTTACGGGTAGTTGTTTAGCTTTAGGAATTAGTACAGAAGCGTTGTTCATTAACTGCCATCCTCCAAATCCGGAAGTTGTGTTTACTCCGGTTACTTTTTTATATTCGGCCCGTGTAGAATTTTGCAGAAAGAGCAATAAGGCTATTGGAATGCAGGCAATGATTATTCGTAATATAATAGCTTTTTTTTGAAAAGCCAGAAATAGGACTATCATTGATACTGGTACATAAAACATACCTGCATATCTGACATTATATAGCATGGCAAGGCAGCATAGATGAATAATAATTATCCAGATATTTGAACTGTAAACCATCCATAAAGCTGTGGCCATAAATAAAATTGTTAGTGTATTGAATAATCCGTCGCTCATTAAGAAATTGGTACTGAACAGGATGGTTGGTGATAAGAATACAAATAAACAAAGCCCATAGAATATCCATTTATTCTTTAGTTCGATTAAGTATTTGAACGAATACAAAAAGAATAAAGATATTAACGCATTGAAGAAATATGACGCAATGAAGATGAAACTGAAACTACTGTTTATGCTATGCAGAAATTGTAAGTAATAAGAATACCCCATTGGTCTATATATGTTTAATATTCCGCTTTGTGCCGATAGTATGTAAGCTCCTGTATCAGGAAATACAAAAGGAAAAGGGTATAAATTATAAAATAGAACGCCGATTATACTTATTAAAAGTATTAAAACGCAGAGTTCTGTTTTTTGTTCTTTAAACGATATGTAGCGAATAAAATCTTTAAAACTTTTCATGTTGAATAGGTTAATCAGTAAAACGATATTTAATAAGTATCCAAATAGCTTCTATACCATCTGTCCATCGGATTTTTTTGCCTTCATTAATCGAACGGGGATAATAATGAATAGGAATCTCTTTTATCTTAATTCCGTATTTTGCCACTTTGGCTGTTACTTCCGGACAGAATTCAAAGCCAGTACATTTTAAAGGGATTGATTTCAAGAACTCGCTGTTAAAAGCTTTATAGCAAGTAGGTTCGTCTGTTAAATGTTGGTTAAACAGTATGTTTGTGACAGTAGTGACTAATAATCCTCCGTAATAAAAGCTTTGGTATGAATGTTTATTTTCTTTTATAAGAAAGCGTGATCCGTACACAACTTTTTTCTGATTATATATTAGTTCCGGTAAAAGTAGATTATAGTCTTCCGGTTCATATTCTAAATCAGCATCCTGAATAATAACATAATCGCCTGATACTTTTGTTATACCCGTACGTATAGCCATCCCTTTTCCTTGATTGACTGTATGTTGAATTAAATATATGCTCTCATTAGGGTGAGATGAAATGTAATTGTTAACCAGCTCTTTGGTCGAGTCCTTAGAACCATCATCTACAATGATAATCTCCTTTTGGGTTTGTTCAATGAGTTGAACTGATATTATTTTATTAAGTATCTGCACTATAGTCCTTTCTTCATTGTAAGAAGGAATAATGATAGATAGTGTTTTGTTTCGACTGTTTTCCATAGATTGACTTTCTCAGTACTCTAAGAACTACGGTTAACAATCATATCACACTCCTTGATTTTTCTTTCAAACCAGGCATAAATAAGATAAACTAATTAATAAAACATCCTTTTTCAACTGTCTATGAAATAGAAACACAGCTTTTTATAAGAAATTATTACTACTTTTGCATAAATAAACAAAGTTCTTAGAGAACGATGCTATACAAAAAGGGTAGGTAATAAAAAAGGACTGTCTAAATAGTTTAATTCATTAGACAGTCCTTTACCTATAAATTTCCAATCATGCAAAGCCGACTATTTTAGTTTCCTCATCATCTTCTTCAACCAGAAATAGTAACCTGTTACAGCAAAAATTACTCCAAGCAATGAGACCAAGCAGGAAAGTACCCGGGTTATAATACCACCCCAGGAACCTGCATGTACAGAATAAATCCATCCTCTTATCTTACCGGATTTTGGAAGGTCATCATATAACTGAATTTCTGTAATTTCACCGGTTGCCGGATTAAAAGAGTAACGGTCACTACCTCGCGTATTGCCATATTTAAGAGAAGATACAGTTGCCGAACCATCTTGAATTGTAATAGAATTAAAATTAGCATAGCGGTTTTGCAAAGCCGTTAACACATCCGCCCATTGTGTATAATCTGTTTTTTTCTGCCGTTTTTCTTTTCTTTCCGCATTGGAATGTTCATGAGAACCGGCCTTTTTTCCGTAAGTTTCTTTTGAGGTCAAAGCAGAAGAAGGCGAAGTATGTACTTGTGTTTGAGTTGCCTTAACTCCAAAAACCGTATAGAAAGCATTACGATACCAATCAAAAGACCAGGTCAACCCAGTTAAACACAGAACAAGCAAAAGCAATGCAGCATAAAAACCTCCCGAAACATGCAGATCATAAAAGAATCGGAACCAACCGGCTTTAGTCTTTATTTTTAACCTGTTCTTCATTACTTTCTTATTACGCGGAAACCAGACAAAAACACCACTGACAATAATAATAACCAGTATTAGTGTAGAAACACCAACAAGCGTTTTTCCCCACGAAAAACCTCCGTCCCGTTTATATTCATCCAATAACCAACGGTGGAGACGCATCATCTGCATAAAGAAACCTTGTCCGTCATCTATTCCTGTTATCTCTCCGGTATATGGATTCATAAAAACCGCAGCTTTCTTTCCCGGCAAAACCAACTGATATGTTCGCTTTGGATCAGAAAAAATACGAATGCCATTTATCTTCATAGAATAAGGAAGTTGCTGTTGTGCCAAGCTTATTAGAGATGCAGGCGGAAGCGGTTCGTTCTTTACCTCTTTTACAAAATAGCGTGAAGGATAACACAATTTCAATATCTCCGTTTCAAATACAAGTATTGCCCCTGTCAGGCAAACAATAGCAATGATAATACCAAAAGGTATCGATAACCATAAATGTATTTTTAAAAAAAACTTTCTCATTTTCCGAATACTTGTTTTATTCCATCATATATCCCCGGAACAGCAACCGTCCCTGATCCCACCACAAACTAAGATCGATAGCTATATAAATATCGAACAACTCCGTGCTCTTCAGTCAAAAAGCGGCTAAACGTTTCACTACCTCCCCCTTCTAATGTTGTACCTGGAGAAACTTTACCATCACGTCCGGCAGCCGAAGCTGTAGGCGTGAAATCCCGTGTCCGGTCTGTGCTTGATACACCGATAATTATACTTGGCGGAAAGTACTTTCCTCTACCGGAAGAAAAAGCCTTACTGATCCCTACCAAAGCATGGAAAAACGAATCCCCGTCAAGAAGATAAATCACCGGATAAGTTTGTGCCTTATCCTGATCATAGTTTTCCGGAAGATTTATCCAGTAACCCTGTCCCTCCTGCAAAGCCGCAGAATACAATGTTTGTTTTTTACCGATATAAATATCCTCCTGGCTCCGCGTAACCGACGAGAGCAGGAGGAATATTAAAAGAAATTGAATTTTAACCATTTTCCGTGTTTAGCAACTACTAATCTTTAGAAACTGTAAGCTTTCCAACACCGCTGATCTGTTCAGACTCGACAGTAACACCTTTTGTTGCCACAGCCGTTTTAGGATCAATCTGATAAATCGCCGGCTGGTTTCCGTCCGTAGTGGTTACAGGCATATACACCTTGCCATTCTCTGAATAAGGGCTATTCCCAAATCCTGAGATAATATCTGTCGAAGGCATCCCCGCCACATAAGTTAATTTCTTGTCTTCGCCTTTGTAAACAGCCAGTTCTTTAGCTACAAATCCCGATTCTGTCAAAGGTCTGTCATACATCAACAACAAGAAATAGTCTTCTGCGATATGCCAGCAACGCAAAAAGGCTTTGCCATTCGTTGCCGCTTCGATATTGAAATAATAGCCGGAATCGAAATCATCAGTTCCGGATTTGATACGCACCACGCCTGCAGGCAAATTTGTTTTCTGGACATCTGCCGTCATGGTTTTTGCATAACTTGGCGAAAACACATATATGTCGCCATTATCAGCTGCCCAAATAGTCTGATAGTATTGCGATTTATTGCGTCCGCAAGCATAACTGATCTTATCTGTTTTAATCAGTTTCGGATTTTCCAATTTCTCGTTCTCATAAATTGCAATCCATGCTTCATTCGGATGCTGGGTCCATTGCAGTTCCCCTTTTTCGTATGCGCTACTATTGCTACCTCCGGATTCTGTTTTCACTAATTCCGGATATACAACATATTTGCCACCTTCGGCTTTTACTCCATATTTGCTTAATCCCATCGGAATCGGAGCAGAATATATTTTATTATTGGCCTGCAAAATACCGGCCAACGTAACATACTCACCATTACCCAGGTAGTTTTCAGACATAATCACATTATTATTTGTGGTAAATGTTTCATTGACCACATCCAGATAAGACAACAGGAAACCTTTCGGTAAATAACCATTCTCATCAGCGTAAGACGAACCCAAATCACCGGTAGAAGATGTAATGATATAATTATTATAAATACCGTAAGAGGTGAAACGTTTAATCTCGTATGTATTATCACGTTCTTCCACTTTTCCTTTTGCATTCAGTATATATGAAGAAGTAACTCCTGCATTGCCTTGATTATATACCAGGCGATATAAATACTTATCCTGATAGAATATCCACTGCGTTCCGCTTTCCGTTGTAAGACCGTTGTTCTTAGCCGACACTTTTCCTTCGGCCAGTTCGTCAGCGGTTAACAGATAATTAGCATCACCAACAGAAGCAGCGATAACATAACTGGTTAAAGCTTCATTATCGCCGTCGCCACCACCATTTCCGCCTTCAACCATATCATCGTTGCAGGATATTATTGATCCTAAACATAAGATAGCAGCAAGACTCCAGTTTAAATAGTTCTTTTTCATATACAAAACAGATTTTTAATAATTAATATTTATATGTATGCCAGTATGAGTTATTTACCGCCGAAATAAACCCTTACCTTTCCATAGAAAGCCCGTCCGGCTTTCTGGAGGCTAAAATTGTCGTACAGTTTTTCATTTGTAAAATTCCGGCATTCGAATGAGATATTGTATCGTCCGTTTTGTATGCCGTAAGATAAAGTAAGGTTATGGGAGAATTGCGTAGGAACCACAAATTCGGACTCACTACCCACAGCTTCCGAATAGAGCGGAAAACTGTGCATATACAAGTTATCGTATGTAACTGTCAGCATATTACTTTTCTTTCCTAAGTTGCGCCAATAAAATGTAAGGTCCGAATTAGCAAACTGATATGGTAAATTCGGTATCCGCGCCTTATATGTCAGGCTTTCCTGATTACTTCCGTTGCTAACGGTTTTCACATTATCACGCACGTTCATCTGTGTAAAGCTTCCACCTGCACTAATCCAATCCGCAAAACCATATCGTGCAGAAAAAGTAAATCCTTTTGTCAACACGCGTCCATGATTCACATAAGTCGCCCCATATTTACCGCCGCTTAAATCGGATATATTACGCTGGATGTAGTCTTTTGTATTTCGGTAAATCACTCCGCTTTCAACATATATGGAATGCTTCCCAAACATTTCGTCATAACTCAGGTTAAGGTTCAGGTTATCGCTATTCTCCGGTTTCAATGCGATATCACCGGATTCCAGATCCTCATCACCAAACATCTCTTCATTGGTCGGCAAACGATATGCTTTCTCATAAGATAACTTTGCCTGTAGGTTCTTTAAAATAAAGTAAGTTCCTGCCGCTCCATATCCCATTGCATTTACAGAGTTGGTTGTACGTACATATTTATCCTGTGCAGCAGACGTAGCAACCGGGCCGGCTATAAACTGATTATAATATTTACCAAACACAGACACGTTCCAGTGCTCGGAAGGCATCAAACGATAAGACAGGCCGCTAATGTTCTTGCGGGTTTCCTTAGGAATTGCATTTGCCTCCGAATCTTCATTCAGAAGAGAACGGTTCGATCGCCGGAAAGCATTCAATACATGATTAAAGGTAAACATGTGTGCTTTGCCCAAACGGTAATTAGCTGTCAATGTTCCGTTCCAGTTGTTATTATCCGAACGGGTATTCTGATAGGACTGTTCGCCCGGCATTTTAAGAGGACGCATTTCACCACGCCAATTAAATTCATAAGAAGAAGTATCGACATTGTTCGTCATATTCTTATTATAGTTAGCCGTCAGTACCAAATCTAATCCTTTTGTGAACAGGTCTTGTTTACGGTAATCAAGTGATGGCATAAGGGAGTACCCTTTCCGGTACTTTCCGCCAAACACAACTTCCTGCCGGACACCGGTTTGAATGTCTTTATACATCCGTGAGTAGGTAAAACCAAACATGAACCGGTCAGCCCATTTCTTATTAACAATACCAATCTTTCCTACCACAGCTTCATTATGGAAATTGTCGTGAAACCGTTTCACATGTTCAATCTTTTTTTTATTAATTGCTCCGGTAGCAAAGTCTTTCACCGGAGTATCCACATAATAGTCGTTATCAGAATAGTTCTGAAAAGCATTGATTTCATAAGTAAACCCATTACTTAAGGTCTGTCCGAAATTAACATACGATTTATGTGTATTAAATGACCCAAAAGAATAAGAGGCATCTAGAAACCACTTTTTCTGATTCTTTTTGGTAATGATATTGATAACTCCTCCTATTGCATCGGTTCCGAAGCCAACAGGCACGACACCTTTATATACTTCGATCCGCTCTGCGTAATTAACCGGGATATTATTTAATCCGAATGAACTTCCTACGCCTTCCTGCGGTACGCCATCTATAAATATCTTAATATGTTTACCGCTGAATCCATCCATCATCAACTGCATATCCGAGCCAACACCTCCGGATTCACGTAATTTCATCCCCGGAGCTTGTGTTAGCGCTTCACTCAGGTTCTGGGTGGAATTTTGTAAAGCTTTCGTATCAAGAGCCACAGCATTGAATGCTGAACGTTTCAAGCGGCTTATTCCATTGGAAACGACCACAACTTCTTCCAGTTCTGTAGTTTGAGGAGAGATAGTTACATTCTGTTTCGTTCGTTCGCCGGCAACAAGTTTCACCGGCTTTTCTACAGTTTTGTAGCCAATAGCAGACACTACCAGTGTATAGTCGCCTGCGGGAGCTTTCAGATGGAAAATACCATCCTTATTAGTAGTGCCTCCATAATTCGTGCCTTTCAAGTAAACTGTTGCAAAATCTACGATCTCTTTTTCCGTAGACAGAACTTTGCCCGAAATCATGGAGCCATCCTGCGACCATGCATAAGTAGAAAAGACTGATAAAAGAAGTACCAGGAAAAACTTATAAATAACCGTTTTCAATGTATAATGAATTTTGTAACGTTAATAAAACGCTGCAAAGTTCCCTATAAATCAAAAACACATCAATCGCCATAAATAGGTAAATACAGATAGGATTTTATCCTGTCCAGTCACTATTTATAGGTACTAACACCTAAAACAAGACAAAAAAAGGAAAGCGGAGGTCCGGCATAGCACCAGACTCCGCTTTCCATATATAATTAACTCTGTAATGTTTACTTATTGCAAGTACAACGCGGTTTGATCTGCTTGAAGAAATCGTTACCCTTGTTGTCTACCAGAATAAAAGCAGGGAAATCTTCTACTTCAATCTTCCAGATTGCTTCCATACCCAATTCTGGATATTCCACGCATTCAATACTCTTGATATTGTTTTGCGCCAGAATTGCAGCCGGACCACCGATTGAACCCAGGTAGAAACCACCGTGATTCTTACAAGCATCCGTTACCTGCTGGCTGCGATTACCTTTCGCCAGCATAATCAAGCTACCGCCATGGCTCTGGAACAGGTCGACATAAGAGTCCATACGGCCAGCCGTAGTCGGTCCCATAGAACCGCAAGCCATACCGGTCGGTGTTTTAGCCGGACCGGCGTAGTAGATTGGATGGTCTTTAATATATTGAGGCAGGTCTTCTCCCTTGTCCAAACGTTCTTTCAACTTGGCATGGGCAATATCACGGCCTACAATAATCGTTCCGTTCAATGACAAACGGGTTGCTACCGGATATTTATCCAATTCTTTCAGGATATCGGCCATCGGTTGGTTAAGATTGATTTTTACAGCGTTACCTTCACCTGCCTGGCGTAATTCGGCGGGAATCAATTCACCGGGATTGCTATCCAGTTTCTCAATCCAGATACCGTCTTTATTGATCTTACATTTGATATTGCGGTCGGCCGAACAGCTCACGCCCAAACCTACCGGACACGAAGCCCCGTGGCGTGGCAAACGAACGATACGAATATCATGCGCCAGATATTTTCCGCCGAACTGTGCACCCAATCCGATGTTATATACTTCATTCATTACCTGCTTTTCCAGTTCCACATCGCGGAAAGCACGGCCGTATTCATTACCTGTAGTAGGCAAATTGTCATAATAATGAGTAGAAGCCAACTTCACTGTCAACAGGTTCTTCTCGGCAGAAGTACCGCCAATAACAACAGCAATATGGTAAGGAGGGCAAGCTGCCGTACCTAATGTTTTTATTTTTTCAATGATAAATGGAACCAAAGTACCCGGGTTAAGGATCGCCTTTGTTTCCTGATACAGATAAGTTTTGTTTGCCGAACCGCCGCCTTTGGTTACACACAGGAATTTATATTCCATACCTTCCGTAGCTTCAATATCTATCTGTGCCGGCAAGTTGCATTTTGTATTTACCTCATCATACATATTCAAAGGAGCATTCTGGGAATAGCGCAGATTCTCTTCTGTATATGTTTTATAGACGCCCAAGGCCAAGGCTTCTTCATCGCAATAACCTGTCCACACTTGTTGTCCTTTCTCACCGTGGATAATAGCCGTGCCGGTATCCTGGCAGAACGGAAGTACGCCTTTTGCTGCCACTTCTGCATTACGCAGGAAAGTCAATGCCACATATTTATCGTTATCGCTGGCTTCAGGATCATTCAGGATCTTAGCCACTTGCTCGTTATGCGAACGGCGAAGCATAAAGGATACATCACGGAATGCGGTATTTGCCATTGCCGTAAGGCCTTCTTTAGCGACCTTTAAAATAGGTTTTCCTTCAAATTCCGAAACGGATACATAATCTTTTGTAAGCAAATAATACTCTGTGGTATCCGGTCCTAATGGGAACGGTTCCTGATACTTAAAAGGAGGTGTTGCCATAGCGTTTGTATTTTAATTTATAATATTGGTTTAGAATTACTGTCTTTCTTACGGACTGGCAAACTTAACTAAAATTCGTGAGATACAGCCGTTGTTTGGCCTTTTAAAATCTGTATTTCAAGTTTATTTTAAATTCCGTTAGTATATTTGAAGATTGTAAACAAAACATGCACATGAAGATATTAATTGTAGAAGACGAGCCTTCATTGCGGGAACTTATGTATAAAACGCTCTTACAGGAAAGGTACGTAGTAGAAACAGCAGGTACATATCTTGAAGCCAGTTTAAAGATAACGGATTACAGCTACGACTGTATTCTGCTTGATATTATGCTACCCGACGGAAACGGATTGAAACTGCTGGACGATTTAAAGAAGCAACATAAACAAGAAAGTGTCATTATCATTTCGGCCAAAGACTCTATAGACGACAAAGTGTCCGGATTAGAGCTAGGTGCAGACGACTATTTGCCCAAACCTTTCCATTTGGCAGAACTCAACGCACGCATCAAAAGCGTTATGCGCCGTAGATGGGGCAACGGCGACATGTCTATACAACTTGGCAACATACGGATAGAGCCGGATAGTTTCCGGGTATTTATTGCCGGCAAAGAAATCGAATTACTCAAAAAAGAATATGACATATTACTTTATTTCATGAACCGCCCGAACCATCTCATCGACAAAGCCGCATTGGCTGAAGCCGTATGGGGCGACCATATCGACCAGTCGGACAACTTTTACTTTGTATACGCTCAGGTTAAGAACCTGCGTCAACAATTAAAAAAAGCCGGAGCGGACGTTGAGATTCGTTCCATTTATGGTTTCGGTTATAAAATTGTAATCTGTAATAACGAATCTACCGGCAAACAATGAAATTGATATACCGCATACTAATCCGTCTTTCGGTTGTGCTGCTCCTTATACTTAGCGGCTGGGCAGTATTCTTTTATTACACAATGGTTGAAGAAATAAACGATGAAGTAGACGATGCCCTTGAAGACTACTCCGAAACAATTGTCCTTCGGGCACTGGCCGGACGGGAACTTCCTTCTGCCAACGACGGTACAAACAACACCTATCAAATACATGAAATAACCAAAGAGGAAGCAGACTCTTACCCCTCAATACATTATTATGATGCGGAGATTTACATTCAGGAGAAAAAAGAAACCGAACCCGCACGTATACTCCGGACTATTTTCGCCAATAACGAAGGACGTTATTTCCTGCTCGAGGTGTCTACACCTTCTTTTGAAAAAGAAGACTTGCGTGGAGCCGTTGCCTCCTGGATCGTATTCCTTTACGCAACACTTCTTGTTACTCTGCTGATTGTATGTGCTTGGGTATTCTACAGAAGCCTGAAACCGCTTTATACGCTGCTACATTGGCTGGACGGATATTTGCCCGGTAAACCGATTGCTCCGTTACAAAATAAAACGACAATCAGCGAATTCCGCCGTTTGAACGATGCTGCCCAACGCGCGGCAAAACGTTCGGAACTGGCATTCAACCAGCAAAAGCAATTCATAGGAAATGCTTCGCACGAACTTCAAACCCCACTGGCCGTATGCACAAACCGGATTGAATGGCTACTGGACAATACAGACCTGACTGAGGAACAGATGGCTGAATTGTTTAAAACAAAGCATACATTGAATTATATCATCCGCCTTAATAAATCTCTATTGTTCCTGTCGCGAATTGATAACCGGCAATTTACAGAAAGCTGCCCGATCGAAATAAACAATCTGGTAAAAAGACTCCTGGACGATTATAAAGAAATATTCTGCTATAACGGACTAATTGTTTCGCTGGAAGAATCCGGAACATTTACCCTTATAATGAACGAAGCACTGGCAGAGGCTCTAATCTCTAATCTGGTCAAAAATGCTTTCATTCATAATAAGGAGAATGGTTATATCCATATCACCCTGAAAGAACAAAGTTTTGTTATTGCCAATACAGGCACAGATTTCCCACTGGACAGCGAGCATATTTTCGACCGCTTCTATCAGGGAAGCCGCAAGGAAGAATCTACCGGACTGGGGCTAGCCATTGCAGACGCTATCTGCAAACAGTATCAGCTCCATCTTTCTTATGAATACAGAAAAGGAGAACACTTGTTCTCCCTTTCCAAATAAAAACATCTTTATTTATAAAATAATTCCGTCTTTAGTTATCCGCAAGTCCACCTCCAGCTTGCCCTGTTCCAATTCCACCAGATACCATTCTTCGGAAGGAGTCTGGATAAACTCTGCATCGTCAATCTCATAGGTGGCATAAGGAGATGCTTTAATTGCAGCAACTACGGCAGAAGGCAATTCGGAAGCATGCACGTCCGTTTTGGTTTGTACCCAAGAGCCATCCGCTTTAAACAATAGTTCACGCTTAACTTTTCCATCCAGTATATCGACTTCCGTCATATCTTTTTCTTTTTCGATCTCAATAATACGGGCATCCGGGTAAGTAGTCTTTATATATTCCTCAACATTTCCGGCAGGTTGGGCAGGGATAAAGTCCTCATAGTCATCGTCAGTATCGACATCAGCTACTGCCTTTATCAATATGCCGTCCGGCGAGTAATAAATATCCGTTTCAGTGTTTCCTTCTTCTACTTCAATTACGTAAACAGTTTCCATGTCTTTGCGTTCTATCATATCCACGTCATCAACCTTCCAGTTTTTATATTCACTCTGCTGGAAAGATGTTTTCACCGCAGAAGGAAGGGCATCGAATGGAATGTCCGTTTCAGTCATATACCAAACCCCGTTATTGTCATACCAGGCTTCTGTATCTTTATTGTCTTGCTTAAAATCGGCTACCAGGTACGTGTTACGCTTTTCCCATCCCACACTTTTAGCAGACGGATATTGAGTTGTAAAAGCAGTTTGGGTTGTTTCGCTTACCCACTCCAGACCTTTATCATTATTATCGTCACAACTCATTAACAACCCTGCAGCCAATACAATAGTGCATACCATTCTCTTCATAGTAAATTCCTTTCTTATTTAATTATCAATGTTAATCAGATTAAACTTCTTGTCAAATTTTAATTCGAGGCCATTCGATAACTTTGCCTCATAATCACGGGAGCTTTTTTCAATTTTCACGATAGTCTGTTCCGCATAATTCGACTTCACATAACGAAGAATTACAGAAGGAACAACCGCTTCGGGCACTGCTGCATATTTACAATCCACCTCTTTCCAACTGCCATCCTTATCAAACTCTACCTTAATACTATTCGTAAATATAACCTCATACTTCTTGTCGAACCATTCCTTTTCCATTTTAGTCAGGGCAACTTTATCGTTTGGGAAGTACTTCTTTACATACGCTTGTGCCTTGGCAGGCAACTCATTAAACGGAATAGGGCGGTCGTCGTCCGCATGTACCGCCGTATTTACGGCCAGCAGACACATTAATAAGACCAAAATCTTCTTCATTGTTGTTTATTTTTATTGTCAGACATCTTTTTACCAACCTTTCGGTAGGACAAAGATGAAGCACAATTTTAAAATGAATCTGAAATAGAATAAAGAAATGTACTTCCTACAGATTCTTTCCTGAGTTTTCCTTCCTTCATCATCCGTTTCAGATCGGCAGCGGCTTTTGTCTTTCCGCAATGGCAAAGGCTACGATATATTTTACCGGAAATGTAAGGGTGTGTTTTCAGGTATTCCATCGTAAAGGCTTCGCATTGTTCGGGTGTATACATTTCTCTTTCCTTTTCTTCCGAACGGACTACGGGCATTGCTTTTAGACGATCGCGCAATTTGGAAGACGAGCGGAAAGTTACATCACGAAAATGTACCGACTCTGCCCTTATTTCCTTTTTATCCATCACCGGACGGCATTTAAGCGCAATGCCGAATGTGCCTATCCCTTCCAGCTCGATATTGTATCCAAACAGCAAAGCATCGGCTATTACATCCTGCAATAATTGCAGAGCACCTTTTATATCGGCCGAAGAAAGGGACGAACGTCCGTTGGCATTTCTTACCAGATCGTCTAAACGCATAGTTCCGTTAGGTACGAAACGGGCATGAAGCGGCTGTTTTCCATTCTCTTTGTCAGGAGTAAGATTGCGTACTAATTTGTATTGTGCAGACATATTAAGTAAATTGATTTAGTTTTATACGTATTCTGTTAATCCTTTTGCCAGGATATATTACCTGTTTGCTCCCATACTTATAACTGTCCGCCATTCGACGGACAACCGTTCGACGTACGGAGGACAATCGTTCATTGGTCGGCGGACGATCGTCCGCCGACCAATGAACGATTATAAGTAAAGCACCAAAGATATAAAATATCAGCATATTTTTATCTACATTTGCCGGTATTATGAGTAAAGGGTTTCTTTTTATATCTGTTTTCCTGCTGTTGGCTGTCAAACCAACCATAGCCCAAATATCTCACGGAGGAAAGCCCCTGGCCTGGAATGCCCTGTCCGGAATAGAATCCAGAAGTGCAGAAGCTTCATTGTTTGTGGATATGCCGTCTTTTGACGTTGAAGAGGAATTACGCATCGATTCGCTTAATGAAAGTGATATGCGCGGCGGTTACCGTTTTGCCTATAAGTTCATAACCGACTACAATCCCAACAACTCAGGTGTAAATTTCACATTACCGGATGGCACGCGTGTGTGGCGGCTGGGAATCCGTTCCCCAGGTGCTTATTCTATTAATATCTTATTTACCCGATATGAATTGCCTGAAGGTGCCCAACTATTCTTATATAACCGGGACAGAAGCCAGATACTTGGCTCTTTCAACCAGATGAACAATTCCGAATCCGGAATCCTTCCTGTAGCACCAGTACAAGGCGACGAACTTATTATTGAATATCAGGAACCGGCCAAAGCCGCCTTCAGAGGGAAATTGACTGTTGGAGAAGTGAACCATGCCTACCGTAATTTAAGAGGAGACGAACCTAGGCCGGGCTCAGACGAATATAAAGCCATTCCTCCTTTAGCCTGTTACGCAACCGGGGGAAGTATTTATGAACCATTGGGCAGAAGTGTGGTAATGATGCTTATAGACGGAGTGATTGCATGTTCGGGCACATTAGTCAACAACATGCAAAATGACGGGAAACCTTATTTGCTTACGGCATCACATTGCCTGAACCGCAGTTTTACAGTCTCTAATCCCGATTACCAAAAGGTGGCCGGACGGATTGTGTTTTTCTTCAATTATGACAGTCCAACCTGCAATACTATTTTAAAAGGCACAGAAGAAATGTCCGTAGCCTCTGCCAAAAGTATTGCCATAAACGAACAAACTGACCTGGCATTACTTGAGCTATCACAACGCCCTCCGGTATATTACCAGCCATATTATGCCGGATGGAATGCAACACAGATAAGCAATCCTCCTTATGCAGGCATTCATCATCCCGGAGGTTCCGTAAAACGGATAAGTCTGTCGGAAGACAATATAAAGTTGAATACTTTTAATACAATCGGGACACATTTCTATGATAACTGTCATTGGCACGTACAAAAATGGTCTGACGGATTTACCTCAAAAGGCTCATCGGGTTCCGCACTATTCGACTCGGAAGGATACGTAATAGGAGCTTTATCCGGCGGACTATCCATGCAAGACAAACCATTTGACGACTTTTATTATGCACTTAGCCAGACGTGGACAATTTCGGAAGAAACAGATAAGCAACTAAAACACTGGCTGGACCCGGCCAATACAAATAAACTTTTATGCAAAGGGCTCGATCCTTACGAACAAGACCATTGTTTGAAACTGAGTAATGTGGAAGCTACCGGAAAACAGGAATTAATCGAAACGGCATCAATCCCGGCAACTAACACCGAGCCTCTTTTCGGAAACAACTCCTTAGGTGTTACCGAATGTGCCGAAGCCTATACTATCACCGGCAAAGCCCTGATTTACGGAGCTTATTTTGTTACACCATCCGTTACAGGCAGTTATAAAGATCTGAATGTCGAGGTTAACGTTTATGGCGGGACAGACAAGCCCCAAACACTTTTACACACGGAACCATTCCGTCCCTCCTACCAGAACCTGAACACATCCGATAATTCTTTTCAGGAGACCGACAAGCCGTTAAACCGCTCACAAGAGACTTACATTCATTTTTCCAAACCTATCGCCGTTGATGGAACATTTTACATAAGTTATAAAATAACAGCCCCTAAAGGAACTACTTTCTCTGTCTATAATCTTCCGAAAGGAGAAACAACTAAAAACACGGCATGGGCTAATTACAACGGCAAGTGGATCGAGGCTACAACTTACCCGCAAAACCCATTCAGCACATCACTGTACATCGATCCGGTCATACAATATACAACAAGCGTTGGGATAGAAGATATAGAAGATAATAATCCTGTACGTATCTATTTAGAAAATAACCACAAAACACTACGCGTGTTGCTGCCCAACGGTACGGAAAAAGCCAGTTATGAACTATTATCCCTGGAAGGGAAAATTCTTCAGGCCGGAAACATCCGTTCCAATGTTGGCATCATCCCTGTAAATGTATCTGCAAAAGGAATTTATCTTGTGAAAATAACATGTAATAACAGATACTATACACAAAAGTTAATATTTTAATCAAAATTAGAAAGATTTTTCCTTATCTTTACCGCTCATAACAAAAAAAATACTTTAATTTTGCACTTTGATAGGTAAGGGACAATTGGAAGTGAATATATAAACATAGTAACATTTTAAACTTACATCAAATTATGAACAAAAAGTTTTTATTGCCTTTCTTAGTATTGGCAGCAATCGTAACCTTTTCTTCTTGTTCCAACAAGTTGAAACCGTTAGCAGAACAGTACATTAAAGCTGAACCGCAGCCGCTAGAGGCTATCGGTGGCAAAGTACCTGTAACTATCAATGCGACTTTCCCTGCTAAATGGTTCAATAAGAAAGCTGTAGTAACCGTTACTCCGGTACTTCGTTACCAGGGTGGTGAAGCTTGGGGTACTTCTTATACTTACCAAGGTGAAAAAGTGAAAGGTAACAACCAGGTTATCCCTCAAAAAGAAGGTGCAAACGTAACAATGAAGTCTTCTTTCACCTACAAACCTGAAATGAAGAAATCTGAACTGTATCTTACTTTCGAAGCAAAAATCAAAAACAAGACTGTTAAGTTGCCGGATGTAAAGATCGGTGAAGGCGTTATCGCTACATCAGAATTGGCAGACGCTGCATCAGCTAACGCTGCTATCGCCGCCGACAAATTCCAACGCATTATCAAAGAAGCTCATGATGCAAACATCATGTTCTTGATCCAACAAGCTAATCTTCGTGCAAAAGAAATCAACTCTGACGCAGTTAAAGAATGGAAGGAAATCGTTAAGAATGCAGACGAAGCTCCTAATCAGAATGTAGCTATCGAAATCCAGGCTTATGCTTCTCCTGATGGTGGTTTCAAATTGAACAATACATTGTCTGAAAACCGTGAAAAGAATACAACCAAATATCTGAACAAGGAATTGAAGAAGATGAAAGTTGATGCTCCGGTCGATGCTCGTTATACAGCTCAGGACTGGGAAGGTTTCAAAGAATTGGTATCTGCTTCCAACTTACAGGACAAAGATCTTATCTTGCGTGTAATCTCTATGTATCAGGATCCTGAAACAAGAGAAAAAGAAATCAAGAACATCTCTGCTGTTTATTTGGATTTGGCTAACACAATCCTGCCTCAGTTGCGTCGTTCTCGTTTGACAGCTAACGTTGAAATCATCGGTAAGTCTGATGACGAAATCAGCGCATTGGCTAAGAGCAATCCTTCTGAACTGAACGTAGAAGAAATTCTTTACGCTGCTACATTGACTAATAACAATGGCGAAAAGATGACTATCTATACTAAAGCTGCTGAATTATATCCTAACGATTACCGTACTTGGAACAACATCGGTATGATGGCATTCCGCGCTGGTGATTTGAACAAGGCAGAACAAATGTTCAACAAATCCAACTCAGTTAAGAACAATCCTGAAGCTAACATGAACTTAGGTTTGATCGCTTTAACTAAGGGTGACCAAGCTAAGGCTCAGCAATTGTTCGGTAGCGCTGCCGGTGTTGCTGAATTGAGCGAAGCTCTGGGTGTTCTTTATCTGGAACAAGGCGAATGGGCTAAAGCTGCTAACTCTTTCGGTTCAGTTAAGTCTAACAACGCTGCATTGGCTCAGATCCTGGTTAAGGATTACAGCAAAGCTTCTCAAACATTGAATGCAGTTGCTACTCCTGACGCTATCACTTCTTACTTGAAAGCTGTTGTTGCTGCCCGTACAAACGATGCTAACGGTGTTATCAGCAATTTGAAAGCTGCTATCGCTGCAGATAAGGCTTTGGCTAAAGAAGCTGCTATCGATCTGGAATTTGCTAAATATGCAACTAATGCAGATTTCGCATCATTGGTTAAATAAGTAACTATTTTAGATCATATAAAGCGGGTATCTCTTACGAGGTACCCGCTTTTCTTTTATCCAGACTTTCGAAAATGCAATGAAAAACAACAAGTTTCAATAATACACACAAATAATTTGTTTATATTTGCAAAAACTACGAATATTCACAAAAAACACATGCCATGAAATCATTAATAGCATTTATCGGGAGTATAATCCTTCTACTATTTTCTTCCTGCGAGCAGAAAGGTGTATATGTGGAAAAAGAAGAACCAAAGCCTCCTTTGACCGAGGAGAATGATTTTACCTTCCAAACAAAAAAAGATAAAACTGTAGAAGTGATTGCCATCAACGGCAAAGGTAATTATGCCGCAGGTGTTCCATTCTATTTCTATACGGAAACACCTTATACTGACGAAGGAGATTTAAAAGATATTTCTCCTATATTCTATGGAATTACCGGAGAAAATGGAATACTCACAGCCAATATAACAGTACCGGATGCTGTAAAGATTTTATATATCAGGACAGATATTGCCGGTTTTGGCGGTATGCAAACCTATCAAGTACCGGAAGAAGGAACCGGAACAGTCACTTTTCGAGGTCCTTCCCCATCTTTTATATCCGGAACAAGAAGCAGCAACCTGAAAGCAGAAGAAGAGTTCCCATCCATAGCAATATTTCCTGAAACAGTCAACAACGTATACACCTTTTACGAAGGAGCAACCGATTCTTACAACGGTTTACCTGCCTATACGACACAGAATCCCAAACCGGCAGAAAATACATCACTCGATACAAATGGTTCTCCATTAGTGAATTATAAAGGTATCGTTTCTTTTGTAGATGACATGGTGTCTGTCAACAAGAAAGCAGATGAGCTATTCCCTGAATTAAATGTTTCCTTTAAAGAAGAAAACAAATATTTATTAGAAGAAAAGAATAATACCGACTTGGTTGTAACAAGCGCGAATGGAGCAGAAATCTGGGCAACCTATATCGGAGATGGAGGATTCAGCCTGAAAAACGAAAATGTATCCTATAATACACTATGTTATTTCCATTATCCGGTAGGCACTATTCCTGATGCGAGCACAATACGGAAAAATATATTATTCCCGAATACGGATCCGGAATGCACTCCTTCGGGAATACGGGTACAATTACTTTACTGGGATGGAAACAAATATACGAAAGTCTTTCCTAAAGGGACAAAAATAGGTTGGTGCATGATACAAAACGGTTATGGAAAAGAATCCAATATGGCTCAACATCCAAACCGTTTCAGCGAATGGAGAATGAAAATATTAGAAAGCTACCGGTACTCTCTTGCTCCTATGAACAAAGAAATACGGGCAATAAAAGGATTTCCGTCAGAACCAAGTTACAATCAATTTGTAGGACGTTTTGTTGAAGAACTGAACGGAACCATCTACGGAGCAGAGAACAGGGTTACCATGTCCAAAGAAAACGGGAAAATATCGGATGACGATTTTAATGACATTTTATTTTTTACCACCTTTAATCCGGTAGTCAAGCCCAACACAGACATAAACGATAACTTTGAAGATACTAATAATAAAGATGTCATAAGTGAACTGTGCGGTACACTGGCTTTCGAAGATATGCATCCAAGTATCGGCGACTATGATCACAACGACGTGGTTATTGATTACAAATACAATCTGATTAAAAGTAAAGAAACTGCTCAGCTAAATGCAATACAATTAGATTTCTTAGTCAGAGGAGCCGGAGGCATGCGCACTTCCGGTTTCGGTATAGAATTGCCGCAAATTAACAAAAGCGACATCGCCAATATATCAGAGAATGTTATTTATGAATCTGATTGCAGCAAACCTGTATTTATTATTTATAATAACATACGGGAAGTATTTGGAGGAACGAGTGGTATAATTAATACATATCCCGGTACACCCCATATACCTTCATCACCAAAAACGGTTCGAATCGATTTAAAAACATTGTCTGCAGAAGAATCGAACAGCATTACCGTACTGGCATTCAATCCGTTCATATTTGTAGATAACAGAGGCAACGAAACACATCTTATCGACTATAAACCGACAACTAAAAACACAAAGAAGTTCGGTACTATGGATGATAAGTCGGATGGCGTCAGCACATTCTACCGTAGTAATAATGGATTTGCCTGGGCATTGGATATCACCAAAGCAAACTCCAGTGCCGAATCATGGTACTATCCTAAAGAGGGAACAAATATTACTGAGGCATACCCCGGATATACCAATTGGGCTAGTGGTAATCATACAAATACATCATGGTTTGACCGGACAAACGGAATCGAGGAAAATCTCTATATTCCTCCGAAAAATACAGAAGAGTAGAATACCGGAATTCATAAAAAATACAAAATTAATAAGACCCTGTACGTATAAATACGTTTATCAGGGTCTTATTTGCGTTATCGTATTAATATTACCGAAAAACATGAACATATTAGGGAAAACTATTACACTATTCATGCTGCTGTCTTTATGCAGCATACAAACAGTCAATTCGAGTACAACAAAGCCGGTTCGTGGAACATGGCTTAATCTAACTTATCAGGATGTACGCAATAAATACATGAACCCTGCACATATAGATAATACCAACCCGGATTTATGGAGGCTCAAAGTAAAAGAACTGTCGGAAATGGGTGTGAATTATCTGGTCATTTTGGCCGTCGCCAATGAAGGAAAGGCATTTTACCCGTCTAGCTTTATGCCACCTGCCTATCCGGCAGACCGTGAAAGTCCGGTAGAAGCTATTATGAACGCAGCCGATGGTAATAACATGCAGGTTTTTATGAGTTGTGGCTGGGCTAAAAACCAAGATGATGATCTTCGCAAACCCGAAATACGCAAAACACAGATACGGATAATGGAAGAAGTAGCCGCAAAATTCGGTCATCATAAATCATTCTACGGATGGTATTTACCGGTTGAAGATGCCGTTAATCCTTATCTGCCGGAACATGCCGTCGATGCTGTTAATACATTAACGGCAGAAGCACGCCGTTGCAAACCGGATGCTGTAGTAATGGTTTCTCCTTATGGAGTTCGTTTATCAAATGTAGATGATCCTAAGTTCGGGGAACAAATAGCAAAATTAAAAGTAGATATTATTGCATTCCAAGATGAAATAGGGTGTGTGCCTGAAACACTTCCACTGCCTCTGATGAAAGAAAATTTCCGTAAGCTATGCGATATTCATAAAAAAGCCGGAATCCGTTTTTGGGCAAACAACGAATCGTTTACTTGGGAGAAAGGAACAAATTCCAGAAAATCGGCATTAATCCCTGCAGCATTTCCGCGTTTCCTTTCCCAAATGACCGGAGTAACGAAGGCTGGCGCCGAAGAAGTAATCAGTTTTGCTATGTATGGTATATATGACAAGCCGAGCTCGGAAATGCCTATCGGACAACCATGCTTGTCAGCCAAAGCCTATCTGGATTATATGGATTGGAAAGCAGGGAAAGGACGCTGGCCTTTGTTAGAAGCTACATTTACAAATGATCTATACCACGATGCCATAGATAAGAATATAACATTTATATCACAACCAAGTTCTAAATATAATAGAGGAAATCTGACAGACAAGAAACTAGGTGATGAAGATATGAAAAACCCGAATTGGTTAGGATTTAAAGATAAAGACATGGATGCCATATTAGATTTAGATTCTGTAAAGGTTATCCGGACATTAGCAATCCGCTTCCTGAACTATCTGCCTAAATCCATAGCTTTGCCTGATATGGTAGACTTCTATTTGTCTACGGATGGAGAATCCTTTAAAAAGGTAAAGACCGTGGCAATGGAAACAACACCTAATAACATACATGATTGCTGGATTGATATTGCTGTAGCCGACGGATTAAATGAACAGGCACGCTACATTAAGATTGTTGCCTCCAACAAGGCCAATTACTGGCTGTTGGCAGACGAAATACTAGTAAATCCCGAATTTAATTAAAATTCAAAGGATGTACAAATACAAAGCGGGCACCTATGAATTTCTAATAAATATATTGAGCGAGGAATGAAGCTGCAATAATCGTAAAAAACACAGCATGTGCAAGCTTTTAAACAAAACAATATAGGCGATATAAATTGATTTATACCGCCTATACCTCTACTTTATCTGTTAAAAATTTTATCTTCCGGCACGTTTGCGTTCTATTTCATCCAAAATAATTTTACGCATACGCATACTATTAGGCGTAATTTCAACATACTCATCTCCTTTGATATATTCCAAAGCATCTTCCAAACTAAATACTGTAGGAGGAGCCAAAGAGACTTTGTCGTCGGAACCGGATGCACGCATATTTGTAAGTTTCTTTGATTTCGTAACATTTACTACCAAATCATTTTCCTTAGTATGCTCTCCAACAACCTGTCCTGCATATACCTCTTCCTGAGGTTCAATAAAGAAACGTCCGCGTGACTGCAAGTTATTCAAAGCGTAAGCATAAGCCGTACCAGTTTCCATTGCTATGATAGAACCATTCATACGGCGTTCTATATCACCTTTCCAAGGTTGATATTCCAAGAAACGGTGTGCCATAATAGCTTCTCCGGCCGATGCGGTAAGGACAGCATTATTCAAACCGATAATACCACGGGAGGGAATTACAAATTCCAAATGCATACGTTCATTCTTACTTTCCATCATAGTCATTTCACCCTTACGCTTGGTTACCATATCAATAATACGGCTCGAGCAGTCTTCCGGTAAATTAACTGTAAGCTGTTCTACCGGTTCACATTTAACGCCATCAATCTCTTTAATGATAACCTGCGGTTGTCCGACTTGTAATTCATACCCTTCACGGCGCATGGTTTCTATCAAGACAGACAAATGCAATACGCCACGGCCATATACTAGCCATGAATCTGCCGAGTCTGTAGGAACAACACGCAAAGCCAGATTTTTATCCAATTCTTTCTGCAAACGTTCGAAAATATGACGGGAAGTAACGAACTTTCCTTCTTTTCCGAAGAATGGAGAATTATTGATTGTAAAAAGCATAGACATCGTTGGTTCGTCAATAGCAATTGTTGGCAAAGCCTCCGGCTCATTCGCGTCTGCAATTGTTTCACCAATTTCAAAACCTTCGATACCGATAATAGCACATATATCGCCAGACTGAACAGCATTTACCTTGGTACGTCCTAATCCTTCAAAAACGTCAATTTCCTTGATTCTTGATTTTACCATCGAACCATCACGCTTACACAACATAATGTCCTGACCTTCTCTTAATTCGCCACGATGTACGCGACCTACCGCAATACGGCCTACATATTTGGAATAGTCAAGCGAAGTGATCAACATCTGTGAAGAACCTTCCAATACCTGAGGCTCTGGTATATGTTCAACAATTGCGTCCAGCAAAGCGGTAATATCTTCTGTCGGATGATTCCAATCTGTAGACATCCACCCTTGTTTTGCAGATCCGTATATAGTAGGGAAATCCAATTGTTCTTCTGTCGCATCCAAACTAAACATCAGGTCGAACACCATTTCCTGTACCTCAGACGGACGGCAATTCGGTTTATCTACCTTATTAATTACAACAATTGGTTTTAATCCGAGTTGGATCGCTTTCTGTAATACAAAACGGGTCTGAGGCATCGGACCTTCGAATGCATCAACTAATAACAAGCATCCGTCTGCCATATTCAATACACGTTCAACTTCTCCTCCGAAGTCTGCGTGCCCCGGAGTATCAATGATATTGATCTTACAATCTTTATAGTTAATTGATACGTTTTTGGCAAGGATAGTAATACCTCTTTCGCGTTCCAGGTCGTTATTATCCAGGAACTGATCCGGCTCAGCCTGTCCTTCACGGAAGAGCTTGCCGGCTAATAACATCTTATCCACGAGTGTTGTTTTACCGTGGTCTACGTGCGCGATAATCGCGATGTTTCTGATCTTTTGCATTGAAGACTAATTTATTGGGCACAAAAATACAATATTTTTATGACATCTCAGTGACATTCAATGCCCAAAATATAAAAAAGAAAGACAAAAGTCTTGCAAATCAAAAAGTAATCCATATCTTTGCATCCGCTTAGATAACATAGTATTAATTTATTAAAGTAACAAGAATCATGTTTTTAGATTCAGAAAAGAAAAAAGAACTTTTTGAGAAGTACGGAAAGTCAGCTACTGACACCGGTTCTGCAGAAAGCCAAATTGCTTTATTCACAGTTCGTATTGCTCACTTAACAGGACACTTGAAGGTTAATCACAAAGACCATAGTTCTGAAAGAGCACTAAAGATGTTGGTAGGTAAGCGTCGTCGTTTATTGGATTACCTGATAAAAGTTGATATCGAAAGATATCGTTCTATCATCAAAGAACTTGGTATAAGAAAGTAAAAAATTCACTTCATACGAAGTTTATAAAGGGGTAGCTTGATCATAAAGCTACCCCTTTTTCTTTTACTTATTGAGTGTATAATAAAATATTAATGTAAATTTGCGGCGTTTGGTTACAAAATATCAAACTTAATACGGATTCTAATATAAAATCATACTTATGGGAAATAACAAAATAATCGGTGCCAAAATACAAAGCATCCGAGAATCAAAGCAATTGTCGATCGAAGAAGTTGCAGAACGCTCAGGTTTGAAAGTGGAACAGATTGAACGTATTGAGTCAAATATAGACTTTCCGTCTTTGGCTCCTCTAATAAAAATAGCCCGGGTATTCGGTGTAAGATTAGGAACGTTCCTCGACGACCAATCCGAATTAGGACCTGTCATCTGCCGCAAAAAAGACAGCAATGAAACAAACAGCATAGGCTTCACCAACAACGCATCTATGGAACGAAAGCACATGGAATACCATTCGCTTTCACAAGATAAATCCGGACGCCACATGGAACCGTTCCTGATTGATATAGCTCCATCGGAAGAAGGTGTAGACTTCGTTCTTTCTACACATGAAGGTGAAGAATTTATCTATGTATTAGATGGTATAGTGGAAATAAACTATGGAAAAAACACGTTCGTCTTGGAAGAAGGAGATAGTATTTATTATGATTCAATTGTAGCCCATCATGTACATGCCGGAACAGACAGTACGGCCAGAATCTTAGGTGTTGTTTATACTCCTTATTAATCTTTACAGATATGGAATTACAAAACAGAACACTCGGCCAATGGCTTGAGCATTGGGCGGAAACCACACCAGACAAAGAATATATTGTATATTCCGATCGTGATTTGCGCTTTACATGGAGTGAGTTTAATAAACGTGTCGACAACATGGCGAAAGGATTACTTTCCATTGGAGTAAAACACGGAACACATGTCGGAATCTGGGCAACAAACGTTCCGGATTGGTTAACATTCCTTTTTGCAGGTGCTAAAATCGGGGCTGTATTGGTAACAGTCAACACCAATTACAAACAGAGTGAATTAGAGTTTCTGGTTGAAAATGCAGACATCCATACTCTATGTATTACAGACGGTGTATTCGACGGAAGTTATGTTGACATGGTTTATACTATGCTTCCCGAATTAAGAGAATCGCAACGAGGCTATCTGAAAAGTAAAAAATTTCCTGTATTAAAAAACGTAGTTTATATCGGTCAGGAAAAATATCGTGGTATGTACAATACCCCGGAATTATTGCTATTAGGCGATAATGTAAGTAATGAAACATTAGCTGAAGCAAAAGCAAAAGTAAACTGCCACGACGTTGTGAATATGCAATACACGTCCGGAACAACCGGATTTCCCAAAGGAGTCATGCTGACACACCATAATATAACCAACAATGGTTTTTTAACGGGTGAACACATGAAGTTCACAGCAGATGATAAGCTTTGTTGCTGTGTGCCTCTGTTTCATTGTTTTGGTGTAGTATTAGCTTCTATGAACGTATTGACACATGGTTGTACGCAGGTTATGGTTGAGAAGTTTGACCCGCTAGTTGTACTTGCCTCTATTCACAAAGAACGGTGTACTGCTCTTTATGGAGTACCTACTATGTTTATAGCAGAGCTGAATCATCCAATGTTTAAGATGTTTGATCTTACCTCTCTCCGTACCGGTATTATGGCAGGTTCCCTTTGTCCCGTTGAACTAATGAAACAGGTAGATGAGAAAATGTTCATGCGCGTAACCAGTGTGTATGGCTTAACAGAAACATCACCGGGCATGACTCATTCACGAATTGACGATCCGGCTGAAATACGATATAATACAGTAGGACGTGACTTCGAGTTTACCGAAGTACGCGTGATTGATCCTGAAACCGGAGAAGAATGCCCTGTTGGCGTACAGGGAGAAATGTGTAACCGCGGTTATAATAATATGAAAGGTTACTATAATAACCCGGCTGCTACTGCTGAAATAATTGATAAAGACGGTTTCTTACATAGTGGTGATCTCGGAGTAAAAGATGAAAACGGAAATTACCGTATTACCGGACGTATCAAAGATATGATAATCCGTGGTGGTGAGAATATTTATCCTCGTGAAATAGAAGAATTTTTATATCATTTAGAAGGTGTAAAAGACGTGCAGGTGGCAGCTGTTCCATCAAAAAAATATGGAGAAGAAGCCGGAGCTTTCATTATTCTACATGAAGGAGTGAGCATGACAGAAGATGTAGTAAAAGATTTTTGCCGTGGTAAAATTGCCCGTCACAAAATACCCAAATATGTGTTTTTTATCGACACATTCCCTATGACCGGAAGTGGCAAGATACAAAAGTTTAAATTAAAAGATCTAAGCCTGCAGCTACTAAAAGAACAAGGAATAGAACCAATATAAGTATTATAATAAGTACATAAGTAAAGGGGCTATCTACACTCGTTAGATAGCCCCTTTCTTTATAATAATAATGAATGATTATTCTTGACGGTCACGGTATGGTGTACGATTTTCACGATCCTGACGAGGACCACGATCGCCACGTTCCGGTCTTGGTCCGCGCTCTTGTCTTGGCGGACGTTCTTCATAACCTTCCGGTTTAGGAAGAAGGACTTTGTGAGAAAGTTTGAACTTACCTGTTTTTGCGTCAATATCGACTAACTTAACAGAGATGGTATCACCTTCTTTCAAACCTGCTTGTTCCACTGTTTCCAAACGTTTCCAGTCAATTTCAGAAATGTGAAGCAAACCATCTTTTCCCGGCATAAACTCTACAAATGCGCCGTAAGGCATGATAGAAGATATTTTACCTTCGTAAACTTCACCTACTTCTGGAACAGCAACGATACCTTTGACAGCTCTGATTGCTGCATCAATAGTTTCTTTATTGTTGCCTGCAATTTCAATTCTTCCAGCACCATCTACTTCTTCAATAGTGATTGTTGCTCCGGTTTTTTCTTGGATTCCCTGGATAATCTTCCCGCCCGGGCCGATTACTGCACCGATGAATTCTTTACCGATAATCATTGTTTCGATGCGTGGAGTATGCGGTTTCAAATCTGAACGGGTTTCCGGTTGTGCTTCCATTATCTTGCCTAGGATGTGCATACGGCCGGCTTTTGCCTGGGCTAGCGCATTCTCAAGAATTTCGTAAGACAATCCGTCTACTTTGATATCCATTTGAGTTGCAGTAATGCCATCTTCTGTGCCGGTAACCTTGAAGTCCATGTCCCCTAAGTGGTCTTCGTCCCCTAAGATGTCCGAAAGGATAGCGTAATTCGTACCTTTGTTTTCGGAAATAAGTCCCATAGCGATACCTGATACTGGTTTTTTCATCGCTACACCTGCATCTCTCAGGGCTAATGTTCCTGCACAAACAGTTGCCATAGAAGAAGAACCATTTGATTCCAAAATGTCGGAAATGACGCGTACAACATAAGGATAGTTTTCCGGAATCATACGTTTCAGGGCACGCCATGCTAAATGGCCGTGTCCAATTTCACGACGTCCGACACCGCGGGATGCTTTAGCTTCACCAGTGGAGAACGGAGGGAAATTATAATGTAAAAGGAAACGTTCTTTGCTTTGGTTCAATACGTCGTCTATCATCTTTTCATCAGATTTAGTACCTAATGTGACGGTAGATAATGATTGTGTTTCACCACGTGTAAAAATAGCGGATCCGTGAGGGCCTGGCAAACAGTCGGTTTCGATCCAAATCGGACGGATTTCAGTTGTTTTACGGCCATCCAAGCGCTTTCCTTCATCAAGGATAGCTCGACGCATTGCTTCTTTTTCTACATCATGATAGTAACGGCCGATCATTTCAACTTTTTCGTCGGTCAGTTCTTCTTCGGAGAATTGAGCCTTATAATCTTCGATAATTTTCTCGAAAGCTTCGGCACGCTCGTGCTTGCCTATGCCTGACGTTGCAACTGCATAAGCGCTTGCATAGCATTTGTCGTGTACATCTTTGCGAAGTTCTTCATCGTTTACTTCATGGCAGTATTCGCGTTTGTTTAATTTGCCACAAGCTTCAGATAATTCAATCTGTGCCTGGCACTGTTTCTTGATTGCTTCGTGAGCAACTTTGATGGCTTCAAGCATTTCGGATTCCTGAACTTCGTTCATTTCTCCTTCTACCATCATGATGTTGTCTAAAGTGGCACCAACCATGATGTCGATATCCGCTTTTTCTAATTGTGAGAAAGTCGGGTTTACGATAAACTGACCATCAACACGGGCAACACGTACTTCAGAGATAGGACCATTAAAAGGAATATCGGAAACAGCTAATGCTGCAGAAGCTGCTAAACCAGCTAATGCGTCCGGCATATCTTCGCCATCAGCAGAAAACAATATGATGTTTACGTATACTTCAGCATGGTAGTTGTCTGGAAAAAGCGGACGGAGGGCACGGTCTACCAGACGTGATGTAAGGATTTCATAGTCGGAAGCTTTACCTTCTCTTTTTGTAAAACCTCCAGGAAAACGGCCAAATGCAGAATATTTTTCTTTGTATTCAACCTGTAACGGCATAAAGTCAACACCGGGATTTGCATCTTTTGCGGCACATACGGTAGCTAGAAGTACAGTGTTGTTCATACGAACAGTAACTGAACCATCTGCCTGTTTTGCCAATTTCCCGGTTTCGATTGTGATGGTTCTTCCATCACTTAATTCGATCGTCTTGTTAATTGGATTAAGCATAATCTTCTTTTCTTATTTTTCTATCTATAAAAATTGCTGCAAATGTAATGAAAGTTTGAGTGTAAATACATGAAAATGAAAATAAATAACGAGTTAAAAGTAGTTTTTTGTAAAAAACCTCGGAAGAATTATAGAATAATAGTGTCACAATTGCAAATTAATGTATATTTGCAGCACAAAATATATAGATATAAAAAGCAATGAAACAAATATCTACTAAATTGCTGGTTGTGCTCTGTGTGATGTCATTTTTATTTACGTCTTGTAATAAATCTGAATTTACGGTGAAAGGTGTGGTAGCGGGTGCTGATGGCCAGATAATGTATTTGGAGAATGTAGGCATATCAAATGTTACTTTACTGGATTCGGTAAAATTGACTGCTTCCGGTAAATTCAAGTTTTCGAAACCCCGTCCTGCTTTTCCTGATTTTTATCAACTGAGATTAAATAATCAATTGATTAACTTTTCTGTAGATTCAACGGAAACTATTACAATTGCTGCTGATGCAGGTACATTTGCGACCTCTTATACTGTCGATGGTTCTGAAAATTGTAAAGCGATGAAAGCTATTACTCTGGCTCAATTGGATGCAAATCAGATAATAGGTCGTTTACGTAAAGAGTATGAAGCGAAACAATTAGCAGATACTACATACAGGGACAAGGTTCTGGCTGCGGCAAATGCATATAAAGATGTGGCATTTAAGTATATTTATTCCGCCCCGATGTCGGCTGCGGCTTATTTTGCTTTATTTCAGCAGGTAGATGGCTTATTATTTTTCGATTTATATGACAAGAAGGATTCTAAAGCTTATGGCGCGGTTGCTACTAGCTTTGATCATTATTATCCGGAAAGTCCCCGCTCGAAACATCTCCATAATTTAGCATTGCAATCTATAAAAGTAATTCGTGCCCAACGTCCTGTGACATTGAATAATGTAGATGCAAATGAAATAAGTTTCGTGGATATAGCATTGCCCAACGTTCGTGGTAATGTTGTTAAGCTTTCAGAGATTGCTAAAGACAGGCCGGTGTTGATTAATTTTACGGCTTTTCAGACTGAATGGTCTCCTGCGTTAAATATGGAGTTGGGAGATTTGTACACTAAGTACCATGATAAGGGATTGGAAATATATCAGATTTCTCTGGATAGCGATTCTCATTTCTGGAAAAACGGTGCTTCAAATCTTCCATGGATATGTGTGCGTGATCCGCAATCGGTTTATTCTCAAATTGCCGGTTTATATAATGTGAAACAACTACCTGCAATATTTATTTTAGACCGGAAAGGTAATTTGGTAAAACGTGTTGATGATGTGAAAAAATTAGAATCTGATGTGAAGTCGGTTCTGTGAAATTCTTAGTAAACAATCAAGTAGATATGTTGTAAAGCACTTTTAGAAAGTTGTATGTCTTGAAAAAAAAGCATACTTTTGTAAAGTGTTAATGAAATAGAAGAGGAGTTCCGGCCAGGTACTGGTCGGGATTCTTTTTTTATTATGTCGTAAATAAATTTGTTAAAATAAAAATTTAAGGAGGATTTAATATGGCTGTTAGTTATATGACAGAGGAAGGTTATAACAAGATTTTGGCAGAGATCAACTATCTTGAAACCGTGAAACGTCCTGAAATCTCTGCACAAATAGCTGAAGCGAGAGACAAAGGCGATTTGTCTGAAAATGCAGAATATGATGCAGCTAAAGAGGCACAGGGAATAATGGAGGCAAAGTTGGCTCAATTAAAATCATTGATTTCTAATGCCCGTTTGATTGATGAGTCTCGTGTGCAGACAGAAGAAATTCAGATTTTGAATAAAGTAAAGATAAAAAATACGAAGAATAATGCGGTAATGACATATATGCTGGTGTCAGATTCGGAGGCTAATCTGAAAGAAGGTAAGATTGCTGTAAGTACTCCTATCGCTCAGGGTTTAATGGGCAAGAGAGTGGGTGATATTGTTGAAATAAAAGTACCGTCTGGTATAATGAGTTTCGAAATTATGGATATATCTATTTAATCATAAAAGGCAATGGCAACGATATTCAGCAGAATAGTAGCAGGAGAGATTCCGTGCCATAAAGTGGCAGAGAATGACGAATTTTTTGCTTTTCTGGATATAAATCCGGTAGCTTTAGGGCATACGTTAGTAATTCCGAAAAAAGAAGTTGATTATATTTTTGATATTGACGATCCCATGCTCGGCCGAATGATGGCATTTGCTAAACGGGTTGCTCATGCGCAAGAATCTGCTATAGCCTGTAAACGAGTAGGGCTGGCTGTTATGGGGTTGGAAGTTCCCCATGCCCATATTCATTTGATTCCTATTACAAAAGAATCGGATATGTATTTTGGTGGAAAGAAGCTGGAAATATCCCAGGAAAAGTTAGCAGAAATTGCGGCTAAAATTCAGAAAGAATATAAATAAGAAATATTTATTTTAATTTCTAAATAAGATTATTATATTTGTAATCTCTATTATGTAAGCTATGTTTATTAGGACTTGCAAATAGGCTAAATTAGATTCATTAGTGGTTTTTACTCATAAATTTGTTAACCTTGGAAGAAGGCCCCTCTGAGACAGAGCGGCCTTCCTTTTTTTAACGCACAATTATAACTATGGAAATTATTTATTTTAACGAAGCTGTATTATATATGAATGGAAAGATTGTCCCAAAGTAACGTGTTCCATCCATTAATATTGGTGTAATATAGATAGATACCGCAAATTAACATTGAAATGATCCATAATACTAATAAAGTCCATTTGGCTTGTGTTGGTAATGGTTTTGCTTTAAATAACTGTCCGCATATAGTGTATACCAAAGAAAATACCGGAATACCAATCAATAAAATCGTTCCCAGGCATCCTAAAATAACTAATGGGATAGGAGCTCCATTGTATAAATCCATTCCGAATGGTGATAAATGATAGATAAAGCCGGCTCCTCCGGCTGCGAGTGCAATTGTTACTATAACCAGAATAAATATAACTAATAAAAGTACCGGTAATAAGATAATACCTATTAGTATAGTGAAAAATTTGAGTATAAAACCGATAATCATAACAAATGCATCAGCTAATTTCTGGAAGAAATTTCTGGGTTGTTCGGAGCTGATGTAGTCATTTACATTATTACTTACTTTTTCAAAACCATCGGTAACAGTTTTTCCTATATTTTCCAATGTAACACTTTCTCCACGCATAATTAATTTATCAGCAGCAGTATGTGCAACAGGCATGACAATCCAAAGAATGATATAAATAATTACTATTGGCGCATAAGGTATGAGAAGAAGAATAATCATAGCTAAACGGACAGCTGTTACGTCCCAACCCATATAAGCAGCAATACCGCCAGCTACTCCTCCTAATACGCGATTGTCCGGATCACGCATGAGTCTTTTCTTTTCAGAGTAAGCCTGATGTTCTTGCATAGGACGGGCTTTGGGCTCTTCTTTGCTTTTTTCTTCCTCTTCTTCAAAGATTTCTTCGGGTTTACCCATGCGCTTTATCACTTCTTCTACATTCTCTATTGTGATAACATTATAGCCCAGCCGGACACGCTCGCTCAGTAACTCTGAAATACGCATTTCAAAGTCTCCCATAATTTCATCGGTTCCTTCTTCTTTATTGAAGTGGACCCGGAGATTAGATAAATATTTGTCTAATAACTGATATGCATCTTCGTCAATGTGGAAAACCGTTCCTCCCAGATTAACAGTAAGTGTCTTCTTCATTGTCTTTATTTTTAATTGTTTCTAATGTGGTTTATTGTATCATTTAATTCCTGCCAGGAAGTTTCCAGTTCTCCAAGGAAGACAATGCCTTTTTCTGTTAACTGGTAATACTTGCGAGGAGGCCCCTGAGTTGATTCTATCCATTGATAACTTAAAAGTTCGCTGTTTTTTAAGCGAGTTAAAAGAGGATATAATGTACCTTCTACAACAATCAGTTTTGCTTCTTGTAACTTCTGAATTATGTCAGAGGTGTAAGCCGGCTCTTTTTTGAGGAGTAGTAGAATGCAATATTCCAATGTTCCCTTCCTCATTTGTGATTTTACGTTCTCTGCATTCATTGTTTATTGTTTTATGTTACAAAAATATGTAATGCCTGTGTACTATGCAATACATACTACTATGGTTTATGTTCTTTTAACAATATGAGAAGTGTTATTGTTTATTATCTACTATTATTAGGTGGTGCTGTCGGTGTTTATTTCTCTAGCATAAAGCATTTGTTTTATCTGCATAAAACTTTTGTTTCATTAGGATGAAACTTTTGTTTTTCCGGTATAAAACAATTTGGAACCGGTTATCATTATAGACTCTAATTATTGCACAAAATAGATTGATCTGTGTAAAAATAGAAGTAAACCTATGTCTTTTAGAATATAAAAGCTTATTTTTGCGTCAACAATACAAAATAAAGGGTTATGATTTATTATCATTATGCCGAGTTGATACAGCGGCAAGCTGAAAAATATGGTTCGCGTACAGCTCTTAAATACAGAGATAATGTAAGCGGGAAATGGTTGAAAATCTCATGGAGAGAATTTGCCGATAAAGTTATGCTGACTGCTGAAGCTATGGCTGAGTTTGGAATAGAAGTACAGGAAAATATTGGTGTCTATTCCCAGAATATGCCTCAATGTTTATATACTGATTTTGGAGCTTATACAAATCGGATTGTATCTGTGCCGATGTATGCAACCAATTCTCCTGCACAGATTGAATATATTATTAATGATGCTAATATCCGTACTCTTTTTGTCGGTGAGCAATTACAATACAATAATGCATTTAAAGTTCAAAAAGAATCTGCCATATTAAAGCGTATAATTATTTTTGATTCTTCCGTAAAGTTGAACCCGGAGGATAAAACATCTGTTTATTTTGATGACTTTTTGCGTTTTGGGGATAATACTCATGCTGCATCTGCTGTGAAAATCCGTATGAACGGAGCTACTCCGGAAGATTTGGCTACGATAATATATACGTCAGGTACAACAGGGGAATCCAAGGGAGTGATGCTTCATCATTCTAATTATTTGGAAGCAATGCGTATCCATGATATCCGTTTGCCAATGGTTACAGATAAAGATACTTCAATGTGCTTTCTCCCATTGACCCATATTTTTGAAAAAGCGTGGGTATATTATTGTTTGCATAAAGGTGTGAAAGTTGCAATTAATTTGGATCCAAAAATGATTCAAAAGACTTTGGTGGAGGTACGTCCTACTTTAATGTGCAATGTTCCTCGTTTTTGGGAAAAAGTTTATGTAGGAGTTCATGAGAAAATTAATTCGTCATCTCCGTTCATGAAAAAAATCTTTTTGGATGCGATAGAAACCGGACGTTTGTATAATTTGGAATATAAAAATAAAGGATTGAAAGCACCATGCGGACTTAGTACGAAGTTTGCTTTTTATGATAAAACTGTTTTCACGCTCTTAAAAAAGGTTTTAGGTATAGATCGCGGGCGCTTTTTCCCTGTCGCTGGAGCTCCTTTATCCGATGAGGTTAATGAATTTTTGCAATCTGTTAATATTCCGATCCGTTATGGATACGGGCTAAGTGAAACGACTGCAACCGTTTGTTTTTATCCCGAAGAAGGATTCATATTTGGTTCTATAGGAACTATTATGCCGGATATACAGGTTAAAATAGACGAAGCTAATAATGAGATACTGGTAAAAGGAAAAACAGTAACTTCCGGTTATTATAATAAACCTGAAGAGAATGCGAAATCTTTTACTGAAGATGGTTTTTTCCGGACAGGAGATGCTGGCCGGTTGGAAGGCAATGTGCTGTTCTTTACAGAACGAATTAAAGATTTATATAAAACTTCCAATGGTAAATATGTCGCCCCGCAGGCTATTGAAATGTTGATGAGCAGCGATAAATATATAGAACAGATTGCTGTTATAGGCGACCAGAGAAAGTTTGTTAGTGCTTTGATTGTACCGGTTTACTCTTTATTGGAGCAGTATGCAGAACAAAAAGGTATTCGATATGAAAACCGTGAAGATTTGATGAGCAATAAAGATATAATTCGATTAATAGAGTCTCGGATTGAAGAACACCAGAAGAATCTGGCTTCTTATGAACGAATTAAACGTTTTACTTTATTATCACAACCGTTTACAATGGAAGGCCGTGAGCTTACCGATACTCTTAAATTACGTCGTCCGGTCGTAGCAAAGAAATATGCGGAACAGATTGAGGCCATGTATCAGGAATAATAGGGTTGCCGGGTGTTGACTTAATACTTATCTTTGTAGAAAATAATAATAACATAAATATGATAACATCAGACCAACTAAATAATGTGTTGGAGCGTCAGCGGGCGCTGAGGGGGTATCTTTGACATAGATGGCAAGACCATCCAGTTAGAGGAAGAAGAACTTCGTACCCATGATCCTGAATTTTGGGAAGATGCCAAACGTGCTGAAGCCCAGATGAAAAAGGTAAAAGAACTGAAAAAGTGGATTGAGTTATATAATGAAGTTCAAAATGCTGCGGAAGAGTTACAACTGTCGTATGACTACGTAAAGGAAGAAATTATTACGGAAGAGGAAGTAGACCAGGCATATAGTAAAGCCATTCGGTTAATAGAAGATTTGGAATTCCGTAATATGCTTCGTGACGAAGCAGACCAAATGAGTTGTGTACTCAAGATTAACTCGGGAGCCGGAGGAACCGAAAGTCAAGATTGGGCTTCTATGTTAATGCGTATGTATATGCGTTGGGCAGAAAACAATAACTATAAGATTTCTATTGCCAATTATCAGGAAGGCGATGAAGCGGGTATAAAAACGACAACCATTAATATTGAAGGCGATTATGCTTATGGTTATCTGAAAAGTGAAAATGGTGTCCATCGTCTGGTACGTGTATCTCCTTATAATGCACAAGGGAAGCGGATGACTTCTTTTGCTTCTGTATTTGTAACTCCTTTGGTGGATGATACAATAGAGGTGAAGATTGATCAAGCTGCTATTTCCTGGGATACATTCCGTTCAGGAGGAGCAGGTGGGCAGAATGTTAATAAGGTTGAATCCGGAGTACGTTTGCGTTATCAGTTCAAGGACCCGTATACAGGAGAGGAAGAAGAAATTTTAATTGAAAATACGGAAACGCGTGATCAACCTAAAAACCGTGAAAATGCAATGCGTCAATTGCGCTCAATTCTTTATGATAAAGAATTGCAACATCGTATGGCTGAGCGGGCAAAGATTGAAGCCGGAAAGAAAAAAATAGAATGGGGATCACAGATTCGTAGTTATGTTTTTGATGATCGCCGGGTAAAAGATCATCGTACCAATTATCAAACTTCTGATGTTAATGCTGTAATGGATGGTAAAATAGATGGTTTTATTAAATCATACTTAATGGAGTTCTCCGCAAAAGAAGTTGCAGAAAAATAATTTTCCCATTTAAATGGGAAAGGGCAGAATATATCAATATTCTGCCCTATGTTAATTTTATTTCATGAAAGATACAGATAAAATAAGAAACCTTTTGCAAAAAGTGTCGGAAGACAACATGATTGCATTTAACCAATTCTATGATTGCTATTATACAAAGACTTTTCGTTTCTGTTATTGTTTTCTTCGTAATAAGGAAGCTTGTCGTGAAGTAGTTTCTGATGTCTTTCTTTCTGTTTGGAAATCGAAGAAAAGATTGCCCGAGATTACAAATATTGAATTGTACCTTTATATTATTGCCAAAAATGCATGTTACCGTTATTTGAATAATAACTCTTCGTCTAAGTATGTAATGCTGGATCAGATCCCCATGTCTGTGGAACAATTGGACGATAATCCCGAAAGTGACCTTTTGACAAGTGAAATAGAGCAAATGTTAACCGGAGTAATCAATGACCTTCCGGAAAAAAGCCGTATTATTTTTATGATGTCCCGTAGGGATGGACTTAAGTATCGGGAAATAGCTGAGATACTTGGTCTGGCAGAAAGCACTGTCCATGTACAAGCTCGAATTGCAGTAAAAAAGATTGTAGAACAAATGCGCAAATACTATCCGGATATTGATCTGGCGATACTATTTTTTATCGTTTTGTAAAATAATTGATAAAAATATCGATTTCTTTTAAACCTTTTTTTTAAAGCATGACTCCTCTATATAAAAAGGAGGTGTTTTGTGAAAGAAATAATGAAAAATACAGAAGAGGAAAGTCGTTTTACTAAACGGATTCAAATTTCTTCGTCTGTTGAATCGGTAGCAGAGGAATTGAAAGAAGATATTAGAAGTCGCGTTATTCATAAAATCAAAGGAGCCCGACGCCATTCAATATTTGTGAAACTGATATCTGTGGCTGCTGTAGTTGCTGTTCTAGTGTCTGTGGGAGCATTTTTTTATTTGCATGACATAAATTCGTCAGGAGACTTAGTCCGGGTTGAGGTTATGAATGGCGAAACGAAAGAATTGATTTTACCAGATAAATCTAAAGTGATATTAAATGCAGGTTCTGCAATTGAATATAATTCAGCTTTTTGTAAAAATCGAAATATAAACTTATCAGGTGAAGCTTATTTTGAAGTAACGCATGATTCGGATCATCCGTTTATTGTTACCTGTGAAGCATTGAAAGTTTGTGTTTATGGAACAAAGTTTAATGTTCAGTCGTATAATGAATCGTTAAATACTGCAGTAACTTTGCTTGAAGGACAGGTTGGTGTGCGGGATTTGGCAAATAAAATGGAAGAAACTGTCTTGGTACCGGGCGAACAGCTTTTATTTAATAAGGAAAACAATAAGTTTTTAAAACGTCAAATAGAGACTGATCCGTATACTTCCTGGTTAAAAGGAGAAATTTATTTTGAGAAAAATAACTTCAATGAAATTGCTGCTATTCTCGGACGTCATTTTAAAAAAGAATTTGTTATAGCTTCCAACAATTTAAAGAAGATAACTTTTACCGGACAGTTTAAGTCTACGGATAGTTTGGAAGAGATACTTCATATCATATCCTGGGACAACCGGATAAGATATAATATCAAAAATGACTCGGTTTTTGTATACGAGAAATAAGATGCTAAAGTTGTTAACCTGTTTAAAAGTATAATTATGAAAGATTCAACCTAGTTCGTGAAGTCTATAAAAAAGGCCAGAAAACCCGCCAGTCTTCTGACCTTTAAGATTTAAATCACAAAAAGTTTAATTTAAAATCAGTACAAAGTTATGAAAAAAAAGCACATCCTGTATCTACCTGTGTATCCAGGTGGGTGTGGTAAGTTATTTAGTGTTATGAGATTGACATTTATATTCTGTTTGCTTTCCTTGTTTACTGTATCTGCAGCTGATGTTCATTCCCAAAATGTCAGAATTTCTCTGGCGCTGAATAATGTCACATTGGAAAAGGCTTTGGATGCAGTGAAAAAACAGAGTAATTATTCATTCTGGTTCAGGGATGATGAAATAAATCTGCAAGAAAGTGTTTCTGTTCATGCTCAAAAAGAAAGTTTAGATAATGTATTGGGCATTTTGCTGTCTAATTCAGAATTGAATTATCGTATAGAAGGCTCGCATATTATTCTTTATAAGAAAACGGATGTTCCCGAAAAATCGGTGACGCATCAGGATGATAATACTGTGCGAGGTAAAATTTCTGATATTACAGGGCAGGGGCTTCCCGGTGTTAATATTGTAATTAAAGGGTCTACAAGTGGAGTTGTATCCGATGTGAATGGTTATTATGTAATCAAGGCTCAAAAAGGAGATATTCTTCAGTTTTCTTATATCGGATTTAAATTGCAGGAAGTGCCGGTTGGTAAAAATCCCTCATTGGACATTGTTTTGAAAGAAGATGTACAGGAGCTGGATGAAGCAGTTGTTGTTGGTATGGGTAAACAGCGTAAAGCTAGTGTGATTGGATCTATAGCTGCCGCTCCTATTGAAAATATGAAAATACCCCAACGTTCGTTGACTTCAGCACTTTCGGGACGTATTGCGGGTGCTGTTGTTGTGCAGCGCTCAGGTGAGCCTGGGCAAGATAATGCCGATTTCTGGGTTCGTGGTATTTCTTCGTTTGGGGCTAATCAGAAACCATTGATGCTGGTTGATGGCGTTGAACGTGATATGTCTGATTTGTCCATTGAAGAAGTAGAATCCATTTCTATTTTAAAAGATGCATCTGCAACTGCCGTGTATGGTGTACGTGCAGCAAATGGCGTTGTTTTGGTTACAACCCGTAAAGGTGTTGCACAAGCACCGTCGGTAGAAGCTAAATTTGAATATGGAACTTCCGATCTGCCTAATTTGCCGAAGCTTTTGGGCGGAGCAGATTATGCAATGTTATATAATGAAGCATTCGGGCAGGAAAATTATTCACAAGACTATATTGAAAATTTACGTAACAATGCAAACCGTTTCCTTTATCCGAATGTGAATTGGATAGATGAAGTTTTTAAGAAGTATTCTTCTAATATGAATGCCTCTCTTAATATTCGGGGTGGAGGTGAGAGAGCTCGTTATTATATTAGTGCCAGCTTTTTGGAAGATAATGGTAATTTGAAAAATAGTAAGGAAAATGATTATAAATCTAATGTAACTCTTCGCCGTTATAATTTTCGTTCCAATGTGGATGTTACTTTAACCAAAACAACTAATTTAAACATTGAATTAGGTGCTAATCTGACAGATACACACCAGCCTGGCGTAGGAAACGAATGGTTGTATGGTACTTATTATACACCAGTTGAGATGTTGTATTACTATACATATTTATCTACTCCGCTTTCTTGTCCGGTACGGCTTCCTATCGGTACGAACTCTGACGGTTCTACAAAATGGGGATGGGGAGCTCCCAATCAGGTGGGCGAATTAAATCCGGCTGAACGTCTATATGGATCCGGTTATAATAAACTGTTTCGCACACAGATTATGAGCCAGATTGTATTAACTCAGGATTTGTCTTTCTGGTTGAAAGGATTGGAATTTAGAGGATCATTTTCATTTGACTCCAATAGCCAGTCTATTCAAAATCGCAGGAAAATGTCTACAACGTATGCTGTGACAGGCGTAGACGATGAAACCGGTAATTTATTATTCTCAGAAGTAAATAAAGGTTCGGAATTCTTGGGTTATGATGTCAGTTCTTCTAATAACCGTGCAGAAGAATTGAAATTGCAGCTCAATTATAATCAGTTATTTAAAGAAATGCACCGTGTGAGTGGAATGGTAATGTATTATCAGCGTGACTATGTGGATGGTACGGCAAGTGCTTCTATTAAATCTTTGCCGTATAAGAAACAAGGTCTGGCTTTTAGAGGAACATATGCTTTCAAGGATAAATATTTTGCAGAGTTTAATCTTGGATATAATGGTTCTGAAAACTTTCCCAAGGGACATCGTTTTGGTTTCTTTCCTGCCGGAGCTTTAGGATATTTGCTCTCTAACGAATCGTTTTGGAAAATACCATCTGTCAATGTATTAAAAATAAGGGGTTCTGTTGGTTTGGTTGGTTCGGAATCTTTGCCGGAAAATATGCGTTTCGGTTATTTATCTACTTATGGAAGTGGATTGGGTGGTTGGTCTTTTGGTTTGAATCCTTCATATATAAATGGTGTTGGAGAAGATCAGATTGGTATTCAAAATCTGACATGGGAAAAAGGTTTGAAAAAAGATATAGGTATAGAATTGAAGATGTTTAATAATGCTATATCATTAGATTTCGATTATTTCCACGAAAAGAGAACGGATATTCTTATCCAGCGTGCCTCTTTACCTGCTATTGCGGGTTTAAATCAGCAGCCATTTGCTAATATGGGTGTTATGACTAACCAAGGTGTGGATGGTACGCTTGAATTTAGTCACCATTTGGGTAAAGTGGATTATCGTTTATACGGAAATTTCACATTTACGCGTAATAAAATTCTTGAAATGGATGAGCCGGAAAAGAAATGGGCTTATCGTATGAGAACCGGTAATCGCTATAAACAACAGTTTGGTTTGATAGCTTTAGGGTTATTTAAAGATCAGGCCGAAATTGATGATCCTTCTACACCAGAGCAAAAATTCGGAGTAGTTCGTCCCGGTGATGTGAGATACAAAGATGTAAATGGTGATGGTATTGTCGATATTGAGGATGAGGTACCTATAGGTTATTCTTCTATCCCTGAAATTAATTATGGTTTTGGTACGCAATTAAGCTGGAACGGTTTTGATTTTGGTGTTTTCTTCCGCGGGCAGGCTCATGTCTCTTATGCTTTAGGAGGTTCTACTTTTATTCCGTTTAATGAAGGTGTTGGTAAAGGAAATTTATTTGAAAAGGCTTTAGATCGCTGGACGCCTGAAAATCCCAATCCGAATGCTTTCTATCCTCGTTTGTCAAACGGACGTTCTTCCAATAACTGGCAAGCTTCTACTCGTACTATCTATGATGGTAGTTTGCTACGTCTGGCAGATGTGGAGGTTGGCTATTCTTTTAAGAAAAAATGGATTGCGCCGATAGGCATGAAGTCTTTGCGTATTTATGTGTTGGCAAATAATGTTGCCTTGTTCTCCAAATGGGATATGTGGGATCCGGAGACGGGAACTTCTAATGGTAATAAATATCCGCTTCCGAGAAAGATTAATTTTGGTGTAAGAACTTCATTTTAAATAATACAGATATGAAAAACTATATAATAGGTTTATTTGCAGCTCTCACTATGTTTTCCGGATGTGCAGATTATCTGGATAAACAACCCGATGATATGAAAACAGATAAAATGGTTTGGAGCTCGCGCATAGAGACTGAAGGTTATTTAGCAAACGTATATGCAGGTATTCCAATGCATAATTTGCATCAGGATGATCCATGGTTGGGATGCTCAGATGAGTGTGATTTGTCGTGGGTAGTTTATAATACGTATAATATTAATCTGGGTAACTGGACAACTTCAAGTAACTTCTATAATAAATATGCTCTCTGGTATCGTGCCATTAGAGCTTCTTTTGTCTTCGAAAACAATGTAGATCGCTGTGGAGAATTGAGTGAAGATTTGAAAAAGCAGTATAAAGCAGAAGTCAAGTTCTTGAGAGGATATTATTATTGGTTATTAATCCGTCAATATGGCCCCGTTGTTTTGATTAAAGAAGAACAACCGAATGACGCAGATTTTGCAAATATGGCACGTGCTCCGTTTGATGAATGTGTAGATTATGTTTGCGAGATGATGGATGAAGCGGAGAAAGATCTTCCACTGCATTGGCAGGATAATACCAATTGGATGGGTAAGCCTAACAAAATTGTTTGTAAAGCTGTAAAGTCATTAATTCTGACTTTTGCTGCCAGTCCGCAATGGAATGGTAATAAAGATTATGCCGATTTTGTAAATAAAGATGGGACTTTATTGGTAAATACGACGTATGATGAAAATAAGTGGCGCAGAGCTGCTGCTGCCAGCCGTGAAGTGATTGATATTTCGGAACAACATCCTGAAGCCAATCTACGTTTGTACAGAAATAATGAAAATGGAGATGCTGAGTTTAATCCTTATAAATCATGTGTGGATGTACATCTGGTCAACTGGAACTGTGAAGTCATTTTTGCCCGTTCGGAAGGTTCAAATACACAGGCCTGGATGATTCATGCTTTTCCCGGACCTAAAACATTGGGTGGAGTAGGTGCTACTCAGCGTGTCGTAGACGCATTCCTGATGGAAAACGGAAAACCAATTGAAGATCCGGCATCTGGTTATGTGGAAGAAGGCTTTTCTACAGCCCCTAACAAGCATTGGAACCCAAATAACCGTGAAGTGAATACGGAAGAAGGCCGCAAACAGATGATATCAGATATCCGTAAGTCTGAAGCCTGGGGGCATTGGGCTGGAGACTGGAATATGTATGCTAACCGCGAACCTCGTTTTTATGCTTCTATTCTGTATAATAAACGTATTATGCCTTCTTTACCGGACGATATAGAAAAGCGTAATTTCTATAATTCACCGGGCCAACAAGATGGTTATGCCCGCGCAGAGCTGTATTACGGAGGTAAATCCCGCCAGTCCGGTTCTTATACATTTTTCTCCCGTACGGGCTATCTGGTATATAAAAACAATGACCCGATGGCAAATATGTACGATCGTGTTTTCCCACAGCAATACGGAAACGTATTTATCCGCTATGCCCAGATTTTGTTGAATTATATTGAAGCATTAAATGAATATGATCCGGGGAATCAGAATATACGCAAATATTGGGATATGATCCGTAGCCGTGCCGGTGTGCCAAGTGCTTTTATTGCCACTCCTCAGATTGCCGGAAACAAAGAAGCGCAGCGTGATTATATAATCCGAGAACGTCAGATTGAACTTTGTTTTGAAGGCGACCGTTACTTTACAACCCGTCGTCGTTGGTTGGCCGATACACCGGACGACGGCGCAGCAAAAGACCGTAAGTTTGGTGATGGCGGACGTATGTTCGGGATGGATATTAATGCCGGAGATGCTAATACAAACAGTTTTGCATTTACAGATTTCTACAAGAGAGTGCCTTTTGAAACCCGCGTATTTAAAAAAGCCTATTATTTGTTCCCTATACCTGAGACAGAAATAGAAAAGAGTAAAGCGTTGGTTCAGAATCCTTGGTGGTAATATTAAATAAGAAACAGATTATGAAAAATATAATTTTATTATCAGGCGTAATACTCTATTCTGTATTTTGTTTTACGTCTTGTGAAGAGGAAGGAATGGATGAATCTATTCCTGTAAATCCGGTAATGACTCCTATCAAGGCCGTTACTGCTGAAGATGGAGCGGAGACTGTTCAGGCTGTAATATCCGATAAAACAAGAACGATTGAATTGAGTTTGAAAAATTTACAGAGCTTATCCAATGTTAATGTGCATTTGAGTATTGCCAAACGGGCTAAATTGATTGCACCTTCCGATACGATTCTGAAATTGGATCTTACGAAACCAAATGAAGTAGTAGTGAACAACTTGCTTAAAGATGTTACCTATACATTGACTGCTACTATTCCGGAATTTACAATGATTGATGTTAGCAAACATAAAGCTCATTTATTATCCAATGATTCTCGTGTGCTTGAAGGAAATATAGATAAGTTGTGGGACGGATTGAGGATGTCTAAACCCGAAGCGTATGACGAAGTTAATTATGGAAATTATCTTTGTGGTGATCCCGAAAATGCACCTTCTTCATTTACTTATGACATTGGAGAAACAATAAATCTGTATCGTTTTCGCGCCAGTTTGTATTGGGCATATACAAATGTATGCCCTAAGCGTTATGAATTATGGGGTTATTTAGGTGATGGTGTCCCTTCTCAGAATGGAGATTGGGATGAATGGACAAAACTGGGTGACATAGATAATTCTAATTCCAGATTGACAGACTTCGGTGAAGGCGATAATCTTTATTTCGAAAAAGATAAAAGTCCAAAAGTCCGTTATCTGAGACTTCGTTGTTTGGAAAATTATAAGGGGACGACCTCATTCTCTCTCTCTGAAGTGAATGTATGGGGTTATAATATGTAATATAGGTTATTTTTAAGAGTGTGATAAAAGGAGAACAATTCTTTTGTTACACTCTTTTTTTATATTTGTAGTGGAGTTTTAATTAAAATATTTAATAATCATGAAGAATGTGAAGTTGTTAAGTGTAATTGCAGGTTTGGTAATGATGTTGTGTGTAATGCCGGAAACAATATTGGCAATAAAACCCTTTGCCCGTGATATGGTGTTGATTTATGCCGGAGGATCACATCGTAAGGCATGGGATAAAAGCCAGTTTGAGCCTTATGTGGCCATGAAAGATGGTAAAGGAAAGAATCAATGGTTGTTTGATGGTTATCTTTTCCTGGAAATTAAAAACGGACAGGGAAGGGGATTTGCTTCATACTATGAAAAAGAAGGAGCTCGCAGACAAGAATGGACAAAATTGCTGGATGATTATTTTACGCCGGGGCAGATGGTGTGTGCTTTGAATGATTGTGTTGGCGAAGTACGTGCAGCCAATCCGAAAAAATTTGAAAAGAAAAAAGTCGTAATTGGCATGCCGGAACCTATTCCAAATCAAAAAGATTGGGGAGAGATAGATGGAAAGGTGATGGACTTTTCGAATGGTGAGGATCGTTTGGCTGCTTGTCAGTGGTTTGTAAATTATGCCATTAAAAAGTTTAATGAAGCTAATTTGGACAACTTGGAGCTTTCCGGTTTCTACTGGATTGCTGAAGAGGCAACTAATAGCCGTTCATTAGCACATAATGTTGGCGACTATGTCCGCTCTAAAGGTTTCAATTTTAATTGGATTCCTTACTTTAAATCCGATGGATTTCAGGAATGGAAAACTTTAGGCTTCGATATAGCTTATTTGCAACCTAATTATTTCTTTGATAAAAAAGTTCCTTTCGAACGCCTTGACCAAGCGTGTAAACTGGCTGCCGAAAATGGTATGTGCCTCGAAATGGAATTTGATGAAAGAGCATTGAAGAGTGGAGGCTTTGGTAGTCGTCTTTCCGACTATATTAATGCTTTTGATGAATGTGGGGCATTTGCTTCGTTCCCGATAGCTTATTACCAGGGCGATAGGGCTTTCTATAATCTGTTTCATTCTAAGGATATTGAAGATAAACAGTTATATATGGAATTGGCAAAACGTATTGCAGAAAGACAAAAGAGTAAAAAACTAAAAGGTTTGACGAAATGAAATTATACTCATTAATTATATGTTTGATATTATTCGTGTCTTCCTGTGGAGATACGAATGATACCGAACCTGTGCCTGCTCCCCCTGTTGATGAATCAGATTATCCTTGGGAAAAGGAACGTACGGCTTTGTTGCCAACCAAAGATATGGTATTAATTTATGGTGGCGGTGCGCATCGGACAACTGTATGGGATAAGGAACATCTTGTTCCTTATGTTTCTTATACGGATGAATCTGGAAAAGAACAGTGGTTGTTTGACAGTTTTTTATTCCTTGAAATTCATAATGGAAAGGGAAAGATGTTTGCGTCCGGATATACAGATGCTCCGGCTACTCAGAAAGACTGGATGGATTTGGCGGACTTTTATTTCCAGTCGAAAATTGCAGTCGGTGCACTTGATAAATGTATTGGCGATGCGATCCCCCGGATTGGAAAACCTGCCAGAAAACACCGTATTGTGATAGGCTTGCCCGAACCTATACAAGGACAAAAGGACTGGGGCTCGCTAAAGGATGGAAAGATGCTCGATTTTTCCTATTCTATAGATCGTATTGCCGCCTGTGAGTGGTATATTGATTATGTTCGGAAAAAATTCAAGGAATTGATGCCGCAAAATGTAGAGTTGGCAGGCTTTTACTGGATTGCAGAGGAAGCAACTAATACACGTGCCATTGTCCGTGATATTTCTGCTTATCTGAATGAACTGAAATATAGCTTTAACTGGATTCCTTATTTCAAGTCGGACGGTTATAATGAGTGGAAAGGTTTGAGTTTTAATTATGCATTTCTCCAACCCAATTATTTCTTTAATGAATCGGTTCCTTATGATCGATTAGATGAAGCTTGTCAAATTGCGGTCAAAAATGAGATGGATATGGAAGTGGAGTTTGATGAAAATGTGTTGGTTGGAATGAATGAATGGGGCAATCGCCTTTATGATTATATGAATGCTTTCCGTGAAAATGGTATATGGGATACCAAACGTTTGGCTTATTATCAGGGTAATAATGCTCTGTATAAGTTGAGTGTATCATCTCATTCTACGGATAAAAAGTTGTATCATGATTTTTGCCGTTTTGTAGTAGATCGGCCGGAAATAAAGTAGTTTGTTTAAAAAATATGCAAATCATTTGCATAAGTCAGGATTGTTTCATAAGTTTGCATCCGATTTCAGAGTTAGTCTTTGAATAGGTCCCATAGCTCAGTTGGTTAGAGCACCTGACTCATAATCAGGGAGTCCTTGGTTCAAGCCCAAGTGGGACCACTCCTTAATAAGCAAGCAGTTACAATGAAAGTTGTAGCTGCTTCTCTTTTATATTCTCTCCTTAATATACTTACACGTCCCGTAGTTTTTGTTTGTTTCAATTCTTGTAAATATTTCTCTTTAATTATAATTATCCATACTTTTGTGTATAATTAAAGTAATTCAGTTGGGATTACTTGCTCTTGTTGTAGCAAAAATATTAACATCAAAATCAGAGACTATGGAACAATTGCAATTGATACAAAGCAAGATATACGAGATACGGGAGCAAAAGGTTATGCTCGTGATTTGGCGAAAATGTATGGTGTGCAAACTAAAGCCTTAAATCAAGCAGTAAAGCGTAATATCGATCGTTTCCCGGAAGATTTCATGTTTCAACTTACAGATGAGGAAACGCGAAATTGGAAGTCACAATTTGTGGCCTCCAATTCAATAAAGATGGGTGTCAGACGAAATCCTTATGCATTCAGTGAGCTGGGTGTTGCAATGCTGAGTAGTGTTCTGAACTCTAAAACGGCGATACAGATAAACATGAGCATCATGCGAACTTTTGTTGCTATCCGCCAGCTGGTTGTTCTACCTCGGGTTGACAGAGTAGACGAACTGGAAAACCAGATAATGGAATTAAAAAAGTACATAGACGATGTATTTGCCGATTACAATGACATTAACGATGATACCCGTATGCAGCTAGAGTTGATTAACGAAACATTGGCTGGATTACCAACCGTAATAACTCCCTGAATAAACCGCGGCCGAAGATTAGCTTTGTTAAATGAATATTCAGGGAGCTATCCATTACTCTGTTATCACCGAAAACTCACCTATACCCGCCTGTTTCAAATCGTCTACAATGCGGGTGGCAACAAGACGTATTTGTTGGCCGTTGGTTGCAGGGAAATGGATTTCCTGTTCGATCGGATTGGCTTTTATATTCGAAAACTCTCCTTCGGCTACCTTCCGGTTGTCGATGTAAAGCTGATAGTTTGCAATATGTCCGCTGGCATCACGTCCTTGGTTGGGGGTATAACGAAAACCTCTTATTTTGTATGCTTTATCAAGTTGTACAGTAAACTCTTGCTTTCCTATTGGCAAGTAGAAGGAGGTGTAGCCGTTTCCGTCAAATATCAGGGATGTATTTTTGTCTTTCGGAGAAAGAACCTTGTAACTGTCGGATGCTATGTCTAGCAATTTGGTAGAAACAGGACTGGTTTTGCCGAATGTAGCGTCATATAAAATAGCCTTAACAGTTCCTTTCTGACGAAAAGCAAATGGTGCTTCATATAAAGGAGAGTCTTTGGTTGGCTCTGAGCCATCTGTTGTATAGTGTATTTCTGCCACTTTGTCACCGGCCAGGATTGTTACATCTCCATGCAGGTTACGGGTAATAACTGGCTCTGTCATTAAGGCTGGTGCCAAAAATGCTTCTACATTATTAATACAGAGTGGACCACGCGAATCTGTAAAGTTGATACGGATTTTTTTCGCTTTTACTGTTGGAAAGCGTACAATACGTTTATAACCTACCGTGGTAGTTGTATCGGCAGACTTTACCGGGTGCCATATTCCTTCCTTCTCATATTCTATATTGAATGATTTTACGCGTTGTCCTAGTGGGATGTATTCCTGTATCATAATACGGTTTACATCTGATGGATGAGCTAGTGTAAATGTTAGAGAGCCGTTGTGTACATTATCTTCTGTAGCCCAATATGTGTCCCATTCTCCGTCTGTTGCATAACTGGCACGGAATTTTTGCCCGCGAGTGTTGCTGGCTTCTATACGGGAATCTTTCAGTATATTTGTTTTCAAGTCGTTTTGGATGGTCTGATACCATTCGATAGCCCGGATAGAGTCCTGTGGACTGATTTTTCCGTTTAATGCAACCGGGAAGTTCAGCAGGAAATTAGTATTATGACCAACACTGCGATAATACAAGTCTACAAGATGAGCGAGCGATTTTACTTGATGATCTTCACGTGCATGATAAAACCAACCCGGACGTATTGATACATCACATTCGCCTCCCAGCCATTGATCGCCATCCTCCATACCCCATTGGCTTTGCTGGTAGTTGGTCTCTTTGTCGTATGAATAAAAACTCCATTGAGTATCACCTGCCCATCCTTCTTCATTGCCGATCCAGCGTATATCTGGGACAGTTCCTCCGAATATCATTACATCAGGATGGTGAGCCTTGATGGTATCACGGGCTTCTTCATATTTGTAATATGTCTTTGGATCGATAGAACGGGTTTCGTCTGCACCGCCATACCACCCGTTTCCTCCATTTGCTCCGTCAAACCAGTATTCGAATAAGGGGCCATAGTTGCTGACGAGTTCATGCATTTGGGCATGAAATTTTTTCACATAGTCCGGGGTGCCGTAGTTTGAGCTGTTTCTATCCCAGGGAGAAAGATATATCCCGAATTTGAGTCCGTGTTTCCGACATGCATCTGATAGTTCCTTTACCATATCTCCTTGTCCGTTTTTCCAGGGAGAGTTTTTTACACTGTAGTCTGTCGTTTTTGTTTGCCATAGGCAGAAGCCGTCGTGATGTTTGGCAGTCAGGATTACACCTTTCAGACCGGCTGCTTTAATAGTGCGTGCCCATTGGTCGCAGTCCAGATCGGTCGGGTTGAACGTTGAGGCTGGCGTATTGCCATATCCCCATTCCAGATCATTAAATGTGTTTAGCCCGAAATGCACAAATGCATACGTTTCCATTTTGTGCCATTCTGTTTGTGCAGGTGTGGGAACCGGCAAAATGGGGGCAGGAGCCGGAACTTCTTTGCAAGAAAGCAACGTACACAATCCAAATCCCAATAATAAAATGCTGTTTCTCATTATTTCGTGTTTTTTATTAAGTATAGATGTACAAAGATAATGACTTAAATTTACATACGTCAAAAAAAATCATCGTAATGATTTACTCAATTCATCGTAATGATTTTGAAAAGTCATAACTATGAATCTGTTTTTGCGTAACAGTCGTTTTCTGTGATATAAAAAAGCAGAGATTAAAACATAAAATAACCGAACGAAATAAGATAGGCTGAGATATATTATCGCTACCTGACTCATTTCCAGTATTTGCATGTAATATGTATATAAAAACATTAAAAAATTCCCTTAAAAAGTTTGGATAGTAAAAAAGGTAATACTACTTTTGTCCCCGCATTCAAGCGAGAGTGGTTGATAACAATATAGGTTTAAGGTAATTTAGGAAGGGGATGAGGTTAGCCGGGCTAAGCAAAATGTCCAACCTCCTGAAAAGTTCGGGAAACTTTTTTCAAAAATTTCTTTTGAAATATTTGTTAGTTTCAAAATAGTCCTTACCTTTGCACCCGCAATCGAAAGAAAGCGCACGAGTTCTTTGAAAGATTTACATACAACAAGTAGTACAAGTATTATACAGACATTAGATGTTTGTTTTATAGAATAATAATACCGTCAATTACTTAATAGATTTAGAGATTCTGAGCAAAAGGTATAAGAAACAAATTAACAACGAAGAGTTTGATCCTGGCTCAGGATGAACGCTAGCGACAGGCTTAACACATGCAAGTCGAGGGGTAGCAGGGGGTAGCAATATCCCGCTGACGACCGGCGCACGGGTGAGTAACGCGTATGCAACTTACCTATCAGAGAGGGATAACCCGGCGAAAGTCGGACTAATACCACATGAAACAGGGATCCCGCATGGGAATATTTGTTAAAGATTTATTGCTGATAGATAGGCATGCGTTCCATTAGATAGTTGGTGGGGTAACGGCCCACCAAGTCTGCGATGGATAGGGGTTCTGAGAGGAAGGTCCCCCACATTGGTACTGAGACACGGACCAAACTCCTACGGGAGGCAGCAGTGAGGAATATTGGTCAATGGGCGAGAGCCTGAACCAGCCAAGTCGCGTGAAGGATGAAGGTTCTATGGATTGTAAACTTCTTTTAGAGGGGAATAAAGTGCGGGACGTGTCCTGTTTTGTATGTACCCTCTGAATAAGCATCGGCTAACTCCGTGCCAGCAGCCGCGGTAATACGGAGGATGCGAGCGTTATCCGGATTTATTGGGTTTAAAGGGTGCGTAGGTGGATGTTTAAGTCAGCGGTGAAAGTTTGTGGCTCAACCATAAAATTGCCGTTGAAACTGGATATCTTGAGTATGTTTGAGGTAGGCGGAATGCGTGGTGTAGCGGTGAAATGCATAGATATCACGCAGAACTCCGATTGCGAAGGCAGCTTACTAAACCAACACTGACACTGAAGCACGAAAGCGTGGGTATCAAACAGGATTAGATACCCTGGTAGTCCACGCAGTAAACGATGATTACTAGGAGTTTGCGATATACAGTAAGCTCTACAGCGAAAGCGTTAAGTAATCCACCTGGGGAGTACGCCGGCAACGGTGAAACTCAAAGGAATTGACGGGGGCCCGCACAAGCGGAGGAACATGTGGTTTAATTCGATGATACGCGAGGAACCTTACCCGGGTTTGAACGTAAGAAGACCGGAGTGGAAACACTCTTTCTAGCAATAGCTTTTTACGAGGTGCTGCATGGTTGTCGTCAGCTCGTGCCGTGAGGTGTCGGCTTAAGTGCCATAACGAGCGCAACCCTTATCACTAGTTACTAACAGGTCAAGCTGAGGACTCTAGTGAGACTGCCAGCGTAAGCTGTGAGGAAGGTGGGGATGACGTCAAATCAGCACGGCCCTTACATCCGGGGCGACACACGTGTTACAATGGCATGGACAAAGGGCAGCTACACAGCGATGTGATGCTAATCCCCAAACCATGTCTCAGTTCGGATCGGAGTCTGCAACTCGACTCCGTGAAGCTGGATTCGCTAGTAATCGCGCATCAGCCATGGCGCGGTGAATACGTTCCCGGGCCTTGTACACACCGCCCGTCAAGCCATGGGAGCCGGGGGTACCTGAAGTCCGTAACCGTTGAGGATCGGCCTAGGGTAAAACTGGTGACTGGGGCTAAGTCGTAACAAGGTAGCCGTACCGGAAGGTGCGGCTGGAACACCTCCTTTCTGGAGCAAAGGGTCTCAAAAATAGAGTAAAGGAATCGGTATAATATTCTTTACTTGTACTACGGTTGCTATGTATTAAGAAATATGATCTTACTCAAAAAAGGAGAAATTATGGATAAGATTCCATGTTTGTCCTTAGGTAGGGAAAGAGAGAAAAATGATGCTGAGAGTAATCGAGGCAAAGTTGACAGTCCTATAGCTCAGTTGGTTAGAGCGCTACACTGATAATGTAGAGGTCGGCAGTTCAACTCTGCCTGGGACTACAAGAAAATCTCAAGAAAAAAGGGGGGATTAGCTCAGCTGGCTAGAGCATCTGCCTTGCACGCAGAGGGTCAACGGTTCGAATCCGTTATTCTCCACCAGGATTGCTGGGACGTCAGTGACGTCAGGCAGTCATAAAGATCTTTGACATGATGGACAAAAGAATAAAGTAAAGTAGAGCAAAGCTGAAGATATATCAGCCCGACGCAGTACTATTCGTAGTACGGTGTCAAAGGTGAAAGAAAGTAAGCAAGGGCAGACGGTGGATGCCTAGGCTCTCGGAGGCGATGAAGGACGTGATAAGCTGCGATAAGCTTGG
>NZ_CM153257.1:2677500-3382500 GCF_056640975.1 Parabacteroides sp. KHUB-03 | reverse complement strand
GCTGTACTTACTCCAAAAGGTGACAAGCTATATTACTGTGCTGCTTTTGAGAAAGGTTATGATCTGTGGATGCGCGATTTCAAAGAGAATACGACTAAATTGCTGATTAAAGATGTTGGAGCCGGCAGTATGTTTACGGATAAGAAAGGCGAGAATCTGTTCCTCGTTTCTAAAGGCCAATTAAAAAAGGTAGATATTAAAGACAGTAAAGTGGAACCTATAGCTTTTAAAGCCGAGTTTGCTTATCGTCCGGCTAAGGAACGCGAATATATTTTCCATCATATCTGGCGTCAGGTTTCTGATAAATTCTATGATCCGAAGATACACGGAATTGACTGGAAAGGATATGAGATTGCTTATGAAAAGTTTTTGCCTCATGTTAATAACAATTTCGATTTTCAAGAAATGTTATCCGAGATGTTAGGTGAATTGAACGGTTCTCATACCGGAGCGCGTTATCGTCCTGCACCTATTGCTCCGGCTACAGCTAGCCTAGGAGCTTTCTTTGATAACAACTATTCCGGTGATGGTCTGAAAATAGAAGAAATAATTGCAAAAGGCCCTCTTACACTTGCCGATAGTAAAATCACTACCGGTTGTATTATTGAGAAAATAGATGGGGTTGCAATTAAAGCCGGAGAAGATTATTATCCGCTTTTAAAAGGTAAAGAAGGAAAGAAGATTCTTCTGTCGGTATATAACCCTTCGACAAAAGTTCGTTTCGATGAACAAATTAAGCCTGTTTCTTATGGTAATTTGTCTGATTTGTTGTATAAGCGTTGGGTTGAACAACGCCGGAAGATGGTTGACGAACTTTCAGGAGGCAAGATTGGCTATGTACATGTAAAGGGTATGAATAGCGAAAGCTTTCGTGAGGTATATTCGGAAGTGTTAGGCCGTTGCCGTAATAAAGAAGCTTTGATTGTGGATACACGTCATAATGGCGGAGGCTGGTTGCATGATGATTTGGCAACCTTGTTGAGCGGAAAAGAATATCAACGTTTTATGCCACGTGGCCAATATATAGGAAGTGATCCATACAACAAATGGCTGAAACCTTCTTGTGTTTTGGTTTGCGAAGATAACTATTCCAATGCACATGGATTCCCATGGGTATATAAACATCTGGGCATTGGCAAACTAATTGGTACACCAGTGCCGGGAACGATGACGGCTGTTTGGTGGGAACAACAGATAGATCCTTCTATTGTATTCGGTATTCCCCAGGTAGGAGTACAGGATTTACAAGGCAATTATATGGAAAACCATGAATTACAACCGGACATTGAAGTTTATAATACACCTGAATCGCAAATGAAAGGTGAAGATATGCAACTAAAAGTTGCCGTACAGGAAATGTTGAAAACAATAGGAAAGTAATAAAAGAAGAAAGAACCGCAGAATTATTCTGCGGTTCTTTCTCTTTTATATCTGTTGTCTAGTTATAAGGAACAGAAAAACGAAACGAAAAAAGGGACGGTGAAGTCTACCAATATTCCGTGGAAAATAGATACAAATACTAGGTCTTTGCCAGAATAACGGGTGATAATGGGCAAAGTTGTATCCATTGTTGTTGCTCCTCCTGCACATATCGGTGCTAGTCGGCCAAAGTATTTTACAAACAGGGGAGCTCCTAGTAAGGCAAAGATTTCCCGTATGATATTTGCCATTAGAGCAATTGTTCCTAATTCGGTTGCCAGTTGAACTCCGAGGGTAGGTTCTTTCAATTGCGTGATTAAAATAGATGAAAGAGAGTAATAAGCAAAGCCGCTGCCTATGGCCAGGCAGTCGAATACGCTCCACTGCGTGAGTAATAAGCTGACAAGTGCCGAAAAAATTAAAGTCCCTATAATAGTAGCTAATGGAACAAGTAAAAGCTTAGGACGTATGCTGCATAGAATATCTTTTAGTTTCTTATCACACCCAATGCTGATCCCCACCTGGAACATCAGAAAATAAAGGACGTACATCGTAAGATTGCCACTGATAAGGCTATCGGGCACAAGCTTACCCCATCCTATCAGGCAGCCAAGAGCAAAAAAACCTACAACAATTAAACTGCCCTTCATGCATTGCTCCTTTCTTTAAAAAAGAAACGATAAACGAGCCAGGCTGCTAATACACTTCCCGTCGTTGTAGCTAATGCAATTAATAATGCTTGTCCTCCAAGCGTACTCAGGTTGCTGACGATTGCATCGTTAGCTCCCACAGATACTCCTAAAAGAAATAATAAAAGTAAAATAGTGTAAGAGATGGGTTTTCCTATTTTTTGTAGAAATTCAATCTTCCGTAATAAAAAACCAACGGCAATTCCTCCGAACATAATTCCGATTACTGTAAACATCCTGCTTATTCCTTAATTTGAACCTTTGAAACTTTTTTATTGAAACGAACAGGAATATTCATTCCTTGGGTATTGACAGTTCCTTCCAGTTGATCGTCTTTTGTCATTTTAAAGATGAGCTCGATATAAGCTCCATCCAGATAAAAATTACATTTATACGTTTCAGCATTGCTGTCTTTTATTATTTCATTGATAGCAAGTTCTGACCCCCGGACTTTTGCTATAGCCGTCAATTTTCCGCTTTTTTCTTTAAAATGACAATCGCCATCCTGATACCCGTTAGGTGCCTGTGGTGCAGAAAAAGACCAATTACCTGCTAATTTCTTTGCGTCTTCTTGAGCTGAAATAGCCATACACATGAATATACACGTCAAAGTGTATATGATTCTTATTACATTCGTTTTCATAATTATTTATCCGAATTAAATTAGTGCACCAAAGATAATTAATATCAATCAGATAGGAAAGAGCATTTTGACAGAATAGCCATAGTACTTTTTAGTGCAATATTTCGTGTCACCATAAGGCAATATGCCGGAAGATCATCGATAATCATCCATGTCGACCTTTGGCTCCATACTTTTAGCATAGCGTCTTGTACGATCTGCTCTGCTTGCTCCTTATTTCCCGTAATACGGAAAGCCATGCGGTACAGATTATTTTTTTGGAAGAAAATGGAGCAACAAGGTAGTATTGTCCTTTTTCACTATATTTGTAGAGTGATTAATGCTTAAATATTCAGAAGTTTAATAAAGATTCAATTAAATAATATCAAACAGTGAAAAGAACAACCTTATTATTTTCAACTGCTGTATTTGCTTTAATGCTAACCGGGTGTAAGCAGGCAACTACAACATATTCTCAAAACGATTATTTACAGTATGCCGATCCTTTTATCGGAACCGGATTTCATGGGCATACATTTCCCGGTGCAACACGTCCGAATGCACTGGTGCAACTTAGTCCGGATACTCATCTTTTAGGATGGGAAGCCAGTAGCGGTTATCATTATGACGATGATCGTATTTATGGATTCAGTCATACGCATCTCTCAGGTACGGGTATCGGAGATCTTGGCGATGTTGCTTTACTTCCTTATTCGGGAGAAGATTCTATTAAACCGGTAGCCACTTTTAAGAAAGATACCGAAAAAGCAACTCCGGGCTATTACGCAGTTCGGCTGGATAATTTTGGAATCAATGTGGAGCTCACAACTACGGATCGGGTGGGTTTTCATAAATATACGTATGATAATCCGAAAGAACGTAGGGTAATGTTAGACCTGGGGCATATACTTCAACCTAACTGGGGGCATAAAGTGATTGGTAACCAATATCTGTTTGTCAATGATTCTACAGTGGAGGGTACTGTGAAAACACAAGGATGGGCGTATTTTCATTCTGTTTCCTATCGCATTACATTCTCCGAACCGATAGAAACCGTTTATCAGTATATGGATGGGAAATTACGTAGCGATTCACTCTTTATATCTGTAAATACGGATAAAGACTTGAAGTTTCATTATAAGTTTCCCGAGAATAATCAACCGCTGTATGTAAAGGTGGGTATCTCTACCGTAGATACAAAAGGGGCAGCAAAGAATATGAGTGCCGAATTACCCGGATGGGATTTTGAGAAGACGCGTGAAGAATCTGCCCGGATATGGAATAAAGCTCTTAATCTGATTCAGATTGAAAGTGCAGATCCCAAAGTATTGGTTAATTTCTATACGGCACTTTATCATACAATGATATCTCCTTATGTGTATCAAGATGTAGATGGCCGTTATTTGGGCATGGATAAACAAATACATACAGCAAAACCGGGTTATGTTAATTACTCAGTTTTTTCTTTATGGGATACTTTCCGTGCATTGCATCCATTGATGACTATAATAAAACCGGAATTAGCATCCAATTGGGGAAATGTTTTGATTCAGGGATACAAAGAAGGCGGTATTTTGCCTAAATGGCCATTGGCTTCAAGTTATACAGGATGTATGGTTGGCTATCCGGCTATGTCCGTGCTTGCCGATCTTATATCGAAAGACCTTGCTGAAGGGGATATGAGCTTATGGTCGGAAGCAGCAACACGTTCTTCTGTTTATCGTCCGGATCTGGCTGAAAAGTTTAAAGGTACCCGGGAGCTTGACCTGATCACCATGCATCCGTATTATAAAGAGAAATATGGATTTGTTCCTGCCGATTCTGTTCCGGAATCTGTTTCCTGGGCATTAGAAATGGCTTATTACGATTGGTGTGTTTCGCAAATTGCCAGGAAGGCCGGCAATATGGAAATTGCCAATGAATATGCCAAGAAGGCTGAGTATTATAAAAAGTATTTGGATCCGGAAACAAAGCTAATGCGTGGAGTAATGGGTGACGGTTCATTCCGTACACCGTTTAACCCTCGTTATTCTTCTCACATGAAAAGCGATTATACGGAAGGTAACGCATTCCAATGGAGTTTCTTTGCTCCACATGATATGGATAACTTTATTAATGCTATCGGTGGTAAGAAAGAACTTGAAATGCGTTTGGATACTTTGTTCACGACTTCATCTGAAATAGAAGGAGAAGAAGCTTCGGCTGATATTACAGGCCTGATCGGACAATATGCGCATGGAAATGAGCCGAGCCATCATATGGCTTATTTATATAACTGGACCGATTCTCCATGGAAGGGACAGGAATATTTAGATTATATTATGCGGGAATTCTATACAAATGAACCTGGAGGTATTATCGGAAATGAAGATTGCGGACAAATGTCGGCCTGGTATATTATGAGCGCTCTTGGCTTTTATCAGGTATGTCCTGGTATTCCTGAATATACTTTGGGACGTCCAATGGTGGATCATGCAATAATTCATGTGAAAGGTGGCGAGTTTGAGATAGTAGTAAAAGATAATAGTCCGGCTAACAAGTATGTAAAGGAGGTAAAGCTGAATGGAAAAGTTTTTGATAGTCCTTTCATCTCGCATAAAGATATTGTAAAAGGCGGTAAATTGGAATTTACAATGAGTGCTACACATTAGTTAGATAATATCTATTATAACGCAAGAGAGGCGGCAGGCTGGTAAACATTATTACCAGCCTGCCGCCTCTCTTGCGTTATTGGAAAATGGTTTGATATATAAATCTTATACTAATGGATATGGTTATAAATTTGTGCTAAGGCATTGTAGGGTAACTTTTGTCGGACAGAAATAGAATATCGCATGAATAAATGTGAAAATTAATAAGATTTGTCTTTGTGTTTAAAAAAAATATTTTGGCATTTGTAATGGAACAAGGTACGACTTAGTTCTAATCGAACTAAGTCGTACCTTGTCTTTTCTTGGTCTTTTTTTAAAAAAAAGAAGCTTTTATGCTTGTGAAATTTATAAATCAAAGATTTTTGTCAAATAAAAGTATTAAAATGTTTCTTGGTTGTGTCTTTTTTTCATTCCTTTGCAACGGGAAAACGAGTGAAAACCATATAATGTTATTTAAGTTCGATTAGAACTTATTTTTTAGAGAATGGTTAAAGCTATTAAAAAATTGAGTGTTGCGAATACTACTAACAGTTAATAGATATGATTATGAAAAGTAAGCTAACGTGGTTAATGCTGTTTTTATGCTTGGGGATAAGCATATCAATAGCACAGACAAGTTCTGTAAAAGGCGTTGTTATTTCTGGTGATGATGGGATGCCTATTATTGGCGCATCTGTTTTGGTAAAAGGAACATCGCAAGGTACAATTACTGATTTTGATGGTAAATTTGAATTGTCGATACCTTCTGATTCCAAAATATTGGTTATATCTTATGTAGGTATGGAAACACAGGAAGTTCCTGCACAACCTAATATGAGAGTTGTTTTAAAAAGTAGTTCCGAAGCATTGGATGAAGTAGTGGTGGTTGCTTATGGCACAGCTAAAAAGTCCGTGTTTACAGGTTCTGCTGCTAGTGTGGATAATAGTAAAATTCAAACTCCCAGCGCTTCATTTGATAAATCGTTGCAAGGACAGGTTGCAGGTTTGCAGGTTATGTCTTCATCAGGACAACCGGGATCTACATCTTCTTTCCGTATTCGCGGATCCGGTTCTTTGAATGCTTCAAACGAACCTTTGTATGTTGTTGATGGTGTGCCCATCTCTGCAAATACAAAGTATAGTAAGTTGGCGGATGACAACGACAATACATCCAGTATTCTTGCAACTCTGAATCCTCAGGATATTGAAACTATAACAGTTTTAAAGGATGCGGCAGCTGCTTCACTATATGGATCACGTGCAGCTAATGGTGTTGTTTTAATTACTACCAAAAATGGTAAATCGGGTAAGGCAACAGTGTCTTTCAATGCCCAATTCGGTTTTTCCTCTGTTCCGAAGGCTTATGATATGATGAGTTCGTCTCAATTCTATGATACAAAGTTCCGTTCATATTACGAACAAAAACTGGCTGCCGGAGCTACTCCTGCAGAAGCTGCAGCTGCAGCAAATACATTAACACAGGGCGCAATTACTTTTAACCCATATAATATGGATCAACCTTATGATGCTAATGGTAATTTAGTTAATGGAGCACGCATTATTGTTGATACAGATTGGCAGGACGAGATATTTAAAACTGCATTTACCCAGGACTATAATATTAATGTAACAGGCGGTAACGAAAAGACCAGCTATTTCTTTTCAACAGGTTACCATGATCAGGATGGTGTAACTCCGTCTGCAATGTACAAACGTTATTCAGGAAAAGGTAATGTAACTACAGAAATAACACCTTGGTTAAAAGCTGGTATGAACGTAACTTTTTCTCATGCTATCCAGAATATGGAAGTAGGTGGTGGAGCCGGAGCTAGTCCATTGTACAATGCTTTATTGTTCCCCAATGGCGTTCCTGTTTATTTGACAGACAGCAATGGCAATCCGATTCTTGATTCAAACGGTAACAAACAGTTTAATTTTAAGAACCCTACTTCTTTGGATTTTAACCCTATTGCTATTCCGAAGATGGATATCAATCAAAGTAAGAATTATCGCTTTCTTGCATCTGCTTTTCTGGATTTCCAATTGTATAAAGGCTTAAATTTCAAGACTGTATTTTCTCCGGATTATATCCACTATTCGGAATTAAAATATTGGAATAAAGATCACGGTAACGGACCTGCTTATGGTGGACGTTCAGACCGTTATAATACAACGGATTTGATGTACACGTCTACTAATACGTTGAATTATAACACTCGTATTGCAGATAAACATAACTTGAGTGCTATGCTTGGTTTTGAGTATTGGCAGAGTGAATATGAAAGAACAGAAGCTGGTGCTACTTCATTCCCGCTGAACGGAATGCACGAACTTGGTTCAGGTGCATCTGCATTGGCTCCACAATCTAAGACGACGAAAGAGGCTTTGATCTCTTATTTGGGTCGTGTGGAATATACATATAATGATCGTTATAATTTCTCAGTAAGTTTACGTAGTGACGGTTCTTCCGTATTCGGGAAAGATAATAAATGGGGTACTTTTTGGAGCGCAGGTGCTTCCTGGCGTATGGAACAGGAAAACTTTATGAAGAACCTGACTTGGATAGATCAGTTGAAACTTCGCTTGAGCTACGGTACTTCCGGTAATAATCAGGGACTTGATCGTTACCAGTCATTAGGCCTCTGGGACACTGGCGCTGACTATATTTATGGTACAGCTTCCGGTACAGGTCATACACAGCTTGCTAATCCATATTTGCGTTGGGAAAAACAGGCAATGTTTAATATTGGCGTAGACTACCGCTTCCTGAATCGTTTTTATGGATCTTTGGAATATTTCCATAAAAACTCAAAAGACTTATTGTACAACTATCCGCTTGCCGCTTCTAATGGTTTTGAATCTATTATGATGAATATGGCCAAAGTTGCCAACTATGGTGTTGAGTTTACTTTTGGCGCCTATATTCTTCGTGATACTCCTGTAAAATGGAATGTAGACTTTAACTTATCTGCAATCCGTGACGAAATTAAGGATATAGTAGGTGACGACCAGATAATTTCTTCTACTAAAAAGATTTGGTCAAAGGGGAGTAGTCAATATGAATTCTATATGCCTACATGGGCGGGCGTAGATCCTAAGAATGGCGATCCTTTATGGATTAAGGTCGATGCTAACGGAAATCGTACGACTACAAATGTTTACAGCCAGGCAACTTATGAAAAACAAGGACGTGCTACTCCAGACCTCTATGGTGGTTTAAGTACAAGTCTTTCTTATAAAGGTTTTGACCTGTCTATCCTGTTTGCTTATAGCTGGGGTGGTTTGGTATATGACGGTTTGTATTCTCAGGTTATGCATGATGGTAATCAGGCTGGTGCACAGATGCATAAGGACGAATTGAATGCATGGACTCCTACGAATACAAATACAAATGTTCCGAAGTATTCAAATAATAATACAAATACTTCTAACGGTGTATCTACCCGTTATTTGTATGATGCAACGAATATTAAATTGAAGAATATTACGTTGACATACAATTTGCCTTCACGTCTGGGTGCTTTCTCCAACGTGGTGAAGGGTGCTAAAGTATTTGTAAGTGCAGATAACCTGTTTACATGGTTTAAAGATGACTGGAAAGGATATGACGATATTGACATCTTTGGTGTTGGTGGTTATAATGACTTGACTACGATCCCTGTGCCCCGTACATTTACAATGGGATTCAACCTGAACTTCTAATCAAATGAACTTTTATAAATAGAGATGAATATGAAAACAAAATATTTATTGCTAAGTCTAGCATTACCGTTCTTTTTTTCCTGTTCAAGCGATGTGCTCGACCAGGTTCCTTCTACTTCCGTATCCGACGACCAGATTTATACGGATGTGGCAGCAGCTAAAACAGCCTTGATGGGAGCTTACTCTCATTTAGGGGAATATCGTTATCATACGTTGGCAATGATGACTTCGGATCTTATGGGTGAAGACCTTACAATGACCAGTGGTGCATATGGTTTTCCTACTTATAACTGGTTGATTTTCTCTTATCAGTATGCACAAACTCCTGTTGACGATCCATGGTGGACTGGCTATTGTGCATATATATGGAGATATGCTTATAAATCAATTGACCAGGCAAATACAATCATTGCAAGCAAAGAGACTATGTTGCCTGAGGGTGGTGAAAAAGAAGACATGATTGCGCAAGCATATGGATTAAGAGGGTATAACTTTTTGTTGCTTACCCAGTTGTTTGCCCGTGCATATACCGATCAACCGGATTCTAAAGGTATCTTATTGCGCCTGAAACCGGGTTCCAGCGACGAAAGTGAAAATGTTGGACGCTCTTCTGTACGTGAAGCTTATGATCAGATTGTATCCGATTTGACTTACTTGTATGAACATAGTACAGGCTCTGATGCCCAGTTTATGAATAAGAAAGGAGCAGCTATGTTGCTTGCCCGCACTTATTTGAATATGGCAGATTATAAAAATGCAGAAAAGTATGCAACATTGGCTACCGGAAGCTATGATGGTTCCAATTTGATGTCTCAGGCAGATTATAAGGCTGGATTTAAGGATCATAACAAAGAATGGTTATGGTTCTTCAACTTCACACCTAATACTTGTAACCTGTATGCCTCTATCCCGTCTTTCTATTGGTATTGTTCTTACTTTGAAGGATATGAATATGGTGCTAAGATTGCTCCGGAAGATGTTGAGAAGAAAGCTTCAGCTGATATGTTGAAAGGATATAGTACAGTTCGTGCAGCTGCTTCTTTCCGGAATATGTTTGATGATACGGATTGCCGTAAATTGTTTCCAGGTTATGTATATGAGGATGACGGTTATTTTGTAAGCAAGTTTGGACATCGTACACGTATTGGTGATGCCGAATATCCTTTCTGCCGTATTGCAGAAGGCTATCTGATTAAGGCAGAAGCAGAACTTCAGATGGGAAATGCTTCTGTAGCTAAAGATGTTTTGAATACATTGCAGGTTGCCCGCGGTGCAAAAACTACCGATGCTACAGTTGATAATATCTGGTATGAAAGACGTAAGGAATTATACGGAGAAGGTTTTGCATTGAATGATATGAAACGTTTGCAGAAACCGTTGAAACGCGTAGGTCCTGATCAATGGGCTGGTGTAAAGGAACTTCCGGCTAATAGCCCTCGTTTCATGTTGCCTATACCAAACACTGAATTGTTCTATAATAAACAACTTACTGATGCAGATCAGAATGAATATTGGAGAAATTAACCATAGATCTCTTGCTTTTTATGAATAAACTATTTGCAACATTAATGCTGGTGGTGGCCGTGACGGCCACCACAGCACAGCAATCATCATCCAACTTGACACTGAAGTTTCAAGATCGTGATGTGAATATTGCTCCTTTCTTTGAAGACTTTCCGTATTCACAGTTTTCATTGAGTGAGGATGGAACAAAATTGTTCTTCTTCAAGACTTCGAATGCAAACAAGCTGCAATGGCTTGATCTTGCGAAAGGACAGGATTTGTCTAAAGCAACAGATGTTGTGGATCTGGACTTTTCTAAGCGTAATTGCTGGGGCCCCCAGTATAATGATAAGGATGGCTGTGTGTATTGGATTGGTGATGAGAATAATGAGGAGATTATTAATATCTATCGTAGCAACCTCCTTTCACCGAATCCTGAAAAGCTGACAGATGTTCCTTATATTTATGCATGGGACTTCAATCCGCAGAAAACAAAAATTGCTTATGTAACCCGTCTAGCTCAAAACGAAAAGCGTTTGGATGAACTTCGCATTCTGGATTTGAAGACTGGAAAGGATGAATTGGTTTGCCAGGATAAGCCGGATTTCCGTTATACATGGGGAGATGTAAGTTGGCAACCTGATGGCAAAGGACTTATGATTCTTGCTTTGAAAGATGCAGATCGTCAGTACGCTAACGTGATTTATGTTGACACTGATACAAAACAGATGACAGTGTTGACAGATCCTACCAAAATGGCTAGTTATGCCGGTACATCGGTAATGCAGGAGTGGATTTCGCCGGATGAATGTTTTTATTTTTCTGATCAGGACGGATATAAAAATCTTTATCGTTTTGACCGTAAAAATATGAGTTCGTCAAAGGTTACTAATTTTACAACGGATATTGAAGATGCACGTTTTGTAACTATAAAGAATGAGAAGTATTTGTTTGTTTTGCAAAGTAATCCGATCGAATCTTCATTGATGCTGATGGATATTAAGACCGGCAAAATGCTTTATAAACAATCCTCCGATTTGTCTTTGTCTATTGGTGCTGTAAAAGGTAATGAAGTAAGTATGCTGGCTAATTCGGCATCGGTGGTCTTCCAGATTGTAAAAGCCGAGGTAGGTAAAAAGAATATGAAACTTGCTGTTTCTTTTGATTTGCCGGAAGATTTGAAAGCTAAATTAGTACATTCTGACGTAGAGCGTTTGTCAATCCCTACATTTGACGTTGATGCTGCTACAGGTAAACAACGTATGTTGCATGCTTATTTGTATAAACCGAAGAATCCGCTGCCTGCAGGCAAAGAAATAATAATGATTGAATCTTTCTATGGCGGAGAGAATCGTTATAATACGGAATATCAAGTTTATAATGCAGCAGGTATTACTGTTTTAAGTCCTTCTCCACGGGGAAGTGCAGGTTTTGGCCGTGATTTTGCTGCTATGAACGATAAGGACCTGGGAGGAAATGAAATTATTGATATCATTTATTGTGCAAAATATATTTCTGATAAACTGAATGTTCCTGCCGAGCGTGTAGGTGTATTTGGAATGAGCCATGGAGGTTATGCAACAATGCGTCTGGTTACATTCCCCGGTGAAGTAAACGGAAATAAAGCACACTTTAAATTCGGTTTCGGTATCGAAACTGCTGGATTCTGTGATATTATTTATCAACATACACACTCTAATATTCCGGACTGGACCTTCCTTGAAGCAGGAGATCCGGTTGCCGATAAAGCAAAGTTGATTGATCGCTCGTCTCTTTATCACGCAGAGAAATTGACCGGCCCTCTACTTCTGTTGCATGGTAACCACGATAATCGTGTGGATATAGAAGGTTCACGTCTGATGGATCGTAAACTGATCCAGCTGGGATTGCCTCACCGTTATGTCGAATTTGAAGGTTTAGGGCACGGAATAAAGGGAGTAGACAATAATCGTAAGTTCTATTACGAATGTTTCCGTTTTCTAGATGAAATAGAGAATAAATAATCGGTCTATTTTAAAAATATGCGAAGGCTGGCTGGTTCATCAGCCAGCCTTTTTGTTACATTTACTGCAAATTAAATAGCCATGAATAAAATACTATTGCTATCCGGTTTGTTGGCTTTTTCCGTAGCTTTACCGGTACAGTCGAAAGACAAAAAAGACAAAGGCGTAAAGCCTGTAGAACAGACAAGTAAAAACGGTATTAAGCCGTATAGTTCAGTGATTACAGCGGATGCAAAAACTATGCAAGGCCTTTTTACTACTCATAAGGTAGGGGCGGATTGGTATTTTGAAATACCTGACAGCATTTTATCCCGTGTAATATTGGCTGTTACGCGTTATACAACTACTCCGGTAGATGGAGGTTTGTATGGCGGTGAGATGGCAAATGAACAAACAGTTTATTGGGAAAAAGCACCGAATAATAAATTGTTACTTCGTTCTTTGGTATTAGATGCTACCGCCGAAGAAAACAGCGATATTAGTAAAGCTGTGGCTGTCAGTTCTGAAAATCCGATTATCGGTATTTTTTCAATTGAAGCCCTGAATAATGGAAGTTCCGTTATCAAGGTAACCGATTTCTTTGCTGGAGACAATCAGGCTGTATCATTACCTGCCCGTACGAAAAAAGAATATAACCTGGGTTCCATACAAGGCGATAAGTCATACATACAGAATATAAAATCATATCCTATCAATACGGAAGTGCGGATGGTAAAGACCTTTGCTTCTTCTGCTCCTGCCGATGGGAAAACAGGTCGCAGGGAAGTCGTTTATCCGGCAGCTAAGATGACAGGAGCAGTTACTATGCAATTGAATACTTCTTTTGTACTTCTTCCTGAAAAACCAATGCAGAAGCGTCTGTTTGATCTTCGTGTCGGGTATTTCACAGACAACTATTCTTATTTTGCAGATGATCAACAGGCCGTAAAAGAAAAGAAGTTTATTTGCCGTTGGCGTTTGGAGCCGAAACCGGAAGATGTGGAAAAGATGAAACGGGGCGAATTGGTGGAGCCTCAGAAACCTATTGTCTTTTATATTGATCCGGCTACACCGAAACAATGGCGTAAGTATTTGATCGATGGTGTAAATGACTGGCAAAAAGCTTTCGAAGAAGCGGGATTTAAGAATGCTATCTTTGGCAAAGAATGGCCGGAAAATGATACCACAATGAGTATGGAAGACGCCCGTTTTTCAGTAATCCGTTATTTGGCATCACCTATACCGAATGCATATGGTCCTCAGGTGCATGATCCGCGTAGTGGAGAAATTATAGAAAGCCATATCGGCTGGTATCATAATGTCATGAAGCTGGTACACGACTGGTATATGATACAGGCCGGATGTAGTGACAAGCGTGCTAATAAAATGCAGTTTGATGAAGAATTAATGGGTGATCTGATTCGTTTTGTTTCTTCACATGAAGTAGGCCATACATTAGGTTTACGCCATAATATGGGAGCAAGCAGTCTTACGCCGGTAGAGAAACTGCGTGACAAAGCCTGGGTGGAAGCAAATGGACATACGGCATCTATTATGGACTATGCCCGTTTTAATTACGTGGCTCAACCAGAGGATAATATAGGGCCAGCAGGATTATATCCACGTATTAATATTTATGATAAATGGGCTATTAAGTGGGGATATATGCCTGTCTTTGAAGCTAAGGATGATGAAGAGGAGCGTTTGATATTGAATAAACTGACTGTTAAAACACTTGCCGATAATCCGCGCTTGTGGTTTGGTAGTGAAGAAATTCGTATTGATCCGCGTAGCCAACGTGAGGATTTGGGCGATAATTCTGTGAAAGCGAGCGAATATGGAATTAAAAACCTGCAACGTATAGTAAAAGCTCTTCCCGAATGGACATACGAAGAAGGAGACCTGAATACAAATCTTCATCGGATGCATAAGGAACTGATCAGCCAATATAAACGTTATCTAGGGCATGTGGCAACAAATATCGGAGGTGTTAACCGTAACTATAAGAGTGTAGAAGAAGCAGGAAAAGTATATCAGCCGGTAGCTAAAGAGACACAGAAAGAGGCGTTGGCATTCTTCGACAAACAATTCTTTACGAAACCGGGTTGGATTATTGACGAACCGTATATGCTACGTATCTATCAATCTCCCGAACAGGAATTGAACAGTTTGATTGACTATGTATTTAACCCTTCTGCCTGCCCATTATTGGATCCGGCAACATTTATTCGTATGGCCGACTTTAATAACAGCTTTCCGGATAGTTATACCCCTGACGAATATATTACGGATTTGCGTACGGTTCTTTTTAAAGAACTGAATAACCGTCAGCCGATCAACGCTTATCGCCGCTATATACAGAATACGTTTGTAAACGGTTTAATGGCAAATATGAACAATAAAGAATATGTAAATACTGATGTTCCGATGTTGATGCGTGATTGTCTGGAAAAGGTTTCCATTCAGATCGGTAAGTCAAGTGGAATGGCTAATGATCCGGCTACCAGCCGTCATCTTAAAAATCTGAAGACACGTATTGACCAAGCTTTGAATCCGAACAAATAAATTTCTTAATAGTATATTTTAAATCATCGGGATGAAATTAAAAAATCATCCCGATGATTTTTTTTAAAGATCGGGACGATTTAAAATATTCCTGCGACTGCTTATCAGCTGATAAATAAAGGATATACTCTTTATAATTTGAAAGGGGGATATGGCGGATGATATCTGGGTTTACGATCCGCAGCAAAAAACGGTAGTGAATATTACCGATAACCCGGCGTAGGATATATTTCCGATGTGACGGGTAAGACCGAACTTTATTTGCAAAATGCCGAAGGTGTCGATCCTGATATCCTGATCGATAATGATCCTGTAAAGGAATGGAACGGTGAAGATCAGCAACTTGATCGGGCTATTGAGGAAATAATGTTGCAGTTGCAAAACCGTAAACCGTTGGCACCTGTTCCGGCACCAAGAGATTTTAGTAAATAAGTTGCTATTTCATAGTTTTACCGGATGTAGGCTCTATTGCAAATGCTAGCCGCATCCGGTAATTTATATTATCTTTGTGCGTTCTCAAATCTAACTTAATACGTGTTTTTAATGAAAAGTAAAATCTATTCTTTAGCCGTTAGCGCTATTCTACTCAGTGCGTGTACTGCGCCTGAAGTAACCGAAACTTATACGCCAGCCGCAGAGAATGCTCTCCGCGCTCCGGCTGTACCTTTGGTTACAATTGATCCATACACAAGCGTATGGTCTTTCTCCGACAACCTGAATGAGGAGAATACCCGCCACTGGACAGGTAAAAATTTCCCTCTTTTAGGAGGCATTCGTGTAGATGGTAAATCTTATCGTTTTATGGGAATGGAAGATTTCCCGGTAAGCCCTGTTATACCGACTGCTGCCGGTGGTGTATGGGAAGGTCTTTATACTGAAAAACAGCCCGCCGGTGATTGGATGGCTGTGGCTTATGAGGCCAAAGGCTGGAAAACAGGTAAAGCCGGATTCGGTTCCGAAGGGAATCCTGACCTGTCTACCCCCTGGACTACAGACGACATTTGGGTACGCCGCACATTTGATCTTCCCGGAGATGTAAGCGGAGAATCATTATATCTGCAATACTCTCACGACGACAATATTGAGGTCTATGTAAATGGTACTTTGGTTGCCGTTACCGGCAATGGCCTGGACTATAATCTGCTGAAAGAGATCCCGGCCGAAGTAGTGAAGGCCCTGAAGCCTACCGGCAATGTGATTGCTGCCCATTGCCATAACAACGGTGGTGGTTCGTATGTGGATCTGGGTATTGTGAAAAAAGAGAAACGTGACAATACGTTTGATGAACGTGCAAAACAAACTTCTGTTTGTGTAATGCCTACCCAGACATTCTATACTTTTGAATGCGGAGGTGTGCAGCTGGATGTTATCTTCACAGCTCCATTCTTAATGGATGACCTGGACTTGATGACTTCTCCATTTAACTATATTACGTATCAGGTTCGTTCTTTGGATGGACAGGAACATGATGTTCAGGTATATCTGGAAGCTACCCCGCAATTGGCAACGAACAGCCTGGATCAGCCCGTTTCTTTCGAGAGGATAGAAAAGGATGGCATGACTTTCCTGAAGACCGGAACCGAAGAACAGCCTCTTCTTGGCAAATCGGGCGACGATGTGCGTATCGACTGGGGTTATCTCTATCTGGCAGCCGAACAGTCTCCACGTGTAACCATGTCTATTGATGAGTATTATGCCTCTAAAGGTGCATTCATGGCAAACGGCAAACTTTCAGGCAGGACAGAGGATGTATCTCCCGATATGCAAAAACAAATGACAGTGCTTGCGTATGCCGATAACTTGGGCAAAGTCTCATCCAATACAGCCAGTGGGCATGTCATGATAGGTTATGACGATATATACTCTATCCAATACTTCGGAGATAACCGCATGGCCTACTGGAAACATGACGGACAGGTGGACATTTTCAAAGCCTTTGCTGATGGTGCTAAGAACTATGCAGACGTAATGAAGCGCTGCAACGAATTCGATGGAAAGATGATGCAGGATGCCGCTGCTGTCGGCGGACAGAAATATGCCGAGCTTTGTGCCCTTGCATACCGCCAGGTCATTGCCGCTCATAAACTGGTGCAGGACGAAGAGGGTAATCTTTTGTTTTTCTCTAAAGAAAACTTCAGTAACGGTTCGATCGGTACGGTGGATATTACCTATCCGTCCGCCCCTATGTTCCTGCTTTATAACCCGGAACTGTTAAAGGGCATGATGAATCCTATCCTTTATTACAGCGAAAGCGGAAAATGGACGAAGCCGTTCGCTGCCCATGATGTGGGTACCTATCCCTTGGCTAACGGCCAGACCTATGGTGGAGACATGCCGGTGGAAGAAAGCGGCAATATGCTTATCCTTATGGCAGCTATCGCCCAGATGGAAGGAAATGCCGATTATGCGGCCAAACATTGGGATGTGCTGACTGTATGGACCGACTATCTGCTGAAAGAGGGGCTCGATCCTGCTAATCAGCTTTGTACCGACGACTTTGCCGGGCACTTTGCTCACAACACCAATCTTTCGATCAAGGCGATCATGGGTATTGCCAGTTACGGAAAATTGGCTGCCATGCAGGGTAAAGACGATGTAGCTGCCCGCTATACCGAAGCTGCCCGTGAAATGGCTGCGAAATGGGTTGCAATGGCTGCCGATGGCGACCACTACCGCCTTACTTTCGACAAGCCCGGAACCTGGAGCCAGAAATATAATATGATATGGGATCGCTTGCTGGGTTTCAATATCTTCCCGGCCGAAGTGGCTGCTACCGAGATGGCTTACTATAAGACTCACCAGAACAAGTATGGCTTGCCGCTGGATAACCGGGCAGATTATACCAAGTCCGACTGGATTATGTGGAGTGCTTGCTTGACCGATACGCCGGCCGACTTTACCGCTCTTGTGGAACCGATATGGTTGTATGCTAACGAAACAACTTCACGCGTTCCGTTGAGCGACTGGCACTTTACGAGCAACGGCTCCCAGCGCGGCTTCCAGGCGCGCTCCGTAGTGGGAGGCTACTTCATGCGCCTGCTACACGACAAAGCCAAGCGGTAACGCATAGCCCTCGTTGCGTTCGTTATCCCTGCTCACCCCTAGGTAGGGAGAAAGATGCTCCCTACCTAGGGGGATAACTTCTCCCTACTTAGGGTGATACTTTCTCCCTACCTGGGGAGATTAGCGAATATCGTCCGGAGTGAGGCAGGCGAAAGGAGACTGTGAATTATTTCATACCTTTGCATCAAACTAAAATGAGATGGAACGTTTTGCTGCTATAGACTTTGAAACTGCCAACGGCAAGAGAAGCAGTGTGTGCAGTGTAGGTATTGCCATTGTAGAAGGCGATACGGTTGTAGATAGTATTTATACCTTGATACGTCCTGTCCCTAATTATTATTCCCCTTGGACAACAGCTATTCATGGCATTACTGCTGAGGATACGAATGATGCTCCTGACTTTGAAGAAGTATGGGCCAGGATTGCTCCCAGGATTCAGGATATACCTTTAGTGGCGCATAACAGTCCTTTCGACGAAGGTTGCCTGAAAGCTGTTCATCAGGTTTATGGTCTGGCTTATCCGCACTATGACTTTTACTGCACGTGCCGTTTATCGCGGAAACTATATCCATACCTTTGCAATCATCAACTGCAAACCGTAGCCGCCCATTGCGGATATGATCTTACCTATCACCATCATGCTATGGCCGATGCTTATGCATGTGCCCATATAGCCAATACAATGATGCGTGAGCGCGGGGTGGAATCTTTGCAAGAGCTGGTACGGATTATCTATTGAGCTTGTTTACCTGCAATTTTATCTATGATGACGGCTATGGAACCGTCGCCCGTAACGTTGCATGCCGTACCAAAGCTATCCATTGCTATATATAGTGCTATCATTAATGCCTGCAATGTCTCATTAAATCCTAACATGCTTTGAAGTAATCCCAGTGCAGCCATGATGGCTCCGCCGGGAACTCCCGGCGCTGCTACCATTGTGATACCTAACATCATGATGAAGCCGCCGAACTGGGCAAAAGTAACAGGCTCTCCTGCCATAATCATGATAGCCATGGCACATGCCGTTATCTTCATTGTACTGCCGGCCAGATGGATCGTGGCACATAAAGGAACTACAAATATGGCGATGTTTTCGCGTACCCCGTTTTTAACAACCTGGGCTAATGTAACAGGGATTGTTGCCGCCGAAGACTGTGTACCCAAAGCTGTAGCATATGCAGGCAGCATATTCTTTAATAAACGTAGCGGGTTTTTACGGCTGACGCTGCCGGCTATTGTAAATTGGATCAGCAGTAAAAGCACATGCAGTACGAAGATTACGACAATTACTTTCAGGAACATTGCAATTACGCTCATTACCTGTCCGCTTACCGTCATATTCAGGAAAATGCCGAAGATATGCAAAGGCAGCAAAGGGATAATGACAGCCTCTATCAGCATCGTGATAACTTCTTTGAAGTCAACGAACGTATCCCGTAGGGTGGTTCCTTTTATGTTGGAGATTCCAAGCCCTACGGTAAACGAAAGCAATAAGGCTGTCATTACGTCCATTAACGGAGGCATGGCTACTGCGAAATAAGGTTTGAGCATGAAGCTCTCAGGGTTTTCCATAGCGGTCAGTTCCGTATTGGCAGGCAGGATGTGGGGGAAGATTGCCGAACCGCTGAAATAGGTGAAGAAACCGGAAAAGATGGTTGATCCGTAAGCTATCAATGCTGTTATTGCCAGAAGTTTGCCGGCTCCTTTGCCCAGTTCTCCGATAGCCGGTGTTACCAGCCCCACAATAATGAGCGGAATGGAGAAGGAAAGGAAGTTCCCGAACAGAGAATTAAAGGTGACAAAGATTCGTGCTATACCCGACGGCAGGAATTGTCCGAACAATACGCCGGCGGCTATGGCAATAATGACTTTAGTCAGCAGTGTGATTTTTATCTTCTTCATGGTCGCGTACTTGTTTTATTTTGAAGCCTATGGCGGCAACGGTTATACTCATCAACGGACTGATCAGGTTGAAAAAACAGTAAGGCAGGTAGGTAAGCGTGGCTACTCCCAGAATGGTAGCTTGCGTCATGCCGCATGTGTTCCAGGGAATCAGTACGGAAGTGACCGTTACCGAGTCTTCTGTCGTGCGGCTAAGCAGACGGCTTTCATAGCCTTTTCGTTTGTATATATCTTTAAACATATTACCTGTCAGGATAATGGATATGTATTGGTCTGCCGTACATATATTCAGAAATAAACCGGACATCACGGTAGAAGCTACCATGCCCGCCCTGCGTTTCATAAAGCGCAGGAATACGGAAGTTATACTTTCCAGCATTCCGCTGGCTGTCATGGCACCGCCGAAACACATGGCACAGATAATAAGCCAGATCGTGTTCATCATACCTGCCATTCCCCGGGTAGCTACCAGGTTGTTCAGTGCCTCGTTGTGTGTCTCTATCTGGGTGCTTCCGTAAAATGTCATGAATAAACCTTTGAAAGAAGCTTGTACTCCTTCTGCCGGAAGCCCTGAAATCTCTTGTAGCAGATGGGGCTGAAAAAAAAGAGCGAATACACCAGCCAATGCCGATGATACGAATAAAGTAATTAACGACGGTACTTTGCGGGCAATCAGAATACCGGTTATTACAGGTACAATGAGCAGCCAGAGTGAAATGTTGAAGGTGCTTTTTAGTGATTCCGAGAAGGCGGCTATTTGTTCGTTGCCTGCGTTATCCTGTGTAAATCCCGCAATTGTAAAGATGGTTAAGGTAATCAGCATGGAGGGTACCGTTGTGAACATCATATAACGGATGTGCGTGAATAACGGGGTGTGCGTTACGGATGAAGCCAGAACTGTCGTGTCGGAAAGGGGGGAGATCTTGTCACCGAAATAAGCTCCCGATATGATAGCCCCGGCAATCCATCCGGTAGAAAAACCTTGTGCTTCCCCAATGCCCATCAGTGCAATACCAATGGTTGCGATAGTTGTCCACGAACTGCCTGTCATAACCGATACGATAGAACAGATAATGCAACAAGATGCCAGAAAGAAACTGGGATGCAGTATCTGCATTCCGTAATAAATCAGTGTGGGTACAACCCCGCTTATCATCCAGCTGCCCGATAAAGCCCCTATCAATAGCAGGATAATGAGTGCAACCGACACACCTAATATGTTATTGCAGATAGCTTGTTCGATGTCTTTCCATTTCGTTTTGCAGACTACGATAGCCAGGAGGGAACATATCGCCGTTGTTGTGAGTAATACAATCTGGCTGCCGCCATTTAATGCATCACTTCCGAATGTACGGATTGTAAAGAAAAGGAGGACAATCAGTACAATGATCGGGACGATGGATAGTAAGGGTGCCGGTAGTCTTTGCGGACGATTTTCCATTTATTTCTGTCTTATACGCTGTTATGATATAGGTTGCAAATATAGCGAAAAGATGTCTCTCTTAAAAAATATATCTGCGTTCATCTGTACCCGTCTGCGTTATCTGCGTTTCTTGATCCCACAAACACATTATAGCCTGCCTCGTATAGGCCGGCTACCTCTTCATCCGACAGAGCAGCTCCGTATATCCGGCTTGAACCGAATTTCATGTGGGAGAAGCGACTGTAAGGCATCTCGGCATTACGTCCCAGATTCCAGGGTAATTCTGTCTCCGCCAGCTCTCCCTCGACCTGTATCTCCTGTATCAATTGCCCGTCTATGTATAGTTTAATGCTGGAACCGGTACATACTCCTGCGATATGATGCCAACGGGTGTACCAATCTTCCGGTACATTGACCTGGCACTCGCCCCGTCCCCAGCCTCCGGCGAAGAATGCCAGCCGGCGGGCACCCTCCATCTTGAACAGGCTGTAATCTCCTTTTGTAAAGAAATCGGCATCACCCCTGGGTGGCTCTTGCGGATAGATCCAGGTGGCTATTGTCAGTTGATTATTGTAGACAGATTGCAGGCTCTCGGAGAGTGGGAATACGACATAGGCTTGTTCTCCGGTTTGTATGGTCCCTTGTCCGCCTTGTTTGCCCCACTGAAGGCTACCGTGCAATTCACCATGGTTGCCAAAGCCGGACTGGTCATATACAAACAGGTCGTCTTTGTGGTTGTAATCGAGATGCAGCAAACAGGCAGACGTACTTTGTGAATAGGCTTTTACCCGTTTATGGCAACCTAAGACATCTACGTCCAGAAAGCCTTCGCGGCAGGCGGTATATGGCATGCTTATTGTCTGTTGCTCTCCCGGTGCCAGGGAAACTTTTAGGGTGGCAACTGCCTTTCCGTTTACTAAGACAGGAACTTTTCTTTTATGCGGTTTGCCGGATATGTTCTTGCAAACTATTTGCCAGCTCACCTTCTCGTTTACGGGTAGCAAGGGAGAGCCAATGATCCGGGTGCAGATAAAAGGTTGTGTACGATCTGCCGAATCTTTTACCACTATGGTATAGGTGTAGTCTCCCAGGTTAATCTTGTGTTTTCCTTCTTTATAGAGTGTGAATGAGAGTGTATCTGCCAGGGTATGCCCTTGTTGTACCATTACCCGCCTGGTGGCTATCTGTGCTGTGTCATCATACAAACAGGCTGCGAAGGAACCTTGAACGCCTTTGTTGGTGACGTGGAAGACAATATGATTGGACTGGTTGGGAGACATTGTACTTTGAGCCGGAATAGTGGCCGTTATCTTAAAATCCGGCTTCTCCTTTGTTTCGGAGAATGGCCTTTTGTAAGAAGAAAAATCGGTTATAGGGCTGCCGTAGTCAAATGCTAACCTTCCTCCGTTTGCAATAGCATGGTGATCGATGTACATACTATTGTGCATTTTTCCATTGAATAGTATGGTAGGGTAGGAGGTTGCAGCTTGTTGTGGCTCGTCTTCGGTGTCGATTGTGAGGGTCTTGCCATTGTGCAGACGGATTTCTATGTGGTCGAATAACGGAGGTGTCAGTATATATTCGCCAGTCCCCGGACAGGCAGGAAATAGTCCGAGGGCGCTGAATACGAACCAGCTGGAGGTAGACCCTAAGTCGTCATTTCCCGGAATGCCGCCCGGACGCGAGGAGTAATCTTCATTAAGGATTCTGTTTACTATCCGGTGCGTAATATCCGGCCTGCCCGCCCAGCAGAAGAGGTATGGATAATGGAAAACGGGTTCGTTATCGTGTATGATTTTACCTTCGCTATACCCTTTCTGTAAATGGTTTACAAAATCATTGGTGCCGCCGGATAAGTTGATTAAATCTTGTATATTATGCGGGACGAAACAGGAGGCTGTCCACCGGTTGCTTTCCTGATATCCCAGTTCTCCGGAATTACGGACAAAACCGTTTTCATCCTTTGGCAACATGAACAATGTTTGCCCGTCAAACAGATTCCGGTAATTAAACGAACGGCGTATCAGCTTCTCCGCATCTGCTTTCCGTCCTGTTAATCGGGCAAAGTGGCCTAAAGCCCAGTCGTCGTAGGCAAATTCTGTTGTGATACTGACCGATTTTTCTTTGGAAGCTCCGATATAGCCCTTCTGCAGGTATTCGCTCAGAGAGTTCTGTAGATCTCTTTCGCCGTAGCAGGATAGCATGGCCTGGTATAATTCTTCCGCATTTTCGTCTACCGCCTCTTTTACGTAGGCATCTACAAGAACCGGTATCATGTGCATGCCGGTCATGGGGCCTTTTGGAAGAAAGCCTTTGGCACGGTATTCGTTCATGGCAGACCGTATCATGTCTTTCTGGCGGTCCGGTTTCAACAAGGAGAGGAGGGGATGCAGAGAGCGGAATGTGTCCCAGGCTGAGAACTCGGCGTATGTGTTGCCTGTTTGTGTTTGTACATCCGAGACGATCCAGGGCATCAGGAAGGAATGATAAAGTGCTGTGTAAAACTTTTCTTTGTTATCCTTGTCATCCGATTCGATCCGGACGCAGCTTAGTTCTTCATCCCACAGGTTGTAGGCAGACTGCCGTACGGCTTCAAAATCCCAGCCGGGTATTTCGGCATCCATGTTTTTGAGACTGCCTTCAAAGTTACGGATGGAGGTGCCGAGTTTTATCTGTAGCCCGTCTTTTGTCTGCGCTTTATCGAAATACAGGTAGGCTGTGTCGTTACGCAATGTACATTTTTTCCAGGGATGGTTGAACCGGAATACGGTATGAAAGAAATCCGCATTTATCGTGTTTTGATTACCGACAGATAAGTTTCCTGCATTACAGATAACCAGCGTTGTCTGTTCTTTGTCCGAGTGGTAGCGGAATAATCCGGTGCGGACTAAGGCTGTAGTTTCTACCTGGTCTCCGCTTTGAAAGTGCACGTTATAATATCCCGGCGCAGCTTGTTCTTGTGTGTGGCAGAAAGCACGTCCGTCGTATTCCTGGGATAGTTCCGAAATATGATCGGGTATGAATAAGAGATGGACCCTCCCGGCCGAACCGTTCGGGTAACCGCTCCGATGGGTTACGCACGAGAAGGAACGTATTTTGTCGTCACTATAATAATATCCTCTTTCCGAGGGACGGATGCTGGTCTCAGGCGTAAGTTGCACGCGTCCCCAGGGGGCAACGGCTCCGGGGTAAGTTCCTCCGTAGTTTCCCCACAGCGAAAGGGCGTGGCTCCGGGCTGTTCCGATAAACGGATTCACGAGAGATGCGTTTTGACTGTGTACGTGCAATTGAACTAGTATAAAGACAAGCAGTGACAGGGAGAATATGTTCTTTTTCATAACCGTATAGTGTGTTGAGGGAATAAAGTTAATACAAATCTCTTTGGTTCTGCCCAAAACTTATGCCTATATTTGTTGGTAGTCAAAATAATCAGGATATGAAAAAGAAGTTAGTTGTATTGACAGGCGCCGGTATGAGTGCCGAAAGTGGAATCTCTACCTTTCGCGATTCGGACGGGCTATGGGAAAAATATCGTGTGGAAGACGTCGCAACTCCCGAAGGATTTGCGGCAAATCCGGGCTTAGTCCTCGATTTCTATAACCAGCGGCGCAGGGAACTACTGAATACCAAACCGAATGCAGGACACATCGGTTTGGCCGAACTGGAAAAGGATTTTGATGTGTGCATCATCACCCAGAATATAGACAACCTGCACGAGCGTGCCGGAAGCTCTTCTGTAATTCATCTGCATGGCGAGCTGATGAAATCGTGTCCGGTGGGCGACATGGGCACTACTTACGATATTTCGCCGGACAATCCCGATTTGCATGTGGGAGATAAAGATAAGAATGGCCGCCAGCTACGTCCTTTTGTTGTTTGGTTTGGTGAAGCTGTCCCGATGATCGAACCGGCTATCCGGGAGGTTGAGGCTTCGGATATAGTGGTCGTTATCGGTACATCTTTAAACGTATATCCGGCTGCAGGCTTATTGAACTACGTGCGCAAAGGTCAGCCTATCTTCCTGGTCGATCCGAAAGATGTGAATACATATCGTAACGACATACAGCATATCCAGACAGGAGCTTCGGAGGGGGTAATGAAGTTGAAAGAGATTCTGTTGGCAGGCAGGTAGGTTTGTGAAATAGCGGGCCGTGAGCCCGCTATAATGGAGTGCCACCGTTTTATCCCAGATTATTCAGGATATCTACTTTGCCTTCGTTTACGAGGCGGTAAATCATTTCGCCAAACAGGGTGTTTACCCACGCAAACCATGAGCGGGTGAATTTGCTTGGATCGTCTTTATAGAATGATTCGTGCATAAAGCCTGTATTGGCATCGGTGTCGCGAAGCATCTTAACGCACTTGCGTATTTCTTCGGCGTCTTTTGTTGTGTTGCAACGCATAATGATACTCATCGGCCAGATGTAACCGAATCCGATGTGCGGGCCGCCTATTCCTTCGCCGGCTGTGCCTTTAAAGAAATACGGGTTGTATTCGCTCAATACGAACTTGCGGGTGTTCTGGTAGATGGGGTCGTTTGCGTCTACACAGCCCAGATAAGGTAGAGCTAACAGGCTGGGCACGTTGGCGTCGTCCATAAATACGTGGTTGTAGAAGCCGTCTACTTCAAATGCGTATATTTTACCGAACTTCGGATGGTTGATGATACCGTATTCTTTTACGGCTGCGTCTACTTCTTTGGCAAGGGCTTCGCACTGAGCGGCAAATGCGTTGTTGCCTTTTATTGTGCGCATCATCTCGGCCAACTGGCGAAGTGAAGTGATGGCAAACAGGTTGGACGGGATAAGGAAACCAAACAGAGTGGCATCGTCTGAAGGGCGGAAAGAAGAAACGATCAGTCCCACCGGACGAACGGGGCTTCCCCAGCCGTCATTAAGCAGGGTGTCTCCCTGACGGTCTGTTACGCGTGTGAACTTGTACGGACCCAGATTGTCTTTGCGTTGTTGTTCGATGAATGTTTTGTATACGGATTGCATGGCCTTTTCCCAATCGGCGTCGAAGGGTGAGGTATCGCCCGTTTTCTTCCAGTAATGATAAGCCAGACGGATGGGATAGCAAAGCGAATCGATTTCCCATTTGCGTTCGTGAAGTTCTTTCTTCATTTCGGTGTTGTCGCTTTCCCATTCGCTGCCTGTCGGGCCTTCGTTGAAGCCGTTGGCGTAGGGGTCTTTCAGTATGCACCAAGTCTGGCGGTTGATAACACCGGCAAGCATGGTTTTCACCTTCGGATCTTCGTTGGCAAACTGGATATGAGGGAATACCTGTGCCGACGAATCGCGCAGCCACATAGCGTGGATGTCTCCGGTAAGGACGAAGGTGTCCGGCTTGCCGTTAATCATCTTGTGTTCGCAAGTGGTGTCAAGTGTGTTGGGGAAACAGTTTTCGAACATCCAGGCCAGTTTTTCGTCTTTTAGTTTGGCTTTTGTCGTCTTGATAGCTTTTTCTACTGCTTCGGAGGTGAATTGGCGTTTCTCCGGTGCCGGACGCTGGCAAACATACTGCAAAGCGGCTGCTGTGCCGGGCATGCTGTCGTACTTGCCTGCTGCTTCGGCCATGCTGGTAATCGATTTCTCTCCAACCATTAGGCCGGCCAGTGCAAGGCCACCGTTTCTAAGGAAGTTTCTGCGAGTTGTCATTTTTGTAATGTGTTTAATAAGTAATTATTTAATGTTTCCAATTACCGAATAAAGTTCGATCATGCAGGGTGGTTAGCCCGCGTAAAAGTACAACATAAAACTAAGGAGTGGCAGAATAAGAGCTATTTTTTTGTACTATCCACCCCTTGCTTCAGTTTTGTAGAGTAATGAAACAAATCAAATGCTAGGGGAAGAATTAGCTAAATAAGAGAAAAACGCGTAATATTGCATTTACATTAATAATATAAATGCCGCGTATATGAAATATCTGAAAAAACTGCTGTGGCTTGCCTGTTTGGGTATTACTTATCCTGCTGTTGCACAAGAGGCAGGCAAAGCCATGACTTTCGAAAATCTGGTTGAATGGAACCGTATTTCTTCTAAAAGTATTTCCAATGATGGAAATTGGGTAACTTGTCAAATGGAGCCTTGGGTTGGGGATGCTACCGTTAAGTTATATGATGTAAAAGGAAAAGAGGTAGCTTCTTTTTGCCCGGCTGATAAAGCTGTTTTTTCTTCTTCTTCCCGTTACTTACTTGCTGTAAGTAAACCAACGGTGAAGGAAACAGACTCTTTAAGGTTGAAAAAGACGAAGGAAGATGATATGCCTATGGATAAATTGATTATTTATCATTTATCCGGGAAACAGGAGACGATTGACTCTCTGAAAAACTACAAATTAGCGGAATCTGCCGATTGGATAGCTTATCAACGTGGCCGGAAAGATTCTACATTGTATATCCGTTCCCTGGATGGAAGCAAAACATTTCAATTTCCGTCTGTAACAGAATATAAGTTTGCGAAAAAAAGTGCTATGCTCTTCTACATTTCTATTGAAGATAAAGAGTTGCAGCCTGGTTTATTTACATTGAATCCGGATAAGGGAACACCTGTCTTGATCAAGGAGGGAAAAGGTGTGTTTAAACAGACAACTTTCGATGAACAAGGTAACCGTATAGCTTTTCTTTATTGTGCTGATAAAGATTCGGTATATAAAGCACTCGATTTATGGTTGTCCGAGAATAATGTGCCGGCTAAATTACTGGCCGGACGGGGCAATAAAGCTTTCCCAACCGGTTGGGTAGTGAATGAAAATGGAGAGTTGCAGTTCTCAAAGAATGCAGCCCGTCTTTTCTTTGGTACTTCACCTGAGCCGAAGCAAAAAGATACGACTATTCTGGCCGCCAATCGTCCGGAAGTACAGGTATGGAGCTGGAATGAACCAGTTCAGTATACTGTACAAAATTATAATAAGGAAAAGGAACTGAAACGAAGTTATCGTGCAGTCTATAATTTAAGTGATGGCTCTCTGTTTCAACTGGCCGATAAGGAATTACCTGATATTAAGTTAGGTGATGAAGGTAATTCATCTGTTGCTTTGCTCTCTACTTCGCGTCCTTATTCTCTTTCTTCTATGTGGGAAGGACGTACTCGCAGTGATTATTATACCGTGTCGTTGGATAATGGAGAGAGAAAACCGTTGCTAACGGCCGATTACGGTGATTTGGATATTTCTCCGGCAGGCAAATATGCTTATTGGTATGCTGAAACGGATAGCAGTTGGTATACTGTTGCTTTGGCAAGCGGCACGAAGTATCGTCTTTCTACTCCGCAAACTTTTCCTGCCTGGGACGAAGAAAATGACGTTCCTGATTATCCCAGTTCTTATGGCTCGGCGGGATGGACAACGGATGACAAATATTTACTGGTATATGACCGTTATGATCTTTGGCGTTTTGATCCGATAGGAGAGGCTGCGCCAGTGAACCTTACAGTGGACGGAAGAAAGAAAGATATATCTTATAATTGGATACGCCTGGATAAGGAAACACGTGCTATTAACCTGAACGAACCTCAGCTATTAATAGGCTTCAACCGGACAACGAAAGGGTATGGTTATTATCAGGCAAAGTTGTCTTCTCCGGGAGCTCCTAAAACATTGCTTGCAGGCAACTTCATGCTGAGTGTTCCTTTAAAGGCCAAGAATACGGATGCCGTTATTTATACATCTGAGACGTTTGAACAATATCCGGATATTCGTCTTTCTGATCTGAATTTTAAACAATCCATTCAGTTGACTCATGGTAACCGGCAGCAGGAAGACTTCCTTTGGGGAACAACAGAAATGGTTTCCTGGATTTCTTTGGATGGCCGTCCGTTGGAGGGCGTGGTGTATAAGCCGGCCAATTTTGATCCGAAGAAGAAATATCCGATGATTGTCAATTTCTACGAACGGAACGCCGACACATATTATAGCTACCACATGCCTGAACCCGGACGCTCTACTGTGGATTATCATTTATACAACAGTCATGAATATATTATTTTTAATCCGGATGTACGTTATGTAGACGGCTACCCCGGACAGAGTTGTTATAATTGTGTTATGCCGGGTGTAACCATGATGATTTCTAAAGGCTATATTGATGAAAAAGCGATTGCTGCACAAGGCCATAGCTGGGGCGGTTATCAGGTGGCTTATCTGGCAACACGCACCAATCTGTTTGCAGCTATCGAGTCTGGAGCACCTGTCGTAAATATGTTTAGCGCGTATGGCGGTATTCGTTGGGGATCAGGTTTGAACCGTTCATTCCAGTATGAGCATACGCAGAGCCGTATTGGTGGAACTCCCTGGAGTGCACCATTGCAATATCTTGAAAATTCACCCCTTTTCCATATGAATAAGGTGCAAACGCCAATCCTTATCATGCATAATGATGCAGATGGACATGTGCCCTGGTATCAGGGAATAGAATATTTTATTGCTTTGAAACGTTTACATAAACCGGCTTGGTTGCTTAACTATCCGGGAAGTCCTCATTGGCCGGAACCAATGGCAGATCGTGTAGACTTTCAGAAGCGCATGTTCCAGTTCTTCGATCATTATTTGAAGAAGAGCCCGATGCCTAAATGGATGTCGGAAGGTGTACAGGCAACGGAGCAGCCTTTTGAATTAGGATATTAGCTTTTAGGGGTTGCCCTTTTGGAGTGTAAGATTTCAGGTTCATCCGACAGATGTATGATATGTTGTTGGATGAACCTTCTTTGTTTGATAGTATGAAACCTGGACAGGATTTTAACTGCTTATGTTCAGCTTGTTAGAGATACATCCTTTTTATGCTTCATTTCTTTCCTTACGAAACGTTATATGGTGATTTGGGTGAGGCTTTATCCGTACCAAACAAGATTGCTTTGAGGAGTGAATAGTGATATTTTTATATCATCGGGATCATTTTGTAAAATCATCCCGATGATTTTTAGAAAAGATCGGGATCAATACTGTTCCTTCTGTAGCGGCCATATCACGGGCGCATGAATTGGCAAACAAAATAAAAGGCTCCTTAAATTGATCAAAGAGCCATGAAAATCTTGTTAATTCGGTTTGCCGTTCATTCATAATTGATGCAAAAGTAATAAAAAAGTATTTCCTTTTGGTGATTGTCCGGTTAAAAGCATTACTTTTGTACCTCATAATTAGTTGAACAAGAAAAAAATGGATAAAGTAAGTTATGCCCTTGGTTTAAGTATCGGCAATAATTTCCAGAACTCTGGAATCAATAATCTTCAGGTTGAAGATTTCATGCAAGGATTGAAAGACGTATTGTCTGAAACCAAACCTGTTATAAGCTATGATGAGGCAAAACAGATAATCAATGATTATTTTGTAAAACTTCAACAGGAAAAGTTGGAGATTAATAAAAAAGCAGGAGAAGAATTTTTGAATATCAATAAGCATAAAGCAGGCGTAAATGTATTGCCTAGCGGACTGCAATATGAGGTACTGAAGAAAGGAACCGGTGCAAAGCCTACAGCATCAGATAAAGTAAAATGTCATTATCACGGAACTTTGATAAATGGGACTGTTTTTGATAGTTCAGTGCAAAGAGGCGAACCCGCAGTGTTTGGTGTATCGCAAGTTATTCCGGGATGGGTTGAGGCATTACAGTTAATGGAAGTCGGTTCTAAATGGAGATTGTTTATCCCTTCCGACTTGGCTTATGGCGAACATGGTGCCGGAGAAGCAATCGAACCGAACAGTACGCTCGTGTTTGATGTTGAATTATTGGATATAGTAAAATGATTAAATACAAAAAGAAAATGAAAAAGTTTGGTGTATTAGCTACTACAGCTATCGTGGCATTAGGTATCTCTGTCTCTTCTTGCAATTCGCATCCTACGGCAAATTTAAAAACTGCCGCTGACAGTGCAAGTTATGCAATCGGTGTAAGCACCGGTTTGAACTATAAGGAAAACCTGAAAACTTTGCCTGGTGGCGAAGCTAACATCGATGCATTGATTGCAGGTTTTGTTCAGGCTATTAAAGGTGATTCTACAAAGATGTCTATGCAAGAAGCACAGAATTATTTGCAGACTTATTTTGTAGAAGCTCAAGCTCGTGAAGCAAGTAAAACAAAAGAAGAAGGTGATAAATTCCTTGCTGAAAATAAGACAAAAGACGGTGTTATTACAACTCCGAGCGGTCTTCAATATAAAGTGGAAAAAGAAGGTACAGGTGCAAAACCTACTGATGATGATAAAGTAAAAGTTCATTATACCGGTACTTTGTTGGACGGTACTAAATTTGACAGCTCACTTGATCGCGGCGAACCATTGACAATTGGTGTAGGTAATGTTATCAAAGGTTGGACAGAAGGTCTTAAGTTGATGCCAGTAGGTTCTAAATACATTTTCTGGATTCCTGCAGAATTAGCTTATGGCGAACGCGGCGCAGGCCAGGATATCAAACCGAACAGTACATTGAAGTTTGAAGTGGAATTGCTGGAAATTGTAAAAGACGACGACAAGAAATAATATTTCCTTTGTTTAGTTAACGGGCGGGCAAAATATGCTAAAAAGCATTATTTGCCCGCCTTTATTATTTATTTAGCACTTTTTTCTTTCAGAATGACATTTGATTCAAATTAATTATATACTTTTGATACATTAAACTATAGTGCATTATAAAGCAAATTGAAAAATGGAGAAGATTGACAAACTGGATCGGCAGATATTGAACATTATTTCAAAAAATGCCAGGATTCCTTTTAAGGATGTTGCCGAAGAATGTGGTGTCTCACGTGCAGCCATTCATCAACGGGTACAGCGCATGATTGATATGAATGTGATCGTTGGGTCGGGATATCATATCAATCCGAAAATTTTGGGTTATAATACCTGTACTTATATTGGTGTTAAGCTGGAACGCGGATCCATGTATAAAGATGTGGTTCCGGAGTTTGAGAAAATTCCGGAAGTAGTGGAATGTCATTTTACTACGGGGCCGTATACAATGCTTATTAAATTGTATGCGCGTGACAACGAGCATTTGATGGAGCTTTTGAATTCTAAAATTCAGGAAATCCCGGGAGTTACGGCAACTGAAACATTAATATCCTTGCGTCAGAGTGTAAAACGGGAAATACCGATCTGCAATATCAGCGAGTAAATAATAGATATATACTGAAATAAATAAACCCTTCATGGCTTGTCTGACAAGAACTATGAAGGGTTGTTTGTTTTAGTATGTTTGTGTGTTATAGTATATTTTATGCATTATTCGTACCTTTGTAACCCGTGTGTATTGTGTAGATAAATATCATATGAGTAAATATATAGCAGTATTATTGTTTAGTTGCCTGTCTTTATGGCTTTGCGCCGGTGAAAGTTACTGTTTTCGTGTCTATCTGAAAGATAAAGGGAATTCCGGTTATACGGTTGATAAACCGGATGCCTATCTCTCCGAACGTGCAATAGAACGCCGGGCAAAACAAGGAAAACAAATCTCAGTTTCTGATTTGCCTATTGCCCGTGCCTATTTGGATTCATTGGCTGATTGTGGAGGAAAACCAATCGTACAGAGCAAATGGTTCTCGACAGTAGTTGTGGCATGTGCTGATAGCCTGGCCTCCGAACAGTTAAAACGGCTTTCTTTTGTGGATTCTGTGAAATGGGTCTGGAAAGGAGATTGGGAAACAAAGGTCGTAGCCCGTGATGATACGTCTTTATTTGTACCCTCCGACGAACCTTTAGAAACGTTTTATGGTTATGCAGAAGATCAGATTAAAATGTTGAACGGTGTAAAATTACATAATGCCGGGTATAAGGGTGAAGGTATGCAAATTGCCGTGATTGATGCCGGATTCATGAATGTAGACCGTATAAGTATATTTAGCTCATTGAAGCTACTGGGTACACAGAATTTTGTTTTTCCCGGAGAAAGTGTTTTTGATGATGACGACCATGGGACTAAGGTATTGTCTTGTTTGGCTTCAAATGTCCCGGGTTTAATGGTGGGGACAGCTCCCGAAGCATCTTATTGGCTGATAAAAAGTGAAGATAGCCGGTCTGAATATCCGATAGAAGAAGATTATTGGGCTGCTTCTGTTGAGTTTGCCGATAGCGTTGGGGTTGATGTCATTACTTCTTCTTTAGGGTATTTTACGTATGATGCGGGTGAGTTGATTTACAGTCAGTCGGCTTTGGATGGAAAGACTGCACTTATCAGCCGTGCTGCGCATAAGGCTTCTGAAAAAGGAATTTTGGTGTTTTGCAGCGCCGGCAACGAAGGAAATGGTTATTGGGAGAAAATAACTTTCCCTTCGGATGCTTCTGATGTCGTAACCGTAGGAGCAATAACAGAGAAGAAGAAAAAGAGTGTGTTTAGTTCCGTTGGGCTTACGGCGGATTACAGGGTAAAACCCGATGTTGTTGCTTTGGGTAGTGGTTGTTGTGTAATAGATTCTTCGGGTAATATACATTACGCAAACGGGACATCTTTTTCAACTCCTATCCTTGCCGGTTTGGGAGTTTGTTTATGGCAGGCATTCCCGGAATTGAGCAATAAGGAAATGATAGAGTTATTGCAACGATCATCCAGCCAATACAACCAGCCGGATGCGGAGTTGGGATATGGTATTCCGGATGTGTTCAAAGCGTATAAAAACAAGAGTAAATATGTCGCAAGAACAGAATAGCATAGAGATTGAAAAAGAAGCGTTTTCACTCTTGGAATTAACAACCCGGGTAAAGAAAACGGTCTATGAATCTTTTTCCGATACTTATTGGGTACGTGCCGAAATGAGTGATGTGCGTACAAATATGTCTTCCGGACATTGTTATTTGGAATTTATCGAAAAAAATACAATAACAGGACAAATTGTAGCTCGTGCCAGAGGAACGATATGGGCGAAAACGTTCCGTATGGTGAAACCTTATTTTGAAATGGAAACCGGGCAGTTGTTTGCTTCCGGAATAAAGGTACTGGTAAAAGTTATTGTTGAGTTTCATGAATTGTATGGTTTTAGCCTGACTGTTATAGATATTGATCCCGCTTACACTTTGGGTGATATGGTGCGTAAGCGGATGGAGATAATTCGTCAGTTACAGGAAGAAGGAGTATTGACATTAAATAAAGAACTTCCTTTTCCTGCATTGCCACAACGAATTGCGGTGGTTACCTCTGCTACGGCCGCCGGATATGAAGATTTTCTGAATCAGTTATCTTTGAACAAAGCAGGCTATCCTTTTTATGTAAAACTTTTTCCGGCTTTGATGCAAGGTGAAAAAACGGAGGCTTCCGTCATTTCAGCATTGGATAAGATTTATCATTATGCAGATAGTTTTGATGTCGTGGTTATCATCCGGGGTGGTGGTGCAACGTCGGATTTGAATAGTTTCGATTCTTATTTGCTGGCTGCTAATTGTGCCCAGTTCCCGTTGCCTGTTATTACAGGAATTGGCCATGAGCGGGATGATACGATTGTTGATATGGTAGCTCATACCCGAATGAAAACACCTACGGCTGTGGCTGAGTTTCTTATTGGACGAATGGACGCAGCTGCAGACGAATTAAATGCTTTGCAGCAAGATATTTGTGCATCGGCTGTTGATGTTCTTCAAAAACGAAAGAACTATCTCCAATTGGTAGGAAACCGGTTGCCGGCAATAGCGGTAAATAAGATCGAACGAAACCGGGCTACATTGCAGGCATTAGGAAGCAAATTGCCAACTGCAGCATCTTCTCTTTTAAAGTTACGCAATTCTTTGCTGAATGCTGCCCGGCTACGATTGGGAAACTTGGCGGTTTTTAAATTGAAAGAAGGCGAACGTTTTATACAGCTTACAGAACAATTTATAAAAATGGCTTCGCCGGAATATATTTTGAAACGTGGATATAGCTTATCTTTGAAGAACGGAAAAATTATAAAGCACGCTGCAGACTTGCAACCTGGTGATGAATTGATAACCCGGTTTGCCGATGGTAGTGTATATAGTACGGTAAATAAAATAAAATGATATGGCAGAGAAGAAAGAAACATATAACGAAGCAGTAGAGAAACTTCGTGAGATTGTAGCTGATATTGAAAATGGCGATTTGGATGTTGACATTCTTTCGGAGAAGGTGAAAGAGGCAACCCGCCTGATCAAACTTTGTAAGGAAAAATTATATAAAGCAGACGGGGAAGTGAAAAAAATACTGGAAGAATTGGATGTATGAAGAAGTTTGTATTGATAGTTGCCGGAGGTAAAGGGCTTCGTATGGGAGGCGATTTACCCAAACAATTCATACCAATGAACGGAAAACCTGTATTGATGCATACGTTGGAGACTTTTCACCGATGGGATGAGGCTGCCCGCCTTATATTGGTTTTACCGGAAGAACATCAGTCTTATTGGAAGATGTTGTGTAAAGAAATAGGATGTGGTGTGCCCCATGAGGTTGTTAACGGAGGAGAGACTCGTTTTCATTCCGTTCGGAACGGTTTGGAATTTCTTTCGGAACGGTTTGGAGTTTCTTTCGGGAGGAACGAAAATGTTTTCGTTGGTGTGCACGATGGAGTACGTCCGTTTGTTTCCAAAGAAGTGATAACGGCTTGCTTTGAAAAAGCGCAACAATGCGGTAATGCTATCCCGGTAATGCCGATGATTGAATCTTTACGTGAATTGGATGGCGAAGGCAGCCATCCGGTAGACCGTAGTCGATATATTACCGTACAAACGCCTCAGGTATTTTCTTCCTGTTTATTATTGAAGGCTTATAAACAGCCGTATTCACCTTTGTTTACAGATGATGCTTCGGTTGTTGAAGCGATAGGGGAAGTTGTGCATACAGTGGAAGGTAACCGTGAGAATATAAAGATAACGACACCTTTTGATCTGTTGGTTGCAAATGCTATTTTTGCAGACAAGTGTAATTTATAAAGTGAAATGCTTGATCTTGATAAACGGTCTATAACGTATCTGCAGGGTGTAGGACCTAAAAAGGCGGAAATTTTGCAGAAGGAAGCTGATATTTCTTCTTATGAAGACTTGTTGTTTTATTTTCCTTACAAATACATAGACCGCAGCCGCTTTTACAAAATAGCCGAGATCAATGGGAATATGCCTTACATTCAACTAAAAGGGCGCATCCTTTATTTTGATACTTTTGGAGAGGGACGAAGTAAACGTTTGGTGGGTAAGTTTACGGATGGTACAGGTACGATTGATCTTGTCTGGTTTAAAGGGTTGAATTATGTGACCGATAAAATCAAGCCGGGATTGGATTATATCGTGTTTGGCAGGCCTGCCGAATTTGGGCATATTTATAGCATCCCGCATCCCGATATTGACCCGGTAGATCAGGCAGATCAGGTTTCAGGCGGTTTGACGCCTTTTTATAATACAACGGAAAAGATGAAGAAATCTTTTCTGAATTCCCGGTCGATACAAAACTTGCAGTATACTTTATTAAGCTGGCTGAATTGGGAAGTTCCGGAAACGCTTTCGCCCGATGTGTTACAGCGTATCCGTATGGTTTCACTTACCGAAGCAATGCGTAATATTCACTTTCCCGAATCGGCGGAGAAACTCAAAAATGCACAGTTACGTTTGAAGTTCGACGAACTGTTTTTTATTCAATTGAATATCCTTCGTACGGCAAACGTGAGAAAACTTAAACTTAAAGGAATTATTTTTCCTACGGTAGGGCACTTCTTCAATACCTTTTACAAAGAGTATCTCCCTTTTGAGTTGACAGGGGCTCAGAAACGTGTGGTGCGTGAAATCCGTTCGGATATGGGTAGCGGACGGCAGATGAATCGTTTGCTCCAAGGTGATGTGGGTAGTGGAAAAACATTGGTTGGTTTGCTTGCTATGTTGCTGGCTGTAGACAATCATTGCCAGGCATGTATGATGGCTCCTACCGAAATTCTTGCGACACAGCATTATGCAACGGTGATGGGGTTTCTGAAAGATATGGATATTAAGGTTGCTTTGCTAACCGGTTCTACTCCGAAAAGAGAAAGAAATAAGATATTGCCTGCCATTGCTAATGGTGAAATCCAGATAGTTGTTGGTACTCATGCGTTGATAGAAGAAACTGTTGTTTTTTCTTCTTTAGGACTGGCTATTATAGATGAACAACATCGTTTCGGAGTGGAACAGCGTTCACGTTTATGGACAAAGAATGCAATAGTGCCGCATGTCTTGGTTATGACAGCTACGCCTATTCCGCGTACGTTGGCCATGACGTTGTATGGCGATTTGGATGTGTCGGTAATAGATGAACTGCCTCCGGGACGAAAACCGATACAGACAGTTCACCGTTACGATAATAAGAAGGCTCAATTGTACGACTTCTTACGGAAAGAAATCAATTTGGGACGCCAGGTTTATGTAGTATATCCGTTAATCGAAGGAAATGAAAAGCTGGATTATAAAAATCTGGAAGACGGTTTTAAACTGTTTAAGGAGATGTTTCCCGAGTATAAAGTTTGTATGGTGCACGGACGTATGAAGGCTGCGGATAAAGAACGTGAAATGCAGAAATTTATATCCGGCGAAGCCCATATCCTGATGGCAACAACAGTTATTGAAGTAGGAGTAAATGTACCGAATGCTTCGGTTATGGTAATAGAAAGCGCTGAACGCTTTGGCCTGTCCCAACTGCATCAGTTGCGTGGACGGGTAGGACGTGGAGCAGACCAGTCGTATTGTATTTTAGTCTCTTCTTATAAGTTGAGTAATGAGACCCGCAAACGTCTGGAGATTATGGTAAATAGTAATAATGGATTTGAAATAGCCGAAGCCGATTTGCGACTTCGCGGACATGGTGATTTGGAAGGAACCCGCCAGAGCGGAGAAGGCATTTATCTTAAAATTGCCGATTTGGCTGCCGATGGTCAAATTCTTCAGTTTGCACGTGAAGTGGCACAAGATATTTTGAACGAAGACCCGGAGTTGCTGTCCGATACTCATAGGATATTGAACGAACGGTTAAAAACGTTATTTTCCAGAAAGGTGAACTGGGGAATGATAAGTTAATATGTTGTAAAACATATTGTGATATAATCGCTTGTATATCAAATGGTTTTTGTGTTTGATTTATTTTTGTTTATTCTCATTGTGGAAATTTTTCTATAATTCTTTTTGAGGGTTTACTTAATTTCACGAACTTTGGCAAACTGACTTTTGGGCTGATGGGCTGAAAGTCTTTGTTTTTCATGATCTAAGAAGAATAAATTAATAAAATGAGTATAAAAGCATTACTTATAATATGTTGTTCCGTTGTATTTGTGTCGGCAGGGAGTGCCCAGAATAGAGATAAAAAAGGAACATCCCCGAAGATAACTTCACATACTAAATTAATGGATGAACGTGTTTCCGAACTAATGGCAGACCGTGTCGGCTTTAAAAAAGATATTACTCTTAAAGCATTGGCCGAATTAGAAGAGCAAGCCGAATTAGAAGAGGAAGAATTGTTATTTCCTGCAGACGAATTATATGGCTCTAACTGGGATACCCGTTGGGTAAACCCTTTTCGTGAAGGCAAAGTGGAATTTCCTGATTCATGTGCGATAAATTGTGCTTCTTTTACAATGCCGATTGATTCGATGACTCGTATCACCTCTAAATATGGCCCGCGTCGTCGGCGTATGCATAAAGGAATTGATTTGAAGGTGCAGATTGGAGATACGATTCGCGCAGCTTTTGATGGTAAAATCCGTATTTGTAATTTTGAACGCCGTGGATATGGCAATTACGTGGTAATTCGTCATCCGAATGGTTTGGAGACAATTTATGGTCATCTTTCTAAGATATTAGTTAAAATAAACAATATAGTACGTGCGGGAGATCCGATTGCTTTAGGAGGTAATACCGGACGTTCTACAGGCTCTCATCTTCACTTTGAAACCCGTTTCCTGGGACAGGCAATAAATCCTTCAGAAATTATAGATTTCGAAAATGGAGTTCCTCACCAGGATACTTATGTATTTCATAATGTGAAAATAAACGGACGTAAGAGTAATATTTATACTTCATCCGATAATCAATTGGTCTATCACCGCGTGAAATCGGGTGATACATTGGGTAAAATAGCCCGTTTATACGGAACAACAGTTAATGAACTTTGCCGTTTGAATGGGTTGAAAAGCACATCGATACTTCGTTTAGGCCAGTCAATTCGTTGTAGTGCAAACGGCCAGAGAAGTGTGTCAAAGACTCGCTCCAAACAGGGAGCCTCGTCTGTGCAAAAGGCATCAAAGACAAAGGTCGAGGCAACTACAGCTGCTGTAGCCTCACTTCAGGATAATACTTCAAATAGTAAACCGGGGCAGACTCCGGTTTATCATCGTATTAAATCGGGAGATACATTGGGTGCAATTGCAACTAAATACGGAACAACGGTTTCCAAATTATGCCAGTTGAATGGCATTTCTAAAACTACTGTTTTGAGACTGGGACGTTCTATCCGTTGTTCATAATAGAAATTTAAACAGGTTTATAATGAAAAAAGGCACGAGTTGATTCCCGTGCCTTTTTTATCCCTATCTTTGTCGTATAATTTATATAGGTTATGCCAGAAACGAAGGAACAGTTCGATAAAGTTATATTCCTATGTCGGGAATTATTTGAGAAAAAGTTGAAAGACTATGGTCCGTCATGGCGTATTATGCGCCCTCAGTCGGTTACCGATCAGATATTTATTAAAGCAAACCGTATTCGAAGTCTTGAAACCAAAGGGGTGAGCATGATTGACGAAGGTATTCGTCCTGAGTTTATAGCTATCGTCAATTACGGTGTAATTGGATTAATCCAGTTGGGGCTGGGGTTTTCTGATACGACGGATATAACTAATGATGAGGCATTGGCGTTATATGATAAATACATCACAGCAACCAAAGAATTAATGTATGCCAAAAATCATGATTATGATGAAGCATGGCGTAGTATGCGTATCAGTTCCTATACAGATTTGATTCTTATGAAGATTTACAGAACAAAGCAGATAGAGAGTCATGATGGCAAGACATTAGTGTCTGAAGGTGTAGATGCCAATTATATGGATATGGTGAATTATGCTTTGTTTGGCTTGATTAAATTGGAATTCGGCGAGGAATAACAATGAAAGGAAAAGAGACAGTACTGAAAATCATTGCAGAGAGCTGTCGTTTACTGATAGGACTTGTATTTATTTTTTCCGGAACAGTAAAGGCAGTAGACCCGATGGGAGGAGCTATCAAGATTGGTGAATATCTTGCTTCTTTCGGGCTTGACAAGTTACAATCTTTTTCCGTATTAATCTCCTTTAATCTGTCTGCTGCAGAGTTTACTTTGGGAGTATGTGTTTTGTTGGGGGTATATCGCAGATATGCATCTTTCCTTACGCTTGTATTTATGCTGTTTATGACGCCGTTGACGTTGTATTTGGCACTTTATAATCCGGTTTCCGATTGCGGATGTTTTGGTGATGCGTTGGTTATAACTAACTGGCAGACATTTTATAAAAATATTCTTCTTCTGGCTGCTGCGATAATTGTATTTATTTATAATCAGAAATTATTGCAATGTTATACATACAAAGTATATTGGTTTATAGCTTTGTTTGCTTATGCTTTTAATGTATGTTTTGCCTATTATAACTATAATCATCTTCCGATCTTGGACTTTCGTCCATATAAGGTAGGAGCGAATATTCCGGCTTTGATGTCTATACCGGAAGGTGCGCCGGAGGACGAATATCGCTATTCATTCATTTATGAGAAAGATGGTGTAAAACAGGAATTTTCATTAAATGATGTTCCTGCAGATGACAGTACCTGGACTTTTGTCGATTCAAAAACAGAATTGATAAAGCAAGGATATATACCTCCGGTTGCAGCGTTCAATATTTATAATGACAAAGACGAAGATGTTACAGACCTAATATTGGATAATCAGGATGGAGTGCTGCTGTTGGTAGCTCCTAAACTGGAACATGCGAGCGATGAACGGATTGATGAAATAAATAATCTTTACGATTATGCTTTGGAAAACAATATTCCGTTTTACTGTGTGACAGGTTCTGCACCGGCAGCTATAGCTGAATGGAGTGATAATACTGGAGCTGAATATCCCTTCCTCATGGCAGATGAAGTATTGCTGAAAACAATTATCCGTTCTAATCCTGGTTTAGTGCTTCTAAAGGGAGGTACAGTATTGGCAAAATGGCATTATAACGATATTCCGCAAGAAGAAGATCTGAAAAAAGTTATAGATGGTTATCTGCTGGGAAAAGAGCCTGTGGCTAAAGAAGATGGTCTGTTATTAACCAACCTATTAACTTTTACCGTACCTTTGTTGCTCGTTTGGATGTATGATTTCGGGAGAAATCGCCGAAAGAAAAAAACTGGTAAAAACGAGGCAGAAAAGAAATAAGTTATTGTATTATATATTAAATAATAAGAATTATGAGAAAGAATATTGTTGCAGGAAACTGGAAGATGAATACTACTCTTCCTGAAGGTTTGGCATTGGCTAAAGGTTTGAACGAAGCATTGAAGGGCAAAACTCCGAATTGCGATGTAATTATCGGAACTCCGTTTACTCACTTGGCAAGTGTTGCAGCTGTTATTGATACAAATAAGATTGGTGTTGCTGCTGAAAACTGCGCAGACCAAGCTGCGGGTGCTTATACCGGCGAAGTTTCTGCTGCTATGGTGGCTTCTACAGGTGCAAAATATGTTATTTTAGGCCACTCTGAAAGACGTGCTTATTATCACGAAACTCCGGAAATCCTGAAGACAAAAGTAAATCTGGCTTTGGCTAATGGCTTGACTCCTATTTTTTGTATCGGTGAAGTATTGGAAGAAAGAGAAGCTGGTAAACATTTTGAAGTGGTAGACGCTCAGATTAAAGGTTCTTTGTTTGATCTGTCTGCTGAAGACTTCGGCAAGATTGTTTTGGCTTACGAACCGGTTTGGGCTATTGGCACAGGTAAGACTGCAACGTCTGACCAGGCAGAAGAAATTCATGCTCATATCCGTGCAACGTTGGCTGCTAAATATGGTAAAGAAGTTGCAGACAACTGCACTATCCTTTATGGTGGTAGTTGCAATGCAGGCAATGCAAAAGAATTGTTCTCTAAACCGAATGTAGATGGCGGTTTGATTGGTGGCGCTTCTTTGGCTGTTGATAAATTCATGCCTATTATCGAAGCATTTTAATTAAGCAAAATAAAATAAGGGCAGCCTGGTGAAGGTTGCCCCTATATCATTTGTCCAGATGAAGAAATTTCCTTGTATTATATCGTTTTTATTTTTTCTGTTTTGTGTAGTAAGCATCTCTGCTCAGACATTAGACGGGCCTGTTACAACTATATTCGATGATTTGCAATTATCCGGATATGGGAAAGGGCAGGTAATAGTAAATCAGTCCTCCGCTATCCGTAACATGATTGGTGCACGTATGCATGGAGCAAATGTGGAGAAGACAGACAATGAAACTTATCTGAAGATACAAGGTTTCCGTACACAAGTATTTTCCGGTAACAACCAGAGAAAGTCTAAAGATGAAGCATTCCGTAAAGAGAAAGAAATTAAGGAAATGTTTCCGGATGTACCTACTTATGTTACTTATAATGCTCCTTTCTGGAAATTGCGTGTCGGGGATTTTCGTTCACATGAAGAAGCTTATCACATGATGCGCCTTTTAATGGATGCATTTCCTTCATATGGAAAAGAGATGTATATAGTAAAAGAAGAAATTAAGATTCCGTTGAACTAATACGAAGCATAACACAAAAGAGATGGTTTTAAAACAGAGTGAAGAAGAAAAATCCCGTGTCCAGGGAGAATTAGCTGTTCATTATAACGCAATCCTTAGTTTATTGGGAGAAGACCCTAAGCGTGAGGGCTTGTTGAAAACTCCTTTCCGCGTAGCAAAAGCAATGCAGTTTTTAACTAAAGGTTATAGTGAGGATCCCGAAGCTGTACTTCGTTCGGCAATGTTTCAGGAAGAGGACTATAAACAAATGGTTATCGTTAAGGATATTGATTTCTTTTCTCTTTGTGAACATCACATGCTTCCGTTTTTTGGAAAAGCACATATTGCTTATATTCCTAAAAAGTATATTACAGGCCTGAGCAAGATACCTCGTGTAGTAGATATTTTTGCCCGTCGTCTACAAATACAGGAACGCCTTACGATGCAGATTAAAGACTGTATTCAGAAAACACTCGATCCTTTAGGGGTAATGGTTGTTATTGAAGCACAGCACATGTGTATGCAGATGCGTGGTGTAGAAAAACAGAACTCTTTGACTACGACTTCCGACTTTACCGGTTTTTTTCAACAAGCTAAAACCCGTGAGGAATTTATGAACCTTATTAAGCATAACCGCTAAAATTGTCATAAGTTCTAATTTTTAAGTGCATAGCTCCGTATATTTGTACACGGGGCTTTTTTATGCTTGCAATATTATTTTCTTTTCGTTATTATACCTTCTTTTTTCGTTTTGCTTATTTAAAGCAGGTAAGTAGAAATTATTTTGTTTTTCTTTGTAAGTAAGAAAATAGATGGTTATGGACTCATTTGATGCATATATCACCCGGAATCTTCCATGGGCTAGCTTAGTTAGCACAGTATTCATTATATATCCAAACATATCTTGTCTTCCGTGGCAGCTGGATTTGCTGAATGAGTCTGGCTATATGGTCTTTTTTCTCTATTTTAGTTATCGTATATTCTTCTTCTGGGGATTAATATATTGGTTGATACGCTATAATTTGAGGAAAATACCTTCTGCCCAGTTTAAAGAAAGGTTTATCCGTAATTTTATCTATTCTCTTGTAGCATATCTGGTTTTTGCTTCGGTTTCATTTTGGATATCTTCTTTCGGTTTCTTTACGGATTTTAGAGGCAGCACGTTGATTTCCCAGTTCTTTACCTTATGTACTTTATGTACTTTTATCGGTTATATATCAATGATGTATTCTCGCCAGCGAGAAAAAGAGCAAGAGATTGAACGTCTTCGTTTTGAAAACCTGCAAAGCCGTTGTAATGCGTTGGCGAACCAGATTAATCCGCACTTCTTTTTCAATTCATTGAATGGAATACAGTCGTTAATTCGGAAAAAGAACGATGACCACACACTGATGTATGTCCATCAATTGTCTGATATTTTTCGCTATCTGCTCCAAAGTGACCGGAAAGGTCTGGTAATATTGAGGGAAGAGTTGGAGTTTATACAATCTTTTCAATATGTAATGGAGGTTCGTTTTGCGAATAAACTTGCTTTTTCAATAAATGTGAATCAAGAAAAAAAAGATATGTTGATGTTGCCTGTTCTTTCACTGCTTCCACTGGTAGACAATATAGTTGTACATAATATGATAGATAGCGAACATAAAATGTTGATCTCAATTTATCTGAATGATTATGATGAGCTGGTAGTGTCAAACCCTGTTTATCCCAAGCTCTCTCAATCAGATACGAATGGTACAGGACTTAAAAATCTGGAGAACCGTTTTAGTTTATTAATGAACAAACAAATACGGGTAGAGTGTGATGAGAAAACGTTTCGTGTTTATCTTCCTTTAAAATAATATGCCTTTTAAAAACAGCGAATATGAGAGTGTTGATTGTTGAAGACGAAACTGCGGCCTACGAAAATTTAATAGGTATTCTTTCGGAAGTTGCACCGGATATTGAAATAACAGGCAATACAGAGAGTGTTACTCAAACAGTTTGCTGGTTGCAGTCTAATCTGTTACCGGACTTAATATTTATGGATATTCATTTATCGGATGGTTCAGCGTTTACTATTTTTGATAAAATAAAATTGGAAGTCCCTGTCGTTTTTACAACAGCCTATGACAGATATGCAATAGAAGCATTTAAGGTGAATAGTATAGATTATTTGCTGAAGCCTGTGAAGGTTGGAGACGTGAAGCATGCTTTGGAAAAATATAGTAAATTGACACATCTTGATGTCATCCAATATTTGTCTAGATTGGCGCAGCTTGCTCCTGCACGTAAATATAAGGATAAACTGTTAGTGCCATATAAAGACAGGCTGTTACCAGTAAATCTGAATGAAGTTTCTTTTTTTTATACGTCAGATAAAAGCACGTATATATATTTAAGAGACGGAAGCAAATATCCATACTCCAAGACATTGGAGCAAATAATGCCAACATTGAGTCCGGCAACTTTTATCCGGGCAAATAAACAATATATTCTTAACAGGGATAGCGTCACGAATATAACGATATGGTTTGATAGCCGCCTTCTTGTGACATTGGATGTAGAAGTTCCGGAGCGTGTCTATATAAGTAAAAATAAAGCTTCCGAGTTTAAATCTTGGATGGTGAATAATGTATAATAACTCTTTTTAGGTTGTTTTGAGTTATCCAAAATTAAGATTATATAAATGTAGATCAGAAATTATTTTGTGACTTTAAAATGTAAAAACCACACAAGAAAGAGGAGATGCCCGATGAAGGATGTCTCCTTTTTCGTGATAAATTCTTTATTTTTCGTTTTAATGAAAAAGCTCTTTTTTTGTTAATTTTGTTCTGTAATCTTTGTATTAATAATAAATAATATCTACAGTATGCTACGAAAAATCAGATTGATATTGGCTGTTGCGTTCATATCAATTATTACTCTTCTGTTTCTTGATTTTACAGGAACAATACATGCATGGTTTGGCTGGATGACTAAGATACAGTTTCTTCCGGCTTTATTGGCTCTCAATGTTGGAATTGTTTTGTTTCTGCTGGCTCTTACATTCATGTTTGGACGTATTTACTGTTCTGTTATTTGTCCTCTGGGTGTATTCTCGGATATATTAGCCCGTATAGGAAAGGCAGGAAAGAGATTGCCGTATTCATATTCGCCTGAGATGTCATGGTTGCGTTACGGTGTATTAGCGGTGTTTATCCTTGCAATGGTAATGGGGTTTAATTCGGCGGTAGCATTATTGGCTCCTTATAGTTCTTACGGGCGGATTGTTAATAATTTGTTTAATCCGCTTTGGCTATGGGGCAATAATATGCTGGCTTATTTAGCGGAACGTGCAAACAGTTATGCATTTTATGAAACAGAGGTTTGGATGAAGAGTTTGTCGACGTTAGTAATTGCTCTGGTAACATTCTTAATTCTTGTCGTATTGGCATTTCGTAATGGTCGTACGTATTGTAATACCATATGCCCAGTTGGGACACTACTTGGTTTTGTTTCTCGTTTCTCATTGTTTCGTTTTACAATAGATACGGATAAATGTAATAATTGTGGGCTTTGTGCGCGTCGCTGTAAAGCGGCATGTATCAATTCGAGAGAACATAAAATAGACAATAGCCGTTGTGTGGTTTGTATGAATTGTGTAGATAATTGCCAGCGCGAAGCGATAACTTACAAGCCTGTATGGATGGAGAGGAAGAAGAGTGACGAAAAGTTGGAACAGACGATAAACTTGTCTCGCCGAAGAGCTTTATCTGCAACAATCTTGACGGCAATGGCGAGTACCTTGAAAGCACAAGAGAAAAAGATAAAAAATGTAGAGATGAAGAAGGATGGAGGACTTGCGCCGATTAAAGAACGGAAAGCTCCTCTGCGTCAAACACCACTTGCGCCTCCGGGGGCGTTAAGCGTTCGTAATATGACGCAGCACTGTGTGGCATGCCAGCTTTGTGTTACGGTTTGTCCGAATCAAGTATTGAGTCCTTCAGATAGCTTGATGACTCTGATGCAACCGGAAATGTCTTATGAACGCGGCTATTGCCGGCCTGAGTGTGTCAAATGTTCAGAAGTTTGTCCGGCTGGAGCCATACGCCCGATAACAAAAGCTGATAAATCAGCGATCCAGATTGGACATGCCGTATGGTTAAAGGAATATTGTGTGGTTAATACAGATGGGGTAGAGTGCGGAAATTGTGCACGTCATTGTCCAACAGAAGCAATCCAAATGATTGCAATTAATCAGGATGATAAAACTTCACATAAGATTCCGGTTATTAATACAGAGCGTTGCATAGGTTGTGGCGCCTGCGAAAATCTTTGCCCTTCGCGTCCATATCCTGCTATTTATGTGGAGGGGCATTTGGTTCACCGGATTATATAATTTATTTATAAAGACTAACAACATGAAAGAACAAGATAAGAACATAAATCGTCGCGAATTTTTAAATATTGTAGGACTTACTGCAGCTACTACAACGGCTACACTTTATGGTTGTACTTCTAAACCGGAGAAAAGTTCTGTAGGAAATGCTTCTCTTGCTGTTCCTACAGACCGGATGACATACCGTGTTCTGCCAGGTAATGAAGATAAAGTTTCTTTATTAGGGTATGGATGTATGCGTTGGCCGACAATACCTTCTCCTGATGGCAATGGTGATCTGATTGATCAGGATGCGGTAAATGAATTGGTGGATTATGCAATTGCACATGGTGTGAATTATTTTGATACATCTCCTGTGTATGTACAAGGTTGGTCGGAAAAGGCTACGGGTATTGCTCTGAAACGGCATCCACGTGAGAAGTTGTTTATTGCTACCAAATTATCCAACTTTGCTAATTCATCAAGAGAGAACTCTATAGCAATGTACCGGAAATCATTTGAAGATTTGCAAACCGATTATTTTGACTATTATCTGCTTCATGCTATTGGTGGTGGTGGAATGGAGGTTTTTAACAGGCGTTATATTGACAATGGAATATTGGATTTTTTGATTGCAGAACGTGAGGCAGGTCGTATCCGTCGTCTCGGATGGTCGTTCCACGGGGATGTGACCGTTTTTGATCAGGTCCTGGCCATGCATGATTCGGTTAAATGGGACTTTGTGCAGATACAATTGAATTATGTCGATTGGAAGCATGCTACTGCCCAAAATGTCAATGCCGAATATTTATATGGAGAACTTGAAAAACGCGGAATCCCTGCTGTTATTATGGAACCACTATTGGGGGGCAGGCTTTCCAACTTGCCGGATCATATTATAACACGGCTAAAGCAACGTCGTCCTGATGATAGTGTTGCTTCATGGGCTTTTCGTTTTGCCGGTTCGCCGGAGAATGTTCTTACGGTGTTAAGTGGCATGACTTATATGGAACATTTACAGGATAATATCCGTACATATGCTCCACTTGTACCTCTGGCTGATGACGATAAAGATTTTCTGGAGGAAATGGCAGAATTGATAATTGCATATCCTACAATTCCGTGTAATGATTGTAAATATTGCATGCCTTGTCCTTATGCAATTGATATTCCGGCAGTCCTTTTGCATTATAATAAATGTGTGAATGAAGGTAACGTATCACAAAGTAAAGGAGATGCAAACTACAAGGAAGCTCGCCGTGCCTTTTTGGTTGGTTATGATCGTAGTGTACCTAAACTTCGCCAGGCAGACCACTGTACCGGGTGCAACCAGTGTAACGAGCATTGTCCGCAAGGTATTGATATTCCTAAAGAAATGCAGCGGATAGATAAATTTGTTGAACAATTGAAACAGGAGACACTTCCCGGGTAGATGATTTAACCATTAGTCAACAAAACCATTCCATTCGTCATATTTATTTGAAGAATGAAAGTGGCACCTCTACTTTTGAATCAAAATCAAAAGTAGAGGTGCTATGTGTAAAGTTTATCTTTTATTATTAAGTATAATATATCTTTCGGTAAGCTCGTTGTGGGCACAAACCGATACAATTGCAGACCAAAAGATTGAGGAAGTAGTTGTAATAGCTAAACTTCCGTCAGTACAAATACAGCCTGATAAAACAACTTTCCGGCTAGATGCTTCTGTAGCTCGTAACCAGGGCAGTCTGTATGATGCCCTTCGCGGATTACCTGGTGTGATTGTGAATAATGACGGGACAATCATATTGAATGGTCAATCCGGAATCAATATTTTGATGGACGGCAAATCTACCTATCTGAGCAGACAGGAACTGGTAAACCTATTGAAGTCCACACCCGCTACAACAGCAGAAAAGATAGATCTTATTACGCATCCTTCCTCACGCTATGACGCTAGCGGTAACTCGGGAGTCATTGACATTCATACGCGTAAGATCAAACTCCGGGGAATGAATATCGTGCTTAACGGAAACTTTACTCAAGGGCGTTATTCTACCGGATATGGTAGTGCGTCACTGAATTACCGGAATGAAAAGTTTAATATGTTTGCAACTTATTCTTACTACCAGGGGCAAGAATATGATGAAATGAATATTGCCCGTGTGTTTGTTGATCCACGTACAGGTGAAGATACCGGATTAAATCTGCACCAGAATTCTTATCGGCGCGACCTCAACAAAATGCACTATTATCGTGTAGGGCTTGATTATTATCTGACAAATCGTAGTACATTAGGTTTCACTTTTGATGGTAATCATTATGATAAACACCGGGTTGGGACAATGGATTCCTATTTTAAAACTTTAAGGGAGCAATCGGATTCAACCCGGTATACATGGAATGACAGCCGGAAGAAAACTACGAATCTGACGGTCGGAATAAATTTTACTCATAAATTCGATTCGGAAGGAAAAAGGTTGGATGCATCTTTTGACTACCTCCGTTTTAAATATAATGATAATCAGTTCCAGCACGACGTATTTCATGATGCAACTTTTGATCGACAAAAAAGAGATTCTTTGCAAGGACATATGAATGGGATATTAAACCTGTATACAGGACAAGTGAACCTGGCTTTACCTCATGGCGATAAATGGTCGTTGGATGCAGGTGCAAAGACATCATTTGTAAAACTGGATAATAGTGCAAATTATGCAGATGTACTAAATGGAGAGTATATTTATAATACTTCTATCAGTAATTGTTTTGTGTATGAAGAAAACATTAATGCGGGCTATTTGCAGCTGAAAGCAGATTTCAAGCCGATACATGTAGAAGCCGGTTTACGGGTAGAAAACACGCGGGTTACCGGAAAACAATCGGGAAACTCAGTTCAAAGAGACTCTTCTTTCACACAACATTATACAAACGTATTCCCTACGCTGTTAGTGCTGTTCAGCATTAGGGAAAGTAGTCTGTCTTTATTTTATGGCCGGCGGATTGTACGTCCTGACTACGGCGACTTGAATCCTTTTATTTACATCTTCGACGACTATACTTATGAACAAGGGAATACTATGTTAAAGCCCCAGTTATCCAATAACCTGGAGTTTGCGTATATTCATAAAACGTTGTTTAAGGCAAGCTTTTTCTTTACGCACATTCATGATGTAATAGTAAAGAGCTTTTCGTTGATGGACGATAACCGGATACTGGTTTCGCCGGCCAATTATTCTTCGGCTTTTAGTTTGGGGCCGCGTATCAGTACCTCTAATTTGCCGTTTACATCTTTCTGGGATATAAATGTAAATGCATCTGCTATTTATAATCATTTTCGGTGGTTGGTAGACGGAGAGGAACAAGTAAGCAAACGATTGGCTTTTGTAGGAGGATTCAATAATCAGTTTTCTTTTGGAAAAGGGTGGTCGGCCGAGTTGAATGTCTCTTATAGAAGCAAGATAGCTGCGGGACAGGCTTTAATGGCTCCTGTCTGGCAGATGGATGCGGGTATCAAAAAGCAAATACTGAAAGGTAAAGGGAGCATACAATTATATGCGAGAGATATTTTTAATACGTACAATCGAAATATGGATGTGGTTACACCCGATCAGAAAGCCTCTGTAAAAGAACACGAGAGCCAGTCTCTTATCGGCATCTCATTTTCTTACCGTTTTAATAGTGGATATAATGCAAAAGAGAGTCGCTCAAAAAATAGTATAGATGAAAGTAAAAGGATAAATTTGTAATAAAATAATATATATGAAGTTTTTGTTTCGTGCTCTGTCCCCTTTGTTTCTTGGAGTCGTGATGTTTAACTGTATTCGGTTTACCACAGATTTGTTGCGATATGAAATACCGTGGAGCAGTGGTCCTATGAAGTACCATCTATTTGCTTTATGTACTACGATTGTAATGTGCTACGCTTTTGATTTTGCCAGTCGGTATTTTCTTTCCCGGGTAAGGCCGAAATTGAAAATATCTGTTGTTTCGGAATGTATGCTGATAATACTGAACTTGTTGGTTGTTATGAATTTGATAATGTTTGTAGGTGACCGGCTAGGTGTTTTATATATGGGGAATATTATTACTGATTATGTAGTAGCCAATGTGATTTACATACCACTTTTTTTAATTTATTATATTATTCTTCGTACGAATCAGCTGGAAACGGATTATCATCGGCAAACTTTACAACTGGAAAAGATAAGAACTGACCAATTGGAAATGGAACTGAAATTCTTGAAATCTCAATATCATCCTCATTTTCTGTTTAATGTTTTAAATACGATTTATTTCCAGATAGATGAAAAGAATAAAGAGCCGCGGCGTACTATAGAAATGTTGTCGGAGTTGCTGCGTTATCAATTGTATTCGGAAGATAACAAAGTGTTATTGGAGCAAGAGTTTGATTATTTGAATACCTATATTGCCTTACAGAAGCTCCGCGCAAACGAGAGGCTGGAACTGAATACATTTTTTGATCCGTCTTTGCAGAAGTATAGAGTCTCTCCTCTACTATTATTACCGTTGTTGGAGAACGCTTTTAAATATGTAGGAGGTGATTATAAAATAGATATTACTGCACGAAAAGAAAAGAACGGACTCTTTTTTAGTGTAACAAACTCTATACCGCCTTCTGTTATCCAAACTCGTAAACGTGCCGGTATCGGTTTAGATAATCTGCGGAGGCGGCTTGCCCTGTTATATCCTGGCAAACATACATTGGAAATTAGTAAAGAAGATAATATTTTTGTTGTAAAATTGTTTATTGTGTTAGAAGATGCAATCTGTTAAGTGTGTAATTACCGATGATGAACCAATGGCCCGTAAAGGATTGGTTTCTTACGTGGAGAAAGTAGATTTTCTTACACTTACCGGTGTATGCGAAGATGCTATTCAATTGGATAAGTTATTGAAAACGGAACAGCCGGATTTGCTTTTGCTGGATATTGAGATGCCTTACCTTTCCGGACTGGATCTTTTGGCAACACTGGCAAATCCTCCGAAGGTAATTATTACATCTGCTTACGAACAATATGCTTTACGGGGGTATGAGTTGGATGTGACAGATTATTTGTTAAAGCCAATCTCGTTCGACCGGTTTCTGAAAGCAGTTAACAAGGTTTACAACATATTGCAAAAAGAGATGAATATGGCTAATAATCTTGATAAATACTTGTTTGTAAAGAGTGACAAACAGATGATCAAGGTATTTTTGAAAGACATCCTTTTTATTGAAGGAATGGAGAATTATATTGTTATCTATTTACCTTCCGGCAAGTTTACTGTGCACTCTTCCATGAAAAAAATCATGAAATCATTACCTGGAGTCCAGTTTTTACAAACGCATCGTTCCTATATAGTGAATAAGTTGATGGTAGAAGGTCTGGAAGGGAACCAGTTGTTTATTGGAATACATAAAATACCGGTAGCTCGTAATTTCAGGGAGGTGGTATTTAAACAAATTTTGACGGATGTTTTATAGGAACTATATTAATCTGATAAATAGTTTGTGGTATGAATATGGGTATGATGGAAAATGAGACGCTGGCCGAATATTGGATCGGACGTTTAGGTATGACTCCGCATCCGGAAGGAGGTTATTGTAGAGAGGTATATCGTCCTGAATGTTGGAAACCGCTTGAAGGGTATCCTTCTGATAAAAGGGTTCTTACCACAATTTATTATTTATTGGAAGGTCAGGATTTTTCTGCTTTTCACCGTATTAAATCGCCCGAGAGCTGGTTTTTCCATAAAGGAGAGCCTTTATTCATTTATTCGTTTGAGCAAGGTTGTTTGGTTGTCCGCGAGTTATCAGATAGGGAAGATGGGGAATTACAGATAACTATTGAGCCTGGAGTATGGTTTGCCGCTCGTTTGAAAGAGCCTTATGGTTTTAGTTTGGTAAGTTGCGCTGTGGCTCCCGGCTTTGAATATGCAGACTTTGAATTGGCGAAGAAGAAAGAGTTGCAAGCTGCATATCCACAGGATATAGAGATAATAGAGCAATTATGCCGGCAATAGATATTTATGTCATTAATATATAAGCCCTGTAGCGGGTTTCCTTTGTAACCGGACAAAGGGAGAGATAACCTTCTGTAATCTTACCGTTTTCCAGTTTTAGCGGATAAGCCTTTTCCATGAAATGATGGTTTTCGTATGCTTCACCGATCTGATGGTTGTAGGTAATACAGAAATCACCTTTCTTTTTGAAGTCTATATACTTTTCAAATAATCGGATGGCTACCATTCCCATTGTATACCGCATATTGATTTCAATACAGGGATGAATGGAATAACTTCCGTTCTTTTCTTTATATACCAGCATATCAACTCCTAAATACCCCGTGTATATATTGCCATATATTTTTTGTAATGCCAGACAAACAGCATTCTGAATTTGTTGAAACTTGTCTTTGTCCGAATAACGACAAAGTAGGGCTCTCATGTCTTCCTGATTCTGTAAAATATTACCGGAATAAGAACCTTTCTCTTCTGTGTTGAAAACAGACAGACCCTTGTATTCTACCGTTCCTTTTCCATCGGAATAAAATTCCATAGCAAAATCTTGTACTTTATCCAGGCCGTATTCTATACTGATGGTTCGTTGTTTGTTGAAAGCCCCGTTTATCCAGGCTTTGTCTTTGTCGGTCAGTTCAGGCCTGTTTATCCAATGCAATCCTCTTCCGGAAGAAGAATATGGGGTTTTCAGAATAAAGGGCGCATGGTGTAATGTAAGGTGTTTTTTTATTTCATCAATTTGGGTGCAAAATGCCGGGGTAGAAGGAATTGAAATGCCTGGTAATAAGTTACGTAACATCTCCAGGCATTCGGCTGCTGTTTGCCGTCCGGCCAAGCGTTTGTATTCTTCTTTCCAGCTTGGGACAGCTATGTTTAGTGCAAATTTCTTTTTTAGTTTTTCAAATAATTGGATGCTATGAGGTGATAATCCCCAGGGAGCCGCTTCTGTTTTTTCGGAAGAAGAAATAAATTTGTTTATTTCTTTGGGTATTACAGGAGTGGCAAACGGATGAAATACTTCGGGTTGTAAAGATAGAAAGTGAAGAGAATTTATTTCATCTATTAGTACATAATCCTCCGGATTTGCATACCATGCGGGCAAGAAAGCCAGCTCTTTTGTCATTCTTTGTACATTGGCTGGCGGAGTATAGTTTTCTGTTCCTAAAAGTATGGCTGTTTCATGGCCCGGATTAAAGTAATGAATTTTTCTGGTCATAGCAGATAAAATAACGAAGCCGTCTTGTTGAGAGGACGGCTTCATTAATTATTATGTCTTTGAATTTGGTTTATTCGAGATTTTCATCAATTGCTTCAATCTTTTTGATTGTAAGCTCCATATCCTCCTTCAGCTTTTCGATCTTACGTTCCATCTCTTTCAACAGTCCGCCACCACCTTTTGATGAAACACTAAGGAAGCCGATGTTGTTTTCGTAAGTCTGCAGTTCATTTTTCATGCGTTCGTACATGCGCATTAGCTTTTCACGTTCTCCGTAAAGTTTGCCTTTGCTGTGTTCGCCGCTGGCCATATCATTCAGATTGCTGCGGAAGTTTTGCATCTTACGGTCGTTCTTGTCTACTTTCAGACGGTCAAACTGTTTGTCTATAGCTTCGTGATATTCTTTGTATATTTTATCTTTTTCTTTGAATGGGACGAAACCTATGGAACCCCACTCGGACATAAGACCTTTCAATGTTGCCAAAGCCTCCTCAGGGTCTATTTCATTTAGGCTGTTAATTTTTTCAATTAATGCTTTTTTTGCAGATAGGTTATTTTGTTCGATGCTCTTTTGTGAGACTACATTTTTATTTTTTTGTTCAAAGAAATAGTCACAAGCAGAAATAAAACGTTTCCAGATAGTATCTGAATGTTTGCGGGCTACGGAACCGATGGTTTTCCATTCTTTCTGTAATGCAATCATTTTCTCTGTTGTTTCTTTCCAATCTGTGCTGTCTTTTAAGGCTTCAACCTTCTCACATAATGCCTTTTTGAGTTCGAGATTCTTTTCCATCTCCTCTTTGATGGCCTTGTAAAATTCACTCTTTTTATTAAAGTAAATGTCACAAGCGGCGCGGAAACGTTCAAAAATCTTTACATTGAATTTCTTTGGTGCAAAACCGATGGTTTTCCACTTTTCCTGTAAGGCGATGACTTCTTTGTTTTTTCCCTCCCAGTCTTTGAATGATTTCAAAGTGCTGAAATCTATTGCTTCAATTTCTTCACAGATTGCAGTTTTAGCTTCCAGATTTTCCTGTTCTTTTGCTTTCAGTTTCTCAAAATGTTCCTGGTGGCGTTTGTTGATAACTGTAGATGCATTTTTAAAACGAGTCCATAAATCTTCGCGCAACTCTTTCGCTACCGGACCAATTTCGCGCCATTGCTGGTGCAGTTTCTGTAATTGGTGGAAAGCTGAAATAACATCCTGCTCATTTTCCAGTTTTTCTACCGTCTCACAAAGAGCTGTCTTTAATTCAAGATTCTTTTTGAAGTCGTAGTCACGGAACTGGTTATTGATTTTTATAATATCGTAGAACTTTTCGCTGTAAGTTGTATATTCTTTCCACAAGTCGTTTACATGCTCTTGTGGAACGGCTTTGATATCTTTCCATTTCTGTTGAATATCCTTGAAGTCGTTATATAGTTTGTTGAAGTCTTCCTGACTTTCGCTTAACGCTTTTAGTTGATCAATCAGTTGAAGTTTAAGCGTGTAGTTCTCTGCTTTTATACGTTCTTCTTCTGCAAGAACAGCTGCCCTTTTTTCTTTATATGTAGCCAGTAAATTCTTGATTTGATTTTCTATTTCATCTTCAGGAGCTACAAAATCCTTTTCTTCTCCCCCATTTTCAAGGAAAACTTTCTTTAGTTCGTCCACCTCGCTGCGGCGAATCTTATAATATGTCTGTTTCAAAGATTCTACTTCGCTACGGGAAGTTTCTGCCGATTTTTCAACTAACTCTGTTAGTTTATTGACAATTTCTTCTTTGGTTAACTTGCTGACAGCAGTAACTTCTTCTTCCGAAACTGTGTTTTCAACATTATTCGGAGTTTCTTCCGATCCGATAACCGGAGCTTTAGCTTCTTCCAATTTGCCGGTTTCTTCTACAGGCAGATTAGTCTCAACGGTGTCCTTCATATACAATCACTTATTTAAGAAAAGGATATATTTCCTATATCAAGTCACAAATTAAGCTAAATATTTTGTGATAACAGCATTTACAAGCAATTATTTGCATGCAAAAGTTAATATTTAATCCCCATTTTACGAAACATATTAAAATCGGTCTCTTTTAACTTTATATCTTTCAGTAAAATAGGAAGGTTGTGATCGTTCAGGTATAATCGTTTTTGCTCTGTAAAATCTTTGCTAACTACTGATAACGAGTCATTTTTATAAGGCGTATTTATTCCTCCGATATCTAGCATAGTATGAAAAACCGAGTTGCTGGATATGGCTTTTGAACTGTTTTCTTTTGCCGTATTATATAAGGAAATATGATTTTCCAGATAAGGCTGGGACATCCATATCAGATAAGGTACATGCAATTGATAATAACTGGGTACGGGAGATGCATGGAGAAATAGATTCCGATTGTCGTCGAAAATGTCTTCTCCGTGATCGGAAGTGTAAAGCATTGCAGCCGAAGCCAGTGTGTTATCCAGTATTGTTATGAGCCGGGACAGAAAGTCGTCGGTGTAGCAAATCGTATTGTCGTATGCATTTATGAGATTTGTACGGTATTTGACTTCTGCTCCTTCCACCTGGTCTGGTAAAAAAGCCGCTTTAGTAGTAGGATAACGCTCCTGGTAATTGAAATGTGACCCATATGTATGCAATACAATGAATTGTTTATTGTAGTTTTTCCAGATTTCTTTTTCAACCATATCTAGTAACACATCATCCGATGGGTTGAATTTGGAATCCAGACTGTCTTCTTTAATGAAGTCGTATATGTCGGCTTCTTCACCGAAAAAGTCGATAAATGAATGATTAGGCCTTTGGTTTGAAAAAAAAGCAGTATGAAAACCTGCTTCTTTGAAAGCAGTGACGATACCCTTTTGTTTATATATGCAATCATAATTATCGGCAGATACGGCCGACAACAATATGGGAACACTTTTATGGGTGGTGTTTGATTGTGTCAGCGCATCTTTGAAAATTGTCAGACCGTTTATCCGGGCAAGTTGGGGGGTTGTATTGCGTTCATAGCCATATAGTCCCCAATTCAAGGCTCTTGATGTCTCTCCTATGACGAGAACATAAATTTCTTTTTCTTCCTGGGCATGGGATGGTTTTGCCTGAAAAGTGAAGCCGGAAGAAGTTGTTTTGTATAGTTCGAGTTTATGCTGGCGTTGAATAGCTAAGCCGACATTATAGCAAACATTTAAGGGGAACATGTCTGTTTGTATCTTATATCCGGGCTCTACCTGGTAAGTAAAAAGCGTAAATAAAATACCTGTGGATAGAATAATAGAAGAAACCGTTTTTTCTTTGCGGAGAAAATTATCGGTTAGTTTTTCTTTCCGATAGATAGATGCAATCCCTAAAGCCAATGCTGGTAAGTATAGGAAGCAGACACCAATGATGGCAGGAGTTAAATTGTCTAATAATTCCATAGCTTCACTGGAGTTTGTTGTTGCCAGATTCAGGAACATATCTACGGCTATAATCGATTCGCCGAATAAATACAAAAGTACTAATTGGAATGCCCCGAAGAATATAAAAGGAAATAATATCCAAAGCACTTTCCCCGGTTTGGCGGATAAAGACATCAGGAACCAATAGAAAGATAGTGGTACCAATATATTGCATAAATTAGCAAGGAAAGACATTTTTTCTGTAAACAGAAAGAATATATTGGGTACTATCAGTACAAATAAAAAAAAGAAAAATAGAACTTGCTGATCAAAAACAGCATGGTATATATTCTTAAAATGCTTCATTGATATTAAATATAAATCCGGTTTGATTTTTTCCAAATCCTAAATCCAGCCGTACGTTTACACCTCTTTTAAACTCCCATCTATAACCAAAACCATAATTCGGCAAAGTATGTTTAAATTGTAATTCGTCAAATTGATGGAATATATTGCCGGCACCAACCCATACGACAACTCCGTTTCTTCTCCATATATGCTGGCGTAATTCAACTTGTATCTCCATTATATTTTTGTCACGATAACGACCTTCGTAATAACCCCGCATGGCATACGAACTGCCTAATATAGCCATTAATCCCCAAGGCGGATTCCCATAATTAAATAAAGAGTGGAATTCTCCGGCTAAAATGCCTCCTTTCCATACTGTATGGTAGATGCTGGTGCGGATATCTGTGGCACTGAATGCATATTTGTTTCCTAAAAAAGCGGGACTGAATTTTTGTTCTGCTTTTAGATAATATCCTCTTGTTGCATTCGTAAGCATATCTCTCGAGTCATAAGACAATATGATACCTCCCGTAAGATTGGAAGTCGTCATTGCCATTCCTTCCAGTAATTCCGGTTTTCTGAAATCCATACCATGTACATAATCAAAACTTATGCTTGGACCAAGGTATAAATTTGTTGCAAGACGGAATAAAAAATCTGTTTTTACCTGTGCTTGAAAACGTTTGTATTTACTCTCGTTGTCGTTGTTATTACCGTTGTCATATCCAATACCCCAGAATTTGCTGGGGAAAGAATAAAAGTAAAGGTTATAGTTTAACCTGTATTTATTTTGCGGGAATAAATTATTCCCCCGTATTCCTAAAAGAAAGAAACCTACGGTCGAAACATCGCCGTATAATGAGACATTGGAGGGGGGAAGAAGAGTATCTCTCCTGTCCATACGGTAAAGTCCTGCGGCGACAAGCCCGATGCCTACTTTGGTATCACTTGAATAATGGGGACCGCCGATGATACTGAAGTCAAACGGTTTGTTTTTTGTGTTTTTATTGGAATCTTCGAAATAATCTAATACTTTTTTGATAAGAGAACGGCGTTCAGCTGAATCTTTCTGCGCATAATGATTGTCGTTTGCCTTTAAGCCGTTTCTGGCAAAGCCGGACCGGACACATGAAAATAATATAACACCAATAAAAAATATCGATAATTGTTGCTTCATCTCCTATTTTTTTAACATCTGCGATTTAATAAAAAATAGTGAGGCTGAATTGTTCTTATATAATCAATATTCGTACATTTATTTACATATTGCTTTGAATAAGTGCTTCCGTTACCATTTTCCCTTTTGCAGAACCTGCAAAATCTATTAAAACGATGCCACAACTGCTTTTCCCTAACCTCCGGATATGTTTGGCTACAGGTTCATTTACTTTTTCGGCAAAATGTATCGGGCCAGAGACCGGAACAGCAGTTGCACTTACGAAAGTAATAGCCCAAAGGTCAGAGTTGGCAGGTTCGGATGCTCTTTTATTGATATTGTCTATACATACTTGCGTTTTATAGCCGGCTTTTTCATCTGACGGATAAAGGTATTCGTCTTCTACAATAGCACGTCCTTCTGTCCCGTTGTTATCTCGCATAGACATGTTGAATGTGGCGTTGTCTCCCCATACCGATCCCAGGCATTCAACTCCGGGATAGTTCTTCATGGCATGGTCGCGATGCATAAATAAAATTTTACCACGACATTCTCCCAACGTAATGTCCGGACGAAAATCCTGAATGAAATAAGATTGATATTCCGGTTTTTCTAAAGTGGAAGATAAAGACCGGGCATAATCGGATATTTTCCCATTTTCTTTTTTAAGCGATACGATCAAAGTTTCGGAAGGGTTCTTTTGTAGAAAACGGATAAAGTCTGCCAGAACGTTTTCTTCCCAATAAATATCCTGAAATGCAGGTCCGTGATAAACGCCTAGTTTGCCGTCTTCCATAGCCTGCAACCGGATATCAAAGCAACGTATTCCTTCTGCTAATTGAGAGGCAATGTCTATATCTTGTGTTTGAAGTAAAATGCCGCCATTGCGACAGGCTCCGCTGTCGTGACTTCCCGGTATGGAAATCAGGCATAGGCGGGTGTTATCCGCAAGTTTCGACATCCAGTTCTGAAAGTCTTTTGTTTTCAGGGATGTTTGCTTTACAGCTTGGGAATAGGCTGTAAATGCACAGAGCAGGCTAATAATGATTCCGTATAAAACTCTCATTTATGATTCTCTTTTGATCGTTTATGGACGCTAAATATACGTAAATAATTGGAAATTTCAGTGCGGGCATATGTTTTGAACAGTTCCGGAATCTGTATTTATGGAATGCAAACGACACAGACAAGCGCAGAAATATTATGTCTTAAAAAATCGGCGTGAATCTGCGCTTGTCTGTGCCATCTGCATTCGCTTTTGTGCAGCTATTATCCCAAGAAAGAAATCAATACACCGGCTGCAACGGCTGAACCAATTACGCCCGATATGTTGCTGGCCATGCAGTATTGTAATACATGGTTCTTCGGATCATATTTCAAAGCGATCTCGTTGGCTACCCGGGAGGCCATCGGAACGGCGCTCAGTCCGGTTGCTCCGATCAGCGGATTGATCTTTTTCTGAGTGAACAGGTTGAATATCTTAACAAAGAAAATACCTCCGCTGATAGATAAAGCGAATGCCAAAAAACCACCGATAATGATACCTATCGTAGTGAAATTAAGGAATGCTTCTGCTGTCATGGTAGCACCTACCGATAATCCGAGGAAGATGGTTGCAGCATTCATAATGCTGTTTGATGCCGCATCGAACAGACGGAATGTGTTTGTTCCTATTTCCTTTACCAGATTACCGAACATCAGCATACCGATCAATGGAACGGCACTGGGCACGAACAGGGCTACAACCGTTGTTACAACGATTGGGAAAATAATTTTCAATACACGCAGGTTTTTGATTTCTACGGATGAAGGGAATTTCTTCTCCTGTTCTTTCATATTGATGGAAAGCTCCTTTTTTGAACAAAGTAATTTAACCACTAATGGTATGATAACCGGAACCAGAGCCATGTACGAATAGGCTGCAATGGCGATAGGGCCGAGCAGGTGAGGAGCCAGCTTGATGGTGGTAAAGATCGCTGTAGGGCCATCGGCTCCTCCGATGATACCTAAAGAGGCTGCCTCTTTGGGAGTGAATCCCATCAGGATGGCAACAAGTAGGACAGTGAAGATACCTAATTGAGCTGCCGCTCCGAAGATGGAAAGACGCAAATTGCGGAGCATGGGACCGAAATCGGTCAGTGCACCTACACCCATGAAGATGATAGGTGGCAAAAAACCGGTCTTTATCAACATGTAGTAGATAAAGTTCATTAATCCCAGTTCGTGTGCAATATCGTGCAAAGGCATTTGCCAGATGTTTTTCATTACGCCATGTACATTGATCATTCCGTTTTCGTCGGCTTGAATAACACCCATGTCTCCACCCGGAAAGTTGGCCAGCAACACGCCGAACGCAATAGGTACGAGCAGCAATGGTTCGTATTGCTTCTTTATTCCGAGATATAGCAGAATGAAAGCAATGGCATACATGATAAGAAACTGCGGTTCAGCAACAATGTTGCTGAACGCAGTCATATTGTATAGATTTTGAAATATTTCGTTCATTACCGGATTGTCATTAATACGTCATCTTCTGAAACTGCATCGCCCGGAGACAGGCAGATAGCTGTTACCGTTCCGCCAAATTCTGCACGGACGGCATTGTATGTTTTCATGGCTTCTACGTAACATAATACGTCGCCTTCTTTTACGGTATCCCCTACCTTAACCGCAGCTTCCGAGGCATTCTTTACAAGGAAGAATTTACCTTCCAGCGGAGAAAGGACTTCCTTTCCGTTTCCTGCTGCTGCCGGAGCGGCAGGTGCGGAGGCTGGCTGAGAAGCTACCGGTGCAGCAGCGTTGGTAGTATCACCGAAGGCAACCGTTACGCGATAGGTTTGTCCGTTCACATCTACATTCATCACCTGAGGTGTTGTTGGCATAGCTATTGTTGCAGGTGCGTCATGGGGTGCCGGCTTTTTGGCTTCCTCTTTTTCCGCTTTGCGATGTGCTACGTCGGCCAAAAATTCCACTTTGGCTTTACCTGAACGGTAGGCTTCGTATTGAGCCGGATGCATGGCGTATTCAAATAACTCTTCGTCGTCCTGACCGCATTCCCATTGTTTTTCATTCATCAACTTGCGGTATTTATCCAAAGCGTCCGGATAATTGTCTTGCGGATTGCCTTCAAAGAACTCTCGTCCTTCGGCTTTGGCTTTCTCTACAAGTTCGGGAGCCAGTTTACCCGGCAGGCGTCCGGCTTTGCCTAAAAGCATATCCCAGATGTCATCGGCAATCATGCTCCAGCGTTCTTTTCCTTTTTCCATCTGCATGACGTTCATCAACGCCAGATTCTTTACATATTGACTGAATGGGGTAACCAGTGGAGGATAACCCACACGTGGCCATACAAAAGCAACTTCGTCGAATAATTTGATCAGAAGCTGATCTTGTGTCATAAGAGGCTTATTATTCTTGGTGCGTCCTTTGTTGATTGATTCCAGATTCTTTTCCAGATCAGACATAAGGCTACCCATCATACCTCCCGGCAGTCCGGGGCCGATCAGTAGCGAATTCATCAAACGGTTTTTAGGACTGATATATAAGCCGAGGAAATCGTCCATAAATTCCTGTACCATGCTGCGTACTTTCATGTAGGCTTCCATATTGATTTCCGGTACTTTGTAGCCGGCATCTTTCAGCATTGCCTGTACGGTTAGCAGGTCGGCGTGGCCTGTACCCCACGAAAGCGGTTCCATACCCACGTCTATATAATCGCAACCGGCATTACATACTTCCAGAATAGAAGCTACATTGAAACCGGGGCCGGCATGGCTGTGATATTGAATAGGAATTTCGGGATATTTAGCTTTGATGTTACCTACGATTTGTCCCAATGAATACGGACGTCCGATACCGGCCATGTCTTTGATACAGATTTCGTCTGCACCTAGCTCGATCAGTTCCAGCGCCATATTGGTGTAATACTCTACAGTATGTATAGGTGAATGGGTGATACACAACGAACATTGTGAGATCATACCTGCTGCTTTGGCATATTTGATTGAAGGTGCGATATTGCGCACATCGTTCAAACCGCAAAAAGTACGGGCTATATCGGTGCCTTGTGCTTTTTTTACTTTGTAGAACAACTGGCGGACATCTGCCGGAACCGGACTCATACGCAAACCGTTAAGCGCACGGTCTAGCATGTGTGTCTGAATACCTGCTTCGTGGAAGGGCTTTGTCCATTCGCGAACGGCTTTGTTGGGATTTTCTCCAAAGAGCAGATTAACCTGCTCAAAGCCACCGCCGTTGGTTTCTACACGGGCAAAACATCCCATCTCTATAATGGCAGGTGCTACCCTTACCAGTTGGTCAACTCTGGGAACATATTTTCCAGCTGATTGCCACATGTCGCGGAAAACCAGACTGAATTTAATTTCTCTTTTCATGATATTATATAATGTAACAATGTTATACTTTTTCTATTTTAACAACTTTACCTTTCCCTCCCGTTATAACACTTATGGCAGAAACAATTGCGGCTGTTTCCTGATTTGATGCTGATCCGGCCTGAGGGGATATGCGGGTTGCGGGAGTCTGTTTTTGGATAGATGCTTCTTCGGGTGCATACTTGTTCACCAATACTATCAACCCTTTCCCCAAGTTAATAACAATTAGTAGGATGGCAAATACAGTAGTCATTCCGACTACCATCAATAGTAGTCCTGTCTCTAAGTTTTCCATATTTTTTTAATGGTATTTATTTTAAGGTATTTACAGAGGTATATCCGTCTGAATACAAATTGAAAACTAGTGCAAAAATAAATAAATACTCTTATACTTTGTAAGATAAATTCTTTAAAAAATTGAAAAACGGAATAGCTGGTTATCTTTATGTTTGTATTTCTAAGTGCAGACAGCCCGTTTTGTTTTAATTTGAAACAAAACGGGCTGTCTTAGAATCGTAGAGTAACGTATATGTATTATATTGAATTTACTTCCCCCATAAACAGAATCGTATTTGTGGAACTTTCGCATATCATAAACAAAAACGGGCGATTTGCAATGAAGTCTGCAGATGGCGGTGTTGCGGGCTCTAAGTCTGTAGGCCCAAGGCTGTCATAGGTAATAGCAGCCGCTTCCGATCCTTCTTCGTTTACGGTTAAGTAAGTATGCTGTTCTACTTTAGTAACGACTACATCATAATCTGTTATGAGTGAAAAATCAGCTTTATTCGTAAATATCCTCTTTATTCCTAAAGCCTCTAAAGCGGTAATAAGATTCTCTTTTCCGGTCACTTTAAAGCGTGGTAAAGCTAAATCTACAATGTAGGTGGAGAATTTATTACACTCTTGCCAGTATCCGGGTTCCTTCAGTTGGTCTATCACTTGCTCTGTAGTGTAATTTTCATTTGGTAGAATCAGTTGCATATAGAATGCTCCGTTGCCGTATTCCAACTTGGTGGAAGCAAACAGGTTGTTTCTAAAATAAGGACGTTCACCCTTTTGTGGCATAAAATTAGCTGTTGCCACGGAACCGTCTTTTTGTGTAAACTCACCTTCCCTAGTACTCTCTTTTTGGAACTCATTGGTCCACTTTGCACTAAAATACAAGGCATTTATCAGATATAATAAATCATTTACGCTTGTCGATTCCAATACTTTGTCAATTTTTCCGTTCGTATTGTCTGCACACCATTTATTAATATCGTTTACAGTGGAAGGGTTTGCAAAGTCTACTTCAAAGCATTCGGCATTGTATACCGCTTTGTTGGCGGTTACATAATCTTCTTTCAGTTTGATGTTTTTGTTGCTCCACATCGAATTAACAGACGAGAAAACAACACCTCCGTCTGCTTTCTTTAGTCCTTCCGTCATTTTCTGATAGTAACTGTTTAGTTCATTTATGGAGAAGCCTTTCAGTCCCGTTGCATCTGTTATTTCTTTCAGTGCATCTCCTTGCGTTCCGTTGGCAAGCATCGCTAATGCAATGTTCAGGCTAAAAGGAGATAGTAGTATGTTTTCATTATTCTCTTTTGGTGCATTTTGTAATTGTTTGTACAGACTGAAAGCAAATGAGTTTGTCGTATTTACTATTTGTTGTTCGCTTTCGTTTAGTTCTATCTTTATCCGTGGATATGTTTCTATGGACGGAACTTCGGGTGCCGGGTCTGGTTCAGGTGGCAGAACGGGTTGATCAACGTTGTTGTTTTCTTTGTCGCAGGCTATAAGCATGCAACCGGCTAATATGAATGTGTAATAAAGGTTCTTCATAATTGTTATTTTAGCGTTTGATATTGATTATGTTTATTGATCTGTTGAAGTACGAGGCGTTGCAAAACTACACAATATTATATGTACTTTTTTTTAAATAAATTCTTATATAAACAAATATAGGTATAAAATATGACTATAAGCCGTTTTTGATTGAATTATAAAAAGCAGGAAGTGCGTTATTTAACTAGTTGTTTTGATTCTTATCGTTTTTCAGACAATGTTAATGTATCGTAATTGAATCTCGTTTTTTTTGCAAAATATCTTGTCTCCGGTCAGAACGGAATGTATTGATAAAATCATCGGGGTGTTTTTTGAAAATCATCAGGGGGATTTGGAAAAATGATCGGGATGATCCTTTTTTATGAATCGTTTGTGGTGGTATGAGTAATTTGTTTACATTTGCGAAACTAATATCGGGAAAGTATGGGATTTCTTAAATCATTGTTTTCTTCTGCCAAAGCGGAAAATCCGGAAGAAGAAAAAGTAAAAAACAACCAAAAGAATTTTGATATATTAAAGTACGATGGTGTGCGTGCCCAAAAAATGGGGCGGGTTGCTTATGCTGTTAAATGTTTTACGGAAGCATTGAATATACAGGAAGATTTTGAAACTATGACATACCTTGTCAGTGCATATATTGTAGCCAACGAACAGGAAAAGGCTTTGGCTGTATTAGACCGTATGGTTGAACTGGAACCCGACCATATTAATACGCTGCTTACACGGGTTAATATTTTGTTTTTGTTGGATAAAGATGCCGAAGCGATTTCGGTTTGCCAACATGTAATAGAGTTAGACGCAACAAACCATGTGCCCCATTATTTGATGGCAAAAGCTAAAAAGACGACCGGAGATCTACTGGGAGCCGTTGTCGACCTTACAAAAACGATTGCTTTGAAAGATGATTTCTTCGAGGCATATTTGCTCCGTGCAGAAGTTCTATTGTCTATGTCGCAGCTACAGGAAGCTTTAGCTGATGTTGAAAAAGTGATCGAATCTGTTCCGGAAGAAGAATCAGCCTTTTTGTTGAGAGGCCGTATTTATGAAGCACAGGGGAATACAACGGGGGCGATGGCCGATTTTGAAAAAGTTCTTGAGCTGAATCCCTTTAATGAAGATGCAAGCCTTTTAATTGGTAAGCTGTTAATCGTTCAGGATAAATTAGATGAGGCTATTTCTTTTTTCGATGATGCTATCGATATGAATCCTGCGTTTGGAAAGGCTTATGCCGAACGTGGACGGGCAAAAAATATGAAAGGCGACAAAGAGGGGGCTTTTGAAGACTTGAAAAAGTCTATTGAATTGAATCCCGAGGGCGAGGAGGCAAAGAAAATGGACGGACAACACACGAATTTTGAGAATAAATCATATATGCCTTTTTGACGAATAGATATGCCTGATATGTAGATGAAGGATATACAGCAATATGAACTGGTAGAAGGGTTGCGTAATGGAGAAGAGACTGCATACAAAGAACTTTACAGACTTCATTATAAGGTTCTTTGTGCTTTTGCATATAGTTATGTAAATAATAGTTTTATTGCTGAATCACTGGTCAGTGATGTCATTTTTAATCTATGGGAAGGTCGCGGTACTTTGACTATCAATCAATCTTTGCGGGCTTATTTGATGAAAGCTGTGAAGAATACCTGTATAAACTATCTTGCTCATTGCTCACGGCATAATGATTTGCTTCAAACATTGTCTGGTAAACTGACAAGTGAGCAACAAACTTATTACAATCAGGATGGACATCCGCTGTGCTCATTGCTTGAAAAGGAATTAGAAGAGCAAATTGAGAAGTCTATCTCTTCTTTGTCTGAATTGTCCAGGGAAATTTTTTGGATGAGCCGTAATGATAAAATGAAGTATGAAGAAATAGCCCGGCAAAAAGGACTTACTGTCGATATTGTGAAATATCACATTCGTTTGGTGCTTAGTAAACTGAGAAAAGATCTAAAAGATTATTTGTTTACTTTTCTGTTTATATTTTTCCCGTTTTAAATAAAAAATAATTCATTTTTTATCACCTGATTTGTTTTCTCGTTTGTCATATCTATATAGACATACTATATATATATATGCAAATTCGGGATAAAGAATACTGGGATGACTTGTTAATCGACTGTTTTTCAAATGATATAACAGATGATAATAGAGCTGTGCTGAATAAATGGCTGGATGAATCGGAGAAACATCGGTTATATTATGAAAGTATGAAAGATATATGGAACGCATCTTCGGTGGCAGATGACCAGTTTCCGTTTGACTATGAAAAAGCATTTATTCTTTTTGAGAGAAGAATTCATTCTGCAAATGGACAAAAAATAAAACATAGTATGCCATTATGGCGTAAAGCAGTTGCAGTAGCTGCTGTATTGATTCCGTTTATTCTTTTGTCTTACTATACGATCTTATATTTTAACATACAAAGTAGTAGGGACGAAGGTTTGGTTTTGTCAGAGATAACAAGCCCAAACGGCTCAAAGACAAAATTGAAACTGGCTGATGGCACTGTGGTATGGCTTAATTCCGGTAGTACGGTTCGCTATAATAATGGTTTTGGAAAAGATAACAGGCAATTATTGCTTTCGGGGGAAGCTTATTTGGAAGTTGAACGAAACGAAAAACTGCCTTTTGTGGTGAAAACCAAAGAAGTGGATGTTGTTGTATTGGGTACGGTATTTAATGTAAATGCTTATCCGGAGAATGAAGATGTGAAAGTCTCTTTACTTAACGGTTCAGTATCTCTGTCTAAGGACGGAAGTGTAAAACCGATTATATTGAAGCCGATGGAGACAGGAGTTTATAATAGGGTGTCCGGACAGATTATTATAGATCATCAGATGGTTGCCAATGCGTTGAGTTGGATAAACGGGCGTTTGGTGTTTAATGGAGAAACTTTTGAAGAAATTACAAAAATATTAGAGCGTAATTTTAATGTGAAAATTGTTATTCATGACGAGAACTTGAAAAAGAAGCGTTTTGGAGGCGATTTCCGCAATAATAAATCAATAGAAGAAATACTTGGAATTATGTCGTCCAGCGGTAAGTTTAAGTACAAAACCACTAATGACAGAATAGATATCTATTAATTTGTTAATCTTGTCGAACCTAAAAAAATCTAATGCCTATGAGTGAAAATATAAGTTAACTAGTTAATGTTTGAAGAAATTGAGGAATGGGCCAACATTCCTCAATTCAGATTTGTCAACAATCAGAAAACCGATTATTAACAGCTTAATAATTAACTGCAAATGTATCAAAAATTATGCAGCAGGGATCTGTTATACGAGATCTTATGCAATAAAAAAAGTATAAATGTTATGAAAATATCCATATTACTTCTTTTTGTAGCGGTATTTTCTATTTCGGCAACCTCGTATTCTCAGGAGGCTCGTGTGACATTAGATATGGAAAATGTCAGTATAAACGAAGTATTTAAGGGTATACAAGAACAAACCAACTATTCTTTTTGGTATGATTTAAAGGATATTAATTTAGATAAAATTGTATCAGTTAAAGTCAAAGAGAAATCAGTGGGCAGCATATTGGAACAATTATTACAAAGTGAAAATGCAACTTATAAACTGGTTGGTAACCATATTGTGATTATACCAAAACAGGAAAGTTCCGGTAGTCCGGTGATAATGCAAAAGAAAAATGTAACCGGCATTGTTAAAGATCATCTGAATGAACCCGTTATAGGGGCAAATGTAGTTGAAAAAGGGACTCAGAACGGAACGATAACTGACGAGAATGGGAATTTTTCTCTTGAAACCAGCCCGGATGCTATTCTAGTTGTTACTTATATTGGCTTCTTGCCCAAAGAAGTAACTGTCGGTCTCAAAAATACATTCAACATTTCTTTGTCGGAAGATGTCGGACAATTAGATGAAGTAGTGGTTATTGGTTATGGAAGTGTAAGAAAAAAAGATCTGACAGGATCTGTTGTGAGGTTAAATGCTGAAAAATATAAAGATCAGGCTAAAACCCAGGTATCTGATATGCTGTTGGGAACAGTTGCCGGTTTTTATGCACAGCAATCGGGTGCAGCCAGTGATGGGGCTTCAAAATTGCAGGTTCGAGGTCCTACTTCATTGAAAGCATCTACTTCTCCTTTAATAGTTTTGGATGGTGTTATATATAATGGTAATCTAAGCGATATAAACCCGAACGATATAGAGGCTGTTGATATTTTGAAAGATGCAAGCTCTGCTGCTGTGTATGGGTCGAGAGCAGCTGCAGGAGTATTGATTATCACTACAAAAAAAGGTGTAAAGGGTAAACCTATGATTAATTTTTCTGCCCAGATAGGCGTGGCGCAACCTTCAAACCGGAAGTTCAAAGGGTATGATGCCGAAGGATTCCTGCAATATAGAAGAGATGCTATGACTGCCTGGTTCCCGAATAAATATCCGTATTTCTATTATAACCCGGATGAATTACCTGCTGATACATCACTGGATGAATGGAGAAATGCAAGTGCTAATCCGAGTGCAGACAATAAATCGGAATGGGGTTCACGTCTGAATCTATTTCCCACTGAGCATGAGAATTTTATGGCTGGGAATACAATCGATTTGGCAGATATGGCATTTCGGAATGGGTTGAGGCAAAGTTATGATGTAAGTATTTCGGGAGGGACGGACAATACAAACTATTACTGGTCTTTGGGATATGATGATAACGAAACGATTCTTCGGGATGGAGGTTTTTCGGCTTTGAGAACTCGCCTGAATGTGGATTTTAAAATTGCATCATGGCTGACGGTCGGTTTAAATACACAATTTACAAGTAGAGATGAGAGTCCTCTTTCAGTATCATATACAGCCAGAGTTAGCCCATTCTGCTCTATTTATAAAGAAGATGAATCGCTGGTGTGGTATCCGTCTGGCTATCAGGGCGTACAAAATCCATTCTTAAGTAAAGAGCAAGAACGGAATAAAAAGGCAAACGCATTGTTCTCGTCTTTGTTTGCGAAAATAAACCTTCCTTTTGGCTTCAAATATGAAATGAATTTTCAGCCTCGTTATGAATTTTCGAAAGATTATAATTTCTGGGGTCCCGAAACTTATGTCGGATCAATAGCTTATTCTAAAGGATACGGTACTCGTTCAGAGTATTCCCAATTTGAATGGATGTTAGATAATATCATTCGTTGGAATAAACAGTTTGGTGATCACAATTTTGATTTGACATTATTATATAGTGCTGAGCGATTCAGGGATTGGGGGTCGGATATGACCGGAGAAACTTTTGCCCCGAATGCTAATCTTGGATGGAGCGCTTTGCAACAGGCACAAAAAGTTTCAGTGAAAAATAATGATACAGAATTGACGGGAAATGCTGCAATGGCCAGACTAAACTATACTTTGATGGGGAAATACTTGTTGACAGCTTCTGTTAGAAAGGACGGATATTCTGCATTCGGACAAAAAAATCCGTACGCTGTTTTCCCTGCAGTTGCTTTGGCATGGAGAGTATCTGACGAAAAGTTTTTTAAAGTCCCATATGTAAATGCAATGAAGCTAAGGGCTTCGTGGGGAGTAAACGGAAATAGATCCATCGGACAATATTCTGCATTGGCTACAGTAACTTCCAGTTTGTATTATGATGGGAAAAATGCTGTTTCAAATGTATACAATACCTCCCTGGCAAACTCGAATTTGAAATGGGAACGTACGGAATCTTTCAATTTTGGAATAGATATGTCTTTGTTGAATGATAAAATTTCTGTTGTTGCGGATTTTTACTCAATGACAACAACCGATTTGTTAATGGACCGTAAGCTTCCGGAATTGACAGGTTTCTCCAATATTACTACAAATTTAGGTGAATTGGGTAACAAAGGTTTTGAATTAACTGTAAATACACAGAATATAGACAATCCGGACTTTAGTTGGAATAGTAACTTGGTTTTTTCCTTAAATCGAAATAAAATTAAAAAGTTATTTGGCGATTATGGCGAGTATATATTGATGGGGAAAAAACACAATGGCGAATTACCTGATTATACAAATGGATTGTTTCCAGGACAGTCTATCGACCGGGTATGGGGATATAATATCGTAGGTGTATGGCAGATGGAAGAGGCTGAGGCTGCTAAAGAGTATAATTTGGCACCGGGCGATTTTAAGAGTGAAGATCTGGATGATAACGGAAAATACGAAGATAAGATGGATAAACAGTTTATCGGGTATACCAGTCCACGTTTTCGCTTGGGATTTGGTAACGATTTCACGTTTCTGAAACATTTTACGGCTTCAATTTTTCTTCGTGCGGATTTAGGCCATATAGCCCGTGCATCTTTGGCCGAACGTAGAGATGGTTATGAGTATAATCGTATTAATGAATTTGATTTTCCATATTGGACACCGGAAAATCGTAATCAGGAATGGGGTGGACTCAGGATGAGTACAAGTTCATACGGGGGAGATTTCCAGGTTTATAAACCTGCATCGTTTTTGAGGATACAAGATGTTTCGGTCGGCTATAATTTACCGGAAGCGATTGCGAAAAAGCTGTTTGTAAATAGTGCACGTTTCTCATTTTCTATCCGTAATCTTTATTGCTTTACAGACTGGATGGGATGGGATCCTGAATCATTGAATACTCCTCTTCCCCGGACTTATACTTTTGGCGTGAATGTTTCACTTTAAAAACAGAGTAATATGAAACGTATAATTATATTTTTATCATTTTTTGCTGCTTTTTTCCACACATCTTGTTCGGACGAATGGTTGGACCCTAAGCCGCATTCTTTCTACACACCTGAAAATGTATATACAGACAAGGGCGGTTTTGAATCTTTGATCCTGACCATGCGTAAGGATTTGAGGGCTGATAACACAGGAGAGAGACATTTTATTTGTTCTGAGATGGCTGCGTCCGATTTAGGTGTTCCATTGGTTCAATTGGATTTTAGGAAATTGACACCTAGCAGTTCTACTTATTATCCTTTCCTGACAATGTTTACCCGTGCATATGAATTTATTAAAAATTCAAATGTCTTAATATCCCGTATTGATAATATTGAGTGGAAAGACGAAAACGAAAAAAATGCATTAGTTGCTGAAGCTTTGTGGCATAGGGCTTATTGGTATTATCGGTTGGTGAACAACTATGGAGATGTACCTTTGATTCTGGAAGAATTGTTCGGGCCGAAACTGGATTTTGCAACATATAGCAGATGGACAATCCTGGAAAAGTTGGAACAAGATCTGGAATTTGCAGTTAAATATCTTCCAACACCGGAATCTACGCCGGCAGGTGGTGTTTCTGCAGGAGCCGGGTACCACCTTCTGACAAAGGTTTATCTGGCAAATATGAAGTATGATAAAGCCATAGAAGCTGCCGATCATGTCATTAATGACTATTCGTATGCATTAATGGAGCATCGGTTTGGAAAAGACCTGGATATGCCGGAATATAACTTAATGTGGGATTTGCATCGTCCTGAAAATTTTAATTTGAGTGAAAATACTGAAACAATCCTGGCTTGTATCGACCGTTTTGAGGCCCCGGCTGAGGCTAAAACTGCCGGACTTCGTACCATGCGAAACTACAATTGTGGCTGGTGGTATCCGGCTGTATTAGATAGTGAAGGAAAGCAGGGTATGGTTTATGGAGGCGAATATAAGGCTTTATATGGAGAAGCAAATCCGAATCTGGTAAATACACCCTATTATAGGTTTGATATCTGGTCTTATAAGGGAGATACCTGGGAAAACACATCCGATATGCGTCGGGCTGATGAAAATTGGGTGGATATGCATGAGTTGAAATATAATAACCCAAAATCGGTAGATTATGGGAAACCGGTAAACCCCGAATATTTTGCGGCATTAGCAGATACATTTTATTATACATTTGCTTTTCCACATTATATAACGTATGTTCCGGCTCCCGACCCGGCAATAAATCCTATGGGAAGTAACGGTGATTGGTATATTTTCCGACTGGCTGAAACATTCTTGCTGAGGGCGGAGGCATACTATTGGCAAGGAAATATGGGAGCTGCCGCAGATGATATAAATAAAGTTAGACTTAGGGCAAAGGCTAAACCTGTCACTGCAGGTGAAGTAACGATTGATTTTATATTTGATGAACGTGCTCGTGAGTTATTCGCAGAAGAACCTAGGCATTCCGAATTGGTACGCGTATCTTATATGATGGCAAAAGCAGGTATGAACGGGTATACATTGCAGGATTTTAGTAAAAAGAGCTGGTTTTATGATAGGGTAATGAAGTATAATACGTATTATCAAACGGAACTTAATGTGTTGGCAAATTATGTGGTAATGGATCCTCATCACGTGCTTTGGCCTATACCTCAAAGTGTAATTACGGCCAATACACAAGGAGTTATTAACCAGAATATAGGATATGACGGAGCTGACAATAATGTACCGCCATTAACTCAGATTGAATAACAGGATAATGAAAATTATTGATTAATATTAAATGTAAATCGGGTGAAAAAAAACAAGTTTTTTCACCTGATTTCTTTTCTGAGTTGTCATATTTATAGAAAGAGAAAGAATACAATTGTTAAACTAAAATCTCATTTGCTTATGGATAAAAAACAGAAATAATTAGATTGCATATGACTGGGGTATGGGCCAACATTCCTGGTTTTCAGATAAATCAATACCTGATATTAATAGCTTAATAAGGGACTGCAAATATATACATATTGAGCGGCAAGCCATTACTATATCTGGATTTGGACAATTGAAAAACTGAACATTAAAAATTTACGGCCTTTCTGTTTTAAGCTCCAGTCGGACATACATTTTCTATCTCCATTCTATTATTGATAATTTTTGTCATTCATGATGAAGAATGAGATTGTGCCTGGTTATTATGGCTGTCGAAAATTATGCCCTGCAAGTTTCGGGAAAATTACTGGATAAATAATTATATGTTACGAATAAATTAATACTGAAATAAAATGGAAAAGATTACAGAGTTGCCGTCTTTATATAATCATCTGGAAAAAATGTCGGTGATGGAGTTGGTTAGTAATATAAATAAAGAAGATCAGAAAGTGGCGGTTGCTATTCAAAGGGTATTGCCTCAGATTGCAAAAGTTGTGGAGATGATTGAGCTTAAATTAAGAGAGGGAGGAAGGATGTTCTATCTGGGAGCCGGAAGCGGAGGCCGGTTGTCTGTTTTGGATAAAGTAGAATTGCCTAATACTTATGGAATTGAACATGGAATATTTAACTGTTTGCTGGCCGGAGGTGAAGAACGCTTGCTGGAAGTGCTGGAAGCAATGGAGGATAGCGAAGAAGACGCTGTGCGGCAGTTGGATTTATTTGAAGTCTCCGGGAGTGATTTTGTGTTGGGTATCTCTGCCAGTGGAACAACACCATACGTTCTGGCAGGAATGAAAAGATGCAGGGAACTGGGTATTCCTTGCGGATGTTTGGTAAACAACCTTGATTCGCCAATTGCTGCTAATTGTGATTATCCGATTGAATTGATTTTAGGACCGGAGTTTGTGACTGGTAGTACACGTATGAAGTGTGGGACGGCTCAAAAAATGATATTTGATATGATAAGTACATCAGTCTTAATCCGGTTAGGGAAAGTGGAGGATAATAAAATGGTAAATGTCCGGCTTATTAATAATAAAGTTGTGGACCGCTCTGTCCGGATGCTGATGGAAGAAGCGGGATTAACTGATTATGAAGAAGCCAAACAATTGATCCTTAAATATCAGAATGTACGCAAAGCGCTTGATTACCTGAAAACTATTAAATAAAACATTTAAATATACATGCCATGGAAAATAAAATGAACAGAAGAAGATTTTTAGAGACTACAAGCCTCTTAGGAGGAAGTTTATTGTTTGCTCCGTCATTTTCAATTGCCGGTTCTTTGAAATCGGATGTTAAACCTGCCAGGCTGGGAGGAGCTAAAGCGCATCCGAAAGGATTTCAAAGTTGGCCGATTTATGGCCGATCTGAAGAATTAGCATTGGTAAATACACTGAAAACCGGAAAATGGGGACGTCTTGATGGGAATACAACTGCCACTTTTGAAACAGAGTATGCGAGAATGCTGGGTGTAAAACATTCGTTAGGTGTATCTAGCGGTACGGCTGCTTTATATTCAATGCTTGGGGCACTAAATCTGGGTCCGGGCGATGAAGTGATTATTCCGGTTTATACTTTTGTTGCGACTTATAATGTTGTAACTCTTAACTATGCATTGCCTGTATTTGTTGATTCTGATATTGAAACATTCCAGATTGACGCACGCAAAATAGAACCTGCTATTACTTCTCAGACTAAAGTGATTATGCCTGTACATATTGGTGGCCTTCCTGCAGACTTGGATACTATATTGAATATTGGCAAAAAGCATAATATTACGATAATTGAAGATGCTTGCCAGGCTCATTTGGCAGAATGGAGAGGTAAAAAAGTTGGTTCTTATGGTTTAGGAGGAGCCTTTAGTTTTCAATCTTCAAAGAATCTGAATTGTGCGGAGGGAGGAGCCATTACATCTAATAATGAAGAATTTATACAACGTTGCTATGCTTTTCATAATCAAGGCCAAGGAGGAGCCCGTACTTCTTTTGCTGTTGGTGGTGAAGGTACCCGTGGTGTTAATATGCGATTGACGGAATTCCAATCGGGCTTATTGCTTGCCCAAATGAGTCGTTTGGAAGAACAAGCGAGGATACGGGATAAGAATGCGTCCTATTTGAATAAAGCGTTAAGTGAAATACCGGGAATTACTCCTGCAAAGTTGTATGACGGTGTAACTATGGGAGCTTATCATTTGTATATGTTCCGATATGATCCGTCTCATTTTGCAGGTATGAGCCGTGAGAAATTTCTGGAAGCACTTTCTGAAGAAGGAGTTCCTTGTTCCGCTGGCTATGGTTCGATGAACAAGAGTGAATATGTACAGAAGTTGGCTGCAAATAAACATTATTTGAAGATATACGGTGAAAAAGCTATGAAAGAATGGCTGGAGCGCAATGAATGTCCACAAAATGACAAATTGGCTGAACAAGGTGTATGGCTTCTTCAATACATGCTTTTGGGTTCTAGGGAGGATATGGACCAGATCGTAGAAGCTATCCGTAAAATACAGAAATATGCAAAGCAATTGAATAAATAAAAAGGAGGGGGCATGAGGTCGATTATTAATCATATAGGCATCCTGTTAATGGTGGTGCTATTTGCGGGAGCTTGTAGTTCCGGATATGAAGTTGGTACATCTTCTGTAAGTTTGGAGCCGACAGATGAAACTGTTTCTGTGACGTTGGGGGGCTATGCAAGTCCTTGGGAAGGTCGCTTTTCTCTTACTTGGGATTGTTTAGGGGAGAATAAACTTTTGTCGGTTACAGCTTGTAAAGATTCGGTTGTGATTCTTGACAGAGAAAAGAGGTTGTATTATGGAGACAAAAAGCAATTGCTGCCTGCTCGGGAAATTGGCAAAGCCCCCTCAATAAAACAAATTGCGTTTTGTGACGGATACTTGTATGGCGTAACAATGAACAATCGTTTGGTACGAACATTATTGGAGAGTGGTATTGCTGTATGGGAAGACGTACGGTTTGTACCACAGGTGAAAGGTATAACTTCTTCTAATGGTAATCTGTATGCAGTAGACTTGCAGGATCATTTATACAAAGGTGTTCTGAATGGAACTGTTATTGAATGGAATGATATAGGTTTTGCTCCGGAAATTGCAGAAATAGCATCTGATAATAAGCGACTGTATGTTTTGACAAAAGATACTATTTTATACCAACGATCGCTGGATAAGGCGGATGAACGTTGGCAACGGATAGGCTACAAAAATAATGAAACATTTACTATTGATGTGGCACACCTTAATTGTCTGGATGGTCATTTATATGTCGTATCTGATGATGGTTTTTTGTATAGCAATAAACATTCTTCCGTAGGTGATATAAAGGCGAAAGCCATGAGCATAAGAAAAGATGGTAAAACCGTTGTGATTGTAGGTGTCGATGTTTGTGGCCTTAATAAATCATTGACAGATGACATTAAAGCTGAAATAAGAAGAAAAAGAGGAGTCGATGAGAATGCCATATTGATCAATGCTTCACATACCCATTACGCTCCTGTTACTCAAAGTTGGGCTACATGGCAAAAGCCGAATCAATACCCTGATAGTCTTTATTTACTGAATGTAGTGTATAAAGGAATTGTACAAGCTATCGAAGAGTCGCTTGATAATATGGAACCTTCTTCACTTTATTTTGGCAGAGACACATGTAGTATCGGAAGAAACAGAAGCTTGACCGGAGAAGATGTTATTTATGATAATGTGGTAGATGTTATTGTTTCTGTAGCCGATAAAGATAAGAAAAAGACAGTTTTATTTATGGCCGGTTGCCATCCTGTTTTTCCTGATCCGGAGGTGGGTAGGTATACCCTGAATGCAAATTATCCGGGTTATACAAAGGAATTACTGGAACAGGATGGGGATATACGGAATAGTATTTTTCTACAAGCTTTTGCAGGAGACGTCAATCCGGTTGATCCGTTTCGGACAACGGCTCGAAAACTGGCAGGTGCTGTTGCAACTATAATGAAGGCTGATTTAAAACCAATAAAAGGAGCTGTATCTTATAGTTTTGATACGATTATACCGCCGGTTGTTGCTCCTTGGACAAAGGAACAGATTTTACAGTTTAGAGAGCGAAGTCTGAAAATTGAGAATGATATAGCAGCAGAACGGGATGTGAATTGGGCAAATATACAGTTGGCTTCTCTGGAAGAAAACGGAAAGTTGCCGGAAATGCCGGTTTACTACCAAACACTGAATGTGGGTGATTGGAAATTAGTGGCATTATCCAGAGAAGTTACTACAGAATATGGATTAGCTATACGTGCTATCTGGCCGGAACAGAAGGTATCTGTGGTGGCATATTCAAATGATGTTTCCAGCTATTTGGCTACACCACCGCATATCCGGGCAAAAGACTATGAAGGATACGAATCTTTTTTCTGGTATGCGCAGCCTACCTGTTTCTCGAAGGAAACATTTCCGTTTATCATAAACAAAATAAAAGAAAATAATTATTGATATGATATTAATTGCGGATAGCGGATCAACGAAAACAAGCTGGTGTTTGGTAGATTCCGGGAAAAAAATCGTTGAATTTTCCACTGAAGGATATAATCCTTGTTATGTTGGCGAGGATTATATCACCCGCTCATTGCGAGGGGCGCTACCTCCCTGTTTTTCATGGGATGAAGTGAGAGAAGTGCATTTTTATGGTGCAGGTTGTTATGAGGAAGAGTTTTTAATTATACGCCGAGGTCTGCAGCCTGTTTTCCCAAAAGCTCGGTTGTTTGTAGCAATGGATCTGTTGGGATCTGCCAGAGCTCTTTTAGGAAACAAACCCGGTTTTGCTGCAATCTTGGGAACCGGGACCAATTCTTGCCTGTATGATGGAGTAAACGTAACTCACAATATCGATTCGCTGGGGTTTCTTTTGGGTGACGAAGGTAGTGGAGGCTATATAGGCAAATGTATAATACGTGATTATATAAGAGAAGATATGCCTGTAGAAATAAGACGGTTCTTTCAAAATCAATATCAGTTATCGGGAGAAGAGCTGGTGCATCGTATATATATGGATAAGATGCCTAACCGGTACTGTGCAAATTTTACACGTTTCCTAACGATGCAATGTAAAGAAAATGAATATGCCGTAAAATTGGTAGCGGAAGCGTTCCGTGATTTTTTTAAAAATATAGTTTGTAAATATCCCGGATATGAATCTCTTACCTTTAATTGTATAGGATCTATCGGATGGGTATTCCAGGATATCTTATGTGAAATAGTAAAAGAATATAATATGAAATTGGGCCGTATTATTAGAGAGCCCATGGAAGGGCTGGTAGAGTATCATAGTAATAATCCTAATTCTATTTAATATGAAACAAACACAACAATATCTGTTTCCATTAATTATTATAGCTTTTGTGTTTTTTGTCATAGGCTTTGGAGTTGGTATCAATGGCATCATGGTACCTATTTTGGAGGGTACATTTTCGTTGAGTAAAGGAATGTCATATTTGGTATTGGCTTCAACCTTTTCAGCATTTCTTATGTTTGGCATTCCTGCCGGATGGGTGATTAAAAGGATTGGATATAAAAAATCATTGTTAGTTGCACTTTGCATAATGAGCGCGGGGATGTTTTTGTTTATTTTATCCGCCCGGATGAGTACTTCTATAGCTGGGTTTTACATGTTTTTGGTAGCGTCTTTTATAGGAGGGATAGGAAATACTCTTTTACAGACAGGAATAAATCCTTATGTAACAATATGTGGCCCTTTGGAAAAAGCGGCTCAACGGATGTGTATGATGGGCATTATGAATCAATCTGCCTGGTTTTTAGGTCCTATTTTCTTGAGTTTATTTATTGACATAAAGAACCCTATAATTGCTAATGCTAATATCCCCTTTGGAATAGCAGGAGGTGTTATTGCCTTGTTGGCTGTATGTATATATTTTCTTCCGTTGCCGGAAGTAAAAGCAGAAGGAGAAACTGATGAACAGATAGAGGATGTAAATCATAAGGAGGCAATAGCTAAGGCAAATGCAAAAACAAGTATCTGGGAGTTCCCGCATCTGTTGCTGGGTGCAGTCGCTCTGTTTTTATATGTTGGAGTAGAAACACTTCCGATGGCATCAGTTATTGATTTTGCAAATGTGATAGGAGTAGACGATCCAGCACGTTACTCGGCAATAGGTCCGATAGGTATGATTACAGGATATGTTGTTAGTATATTTGTTTTGCAGGTGATGCGACAGAATAGAGCTTTGGCATTATTTGCTTTGTTGGCTTTGGTTATGTCGCTTTTAGTCGTTTTTTTACCGGCGGCACGGGCTATTTATTGTGTAGCAGGTCTTGGTTTTGCACATTCTATCATGTGGGGATGTCTGTGGGCGCTGACGATCAATAATTTAGGGAAGTTTACGAAACCTGCATCTTCTTTGTTGGTTGTGGTAATGGTGGGAGGAGCTGTTATTCCTGTTTTGTTTGGTTTTATTTTGGATATAGTGAAAAGAGTAGGGCCGGTTACTCCTTGCGATTATCAGGAAGCATATATTATTTTTGTTCCGTGTTATTTGTATATTTTATTTTATGCTTTAAGCGGACATAGGATTGGAAGATGAAGCGCGGAAGAAAGAAAAAGATGTCAACTGTTTGTTTATTAAAAAAAAGCCTATATCTTTGCAGCCCGAATTGGTATGAAATAATAAATAATAATATAGAGAAATGAAAAGAACATTCCAACCTTCCAACAGAAAAAGAAAGAACAAGCATGGCTTCCGTTCAAGAATGGCTACTGCTAATGGCCGCAGAGTATTAGCTTCCCGTCGTTCAAAAGGAAGAGCTAAATTAACAGTTTCAGACGAATACAACGGATAAGAAATCCGGTTCGTAAGATTTATAAGGAAAGTAGAGGTTTTGCTAAAAAGCCTTTACTTTCTTTGTTTTTGTAGTAATGTATACGACGGAATTATGTCTATATGAGGTTTTTTTCATACTTTTGACCCGCCTATAAATACGAAACTGAAATGAATAACTTTTTGGTTAAGCTAATAAAGAATCCGATTATCGTAAATTTACTGCTGATGGTAGTAATTACTTGCGTAGTGATTTATGGTGTATTAGTATGGTTGGATGGCTATACCCGTCATAATGAAGCTGTGGTAGTGCCGGATGTAAAAGGGTTGAAAATGGAAGAGGCTGTTTCTTTTCTTGAAAATAATGGTTTGCGGTATAGCGTAATAGATTCGGTGTTTTCCAAAGACGTAGCTCCAGGAACGATTGTCGAATTAGTCCCTTCTGTTGGTTCGAAAGTAAAGGAAGGCCGTATTGTATTTGTAACAATCAATGCCTTGTCTTCACAAATGGGAATGGTTCCCGAAATAGAAGATTTATCTTTCCGTCAGGCTTATGCTTTACTTAAAGCGCGTGGATTCAATAATATAGAAATAAAATATGTCCCAGGAGACTTTAAAGATCTGGCGTTGGGCGTATCGATGAATGACCGTAGTCTGCATAAAGGAGAACAAATTCCGCTGGCTGCAAAATTATTATTGGAAGTTAGCAGCGGAGATGCGGAAGTTATTCCAGCCGATTCGTTAGGTTTGGATGAAATCCCTGTGGAAGATTTGAATAGTGAAGAAGAAAACTGGTTTTAAATAAAGATATGGACGAGTTTTTGGAGGATATGGATGACGAACAGGTGGACGATCTGTTGCTGCCTGAAGACAGTGAAGAAACTCCGGCTGAAATAGTCCCCGGTCTGTATGAACATTTCCGTTTTGTAGCAGATAAAGGGCAATCTTTATTGCGTGTAGACAAATTTTTGGTTGATCGCATGTTTAGCGCTACTCGCAATCGCATACAATTGGCTGCTGAAGCCGGCTGTATTCTGGTAAACGGAAAACCGGTAAAGAGCAACTACCGGGTGAAACCCCTGGATGTAGTTTCTCTTGTAATGGCGCGTCCTCGCCGTGAACTGGAAATTATACCTGAAAATATTCCATTAAATATAGTTTATGAAGATGATGATTTGCTGGTTGTAAATAAACCGGCAGGTTTGGTTGTGCATCCCGGGCATGGTAACTATACAGGTACATTAGTGAATGCACTGGCCTATTATCTGAAAGATGATCCTTATTATGATCCTTCCGATCCTCGCTTAGGATTAGTACACCGTATAGATAAAGATACATCAGGACTATTGGTAGTTGCCAAAAAGCCTGAAGCGAAAGCGAATCTGAGTATGCAGTTTTTTAATAAAACGACTAAACGTAAGTACAATGCTTTGGTGTGGGGTATTGTACAGGATGACGAAGGGCGTATCGAAGGAAATATCGGTCGTGATTTACGCGACCGTATGCAAATGGCTGTTTTCCCCGAGGGAGAACAGGGAAAACATGCAGTTACTCATTACACAGTATTGGAGCGTTTGGGATATGTCACGTTAGTTGAGTGCCGGCTTGAAACCGGACGTACGCATCAAATACGTGTACATATGAAATATATTGGACATACCTTGTTTAATGATGAACGTTATGGTGGTCATGAAATATTGAAAGGAACAACTTTTACTAAATATAAACAGTTTGTGCAAAATTGTTTCGCTATCTGCCCGCGGCAAGCATTACATGCCAAGACGCTGGGTTTTATTCATCCTACAACCGGAGAGGAAATGTTTTTTGATTCTGAAATACCTTCCGATATGGAGCAATTGATAGAAAGATGGCGTTTATATGCAAATACTAAAGAATTATAGAAATGAAAAGGAACATTGCTATTATTGCCGGAGGAGATTCTTCCGAAATTGTTGTTTCATTAAAAAGTGCGGAAGGAATTTACTCTTTTATTGACAAAGACAAATATAATTTATATATTGCCATCGTTAAAAAAGGGGAATGGACAGTACAACTTCCTGATGGAGAACATGTGCCGATAGACAAGAATGATTTTAGTTTTCATGAAAAAGGGATTGTAAAACATTTTGATTTTGCTTATATAACGATTCATGGAACACCGGGGGAAGATGGACGTTTGCAAGGGTATTTCGATATGATAGGAATGCCTTATTCTTCATGTGGAATGTTAGTTAGTGCAATAACATTTAATAAGTATGCTTGTAAGAATTATTTGCATAACTTTGGCGTGAAGATTGCCGGTTCTATTCGCTTGTTTAAGGGACAATCTGTTTCGGATGAAGAAGCGATAGCCGAATTGGGACTTCCTGTTTTTGTAAAGCCTAATGATGGCGGCAGTAGTTTTGGTGTCACAAAGGTAAAAGAGGCATCAGCATTGCAACCTGCTATAGAGAAAGCTTTTAAAGAGGGAAATGAAGTTCTGTTGGAAAGTTTTATTGCAGGGACGGAAGTCACTTGCGGATGTTATAAAGTCGGTGGTTATGGTGATTTGAGAAAAGAGGTTGTTTTTCCGGTCACTGAAGTAGTAACATCAAATGAGTTTTTTGATTATAATGCAAAGTATAACGGGCAAGTACAAGAAATTACACCGGCTCGTATTTCTCTCGGGTTAACGGAGAAAATACAACGTGAAACATCCAGGATATATGATATATTGGGCGCCAAAGGACTGATACGTGTAGATTATATTATTCCGGCTGATGAAGAACCGATACTGCTGGAAGTAAATACTACGCCGGGAATGACGGTTACCAGCTTTATCCCTCAGCAAGTACGTGCCGCCGGATTAGATATAAAAGATGTTATGACTGATATTATAGAAAACGAATTTAATTAATTGAAAATTGAAGATTGAGAATTGATAGGTGAGAAGTCCGTTCAATTCCCAATTGTCAATTCCCAATTATCAATTATAAAGATATGGATACAGAAACAGTTTCCCCTAATTTCGACGACATCCGTCCGCTGAATAATGATGAGGTGAAGGACGCAATAGAAGAACTGGTTGCAAATAAAGATTTTGAAAGGGCTTATCAGTATATAAAGTCCGATTTGACATGGGATCAGTTTGTTGCTGCCATGCGTTCATGCAAAACGAAAGAGGAGTTTAAATCCACTCTTTCGCGTGATGCGGTAATGATAGTAGCCAAGCATACAACGTTCTCCCTTTCAATTTCCGGCCGTAGTCGTTTGCCAGAAGGTAAACCTGCTTGCACTTTTATGTCTAATCATAGAGATATTGTACTGGACGCTTCTTTCCTTAATGTGATGTTGTATGACGTCGGATATGGAATGACACAGGTTGCCATAGGCGATAACTTGTTAATTCGTCCCTGGATCAAGACATTGGTGCGTCTGAACAATAGCTTTATTGTGAAGCGTGGCGTATCGGTACGCCAGATGCTTGAGGTGAGTGGTACTCTTTCGGCTTACATCCGCCACACCATTACCGATACGAAAGAATCTGTTTGGATTGCACAGCGTGAAGGCCGGGCTAAGGATTCGGACGACCGTACACAGGGAAGTGTGTTGAAAATGCTTAATATGAGCGGGAAGAAAGATATTCTGAGTAACTTGATGGAATTGAATGTTGTGCCGGTTGCTATTTCTTATGAATATGACCCCTGTGATTATTTGAAAGCAAAAGAATTCCAACAGAAGCGGGATGACCCTGATTTTGTGAAATGCCAGCGGGATGATCTTCTGAGCATGGAAACAGGCATATTAAACAATAAAGGGCGTGTGCATTTTACCATTGGAAATCCTATTAATGATTCTTTATCCGAACTGGATCCTGCAATGGAAAAGAACGAATTGATTGCCGCCGTTGCTTCTGTCATTGATAAGGAAATTTACAAGCATTACCGTTTCTATCCTTGTAACTATGTGGCTTACGACATGCTTACAGGAACCAAGCGGTTTAGTGAGAACTATGGCCTGAAGGACAAGAAACATTTTGAAAACTACTTGCAGGGACAGTTGGACAAAATTGTATTGCCTAATAAAGACGAAGCATTCCTTCGTACCAAAATGCTGGAAATGTATTCAAACCCATTGAAAAACCATTGGGCTAATAAAGAATAAATAATAGAGTACATAGATACTGTAAAACAACAACGGTTGTTATCTTTTGGGATAGCAACCGTTGTTGTTTTACAAGACCGGTGTGTTTCTTAACATGTATTCTTTGCTGACATATTGTTGTCGGATTTGTTATCTTTGAAGCAAAGGCTGCCAGTGTTGTTGACAGTATGCTAAACAATTAAATCTATAACAGTATGAAACCGGAAGATTACATGACCCGCGAAGGGAAGTACGGAGCACATAATTATCACCCGCTGCCTGTGGTGCTTCAAAAAGGAGAAGGCGTATTTGTTTGGGATGTCGAAGGTAAGCGTTATTTTGACTTCCTGTCAGGTTATTCCGCCCTGAGTCAGGGGCATTGCCATCCTAAAATTATCAGAGCGCTGAAAGAACAATCCGATAAACTGACACTCGTTTCCCGGGCTTTCTACTCGGATGTGCTGGGTGAGTATATGGAGTTTGTCTGCAACTATTTCGGCTACGACAAATTATTACCGATGAATACCGGTGCAGAGGCTGTGGAAACTGCTCTTAAACTGGCTCGCCATTGGGGGTATCGTGTAAAAGGAGTTGCCTCGGAATGTGCTAAGATTGTTGTATGCAGTGAAAACTTCCATGGACGTACGATCACAATTGTATCGATGAGTACGGATCCGAGTTCGTATTTGGATTTTGGACCTTATACTCCCGGATTTATCAAAATACAATATAATGACGTAGAAGCATTGAAAGAAGCATTGGATGATCCGGATATTGTTGGTTTCTTGGTTGAACCTATCCAGGGAGAGGCTGGGGTAGTGGTGCCTGATGAGGGTTATTTACGTGCATGCTATGATCTTTGCCATGCCCGCAATGTCCTTTTTATTGCAGATGAAATACAAACCGGCATTGGGCGTACAGGCAAACTGCTGGCTTGTGATTATGAAAATGTTCATCCGGATATTCTGATCTTGGGTAAAGCTTTGTCCGGAGGCGTAACACCTGTATCTGCTGTTTTGTCGAATGACGAAATTATGCTGACAATTGCCCCGGGTGAACATGGCTCCACATACGGTGGGAATCCGTTGGCCGCCAGTGTTGGTGTCGCAGCTTTGGAGGTAGTAAGAGATGAGCATCTTTCGGAGAAAGCGTACGCGATGGGAGAACTTTTCCGTTCGGAAATTAAGAAAATAAATAATCCTATGATAAAGAATGTGCGGGGCAAAGGATTACTTAATGCTGTTGTAACCGAACCCCATGGTGGAAAGGTTGCATGGGATATATGCCTGGCATTGAAAGAAAACGGATTGATTGCTAAACCTACACATGACCATATTATCCGTTTTACTCCGCCGCTTGTTATTACTAAAGAGCAGATGACAGAAGCTGTGGATATTATACGTGAAACATTTGCTTTGTTTACATAATTAAGAATTAAATGTATGAAGATAAATGTAATAGGCGTCCCTTTAAATCTGGGTTGTGATAGAGTGGGAGTGGAGAGAGCTCCGAATCATTTAAGGGAACGGGGCCTGATGCAAATAATACGAAATAACGGACACCGGGCTTTTGATTTGGGCAATCTTTACGTACCGCCGGTAAGTGAGGCGGATAAGTTTACGCGCGGAAAGGGTCTGAAATATCTGGATGCGATTGTGGAGGTTAATAATAACCTGGCGGAGCTGGTATATGATACCTTACGGGGGAGTGCTTTTCCGTTGGTGATAGGTGGAGACCATTCCTTAGGACTGGGCAGTGCTTCCGGGGTGGGTAAATGTTTTGATGATTTCGGTATTATATGGTTGGATGCGCATGGCGATATTAATACAAGTGAAACTTCTCCGAGCGGTAATATACACGGCATGCCTTTAAGTGCTTTGATGGGTATGGGAAGCGAGGAACTGGTTAATATTTATTCGCCGGGAAATAAGGTCAATCCTCAAAATGTGTTTTTGGTTGGTACGCGGAGTCTTGACGAAGGAGAGTCTGACTTGATTCGTCGAGAACAGTTGAGTGTGTACACAATGGATACTATCCGCTTAAAAGGGGTCGGCTTCGTTGCAGAAGACATAAAACGCAAATTGAAAGAACGTAAGATACGTAATATCCATTTTAGTATTGATGTAGACAGCATAGATCCTCGCTTTGCTCCCGGAACAGGCACCCGCGTTAGCGAAGGGTTGATGCCCGATGAATTTAAAAGTTTTGTAGATCAGATGTTGTCCACCAATCTGGTGAAGTCGTTGGATTTGGTAGAGTTGAATCCGGATTTGGACGTCAATGAGCAAACATCTTCTCTGTGTCTGCAAATTATTGATTATATTACATCCAGATTGTAGATTAGAAGGGGCATGCTGTTTTATTAAAACGGATAACCTATTGCCAGGTGTAATCCTAATCCGTCTTTGAATTTCGGGATATTATAATAACCTTTCCTGTCTGTTTCATAAGGAACATGCAAGCCTATCCCCATATCCAGACGAATAACGATAAAAGGTAATACGTAGCGTAATCCTACACCTGTTCCCAGAGCTAAATCTTTTAAGAAACTACCCCATTTTAACTGGCCTCCCGGGCGGTTCGGGTCATTTCGGATTAACCAGATATTGCCGCTGTCCAGAAATGTGGCACCATGTAAATCACCCAATATAGGGAAACGATATTCAAGGTTAGCCTCAAATTTTAAATCACCTGTCTGATCGATATATGCATACTTGTTGTCCGGATCAGGCCGAAAACGTCCGGGACCTATGCTTCTGATCGTGAAAGCACGAATACTGTTAGCACCTCCAATATAAAACTGCTCGTTGTAAGGAGTTGTGACTGCGTTTCCGTAACTATAAGCAGCCCCTATCATTAAGCGGCCTACGAGATGCTGCTTTTTACCTAACAGGTAGTTGTAACGTATCTCTGCCGTTCCTTTGATAAATTGGGCAAAAGGATTCCCTAACAGTTTCTTGTCTTTTTCGTTAAACTTTTTGCCGGCGAGGGCATAGATTCCGTCCAGAATAAGTCCGGCCTGGGTAACAGAAGCCTGCCACCATAGATGGTTTCTTTTTGTAGTAATAGGCGAATCGTCATATGTGTAGGTGTACCCCATGGATGGGATGAATTGATCTTGTAAGCTTTTATACAATGCTGGGTTGGCTGTCGTTATGCTGTCAAATTCATGTGTCTTGTGTTGTAGTAAATTAAATGTAAGCTTGAAGGGTGTTATGGTATGATGGCTTGTTGTTGTAGGTTGGAACTCATAAGAGGCATCTCCTCCGAAAGCCAATAGTTTAAAGAAACGTGCCCGGTTCATCTGGTCGATGTATAGCCGGAAAGATGTGCTGGACGGATATTTGGTGTCGAGTTTCCCGAAAGTGGGGAATAATACACGTGGAAAAGTCAGTGTTGTTGTTAATGCCAGTTCATAGCTGTTGATGGTGGATGAAGAACCTTCTATTCTGTTTCCGGTTTGCCATTCATATGATCCGCGCAGTTTTACGCCGAACGTTTCGCCTCCTCCGAATACATTCTTTTTAGTTACACTGAAAATAGCGCCCGGTCCAATCTGGTCATTGCTCTTAGCAGTAATATTCAACTCCAGTTCTCCGTCTAAAGGAAGATCGTAGACTGTATTGATACGGAGGTTTAAGGTATCTTGTCTACGTGTAGTATCTTTGGGTGAGTATTGCATTTCCGCATATCTGAAAATGCCCAGGCGGGAAAGGGCTGTATGAGTCCTTTCCTGTTCTTGTTGCGAATAAAGATCGCCGGTCTTAAAATACAAACGGTTATAAAGTACGGATGGGCGTACGCGTAGCTTTCCCTGATAATGGATTTTAAGGTCTTTGTACATGATCGAATCTGTAGGCGCTTCGTTGTTATATCCATTGAGCCACACAGAGATATCGCCTAACTTCCAGGGACGAAGCACTGTGGACGGGAGGTTTTCTTTCGGGACAATGCGCAATGCCACTTTGCCGGGATTTATTGTCGTGTCTGCCTGATAGCTGATAAAGTCCGGCCGGAAATAATAATAACCATTATTGCGTAGCATGGAAGAAATACGTTGACGTTCAGCCTGTAATTGTACAACATTAAAATTGTTCCCGTTTTTTAGCAGGCTTTTTCCGATATGTTCCTGGATTAGCAAGTAAGCCCGGTGTCGTATACGTGCAAACCGAATGCTATCGATCGTGTAAGGATTGTTCATCTCAATGTTATATCGTATTTTAGCTTTTCGGGGATTCTTGGGGTTTGGTTCTAATTCATAAGACGTTGCCCCGTTGAAATAGCCGTATTCATTCAACAGGTTCTGTGCAACCTTGGTACGTACTTCGGGGTTAACAGTGCTTATGAATACAGGCTTTGCAGCCAGTTTCTTGAATACCCATTTCCCTATTTTTCCTTTTTTGTTTACAAAGGCATTGTATATCCATAGTCCGAAAGGTAACGGTACACGTATGGATGAACTGCCTAATAATGCATTGTTTGGAGGATAGGCAAGGGCTCCTTCCACTTCTTCCAGCGCATCTTGCCCTGCTCGGGTTTTATCTTCTGCTGTTACCTCTATCTTCTTGATACCGGTATATAGCACTTGTCCCTCCGGAAGATTCTTCGTCGTGGAACAGGCTGTAAATAGAAAAGTTATCATTAAAATGAAAAGAATTCTATTCGCTATCGGTTTATACTTGTTATTCGTTCGCATTTTTTATTTCTTCACTAACCGGTTTTACTTTTTTCTTCTTGAAATTGAATAATTCGCGTAGGTGCATCATCTTTTTTCGTAAAACGATACCTGCACCGGTTTCTGTTATTTCGCCTTCAAGAAGGCTTTCATAGTTTTTGTCATAGAATAGCTTTATGTACCGTGAACCGCTTGTGTCGAGCCGGTATTCTACGGAAATGTTATCAATGAACGGTTGGGCTTGTCCGTTGTTGACATCGCCTCCTGTGGAAATGCGTCCTCCCAGTACAACGCGTATGCGGTCGTTATAGAAACGTTTGGCAAAACTGAATGAATAATCCGTGCGTTTGCCACCTCCTTCGTCTCCGTTTTCGTCATAACTCTCCATGCCGAATGTTATATCTATAGACTTCAATGCACTTCCTGCAATGTTATTAATCTCGCTTTGCAGGAAGCTGTTCAATGCAGAGCCCATATTCATGTTTGTTTTCCCGCTTCCGTTGCTGGCCATGTACATACCTGTGATTATCATGCTAACGGCTTGTTTCTGTTGTTCTTCAGGTCCCATGCGGGTGAGTTGTTCTTGTACGGCCATGTCTTCAGGAGCCGAGATTACGAATTGCATACCCAGGTTTTCTAATTGCTGTGTGAGCATGATACCAACATCAAAATTCACAATACGTGGCGACTGCCCGTCAAGGTTTACCGAGGTACGAATGCGTTCGGTAGCTGTAAGGTTCAATGTCGGATTCATGATATTTCCCGTCCATTGGACGTAACTACCCGACTGTATATTGAACTCTTTTAGCGGGATTATGGGAAGTGAATATTTTACCGTACCGCCCGAAAGAGTATACTGGCCATTTAATACCATATCCCCTTGCGAGGTATATTGGAATGATAAGTCACCGCCTCCTTCCAGATATACATGGTTGGATTGATCGGGGGTGAGATCTACATTCAGCCGTACCGCCGGATCGATACGTACTGTCATTAGCATATCCATTCCTCCCAGCGGCAATGGAGGTTTCTTTGGCATGCGGCTGCGGATCGTATCGGCAAAGGATACAAATGTAACCATGTCCGACATACGGTCTTGTGCAGTTAGCGGAGAATCCTGCAATACATAAGTCACGTTTGTATTACCTAATAATTGTATGTCTCCCCGCATCATTAAAGCATTTAAAGGACCTTTGACCGTAGAATTCAGATTGACAAACAATTTTCCGTACACCATACTCTGGTCATTGCGTTTTACGTCCAGTAATTGCATGTTGTCGGCGTGTAGTTTTAAATCGGCCATCATATGGTCTATTTGATGGAAGTCGATGGTTCCGTCAATTATGAACGGGTTTTTTCCGGCGGCATATATATTATATTTATTGAATGTAATCAGGTTGTTTTTTACTTCAATTTTCTCTTCGTCAAAACGGTAAGAACTTCCTATTGTTCCTACAAATACGGAAGCTGTGTCCAACTGCAGATAACCTCCGATAACTGGCTTTTCACTTGAACCTGTTATCTTCATATTACCGTTTAAAGCACCGCTAAGTTTAGCCATGTCATCAGGAATGAACGGATTAACCATCTCAAGCGGAAGGTGCATAATATCTATGTTTCCTTCTACAGCATCCGGCTTTCCCACCCGGTAGAATGCTGTCGCAGAGGTAACTTCTTCCCGGTCCCGGAAGAAGTGCATATCCACCTGATGGTTTCCACCTGCCATTGGCATATAAACGGCATTAAACATGATTTCTCCTACCCGGTCGTTCTCATAGTATAAATCATCTACATTGACGTCGGCAATTACCATAAAGGCACTATCCGAAGGTGCGTATTGAAAATCGGCGTTTAAGATACCTTTCATCGGCGGAAGATAAGTGCTGAATCCACTTGATATTACGTCCAGGTTTATATGGTTTAACTCCGCATGAACTTCTTCCATTCCTTGATTCTCTGCTTTTGAGTGAATCCAGAGAGCAGCATTGTCATCCCCCGATAAACGAAGATTAGCACTGATATCTTTTTCGCTTTTTATTTCTATAAAATTATCTTTATTCAGCTTGAAAGGCCGGAAAGCGATAATCGGGTCTTCCGGGAACATGTGGAGTCTTAATCCTTGCGGTATTTTATGTGCTTCGAGCCCTAGTAACAAACCTAATTTACCTTTCCCGTCTTTATAAAACAGTTGTGCATCGGCATATTTGTACCTTACTTTTCCTTCTATACCAGCCGAGAAAGGTTCTTGTTTACGATATTTATTCTTTATCACTTCAGCATGATAAATAAGTTCTAACGAATCCTGGTGGATAGTGGCCTTTACGGTATCTATCAGGGTTGTGTCGCGCATTAACCCATATAAGCCGGCGTCCATCCGGAATCCGCTCTCTGGAGAGGTATAGGCATTTATGGCAAGCGATTTGAATTGCATATAATAAGCTTGCAGGTAATTATATATCGGATTATCTTGCCCTGCTTTAATTTCGAGGTGCATTTCGGGAAGCAATGGGCGTAGTAATGCCAAGTTTATTGAGGAATCTCGTTTTAACTGGATAGAAAGATCGTCGGACACTTTTATCAGTTTATCTTTTATTGTATGTATACAGGCATCTCCGGTTAAGATAATCCCTAAATCTCCTGCGTGGAACGAAACTTGTGTCGTGTCTTTATCGCTACGTGCTTTTAAGGTCAGCATTTTGGGCCTGTATTTCCCGTCAGGGTTAATAAGCTCCCAGTTTCCTAATGAAACATCCAGATTGTTATTTTCGTCCAGGTCGCTTTTTCCTTCTACAAAAAGTTGGAAGGAGGTTGCGAGCGGCTTTTGTATAAGATGAAGGCCGTATAAGTCCAGATTTCCTACGTCGGCTATCAGCATAGCTTTCACCTCATTTTTATGGAGTGAAGCATTTAGCGAAACGTCCATTTGGGCTAGCGGATATTTGCTGATCAGGTCAAACTTCAGCAGATTCTTTTCTAAATCTCCTTTTAATGTGACATCTGATATAGAGGATGTTCCGTGTTTTATATCCGTGATTTTGCCATTCAACTTACTCCAGGTAGACGACAAAAACGGGTCTGTCCCTTTTCCTTCAGCCTGGATAGAAGCTGTCAGCCAGAGTAAAGAATCTTTGGGCATAAAATGAATAGGTTCTAAGCTGTCTACATTCAGATATGCTGCGTATGTTTGCCGGGTTGGATGATAACTGGCATTTAAGTCTACCTTGCCTGCTCCTTCGGTTAGTAGCATACGGGTACGGTATTCTCCGTTTCCCAGAGTGGCAATACCATTTAATTTGATATCTTTTGGTATATTAAATTGTTCGCGTTGCGCTTTTGGCAAAAGGTCGAGAATAAAATCCAGATTACCGGTTTGGGCTAATAACTTGATTTGCCCGGAACGCCGTATGTTGTCTGTAACAGATTCCATATCTCCGGTTGCCTGTATGCTGAAGGCTCCTTGCAGTTCTCCGGATAAGTCACGGAGATGTAACGAGGCAAGATTGCCTTCTGCTCTGGTTGTCAGAGTTAAAGGTTTGTTTGGGAAAGCCTTCTTGAAGTCGTCCGGTAATTGTCCTGCGGCAATCAATAAATCCTCTTTTCCAAGGCGGGTCGAGAAATCTACTTTCATCTTTCCTTCGGGCGTATTGCTAAGAGTACTCCACGGTATGTATGCTTGCAGTTTTATTTCAGAATAGGCTGTTTTCAATGCTAGCTCGGGCACATGTATAGCCACGCTGTCACTTTGGATTTTGCCGGCTAATTCCGTAATGGCAATTCCTGAACGTTCTTCCATTGTCAACTCTTTGAAAAGAGCGTTCATGTTTTTATCTTGATAGAGTATGGAATCGACTGCCAGATTCATGTTTACTAGCTCAATGTGTGAAGGGTCCAGTCCTTCGGATGGAGTATCGTAGCCATTATCGTAGTTCAAGCGTGAGCCGGATAAGCCGAAGCGTTTGGCACTATATCGCGTAGTGCCTAAATCAACAATGCCGTCTGTCAGATTTGCATTGTCTATATATGTTGCCAGACGCAGCGAGTCGCTCATCACCTGCAGACCGAAAGTCACTTTACTCAATTCTACTTTGTCAATATTAAATATCCAGTTTGCCGAAGCGGAAGCAGAATCTTTTTCTGATGTAGAGTCATTTAATAAGACGGTTATAGATGTATCAGATAGCTTAATTGCGTTTAAGCGGGCTTTTTCATCGGATAGATTTATCCGGTCGGCACGTACGTAAAGTTTGCCTAGAGCACCTTTTATTTCTACTCCCGGAATAAATGTTCCTGTATTAGCTGTTACGCCTCGTAGGTCGATAGCTTCTACAAGTACTTCTTTTTTCAATAAAGGCAACGGATGGATACTGACCATCAGGCTTTTTAGTGTAAGAAGCGTATCGTTAGGCACAGCAATAATCTCTACACCATGTACCGTAAGGTTGAGGGGGAATGAAAGACGTATCTTTTTTATTCCAATCCGCATGTCGGTGGCATTGCTAGCGTATTTCGTTGCTTGTTTTATTGCAAAATCCTGAAAAGGAGGTATGTATAATAGTATTGAAAGTAGCAGAACCAGTGCTACGGGTATCAGACATATAACTCCTATCCGTTTAATCCATCTCCTCATTTATAATTCCGGGTATATTGTTATATTCATAACGTTTAAACAATGAGTTTTGTTTGATGATTTATTAGCAAAAGTACAAATAAAGAATGTACCTTTGATATAAATAAATCATAGAATTATGGCAGATATGGAATCTCTTTGTCAGAAAGTGCAGGTTATAGCACGTGAGATGGGTTCTTTTCTTAAAAAAGAACGTGAAACTTTTGATTTTGATAAGGTGGAAGAAAAAAGTGCACATAATTACGTCTCATACGTAGACAAGCAGTCGGAGCGGATGCTTGTCGATAAATTATCTGCATTATTACCCGAAGCCGGTTTTCTTGCCGAAGAAGGAACAGGCAGTATGAATGATAGCGGCTATTATTGGGTAATTGATCCTTTGGATGGGACATCTAATTATATTCATGATATGGCTCCCTATTGTGTTAGTATTGCACTATGCGATAAGACTGGCGTTTTGTTGGGTGTTGTGTATGAAGTACACCGGGATGAATGTTTTTACGCTACAGCCGATAGTGCGGCATATTTAAACGGTAAAGAAATACATGTTTCGAAGGTTTCGGCCTTAACGGATGCTTTTATTGCTTTAGGATTTCCTTATAATTCGGATGCTTACCGTCCGGTGGCTTATCGTCTGATTAAGAATTTGTATGGTTTTGCCGGAGGAACGCGTTTGTTGGGTTCTGCCGCAGCCGAATTGTGTTATGTAGCAGCCGGCCGGTTTGATGCACGTATCGAAGCATATCTGGGATCATGGGATGTGGCAGCCGGAAGCCTTATTGTTCAACAGGCAGGAGGAAAAGTGACAGACTTTAATAATGGAAATAACTGGTTTTCCGGAGAGCAGGTAGTAGCGAGCAACGGAAGTCTTCATGATACAATATTAGCTCTTTTGTGATAGGGTTGTTTTTCTAATTTGTCAACAGTTTTTGCCAAATTGTATAAAAAGTTTTCCAAAATATTTTGTAATATGCTGTTTGCTTGATGATTAATTTATTTTAACTCGTCAAAAGTTTTCCTTTTTGGATAACATGTGTTGTATGTGTATACCTTTGTTGGGAAATAATACAATAAGATAAATACTATTCGACATGATTCAGACAGTTGTCAAAAGAGACGGACGTATTGTTGGCTTTAATGAAGAGAAGATAGCCACAGCCATACGAAAAGCCATGTTGCATACCGATATGGGGGAAGATATGCAATTGATACGGCAGATTACAGACCATATCTCTTTTAAGGGGAATTCGCAAATGACAGTGGAGGCTATTCAGGATGCTGTTGAGTTGGAACTGATGAATAGTAGCCGTAAAGATGTGGCGCAGAAATATATTGCGTACCGTAATCAGCGCAGTGTAGCGCGAAAGGCTAAAACGAGAGATATGTTTTTGGAAATTATTAATATTAAATCCAACGACATAACCCGCGAAAATGCCAATATGAATGCCGATACTCCTGCCGGCATGATGATGAAATTTTCCAGTGAAACAACCAAACCCTTTGTTGATGACTATTTATTGAGCGAAGATGTTAAAGATGCTGTTGCAAATAACTATCTTCATATTCATGATAAAGACTATTATCCTACAAAGAGTTTAACCTGCGTACAGCATCCGTTAGACCGTATTTTAAAGTATGGCTTTTCTGCCGGGCACGGCGAGTCCCGTCCGGCAAAACGTATCGAAACAGCCAGTATCTTAGGTTGCATTTCCTTGGAAACTGCCCAGAATGAAATGCACGGAGGGCAAGCTATTCCTGCTTTCGACTTCTATCTGGCTCCCTATGTACGTAATAGTTTTATTGAAGAAATAAAGAACTTGGAAGATTTAAACGGGGAAGACTATTCTCATTTATATAAAAAGAGTCTGGATGATTATATCAATCGTTCTTTAGATGGCCTGAAAGGAGAAGAGCGGATTGTGCAGCATGCCATAAATAAAACGGTCAGCCGTGTGCACCAATCCATGGAGGCTTTTATCCATAATATGAACACCATCCACTCCCGCGGTGGAAACCAGGTAGTATTCAGTTCCATTAATTATGGTACGGATACTTCAGCCGAAGGACGTTGTATCATCCGTGAAATACTTAGAAGTACATATCGCGGAGTAGGGAATGGAGAGACGGCCATCTTCCCGATTCAGATATGGAAAAAGAAACGTGGAGTCAGCTATTTGCCGGAAGACCGTAATTATGACCTTTTCCAATTGGCTTGCAAGGTAACGGCACGTCGTTTCTTTCCGAACTTTCTGAATCTGGATGCGACCTTTAACCGGAGTGAAGAATGGAGGGAAGATGACCCGCAGCGCTATGTGCACGAAGTGGCAACGATGGGATGCCGCACGCGCGTGTTTGAAAACCGATTCGGGCCGAAGACTTCGATCGGGCGTGGCAATATTTCATTCTCTACTATAAACATTGTCCGTCTGGCGATAGAATGTATGCCTATTGAAAACAAGGAAGAACGGATTGCCTGTTTTTTTGCCAGACTCGACAATATGTTGGAAGTAACAGCCCGCCAGTTGCACGAACGTATGGAGTTTCAGAAGACGGCTTATGCAAAACAGTTCCCGTTGCTTATGTCATCCCTTTGGTTGGGTAGCGAAAAGCTCGGGCCGCATGATACGATTGCTTCCGTGATCAACCAGGGAACACTGGGTATCGGTTTTATCGGCCTGGCAGAATGCCTGGTGGCATTGACCGGCAAACATCACGGTGAAGATGAGGCTTCACAGGAATTAGGACTGAAAATTGTAACGTATATGCGCGACCGGGTGAACGATTTCTCCGAACAGTATCAACATAATTATAGTGTGCTGGCTACTCCGGCAGAAGGTTTGTCCGGTCGGTTTACTCGTAAAGACCGGAAGAAATTCGGCTTGTTGCCGGGCATCACGGACCGCGACTATTATACTAATTCAAATCATATCCCAGTATATTATAAATGCAGCGCCCGCCATAAGGCCGAAGTCGAAGCTCCTTATCACGATCTGACGCGCGGAGGTCATATCTTCTACGTTGAAATGGATGGCGATGCAACCCACAACCCCGAAGTAATCATGCAGGTGGTAGATATGATGGATAAATATAATATCGGATATGGTTCGGTAAACCACAACCGCAACCGTTGTTTGGAATGTGGTTACGAAGATGCAGCTCCCGATCTGGAAGTATGCCCGAAGTGCGGCAGTAAACATCTTGATAAACTGCAACGCATTACCGGTTACCTGGTTGGTACAACCGACCGTTGGAATAGTGCAAAGCTGGCCGAGTTAAACGATAGAGTAATACATAATTGATATGTTGTCCATCATTGACGTTATAGAAGACACTACTGTAGACGGTCCGGGATTTCGTACGGCAATATATGCCGCCGGCTGTCCGAATGCCTGCCCGGGTTGCCATAATCCTGAATCGTGGGACATAAACAGAGGGCGTGCCATGTCTACGGATGAGTTGCTGGACAAAGTTATGTCCGATGATTTTGCCAATGTTACGTTTAGCGGCGGCGACCCGATGTTTCAGCCCGAAGGATTCACCGAACTGGCACGTGCCATAAAGACCCGGAGCGGTAAGAATATCTGGTGTTATACCGGATATAAGTTTGAGAATATATTGAACAATCCCCGGCAGGCAGCGATGTTGAATTACATCGACGTTCTGGTAGACGGAAAATACCAGCAGGCCTTGCGTGACGAGAACCTGCTGTTTCGGGGCAGTGCCAACCAGCGGCTTATCGATGTCAAAGCATCGTTAAAACGTAACAAAGTAGTTCCTTTTGAATACAATCCTTTTTTGTAAATATACCTGATAAAATAGTATGATACGGAAAGCTTGTGCCATTGATGCACAACAGATCAGCAGGATATATAATTATTATATTCTGAATACGGCCATTACTTTTGAGACAGAGCCTGTAGATGTTGCGGAAATGGAGAAACGTATTGAAGGCATCGTCACGAAGGGGTATCCTTATTTTGTGTATGAGGCTGACGGGAAAGTTGTCGGATATTGTTATCTGAACCAGTGGAAAGCCCGTAAGGCCTATAGCAAGAGTGCCGAGTTATCTGTTTATATAGATAAGGACTATAGACGGCAGGGAATAGGAAAAGCATTGCTTCGTCATGTGCTGGATAATGTCGATCCGGACGAAATCCATACTGTTATGGCATGTATCACTTTGCCGAACGAATCGAGCGTGAAGATACATGAAGCATTTGGTTTCCGGAAGGTCAGCCATTATAAAGAAGTAGGCTTTAAGTTCGGCCAATGGCAGGATGTGGGAGATTGGCAGTTGATATTTCATGCTTGATACCCTGCTCCGAAAGGAAACGGCTATTGCCTAAGTTTAGTTGCCGTCCGCTGAAGCGCAATGTCATTAAGTTAAGCGGACGGCCTAAAGTATATTCTCTTTGTTGGCTTTAGCCTAAGTTCGGTTGCCGTCTACTTTAGTGGACGGACTAAGGGATGTACATTCCTGTTGGCTTTAGCCAAATTTCTTTCCGGTTGGGCTAAAGCCCTTGAAAGGGGATGGCTCTACTATCCGTCGGTTGAAACCGACGGCAATTGAAACCGGGCTAAAGCCATTTCTATCCATTAATCAGATATCCTGTGCTTGTGCCTGCTTTTGAGCTTGACAAGCTTGTTTTCAATATGTCTGTTTTCGGTTACCTCTCTCTGGTTATCTTTTTTCAGTTATCTCTCTTCGAGATGGCTTTAGCCTAAGTTCGGTTGCCGTCTACTTTAGTGGACGGATTAAAGGATGTACATTCCTGTTGGCTTTAGCCAAATTTCTTTCCGGTTGGGCTAAAGCCCTTGAAAGGGGAGAATCTACAGCTTCCGTCGGTTGAAACCGACGGCAATTGAAACCAGGCTAAAGCCATATTCTATCCATTGATCAGATATCCCGGACACAGCGAACATAGCCATTGTTGCCGCTCGTGTAAGAGTTACTGTTACGGCCATTGCTAAAGAAAAATACGCAGCGTACGCTGGCATTACTATTGCCGACCGAACTACTCCAGTACCACTTGCTGAGGAATGCAGCGAAGCCGGATACGGATTCTAATGCCGCCTTATTCTGATACATGGCAAACAACTCGATCATTGTTGGAATACGCCAACCTGTACCTAATCCTTTACAATAGTCAATAGCGGCAGCGTAATTAGAAACAGAACTGCCACGCTCTGTTTTCTCGACCTCGAAAGAATAAGGCGTACTTATAGTAGCGGTAGAAGAAACGCCCATATAATCGGAACCCGTTGTGGAAGAAATGCCACCATCGTAATTGAATGGAGGGTAAGCTGTAAGGTCAGACTGAGCTGACTTATAAGCCGTAGCCAACGGTTGATTAACCGATATCCATACAGAAGCCACGCTGTGCCATATCCGGGGATCGTCATTCTTGTAATATAGGTTGCCACTACTATTCGTTACATAGTTTCTAATAAATTCAAGTGAATTGTTTACGTTTACCGTCAGCGTGTAGTTTGTGTGTCGGCGTAGCGAGAAGTCGCTTACATCGCTGCTTTTGCCCATAAAGACGTCGAAGTGGCATGTGTAGGCATCGTCTGTTGCGAGGGTTTTGCTTCCTGTCAGCGTTACCCTCGCAGCATCGGGTGCTTTCAGTCTGTTTCTTTCGGTGGCGTTAGTGGCCGAGTAGCCGGATTGTATGTTTTCTCCTACATACCAGGTTACGGTGTTAGCATTTACGGAGGTGGAGTTCTCCACTCCTGCGGTGTTAGTGTTGTTTCCTGTTCCGTCGTAGTTGTTTTTTGTTCCGAAGCACTTTTTTCCTGCGTTTACGAGTTGGATTCCTGTGCGCGGTATGTTTCCTCCGCCTTGTGAGCTGTAGGGTATGGAGAAGGTTTGATTCACTACCGTTACTTTCGCCAGCGTGCGGTAGAGTTGTACGGTCATTATTGGATCCGACAAGTTCACCGTTGCCGTTCCGGCGTAGGGTACGTCTGCATCCGAACTGATCGTGTTCGTCATCACCAGCGCTTGAAAGGCGGCATAGTTTCCTGTGAAGTTCGCAAAGCTTCCTGTTCCTCCCGTGCTGGCGTAGTTGTTTATTGCCGCATTGTCGTTTGCTACAATCACCAGTCGGCAACTTGTTGCTGCCGGGTCTGCCACGTTGGTAAAGGTTACTGCTTTGTCTGTGTTTGCCGTCATGGTTCCGATGTTGGTTCTGCCGTTGAATGTTCCGTCACTTTTAAAAAGGAGGGCGTAGACGTTCTTCAGCGTTGTTGGCGCTTTGGTGGAAGGCATATCCGCAGAACAACTGTCAGTATCACTCGATACCAGTTCGTAGTAGAAGCCAGCTTGCGCGGCTTCGCTTTCCGGGGCTGCTTCTCGGATCAGCGCTCTCGTCTCCGGTATGGCTTCTACGCCGGTTTTGAGCGTAAGTGTCAGGGTGTGTCCTGCTGTGGGGTCTTTTTCCGGTTCGTCGTCGTCGTTGCATGCGGTCAATGCAGGCAGCATTGCCAGCATTATCAGGAAACCGGTCGTAAGGTAGCGGGTTTTGATCGCTTTTGTTTGTTCCATAACTTTGAATTTAAAGAGTTAATATTAGGTTGAAAATTGAGAAATCCGTTCTGTAGAGGCTCTGTATGTGTACGGAGGTATCACCGGAGCTCCGGCAAGGGTTTTGTAGGGGTACGAAATGGTTGCCGGCTCGTCTGTAATGGTTTTGTAGGCCTACAAAATGGCCGCAGCTACTCCGGTAATGGTTTTGTAGGTGTACGGAGGCTTCGCCGGTGCGTCGGTGATACTTTTGTAGGTGTACGGAGGTTTTCCGTGTGGTACGGACACACGTTTTGGGCAGGCTGCCTTTGCAGCCTGCTATGTTTTGATTGTTTTTTACGTGAAAAAGGCGGGTGGAGGAAAGGTTACGTTTTTTTTGCAAAATTTCCTTCTTCATGAAGAAGGACTGCGGAACATGTATGTTCCGCAGATATATGTCTTATACAAGGAATGTATTTCATCTTGTTTATGAGATGTTGCGGGGGCAAAGATAGGGATTTTTATCTTTTTCCGCTATTAGAAACTAATCTTTGCCTCCGCAAAATAACCCCTTGGGCTTCCGGGGTCATATATGTAGGCCGAATCCCGGTTTTTGCCCTGTTCATCTATTCCGTTTTTAAAACGGTGGTAAAAGTCTACCGAGCTGCTCAGGCTTTGCGACTTTTCTTCCGTTAAATCCTTTGCGTGTTGTATCAAAGCTACATGGAAACCGGGTTTAAAGATTACCTATTTGTAGGTAGTTCAGATTACTCCGCGCATCCGGTCTTCAAAGGCTGAAAGGGCTGCTTTTGCTCCTTCGCCCATCGAGATGATGATCTGTTTGAAGGGTACGGTCGAGACATCGCCTGCTGCGTAGATACCCGGTACGTTTGTACGGCAATGTGTGTCTATTACAATTTCGCCGGGACGGTTTGTCTCTACCAGTTCGCGGAAAATTCCGCTGTTGGCTGCTAATCCGATTTGTACGAAAATTCCATCCAGATTAATAATACGTTCTTCTTCCGTCTTACGGTCTTTTACGCGAATGCCGGTCACTTTTTCTCCGTTACCGATTACTTCTGTTGTTTGTGAGCTGGTGAATATTTCTACGTTGGGCAGGCTTTTCGCCTTTTCCTGCAGAACCTGATCGGCTTTCAATTCATCCATAAACTCAAGTACGGTTACTTTTGAACAGATACCAGCCAGGTCGATAGCCGCTTCAATGCCTGAATTTCCACCACCTACAACGGCTACATGTTTGCCTTTATAGAACGGCCCGTCGCAATGCGGACAGAAAGCAACGCCTCTTCCTATGTGTTCTGCTTCGCCTTGTATGTTCAGTTTCCGCCAGCTTGCGCCGGTTGCGATGATTAAGGCCGGAGCAATAAATGTCTCGCCGGTAGAGGTGGTGATTATTTTGTCCTTCCCTGCGACTTCAACTTTTTCAACCTTACGGTGTTCCAACAAGTCGATAGGATAACGGTTCATGTGCGTTTTCAAATTATCGGCCAGTTCGCTTCCGGTAGTTTCCGGTATAGAGATCAGGTTCTCTATTCCTACAGTTTCTTTTACCTGCCCGCCTATTTTTTCGGCTACAACAGCTACTTGCAAACCTTTACGGGCCGAATAGATTGCTGCGGACGAACCTGCAGGGCCGCCACCCAGTACGATAACATCGTATGTCTTGACTGTTTTCTCCACGGCATTTTCGTTAACACCGTATTTTTCTTCCAGCTTGCTTAACAGTTCGCCAAACTCTCCCCGGCCTACATGGATAAGTTTACCGTCGGCATATACCGAAGGAACTGCCTGTATCTTCAGCGACTCTACTTCTTCCTGGTTGATGGCTCCGTCTACTGTCGTATTGGTTATTTGGTTGTTCAGGGTTGTCATGGCATTTAATGCTTGTACGACATCCGGACAATTAGTACAGGTCAACGAGACATAAGTCGTGATATTTATAGGGCCGTTTAATGCTTTCACGCGGTTGCATACGGCTTCGTCCGGAAAATTTTTTCCTTTTCCGTCAGCATTCAGTACGGCAAGTAGCAAAGATGTAAATTCGTGTCCGTTAGGAACTGCACGGAAGTTGATTCCGGTTTTCTGTCCGTTCTTCAGTAGCGTGAATTTAAGTCCTTCGCTATCTTTAACCTGTACCTTTATCTTATCGGAGCAGTCGGCTACGTCGTTCAGTAGTTCCAATAACTCTTGGCGGCTCTCATGTCCGGGAGCTACCTGTATGTCGAAGATATAATTTGCATCCAGATTGGCAAAAATACCTTTTAATTGTTCTTTTAACGCTGATTCTAACATATATGTAATGTATGAGAAGTGAATAAAAAGGCCGGCAATTTATCTTGCCGGCCTCTGTCTGGTTTTATTTAGATCTTACCGACCAGATCAATACTTGGTTTCAGTGTTGCTTCACCTTTTTTCCATTTTGCCGGACAAACTTCGTTCGGATGTGAAGCCACGAATTGAGCTGCTTCTACTTTGCGCATCAATTCAGATGCATCACGTCCGATACCATTGTCATGAATCTCGGCAACTTTGATCTTACCTTCCGGATTTACAAGGAATGTACCTCGGTATGCCATACCTTCTTCTTCAATCATTACACCGAATGCGCGGCTAAGAAAACCTGTCGGGTCTGCCAGCATCGGATATTTGATCTTACGGATAGATTCGGAAGCGTCGTGCCATGCTTTATGTACGAAGTGTGAATCTGTACTTACTGAGTATATTTCTACGCCCATAGCCTGGAACTGATCGTATTTTTCAGCCATATCTACCAATTCGGTCGGACATACAAACGTAAAGTCTGCCGGATAAAAGAAGAAGATAGCCCATTTGCCTTTTAAATCTTCGTTAGTTACAGTTTTGAAATTACCATTATGGAATGCCTGGACACTGAACTCGGGAATTTGTGAATTAATAATTGTTTCCATGATTAATACCTTATAAAATTATTATTATTTGATTTTGTTTGATGTCACAAAAATATAATAACAATTCCCGATACAGCAAGGTTTTCGATTGAAAGATTTTATTGACTCATAGATGAAACCTGTTTCCGGACTTCTTTTCGCATTTCTTTTATAGCCGTACTTTCTACCTTCGGTTGCTTGTTCATTACAACGTAAGCCGCGTTTTTCAATTTCTCCGGTTGATAGAAATCCGGTTTAGCGTATAACTTGACAAGCAGATAATAGGGGTAAATCCGTTCGGGTAAAATATTAATGGCGTAGAGTAAGTGTTTTTCAGCCTGGTCGTATTTTCTTAATGATTGCTCGTTCTTTGCCATCATATAATAGAGCATAGGGTCGGAACTGAGTTGTATGGCTCGTTGTAGTAATACATTTGCCTGCTCGTATTTTCCGGTTTTGCTCAGGCATTGGGAATATTCAAACAGAAATTCATGCTTATGGCGTAGTTGGGGATATAGCATCATGTAACTGTCTAGAGCTCCCCAGTAGCCTTTGTTACTGTATAATGCTTTGGCTCTCGACCATTGTGTATAGACATTTTGCATATCTTTTTGTCCTATAAACAATAGCCCGCAACTAAGTGCCGTTATAAATCCGATATACGGAAACCTTCTTTGATTTCCGGCCAGGCTTTTTCCTTTTATTTTATTGGTAGATACACAAATGACCGAATAGAAAATGAGCAGAATCCAGAATGACGGCAATTGGAACGGATAAGAAGAAAAAGCAAAGATCATGAGTGCAATTATTCCTCCGGTTGTACCGTACCGTTTACTTTTTATTCCGTAAAACAAAACGAAACCAACCCAAACAAGAAAAATGATAAGCCCTAAAAGACCTTGTTCCAATCCTATCTGTAGAAATTCATTAAATGCATATTCCGGACAACCGGCTACAAACTTTTCTGTTTCCGAGGCTTTTCCTGAGGCGAAATACTCCGCCTGTGTTTGCGCATAAACAGCAGGAAAGCCCCCTAGGCCAACACCTTTTAACGGATGCTTTTCTATTGCTTTTGCCGTAATACTCCACATTAATAACCTACCGTTAGCCGAATCTTTCTTTATTGTATAGATGGCAACAAGCCCTACGCACAGTGCTGCTATGCCCAACACCAGAAAACCGATACATTTTTTACGATGTTTTTCCCAAAAAGTATACATGCCTTTCCAGCCGATCCGGTATGTAACATATACCCAAATGCAGGATACGGTGGCAGCTATCCATGCCGACCGGCTCATACCTGCCGGAAGAATCAGTGTAATCGAGATAATGGATATCCATGCCAGATAGTAAAGTGTTGTTCTTGGATTGGATAGATCCAATTTCCTACAGTTGCTGAATCGTAGCATAACTCCGAAACTTACAGGAAGGATTGCTGCGATATATCCGCTGAATGGCCCGGGATTGAAAAAAGAGCCGGTAAGGTTGAAAAGCGGATGGTTGGAAATCTTGAGCCCGTACAATTGCATCATACCCCATCCTGCTTCGAGTATGCCGGTGCATATAATGATGGAAATGAAGAACATTAGCAACGATGGATAGTTCTTGATTGCCAGCCGTATCATGAACCAAAGCATAATCAGTTGTCCGCCGAATAATAATTTTTCCGGTTCGGGGTTTAGTGTCCAATTGTAGGTCATCAGGATGATGGCGGCGTATAACAGTATTAATCCGTCTGCCGCCATGAACTTAATATTGTTGGTTTTCTTAATGACCATTTCCATAAATAAGGTGCTGGCTGCAAAAGCTAACATCATAATATGAAACCAGCAGGTTTTTCCTGCCACCATTCCGTTTACCAGGTCTGCGTTTGCCGCAAATACGGTACATAATAATAACATTCCACTGATAGAGAGGAAAAGAAGACATAAATATGATAGTAAAGCAGTCATAATAGAGGATGATTTAAATTGCATAATTGTCAGTCGATGGTTTTAAAAAAACGTTTCCAGTGATATGTTCCGGTATAAGGATCCGATGATTTCCATATAAGCCATGCCTTTCCGACAATATAATCTTCAGGCAAAAGTCCCCAATATCTTGAATCTTGCGAGTTATCCGCCTTGTCTCCTCCCATGAAATAATAATTCTTTTGGAATTGGTATTCTGATATTGGTTGATTGCCGAGATACACTAACGAGTCTTTATACATTAGTTTTTTTTGCTGTTCCCATTCTATTAATTTCCAATATAAGCGGTAGCTGGCTCTGTCCATACTGATTTTATCGTTCGCTTTCGGAATATATAAAGGCCCGAAATCTTTGATATTCCATTGCATGATGGAGTCGTACGGATAAGTAATATAAACACTCCCTTCAAAAGTTTGCTTGTTGCGCAAAGAAAGATGTGTTTGGGCTTCCCGGTTTCCTACTTGGATGTCTGTTCCTTTTATTTTATAGAACCCATTTTGTATAAGTAATGTATCACCCGGCAAACCGATACACCGTTTGATGTAATATTTCATCATGTGCATTTCTAATTTATCCCAGGTGTTAGGATGGAGATGGTGGAAAACAAGGACATCGTTCCTTTCTATTTCCTTAAATCCGGGTAAACGGTATACCGGAGTTTTTTCTCCACGTAATGAAGCAAATATATTGAATAAACGCGGTCCGATAGTGAGTTTGCATACTACTACATTATCCCCCTCTATCAATTCCGGGCTCATCGAATCGCTGGGGATTCTGAATGAACTGAAAACGAATACTTGCAAAACGAATGCAATGACAATCATTATACATCCTATCCATAGGATATTTACTGTGCCATTTACCGCCCGGGTAATATGTTCTTTCAATGTCTTCATATAATCGCCATTTTAAATGGCGTCTCATTTATAAGAGTAAATGGTTTTTTATAAGGCTTTACCTTTGATTTGTAATTTGACAAAGTTTCCCGTGTTACACTTTACCGTAATTGTTTCGTTAAAACTGCCTGCTTCTTTAGGTGTTATTGCTACATGGAGTTGGAGTGTCTCATTTGTTTTTGCCGGATTTTTATCGAATGAGACGCTCGCACAGCCACAAGTTGTACTTGCATCTATTATTACAAGCGGGTAATTTCCTGTGTTTTTTAGAATAAAAGTAGCTTCCCGTGTTTCGGAGTTTTTGAATGTACCTAAGTCTATTTCCGGAACGTTGGTTTCTACGGTTGTCATTTTACTTTTGGCGTCAGGGAGGGATGTTTCAGTTAACTGGTTAATATATAAATCTTTTATAGCCAGATTGTGTACCGGATTGCCGATAACCAGCACTTTATTGTTTTTGTCTAACAAAAAAGTCTGGAAATTCATTTCTGCGGGTAATTGGTTTAATCTGTTCAACTGGTCGTCCAGATCAATGCAAACCGGATAGTCGAATTTATCTCGTCTGAATATGTATTTTAATTCTTTCTCATTTTTTGGATGGAAAAAGAAAAGAAAGGGCACTTGCCCGTTTGTCAGCGAGTCGGTATAAGCTATAAATCCTTTCCATTTCTCTAATTGCAGTTTACAACTAATGCATCCGAAAGAATCTACATATACCACAACTTTGTATTTTGATTCGGGAACATGAAAATCTATAGTGTCTGAACTTAATGTAGTAAAGACCGGGTTGGGAGGAAACACAATTTCCTTTCCTTGCCACTCTTGTACCAGTTTGGCAATTTTTTCTTTTTTGTTCCCGTTACATGCAATTAGCATAAGAAATGAAAGGAACAAGAAAGCACCGGCAGTTGTATTTCTTACTCCTTTCATATCCTGAACTCTAAAAGGGGTTCATCATGATTTACATCCGTAGCGAAAATTGTTCCGGTTTGTTCATTCACGTCAATACCGTAAATGGCATGGTCTAATGTATACTTTTTGACAGGCTCACCTTTCAAATTGAATACATAAATGTAACGACCGCCACTTTCGGGGTTCTCACCTCGTTTATAGGCTTCACCTATCTCTTTGAAAGAACGATTGTGGAATACGGCATAAATGTACTTGTCGGTAACTTTTATGTCGCTGAATCCCATAATACCGGTCGGAACGTAATCTCCTTCTACAATTCTGAATCGAGGCTCGCCTTGCGGCCCGTAAAACACAGAGTGAGTTTTGTTTTTTAGATCATAGATTTCCAAGACTTCGCCAAGCTGGGTAACCATAGCCAATATCCCGTTATTGGGGTTATAGTCTATAAAGGTACGCCATGCCTGAGCCAGAGCCGGTAACGATATTTCTTCGTAGTTGGTCTCAGTTGGTATATAACCGTCCGATTTTGTTAGTTTACCTTCATTCGATACTTCGTTATAGCGAAATTCGCCAAGATAGTTTGTTGTCAGGAAACCTGAATTTGTTTTACAAAAATCAAGTGTCCTTACAAGCGCCTTGTCTAACTTGATAGCTTCTTCCCTTTTGGCGGAGTGGTTTGTACGAGAGATACTCCAACGCGTAATTTCCATTTTATTAGCATCCAATATCCATACGGAATCTGGCGAATCGAATTGGACTTTTTCTCCGGATTGCATTTCTTCGGGGCCTTCACCTCTTTTTCCGAAAGAAACGATATGTTTCCAATCCGGATAAGAAAAGGCGTGGAAGAAATGATCGGCATTATGCAAATCTAATACTAAAGCGATACTGTCCTTGACCGTTATCCGGAAAGGATAACGGAACAAGGCAGTATCTAAAGAAATAACCTGCGCTCTTAATGCCTTTTCATCGGGAAAACTAGTATAACGTGGATTGGTTATTTTCTTTTTATTACAAGATGTAAGCCCACATACAATTAATAATATGTATAGGAGCTTTCTCATTCCTCTTCAGGGTCTAGGCTAAAACCACTAATTTTGATTTCTACAAAACGTCCATAGCATTCAATAGAACCAGAACCCATACATGCTGTTGCACCTCCTCCTTCACCTCCAGCTAATGCTTCAATATTATTGAACGCTAGATTATGGATGTCACTTTTTTTAGGGATAAAAAAGCAGCCTGCAGCAATAACGCTAACAATTAATAGAATTTTGAATGTCTTATGTTTTTTCATTTTAAAAAAGATTGATTTATGTCGCAAATATATTTTAAATTCTGAACGGTTTCGTCTAACCGTTTGATGAATAAACATTTAACGGAGTATCTGAAAAGTAATGGTAACGACTAGGAAACCGTGCGATTTTCAGCGTTTTGCGGTGTTTTACTATCAAATAACTCTTTCAGGTGCAAAGATACGACAAATCTTTGATATAGTATCCAATACAAACAGTATTCGCCATTTTTTGCCTTTCGATATATACCTATTTGCTTATGCCGTTATTTTTTGCAGATTTGGATAAAAAAGGAAAGGCAAAATTCAGGAAGCATTGAAATTCTTTACTTTAGTTAGTGCAAAAATCGAATAATTTATTGTAACTTTGCAGCGGATTCGGTGTGCATATAATACCATCCCAATTAAGATAAGTCGCAACATATATAGTGGTTTTCAATATGATTATGAACAATTGTACAATATTAACAGGTAAAAACACCGTTAATATTGCATATCATAAACCTTGGTAATTTTTCCACATTCAAATCTAATTAATTCGATTTGAATGTCATTGTCTTTGTAATCCGGCATGCTATTTCAGGCTTGTCGAGAGATTTTTTGTGCTATAAAATCAAGAAACATTCAAAAGATAAAAGGAAAAATTCAAATGGAAAAAATCAGAAATTGGAAACAAGATTTCTATACAATATGGGCGGGGCAAGCTGTGTCCCTGATAACAAGTGGGGTTCTTCAAATGGCCATCATCTGGCATCTGACAAATACAACAGGGTCTGCGATGGTGTTGTCAATGGCGACCTTGGTTGGGTTTCTACCTCAAGCGGTTTTAGGTTCTGCAATCGGAGTACTTGTTGACCGCTGGAACCGGAAAATGGTCATGATTGGTGCAGATGTCATCATAGCTTGTGCTGGACTGGTACTTACCGTAATTTCCCTGTCAGCGGAACTACCTGTATGGATAGTAATGCTCATCCTCTTCATTAGAAGCGTTGGCACTGCATTCCATTCCCCTGCGTTAAGTGCGGTAACACCTCTTTTAGTGCCTGAAGAACAGTTAGTCAAATGTGCCGGCTACACCCAGTCCATCCAATCGGCAAGTTTCATCCTAAGTCCGGCAATTGCCGCTTTTCTCTATGCAAAATGGGGGTTGAATTCTGCGGTTGCCCTTGACGTATTCGGAGCAATAATTGCCTGTATCACTGTTGCAATGGTTCACATCCCAAAACAACCGATTGAAGCGCTGCAGCAAGAAAACTTTTTCACCGAACTGCGCATTGGCTATAACGCAATACGACAAAATAAAGCTCTTTTCACATTGCTTTGGATAGGAGCAATCAATATGTTCATTTATATGCCAATCAATGCGCTATTTCCGCTGATGAGTATGAATTATTTCGAGGGAAGTACCTTGCATGCTTCCGTGGTGGAAATTGTTTTTGCAGTTGGTATGTTGTTGGGCGGACTTCTATTGGGCGCATGGGGAGGTTTCAAAAAGCGCATGGCAAATATCATCGGCTCTATCTTTCTTATGGGAGTGTCATTGACTGTTTCCGGCTTGCTACCAACCAATGGTTTTATGATATTTGCGATATGTTGTACGTTGATGGGCTTTTCTGCCCCATTCTATAATGGAGTACAGACCGCGCTATTTCAAGAACAGATACAACCCGAGTATTTAGGGCGTGTTTTCGGACTTCTTGGCAGCATCATGTCGTTTGCCATGCCGCTTGGGTTGGTAGTGTCGGGTGCATTTGCAGACCAAATCGGGGTAAACCGTTGGTTTTTGTTCTCAGGTATGGCTATTCTGCTTCTCGCTATAATAGCCTTATGTCTTCCACAACTTAGAAAGGTCGACAATCAAAAACAAAAATCATGATTTATGAAACGTAACTAAATCTAAACAGCAATAAGCCTCTGATAGGGAAATACGATTATCGGAGGCTTATTGCAATCTGTTTTAACTACTTATGTAATTCCTCTACTTTTCCTTTGTGGTTGAATTGGCTGTCGTATGCTCTGCCGTAGCCTGTCGAACTGTTCCCTGAACCATTCGCCTATGGGCTGGCGGTTGATTACGAGTGTCAGTTTAGACTTGTCCGCAGGGTCTTTCACCACTTGAAAGCCTGCTCTTTCTGTCGTAAAACTCCGATTATGTTCCTCCGAATAAAGTTTGCCCTCGTATATCAAAGGCTTACCATAAGTCAATGTCGTGGTCTGCCTTTCATTGAACCCGACAAGGCGGCACAGGCTCTCTATTCTCATAATTTCCTTTGCCATAGGAAACCATGCACACAGCTTTTCGATAATGCGTTTCAAACCTGATACTTCATCTTTGTGTCTGACACTTTTTTCCGCCATCTCCTTACGGTGATTCTGCTGTATTTCCAACAACTGGCGGTTGTGCTCGGTTTGCATCGTGTGTATGCGGTTTTGCAGTATCTCAATGGTTTCCTCATGGGTGGCAACTTCCCGATACAGGGCGGTGTTCTCCCTTTCCAAAGTCTTGACCTTGTTGCTCCCGAAAAGAGAACCGACACTTTCAGCTATGTTGGTCGCTGCGGTGGTGGCTGCACCTTTCAGTTTCTCGGTCTGTACCTCTTTCTTGGCTTGTCTGAGTTCCTGTTCGGTTTCGGTTTTCTGCTCCTGTAACCGCTTGTTTTCTGCATCAAGGGCAGCGTTCTTTTTCTGTATGTCCCGATAATACTGTGTCGTGGTGGTGTGCCGTGCTTCGGAACCTCGCACACCTCGCTGTAATCCGTATTTAGCCATAACCCTTGCATAATTGTCGTGGTACGCAATCAAGGTCTGACGGTTGAACAGGTCATCGGCACACAAACGGACGGTATTTGCTTTCTTGTGATACTTCCGTTTGCCGTCTTCCTGCTCTTTCTTGGCTTTGCGCCTTTCACCTGTCACGATGGGAACAATGGCTGCATGGATATGCGGTGTCTTCTCGTCCATGTGAAGATGGGCGGCAACCACGTTCTCCCTGCCGAATGTGGCTTGCAGCCATTGGATGCTGTCGCTGCACCATTCGTCAAGTCTTCCGTTTTCCTGTATGTCCATCATGTCCTCATGTGTTCCCGACAGAACCACTCGGACTACACGGACTTGGTCATGTGTAATCTTCCGCTTGATGCCTGCCGTGTTCAGCCTGTGGGCAATCGCTTCATCCCTGCCATGAACGCCATCGGGGTATTCTATAAGTACCCTGTTCAGATGCGTTCTTGTCGGGTCTGCGTTTTTAGGTATGATTCTTCTCTCTATATGGTCGGATTGTACGGTGTCCGATGAACCTTTTGCTTTCTTTATGTCCAATGAAAAATATCCCATGTAGTTTGATTTTTACGGTTATTGTTATGAGTGTATTCTCTGCCTGTGGCATTGGCTCTCAGGGTTTCCAAAGGGATTTCCCTTTGGCTCGATAGGGAGTTTTTAGCATTACCGTGTAATGCGTGAAGAAAACGCCCTATTGAGCTATGGTATTTCTGTCTAAATACCCTTGGGAAAGCGAACCTGTTCCCCTCTATATTTTCAGCCCTTTCTTTTTCGGTGGCTGCATCATCCGCCTTGCGGATTGTACTTGCTTCTCCTCCTTTATCGGCTCTGTCGATTGGGACAAGAGTTTTTTGCACAGGTACTCGTTCAAGTCATTATACCCTGCATAGTGAACCGACATATCCTGCAAGCGGTCACCCAACATCCGTTGCAGGTTGGCGTATGCGTTCCGTCCTGCTGTGTCATTGTCAAGGAAACAGCCGATTCGGGTATAGGTTGCCAATATGCTTTCCGCTTTCGAGAGGTTGGAAACGGAGTTGAGAATGACGTAATCCTGTGCATTCAATCGTGGGTGTTGCGGATTGTTCTTTACTCGGATGGTCAGGAACGAGAGATAATCCATGAAGCCCTCGAAAAGATAACAGACGGTTCGTGGCTCTTTTTGCTGTCGGATATGGGTGATGTCCTTCGGGGCGACACATCCCTTGAAGTATCTATTACGCACTTCATACCCTCTTGCCATATTCGGGAAGCCGATGGCGAAATAGGGTTTGTCGGCATTCTCAAACCGCAGTTCCTTACACTCCCTTTTGGCGAGTTCAATGTCTATCCCCCTTTCTTGCAGATAGGCAATGAGCGCAGGTGATGACAGCTCGCCAACTCTTAATACCCGATAAGTGCGGTTGTCGGATTGCTGCTTGCCAAAAGAAAACGATGCAGGGCGGATGTATGGTGTCCGTTCCTCTATGCGCTTCAACAGGCAGGTTACATCTTCCGTATGGTAGAGTTCCGCTGCCAATGCGATGATGTTACCGCCCTTGCCAAGTCCAAAATCGTACCATTTGTTGAGTTCTGTGTTTACCTTGAAAGATGCGTCCGTTTCCTCTCTCAGCGGTGATTTGTACCAAAAGCTGCTGCCCTGTTGCTTGACGGGCGTGTAACCCAAACTTTGCAGATAGTCTGCGATTCTGATTTGTTTAACTTCTTGTATGTTCATGATATTCTATAGATTTGATGATGATTGTAAAAACGTTGATTTGTTGAATGGCTTATATAACACATTTATTTACAGAAAGATATTTGCTCAACATCTTCTCAACAAACCACTCGCCAAAAGAGAAATCAACAATCGGGTGCTGTTCCTCTCTCAACTTCTCTTTTCGATTGTTGAGATTTTGTTGAGAGTGTATATTGTTTATTGTCAGCATAGTTATATCCTTATTCATCAATTCAACAAAAAAAAGAATGATATTACAGGGATTCAAGTTGTTCCCTCGTGACAGAATAGAAACGACCGACCCGTTTTACAGGCTCATACCGACACTCCCGATTGTAGTTGAATTGGTAGGTGGTATAGGTCAGTCCGTTGGGTGCAGGCGTAAGTTTCCAACACTCCTGCAACACCTTTCGGACTTGGTGCTTCTCCACTTTTACCTGCGAGTGTACCAGCAACAGAAGAATGTCGTTGTAGCAGAACGAGAATGTGTCCGTGCCGACACTATCCATGATGTCAAGTATCAGCTCGTGCATCTCTATCTCCAGTCGGTTACGGTTGCTGCGGATTATCTTCTGCAAGGCTTCGGTATGCAACAGCGATGGAGCAAACCACATACGGCTTTCCTTTTCGGTGGATAGTGTTCTGTGTTGCAGGAAATGAAGAAAGGCGGGTATCTCCGCTTTCAGCTTTTGCAGGAAGTCGGTATCATCAGACTGCAAGCGGTCTATCTTGCGTACCCAATAGCGTGTTTCCCCTGCATCAATGATTACAGGCAAGTACTCGTTGTTGGAGCATAGCACGAACTTGGCGAAAAACGCTATCTCGTCACGGTCTTTGCCTTTGGCTTCCACCTTGTAGGAAAGTGTGGTGCTTAGGTTCTTCAACCGCTCGCTGTCCTCCCTACGGTTGAGCAGCACCTCGTCCACCACGATAAGCAGTTTGCCGGCCCAGTCGGAATTGAATTGGCTACGGAAATCCTCGTTGGTGTTAAAGGTTACATTGTTCTGAAATAGGAGTTTTAGAAAATTCAGAAATGTGCTTTTGCCTGTGTTGCGTTCCTCTGATACCAACAGCAGGATAGGCAGCTTTTGAATGGGGTACAAGTAGAGCAGTTGTAGGTAGTCCATGCCCAACTCGTATTGCTCCCCGAAGATGTGACCTACCAAAGATTGGATATGCGAGAAATCGCCCTCTTTAGGTTGGTGGTCTATCGGTTCATAGAGGTTAAGGAACTTGCCGACCACGGGATGGTAGCCGATGTGTTCGGGTACGGTGCAGAAGCCGTCATACTTGGGAACGCTGCCGATGTAGTCCTTGCCGTAGTCTTGGCGCAGGGTTTCGTTGTTCCATGCTATGCGTTTCCTTACATACCCTCCGTTCAGTTTGGGCTGCTCCACAATCTTGTAAAGCGTAGTCCCCACTCGGATGAATTCCTCCTTTGCCATGCCACCATCCGATGGCGGTCTGTGGCTGTCTTGTTGTTTGTTAGCTGACATAATCAAATGGTTTTAAGTTTGAAAAATACCAGCTACAAAAGTATAAGCATTTATCGGATAAGTTGTTACGCAAAACGCGGCAGAACGGTGACAAATAGCCCCCGAAGAAAAAACTTTCAATGGTTTGGAACGGAAGTCGGGCAGGACAGACGAAAAAACTCCCAAAAAACGAATGTGGGGATTACGCTTTTCGGGAGAAAAAATTGGAGTTCCTGTTGATATGTCGGTCAGATTATATGCTGACACGCTGGCTTGATTACTCTATTCGTGACTGAATGAATGGATTCCGTCAGTCGTGCAACCAATTCAGCTACGAGAAGTATTCGGCTTTGGCTATGCCGTTGGTGTTCAGCGAAAAGAAGATGCTTGTTTTCTCTTTTCGCAAGTACAGTCTTTCAAGAACGGCATTGCGCACCTGCTTCGCACTGTATGTGCCGATACGGAACGCAAGGGCGATTATCGTTTCAAGGCTGTAAACCTCCATGCTGCACTTGTCGGACAGTCGGATGGTATGCCTTATCTCACACTCATTCAGAATGCCGTTCTTGCAGAGTGTCTTTATCCCTGCCCTGATAGTCGGGGCGGTTACATTGAACAACTCGCAAAGCTCCCACTCACTCATGGCGGTTGCCTGTATATCTTTCGGCATAACTACATTGCCGAACTCGTTCATTGTTATGATGTTTCTTTCCTCTTTCATTATCGTTTGATTTAAGGGTTACTGAATGGCATTGCAAATGTTCTTTTCCATATCCTCCAGTTTGTGCGACAATGTTTCCATATCCTGACTAATCTTTTGGGCTGTGATTTTTGCGTAAATTTGGGTCGTTTTTATGTTGGTATGTCCCAAAAGTCGGCTGACGGTTTCAATGGGTACTCCGTTGGATAACAGCACAGTGGTCGCTGCCGAATGTCTTGCTACATGATAGGTCAAGTGGACTTTTATACCGCACAACTTGGCAATGGCTTTCAGCTTCTTGTTGCAAGTCGTGTTACTCGGCATGGGGAATACTTTATTATCTCTTGTCATACCCCTGTACTTCTCTATTATCTTTCGGGGAACATCCAACAATCGGATATTGGATTCCGTGTTAGTTTTCTTTCTTCGGGTGATAATCCACAGATTTCCGTCAAAGAATGTTTGCAGGTTGTCTTCCGTAAGGTTCTTGACATCGGAATATGCCAAACCTGTAAAGGTGGAGAACAGAAATAAATCCCTGACAAGCTCGTGTGTCTTGTCGGGCATATCGGTGTTCATCATTGTGTGTATCTCCTCTCTCGTAATATACCCTCTGTCCACGCTTTCGGGAGAGTTGATGTACCCTGCAAAGGGATTGAACGGCAGACGACCGTCATTCCTCGCTATGGAAATAATGTGTTTCAGCACAATCATGTAGCCCCAAATGGTATTGGTGCGGCATTTTTTCTCAGTACGCAGGAAATACTCGAAGTCGTTGATGAACGAGAGGTTCAACTCTTTTAACGGAATATCTTCACGCTTGTAGGTATGGGGTAGGAACTCACGGATGTGCTTGCAGACGGTAACATAACGTCGGAATGTTCCTTTTGCCCTGCTGTGTCCCACTTTCTTGGCAAATTCGCTGTTGTGTTGTTCAAACAGTTTTAGCAAGGTTTCCTGTTTGATACCGATGCCGAGATAGGCATCTTTCAACTTGGCAGCAGTGACATAACCGTCCGTCTGCATCAACTCTTGATAACGGCGGTTTATCTCCACTCTGATTTTGTCAACGGCACGGTTGATTCTTTGCGCTTCGGCACTCTTACCCGAAGCACGGTTGTTCTTCACGTCCCACAGGCGCAAGGGAACATCCATCTTGCAACTGAACTGCTTAATCTCTCCGTCCACCGTAATGCGACACATCAAAGGCAGGTTGCCGTTGGGTTTCTCACTGCCTTTCTTCACGTAGAACAATACCTTAAATGTACTTCTCATAACTCACTTTTTTTTGGTTACAAAATTAATTCATAGTGAGTTACCGACAGATACGACACATAACGCCAAACGATGCAAAATTTAGGTTTCGCAAGAAATTTGCATCATCGCACGGGTAATGATAAAGTAACTGAACTTTTGCTGCGTTTGTCCATATTCTGTCTCTTCTTGGCTTTTGAACAAGAGAAAAATATAGCGTAACGAACGCTTTTTCAGTCTGTTCGCTACGCTTTACTCAAATTTGCTATTCCGTTAGGTGTTTATTTTATAAAGAGTAAAAAAGTCGCTAAAAATAATTACATTTTAATGACATTTAGTTTATTGGCATGGTTTGTTAATTTCTTATTTTTCTTTGTTACAACAATTTATATCTTTGTGGTAAAAATAAAATATAGATGGGAAAGAAAACAATTCCAAATACGTTGATTGTTTCACTGGTTGTGTTATTAGTTTGTGTTTCTTTTATTATTGAGTTTAATGTTATTTATAGAAAGACATATGATGAGGTTCAAAAGGAAGCGATAGGTGTGTTTTATCGGTCATTATCTTTAGATATGAATAAACGATTAGAGGAGGCTAATGTTTTCTATTCATTTACAATTGATCCTGCAGTTAGTAAAGATTCGGTTGTGGTTAATAAAGAAAGAGGTTTGGTAAATCAGAAGTCTACAAATGTTATTCAAAACTTATCAGTGGAGAATAGACAGGAAATGGCGGTTCAGTCTCTTTTATTCATAAAAAATCCAATGAAGGTGAATTCCTTAGATAGCCTTTTTCAGGATGAGCTAAAGAAAGACGATATATTAGCAAAGACTGGTGTCCTGTATGTAGATAAAGTTCGGAACATAGAACATGTCAGTAGTAATTTTGCATCTGTTTCAGTTCATGCCTATTCTACAGGCAAAATAGAATTGGGTGTACAAAAGGAAATTCTTGTCCAAGCTTTTATTGAAATTTATCCATATTGTATTTTGATGAAACACAAAGGTCCGTTTTTTATTCTGCTATGTGTATGGGTTGCAGTAATGCTGGCTTTATTTGGGACAATGTATTACAATAAGAATAGGATATTTAATTTGGAGACCAACTCACACGAAGATAAGGTATCCGAGAGTGCGGATAATCCTAAGGATGTTTCAGAACTTCCGGCAAGTATGATTCGTATAACTCAGGATGTTATTTTAGATACAGACCATTGTGCGATTTCTTTTGCCGGTATGAGGTATGATATGACGGATCAATCGGTGCTTTTGTTAAAACTACTTTTCTACAGCCCTGATTATTATAAGAGTTATGAAGATATAGTTGAAGCATTGTGGGGGAAGTTGGCCGATCCTACCAATAGATTGACACAATCCGTTAAAAGGCTTCGTGAATCTATCGCTAAAATTCCGGTTTTGAAAGTAGAAAATGTTCGAGGAAAAGGATATCGTTTAATCATTGATGAAACAATGGACTTCGATATTGATGAAGGAAACTTATAAAATGATGCTTTACTTGTTATAAAGTTGTTTTTATTGATTTTTTTATCTTTCCGGTTTATCCCGATGATTTTATAATTTCATCGGGATCATTTCACAAAATCATCAGGATGAATTTAAGATGCCTTTTTATTGCTATGCCTAATTCTGCTATCTTCCATTATAAAATATAAATTTAAATCGGCAATGGGCTTATAATATAAATAGCTTACAAATAAAGGATAGCTTTTCTCCTTGTTTATGTGTTTTGATAAAACGATGTAAGTATAATAAAAATATTTTAAAAGAAAAAGTCATTTTTCTGTTGGTTTACATAATGACTCTCTGTTTATGTTTAATCATTTGATTTTTAATTGTTTTATTTGTCTTGTTTGCGGATAGTATAACTTTAGGTTCTCGTAGAAATAAGAGCTATAGACCTTTAATCTATATAATGTTTATTATCTTTGCGACCATTGAATTATAAAACAGAACGAAAATGGAAACAGTTGTAAGTGGCATACGGCCAACCGGTAACCTGCATTTAGGTAACTACTTCGGAGCAGTAAAGAGCTTTCTGCAGATGCAGGATGAGTATAATTGCTATTTCTTTATTGCTGACTGGCATTCGTTGACCACACATCCGCATCCTGAAAACTTACGCAAGAGTGTAAAAACTATATTATCCGAATATCTGGCTTGCGGCATAGATCCGGAAAAGGCAACTATTTATATGCAAAGCGACGTGCGTGAAGTTGCAGAGCTGTATCTTTATTTGAATATGAATGCCGGTATCGGAGAATTGATGCGCACGGCCTCTTTCAAAGATAAAGCCCGTCAACAACTTCATATTAACCGCGACAGTAATGACGATAGTGATGTGGAAAAAGAGATATTCAACGAAGGCAACAAGCATAGTGTAAGTGCCGGTTTATTGACTTATCCTACATTGATGGCTGCCGATATTATTATACATAAGGCATTAAAAGTGCCTGTTGGCAAAGATCAAGAGCAGAATATGGAAATGGCGCGTCGTTTTGCCCGCCGTTTCAACTCTACTTATAATGTGGACTTTTTCCCGGAACCGGCTTCTTTCCACATGTCTGCAAAGGCTATAAAAGTGCCTGGACTGGATGGATCCGGAAAGATGGGTAAAAGTGAAGGAAATGCTATCTATCTGGTTGACGACGAAAAAACGATTAAGAAGAAAGTAATGAAAGCCGTTAGCGATGCGGGGCCAACGGAGCCGAATAGTATAAAGCCGGAACCGATAGCTAATCTTTTTACCATGATGGAAATTGTATCTACTAAGGATACATACGATTATTTTAATGAGAAATATAATAATTGCGAAATCCGTTATGGCGATATGAAGAAACAACTGGCGGAAGATATAAACAGTTTCTGTGCTCCGATTCGCGAACGTATCCTTGATATTGCTGCAAACGATGACTACTTGAATAGAGTAGCCCGTATGGGTGCGGAGAGAGCAAGCGAGAATGCAGCGAAGACTTTACGCGAAGTTCGTGAAATTATAGGTTTCCGCGCAGATTAATAGCCTTTTGCATGGCAGCATTTACTACTGAAGAATTTGAACGGAATTTCAAGAGCTTGTATAAGCCCTTGTGTTTGTTCGCGCTTCGGTATATAGACCGGTTAGATGATGCCGAAGATATTGTTCAGCAGGCTTTTGCTGATGTGTGGGATAAAAACAGCGAAGGCCTGCTTATTGGTAACCTGAAAGCCTATTTATATCAGGCTGTACGCAATCGTTCTCTTTCTTTTATCTCTCAATCGCCAATGGCTCAGGCTACAGATGTACTGCCGGATATGGAAGATACTTCGGAAGAAGAACAGATTCGTTGTTCCGAAAGAGATGCACGTCTTTGGCAAGCCATTGATAAATTGCCACCCGAACGGAAGAAAATATTTTTGCTTTCCAAACGTGATGGTTTGAAATACCAGGAAATTGCAGATGAATTAAATTTGTCTGTAAAGACGGTTGAAAACCAGATGGGAAAAGCGCTTAAAGCTTTGCGGGAAACGGTTGTGCGTATTTATTGTTTTATTTTTGGGCTGGCGTAGTAGGGGTTTTTTCGGTTTCGTTGTCTTAGTGATAAATGATTTTCAAAGTTTAATCACTAAAGGAAAAGAGTATGAAGAAGTTGGTATTATTTGTGATGTTGATAATGTGTGTGGTTTCCGTAAATGCACAACAATGGTCGCTGACGCCTGAATTGGGGATGACTGCCATTAAACGGGGAGGTGATAAGTTTGTATATTTTGGGGGCAATTATGACTGGAGCCCTAGGTTTAAGGGAGGCATTGGTGTTGAATATTCTTTTAAACCCGGATGGTTTGCACTCAAATCCGGTTTGTATTTTACACAACGCGGATATAGTGAAAGCTATTTTAAAACTCCTGAAGCGGGCGACCCGAATGAACCTGACGCAGGGGTAGTAAATATGAAGGTGAAGCGGAATTTCCTGCAAGTACCGTTATTGGCTGACTTCTCGTTCCGTCTTTCGGATGATGTGCGTTTGCATTTAGCGGCAGGACCATATATTGCGGCTTCTTTATCAGATAGGATGTCAACATATTATACAGGCTATAAAAGCTATGGTGAGGGTGGCTATGGCTCTTGGGGAGGCAGTGAAAATACAATAAAAGTCCAGGGCTATAATGCTTTTGACTGGGGACTTTCTTTTCAAGCCGGAATAGAGGTAAAGCAACTGGTTGCGAATATTGGCTATGACGCTTCTCTTGGAAAGGAGTTTGAATATGGAAAGACCGATTTGAAATTTCATACAATCAGTCTTTCTATAGGCTATAAATTTAAATTAGGAAAATAATTACGGATGTAATCCGGCGGTAATACTAAAATGATGGACAACGGGTACGATGACAAATTAGAACAACATATTCGCTTTGTAGCCAAACATTACAAAGAAGGATCTTTGGATGCGGATAAAGCCTGGGAAAATTTTGCTTCAGGTCGTAAAGTAAGCCGCAGAATCCCTCTTATGCGTTATCTGTTACAAGCAGCTGCAGTTGTACTTTTGCTTATCGGAATCGGAACGTTTTATGTATGGGAACAGAGTCGGCCTGATTGGGTAGCTATTTCCACTGTTGCCGGACAAAAGAAAGATATCTACCTGCCGGACAGTACACTGATTTCTTTGGCAGGTGATTCATGGATTCGTTATGATGTGAAAAACTACGGGAAAGACCGGCGCGTTGTGGAGATGAAAGGAAAAGCATTTTTTCAGGTGAAGCGGAATGAAACGCGCCCTTTCTTTGTAGAAGCTGATTTAGCTGAAATACGGGTTTTGGGTACGAGTTTCCAGGTTGAAACTCCACGAAATTCCGTAGAGGTGAATGTGGAGACCGGTAAAGTAAGCTTTACTGCCGGAAAGGAAAAAGAACAAGTCATATTAACGGCCGGAATGTCGGCTAGTTACTCTATGGAGAAAAAAGGAATAACTGTACTGACAGAGGAAGATGCTAACTACCTGTCTTGGAAAACCGGTTTGTTGCGTTTTACTGATGCGCCGATAAATAAAGTAATAGAGGATCTGGATAATTATTATCAGGTAAAAATTACGAATAAGATAACAAAACCGGATGCTAAACTAACCGCATCATTTAATAATATGCCGCTGGATGAAGTACTGATGGTGATAAATCAAACATTGGATATACGGTTGGTGCCGGAAGCGGGTGAGTAGAAATAAAAACCTATGTCATACAAATTATTTATATGGCTATTGGGTTTGCTGATGTTACCTTGCCTGTCAGGACAGATTGAAGCCCAGTTACCCGAATCTACACCGGTAGTTACGGTAAGTATGAAACGGGTTCCTTTGCCGGATATACTGTCGGAACTGGAAAAACAAACCGGAATGTTTTTTTCGTATGAATCTTCCCTGATAAAAGACCTGCCGGATGTTTCCTTGGTTGTACGCGACGAATCGTTAAGCTATTGTTTAAAGCGGCTGTTTTCGGCTCTTCCTGTTATTTACCGGGTAACCGGGCAGTACATAATACTAAAGCGAAAACCCCAGTTGTTTACTATCAGTGGCTTTGTTAGGGACTCTGCTTCGTATGAGAGTCTTTTGAATGCTACTATAATAGAAAAAATATCAGGTAAAGGTTCGGTTTCCAATAATTATGGTTTTTATAGTATAACGCTTCCGCCCGGCGAGGTTCTGCTTTCAACTTCTTATGTAGGTTATAAGCCCAGAGAGATACATTTTATTCTTACAAAAGATACGTTGGTTGATTTGTCTTTATCTTCAATCGGTAATTTGAAAGAGGTTGTAGTAAGGGGATTGAATCCTGACTCGGAAGTGTTGAACAGTAGAAGTGGTGTTTTTGATGTGCCTGCGCAGCGAGTCAAATCAATGCCAACTTTGCTGGGAGAAAATGATTTGATAAAAACTTTACAACAATTGCCTGGAGTTGCGGTAGGAGATGAAGCCAGTACCGGACTGTTTGTCCGGGGAGGAGGGGCCGACCAGAATTTATATTTGCTGGATGGAAATCCGGTTTACCAAATTAATCATTTATTGGGATTCTTCTCCGCATTCAATCCGGATGCAGTGAAGAATTCGATCTTTTATAAAGAAAGCTTTCCGGCGGAATATGGTGGAAGGCTTTCGTCGGTTGTAGACGTTCGTACAAATGATGGCGACCGGCAGCATTATCATGGAAATATATCAATCGGTTTGCTGTCGGCGCGGGCTAATCTGGAAGGACCGATCTGGAAGGATCGTACATCATTCAATGTATCGGTACGACGTACCTGGATTGATTTGCTTACAACACCGATTCTAGCTTTTACCAACAAAGATAGCAACACAAAGCAATCGTATGGTTTTCACTTTTTTGATATTAATGCGAAAGTGAATCATTCCTTTTCGGATCGGAGCCGTCTTTATCTGAGCTTCTATATGGGACAGGATGCTTTCCGAAACGGAGAAAAATCCAGGCATGAGGAAGATAAGGATGACTTTCATTGGCGTTGGGGAAATCTGATCGGTTCGGCCGGTTGGAATTATGTGATTAATAATAAATTGTTTGCCAACGTAATGGCCGGTTATAGCCGCTTCCGCTCCCATATATGGAAAGAGTCCATCAGTACTACTATTTATGAGGGACAGGCTCCGGATAGTCCGACCGAACCGGGACAAAAGTTTCTGTCTGTGTTTGAAAGCGGCTATAGGTCGGAGATAGAAGATGTTAGTTTGCGTACTTCTTTTGATTATCGCCCGGTTGTTAACCACCGCCTTCGTATCGGATCGGATTATCAGTATCATAGTTTTCACCCCGAAAATAACTTTGCTACGATAACAAACTGGCAAAAGGAAAGTAGCTCTCAAATGCCTGTAGGCGGGTTAACCATTAAAACCTGGATTCCCGGACATGAAGTTTCTTTTTATGCCGAAGATGAAATGCGCCTGACGAACCGTTTACGGGTGAATGCCGGATTGCGATATACGATATTTATGGTTCAGAAAGAAACATATCATTCCCTGCAGCCGCGTTTGTCTGCCCGTTATGTATTAGGACGGAACTGGTCGGCTAAGCTGTCTTATAGTAAGATGAACCAGTATGTTCATTTACTATCGGATACATATATCAGCCAACCGACAGATATATGGGTACCGGTAACAAGTAGCATTCCTCCGATGGGAGCACATCAATTGTCTGCCAGCTTATGTTATAATTTGAATAAATCGTATGACTTTAGTTTAGAAGGATACTATAAGCGAATGAATAATCTGATAGAATATAAAGATCATGCTTTGGCCGAAAATACCTTTACCGGCTGGGAAGATCGCGTAGGTATCGGTAAAGGACGTTCTTACGGATTGGAGTTTATGGTACAAAAGAAGATTGGCAAGACTTCCGGATGGATAGGATATACTTTGTCGTGGTCGGATCGCTGGTTTCCGGACGGTTCGGTAAATCGTGGAGAGCATTATCCTTATCGTTATGATAATCGTCATAAAGTAAATGTCGTTTTATCGCGCCGTCTTTCCCGGAAAGTGGAATTAACCGGCACATGGGTCTTTGCCTCCGGCAATCATATAACGATACCTGAATATTTGTATTCGGGAGCCGGCGGGCAAATAAATAATGGTTTTATTCCGGGTGATATTTCACAAGTGCCCGGTCAAGGTGCCAGCGCATTGAACAATTATCAACTTTCCCCATATCACAGACTCGATTTAGGTGCTAATTTTTATCGTTATAAGAAGAATGGAAGGATGGGGATTTGGAATTTGAGTGTATATAATGTTTATTTGCAACCAAATCCGTTCACTGTGAAAGCGGTGTGGAGACAAGGCGCACAAGATGAGCCGAAAGCTGTTTTGCAGCAATCGATCCTTTTCCTTTGTATGCCGTCCATTTCCTATACCTATAAATTTTAGAAATGAAGTTATTTTTTTGTAGTTGGTTCGTGCTGTTGGCTTTTATTTCTTGTATTCGGGAAGTAGAACTTGATTATCCTCCCGTACCGGCTAAAATTGTGTTGAATGCTTCTGTTTCGCCGGATCAACCGGTGAGCGCTTTTATTTCTAAAACCTGGTTTTTGCTGGATAGTGTTCCTGATATTTATTTACCGGATGCAACCGTGCATGTGTATGTGAATAACAATTATAAAGGGATTATGCAGTGCATTGACGACCCTACCGATACATTGACTGCCAAAGGACAGTATCAGTTGGCCGGATGTTATGTACGTGCAGGCGACCAGCTCTCTCTGAAAGTACAAGCCCCGGGATATGAAACGGCCACATCCGGTGTAACGATTCCGCCTTATACTCCTATTATGTCGGTAGATACGGTTCGTTTCCAGTCTACCTCTCTGACATCTCCTTTTTATAATATAGAAAGCTTACGTTTTATGGTAAGGATGAAAAAGGAACAATCTGAGCGGCATTATTACAGGATGCTTGTTGAGCGTGTAGTAGAGTATGAAAAGGGCGAGGAAAAGATTTCGGTTTCTCGATATGGATTAAACGGTTATTTTTTAATAAACGGCTATTTGCCGTATAGCTCTTTCCTGATGGTTAATTATGAAGATCCGGTATTCCAGATGACAGATATGTCGTCGGTTTCCCAGTATCAAAGTTATGGCATTTATACGGATGATTTGCTAAAAAAACAGGTTCCGTATAACGTAAGGTTGTCTGTTGCGCCGGTTGAGAATTCATATAAAAGCGATACGCTTTCGACGCGTGTTACTTATAAAGTGCATTTACAGACTATTTCTGAATCATATTATCAATATTTCAGGATGGTAGGCGGTTTTGGCATTTGGATTGGCAATATTAATTGGGGAGATATAGCGAGTTCGTCCGAAACATATACAAATGTATATAATGGTTTTGGTGTACTTACAGGTTATCAGCAAGATACATATTCATTTACAATGCCTGACGGTAATACCCCTCCGGAATGGGATCCATGGAATAAGTATGGAAGCTGGTAGTATTGTTATTTACCGAATATAGGATAAACAAGTACCTGTCTTTCCATTTTTCGCCGCATAGGATTGTATTCATATTGCATACCGGCTCCTATACCGAAATTGTCGGTAATTTTAAATTCCATAGCTCCTCCTACGGCAGAATGATTCATGTACGGGCTATATATCATGAATGAATTCTTTTTGTTGTCATTATCATACATTGTGTATTGTCCCCATGCTTTTAACCGGAGCCAGTTTGTTGCTTCGTAACTTACATGTGTGTTTACTCCTCCCATAAAACCCGGACTGGGATTAAGCGGTGTGAAAAAACGTCCGGCAAATGCTCCGCCACTAACAGTCCATCTATCTTTATGCCACGCAATCTGAGGGGCAATTTCTGTAATGCCTCCCATTCCCGGCCAGGTAAACTGGCGGCCTGTTATCATAAAATCTACATTGTCGTTTATTGGTTTGAACGTTGTTTCGTCAAAATCCAGTGCCATAGGGGAAACATCCCTTAACATAGGTGTGAATACATTAAAGAAAGGACGGTAAGCAGCGGATAATATCTGCATATCCATAGGACGCTCGTCCAGTGTGAGCGGAGTCTCGGGGATGAAGTCCCGCAGTCTGTTTTCTATTTCGCGGGTAGATGCCGGTGTATAAGATTTATAAGCGAATTTGGGAATATTGAATTCATAATTTTCAAATTTGGGAATCGCGATTATTTTACCTTCATTGTTTTGTATAATGGTAAATCCTTTTTGTGCCCATACTTGCATGCTTAATGCAATCAGCATTAATATGATAAGTAAATGTCCCCGTTTCATATAACCTCCTTCTTTTGCCGTTTGCAAGATACGTATTTTATAAATAGAATACTATGATTGTTTTTAAAAGAATAATAATAACATTGTTATAATAAAATAAACATATATCTTTGTAACCGAATTATGGTGTAATCGTTTCGTATTCTCGGACGGTTAGTAAAAGGGAATCCGGTGTAAAACCGGAGCTGTACCCGTAGCTGTAAGTTCTGTAAACCTCGGCCTTTCTGATTGCCACTAACGATCTGTTGGGAAGGCGGCCGACAAAGGAGAACAAGCCAGAAAACCTGCCATTATTCTTGTTATGCGGTTCCTCGGGTAAAGGAATTGGTAAACCAAGTTATTATGCTGGATATGTTTGTTAAGAAAATGTTGTACCTGATAGGTGCATGGGTGTTTTTCGCTGTGGTATCTTATGCCCAGGGAATAGATACTGTGTCTTATCATCGGCTTTCGGGTGTGGAAGTAGTGGAAAAGGCTCGTCCCTCCGTTACACGTGAAGCAACACCTGTTCAGTTGATGGATAGAGCCGGTATTGAAAGGCTGGGTGTACAGGATTTGTCGGAAGCGGTGAAACGTTTTTCCGGTGTAACTGTGCAGGATTATGGAGGAATAGGCGGCTTGAAAACGGTTTCTGTTCGTAGTTTAGGTGCTAAACATACAGCGGTAAGTTATGACGGCGTGACTGTCACTGATGCACAGAGCGGACAGGTGGATATAAGCCGTTTTTCACTGGATAATGTAGAAATGGTATCTTTGTCTATAGGCCAGGCTGATGATATTTTTCAGACGGCACGTATGTATGCTTCGGCTGGCGCATTAAGTATAAAGACAACTAAACCTGTATTCTCTTTATCTCCTCTCCATCTGCGTGCACAGGTGAAAGCCGGCTCTTTTGGTATGGTAAATCCTTCTCTCCGCTATGAACAGAAGTTGGGAAACCGATGGGCGGTATCTCTTTATGGTGATTGGCAGCGGGCCGACGGAAACTATCCTTTTACGTTGGTGAACGGAAAACTGGAAGAAAAGAAAAAACGTTATAACAGCGATATCGAAACGTGGCGTACGGAATTGAATGTATATGGCGATTTTGGTAAAGGCGGAAGTTTACGTTTAAAAGGGTATTATTTCGATTCGGAGAGAGGATTGCCCGGATCTGTTATATTGTATAATGACTATGCCGGCGAACGTTTATGGGATAAAAACGGTTTTGCACAAGCCCATTACGAAAACAGATTCAATGAACGTTTTGCTCTGCAAGCCCAGTTAAAATATAATTATGCGTGGACGCGTCATCTGGACGTGGATAATAAGTATGAAGGAGGCAAACAAGATGACCGGTATACGCAAAACGAATATTATGGTTCCGCTTCTGCTTTGTATACCCCATTGAAGTATGTATCTTTTTCTCTTACTCAAGATTTTTTTGTGAACACGTTGGATAATACATTGCCGGAATGTCCCTTCCCTACCCGGTACACTTCGCTTACTGTATTGGCAGGACAATATAAGAACTCAAGATTCACTGCTACTGCAAGTTTGTTGGGAACGTTTATAACAGAAAAAGTTAAGTCAGGCGATACGCCGGCCGATCGTAAGCGGTTGTCCCCTGCGGTTAGTGCTTCATGGCGTATTCTGGCAGATCAGAATTTGCGTGTCAGGGCTTCTTATAAAGATATATTCCGGGTCCCTACATTTAATGATATGTATTATTTACGTATCGGAAATACGGGATTGAAACCTGAACGTGCAACACAATATAATCTGGGGCTTACCTGGAGTGGACAGCCTGCTTCATATGTCCGTTATTTAAGTGTATCGGCTGATGGTTATTATAACCGTGTGAGGGATAAGATTGTAGCTTTGCCCACTATGTTTATTTGGAAGATGATGAATATGGGTGAGGTTTCGATAACCGGAATTGATGTGAATGTGTCTACGGAAATTCCGGTTTGCAATAAAATAGATGTCGTATTGCAAGGAACTTATACGTGGCAGCGGGCAATTGATATAACAGACGAGGAGGCTAAAAACTATCGTGACCAGATTCCTTATACCCCGAAACATAGTGGAACCTTGTCTTTGTCCGTAGAGAATCCGTGGGTGAATTTTTCTTATAGCCTGACTGCTGTGGGAGACCGTTATGCATTACCACAGAATATCTCTGATAACCTGATCAAAGGGTACGTTGAACAAGGTATCTCTGTAAATCGTGAATTTAAGTTCTACAAGTGTAAATTACGTCTGCAAGGTGAAATAATCAATTTGGGTAATATCAATTATGACGTAATCCAGTATTATCCGATGCCGGGACGTTCGTATAGGGCAACGGTTTCGTTTATTATGTAATATTCATTCAAAAATACATATAATATAATGAAGAGAAAGAATTGGTTTTTTATTTCGGCGCTATGTGCTTTGATGTCGACGTCGTTTGTCGCTTGTGATAATGATGATGATCCGATACCAACCCCGAGTCCGACACCGGAAACTTCTGAATATACAGCCGGCTTTTATATAATTAACCGCGGAAAATCAAAATCTAATAACAGCTGCATATCTTATTATGACTTAACGAATAAAAAAATAACCGGACATGTTTTTGAAACAGTTAACGGTCGTAAGCTCGGTGATTCTGCCCAGGAATTTTTCCAATATGGAACAAAGATTTATATTCCGGTTTATAACTCTATGATTATAGAGGTTGTAGATGCTGCAACTCTAAAGTCGTTAAAGTCAATCGAACCGAAAGATGCCGGAGGAAACGGAGCAAAGCCACGTGCTATGACAGCTTCAGGCGATTATGTATATGCAACATTGTATAACGGATATGTTGCCCGTATCGATACAACTACACTTGAAATAGACAAACAGGTAAAAGTAGGATTGAACCCTGATAAATTGTCTGCTCAGGGCGATGTATTATATACAGCCAATTCCGGCGGATTAAATAGCCCGAATTATGATAAGACAGTCTCTGTGGTAGACCTGAACACTTTTGAAGTAAAACGTAATGTAGAAGTTATTATCAACCCTACTCGTGTAATTACCGATAGTGAAGGGGATGCTTATGTGGTTTCTATGGGTAATTATTCAAAAGATCCGGCAACCCTGATTCCAAATACGTTACAATATTTTAAGAAAGGCTCTTCTGATGTGAAGGAAATTCGTACGGCTTCTGTTATTTCCATTTGTAATGATACAATTTACGGTATCTACAAACAGTATGGTACTACGACTTACGATTTCTTTACGTATGATGCAAAAACAGAGAAGATGATATCTGATAAGTTTGTGACAGATGAAACGGCCATAAATGGCGATCCTCAGGAAATAGATATTGATCCGTTGACAGGAAATGTATATGTTTCTGTTGGTGGGAAAGATGTTAACGGAGATATGTACATCTTCTCTCGTGAAGGTAAACTTATCAATAAGTTCGATACGGATGGCCTTTACCCTCAGGGTGTTATTTTTGATTATGAGTTGCGCCGTATAGATTGATTAATAATAAATAAAATAATAGACAATGAAAAAGAGCAAGTTTTTACTATTATCAGCATTATGTACAATGATGGCCGTTTCTTTTATGGCATGTGATAATGAGGATGATCCGACTCCGGGCCCGACTCCGGGTACAGCTAAAACGACAGGTGTATATATACTCAATTCAGGAAAAATGGGTAGTAATAATTCTACTTTGGATTATTATGATCCTGAAACGAAGAAGTTGACAACAAAAGTGTTTTCCACAATTAATGGAAGAGGATTAGGAGACACTGCCAATGATATGCTGATTTATGGTTCAAAAATGTATGTAGCAGTTAATGCTTCTGCTACTATAGAGGTTATGGATTTATCAGGAAAATCTCTTGCAACTATTTCTCCTAAAGATGATGCGGGTATACCGGAACAACCTCGGATGCTGGAATCTTACAATGGGAAAGTCTACGTTACTTTGTTTAATGGATACCTGGCTTCTATAGATACAACAAGTCTGACTATTGATAAAAAAATCAAAGCTGGCATCGGACCGGAAGGAGTTCGTGAGTGTAACGATAAATTATACGTTGCAAGTTCTGGTGGTTGGAGTGACAGAGACAGTTCTTTGTTGATTATCGACCCGGTTACTTTTACGGTAACAACGGATACGGTAAATGTAATATTAAATCCTCAGGCTATGTATAAAGATAGTGAAGGTGATTTGTATGTTGTTTCATGGGGAGACTATGGAGATATAAAGAACACATTGCAGCGTGTAGACGGAAAAACAGGTGAAGTTTCTACTGTTTTTAAAGCAACAATGTGCACAGTTACAAATGATATTTTATATGCTATCTATGCTCAATATGGCGAACCAGAAATTAAGTATGTGAAATATGATACAAAGAAAGAAGAAATTATTTCTGAAAACTTTATTACGGATGGAACACAATTAAAAGATACTCCTTATAAAATTAGTTCAGATCCGATTTCAGGTAATGTATACATTACAACTTCCGATTATAAAAATACCGGAGACGTTTATGTATTTTCTCCTGAAGGTAAATTGCTTGATAAGATAGCTGTTTCGGGTATGAACCCTATGGGAGCTTTCTTTGTGACAAAATAATGCAGAATAGATTTTGATTATGAAGCAAATCATCTCTTTACTGTTTGTTCTTTGGACTGCCGTATCGTGTACGCAGTCTAAAAAGCAAGCAGATAATATTCCGGTTTCAGTTGACAAAATTCAATATTCACAGGGATATACAATAGAACGGTATAGTGATTATATTGTTGCCGAGTTACGTGATCCATGGGACACAACACGTATTTTGCAGCGCTATCTGTTGGTGGATAGGAACAAGGATATTCCGGGAAGAATGCCTAAAGGTACGATTGTGCGTATTCCTTTAAAAAATATCGTGGTATATAATTCGGTACACAGTTCTATCGTAGAGTTGCTAGATGCTGCCGAAAATATTGTAGGGGCTTGCGAGTCCCGTTATATGGACACCCCTATAATCAGGGAACGACTGGATAAGGGAGTGATTGCAGATTTGGGTGAAGCTACTGCTCCGAACATTGAAAAAATGGTAGAGATTGGTTCGGAAGTGATTCTTGCTTCCCCATTCCGTAATTCGGGATATGGTCCGGCTGAAAAGCTAGGAATCCCTATCCTTGAGTGTGCTGACTACATGGAATCAACTCCATTGGGAAGAGCTGAGTGGTTACGCCTATATGGTCTTTTATTAGGCCGTGAAGATTTGGCAGACTCTCTTTTTCGTGTAACAGAGTCAAACTATCTTACGCTTAGCAGATTGGCAGAAGGAGTACAGCACCGTCCTACTGTATTTTCTGAAAAACGGTTTGGATCGACCTGGCATATCCCCGGAGGGGCTAGTTATATGGCTCACTTTTTTAAAGATGCAGGTGCCGATTATATGTTTACAGACCTTCCCGGAGCGGGAAGTACGCCTCTTGCTTTTGAAACGGTTCTGGATAAAGCTATTCATGCCGATATCTGGCTGATAAAGTATAACCAACCGGATGATATGACATATGCCGGTTTGCGTGCCGAGTATACGCCGTATGAGAATTTTGATGCATTTAAGAAGAAAAATATTTATGCTTGTAATACCGGCTCTGTTCCTTATTATGAAGAATTTCCTATGCACCCGGATTATCTGTTGAAAGATTTGGTTTGGATATTCCATCCTGAGTTATTACCGGATTATACACCCCGTTATTACAAAAAACTAGGCGGCTCTTAAATGGCTTTTGATATAATGATTTAAAAAGATATGTCTTTTGCATTTAAAAGACGGGACTTTTACATTAAAAGGATAGCTCTTTTTAATAGGTTGATTCATACCTTTATAAAATAAAAACCCGGTTTCTGTCAAAGAAACCGGGATTTTGTAGTTTGGCATTTTATTAGAGGGAGTTGTTTAGGGTCTGTTAAGCATATCCGTTGAGCATTCCATAGAAATACATAGGTTTTAACATGTATACTTTCAATAACCATGCCAGCCATTGTTCCTTTGATGTATCTATCATGGTGAAAGGGAATGAGATGTCCGGATTTTTGTCGTAATCGAACTCACAAAGCAATACATGTCCGTAGTCTGTTACGATCGGGCAGGCTGCATAGCCATTATATTTTTCTGCCGGTTCTTTTCCTTCCATTAGTGAAATCAGATTCTTTGCAGCGATAGGTACTTGTTTACGTATGGCTGCTGATGTTTTACTGGTTGGGATACCTGCCACATCTCCTAATGAAACGATGTTGGAATATTTTTGGTGCACCAATGTGTTTTTATCTACCATAACCCATGCTTCTGCTGCCAGTTTCCCTTCAGTCCAACCCAGTCCCGATTCGCGGACGAAGTCTGGGGCTGACATTGGAGGGGTGAAATGTAAGAAATCATAATCTTTGACGAAAGGAGTAACGATTTTCTCATCTCCTTTCTTTTCAATCTTTTCAAAATGTGCCTGCTTAGTAGCTGTGTCAACTCCTTTAAGCCGTACATTCAGATTGATAGGAATATTACGTTCGTCGTATATCTCCAACAGGCGTTTGGTGAAATAGGGTATATCATATAATTCGTGTGATGCCGTAAAATAGTCTAATTTTACCTTATCACGCGTATCTTGTTTTCGTGTATAATCATCAGTCAACAAACATATCTTTTTAGGCGCTCCTCCACATTTATGCTTTGTATATGTGTCTGTATAAAGTCCGCGTCCGCCGGTCTTGGCAAATTCCTGTAACGCTTTCCATGTTTTCTGAGCACCCTCAAAATCATATATGCTGTTTGCATTGCCTACGCCTAATGTGTCGTGAGTGATACCTTCTACTTTCTCCCAGTTTATTTGTAAACCAGGAGTGAGGACTAAAAAGTCATAAGGGATTTTTCCGTTATTAACCGTTGTTATCTGATTCCATACGGGGTCTACGCCTGCGACAGAATCTTTAATCCATTTTACACCTTTAGGCATGCAATCTTCCTGGTTTTTCCAAACCTCATCCGGTTGATATACTCCGGAAGCGATTAAGGTGAATCCCGGTTGATAGAATTGACGATCGCTCGGATCGATTAAAGTGATATCCGGTTCGTCCAGCCAACTTAACAAACGTGCTGCCATACTGATACCGGCAGCACCTCCGCCTATTATTACTATTTTGCCTTTAGCATTACTTGAAAAAGCTTTAACTTTCTCTGTTCCAAAAGTGGTAAGAATTCCGGCTGCCGCCAATAATTTGAAGAAGTTACGACGATCTATGCCCTTTTTCTCCAATTCCTCTAATTGTTTCTCCAGTTCGTGTTTCATCATGAATATAAGAATCTAAGAAATAAAATTAATAATTTTGAACAAAGAAACAATATTAAAATAAGATGACAATAAAGAAAGCTACAACACTGCTTGCGCAAGTGATTTGAGTATAAATTAAAGATACTACAATACTTTCACAAGTATGTTGATTTGATGTATAAATGACTGAAATATAAATATATATAAACTTAGTGTTTCTGATAAATAATAGATTAGAAACGCATCAGGAAATCTGCTAAATTTGTGTCGGAATCCAAACCTAAACGTTTTCTTAAACGGTATCTGCGTATTTCTACGGCTCTGACAGATATATTTAAAAGAGATGCTATTTCCTTGGTAGAAAGATTCATTCGCAGAAAACAACATATTCTTAAATCACCGGCAGTAATATCCGAGTATTGTTCGCGCAGTTTGTCCATGAAATTGCGGTGTGCACTATTAAAATAGTTTTCAAAAAGAATCCAACAATCCTGGTCATTAAGTGTCTCTTCTATTAGCGTACGCAACCTGTTGTACATCTTGTTCGGATAACGATCTGCCAGTGCTTCTTTTTGGTGGTCTAATTCTTTCAATAAAGCTTGCATAGCTTCGTTCTTTTTCACTAAAGCGGAAGTTTGTAAAGTCAGTTCATTATTTTTATTTTGTAGCTCCGCTTCCAGCATTTCACTTTTAAGTTGATGAACTTTATGTTGTTCTGCAAGTTTGTCGGCTTCCAGTTTATTTTGTTCTTCTTTTCTTAAACTTTTCAGGTAATAATGTAGTCCGCCTTGTACTATAAGCCAAATTGCAAATAGGTAGCCTATGTAAGCCCATATACTATTATACCATGGCGGACGTACTTCAATAATCAGAGATATTTCGGGATAGGGGCCTTTTATAACATACTTTCTTACTTTAAGCTCATAAGTACCTTCTGGCAATTGAAGAAAAGAAATTTTTCCGTCTTTCTGCCAATCCGACCAATCAGAAGAAACTCCTTCTATCTTATAGCTTATTTGGTGGTTTGATGTGAAAATGGATGTTCCTGCATATACATTCATTTCTTTGAAGTTATGAGGTAATGATATGGTTTTGGTATCCAATGGTAGCTTTTGTAGCGTTTCATTGTATATATAGTCTATTTCAGCAAATCTTAAAGAAGTATTACCCAGATTGGATTCTATTAATTGGCGAGTGTCTACCAAAAGAATACCCTGCATGGCTGATACCAAGTAAAGATTACTGGATAGCGGAAATATTGCATCTCCGCGTGTTACCAGATTCATATTATAGTTGTCGAACAAAATCCGGCATTTCATACTGCCTTTTTCGTCTTCGAGATGGAATAATCCGGCTTCATTTTTGTAAGTCAGCCAATATAAATTTTCCGGAGCGGGATAAATATATTGTGCTTTGCTGAATATACCCAAGGCATCTGTGTTCTTAAATAGTCCGTCAATTTTTAATTTAGGGTTGGCTTTGTTATCTGGGAGAAAGGATTGGGCTTCTTTTTCCGGAATTGGCAGGAATTTCTCTCCGGGTTGCATCCTCCGTTTATAATATCCGATATTGGTCTGTATGTATAGCTCGTCTCCATTCAGGTATCCTTTTTTTAATTTACCGATATTGCTTCGTTCTGCCAATAATGTGATGGGAGGATCAAGTGCTATTTGTGATAAGCCATTGTCGAATGCTACCCAGACTAACTTTTCATCCTGTACGCATATTGCACGTACCAAATTATCCTGTAGCCGGTTGTTATGATGTAAATGCAGTAAAATATCTCCTTCCTTATTGGTAATATACAGGCCGCTTGTTTCTGTCCCTGTGAAGTGAAGGTCGCGGATTGTAGCATAGGCTGTAGGTTGTGCTTGTTTTACCTCTTCGGGCAGTAAATAAGGTTCTACATGGCTGTCGAAACCTACACCATCCGGTAATTTATCAATTGTATGATAGTGTAATTGACCCATGTTGTCTGATGTCCAGTATCCGTATACATTATCTTCTGTTTTTGTGTATATCTTATTATCAAAATAAGTAACTCCGTTTATGATATCGTTGTCTGGTAACGGATAGAGCCGCCATGTATTTCCGTCAAAAGAGAGTAGTCCTGAGTTATTGGCAACATATAATATACCGTTGTGTGAAACAGAGAGTGCCCAATTCTGGCAACTGGCTTTATAGTCGTCTACACCATAATTTTGGATAAGAAAGGAGGGAGGGACTACCGGAACAGCCTGCATAATAAAAGCTGTCAATATTGTGAAGAATAATATTAACGGTAGTTTGAACATGGTCTTTTTAATATTAGAAAACAGTAGAGACAAGGAGTTGCCTTGTCTCTACTAAAATTTTACGGTTACAAATATAGTAAAATATTTTTTTACTTATATTCCTGCCAGCTCTTAATCTGTATATCTTCTGTGTTCAAATTACAGAATGCGCTGATAAATGCACTGGCTAAACGGGCATTTGTAATCAATGGTATATTGTGGTCGATTGCTGCACGGCGAATCTTATATCCATTGGTTAACTCCCGCTTACTATGGTCTTTTGGGATGTTGACTACCAATTCGAAAGCATGTTTGCTGAACATTTCCATGATGTTCAAGTCTCCTTGTTCGTCTGGCCAACATACGGCTGTTGCCTTAATTCCGTTATCATTTAAGAATTTAGCAGTTCCGTGTGTACCGTAGATCGTATAGCCTTTGTTGGCTAACATACGGCAGGGTTCCAGTAAATCTACTTTACTCTTGGCTGCACCGGAAGAAACCAGGATATTTTTCTTTGGAATATTATTCCCTACTGCAACCATGGCTGATAACAAGGCTTCATCAAAGTCGTCTCCAATACAACCTACTTCGCCGGTAGAACTCATATCGACACCCAGTACCGGATCTGCTTTGTGCAGACGTGCAAATGAGAACTGAGATGCTTTAACACCAATCCAGTCGATGTCGAATGCACTCTTGTCGGGTTTTGTATAAGGAACGTCCAACATGATGCGGGTAGCTGTTTCAATAAAGTTGCGTTTCAGCACTTTTGATACGAATGGGAAGCTGCGTGATGCACGCAAGTTACATTCGATTACTTTTACGTCGTTATTTTTAGCCAGATATTGGATATTGAAAGGACCGCTGATATTTAATTCCTTTGCGATCATTTTACTTACCTTTTTAATGCGGCGTGCAGTTTCGAAGTATATTTTCTGTGCAGGGAATACCAATGTTGCATCACCTGAGTGTACACCCGCAAATTCAATATGTTCTGAAATTGCATATTCAACAACTTCACCGTTCATTGCTACGGCGTCAAATTCGATTTCTTTTGCTCCCTGAAGGAATTCGGAAACAACTACCGGATATTCTTTTGACACTTTTGCTGCCAAATCCAGGAATTCGATCATCTGTTCTTTGCTGTGGCATACGTTCATTGCTGCACCAGACAGTACATATGACGGACGGATCAGGATTGGGAAACCTACCTTTTCGATGAATGCGTCAATTTCTTCCATGCTGGTAAGTTCTGCCCAACGTGGCTGGTCGATACCCAGTGAGTCCAACATAGCAGAGAATTTGTGACGGTTTTCTGCACGGTCGATAGATAATGGAGACGTTCCTAATACCGGTACATTCTGGCGATATAATTTCATAGCCAGGTTATTTGGTATTTGTCCTCCTACTGATACGATTACGCCTTTCGGAAGTTCCAGGTCGATTACGTCTAATACGCGTTCGAATGAAAGTTCATCAAAGTATAAGCGGTCGCACATATCATAGTCGGTAGAAACGGTTTCCGGATTATAGTTGATCATAATCGATTTGTAGCCCAGTTTGCGTGCAGTTTGCGTTGCATTTACCGAACACCAGTCGAATTCTACAGAAGAACCGATGCGATAAGCTCCCGATCCCAGGATAATGACACTCTTATCATTCGGATAATAATTTATGTCGTGCTGGCTGCCATCATAAGTCATGTACAAATAGTTTGTCAGCTCGGGATGTTCGGATGCTACTGTATTGATCCGTTTTACACTAGGCAGAATACCCATTTGTTTACGCAGGTTGCGTACACGGATATTTTCTTTCTCCATATTGCCTTCCGGGTTTTCTACATAACGGGCAATCTGGAAATCTGAGAATCCTAAACGTTTTGCTTCACGCAATACATCTTCGGGGATATCTTCAATTTTATTGTAAGAAGACAATACTTTTGTATAGTCTACTATATTTTTTAGTTTTTCGAGGAACCAGGGAGTGATTTTGGATAGTTGGTGAATGCGGTCTACTGTGTAACCTTCTTCCAAGGCTTTTGCCACAGCGAAGATACGTAAGTCGGTCGGGTTGGCCAGTTCATCATCCAGATTGTCGAACGTAACATCATTGTTTCCAACGAAACCATGCATACCTTGTCCGATCATACGAAGGCCTTTCTGTATAATTTCTTCAAAACTCTTACCAATAGACATGATCTCGCCCACTGATTTCATACTGGAACCGATCAGGCGGCTCACACCAACAAACTTTGTCAAATCCCAGCGCGGAATTTTAACGATCATATAATCTACTTCCGGAGCTTTGTATGCTGAGTTGGGAGTACCCATTTCTCCAATTTCATCCAGACCGTAGCCTAAAGCAAGTTTCGCGGCAACGAAAGCTAAAGGATATCCGCTGGCTTTAGATGCTAATGCTGAAGAACGGCTTAAACGGGCATTTACTTCAATAACGCGGTAATCGCATGTGTCGGAATTGAATGCGTATTGTATATTGCATTCGCCCACAATACCCAGGTGACGGATTGTTTTTGTTGAAAGTTCTTTTAATAAATCCAACTCTTTTTCCGTCAATGAACAAGTGGGGGCAACAACGATACTTTCACCGGTATGTACACCCAGTGGGTCGACGTTTTCCATGCTTACTACGGTGAAGCAATGGTCGTTCTTGTCTCGGATTACTTCAAATTCGATTTCTTTCCAACCCTTTAACGATTCTTCTACCAATATTTGGGAAGAGTATGCGAATGCGCTTTCGGCCAGTATGCGTAATTCGGCTTCATCTTTACAGATGCCGCTACCCATACCACCTAGAGCGTATGCCGAACGGATCATAACGGGGAAGCCTATTTGGTAAGCTGCTTTAACTGCATCTTCAAGACTTTCTACAGCTTGGCTGATAGGGGTTTTTACTTCTATCTCGTTCAATTTTTTCACAAACAGGTCACGGTCTTCGGTATACATGATTGCTTCAACAGAAGTACCCAGTACTTTAACTCCGTATTTGGCAAGTGTACCGCTAGTATACAGTTGAGTTCCGCAGTTTAGGGCAGTCTGGCCTCCAAAAGCCAGCAGGATTCCGTCAGGTTGTTCTTTTTTGATAACTTCTTCAACAAAGTATGGTGTGATAGGCAGGAAATATACTTTATCGGCAACACCTTCCGATGTTTGAATAGTAGCAATGTTCGGATTAAGCAATACAGTGCTGATTCCTTCTTCCTTCAGCGCCTTTAGAGCTTGTGAACCGGAGTAGTCAAACTCGCCGGCCTGTCCGATCTTCAGGGCACCCGAGCCCAGAACAATCACCTTTTTGATTCCACTTTTCGACATAGTAATTGGGTTGTTTTATTATTAAATGATTTTATAGATGTTTTCTCTGTATTGGGCACAAAAAAAATGCGTTAGTAAAAATAACCAACGCATTTTATATAACCAAATTATAATCCTGTAAAATAAAGAAATAGGCTTCGTAGTCCGTCATATATGCGGAAAAGAACTTCGGATCATCCTTATATGTCTTTATTGTCATAGAAACCTTTTCTTCAAAATTTCGGCAAAGATATGGGTTTGTTTTAATACATACAAATATTGGAGGGGAAAATTATTCTTTAGTGAAGCTAAACCATCTATATTAGCTTCGGCAACAAAATTAAATTCATCCGGCATCTAAATAGGATAGGGTAGGCAACTAAATCTGTCCGGATGCTATTATGAAATCATAGTTATGATTTAAAAAAATGATACTGGTGATTTTTCAAAAACATACATATGGTTTTAAAACTTGCAAATCATTTGTGCCGTTACCTTACGGCTTGTTATCGAGGGAGGATTCTTTTTTTAATGTGAATAGAGGCAGATAGAAAAATATCCCGATAACAGACATCGTAAGTCCTCCTATAGTTCCGGCAGCCAATGGGAACCAGAATGCCTCTTTGTCTGTCCCTAACATAAATGGAATGAATCCTAAAATGGTAGAAATGACAGTGAGGAAGATTGGAGTTATTTTTGCATTCCACGCTTTCAGATATGCCCGGTAAGGAGGTAATAAAGGATTCTTGGTTCTTAGTTGGTTGTACTCGTTCAATATATATATACTGGCATTTACGGTAATACCGCATAAAAGGACGAAAGAAGCGAATCCTCCCTGGTCGAAGTTCAGTTTGAACCAATAGAATGTAAGAAATACGCCTATATAGGATATGGGTATAACGAATATTACAGCCAGCGGTTGTTTTAGGGAATTGAATAAAATGCTGGTTGTGAAGAATATAATAGCGATAATGAGCAAAAGTAAAAGATACTGTTTGTTATCCTTTTTATCCCAGTACCAGTAATTGTTTTCTGCTTTCGCAGTATATCCCATAGGTAGTATTTTATTGAATTCTTTCAAAACGCGTTCCTGTATTTTAGTTCCCTGATTTGATGCGCCAATATACTCGTATTGCAGGCAAAGACGGTATTGCTGGTTTACTTTGGCTACTTTCTGGGGCATTTGTCCCTTTTCTACATTGGCAAGTTCCGATAGTTTATAGGGTTTCCCATTTACATACTGGGGTATGTATTGCATATTCCATATATCATATTCGTTCGATTGCCGGGAGAATAGTTTTAATTTTTCCGTTTCATTGTCAACTATAATATTTCCGCTATATATATCTTTTCCGAATACCGGACGGAGCGATGCAAACAAATCGATAGGAAGAATACCTTCCTGCGACATGCGGGCTTTGTTTAATTTAAAATAGAATTCCTGATAATCGTCTTTCCACCATGAGTATTCGGAATTGATAAGTACTTCCTTGATCCGGCGGTAAGTAAGGAGTTTTTCTTTTAATTTTTCAGCCCATTCGTACAGGTCGTCATAGTTATACCCATACATTTCTATACGGAATGAGCCGGCGTTTTCACGGACATCATTGCTAAACCCCTGGTCTTGCAATCCCCAGACATTCCAACTGCCGCCTCCCAGTTCGAGTGCCTTACTTATGATACGGCTTTTTAGTACATATGGAAAACCGCTTCGTTCGCTTTCGCGGGTGAAATATATACTTATACCTGCCTGTCGCGCATTATAAATATTAGTTTGGAACTGCCGTATTTCTTTAAAACTACTTAAATAAGATTCCATCCGGCTGATGAGATGATTGGTTTGTCCCAATGTCGTGCCGTTAGGTAAAGATGCCCCTACATATAAAACGGTCTCGTCATTTCTGGTGAAATAGCTGCCTTCGTATACTTTCTGTACGAATAATCTTAATGTACCTCCCAGGGCTTTGTCCATAATAGGTTTTATACTTTCCTTATAAGTGTCGGTCGATACAATGGTATTATATTTTTCTATGAACAATGAATCCAGGGATGAATATTGTTTTTTATCATCCATCTCTATTTTGTCCGGTAATAAAAAGATTGGCAGGCCGAATATCAGAAGTAAAGCAATACATGCCAGTTTTTTCCAGCTACATAGGAAACGAATCTGTGCCCAATAATATCTGGAGAAATAAACAGGAAATCTTTTTATCCATCTCTTTAGCCTTGGAAATTTAGGAAGGTGAATACGGCGGTATTTTCCGGCAGGGTTTTTCTTGTGTTTTTCTTCCAGCCCCATTTTCTCTATTAAAGAAGGGACAAGGAATAAGGCTATAAATAAAGAAACGCCCAGGTTAACAATAACTACAGCAGCAAAATCTTGCAGGTTAAGACGTATTTTCTCATCCAGAAAAAAGATAATAACCAGTGCCCCCATTGTTGTTAGCGTGGCAGTCAGAATAGATAAAAAGGCATGCCTGTTATGGCGGTTACGAATATGTTCCGTCATAACTATGGTATTGTCCATGATCAGATTGAGAGAAATTGTTACGCCGGCCAGTGAGTATAACTGCATTTCTAACCCTAATAAATAATAGAGAATAACAGCAATACTAAGGTTTACACTTATGCTGATGATAATAAGAAACAGATAGCGGATGCTTTTTGTAATCAGTAAAACGAATGTTAATAAAATCAGTATGGTAAGTCCGGTACGTAGGTATATTTTATCTAATTCCTGTTGTATGAACTCTGTCGCATCGTAGCTGGTATGTATTTTATATCCGGCCGGTAACAGCGTGCGTATGTGTTCCATCTCCTCTTTTACTTTTTTAGCCAGTTGGAGCTGGTTTGCCGTTTCGTCTGCTTTTATGGATAGGTAGATAGAGTTTAGTCCGTTGATACGATAATAACTTTGCGGTGTTTCTTCCTGACGCGTTACTTTTACCAGCTGGTCTAAACGAATTAATTTCCCTTCTTTATTTTTTACAGAAATCAGGGCAGGGTTAAATCCCTCTTGTCCGTTTTCGGGAATAAGTGCCAAACGAATCCACTGGTTTGATTGTATGGACGAACCTGTTTGTGCCTGAACGTTGGCAATACCCAGGAATTCTTTTTTATAGTATTGGTAAATAGCAGTTTGCAGATCGTCTATAGAGATGCCTAATAATGTTAATTGGCGGCTGTCATATTCCAGCTTCCATTCCATGGGAGTAGCCCCGCTGACATCTATTCTGTATATTCCCTGTATTCCTGACAAACGGGGTTTTATCTGGTCTTCTGCGAAACGCTGAATAAAAATAGGGGTAGCCGCTGCATTTAGCGTATAGCTCATGAAAGGAGCAGACTCTTTATCGTCCGGCCGGCTCATTTTCAGAATCGGATAACTCAATCCATCCGGTAAACCAGGCCAGGTTTGCCGGATGATAGTAGATGCCTCGAAGCGGGCGGCATCTATATTTGTATGTTTATCCAACTCTAGTGTGATGTATCCCCAGCCATTTCCGGAGGTGGAGGATATCTTTTTTATCCCTTTTATACGGGCTAACATAGACTCCAACCTTGATGTTACCTCCATTTCGATTACGCGTGCCGAATTGTCGGGCATATTATAGCTGATGCTTAATCTTGGTAAAGTGCGCGAAGGCGATAACTTTATAGGTAACAACGGAATGAAGGCAAGCCCTGCCACCGCCACACAAAGAAAGGCGACGATGATAGTAAAAGAGGATATTTTGGGCGATGCACTCATTTCATATAATGGCTGTAATCGAATTCATTGCTGAGGCTGACTCCTGTTTCAAAATCATGTAATGTAAGTTTACGTATTTTGAAATAACTCAACCAGTAATTTTGCAAAGCAGATATATAGTTTCGCTGTGCCTCTTGTTGCCTGTTCAGGGAAAGAGTCAGACTGTTAATATCCGCTTTTCCGATCATAAAACGCTGTTTAGTCTCCGAATAAGCCATGATTGCCAGATCTAATGCTTCTTCGGCACTCGCGATCAGATTTTGTTGAATGTTGAAATCTCCAACTGTCATAATAACGTCTTCTTCGACACTCTGTTCCTGTTGTCTGGCTGAAATCTCGGTGACATTCAGATTGTTCTTTGCGATATTATGTTTCCCTTTTCTTACCCCCCAGTCAACCAAAGGAATAGATAAAGAGACGGAAACCATGTCTTGTTGTAACGGGTCGCGGTAAGCGTCTTTAAAATTGTTTGCTACTTGGTTAAAACCGATACTGGCTCTGAGAGATGCATTGAATAATGTTTCTTTTTTTGTTTTATCGACTTGTTGTTCAGCTTCCAGTATGCTTTGGCGAAGTTCCAGGAACTTTGGGTTATTTTCCCGTGCCATTACTAATGCTTCATCGGCAGAAACATCTAAGTCGGCGGGATGTCCCGGCAGACGCAACCGTATTTCCGTGTTTTTGTCCAGGTTTAGGAAAGAAGCCAGGCTGAACATGGCACGCTTTAGTGCAATATCCGCGTTTTGAAAGGCATTGCGGGCATTTACGGCATCCAATTTGAGGGTGAGCAGATCTGCTTGGCTTATGGAAGCTATCTTATGACGCTGCAATCCGGTTTGATAAAGAGTATCGGTAGATGCCACATTATCTTTTGCCAGGTCATATTCAGCTTGCGCCATTGCTAAAATGAAAAAGTAGGAGGTGGCTTGTTCGCTGATAGCCTCCCGGTTATAAAGAAATTCTTTTTTTACTTTTTCGTATTTCAGCGGTTCGATTTTTCGTTCCCAACGAAATGGATTATATCCGATCAGGCTTTGGGTATATCCTATTTGAATAGGTATGGTGGTAAATTGACTATATGCGTTGTCTCCGAAGTTCCGTATGTAGCCGAGGTCTGAACTCAAGAAGAAATTACCTCCCAGCAAATCGAAGTTTTGCTTGACTTCCAGGTTCCCTCCTGAATAAAATGATTGTTGTTTACGGTATACATCAATATCATTTTCGGAATCGTATCTTTTGGTAATGTCCCGGTAATATTGTGCCGGGGTCAGATTTAAGGTGAGGCTGGGCAAGCGATCTGCTTTATAAGTCCTGAACTGCCAGTATCCGGCAAGATACATATTCTTGGTACGGAAAGCTTCCAGGGAGCTGTCAGCTGCCATACTAATCGTCCTATCTAAAGACAGAATGAGCCGTTGAGCTGTTGTCTCTCCAAAAGTGACTAACAAAAAAGCTAATATTATATTTAAGAATCTCATATTTTATATCTATAAATTCATACTCTAATGTCTTATCTCACGCATGTTTCCGGTAGATATACCAATATATTAACGGAATTACAAAAAGGCTGACTGCTGTACCTAATAACATAGCCGAAATCATGGCAATTGACAGAGGTTTTTGTAACTCGCTACCCATATCGAATGAAAATAAAAGAGGTACCATACCGAATATTGTAGTGAGAGATGTCATGATAATCGGACGAAGGCGTCGTCTGCCGGCTTCGTGTATAGATTCCATTAATGGTCGGCCTTCTTTACGCAATTCGTTGATTGCGTCTAGTTTCAGGATAGAATCATTTATCACGATACCACAGGTTACCACAATACCAATGGCACTCATCAGGTTCAGACTATGCCCGCATAACCAAAGTACTAACAGTGCTGCTGCCACGTCAATAGGTATTTCCAATAGTACAATAAGGGGTTGGAGGAAACTCTCGAACTGAGCTGCCAGAATGAAATACATTAGTAAAAGAGAGATAAACAGGATGATCACCAATTCGTTCAACATCTGTTTGTTTGAGAAAAAGCTTCCCGAAAAATCCACATCCCAGTTTTGGACAGTTTCTTTTACCTTTCCCATTAAATGCTCTGCATCATCTACATTGTAAAAACTGAAAGGAATATATTCGCCGTTTTTTCCGGCTGTAATTGTTTTCAGGTCTTCTCCTTGTGTAATATGAACCAATGACTGCAGAGGAATGTATTGCGGTTCTTCTCCACTTTTTGCCGGACTTGTCCGGATAAGCGTGTTGCTTAATACTTGATTTATGCTCTGCTCGTTCCCTGCTAATGTGATTGGCAGATATTGTTGGTAAGAACGAAGAGTTGTTACTTCATTTTCTTTGAATGCAGTTTTCAGTATCTTATAAACTTCATTGTAATCTACATTATACAATAAGAGTTTCTGGCGGTCTATGGATATATTCAGCTGATCATCGAATGCGATGCCAACAGGAAGTATTCCTGTTTTGGCTGTAAGTGCTTTCTCTAAATTAAACAGGGTTGAGGCTACCGGAGCTTCTGTCTTATTGCGCGTGTATAATTCCGTTACAATATCAGCTTCACCTGTAACAAACAACTTTTCAAAAACAGTTTCAGGCGGTGCAAACGAAACTACTGCATTTGGGTATGATTGCTTTATCCGCTGCTGGATATCAGATTGCAAAGGTGCAATATCTTTCGTGCTGAGTGTCTTTAAGTATAGTTCAGCCTCTGATACGGATAATTCCCGGTCTCTATTTAACAGAAATTGTTGTTGGCCGATATAGGCCGTATGTTCTGCTCCGAGTTTATCAGCTTGTGCGAATATGGAACTTACCCGCTTCCTGTTTTCGTCGATATGTATGTTTTCATTCCATTCTAAATGGACGATCAATTCATTCTGATCTATTTCCGGCATGCGGCTTTTGGGTATAACGTAAAATAAAACTACACACAAAGGCACAGTAATAATAACGAAAATAAGAGAAGAGCGTTTATGATCGAAAATAAAATCAACTCCTCCATCGTAGAAGCGGTCTAATGTGTGCTCTTTAACCAGGTTATTAATTTTAAGGTTGATAAAAGAATGCTTTATTTCAGGAATGCTGTATACCAGTTTGTAAAGAATAGGAAGCAACATGATTCCTGTAAAATAGGAAACCATCAGGCCCACGGTTACGGCAAAAGCCTGGTCGTAAAAGATGGCTCCGGCAATACCACTCATAAATACTAATGGGAGAAATACCGCTATAGTAGTGAATGTGGAGCTTAGCATGGGGGTGATGACTTCCGTAGTCCCTTTTATACAAGCTTCTTCCAAAGAGTCGCCTTTCGCCCTATATTGCGTGATATTTTCGGTAACAACGATCGAACTGTCTATCATCATACCCAATGCCAGTATTAATCCGGACAAGGATATAATATTGAGGGACATATTACATAAATAGAAAAACAGAAAACTGATAGTTAGACTGACTATTATACTTAGTCCAATTACGGCCGGGCTTTTTACGTCTCCTAAAAACAGAATGGCAACTATGCAAATGAAAATGAAACCGAGTGACAAGTTTTGTTTTAAGTTTGAAATGGTATAATCCAATAACTCCGTTTGATTGCGGGTAATACTGAATTCGATATCCGGATAAACGGAAGCAAAATAATCGGTAACCTCTTTTAATGCCTCCTTCATATTATCCATATTTTCGTCAGACTGTTTGATAACGGCGAGTGTGACCGCACGTTTGTTGCCGGCCAGTGACAAACCTGTTTCTTTTTCGGGAACAATGGCAATATTTGCTAAATCTTTTAACTGGAAAATGCGCCCGTTTTTCCGGATATAAATGTTTTGCACATCTTCGGGGGTACGCAACAGAGTTGAAAATTTAATGTTGTATTCATAATAACCGTCCCGAACAACCATACTGCCCGGTTCTATATTGTTTGAGTTTAATGCAGATTCAAGTTCGTCCAATGTAATATCTGCTATCTTCATCAGCTTCATATCCGGAACAATCTGCAGCTGCCGTTTCTGTATTCCGGTTATATCTACCATGGCTACTTCCGGTAATTGTTCAATGCGTCTTTTGATAACTGTTTCTGCAAATTGGCATAAATCAAGGAAAGCAGATTCGTCTATTCCTGATTTTTCGTTTTCATTTGTCTTCAGCGTGAGGTTGAGGTAAAAGACGGGAATATCGGTAGCACTGGCTTTGATGACGCGGGGACGCTCTATCTCTTTGGGGAGATAATTCATAGCTGCATCTATCTTTTCGTTTACTTCAATAAAAGCAAGATCAGTATTTGTCCCGAATTCGAAATTGAGACGGATAATACTTGCACCATCTCTTGTCTCACTATGGACATCTTTTAATCCGGCAACTTGCATGAGTTGTTGCCGGATAGGTTTTACTACCGTGTTTTCCAATTCCCGGGCAGATGTGTTTTGCCCTGCAACCTGAACGGTAATTTCTGGTATGGCAATATCCGGCAACAAAGAGATAGGAATGGTAAAATAGGTTACCAACCCGATGATAAAGAATGCCGTAAAAGCCATTAATACGGCTATGGGACGTTGTAGCAGGAATTTAATCATTGGTACTTTCGATTACTGTTACTGGCGCCTCATGTGCCAGGTTAATATTACCGCTTGTTATTATTATATCTCCTTCTTTCAGGCCTTCTGCTATTGTATAGTTTTCGGCATTTTCCAGTCCGGTTTGTACATAGTTCCAATAGGCTTTGTTGTTTACCAATGTAAATACTACTTGCTTGCCGGAGCGCAGAACAAGTGCTTCCTTCGGTATAACGAGTTGCTTACTTAACGAACGGTGGACGCTTACGCGGACATTCATTCCTTCAAACAATTTGCCTTTGTCGGTAACAGCAGCTTTCACTTTTACCATTCCGTTTTCATCAACCAGCGGGTTTATTTCGGAAATGCGGCCTTCCGTTTTATTCTCAGGTGAAGCAAATGGAGTGACTTCTACCCGGTCTCCTGCTTTAATTAATGGCAGTTCGCTTTCTAAAACAGTGAAAGAAGCTTCCAGGCTATTGGGATTAATAATTGTACAGAACACATCTGATGTGGATGCCGTATTGAACGGCTTGGCGAACAGGTTAGCAACGATTCCGTCAAAAGGAGCTGTCAGGGTTGCATTACGTTCTTCAAATTCGGCAAGCTTATATTGTATAAATGATTGGTCATAGCCACTTTTTGTTTTTACCAGTTGCATTGTTGCAGCAGGAATCCTGGCCGAGTCTTCCAGTTTATAGCCTTGACCTATCAATACATCCTGTAGTTCCAATTTTGCACGTTCCAGGGCATCCTTTGCCTGAGATAGTTTATTTGCTAAACGAAACTTTGACAGTTCTGCCAGTTTTTGTCCTTTTGTGACCCTGTCTCCGTTTTTTACATAGATGGTGGCTATAGGTTCGGCCGATTCAAATTTTAAATCGGCGTACATACGTGCAGATAGTTTACCGTTACTTATTAATTCGTGGTTGAAGTCTGTCGTCTTTAGAGCCATAACAGTAACTTCATTTGTTTCGTCGGGCAAAACTGTTTCAACAGATTCTTCACCGGGCTCTGTTGTCTTTTTATCACCGGAACATCCGATTAACCCTGCAATTAATAGTATGATAAATACATTGTAGCTCTTCATAGTATTAAATTTAATATCACAAATATAATAAAATGGTAATATGTACATACGAAATATTCATAATTTATTCATAATTAACTGTGTCTGGAAATAAACTATTTCTATATACACATTCATTTATCAGTGTATAAAAGAAGTTTATTTCTGTTTTTTCAACAAGTTTTTATGCTGACAAAAAACTGACATGAAGTAAAAGTTTGTTTTATCCTTTAAAACCAGTTTATTATACCATTGCTATATGTGAAAATCCGTTCTTGTATTTTGGGAGCAATAACTTTATAGATTGTATTTTGAGGGATTTGTTTAAAGGTTATAAAGTTATTATTTCCTTTAATTGCTCCTGCACTTTTCCATTCATTATCCCAATAGTAAAGTTCAAAATCCAATGAATCGGCTACTTCATTTTTTTTATAAGGGATATAAGATATTTGTTCTAGTTTACATGGTTTACCTAAATCAAATATAATTCCTTGTTGCCTTTCTTTTTTCTTACGGAAAACGCCTTTAAATCCGGTTGCAGACAAATGATCTGTTAGCATGTTCAGTGTTTCATCATCCTTAAATCCTTTCACATTGGCAGAAACCTTCACATTCGGAATCTCAATCAGCCGGCCATTCTGTCTTTCTTTGAATACAACTTCACATAACGAAATTGTATCTGACGGAGGAAGAAACCGTATATATCTGTAAGGTTCTTTGCATGACACTTTTATATCATTTGTCCACATATCCATGCTGTCCGTCAATGTAAATAAACTTTCATATTGGCTTTCTGCGTTTCCCGGATCATTGCTTCCTATAAATTGCCCTCCAATTAATGGTTTTTTATTATCTGCGATCAGATTTTTATATAAATAAGGTTTGGGGGTACGGATTGTTATATCTGTTTTTGTGTTAGCACATTCCAGTTTCTCGACAGAACCATCCTGTTTTAAAATAAATAATGGTGCTGCGGGAATGATCGTTCCATTTTTATAAAATGCCGGAAGGTAAGCAATATCACGTCCCATGTCTTTAAATGTAACCTGTTTATTTCTTCCAATTTTACCCCATTGTACAGGAATCCATCCTTCAAAGCTATAAACACACAAATAACAGTAGTTGGTTTTATCCGGAATATCTTCTGTGATTTCCAGCGATACATCTGCTGTTTTAAAATATTGAGAAGAAACATCTTTGATCCGTGGATTCTTAAATAAAGCAGGTATATCATACGAGGATATTTTCTGATCCGCTATAGGTCCTTCTATATAAAACTCGTATGTATGACGATAAACTTTAGGTAACCTGAATTTTCCCCATACCAGATCAAAACATTCGTTATTGTAAATTCTTTTATATTTCCATCTGTCATTATCATAAAATGGTTCAAAAGGATGGCTCTCTCCATTTATTATAATCGTGTTCCAGCTGTGCGTTTCATTTCTATTTCCCCATTCGGGTACAAAGTCTATGGCAACAGCCATCCCTAAAGCAGAAAAAAGCAGACAATTATACCATGTCATCTGTTCGCACAACCCTCTTTTTATATATTCAAATGTGGCTGCACTGTAGATCGGGACAGAGGCGGCGGCATTATAATTATATTGAAGAAAGCTATATTGATAACTTAATGAATCTACCATCTCTTGAATAGTCTTGGTTGAATCATTAAAATATCCGCGATGTCGTTTGTAAAATATTTGTCGGGCATCATCTAAACATACTCCATTCTGAAATCTGTAAGGAAGAATAGTTGAACAAAAGTCTTCAAAAGAGATGTCTTTTGTGTATTTATTTTCTTGCCAGGCATTGAATGCAAGGTCTATTTCTTTAATGAGCCAATCAGCTTTGATTGTAGAAATGTCTTGTTGCATGGAAAGAGGTGAAATATTTATTCGTATGTTTTCTCCAAAGGCTCTGGTTTCTCTTGCCCATGATACAGATCTTTCCCAGTTGTGCTTTTTTGATATAGTTACTAATTTATTATACGCGGGTTGTAAATCTTTTAGGGTAATAGAGTCGTAGCCTGCATGTCCGAGCATGTTTTTGATCAGAAAATAGGTCGCTTTCAACTTCAAGGAGTCTTGTTTATAATGTTCCAGTACCTTTTCTAGTTCATCTCTGTTTGCATCCGCAAAGTCCAGTATTTTAAACAATTCTTTTTCTTCCACAGATGTACAAGACAGTAATAATAAAGCAATAATAAAAGTAAATAGTTTATTCATAATAAGTATGAGCTTGTTTTCGTCCATTTTTTTATCAATGCCAGCATAGTATAAATTGATCTTTATCTTGCTTTTTCTGTTTTATACAAGAATAGAAACAATTTATGCACAATACTATTAAGATATATTTATAGACTTCAATAACCTTGAAAAAAGGGCGGTTGAAGTCTTGTAAATAGGTTCTTAACAGGAAGTTAAAGATGAACAGAATCAGATCTGATCTTGTAGATTGTTTATTCGTATTATCCCATTGGCCAATGCTTTCACATTGCTAATACCAGATTTGAGATTGCAACTTTATTCTTGTTTGCATTAACACTCCATGCTACTCCAACAGCCAATCCCAAGTAGGGGCTTTTATTCTTTCCACTCTGCTGACGAATAATATCTCGTAAGACTTCATGTACTTCCTCTATCAAGACAATTTATTATATTATTTTGTCGATTTCCAAATACCCGAACTGAATGTCATCATTAAAATTCATTATGACCCTTTTGTTCTGAGAATCATAACAGAAATCTATAATCTTATATCCTGTTTCCAGTGTTTTGATATAATTTCCATTCATGTCAAAAATCAAAAGCTTTGTTGGTAGATTAGACTTAACTGCACCGTCTTGGCTTTTTATAAAAGTTGTTTCTCCTGAATAGGAAATAAAGATATGATTACTACAAATAGCAACATTACCATAATAAAAAACTTTGTTTGAGGTCTCGCTATTCCACTTTGGACCATATATATTGTATAATAGAGTCCCATCAAGAGTGCAGATCGTAATCAAATCATGATAATGGTAACATTCAACGTAAATGTTATCCTTAGTAGAAACAGCAAATACAGTACGCTTCTTTTCTATGTCAGGATGTTCATACTTCATTGGAACTATTTCTCCGGTTTCCATATTCCACTTGGCAATGGATTGTTTATAACCATAGGAGCCGGTAGGTTCTATTATTCTGCCAATGCAAAGAGTATCATTTATATATTTATAAGAATCAGGAAACAGTTTTTCATTCATTTTCATTTTTACCTTAGGTTCATAAGAGGGATTCATAAGAATACTATCTAAATCATAGCTGAATATTTTCTGTTTGCCATGATCCGATACAAAAAAATGATCTGTTTCATCACTTCCTATATATCCCATATTTGCAATTTCTCCAGGCCCTTGACCTAAATAAGCAGTGCTTGTTATATATCTGAAATCATTTTTGGTAAAGATATGAATTAGTTTATCAGGAGATTTGTAATCTCCTATAATTAAATAATCTCCAACCTCTTGTAATTTACAGCTCCTGCTAATTAGAACATCTTCTATTTTTATCTCTTTTATTTTGTCATGAACATTGTTTATATTATCCCGATTAGTCTGGTATTTTTCAGTACTGGAGTTCTGTATACAACTCCAATTAATTAAAGCAATTAATAAGTAGGTTAAGTTTTTCATAAATATTTGAGATGTGATTTATATGATCTTAATTATAGAAGTAAGATAGTTATAAAATAACTGTTTGTGTTGTTGATAAATGAGGCTGTTTTAACAGCCTCATAATAAGTGATTATCTATATTCTTGTAAATTAGAATGCCACATGTAGCAATAACAACCTGTGCCATTATCTACACATCCATTTGGGCAAAGAGGATTTATATCTCCTTCTCCACTGGCCAACGCTTCCATATTCGCTAATACTAGATTCGAGATTGTAACTTCATTCTTATTCTCATTTACATTCCATGCAGTTCCAACGGCCACTATCGCAACAATTGCTATACCAAATAGTTTCTTCTTCATGATATTTTTATGTATTTATGTTATTAATCTTTTAATCGTTTATTTCTTATTTACTCTTCTTCAATAAGAAATTTCGTTATTCTTTAATTCTTCTTACTTTTGCTCCATCACCTCCTTTCTTTTAAGGTGGGACAAGGGGGAAGGTTACCGGAAGAGTTCTAATGTCTGAGAGGTTTCCTTCCCTGCTTTTTATTATATCGCCTGTCCCCGTATTTTTAATGCTATTGATTGTGCTGTATTACATTTTACCATTATGGTTTCGTCGAACATACCGGATTCTTTTGGTGTCATCTCAACGGTTACGTGGAGCGACTCACCAGGCTTGGCTGGATGTTTGTCGAAAGTAGCCACTGCACATCCGCAAGTTGTACTTGTTTCTAAAATAATAAGAGGGGCATCTCCCGTATTTTGTATGATGAAATCTGTCTTTTTTGCCTGTTTCACCTTAACCTTTCCCATGTTTACTTCTGCAGGGCTAACCTTTGCTGTTGTAATGATTGGTTGATTTGTTGCTTCTCTTCCTTGTGTGAGTTGTTTTAAATATAAATCTTTAACAGCCAAATTATGAATAGGATTTCCTATTACGATAACTTTATTATTCTTATCCAATAAAAAAGTTTGAAAGGTAATATCAGAAGGAAAATTGTTTTGCTTATTAAGCTTATCTTCCTTATCAATGCAAACCGGAAAATTAAATCCGTCTCTTTTTAAGATATACCGTATTTCTTTCAAATCTTTTGGATGAAGGAAAAAAAGAAAAGGTATTTGCTTGTCTGTTAACGAATCAACCTGAGCTATCAGTTCCTTCCACTTGGGCAATTGTAGTTTACAGCTGGCGCATCCGATAGTGTCCACATAAATAAGGACTTTATAGTCGCTTTGTGGAATTTGATAGTCAACAGTGTCTGTCAAGTAACGAGTAAAAATCATATCAGAAGGAAATATAATTTCTTTCCCTTGCCAATGTTCCACTAATTGGGTTATTTTCTTCTTTGTTTTGTCTTTGCATGAGACAGAAAAGAATAAGACAATAACTAATAGTATTATATTCAAGTGTTTCATGAACCAATCTATTCGATTCGTTTTTATTTAAAAACCATCTAAACTGAATCCAGAGTACATAAATTCTACCTTGTCTCCAAAACAATCGATAGAGCCATTTCCTATACAGACAGTACTTCCTCCGCCACTCTCTGAATGCGCAAGTGCTTCGATATTGGCTAATACTAACTTTTTGAACTCACTGATTTTTATTTCTTCTTTTTTATTTGTATTGGTGAAGAAAAGATATCCGGACAGGCTTACACTTATTGTCAGGATGAATAATAACTTTAATCTGCTTTTTTTCATAAAAATAATTTTTGATACAAAGAATGTCAATAGTTGCTATAATTTAAAATAAATAGACTTACAAATTACTTACATTTGTTTAATGACAGAAAAGTTATATGTATAATATCTTGAATTATAAAAGGTTCTGCTTTTAGGGCTAAAATTGGGCTTACCAACTGGAATTATAGGATATTGATTAATAAATTGTATTTTTGTATTGAAAACGCTAATGAATTATTACATACCATGAAGAAAATAATGAAGATAGTGATACTTGGATTTACCTATTTACTATCATGTGTCTGCAAAAAAATGAATGACTCGATCAGGCTATCAAAAGATTACGTGATTCTTTAAAAGGAATCCCAGTCTTACATATAGAAAATGTACGTGGGGGGCTTAAAGATTTAAATCTAAGTAAGACACCTGCATTTCGTCATCAAGATTCATTATGATTCTATTGTTTTCCTTATCATAGCAAAAGGTGAGAATAGGATGTCCTACTTCTAAAGTTTGTATATAGTCGCCGTTTTTATCAAAAATCAAAAATTTAGTAGGATTCATAACTGTTATCCCTCCTCCTTTACCATCTATTATTCTTTTCTCTCCCAGATAGCTAGCTACAATATAGTCTTTGCAAAAGACAACATCTCTATAATGCCTGTTCTCACTGGAATTTTTCGTATTCCACTTTGCGCCATATATATTGCATTTAAAATCACCATTAAGATAACCAATCGTCATTAAATCATGATACCAATAACACTCAACATATAAGTTGTTTTCAATGGATATGGCAGAACTGACTCGTTTCCTTTCTATTTCCGGATGTTTTAAGTATTTCATAGGTTTTACTTCCCCTGTTTCCATATTCCACTTGGCAACTATAGGTGTATAATCTGAGTTGCTCAATACTTTTGAGAATAATCCTATTGATAAAGTTTCATTTATATAGTCATAAGTATCCGGATACATGGTATTGTCCAACTTTATTTTTTCTATTGGCATATAGTCCGGATTTACAAGAATACTATCCATATAAAAACTAAAGATTTTCTGTTTCCCATGATCTGTTACATAAAAAATGCGATCAGCTTCATTAATTCCGATACGCCCCAGATTTGCAATTTCTTGTGGTCCTTCTCCTCTATCCCCGGTGCTTGTAATATATTTGAAAGAATTCTTATCAAAAATATGTATTAGTTTATCCGGTGATTTGTAGTCGCTTATTATTAAAAAATTATCCATAATATATGGTATCGCAAAACTAGAAACAGGGTTTTCCTCCATTTCTATCTTTACAATCTTATCTTGAACATCAACAATATTATTACGACTGTTTTGATGTTTTTCTGTATTTGAATTATTTGTACAATTCCAACACAAATAAGCTAATAGTATAATTAATAAGTTATGTAATTTCATCTCAAAAATGCATTTTAGTATTATACAAAATAATAATATACAATAACGCATATATATTTTATTTTAGATAATTGGAGTAGAAGAAGTGCAATTATAAACAATTACACTTCTTTAATCGTTATATGTGGTTCTCATGGATTTGTACAAAAAATATCCATCTGGAGTATATCTGGATTTTTTGAGGTGTCTAAAATATTTTCTATAAAAATCAAGAGACCTTTTTTTGTAATTCCCCAACCATTAAAATAGTTATAAGTTTTAGGGCTTAATTGTTGCTCATTTATTATGCGAAAATTTGAATCTAAAATAGTCAAATAAATATTTTTACTTTCATATTGTTCATTAAACTCTTTATTCTTAGAATAAGAGGCAATTTTATCTAAATGCAATCTATAATACACATTCTCTTTTGGAGAGTATATAACTTCAAAAAAATGAACGTTCTCTAGCAGATGTTTATCTGCTTTCTGAAAATCATAAGGCATAGTTAATTCTGAAACTAAATTTTTTGTGTATTTACTTTGTCCATCAACTGTATTTTTTTTACCGGTTTTTATATCTATATAATATATATTTGAACTGATTGGATAGTTGTAAATAATATATTTATCTGTAAATGTAACATTAGGCATTTGCTTCCATCCAAAATTTGTTCCTGCTTTATTTTCGATGCTATTTCCTTCGATTTCAAATGATTTTAAATTATCAGTCAAAATTGAATATTCGCATATATTGTATTTGGTACGATCTTTATTAGGTGTTACAGCCAAGTAGAATATTGAATTTCTTGCCGGGTGATAATAAAAAGTACTGGTAGATCTTGAAAAATTTTTATCTATCATGATGAACCCACCTTCAGGGATTGGTAGTTTAAAACTATTTGTGACTTTTCCAATCGAATTAATTAGGTATAAATTTTCTTGGCTGTAAATCCAAATACTGTCAGGATTGGAAACACATAATCCGGATATATTTTTTAGAACACCGTCTTTTCCTTCTGTTGCTAAAGAGATATGAGAAACTGTTTTATTATCGATGTTAAACTTGTCTATGGAATGTGTTAACCTGTTATAGGCGTATAAATATTCTTTATTATCCTCTTTAGGATAAGTAGAAATAAAACTGTATGATGTAAGTGATTGGTCATCAATAGAAATGTTGATACTTATTTTTTCTAACTCTTTGGTTTGATTATACAAAACCTTTGATAGATCTTTACTCTTTTGTTGACAAGATGTAAATAGAACTAAAAATGCTCCAAATATTGATATCAGTTTCATGCTAATCCGGTTTTTGTGAATACTTAATTCTAGTCTTAAATAGTTTTTGAATTATCGGGGTTATAGTTCGTGAAATGTAGCAAAAAGAATTTAATTAATTAGATTCTTTTTGCTACTTATTCATGACTAATGAAAAATGCCTAAATAATTAAGGACAACTTCTTGGTCCACCACATAAAGGACCGGTTACTGAAGTTATACATTGTGTACCAACTCGAGATCCACAGTGATGTTCATAATATTGTATTCCTCCTCCTCCTTGTTCCCCACCGGCTAGTGCTTCCACATTCTCTAGAGCCAAGTCACTTAAACTAACTTCATTCTTATTCTCATTTACATTCCATGCAGCCCCAACAGCCACTATCGCAACAATTGCTATACCAAATAGTTTCTTCTTCATGATATTTTTATGTATTTATGTTATTAATCTTTTAATCGTTTATTTCTTATTTACTCTTCTTCAATAGGAAATTTCTTTATTCTTTAATTCTTCTTACTTTTGCTCCATCACCTCCTTTCTTTTAAGGTGGAGACAAGGGGGAAGGTTACCGGAAGAGTTCTAATGTCTGAGAGGTTTCCTTCCCTGCTTTTTATTATATCGCCTGTCCCCGTATTTTTAATGTTATTGATTGCTTTGTATTACATTTTACCATCATGGTCTCGTCGAACATACCGGATTCTTTTGGTGTCATCTCAACGGTTACGTGGAGCGACTCACCAGGCTTGGCTGGATGTTTGTCAAAAGTAGCCACTGCACATCCGCAAGTTGTACTTGTTTCTAAAATAATAAGAGGGGCATCTCCCGTATTTTGTATGATGAAATCTGTCTTTTTTGCCTGTTTCACCTTAACCTTTCCCATGTTTACTTCTGCAGGACTAACCTTTGCTGTTGTAATGATTGGTTGATTTGTTGCTTCTCTTCCTTGTGTGAGTTGTTTTAAATATAAATCTTTAACAGCCAAATTATGAATAGGATTTCCTATTACGATAACTTTATTATTCTTATCCAATAAAAAAGTTTGAAAGGTAATATCAGAAGGAAAATTGTTTTGCTTATTAAGCTTATCTTCCTTATCAATGCAAACCGGAAAATTAAATCCGTCTCTTTTTAAGATATACCGTATTTCTTTCAAATCTTTTGGATGAAGGAAAAAAAGAAAAGGTATTTGCTTGTCTGTTAATGAATCAACCTGAGCTATCAGTTCCTTCCACTTGGGCAATTGTAGTTTACAGCTGGCGCATCCGATAGTGTCCACATAAATAAGGACTTTATAGTCGCTTTGTGGAATTTGATAGTCAACAGTGTCTGTCAAGTAACGAGTAAAAATCATATCAGAAGGAAATATAATTTCTTTCCCTTGCCAATGTTCCACTAATTGGGTTATTTTCTTCTTTGTTTTGTCTTTGCATGAGACGGAAAAGAATAAGACAATAACTAATAGTATTATATTCAAGTGTTTCATGAACCAATCTATTCAATTCGTTTTTATTTAAAAACCATCTAAACTGAATCCAGAGTACATAAATTCTACCTTGTCTCCAAAACAATCGATAGAGCCATTTCCTATACAGACAGTACTTCCTCCGCCACTCTCTGAATGCGCAAGTGCTTCGATATTGGCTAATACTAACTTTTTGAACTCACTGATTTTTATTTCTTCTTTTTTATTTGTATTGGTGAAGAAAAGATATCCGGACAGGCTTACACTTATTGTCAGGATGAATAATAACTTTAATCTGCTTTTTTTCATAAAAATAATTTTTGATACAAAGAATGTCAATAGTTGCTATAATTTAAAATAAATAGACTTACAAATTACTTACATTTGTTTAATGACAGAAAAGTTATATGTATAATATCTTGAATTATAAAAGGTTCTGCTTTTAGGGCTAAAATTGGGCTTACCGACTGGAATTATAGGATATTGATTAATAAATTGTATTTTTGTATTGAAAACGCTAATGAATTATTACATACCATGAAGAAAATAATGAAGACAGTGATACTTGGATTTACTTGTTGTTTTGCTTTGGCAACCGGAATATGGTTATATTCTTACCAAAGAGAATATGTAATTTCAGAAATCAATGATTGTTTTCATAATGCTGTTTCTAATGATCTTACAATACGTTGGAAAAAATTGGATTTGCCTATTTACCATCATGTGTCTGCCAAAAAAACGGATGATTCGATTGTTGTTAGAAATAAAGAAGGAGCTAAAACGATTCCTGCTTTTGAAAAAACAATATCTGAAGATGAAAAGTATAAAAGTATTTTGCAAACTACCCTTAGATATAAAAATCCAGTCAATGCTAATGCGTTGGATAGTATATACCAGGTAGGGTTAAGGGAACAGAATCTACTCGTTAAGACGGCTGTTTGTTATACAGATAAAGTATCGGGAGAGGTCCATAAAAGTAATAATGATACTTTTTTCTATAAAAAAACATACTTATTACCTCCTGTGGTGACAGGAATAGAAAAAGAGATTGTTTTACAGGCTTTTGCGGATGTTACATTTTTTAGTGTTATAAGAAATTCTATCGCCCTTTTTGCCGGATGGGCTATTCTTTGTGTAGTACTCGTTATCTTGGCTGTTTTATTTTTATATAAGAACACTAAACAAGTCGTAACTATAAGTGGGGATGAATTGTTGGAGAAGGAAGATGTTGAAATCCAAATAACGGATGACCTGATATTAAATGCCGAACTGCGTGTTCTGAGATATGGCGAATCGATCATATCATTAACTGACCAATCTATTTCCTTACTTAAATTATTTTTGTCTCATAAAGATTATTTTGTGAGCAATGATGATATTCGCGAACATTTATGGGGGACAATTGATTATTCGGAGTCCTGTCGAAGTCAGGCAATCAAAAGATTACGCGATTCTTTAAAAGGAATCCCTGTCCTGCATATAGAAAATTTACGAGGGGTGGGGTTCTGCTTAAAAATTGACGATGATAAATAGATTCTTTTTGCAAAAGGAGCTACATCTTTTTATTAACTAAAAGACATATTAAAGTCATCCCGATGATTTTTTAATTTCATCGGGATCATTTTATAAAATCATCGGGATGAACCAGAAAGGTAAAATGTTTATTATCCAATCTTATTTTAAATAAGCGCATTCCATGTATGCGGGTTATTGCAGTTTCCTCTGGCCGGAACGAAATCTGTACAAACTGCCATCCCTATAGATGCCAGTAATAAGGAGTTATGCCAGCTTTTTATCTTTGATCTGACTAACAGAGTAATATTGTGGCATATTTTCGATTAAGAAAATAGCTGGTTTTTGTTTAGGCGTGGGGCGTTAAGTTAAAGGAGGCTGGGGTCTCAAATTATTGGAGGGGGAAAAGCTTCCCCCACCAATAAAAATCAACCTTGTATGAGATAGTATTAGATTTGTTTCGAAGTACCGGATTTTATGGTTAAGAGACAAATATTTTGTCTGACAAATGCCTGTCAGCTATGGAATATCTGTGGTTATTAGATGAGATAGGTTTTTTTATTCTTAGAAATGCATTTATATTTGCCCTATGTATAGGCCTATTTATATGAAATCAGTGTTGAGAAAAATAATACTTCTTTCTATTTGCATGGTTGTTTGTCTTCTATGTGCCTGGGTGGTATATAGAAACTTTATTCATTCGGAAAAAGAAATCCGGATGCAGATAGAAAGGTTGTTTAATGAATGTCTTCGCTCTGATAAAGATGCGCGGGAGTTGGAAACTCCTTTTTTTTACTTTTTCACTTTGTTTCCGGACAATGAAAAATCAGGTTTTATTACTATTCAATCCGAAGATTCTACAATTTATATAAAGAAACCGGACGAAATAGAAAAAATGAATTCGGAAGAGAAAAAATATGTGTTGTCTCAGTTATATCTTTTGGATAGAAATCCTATTCGTGTTAGTTCTTTGGATAGTCTTTTATGTAATGAATTATCTCAAAATAATATTCCTGCAAAAATAGCTATTGTTTATGAGGCAAAAGGAGAAAAATATTGTAGTGCTGTTGATACCTCCTTTTATAAATCTGCCTGGAAATTGAAAGAAGTGGTAATTGGATTTCAGCGGGATATAGTTTTGCAGGTATATGCAAAATTGCCTGTATCATATATTATTGCCCAATCTTTGCCCGTTTATACACTTGTTCTTTTGATTTTAGTATTGAGTGTAGTAGGGGGAATTCTGTTTTTGAGAGGAAATAAAAAGATAGCAGTTTTGCTTGCCCCAAAAGTACAGAGGGACGGTATACTATTGAGGAGTGATGTGTTGTATGATAAAGAAAATGGTGTTCTTGTTTATGCAGATCAGGAGATAACGCTAACTAATTATAAGCTGGAATTATTTAATTTATTGTTGGAAAATAACGGACAATATGTTGCCTCCGATATTTTGCAGAGCGCTGTATGGCCTGATGGACTTTCTACTAAAGACGCCCTTATGCAAACAGTTAAACGGTTAAGAATGGATTTGAAAGAAATTCCATTTTTAAAAGTTGAAAATTTGCGTGGTAATGGTTATCGTTTATTTATCGAACCGGTTTAAAGATAAAATTTTGGTTACAAATCTATCTGTATTATTTTTTTTGGATCGTGTCTGTTGCCAGTGAATCTTTAATCAATGGTCTTATTTTGGTCGGATCAGTTGATTTAACTAATGGTAAGACGGCTTCAGGATGTTCGGTTCGGAACTTCCGTTGCTTGTTGTGTACTTCGATTGTTGGGATATTATTGTAAGATTTCCATGAAGTGGCATGCTTTTTATTATGTTCCAACTGGCGGTAGTTTTTACTGAACAGATTAGATAGTAGTGCATTGAAGTCCATGCCTCTGCCTACACCCGTATTCTTTTCTTTTCCGAGAGGTACTATGTCCGGATCGAGTTCTATAATTCTGGAGTTCACCATCATGCCTTGTTTGGGCAGTGGTTTATCTAATCCGTAGCGCATAAATACAGCAGGGGGTAAATCTTTCAGGGCTATACGTTTATGTTTTATTGTATCATCTATTTCCAGATATTCCGAAAAGTCTTTTATAATAGTCAGGGGAGTGGTAGACATACGCATTTGGTCGGCTGGTTTATCGAAATTGAGGAATGTTCCGTTCTCAATGGCTTTTTGAACCTCGGGATCCAGTTGTAAAGTTTCTTTTCCAGATAAAATATTTTGTAGACGGGCAGAATCTTTTTTAGTCCATTGGGCATGTGTATATTCTATACTGTATATACATAAGATGGCAACTACCAAAAGTGGTTTGTTAATTGTATATGTACGATGTTCATCCACACCAAATCAATCTATTTTATTATTCAAGGTCAAAAATAGATAAGTAAAGAGACGGTAACAATATAAATTCCTTAAATATATAGTATTGATTTGTAATATTAATCCTTTTTGTACAGCGTTAATATAACGCCGGTTTATTCATGTTAATTAATATTGCCAAAGGTTGTGTTTATTATTCTTTTTAGCTCTACGGGTTTAACAGGCTTTGCCAGGTATGCATTAAAGCCGCTTTTTTTTACTCTTTCCTCATCTTCTGCAAATGCGAAAGCGGTAACAGCAATAATGGGTATATGGGAATCTTCTTTTCGGATTTCCGCTGTTGCTTCGTAACCATTCATAACCGGCATTTTTAAATCCATCAGAATCATATCCGGATGATGTTTATGATATAACTCTATGGCTTCCTGCCCATTCCATGCATGCAGGATGTTGTATTCTTTTAGCATGACATTGAACAGTGTAAAATTGCTTTCGTTGTCTTCTGCTATTAGTAAAGTCATTTTTTGAGAAGGTTTGGTAATTGGTGCGGCATTTGTTTTCGATACTGGTATTTCCTGCTTATCTATCTTTAAAGAACTTTCCGGAAGAGTAAACCAGAAAGTAGAACCTTTCCCTAATTGAGATTTTGCACCGATATCTCCTCCCAATTTTTTTATGATCATTTGGCAGATAGAAAGCCCTAAACCTGTTCCCTGAGCAAAACTGTTTAGTTTTACAAAACGGTTGAATACACTGTTTACTTCATTTTCTGCAATACCACATCCTGTATCTGTGACATAGAAATAAATAGTATGGTCTTGTCTGTGGTATCCGAATTGTATACTTCCTTCGGAGGTGAACTTAATTGCATTGTTTATAAAGTTCGTTATAACCTGAGACAGCCGGTTACGGTCTGTAATGATTGTGGCATGAGGGATTTTTTCGACAAAAGAGACTTGAACATCTTCAGATGCTTTCAGGCGTGAAGTTTGTTCTATATCTGAAAATAATTGGTTTACGTCTACTTCAGAATCAACAAATTCTAATGTGCCTGCTTCAATTTTAGCCAAATCCAGGATGTCATTGATTAGTTGTAAAAGCAAATCGTTATTACCGTTGATAATGTTGAGATATTCTTCTTTCTCTTCCGGATTTTCCGCATTCATTAACAAACCGGAGAAACCTACGATTGCGTTTAAAGGAGTCCTGATTTCATGGCTCATATTTGCAAGGAAGGCCGATTTAAGGCGGTCCGACTGCTCTGCTTTTTCCTTGGCCAGACGTAATTCGTTTTCTGCTTCTTTTTGCTTAGTGACGTCCTCTTTTTTGAGTACTACGCCAATGATATTGTTTTCTTCGTCCATTACCGGATTTGCCAGAGTATGGATATATTTACCGGGTTTGCATTCTTTTATAGTCTCAACTGGTACTTTGGTCGTCATTGCTCGAACTACACAACAATCATCGCAAAAAGGGCTTTTCCCATTTTTCCTGAGAAAACAATTATCCGGGCCATATTGTGGCTGACAACTATACTGTACTTGGTTTTCCCATTTAATAGTGTAATCCGGATTAATAAACCGGATGGATACTTGCATATTATTAAGGATGATAATATTGTCTTTTTGTAAGTCAAGCAGTTTGTCTTTAAGGCGTTTAGTGCGTAAAAAGAAATAAAGGATTGTGATAAGAAATATGAATAGTATGCTGATGACGAGCAATAATATTTCATATTTATATTTTACTAATATATTCTCGTCTTCATTGATTAATATGGAGCTTTTAGGTAACAAGCTCCTGTTTATATTAAGAGATTTTAGTTTCAGAACATCAAAAGTATAATAATTGGGGATTACTTCTGCATGGATTCCTTTTTGGTTTATTTCTTTTTTTAATATAGCTACTGCTTGTTTGGCTAAATCTTTCCCTATACCCCGGTATTGAGGAATATAACCCCCTATTGCCCAATGGCCTAAACCTATTGATGTGATTGTGAATGCCGGTAGATTAGGGCTTGCGGACATCATTGTATAAGTTGCATTGCCGACGTAATATCCGTCATTTACATCGACACGCCATGTACCTAATAAAATAACTGTTTTTTCCGGCAGGCATTTTATTTGTTCAATGATGGTGTATAAATTATTTTTTCTGCCATCAAGGGGTATTAAATCTAATTCGGGGAAGCTTTTCATCTCTTTCTTTACAAAAGATTGTAAGGCCAATCCCCCATAACTATTATCTGTAACTAATGCGATATGTTGAGTTTCCGGATATAATTTTTGGATTAGCTTAATATTTTTTTGAACATCATAATTGTAGACGAAACCGGAAACGTTTATTCCCTTATTAATATAATCCTGTATGTCGATACTTTGAGGATCCCATTCTGATAAGTTTACTGATGAATCAGGAAGTAAAATCGCATTACGACTTACCATTCCGCATAATACCGGAATATCTTTGGTGATCAGGCTATCTTGCGAAATATAGGCCGACCATCCTTCTTGGCCTAAAATAATTATAATCTGTGGTTTCTGATCTCCTTGATATTTATTCAGTAATTTGTTCATTCTGTCTTTCCATTGGGGAGATTCGGGAAGACTTTTAAAATTCAGGTTTTCTATAATAACAGGTGAAGTACCTCCAAGTTGTTTGTACTCTTCCATGAATTCGGAAATGTTTTGTGTTGTATTTCTTGTATCCGGATTATAGGAACTGATTATTAAAATGGGGTGCATTTCGGTTGCATAGCTCTGTATCTTGATAAAGAAGCAGCAGAATATAAGCATTGCAATTTGTGTATACCGCCTTAAACCCATGTTTAGTTGAGCCAGATTATTATTATGCCACAAATTTATATATTATTTGGTTGTGTTGTTATAAAAAACAAGGAAAAATCAAAGATTATTCAATTGATAAATTGTGGGTTGCGTTTGTAGGATGCTTATATTTTTAGTTCTTTTGCGAAAAGAAAAGATATATGATGAAAAAAATATTGCAACTTACTGCAGATGGAAGTCACACTTTGTTTATTCCATCTATGGACGAACACTACCATTCGGTAAACGGTGCAATTCAGGAAGCGATGCATGTTTTTATTGAAGCAGGGCTACATTCCATACAAAAAGAGTTTGTTAGAATATTGGAAATCGGTTTTGGTACCGGGCTAAATGCGTTTCTTACTTTGCGGGATGTTGAAGAAAATTCCAGGCTTAAGGTTGAATACCATTCCATAGAATTATATCCGTTAAACATGGAACTGATAAGTTCTTTAAACTATGGCAAGATTATTTGGCCGGACAGAAAAGATTTATTTGAAAAACTGCATTTTGCCAAATGGAATATGCCAGAAAAAATTTCTGATAATTTTACTTTGTGTAAAATTGAAGGAGACAGTAATGTCTGTGACTTACCTGTGGATATCGATTTAATTTATTTTGATGCTTTTGCACCGGATAAACAGCCGGAGATGTGGACACAAGCCATTTTTGACCGTTTATATTCTTACACTGCACCGGGTGGTATAATCGTAACGTATTGTGCTAAAGGAGAGGTGCGCCGTATGATGCAGAAAGCGGGTTATGCTATGAGCCGTCTTCCGGGACCTCCGGGAAAACGTCATATGTTGTACGGAAAGAAGATATAAAGGATCAGGCTACCAAAATTCGTTTTTAGAATTTTTGGCAGCCTGATCCTTTATTCTGTTTTCTTTTAAAGAAGAGATTCTATTTTTGCTATGAATTTGTCTTTTGTAGTTGCACCTACAATTTTATCGACAACATTTCCGTCTTTGAAAAATAATACAGTGGGGATATTCCGGATGCCATATTCACCAACGACTTCGTTATTGTTGTCTACATCCATTTTTCCAATTGTTACACGTCCTTCATATTCTGTTGCCAGCTCATCAATGATAGGAGCTACCATACGGCAAGGACCACACCACTCTGCCCAAAAATCAAGGACCATAGGTTTTCCAGAGTCTATCAACTCTTTGAAATTTTCATCTGTAACTTGTAAAGCCATACTATATTTGTTTTATGTTTCTTTTGTTAACTGATTAATTATTTATCAAATAGCGAGTCAAAAGTACGAATTCTTTCTTCACCAAACAATATCAACCATTAATTTTGAAATCAATATTTTCGTTCTCCTGCAGAAAGTCTACTAACTCGCGTGTTACGTTTAATCGTACATTCTGAGAGAATAGATTTAGGGAAATATTGTGTTCGCCATCCACTACTTTAAAAAATAACAGACTATGACCCGGATTGTTCTTTATCAGAACCGATAATTCATTGATGGTCGGTTCATCCAAATCATGGATAGGGACGGTGATATTTATTTTTTCGATTAATTTGTCTTTTTCATCTTGTAGTAAACGAATAGAGCTGATACGGAAGTCAAGTTCATCTTCTTTCCAGCGCCGCGGCTCTACGCGTGCTGTAATAAGTAGATACATTCCCATTTTTCCGTATTTGCTATACTCTATATAATCGTTGCCGAATAGCGCAATTTCGCCACTTCCGGTAAAATCTTCTATTTTAAGTATACCGTACGGTTTACCCATTTTAGTGGTACCTTCGCGGAATCCAGTAACGATACCTCCTAATAACAGTTCCCGCCCTTTCAGGCTTTCCCGGTCGTTTATTTCGGCCATACCGGTATTGCATACATATGTTAATATGATACGATATTCATCCAGCGGGTGTGCAGATAGGTAAATACCAACTAATTCCTTCTCTTTATTCAATTTTTCGAGGTCGCTCCATCGTTCACATTGAGGAACTTCGGGTTTGGCGATAGCTACAAAGTTATCGTCTCCGAATAATGAATTGGATGCCGTGTTTTTGTCTGTCTGAAATTTGTTACCATAACGTACCAGTGTTTCGAGGAAGGTTTCTCCCTTGATGCTTTCTGCAAAGAATTGTTCGCGTTGAATGCCAAAGTTGTCGAATGCTCCAGCCAATGCCATAGATTCGATATTCTTCTTGTTACATGCCGTTAGATTTACACGTTCCACAAAATCAAAGATATTTTTGAACGGACCATTTTTTTTCCGCTCTTCTATAATATTCTGTACGGCAGCTTCGCCAACCCCTTTCACAGCTCCAAGACCAAAACGGATATTTTTGTTTTTATCGACACTGAATTTCAATATAGATTCGTTTACGTCGGGTCCTAAAACCTGGATACCCATGGCTTTGCATTCGTCCATGAATTTAGTGATATCCACAATGTTGGATAAACTTCGGCTTAGTACGGCAGCCATATATTCCGAAGGATAGTTTGCTTTCAGGTAGGCTGTCTGGTAAGCTACCCACGAATAGCATGTAGCATGACTCTTATTGAATGCATAAGAAGCAAATTTTTCCCAGTCTGCCCATATTTTGTTTAGTGTTTCTTCTTTGTACCCATTCGCTTTGCCGCCACTCAGGAATTTTGATTTCAGATGATTCATCTTTTCAATCAACTTCTTACCCATTGCTTTACGTAAGGCGTCACTTTCTCCACGGGTGAAGTTCGCCAGCAAGCGGGATAGAAGCATGACCTGTTCCTGGTACACGGTAATGCCATAAGTATCTTCCAGATAACGTTCCATGACCGGAATATCGTATTTGATTTCTTCCTTTCCATGTTTACGTGCTATGAAAGAAGGAATGTAATCCATAGGTCCCGGACGGTACAGGGCATTCATGGCAATAAGGTCTTCGAACTTGGATGGTTGAAGCTCTTTTAAATATTTTTGCATACCTGCCGATTCAAACTGGAATGTTCCAGTTGTTTTTCCACAACAATAGAGTTCGAATGTCTTCGGGTCTTCCAGGCTTACGTGGTCTATATCTAAAACATGGCCGGTTGTCAGTTCAATGTTTTCAATGGCTTCTTTTATGATTGAAAGGGTTTTTAAACCCAAGAAGTCCATTTTGATAAGTCCGGTCTCTTCAATAACCGAACCTTCGTATTGGGTAACGAGCATTTCTTCGCCGGTGTCTTTATCTTTGGCAGTACTAACCGGTACGACATCCGAAATATCATAACGCCCTATGATTACACCGCAAGCGTGTACACCGGTGTTACGAACGTTGCCTTCCAACATTTGGGCGTATTTCAAAGTATCCCGGGCCAATGGGTCATTACCTGTTGCTGCATCTTTTAATTCGGCAACGTATTCAATGGCATCTTTCAGGTTGAACTTCTTCATATCCGGTATTTTATCCGGTACGAGTTTGGCCAGACGGTTAGATTCGGATAGCGGAAGTTTCTGTACGCGTGCAACGTCTTTAATTGCAGATTTGGTTGCCATTGTGCCATAAGTGATAATGTGGGCTACCCTGTTAGCTCCATATTTATCGGTAACCCAGCGTAGTACTTCACCACGTCCGTCATCATCGAAATCCGTATCAATATCAGGCAGAGAGATACGGTCGGGATTTAAGAAGCGTTCAAACAGTAAGTCGTATTTGATAGGGTCGATCTTTGTAATTCCAAGGCAGTATGCTACGGCAGAACCTGCTGCGGAACCACGTCCCGGGCCAACCGAAACGCCTAATTCCTCGCGCGCTGCTTTGATGAAGTCTTGCACGATCAGGAAGTAACCGGGGAAGCCCATCGTTTTCATGATATGTAACTCAAAATTCAAACGTTCTTTTACTTCATCTGATAAGTTTTCACCGTAACAGGTACGGGCTCCTTCATACGCCAGCTTCTGTAAGTAGTCTGCCTCCAGTTTGATACGATATAGTTTTTCGTATCCTCCTAATTTTTTTATTTTGGACTTTGCATCTTCTTCACTCAATACAACCTGGCCGTTTTCGTCCTGTGTAAACTCATCAAATAAATCTTTTTCGGTATATTTTTGCTTGTATGATTCTTCTGTTCCGAAATCTTCGGGTATGGCAAAGGTTGGCATGATAGGACCGCTGTCTATAGAATAGAATTCCACTTTGTCTGCAATTTCGAGCGTATTGCTTAAAGCTTCCGGGATATCGGCAAAGATAGCATTCATTTCGGCAGTCGTTTTCATCCATTCCTGCTTTGTGTATCGCATACGGTTAGGATCGTCCAAATCTTTGCCGGTACTTAAACAGATCAGCCGATCGTGAGCCTCAGCATCATCTTCATTTACAAAATGGACGTCGTTGGTGGCAATAAGCTTTATGTTGTGTTTATGGGCTAATTCAACCAGAACTTTATTTACCTCCTGTTGCTTGGGAAAAGTTGTACAGTCTGCATTCGGATTATGTGTCTCGTGTCTTTGCATTTCGAGATAATAATCATCGCCAAACAGATTTTTGAACCATAAAATGGACTCTTCAGCCTTATCTATCCTGTCGTGCATGATGTGTTGGGGAATTTCCCCTCCTAAACAGGCAGAACATATTATTAAATCTTCGTGGTATTTTTCCAGCAACTCTTTGTCTATACGCGGGCGTCCGTAAAAACCGTCAGTCCACGATAGAGAAACCATTTTTATAAGATTCTTGTAACCATTCAGGTTCTTGGCAAGTACAATAAGATGCCAGCCACTGCGGTCTTCTTTCTCGTTTTTAATTTTACGGCCGTTACGTGCGCAATAACACTCGCATCCGATGATAGGTTTGAAAATTGAAGCTTTTGCATCGGCTATTTGTTTCTGCAGCTCCGTTACTTTTTGCTTATCATCTTCGTTAAGTTCTTCTTTCTCCTGGAGTTTCTTTAGTTCTTTTTCGCAATCCTTGATTATCCCTTGCGGTTTACTGTTCTTTTTATTTACTTTATTGAAGAATTCTTTTATACCAAACATCACGCCGTGGTCCGTCACGGCTATTGCCCGCATACCATCATTGTATGCTTTGTTAATTAATGCGTCAATGGATGCTTGTCCGTCAAGTAAAGAATACTGGGTATGTACGTGTAGATGTATGAATGGTTCCATTTTGTTTGTGTAGCTATCAAATTTGGCTAGTAAAGGTACGCGAAAAAAGCAAAAATCTCATCTTCTAATATTAAAATATGATTAAAACATATTGCTCCCTGTGGAAATATGTATATTTGCCTTAGCTAAAGAACTACAATTATGAAGTTATTTATACATAAAATAGGACTGGTATTGCTTATGGCGGTATTAGTTATGCCGGTAGCAGCCAAAGTTACTTATGGTGTACGTTTTGGTGGAGCTTATTCGTCTTTGATCCAGAAAGTGGATGGCGAATTTAATTCGGGAGCCCGTTTTGGCTTTAGTGTGGCGGGATTGGCTGATATACCTTTGTATAAAAGATTTTCGCTTCGTCCGGAGCTGTCTTTTGTTAATCAGGGCGGATCCTATTATTCGGCCCCCCAAATGGAGGGTATGGGATATTTGAATAAATGTTCTTATTACTCCATTGTAGTTCCTGTAAATTTGGCATATACATTCCTTTTTACGGATGTCCGGTTCAGTATTTTTGCCGGTCCTGCATTTGATTATTCCTTATTTGGCAAAATGAAAAATAAGGAAACGGATACGGATATTTTGTTTGGACAAACCAAAGATAAAGATTTGAAATCGTTTGATTTAGGTGTTAACCTCGGTTTGGGGGTAGAGTATAGTAATTTTTTCTTCTCTATTGCCGCTTTTTGCGGGACATTGGATAGACGGGCTGCCAAAAATGAAGGTGAAACATCTGTTTATCAGAATAATGTCACCTTTTCTTTAGGCTACTTTTTTCGTTAGCCCTCAGCTTCTTGTAAAAGATTGGCTTACAAACTTTAATACTTCAGGCAAAGCTGTTCTCCAATAAGTCCAGCTATGTCCTCCGTCACGTACTCTAAACTCATGCCTTATCCCTTTTTCTTGCATTATTTTATGGGCCAGGTAGTTGCCTTCCAATAAATAATCGTCATCGCCACAATCGATATAATAGCGTACCTGAGGTAAATTATCTTTGTTTAGTCCAGATAAAATTTCCAGAACACTGTTCTTGTGCCAATAATCCAACCCGGGACCATATAGACGGGAGAATAGTTCCTTGTGTGAATATTCTTGTCTTTGTTTCATTACATTATCGTCAAAGATGGCTGCACTGAGTGGTGCACAAGCTGAGAAGTATTCCGGATGATGTAACGAATAGAGTAATGAACCGTAGCCTCCCATTGATAATCCTGCAATGGCACGATAATCTTTCTGAGGACGGGCGCGGTAGGTTTTTTCTATAAAAGGAATCAATTCTTCAAAAAACATATCTTCGTATGGAAATTTGCCATCGTATTGATTAATGTAAAAAGTATCCCATGCATTTGGCATAACAATAATCATCTGGGTAGCATTGCCTGTTGCAATGGCTTGGTCTGCAATTGCTTTTACTTCACCCGACTGTAGCCACATTGTTTCATCGTCTGTATATCCGTGTAATAAATAAAGTACGGGGTAATTGCGCTCGGATGTTTTATAATCGGAAGGGAGATAGATAGAGTAGGAAACCTCTTTCCCCAGTTTTTTGCTTTGAAACTTCAACGACTCGAATGTGCTGCTCTGACAATATCCGGTAAAACAGAAACAGAAACAAAAAATGACGGCAAGTATCAGTTTGCTTTTCATATATTATGTAGATTTAAGTAAATATGATTTATTATATGAATGCTGTAAAAGTAGTGATAAAAATCAGATTTGAGCATATTTATCTATACTGTTTTGTTTTTTTATACCGGCGAAACTTTAGTTTCATCCTAATGAAACTTTTTTTTCTTTAGGATAAAACTTTTATATGGCACAGGTTCGGCCTATCCAAAACTATTTCGTAATTGGATGGGGAAGGGTACAACCATTGATAAATACAGTCATTGCATGGAATTTGGGTCCTTAGTCTAAACCAAGATTGTCCATCAGTATACAATTGAATATGTCGAATCGTCGATAGTGCCCAATGACGGTGCATTTATATTTGCGTAAACCTTTCCGTCAGGCATTATCGTCAACTTTCCAAAATCTTCGGTATTTATCGCCTGCCGTATAAAAATTTCATTTTTTCGGCCAAAAAATCAATATGTTTATCCAGTAGCATGGCATTGGTGGTCATTGAATAGTAGATTTTTCGACTGACGATATTCGATTCTTCGATATAATTGATGATTTTTTTTATCAGAGGCATATTTAGTAATGGTTCACCTCCATAAAAACTCACAATAAGTGGTGAATTTGTCTCTGCTACATAGTTTTCTTTCCATAAATTAAGGAGATAGTCTATCATCAACCGGACTTTCTCGAATGGTAAGTTCCGGTGTTTTCTTACATCGTATTTTTCGTATAGTCGTTCTGATAATCCGCAGTATTTGCATTTCAGATTACACTTTTCAGTAACCTCGAAAACTATATTTTTGAGGTTAATCAAGTTATGTTTTATTACTTTTTCGTCAATTAAGCCAATTGTTTTCATCATGCCTGTTTATTATTGCTTGAATTTAAGAATCCTGACTACCGGATTATCATCTTCCAGAAGTTTCTTCGCAACTTTCTCGCCATTACCTTTCAATCGTTTGCCTTTGTAAGCATCTATAACGGATGATGCCTGAATCAGTTCGGCAGCCATATTTTTTGCAATGGCTGGTGTTCCATTTGGAGTCCATTTCCCTTGTCTCCAAGACTTGGTTTCATATTCTGTATCCCAAATCGGTACTCTGTTTATTTCCCCGGTTTTAAAATCAAGCATAAACGAAGGAATCGGGCCTCCTCCTTTCGGATTAAAATCTAAAAGAAATGTACCTATCAGCATAAATTTGTCGGTTGTTAAAAAAGGTGTCCATATATTTCGAGGCTCATGGGCATGGGTCGATGGAGTACGGGTTAATAGAGGGATTAGTCCCTTATTTGGAGATAGTTGATATAATGTGTCGGACGATATATCCGCGATTATGATATCTGAACCATAATGCATGTTTTGGGGATAAATAAATGTAATGGGTCTCCACATATTACCCTCATGTTTGACGATTTTATTTGAATATCTTTTCGAGAACTCTAAGTTCAATATGGAAATCAAACTGCCGTCCTTTTTGGACATAAGTCGGTAAGGGGCTTTTTTAGTCTTGTTCTCATGTCCGGGCTCTATAATTACTTCGTCATAGATAAGTAAAGATGTGTCATCATAGTTTAGAATTTGTATGTTATTTCCAAATCCTTTTATTTTCAACGTTCGCTTATAATTGCCTTTTAGTGAATAAATCTGGATAAATTGGGAGCACACATAGATTTCATCCTTTTTATCATCTAAAATTGTATTGTTAATCCATAGATATTCCTGACCACTTTGTCCTTTGTGGTTAAAATGAGAATATAGTTTTCCTGTATTGCGGTTGAAAACAAAAATATCACCTAATTGAGGTTCATGTATGAGGATGTATTTATCGGTAACAGCAGAAAGAGTTGCCATTCTACCCAGTAAAATTTCATCGGTAGTTTCCAATGGTACATACTCAATATCTGCCATATCCTGCAGGCGCATCTTTTTTTGAGGGTAATTTTTTGAAAAATCAAATACAGGCAAGTTACTCACCTTTGATTGGGAATTTACTACTTGGCTTCCCAATAAAAAAAAGGATATTAGTAAGCTGAAATGTCTTGTTTTCATAAGTATTTTATTAAGTAATGTATAGAATGAGGCTATTATTTTACCGATAATAAGAATGAAGGTAAATGAAGGTCATGTAATGAAAAAGAAAAATAATTGATCTGACTTGCGAGTCATTCATCCTTGTTACAAACATAGTAAGAATAAATGAATCATTTTAATTTGTTGAAAATAAATATAGAGTATTTTACCAATACCGTTCATTCTGTTTCGGATAGATTTAGCTGCAAAATAGGTGTAACCAATAAATATTGTTCCAACTTTCAGTCACATAGATAATAAAAGATGTGGAAAAGTTTTGTATTTAGAAGAAAAGCCGTACCTTTGCAAGCCGATTATTATCAAATTGTACTAAGAGTTTAGTTCTTAGCACATTGTTACTTCATGTGTCCGTAGTGGCAATGTTGCTGAGGCGTTTTTGAGTTATTAATTAAATTATTTTTAAGCAGTGGATACTTTAAGTTTTAAGACCATTTCTGCAAACAAAGCAACTGTAAACAAAGAATGGGTTGTTGTAGATGCAACAGGCCAGACATTGGGTCGCCTTTGTGCAAAAGTAGCAAAACTTTTGCGCGGTAAGTACAAACCAAATTTTACTCCGCACGTTGATTGTGGTGATAACGTAATTATCATCAATGCAGAGAAAATCGTTCTGACAGGAAATAAATGGAACGATCGTGTTTATGTGAGATATACCGGATATCCCGGCGGACAGATCGAGTTTACTCCGGCTGACCTTTTGGATAAAGGCGCAGACCGTCTGTACCGTAAAGTAGTTAAAGGTATGTTGCCTAAGAATCGTCTGGGTGCTAAGTTACTGAAGAATCTGTATGTATATACAGGAACAGAGCACGTACACGAAGCTCAGCAACCTAAGTCAATCGATATAAACTCATATAAATAATAACTATGGAAGTAGTAAATGCAATAGGAAGACGTAAAGCAGCAGTTGCTCGCGTATTCGTAAGCGAAGGTACGGGAAAGATTACTATCAACAAGCGTGATCTGGCTAATTACTTTCCTTCTACAATCCTTCAGTTCATTGTAAAGCAACCGTTGTCAAAATTGAACGTTGCAGAACAATATGATATTAAGATCAATCTTGATGGCGGAGGTTTCAAAGGTCAGTCTGAAGCTGCTCGTTTGGCAATTGCCCGTGCACTGGTAAAGATTAACCCTGAAGACAAACCTGCTTTGAGAGCAGAAGGCTTTGTTACTCGCGACCCGCGTTCTGTTGAACGTAAGAAACCGGGACAACCGAAAGCTCGTAAGAGATTCCAGTTCAGCAAACGTTAATGTTATTTGTGAGTTTCTTACAACGACTAAGCGTTTAGTATCTAAATTATCGGGATTTCTTTTGCATGCAGATGTGCCGGAGGACTACCTGACGATTGAGTTAAACAAAGAATGTAAACGATTTTAAAAAGAAAACAATGTCAAGAGTTAATTTTGATCAGTTATTAGAAGCCGGAGTTCACTTCGGACACTTAAAAAGAAAGTGGAACCCCGCAATGGCTCCTTATATTTTTATGGAGCGCAATGGTATTCATATCATTGATTTATATAAAACAGTTGCTAAAGTAGATGAAGCAGCAGAAGTAATGAAAAACCTGGCTAAACAAGGTAAGAAAGTACTTTTCGTTGCTACTAAAAAACAAGCTAAACAAGTTGTCGCTGATAAGGCTGCTTCTATAGGCATGCCTTACGTTATCGAACGCTGGCCGGGTGGTATGTTGACAAACTTCCCGACTATCCGTAAAGCTATCAAGAAGATGGCTACTATCGATAAGATGACAAAGGATGGTACATTTGATAATCTGTCTAAGAGAGAAAAACTTCAGATTACTCGTCAACGTGCTAAGTTGGAAAAGACATTGGGTTCTATCGTAGACCTTACCCGTCTTCCGTCAGCTTTGTTTGTTGTAGACGTGATGAAAGAACATATTGCAGTTCGTGAAGCTAATCGTTTAGGTATACCTGTATTCGGTATGGTTGATACAAACTCGGATCCGAATAACATTGATTTCGTAATTCCAGCTAATGATGACGCTACAAAATCTGTAGAAGTTATTTTAGGTGCTATCTGCGAAGCAATGAATGAAGGTTTGCAAGAACGTAAGGCTGAAAAGATCGATACTGAAGCTGCTGGTGAAGATTCTAAAAAAGAACGTAAAGCAAAAGCTGCGGTAAAGAAAGAACGTACGAAGAAAGAAGACGACGATGCGTTAAACGCTAAGGTTGCCGATAAGTACGCTAAAGATATAGAAGAATAACTCATTCTTAAATATTACGGTGTGTCTACTTTGCGGTTAACATTTAGTTATGCTGCTGGTTGGCACACCGTTTTTTTATTAACTACTAATTAAAAAAAAGATAAAAAGATTATGGCTGTAACTATGGCTGATATTACTAAGCTGCGCAAAATGAGCGGGGCTGGTATGATGGATTGCAAAAAGGCTTTGACTGAATCTGATGGCGACATCGAAAAGGCAATGGAAATTATCCGTAAAAAAGGACAGGCGATTGCTGCTAAACGTTCTGACCGCGAAGCTGCTGAAGGTTGCGTGTTGGCAAAAAAAGACGGTGGATTTGCTGCTATCATTGCTTTGAAGTGCGAAACAGACTTTGTGGCTAAGAATGAAGATTTCGTGGCGCTGACTCAGGCTATCCTGGATGCTGCTGTGGCTAATAAATGTCAGACTTTGGATGAAGTAAAGGCTTTGCCTATGGGTAAGGGTACTATCCAGGAAGCTATCACTGACCGTAGCGGTATCACTGGCGAGAAAATGGAATTGGATGGTTATAGCGTAGTTGAAGGTGCTTACACTACTGTATACAATCATATGGGCAAGAACCAGCTTTGTACGATCGTTGCTTTTAACAAAGAATCAGAAGAAGCTGCTCACAACGTCGCTATGCAGATCGCTGCCATGAACCCTATTGCTATTGATGAAGCTGGCGTTCCTGAATCAGTAAAAGAAGCTGAAATACAGGTGGCAATTGAAAAGACAAAGGCTGAACAGGTGCAAAAGGCTGTAGAAGCTGCTTTGAAGAAAGCTGGTATTAATCCTTCACACGTAGATAGCGAAGACCACATGGAAAGCAATATGGCTAAGGGGTGGATTACTGCTGAAGACGTTGCTAAGGCAAAGGAAATTATCGCTACAGTTTCTGCTGAAAAGGCTGCTAATTTACCGGAGCAAATGATTCAGAATATCGCTAATGGTCGTCTGAGCAAGTTCTTGAAGGAAGTTTGCTTATTGAACCAGGAAGATATTATGGATGGTAAGAAGACAGTGAAGGAAACTATGAAGGAAATCGATCCTGAATTGCAAATACTATCATTTAAACGCTTCACTTTGCGTGCCGAATAATTTGCGTTAGCAAAGAATGAAATAAAAAGGGAGACTCCGAAATTAATCAGAGTCTCCCTTTTCTTATTAAGAACTTAATTTTTCTTATTTCAAGGCGGCTAAAGCCTTTTTGATACGCTTGATTGCTTCCGTGATATTTTCATCACTGGTTGCATAACTCATGCGAATACATTCAGGTGCTCCGAAAGATGTACCACCAACACAAGCTACGTGAGCTACTTCCAAAAGATACATAGCTAAATCATCAGAATTATTGATTGTATGAGTGCCATCTGTCTTTCCAAAATAATAGCTGCATTTAGGGAACAGGTAGAAAGCTCCTTCCGGATTGTTTACTTCAAAACCTGGAACTTCTTTGGCCTGCTTAACGATTAGGTCACGACGACGTTCGAATGCTTTACGCATTTCTTCAACGGGTTTTTGTGTACCGGTATAAGCTGCTTCCGCTGCTTTCTGAGATACGGAACAAGGACCGGAAGTGTATTGCCCTTGTAGTTTATTAACTGCTTTAACGATCCATTCCGGACCGGCAATGAAGCCGATACGCCATCCAGTCATTGCGTATGCTTTGGAAACACCATTTACGATCACTGTGCGATCTTTCATTCCTTCTACAGAAGCAATGCTATTGTGTTTACCTATATAATTGATATGTTCGTAAATTTCATCAGCTATTACGATGATATTCGGATATTTCTTTAATACGTTAGCTAAGCCTGACAATTCTTCTGCGCTATATACGGAACCAGTCGGATTAGATGGGGAGCATAGAATTAATGCTTTTGTTTTTGGAGTAATTGCTGCTTCTAGCTGTGCTGGAGTAATTTTGAAATCTTGCTCGATGCCCGCTGTAACGATTACAGGCTTCCCTTCTGCCAATTTTACCATTTCTGGATAACTAACCCAGAAAGGAGCAGGGATGATAACTTCGTCGCCCGGATTAACCAATACCATGATTGTGTTGCAAACGGATTGTTTAGCACCATTCGCACAAGAGATTTGATTGGCTGTATATTCCAGATCGTTCTCTTTTTTCAGCTTGGCAACAATTGCATTTCGTAATGCAGGGTAACCCGGTACAGGAGAATAACGTGAAAAGTTATCGTCAATCGCTTGTTTGGCTGCTTTCTTGATGTAATCGGGAGTATTAAAGTCTGGCTCTCCCACACTTAAGTTAATAACATCGATACCTTGAGCTTTTAGTTCATTGCTCTTTTGAGACATCGCCAATGTTGCGGAAGGCGAAAGACTTGCTAAACGGTCTGAAACTTGTGTCATGACATTGCTTTTGTATAGGTTGTTTTATATTGATGCAACAAAATTAGTCAATAATTGGGATTGTTACAACATTTTGTTAATTATTTGATGTTGTGCAGCACGTGTCCCATACGTTCTTTTTTAGTCTTCATGTAAAATTCATTATATGGGTTTGGCGAAACCTCTATAGGGACATTTTCCACCACTTCCAGACCATATGCTTCCAAGCCTACGCGTTTTACCGGATTATTAGTCATTAAGCGCATTTTATGTACACCTATATGGCGTAGTATTTGAGCTCCAACTCCATAATCACGTTCGTCGGCTTTATGTCCGAGGTGTAAGTTGGCGTCAACAGTGTCCAGTCCGTTTTCTTGTAATTTGTAGGCTTTCATTTTATCCATTAAACCGATTCCGCGCCCTTCTTGGTTTAAGTATACAATGACACCCTTCTCTGCTTTTTCAATCATGCGCATAGCTTTATGCAATTGCTCTCCGCATTCGCACCTCATAGAACCGAAAATATCACCCGTTGCACAAGAAGAATGTACACGAACTAATAATGGTTCGTCTTTTTTAATATCTCCTTTTATTAGAGCGATATGTTCTAATCCGTTACTTTTCTGGCGGAAAGGGATCAGGCGGAAATGTCCGTATTGCGTAGGCATATCTACTTCTACTCCTTTTTCAACAATCGATTCGGTTTGAAGGCGGTAAGCAATCAAATCTTTGATGCAAATAATTTTGATGCCGAATTTTTTGGAAACTTCCATAAGTTCGGGAAGGCGTGCCATAGTACCGTCTTCATTAATTATCTCTATTAGCGCACCGGCCGGATATAGTCCGGCCAAACGAGCCAGATCGACAGCGGCTTCAGTATGTCCTGAACGACGTAATACACCTCTGGAACGGGCACGTAACGGATTAATGTGCCCCGGACGTCCTAAATCGGAAGGTTTTGTGTCCGGGTTTGCCAATGCTAGTATTGTTTCAGCCCGGTCGTACATTGAAACCCCTGTTGTGCAGTTTCCTCCTAATTTGTCCACTGTAACAGTAAATGGTGTCTCCAATAAAGAGGTATTGTTGGCAACTTGCATTTCAAGTTCAAGTTCTTCACATCGTTCTTCCGTAATTGGAGCACATAATACGCCACGACCGTTTGTGAGCATAAAATTCACTTTTTCAGGAGTTATTTTTTCTGCTGCTACAATAAAGTCACCTTCATTTTCACGATCTTCGTCATCTACTACTATTAAGAATTTCCCTTCGCGAAAATCCTCTATTGCTTCTTCAATAGTGTTTAATTTGATTTCACTCATATCGTTTGTTTTTAATCTTTGCAATAATTATTAATCATAGGTAATAAATCAAGGCTTGTCTTTTGTATCACCTGTATATCATGGCACAGTAATTTGCGTTGATATGTTGCTAATAAATATACAGGTAGACCTATTGGTATGAAAAGACCAATGGCCAATCCTACTTTGCCTGTCATTTTATCGTTTAACTTAGCATAACTTCCTATTATGGGATAATCCATTAGTTTGTTTAGAATCAGATTTTGATCGGAATTACTTAGTTCTTCGACTATAGCTTCCATCTCTTCGGCTAATTTCCGGGCTGTATGATCTTTGCCTCCTTGCTTCCAGAATTTGATGTAGTTTAACCATCGTTTATGGGTGGCTATGTAAATTTTGCTGTCTTCCGCCAGTTTTTCTATACGTGGAATAAGATTCTGATAATCCGGGTTGTATATAATAACTTCTTTCTTTTCAACTTTGCGTCCAGAACGTTTTCCTATCAGATTTTTGATTGCGTTTAAGTAAGTGTCTGCATTTAATATTACAGAATCATTTACGGCTTTATAGGTGAGGAAAATACCTAGTGGGGCAAGTATGGCAGAACTTAGCCACATACCTTCTAGTGCAGTCCACACACCGTCACGGGCCATCTTAAAGCCAATGTTATCAATAATATAATAGAAAATGAACAAAATTACGGAAATGATAACAGGCATACCTAATCCTCCTTTACGGATGATAGCTCCTAAGGGAGCTCCAATAAAGAAGAATACCAGGCATGCAAAAGATAGAGTGAATTTTTTGTGCCATTCTATTATATGACGTCGGAGTTTATAAGCTTCGTCGCCTATTGTCATAGCTTTAAAATAATTTTCGCTTTTTGTGCTTTCAACAGTAGCTTTGGCTCTTGTTAGCAGTCTCGATTTACTACCTGGTGTTTGTGCCAGATAAAGACTGTCAAAGTTCATGACAATAATAGGTTCTTCTTTTTTTTCTATTGTTGTTTCGTTGCTTTCTTTCCTGGTTTTGTTTGATTTTAAGGACTTTTTGTAAGAGTTTTCGACAATAGATTTGGCATTTATTTTCTTTATACTGTCCAATCGCATAGTCATAGAGTCGATGGACGTTTGTAAATCATCCAATTTTTTGCCCATGTATTGGTTCTGCATGAATGATTCATCAGTACGGGTAAAGTTGGCATCAAATTCAATCAGAATATCTTTGGTTTTAAAGCTTTCTCTACGATAAGGAACGGCCGATTTGTTTTGCAAGTTAGTGCCTTGGCTTTTCAAATTTTCAAAAGATTCGCCATTGAATAATGATAATATAAGGTATAGTTTGTTGGTTGATGTTTTCAGACGGCCTGAGTCGGCAACAATAATACGGGCATTATTAAACCCTTCCGAATAGTCGTATATCATCATGTCTTTTAATAATCCTGATGAATTGTCTTTATGGCGTACATATACATTAAATCCGGTGATTTCTTTATAGAATACACCTTCCGGTATATCCAGCTCGGGAGATTTTTGTCTCATGGAATATAATAATGTATAGAGCTTGACCTGTGCGATAGGCATGATGTTATTCTGAAAGTAAAAAGCACCTACGCAGACAAAACTGATTGTTATTATAAGCGGTTTCATGATGCGTATAAGTGATACGCCTGCAGATTTCATAGCTAACAATTCCAACCGCTCTCCTAAATTTCCGAAAGTCATCAGTGAAGCGAGAAGTATGGCAAGTGGAAGTGCCATAGGTACTAAAAACAAAGCTGCATATAGAAACATTTCCGCTAGTACGGGAATTCCTAACCCTTTTCCAACCATGTCATCTATATACCTCCAAAGAAACTGCATCAATACAATGAACAGACAGATGCCGAATGTCATTAAAAACAGCGGCAGGAAAGTCTGTAGCATAAATGTATATAATCGTTTTATTTTCAACATTGCCTTTATTCCATTGGAGTGACAAAAGTAGCGTAAAAAACGATATGAACCTTACTATTTCTCTAAAACTACCCTAAATCCCTAGGGTTCTCTTCAATTCTTCTACTTGCGAGTCCCATAATTCAATAGAATCTGCTTTTTCATGAGGTTCTGCAAAATCAGTAATTTCTAAAGAAGTGGCACCGGTGAGCTCCACTGTATGTATAATGAATTCGAAATAGGCGTTTTCGTCTTCTTCTTCCATCCAGCGATAGCGGATGCTGGCTTCTGCTTTCATAGATAACACTTTTGCTTTTTCCTGATCTTTGTTCCAAATAAAGGTGTATATATTATCATTTACGATTACATTGTCTGCAAACCATGCAGACAATCCGGGTGGGGTAGTGAGGTGATTCCACAAACTTCTTCTGGAGACTTTTTCAAAAACGTATTCGATATGAAATTTTTCTTTTTTCATCGGTAACACTGTTTATTGCGCACTAAGATACACAAAAGATTTGAAAACAGACAATAGTTTGTTTGAAAAAAAACTTCTCACAGTTAATAATTTAGTTTGGAATGCTTGAAAATTGCTGATTTTTTTCGCTTAAATGTTGCATAATATAAAAATAACTTCTACTTTTGCAGCGTCAATCAAAGAAAAGATGGCGAGATAGCTCAGCTGGTTAGAGCGCATGATTCATAATCATGAGGTCCCCGGTTCAATCCCGGGTCTCGCTACAAATAAAAAGGCTTTTGAAATATTCAGAGGCCTTTTTTCTTTTGGTATAACTTAAGATTCTACCGTAAAAAGTAAACCCCAGATTGTTTAGCAATCTGGGGTTTATAATTATGTAACCTCACGGTTATATTAATTAGGTTTGCTTGTACAAATTAAGGGATTTATACAAACAGAGTATAGGGTAAAATTTCACAAATTGTATTGTGTCTTCTGTTTGCAAAAATAGTTTATCGGATAATTCCCCGGAAGGTGTATTTGTATCATAAGAACGAGGTGTTTGTGTCGAATGCAAAAAAAAAGAGCGCACACGCGGAACAATCCGAATGTGCGCCAATATGCATATAAAAAATTGAGGGTCAATATTTGTTTAGTAAATTAAAGACATCTGGTAAAGTTGTCTGTAATTACTTTGCAAACTTGTTCTACATTAAAACTTCCGTAAAATAAAAATTATATGAATATTCTTATTTTACAGCAGATAATTTCTTTTCTCAAAGCACATTAACTATTGATAAACTCAAATAAGGATTAGGCATATTTTATAACAAAAACAATTTGTGAAAATTTTACCCTTTCCTATTCCTTTATTTATATGCTTAAAATAAACCCTATACTCTGCGAGAAAAATCCATATTGAGTTATAAACCCTTGTTAAAACTCAGAATCTCTCGTAAACATTACAAATATAAATGGAGTTTTTTATATGAAGTATATTGTGATAATTAATAAATGTTAAACATATTATATTGCTATGCAAATGTATTATCAGTGTTTTATTCTGTGTTATTTATATGTGTAAAATAATCACAGGTGATATTTTTGCACTCATTGATAGTATTACCTGTTATAGGGTGGAAATATATATTGGTATGTATTCGTATCAATATGATACATTTGCAATCAGTGTATATGTATGTGTTTTTTTTATTAGCAAATATTTACATATGCGAAAGTATCAAAAACATATGTATTCCTATTGCCAAGATTTGGATATTTGAAAAAAAAAGAGTGCGCATTCTGAATAATCCGAATGTGCGCCGATATGCATATGAAAAATTGAATGCTTATTTTTTTAACCTACTGTAACATTTTGAATAATTGTGTTCCAGGGAGTTACTTTAATAGAACAATTATTGAGTGTGATGTTAAAATTTACATTTACCTGTTCTCCTGCGTTTGCTGACGATATTTCGCCATTTTTTGCATTTTTACTCGAAAAAATCATTTCATTGTCTCTATAAAGCTCTATTACGATATTATAGGCAGGCAAAATTGGGGTTGTTTCTGTAACAAGCTCGTTATTGTCGTTAAAATAGGCCGGAATAATATATTCAACTTCATTACCTGTTAATTCTCCGTTGTAATTAAATGAACTTTTGGATTTTTTCACTTTGTAATAATAAGAACCTTCGGTCGTTCCATATTTTTTATTGACTCCTTTTGTATTGATTGCTAAAGAAGATACTTTGCGCTCTATGTTTAATGTTTGAATGTCAGAAGATTTGGTTACAGGACGATTTAATGTAATTTGTCCATAGAATAAATCACCGAGAGCAGCCGTTACAACACCATTGTTCTGTTGTAATTGTATTTTTAAATCGGAAATAATGTTTGCTGAATCCAGGGAGGCTACATTTTCACCTTCAGATAAACCACCCCACGCAATGACAGTGATCCGGTCGGAATCCGGACAATCTATAGAAACTGCTTTGCGTTGTAAAAGAATTGATTTGTCAAGGTTGATCTGTTTTACAAATTCATTGTTCTCATTAAACACAAACAAGGTCGCATTTTTAACGGCGCCTTTTGTTGTAATATCTTGACCTTTTGCTAAAGTTTTAATTACTAATGAATATGGATTGGATGTAGGCTCTGATTTTGTATCATTTATACCACTGCTTATAGCATCTTCACTGTCAGAAGAACATGCATTGAATGAAAATATCATAACAAATGATAACGTAAATGCAAAAAAAGTGCTTGCAGAAATGCCGTTTTTTTTCATAACCTTTGAATTTTTTATATGCATTAAATTTTAACTTGTATAAGGAAGAAGAACCCTCATTCTTTTTGTCTTCCTTTGAATTCCGGACCCTCATCCGGTTTTCTTGCCTCGTTATGCTGCAAATGTAGATACTATTTCTATCCTTCCAAATATAAACTGGGGATATTTTAAAAAATACAATATAAAACATGTTAAATGAGTCGTTTAATGGCGTTTTATGTGTTGTGATTGTTTCAAAATAGGTGCTAAACGTGTCTATATGGGTGTATTCATGTCAAAATCATGCGTGTTCGTTTTATTTTGTATCTATAGCATTAGGTGGTGATCCAATTATTTGCAGTTGAATATTTTTGTTATTAAATAAAGATTATTTGATAGCAAAACTTTCTTTTAATTTACTTTCTGATATGAATTTTTATTTAGACCTTTGTATATGTAGTATCTTAAAAATAAGAACGATATTTTGAGATATTGAAAACTGTAATTACAACCAATTTTAACTCTTATGGAAGTTACTCTAATTATTTTGTTGGCTTTATTTTCATTAACCCTGTTTATATATGTATTCAGGCAAAAATCATCTGTCAGTATTTTTATGCAGATGCAGTCTGATTATGAAAAATTGAAAATGAAAGTTGTAGAACAAGAAGGCGATAATGCGAGTTTGAAAACGATCAATAATGAATTACAGGAAAAGCTGAAACAACAGGAAATTTCCATTTCTACTTTGTCGGGTAATAAGCGTGAGTTGGAACAAATGCTTGTTGCCAAGATAAAAGAGAATGATGCCATGTTGCGTGAAGTTACCGAAAAAGAAGAAATAGCAAACCAACTTGTAAAAGATGCCGAAAATATACAAGATACCTTCTTCGTCGAAACGGTTCATGAGATGCGAACTCCGTTATCTTTGGTATTAGGCTCTCTGGCCTTAATTGTCCAAAATAAAAATCCGGGAGAAGAAATGTCTACTCAACTACTTTCTGCTTATCGTAATACGCTGGCTCTGCAAGATTTGGCGGATCAGTTAGTAGGAACGCGTTTTAATAATGATGTAGCTAATTATTTGCGTATTGCCCGATATGATATGGTCGATATGTCTCGTCAGATTTGTGATTTGTTTGTGGATTGGGTTGCTATGAATAATATAGATTTCAGAGTTAATACCCAGACAGATATGCTGTGGCTTTGGCTAGACCGCCGTAAGTTTGAATATGCGTTGCGTACTTTGTTGACAAATGCATTTAAAAATACCTTTAGCTATGGAAAAGTTATTCTGGATATTTCTGTTGTTCGTAAGGATAAGAAAGCTTATTGTGCTTTATCTGTTCAAGATGAAGGTTTGGATGAAAACGAAACTGCTCGTCGTGGTTTGAAACAGATTATTGATATGGTGAATGATATAGGGGGGATTTATAAACGCGAACTTAATAATAATGGAACCTCTTATACATTATATCTACCATTAGGGAAACAACATTTGCTCGAAAGACGGGTGGAATTTGTTGAACCGGAGGCTGATTTGGTTAAATTGAATGAAGATCAGAAAGAAGAGATTGCAAATCTGATCCGGATTATTTCGCAAAAGAAAATTACGATGGGAAAGAAATTGCTGATTATTGATGATAGCGATCAGATACGTTGGTTTCTTAAACACATATTTAATAAAGAATATCAGATACTGGAAGCCCGGAATGGAGAAGAAGGCCTTGAAGTGGCTTTCAGGGAATTACCGGATTTGATTCTTTGTGATGTAATGATGCCTGTAAAAGATGGTATAAAAACTTGCCGCGAACTTAAGAGTGATAGCCGTACTGCTCAGATACCTGTTGTTATGCTGACGGCTAAAGTGGAAAGTGAAGATATTGTTGTTGGTATAGAAGCGGGGGCAGACGATTATATTACAAAGCCTTTTGATATAGAAATACTTCGTACCAAAATAAACGGATTATTGAAACGCCGTGAAGAACTTTGGCAATATTTTGCCGGTTCGGCAGGAGTTAATTCCGGCGAAGAGGATACCGTTGATATATCTTCTTCAAATAGTAAGAATTCCAACCCGTTTATGGATGCAGTAATGAAAAATATAGAACAACACTTGGATGATTCCACCTTTGAAGCAAAGGTGTTGGCAGACTCATTGAATATGAGCCTGCCAACATTATACCGTAAAATAAAACAATATTCGGATTGTAGTATTTTAGAGTTAACCCGGACTGTCCGTCTTAAAAAAGCGGCAGAACTTCTTCTTACCCAACAATATTCTGTGCAAGAGGTGGCAGAGATGGTTGGATTTAATGATACGGCTACTTTCCGTAAGCGTTTTACGGAACAATACGGTGTAACCCCTTCCCAGTATGGTGTGCCTGTATAAATCGGTATCAAATAAAATCATATTTTAAAAACCTCTCCAATTTAAATTGGAGAGGTTTTTTATTTTTAGCCTGCCCTGTAAATAAATCTTGTATTTTCTCTCTTTTTACAGTGTGTTTCTATCAAAGTGCTGATAAAAAACGGGTTGACTTTTTTACCGATATTAATTGATACATTTTTCTATCTGTTGTTTTTTGAGGGGAATATACATTTGCATCGTAAAACTTAAACAACGAACCTGTATAGGGTATACAAAGTTCCGCTAAGGTTCTAAAAGCTGCAGTTATTATTGTACGTAATAATATAGTAAAGGAAAATAAAAATAATATTCACAAAATTAATAATTAAAATTATGAAAATGAGAAATTTGCTTTATGCATCTGTCATTGCATGTATTCTCGCTTCTTGTTCTAAGGAAGACGATGTTATTGGTGTAAATCCGACTCCGGATAAAGGGAATGCTTCTTTGGTAATTGGGATTAGTTCGAGTACTCAAACAAGAGCTATTGCCGAGACCAGTACAGAAGATCAAATCAACTCGTTAGTTGTTGCCGTTTTTAATACAGACGGAAGTCTTGTTGCTGTTAAGGATACAACAGCCAGTAACGGTGCAATCAGACGTACTCCTACTGTTAATAGTTTGATTTCCGGTAATACCTATAAAGTGTTGGCTATTGCAAACAAACGAGCTGCTGATTTCAATGGAAAATCAACAATCGGAGAGTTTCAGACGGTAACTCAGAACCTTGTAGACGGTAGTGATGTTGTTGAAGTTGCAACCGGTGCAGGTTTGACTATGAGTAGCGAAGTTATAACAACCGGCTCTTTAATTACAGGTCCAAACTTGTATGCGGCAAGCTCAATTGGAGGTTATAATAAAGTAGGTTCCGTTGATATTACTTTGTATCGTAATGTAGCGAAGGTGGTAGTAAATACAATTTCATTAAAAATGAAAGATCCTGTTGCATATAAAAATGCTACATTTACATTGGATAGTGTTTATTTGAAAAATGCTCCGAAACAAACTTTATTGATTGGTGCAGGAACGGAGGCTAAAGGTTCTACCTATTATACAACAACCGGATTTTATTCAGGTTCTAAAGGGGATGCAGATCCGTTGGCTTACTATGCTCAACCTTATACTTCAAGCAATGTAATTACGGACATACAGTCTCAAGGCTCTGCTTTTGCTGTGGCAGATTCATTCTATGTATATGCAAATCAGAATACAAATAATAAGACTTGGTTGATTGTTAAAGGTACTGTTAAGTATACAACTGCAAATGGTGTTGAGAAGACTTTAGCTAACAGATGCTATACGATTATTGTGAATGAGACGGGTACATTTTCTTCAGGTTCCGATTCAAGCAAAGGAACTGGTAAAATTGATCGCAATATGCGTTATCAGATCGATTTGACATTATCAGGCACAGGTAGCAACACTCCTGACCCGGATCCGGTAGCAGCTACACTTGATTGCTTCGTAAAAGTAGCTCCTTATGGAATAATCGAACAAACTGCCGAATTTGAATAAGGTAGTATATTAATATAGTGAGAGATCCCCCGGATAGTAAAATTTCCGGGGGATCTTTTTTTGTGGTAAAGCATTGCAAACATTGCATTATGCAGGCAATCCTATCAATCGGAAAAAGTTGATGGATTTACCTATTAATATAGAGAGAGCCACCTATCTGCAACCTCTTGTGGGCATCTTATCTTTGTATCGTAAAAATGAAGTAGATAACATGTATAAAATATATCAAATGAAACTGAATATTTTTCTATTATTCTTATCAATTTGCGGACTGTTTTCCTCTTGTTCGGGCGATGATAAAATACAGGAAGAAGTTAAACATATTCCGGATGCAACACTATCGATAGCCGTAAAGGATGAATCTGCTCAAACAAGAGCTTTCCAAACCCGGGCCGAGATTGATCCGGGATCAAGCTTGGGAGATATTGTTGATGTGAAAAATACAGAGGGATATATAAATTCATTGACAGTTGCAGTGTTTAATGATGGAGCTTATCCGGATATGGTTTCCGGTGAACTGATTGTTTTGAAGCACTCTTTGGATGTGACCTCAGAAAAAGGAGGTGTAACAAGTTTAGGACAGATTCCTGTAAAATCAGGTAAAGTGAAATTGTTGGTATTTGCAAATGTGCCAGTATTAAAATTTGAAGGCCTGAAAACGTTGGATGCTTTTATGGGTGATACTCTCCATTTGGATCGGGAGCTGAATGGAAATATTGTAATGACGAGCGGAGTGATCAGTACTACTCTCCTTGCTGATGTGGAAAATAAAATCGGGGTTGATGGTGATAAAAATGCAGGTATTCCTTTATACCGTGCATTAGCCCGGGTACAATTGTCTAATCTTCGGTTTGAACCTAAAGATGAATATAGCGAAAATGCAACATTAATGCCTTTGTCCCTTTTTCTGGCGAATGTGAAGAATTCGTCTTATATGGAAGCTGAAAATGCGTGTGGAGCTTTGGAAATTAAAACAGAAACAGACAAGAATCAAATCCCTTTGCAGTTTTGGTGTGGTAACCCGGCAGTAAAAGATGAAACCGGAAATATGAAGAAGTTTGCGAATAGTGTGAATGAAAGTCTGCTATGGTATGATTTTATAAATAGCGATCAGACATATAAAGATTTTTTACCGAATGTAGATCTTTGTTTCCGAAATAGATATTTTGCGTTTTTGCCAATCAATGAAGTTCTGGACCCAAGCAAAAAAGATGGCGGTCATATTTCTGTGGGTGGAGGATTTCCGCTTGGACGTATGTTTTATGTTTATGAAAATCAAGATGAAGAAATGCCTACACTTATGGTTGTGAAGGCCAGGCTTTCTTATAAAGATAAAAAGATAGGTATGCAGGTTTCAAATGACTACTACTATACTTTGATTGTGAACAAAACCGGTAAAGTTGAAAACTACTCGGATATAGAACATTCATATATAAAACGAAATAAGTTTTATACAATCAATATGATAATTCGTGGACCAGGCTCGGATAAGCCATTCGATTTGCTGCAAGATGCTTATGCAAGTGTTGCCGTTAAGGTTAGCAATTGGAAAATTGTAGATATGAGTGGTACGGAGGTAGACTAAAGTAATATAAATATAGAAGGAAAATAAATTATTATGAAATATATTTCAGTTATAAACAGGCGGTTGCTTTTTGCATTTTGTATATCGATATTACTGGCCGGTTGTAGTATTTATGATGATCTTGATCCGTGCCCGGGCTATAAATTGACATTGAAGGTTGTCAATGCGGAAGGGGATGACATTACGGAGGCTGTTCCGGGGGACGTGCCTAATGCCTCTCTGTTCATTTTCGATGAAAAAGGCAATTATTTGGAAACGCGCACACTTGACCAGGACTTTATTGCCGGACGCCGGGAGATTGTTCTGAACGGTTATTCTGCCGATGCAAAATTGACGGTTGTTGCTTGGGGAAATATAGATGATGCCGATAAGACAACTGTTACGAAAAGTTTAAAGACTGCCGTTGATCTGAAAGTGACAATAAACCGTACGACAGATCCCGAAGATGCATCTAAAACCGATATGGCAACTTCGGCAGACGACCTTTATTTTGGTTCGCTGGAAGTGATTCGTGCTTCGGTAGGAGATGGTATTACTGTAAATGATACAATTGTGGTCAGACCGCGTACGGGAGAGATTCATATTGAGACAGAAGGTTTGCAATATGCTATTAATGCCCGTACCTTGAAAGCAGATGATCCGATGTGTAATTTCTATTTGAATCGTACCCTGGATTCATATAATTATAAAGGAGAGACTATTGGTGATAGTGTCTATTATAATCCTGCGGGAGATTGGGGTACGAGTACGATTGGTAAAGAATGGTACACGCCTAAAAACCATCGTCTTTGTCCCGGTGAAAAAATGGATGTGACATTGAATCTTAACAAGCAGTTGCTTGGACGTAAAGAGTCTGATCAGATAGATGATCCGATTACTGTCGAACCCGGACAGTTAAAATACGTACTGATTCAGTTTGGTGAAGACGGATTGATTTCCGGTGTTAAAGTTAGTGTACGTCCCTGGGGTGTGGTGAAGGAAGAACATGAGCTCTGATCCTGTTAAATAAATTCGAAAATTATCACGATATGAAATTGAAAAATATAATACTGATATTCTTTGTTTTGCAAGCTTTCGCTTCTTGTTCTAAAAATGACGAAACAGAAATACCGCAAGCAGGAAAAACAGGGCGTATATCGGTCAAAGTAGAAGCGATAGGAGGTTTAGCTACGCGGGCTGCTGATAAGAATGAACTGCCGGGTGAAGCTGCAATTAATAATTTGACTGCTATCATATTTAATGAAAATGGTACTCAAGTGTTAGGCTCTAAGTGGCAGTCTACAGTTGGGGCCGATGGAACTGCTGAAATCACTGATGTTGAGATGCAGACCGGTAATGTACAGATTGCCATTGTTGCAAATGTTCCTCAAGGTTCCTTTGAGGATGTAAATAACTATACTGCATTTGAAAACAAAATAGTAGAATTGTCATCGCAATTGCAAAATAACCTGACAATGAGTAGCCGGCTGATTTCTGTTATACTATCGAATACGGATGATAATTATATTGGGTATGGTACTTCGCAGGCTAATGTCGGCGGCTTGAACGATCCGATCCTGTTGACGCGTGTTGCAGCCCGTATAGATGTGGCGAGTATCCGTACTAATTTCTCCGGTTCGATACTGTCCGGGCGTACGGTTAGGGTGAATAATATTTGGTTGTCAAAAGTAAAAACAGCTTCCCGTTACTTCAGTGCTGCAGATTGGGGAATGGTTGAGATACCTGGTTATTTGTCAGACGAAGTTGCCCGGAATACTCTAAATAGGACAGTAAATGCAGAAACACCTATAACCGATACTTCTTATTATGCTTATGTAATGGAAAACGGAGCAAGTGAAAATGCTACTCAGTTGGTGATAGATGCAACATTGCAGGCCTCAGGCGGTTATCTGTCTGAAAGAAAACAATTTTTCGTTACAATTAATGAGAATGGCAAGGATAGAGGATATAATCATAATTATATAAAGAGAAATTATGTTTACCAGATAGGCATTACATTTGGTAAAAATAGTTTTGACGGCGATCAATATCCTACACCTCCAATACCTTCAACTCCGGTGGATATCACGCTCGACTGTGTCGTATCTATTGCAAATTGGGGGAATATTCGCCAGGAGGCTTCTTATGAATAATTCAATATAAGGGTAAAAAAGAATACAAACATTTTAATCAATAATTTATGAAACTACGATATTTATTTTTCTCGCTTATGGCATTAATTGCTTTTGGCGCTTGCTCTAACGAAGACGATATTATTGATAATAATATACCGAAGGAACCGGTGGATGCATATATATCGTTTGTTGCAAAATCGAATACCCAGACAAGATCCATAACGGATGACAAGGGTGAACAAAATTTGAACAATGAAACGAAAATAACTCGTCTGACAGCCCTTATATTTGACGCTGCTACCAGAAAACGTGTAGCTTATCAAGATGAGACGAACCAGAATGGTATATCCGAGATCAAAGATATACTTATAAAAGTTACCCCGGTAGATGAAAAAGGAGGTGCTACAAATGATAAATTCTATGCTGTATTGGTTGCGAATGCCACAGATAATGTTGCTTCTATCTATAGTATGGACGACTTTAATACGGTTGTTGTTACAAAAAGTTGCGACCAATACCAGATAGGAGACGTTTTGCCTATGGCAAGCGATACAATCCAATTCACAGGCGTGCGTCCTACAGTGAAAAAGACAGAAAATGGAACGACGCAGACTACTAGAAATGAAAACTGGATTAAATCGTCTACATCCGCTTTCGTTTATACGGAAACAACTCAGCAGGCTGCAGGAACAATAGCTTTAAATCGTTTAGTTGCCCGTATTCAGGTAGATAAAATAACCGTAAGTTTTCAAGAAGAAACATATAAGAATGCGGAGTTTAAATTAACAGGACTGTGGTTGGCAAATGCCCGTAGCGTTTCGTCTATAAATTCTATAAACAACCCAAGCTATGTTTATTATAAAGGATATGAATCTGCCATGTTTGACAAACTTAAACCTGGAGACCGGGCCGGTTGGATACAACCCGGCTCTGAAGTGGTTCCTGCTTTGTATAAGAAATATACTACCGGTTATACAAAAGGACTGGTTGGTGATTGGACAGATAATTCTGCTATTGATAAATTTTTCAGATATACGTTTGCTAATCCTGAGAAAGGAGATAATGTAAATGTATGTGAAACAGCATTGGTTATCTCCGGATTTTTTAAAAATGCAGGAATAGAAGAAGAAAGACATTTCCGCGTTCTCCTGAAAGACAATGATGAGCCAATAAAAGTAAAGCCTAATCATGTGTATCGGATAGAAGTTATTATTACGGGTGAAGGTTCCAGAGATGAGGATAATATAGAAATGAATGCTTATGTAAGTGCAACGGTTGTTGCCTATCCATGGCAAATTGTAGATCAGGCAGAGAATGATGCAAATTGATAATAAAAATTTCTCCCCGATCATTTTATAAAATCATCCCGATGTTTTTGAAAAAACATCGGGATGATTTGTTTTATATATACAGGCCGTACCTAATCTTAAAAACGGTGTTTCTATCGTATCTAAAGGGTGTGCCTATCAATCTGCCGGTATGCTATTTTTACCTATTAATCTTGAAAGTTTCGCCTATAGCCATGCCTATATAATAGCTCTACTTTTGTGACAGAAAAGAAAATGAAATGCATATAAATAATAGGGTTATGAAACTAAAAACAATATTTACTATCTTTTTTATGGCTGTTATCCTGTTTGCTTGTACATCCGAGGATGATGTATTAAACGATATGGATAAAACTGAAACTCCAGGGATAGTAACCGGCGATAAAATGGCTTATGTATCTTTTAATATAGGAGGAGTGCAAGCAAGAGCAGCCCAGGCAGAAATAACAATTAATTCTGTTGTCTACTTTCTATTGGAAGGTAATAATATTATTGGATGGGCAGATAATGATAGTAAGGTTCTTACCAAAGTAAGAAAAAACTTGACTGTACTTGCCATAGCAAATGCTTCTCAGGCAACAACCGCTGCATTGAAAGAACAGTCCACTTTAAGTGGTTTGAGAAGCGTTGAACTAAGCAAGGAAGACTTGGATGCTATGATTAAAGTAAATGGAGAGCCTCAAGCTGTTGAATTTACTGTAGAAGGTGTATCCAGTACTCCGGATAAATATCAAGGTGGTGAATATCCTACAGAGGAGGTAACAATTAAGGTCGACCAGGTTACTTCGTGCGTGGAATTCAGTTCTTTTGAAGCCGTTTATGCGGAAGGCGTTTCTGATGAATTTAAGACACGTGTGAAAAAAGTAGAATTGAAAAGTTGCAGGCTATTGCATGCAAATCAGAGCGGGTATTTGAAAAACATTGCAACTTACAAAGCTTTAGAATATAACCTTTCTATTATTGATAATAAGATTGCTGCAATTGATGGAGGGAATGTCTTGCCAGATAAGGCGTTCCTCACATTTGCAAATAAAGAAACCGGTTTAAATGCAACGGCTTTGGAAATAACTTATAAGATAGATGGTAAAGAGGAAAAAACTTCGACATTCAAAATCAAGCAAGATGGAATAATGGAGCCTTATGGTGTTGTAGCCGGTAAGAAATATGGTTTGCAAGTGAAAGTGACGGTAAGCGATAAAGCAGAGATGAACATAAATTGGAAAGTCAGTAGCTGGCGGCCTTCTGTCAATACAAATATAGAATTTAATTAATAAGAAAAATATTGGTTTATGAAACAATATATATACATAGTACTATTGATTATCGGAGGATATTTTATTGTTTCCTGTAATGAGGATGCTCTGGTGGAAAAGGGCGAGACGTATGAAGAAGGGATTCCTGTTACGTTAAGTTTATCGTTCATGCCGAATACGCCGGAGGTGATAACACGTGCAACGGGGGAAAATCAGGATCAATATGCTGATCGTGTATCTGATATTACGGTATTTGCCTTTAATACTTCAGGCGATCGCATCGGATATCAATCTTTTAGTCTGGATGCTACAGGTGAAGGTGTATTAACAGGATTTAAAACCTTGTCCGGTACAAATTATATTTATGCTGTAGCCAATTTGGAATCTGCAAATTATACCAAATTAGCTGCGAAATTAAAAGACTGTATTACAAAGGAACAGTTTCTGTCGGCTACAGCCGATTTATCACAGCAGGCTATCGACTTGATTGATGGTAAGTTCTTGATGGCCGGTATTTATGATGATTCTGTCGCTTCAGAAGGAAACACCATGGGGAGCGTATCGATTTCTTCGACAGCAAAAACACTCGCCGGTAAGATTTGGTTACATCGTGTAGTAGCCTCTGTTTCTTTTCAAATAGTATCGAAGATTCCTGGTAATGGTTCCTTTACGCCTCAGACATGGCAGGTTGCAGAAATACCGGACAAGTGCTATTTGTTTGAACGTGAAGAGGACTTTAATGGAGATATTTCTTATTTTTCTGCTCAGGAATATCCTTTTGCTGTGGGACAGAAAGGTTTCACGTTTTATATGATGGAAAACCGCAAGACTTTGTCTGAATCTATTTCGTATAAAGAGCGGTATAGTAAAAAGCCGGAGAATGCCACTTATATTATCTTGAAAGGATATTATAAAGGGCCTGCTGATAAATATCAAGATTTTGATCCGGGCAAAAAGCCTTCTACTTCACAAGTTGAGGGAGACGTTACTTATTATATTCCTCTTGGCGAAGCTAGCTATGGCGGTTCTTCTGCTTCAAATTTAGAGGATTACAAAACAATACGTAATACCCGGTATACATATAATGTTAAAGTGAAGGGAATTAATGATATTGTATTGGAAGTTGTTAAGAAGGAACCGACATCGGTAGCGGATGGTAATTTTATTTATACGGAGGCTACTCAGCCGATTCAATTGTGTGATGCTCATTATGAAGCAAGGGTACTGACTTTTACAAAAGCAGATATAATAGGAACTGATGCAAAATGGAAACCTACATACAAAGTTAAGACTCCGGTAAATGATTTTCAGGTGTTAGGGCCGGACGATAATTCTGCAGACTTGGATGATAACTGGATACATTTTGTAGTAAATAATGATAATGATACCCAAAAAGCTAATTATCCGGGAGACGGATCTTCCTCTTTACTTACTATTAAACAATTAGTTGAAAAATTGAAGAATGAAGATTCATATACAAATAATAAACTTGTTGTCACTGCATTTGTTGATGAATATTATTATGATAATTTGAATTGGTGGGAATTTGCGAATAAACCGAATCGTGAGATGTTGATTCTTTGTAAAACAAAGTTTTATTCTGATAGTGTTAATAGTAGTTCGCTTACGGATGCAGCCTATGTTATTTCACAACGTTCTATTCAAACTTATTATTCGACAGATGGTACTTCTGAATATGCAATTGGAATAGAGTGGGTGAATGAGACGGATATGTTTGAAAAATCTGCTGTTAGTAACAATGGTAACGGAAAATATTCTTATGGAAATCCTTATGGTTGGGGGCAAACAACGGATGGGCGTGCTAATATGATAAGGGAATTGACTGTATTATCTCATTCGGAAGTTCGGTGGCCCAACTGGAACAGTGTTCCTTATTTATCAGGAAATTTGAGTAATTATACAAAGGCATATAATGCATGTATGTCTCGTAACAGAAATATGGGAAATATTTCCGATCAGGTTAAGGAAAATGAAATAAAGTGGTTTTTACCATCTTTGTCTCAATACCAGGATTTCGTTATGGGACAAGATGCGTATGACCCGGCGGCTATCCTTTTTCCGGCTAATAGTGAGAATACACTACATTATTATGCAAATAGCAAAGGTGCCGAAGCGGAAAATTTCAGAAATATATTATGGGCGGAAGAAGGCATTTCTACGAGTGACTATGCTGAATATGAGAAACGGCATCGGCATTCTGTCCGTTGTGCACGTTATTTAGGCCGGATTGATAAACCGGACGATAGTAAAATTCAAATTTGGTCTAAGAGTAAAAAGATTTATAATGGAGAAAATTATGATAAGTTGGAATTGAGATATATGGATAAGAAGGCACTTCGCAGTTCTTCTGATGGTGGTAATCAATTGGCTATGCACACTGAACTTTCTGAAAACACAAAGCCATACAAATCCTTTTTGATTTATAATGAAAATAAGACAGGTGGAAAATGGAGTGATGTAAACGGAGTATCACCTAATTATATACCAAAAACAGAAGAACAAGGAGGGTGTCCGAAAGGTTGGCGTATTCCGAATCAGCGGGAACTTACTTTGTTAGTGAGAGCGCTGGATATATCAAAGGGAACAAGCGGGAATTATATGAATTATGTAGCCCGTACAAAATTCTCCGGTAAAAATAATTCAGGTAAAGATTATTTAGGACATACATGCGAAGGCTTCTTCTTTAGCGAAGGTGGTTTAGGAATTACCCGTACTACCGATACAAGATATGGATTTGTGCGTTGTGTTCGTGATTGTGTTGAATAACGTACGCAATGCTTTAAATAACCTTGTTGTAGTTTTGGTTTTAATCTGGAAAATATAAACAAAAGATATATGAAAAAAGTCCTTTTCCTCTTTCTCCTTCTAGTTGGTATGTCGAGCGCATACGGACAGAAGTTTGCAGTGAAATCGAACTTGCTCTATGACGCTACGGCTACTATAAATTTGGGAGCGGAAATAGGGCTGGGTAAAAAATGGTCTCTTGACATATCCGGCAACTATAATGGCTGGATGATGGGTGACCAGGCCAGGTGGAAGCATTGGATGGTGCAACCTGAAGCACGTTACTGGTTATGTGAGAAATTCAATGGCCATTTCTTTGGTTTACATGCACATTATGCAGATTATAATGTGGGTGGATTTAGCCTTTTGGGTGATCGTCTGAAAAACCGCCGTTATCAGGGATATTTGTATGGTGCAGGTTTGACTTATGGTTATCAATGGGTTTTGAGTAATAGATGGAGCATTGAAGCTGCTTTGGGTCTTGGTTGGGCGCACATGAAAGATAATGAATATCCTTGTGCTACCTGCGGAAATAAGTTGCCTGCTGAAACACGTGATTATTTTGGTGTGACAAAAGCGGCTGTTTCTATTATTTACTTTATTAAATAACGAAGCGATGAAAAAGATAAATATATGTATGCTGGTAATCTTGCTGGCTTTGGGTTCACCGCTGGCTATGGCTCAGACGGTTGGTTCGCCGGTGAAGGTTGTTTGTAACGATTTGGTGGAAAAAGGTGGACGGCTTTATATCGATGCGGTTATTATGATTCCTGCAGATGTGGTAAAGTCTAGGAATTCGCTGACATTAACTCCTGTTCTTGAAAGTTCTACGCAAAAGAATGGTTTACCTTCTGTTTTGATTAATGGCAAAAACCGCCAGAAGGTATATAACCGTGAAATTGCTTTGCATAATTTACAAGATGAACCTCGTTATACGGTGTTGAAGGTTTCTGATGGAATGCAGCAGGTTAATTATAAATTGGATATACCCTTTGAACCTTGGATGAAAAATGCCAAACTGGTTTTGGACCAGGATTTGTGTGGTTGTGGTAAAGAAACACCGGGTACTCCGTTGTTGGTTGCCGATAAAGTTCGTATGCGTCCTGATGAGCGTTATCAGGTGGCTACTACGCTGGTTTATATTTCACCGGTGGCAGAAACTGAAAAACATCGGGCAGAAGTGGGTACAGCTTACTTGGAGTTTGTTGTAAACAAATACCAGATTTTGCCGGACTTTCGTAATAATGCTACAGAATTGTCTAAAATCGATAATTCAATCGGTGTGATTGTGAACGATAAAAATGTAAAATTGAGAGATATTGTCCTTAAAGGATATGCTTCACCGGAAGGTTCTTATAAATCGAATACGGTATTGGCAGAAAATCGTGTAAAAGCTTTGGCCGAATATGTCCGTAAAAAGCATGATTTCCCAAAAGGGATAATCCTGACAGAAAATGGTTCTGAGGATTGGGGCGGTTTCCGTGAAAAGGTACTGGCGGATCAGTCTGTTCCTTCACGGGATAAAGTGCTGGCTATTATCGAAAGCAATATCGATCCTGATAAAAAAGATGCGCAATTGATGGCACTTGATGGTGGCGTTCCTTATCGCTATGTCTTGCAGAATATTTATCCTTCACTTCGTCGCTCGGATTATAAAGTGGATTATACGGTTCGTTTCTTTACTGTGGAAGAAGGACGTGAAGTGATTAAAACGAATCCGAAGCAATTAAGCCTGAGTGAAATGTTTGCAGTGGCTAATAGCTATGAAACCGGTAGTAAAGAGTATAATGAAGTATTTGATATAGCTGTATGTATTTATCCGAATGATCCGGTAGCCAATCTGAATGCTGCAAATATTGCTTTGACAAAAGGAGATTTCGATGTTGCACAAGGCTATTTGAAAAAAGCCGCTAATTCGCCGGAAGCCATTCATTCACGTGGTGTTTTGAACCTGATGCAAGGTAATTTGGATGAGGCCGAAATCCTGTTGAAGCAGGCAAAAGCCGCCGGTGTGAAAGAAGCGGATGCTAATTTGATAGAATTGCAGAAAAAACGGGATGATAATGTACTATTTGATAGTTTTAACTAGAAAATTGATGTAATTACCTACTTTAACTGGCAGACAAAGAAAATATATTTGTAGTACTAATATGCATGTAAAAAATTGTGGGATATGGAAAGCTCGACTACAGTAGAGCGGGTTCTGACATCTGAAATTGATAATTCCGATGGGGTCTATTTGTATCTTGAGGACAATGAATGGTGTGCTTATGAACGTTCTGCTTATTACTTGGCATCATTGGATGTGCCGGTTAAGCTAAAAAGGGAAGTCGTTCGTGACGGATACGATGTCGTATTATTAAAGGCTATGTTGCCGGCGGATAATATGTATTTGCTTTTATCGCCTAATACTGTTTTGAAGCTGGTTGCAGACGACCGGTTGTTGTTTCGGATGAATAAAGTAATCGAAGGATTTTCCGAATGGAAGGAATCTCAGCTGGTAAGATTACCTGCATGAGATAAGGGTTCGTGAGAATCTTATATACTAAGTTGTAAAATTGAGGGTGTATTTGCTCCGGAAGTTGATCTGTTGAAGACGCTTCCGGAGCTTTTTTATTTTCCGGATGCGCAAAAAACAATTATGCGTGCTGTTTCTGTCAAAGTGATGGTGAACGTATCACCTAAAGCTTCGTTTAGTGTTCCTTGCCACCAGGCGGTAAGTTTACGATTATGGATAGGCCAGCGTAATCCTTCCGTACTTATTTCTCCGCAAGGGTACATTGAGAAGATTGATATTTGTTGTCCGGGCCGGCTTGTTAAAGTTGCTGTTTTCGTTAAAGGAATAAATAGGCCGTAATCGGAAAGCATTTCTATCCTGTCGAATAATGGAGCGTGTTCCAGTAATAGAGAAATATTACCGAGTGTATGATCTTCACGTAAACCGGTAGCTCCCAAAATCAGTATATGTTTATATCCGGCTTCATGTGCATAGAAAACAGATTTGGTAAGATCGTTTATTTCCTGGTTTTCTACAATATGGATGCGGTCGGCATATAGTTCTCTCAGAGAAAGAGGAATACTATCCATATCCCCTATAATGGCTGTGGGAGCCAGGCCTCTGTCATAAAGTGCCTGTACAGCACCGTCGCAGGCAATAATGATCGGAGTCTGGTGTAATAATTCCAAAGGACGGGCTGTCGTTGGAAAACTACCGTTTGCTACAATTATGCAATCATAAGGTACTGTCATCTGTTTTTATTCCTTTCTTTTTCCACGTATGCCATCCGGCAATGGCCAGCAAGGCGTAACAAATATAGAGAAACATTGTGGGATATAATCCGCGTATATAAAAAAGATAAACGGAAACGAAATTTACCACGATCCAGAATATCCAATGTTCAATAATGCGTCGTGCCAACATCCAGGTAGCTACGATACCGACTGCAGTGGTGAAGGCATCACCTATCGGGATCGGAGAATCTGTAAAATTATTCAATACATACCAGATCATAATAAAAATGGTTAATAGAGCGATACCGACTCCCACAGCAAGCTTAGGTGTCAGATGACGGTATATTATTCTTTCGGAAGAATTTTTATTTTCTTCCGGAAGAAATTTGTTTTTCTTCCGGGTCCATTGCCAGAAGCCGTAAATACTTATGCCGACATAATACATGTTAAGTCCCATATCAGCATATATTTTTGAGAAGAAAAATACGAACACATAAACCAGCGACGTGAGAAATCCTACCACCCACATGGCCCGGTGTTGTTTTATCTCAAGAATAAGATAAAGCAAACCGGTGATAACGCCGAAATACTCTAAAAAGTTGACAGATGATAGTTGGCAAATGATAGTTGGCATATTATTAATTAGAATTTTAAAGTAAGACGTGCCATGGCATTGATACCGGCTTGTGTGAAATAAGCGGCGGAATCGATGCGTTTGCCATCTACGATAGACGAATATACGTTTCCGTTTGTTTCGTATTCGGTATTAAATAGATTATTGACGGTTACATCCACCCCGATTTCTTTTAAGAACTTGGGCTTTATGATGTAACCAACACGTAAACTGTTGATAAAATAAGGATCGATGGAGCGGGATTTGCTGGATGTATTATCCAAATGCTGACGGCTTACATATTGCGAATTAAAACCGGCAGAAAAGTTTTTCCAGTTAAAATTGAACATACTGTTTGCTATTACATTTGGAGAAAAAGCAATATCTGTAGAACCAAATTGAAATTGAACTTCTTCTTGCCCGGGCACAGGGTCCCAGTTGCTGTCCAGATTACTTACCGTTTCGATGAAGTTTTTTATCTTATTCCGGCTCCAGGTAACGTTCCCGCTCCATAATAACCATTTGGTGATGGTTATGCCGGCCGTCAGTTCAATTCCCATACGGTAGCTTTCTTTTATATTGGATGTGAGAGCTTCTCCTATTTCGCTGATTTTTCCGGTCAGAATAAGCTGGTTGTTGTAATCCATAAAATAGAAATTGGCACCCAGGTGGAATCGTGGATGTGTGAAGCTGTATCCGGCTTCGTAGTCGAACAATCTTTCGGGAACAGGGCGTTCATTAATACCTGCTTCGGTGAAGTTGTCGCGGTTGGGTTCGCGATGGGCAACAGAGAAAGAGGCAAATGCATTATGGAATCCTTTGTTGAAATTGAATCCGACTTTGGGGTTGAAAAAGTTCCAATGACGATTGACATAAAGATTGTCTCCGGCTTTATCATCGTTCCCTTTAATTGTATAATCTATGCCTCGGTATTGCAGGTCTGCATATCCGTTAAAATAGTCGGTGAAGAGATAATTTACTTTTGCATATGCATTGTAATCTGTTTTATCTCCGGTGTTGCGATAGTATTCGTAATCCGGTTTCGGAAGGCTGTTAACTTGTTTTGCCCATATAACACGGCCAAAATGATTTCCTGCATATTTATTGGCGGCAGCACCCAACGTTATTTGCATGCTTTTGCTGCGATAATTAGCATTGTATACAGCACCGTAGAAATCGTTATCTAACCATTTGCGGCGGACAAGGTCGGTTTTCTTAACCTCTTTACCGGACGGGTCAATATAATTGGGAAGTTTGTATTTTTCATATTTGGCTTCGGCTTTATAATCTTCGTAATAGCCGCTACCATCTGTGTAATGGAGAGTGAGTGCCATATTCCAGAAATCGTTAAGACGTTGGCTTGCCATTAGTTGATAATTGTGCTGCCAATAATTGTCTGTTTGGTTATCGTAGAATTTGGTTACGCCGTCTTCTTCATATGCGCCGCATGAATTATAAGTCCGGTCTGTTTTCAGCTTGTCTGCCGGTACACCGTTCCATGCCTGGTATGTTTTTTCGTTGTTGCCGAAGGTCTGAAATTTGATTAATGTATTGGAAGCATAAAAAGCTGCCGATACATAATAAGAACTCATCCGGGCGAAAGCGCGGTCTATGTAGCCATCGCTACGGATATTTGAATATCGGGCATCAAAAGCAAAATGGTCGTATAATAGCCCGGTTCCGCCTTTTACCGTATTTTTTACAGTACCGAAAGAACCGGCTGAAATAGAATATTCGGCGTATGGTTGTAAGGCCGGCTTTTGCGTCTGCATGGCAACCGTAGCTCCAAAAGAAGCAGCTCCGTTTGTAGATGTACCTGCTCCGCGTTGGATTTGAATACTTTCTACGGAAGAAGCGATGTCTGCCATGTTTGCCCAAAACAAGGTGTGCGATTCGGGGTCATTCATGGGAACCCCGTTTACTGTAATGTTGATACGGTTTGCATCTGTTCCCCGGATACGGAAACCGGAGTAACCAATGCCTGTTCCAGCATCGGAAGTCATAATAACAGACGGAGATTGGGAGATAAGATACGGAATACCTTGTCCGTCGTTTTTACTGTTAAGCTCTTTTCCGGAAATATCCGTGTAAGCAACGGGGGTTCCTTTTACAGCTTTGGTAGCGGTGATCACAACTTCATCCAATGATATGTCTTTGGCGATTTTCAGGGAGTCTGCCGTTTCATGGGATTTGCCCTGTACATTAGGAATGACCAGTGAAGCGGCCATTACGATTAAAACACTTTTCATCCTTTTGCCTTTTTATTTAAAACGAAATGGTTGAATAGTGGAGGAGTGAGTATTGATTCAATTTCCCTGCGCCGGCATTACCCGTATCAGGTTCTATGGGTATAATCTCAGCCTGCAACCTTATCAGAACGAATCGGTACAAGCACCCCCTTGTATTCGGTGGCAAAGATAATGAAAAAGAGTATTTGCACAAAAAATACATATTTCTTTGTAAAGTCGTTGACAATTTGTATATTTGCAAGCGATTAAGCGAAGATGAGGAGGGGGCGGGTAGTCCCCTTCTTTTGTTCTCAACTGTTTGTATATGATTGAAAAAAGTGTAGTAAGCCAGTTGGTCGAGGAAAAATTAGCCTCTTCAGACAATTTTTTAGTGGATATAGTTATTAAACCGGGAAATCTTATTATTGTCGAGATTGATAATGATGAGGGTGTTTGTATTGACGACTGTGCAGAATTGAGCCGTTATCTGGAAGAACATCTGGACCGGGATGTGGAAGACTATGAACTGGAAGTTGGATCGGCGGGCATCACATCTGCATTTAAGGTTTTTCGCCAATATGTTAAGAATATTGGCAATGAAGTGGAAATGTTGCTTAAAAACGGAGTCAAGTTGGCAGGTGTGCTGAAATCGGCGGATGAAACCGGTGTGGTTGTTACCGTTGAAAAGCAGATCAAACCGGAAGGTGCAAAGCGAAAAGTAACTGTGCAGGATGATCAGTCGTATACATTTGATGAAATAAAATATACAAAATACTTAATAAGATTCAAGTAAATTATGGCCAGAAAAGAGGAAACAATCAGTATGATTGACACCCTTGCGGAGTTCAAGGAGTTGAAAAATATAGATAAGGAGACAATGATTAGCGTATTGGAAGACTCTTTCCGAAACGTTATAGCTAAGATGTTTGGCACTGATGAAAATTATGATGTAATTATCAACCCCGAAAAAGGTGACTTTGAAATTTGGAGAAACCGTACGGTGGTAGCAGATGATGAATTGGAAGACTCTAACCTGCAACTTACTTTGACCGAGGCCCGTAAGATTGATGCCGACTGTGAAGTGGGTGAAGAAGTAACGGATGAAGTACATTTTGCAGATTTTGGCCGTCGTGCTATCCTGAACCTGCGTCAGACTTTGGCTTCTAAAATACTTGAATTGCAAAAAGATAGTTTATACGCGAAATATAAAGACAGAATCGGATCTATTATTGCGGCTGATGTATATCAGGTATGGAAAAAAGAGATTCTGTTGCTGGATGATGAGGGAAATGAGTTGCTGCTCCCGAAATCGGAACAGATCCCTACCGATTTTTATCGTAAAGGAGAAACCGTTCGTGCTATTGTACAACGAGTGGATAATTATAACAATAATCCGAAAATTATACTTTCGCGTACAGACAAAGTGTTCCTGCAGCGTCTTTTTGAATTGGAAGTGCCGGAAATTAATGATGGTCTGATTACCATTAAGGCTATTGCCCGTATCCCGGGTGAAAGAGCCAAAGTTGCAGTGGAATCATATGATGACCGTATTGACCCGGTGGGCGCTTGTGTTGGAATGAAAGGTTCTCGTATTCACGGAATTGTCCGTGAGTTAAGAAACGAGAATATCGATGTAATTAATTATACATCCAATGTGTCGTTGTTCATACAACGAGCATTAAGCCCGGCAAAGATTTCATCTATACGTGTGAACGAAGAAGAACGTAAGGCAGAGGTTTATCTTCGTCCCGAAGAAGTTTCATTAGCTATCGGTAAAGGCGGTTTGAATATTAAACTCGCTTGTATGTTGACCGAATATACAATTGATGTATTCCGGGATATAGAAGGTGCTGATGAAGAAGATATTTATCTGGATGAATTTGCAGATGAAATAGACAGCTGGGTAATCGATGCGCTTAAGAACATAGGTTGCTATACAGCAAAAGGTGTTCTTGCTATGAATCGCGACGAGATTGTGGAACGTGCTGACCTTGAAGAACAAACAGTCGACGAGGTACTTGCTATTTTATCTGCCGAATTTGAGGATGATGGAGACAACGAATAAGTATTACGACAAAGTTAGATATGCCTATAAAATTAATTCAAGTACAGAGAAAATTAAACGTGGGAATCAACACGGTTGTTGAATTCCTGCACCGAAAAGGGTTCTCGGTTGAGGATAATCCCAATACGAGAATCAGTGATGAACAGTATGCTTTGCTCGTAAAAGAGTTTGGAAAAGATATGCCGGAGAAAGATTATTATAATCGTTTTGCGGCAGAACGCGTCCAAAAAGAGACTCCTTCTGTGAAAGAAGAGAGGCCTTCAGAAATTAAAACGGAAATTCCGGAAGATTTGAAACCTAAGTTTGTGACTAAAGGACGGATAGATCTGGATAACTCCCATAAAAAAACACAGGAAAAGCCTACGGTAAAAGAAGAACCTGTAGTGAAAAAAGAAGAACCGGTTGCTGTAAAAGAGCATACAAAGCCTTTACAGGATGTTCCGGTTGCTAAACCTGTTCCTGTTGTGGAAAAGAAGCCGGTAGAAAAACCAGCTGTTGTACAGGAATTTAAAGCTGAGGAGAAAAAAGAAGAAAAAGTTATAGTTGTGAAAGAAGAAAAAGCCGAAAAGAAGCAGCCCGAGGTTGTAGTTGGTGCTGAAAAAGTAAACTCTGGTAAAGAAGTCGAAATAAAAGACAACACTACTGCCTCTAGTGATGACTCTGACGAGGCTGTTTTCCGACTCAATACTCCGAAGTTTGAATCGAAAATTAAAGTTACCGGAAAGATAGACCTAAATGCTCTGAATCAATCAACCCGTCCTAAAAAGAAGACGAAAGAGGAAAAGAGAAAAGAGCGGGATGAGAAGCAAAAATTTGCCGGAAATAAACCGAATAATCCGAATGGCCCGTTTAAAGGTCCAAAGGATGCAAATGCCGCTCCTAAGCCAGGTACGCCGGTGAAAGCCGGTGAGGAAAATGATGCGAAGAAAAAACGTAAACGCATCAAAAAAGATCGGGTGGATGTAAACAACACTCCGGGGACAAACTTTACCCGTGCTCAGCGTGATGAACGTAAGCCTCGTCTGAAGAAACCTGTAAAGGCCGAAGTTAGCGAAGAGGATGTTCAGAAACAAATTAAAGAAACGTTGGCACGTCTGACGAATAAGGGTAATAAGAACAATAAGGGTGCTAAATATCGCCGTGATAAACGTGATGCTGTTCAAAAACGTGAACACGAATTGCAGGAACAGGAAGAACGTGAAAGCAAAATATTGAAACTTACAGAGTTCGTTACGGCTAATGATTTGGCTAATATGATGGATGTTCCGGTGACACAAGTTATCGGTACTTGTATGAGTATCGGCATGATGGTTTCTATAAACCAGCGTTTGGATGCCGAAACAATCAATATCGTAGCAGAAGAATTTGGTTTCAAAACTGAATATGTGAGTGCTGAAGTAGTAGAAGCCATTAAGGCAGACGCAGATGAAGATAATGAAGATGACTGGGTTTCGCGTCCGCCTATCGTAACAGTGATGGGACACGTAGACCACGGTAAAACATCTTTGCTGGATAATATCCGTAGCGCGAATGTGATTGCCGGTGAAGCCGGAGGTATCACGCAGCATATCGGTGCTTATAATGTGAAGTTGGCAAGTGGCCGACGTATTACATTCCTGGATACTCCGGGTCACGAGGCATTTACTGCCATGCGTGCCCGTGGTGCGAAGGTGACGGATATTGCAATTATTATTGTTGCTGCCGATGATAACGTGATGCCACAGACTATTGAAGCGATTAACCACGCATCGGCTGCAGGTGTTCCTATCGTATTTGCAATTAATAAGATCGATAAGCCACATGCAAATCCTGAGAAAATCAAGGAAGAGCTGGCAAATATGAATTATCTGGTGGAAGACTGGGGTGGTAAATACCAGAGCCAGGAGATCTCAGCCAAAAAAGGTGTTGGTATCGAAGAATTGCTTGAAAAGGTATTGTTGGAAGCCGACTTGTTAGATTTGAAAGCCAATCCGAAGAAGCGTGCTGTCGGTTCAATTATTGAATCATCGCTGGATAAAGGACGTGGTTATGTATCGACAGTGTTGGTAGAAAACGGTACATTAAAGATGGGTGACATTGTATTGGCCGGTACCCATCATGGACGTATCAAAGCGATGTTTAACGAGCGTAACCAGCGCGTTGAAAAAGCAGGTCCGTCAGAACCGGTTATGATTTTAGGTTTGAACGGTGCGCCTCAGGCCGGTGATACATTTAATGTATTGGAAACGGAACAGGAAGCACGTGAGATCGCAACGCGTCGTGAACAGTTGCAGCGTGAATTAGGTATTCGTACTCAGAAGATGCTGACACTGGATGATATAGGCCGCCGTATAGCTGTTGGAAACTTCCAGGAACTGAATGTGATTGTTAAAGGTGACGTGGATGGTTCTGTAGAAGCTTTGTCAGATTCACTGATACGTTTGTCAACCGAAGAAATCCAGGTGAATGTAATTCATAAGGCTGTTGGTCAGATATCCGAATCGGATGTAGTACTTGCTGCTGCGTCAAATGCTATTATTATCGGGTTCCAGGTGCGTCCGTCTGTACAGGCTCGCCGTAATGCGGAAAAAGATGGCGTTGAAATCCGTCTGTACTCAATTATCTACGATGCAATAGAAGAAGTGAAGAGTGCAATGGAAGGTATGCTTTCTCCTGAAATTAAGGAAGAGATTACGGCCAACGTGGAAGTTCAGCAGGTATTCAAGATTACCAAGGTTGGTACGGTTGCTGGATGTATGGTTCGGGAAGGTAAGATCAAGCGCACGAATAAGATTCGTTTGATTCGTGACGGTATCGTAATCTATTCCGGAGAACTGGGATCTTTGAAACGTTTCAAAGATGATGTGAAAGAGGTGGTTTCCGGCTTGGATTGTGGTTTGAATATTACTAATTTCAACGACATTCAGGTGGGTGACATCATCGAGTCATACGAAGAAACAGAAGTAAAAAAGACGTTATAGCTATGAACTGGTTGGACATTACATTACTATGTCTGGCAGGAATAGGATTTGTAAAGGGCCTGTTTGATGGAGTCATCAAACAGGTTGTTTCGCTTATAGCCCTTTTTGTTGCAATCTTTTTTTGTACCCGGGTAGCTTCTTGGCTAAAAGGATATATCATTGCTTTGGATTGGTTTCCGGCGGAAGGTGTAACAATTCTCAGCTATGTGGCAGGATTCTTGTTGATTGTAGGAGTTGTGTTATTGGCCGGGGAAGTAGTAAGCCGTATAGTAGGCGTTACTCCGTTGGGGGTATTGAACCATCTGGCCGGTGGAGTGTTGGGGCTATGTTTTATGATGGGATTTGTAAGTTTAATACTGAACGGTCTGGAAGAGGTAGACAAAGGTTCGGTCCTTATACCGAGACAGGCAAAGGTAGAATCCCGGTTTTATCATACCGTGATAAAGATTATTCCAACCATTTACTTTGATAATTTGTTTTTTAAAGAAGGAGTAAATGGTATAAAATCAAATATATAAATATGCAAGAATCAAATGATATAATTAATGAGGTAACAAGTGGCGACTATAAATACGGTTTTGTTACCGAGATTGATACGGAAACGATTCACCGGGGGCTGGATGAAGAGACGGTACGTATTATTTCTGCTAAAAAGAATGAACCCGAGTGGTTGCTCGAGTTCCGCCTGAAGGCATACCACCACTGGCTTACACTGGAAATGCCTAAATGGCCTCACCTTACGATTCCGGCAATAAATTACCAGGACATTATTTATTATGCAGCTCCAAAAAAGAAAGAAGGCCCGAAGAGCCTGGATGAGGTTGATCCGGAATTGTTGAAAACATTCGATAAATTAGGTATTCCGTTGGAAGAACAGAAGCATTTAAGCGGCATGGCTGTAGATGCCGTCATGGACAGTGTATCTGTTAAAACTACCTTTAAAGAAAACTTGGCGGAGAAGGGGGTTATATTCTGTTCTTTTAGCGAAGCTGTTCAACATCATCCCGACCTGGTACAGGAATATTTGGGAAGTGTGGTTGGTTATCGTGATAATTTCTTTGCAGCTTTGAACTCTGCCGTTTTCTCGGACGGTTCGTTTGTATATATACCGAAAGGTGTCCGTTGTCCGATGGAACTAAGTACTTATTTCCGTATCAATGCAGCCAATACCGGACAGTTTGAACGTACATTGATTGTTGCCGATGATGAGGCTTATGTAAGTTATCTGGAAGGATGTACGGCTCCGATGCGTGACGAGAATCAGTTGCATGCGGCAATTGTGGAAATTGTAGCAAAAGAACATGCAGAGGTGAAATATTCTACGGTACAGAACTGGTATCCAGGCGATAAAGAAGGAAAAGGCGGTATCTATAATTTCGTTACCAAACGTGGTTTATGTAAAGGTGAGGGTAGTAAAATATCCTGGACACAGGTAGAAACCGGATCTGCTATTACCTGGAAATATCCAAGTTGTATTTTAGCAGGAAATAATTCGGTTGGCGAATTTTATTCAGTGGCTGTCACAAATAATTATCAGCAGGCCGATACAGGTACGAAGATGATCCATTTGGGAAAGAATACACGTAGTACGATTGTTTCTAAAGGTATTTCTGCCGGTCATAGTCAGAACAGCTATCGCGGGTTGGTTAAGGTTTCACCCCGTGCGGAGGGTGCACGCAACCATAGCCAGTGTGACAGTTTATTGCTGAGTTCTACTTGTGGTGCCCATACTTTTCCGTATGCCGATATTCAGAATGAGACAGCTGTGGTAGAGCATGAAGCAACTACCAGCAAGATTAGTGAAGAGCAGTTGTTCTATTGTCAGCAACGCGGTATTTCGGTTGAAGAGGCAGTTGGGTTGATTGTAAACGGGTATGCCCGTGAGGTTATGAACAAACTTCCGATGGAATTTGCTGTCGAAGCACAGAAATTGTTGACTATATCGTTGGAAGGTAGTGTAGGATGATAAAAATATAAATGTATGTTAGAGATAAAGAACTTACATGCCAATGTAAATGGCAAAGAGATATTGAAAGGTATAAACTTGTCGGTTAAGGCCGGTGAAATACATGCAATCATGGGACCGAACGGTTCCGGCAAAAGTACGTTAAGCAGTGTATTGGTGGGGAATCCTGCTTTTGAAGTGACCGAAGGGGAAGTCACTTTCAATGGCAAGGATTTGTTGGAGCTTTCGCCCGAAGACCGCAGTAGGGAAGGTATCTTCCTGAGCTTTCAATACCCGGTGGAAATCCCGGGTGTAAGTATGGTGAACTTTATGCGTGCTGCTTTGAACGAACATCGTAAGTATAATGGCCAACCTCCTGTATCGGCTACCGATTTCCTGAAGTTGATGCGTGAAAAGCGTGCAATTGTCGAACTGGATAATAAGCTGGCAAACCGTAGTGTGAATGAAGGTTTCTCTGGTGGTGAAAAGAAACGTAATGAAATATTCCAGATGGCAATGCTCGAACCTAAACTGGCAATTCTGGATGAAACCGATTCCGGTTTGGATATTGATGCCCTGCGTATTGTGGCTAATGGAGTAAACAAGCTGAGAACTCCTGAAAATGCAGCAATTGTAATTACTCACTATCAGCGTTTGCTGGATTATATTAAGCCGGATGTGGTACACGTTCTTTACAAAGGGCGTATTGTGAAGACAGCCGGTCCCGAACTGGCTCTCGAACTTGAAGAAAAGGGTTACGACTGGATCAAGAAAGAGATGGGGGATGAATAATATGAAAGCAGAACAGCAGTATATCGAGCTTTTTGCACAATGTGAAGACCTTGTATGCCGTCATGCCTCGGAGGTGATGAATGCTCCTCGTGCACAGGCATTAGCTGATTTTGAAAGGCTGGGCTTTCCTTCTGTAAAGGGCGAAGATTATAAATATACGGATGTAGCTCTGGCATTTACTCCGGATTACGGGATCAATATCAACCGTTTGGATATTCCTGTAAACCCGTATGATGTATTTCGCTGTGATGTACCGAATATGAGTACCTCCCTTTATTTTGTTGTAAATGATTCTTTTTATGATAAAGAATTGCCCAAAGCAAATTTGCCGGAAGGGGTCTATGTCGGAGGATTGAAAACTTTTACCGAACAACATCCGGAAATAGCAGCCCGTTACTATGGTAAGGCTGCCTCGAGCAGTAAAGATGGCATTATAGCTTTGAACACGATGCTGGCTCAGGACGGTTTTGTTTTGTATATACCAAAGAATGTGGTGGTAGAACGCCCTATCCAGTTGGTTAATATATTTCGCAGCGACGTGGACACGATGGCCAATCGCCGTATTCTGGTGATTATGGAACCTCATTCCGAGGCAAAGTTGCTGGTTTGTGATCATAGTATTGATGATGTCAAATTCCTGTCTACCCAGGTGATTGAGATATTCGCAGGCGAAGGTGCTTATTTTGATTATTACGATCTGGAAGAAAGTAGTGAGTCTACTACTCGCTTCTCTTCACTTCATGTAAAACAGGAGGCCTCCTCAAATGTGCTGGTAAACGGCATTACTTTGAATAACGGCCTTACCCGTAATAATTACTATATCGAATTGAACGGAGAGAATGCCGAGACTAACTTGTGCGGTATGTCTATCTTGGATAAGCAGCAACAAGTGGATACCTATAGCCACATAACGCATGCCGTTTCTCATTGCACCAGCAACGAACTATTCAAGAATGTGTTGAACGATCGTGCCGTAGGTGCTTTCAGCGGACGTATTTTTGTAAAAGAGGGTGCCCAGAAGACGGAAGCTTACCAAACCAACCGGAATCTGTGTGCCACCCGCGAAGCGCGTATGTACAGTAAACCCCAGTTGGAAATCTATGCTGACGATGTAAAGTGCTCGCACGGTATGACGACAGGACAATTGGATGAGAATGCTCTCTTTTATATGCAAAGCCGCGGTATTCCACGTGATGAAGCACGTATGCTGTTGAGCGTTGCTTTCACGGCAGACGTGATAGACCACGTACGCCTGGATGTATTGAAAGACCGTTTGCATAAGTTGGTAGAGAAACGTTTCAGAGGGGAACTTACCAAATGTGCCAGTTGCCGTATTTGCAAATAATAAGATAAACAATACCGAAAACCCGGATAACAGTCGTTATATGTTATCCGGGTTTTTTGTTTACTTTTGTGAATCATTAAAATCTGATTATTATGCAACTCACTCACATTGCTCTCTGGACAAATGATCCGGAACGCCTCCGCGATTTCTATGTACAGTATTTTGACGGGAAAAGCAATGAAAAATATGTGAATCCCAAGAAAGGTTTTTCCTCCTATTTTGTCTCTTTCGAGAGTGGACCCTCCTTGGAGATTATGCAGCGGAATGATATTACGGAATTTTATCTGCCCGAACATATCGGTTTGGCTCACTTGGCTTTCCATGCAGATACGCGCGATCAGGTAGACTGTATGATGGAACGGTTCAGGGAGGATGGTTGTGTTATTGCCGGCGAAACCCGCGTGAGCGGAGACGGATATTATGAAGGTGTGATATTGGATCCGGATGGAAACCGTGTTGAAATTGTAACGAGATGAAAACACAGGCAAAAGCATGTATAATCAGTTCCGCCCTGTTGGCAGGACTGGTCGGTTGTAAAGGAAAACCCGAAGTTCCCCTGAATGTAATCTATATTCTGGCCGATGATTTAGGGTATGGCGATGTGGGCTGTTATGGCCAGCGAATTATTAAAACGCCTAATATTAACCGGATGGCGAAGGAAGGTCTTTTGTTTACCCAACACTATGCTGGTTGTACCGTGAGCGCACCTTCGCGTTGTTCACTAATGACAGGATTGCATACCGGACATTCGCAGGTGCGCGGTAACCGAGAGATTAAACCGGAAGGACAGCAGCCAATGGAGGCCGATACTTATACACTGGGAACGATGATGAAATCGGCTGGGTATGTAACCGGTATTTTCGGTAAATGGGGATTGGGTAATCCCGGCTCTGTTTCTGTGCCGAATAAGATGGGATTCGACGAGTTCTACGGTTATAACTGCCAGCGCCAGTCTCATACTTTTTATCCGGATCATTTGTGGCATAATGAAGATAAGGTGCTTTTGCCGGAGAATAATGACAATGCATGTGTAACCTATTCGCAAGACCTTATTCACCAGCAGGCCCTCCGGTTTATCCGCGACAATAGGGACAGGCCTTTCTTTGCCATGCTTACTTACACTTTGCCACATGCCGAACTCAACTTGCCGCATGATTCCATTTACAGGATGTATGAAAATAAATTCGATGAAACACCTTATATCGGCAAGTTTGATAAAGTGATGGGAGGTTATAATACTTCGGAACAACCCAAAGCCTCTTTTGCCGCTATGGTGTCACGGCTCGATATGTATGTGGGCGAGGTATTGGCTGAACTGAAAGCGCAGGGACTCGATAAAAATACGCTGGTGATCTTTACCAGCGATAACGGCCCTCATCATGAAGGAGGTGCCGACCCGGACTTCTTCCGTAGTTATGGCCCTTTAAGAGGAATTAAGCGTGATATATACGAAGGCGGCATCCGTGTGCCTATGGTGGCCTGGTGTCCCGGAAAGATCAAATCGGGTAAGAAAACAGATCAGGTTTGTGCATTCTGGGATGTGATGCCTACTCTGGCGGAGCTGGTCGGTACAACCCTTCTCCAGCCGGGCGATGGAATCTCTTTTTTGCCCACCTTGTTTGGAAAGGGAGAACAGAAACAGCACGATTACCTATATTGGGAGTTTCATGAACTTAACGGGCGCGAAGCCCTTCGTGCCGGCAACTGGAAACTGATACGCCAGCCGGTTGTAGGTGAAACAATCCTGGAACTTTATGACTTAAGCAAAGATATTCATGAAGACCATAATCTTGCCTCACAGTTTCCGGACAAAGTAGAAGAACTTGCCGCCCTGATGGACGGTGCCCGTACGGAATCTCCTTACTTTAATTTCGGCAGGGAAGGAGACAAGTAAATAAACGCGATACGAACGATAACAGATATAATATACATGCAACTGAATAAAATTCCCCATACCTATACTATTATTTCCGTAGTCATACTAATTTGCGCCGCCTTGTCGTGGGTGATTCCTGCCGGAGAATATGCCCGGGAGACGGTGGAGGTGAACGGTTCTGAACGTACGGTGATCGTTGATCATTCTTTCCATCCTGTCGAAGCCTCCCCACAGAGTTGGCAGGTGTTCGGTGCATTGATGGAGGGATTTGAGAAGCAATCGGGTATTATCGCCTTCCTGTTAATTATAGGTGGGGCATTCCAGATTATGAACAGCAGCCGGGCGATAGATGCCGGTATTCTCTCCTTTCTCCGCAACTCGCGGCGGATTGAACGTTTCGGCCTGTTCCGTCGGCTGGGGGTGAATAATGTGGTGGTAGCTTTCATTATCATTTTGTTCAGCGCTTTCGGGGCGATCTTTGGCATGAGCGAAGAGACGCTGGCTTTTGTCATTATTATTGTGCCACTTGCCATTTCGATGGGATATGATTCCATAACGGGACTCTGTATGGTGTATGTGGCCGCACATGTGGGCTTTTCGGGGGCTGTGCTTAACCCGTTTACTATCGGTATTGCACAGGGTTTGTCGGATTTGCCGTTGTTCTCGGGCTTCGGCTACCGTCTGTTTTGCTGGGTTATATTGACAACTATATTGATTGTGGTTGTTCTTCGGTATGCCCACCGGATATACAAACATCCGGAGCGTTCCCTTATGTATGGAGCCGATGCCTATTGGCGTGAACGGGGGGAAGAGGCATCCGGGGAGACGTTGGAGGTACCCACCACACGTTCTGCCTGGATTGTATATGCCCTTATCATGATTGCCTTGATAGCCTTTTCCGTAAACTACCCGCAGACAACGTTTACTGTGGGAGAGGGAAGCCTCTCTTTTCCGGCGATACCTGTGTTTTCCGCTCTGTTTGCCTTTTCCGGCTTTGTAGCTTTGCGCAAAAGCAACCAGCTTTTTATCTTGAATCTGCTGGGATTTACCATTGTGTTTCTGGTAACCGGCGTGATGGGGTATGGATGGTATCTGGTGGAAATATCCGCCATCTTTCTGGCGATGGGGGTTCTTTCCGGTTTTGCCAATAATGAGAATGCAGATACGTTGATTGGCCAGTTCCTTACGGGAGCCAAAGATATGTTGTCGGCCGCTTTGGTGGTCGGTCTTGCCGGTGGTATTATCCAGATTTTGCAGGAGGGGCGGATTATTGACCCTATTCTGCATGGCCTTGCAGCCTTGATGGGAGAAGCGGGGCGTATTACTTCGCTGGGCGTGATGTACCTGATCCAGACGGCTATCAATATTATCATCCCTTCCGGTTCAGCCAAGGCAGCACTCACGATGCCTATTATGGCACCCTTCTCCGACGTGATTGGCATATCGCGCCAGGCAACCGTACTGGCCTTCCAGTTTGGCGACGGCTTCACGAATATGATTACACCCACCTCTGGCGTGCTGATGGGGGCACTGGGGATGGCACGCATTCCTTATGAAGTGTGGGTGAAGTGGTTCTTCCGCATTCTGTTACTTTTTATTGTCATGGGTATGTTGTTGCTTATCCCTACGGTGTTGGTTCCGCTGGACGGCTTCTGATGTGTTAGTAAAAAAGTATTTGGTTGCTTACCTTTCGGAAAATAGTTGCCTATTCAAATAAGATCGAATGCTGGGATCAACGGAAGGTGGTAATGTGGAATATAAAATGGCCTTTATAGTAGTTAATTTTGATGTGGTTGCCTAGGTATGAATAAATAAATTATCGTTGTTAAAATAAACATCGTATCTTTGGTACGTGTTATACGATTAAATAAAAAATTGTTATGTTAGACATTAATGCAATCCGGTCCGATTTTCCAATCCTGAGGCATCCGGTGTATGATAAACCCCTTATTTACTTCGATAATGCGGCAACTACACAAAAACCGCGTTGTGTTGTAGAGAAGATTGAAAACGGTTACTATAACGTAAATGCCAATATCCACCGTGGAGTTCACTTTCTGAGCCAGGCAGCTACGGAAGCACACGAAGACGCCCGTCGCACGGTACAACATTTCCTGAATGCTCGTTCTTCCAACGAAATAATCTTCACCCGCGGCACAACAGAAGCCATCAATCTGGTTGCTTCAAGCTTTACAGACGAATGTATGTCGGCCGACGATGAGGTGATCGTCTCTGTCATGGAGCATCATTCCAACATTGTGCCCTGGCAGATACAAGCTGCAAAGAAAGGCATCACGTTGAAAGTGATTCCGATGAACGAGAAAGGAGAATTGAAGCTGGATGAGTATCGTAAGCTTTTTTCCGACCGTACCCGCCTCGTGTCGGTAACTCATGTTTCGAATGTGCTGGGTACGATAAATCCGGTAGCCGAAATGATAGAAGAGGCTCATCGCAACGGTGTTCCTGTTTTAGTGGATGGTGCACAGTCCGTTCCGCACATGGCTGTGGATGTACAGGCGTTGGATGCCGAATTTTATGTCTTTTCCGGACATAAGGTGTATGGGCCTACCGGAATAGGCGTCCTGTACGGTAAAGAAGAATGGCTCGAAAAACTACCTCCTTATCAGGGTGGGGGAGAGATGATCGCTACCGTTTCTTTTGAGAAAACAACATTTAATGAACTTCCGTTTAAGTTTGAAGCCGGAACACCCGACTATATCGGTAGCACAGCCCTGGCCGAAGCTCTGCATTATGTTACCCGCCTGGGGATGGACAATATTGCTGCTTACGAGCATGAACTGCTGACTTATGCAACTGATAAACTGAATGCGATCGAAGGCATGCGCATCTTTGGACAAGCGGTCGATAAAGGGGCTGTTATTTCTTTCCTTGTAGGTAATATCCACCATTACGATATGGGAATGTTGCTGGATCGCCTGGGGATCGCCGTCCGCACCGGCCATCATTGTGCGCAGCCTCTTATGCAGGTGTTAGGTATCGAAGGTACGGTTCGTGCTTCATTTTCCTTTTATAACACAAAGGAAGAAATCGATGCTTTTGTTGCCGGAGTAGAGCGGGTACGGAAAATGTTCTGATGTATTTTTTACTATAATGTATAAAATTAAATGCCATGAAAAAAATCTTATTACTGGCAGTTGTCTGCCTGCTTTGTCTTCCGCTGTCCCTGTCGGCGTATAACGGGCAGTTGTCTTTTAAGAACGGTAAGTTTAAAATCGTTCAGTTTACGGATATACACTGGGACAATAAATCTCCCAATTCTGCAAAAACGGCAGAAACTATCCAGTCCGTGATAAAGGCGGAACAACCGGATGTGGCAATCCTTACGGGTGATGTAGTAACATCGGCTCCGGGTGTTGAAGGTTGGAAAGCTATAATCAATATATTTGACGGAGCTAAAATACCTTATGCCGTTCTTATGGGGAATCATGACGCCGAAGTTGTGGCAAAAGGAGAAATATATGATATGCTGCTCCGGTCGCCCTATTTCGTTGGTGCGAAAGGACCGGAAAATATCCGCGGATGCGGAAATTATATCTTGCCTGTTTATGGCTCGAAGAATAAACAAAAAATAGCTGCACTGCTATATTGTATCGACTCCAACGACTATCCTACACTGAAAGAGTATGGCCATTATGACTGGATTCATTTCGATCAGATTGCCTGGTACCGTGACCAAAGTACAAAATATACGCAGGCTAACGAGGGAAAAACTTACCCTGCCCTGGCTTTCTTCCACATTCCGCTTCCCGAATATTATAAAGTAGGCCGTTCCGATACGAAGCTGGGTGTTATGAACGAAGGCGCCGTTGCTTCGCCGGACATTAACACGGGCATGTTTGCTTCTTTTATCGAAATGGGTGATGTTATGGGTGTCTTTGCCGGACACGACCACGACAACGATTTTATCGGCTTGAACTTTGATATAGCTTTGGCATACGGTCGCGTAACAGGTGCCGATGCCTATGGCGACCTGGTAAGAGGCGGACGTGTTATTGAGTTAAGCGAAGGACAGCGCGGATTCGACACATGGATCACTACCCCTGCCGGCCGCGAATATGTTTACTATTATCCTTCCGGCCTTAATTCAAAAGACGAGGAAACGATGACCTACCTTCCGGCTAAGAATGTAAAACCTAAACAGCATGGCGTTGCTTATACTTATTACGAAGGTAAGTTTAAACAGACCGATCAGATAGCCGCCGGCACTAAGCTGAAAGAGGGAACGATGAAAAATTTCTCTATCAAAGAAGCTCCTGCCAAAGATCATTTTGCTTATGATTTCCGTACGTTGGTCAATATCCCTGAAGATGGCGTTTACCGCTTCTACACCTTCTCCGACGACGGTTCCAAATTGTTTATTGACGGACATATGGTAGTGGATAACGATGGCGGACACAACGACAGGCAGAGGAAGGGAATGGTAGCCCTTAAAGCCGGTTTCCACGAATTGCGTGTTCTGTATTTTGAAGATTATATGGGAGAGATGTTGGAAGTAGGCGTTTCCAGCCGTAAGATAAAAGAATCTGTGTTGCCGGATGATATGTTGTATCTTCCCGAATAAATAACGGACAAAAAGAAAAGAGACAGGTTAGTATGTTATTACCCTATATGGAAGCCGGCCGGATAGAGGCCGGCTGTGATGAAGCAGGACGTGGTTGTCTGGCTGGTGCGGTATTTGCCGCTGCTGTTATTTTGCCACCCGATTTTCAGAATGAAGATATGAACGACAGTAAACAGCTTAGCGAAAAGAAGCGTTATGCCTTGCGCCCTGTTATCGAACAGGAGGCATTGGCTTGGGCGGTGGGTATTGTTTCGCCGGAAGAAATAGACCGTATCAATATACTTAATGCCTCTTTTCTGGCGATGCACCGTGCCATAGGGCAGTTAAAAGTAAAACCCGAACACCTTTTGATAGACGGCAACCGCTTCAATCCATATCCGGATATCCGGCATACGACAGTTATAAAAGGCGACGGCAAATATCTTTCGATTGCCGCCGCCTCTATTCTTGCTAAGACATATCGTGATGATTATATGAATGGCTTGGCTGAAGAATATCCGGGTTACCTCTGGACAGAGAATAAAGGCTATCCTACACGTGCACACCGTGAAGCGATTCGCCGGTTGGGTATTACCCCTTACCATCGTAAGACCTTTACCTTATTGCCCGAACAACTTGAACTGCAGTTCTGATTTATTCCATTTCTTTCGTACGGAAAGCCAGTGCGTACATGCGCATCTGCTTCACCATGGAAACCAGGCCGTTGGAGCGGGTAGGCGATAGGTGTTCTTTCAGGCCTATTTTCTCAATAAAATACAGATCGGCATCCAGTATCTCCTGCGGTGTGTGATCCGATAGTATGTTGATCAGGAGGGAAACGATCCCTTTTACGATAACAGCATCGCTTTCGCCCTGGAAAACGAGCTTTCCATCCACATAATCGGCTTGCAGCCAAACACGGCTCTGGCAGCCTTCAATAAGGTTCGATTCTGTTTTGTACTTGTCTTCCAGCGGAGGAAGGGAGTTGCCCAGGTCTATCAACAACGCATACTTGTCCATCCAGTCATCAAAAGCGGAGAATTCCTCTATTACGTTGTCCTGAAGTTCGTTTATTGTCATTGTCTTCTATCTTTTATCTGTTATATACTACTTCAAGTACTGTTTGGCCTACGGCTTTCAGTACGTTTTTGTCTATATTGCCCATGTTATCGTTCTGTGTATGCCAATGGTCGCTGAAGCCTTTGGCCGATTCCGGATCATAATTGATAATGTCCAGGCAGGGAATACCGGTTTCTTCAATAACAGCTTCATGGTCGTCTGTTACACCTCCGCCGTTTGCATTGATAAAATACTTGCCATATCCCAACTTACGGGCAACTTCCCATACTTCGTCCACATAACGTGCTGCATGGCGCATGGAGATATATTCTTTATAGAATACGGCATCTTTGGCTCCTACCATGTCGAGCAGGATGCCGAACTCTGCCTTGTAGCCCGGTTTATGCGGGTTTTTTCCCCAGAAACGGCTGCCCAGGCACCAGGTATCGCTACTGTCTCCATATTTCTCTTTCGCAAATTCGGGTACTCCGTAATCTTCCGCATCAAAGAAGATGATATCTACTCCCACGTCGGGAGTCCTTATTCCCATCTGGCGGGCTATTTCTAACAGGGCACCTACTCCGCTTGCACCATCGTCGGCACCATCCAGCGGTTTCCGGTAATTGGCAGGGTTGGGATCGTGATCCGAGTAAGGACGTGTGTCCCAATGGGCGAAAAGCAGGATGCGTTTCTCTTTATCGGGATTGAAGGAACCGATTATGTTACGCGATTCCAATGGAGTTCCGTCGTATGCCGTCAGTGTTGCTTCCTGTTCGTATACTTGTGCCCCGAAGCGTTTTAGTTCGGAGACCAGATAATTGCCACAAGCTTTATGAGCCGACGTGTTCGGAATACGGTAGCCGAACGACACTTGCTTTTCAACATAGGCGTATGCACTGTCTGCATCGAAGGAAGGAGTGATAGTTGTCGGGGCTTTCTTCAATTCGGCAACCGGAGCCGTTGTTTCGCCGGTTCCTTTCTGGCCGCATGAAAACAATATGATACTTAGTAAAATAGAAACCACTTTTATCATAAGTTTGGGATTATAACCTGTTAATTATTTTTATTCGTGATCGGGGCCGTATTGTACTTTGTTCATTACACGCAGCAGGTTGCCGCCCCATATTTTAGCTATTTCATTTTCAGTATATCCTTCTTCCAGCAGACGAACTGTGATGTTTATCAACTCGTTGGTTGCACGGCAACCGATTAGCTCGCCGTCGCCGTCAAAGTCAGAACCAATGCCTACGTGGTTTATTCCAATCAGGTTTACGATATGGTTGATATGGCGGATGGCATCACTGAGTGAAGCCTTTTCTGAATCTTTATTGATAAAACCTTTGTAAAGGCAGAGTTGTACCACTCCCTGGTGTTCGGCCAGTGCTTTCAACTGGTCATCCGTCAGATTACGCGGATGATCGCAAAGGGCACGGACAGAAGAGTGGGAAGCGATAATCGGATAACGGCTGGTTTCCAGCGCATCATAGAATGTGCTTTCGGCAGCATGCGAGACGTCTACCATGATACCAAGCCGGTTCATTTCATGTATTACTTCTTTTCCGAAGGGGCTGAGGCCGTTCCATTCTCCATTTCCCCGGGCAGAATCGCAAATATCATTATCACCGTTATGGCAAAGGGTAATATAAGTTACACCCAGTTCTTTGAAGCGTGCAATGTTCGCAATGTCCTTACCTATGGCATATCCGTTTTCCACACCTAGTAAAATGGACTTCTTGCCGGCGGCTTTTAGTACATGTACTTCCTGCGGAGAATGGGCAATGCACATACGTGTACGGTTCAACATGTGCTGGCGGCGGATTTCAAGGAGACGGTTTATTGCCAAGTCGGTGGCTTTCTGTGAAGAAATATCGTCTCTTGGTCCTTGTGGAATATAGGCAACCATAAAGGTCGCATCGATCAACCCTTCCTCCATAAAAGGAAGATTCACCTTTCCGCCTTCTTTCATGCCGATATTGAATTCGCCCGGAAATATCATCGGCGTGTCTGTGTGCGAGTCTATAGTGACGTTACGGTTGTGAATCTCTTTCGCCCGGGCAAATGTACGGGCTGTATCAACATGATATCTGAATAGCTTCAGCATCTGTTCGTCACCATTTGGTGCCATGGCTTCAGGATGCCATTGTACACTGAAAATTGTTTTTTCCGGATGTTCTATCGCTTCGTTGATTCCGTCGGGAGCCGTTGCCGTAGCGATAAACTCAGGAGCAACTTCCTTTATTGCTTGGTGATGGAAAGAGTTTACGAGTATCGGGTCTTCCTTTAATATCTTGCCGAGTTTGCTTTCGCTTTCGTCCAGACTGACGGTATGCGAAGCAAATTCACGTGCCAGACTCTGGCTGTGTTTTAATAATTTATGGTCGCTTTGCGAATGAATATCCTGGTAAATACTGCCTCCGAATGCTACATTGATAAGTTGATGCCCGCGGCATATGCCCATAATAGGCAATTGGCGGTTGATTGCAAGGCGGAGCAGGATCAAGTCGAATTCGTCCCTGTATGTGTCCACATCCTGTAGCTGGGGTATCGGTTCTTCAAGCAAATAAAGCGGGTTGATGTCTCCACCTCCGCTCATTAATAGCCCGTCCAGGTTGGAAATGATAGCTGTTAGTGCTGCCAGATCCGTAATGACCGGAATAAGAACCGGAGCTCCTCCGGCTGCCAGTACGGATTGTACGTATGTTTCGGCTATACAGGAAAGTCCGTCTTTCCGATTAGCCGAAATTCCTATGCGTGGAGGTTGAAGGCTTCCTTTTAACGGTATAAACTGATCAACTTCCCTATATAAGGTTTCTAAATTCGGACGACGGATCTTCATATTCATATTCTTTTTAAGTTGACAATTGACAGTTGACAGTTAAAATACCACTTGCGCACCTGTCAACTGTCAACTGTTTAGGCGTCAATTTTAGCGTATGTTGCATTGTCTTCAATAAATTCGCGGCGCGGGCCAACATCTTCACCCATAAGCATAGAGAATATCTGGTCTGCTTCGGCGGCATTATCGATAGTGATCTGCTTCAGAGTACGGTTATCCGGATTCATTGTTGTATCCCATAATTGGTGGTCGTTCATTTCTCCCAAACCTTTGTAACGTTGGGTGTGGATCTGATTTTCATTACCATTACCGTATCTGTCGATGAAAGCTTGTCGTTGTTGTTCCGTCCAGCAATATTCTTCCACTTTACCCTTCTTACATAAGTAGAGCGGGGGAGTAGCCAGATAAACATATCCGTTCTCTATCAGAGCACGCATACGACGGAAGAAGAAGGTCAGGATCAATGTTGCAATGTGGCTTCCGTCCACATCGGCATCGGTCATGATAATTACCTTGTGGTAACGTATCTTATCCATATTTAGAGCTTTCGGGTCATCTTCTGTTCCGATGGTAACTCCCATGGCACGGAAAATATTCTGGATTTCTTCACTTTCAAATATTTTATGATCCATTGCCTTTTCGACATTCAGAATCTTACCACGAAGCGGGAGAATAGCCTGGAAGTTACGGTCGCGTCCCTGCTTGGCCGTACCACCAGCAGAATCTCCTTCGACAAGGAATAACTCACAGTCAGCAGCAATTTTAGATGAGCAGTCTGCCAGTTTGCCCGGAAGACCTCCACCTGTCATTGGAGATTTACGTTGTACCAGTTCGCGGGCTTTACGTGCAGCCTGACGAGCTTGTGCTGCCAGAATTACTTTGTCTACAATTATTTTGGCTTCCTTCGGATGTTCTTCCAGATAATATCCCAGTGCTTCACCGATGGCCTGATCTACGGCTCCGGTTACTTCGCTGTTGCCCAGTTTTGTTTTTGTCTGTCCTTCAAACTGGGGTTCTGCTACTTTGATAGAAATGACAGCGGTAAGACCTTCGCGGAAATCGTCTCCCTGGATTTCAACTTTTGCCTTTTCCAGCAATTTTGAATCTTCTGCGTATTTTTTTAGCGTACGGGTCAAACCGCGGCGGAAACCAGCCAGGTGAGTACCTCCTTCTATCGTGTTGATGTCGTTAACGTAAGAAAATACGCTTTCGTTGTAGGACGTATTGTAAGTCATGGCCACTTCTACGGGTATGCCCTGTTTCTCAGTCACGATATGAATAACATCCTGGATCAACTTTTCTTTGGAGCGGTCTATGTAACGGACAAATTCTTTCAAGCCTTCTTCCGAATGGAAAGTTTCGGATTTATAAGTCCCGTCTTCTTTCTTTACGCGTTTATCCGTCAGATGTAGCGTAATACCGGCATTCAGGAAAGCAAGTTCGCGTAAACGTGTTGCCAGAATATCGTACTTGTATTCGGTGACACTGAAAATGCTTCCGTCCGGTTTGAAAGAAATGGTTGTTCCCACTCCATCCGTATCGCCTGCTATTTCTATATCATGTAAAGGTTTACCGCAAGAAAATTCTTGCATGTATAATTTCCCGTTTTTGCGAACTTCTGCTTTCAGATAAGTGGAAAGAGCGTTCACGCAGGACACACCCACCCCGTGCAGACCACCGGAAACTTTGTAAGAACCTTTGTCAAATTTACCTCCGGCATGTAATACGGTTAATACTACTTCCAAAGCTGATTTTCCTTCTTTCTCATGAAAATCTACAGGAATACCGCGGCCATCGTCGGTAACGCTGATTGAATTATCTTCGTTGATTATTACGTCAATATTAGAGCAATATCCGGCAAGAGCTTCGTCTATCGAGTTGTCTACAACTTCGTATACCAAATGGTGCAACCCTTTTTCGCTGGTGTCACCAATGTACATAGACGGTCTTTTGCGTACGGCTTCTAACCCTTCAAGCACCTGAATACTGTCTGCCGAGTATTCGTTAGCAGTATTCTTAATTTCTTCACTCATGAGTTTATATTGTTTTAATCAGTAATTATCTGCCTATAAAAAGCTAACAAATATAGTGAAAATAATTGACATGGTAGTCCTTTCGGTGTGTGAAAATACTGAAAACCCTTTCGAGGGTATTTTAGGTAGGCAACCCGGTTGAAAAGGATAGGCAACGGGGTAAACTTTCTGTTAGGCAGGTGTTCTTTATTTATTAATTATAGTATCTTTGCTGTTGTTGTCAGGAGGAAGACATCCGGCAGCATTTTTTTTGAACATTTAATTATCAGAAGCGAAAAACTGGAAATTTTTGATCACTGATATTAAATGTTCGTGCCACCCTTATGTACATTTGAACTGTCCGAAAAGCATCTGATTTTACCGTGAAGTAAGATATCTCCACTTCCGCTTCGGAATATCCGTTTGGTCTTGGTAACCAGTACTCATGTTTATATTTTATTTTGTACCGGTATACTTCATTGTCTTTGCCGGATGGAACAGGAGCATTTGATTACTTATGCCGAAGATGGCAAGCTGGGATTTGAGGAAATTCTCCTTGGTATGTGTCGCCGTTTTTTTAGGCAGTTCGGGATGAAAAAATAACGACAATAATTACAGTAACTATAAATACGTAAAGAGGACAAAATTTAAACTTTGTCCTCTTTATCGGGTAGCCCGTGGGGGAATCGAACCCCCCTTTCAAGAATGAAAATCTTGCGTCCTAACCGATAGACGAACGGGCCGTCAGGTTTAAAAAAGCCGGGCTTAATAGAGTCCGGCTTCACACTTTATATAAAGTATTTACCTTATGCTTGTGCAAGTTTGTTGACATGCTTAGCCAACTTTGACTTCAGATTACCTGCCTTATTCTTATGAATAATGTTTTTCTTGGCAAGTTTATCCAACATTGAGCATACCTTCGGGAACAGAGCCTGAGCTTCATTCTTGTCTTCGGTAGCACGCAAAACTCTCATTGCATTTCTTGCAGTTTTTGCATAGTATCTGTTATGCAAACGTTTTGCATTTGTTTGTCTGATTCTTTTGATTGATGACTTGTGATTTGCCATTTCTTAGATATCCTCTCTATTTATTCTTTAATCTTGTTTATTGTAGCCCGTGGGGGAATCGAACCCCCCTTTCAAGAATGAAAATCTTGCGTCCTAACCGATAGACGAACGGGCCAAACTGTCAAAGCTCTCACTTTTAGCACTCTGAGAATGTTGATTTCTCGATTGCGAGTGCAAAGATAGATCATCTCGTCAAACTACCAAAACATTTCAAAGGAAATTTTAATAGAAGTATTTGTTTTAACTTCTATTTAGAACCTAAATCCTCTAAATGTATTTCCAATGCTTTTACGGAAATATTTATTTCCCAGATGCATACGCATAATGACGCTGCTAATAACAGGAGTGCAACACCAAATATCCATGCTGCAATTATTTGCCATGAAATATAGATAAAGAACATAGCGATGACGCAAAAGAGTAAACTAAGAATACCCAGTATCTGCATGGAACGTGTAAGATAAAGCCTTTTCCTCAGATTAGCTATCTGGGCAAAATCCTTCGGATCGTGTGTCTGTTGATGCTTTTCTTTCAGGTTGCGTACTACACTTGCATACGACAGGAACCGGTTTGTGTACGCCAACAATATGAGCGATATGGCCGAAAACAATAATGATGGAGTGGTAAGATCTAACATAATCTGTTCTTTTTTATGTAACTGATGATACACATAATAGTTTGTTGTTTTGTATCTTTGCTCTACAAAGATATAAATTTATGCTGAGTAAAACACGGGGAATTGTTTTGCATTCTATTCCGTATAACGATAAGTATTCTATTATATATATGTATACGGAGGCTTTTGGACGGGCTTCTTATCTGGTTGCGCGTAACCGGGGAAAGAAAAGCACGGTTTCCAAAGCACTGTTTATGCCTTTGTCCGTCTTGGAAATGGAGGTGGAGCATCTTAATAAGCGGGATTTGCACCGGATTAAAGAAACAAAAATATGTTATCCGCTTACAGCGCTTTTCTGCAATCCCGTGAAAAATGTGCTGGCTCTTTTCTTATCGGAGGTTCTTTTCCGGGTAGTGAAAGATACGGAACCCGATGCCCGCCTGTTTGGATTTCTTTATGAATCCATTCAAATGTTGGAGTATTCGGAAGAAGGAGTTGCCAATTTTCATCTTGTTTTTTTGCTTCGCCTGTTATATTATTTAGGTATTTATCCGAATGCGGATTCCCATAATCAGGGATATTATTTCGATATGTTGAATGGGGTTTTTATAGATTCAATACCAATGCACCGTCATTATTTGAACAGGGAAGAGAGCCTGGTATTTGCCCGTTTGTTGAAAATCAGCTTTGAAAATATGTCCTTATTCACCTTCTCCCGTAAAGATCGTGTACGTATTATTGAGCGTATATTAGAATATTACCGGTTGCATTTGCCGGAGTTCCCGGAGATAAAATCTTTTTCGGTGTTGCAAAGTCTGTTTGATTAGGTAGTTTGCTCTTTGAATACTTGCCAGTTTGCGGAAAAGATTATACTTTTGCCGCACCAATAAGGAATGGTCTTGTAGTTCAATGGATAGAATAGAAGTTTCCTAAACTTTAGATCCGGGTTCGATTCCCGGCGAGACTACTACATCCGCTAGAAATCATAATTCCTTCCGAAAGAAATTTTATTTTCTCTCGGAAGGAATTATTTTTTTGATACCTTTAGCCCCAAACTCGGGAATATATGCAAAAGACATTGTGTATTGAAAATGATATTAAGGAATTAGACCGGATAAATGATTTTCTGGAGGTCGTGGATGAAGAGTTCCATCTGCCGTCTGCATTCCGGATGAAACTAAATCTGGTTCTGGAAGAAGCAGTATCCAATATTATTTTTTATGCATATAAACCGGGCGAAAAAGGTTGTTCTATAAATATTGTAGTGTCATATGACAAAGGCTGGCTGACCCTGATGTTAACAGATTCGGGTATTGCTTTTGATCCTACCAAACGCGAAAATCCCGATATTACTTTGTCTGCAGAAGAACGTCCTATTGGCGGATTAGGGATCTTTTTAATTAAGCAGATAATGGATGAGGTGAGTTATAGGAGAGAAAAGAAACAGAATGTTTTGATTATGAAGAAAAAAATAAAAGCATAATATATGAATGGTAATATGAAAGTAACAGTTACGGAAAGACCGGAAGTTGTAGTAATTGTTTCCGGTAGATTGGATACGAATAGCAGTGCTGATTTTGAAAAAACAATAGAACCTGTTCTTAACGGAACGGCTTTGAAAGTAAAAGTGGATTGTTCTGATCTTAAATATATAAGTAGTTCCGGATTGAGAGTGTTTCTTTTGTTACAGAAAAAAATTTCCCATCGAAACGGAGTATTGCGTTTATACGGTCTGAATGACGATATCAGAGAGGTGTTTGATGTTACTGGCTTTTCCGCTTTGTTTTTAATTGAATAATAAAAGATTATATAAGAAAAGGGGATGAATTTAAAATCGTCTCCTGGTGTAATCTGCAAAATCTTGCCCAAGTTTAGCGTAATCTTGGGCAAGTTTGTTTAATATCTAAAGTGTCTAATTTCTTTACACAACTATCAAATAATTAGACACCTTTGAATGTGATATGTGATATTAATGTGTTGATAATTAATAGTTTGTTTGTTTTGGCATACTTTTTGATTATTTATGAATAAAGTCATAGCTATTACAGGTAAAACTAAATTAATTAAATATGCAAAGTACATTCAGAAATTTGCTTTACGTTCTAACGCGTTATAAGTTGGCTACAGCCACTAACCTTTTGGGGTTGAGTTTTGCTTTTGTATTATTTATTCTGATTTGGATACATGTAAGTTATGAATATAATTTTGATGTATCTATACCCGATAGAGAGAGAATATTTCAACTAGAGAATATGCGTAATGATGGGATATGGGAAGCTAATTTCTCGCGCCCACAGCTTGAACGTTTTATTGCGGCTTCACCCGGTATAGAAGCAGCTGCTATTACAAATAATCTGGTTTACTCCTCTGTCCGTTTAGGTGTTTCTACCAGCAAAGAAGTTGATGGTAAGAGCTATATGGAACAAGTGGAACGAATAACTATCGGATATACAAAAGTTTTTGGTTTTGAGATGGTTGCCGGTAGTACGGATTGCCTGAACCATCCGGATGGGGTATTGATATCGGAAAGTATGGCCCGGAAATTTTTCGGTGAAGGTAATCCGGTTGGTAAACCTGTTTACTTTTCAGAATTTGAAAGTGCTGAAGGTACAGACATATATGGACTCCATTTTGAGCCGGCATATATAGTCGGCGGGGTTTATCGTGATTTTCCGGGAAATACCCGTTTGAAAAATGCGTTGTATATTCCAATCATGGAAAAAGAAATGATGCATGATTGGAATACCGGTTCATATTATTGTTACCTGTTGATGTCATCTCCTGAAGCAGTTCCTGCAACCATTGATCAATATATGACCAATAACAAGGAGTTTCTTAAAAATTTCGCGATTGAAGATATTCGTCTCAGACCTTTGACTGAACTTTATTTTGGCCAGCAGGTACGCGCAGATGCGGCTCCTGTCGGCAATAAGTTAAGGACGAATATGTTATTTTTTGTAGCCGTCCTGATTATTGGTATTGCGATGGTTAATTATATAAACCTTTCTATTGCATTGGCTCCGATACGCACTAAGTCGATTACTATTCAAAAAGTATTGGGTAGTTCGGATGCTACGCTTCGGAGATATCTTGTTCTGGAATCTTTAATAATTACCGTACTGGCATTTTTTATAGCTCTGTTTTTTGTTTTTCTTTTAAGTGATGTTCAATGGATTGCAGATATGTTGGGGCATCGGTTAGATTTATTCTCCAACTGGAGGATTTTAGCGATGACGTCATTAATTGTGATAGGATGTGGTATGTGTGCCGGAATATATCCCGCTTTTTATATCACCTCCTTCCCTCCGGTGATGGCTCTGAATAAAACTTTCGCACTTAGTGATAGAGCGAAGAATACTCGGAAATTGCTGATCGGATTTCAGTTTGTTATTTCAATCACATTGGTTGTCGGTTCGTTGTTCGTCTTTTTGCAAAACAAATATATAGGAAATGTTGATTTGGGATTTAATAAGGACCATATCATGGAAGTAAGATTAAGTATGGGAGCGGCATTGAATAAAAGTGAACTGTTCAAAGCCCGCCTTTTGGAAAGCCCGGATATCAGAGATGTGGCCTTTAGTGAGTTTAAATTTGTTTCGGACGAGTCCCGTTCCTTTATAGGATATAGCTATGAGGGGCAACATTCTTATATGAGTTGGTTTGGTGTTTCTTCTCGCTTCCCTGAATTAATGGATATTAAAATGATTGCCGGCCGATATTTCCGTCCGTCGGATGAAGCTCCGGGTAATAGTCAACCTGTCTGTATCTTAAGTGAAACTGCGGCAAAGGATATAGCTTCCCGTTTTACTTCCGGAAGAATAAATGATCTCTCGGATATAGTAGGTACAAACATTTCTGATAATAACATACCGGTGCAGATCGTAGGTATTTTTGAAGATGTTCACTATGAATCTTTGTATAGGCAATTGCGTCCGCTGGGGCTTTGGGTATCGGCTAAGAATCATTATCGCCATACGGTACCGGAAAGATATTCGTATGTGAAAATTGCCGGAGGAGATCCGCGGGCGGCGATCGAACATATCCACAAAGTGACAGAAGAGTTAATGCCTGGATATCCGGTCGATATTCATTTTTTTGATTCGGTATTGGATAAGCTTTACCATAAAAGTCAAAAACAAGGAGCATTGGTTACCATCCTATGTCTTCTGGCGGTGTTTTTATCTTTGGTCGGAGTATTCGGGTTGGTTATTTTTGAATTACAAGGCCGGGAAAAAGAAATTGCTGTACGTAAGATATTTGGATCTACAGTTCGACAGATTCTTTGGATGTTAAACTCTTCTTTTCTTCGGGCTACACTCGTTTGTTTCGTTATTTCAATTCCTGTTGCTTATTATGGGGTAAATATATGGTTGCAAAGTTTTGCCTATAAGACACCTATTTATTTATGGGTATTTATCGCAGCATTATTAATAATCGCTTTGCTTACATCATTAACGGTTACATTCCAGAGTTATCGTGCTGCAACAGCAAATCCGGCTTCTAAACTGGGGCATTAATCGAATGCAAACCTACCCAGGGATGCGTTAAAAATCGCAGGCTTGGGTAGGGTTTTATTGACTTTTTGTTTATTCTAAAGGAATATCATTGTCCGGTTGATCCCATGCTCCATTATTTATAACGCTTAAACTGAATGTTTCGTCCGGACTCTTCGGTGAGTAAAGTTTTCCTTTATATCGAATGATTTTATTGATTACAGGAGTGATGTTGCCGACTTCCCTTTTATGCTGCGATTCATCATTGCCTGTCGCAATTAAGGTTGCGGATATTGTTTGGTCGCCGGAAGGTATGAATGTATAGAAGCTATGTGTAAAATTATTTGTACCTTTTTCTTCATCCGTAAACAGGTGAGGGAAAGTATATGTATTTGTTTGTGTAGCACCTTCTCCTGTGAAAATATTAATCTGGTTAAAATAAGGTTTGACTTCGATGTCGAAACTTTTTAGTGTTGCAGGAACCATTTCTTCCGATACAAATTCTATCCGGCTGACAACACGCTTTAACTCTATGCTCTTATTGATATCGTTAGTTCCTACAGATATTATTTCGCAAACATGAAATGCATCTGAAACTTGATCTGATTTAAACATGTTCCCGGAAAGTTCAACAACTTCGGAAGAGTGGGCGAGAAATGCTATTTTATAATTTCCTGCAGGAAGAGAATCATAAATAATGGTAAAGTCGTCATCTGCCGAAGTGAACTGTTTATGCCGGATAAATTTTTCAGGATTTTCGGAATTGTCATATACGATATATTCGATTTTGTTGAAAAGATTGTCGCCTGCTTCCGAAGATTTATTTGTTTTAATTGGATCAGGAATTGACAAGTCCGGAATGCTTCGTACGGATGGAAATGATACGATTTCTTCTTTTAGCTGGAGTGAAAACCGGATTGGATATTGTTTTTCACCTGTCTTAATGGCATCGGAATCCAAAGCTTGGCAACCAGCCAGATAAAAAATACCGGCCAAAGCCAGTAACGTTCTCTTTTTCATAGTTTGGAATGATTAATATAAATATGCTTACAAAAGAAGCATTTATTTCTGTATTTAAAAAATATTAAGCCGGAAAATTAGAGTGGTCTTTTGTTTTTATCTAGTTTTGCTTACCTCGTGAAATTAATCGTAGTGTAAAGTGTTAATACCATGAATCGCAAACTTAGGATGGGAATGATAGGTGGGGGCGAAGGCTCTTTTATTGGAGCTGTTCATCGCATGGCGGCTAACCTGGACGGACAGATAGAATTGGTCTGCGGATGTTTTAGTTCCGATCCCGAAAACTCCAGACGTACAGGTATTTCTTTGTTCTTGCCAGAAAATCGTATTTACAATACATATAAAGAGATGATAGAAAAGGAAGCCTCTCTTCCTGTAGGTGAACGTATGGATTTTATATCGGTTGTTACGCCTAATCATCTTCATTTTGACCCGGCAATGTTGGCATTGGAACATGGTTTCCATGTGGTGTTGGATAAACCGGTGACTTTTACTTTGGAAGAAGCTAAATCGTTGCAACAAAAGGTTAAAGATACAGGCCTGTTGTTTGCCCTGACCCATACTTATACCGGCTATCCGATGGTTAAAGAAGCCCGGTTGCGGGTACGGCGGGGCGATTTAGGTAAAATTCGCCGTATTTATGTCTCTTACATACAGGGGTGGCTTTATGATGATTGTGCCGGAAGCAATAAGCAGGCCTCTTGGCGTGTAGATCCGAAGCGTTCCGGAAAAGCCGGTTGTATGGGTGATATCGGTACGCATGCTTTTAACCTGGCGGAATATATAACCGGATTGAAAGCAATTGAAATATGTGCGGAATTGAATACGTTTGTGCCTGGCCGCCGTCTTGATGATGACGGTGCCGCCTTTATTCATTATGAAGGCGGAGCTGCCGGCGTGTTAACAGCCACCCAGATTGCGGCAGGAGTAGAAAACGATTTGACAATACGGATATATGGTGAAAAAGGCGGTTTGGAATGGCGTCAGGAAGAACCGAATACTATGATTCTTCGTTATCCCGGTCGTCCGGCAGAGATGGTCCGTACATCAAACTTGTATATGTCGGCTATTGCCGCTCATAATTCACGGGTTCCAGGCGGGCATCCCGAAGGTTATTTGGAAGCTTTTGCCAATATATACCGGAATTTTTCTTTGGCATTGCGATCTTTACAAAAAGGAGAAGTCCCAAAGTTGGAATATTCGGATTTCCCTTCAGTGGAGGAAGGCGTACGCGGCATGCAATTTATTGAGACAATGGTTGCTGCAGGTTCGAGTGGGGAGAAATGGGTGAAAATGATAGAGTAACATATTACAAACTTATATAAAATACGTAGGAAATGGATTTAAAGAAAATTGTTGCATTAGGCTTATTGTGCCTGGGCGTTTGTTCTCTGGGATATGCCCAGAAGCCGGAACTGAAATTCAACAAAGATAAAACGTTTAAAATCGTACAATTTACTGATTTACACGTTGTGTGGCAGGATCAACGTTCCGACATTGCGTTTGAACGTATGAACCAAGTGCTGGATGTCGAAAAACCGGATCTGGTAGTTTTTACCGGTGATATAATTTACAGCAAACCTGCTGACCAGAATTTGCGGAATGTGCTGAAGACCGTGTCCGACCGTAAAATACCTTTTGCTATTACTTTTGGTAATCATGATCATGAACAGGGGATGACGAACGATCAATTGTTTGCTGCTGTTGCGGATATGCCTTATAATATCACTGTAGATGAGGTCCCCGAAATATCCGGCACAGGAAATTGTGCTTTGCCGGTTAAATCTTCGGATGGAAATAAAACGGCTGCAGTTCTGTATTGTTTTGACTCTAATGCTTATAGTGGTCTGGAAGGTGTAGATGGATATGATTATATCAAATTTGATCAGATAAACTGGTATCTGAACCGCAGTGCGGGTTTTACAAAAAACAATGGAGGTGAGGTTCTTCCTGCTTTGGCGTTCTTCCATATAGCATTGCCCGAATATGCCCAGGCTGCTTCGGACATGGCTTCTTGTATGTATGGCATTCGCAAGGAAGTAGTTTGCTGTTCTCCGTTGAACTCAGGTCTTTTTACGGCTATGAAACAAAGTAAGGATGTCATGGGGGTATTTGTAGGCCATGATCATGATGATGATTATGCTGTTTACTGGAAAGGGATTTTGTTGGCTTACGGACGTTTCACAGGAGGTAATACAGAATACAACCATGTGCCGAATGGTGCCCGTGTTATTGAAATGAAAGAAGGCGAACGTTCCTTCCGTTCATGGATTCGTACTAAAGCAGGAGTAGAGCAGGAGACAACTTTCCCAAATGACTTTGTAAGAAAATAAGCGGATATATATTTAACCTTTTTTGAAAAGATCCCGATCATTTTTTCAAATCATCCCGATGGTTTTGTAAAATGATCGGGATCTTTTTTTTAATGGTTGGATTGTTGCCTCTTCCCTTTTTAAACAAAAACAACATCTTGCCTTACTTTTAGTGCTTAATAATGATTAACTTTGCAGCTGATTGAAAAGTAAAAACAAAGTATGAAGAAGATTAGAGCCGCCATTGTTGGATATGGCAACATAGGAAAGTATGTATTAGAGGCCCTGGAAGCTGCTTCCGATTTTGAAGTGGCAGGTGTTGTACGTCGTAACCCCGAAGATATACCTGACGAATTGAAGGCTTATGCCGTTGTAGATAGCATTACGAAGTTAGATAAGGTGGATGTAGCCGTATTAGCTACTCCTACACGTAAGGTGGAAGAGTTTGCCAAAGAAATTTTGTCGCTTGGAATTAATACGGTGGATAGCTATGATATTCATGGTGGGATTGCAGACCTGCGCCGTTCATTGGATGCAGTGGCAAAGGCACATAATACGGTAGCTGTCATTTCAGCCGGCTGGGATCCGGGAAGTGATTCTGTGGTTCGTGCGCTGTTGGAAGCTATGGTTCCGAAAGGAATTACTTACACCAATTTCGGCCCTGGTATGAGTATGGGACATACGGTGGCTGTAAAAGCAATTGATGGCGTAAAAGCTGCTTTGAGTATGACTATACCTTTGGGCACCGGTGTTCATCGTCGTATGGTATATATAGAGGTAAAAGACGGTTATGATTTCAAGCAGGTAGCTGCCGCCATTAAATCAGACGAATATTTTGCCCATGACGAAACACATGTTATGCAGGTAGAGTCTGTAGACAATTTACTGGATATGGGGCACGGAGTCAATCTGGTTCGTAAAGGTGTTTCCGGAAAGACACAGAACCAGTTGATCGAATTTGATATGAAAATTAATAATCCTGCACTGACAGCACAAATCCTTGTGTCTGTAGCTCGTGCAAGCTTCAAACAGAAGCCGGGTGCTTATACCATGATAGAATTGCCGGTAATTGATATGTTATACGGCGAAAGAGAAGACTTAATAAAAAGACTCGTTTAATTATGCTGGATTTTATTACCTGGACGGCTGATCCCGCCATTTTTTCTATTGGATCCCGTGAAATACGCTGGTACGGACTTGCGTTTGCTATTGGTTTCTGGATAGGTTATACGATTGTGAACCGGATGTGGAAGGATGAAAAGTTGCCTCCTGCATGGATCGATTCGTTGCTTATTTATACTGTATTGGGAACAGTGATCGGTGCCCGTTTAGGACATTGTTTATTTTATGCTCCGGGTTATTATCTGGCCAATCCGATTGAAATATTAAAAGTCTGGGAAGGCGGTCTGGCAAGTCATGGCGGTACGTTGGGTATAGTTATTGCTATCTATTTTTATTCAAAACGTGTGACACATAAAAGCATGTTGTGGACGTTCGATAAATTGGTTGTTCCCACCGGTTTGGTTGCTGCTATGATACGTCTGGGAAACCTGATGAACCACGAGGTTTACGGACATCCTACGGATGCGTTGTGGGGATTCCGTTTTATAGAAAACCTGCATGCATGGAGAATGGGAGCCGAGCCGGTCTTCAGTGTCCCGAGCCATCCTACACAACTATATGAAGCTATTTGTTATTTACTTACTTTTGGCATTTGTATGTGGTTGTACTTTAAGAAAGAGGCTTGGAAGAAAGAAGGGCTTATCTTTGGTGTTTTCATGATATGTGTGTTTGGTTCACGTTTTTTTATAGAATTCCTGAAAAATAACCAGGAAGATTTTGAAGCCGATATGATTCTGAATATGGGGCAATTGCTCAGCATTCCATTTGTATTGGCCGGTTGCTACTTCGTATGGAGGGCGCTTACTAAGAATAAACAAAACTAACTGACAATTGATAATTCACAATCGACAGCAAAATACCGCTTGTCGTATCTGTCACTTGTCAACTGTAATTTGTCAACTGATAAAAGATGTATAAGTTAAAAGAAATAGCTGATAAAGTTTATTATGTTGGAGTAAATGACCGTCAGAAGGCTCTCTTTGAGAATATGTGGCCTTTACCGTACGGTGTTTCTTATAACTCCTATCTGATAGTGGACGAAAAGACTGTATTGATTGATACGGTAGATGTATGTTATTCCGACATTTTTCTGAAAAAAATAGCTGATGCTTTAAACGGACGCGAACTGGACTACCTGATTGTAGATCACATGGAACCCGATCATGCCGGAAGTATCCGCCTGTTACGTCAGCAATATCCGAATGTAAAGATCATAGGAAACAGTAAAACTTTTGGTATGCTTGACGGTTACCATGGCATCAATGAAGGATTACACGAAGTAAAAGAGGGCGATACGTTGAGTCTGGGACACCATAAGCTGACATTCTATATGGCTCCGATGGTACACTGGCCTGAAGTGATGGTTACTTATGATGCTACGGACAAGATTCTGTTTTCTGCCGACGCATTCGGTACATATGGCACTTTGGATGGTGGCGTAATTGATTCTGAAATGAATGTAGAGCACTACTGGGACGAGATGATCCGCTATTATTCTAATATTGTGGGTAAATATGGTAGTCCGGTACAAAAAGCTTTACAGAAGCTCTCGGCTTTGGAAATTAAAACTATTTGCTCGACTCATGGTCCGGTATGGCGTGAACACATTGCGAAAGCAATCGATATTTACGACCGTATGAGCCGTTATGAAGGAGAAGAAGGTGTAGTTATTGTTTATGGCAGCATGTATGGTAATACTGAACAGATGGCTGAGGCAATAGCATCTTCGCTGGCGGCTAATGGAATTCGTAATATAGTAATGCACAATGTTAGCAAGAGTCCGGCTTCATATATTTTGAAAGATATCTTTAAGTATAAAGGAGTCATTATAGGAAGTCCTACTTACTGTAACCAGTTGTTTCCTGAGGTGGAATCGATCTTGAGTAAGATAGAAGCGCGTGAGGTAAAGAACCGTTATTATGCTTATTTCGGCTCATTTACCTGGGCGGGTGCAGCGGTGAAGAAACTGACTGCATTTGGTGAAAAAATGAAATGGGAGACAGTAGCTGCTCCGGTTGAGCAGAAACAGGCTTTGAGTGCCGATAAATACAACGGCTGCATTGCTTTAGGCGAAGCAATGGCATCTAAACTGAAAACTATTTAATAACCGATTTAAATACATCGTTATGAGACTGATTATCGAACCTAATTACGAGCAACTCTCAAAGTGGGCTGCTAATTATGTTGCTGCAAAGATTAAGAAAGCAAATCCTACAGCTGAAAAACCATTTGTACTTGGCCTGCCTACCGGATCTTCTCCGCTGGGTATGTATAAGAACCTGATCGAATTGAACAAACAAGGTGTTATTTCATTTCAGAATGTAATCACTTTCAATATGGATGAATATGTAGGTTTGCCTAAAGACCACCCTGAAAGCTATCATTCTTTTATGTGGAATAACTTCTTCAGCCATATTGACATCAAACCTGAAAATGTAAATATTCTGAATGGTAATGCAGCCGATCTGGAAGCCGAATGTGAAGCTTATGAAGCCAAGATGAAAGCTGTTGGCGGTATAGATTTATTCTTGGGCGGTATCGGACCGGACGGACATATCGCATTTAACGAACCGGGTTCTTCCCTGGCTTCACGTACACGTGTCAAATCGTTGACAACCGATACGATTATTGCCAATTCCCGTTTCTTCGACAACGACGTGAATAAGGTTCCGAAGACTTCTGTAACAGTAGGCGTAGGCACAGTGCTGGATGCAAAGGAAGTGCTTATCATGGTAAACGGGCACAACAAAGCCCGCGCTTTGCAGCAAGCTGTTGAAGGCTCTGTAAACCAGATGTGGACAATCACAGCCTTACAATTACATCCTAAAGGCATTATTGTAGCCGACGAAGCTGCTTGTGCCGAAATAAAAGTAGGTACTTATAACTATTTCAAAGACATTGAAAAAGACAACCTTTGTCCTTGCTCTTTATTGAAATAATTAGTTGTTAATAAATTAGTTGGATATGGAAGGATGCTCATTTACGGGCATCCTTTTTTGTTTTATTTTTAATTTGTAGCCGATAGCCTTTCTCCCTACTGTTTTCTATCTTTAGGTCAGGTATGAACCTCAGGTCTTCTCGCAAGCGTTTAACAGTTTGAATGAGGGCGTTTTTGGTAGACATCTCATCCTTCCACACCCCGGCTCTTAGCGTATCGATACAAAAATAGTGTCCGGGGTCATGCTGCAAAAGAGTAAAACAACATCATCCAGTTTTAAGGCGGAAGCATAGAAAGAAGAATCGGTCGTGCTGCAATGTTTAATCCCATCCCCCTCATACATAACGGCCGTTTGTGCCGGAATTCCGTTTTGACGTAATGATTCGGAGAAGATGCTGTCGAGAGATAATACATTAACCGGATTCTTTTCGAACAAATACATTTGTTCGAAAAGATATTCCATATCATTATTTGTAAGCAACTCCGTGCTGCTTTCCCTCTCAGTCAGGGCTACGGAATCTTCCGTTTGTGTGATAATATGCAACGGGTGCTTTTCTCAGATATCTGCAGATAAACTTTGTGGAGTACTCTCCAAAGGAGCAATTATCTTTGGGAAAGGAACATCTTTTTCTCTCCTGTCTTTATCAAGAAGTATGGATTTGTTGAATAGCCGTTCGGCCTCTTTCAGAATAGAGCTTTTGTCGGTATCGTAGTTTTTACCGATGATCAATATCCCTGCAATGATTGTACAGATCATAAGGGCAAGGAAGGCATTTCTTTTATGGGTTGGTTTCATTTAAACAAAAATTGAAAAATAACAAAGATAACAAAATTTATTTAAAGACAGTCCAATATTTGATGACAAATAATGTAATTAATTTGTCATCGATTTGTCATCGACAAAATGAGCGGTTGTTTGATTATATTCTATTGTTTTACAAATAATAATAACAGAATTATGAAAACAACGACATTAAAGGGGAAATTAATTGTGATAAACGTGGTAAGCCTCATTTCAGCTTCCGCCTTTTTAGTAGACAAAGAGCACGTTGTTAAGGATATTTATCTGAATAGCAATGTGGAAGCATTGGCGGCTGGTGAAGGAGGAGGTGCTGCCTATTGCTATGGAACAGGCTCGCTTGATTGTTGTGGAAACAAAGTAAGCCATATATGGTATAGGGGATTAGAACTAGACGAGTAGATTTAAAACGGATAGTTATCCTTTCCGAGTCAAACAATATAATTATGAAATACCAGAATATAATACTATTAATCATTATATCCTTTCTTTATCTTTCCTGTAAGGATAAGAAGAAAGAGACGATAACGCAATTGGTGGAGTATTGGCAAGGACGAGAAATTATGTTTCCTGCCGATATGGTTTTTACGCGCTATATGGAAGATACGATAGACTATAGAATATCAAGGAATAACTATAAACTACTTGTATATGTAGATTCTATTGGCTGTACAAGTTGCAAACTACAATTACCTAAGTGGAAAGAATTAATAGTCAAGGTTGATTCTATAACTGGCGGTCAGGTGCCTTTTCTTTTTGTTTTTCATCCAAAAGATTTGAAAGAAATACGTTATATCTTAAAAAGAGACAGATTTAATTTTCCTGTTTGTATAGATAGGGAAGATAAGCTTAATAAGCAAAATAACTTTCCTTCTGATATAACTTTCCAAACTTTTTTATTGGATCAAAATAATAAAGTTGCAGTAATCGGAAATCCAGTTTATAATCTGGCTGTAAAAGAATTGTACTTGAGGCAACTATCAAAAGATGTGCAAATCGACAATAAACAGATCATTACAACAGCAAAAGTAAATACTTCAGAAGTGAATTTAGGCGAGTTTCAAGTTGGAGATACAAAAAAGACTGATTTCATCGTAGAGAATACAGGAAGTAGTCCTTTGGTCATACTTGACACCAGCACTACCTGTGGTTGCGCCATTGCTACATTCGATAAACATCCTGCCAAACCGGGAGAGTTACTTCATGTTACTGTTGAGATGACTCGCAAAAATTCCGGCATGTTCGACGAAACCATTATGATAAAATGTAATACGGAGCAACCGATACAGTTGAAAATAAGGGGACAAACTCTATAATGAAAAAAAGGGAAGAATGCCCGCAGATTTGTGAACGCTAAAGCAAACTTCCCCGATTGTCTCCACCTAAAATAGAAAGGAGGTGATGGCACAAAAGTAAGAAGAATTTAAGAATTGTAAATTTTTTTATCAGAGAACAGTAGACTAAAAAATTAGTAGATTAATAAACTTATAAACAAAAAAATATCATGAAAAAGAAATTATTCGGAATCGCTATAGTTGCAATGATTGCGATAGCAGCAGCATGGAATGTGAATGAAAATAAAAATGAAATCACATTATCTGATTTAACTTTAGATAACGTGGAAGCGTTAGCAAGTGGAGAATATGATATTCCTGGAACATGGTATATTTATATGAGTTGGGAAGGGGGCTTTGGAAATACACACTTACAAAAAACATGTACTGCTGGAGGAACTAGTGTATGCTAGAATCAGTCTAAAGCATAAATAAATTAAGTAATAAAGAGAGAATGTTTATTTAGCATTCTCTCTAAAAATCAAATATCTAAGTTATGCTCAAATATTCAATTATATTGATAGTAATATCTTTTTTTGCATGCTCTGAACAAAAAACGATACAAACTAACACGATTGTCATTAATGACAATAACAATTTTTCTATCAAAAACATTTTAGACTACCAATTTATACCTCTTGAGACAACAACAGAGTCTCTTTTGTCAAGTATACGAGATGTGAAAATATATGATAATAAATTATTTATACTTGATGGTAAATTGTCTAGAGTACTTGTGTTTAATACCTCTGGCAAATTTATTGCTCAGATTGGCTCTTTGGGCGAAGGTCCAAATGAATACTTAAATGTCTGTACATTCCATCTTGATTCGATTGCGCATGTAATAACTTTAGCTGATGCTGTTTCGTGTAAATTACTACATTATCAATTAAATGATTACAAGTTGATTTCAACACAAAAAACAGAGTATTTTCAAGAGTGTGCATGGTTTTCCAATGGGGATATTGCATGGTATCTTGGAAATGGATTTGAAACAGAAAAAAGAATATCATATTACATAAAAATAACAGACAACAAACTAAACCATATACAATATTTACTCCCGGTTGATTTTTCTATACAATATGGAGTAGCAGCAGGAAGTTTTTTCTATCAAAATGGCGGAGAGATATTTTTAAACATACCATTTAAGTCTACTGTTTATCATATTACTTCTCAAAAGGCAGAAGAGCACTTTACGATAAATCTGGGTAATCATAAATTTGCACCTTTAGATTGGCTTAAAAAAGAAGCAAGCAAAAATTATGCAAGTGCAATAATGACTTCTAACTATATTTCTGCTTGCAATATAAAAGAGACGAAAAACTACATTAGTGCTTGTTTTTATGCTAAAGGAGCAAACGGGTACATTTGTTTTTATAATAAAAATACACAATCTAGTTGCAAATATAGCGGTACTGATTTTATTAAACTGACAGGCCTGGTTGGAATAGGGCACATAAAAAGCGTATATAATGACTACTTTATAACAGATATTAGTGCAGGAGCATTAAAACGAAATTCCATTTCACGACAAGACTTACAAGAGATAGCTAAAAATATAAATGAAGAAGATAATCCCGTATTATGTTTATTTAAACCGAAATAACATCATTGTTTTATGAAACACATTTATTTATTAATAGGGACAGTATGTATATTCTTTATCTCTGCATGTAACCATCCATCCGGAAATTTAGTCATTAATACAAATGTGAGGTTACTAGACAATAGTAGTGTGCTGTTTACCAAAGATTGTAACAGTTATTTATATGACATTCAAATAACTGATTCTTATATCGTGGTACTAGATAGTAAAAGTGATTCAGTGATGCAAGTCCATACACTGAAAGATTCTCAACCTGCAGATATATTTTGTTTAAGGAATGGAGATAATAATCGATTAATATCGCCCCAATTTGTGCAATCAGATTATCGTAGTAAAAATGTAGGCAATCAACTCAGTGTAGTAGATAATGGTATTTATTTAAAAGATATCAAACTGTCTAATACTGGAATAAATATTAATAGTATAATCTTGGATAGAAGACTTCGCAAAAGTGTGGATTATAATATTACTTCGAAAGAGATTTATGCTGTACCTATAACAGATTATAAAAAATTCTGCTTTTATTTCTATAATTCAGATTCTGGATATTATTGGGTGGATACTCCTCCTGCTATAATAAAAGATATGCCAAAAGTTTCTATGGCCCTGATAAATAATTTATGCGTAAACGAAACTTCAAAATCTATTGTCTCAGCCTTTCGTTTTACAAATTATGTCACATTCTATGATCTGCAAGGTAATATTAAAACCAATTACAAATTTGGGGAACAGACATTTATCCCTTTTCAGTCTGAAAATAAAATAGACGTAATAAATAGTGTAAAATGTTTTACATCTATTTATTCTACATCTAAATATGTATACTGTCTATATGATGGCTCGACTGATTTTACAGCTTCATCAAAAATTCTTGTCTTTAAATGGAATGGCAAACATGTAAAAACCTGGCAAGTTGATCGTAATCTACGATGTTTGGCAGTAGATAAAAACAATCGTTATCTTTATGCTATATCTTCTAATCCGGCAGGAGGACAAGATATTTTAAGATATGCTTTAAAATAAGTATAACCTTTTAAATCAAAATAGACATATATGTACCTATTCAATGTTTCAGTTTATTTGTTAAGTTCTATTCTATTTTGTTCTTGCCATTTCAATAGAAATAAACAGCTGGAAGAAGCCCTATCCTTATCATCAACCAATCGGATAGAGCTTGAAAAAGTCATATCGCATTATCAAAAAAAACCTTTAAAACAAAAAGCAGCTATTTTCTTAATCGAAAATATGCCACAATATTACTCTGTTAGTCAGAACGAAGATGAAAAACTGGGTGATTTGTACAACCGTCATGAGGCTATTTCCCAAAAATATAATTGGGAAAGGCCAAAAGAATGGGAATTGGAAATTGACAGTCTGACAGATGAAAACAGGTCACGTTATTTTCTCTCATCTAAAATAGAGAAGGATATAGAAACAATCAAAGCAGACTGGCTAATCAGACAAATAGATCTAGCCTTTGAGGCATGGCAGAAAAATGCTTATACCAAGAATCTTCCTTTTGAAACGTTCTGTAATTTCATTTTACCCTATCGTTTCAAGAATGGAATAATTCTGGATGATTCCAGAGAAAAATATTATAAAAAATATGGAAGCCTATTTCAAGACAGTAGCAGAACTTTCATTGAAGCAACCGATTCTTTATTATACTTATATAAAGATATTTTTTTCAATTATTATCACGGAGCCAGTATTCCTATCTATAGTGTAAAGACTTTGGAAAAAATAAAATACGGACAATGCAGCGACAAAAGCTGGCATAACTCCTTATTACTGGCATCTATGGGGATGGCAGTTTGTACAGATTTCGTTCCGGCCAGAGGGAACCGCAATAATCCGCATACATGGAATACGCTTATTGTGAATAATGAAGCCTATCCATTTGAACCTTTCTGGAATGATGATAAATGGAATTATAAAGTAATCTTCAACAATAAAGCATACGATAAAGCATGGGGGAAATTCAGACTGCCCAAAGTATACAGACAGACCTTCTCTGTGAACAGGCAAGGCCCTCTGTTTGACAAACAAGTAAAAAGAAAAGAAATACCGGCTTTATTCCGGAATCCCAGACTAATGGATGTATCTTATCAATATTTTGATACGGCAAACATTACCATACCCCTTCCCCCTTCCGTTGATCCGGAAGAACAGTATGCCTACATTTGTGTGTATGGTTATAGAGATTGGATTCCGGTTCAATGGGGGAAGATTAATGACAAGCAAGTTTCATTTAAAGGCATGGGAAAAGATATTGTTTATATTGCCGGACTTTACAAACACGGACATATAAAACCCATCTGTAATCCTTTTTATCTTTCAGATCAAGGAGAAATTACATACCTACATCCATCCGGGCAAAAAGGGGATATATACACCAGGTCTATCGGGTGTTTCTGGGAAACAGAGGATAAAGTTAAGGCATTACACCCGCTTATAGGTTCCGTAATTACCGGTATCCGTAAAGATGGGAATCAGATCGATACACTAGGCATTATGGGCGATTTAACTGATATGTGGGAAAACCATATCGAAGTAGACAGTCCGCACAAATATAAATCAATAGAAATTGAAATGCCCTCCGATACACTATCTTTATGTGAAATTGCATTCTTCACTAAAGACAACAATAGTGAAACTAGACGGATTACGAATGTTACATTAGAAACAGAAGTAATACCTATAAACAAACAAGAATCCATATCTATGTTAACAGATAATCGATCAGCCACCGGTCTAAAGGCTATCTGTAAAAAGAAAGGTACAAAAAGAATTCGGTTTAATATGCCGGAAAACTATATCACCGGTATTGATTATATGCCTTATACCGTCAGCCGGATGCGTCCGGATTGCAAATACAAACTATACTACTGGGATATTGGCTGGCTCCCTTTTAATGAGCAAAAAGGGAATAACGATATTCTTATTTTTAAAGATGTTCCAATGGGAACTCTGTACAGAATAGAGAATGACTCCTTTCAACTCCAAAAGAACATGGAACGCATATTTATGTATGAAAACGGAATAATAAGATGGATGTAGAAACAGTTAAGTTGATCCGAAAGACGCCTTGATAACCCGGATAACAACTCATTTATCATAGCACTATTGCAGGAGAAGGCGGAGGTACTGCATATTGTTTAGGAACCGGTTCTTTGGATTGTTATGGATTTAAAGTTGAAAGGATTGACTATTTTAGTTTGGATTACGAGTAAAATTCAAGAGATAGTTTATTGGTTATTTAAGGAACAAGTTTACTTGCTGATATGCCACCTAAAGCGTTCGGCATGTTCGACGAAACCATTATGATAAAATGTAATACGGAACAACCGACACAGTTGAAAATAAGGGGACAGGCTCTATAATGAGAAAAAGGGAAGAATGCCTGCAGATTTGTGAACGCTAAAGCAAACTTCCCTGATTGTCTCCACCTAAAATAGAAAGGAGGTGATGGTACAAATGTAATGAAGAATTGGAGTAATATATAACTCTCTCTTTCGAAGAATAGTAGATTTAGAGACGATGAGTAATAAATAAAATATAAATTAATTTGTTATGAGAAAAAAAATAATAGGAATAAGTATTGTAGTGATAGTTGCTGTTGCTGCAGCTTGGAATGTGAATGCAAGTAAGAGTAATGTAACGTTGTCTGATATGACTTTGGATAATGTGGAAGCGTTGGCTTCAGGAGAGAGTAGTGGTGATTTTACAGCAACAACAGGTTGTATTGCTGTTTGGTATTCTGCATCTTGTTATGGTAAAGATGGTCAAAACCATTCATATGCAATTCGTCAATAATATGTAAATCAGCGAAGTGATGTGAAGGTTAATTTAAAATCTAGCAAATATCAACGTGTTAGTTATATATATTTACGAAGAGAGCGAATTGCTCTGTAATGATGTAAATTAATAAAAGGGTGGTTCTGAAAAGCTATTTCAAATCACCCTATTAAAACTAAAAACAAAATGAAAATATATAAAGCCTTGCTTCTTGTGTTTATACTTTTAACCGCATGTTCAAAAAATAAAACAACAGAGATAGAACGAAGCACAATAGCAGTAGATATTGTAAGCCGGGATCTTGAATCTGCAATGCCCGGGCAGTTGATACGAACTGAAAACTTTATCTTATGGACAGACCCGTTTAATGCAGAGAACGTAGTACACGTATTGGATCCGGTTAATGGGGATGATATTAAACAATTTGTTTCTGTAGGGGGAGGCCCGTACGAGTTTTCTACACCTCAACTAATGAGTTATCCGGATAACTGTCTTTACGTATATGATCTAAATGCGGATAAACAAATTGTTTTCTCTCTTGATAGCGTTGTGCAAAACAAACCGGGTATATTAAAGGCCACAACGCAATCTTTAAAAAATATCACAAGCATCATTCCGCTGAATGAACAACAGTTCATTTATTTTAATCCGGCACAAAAGCAACCTTTTACTTTTGTATCTAAAGGACAAAACGACGCTTTCGGGAAGCTCCCTTTTCTGGAAGAGGTAGATGATTCTTATGCTTGTTTTCAAGGCCAGGTTATGTATCACCCTAAAAGGGAATGCTTGGTATATACAACATTTATGTTCCCTTATGTCGCAGTATATCAGAAAAAGAAGAACAGATTTGATTTGTATAAAGAGTTGTTGGCTACCGATGAATGTTCAGTGTCGCAGGGGAAACTATCTTATAATAAGAAGGAGAGGGGAGCCGGCGATTTGGCTTTGACTTCCGATTACATTGTAACATTGGAACGGGATAGAAAGGTGGATCAAACGGATGAGCAGACCGTAGGGCGCGATTTTACAAAGCTTCCCCATACCGTATTCTTATATGACTACGACCTCAATTTGGTTAAGATTCTGGATCTGGGTATGCCCATCCTGCGTTTGGCAGCCTCTCCTCAAAACAACCAACTCTATGCGATTGGCCTTAATCCTGATTTTGTGCTAATAACATTTGAATTATGAATTCTTGTCAATAATACGTAAATTATGAAAAAAATCATCCTTGACAGAATTATATAAGTATCAGAGATTGGTTTTGTTTATCTTTAACCTGTGATTATAATTAAGAAAGGTTCGAAAAGTATGCAAATTAGTAATATATACAGATACTTCATTTTTATCATTATTGCGGGTTTGTTGTCTTGTTCTTCTGAAGAAGACAAGCGTTTGGTAGCAGCGTTGAAGTTTGCAGGTGATAATCACATAGAGTTAGAAAAGGTGTTGACACACTATAAAGATGATACTTTAAAGTTGAAAGCTGCCCGTTTCCTTATCGAAAACATGCCGCAGCACTATAGCCTGGAGATTCTGCATGCTGATGAGTTGGAACAGCTAAAAATAAAAACAGTTAGAGAAAACAAGCTGGACCAGGGTGATGCCTATCGCATAGTAGAGATACAGAATAAATTGTCAAAAGCGCGCAAAGTATACGATTGCCAGGTTATTAAAGCCGACTATCTGATTGAAAACATAGACTTTTCTTTCAAAGTCTGGCAGGAACGTCCTTGGGCTAAATATTATTCATTCGATGATTTTTGTCGAATGATTTTGCCTTACCGTATAGAGCATGAACCATTGGCATCGTGGAAGAAAGAGTATTATGAACGTTTTTCGCCTGTACTGGATTCTTTGTACCAGGGCACAGATGTGATAGAGGCAAGTAATGCACTTTCTGCTTTTCTTGGGAAAGAATGGCTTCCTAATAACCTGTTGATGCCTTTTGAGTTGCCTCGTTACCGAGCTTCTTTTTTACTACGAGAACGGTTGGGTGGTTGTAAGGAAGTTGTCGACTTTGCTATTTATGTTTTACGCTCATTAGGAATACCTGCAAATCTAGACATGCTTTATTTCTATTATGATTTGTCTTTTACTCATTATTGGGTGTCTGTTAAGGATACGACCGGCCAATTAGTTACAACTGATTTTGATATTAAAGGCATAAAACGAGGAAGAAATGATGATGATATTCGCCCCAAACGGAAAATATACAGGCAATGTTATGCAGAACAATCTGCTAGTTCTGCAAAAGGAATCGGATTCCGAGGACTACATAAGATTATAGAGAATAATTTGATTCAGGATGTAACGGCTGAATATTATGGAGAAAATACGCTGTCAATAGAAATTCCTCATATGGAAGGCGAACAGAATCTTTATTTATGTGCTTTTGGGCGTAAAGGTTGGGTTCCGCAGGCGGTTGCTCCTATAGAGAAGGGAAAAGCCGTATTTAAGAATATGGGAACCGGTTTGTTGTATTTTTCGGCAACATATACGAAGGAGGGCCTGAAAACCACAGGCAACCCTTTCTTCTTCAACGGACGCGCTTTGCATTATTATACGCCGGACACTTCGCAGATGCAGACCGTCAGACTCATTCGCAAAACACCTTTGGCAACCCGGATAACGGCTCATCTGGATAATGTGCTCGATGTCTCTATGGTGTGTGCAAGGAATGCAGCGTTTGAGCCTTCTCTCCTGCTTCATAAAATAACGGATACCATCCGGACGAATTATAATGTCGTGCAGATTCCGGACATGAAGTTCAGGTATGTACGCTGCACGGCTTCTCCAGGCAAGAAACTGGAGTTTGCCGAGCTGGCGTTTTATGCCGACGATAAGATGGAGCACGAGTTGCCTTATCTCTTCCCGGATAAGAAGCTCCCCGCTGAGGTTAAGAACATAAAAGACAACGACCCGCTGACATTTTATACGGCAGAGGAAACAGGCAGTTCGCTGTTGCTCGATTTCTCAAAAGAGGTCACGGCAAAGAAACTCATGTTTATTCCCCGGAATGATGACAACTTTATCCGCATAGGAGATGAATATGAGTTATTTTTTTTTAATGGTGATAAAGGCTGGACTTCATTGGGAAAACAAATAGCGGAAACGAATTATTTGTTGTATAATGTTCCTCGAAACGCTGTTCTTTGGTTAAGGGATTTAACGCGGGGACAAGAAGAAAAATTATTTATTTATAAAGACGGGGAACAAAAGTTCTATCTTTAAGTAAAATATAGAATGTTTATAGCTCTTAAAAAGGAGTCTCTTTTTTGTGTGTATTTATAATAGTTAAAATAATACGAATATTTCGAAACTGTAAGAGTAATAATGTTATAATAATTCTTATATTGAACAGCATTATTCAGGTATGAAAGTAAAACTATGATTCTTTTAGAAAAAATATTGTGTTTCTATTTATTCTGATTTGTATTGGCTGTACTCAAATGCGGGATCAATATATTTTGTATCAGCCTCAGGGGAAGTTAAAAGGTGCTGTAATATTATCTTCAAAAGAAAATTTAAATGTTTTTTATGATATAGCTGTAGTTGGAGATTACATAGCCTGTTTGGACTTTTTTAATGATGGTATTTTACAGATATATGATAATAGTTTATTTCCTGAATTTTTATAATCTCATTACATCACGTTCGAATGTTTCTTTGTTATTCAGAGCTTTGTTACGCAATTTACTACGGTAATTATAGATGGTGGCGAGTGAGTAACCAAGAAAGTGAGCGATTTGATTACTATCGGTTATACCAAGGCGGATTAATGCAAAAATGCGAAGTTCGGTTGTGAGCAATTCTCCTGACTTAGGGTATATATGTGCGTCTTTTTCCAGCAGTTGATTAAAGGCCGATATGAAATGAGGGAATAATTCAAGAAACGACTTGTCAAACTCCATATAAAAAGCCTTACGTTCATCCCGCAGGAACTGTTCTGATTTGATGGCTTTAAACAAGTCTTCTATTTTTGATGCCATTGCCAGTTTGGCTAGGGAACGGCGGTAAGATTCCAACTTATCTAAATAAATAACGCAACGGTCTAAATATCGGGCGATGTACATTTCTTTGATTTTTCCGGTTTGTTCTAATTCTTTATTAACGGTTCGCATTTGTTTGTTGGCAATACTTAGGTCCCGACGCATGGCCGACAGCTTTTTCATCCAACGGTATAGATAAAAAATGGCGGCAATCAGGAAAAGTGATAACAAACTCACAGAAATGAGTAATGCACGTGATATGGCACGTTTTTTTTCTTCTTGTAATTTGTAGGCTTTGTCAATAATAGGGAAAAATTTAGTGACTTCAATGAATCTTAAACGTGCGTTGCATGTTACGGCATCTTCCATTGAACAAGTGAGGTATTTGTATGCGCGACTGGTATTATTTTGTTCATATACTTGTAATGCCAGTTTCTGCAAAGATGCATATTCTTTGACGGACGACTGTAAATCTATTATGGCTGTTTGTGCAAGAAACTGAATTGTTTTTTTCGTATCTTTTTTTACTTCAAAGGCTTCGGCCAGCGTATAATATATAAATCCTTTTTGGCGATTGTCGGAAGCTGTATGCAATGCACGTTCCAATACGATAATGGCGGAATCAGGATTTCCGTTTATAATCATTTTCTCCGCTCTTACAATATCCCTGTCTACACCGGGCTTGACTGTGGCTATAATGGAATCCCGGTATAAATCGGTTTTTTGTAAATACTTTATTTTCTCTTGCTGACTGGTTGTATAATCTGCCATCCAACCGTAACAAGCTCTTGATGTATGATAATAATAAATCAACTGAGTGGTATCTAGCTGTAATGGTTTTATCTGGTTTAATTGTGCAAAAGCTTCGTTGTACATTCCCATAACTCCCATAACTTCTGCTTTGTTAATGATGATTTCATTTTCCAATTCGGGATGGTTTAAAAAGGGCAATATATTTGCTTTTTTTTCTACGTAACATAAAGCTGAGTCTGCCTGATAATGTAAGTATGCATTGAATAAAGTACCGTATAGATTGTATTTTTCCATGTTATCGGAAGAACGGAAAAGACGTTCTTTTAAATCCTGAATCTCTTTTTCTTTTTGAATATGATAGGATGATTTATGGATAATAACGCTGTCCATACATCTTAAAATCGGTTCATTTTCATCCACTATGGAAAAAACTGAAATTGGAAATGAGCAGAACAGAAAAATAAGGTAACAGATTGAGTTTTTCATACGGCGTTTGTTTATAATAACACTACTATACAAATATATAGGTTTATGTAATTAAAATGAAATATTTTATACATATTTTTTTTCATTTGTGTTTATATTTTTTATTGGTTTTGTTGACTGTTTTATATTGAATGTCAGATGGATAAATGCTATTTTGATTTATATATTTTTTTTAATTCCCAAAAAATGCATGTCAACCTTCTATTTTTGTCAAAATAAATTCTTTGTTAAATATTTTAATCTATATACACATGAAAAAGACGCCCAGACTTATTTTTACTTTACTATTTATGGGACTGTTTCAGGCACTATCTGCTACAGTTGTTAAAAAAGTAGCTCCAGCCTGTTGGTGGGCTGGGATGAAAAATCCAGAGTTGCAAGTGTTATTGTATGGAGATAATATAGCATCTGCCGATGTCTGTATTTCTTCAAAAGATATTATACTGAAAGAAGTTGTTAAACAGAAAAATCCTAATTATCTACTTCTCTATATGGATTTGGCGGATGCGGTTCCGCAAACTTTTGATATTACGCTGAAACAGGATAAAAAACAAATTGTTGTTCCTTATGAAATCAGGCAACGTAAAACAAAAGCTGCAGAAATAAAAGGCTTTAATAGCAGTGATGTGCTTTATCTGATTATGCCGGATCGTTTTGCCAACGGTAATCCTTCTAATGATATTGTACCGGGAATGTTAGAGTCAGTGGTAGACCGTAAAAATCCATTTGCCCGTCATGGTGGTGATCTGAATGGTATCGAAAAACATCTTGACTATATTTCTAATTTGGGTGTTACAGCAATTTGGCTCAATCCGATACAAGAAAATGATATGAAAGAAGGTTCATATCACGGATATGCCATTACCGATTATTATCAGGTAGACCGTCGCTTAGGAAGTAATGATGAGTTTCGTATATTGGTGGAAAAAGCTCATGCTAAAGGATTGAAAGTGGTTATGGATATGATTTTTAACCATTGTGGCAGTGAGAATTACCTATTTAAAGATATGCCGTCAGAAGATTGGTTTAACTATAAAGGACAATATACGCAAACCTCGTTTCAAACAATAACACAGTCTGACCCGTATGCATCCGACTATAGTAAAAAGCTGGCTATAGACGGTTGGTTTACGGAAGTGATGCCAGACTTGAACCAGCGTAACCGCCATGTTGCAACTTATCTGATCCAAAGTAGTATCTGGTGGATCGAATATGCAGGAATCAATGGTATTCGCCAGGATACGCATCCGTATGCCGATTTTGATATGATGTCTCGCTGGTGTGAAGCTGTAACCCTTGAATATCCCGATTTTAATATTGTAGGTGAAACGTGGCTTGGCAGTAACGTTCTAGTTTCTTATTGGCAAAAAAACAGTAAACTGGCGGCTCCGCGTAATTCAATGCTTCGCACTGTGATGGATTTTCCTTTGATGACGCTGATGAACAGGGCTTTTGATGAAGAGACTACCGATTGGAACGGTGGGCTGTTTCTTCTGTATGAATATCTTTCGCAGGATATTGTCTATGCGAGTCCGATGGATTTGCTGATCTTTCTGGATAACCACGATACCTCTCGTTTCTATCGGAAAGAAGACGATACCAGAAATCTTAACCGGTACAGGCAGGCTCTTACTTTCTTGCTGACAACAAGGGGTATTCCTCAAATCTATTATGGAACAGAGATTTTGATGGCAGCAGATAAAGCAAATGGAGATGGATTATTGCGCTGTGATTATCCCGGTGGTTGGCAAGATGATTCGAAGAACTACTTTGATGCGGCAAGCCGTACCCTGCTTCAAAATACTGCATTTGCTTATATGCAAAAACTGTTGCAATGGAGAAAAGGCAATGAAGCAATTACTAAAGGTTCTCTAAAGCACATAGCTCCTAATAAAGGTATATATGCTTACGAACGGAAATTTGGAGATAAATCGGTGGTTGTATTTCTGAATGGTAACGACCGTAAGCAGACCATTGGCCTTGCTCCTTATCGTGAAATATTGCCAAGGACATCTGCAACCGATATTATTAGCGGAAGAAAAGTGGAATTAGGAGAAGAATTAGATATGGAAAACCGGGGCGTATTGGTTTTGGAGTTCTAAATTATTTCATAGAAACTTATATTTATTGAAATCTTGATTTGATATAATTGATTGTTAAATAGCAAGATGTGATGATGGCCCATTTATATTTTTATTCTTGTCTCTAGTAATAAATAATTAAGCAATTACATTTATAAAATTAGAGAGAAAAAAGATTAGTAGTTGTTGGCTAATTAGTTTAATACAATAAAAAATTATGAAAATAAAAAAGAATCTTTCTCTTTCTGTGTTCTTGTGTATTTCGTTTATAGCAGGTGCACAACAGAAGTTGATTTCGCCGGATGGTAATTTGGAAATGACTTTCCAATTGAATAAAGAAGGCTGTCCGGTCTATGAATTGGTTTACAAACAAAAGCCAGTTATCAAACAAAGTAAATTAGGGTTGGAACTGACGGAACAGGATGGTGATAAGTCTGTTGCCAAAACTAATATGATGAATGCTTTTGAAATAAAGGACATCCAAAACTCCACTTTTGATGAAACCTGGAAACCAGTCTGGGGGGAAGAAAAAGAAATCCGCAACCATTATAATGAGATGGCGATTACACTGGATCAACCAGTAAATGATCGGTGCATGATTGTCCGTTTCCGTTTATTCAATGATGGTTTGGGATTCCGCTATGAGTTTCCTCTGCAAAAAAATCTTAATTACTTTGTAGTTAAGGAAGAACATACACAGTTTGCTATGGCAGGTGACCATACGGCGTTTTGGATTCCGGGTGATTATGATACACAGGAATATGATTACACTACATCCCTTTTGTCTGAAATACCTGGATTGATGCAAAAAGCTGTTACTTTTAATACTTCGCAGACTCCTATTGGGCCAGCTAGTGTGCAAACGGCTCTTATGCTGAAAACCAGCGATGGACTTTATATCAATTTGCATGAAGCAGCTTTGGTTGATTATTCGTGTATGAATTTGACTCTGGACGACAAGAACCTAATATTCGAATCTCATTTGACACCGGACGCACAGGGTAACAAGGGATACCTGCAAACTCCGTGTACTTCTCCCTGGCGTACAATTATAGTAAGTAATGATGCTCGTACTATTTTGGCTTCTCGTATCACACTAAACTTGAATGAACCTTGCAAGCTGACGGATGTATCTTGGATCAGGCCGGTGAAATACATTGGCGTCTGGTGGGATATGATTACAGGCAAAGGAACCTGGGCTTACACAGACGAACTTTCCAGTGTCAAATTGGGGCAAACAGATTATTCCAAAACAAAACCGAATGGTAAGCATTCTGCTAACACTGCCAACGTAAAACGGTATATAGATTTTGCAGCAGCTAATGGATTCGATGCTGTATTGGTTGAAGGTTGGAATGAAGGTTGGGAAGATTGGTTCGCTAAAAGTAAAGATTATGTTTTTGATTTCGTAACCCCTTATCCTGATTTTGATGTAAAGGAAATACATCGCTATGCGGCTTCCAAAGGTGTTAAGATGATGATGCACCACGAGACTTCCGCTTCTGTTCGTAATTACGAACGCCACATGGATAAGGCTTATCAATTTATGGTAGATAACGGGTATAATTCCGTAAAAAGTGGTTATGTAGGAAATATCATCCCACGTGGCGAACATCATTACGGACAATGGATGAACAACCATTACTTGTATGCAGTGAAGAAAGCTGCCGATTATAAAATAATGGTCAACGCACATGAAGCAACCCGGCCGACAGGGCTCTGCCGTACTTATCCCAACTTGATCGGTAATGAGTCGGCTCGTGGAACGGAATACGAATCGTTTGGCGGAAACAATGTAAATCATACGACGATTTTGCCGTTTACCCGCTTGATCGGAGGGCCGATGGACTATACTCCCGGTATCTTTGAAACACATTGTAATAAGATGAACCCAGACAATAATTCACAGGTACGTTCTACATTAGTTCGTCAGTTGGCGCTTTATGTAACAATGTATAGTCCTTTACAGATGGCTGCTGATATCCCTGAAAACTATGAACGCTTTATGGATGCTTTCCAGTTTATTAAGGATGTTGCTATTGATTGGGATGAGACGAAATATCTGGAAGCCGAACCGGGTGATTATATTACCATTGCCCGTAAAGCAAAAAATACAAACGACTGGTATGTGGGATGTACCGCAGGGGAAAACGGACATACATCTAAACTCTCTTTTGATTTTCTGGACCCGGGCAAACAGTATGTTGCAACTGTTTATGCCGATGCAAAAAATGCAGACTGGAAAAACAATCCGCAGGCTTATACTATCACGAAAGGCGTGCTGACAGATAAGAGTAAACTCTCTTTACGTGCTGCCAGTGGAGGAGGTTTTGCCATCAGTATTAAAGAAGCTAAAAGTAAAGCTGAAGCAAAAGGACTGAAAAAATTATAATCGGAGATCTGAAATAATATGTTTAACTTTAAATTCATAAACATGAAAAGTAAAATTCTATTCATGCTAATCATGAGTCTGCTCTTTTCCGTAAGCATGTTTGCCCAGCAAACATTTATTAAGGGGATTGTGAAAGACGCAACCGGCGAACCGGTTATTGGTGCCAACATTGTAGTGAAAGGTACGACCAACGGAACCACAACCGACATGGATGGTAACTTTCAGCTAAACGCAAAGAAAGGCGATATCCTTGTCATCTCTTTCATTGGTTATCAACAGCAGGAACTACCGGCGACAGCTTCGATGATCATTACGTTAAAGGATGATACACAAGTACTGCAGGATGTAGTTGTTATTGGCTACGGACAAGTGAAGAAAAATGATGTTACGGGGTCGGTAATTGCTCTTGATGCTGACAAAATGGTAAAGGGTGCAGCTTCTTCGGCAACAGATATGTTGACTGGTAAGGCTGCCGGTGTCAGTGTTGTCAGCACAGGCGGTGCTCCGGGTGCAGGAGCAACGATTCGTATTCGTGGCGGTTCTTCCATGTCTGCCAGCAATGATCCGTTGATCGTAATTGATGGGGTGCCAGTGGATAATACGGGTATTGACGGTATGTCCAACCCGTTGTTAACGGTTCACCCAAGCGATATTGCTACATTTACGATCTTAAAAGACGCTTCTGCAACGGCTATTTATGGCTCTCGTGCTTCTAACGGTGTTATTTTGATTACTACAAAGACCGGAAAAGAAGGTAAAATAAAAGTAGGCTATAACGGGACATTTTCTGTCAATACCCGTGCCGGGAAAGTGAATGTGATGGGTGCCGACGAATTCCGTGATTTTGTGATCAGTAAATACGGAACTTCAAGCCCTCAGGCTGCTGCCTTGGGTGAGTACAATACGGATTGGCAGGATGAAATATTCCAAACAAGCCTTAGTACAGACCATAACATTAGCGTATCAGGAGCTGTTCCTCACATGCCTTACCGTGTGTCGGTTTCGTATACTACGGATAATGGTATTTTGAAGACTTCTAACATGCAACGTACAACAGGTGCCATTAACCTGAATCCGAACTTCTTCGATAAAAAGTTGAATATTCAGTTAAATGTAAAAGGTATCTATAATAAAAATCGCTTTGCAGATACAGGAGCTATCGGTTCTGCTACTCAGTTTAACCCGACGAAACCGGTTTATGCAACTTCTAATCTTCCATTTGGCAATGGATACTACATGGATTATTCGGAAATAGAGAATCCCGACGGGTCAATGTCTACCACTCCGATCGGTATTGCCATTCCTAACTCATTATCGCAGTTGGAAGAAAAATTTGATGAATCGGACGTATACAGAAGCATTGGTAATGCACAGATAGATTACCGCTTCCACTTCCTCCCTGACTTAAGAGCCAATTTGAACGTAGCTTATGATGTATCTAAGAGTGATGGCAATAAGGTAATCCTCGATAACTCTTCTATCAGCTATAACACGGGCAACTATAAAGCAGGCTGGGGTGAAAATGAACATTATTATCAGTTGAAACGTACGCACCTGTTGGATTTCTATTTGAATTATGCAAAAGAATTCGGCATTAACAATATAGATGTAATGGCCGGTTACTCCTGGCAGCATTTCTATTCGAAGACTGAAAATGCTTATCCCTATTCTGCCGCAATGGCTGAAAAAGAGGGGAAGACGGATTATAAAGACAGTAAAAGCTATGAAACAGAAAGCTATCTGGTATCCTTCTTCGGACGATTGAATTATACATTGCTAGGTCGTTACTTGTTGACATTCACGCTGCGTGATGATGGTTCTTCTCGTTTCAGCCAGGATAATCGTTGGGGTGTTTTCCCTTCTGCTGCTTTAGCCTGGAAAATGAAGGATGAAACTTTCCTGAAAAATGTTTCCGTACTTTCTGACTTGAAGCTTCGTTTAGGTTGGGGTATTACCGGACAGCAAAACCTGGGTAACGGCGATTATCCTTATATGGCCAGATACCAATATAGCAAAGCCGGTGCCAACTACTTCTTTGGCGATACAAAAGTAAATTTGCTTGCTCCGCAAGCCTATGATGCAGACTTGAGATGGGAAGAAACAACAACTTGGAATGCTGGTCTTGACTTTGGTTTCCTGAATGGTCGTGTCACGGGTAGTTTTGATACTTATTTCCGTAAGACCAAAGATTTGCTGAATAAAGTAGCTGTTCCTGCAGGAGCTAACTTTAGCAACGAATTACTGACTAACGTAGGTGAATTGGAAAATAAAGGTTTTGAAATTACCTTGAATACACATCCGATCGTAACGAAGGACTGGAGCTGGGATTTGGGATTCAACCTGTCTTATAACAAAAACAAGATCACGAAACTGACTATTAACGACGATCCGAACTATGTCGGCGTTAAACATTCGGGCATTGACGGTGCAACCGGTTATACGGCGATGATTCATCAGGTAGGTCGTCCGTTCAACTCCTTCTACGTATACGAACAGGTTTACAATGCGGAAGGCAATCCGATCGAAGGTGCTTATGTGGATCAGAACAATGACAATAAGATCGATGAGAAAGACTTGATCTGTTTCAGAAAAGCTGCTCCCGATGTATTTCTGGGTTTGACTTCACAGCTCTCTTATAAGAAATGGGATTTAGGTTTTGGCTTACGTGCCAGTTTCGGCAATTATGTTTATAACAATATCCAGTCCAACCGTGAAGCTTGGGGCGGATCGCAGATGTACGATCAGACCGGCTTCCTGAAGAACCGTATCAAAGGTGCCGATAAGACAAACTTCCAGATTTCACAGCCTTTGTCAAGTTATTATGTACAGAATGCCTCCTTCCTCAGGATGGATAATATAACATTGGGATATACGTTCGATAAAATCTTTAAAGCAGGCCAGACAGCCCGTGTTTATTTAACAGTTCAGAACCCGTTCGTGATCACCAAGTATGACGGCCTGGACCCTGAAATCGGCAAGACAAGCACTACTGAGGATAATACAGGTATGGATAATAACATCTATCCAAGACCCCGCGTATATATGATTGGTTTAAACGTTAACTTTTAAAATATAGGACATCTATGAAAACATTAACATATAAACATATTCTTCCCGTAATGGTATTGGGCTTGACACTGAGCACAAATTCCTGTATAAACGATTTGGATACAATACCTTTGTCAAAGGATGAATTGGTGTCGGAAACGACCTTTGGCAGCGACCTGGCACCTTATACCGGTTCATTGGCTAAAATTTATGCCGGTTTCGTGATTGGCGGTAATTCCGGGGGCGATGCTGATCAGGACGTTGCCGGTATCGATGGCGGAAGCCAGGCTTCATTTCTTCGTTGTACCTGGAATATGCAGGAGCTGACAACGGATGAAGCCCATTGTGCATGGAACGATCCCGGCATTCCTGATTTCAATAATGTGACGTGGGGGGCTTCCAATCCATGGATCAAAGGTTCTTATTACCGTTTGTACTATCAGATCAATGTCGCCAATGCTTTTTTACGTGAAACGACGGAAGATAAACTTAGAGGACGCGGCTGTAGCGATCAGACAATTAACTCAATATTGAGTTATCGTGCTCAAGCCCGTTTTCTTCGGGCTTTAGCGTATGCTTATACTTTGGACTTTTATCGCAATGTTCCGTTTGTGACGGAAGAAGGTAAAATAGGCAATGTCTTGCCCGAACAAATTATGGCGGCCGATCTTTTTAATTATATCGAAAAGGAATTGAAAGAATGCCAAGAAGGACTATCCGAACCTACGGTTGGTTTTAGCACCACTTACGGCGAAGCCAATAAAGCGGCAGCCTGGTCGCTTCTTTCACGCCTTTATCTGAATGCCGAAGTGTATATCGGACAGCCTAAATATACGGAGTGTATCGAGTATTGCAACAAAGTTATCAATGCCGGTTATGCATTAGGCTCAGATTATCTGGAAATATTCAAGGCTGACAACGACCATTCTGCCGAAATGATTTTCCCGCTTCGTTATGAGGGAGACCAGACGATGACTTGGGGTGGTATGACCTTCCTTTTGTGTGGCCTCGAACCAAAAGAACTGATGGACGAAATTAATGCAAAAGACGCCTGGCAGGGTGTTCGTGCCAAATCTTCTTTGTTGGCAACTTTTGAGAAAGAGAAAGCTTCTGACCAGGATTCACGTAAAGCGTTGCTGCATCCTGAACTGACAAGCAGCAACGAAATTGTAGATCCGTTCTCATTTAAAGACAATGGCATACCAACTGTAAAATTCTACAACGTCAATAAAGACGGTTCTCTGCCTCCAAGTAAAGAGGCATGGGTGGACTTCCCGATGTTCCGTCTGGGCGAAATTTATCTGAACTACGCCGAAGCCGTATTGCGTGGCGGTACGGGAGGAGACAAAGCTACAGCCCTGAAATATGTGAATGCCATCCGTGAGCGGGCTTACAAAGACAAATCGGTTGCTCCTATCACACAATCCCAATTGACATTAGACTTCTTGTTAGACGAAAAAGGACGTGAATTTTTCTATGAAGCTCATCGCCGTACCGACTTGATACGCTATGGCAAATTTACGGGAAGCGACTATTTATGGCCTTGGAAGGGAGGCGTTGCTCAGGGAACCAGCGTGAAAGATATGTACAAAGTATTCCCGCTTCCGTCTGACGACATCGGTTCTAACACAAATCTGAAACAAAATGACGGTTATTAATTCACAGTTTTTCAATCTTTAAATACAGATTATAATGAAAAAGATTCAGATATCATTAATTGCGTTTCTTAGTATATGGAGCTTGGCTTTCACTGCCTGTTCAGATACGACAGATCCGGTAATTGGAGCTACGACACCGGCTACTTTGGTAGCTCCTTCGCCCAGCGAGTTTGTGTTGGCACTTGAAAACGCGGATGAAACGATGACGATGTTAACCTGGAACAAAGCCGATTTTGGCGCTCAGGTAGCTATCACTTACGACGTGCAGATGGATATGGCCGGCAATAATTTTGAAAAGATGGTTTCGTTGGGTACGACCAATGAGACAAGTATGGCTATCAAAACAAGCGATATCAACAAGCAACTGCTGAATCGCGACCAGCCGGCCGGAGAACCGGCCTCTGTAGAAATCCGCGTTGTTTCTTCAATCGGAACATTGTCCGGATTGTCTAATTACGAATCGGGTCTGTCCAATGTGGTACAGCTGACTGTTACGCCTTATTCCGGGGAAAAAGTATATCCAATGCTTTATACTCCGGGCAACCACCAGGGATGGAAACCTGAAGCGGCCGCTCCTTTGTACTCTTTGAACAGCGATGGCATTTATTCCGGATATGTATATCTGGACGGTGAGTTTAAATTCACCAGCCAGTCTAACTGGGACGGTACCAATTATGGAGCTGGAGCAGCCGCCGGACAGATTTCGGAAACCGGTGGCAATATCACTGTCCCGGCCGCTTATTATTTTGCTAAAGTAAATACCAACGACTTGACGTATTCTCTCAGGCCGATGGCCTGGGGTGTAATAGGCGATGCTACTCCTACAGGTTGGGATAGCGACACGAAGCTTATTTATGATCCGGGCGATATGACCTTGAAGTTGGACATCAAACTGAAGGACGGTACGCTCAAATTCCGTGCAAACGATGACTGGGCAGACAATTTCGGAGGTTCGTTCGATAATCTGGTGGCAGGTGGAGATAATATCACCGTGACGGCCGGTTCATATACCATTGTGCTGGACTTTAGCAAGCCTGTTTATAGTGCCCGGTTGATAGCAAAATAACCCGCAGGGCACCCCGTAGGGGGTGTGCCAAAAGCAGGAGGTAAGGAACGCGTGTTTTACAGTCGTCAGAACACGAAGAAGGCCCTCCGTTTGTGGAGGTAACTCATCCGACAAGCTTTGGAGGAGATACAAAAGAAGGGACTGCCCGGCAAATGGCCGGGCAGTCCCTTCTTTTTTCTTGCGATGTATATTTACTAAAGCGTAATTGGAGTACCGTTGTAGAAGTCGAGAATTTTTGTGCGGAAAATAAAGTCGTACTTAGCCTGCGCCTGTTCGGCAAGGCTTTGGGCATACTTTGTTTTTGCTTCGTTGAATTCGAATACGGTACTTTTTCCGGCATTGTAGCGCTCTGAGGCATATTTGAATGCTTCCTGGGTTGCCAGGACCGACTTGTCCGACGAACGGTATTTCTCCTGAGCGGCAGTGGCGTCATAGAAAGCCTTTTGTATCTCTTTATAAAGTACCTTTTTGGTGCTTTCCATCATTAACTCGCGGTTGCGGATATTGATACGTGCCGAGCGCACATTGTTGCGCACCTGAAAACGGTTGAATAGCGGAATACTTAATGTAAAGCCTACTACTTTCTGTCCGTTTTGCTTCATCTGATCGCCAAAAGAAGGATTGACGATCTGTTCTTCCCCTCCGCTTTTGGTATGATAGTAACCATTGCTGTAGCTGGCTCCAAAGTTTAATTTCGGATAATAACCCGCACGGGCTACGTTGAGCATCTTTTTCTGGCTTTCCAGTAAAAATTCCTGTTGCTTGATCTGGGGCTTGAAGGTAACGGCGTTGGCAAAGATTTGTTCCGGTGGAACAATGCTTGACATGTTTGCTTCGATCACATCGTCTACTAACGGATTGGTGATGTCGAAACTTTTGTCTTCGCGCTCCAGCTCCAGGCTTTGTGCCAGATCGAGCAGTGCCAGGGCTACGTTGTTGCGTGCTTCGGTTAGCGTTACTTCATCTTTTGCAAGCTGTGCTTTGATGTCGTATAGCTGCGAAAGGGGTACCTTCCCGGCATTTACCATGGCTTCTGTTTTATTGATCTGTTCTTTGTCCAGGTCGACCTGCAGCAGGGCTATGTTGAGCAGTTCTTTATTATAGAGCACTTGCACGTAATATGATGCCACCTGTATGGAGATGTCCTCTTTGGCTTTGTTGAGGTCTTCTATGGCAGCTTTCAGATCCAGCTTGCGGGCTGCTATGTCATTGGGTATTTTCAATCCGTCGAAGATCGGCATATCCAGGTTGATCCCAACAGAAGAATTGGCTGCACTCTGGTCTACGATCAATCCTGATTTTGTACTCGAACGGCCAAACTGGAAACTTTGTCCCATATTGGCGTTTACTGCCGGGAGCCAGCTGAATTTACTGGTGTTCAGGTCTACCTTCCGGGCTTCCTGCTCTTCTTCCTTTTGTTTCAGGTCGATATTGTGCTCTATGGCGTACTGGATGCATTCTTCCAGTGTCCATTGCTTTTTAGTTTCTTGCGCTTGTATTCCCGAAGAAAGGAATAATGCGGCAACCAGGGGTATTATTTGTTTCATGTCTTTAGCTGTTTTATTTTTTATCTTCTATAGCAGCACCGCGTATTTTATCCTTTTCAGTCAGCCCCTCCTTAATCTCGATTTTGATACCGTCGGAAAGACCTACTTTGACAGGTTGTTCTTTAAATATTTGTTCCGGCTGTTCCTGCTTTACGATTTGAACGAAAGCAGAGTCTCCTCTGAATTGTACGGTACTTTCCGGTACGGTGACAACGTTTTCGGCACGCTTCAATACGATCTCGGCATTGGCACTGTAGCCTGCACGTATAAACGCGTCTTCGGGGATTTCGGCCGCAGCTTTAATTTCGAACATGATGGCTCCGTTTTCTTCTACTCCTTTAGGCGACACATATTCCAGCATAGCGTCGAACTTGCGGCTCTCCAATGCTCCGACCGTCAGTTTGATAGGCATGCCCTCGTGAATACGTCCTACTTCGGTTTCGTCCACCTTGCCTTTGAAGATCATATCATTCATGTTGGCTACAGATGCGATGGTGGTACCATCGTTAAAGGTGTTGGACTGGATAACGGAGTTTCCCACCTTGATAGGAACATCCAGTATCATACCCGTGATAGTGGATCGTACCTGTGTTGTGCTGGAAGCGGCGAATTTCTTTGAAATACCTTCGCGGATAATGTCCAGGGCATCCTGCGCATTATCAACTTCTTCTTCTGCTTTCTTGTAGTTGGCAAGAGAGGTCTGATAATCTTCTTTGGAAATGACTCCCTGGTCAAATAGTTGTTTATCGCGTTTGTAAGTTTCGTTAATCTGCTCCATGCTGATCTTTGCAACCCGTACGCGTGATTCGGCACTGTTCAGCTGAACCATTTCTGGGATAACCTTGATCTTGGCAATAATCTCACCTTCTTTTACCATCTGTCCGGCTTCCTTTAATACTTCGGAAATGATACCAGACATCTGGGGCTTGATAAGGACTTCGTCACGTGGTTCGACCTTGCCGGTGGCTACGGTTTTTGTCTCGACTGTATCTCTTTGGGGGGTTACTATTTCGTATTTGGTGATAACCGGCCGCGATTTCTGCCATAAGAAATAGAATGTACCGATAACAGCTACTCCAATCAGTACGAGGACTACGATTCTGACAATCTTTTTCATGTGATTTCTTTATTTTATTGTTTTATTTATTTTCAGTTTATTCTTCCCGTATAGCATCTATCGCTTTGATCTGCATTGCACGCCATGCAGGAATCAGTCCTGCCAGCAATCCGCTGAATAAAAGGATAATTGTTGCTGCTATTGCTGTATTGATGTTGATTTCCGGGTTTGTAAAGAATGTATCGCTATTGCTGCCTCCCGATTCCAATACCCGGTTTACCACATCCAGCAGGAACACGCCCAGTGCCAGCCCGATTAATCCTGCTAAAGCTGTCAGTACAAGACTTTCACTCATTACTTGTGTGATAATATTGGCTGGTTTGGCTCCAAGTGCACGCCTCACGCCGATTTCTTTTGTCCGCTCTTTTACCGTTACCATCATGATATTGCTTACTCCGATGATACCGGCAAGCAGGGTTCCCATACCAACCAGCCATACAAGGATGTCTATACCCAGAAACAACATATTGAATGTTTCCGCCTGTTTGGCTATACTGAAACTACCAACGGCTTGCGGGTCGGTAGGAGAGATTTCGTTTTGAGCCTTTAGCAGTGTTTTTACGTCATCCATGATCTTGTCGCATGAATAGCCGTCTTCGCCGGTGATACACAGAAACCAGAACTTGTCTCCGTTGTTCGTTACTTGCTGCAAGGTGCTGAAAGGAAGCATAACACTTTCTTCTGTGCGGCCTCCGATACTGGCACGTGGCTTGGCTTTTATCACGCCTACTACCTGGTAATAAATTCCGTTTACACGGATATATTGTCCGGTCGGGTCTTCGCCTGGCTTGAATAATACTTCGTAAACGCGGGTACCTATCAGGCAGACTTTGCGTTTTTCCTGAAGGTCTATTTCATTGAGTAAACGTCCGTAATAAATATGTTGTGTTTCGATATTAAAGTAATCCGGATATACGCCGCGTACGTTGTAACTTCCTGCTTTCTGGCCTTTCACTACATTATTGTTTCCCTGAGGCCCCCAGTGCATAGGGGAAATATATTTGATGCCTTGTACCTTTTGCTTGATGGCTTCGAGGTCGCGGTTGCGCATACTCCAGTTACGTCCTTTACGGTATCCTTTGTAAGGTTCGGCTGTACGGTCTGTGTAAAAAAAACAAGAATTGGTAGCGAAACCATTTACGTTTTTGAATATACCATTTTGCATTCCTTTACCTGAACCTAATAGTAATACAAGCATAAGGATTCCCCAGAAGACGCCGAAGCAGGTAAGCAAACTTCTTGTTTTGTTGCGGGTGATGGTGATCCATATCTCTTGCCAGCGGTCTATATCAAACATGATTCTTTCGTATTGAATGATGAATTACTTTATTCTGTTCTCATGGCTTCGATAGCCGTTATTTTAACTGCTTTGCGCGCCGGGAAATATCCGGCCAGTACACCTGCCAGCACAAGCAATCCGGTTGCTGCGCAAGCGATACTCAGGCTTACGGTGGGGTTGCGGAATATACTCATGTCGTCTCCCGAACTGGATCCTCCTATATTCATTGCTTCCATTGCGTAATTAATGCCTTCGGTGACACCGATGCCAAGAACCATGCCGATATAGCCGAATAGGGCTGTGATCAGAATGGACTCTACGATGATAAGCTTCAATATGGAAAACGGTGTGGCTCCGATAGCTTTACGTATGCCGAACTCTTTTGTCCTTTCACGTACGGTAATCAGCATAATGTTGCTTACGCCTACGATACCGGCAGTTAATGTTCCGATACCTATAATCCATAGGAAAAGAGTTATGCCGTTCATCATACCGTTTAGCATCAGAAATTCTTCTGCTGTATTCCACATGTAGAGCGAACCTTTGTCGTTCGGGTCAAAATGGTGGCGCTTGCCCATGCTTTCACGGAAGCGGGTTTCGAAAGCCTCGTTTTCCTCTTTTGTTTTCAATCCTTTCAAAGAGAAAGAAATTTGTCCGATTCCATAACCGGAATTGTATAACGTTTGTCCGGTGGAAAATGGGATATAAGCTGGCGAATCGTTGCTGTTATTTTCATCTTTATAAACGCCTACCACTTGGTAGACAATCTTTCCGGCATTGATATGTTTGCCCAGCGGATTTTCCGATTTAAACAGAACTTCTTTCATACGAGGACTGATTACGATCACTTTCCGTTTTTGCTTAATGTCTATATCGTTGATAAAACGCCCGTTGCCGGCTAGCATTTGTATGTTGTCGATGATGGAATGCGCCGGGAAGACAGCACGCGTGGAGTATGTCCCATATTCTTCGCCTACCGACAAGGTGTCTGTATGGTAAACAACAGCGCTGACAAGGTCTATTTCCGGATGATCATACCTTATTTGTATCAAGTCTTCGTCTTTGAATTTGATACTCCGGTTTGTTGGCATGCCTTTATAGGGCATAGTGGTGTAGCCTGGCCATACCGAAACTCTGTTGGTAGACATATTCCGGAAGTTATGTAAGATACCGTTCCGAAGCCCGTTTCCGGCACCCAGCAAGATGATAAGCATAAAAATACCCCAGGCAACGGAAAATCCTGTCAGGAAGGTACGCAGCTTATTCTTTTGGATAGTTCCGAATATTTCCCTGAAATTGTCGAAATCAAACATGGGCTTTACCTTTTTCTATTGTTTCTATTAAACCGTCTTTTACGCGGATTATTTTGTTTGTAGCGTCAGCTACGGATTGTTCATGGGTGACAATGATCATGGTCATACCCGAAAGATTAACCTGGCGAAGTAGTTCCATAACTTCTACAGTTGTTTTACTGTCAAGTGCTCCGGTGGGTTCGTCGGCCAATATTACCTGAGGTTTGGCAATAAGAGCACGGGCAATGGCTACACGTTGTTTTTGCCCTCCCGACATTTCATTAGGCATGTGTTCGGCCCAGTCTTTCAAACCTACCATGTCCAGATACTCCATGGCCATTGCATTCCTTTTCTTTCTGTTTATGCCTTGGTAATATAGGGGCAATGCTACGTTTTCCATAGCATTTTTGAAAGATATAAGATTAAACGACTGAAAGATGAATCCTATCATCTGGTTGCGGAGTTCGGCTGCGCGTGTCTCGCTTAGATTTTGGATTAACTGACCGTTCAGGGTATATGTACCGCTATCGTACGTATCTAATATCCCAAGAATATTTAGCAGGGTAGATTTGCCTGATCCGGAAGCTCCCATGATAGACACCATTTCTCCTTTTTCTATATCTAGGTCGATTCCTTTCAAAACGTGCAACGGTGCTCCGTTGAAATACGTTTTGTTAATTCCTTTCAGTTGGATCATCATATTTTGTTATGTAGTTATTTTTATTAGACGTACAGTTGACTGAAAAAGTTACATATCCAGGCAAATATTTTTATTTATGTGAGCAAATATAGAAATCCTTAAAATACCTTGTATCGCAAGGTACTAATAATTATATAATATTAACAAAGCTTTTTGCTTTGTCTCAGAAACATAAAATAATTCATCGGGATGTTTTTTTTATTTCATCCCGATCATTTTATAAAAACATCCCGATGAATTAGAAAAGCTGTTTATAGATATAATTTTTATTTTAGTTAAGTTTGTAGCGATAAGCAACAACAACTAAACAAGTAGTTCTGTTTTCTATAGAAAAAGATCGAAAAGAAATGAGACTCGTTTATATTTATCATAGCGGCTTTGCTATTTTAGCAGAAGGATTTTCTATTGTAATAGATTATTACCGTGACACATCAAATGATTCTGATGAAGGCTATGTTCATGACTGTTTGTTGCATCGCCCCGGAAAATTATATGTGTTATCGTCCCATTTTCATCCCGATCACTTTAATCCGGAGGTTCTGAAGTGGAAGGAACAGAAAGAGGATATTCAATATATCTTTTCCAAAGATATTTTAAAACGCAGGAGAGCGAAATCTGAGGATGCTTTCTATATCCGGAAAGGAGAAGTTTATCAGGATGATAATTTGACAATTAAAGCTTTTGGGTCTACAGATGTTGGTGTTTCATTTTTGATTAAGGCGCAAGAGCGGATAATCTTTCATGCCGGCGACTTGAATAACTGGCATTGGAAAGATGAATCGATGCCGGTTGAGGCAGGAGAAGCCGAAAAATATTATTTGCAGGAACTGGATATTATCGCAAAAGATACGGATAAGATGGATCTGGTTATGTTTCCGGTTGATCCACGTTTAGGTACCGATTTTATGCGGGGAGCCCAGCAATTCATCGACCGTATACAAACGGATGTATTTGTACCGATGCATTTTTGGGAACGCCCGGCCGAAGTGGAAGTTTTTGCTCCCTATGCCGAATCGAAAGGCGTTCGTTATGTGCTGTTATCCGTTTGTGGAGAAGGAACCGATTTTTAGTTATTTAAAATATGGATATTATGGAAATAAAAGGTAGATTTGATCATTTTAATATCAATGTTCTGGATTTGGACAGAAGTATTTCATTTTATAGTAAAGCATTGGGGTTGAAAGAACATCATCGCAAAGAGGCAGAAGACGGTTCTTTTGTATTGGTCTATATGACCGACGGGCAAACAGGTTTTTCGCTTGAATTGACGTGGTTGCGTGACCGTACGGATCCTTATGAATTGGGAGATAATGAAAGCCATTTATGTTTCCGTGTAGCCGGAAATTATGATGAAGTTCGTAAATATCATAAAGAAATGGATTGCGTATGTTATGAAAATACGAGTATGGGACTGTATTTTATTTGTGACCCGGATGACTATTGGATTGAAATTCTTCCGTTGAAATAATAAACATACAGAGAAGAAAAATGACGGATTTGTCCATTATAATATAACAATGTTACGTAGCATAAGTTTGCTATAAAACACGACAAATATGACATTTGGAGTAAATTTTTTTGAAAAACGTATTGCAGCTTATCATAATCCTCTTATATTTGCTTCCAATAAAAAAAGAAATCATTATTAATCGTAAATATAAAATCATGGAGAAGCCTTATGTAGTAGGTATTGATATAGGTGGTACCAATACAGTTTTCGGTGTAGTAGATGCGAGAGGTACAGTTTTGTACAGTAGTTCAATAAAGACTGGCAAATATGCTGATATTGAAGATTATGTAGCAGCTTTAGGCCAGGGACTTATGCAGGTTATAGAACAAGCCGGCGGTCCTGAAAAGATTAAAGGTATTGGTGTAGGTGCTCCTAATGGTAACTATTTTAATGGCTGTATAGAGTTTGCCCCGAACCTTCCCTGGAAAGGCAAAATTCCTTTGGCTCAGTTAATCAGCGAACAAGTTGGCGGTATACCTGTTGCTTTAACAAACGATGCTAATGCTGCTGCTATCGGAGAAATGACTTATGGTGCAGCCCGTGGTATGAAAGATTTTATCGTGATTACATTAGGTACTGGTGTAGGTAGCGGTATTGTTGTTAACGGAAATCTGGTATATGGCCATGATGGTTTTGCCGGTGAATTAGGCCATGTCATTGTACGTCGTAATGGTCGTCAGTGCGGTTGTGGTCGTCAGGGATGCCTTGAAGCTTATACATCAGCAACAGGTGTTGCCCGTACGGCACGCGAATATCTGGAAATCCGCAAGGATGAAAGTTTATTACGTGAACTCGATCCTTCTGATATTACTTCAAAAGACGTGTATGATGCAGCAATGAAGAATGACAAACTGGCACTTGAAATCTTCGAAACAACAGGCGCTATGTTAGGCGAAGCATTTGCTAATTTTGTTGCATTCTCTAGTCCGGAAGCAATTATCCTGTTTGGTGGTCTTACAAAAGCAGGTGATCTGATTATGGAACCAATCAAACATGCTATGGAAGCAAATATGCTGAAAGTATTTGAAGGTAAAACTAAAATATTATTCTCACAGTTGAAAGAAAGCGATGCTGCTGTATTAGGTGCCAGCGCTTTGGGTTGGGAAGTAAAAACTCAGGATCCTTCATTATAATAATAATTTATATCTGCGTACTGCGCAGATATTACAAAGCAAGCCGCATCTTGTATTTATATAGGGGTGCGGCTTGTTATTTATCATCCGTTTAGTATGAAACATCCGTTAGATAAATTTGCTTATTGTCCGGTTTGCGGAGCAAAAACATTTCTGCAGCATAATGAAAAAGCGAAAAAATGTACGGCCTGTGGTTTTATTTATTATTTCAATCCGTCTGCTGCTGTTGCCTGTTTTATCCGTAATAAAAAAGGTGAGTTGTTATTAGTACGGCGCGCTAAAGAACCTGCAAAAGGAACACTCGATTTGCCCGGAGGTTTTGTTGACTTACATGAAACGGCCGAAGATGCTGCTTGTCGCGAGGTAAAAGAAGAAACCGGATTGACCATAACCAATTGCAAGTATTTGTTTTCATTGCCGAATATTTATCCGTATTGTGGCTTCGATGTGCATACGGTGGATATGTTTTTTGAATGTCATGTCGATAATTTTGAATTGGCCTCTGCCGAAGACGATGCTGCCGAGATTATTATACTTTCCCCGGAGAAGTTAAATCCGGACGATTTTGGACTGTGTTCTATAAAAAAAGGTGTGGATCGTTATATTCATTTTTGTAAATAACTTGCTTCTTATTTGCAGCTTATTCTCTATATTTGCAATTTAGAACAAACAGGTACTATAAGTGTCTGTCCTTAAAAGCAAATGAGTGATGAAGAGAATACTTATTCCGCTATGTCTGGTACTGGGAAGTCACGTGGCAAACGGGCAACGGTCGTATCAGTTCGAAGCGCCCGACCGTTTATTCGTAGAAGGCAAAGAATTGTTTAGTTTAAAAAACTACCCTGGCTGTATTGATAAGCTGGAGGCTTATAAACAGCATTCGACGGATGCCGATTTGATTCAGGAAGCCGATTATATGTTAGTGTATGCCGCTTACGAACAGGGCCGGCCAAATGCCGACGAATTATTAAAAGACTATCTTGAGACCTATCCTTCGTCTCGTCACAGTGATGAAATCAATTATCTGATTGCTTCCGTTCATTTCGGACGCGGAGAGTATCAGAAAGCCATTTTTTGGTTTGGCGAATCCAATATAGACGTATTAAATCCTGAACAACAGGAAACTTATAGTTTTCGTTTAGCTTATTCCTTGTTGCAAATGGGCGATATGGCAAAGGCGCGAGGTTATTTTGCCCGTATCGAACAAGTTGGGGCCAAGTATCGCGAAGCAGCTGCGTATTATATGGCTTATATCGATTATGCAACGGCTAAATACAATACCGCGCTTGCCGAATTTTCACGATTGAAGGAAATTCCTGCCTATCGTGAGCAATCGTTGTATTATATCACACAGATATATTTTATCCAAAGCAAATATGAAAGAGTTGTAAAAGAAGGGGAGCAACTTCTCTCTTCTTATCCGGATAGTAAGAATAATGCGGAAGTATATCGCATGCTTGGTAACTCTTATTACCATATGGGAGACCAAAGCAAAGCCATCGCTATGTTGAGTAAATATGTTTCATCAACCGATGTGCCTTTGCGCGGAGACTTATATATCCTGGGAGTATGTTATTATGATAAAGGCAACTATAGTAGTGCAGTTAATGCTTTGGGACGTACGGTTGGCGAGAATGATGCACTGACTCAGAATGCTTATCTTTATTTAGGTCAGTCTTATCTGAAACTGAATGATAAGAACAATGCCCGTATGGCGTTTGAGGCAGCTGCCACATCTTCTTATGATCAGCAGATTAAGGAAACAGCCATGTATAATTATGCACTGCTGATCCATGAAACAGCCTTTACCGGTTTTGGGGAATCGGTTACGATCTTTGAAGATTTTCTGAACGACTTTCCGAATTCAAGATATGCTGATAAAGTGAACGACTATTTGGTAGAAGTCTATCTTACTACTAAGAATTACCAGGCGGCTCTTACTTCGATTAATAAAATCAAACATCCGAGTATTAAAATATTAGAGGCAAAACAGGATATTCTGTTCCAGTTGGGAACGCAGGCTTTCGCCAATGTGAAATTGGATGAGGCAATAGATCTGTTCAGCCGTGCCATAACATTGGGAGCTTATAATATGGAAGCTCGCAATGATGCTTATTTCTGGCGTGGCGAATGCTATTACCGCCAGGGTGAATATGAAAAAGCCATATCTGATTACAGGACATATTTGAATAATGGCCAACGTAATACGGATATGTATGCTTTGGCTTATTATAACCTGGGATATAGCTATTTCAAATTAAAAGAATATGATAATGCATTGAGCCGTTTCCGTCAGTATGTAGATATGGAAAACAGTAATAATACGGCTTCACTGGCTGATGCGTATAACCGTATTGGAGACTGTTTATTCCATAACCGTCAATTTGCATTAGCCGAGGACAATTATTCCCGTGCGGCCCAGTTGGAACCTTCTGCCGGAGATTATTCAATGTATCAAAAGGCTTTCGTATTGGGTTTGCAGAAAGATTATCAGGGAAAGATTAGTATTCTGGATCGTTTGATACGTGAATTTCCGGAATCACAATATATAGATGATGCTTTGTTTGAAAAAGGACGTTCGTATGTATTGCTGGATAACAATAAGGCAGCTGCACAGACGTTCGAGTCTTTGATTCAAAAGTTTCCGCAGAGCAGCTTGTCACGCAAAGCAGGCGTACAGTTAGGTTTGATTTATTTTAATGACAATCAACCCGAGAAAGCAGCTCAGGCTTATAAGATGGTTATAAGTAACTATCCCGGAAGTGATGAAGCAAAAGTTGCTTTGCAAGATTTGAAATCCGTATATATTGAATTAAACGACATTAATTCGTTTGCCAATTATGCCAATTCTTTGGGAGGTAATGTCCGTTTTGAAGTAAGCGAGCAGGATTCATTGACTTATCTGGCTGCAGAAAAGTTGTTTATGCGTGGTGATAACGAAGGCGCACGCAGAAGCCTTACTAACTATTTACAAACATTCCCGCAAGGCGCATTCAGTTCAAACGCAAACTTCTACCTGGCAAGTATCGCATTTGCAAAGAAAGAATATGACGAAGCAAAACACTTGTTTGGCCTGGTTGTTGAGAGTGGCGATACGAAGTTTATGGAAGAATCGGTTGCCCGTAAGGCTGAGATAGAATATCTGAGTAAAGATTATCCGGCTGCTCTGGAAACTTTCAAACGTTTGCAGTTCATAGCTGAAAATCCGGAAAATAAACAGGCTGCAAAACTTGGAGTTATGCGCTCCGCCCAGTTTACCGGCCAACCGAAAGAAGTTCTTTTGGCTGCAGAAGAATTATTGAAAGAAACCAAGCTTTCGCCGGAAGTGAGCGCAGAAGCCCGTTATGCCCGTGCTAAAGCATACATTTCTTTGAAGCAGGACAGTAAGGCGCTTGCCGACCTGAAAGAGATTAGTAAAGATACACGTACTGTTCATGGTGCGGAAGCTAAATATTTGTTGGCTCAATTATATTATGATACCAATGATGATAAGAATGCGGAAAAGGTTCTTGAAGATTTTGCTAAGAACGGGACACCGCATCAATATTGGTTGGCACGCGGCTTTATCTTGTGGGCTGATATTTATATCCGCCAAGGAGACGATGTACAGGCACGCCAGTATCTGACTAGTTTGCAAAACAACTATAAAGGTAACGACGATATTGCCGGTATGATTGAAGACAGATTGGGTAAATTAAAGAAATAAAAGATTACGATGAAGACGATATATAGTGTAAAAACGTTGTGTGTGCTTGCTATGATGGGTACTGTAACCACAGTCGGCGCACAAGAGAATAAAACGGATAAGGATAAAAATCTGAACCGTGAAATGACATTGGAACGTGAATACGACCCTTCTGTACAGGATGCGAATAAGGTAAACACATTGCCTGTTGTAAAAGAGCCTGTTGTCCGTAAAATACCTATTGATTATGCAACCTTTACGGTTCCGGCCGATCCGGCTAAAGAAATAGGCTTGTTGCCTTCGGGTAATATTATGACGCAAATGGCTTACAACAAACGTCGCGGCTATTTTAATTTTGGCGCCGGGACGTATTTGAATCTGAATGGAGATATAGGCTATCATATATTGAGTACGGATAAAGACAAACTGAACGTTTGGTACTCACATCGTTCGACAAACGGAAAAGTAAAGTATATTCAGGAAGATGAGAAAGTAAAAGCCAAATTGAATGATAACCTGGCAGGCATCAACTTCAGGCATAATTTTGAAAAACTGTCTTTGCTGTTAGGTGCGAAGTATGGTTATTCGGCATTCAACTACTACGGGTTACCTATGATTGACCCTGTTCAATCGATTGCGCCGATAGAAAGATATGAACCCGATCGTACTACCAACCAGGTAAACCAGACCATTCAGTTTAATGCAGGTGTGGAATCGAAGGAAAATGCTCCTTTTGGTTATCTGCTTGATCTGGGTTATACCAATTTTTCTCATAAATATGCACTGAGCAAAGACCAGAAAGGTCCGACAGAGAATACGTTTGACGTGAAATTTGATCTGAATGCCGGTTTTGGAGGTAATCAGAAGATCGGATTAGGCGGTAATTTTGAATACTTTAATTACAGCCTGCCCACGAATGGCACACAGGAATATTTATTCTTCGAAAATCATGCGGAAGGACGTGTCTCTCCTTACTATAAGGTGGAAGGAGACAATTGGAACCTGAAATTGGGAGTGAATGTCATGTTTGTGACCGGCGGCGACAGTAAAATGATGGTTAGCCCGGACGTCGCTTTTGATATGGAGGTGGCGGATAAGACCGTATTATATGCCATAGCCGGCGGAAAGCTATACTCTAACAGTATGTATGATATGTCGTTGATTAACCGTTATATGGATCCTACGGAAGAGGTTACTCCATCCCGTAACTGGCTGGATGCAACGTTAGGTATCAAGAGTGGTGTTGCCAATGGATTTTGGTTTGATGTGTTTGCCGGATATAAAATTACAAGCGATGATGTGTTATTCCTGCCTTCCCGTCTTTACCGTGAGGGTGAGTTCGGCAACTATACGAAGCCGATGGGCGGTATAGACACAAAACATTTCTTTGCAGGAGCAAACCTGAAATATAACTATCAATGGCTGGATGTTTCATTGAAGGGCGTTTATAATAACTGGAAAGCCAAATACGGCAGCAGTTGGGATGGAGCTTCGGGAGATTTGGAACATGCATGGGGTAAACCGGAGATGGAGATTAATGCGGGTGTATCGATTCATCCGTTCAAACCGTTGACTATTGCCTTAGACTATTATTTAGCTACCGGACGTTATGTAGAGCTTTTTGGATACAAGTCTGTAAAGATGGATAATATTAATGAGCTTAATTTGACGGGAACATATAATTTTAATGATACTTTTGGTGTGTATGTTAAGTTGAATAACGTTTTATTCCAGAAATATGAGGTACTTTACGGCTATCCGTTGCAAAGCTTTAGCGCTATGGCTGGCGTAAATATTAATTTCTAGTAAACGGGATAAAACAGGATGGGTGATATAAATATAAAACAGATAGAAAATCTTCGGTTACGCACACGGGTTCTCGAAATCCTTTCTATGATCGGATTGGCAGGAGTTGCTGTTTTGGTGTTTAAGGAGAAGTATGATCTTGCCTATTATTGGATAGGAGCTGTTATAGCGCTTTATATTTATAAATATTTCACGGGAGTTAGTTTGAGGAAAAAAGAATTTCTTTCCAATATTGTGGAAGCCCGGACAAATGAACTCCGTTCCCAGCGGGATACGATACAGGCAGAATCCCAGAAATTGTCGCAAGCATTAACAGCCTTAGCGGATGCACAGGACGAGTTATTGCAAAAAGAGCGGATGGCTTCTATCGGACAATTGACACAAGGGCTGGTAGACCGTATTCTGAATCCGTTGAACTATATTAATAACTTTGCCAGCCTTTCCGTAAATCTGGCAAAGGATATTAAGGCCAATATGGAAAATGACCTGAAGAATGGTAACCACGACAACTTTAATGATTCGGCTGAACTACTTGTCTTATTAGGTAGCAACCTGGATAAAATTTACAAACACGGAGCTAATACTGTACGGATAGTAAAGGCTATGGAAGAGCTTTTGAAAGATCGCTCAGACAATCGTAAGACTGTGGATGTGAATGAACTTTGTAAAGTTAACCTGGATATATTAAAACGAAACTATAAAGAAGAAATAGAACGTAACCAGATTCTTATTCATTTTTCGGAACTGTCTGCCCCGCTGACTATGGAATTGAATATAGATCAGATAGGAAAATCTTTACAACATATTCTGAATAATAGTATGTATGCTGTAATGAAGAAATCCGGTTCGTCCGAATATATACCGGCTGTTTCGTTATTTATGGGTATTAAGGCCGATAATCTGCAAATAATTATACGTGATAATGGAGTAGGCATAGATGACAATATCAAACCAAAAGTCTTTTCTCCGTTTTTTACAACGAAAACAACGGCGGAAGCTGCCGGGACGGGGTTATATCTCGCCCGTGAAGTTGTATCGAACCATAAGGGTAAGATTGAAATTGCTTCAGAAAAAGATCGTTTCACGGAAGTAACCATCACAATGCCTATTTATCAGTAAAAAAGGAGGGAGCATGGTATGGGAAGCTTAAATGATGAAATAAAGGTACTTCAAGGCAAGATCAAACGGTCGGAACGTTTGACTACTGCAGGACTGGTTGTATTTGCAGCTATTCTGATTGCAGAGACGGCCGGTGTTTTTGAGGTAGGGCATGGCATCATGCCGGCTATTGCCATTGCGCTTGTTATCATACAGATATATAAATCGAACTATCGTAAGAAGTTAAAGCAGAAAGAACAGTTGGCGAAAGAGGTGGAGGTACGTACCCAGGAAATACGCTCGGAACGTGATGCTGTTCAAGAAGAATCCCAGAAGCTGGCGGCTGCCTTATCTGCTTTGGCTGAGGCCCAGGATGAACTGGTGCAGCAGGAGCGGATGGCTACTGTGGGACAGCTCACAAAAGGATTGGTAGACCGTATTCTGAATCCATTGAATTATATCAATAATTTCTCCAGCCTGTCCTCTACATTAATAAAGGATTTGAGGGAAAACCTGGAAAAAGAGAAAGAACGGCTTTCTAAAGATACGTATAACGACTCTTTGGATTTGCTGGATATGATGGAAGGCAATCTGGGTAAAATATCGGAACATGGCTTTAATACTGTACGCATTGTAAAGGCAATGGAAGAGTTGTTGAAAGACCGCCGTGGCAATACAACACAAACGGATATAAACAACTTATGCCGTATTACCCTGGATAAACTGAAGAAATCATATGAAAAAGAAATAGAAGAAAAGAAAATCAATATTATTTTCGACGGTTTGAATTTGTCTTTGATGATGGAGGTTAATATGGAGCAAATGAGCAATGTGCTGTTCGGTTTACTCCAGAATGCTTTATATGCCGTGTTAAAGAAAACTGAAAAGGTGGCTTTTAATCCGGAAATACTTCTGAAACTAAAGGTCGACGGAGACAAATTGCAGATAACCATACGTGACAATGGTATTGGTATTGCAGATAATATAAAAGAACGGATTTATTCGCCGTTTTTTACCACCAAACCTACCAGTGAGGCTGCTGGCATAGGACTTTATATATGCCGAGAAGTGGTGCTGAACCATAAAGGAACGGTAGAAGTAAAAAGCGAACAGGGCGATTACACTGAGTTTTTGATAACAATTCCGGTTTATCAGCCTCGTCCGGCCACACATGATAACGACGAAGACGAATAATAGTATATGGAAGATCAGAGTAAGGAAATAGAACATCTGCGATTGCAGATAAAGAACCTTGAGAAGCTATCTTCTTTAGGCATGTTAAGCGCTGGTATTGCCCATGAAATACAGAATCCGCTTAATTTTGTTATTAATTTCAGCAAACTGTCCGGCAAGCTTGTAGATGACCTGGAAGATATACTGGAGGAAGAAAAAGAGATTCTTTCGCCCGAAATATGGGGGAAGTTGACTTCTATTCATGAAGAGTTTACGGACATATTGAATGATCTGCATGAAAACCTCCATAAGATAGAAGAGCACGGTAATCGCGCTACGAGTATTATACGCGGCATATTGCTTTATTCAAGAGGGAAGGAAGATGAGTATGTGCCAACCAATATCCAGCAGTTGGTGAAGGAGTATGTATGGCTCTCATACCATTCGATGCGTGCCAACTATAAAGGATTTAATATAACGATACGTGAGTCGTATGATGAATCTATTCCGATGATGAACCTTATCCCGCAGGATTTCAGCCGGGCCGTTCTTAATATAATGAATAATGCCTGTTATGCTGTATATAGTAAGTCTAAAATATCCTCGTTGGATTACCAACCTACTATTTCCATAGACCTGAAGAAGGTGGGAGATCAGGTACGCCTTAGTATTGAAGATAATGGAACAGGGGTGCCCGAAAATATTCGCAATGCGGTATTTGAAGCCTTTTTTACAACAAAACCTGCCGGTGAAGGGACAGGGCTAGGTCTTTCCATCACCAAATCTATTATAGAAGAGAAACATCACGGAACTATTCAACTGGAAACGAAAGAGGGCGAGTTTTCCCGTTTTGTCTTCCTTATCCCATTAACGAATAAATAAACTGCGGTATGGCAATTAAGATATTAAGTGTAGACGACGAACTGGACCTGGAGGTTTTGTTAACCCAGTATTTCCGGCGTAAGATACGGAAGGGCGAATATGAGTTCGCTTTTGCCCACAATGGATTGGAAGCACTGAAGTTGATGCTTGACCAACCGGATTTCGATATTATATTAAGTGACATTAATATGCCGGAAATGGATGGTTTGACCCTGTTGACCAAGATTAACGAAATGCGCAATCCGGCTTTGAAATGTATTATGGTTTCAGCTTACGGGGATATGGAAAATATCCGTACTGCAATGAACCGTGGTGCGTTTGACTTTGCAACGAAGCCTATCGATATGGAAGACCTGGAACGTACTATAGAGAAAGCCGTAGAGCAAATCGCCTTTATAAAAGAGGCGCAGAAAGAGCATAATCAGCTGGAAGCTATACAGTATGACCTGACGGTTGCGCGCGATATACAGCAGTCGATTTTACCGAAACAATTCCCTCCGTTTCCACAATATTCGCAGTTTGATATTTATGCTACGATGAATGCGGCGAAAGCCGTAGGAGGGGATTTCTATGATTTCTTTCTGATAGACGACAATCATTTGGGCTTTTCCATAGCGGATGTCTCCGATAAAGGCATTCCTGCTGCCATATTTATGGCTATTAGCCGTACGGTTTTACGGGCTACGGCTTTGCGCCAGTTATCCCCGGCAAGGGTATTGCAGCAATCGAATGAATTGCTTTGCAGGGAAAGTGTCAACAATATGTTTGTGACTGTATTTTATGCCATCCTTAATATTCATACCGGCGAACTTGTTTTCTGCAACGGAGGACATAGCCGTCCGGTATATATTCAACATGAAGGAGACGTTTCGATGTTGCCGCTGACCGGAGGTTTGGCTTTGGGGGTAATGGAGAATGCAACCTATCAGGAGAAGACGATCCGCCTGAAAGCCAACGACAGCCTGTTTTTGTATACGGATGGCATAAGCGAGGCTATGGATGGCGATTATAACCAATATGGCAACGAACGTTTGATTAAGGTATGTCGTTCTATGAAAAATATGTCGGCTAAAGAGATGGTCGAAACTATGAACAAGTCTGTTTGCGAATTTGTGAATGGAGCTTTACAGAGTGACGATATAACCATGCTGGCATTAACGTATAAAGGTGAATAGTTGCCTGTCATTCCAAGGGCAGCCGTAGATCAAAGGCACTGGTAAACCCGGAGATTGAAACGGTTTTCCGGCGAATTGGATCGGGCTAATACTTATTTTAGGGGGTTAATGGTTATACATATCCTTATTGTAAAAGTTCAGAATCTCTATCAGCATATCGTGAGCTTGATGAGCGGGGCTGTCCGGGTTTAATTCCATTGCTGATAAATAGTTGTTGAGTGCTTGTTGGAAATTTCCATTTTTGCGATAGGCGTTTCCCCGAAGATAATAGGCCTCGTCAGACATTGGGTTTGTTGCAATGAATTCATCCAAAAGTCGAAGGGCATCATCTGTTTCACCATTGAATATAAGCTCTTTAATTTTTTTCATCTTCTTTTTAAGTCTTGATAGTTGGGTTTGCAAAACTACGAAAAATTGTTAGTAATGTACTTTTACTGTAATTATTTATGTATGTTTGCACTCGATTTCCAAAAGAAGTGAAGATATTATGCAGAAAAATTTGGTAATAGTGGAGTCACCTGCTAAGGCAAAGACCATTGAAAAGTTCCTTGGTAAGGATTACAAGGTCATGTCTAGCTATGGTCATATCCGCGATTTGAAGACAAAAGAATTTAGTATTGACATTGAACATAACTACACTCCTCAGTATGTTATTCCGGCTGATAAGAAAAAGCTGGTAGCAGAATTGAAGACAGAGGCTAAATCAGCGTCACAAGTATGGCTGGCGTCCGATGAAGACCGCGAGGGGGAAGCTATATCATGGCATTTATATGAGGTGTTGGGACTAAAGCCACAAAATACCAAACGTATCGTTTTTCATGAAATTACCAAAAATGCTATTCTGCATGCTATTGAAACACCACGCGATATAAATATAGATTTGGTAAATGCTCAACAGGCACGCCGTGTGTTAGACCGTATTGTAGGATTCGAACTGTCTCCGATTTTATGGAGAAAGGTGAAACCGGCTTTGTCTGCCGGACGTGTACAGTCTGTGGCTGTCCGTTTGATTGTAGAGCGTGAACGCGAGATTAACGACTTTGTTTCCGAAGCGGCTTTTCGCGTAATAGCAAACTTTATCTTGCCTGACGGGACTACTATCCTTAAAGCTGAACTTAATAAACGCCTGAAAGACAGAGAAGAAGTGAAAGCTTTTCTGGAATCTTGTAAGAGTACTTCTTTCAGTATAGATGATATAACTACCAAGCCGGTAAAAAAATCGCCGGCGCCTCCGTTTACTACTTCCACTTTACAACAGGAAGCAGCCCGTAAATTAGGATACTCCGTATCGCAGACAATGATGATAGCACAGCGTTTGTATGAATCGGGATTGATTACTTACATGCGTACCGACTCCGTGAATTTGAGTGACTTGGCTTTGGGTACTACAAAGGAAGCTATTTTTGATACATATGGCGAAAAATATTATAAGTTCCGCCAATATCATACAAAGAGTAAAGGTGCACAGGAAGCTCACGAAGCTATCCGGCCTACTTATATCAGTAATGAAGATATAAGCGGGACAGCTCAGGAAAAGAAATTATACGAATTGATCCGTAAACGGACTATTGCTTGCCAGATGGCCGATGCAGAATTGGAACGTACCACTATATCTATAGGAATAGGGGATAAGAAGGAAAAGTTTGTTGCAGTAGGCGAGGTAATTGCATTTGATGGTTTTTTGCAAGTGTATCGCGAGAGTTCGGATGACGAAGGCGAAAAAGAACAAGAGAACGGGTTGTTGCCTCCTGTTTCTTTGCATGAGTCATTGGTCTTAAAAGATATGGTTGCTACGGAACGCTTTACCCAGCGTCCTCCCCGTTATACGGAAGCAAGCCTGGTTCGTCGTTTGGAGGAATTGGGCATTGGCCGTCCGTCAACTTATGCTCCGACAATCCAGACGATTCTGAATCGCGAATATGTAGTGAAAGGTGACAAAGAAGGTACACAACGTTCTTACTGTGTCATCTCTCTGTTCGATAATAAAATCAAAGAAGTTGATAAGGTTGAAACTGTAGGGGCTGATCGCAATAAGCTGATGCCTACGGATATAGGGACTGTGGTGAATGATTTTCTGATGGAATATTTCCCTTCTGTTCTCGACTATAACTTTACGGCAAGCGTTGAGAAGGAATTTGATGCTGTTGCGGATGGCGAATTGGATTGGACGAAAGCAATTGATAAATTCTATAAAATGTTCCATCCCATTGTAGAATCTACCTCGGCAGTGAGAACAGAACATAAGGTAGGAGAGCGTGAGTTGGGGATTGATCCGAAGAGTGGTAAGCCTGTCTTTGTTAAGATTGGCCGTTATGGTCCGGTGGTTCAGATCGGACAGGCCCGTACAGATGATAAAGATGCCCCTAAACCTCAATTTGCTACTTTGATGAAAGGGCAATCTATAGAGACTATAACTTTGGAAGAAGCACTGAAACTATTCGATCTTCCTCGTAAGATAGGAGAATATGAAGGAGCAGAAGTTGTTGCGGCAGTGGGACGTTTCGGACCTTTTATCCGTTTTAAAGGTAAGTTTGTATCTATTCCTAAAAATCTGAATCCTCTTACGATTACGATGGATGAATCGATTGAGTTGATAGAAGCCAAACGCAGTAAGGATGAACAACGCTTCATGAAGAAATTTGATGAAGAACCTGATCTGGAAATATTAAATGGCCGTTATGGTCCTTATATCGCTTATAAAGGCTCTAATTACAGGATTCCTAAATCGGTTGAACATCCCGAAGAGCTGACTTTGGAAGAGTGTCAGAAAATTATTGCTGAAGCAGCCGATAAACCTGCTACGACGAAAAGGCGTACGGCAAAGAAGAAGTCTTGAAAAAGCTTACCATACCGCAATACAACTTCTATAAGCATAAATATGGTGATGAATTGCTTATAGATGTTGTGCGTTTGGACTTTATAAAGAAATATATGGTGGAGCACCCTGCTCATACCTTGACATATTTTGATATTACTTTAATAACAAAGGGAGAAGGGGTGTTTTGCGTAAATGGGACAGAAATGCTATTCAGGGAGGTTTTCCCTTTATTTGTTGTCAGTAATCGCCTTGTATTTTCTATTTTTGCCTTCATCAACTTATAAATAAATGTAAAGTTATGAAGAATGAAATACAAAAAGAGGGTATTGCAGAATTGATTATTTCTCTGGAGAAACAGGCTTTAGAGATTTGGAATAACGGTAATCCTGACGCTTATCTGGCACTTTCTGATACGGATGTGGTGTATTTTGATCCGATGTTGGAGCGGAAAATGGAAGGACTGGATCAGTTGACTGCTTATTATGAACGGGCGAGAGGCATGGTACATGTTGACCGTTATGAAATGATCTGCCCGGTTGTTCAGGCAACAGAAGATATGGCTGTCCTGACATTTAACCTTAACTCGTATGAGGGAGATAAAGTTTACAAATGGAATTGTACAGAGGTTTATCGCCGTAATTCTGTCAATGAATGGAAAATAATACAAACCCATTGGTCGCTGGTAAAGCCGTTAGGAGATAGTATGTAAATTGAAATAGGGTTATAGGCGCGGTGTTATGCGTCTATACCCGTAAACTCTTTAAGTGCATACCCTATCAGGAAGCTTAATGCGGCAACACTGAAACTCAAGACGGCCATTTCGGTAAAACGTTTGCGGAAACTTTCACTCCGGGCTACCGAGTAGTAGTAGTTAAACAACGCTATGATGGTTAATGCAATGGCTAACATAATACCCAAAGCTATAATAACATGGCTGATAAAAATGAAAGGCGCTACTAATGCTGCGACAGTGAAGATATATGCAATTCCGGTATAAACAGATGCTTTTACCGGATGTTTGCCGTTTCCGTCGGATTTGGTGGACAGGTATTCGGATGAAGCCATTGAAAGGGCTGCGGCAATGCCTGTGATACTACCGGTCAAAGCTATCAATTTTGAGTCACTTAATGCCAGCGTAAAGCCTGCTAAAGCGCCGGTGAATTCAACCAAAGCATCGTTTAATCCCAGTACTACAGATCCCATATACTCCAGGCGTTCTTCGTTGATCAGCCCGATCAGTTGTTGCTCGTGCTCATCTTCATCTTTTGATATTTGTATGAGATCAGGGTAATCCTGAAAAGCTGCATAATTGTCTTTGGCATTTTCTTCTCCCAACTCCATTAGCTTGATGGCAAAAGTGATGCCCAGAATACGTGCCAGCCAATAAAATTTGAAGATTCTCCATTTGTCTGGTTTGACTTCTGTTTCCGTATATTTTTTCAGAATGCTGTAATGTCCGTTTTCTTCGGCAGCAATGCGTAAGAGAATGTTCTTGTTTGCAGCATCTTTTTCTATAGCTGCCAGCCGGGTATAAACAATACTTTCTGTGGCTTCATTTTTCTGAAGCCGCAGAAGTGTTTGTTTGGTATGTGTGCCTATTTCCATAGTCCGGAAATTACATTCTTTCCGGAACATCAATGCCTAGTAATGACATACCTTCTTTTACAATCTTTGCAACATTGGCCGAAAGCATTAGGCGGAAGTTTTTCAGTTCCGCATTCTCTTCGCGAAGGATCGAGAAATCGTGATAGAATTGGTTGTATTCTTTTACTAAATCGTAGGTGTAGTTTGCAATACAAGCCGGACTATATAATTTTCCTGCTTCTTGTACGATGTTTGCAAAGTCTGCAATCATCTGGATCAGATTCTCTTCTTTTTCGGAGATCGTAATGTTGGTAGGCAGTTGAGCCGGCAATACGATACCTTGTTCTGTTGCCTTACGAAGTACGGAACGTATACGTGCGTAAGTATATTGGATAAAAGGACCTGTGTTACCATTGAAGTCAATGGATTCCTTTGGATTGAAGGTCATGTTTTTACGAGGATCAACTTTCAGAATGAAATATTTTAATGAACCTAATCCTACGATACGGGCAATATTTTCAGCTTCTTCGGGTGTCATCTCATCCAGCTTGCCTAGCTCTTTTGAGATTTCGCGGGCTGTATTTATCATTTCCTCCATCAGATCATCGGCATCAACAACGGTACCTTCACGACTTTTCATTTTGCCTTCCGGTAATTCTACCATTCCATAAGAGAAATGAACCAGGCCTTTTCCAAATTCAAATCCTAATTTATCCAATAAGATTGAAAGAACCTGGAAGTGATAATTTTGTTCGTTGCCTACTACATATATCATCTTGTTGATAGGGTAGTCGTCAAAGCGTAGTTTGGCAGTACCAATATCCTGGGTCATATATACGGATGTTCCGTCTGCACGAAGTAATAATTTTTCGTCTAGTCCGTCTTTGGTGAGATCGGCCCATACTGATCCGTCTTCACGACGATAGAAGATACCTTTGTCGAGTCCTTCCATCACTTTGCCTTTGCCTTCGAGATAGGTTTGGGATTCGTAGTATATTTTGTCGAAGTTCACTCCCATCATTTTATATGTTTCATCGAAGCCTGCATAGACCCAGTTGTTCATCATTTCCCACAAGTTACGAACTTCTTTGTCTCCTGCTTCCCATTTACGGAGCATTTTACGGGCTTGAGACAATAGAGATTTATCGAACCATCTAGATAATGTGTTAATAATATTTGTTTTTAAAAGATGATGATTGCTGTTTAAATTTTGATCAAGAAAAATTGTTATTGCTTGTTTGAAATTAGGATTTTCTTCAATGTTATAACTTCTAAAAAAAAAGTAGAGTTTGTTGGATATGTTTTTTATAGTCCTAGGAGAATATATGTCTAGTGTTTTAACACCAGGCATATAATTATTAAGATTGTTAATTTTTTTTTGTATTTGTTGTTTCCATTTTTTTGCAAATAATACATAGAAATCGCCAATCAAGTGGTCGCCTTTCTTTCCGGTGCTTTCGGGTGTTGCCCCATTGCCCCATTTTTGCCAGGCAAGCATTGATTTGCAGATATGGATACCTCTGTCGTTTACGATATTTGTCTTTACAACCTTGTTGCCGTTTGCTTTCATAATTTCAGATAAGCTGAAACCTAACAGATTGTTGCGAACGTGTCCCAGGTGAAGGGGTTTGTTTGTGTTTGGCGAAGAATATTCTATCATTACCAACGGAGACTGTTCTGTAACCGGAACGATGCCGTATGAAGGTTGTCCGTTTATCGTGTTCAACAGGTCAATCCAGCATGAGCAGGCAATTGTCAGATTAAGGAATCCTTTTATTACATTAAATTCATCTATGGCCTTTTCATTCTTTACCAGATATTCACCTATTTCCTGCGCTGTTTGTTCAGGAGATTTTTTAGACATGCGTAGAAATGGAAATACTACTAAGGTAAGATGCCCTTTGAATTCTTTTTTTGTCTTTTGTAATTGCACTTGGCTGGTTGGTACTTCAACACCGTACAGCTCTTTAATGCCGGCTATAACTGCCTCGGTAATCTGTTGTTCGATAGTCATAATCGTATATTACGTATGTTCGGATTTGTTTTTGTTTGCAAAGGTATAAAAAAAAGCCGTCCCTGCTATTGGGTACGGCTTTTTGCTATAAGAAAGGAGATTATTCTTTCTTATTTAATAAGTTCTGAAAGTTCAGCACCTGCTTTGAATTTCACAGTTTTGCGTGCCGGAATGTCAATTGGCTGTTTTGTTTTTGGGTTAACGCCTTTACGTGCAGCTTTTTCACCTACAGAGAATGCACCGAATCCCAGAAGGGCTACTTTACCTCCGGCTTTCAATTCGCCAGATACTGTTTCTACAAAAGCTTCTACAGCTTTTTTTGCATCCACTTTGCTTAAACCAGACTTTTCTGATACAGCATTAATAAATTCTGTTTTGTTCATGATGGTTTGATAGTTAATATATTAAACAAATCTTCCTAATAGTCCAAACTTGCTGCCAAATGTAATTCTAATTTAATATACAACAAAGAAAAATAATGTTTTTTTTATTGATTTACTATGTTTTAGTCGCAAAGACATCGAAATGTAAGTAAAATATATTTACCTTTGCCTTTAAATAGACACATTTTATGATGAATCAAAACGGAACGGGATTTTTTAACAGCATCCCGACAGTAACTAAAAATATTATAATAATTAACCTCCTTTTCTGGGTAGCAAGTCTTGTTTTGCCAAAGGTTGGCATTGATTTAGTTAATTTGTTGGGCTTGCATTTTCCCGGTGCAACCGACTTTAAAGCCTATCAGTTTATTTCATACATGTTCATGCACGATACTCATTCGTTTGCACATGTCTTTTTCAATATGTTTGCTGTGTATATGTTCGGGCGTATATTGGAAAATGTTTGGGGACCGAAACGCTTTCTTGTCTTTTATTTAGTTACGGGAATTGGTGCAGGCCTTATACAGGAACTAGTATGGTTCTATAATTTGCGTGATGTCCTGTTTGCTAGTCAGGATATGATAAATATAGGTGGCGCACAAATCATACCGAAGAGTGAATTCCTGAATTTCTTTGTAACGATTGGTGCTTCCGGTGCAGTGTTTGGTATCTTGCTTGCATTTGCCATGTTATTCCCGAATGTACCATTATATTTGATGTTTATCCCGATACCAATCAAGGCTAAATACTTTGTTGTATTTTATGGTTTAGCCGAATTATTCCTGGGCGTTGCCAGCTTTGGTGGTGATACGGTTGCCCATTTTGCCCATTTGGGAGGTATGTTGTTCGGATATATATTAGTTCGGTATTGGAAGAAGAAAGATGCAGACAATGGACGGTATTTTTACTAATTTGAAGCGTACGTTTCAATCAGGTAATATCCTGGTGAAACTTATATATATAAATATAGGATTGTTTGTCGTTATTCGGCTGGCCAGTGTGTTGTTTATGCTGTTTAATATAGGAAATACTTCTTTCCTGCAGTATTTACAGATGCCGTCATCTCCGGAGCTTTTGCTTTATAGGCCGTGGACAATCATCACATACATGTTTACCCATTTCGATTTCCTGCATATCTTGTTTAATATGCTTTGGCTATATTGGTTTGGGGGATTATTCCTGAATTTTTTTAGCGAACGCCAATTGGGGGGGCTGTATGTCCTGGGAGGTATAGCCGGAGCCATATTCTTTATGATAGCATATAATATTTTTCCTTATTTTCAAACCGTAGCTGCAACCAGCTATCTGATGGGAGCTTCAGCATCGGTTATGGCTATCGTATTTGCCGTTTCGTTTTACAGGAAAGATTTAGAGATAAATTTATTGTTAATAGGTCGTGTACGTCTTATCTATTTAGCTATATTTACATTGGTAATAGACTTTATGGCTATTACGTCTGATAATGCAGGAGGGCATATAGCTCATATTGGCGGAGCTTTGTTTGGTATTTGGTTTGCTTCCCGTATTCGTGTGGGGAAAGATTTGACGGCTCCTATGAATCGTGTAATAGACTGGGTTGTTAATCTTGGCAAACCTAAACCGAGAATGCATGTGACTTATAAACGTTCTGAGACAGATTATGAATATAATGCCCGTAAGCATCAGGAGTCAGTTGATATAGATGCTATACTGGATAAACTGAAACGTTCAGGGTATGAAAGCCTTTCTGCAGACGAAAAGAAAAAGCTTTTTGATGCCAGTAAGAAATAATGAACCGGATGAAAACGCTACGATTGTTTTTGCAATTTTTGTTTGTGATCGCTAATATCATAGTGGTTGTTTTATTTATATTAGCGGCTTATTCGGATAGATTTTCTCCGGAGAAGAGTTTATTGTTTTCTTATTTGGGATTGGCATTTCCTGTACTCTGTGCATTGAATATCTGTTTTATATTATATTGGTTATTCTTATGGGAATGGAAATTCTTATTGATAGGTGTGGTATCTTTCCTTATTTGTTGGACTCCTGTCAAAAATTATTTCCCTTTTCACTCTCCGGTGAAACCTGTTCCGCAGGAAAATGTGTTAAAGGTGTTGACTTATAATGTAATGGGGTTTGGGTATAAAAACCATACCAAATATAGCCCTAATCAGATAATCGAGTACATAGCCAATTCGGATGCCGATATTGTCTGTTTGCAGGAATATGCCGAGCATAAATCGGAGAAATATCTCACTCGTAATAAGATTTTCAGCGCATTAAAAATGTACCCGTACCGTTCTGTTTTTACTTTGAGTAGCAATAAGCTTATGACGTTCGGTATTGCTGTTTTTTCCAAATACCCCATTTCGGAATCACGGCGGATTAAATATGATAGTAATTTCAACGGCTCCTCTGTGCATCAGGTCAAGGTTAAAGATAAAAATATCACATTGATAAATAATCACCTGGAATCATTTAAGCTTACCTCTGAAGATCGTTCCCGTTATTCTGCTTTTATTAAAAATATAGGCTCTGATACTTTTGACGAATTGCGTGGTGCTATTCAGCAAAAGTTAGGCCCTGCATTTATTATTCGGGCTAAGCAGGCTAAAACAGTGGCAAGTGAAGTAGAAAAGGCTAAGAATGGTTACATTGTTGTGTGTGGAGACTTTAATGATACGCCTATTTCATACGCTCACCGTACTGTTCAAGGGCCTTTGGTAGATGCTTTTTCTGAATCGGGAAGAGGTATAGGTGTTTCTTATAATCAAAATTTCTTCTGGTTCCGTATCGATAATATCCTTCATTCATCTAATATGAAGGCAATGAATTGTACGGTTGACAAAGTGAAATATTCAGATCATTATCCGATGTGGTGTTATCTGCAACTTGACAAATAACAGCCACACCGTATTATTTATTCGTCATCTTTTGCTGCATCAAAGACTTCCCCGAACAAGTTCTCTACAAAGAAGAATGTCGCATTGCAGAATAATGACGGGTCTTTTATAATTGCAATTTTATTGCTTTTGCCATTGTTCGCAATTACATCTTCTGCTACATACGTCTTGTATTTTTTCTCGTTCTTGGGATCATATTGATATACGATGTTAGATATCGCTATTTTGTATTGCTCTTCTTCGCAATTAATGTGCATTCTGTATTTCAGTACCGTTTTATCGTTATCGTTCAGAAGTAGTTCTACTTTAGAACTTACGGATATAGAGCCTTTGCCTTTATTGGAAGATACGTTGGATAAAAACACATCTTTTCCATAGCTCTTTTTGGCCCATTTGTTTATGGCATTGAACAAATCGTCTTTGCTCATTCCTTGCATGTCTACTTTGTCGCTGTAGACAACTTTTCCATCTTTCATGGGTGCGCAATCGCTTACAGAACCTTTATGTCCCTGTGCCATACATAACACAGGGAATAACATACATATAAATAATAATACTTTTCTCATCTTTTATTGTTTATTTGATCCATACATTTGTAATTTCGCCTAAAATGGAAACTTGTTGTCCATCCGGAGTTTCTCCTTGTTTTTTACATTCTATTATCATCCATGCGTTGTCGCTGGCATCATCTTTGTTAAGGAAAGATATCTTGTAGATCCCTTCGTTGCCGATTGCTTTATAAACATGGCTGTTAGGGTCAATGGAGAAAGATGCCACCTTTCTGCCAAATATCGTGCTGATTCCTTTCCATGCGGCATTCGTTTCGGTCAATTCGGTTGCACTCTCCGGCACGATAGTTATTTTGCTGTCTGGGAGTAGCTGAAGTATGGTGCTTGGTATTTGATCCGGTTTTACGGAGATAAAGCCTTTCATAGGTTTGCTGGCAGTTGCTGGCTCTGCAGTCATAGCCGGACTAAGAGGGGTTGCAGGAACTACGGAGGCGGTAGGCGCAGTTGGTGCTACTGGTGTTGTAACTGCAGATGCTATCTGTTGCGGGTTTGTCTGAAGATTGAGTGCAGCCAATGCACTGTCCATTGTTTTGTTTACATAGTCTATTGTTGATTTGCGGAATTTGGCAAATCCCCGTACTAACGTACCTTTCTTGTTGATTGCATTTTTGTCCGTAATTATTTCTTCTGCAGTATATTTCTCAGGTTCCCGTTGATAAGAAACGTCGTAGGTATATCGGATGGCAGTTATTTTCATGATACAATTATGTCCTTTGCATTCGATAGTCATTTGGAAAGACATAAGTGCACGGTCTAGCGAAATGGCTGTACTTGTGAAAATAATGTAATTATTGCCTATTGCAGCTATTTCTCCCTTTTCTTTATTGGTATAAACAACCCGTTCTTTTTCATTGTTAAAATATTCTTGTGCCCATTTTAACAAAGTGTCATATATTTGGTCTTGCGACAGAGAAGGCGCGTTAAACTCTTTCGTGAATACTACTTTGCCGTCTATTTCGGGAACAGCACCAGCCAGATATTGTTGATCTTTCTGGGCTGATAATAAAGCCGGAATAAATAATAATAACAATAATAGTCGTTTCATGGTTCTAATTTTCTTTATATTTTACAGACAAAGATATACATTTGCGTTCGAAATAAACTATGAGAGTGACAAATAATTAATCTAATTGGTCTTTATCAAAGAAAAAAAGTCTATATTTGCACCCTGTGAAAAAACAAAAATAAATAATGTAATAACATAAACATAAGATTCAAATGCAAAACAAAGGATTTGTGAAGGTCTTCGCGGTGTTACTTACGCTTGTTTGCTTGTTCTATTTGTCATTCTCGTTTGTGACAAGATATTACAACAATAAAGCCGCTGAGTATGCAGGTGGAGATCCTGCGAAAGAGACTGCTTATCTGGACTCTTTATCTACTCAGAAGGTATGGCTGGGCTATACATTGAAGCAATGCCGTGAAATGGAAATCAGTTTAGGTCTTGACCTTAAGGGAGGTATGAACGTCGTTCTCGAGTTGAATGTTGCCGATGTTATCCGGTCGCTTTCAAACAATAATCAGGACGAAAACTTCAATAAGGCGTTGGATCTGGCATATGCTCACCAGGCTACCAGCCAGAAAGACTTCATTGATTTATTCGCAGAAGAGTATAAAAAGTTGGACAACGGTGCACGTCTGTCTGCTATTTTCAGTACTTTCGAGTTAAAAGATAAAATCACACCCCAGAGTTCTGATGCTCAGGTAATCGCTGTTTTGAAAAATGAATTGCAGAGTGCTATCGATAACTCATTTAATGTATTACGTACCCGTATAGACCGATTCGGTGTGGTTTCTCCAAACATCCAGCGCCTTGAAACGGCAGGACGTATCCTTGTTGAACTTCCGGGTGTTAAAGAACCGGAACGTGTACGTAAGTTGCTTCAGGGTAGTGCAAACTTGGAATTTTGGGAAACTTACCAGTTGCCTGAAATCTACCAGCAGTTAATTGCTGCCGATAATATATTGGCTACCGTATTAAGTAGCGAAACATCCGATTCTACTGCAGTAGTTGCCGAAACGGCTACCGTTGCAACCGAAGACGCTGCAACAAGTGATGCCGATTCTCTTTTGGCTCAGATTCACCAGGAAAAACCGGACGCTGCAGCTAGTGCCAATATGGAAGAGTTCGCAAAACAACATCCGCTGTTTGCCCTTTTGCAGGTTAACCAGTATAACGGACAGCTTGTTCCGAGCGCTATTGTTGGTATAGCTAATGTAAAAGACATTGACAAAATCAACGAATACCTGAACATGAAACAAGTAAAAGATGTGTTACCTCGTAACCTGTCTTTGAAGTGGGGTGTTAAGGCTATTGATGAAAAAGAACAATATTTCTATTTGTATGCTATCAAACAGACTAACCGTGACGGTTCTCCTGCTTTGGGTGGCGATGTTGTAACGGATGCTAATGCCGATTTCTCTCAGGAGGCAGGCCGTAACGAACAGCTAGTTAGTATGACTATGAATGCCGAAGGCGCAAAGGCTTGGGCGCGTTTGACAAAAGATAATATCGGCAAAGCCGTTGCTATCGTTCTTGACGATATGGTTTATTCAGCTCCGAATGTACAAGTGGAAATTACCGGTGGACGTTCACAAATTACAGGTAATTTTACTCCGGAAGAAGCAAAGGACTTAGCTAATGTGTTGAAATCAGGTAAGATGGCTGCTTCTGTGCAGATCGTACAGGAAGATGTTGTTGGTCCGTCTCTTGGTCAGGAAGCTATCAATTCAGGTGTTATTTCATTTGCATTGGCACTTGTTTTATTGATGATTTATATGTGTGCATTCTACGGAATTATTCCGGGTCTGATTGCCGACGGTGCTTTGATATTGAATATCTTCTTTACGATGGGTATTCTTGCTTCATTCCAGGCTGTCCTTACTTTGCCGGGTATTGCCGGTATGGTGCTTACGTTGGGTATGGCAGTAGATGCTAACGTGTTGATTTATGAGCGTACAAAAGAAGAACTTCGTGCAGGTAAATCGTTAAACAAAGCTATTGCCGATGGTTATAGCAATGCATTTTCTGCCATCTTCGACTCAAACTTGACATCAATCATCACAGGTGTGGTATTGTTCTACTTCGGTACCGGTCCTATCCGTGGTTTTGCTACCACAATGATTATCGGTCTGTTTGCATCATTCCTTACGGCAGTATTCTTAACACGTATTGTATATGAAGCTCTGTTGGCTAAAGATAAATTGAAGAACGTAACATTTGTTACTTCTATCACGAAAGACTTGTTGACAAATCCGAAGATCAACTTCCTTGCTGCACGTAAGGTGGGTTACCTGATTCCGCTTGTCATCATCGTATTGGGTGGTATCTCAATGGCAACAATCGGTTTGAATAACGGTATCGACTTTACGGGGGGACGCAACTATGTTGTCCGTTTCGACCAGAATGTTAAGACCGATGAAGTACGCAATATGTTGGATGCCCAGTTGGATGGTGCGGTAAGTGTTATTACAATCGGTACACCCAATCAGGTGCGTATCTCTACAAACTATAAGATTGCGGATGCAAATCCTGCGGTAGATCAGGAAATTGAATCCAAATTGTTTGAAGGTGTTAAGCCTTTGCTACCGGAAGGGACAACCTTGGACCAGTTTACTTCTACATATATTCAGAGCTCACAGAAGGTAGGTCCAAGTATGGCAGACGACATTAAGAACAGCGCTATCCTGGCGGTAGTATTCGCTATGTTCTGTATGGCTGTTTATATCCTGCTTCGTTTCCGTGACATATCATTCTCTGTTGGAGCATTCGCTTCTGTAGCCGTAACAACATTGTGTATTATTTCATTCTATACATTGTTATGGAAACTGTTACCGTTCTCAATGGAAGTAGACCAGACGTTTATTGCTGCTATCCTTACCATTATCGGTTACTCTATCAATGATACGGTGGTTGTATTCGACCGTATCCGTGAAACAATCGGTTTATACCCGAAACGTGACCGTTATCAGGTAATCAACGATGCGTTGAATTCTACATTATCCCGTACATTCAATACATCATTAACAACGTTGGTGGTTGTGTTGTGTATCTTCATCCTGGGTGGTAGCACAATTCGTAGCTTTACGTTTGCTATCTTGTTAGGTATTGTTGTCGGTACATATTCTACTCTGTTCGTTGCAACCCCTATCGCATATGAATTACAGAAGAAGAAAATCAATAAGAAAGCAGTAAAAGAAGCTGCAGGGAAGTAAAAGTTTTTAAAAGGCTAATAGATAAAGTGAAAGGAGACAATCTGAAAATTGTCTCCTTTTTTGTATTAAATAAGTAATAAAATGGAAATGGGAGAGAAATCCTTTTCGTTTTTCTGCAATGTTTATGTCAAGCAAGCAGAAAAGTTAGTAACCTTAGATCAGATAAAGGAGTTGATAACCAATGGAGTTTTGCGCCGGAACACCTTCGAGATCCGCAGATTCCGCAAGGAAGGTCGTACGGATGAAGCCGGCCGCCTTAAGCGAAGCCTGCCGGCCATCACCGTCTGTGCACGTTTTGATGGCGAGTGAAAGTCCGACAAGGCTACCGCTTACACCGGATTGTGCTTTGTAGGCATCGACCATGCAAGGCAGTAGCCTGCCGTGCTGATCGACCGTTGCAGGCAATTGCCTTACGTCCTTTTTGCACATGTGAGCGTGAGCGGAGAAGGAGTGCATCTGGTGGTGAGTTGTGATAACGACAGTCCGGACAGTCATGCTTTCTACTTCCAGTCTGTTTGCGATGCTGTGAGTTGGACTCCTTGGCAGCTTCCCAGATGACGTTTAGAACCACCTCCCGAGAACACTTTTGGAGTTGATGCCAAACGATTGTAGAAAGGAGGATAAAGACCTCGATTTGCTGTCGGTCCTGACCCTTCTGAGCTTTGCTATGCCGGGAGTATTGGGCAGGCTGAATGTACTATCTATTTCACGCCCGTTTTTTGTTCTATAGTAGGCGAATCGGCCTCCGGCAAAGGACGTGTGGCATCTATGGTGCATATTCTGGATCGTTGGCGGGAATATAAAGAAAATTGGTAATGAAGACCGTGATAGCGTGGTATTGCGTTACCGTATATCCCTTTCCGTATCTGTATGATACTAACTGCGCTGCGCAAAGCGGAAGCCGGTTGGATGGTTTGCAACATGACGGTAGCGGACGAAGATTTTGAAACGGCATTTGGTATAATCATGACCTGCCTTCGTCATGCCTATATGGTAGGAACGTCGCTCGATCATCGCAAAAAGGAGGTAACTTATACTTTTTCGTATGTACAGTTAAACCTGTTTGCAGACATGCCGAAATGCTTCACAAGAGCACAAATGATAGTGTTCGCGGAGAGCTTAAATGTGAGCGAGAGTAGTGTGGATCGTTTGCTTAAAAAGTCTCTTCGTAAAGGTCTAACTACCTCAGATAGAAACGGTCACTACGAGAAAACTTTGAAAGGCGAAGAAATTACACGATTTGGAACACCCCCCCCGAAGAAGGTGACAAAGTGAACTTTTATATGACCTATTATTAGACTGCATATTTAATGTTATTTTGGTAGTCATTTTATCGAAAACAAATAGGCAACCAAACCAAACTGGGTAGGCAACCGGTTTCGGGTATAAACAAATGCAATAAATCGCTTCCTTTTATCATTTATATATATATTATGTACGCGCGTACATAATTTTAAGGGGTACTTGCAAAATACATATATATTGTATATTGGTATTTGATATAAGTGTTTGATAAACAGGAAGTAAACTTGGTGATGGTATGACTAGGGAAAACGATCGTTTTCATTCGTCATTGCAAAGGTACATCTTTCTTTTTATCGTGCAACCCTTTTCTTAATTTTTTTTCTTCTGTATCTTCTTTCTTATCAACACTATAACTTATCTGTTACAAAACAATCCCTTTCTTAAACAAACCTCCGAAATCAGGCAAAAAAATGACTAGTGAAAACGATCGTTTTCACTAGTCATTTTTGTACGGTATTGATATTTAAAATGGTTGAATCATAGATTTTTATAAACACTATTATTAATATTAAATGAAAAAAAGTATGAACAAAAGATTTTCTACTCTTTTGGCTACCGCTCTGGTAGCCGGTGGACTATCAGCAAATGCGCAGAGTTTGTATTATTCAAGTCTGAATGATTTGAAGGATGGCACACGTGTGCAGTTGGCTGATCCTACTTCTAGCAGCAAAGAATACACAAATGCTTTCGTTGTAGAGTCGAATGATGGTTTGACTTTAGCTTCTAAAAAGCTGAATAGCAGAGCTGCTAGTTTTGATTTGACAGCAGATATTGACACTACTAGCTATGCCGGTGTTGATTCTACATTATGGACAGTAAATGTAAAAGTATCGGGAACGGCTCGTTCTTACACATTGAAAAACACACAAGGTGTAAAGCTGATCGTTCCATCTGTTACAAACTCTAAGGACGGAAATAACGGTAAATTAGCAGGTGTGAAATTTGTAGCTTCTGGTATTGACGAATGGGCTTACGATGGTAAATGTTTCTATGCATTTAAGAATGACTCCGTATTTTATTTGACTTATGAATCAGATCAATTGGTGCTTAATTCGGTAAAAGGAACATCCGCATCTGCACTTTCTGGTGTAACAGCTTCTTTAGTCGTTCGTCACCCGCAAGAATCGTTAACATTGACGGCAAAAGACTTTAATGCTTTCATGAAAAAATTTGGTGGTAAAATGTATTTCAACCAGTCTGAAGTGAAAGATGCTCCTCAGGATGTAAATCAAGGTAAGAACATCCTGACAGAAAAAACTTGGACAGCTTATCAGGCTAACGTAAAAAGTACTGCAAATGCAGACTCTATTCCTGCTGTAGGTCAGAAATCTTGGGGCGTTGCCGGTTCTGGTCTTGGCAAATTGGTGCCTTCTGTAGATGATGCAGACTCTTTGTTGGTATTGTGGTCTGCTACAGACAAGAAAGCATTGGTGGTTGATACTACTTATCTGAAAGGCTCTTTTGCTCCGGCAGACACAAACATGGTAATTGATGAAGCAGTAAGAATGCCGGCTTGGACATTGGCTTTGGCCGATACGGTTCCTACATTTGGCGTTAATCCGTTGGCTGGCGAACAAATAGTTGGTGGAAAAGTAAACCGTCCTATCGGTTCTGCTGTGTTCGTTGTAAAGGTCAGCGTTGCAAATGATTCTATTGCTATCCGTCCATACAACTTGCCTAAGTTTGATTCTCAGACAAATGCATTCTCTGATAGCCTGGTTGCCGACTTTACAATGCAAGAAGGTGCAACAAAGATGGTAGCAGGTAACTTTACAGTACCGGCTCCTGCTTTGAGAGTATTAGGTTCTTCTGTTTATCTGGTAATGGATACGGCTAATAATAATACTTCTTTCTATCCGTTGATTCAGCCGTATAAAGCGGGCGATGTTCCTTCTACGGTAGGTGCAAACATCGATGTTAAGAAGGTATATACACTGAAATATCTTGATGGCGACAATAAAGACAAGTATGCTGTAGCTCCGTTTACTGCTGCTGCTTTGACTGGTTCTGCTGCTGCAGTTGTTGCAGATGCTGTTGAAGAAACAGATGTAAATGCTCAGTTTGTTGTTAAGAAATTGGGTGAAGGTATTTATGAAATTATTAACCGTGCAACAGGTAATAAAATTCACTCAGGATTCGTAGGTGCCGTAGAAGGTAAGGACGATACATTTACAATCTCTGCCGGAACAATTCAGTTGACTGATGCAAAAGTATCATTCAGCGGTGATAAAGATTATAGCGGTTATTTGTTCTATGAAGCAGCTAAATTGCCTAACATCATGTTCCAGGTAACTTCTGCTTACGAATATCTTGGTAATATGTATCTTCAGGGTAATAAGGAAGGCAAAGTAATCCTTGCCGACGATGAGAGCGCAATGTATCTTGAAAAAGTAAATGCTGCTGCCTACGGTGCTGCTAAGACAGATGATGTTCCTCAGTTGTATCGTCAGTCATATAAGATGAAAGATAAAGATGGAAAATATCTGGTACGTGTAGAAAATGGTCAGTATACAATGAAAGCAACATCTGCCGATTATAAAGCTACAGACAGTGCTGCTGTATTCTTGATCAAGGCTTGCGCAAAGGATCAATATCAGTTGGTTGATACTGCTGGTTTCGTAGCAATGAAGAACGATACAAAAGCCGGTGTTGCTAAAGCTGCTGATTATGTGGCAACTAATGCTGATTATGGCTATAAGGTAGCTATATTGGATGCCCAGGCTGCTGCTCCTGCATTGGATACAATAGCATTGGCTTCTTCATCAAAAGTTGCTCCGTTTGTATTTAAAGAAATGGCTGCTCCTGCTGTAAACTTCAAGGCTGAAGGCCATCAGGTACTTAAGAGCGGCAACGATATGCTGGCAATCGGTAAGAATAATGTTGCTGTGGTTGCTCAGGAAGGTAATAGTCTAAAGGCTGAAAGCTTTACTAAAGACGACTTTACATTCTATTTTGATACTGTAAACTATAAAGCCGGTGAAACTGCTTCATATTATGTATCAAAAGCAATTGCAACAGAATCTGAAACAAAAGTTCTTTCTGGTGAACGCATGTATATGTGGGCTGCAAAAGATTCGTTTAATAGCGAAAATCCAGTTTACAAATATAGTGGTGCCGCTCGTTTGATGTTCCGTCCGGCAGAACGTTATGGTGTAGATTCATTGTTCGTAACTAATACTGATAGGGATACAGTATCTTTGGTTGCAGGTACTTCTAAAGATGCAACTCAAGGTAAGATACTTCCGGGTATTAATAACTTCCGCTTCATTTTGGAATCAGATCGTGATAATGAAGGTTCATTCTTCTTGAAGACGGCTGATAATAAATATGTTTCTAATATTAATGGCTATCTTGTAGTTGATTCGCCTGATGCAGTAAAGATGTCTACATCTCTTGTTACAGTTGATACTCCAACCGGCAACGAATCAACAGAAGCTAACACTATCAGTGTAGTAGCCGGCGAAGGCAACGTAACAGTTTACGGTGCTGCTGGTAAGAAAGTAATCGTATCTAACGTATTAGGTCAGAAGACTACAATTGTTGCAACTTCAGACAGTGAAGTGATTGCTGCTCCTCAAGGCGTTGTAATCGTAGCTGTAGAAGGTGAAGCAGCAGTTAAAGCTGTTGTGAAGTAAGCAATTGCATAATTGATAAATAATCTAATTAATTATCCGTGAGGCAAAAGGAGTGGTTGTAAGGCCACTCCTTTATAAGCCAATTAGCCTGCGACAGGCGAACAAGCGGATAAATATTAATACTAAAGTAATAAATTAAAAGTTCTGGCTGTTTGTATATCTGTGAGGAACGAAGACAGCTAAAAGGCAAAAGCCTCTCCGAATCAGATCGGGGAGGCTTTTTATTTTATGATAATATTTAATGTACGCGTACATTAATATTTAGTAGTAAAATACAGGAGGATCAAAAAATGGTTTAAATAGCTGATAGTTATTGAAATATGTGGATTTTCGATGACTAGGGAAAACGAACGTTTATATTAGTCATCACAAAGGTACATGTTTCTTTTATTTGTGCAACCCTTTTTGTGTCTTTTTTTTCTTAGCTATCTTCTTTCTTATCAATACTATAAGCTATCTGTTACAAAACAAAGGATTCGGATGACGAATGCCCTGAAAAAAGGTAAAAAAGTGACTAGGGAAAACCTTCGTTTTCCCTAGTCACTTTTTATGTCTTGTTGGAAGCGTAACGGGTTGAAAAACAGATTTTTTAACAAACACTATTATTAATATTAAATTTTAGAAGTATGAACAAGAGATTTTCTACTCTTTTAGCTGCATTTGCAGCATTAACAGTGGTCTCTACAGCTCAGACAAAGTATGTTTTGCTGACAGATGGTGCTGGCAGTGCTTTGTCATGGTCTAAAGATGTTCCTGCTGTAGACTCCGTTAAAATGAAGTCTATTACGGAATTGGAGACTACAAAAGCAATGGCCGACTCTGCTTTGTGGGACATGCAGATTGTAAGAATTGAAACAGGCAACGACACAGTATGTACTTTCACAAACAAGGCTACAAAACAAATGCTTTCTTTTGCGAAGAGTGCAACAGCTACTGCAAAGATTGCTGCCGGTGTAAATGAATTTGTGTTTAAGAGTGGTAAAGCTCTTTATGCAAAAGTGGCGGATAACAAAATCCTTGCTTATAAAATGGGTGCCGCTATGACTAATTCTGTAGATGATGCTACTCCGTTGACAGATTCTACTGCATTTAATCTTAAGCTGACTACAGTTGAAGAATTGACCGGCTATGCAGAAACATTCCAGTTCGAATTTGCTGGTAAGGAGTCTAACATCTTTACTGAAAGCGAACTGATCCCTACTTTGGTTCCGGGAACTACTAAATTCAAATTCCAACAAAAAGGTAAGGAAACAAGTGCTGCCGGTACTAAACCAGCTCAGTATATCACAATTGATACAGCTAGTTATTCAGGTACTGTGAAAACTCCTAAATTCCAGTTGGATACTGTTGTTGCTGCTAATGATGCTCGTTATATGCAAATGGGTAATGCAGGTTTGCAATCATTCAACGTATGGATGAACTTGGGCAACGACTCTATCTTTATGTTGACTGACAGCCTTGTTACATTTGATATAAATGGCAAGTATAGTATTGTTGAAGCTACTGCAGGTTCTAAATATCTTTTAGGTTACAAGACTTTGGCTAACAGTAATGAAGTATTGACTATTGACTCTGTTCAGGTAATAGCTCCGTTTATCACTATCAAGAAAGGTGATCCTGTTAAATTGGCAGGCGGTACAGGCGTTTACTCTTTGATGTTCAAAGGTACAGGTGGAAATGCTGCTAATGATGGCAAATATCTGACTTATGATGGTTCTTCTTATGTTTACAATGCTCCTGTTGCTACTCCGTATGCTGCTTATACTCAGATGTATGTAAAAGATCATGAAGACGGTACATACTCTATCCAGTCTCGTGAAGCTACAACTGTTGCAACTTCTACAGGTTTAAATGGCGAAACTCTAGGTGAAGCAATAGCTCCTGTATATAAGAATAAAGAAGTTCTTTATGTTGTAAAAGATGCTGCTGCCGGTGTTTATAGATTAGGCACTGACACTGTATTGTTCACTAAGTTGGATGTAGACATGGCTGACAAGAGCACTGGTTACAAGTTCTATACGAAAGAAGAAATGGGTTATGGCTCAATCGCGTTCAGATTGATCTCTAAAGCTGCAGACGATGTTTATATGTCTACAGTACAGGATTCTATCATCAACGGTGCTAAATCTACATTCGAAGATGCATTGCAATTGCGTCTGTCTTCAGATGGTTATAACAACCTGGCTGATACGGTTCTTTATGGTGCTCGTACTTTGGGTGATACTTTGATGCGTGTTTCTTATTCAATGGAAAGACCTTACAAAGCAGATTCTAAGTTCTTTGCTACAAACACAGGCGTTACTAAGATGGCTGTAGATGCAGATAGCGTACAGCGTTATTTCTTCGTAGCTGATATCAACGGTAATGGCTACCAGATTGTAAAATCAAACATCAACCCTGTAAATACTACTACTTGGTTGGCAGATAGCTCTATCGTAATGAATGCTTCTACTCTGGACGTAGCTTATGACAAGTTAGTTGCTGCTAAGCAAACAGTATTCGCTATCGAAGGTGGTCAGGCACCTACTTACGCAAAGGTTGCTCGTGGTCATTATAATATCAGTATGGGATATGACATGTTGACTAATGTGGAAGGTGCTGCTAAGTTCATGCGTGTAAACGATGAATTGAAAGCTGCTTTGACTGCTGACGACTTTGCTTTGTATATCGATACTGCTTATGTAGACAGAGGTAGCGACAATACAAACTATGGATATTATATCTATAAAGGTGCAACTGTAGACAATGACACTGTTATTGGTAATGCGTTGACAATTGGTGGAGCTGCTCAGGGATTATCAGTTGTTGGTGATAGCGCATCATTCGTAGCTACTCGTGTTGTAAAAGATTCTATCTGGTATGCTGCTACAAAGGCTAACGAACCTATCCAGGTAACTAGCGCAAACAACAAATCAGTTATGATGTTCAAGGTTGTAGGTGACGCTTATGTTATCACTCCGATGAATGTTCCTTCTAAGACTCTGTCTGTAGTAAACGGAACAGTGATCTTCTCTTCAAATGTTGCTGCTCAGCCTATCACATTCGAAACAGCTTCAACTCCAACAGGAAATGAAGGTATCGATGCTGACAACACCATCAGTGTAGTAGCTGGCGAAGGTAACGTAACTGTTTACGGTGCTGCTGGTAAGGCTGTAACTGTATCTAATGTATTAGGTCAGAAGACTACAATAGTTGCAACTTCAGACAGTGAAGTGATTGCTGCTCCTCAGGGTGTTGTAATCGTAGCTGTAGAAGGTGAAGCAGCTGTTAAGGCAGTTGTTAAATAAGAATACAAAGGATTATTCAAATAATCTAATTAATCATTCACGCGGAAAGCGTAGGGGCAATTTTTAATTGCCCCTTGATCTCCAATTACCCTGAGACAGGCGAACAAGTGAATGTTATATTAGTACTAAAGTAATAAAATTAAAAGTTCTGACTGTTTGTAGTTCCGTGAGGAGTGAAGACGGTTAAAAAGTTAAAAGCCTTCCTGGTTCAATTCAGGGAGGCTTTTTTATGATACATAAGAGAATGCTTTATTTTATACGGGCTACAATCATTACATAATCGCGTTCATGCACCTGCGGGTTATCCAGAAAACGGAGCAATTCTTGCTGGCGGGCGGAACCGGTACGTTTGACCGTTTCGCGCATTTCGGTAACACTACGGATCATATAAAGACAATCATCAGTCTGTCCGTCAGGCCAGAATGCCAGTCCGTCGTCTATGTCGTTGATGAAACCACCCGAGTTACGGGGTAAGGCGTACGTTTTTCCATCTTCTTTCAGATATACTATCCGGTGGGTCAGGGCAGGCTTGTATTCGTCGGTATGGCCTAGCCAGTTTGTTATTTCGGGTGCTCCTTTCTGGCGAAGTCCTATACATACGCTTTTCGGGTTTTCGTAGCAAGTACGGAGCCATATTTTGCCATTGGCTACCGGTTGAGTGAGCTGATCGCCGGAAATGCTCTTTTCTCCTAAATTAAGAGCATATAACGGAGAAATGGTGCGACTGTCCAATAATCGGTAGATCGTGTCGCAGAAGGGAATTATAAAGGTCATTTTATTTTGTTCGTTATTCCAGAAAAATGTCTGGAACGAAGGAATACTGTCGGTTTGCCAACGTTTGGCAGTGGAGGCCGGCTCCTTAAGAATGAACTTGCAGAGCGTATCTCCTTGCAGGTTAAAAGTGATTATGCCGTTAGGCTCTCCTGCATCGCCTTCGTAATGGCAAAGGCTATAGCCCGAGGAGGAGAAACCCAATAAACGGTCTTGTGTCAGGTGTAGAGGATACTTGATTGTTATGTTTTCCGGAAAGATATAGTTTTGTATTTTGAGCAGGGTATCCAGCGGAGGGAGTTTGCCGATGTAAGGAGCGGCTTTTTCTTTATTATTCTGATCTAATCCGCTTAAGGCGCAATACATGCGTGTTGTTTTCTTATCGTAGAACAGGTTGGTCTTATTCATATCGTTATTCCATTTATAGGCTAAGGCTTTGAAGCCGTACCGTTTGCTGGGTACATCCTGTTTGCGGTAATAGATACGCGGATAGTTGAAGGTAATGAAAGCATTGTTGTCCGGTATCTCGATTGCTTGTGTAACCGGAAAGCGGGCATCACCTACGGTATAGTATTCTAGTTGGGAGGCAATCTGGCTTAATTTTAAATTGGCCGGATGTTGTAACGATTGTTCTATCTCTATTTGTAGCGGTGCTGTAGAACGATCATAAACAGCCTCATACTGCGGGGAAGTGGGCTGGTGGCACACTTTGTTGTCTGTCTGCTTGCAACCGACAACGGCGCTTGTAAGCAGAATGGAGATAAGGACGGGTTGGTTTGTTTTCATAATTATATATTTATGGGTTCTTTTTTCGAATAAAAACAAAATTTCACGGGGCAAAGATACGTTTGCAGGGGGAAGGGATTATTTCTCTTCTCCGGTTAAATCTCCAGAGTTATCCCGATGGAGGGAAGTATGGTTCCTCCCAGATCGTTGGGCAAGTCTTGCATCAGGTAATATCCCGGACGGTTAGGATCGGGGAGGCTTTGGTTGTTGGCATCGAATTGAGGGAAGAAATAGTTTTGTCCGCGCGATTTGTAGTTGTATATGTTCTGTATGTCTACATAAAATCCGAGCCGCCATTTGTTGAAGTACCATACTTTGTCTACACGTACGTCAAGCTGATGATAGGCGGCCGTGCGTTCCGTGTTATACAGGGCATTGTTTGCGTATGGACGGCGGCGAGAGTCCCAGGCATCAATTTGCGATGACAGTTCTTTGTCGTAAGGTGTGTAGGGCATGCCTCCGGTAAGATACCATTTGGCTCCCAGCGTCCAGTTGTGCGGGAACTTGTGGATGGCCGAGATATTCAGGATATGCCGTACATCCCAACTGGATGCCCAATACTCATTCTTTATAGGGCGCAACTCTGCGTCCATCTTGTTTATTTCGGAGCGCAGAAGGGTGTATGAAAGGTTTACAACCGTGTTGAAGAAGTTCAGGTGGCGGTAAGAAAGTTCCATACCATACGCGCGCCCTTTGCCTGCGGATAATGCAGGCGCATTGCCTACAATATAGTCCGTAAGGTCTCCTGTAGAGATCGGCAGCGAATCATTAAGCGATACAGGCAGATGCCCGTATTGCTTGTAAAAGCCTTCTGCAGAAACAGACGATTCCGCACTGGGCGAGAATTTAACTCCTGCTACATACTGGTTTACATTCTGATAGGTCAGACCGTCTTTCTGGTTGAGAGTGGAGCCATCGGCAGGCGTATAACCCAATGTGGTGTATGTGGGTTCCTGATAATAACGGGCTACAGTGGCGTTCACACTCCATTTGTCTGTAAACTTATACGCCATACTCAAACGGGGCGATAGTTGCTTGAGCGGATTACTGGTTTTGCCTGAATAATTCATACCATCCATTCTCAGTCCGAATAATACCGACAGGCGGTCGTCCAGAAAATAGCGGCTCAGCGTGGCAAAGGCATCGTAGCGCCACAGGTCTACCTTGCCGTGTGTGGAATGGTCGGCATAGTTGTTGCCTGTATAAACGCGTTGCATGGCTTTGTTGTCATACGAGCCATAACCACCTCCTATACCAGCACTGAAACGGAATCCTCCCAGGTTCCAAAGATCCACAAGGGCACGGAAACGATAGTTGCCCTCTCGACTGCGGATGTCCAGCGTTTTATCTTTTGATTCGTCATTGCCGGTGTATTTAAACAGATCGTTGCGGAGGTAATCGCGGCTTAATGTCGTTTTAAACTGACCTCCTTTAAATCCGCGACGGTAACCCAAACCAAATACGTAGCTTACCTGATCGTTGTTGGGTAGGTATCCTAATATGTAGCGACGCGATTCTTCGGGGTCTTTTATGCCGAGGTTGAGGCGGTTGTTATCGAACGAACCTAGTCCGATAGCGTATATTTCGTCATCGTCACTCAGGTGCGAACTGATCTTGAATTGATAGTCGTTGTAGGTAGGAAGAAAGGTTAGTCCCAGCATATCAAACAAAAATTGCAGGTAACTATGGCGATAGGAACCGATAAAGGTGGTCTTGCCGTCTTTTGTCAGAGGCGTGTTGATAGTTGCACCTACATCGGAAGCTCCTACTATTACTTTGCCATGAAAACGATCGTCATTGCCATTCTTCATTTTCATATCCATCACTGAGCTTAAACCGTTGGATAAAGCAGCCGGGAATGCGCCTGTGTAAAAATTTACCGAGCGAAGCAGGTCTGTGTTGACCAGTGATGCGTATCCGCCCGAACCTCCTTGAACGGAGAAGTGGTTTAGTACCGGAATTTCAATATCATCCAGAAAGTATTTATTCTCATTCGCACCTCCACCTCGTACCAGTACATCGTTGCGGTTGTTTTGCGATACGGTTACTACGCCGGGGATGGATTGTATTACTTTGGATATATCGCGGTTGGCTCCGGGCGTGAGGTCTATCTCTTCCCGTTCGATACGGCGTAGGGATACGGGCGATTCTACTGTCGAACGCAATGGTGCGGCAGCCGTTACCGTGACGGCCGATAGTTGTACATCATCCAGTTGTACATTTATAACAGTCGGGATCGAGGCTATTACCTCAAAAGATTCGGAGACGTAGTTCAGGTATTCATCTGCCGATACGTTCAGTGTGCGGTAACCAGCGGCTACTTTGTTGAACTCAAAGCTTCCGTCTGCCGCAGTATAGCGAATAACCGTATCACCCAGTATGATGACTTCGGCACCTGCTACGGGCGTTTTGGCTGCCGTTGCGGTAACCACACCACGCACAATTCCCGTCTTTCCTTTTGCCGTCTCCTGGGCATTGATTGCAGCTGATGCAATGAAAAAACAAGCGAACCAAACGGTTGTGATATTATAGGCCCTTATTGTTCCTTGTATTCTGTTTTTTGAATTATCAATTATCATTTTTGTGTGTATTCTGATTTTGAGTATAAATATAGTAATTAAAATGTAGTACATAACTAGGATATTTAAAGTCTGTTTTTTACACTGCTTTCCAAGAGAGAAGGATTGTTATTTTGCCGGCAAAATAACTCAAGAAACAAAACAGCTATAGACGTGGAATTTATATCTTTACAAGATACAGAACAGGAATAAAAAACAAAAATCCCTGAAATATTTAATTTTCAGGGATCTGTTTAATTTTGAAGTCTTTTAAAAGTGGTGCCACCAGGAATCGAACCGGGGACACAAGGATTTTCAGTCCTTTGCTCTACCAACTGAGCTATGGCACCTTGTTTTGATTACGGGTGCAAAGATACGGAGTTTTTTGATATATGCAATAGGAGGATGGTTTTTTTTGAAAAATATAGAGAGTAAATGAAAAAAACGTGATGAATATTCTTTTTGCGAAAGGAATCATCACGCTTTTACTATATTAATTTAAGGAATTCCATCCTTGTGCTTTCAGTTCTATTTCTCCGCCGTCGCGCCCGATAAGATAATTGCCTAACTCGGGTTTGGTGATGTGCCCGATTACTTTTATGCCTTTCATCTGTGAAATCTTATCATGTTCGGTTAACGGTACGGTGAATAACAGTTCGTAGTCTTCTCCTCCGTTTAGAGCTGCTGTGACGAGGTTCATGTTGAATTGTTCAGCCATGGCTGCCGTTTGGTAATCGATTGGAATGCGGTCTTCGTAGACCTGGCAGCCTACTTTGCTTTCTTTTGCTATATGCAGCAGTTCGGATGAGAGGCCATCGGAAATATCCATCATGGCAGTGGGTACAATTCCCGCCTGGGCTAGCGCCTTAATGATGTCTTTGCGGGCTTCTGGCTTTAACTGACGTTCCAAAAGATATTCTTTGCCGGCAAAATCGGGCGTGAAATCTTTCTGGCCTTTAAATACGTTTTTCTCACGTTCCAGTAATTGCAAACCCATATAAGCTGCTCCCAGGTCGCCTGAAACGCATATCAGGTCGGTTTCTTTGGCACCGTGACGGTAAACCACTTTTCCTTTTTCTCCTTCGCCAATACAGGTGATGCTGATGGCTAACCCGGTCATAGAGGCTGAGGTATCTCCACCAACAAGGTCTACCCCGTAAATGTCGCAAGCCAGTTGGATACCACTGTACAATTCTTCCAGATCTTCTACGCTGAAACGTTTCGAAATGCCGATAGAAACGGTAATTTGCTTGGGTTGCCCGTTCATGGCATATATGTCAGAGAAGTTAACAATGGCAGATTTGTAACCCAGATGTTTGAGGGGTACATAGGTAAGGTCGAAATGGATACCTTCCAACAAAAGGTCGGTAGTTACCAGTGTCTGTTTATCGCCGTATTCTAGTACGGCGGCATCGTCGCCTACTCCTTTTATTGTACTTTCGTTTTTTAACTCGATTTTGTCGGTTAGGTGGCGGATTAAACCGAACTCACCTAAAGAAGATATTTCTGTTTTCTGACTCATATATTATTGTTAACGTAATATGCTGTTTCGTTGAACGGTGATAATGTGTTTTTTTATCATCTCATTAAATACATCCTGTTTGTTTGTACAAAAGTCGATAGTTATGGGCAGGCAATACAAAACTTTTTTCCATTCTTCCGGCAGATGAGGGTTGTTTTGCAAACGGGCCGCATCTTTTTCGGTAACCAGGATAAACTTACCGGTAGATGTCATTTTGTCGAATGCTGCTTTTATCCGTTTAATATCTTTTTTTCTGAAAGAATGATGATCGGCAAACGTCAGTGCAGTTACTTTATCCGAATATTTTTCTGCCTCTTTTATAAAATGTACCGGTGAGGCAATGCCTGCCAGTAATAATATTTCGTCTTCTTTTTGTATGCTGTCTTTGGTTTTCGGCATGGCTTCCGAGGGGAATACCGGTTTGATATCTGCATAATGGATACCGGTGAAGAAAAGCCATTGATGTGCCATCAACTTCATATCTTCTTCAATGATACGAAATTCTATCGGTTTTAATCCTTCGTTGCATTTGGTTACGATAACTACATCGGCACGCCGGATGCTGGTAATAGGTTCACGTAATCGTCCTACAGGCAATAACTTATCGTAATAATACAAACGGTTGTAATCCGTTAATACGATAGATAATGAAGGAGATATGTACCGGTGCTGAAAAGCATCGTCGAGTATTATAACATTAGGCCGCCCTACTTCGGGTAAGGCCAACAGATTCTGTATTCCGCGACGACGATTTGAATCGACAGCTACAAGTATATTGGGAAATTTTGTTTTTATCTGATATGGTTCGTCTCCTATTTCGGCACTGGTGCTTTCCGGTCTGGCCAGTATGTAACCGGACGTTTTCCGTTTATATCCCCGGCTTAGCACTGCCACTTTGTACTGATTGCTGAGTAGTTGGACAAGGTATTCCGTATGCGGGGTTTTTCCCGTACCCCCAGCGGATAGATTGCCGACGCAAATGACAGGTATTGGATATTGTTCTGACGGAAGCAAGCCCCAACTGAATAATTGATTCCTTAATCTTACTCCTAAACCATACAGGAAGGCAAAAGGAGAAAGCAGGTGATTTAGCTTTATTGCATTGTCTGTCGGCATGTTTTAACTATATCGTTTGTATTTTGAGTGTATTTAGGTGCAAATATAGGTAACTTATTATTGATGACCACTTTTTTTACCTGTTATTTGTCTGTTGGGCTATGTTGAAAGCGATTGTTTCAATTTCTTTGTCGTTAAAACATACCTGGTTGAAAACATTGCAAAGCAAATCCGCATTTATCTTATCGAAATCTTTTTTTAAAGGAGTAATGAAAAGTCCGCCTATATCGGCTGCCCCCGGGCTGGACAGAAGATGCTGTTCGCCTTCTGCTTTATATTGCCACGGACGGTGCTGGCGGCGCGGTATGATGATGATAGTCCAGATACCTTTTTTGTAATGGGCGAAAAGATTCATACGCGGTTCTGTTTCATTCGGTTTGATTTCCAGATTACTATATATTTTCCCAAATAAGGATTGGGCGGCATTTAATGTCGCTGCTTTAATAATAAAGCCGTTACGCAGGTAGCCGGATAACAGGAAAAGGGTGCCATCCTTTTCTTCATGGAGTAGGCGGGTAAATTTAATGGGGTAAGCATCCAGTTCGTTGTCCATAGGCATGAAGGAACGGGTGCCTGCCTGAAAATGGGCGTGATCGGGGGCTGAAGCTCCGCATCCCGGACCATTATAAAATACGGTGAAATCATCCAGCCGACGGGCCAATTCCAGAAAATCCAAGAAACGGCATAGAATACTTTGCGGCGTGTGTTCGCGCGAAGGAATAGTGAAATGCTGCGGGAAGATGGGATAAGGATTACTTAATACCAGATAATTGGCGCCGAATGGCAAACGTTCTTGTTCGGCCGGGAGATTATCAGGGCATAAGAAGCATTTGCGCTCTTGTATGGAGGTTGCATCCGTTTTGGCAGCCGATGATACGATACGGGAAGGATTATATTGTACACGTATAGTGAATCCTCCCATGTCGAAAGACTTTATCTGAGCTTTTTCCAGTGCTTTATAGTTGGCTTCAGCCAACGGCCATGTAGCTAATTGTTTAGCCAGTAGTTCGGAGGCCTGCGATGAACTGACCCATGCGTTTGGTTTCATTATTTGCCAAGTTGTAAACGGGCTTCTAATTCCCAGGTTCTTATTTTGTCTTTGTACGTGTTGTAGCTGTTCATCTTCACAATATCGAGGGATGCGTCGGAATTGTCTTCCCAACGGCGGCAAAGGTAAAGGACATCGTAAATCCGTCCTATCTGATATTCCCTGCTTATGCGCAATCCAACGGCATAATCTTCCCCATAACTGGTATTGGGCAGGTTTAGTTTTCGGAGGAGCGGGGTGTAAAAAGCACGTGGTGCACCCAAACCGTTTATACGAAGGGCATTATTGCGTCCGTTTTCCGGTGTCCATTCTTTATGGTCTATGATGCCCGGCGGAATCATTTCCATCCCGAAGTTGGTCATCATATATGTGCCTACTACCATTGCACATTGTTGGGCGTAAAAAGCATCTACTATTTTTTGTAAGGTGTTTTCGTCACTATATACATCATCGCTGTCCAGTTGTACGGCAAACCTGCCGCACAACGGATGATGCACACCCAGATTCCAGCAACCTCCTATGCCCAGGTCGTCTCGCCCGGGCAGGATGTGGATTAACCGTTTGTCGTGCCCGAAACTTCTGATCTTTTCCGTTGTACCATCTGTGGAATGATTGTCTATAACAATGAGGTTGAATGGAAATGATGTCTGTTGTTTTAATACCGAAAGGATCGCATCTTCAATTGTGCGTACCCGGTTGCGTACCGGGATGATAACGGACGCTTCGGTTTCGAAATCGTACTTGCCGAAGTCTATCTTTTTGAAATGTGGCGGCAGATAGGCACCAATCATCTTGAGATGGTCGGTACAGGCTGCTTCCATTTCCAATTGCACGGCTCTGTTTTTCGGATCTACGTAATCAAATATCTTTTCTCCCGATTTACGGAGATCGTTTTCTGCTTCGGTATATAGATATTCGTTGATGTGTACTAACGGGTATTGTTGCGATACTTTGAGGCGCAAGTCATAGAGCCCTGCAAAATGGTAAGTATCGGCCATGCTTGAGACGGAATTTTTTAGCGCATCGCTTTTGTAGAATAACAGAGAGCCAAAATTAAAATCATCCCGTAAACTTCCCTTTTGGTAGTCGATGACAGGATGAGGTGTCCGTTTGTCTTCCTTTAATTGGTAATAGTCTGAATATACCATACCTGCTCCGGTGTCTTCAGCAATAGCAACGAAACGTTCCAGGGCGAAAAGGCTTGTTTGTAAAGTTCCGGTTTTTGTATAGATCAGCGAATAACCGGTACTGGCATAGCCGGCAATCAGACGTATTGTTTCGGTGCTCCATAATTCGGGAGTAAGTAGGTTATGGCACGGGTGAATCTCTTTTGCATGCGGATCGCTTGTCAATAAATAGATTTTATCTACTAAGGCAGACTGGCTCAATTGGGAAATAGTTTGCCGGGTAGTTTCCGGTTCGCCGTATGGAATAAAGCAGTTAATTTGTGTCATAACCTAATTTTTTCTCTTTACGCAAATATACTTCCTTTCGGAAGAAGTTTCAATCCCTTTCGAAAGAAATTCCATTTTCTTCCGGAAGGGTGTTTTTTTCATCCCGATCATTTCAGGAAATGATCGGGATGATTTATTACCTTTGTGAAAAATAGGGTGTGACAGCAAATTAGGTAAAAAAGCTCGTCTTAACCTTCCCTGAATAGTATGGTATGGTATTTAAAAAGAAGAGTTAAGACGAAACTTTTATAAATCTTCAGTTTTAGTTATTGGAAAGGGTAATGTCTTCTACGTGATACACAGCCGACCTGTCAAGCGGCAGATAAACATACATCTTGTTTTTTATATTGATGATAAAGTATTTTTTGTCTTCTATAGCTACGTCTATAATATCTTTGTATATGATCTCTAAACCATTTATTGTGCAACAGGTTGATTTGCAACGTATTTTTACCTGGGGGGAAAAAGTTGGTAAAACAAATTTGGTAGTTTTCCAGCATTGTTTTGTAACCCTCTAACGACATAGTTTGCACTGTTTTCATAATTATAGTAATTAAGCGTAAATAAAATTTAGAAAGATTGGTGATTGTCTTGGTTTTCATATGAATATCCAAATCGTCCTTAAGCAACAAAAGGGCGCAGAAACTGAACTTTATCATAGTAAAGGCCTGCAACAGCCCTGGATAAATAAAGTCAGCTCTACACCCCCTTTACTGATTATGTAAACAGGATATGTGTAATAGTTACACATATAACCATTTTGCACGCAAAGGGTTTGCAGAACCTTCTTATATATTCTATCCAAAGTAATGTGTTGCAGTTCTTACCACGAATATATAATATGTTCTACAATCTAAGGTTGTCCGTGTGGCAACCATACCGTTTGCAAAGGTATATAATAATTGCGGATGTGCAAACTTGTCGCTTTTTATATGCTTCTTAACATATAGGTCAGCCTTGTTGTTACCGAAGAAGATAGCTATCTTGATGCCGTCTTTTACAGATATAACCTTACGAACAGTAAGCGCAATTTTAAACTAAAATATTATGAAAGTTCACCTTAGTAATTGCTTGCCGGAGTATCCTTCGTTTGTATCCGGCATTCGTCGGGCACCCGACCGTGGTTATACCTTGACACCTGCACAAACAGAAACAGCATTGAAAAATGCGCTTCGATATATACCGGAGGAATTGCATGCAACGTTGGCCCCCGAGTTTATGGACGAATTGTTGACCCGCGGGCGAATCTATGGTTACCGCTACCGTCCCAAAGGCGATCTGAAAGCTAAACCCGTTGATCAGTATAAAGGCAATTGTCTGGAAGGTAAAGCCTTTCAGGTAATGATTGATAATAACCTCAGTTTTGATATTGCATTGTATCCGTATGAGTTGGTTACTTATGGCGAGACAGGGCAGGTTTGCCAGAACTGGATGCAATATTGTTTGATAAAGCAGTATCTTGAACTTCTTACAACAGAGCAAACTCTGGTTATTGAATCCGGCCATCCGCTGGGGTTATTTAAATCCCGCCCGGATGCACCGCGTGTGGTTATTACCAATGCGATGATGGTTGGCATGTTTGATAACCAAAAAGACTGGCACATTGCCATGCAGATGGGTGTTGCCAATTATGGGCAGATGACGGCCGGAGGCTGGATGTACATCGGGCCGCAAGGCATTGTGCACGGTACATTCAATACATTATTGAATGCAGGACGCCTGAAGCTGAATCTTCCGCCTGCCAAAGATTTACGGGGATATATGTTTGTCTCTTCCGGACTGGGAGGAATGAGCGGTGCACAGCCAAAAGCTGCAGTGATAGCAGGAGCAGCCTGTATTATAGCGGAAGTGGATATATCGCGCATAGAAACCCGCAAAGAGCAAGGCTGGGTAGAGCATGTTACAACAACCCCGAAGGAAGCTTTTCTATTGGCAGGAATGGCTTTGCAGTCTTATAAGCCGGTTTCGGTGGCTTATCATGGAAATATAGTTGATCTGCTGGAATATGCCGAAACTTACCGGTTGCCTATCGACCTGTTGAGTGACCAGACTTCGTGCCATGCCGTTTACGACGGAGGATATTGTCCGGCAGGTATAACGTTTGAAGAGCGTACCTATTTGTTGGCGCATGATCGTGAAAAGTTCCGTTCTTTGGTGGACCAGTCGTTACGCCGTCATTTTGAGGTGATTAAAAAGCTGGTGAGACGAGGTTCCTATTTCTTTGATTATGGAAACTCGTTTATGAAGGCTATTTATGATTCGGGTGTGAAAGAAATTTCCCGGAATGGAGTAGATGAAAAGGATGGTTTTATCTGGCCTTCATATGTAGAAGACATCATGGGACCTGAATTGTTTGATTATGGTTACGGGCCTTTCCGTTGGGTATGCCTTAGTGGTAAACACGAGGACTTAATCAAAACAGATCAGGCTGCGATGGAATGTATTGATCCTGGCCGGCGAAGCCAGGATATGGATAATTACAATTGGATTCGTGACGCGGAGAAAAATCAATTAGTGGTTGGTACACAGGCGCGTATTTTGTATCAGGATGCAGAAGGCCGCTTGAAAATAGCACTGCGTTTTAATGAAATGGTTCGCGAAGGAGAAATTGGCCCTGTCATGTTGGGGCGGGACCATCACGATGTGAGTGGTACTGATTCACCTTTCCGTGAAACATCAAATATCTATGATGGCAGTAACATAATGGCTGATATGGCTGTGCAATGTTTTGCGGGAAATGCAGCCCGGGGAATGAGCCTGGTTGCTTTGCATAATGGCGGCGGCGTAGGGATCGGTAAAGCTATTAACGGAGGCTTCGGAATGGTTCTTGATGGCAGCAGGCGAGTGGATGAGATACTTCGTTCTGCGATGATCTGGGATGTTATGGGCGGGGTAGCCCGCCGTTCGTGGGCGCGTAATAAGCATGCTGTTTCGACTTGTGCCCTTTTTAATGAAGATCATGAAGACGGCTATCACATAACAATGCCTTATATTCCACAAGATAACTTAATACGCGAAATAGTGAATACATCATTAAACCAAAAGATATGAGTAACTGGAATAAAATTATGGAATGTGTCCCCAACTTCAGTGAGGGCAGGGACATGGCAAAAATAGAAAAGATTGTAGAATCGTTTCGTGCAAAACCGGATGTGAAATTGTTGGATTATAGTAATGATGAAGATCATAACCGTCTGGTTGTAACTGTGGTTGGCGAACCCGAAGCCTTGAAGAAATCTATAATTGAAGCGATTGGTTGTGCTGTTCAACTTATCGACCTGAACAAACATGCCGGACAGCACCCTAGAATGGGGGCGGTGGATGTTGTTCCGTTTATTCCTATTAAAGGTTGCACAATGGAAGATGCCGTTGCTTTATCGAAAGAAGTGGCTCGTGAGGTGTCGTTCCGTTATAACCTGCCTGTCTTTTTATATGAAAAATCGGCTTCGGCTCCGCATCGCGAGAACCTGGCGGCTATTCGTAAAGGTGAATTTGAGGGAATGGCAGAAAAGATAAAACAGCCCGAATGGAAACCTGATTTCGGTCCTGTAGAACGTCATGCTACAGCCGGAGCAGTGGCTATCGGTGCCCGTATGCCGTTGGTTGCCTATAATGTTAATTTAGGGACAAACAAACTGGATATAGCCATCGATATAGCAAAAAAAATTCGTTTTATAGGCGGTGGTCTCCGTTATTGTAAAGCAATGGGGGTGGATCTGCGGGAACGGGGTATCGTACAGGTATCTATAAATATGACAGATTATACCCATACTGCTTTGTATCGTGCCTTTGAACTGGTACGGGTGGAAGCCCGCCGTTATGGTGTACCGGTTATCGGAAGCGAAATTATCGGATTGGTGCCTATGGAGGCATTAATTGATACGGCTTCTTATTACCTGGGATTAGAAAATTTCTCAATAGATCAGGTTCTCGAGTCAAGGATAATGGAATGAGCAGGGAAAGGGAAAAAATACTGATACGGAACGCTTCACAGGTTGTGACCTGTTCCGGTTTTGCCGCTAAAAAAGGAACCGAGATGTCCGATGTCGGTATAATAGAAGATGGTGCGGTTGTGATTGAAAATGGTATTATTACACAGGTAGGGACAACAGAAGAGGTTCTGAAACAATTGGATATTAATGATTACCTGGAGATAGATGCTCGCGGGCGGGCTGTACTTCCCGGTTTTGTGGATAGCCATACCCATTTTGTTTTTGGCGGTTATAGAGAGGAAGAGTTTAGCTGGAGAATGAAGGGAGACAGCTATATGTCGATTATGGAGCGGGGCGGCGGCATTGTAAGTACAATGCAGGCAACGCGCCGTATCCGTTATGATCATTTGTATGATATGGCTTATGACCGCCTTGATACAATGATGGATATGGGAGTGACTACGGTGGAAGGCAAAAGTGGTTACGGGCTGGATTTGTCTACGGAACTTATTCAACTCAGGTTAATGAATGAATTGGATGGAGAGCATCCGGTAGATGTGATTCCTACATTTATGGGAGCGCATGCCGTTCCACCCGAATTTAAAGGTAGAACAGACGAATATATAGATTATATAATAGAAACGGTTCTTCCCAGTATTCGGAGTGAGCATTGTGCTGTGTTTTGTGATGTGTTTTGTGAACAAGGCGTTTTCTCGATTGAACAAAGTGAACGGTTGCTGAAGGCAGCCAGAAGTTATCGCCTTAAACTCAAACTTCATGCCGATGAAATAGTTTCTTTAGGTGGTGCCGAACTGGCTGTTAAGATGAAAGCTGTAAGTGCCGATCATCTGTTGCATGTATCTGATGCCGGAATCAAACGCCTGGCCCAGTCGAACACGATTGCTACGTTGTTGCCGTTAACGGCCTTTTCTTTAGGCGAACCTTATGCTCCCGCACGTAAAATGATAGATGCAGGTTGTGCAGTGGCTCTTGCTTCCGATTTTAATCCGGGAAGTTGCTTCTCATGTTCTGTTCCATTGCTGTTTTCTTTAGCCTGTATACAGATGAAAATGTCTCCCGAAGAAGCATTGACGGCTCTGACGATTAATGGAGCTGCTGCCGTAGGCCGTGCTAATAAAATTGGTAGTATTGATGTTGGGAAAAAGGCGGATATGATATTGCTTCAGTTTCCATCGTATAAATTTCTTCCCTATCATGTAGGAATGAATATAGTGGGAACTGTTATTAAAGATGGTATGCTTTATATTGTTTAAAAGCGTGCCTTCTTTGAATCACAATTAAGATTTGACCAGAGATATGTAAGGAGAAGAATAAGATAAATAACTTAAAGATTAAAAGACTATGTTAGCAGACTTGGCAATTAAAGAATTTTTGGCAGAGACGGCCGGTAATGCTCCGGTTCCCGGAGGTGGTAGTATCTCTGCGCTGAACGGAGCTATAGCAACAGCTCTTACGGAAATGGTGGCTAACCTTACGATAGGGAAAAAGAAGTATGCCGAAGTGGAGGGGCAAATGAAAACTATTGCCGTAGAAGCAGCTATGATCCGTGAACGTTTAACTGGTTATATCGATGAAGATAGCGAAGCGTATGACCGTGTTTTTGCCGCCTTTAAACTTCCAAAGGAGACAGAAGCCGAAGTTGCGGAACGTAACCGTGTTATTCAGGACGCGACGAAGGAGGCAGCTCTTGTCCCGATGAAAGTTGCCGAAGAGGTGGGATCGGTGATGGAAACGATAATTTATGTGGCACATAAAGGAAACCGTAATGCGGTAACAGATGCTTGTGTCGCGATGATGACGGCACGCACATGTGTGTTGGGGGCCATATTGAACGTGCGTATTAATCTGTCGTCTATACAGGATGAGGCATTTGTAAAACGAATGACGCAAAAAGCCGATCATCTGGAGGCGGAAGCTATCCGGATTGAAAAGAAGTTGATGGATTGGGTTAAAACGGTATTATGATATGGGGAATGTCTATTATGTGGGTTCGGAGCCGTTGACGTTTGAAGGGATCGAGAAGATACTCACGCAAAATATGAAACTGGAACTATCAGCCGACGTAAAGGATCGCATCCAGCGTTGCCGCGATTATCTGGATCGGAAAATACAACAGGCAGACGAGCCTATTTATGGTATCACGACAGGTTTTGGTTCTTTATGTAATAGGAATATCTCATCAGATGAACTGAGTACGTTGCAGGAGAACCTGGTGAAGAGCCATGCTTGTAGCATAGGCGATGAGGTAAGTCCGGTTATAGTACGCCTGATGATGTTGCTCAAGGCGCATGCCTTGTCGTTGGGGCATAGCGGTGTGCAAGTGATCACGGTACAGCGCATTCTTGATTTCTTCAATAATGATGTTCTGCCTATTGTGTACGACCGCGGATCGCTTGGGGCAAGTGGCGACCTGGCACCGTTGGCGAATTTGTTCCTGCCTCTTATTGGTGTTGGCGATGTCTATTATAAAGGAAGGAAACGTGAAGCAATCAGCGTTTTGGATGAATTTGCCTGGAAGCCTGTCCGTCTGAAAAGCAAGGAGGGGTTGGCGTTACTTAACGGCACGCAGTTTATGAGTGCAAATGGCGTGTTCGCCTTAATGCGTGCCTTCAGTGTTTCCAGGCGCGCCGATTTGATTGCGGCTCTTTCCCTTGAAGCATTCGACGGCAGGATAGATCCTTTTATGGATTGTATTCAGCAGATGCGTCCGCACCAGGGGCAGATCGAGACGGGTACGGCTTTTCGCAAGTTGTTGGAAGGTAGTGAATTGATTAGCCGGAAGAAAGAACATGTACAAGATCCGTATTCGTTCCGTTGTATTCCGCAGGTGCATGGTGCAACAAAAGATGCAATTCGATATGTTTCCGGCGTACTGCTTACCGAAATTAATTCGGTGACGGATAATCCTACTATTTTCCCTGAGGAAGATAAGATCATTTCCGGTGGCAATTTTCACGGACAACCGCTTGCTATCTCTTATGACTTCCTTGCTATAGCATTGGCCGAACTCGGTAATATTTCCGAACGTCGTGTGGCGCAGCTAATTATGGGATTGCGCGGTTTACCCGAATTCCTTGTGGCTAATCCGGGATTGAATTCCGGGTTTATGATTCCGCAATATGCCGCCGCCAGTATGGTGAGCCAGAATAAGATGTATTGTTATGCTGCCAGTAGCGACTCTATTGTTTCCAGTAACGGACAGGAAGACCATGTGAGTATGGGCGCTAATGCAGCCACGAAACTATTCAAAGTTATGGATAACCTCGATCATATTTTGGCTATCGAACTGATGAATGCGGCACAAGGTATCGAGTTTCGTCGTCCGGCTAAAACATCGCCTGTTTTGGAGAAATACTTGAAACAGTACCGTAAGGAGGTCCCCTTTATAGACGAGGATATTATAATGTATACCGAGATACATCGTACGGTGGCGTTTATCCGCCGGAATGATTGTACGTATTGATTCATTCCAAAGAGTTTGGAGTTGTGCTTGCAGAGTGTTGAGAGTTATGCTTCCAAACTCTTTAGAGTTATGCTTGCAGAGTGTTGAGAGTTATAACTCAGGACTCTTTAGAGTTATGCTAGCAAGGTCTTTGAAGTTATAACTCCAAAGTGTTTGGAATTATATATGGGTATTTTTCCTCTTATATCGGGGAAAAGTGCCTGCAAAAGAGGTTATTTCCTTGTAACCTGTACCCGCTGCGTGGGGGCAAGGTTTTCGTTGCGGAAATTGATCTGTTCAACAATATTTTCAGCCAGCCGGCGGAAAGCGTTTCCGGTGATGCTATCCGGGTTCAATGCTACCGGTTCGCCGTTATCTCCGCCTTCGCAGATGCTTTGCACAATAGGTATTTGTCCGAGTAGTGGAACATTCAGTTGTTCGGCCAGGCGTTTGCCGCCTTCTTTGCCAAACAGGTAGTATTTATTTTCCGGCAGTTCGGCCGGCGTAAACCATGACATATTCTCTATCAATCCCAGTACAGGCACATTAATCTTCTCGCCCATGAACATACTGATACCTTTACGTGCATCGGCCAGTGCTACTTCCTGTGGAGTGGAAACAACGACTGCTCCTGTAATAGCCAGTGTTTGCACCATTGTAAGGTGAATATCACTTGTTCCGGGCGGCAGGTCGATTAAAAAATAGTCCAACTCTCCCCAGTTTGCATCTGCAATCAATTGTTTTAAAGCGTTGCTTGCCATGGCACCGCGCCAAAGTACGGCATCCTCCTTGTTTACGAAGAAACCGATTGAAAGAAGCTTGACACCGTAATTCTCTGCCGGCTGGATCAACTCGCGTCCACCTACTTCTTCCAATACCGGGCGGGCGTCTTCAACATGAAACATTTTAGGTTGTGATGGACCGAAAATATCGGCATCCAGCAATCCTACCTTATAGCCAAGTCCGGCTAATGCTACTGCTAAGTTGGCAGCTACCGTACTTTTACCAACGCCACCTTTGCCGGAAGAAACGGCAATGATATTCTTCACCTGCGGTAAAAGCTTGTCCGGTTCGGGACGTGCTACCTGGCGGGTGATAACTTTGATGTTGCCTTTGATGTCTACATCCTTATCTACATAAGTGAGGATTGCTGTCTCGGCTGCTTTTACAACGGATTTGATAAACGGGTCGCTCGGTTTTTCAAACAAAAGTGAAAAGCTCACTTTGTTGCCTTCGATGCGGATGTTGTCTTCCACCATTCCCATATCCACCAGATTCTTTCCGGTTCCGGGATAACGCACGGTGGCGAGTGCGTCCATAATCAGTTTAGGATATATTGCCATAGCTTCTATGTTGTATTTTATTCTTAACTACTTATCTGCTTTTTTTCTTCCTCATTTTCCCGATGCCAGCGCACTGCGTTTACTACGGTTGAAACTGCGGTACGGATCGTATTCGATTTCTACGTCCGGTTCAATGAGATTCGCCCGTTCTTCACAAACAAATTTGATATATTTGATGTTCAGTCCACGATCCAGCCATTGTTGTTCGTAATAAGTCTGGATGGAAAGGATTTCGTCGGCCAGACCGGAATGGTAAAGGTCGTCTGTGGAGAACAATACCGGATAGTGGTTGGCTTTTACCATTTCACAGGTATAGGTATACATAAAGTTGCTGTCCGTTTTGAGGTGAACAATCCCATCGCCTGACAGAATTTCGCGATACATTTTCATGAACCGTGTAGAAGTAAGCCGTTTGTTTACTTTCTTCATTTGCGGATCAGGGAAGGTAAGCCATATCTCTGCTACTTCTCCGGGGGCAAAGAAGTGGGCTATCAGTTCGATGCTGGTGCGTAGAAAAGCTACGTTTGTCATTCCGTCCTCCAGGGATTCCTTTGCGCCGGTCCACATACGTGCCCCTTTTATATCTACACCGATAAAGTTTTTGTTTGGGAAGAGTTTGCCCAAACCAACCGTATATTCGCCTTTGCCGCAACCCAATTCCAGTACAATCGGATTATTATTATTGAAGAACCGCTCATGCCAATGCCCTTTCAGGTCAAATCCTTTTTCCTGAAGCGTGGCAAACGGATATTGAAAGACATGCGGATAACCCGCCATGTCGTCAAACTTTGCTAATTTATTCTTTCCCATGCTGCAAAGATATTACAATCTCTCCATCTTAGCAACGAACTGGTCGAAGAAGATATCCCGGTAATTTCTTTGGATAGAAATGAAAACAGGAAGTAAAGCTATTCTATCGGTTTCCCCGTACTGTCGAAGTTTATTTTTGTTCCATCGCTTAGTTTGAATACAAATCCTTCCCATGATAGATACTGAATGCCTATATCTTTGGGATAGGTATAGCGAACGTATGTATATGCCTTGTCGTAAGGAGCAGGGCTATGTTGTCCGTCGTAGTTACCATCCGCATCATATTGGAGATAGTAATTACCGATGAGGTTTATATAATAACCGTTTTCATCACGGCGAATAGCTGTGATGTATTTCTTGATCCTGCTGTCGGTAAGAATCTTTTCGGGAACAAGTGCAAGCAGTTTTGTTGTGAATGGATAACCGTGTCCGTCTATCAGGTCCCATTGTAATGTATTGTCCAAACGGAAGTCGAAACCATTCGGGAGCCGAACGTGATAATAAGGGTCTGCTACATGTGCAGGAACGGTGAGCCTGTAGCTGCTTTCTGATTCGAAGTAGGTATCTATGAATTCTTTAACTTCCTTTTGATGCAAGTCGGTAGGAGGTATTACTTCTGTGGTATAAGTTTTGATGTCGGTGCGACTGGTTCCTATCTCGTACAGTGTTTCATTTTTTTTGTAGATAGTGACCAACTTGGTTATACTTGCCACTTCTTTTCGAATTTTTTCCGGTAAAATGTTGATAAGATCAAGTGGAAGCGAATTGTCAGTTTCATTGGAAAGGCTGGTTATGTATTTCCAGTTGCCATCCACATCAAACCATGCTTTGTAACCTTTGTCTAATGATATCCGGTATTTATAGACCGATGTTTCATTAGCTTGCTGGTCTACTGTGACATATTTGTAACCTGCACCTATGAAATACTCTTTGATAAAGGATTGAATGCCTGGGGGAAGAGAAGAATATCCTTCCTGACCTAGTTCTTCTCCAAGATAGAACTCTTCACTGAATGCCACTGTTTTTTCGTTATCTAATGTGGCAAACTGCCCATAATCGGTACGGGTAATGCTTTTTATACGGTTTGTTTGATAAACAGTATTTGTATAGTGTACCATTTCTTGAAAATGCTTACTTATTCCTTCCGGTGTTTGTTCGCCTGGAATATTGATTAGTTTCCACCCACCGTTTTCATCAAAGCAGATTGCAACATCATCGGGATAGGTTACCCGGAAACTGTAATTATTTTCTTCTTTACTTGCTTTTTCTACCAGGACAGGTTCTTGGTTGGGGAAGATATCAAGCAGGAAGTAACCAGCCTTGGAAGGCAGTTCGCTCAGTGAAATTTTGTTTGGGTTTGCTTCGTTGTCTTTTGTACATCCGCTTAAAGTTAACATGGTGAGTGCAGAAAATAAAAGGCACAATATTAAATAGATAGGTTTCATCAAATTCTATTTTAAGATTATTGGCGGTAAAAATATGAATCCTTTTTTTATACATGAAGCTATAATCGTTAATTAAGGCTAACTTAATCGTGTTGTAATAAAAAAGAGATACCCCGAATGAAGTATCTCTTTTTCTAAAGCTCTTCCTCTTGGACTTGAACCAAGGACCCTCTGATTAACAGTCAGATGCTCTAACCAACTGAGCTAAGGAAGAAAATATGTCTTTCAGTCTTTCCCGATGTCTTTTTGAGCTCTTCCTCTTGGACTTGAACCAAGGACCCTCTGATTAACAGTCAGATGCTCTAACCAACTGAGCTAAGGAAGAATATGTTTTTCAGTCTTTCCCGATGTCTTTTTGAGCTCTTCCTCTTGGACTTGAACCAAGGACCCTCTGATTAACAGTCAGATGCTCTAACCAACTGAGCTAAGGAAGAATTTTGTTGCATCTTCCGGAGTATAACTTATACCCCTTCTGAAATTGCACTGCAAAAGTAGAGGATGTTTTTGAAATATGCAATATATTTGCAGAAAAAAATGAAAAAATGAATACGATCGGTTTAGGAAATGCATTGGTAGATGTACTGTTGAAATTAGATAATGATAATGTACTCAGTGAAATAGGAATTAAGAAGGGAGCGATGGATATGATAGATCAGCAACAAATGCTTGCTATTCGTAAGGCTCAGGAACACTTGGAAAGAAGCCAGGCTCCCGGCGGTTCGGTTTGCAATACTATGCGTGCCATGGCCTTTTTGGATGCAAAGACTGGTTTTATTGGTAAAATCGGTTCAGACTCCGTAGGTAAATTTTATGAAAAGGCATTGGAAGAAGCCGGTGTAACTCCATACTTTATTAAGGTAGACGGTGTGTCCGGCAGTTGTACTGTTCTGATATCTTCTGATGGCGAACGTACTATGGGTACGTTTCTTGGCCCGGCAGCAACTATTACTCCCGACGAAATCAGTGAAGAAATACTTTCCGGATATCAATGTATATATATAGAAGGCTATTTGTTAGTGAATGAACCTTTGGTTCGCACCACTATGCAAAAGGCAAAAAAGCTAGGTTTAAAGGTCGCTTTGGACTTGTCTAATTTTAATATTGTAAATGCCTTTAAAGGTTTCCTTGAAGATATTATACCTAAATATGTGGACATCCTGTTTTCAAACGAACCGGAGGCTGAAGCTTATACAGGGCTGAAAGCATGTGATGCAGTGAAGGTACTTTCCGAAATGGTAGACGTTTCTATTGTAACTTTAGGTAAAGAAGGCGCTATTGTAGGCTGTAAAGGACAGTTTTTCACAGTTCCGGCCGAAGGAGGAAAGCCGCTTGATACAACGGGAGCCGGTGACAACTTTGCTGCCGGGTTCCTGTATGGCTGTTCTGTTGGGGCAACTTTGGAACAATCCGCACGCATAGGGTCTATGCTGGCCGGATATGTTATTGATGTGGTTGGCCCACAAATACCGATGGATAAATGGGAACAAATAAAGTTAAAAGTAAAAGCAATATTGGCATAAGACGCTGTATTATGCATACATTTACATCGTTAATTAACTAAATAATTCTATGTGTAGACTGATTCAACGAAAGAGAATTATAGGATTGCTAAGCTTGCTACTCATTGCCGGAAGTATATTTCCGGGGCAGGCACAGAATGATAATCGTTTTGAAGTAAGTAAGAATCTTGATATTTTCAATGCTCTTGTGAAAGAGATGGAGATGTTTTATGTAGATTCTGTGGATATAGATAAAACAGTTCGCCGCGGTATAGATGCGATGTTGGGTGGCTTGGATCCATACACCGAGTATATTCCCGAACAGGAAATGGAAGGATTGAAGCTTATTACTACGGGCGAATATGGTGGTATAGGGTCTTATATACGTCAGCGTGATAAAGACGGAGGCGTAATTATTGTTGAGCCGTTTGAAGGAATGCCGGCGGCATTGGCCGGACTGAAAGCGGGCGACCGTATTTTGGCAATAGATACGATAGATGTCTCTAAAGCTACGAATGATAAAGTAAGCGAATTGTTGAAGGGCGTTCCCAATACAAAAATTACATTAACCATTCAGCGTCCGGGCGAAAAGAAACCCCGCAAGATCGATATCGTGCGTAAACAGGTTGTTGTAGACCAGGTTACCTATTATGGAGTTCGCAATGATAGTGTAGGTTATATCTACTTGAAAGGTTTTACAGACAAGAGTGCTCAGGAAGTGAAGGCTGCTTTTGAAGATTTACGGAAGAACCATAACATCAAATCCCTGATAATCGATTTACGTAATAATGGCGGCGGTGTATTGGAATCTGCAGTTCAGATAGTAAGCCTGTTTGTACCGAAAGGCAGCGAAGTAATCTCTACGAAAGGCAAGATAAAACAATGGGATCGTACTTATCGTACTTCGAGCGAGCCTTTGGATACGGTAATGCCTCTGGCTGTTTTGATTAATGGCAACTCGGCTTCGGCATCAGAAATCGTTTCGGGTTCTTTGCAGGATTTGGACCGTGCCGTATTGATTGGTCAGCGCTCTTTTGGAAAAGGTCTGGTTCAGACTACCCGTGATTTGCCTTATGATGGCAAGTTAAAGGTGACTATGAGCAAATATTATATACCAAGCGGCCGTTGTATTCAGCAGTTAGACTATACGCACCGTAAAGAAGACGGTAGTGTGAACGCTATTCCTGATAGTTTGACTTCTGTGTTTTATACATCCAAAGGCCGTCCGGTCCGTGATGGCGGTGGCGTTCGTCCGGAATTTGAAATGAAAGAAAAGAAAATACCTTCATTGATGTATTATCTGGCGGCAGACTATGTTCTGTTTGATTTTATAACAGATTGGGTACAGAAACATAAGACTATTGCACCAGTAGAAGAATTTGTGGTTACGGATGAAGATTATGAAGCTCTGAAGCAATATGCAAAGGAGAAGAATTTTACATACGACCGACAGAGTGAAAAAGCATTGAAGAGTCTGAAAGAAATAGCAGAGTTTGAAGGCTATTTGGATGGCGACTCTACCACTCTTAAAGCGTTGGAAGAGCAGTTGACTCCGAATCTTGATAGGGATTTTGACCGTAACAAGGATGAAATCAAGAAGTTGATGGCAGCAGAGATTGTAAAGCGTTACTATTATCAGAGAGGCGAGTTGCTGCAAAACCTGAAAGAGGATGAAGTCCTGGATAAAGCATTGGAGGTTCTTGCCGATCATGAGTTATATACTAAAACATTGAGTGCTCCGGAGAAGGAGAAAGAAACACCTGCGGAGAAATAAAAGCTGTTCCGTCGGATAACGATATACCGGAGAGGGCTGAATGACAATCAAAGTTATTCAGCCCTCTCTCTTTATGTTTTTCAAAAGTCATAACTATGAGTTTCAGGAATCATAACTATGAGTTCACGAATCAGTAGTTAAAGTAGTTATCAGTCACCTTACGCTGACTTAGCAGTCAGGCAGAAATAGCCTGTTGTTCTTAACTTCAAACCAATACTTGCCTTTATACGACATCGGTTCAAGGGTTATACCCGGATAATAAATTACTTGCTTGATGTTTTAAACTTTACATGTATAACCACCAGTTCCGATTGTGTGCCAACCCGGTAAGGAGGACCGGCTATTCCTATGCCCGAAGATACGTAAAATTGAGTCGGTCCTTTCCGGTAGTAACCGTAAGCACATTCATATACGAATTTCAATACGAGAGGATAAGGCCATAGTTGGCCGTTGTGTGTATGCCCATGTAGTCCCAGGTCGGCTCCATTCATTTCCATTTCTGCAAACGACCAGGGTTGATGGTCTAAGACAATGACAGGTTTATTTTTATCCACTCCTTTTATAAGTGCCTGCAGAGGTTTGCGTTTCTTGTTTATATTGTCATCACGGCCAATCAGATAGAACGAAGAATCGGGCATGGCTATAGAATCGATAAGCAATGTAGCTCCTGTTTTTTTCAGCCAGCGGTATTTGGCATTACGGTTGGCTCGATATTCGTGGTTACCATAAACAATGTAGACTCCTAGTGGAGCTTTTAACTGTTGTAGATCTTCTTCTATATGCGCTTTTTCGGCAAAACGGGATTCGTAGTCTATAACGTCACCCACAATGACGACCATGTCCGGATGTTGGGCATTGCTGAGTGCTACATATTTTTGTACAAGTTTTTTGCCTATTACTTCACCGATATGCAGGTCGCTCATCATAACGATAGTAAGACTGTCCCGGTTATTTCCTGCTTTTTTGTCTAATGTTACATAGACGTTCTTTACAACCGGATTTTGTACTTTATGGTAAGCATGGAACATAAGAGCAGCAACGCCTATAAGTATGATAAAGAAAAGAGAAAGCTTGGTCTGTTTCCAGTATGTTGTAACTATTTTAGGAAACCAATGCCGCCAATGGTTAGAGAGTCGCAAGACTTCCAATGTTAATAAAGATAAGGTGATATAGATCATCGAGATGTACCATGTATTACAATAATATTGAATGGCAATCATCAGATCGTCCGGTAGTTCATTCCGGAAGAAAAAACCGAAAAGGTAAACGGCCAGCTCTATTATGAAGAAGAGGGTATATGGTATCCGCCAACTTTTCCTGGCTGGTATGGCCTGATATCCCCGCCAAAAGATATATGGATTTAGTAATAGCTGTGCTACTATAGACTGGATGAATACTTTCATGTCGTTCTTATTTGAATGTAATATTGAATACTACAAGCTCGCTGTCTGTTCCGATTCTGAAAGGCGGTCCCCAAAGCGATAAACCGGAGGAAACATAAAAATGAGTATTCTTTATCTGTTTGTAACCGTAACTTAATTCAAACAAATGGTCGGTAACAAGGTTCATAGGCCATATTTGCCCCCGGTGTGTATGGCCACTGAATTGCAAATCGACATTAGTGGAAGCTGTTTTGTCCAATTCGTAAGGCTGGTGGTCCAGCAAAAGAACCGGTTTTGTAGGATTGGTTGTGTGAATCAGTTCTTCAATCGGTTTTCTGTTTTTGTTATGCCGGTCGTCTCTTCCTGCAATTTGGATGCCATTGGGTAGTGTGACAATACTATCCTGCAGAAATACGATAGGAGTTGTCTGAACAAATGCTTTACTTTCTGTTATACCGCTTATATATTCATGGTTGCCCGGAACCATATAAATGCCGTAAGGCGCATTTAGCCGGGACAGTTCTTCATGCATTTGTTCGGAATACAGAGGAACTACACTATTATCTATCAAGTCGCCTCCAATTAAAATAAGGTCGGGTTTCTGGTCGTTTATTAACTTTACATATTTTTGAAGCATATCTTTGTCAGTTGCATATCCCAGGTGAATATCGCTGACGGTAACCACTTTTAATTGCTTTTCCTCACTGTTTACCGGTTTGTTGATAATTATGTTGATAACTTTTATATCCGGATGTTGATAATTATAATATCCATATCCCAATAGGCTGAGTGTTAATCCGATTGCTAAATAAAATGCTCCCCGTACCCGGATGTGGAAAAGCCGTAGCAAATCGCAGATTCCTAACAGTATTACCATATATAAGGTAAACACTAACCAGCCGTTTCCTATTTCCTGCATTGTGTGGGCAAGGAAATCCGGCATAGCTACGTTTCGTAACAGGAAGCTGGAGAAAAAGGATAATGCACATCCCCAAAAGATGATGGATAGTAATACTTTAACTCCGGTTGATTGGGCTTTTAACGTATTTTTCCCCCAAGTGAATATATATAGATTACCTAATAGGTATAATGCTATAATAATGATAAAGAAAGTAGGCATCTCGTCTATTTTTCGGCAAAAGTAAGAATTATTACCAGATAGTCTGATATATTATTTACAAAGATGCATTTTGACCTGCCGTATAGGATAACCTACCGGATTGTTCATCATTGGAATTTGATTATCCGATAATTTTAGTAGTTTCGACATTCGTTTCATAAGCCGTATGTGTTGATAATTTGTACAAAAATAAAACAATCGACTGTTTGTCATGTATCTAAATGCTTCTTTTTAGACTTCTTTAAAACAAAATTAGCTGTAGAAAGTTTTTATTACATTATATTTGCCACATTTACGAAAGCATCGTAAATGTAAATTATGTATATATTATATAGTTAGATCAATGAATAGAAAACTTTTATCCTTATTTCTGGTGCTAATCAGTGCACTTCCTTTATGTGCTCAGGTAGATAATACCAGTCCCCTTGTTATTAAAGGGCAGGTGGTGGACACGCTAACGAACGAAACAGTTCCGTACGCCACGCTTAATATTGCTTTACAGAGTGCTCCTCAGAAAGCAGTTAAGATGTTAGCATGTGATGTTGATGGTAAATTTGAGACTACGCTGAAAAGTGCCGGTAAATACATCATCTCTATGCAATCTGTTGGAAAAACTCCGGCACAGAAAACGTTTTCCATATCGGAAAAGAATAGTCCGCTGAACTTGGGTAAACTTTACATGAAAGATGATAACCAACGTTTGGGCGAAGTTACCGTTACGGCACAGAAACCTTTGGTAAAAGTGGAAGTTGACAAGCTTACCTATAGCCTGGAGGATGATCCTGAGGCACAAACCAACAATACCCTGGATATGCTTCGCAAGGTTCCGATGATTACGGTGGATGGCGATGATAAAATACAATTGAAAGGTTCTACCAATTATAAAATTTATATGAACGGAAAGCCTTCTAATCTGTTGAGTGGCGAAAATGCATCGGATGTATTGAAAAGTATGCCGGCCAGTTCTATTAAAAATGTTGAAGTTATAACCGATCCGGGAGCCAAGTATGATGCGGAAGGAGTAGGTGGTATTATTAATATTATTACGACAAAGAATGCTTTACAGGGCTATACCGGAACAATCCGTGCCAATGCCAGTACCTTAGGCAGTTTTGGTGGTGGAGGTTATGTCTCACTGAAAGCCGGTAAGTTTGGTATTACAGCCAACTATGGTTATAACAACCGTAATTCTCCATGGAATGATTCTTATGCATTACGTGATAAATCGGGGTATGATTTGGAAATAGACGGTTATGATTCCCGCTTTGAAGAAACAGGCCGCAGTAAGCGCAAAGGTCCTTTTCAATATGGAAATTTGGAAGGCAGTTATGAAATAGATTCGCTGAATTTATTGAGTGTGGGTGTAAACTTGTTCCGGGGCAAATCTAAACGCTTTTCGGAAGTTTCAGGAGTAATGACGGGATTGCCGGAAGCTGAATCTGCTTCTATGGAAAAGTATTACTGGTATGATCGTAACAGTAATACCGAAGGTACTTTTGGCTCTACCGATGTGAATGTGGACTTTCAGCATTCTACCCACAAAAAAGATGAATTGCTGACACTTTCATATCGTTTTAGCCAATCTCCTGATGATAGTGAAAATCATACAGACTTACTGAATGTGGAAAATTATCCTCTTGCCAAAGATTATCCGCAGTGGAATAAAAATAAAGCATCTACAGTAGAGCATACGGCACAGGTGGATTATACAACACCGACGTGGAAAGACCAGACATTGGAGGCTGGTGTAAAATATATCAACCGTCAGAGTAAGAGTGAAACACTAGAGCAGGTTTATCGCGATTCGTTGAATGTCTGGGAAGATGTATCGTCTGAAAATAGCAGGTTCCGTCATATCCAGCATATATATTCGGCTTATCTGAGTTATCAGGTGAAATTTAGCAAGTTTGGAGCAAAAGCCGGTCTTCGTGCGGAAGGAACCAGCTTAAATGCGGAGTTTGCAAAAGTACCGGATATGAACTTCGATGCAAACTATTTTGATCTGGTGCCGAATGCTACGTTAACTTACCAGTTGGATATGTCTACTCAGTTACGTTTAGGGTATAATATGCGCATTCAGCGTCCGGGTATCTGGTATTTGAATCCGTATATAGAAGATTCAAATCCGCAGAATGTTTCCCAGGGGAATCCGAACCTGGACTCAGAGAAGAGTAACAGTGTCAACTTGAATTATAGCAAGTTTGCCCAGAAGTTCAGTGTTAATGCCAGTCTGAGCTACACGTTTGTAAATAATGCGATCGAACGTTATAGCATGATTGCCGATTTTCCGAAGAGTGACCCGCGTTCGCAGTATAATGGTGCGTTATGGAATACGTATGGCAATGTAGGTAAGCGCCAGCAAGTTGGTTTGTTTTTATACGGAAACTGGAATCCGGTTCCTTTGTTCCGTATTTATATGAATGCCGGCCTGGACTATACCGACCTGGAAAGTAAAGCGTTGAATATAGAGAAAGACGGAATAAGCGGCCGTATCTTCATGGGTACGCAGTTTAACCTGCCGAAAGATTTCCGTATTAATGCAAACGGCGGTTATTTCAGTCCATGGATCCAGTTGCAGAGTAAATATAATCCGTTCTATTTTGCAGGCCTGAATGTCAGCAAGGATTTCTTGAAAAAGAAACTGACTGTTTCTTTGGCCGCACAGAATCCGTTCTGGAAAACGATGAAAATGGAGACTACAACTGTTGGAAATAATTTCAAGGATGTTTCTACGGTATGGCGGAGCGCCCGTGAGTTCCGTTTAAGTATATCTTATACCTTCGGCAACCTGAAAGGTGGAGTTAAGAAAGTACGTCGCGGTATTAATAATGATGATATGAAAGGTAATAATAGCGGTAATAGCGAGGGAGGACAATCCATGTAAATTCGGTTTCTCCCGGAAGAAAATTCAAAAGCATTCGGATGAAATCTAAATTTCATCCGAATGCTTTTTTTTATGCTAAAACCTATATCTTTGCTAAAAATAACTCGGTATATAGAATGGATAAAGAGATAACTCCCGAAGTTGTGCTAGGTGATTTGCGTTATCTGCAATTGCTGTCGCGTAGCTTTCCTAATGTGGCAGAGGCCAGTACAGAAATTATTAATCTGGAAGCTATATTGAATTTACCAAAGGGTACGGAACATTTCCTGACGGATATTCATGGCGAACATCAGGCCTTTAACCATGTGCTGAAAAACGCTTCCGGTGCGGTTAAACGTAAAGTGAATGAGATATTCAGCAATACATTGCGGGATTATGAGAAGAAAGAACTTTGTTCCCTTATTTATTATCCGGAAGAAAAACTGGAACTGATTAAATCGAAAGAAGCCGATTTGGACGATTGGTATCTTATTGCATTAAACCAGTTGGTGAAAGTTTGCCGGAATATTTCCTCGAAATATACCCGTTCCAAAGTTCGTAAAGCTTTGCCGAGGGAGTTTTCATATATTATTCAGGAGTTATTGCATGAGTCGTCGATGGAACCGAATAAATCGGCTTATATAGATAAAATTATCAGTACGATAATATCTACAGGCCGGGCTAACGATTTTATCATAGCGATGTGCAACCTGATTCAGCGCCTAACGATTGACCTGTTGCATATTGTGGGCGATATATATGACCGGGGCCCCGGAGCACATATTATAATGGATACGTTATGTGATTATCATAACTTCGATATACAATGGGGCAACCATGACATTCTTTGGATGGGTGCTGCAGCCGGCAATTTGGGAAGTATTGCCAATGTGATACGCATGTCGTTGCGTTATGGTAATCTGGCAACACTGGAAGATGGTTACGGCATCAATCTTTTGCCTTTGGCCACATTTGCAATGGAAGTATATGGAGATGATCCGTGTAAGTTGTTTGTGCCTCGTACCAAGTTTTCGGATAATGTATTTGACGAAAAAACAATCCGGCTGATCTCTCAGATGCATAAAGCGATCACAATCATACAGTTTAAGTTGGAAGGCGAAATAATCCGCCGTCGTCCGGAGTTTGAAATGGATGACCGGATGCTGTTGCATAAGATCGATTTATCGCGTGGAACGGTTCATCTGAATGGTAAAGACTATGAATTAAAAGACAAGAACTGGCCGACAATCGATCCTAAAGATCCGTATGCTCTTTCGGTAGACGAAGAGGATTTGATTCGACGTATCCATCATTCTTTCCAGAGTAGCGAAAAATTGAAGAAGCATATGCGCTGTTTCTTTACGCATGGTAGTATGTATCAGGTATGTAATTCCAACCTGTTGTTTCATGCTTCAGTGCCTTTAAATGAGGACGGTACACTGAAAGAAGTACGTGTGGACGGCAAAATATATAAGGGTAAATTATTGCTTGATAAAGTAGACCAGTTGATCCGCACGGCTTATTTTGATTCCGAAGATACACCCGAGAAGCAGTTTGCCATGGATTATATCTGGTATTTATGGTGTGGAAAAGACTCTCCGTTGTTTGATAAAGGACAGATGGCCACCTTCGAACGCTGCTTTGTGGAAGATAAGGAAATACAAAAGGAAGAAAAAGGAGCTTATTATGTTTTGAGAAAAGAGGAGAAAATATGTGATATGTTGCTGGATGAGTTTGGTGTAACCGGACAGCACAGACATATTATAAACGGACATGTTCCGGTTCGCTCCATCCAGGGAGAGAACCCTATCAAGGCAAATGGTAAGATGCTTGTTATCGATGGTGGTTTCTCAAAAGCTTATCATCCGGAAACAGGTATTGCGGGATATACATTGGTTTATCATTCCCGTGGTTTTCAGTTGGTTCAACACGAACCGTTTGAATCGACTGCAAAAGCGATAGAAGAAGGTCTGGATATTAAATCGACCACTATAGTTGTTGAACTGAGCTCGCATCGCCAGATGGTTCGTGATACGGATAAAGGAATGGAGCTTCAGAAACAGATCTGCGATTTGACGAAATTATTATATGCTTACCGGAATGGATTTATTAAAGAAAGGGAACGGATCGGAAGAAGATCATAATCAGTAAATACACCAGCCCGTTTGTTGTATTTTCCGAAACAGAAACAGGCATTGGTTTGCTTATTTCCGCATATCATGTTTCAGGACACCGGAATCAACAATACTGCCGAAAACGATAACAACCAGAGCTAGCGACGAAAGCAGTATTCGCCAGATACAAGTGTCTGTATTTCAGGATGGAGAATATAGATACAGGTCTGCCGGATTATCGATTCAAAGCAGTGGAACAACAACCAGTTTTAATGCTTTACTGACATCATCGTCTTCACCTTTGAAGCTTTATATTGTGGCGAACGCTACAGATGCAGTTCTTGTAAATGAACCTCAGGCAGGGGATAACGAGGCTTTGGTGAAGGCTAAAATTCTTCAGACTTATGCACAGATGCAGCCAGGCTTATGGCTAATTTGTGGGCATGGATGGTCGAAACAGCACTTTCGAAACCATAAATCAACTGTTTCCGCAAAAAACTTTATATTTTTGCGAGATGAACAGACAGGTGTTGATTTATTATCCATTGTTAAGTACCATTCTGATTTTTCTTTTTATTGGAAGCTTGGTATATGGAGCGGTATCCATACCGGTAGATAGTGTGATGGATATTCTTCTGGGGAAAAATATAGAAAAGATAGCGTGGCAAAATATTGTCTTACAATCTCGCTTACCCCAGGCTTTTACGGCTTTGTTTGCCGGTTCTTCGCTGGCTATAAGCGGATTGTTATTGCAGACGCTTTTCCGCAATCCGTTGGCAGGACCTTCTATATTGGGTATAAGTGATGGCGCAAATCTGGGAGTAGCTGCCGTTATGTTGTATTTTGGGGGTTCCTTAAGCCAGATAACCGATTGGCCGATTAATGGCTATCTGGCTGTCATTCTTGCGGCTTTTCTGGGGGCTTGTGTGATTCTTGGAATCATTATCTATTTTTCTTCTAAGGTGAAAAATAATGTAATGTTGCTGATTATCGGTATTATGATAGGTTACCTGGTCTCTTCGTTTATTTCTATTTTGAATTATTATTCTTCGGCCGACCGTGTGCATGCTTTTGTGATGTGGGGATTAGGCAATTTTTCCGGAGTATCGTTGGAGCAGCTTCCTTTCTTTGGTTGTTGTACATTGTTCGGGTTGTTATTTGCCATTTTGCTGATAAAACCGCTTAATGCGCTTTTGTTAGGAGAATTATATGCGGCTAACTTAGGCATAAAGATAAAACGTACACGTATTTTGATATTATTATGCACAGGTGTATTAACGGCCACAGCTACGGCCTTTTGCGGGCCTATTTCTTTTATAGGTCTGGCCGTTCCTCATATTGCGCGTTTAATGCTGGGCACTTCCAATCATAAGATGCTGGTTCCCGTAACAATACTTTCCGGTGCATGTGTAGCTCTGCTTTGCAATATGTTGATGGTGATTCCCGGAAGTAATAATATACTTCCCTTGAATGCCGTTACTCCTATGCTGGGTGCCCCGGTGATCATTTATGTGATTATTAATCGTAAAAATATCCAATACTTTAACTAAATATGGCTGATAATGCAACAATAGAAACAACAAACCTGAGTATTGGATATGTGCTGAAGAACGGGCGGCGAAAAAAGGTACACGAGCAATTGGATTTAGTCCTGCATCCCGGAGAAGTTACATGCCTACTTGGATTGAATGGGGCAGGCAAGTCAACCTTGTTGCGTACGCTTTGTGGCTTTCAACCGCCATTGGCTGGTTCTATTCGCTTGATGGGTAAACCGTTGGAGGAATATTCCCAACATAAATTTGCTTTAACTGTCGGTGTTGTGCTTACAGAGAAAACGAATGCCGGCGGTATCACTGTATATGAGTTGGTTTCTTTAGGGAGACATCCTTATACAGGTTTTTTCGGACAATTGAAACCTCATGATAAAGAAATAATTTCACAGTCGCTCGAATCTGCCGGTATTGCCCATAAAGCGAATAATTATGTGTCGGAACTGAGCGATGGAGAACGGCAAAAGGCAATGATTGCTAAAGCTTTGGCCCAACAATGTCCGGTTATTTTATTAGATGAACCCACTGCCTTCCTGGATGTGACGAGCCGTATAGAGACGATGGTATTACTTCATAAACTTGCAACAGAACAAAAGAAGACAATTCTATTATCTACGCATGATTTGGATCTGGCTATCCAAATGGGAGATTGCCTTTGGTTGCAGGAAAAAGGACGCCCTATGGCGTGCGGTACACCGGAAGATTTGATTTTGAGCGGAGCTTTTGGAACCTTTTTTGGAAAGGAAGGCATTATATTTGATCCATCTACAGGAAAGTTGAATGTAGAAGCGCCAACTTGCCCGGTTGGGGTCGAAGGGGACTTTCAGACTTCTTATTGGGTCGGAAATGCTTTGGTACGTAATGGGTATCGCCCGGCTCCGGTAAATGAGAAATATGTAAATATTAATTGTAAATCATCGGACTGCATGATGATAAACTGGCCGGATGGAATGCAGAAACAGGCTGGAAGTGTTGCTGAATTGATCAACGAAATCAGAAAATAACAGGTATTATATATGACTAATGAAATTACGTGGCGGCTTGAACATGAAAAGGTAAGCCGGCTCTTATTGCACTATGCTATCCCTGCCGTAATCGGTACGATGGTAAATGCTTTGTATAATATTGTAGACCGGATTTTTATAGGCCAGGGTGTGGGAGCTCTGGCAATTTCGGGCCTTACGCTTACATTTCCTATAATGTTGTTTATGCAGGCCTTTGGGATGTTGGTCGGTATAGGGGCTGCTACGCGGGTCTCCATATTTCTGGGACGGAAAGAACTTGGGCAAGCTGAGCATGTTCTGGGAAATGCCTTGACCATGACTTTGCTGTTTGGTGTGCTGACCATTGTGCCGGCTATGATTTTTATAAAAGACCTTTTGCTTTGGTTTGGTGGCAGCGAACAAACCATTCCTTATGCCGAGGCTTATTTATATATTGCTATTCCGGCTAATTTACTGGCTTCATTAAGCTTTAGCTTTAATGCAGTGATGCGTGCATCGGGCTATCCCAAGAAAGCCATGTTCTATATGTTACTGGGAGCTGTGCTGAACGTAATTTTAGATCCGGTTTTTATTTTTGTATTTGATCTGGGGATTCGCGGAGCTGCAATTGCCACCGTTATTTCTATGGCTATCAGTGCGGCATTCGTATTAAGCCATTTTTTGAGTAAAGAGAGCCTGATTCGTTTCCGGAAGAAGTACATGGCACTGGACTGGAAAACCGTCTGGATTATATTGACAATAGGAGTTTCTCCTTTTGCTATGCAATTGGCAGGAAGTATGGTCAGTGTATTTCTTAATAATGCATTGTTACGTGAAGGTGGAGATTTGGCGATAGGAGCTGTCGGTATTATCAATAGCGTAGGTATGTTGTTGGTTATGCTGATTATCGGTATAGCCCAGGGAACACAACCGATTGTGGGCTTCAATTATGGTGCCGGACTGCACCAGCGTGTTCATGATACGTTACGTTTAGCTATTATTACGGCCACATGTATTACTACTTCGGGCTGGTTGTGCTGCGAGTTGTTTCCGTCAATAATAGTGAAGGGCTTTACCTTGGATCCTGAGTTGATAAAGATTGCCTCTAATGGTTTACGTTTGAACCTGATGGGCTTTTTGGTTGTTGGTTCGCAGATCGTTATTAGCCAGTTCTTTCAAAGTATTGGCTTTGCGTGGAAAGCAATGTTTTTAAGCCTGAGCAGGCAGGTGTTGTTTTTGATTCCTGCCATATTGGTTCTTTCTTCCATATATGGATTAGACGGTGTATGGCTAACAGGCCCTTTTTCAGATATACTGGCTGCAATAGTTGCTTGGGGATTCTTGATTCATCACGTTAAAAATGCAAAAAAGTGAATTGCGGAAATGAACATATATGTTTCTTTACATGTATATTAGTTGAGTGGTAGTTCACTAAATATAAACAATAAAATAATGAGACGTATGAAAAAAGTATTGTTATTACTTGCAGTCTTGATATTCGGGGCAGGTTCAATGATGGCACAACAGGATAAAGCTGCAGAAAGAGCTGCAAAAAAAGCTGAAAAGGAAGCAAAAAAAGCTGCAGAGGAAGCAGAAAATAATGCCTTGTTTGAGCAAGCCATTCAAGCACTAAACGATAAGAATTTTGTATTGGAAGCTGAAAGAGTAGAATTTAAACGCGGCAGCTTTGCTTATGTTACCCCTTCAACTAATTTTGTTTCTTTGAAAGGTAATAAAGCAACAATACAATTGGCATTTAACGGTGCATTTTCCGGACCGAATGGGATAGGTGGTATTACGGTAGATGGAAATGCATCTAACATAGAAATGAAAACAGACAAAAAAGGTAATGTTACTTTTAGCATGATGGTACAGGGGGTTGCCGTTTCTGCTAACGTTACTTTCCGCATGATAAAAGGTTCGAATAAATGTACCGCAACGGTAAGTCCGAACTTTAATAGTAATAGAATATCATTTACCGGTAATTTGTATCCTACCGAACAATCAAATGTATATAAAGGACGTGCTTTATAATCATTTTGATATATAGAATGAAAGAGACGTAGTGTTGCTGCGTCTCTTTTTTTATATCTTTGTACATTATATAAATTTTATACGTTATGCAATTATCCATAGATCAGAAAGACATTGACAAATTCTTAATGATAGGAGATAAGGTGCTGATTAAGCCTAAGAATCCGCAAAGTCAGACCAAAACAGGATTATATTTGCCTCCATCAGTACAAGAAGGCGAAAAAATACAGGTTGGATATATCATCAAAACCGGGCCTGGTTATCCTCTTCCTTCTCAAACAGAGGAACCTGAAGTTTGGCAAAAGAAAAAAGATGAAGAAGTCCATTATTTGCCTTTACAGGCACATGAAGGAGATCTGGCTGTTTATTTGCAAAATGCCGCTTATGAAATCAATTTCAATGAAGAGAAATTTCTTATTGTACCTCATTCCGCTATTTTAATGCTAATGAGAGATGAGGGATTGTTTGAATAATGCCTTTTTGTTTAACAAAATAGTTACAGATTAACTTTTTTGATGTATTTTTGCAACCTAAACAAGATGACAAACTATCAACTGTAACGATTATAATGAATAAAATTGTAAGTAAAGAACATTTCTCTGCAAATGTAGTAAAGTTGGAAGTGGAAGCTCCTCTGATTGCCCGCTCACGTAAAGCAGGCCACTTCGTGATTGTAAAAGTTGGCGAAAAAGGCGAGCGTATTCCTTTAACTATAGCGGGTGCAGACACAGAAAAAGGTACGATAACTCTGGTGATTCAGACGGTGGGTGGTTCTTCCCGAAAGATATGTGACCTGAATGTAGGCGATTATATTACAGATCTTGTGGGTCCGCTTGGACAAGCTACACATGTTGAGAAAGTAGGGACAGTAGTTTGTGCCGGTGGCGGTGTGGGTGTTGCTCCATTGCTTCCTATTGTAGAGGCTTTCCATAAAGCCGGAAATCGTGTGATTGTTGTATTGGCAGCCCGTACGAAAGACTTGGTTATTTTAGAAGAACAGATGCGTGCAAATGCTGATGAAGTTATTATTATGACAGATGACGGGTCTTATGGTGCTAAGGGCTTGGTTACAAACGGTGTTGAAAGTGTCATCAACCGTGAGAAAGTGGATATGTGTGTGACGATAGGTCCGGCTGTTATGATGAAATTTGTTTCTGCTCTTACAAAGAAATATGAAATACCTACAGTAGCCTCTTTAAATACAATCATGGTAGATGGCACAGGAATGTGTGGAGCTTGCCGTATTACAGTTGGAGGAAAAACTAAGTTTGTATGCGTAGACGGTCCTGAATTTGATGCTCATCAGGTCGATTTTGATGAGATGATAATGCGTCTGGGTGCTTATAGAAATATTGAAAAGAAGTAACAAAACGGTTTTATATAGAATCATGACAACAGAAGAAATGATTGCAGCCCGTCGTGCTGAGCCTTGGAGAGAAGCATTGCGTAAAAGCAAAAAAAATAAAGAGCGTGCGGATATTCCCCGCGTAAAAATGAATGAGCTGGATCCTGAATACCGCAGCCATACCCGGTTGGAAGAAGTTAACCTGGGTTTGACAAAAGAACAGGCAATGCAGGAGGCTCAGCGTTGTTTAGACTGCCCAAATCCTACATGTATGCAGGGTTGCCCAGTGAGCATTAATATCCCGACATTTATAAAAAATGTAGAACGTGGCGAATTTCTTGAGGCTGCTAAAGTTTTGAAAGAGACAAGTGCCCTTCCTGCAGTTTGCGGACGTGTTTGTCCACAGGAAAAACAATGTGAAAGCAAATGTATTCATTTAAAGATGGGCAAAGAAGCTGTTGCTATTGGTTATTTGGAACGTTTTGCGGCAGATTATGAACGTGAGAGCGGTAATATATCGGTTCCGGAGATTGCGGAGAAGAAGGATATTAAGATTGCTGTTATCGGTTCTGGCCCTGCCGGTCTTTCTTTTGCCGGAGATATGGCAAAGAGGGGATATGATGTCACCGTGTTTGAAGCATTGCATGAAATAGGAGGCGTATTGAAATATGGTATTCCTGAATTTCGGTTGCCAAATAAAATTGTAGATGTCGAGATTGACGGCCTTCGTAAGATGGGGGTTCATTTTTTCTCTAATTGTATTGTTGGCAAAACAATCAGTTATGAAGATCTGCATGCCGAAGGTTTCAAAGGCGTTTTTGTTGCCAGTGGAGCAGGACTTCCTAATTTTATGAATATTCCGGGCGAGAATTTAGTTGGTGTTATGTCTTCAAATGAATATCTTACTCGCGTAAACCTTATGGATGCAGCTAACCCGGAAAGTGATACGCCTGTGTTGCAAGGGAAGAAGGTTGCTGTTATAGGTGGAGGTAATACTGCAATGGACTCTGTCCGTACAGCCCGCCGCTTGGGTGCCGAACGCGCTATAATTGTATATCGTCGAAGTGAAGATGAGATGCCGGCACGTTTGGAAGAAGTAAAGCATGCCAAGGAAGAAGGTGTAGAGTTTATGACTTTGCATAATCCGGTTGAATATATCGGAGATGATAAAGGATGCGTTAAGCAGATGAAATTACAGAGGATGCAACTTGGCGAACCGGATGCTTCCGGACGCCGTAGTCCGGTTCCTGTAGAAGGGGCTATAGAGACTATTGATGTGGATGAAGTAATTGTAAGCGTTGGTGTTTCACCTAATCCACTTGTTCCTCGTGCCTTTGAAGGTTTAGAGGTTAGCCGTAAGGGAACTATTGTGGTGAATGAAGAATCCATGAAATCTGCTTTAGGCGATGTCTATGCAGGTGGAGATATTGTAAGAGGCGGTGCTACCGTAATATTGGCTATGGGTGACGGACGAAGAGCCGCTGCAGCAATGGACGCTGATTTACAGTCATTGTAATTTATATAATATATGAATGCTTTCCTTAACATAAAGGTTTAGGGAAAGCATTTTTTTTTGAGTAAAACCACGTATATGATAAACATAAGCACCAACTACTATGAATCGTCACACATGTTTCATGGAAATATGTCCATTATTATGGGGACGAGATTGGATGTTATTCTTTTAGGGCAGGAGAAATACAGGTTGGAAGCTGCCTGGAATCGAATGCAAGAAGAGGTAATAAGGCTTGACAAGATGCTCAACCGTTTCGATCCGGAGAGTGAAATTTACGTCTTGAACCAAACCGCCTCACATAATCCAGCCAAAGTTAATGATGAATTATGGCATATTCTGCTTCATTGTAAGCAATACTACACTTTGACCGAGGGCTATTTTGATATTAGCTTGAAAGATTATTCGCGTGTTGTGCTGGAGCAAGCAACTCAAACAGTTTTATTTGATATACCGGATATTTATTTGGATTTGGGTGGGTATGCCAAAGGGTATGCACTGAATAAAATGCGTGAAATATTGCAACAAGAAGGCATAACGCAAGCGCTGATTAATTTTGGTAACAGTTCTGTTCTTGGCATAGGAAGCCATCCGTACGGAGACTGTTGGTCTGTGGGAATTGATAATCCGTATTGTCCGGGTGAAATATTAGGTGAAGTGCAGCTAAAAGACAGTGCTATGTCTACTTCGGGAAATATGCCGAGTCATCCGCAACATATTGTAAACCCTATGACGCATGAATATATCACCGAACATAAGTTGGTCACAATTATTGCATCCGATGCCGTGGATGCTGAAGTCCTTTCTACCGTTTTAATGGCTGCGGATACCGAACAAGCCGAACGAATAAAACAAAGATTTACTATAGATTATAGCCGGATATTTATTTTGCCCGGATAATTATTTGTCCTTATGATTTTTTTGAATCATAAGTATGATATTTTAAAACCATAACGATGAACCGGAAAAGAGAAAAGGTTGATTTTTATCCCTGATGAACAATTCAAGTTGAAACTTTTATTGTTTTTTTATGGTTTATATAAAAAAAGGTTTTATTTTGGGGCAGTAAAACCACGTTGAAATTTTTTATGAGTAAAATCAAGCATAATGACATTGATGCGTTCTTGCTGGATCGAATTGCCGATAATGATGAAAAAGCCTTTTCTTCATTATTTTCAGAATATTATGCCGATTTTGTAGTATTTGCCGGTTCATTTTTGGGAAAAAGAGAAGATTCTGAAGAAATTGTACAAGAAGTTTTTGTTGAATTATGGGAATCAAGAAAACGGTTAAAACGCGATCGCTCCTTAAGATCATATTTACTGACCATAATTCATAATAAATGCATGGATGCTCTCCGGCATGATCAGATAAAACAGAATTATGTGGAATATATCATTAAAGAGGATGCAGAGAATCCGTATGATGTGGAGTCTTCCGTTTTTTTATCCGATTTACAATATCGGTTAAAAGAGGCATTTGCTAAATTGCCGGCAGATTTGTTAATCCCTTTTAAAATGAATCGTTTCGATGGAAAGAAGTATCAGGAAATATCTGATGAATTAGGACTTCCCTTGCGTACTATTGAATTTCGTATCTCCAGGGCACTTAAATTGATCCGGATGTATCTGAAAGAATATTTTATATTTTGCCTGCTTTTGGGTCTCATATAACCTGTTTTTCGTAATCATATATATTTTTTGAAAAAAGTGTACATTTTTACTGCGATAAAAATGTGCCCAAACGTATTATATATGTAAAACAGAATCTGATGGAACAAAATAAAGATATAGAATTGCTTTTAAGTAGGCTTTTTGCAAATGAAGAACTTACTTCTGATGAAAAACTGTTCATCGATGAATGGTTTAGTATGTCCGAAGAAAACAGATACTATTATAATGAACTACGGTTAATATGGGGAAATGCGAATCCTGCGTTTCCCAGAGATGAAATAGATGTGGAAAAAGCAAAACGACGTGTGTTGCAAACAATTCGCAAACGGAGAAGTAAAATAAATGTAGTGGTTCATATATTTCGTACGGTGGCGGCTATATTGTTTATTCCTTTGTTGTTAACTCTTGGATATATGTATAATGCGACAGACAAAGAGGAGAATGAACAGGTTGTGTATAATGAAGTTTTTGCTGATTCATTTACACGCTCTGCCGTAATATTGCCTGACGGTTCGAAAATATGGCTGAATTCGAAGAGTTCGTTGATATATCCGCTTAAATTTAAAGATTCTCGGCGTGAAGTGGAGTTAAAAGGTGAAGGTTATTTTGAAGTTCATGCAGATAAAAATTCTCCTTTTATTGTAACCTGTAATTCTCAAAAAATAGTTGCAACAGGAACGAAATTTTCGGTACAAGCCTATAATCCGGAGAATATGATCGTATCATTGGGCGAAGGGGTTGTGACTGTGAAACGGCCGGATGATAGCAATTTAGCCCAATTGAAACCAAACCAAACACTTAAATATAATTCCATACAGGATGCATCGGTGGTTATAACGGAGGATGTTTATAAACGTTATGCATGGAAAGATGCTAAAATAGTATTCCGTAATGACCCCTTGGATGAGGTTATGGAGCGTTTGAGCCGGATATACAATGTGAGAATAATAATCAGTGATCCGGAAATTAAGAAATATACCTTGAGAGCCACGTTTGAAGATGAAACCATTAATGACATTTTATTTCTTATAAAAGCTACTTCTCCTATTATGTATAAGGAGTTACCACGTAGTATAGATGAAAAGACCGGAAATATAAATCAGAAAACCTTTGTGATATCTAAGCGTAAGTAATGTAAAACCACAAAAAAGAATATGTATATGGAGTAAAAGAAAACAGTAAAAAAAGTGGGTAAAAGTATTAGATACCTTTACCCAAAACCAAAGTATTTTAGGAATAACATTCTTCTAAACGCAACCGGCAAGAAGCAAAAAGAAGAATGTAGTTTAAAACTTTAATTCAGTACAAAAATATGAACAAACATGGAAAACCACGAGGAAAAAGATGTTTTTTTTCTCTTGACCGAAAATTGTTGACTATTATGAAGCTTACACTGTTCTTTCTATTTGTTTTTTTGCTTCCTGTTTGGGGAGAAAGCACATATTCTCAGTCCGCCAGAATTTCCTTGGATTTGAATAATGTGTCAGTGGAAGAATGTCTTAACGCGATTGAACAAAAAAGTGAATATTATTTTATGTACAATGGCAAACTAGTTGATGTGTCGCGTAAAATATCTGTAAAAGAGAAAGATGCAAGTATTAAAGATGTTCTTTCTGTCCTGTTTGGAAATACAAATGTTAGTTACCAAATTATTGACCGGCAGATTATTTTGGCTCCTTCGGAAGTTGTAGCTGCTATTCAACAACAATCCAAGAAGATTACAGGCCGGATATTAGATCCTTTAGGTTTGGCTGTTATCGGGGCGAACGTAATTGAAAAAGGTACAAGCAACGGTACTGTTACGGATATAGATGGAAATTATTCGATTACAATCACGGGTGATAATGCAATCCTTCAATTTTCTTCAGTTGGTTATGTTCCCATAGAGAAGCATACGGGTAACCAATCTGTAATAAATGTAACATTGGCAGAAAATGTTGAAAATTTGGATGAAGTAGTCGTTATCGGATATGGCGTACAGAAGAAAAGAGATGTGTCTTCCGCAATTTCATCTGTGGGCTCGGAGGCACTTCAGGATAAACCGATTGCAAACTTTGCCCAGGGTATTGCCGGAAAAATGGCTGGTGTACGCGTCTCAAATACAAATTCGGCTCCTGGAGGAGGACAAAATATAGTGATACGTGGTACAGGTTCTGTAAATGCCAGTAATTCTCCGCTCTATGTGATAGATGGTTTCCCTATGCAGGATGGATTTAATTCAGCTGAATCACCATTGAACTCGATTAATCCTGCGGATATCGAGTCCATAGAGGTACTAAAAGATGCTTCTTCAAGTGCAATTTATGGTACACGTGCTGCTAATGGTGTCGTTTTGATTACTACAAAGAAAGGTAAACAGGGAAAACCGAAAATTAATGTGAATGTGAGCGGTGGCGTACAGAATGCAATGCGTAAAATGAAAGTATTAGGACGGGAAGACTTTTTGACGTTCATGAATGAATCGAGGGCGAATGCTTATCTTGTGGAAGACCCGAATTTTGGAACGGATAATCCCAACCTGCCTCAATGGTCATATTATGATGATTTTAATACAAGAATAGAAAACTGGCGGAAATATTCCCAACATTCGGCTTCAATGGTTCCAGGAGCAAAGCAGGAACGCTGGATAACGGTGATGGATACATGTTATAACTCTCCGTATGATACGGATTGGCAAGATGTATTGCTGGGAGATGGTAGTGTCGTTGATGTTCAATTATCGATGAACGGAGGAACGGATAATATGAATTATATGATTTCCGGCGGTTACTACAACAATCAAGGTATTGTGAAGAATACGGATTATGAACGTTATTCTTTACGTGCTAATGTAGAGGGTAAGGTAAACAATTGGCTTAAAGTAGGTTTAAATATTGCTCCTTCTCTCGAAAATACAAGTGTGTTATCTAATACGAATGTTTCGGGAAGTGCTAGCAACAATCCATTCTTCAATGCATTATCATTGCCTCCTATTTTAACTCCGACAGATGCCGACGGCAATCCTATTTATTATGGAACTGAACTGGATAATCCGTGGGACTGGAACTTTGCACCGTTTGTGAATCCTCTTCAGACAGTAAAAATTACCGATAAAAGACGGACTGCTAAAGTGGTAAGTGCATTATATGCCGAGGTTAAGTTCTATAAAGATTTGACATGGAAAACAGACTTCCATAATGAATACCGTATGTGGGAAAATAATTACTATATGCCTAGCTATATACCTACTACAGCATTGCCAACTTCACGTTCGACAGGAACTTATCAAAATGCAAACCGGATTTATTGGGATGTACAGTCAGTATTGACTTATAATAAGAGGATAAAAGAACATTCACTGACTGCAATGGTTGGTATTTCATTTGAAAAGGTAAATAATAGAAGTGCCTATATAAAGAAATATGATTTTCCTCAGGATTTGATTACAACATTGAATCAGGCAACGACAGTCGCAAATCAGCTGACGGATGCGCGTACGAACCGCTCGGCAGAGAGTATGATCGGAACATTTGCCCGTGTGATGTATAATTACAACAGCAAATACTATTTGACAGCATCTGTCAGACGAGACGGGTCTTCTAAATTTGGAGTCGATAACCGTTGGGCTATATTCCCCTCTTTTTCTTTGGCTTGGCGCGTTTCTGACGAAAAGTTCTTCGATATGTTCAGGCCATATATAAATGATTGGAAACTACGTGGCGGTTGGGGACGTATCGGTAATTCAGGAATTACGAATTATCTTCATTTGGCAACATTAGGTTCCAGTTCCTATGTATTTGGTAGTGGTTCGGATGTTACGGCAGCATATTCGGATAATCGTATTGCTAACAGATTGTTGGGATGGGAGACGACTTCCGATATAAGTGTTGGTACGGATGTTTCATTTTTGCACAACCGTATTGGTTTGTCTGTCGATTATTTTGACCGTAAAACGTCTGATATGCTATTTAATCTGCCATTGCCATCTATAACAGGTTTTGCTAATGTAATGCAAAATATCGGTTCGATGAGAAACCGTGGTTTTGAGTATGCCTTGAATACACAAAACTTTATTGGTGAATTTAACTGGAATACTTCTGTTACATTATCTTATTACCGTAATAGGGTAACGGATATTGGTAATGACAAGCGCCCGTTAATCAGTTATAACTGTTATACTACAGAAGGTAAACCTCTGGCGGGCATTTATGGTATGGTTAGCCTGGGCCCGTATAAAGATTGGGCAGACGTAAAGTCTTCTCCGATATTCAATGCAAACAGAACAGTGTGGAGAGAACGTTCGAATCCGGGAACTCCGAAAGCAGCGGATGTTAATGGTGATGGTATCCTGGATGCTTCCGATAAAACGATTCTGGGAAATGCAATTCCTGATTTTATCTGGAGTATGACAAATAACTTTGCCTATAAAGGCTTTGACCTTTCATTCCAGCTATCAGGTGTTGTAGGTGGCGAAATATCTATGTTCGGATTCCAGGATATGGCTTTCCGCGCTTCGGGTATGAAGAATATTACCCAGGATTATTTTGATAATTATTGGAGACCGGATAATACAGATGCAAAATATCCGGCACCTTCCCGTAAGAACTATGACGGTTCGGTATTGGATGGAGGTTTGACTTATAGCGCTTCCTATGTAAAGATGGATGACATAACGCTGGGATATACCATACCCGGTAAATTGACACGGAAATTTGATGTCGGTTCAATACGTGTTTACCTTAATATCAATAATGCGTTTATGATTACTAAGTTCCCCGGCTATAATCCTGAAACAAATTATCAAGGAGATTCGGCTTTATCTCAGGGCATAGATCAAACAGCATCTTATCCATTGGCAAGAACGATCTCTTTTGGTATAAATCTGGGTATCTAACGAATAAAAACTTAATGTTATGAAGAAGATTCTATATATACTATTATTAGCTTATACATTGACAGGATGTGAAGATTTCCTTAATCAATTACCGGAAGACACCTTGTCGCCCGATGCATATTATAATGATACGAAGGAGCTAATGACTGGATTGTCAGGATGCTATAAGTTGCTTCAGAATATTTATAGCCCAGTCGAAATGACGAAGGTGCTTGAGCTGATGTCCGACGATGCTAAAGACCCTCGTAATACGGATGTTTTCCATGTTTTCCGGAAAACAAATGCTAATTCTCAAACAAACATCTGGACACATAATTACAAAATGATATATAATTGTAATGCCCTTTTGAATATACTTGCTACATATAATGGAGCGACAGAAACCGATCGTCGTGAAGCACAGGCAATAGAGGGAGAGTGCCACTTTTTGAGAGCTTTGGCTTATTTTAATTTAGTTCGTATCTATGGAGATGTACCTATGGTTACGGAATTGTTTGCTAACCCGACTGATGCTTTTGGAATAGGCCGTACACCTGTAAATGAGATTTACACGAAAGTGGTTATTCCTGATTTGGAAAATGCAATAGCTAACTGTTATCCGAAAGGGGCTAAAGAACTTATCGGTTCTGAAGCCAGAGCTACAAAAGGCAGTGCTTTAATGATGTTGGGTAAAGTTTACATGACTATGAATAATTATGCGGAAGCAGAAAAGGTGCTGCAAAGATTAATCATTAATAAAGAAGGTGGAGAATATGGGTTAATGCCAACTATGCATGACGTATTCCAGCCCGAGAACAAATTTAATAAGGAATCTATCTTTGAGGTCAATTTCAATGTATCCGGAGGACAAGCCTGTTATTATTTCCAGATTATGATTAATGACATAGCCATACGTTATGGTACTACTTATAATAGCGCATACCAGGCGGAGCATAACTTGATGCGTGAGTTTGTAAAGTATAATGAAGACGTACGTTATAAATCTACTTTGGATTCCGGCTATGTACCTAATGCATCCCCTTACATCCAGGCTTTCCCTGTAAAGTTTGCTCCTGAAGGTAGTATGAGGGCTGCTGTGAAAAATACAGGTACGGACAATAATTTTATGGTATACCGTTATGCAGATGCTTTGCTTATGTATGCAGAATGCCTGATGAAATCCGGCAATAAAGTGGAAGCTATAAAGTATATCAACATGGTTAGGAATCGTTCGGAAATGGAGTCGTTGCCAAACGATCATCCTCTGGATATCTATTGGATATTGCATGAGAGGAGAATGGAACTGACTTTTGAAGGACATCGTTATTTTGATTTGGTTCGTACGGGTAAAGCCATTGAGATAATATCAAAAGACCTGATGACAGTTTGCGATTTGGACGATAAACCTACTTTGGAACCTATACAGGAATATCAGTTGCTCCTTCCTATACCGACAGCTCAGATAGAGATAGACCAGACATTGGTTCAAAATAAAGGTTACTAATATGTTAAATCAATAAATATACTAAAGATGAAAAGGACTGCATATTTTTTAGTGTTTGTGTTTTTGACGACTGTGCTTATGTCTTCTTGCCTGAATGAAGATGATGTTAAGAATCCAAAGGTCTACAGTTTGAAATTCTATACAGTAAATGAGAATAAAGAATTTGTTGAAGTTGGAGAGCCTGTAAAAGGGGTAACATACACAATCGGAGTAGAAACAGATGCGGATATTTGTTCTGTGTGGCCCGGCGGAATCCGGCAGATAGTAAAGAAAGTTGGTTCGGATGTCGACTCTACCGATATAAATGGAAATGTAGTACTGTCTAAAAGCGACTGTTATCAGGACTATGGACTATTGAAAGCTCAGGGATTGAAGACTTCTTTGAATTCTTCTATTGGCTGGACTACTACTTATCAGTATCCTCAATCAGGAGATTTTGAATTTACAGTTGTCGTGACAAACCATGGCTATGATTCTCCCGAATACAAACAGGTCGCTGTTCCGTTTACGGTGAAAATCAGATGATAAATTAATTGATAGGATATTAAAGTATACACAAATGGGAATAAAAAATATTGGTAGACGAGATTTTATTAAAAGTATGGGTACAATCGGCGGTAGCGGCCTATTGTTGTCTTCATTGCCTCAGTTGCATCTCTTCGCTCAGGAAAGAGCGAAGCAGGTGAAGGGTCAAAAGGCACGACTCGCCGTAATCGGAACAGGCTCCAGAGGTATGTATCATATAAATCATCTGCTACAGATACCTCATGCAGAGGTAGTTGCTTTGTGTGATATTTATCAGCCTCATTTGGATAATGCAGCCAAACAGTACCCCAAGGCAAAGTTGTATAAGGATTACCACCAGGCCATATCCGATCCGAATGTGGATGGCATCTTAATAGCTACTCCATTGAACATGCATGCCCCTATTTCAATAGCAGGCTTGAAGGCCGGCAAACATGTTTTTTGCGAAAAGTCTATGGCCCGGACAATGGATCAGTGTAAGGAGATGTATGATGTTTATAAAGAATCGGGTAAGGTTCTTTATATCGGCATCCAGCGTTTGTTTGATCCGAAGTATTTGAAGGCTATCGAATTAATAAAGAATGGAACAATCGGTCAAATCGTCGGTCTTCGTAACTTCTGGTATAGAAATAATGATTGGCGCAGACCTGTTCCGGATCCATCCTTGGAAAAACTGATAAACTGGCGGTTGTATAAAGAATCTTCCGGCGGTTTGATGACGGAGTTGGCCGCTCATCAGTTGCAGATGGGAACCTGGGTCAACCATTCGTTGCCTGATTACATCACCGGCTTCGGCGATATCATTTATTGGAAAGACGGCCGGGAGGTTTATGATAGCGTAAGCGTGATCTACCATTATCCAAACGGTTTGCGTATGACCTTCGAATCAATCATTTCGAATAAGCGTTACGGTATGGATGAACAGGTTCTGGGTCATGAAGGAACATTGGAGTTGGCTCAGGGTTTGTTGTATACGGAAAACCCGAAACCGGCTCCGGGTATCCAGCAGTTGATAAATCAGATAGAGCATAAGGTGTTCGACAATATCTCGTTCGCGGGTCCGAGTTGGGTGCCGGAAACGGCCTCCTCTACAAAGGGTGAACCTATAATGGATCATATCCAGACTCATGATGGCTCTAATACTACCGGCGCTACAGTAGATGACGGTTCAAAGGGTCTTGTCTCAGCTTATTGTTCATCAGTCATTACCGGCGAGCCGATACCAAATCTGGTTGAGGAAGCGTATTATTCGTCCGTTCTGGCTTTGCTGGGCAATAAGGCAATGGAAGAACGTTCGGTGATAGAGTTTCCTGAAGAATACAAAATACCTTATTCATTTGATGCATAATTATGAGAGACTTAAATATAACAATAACAACAAAAAGGCAACGCACTGAATTATTGATCTTTGGTGTCTGTTTTGTACTGGCATTTGTGACGAATATTGTTTCTATTGCAGTATTTGATACGAGGTGGATAGAATTATGTACTCAATTACTCTGGGTCCTGGCAATTAGTATCCTTTATTATTTTATTGTTTTGGTGTTCCGCATGCTTTATTACGGAATACGAAGAATAATTGCACCTAAGAGATAAAAGCCAGTTGATAAGAAAGGAGCTGTATTATGTCAGAAATAGTACAGCTCCCTGAAAGTTAACTTCCAATAAATAAAAATTATGATTAATACTACACGTCGTGATTTCATAAAAAAATCATCGTTGGCTGCTGCTGGTTTGACAGTGGGGATGGGATTTCCGACTATTGATGTAAAGGGAAGTATCATCGGTGCTAATGAGCGGATTCGAATGGGCTTTATTGGTGTTGGTAACCGGGGAAGTCAATTGCTGGAGGCATTCTTAAAAGTGCCCGGCGTAAAGGTTACGGCATTGTGCGATTTGTATAAACCTTATTTGTACCGCAACTATAGCCAGGTTGATCCTCGCTATTTTTTACCCAAAGGCCGTCCGGTTCCGCAAATGAAGGAACAATTGGGCTCTGATGTTGCCCGGTATGAAGACTATCGGAGATTGCTTGATGATAAGAATGTGGATGCAGTATGTATTGCTACTCCCGACCATTGGCACGCGTTGCAGGCAATAGATTCGGTAAATGCGGGAAAAGATGTATATCTGGAAAAGCCGGTGTCTATGACTATCCATGAAGGACGTAAAATTGTAGATGCTGTAAAAAGAACGAACCGGATAGTGAGTGTTGGATATATAAGACGTTGTTCTGCACTATATAATAAAATTCCGGAAATTATAAAAAGTGGAAAACTTGGAGAAATATCGATGATTTCGTCTCATTATTATAGTAATATGACTCCGGATGGCATTGGAAGGATGAAACCGGAAATTCCCCCGGAAGATTTTAATTGGGATATGTGGTTGGGACCACGTGCTTATCGGGAATATCAGTATAATATAGCACCTTATATGTTTAGGTGGTGGAAGGATTATTCTTCTCAGATAGCAAACAACGGGTCTCATTATATTGATGTTGTACAATGGCTGATTGGAGAGAATGCACCTTCTGCAATTACGGCTGTCGGTTCGAATCATATAATAAAAGACGACCGCGATATTCCTGAGAATATGGAAATAACATACGAATTTGCTTCCGGTAAATTATTTAACTTCAGGGTTTGTGAAACAACTACGGTTCCCGGGCTAAAATATGGAAATATAGAAATAATAGGTACAAAAGGCAGTTTATATATAAGCGACACAGGATACCGTTTATATCCGGCCAGATCCGGCCAGTTTCAAAGTTGGGATAAACCTTATGAGGCAGAGGAGTATGACAGTCCGAAAGAAGACCTTGCATTTAAACATGTAAGCAATTTTATTGATTGTGTAAAGTCAAGGCAAACACCGGTTTCTTCTATCGAGCAAAGTTTCCGCTCTTCATCGTTTGCATTACTGGCTAATATAGCGTTGGAAGTAAAACAAAGAATCATATGGGATTCTATAAATGAGCGGGTTACAAACTGTGATGAGGCTAATAAACTCTTGCATTATGAGTATAGGAAACCTTGGTCTTTATGAATGAACCGGAAGGACAAATTTAATTCTTTCCTACTAATTGGAGATATAGTCGGGCTATGAGAGTGTTCGCTAAAAAATTTAATACTATCTTTACCGTATCAATTGAATATTGATACCACTGTGAATATAGTTATTGTTTTGTAGCAGAGTAAAAACGAAGTATGCCCCGACTATCGGGCAGATGACTAATGGCTAATACTTGATCAGGGACGGAGGTCTTTGATCAATGAATAAATTACATATATATGAGAACACCATTAAATGAATTAGAGTTAGATGAGTTGATTGCCCAGCCTTCCGGGCGATTGGTAGAGTTTTTTAAAAGGTTACCTGGCGATTTGTCCATACTAGGCGCCAATGGTAAAATTGGTTTGTCTTTATCCTTGATGGCTAAAAGGGCTGTTGAGAAGGCAGGAGTAAATAAAAAGATTTATGCGGTATCGCGTTTTTCGGACCCGGCCGGGCGGAATAAACTGGAAGAATGGGGAATCGAAACAATAGCCTGTGACTTGAACGACAGGGAACAACTTCTGCGATTGCCACTTACAGAGAACGTAGTGTTTATGGCGGGACGAAAATTCGGAACCGACGGCTCGGAAGCTCTGACTTGGGCAATGAACGTGCTGATGCCCTCTTATTGTGCAGAGTATTATAAAAATTCCAGAATTGTAGCTTTCTCAACGGGTTGTGTATATCCGCTAGTGTCTAAACTTTCGGGTGGATCTGTGGAAACGGATCATCCGGAACCAGTGGGCGAATATGCCCAGTCGTGCCTTGGCAGAGAAAGAGTTTTTGAATATTTCTCTCAAAAGAATAATACTCCGGTATTACTATTGCGTCTGAATTATTCTACAGACCTTAGATATGGCGTATTATCAGACATTGGCAGGAAGATATGGCAGGAAGAGACGGTTGTTTCCGGAGTAGAATACTTTAATATTTTGTGGCAAGGCGACGCTAATAATTATACGCTTCTGGCGTTAGACCACTGTACTTCTCCTGCAAACTATTTGAATATTACCGGCACAGAGATACTGTCTGTAAAAGATGTTGCCGAAGAAATGGCCCTGATAATGGGGAAAAAGCTGGATTTGCAGATTCCTTCGGCCGATACATCTTATTTGAATAACTCCGGAAAAGCTTTTGGCTATTTCGGAACGCCGTCTATACAGGCAAAAGAACTTATACGTATGCAGGCCGAATGGATTATGCAAGGCGGACGTGAATTGAATAAACCTACACATTTTGAAGTAAATAACGGAAAATACTAAAAGCTATGAAGATACAAGACATTGATAAAGATATACTAAGCTCGTTTAGAAAAGGATGCGTAATACCGGCCGTGCCGTTAGCGCTGGATGAGAAACGGAAGTTTGATGAAAAACACCAAAAAGCTTTGATTCGTTATTATATAGATGCAGGTGTGGGTGGTTTGGCTGTGGGAGTACATTCTACCCAATTTGAAATACGCGAACACGGAATGTTCGAGCAGGTTTTGTCTACCGTATCTGCCGAGATTGATTCGTGGGCTTCGGGACGGAAAATACTGAAAGTAGCAGGCGTTTGCGGAAAAACAGAACAAGCCGTGCGTGAGGCTGGCTTTGCTGTATCTGCCGGATATCATGCCTGTTTATTGAGCCTGGCAGCATTGAAGGAGTCTTCGGTGGAAGATCTTCTTTCTCATTGCCGGCAAGTTGCGGCTGTTATGCCGGTGATAGGTTTTTATCTTCAGGCATCGGTTGGTGGTATGGTGTTACCTTATGAATTTTGGAGAGAATTTGCAACGATACCGAATGTGCTTGGTATAAAGATGGCCCCGTTTAACCGTTACAGAACATTTGATGTTGTTCGCGCCGTATGTGATGCCAATAAGGAAAACGAAATAACGCTTTACACCGGCAACGACGATAATATTGTTCCGGACTTGTTGACGGAATATGCTGTCTCTTCCGGAAATGAGGTGAAAAAGGTGCGGATAAAAGGCGGTCTTTTAGGGCATTGGTGTGTTTGGACCCGTAAAGCTGTAGAATTGCTGGATGAGATACATGCTCTGCTCGATTCCGGCAAAGATATTCCACATGAACTGCTTACCAGAGGTATTCAGATAACGGACACGAATGCTGCATTCTTTGATACGGCTAATAACTTTGCCGGATGTATTCCCGGTTTGCATGAAGTGCTAAGACGCCAGGGATTGTTTAAAGGCACATGGTGTCTGAACCTTCAGGAAGTGTTGTCTCCCGGACAATACGATGAAATAACCCGGATATATAAAGCTTATCCTCATTTGAATGACGATGCTTTTGTAAGTGAGCATTTGTCCGAATGGTTGAAATAACTACAGGTATGGATATAGGAAAGTTTAGCTTTAAGAGAATATTCGAGATACTGGGTCCCGGGCTCATAACGGCTGCAATGGTTTTAGGGCCGGGCACCCTTACTGTTTGCAGTAAGGCCGGTGCTACAATGCAGTATTCTACTCTGTGGGTAATTGTGGTTTCTGTCTTCTTCATGATTTATTTTACCCGGATGGCTGCCAGGGTGGGTTGTATTTCTTCCAAATCATTATTGTCTATTGTTGAACAAAACTATGGACGGACGCTCTCCATACTCATGGGCTTAAGCGTATGTTTCAGTTGTGCCGGTTTTCAAACAGGCAACACAATAGGTGTAGGCTTGTCTATGGATACTCTGTTTGGAGGTGGCATTGCTATATGGGCTGTCTTATTCCTGATAGTTACATTATTGTTTATATGGACTTCTTCCAACTTTTACAACTTGCTGGAGAAGGTAATGGTGTTCCTTGTAATTCTGATGATTGTTGCGTTTGCCGGAAACTTATTCAGGGCCAGGATAGATGGCGTTGAATTATTGAAAGGCTTTATTCCCTCTGTTCCTTCTGATGTAAGTATTCTGATAGCAATTGCTTCCACATCATTTAGTGTTGCAGCGGCAGCAGGTCAGGTTTATATGGTACAGGGCAAGAATTGGCATCTTTCCGATTTAAAAAAAGGATTGCGGGATGCCGTTATCGGGATAGTAACACTTGGCTTGTTAAGTGCCATCATTATTGTAACTTCGGCTGCGGTACTGGCACCTAAAGGCATTCAGGTGAACAGCGCTATCGATATGGCATTACAGTTGGAACCCTTGTTGGGCCCATTAGCTAAATGGTTGTTTCTGATCGGGTTGTTTGCCGCTTCATTTTCTTCTTATGTAGCCAATGCTGTAATGAGCGGAATCTTTCTGGCAGATGCTCTGCATTTAGGCCAGTCCGTTAATGATAAATGGGTGAAGATATTTGCTTCCGCCGTATTGGCATTGAGTACGCTGGTTGCTGTGTTCTTTGATTCTAACCCGATACAACTCATAATTTTTGCGCAGGCAATGACTGTTCTTGGGGCACCATTGGTGGCAGTTGTGTTATGTTTCCTCTCCAATAATAAAAAGATAATGGGAGTACATAAAAATACACTGTCCGAAAATATTATACTTAATATTGCAACTGTCTGGGTTATTTTTCTATCATCCAAACAATTACTGTCGTTGGTGTAGAAAGATAGAATGTACAGATTGTGAGATTTGGAAGCCTGAATGGTAATATAGCTATATACTGGCTTTGAAAGAAGCACAATTTAATAGTAAATACAGGTACTTTTATTCTTTTGGCCTAGCTGAAAATTGATTTTTACCTAGGGGAAAATTAATTACTACCAAGCTCAAAATTAATTTCGTCCTTGGTCAAAAGAATAAAACTACAGTACATTAAACTTAAAAATCAGGAAGAAAAATTTAATATAAATAAGGAAACAGATTAGCCTATAGCCTTATAAGCTAGTTCTGCATACCGGTTTTTATACAAAAGTTTTTTTGATGGCATAAATCAATGAACACAGAAGAATTAAAAAGAATACTTATAAATGAAATAGACCGCTGTTCTGAAGAAGTTTTAGAATTGGTGAAGGATATTGGATATCATCCCGAATTAGGATTTAAGGAGGTACGTACTTCCGGTTTAGTGGCCGATTATCTGCGGTCATGCGGATATGAAGTGAAAGAGAATCTAGCTTTGACTGGCGTAAAAGCTAAGTTGAAAGATACAAATGAACCAATACATAATATAGCTGTACTGGGTGAATTAGATGGAATTGTTTGCCGTGAAAGCCCGTATGCCGATGCTGTATCGGGTGCTACCCATACCTGCGGGCATAATTTACAACTCGGAATTCTTATGCTGGTTGCCAAGGCTATGAAATTGTCGGGAGTAGCTGATTCTTTGAATGGTAATGTCACATTCTTTGCCGTACCTGCAGAAGAATATATAGAGTTGGGATACAGGGAGGCATTGAAGAAGGAAGGAAAGATAAAATACTTCGGAGGTAAGCAGGAACTGGTACGTCTGGGCGAGTTTGATGATATAGATGCTGCCTTGATGGTACATGCCGAATCCGATTTGCCGGGGCCGGCCATTGGTATATATGATACTGGCAGTGGATTTAACAGTAAGCAGGTGCAATATATTGGAAAGGCTGCACACGCGGCTGCCTATCCCCACGAGGGCGTCAATGCCTTGAATGCTGCCGTGTCCGGTATTAATGCGATTAACGCTATGCGCGAGACCTTTAAGGATGAAGAACATAGCAGGGTTCATTTTATCATAACAAAAGGTGGAGAAAGTGTGAACAGTGTTCCTGCCGATGTCAGGCTGGAAGCTTATGTCCGCTCATCTACTGTAGGTGGGGTTCGGGATGTATCGCTGAAATTCGACAGGGCTTTTAAATCAGGAGGTGAGGCTGTGGGGGCAACAACCCGTATAAAGACTTTGCCCGGCTATCTTCCTTTAATTTGTAACTCCGCTATAAATGATTGTTTTGCTGCAAATGCCCGACAGTTTATGCCGGAAAAACAGATCATAAGAATGGGACATTTCAAGGCTTCTACCGACATGGGGGATATTTCTCATTTAATGCCGGGTATACATGCTACAGCCGGGGGAACAAAAGGATTCCTGCATGCGGCAAACTTTGAAGTAACCGATTATGAATCGGCAGTTGTTACTCCGGCAAAGATTGTAGCGCAAACATTAGCCGATTTATTAACCGAGAACCCCGCCAATTTGTCCGATATATTAAAAGACTATGTGCCGGTTTTATCTAAGAGTGAGTATCTTAATTTATTAAATTCATTTATATCCGAATAATACAAAATATAAATATCATGACAACAAGACGTAATTTTTTGAAAAAAGCAATGATGGGTACGGCATTAGTTTCTGTGGGAGGTGTGCTACCCGGGTTTAGTGCAAAGAGCTATGCACGGATAGTAGGAGCAAACGACAGGATTCGTGTGGGAGCTGCCGGCGTAAATGCACGTGGTTTTGCACTGGCCAATAACTTCTGTAAACAGAAAAACTGTGAAGTTATCTATGTATGTGATGTAGACAAAAGAGCTATTGAAAAAAGTATTGCATCCATCGAAAAGATAACAGGCAATGCTCCTAAACCGGAAGGCGATATCCGTAAAATGATAGAAGCTCAGGACGTAGATGCCGTAATGATTGCTACCCCCGACCATTGGCATGCGTATGCTGCATTGATGGCAATGAAGGCCGGAAAAGATGTATATCTGGAAAAACCATGTAGCTATTGCCCGGAAGAAGGGGAGATTCTGGTAAAAGCTGCAGATAAATACAAGCGGGTTGTGGCGATGGGTACACAACGTCGTTCGTGGCCGAATGTGATTCAGGGAATCAACGAAATAAAAGAAGGCGCAATAGGCAATCCTTATTTTGGAAAAGCGTGGTACACAAATAACAGACCTTCGATTGGTATAGAGAAGGTGACTGCGGTTCCGGAATGGCTGGATTGGGATTTATGGCAAGGGCCTGCTCCACGTGTTGGCTATAAACCTAATTTTCTGCATTATAATTGGCATTGGTTCTGGCATTGGGGCACATCCGAGTCGGCTAATAACGGTACGCACATGATTGATCTTCTTCGTTGGGGAATGGGAGTGGACTATCCAACAAAGGTAAACTCTTATGGAGGACGTTATCGTTATCAGGATGATTGGGAAACTCCCGATACACAAGTGATTAATCTTGAATTTGGTAATAATAAAAGTATGGTATGGGAAGGCCGTAGCTGTAACGGACGCACAATTGAAGGCAGTACCGTAGGCGCTATGTTTTATGGCGAGAAAGGCAGTATGGTGATTACCGGAAGTGATGGCTATATTATTTATGATCTGGACAATAAGAAGGTAAAACAAGTATATAGCAAGATTGATATTGATGCCCGTAACCTGGTCGATCCGGCTAAGGAACTAGACGGTTTCCACATCCGCAATTTCTTGGATGGAATCTTGAAGGGAGAAAAGTTGAATGCAGATATTCTTACCGGGCATAAAAGTACTTTGTTGATGCAATTAGGCAATATCTCTCATCGGGTTGGACATTCGTTGGAAATAGACAGCAGTAATGGACAGATTTTAAATGCCCCTGATACTAAGAATCTCTGGACCAGGGAATATCAAAAAGGTTGGGAAGTGAAATTATAAAAGTAAAATAAAATGGACAGACGAAGCTTCATGAAGAATTTAAGCATGATGGCTGCTTCTTCTGATAAAGTGATAGATATGTTGGGATTACAGAAGTGTGCAAATAAGATTACCGGACGAAGCATCAAAATTGCTGATGTCGGATTAAACTTTGAACGTGAACCGTTGATCCGTCCGTTCGGATTTAAAGGCGGTTATCTTAGTGAGCTGTGGCAATCTATCTGCTTATTGGAGAGTGAATCCGGTATCCGAAAAATAGGAGTTGGCACGCAAAGTATTTTGTGGAGCGATTCGTCTGTTTTTACCGAACATTCGGAAAGTGCAGGAAATGCGTTAATGTTAGCTCTTACAGAGAAAGCTTTAGGCACAATAAAAGGAAAAACGTTTTATTCGCCTATGGAGTTGCTGGATGAGATATTTGAAGAGGTTTACGAATATGGTAAGGTGATAACAGGAAACCATCGTTTGAGAAAAACGTTTGTGTTGAATGCTTTAGTTGGTGTGGATAATGCAGCCTGGTTATTGTATGCAGCTGAAAATGGCATTAGTAGCTTTGATGATATGGTGCCTGAAGTATATAGAAAAGCTTTGTCGTTGCAACATAAGCAGGTAGCTTGCATTCCTTTGATATCATACAATGTTTCTCCTGAGGAGATGAAGCATATGGTTTCGGAAGGATATTTCTTTCCGAAGATCAAAATAGGCCAACCCGGTACTCAGGAAGATATGCTGAAAAAGGATTGCGACCGGCTGACTGAAATTCATCAGACAATAGGCCATATTACAACACCTCATACAGAAAATGGAAAGATTCTTTATTATCTGGATGCCAACGGAAGGTATGAAAAGAAAGAAACCTTACTTCGTTTCATAGATCATGCCCGTAAAATAGGGGCATATGAGCAGATTGCTATAATAGAAGAACCTTTCCCCGAGGAGTATGACATTGATGTGAACGATGTGGATATACGTATAGCGGCTGATGAAAGTGCCCATACCGATAGAGATGCTTTGATCCGTATTGAAATGGGATATAAGGCTATAGCATTGAAAGCTGTTGCCAAAACAATGAGTATGACGATGAAGATAGCCCAAATTGCTTATGAGAACAATATACCGTGTTTTTGTGCTGATCTGACAGCTTCTCCGTTTTTGGCAGAATGGAATAAAAATATTGCAGCCCGTCTGCTGCCTTTCCCTGGCTTAAAAGTAGGACTACTGGAAACGAATGGAAACCAGAATTATAAAAACTGGAAACAGATGCAAACTTACAGTCCTTCGTCTGGCGAAGAATGGACAACGGTCAAAGATGGTATATATAATTTGAATGAAGAATACTATGCAAGGAGTGGTGGTCTTTTTGAACCTTCTGCCTATTATGACCGGTTATTAGAAAGTAAAAAGCCCCGCAATTCCTAAGAATTACGAGGCCTTTTGGAAGCGAGCGGAAGACGGGACTCGAACCCGCGACCCTAACCTTGGCAAGGTTATGCTCTACCAACTGAGCTACTTCCGCAACAAATAAACAGTACTCGAAGCGGGACTTGAACCCGCACAGCTGCAATAGCCAAAGGATTTTAAGTCCTTCGTGTCTACCGATTCCACCATTCGAGCATCCCTTTCTCTTAAGAGATGAGCGGAAGACGGGACTCGAACCCGCGACCCTAACCTTGGCAAGGTTATGCTCTACCAACTGAGCTACTTCCGCATTGTTATCGTTTGCGTGTGCAAAGGTAGATAAAAGTTTTACACATGCAAATGTTTTCCTGAAAAAGTTAAGTTGAGAAGCTGATTTTTTTAGTTTCTTACAATCAATTCCTGACCGTTCATGTATACGTTATATCTCCTTAAAGCAAACTTGGATGGACCTTTCATCGGATTTCCTGCTCCATAAGAAATATCATATTCTGTCCCGCATTTAGGACATTTGGCTATACCTGCATTTGTTGAAACTATTTTTGTGCTTTGTTCCGCTTCGTAGGGACAACACAGATCGTATGCATAATAATTGTCATTGCCATGAACTACGAGTACCCCGGAAAATCCTGTCATTTCGCCTGCATAACGGGGTTTCGTATATTCTTTGTAACTAAATAGGGTCAATAATTCTTTGTCCTGGAAAGCTAAGTCTAACTTTAGGAAGACATTGGCAAAAGGAATACTGGATTCTTCTATTTTTGTACAAGATAGAACCATAAATGTCAAGAGGCAGATAAGGATTCGCTTTGTCATATTATTTTCCTTCTATTAATTTCTTTTCCGCTTCATTCATACGTTCGAAAGAGAAGCCGTCCACTACTTTTTGCATAAGTGCCGAAATGTAATCATTGCATAGATTACCGATACTGCCTTCGTGTGTGTGATGTACTTCTTTGTTCGGAGTAAATTTACCGGCTTCGATGTTTAATCCTACTTGTTTGTATGCATCCCGGAAAGGTACACCTTCCAGTACAAGACGGTTTACTTCTTCCACACTGAATAATAAAGCGTATTTGTCGTCATCAAGGATATGTTCGTTTACTTTTACTTCACGCATCATGTGAGTCACCATACGGAGACAATCTTTTAGTTCGTCAAATGAAGGTAAAAATACCTCTTTGATGATTTGAAGATCACGGAAATATCCGGAGGGAAGATTGTTGCTTATCAACGTAATCTGTTGCGGAAGACCTTGTATTTTGTTGCATTTGGCTCGTGTCAGTTCAAAAACGTCCGGATTTTTTTTATGTGGCATAATACTGGAGCCTGTTGTAAATTGGTCCGGCAGTTTAATAAAACCGAAATTCTGACTGTTGAACATACATGCGTCAAAAGCAAGTTTGGATAAAGTTGCGGCTATACCTGCCATAGCAAAAGCTACTGTTCTCTCCATTTTGCCTCTGCCCATTTGCGCGTATACAACGTTATAATTGAGAGAATCGAAGCCGAGAATATCTGTTGTCATCTGTCGGTTTAGCGGGAAAGATGAACCATATCCGGCTGCAGAGCCTAACGGGTTGCGGTTGCATACCTTGTAAGCTGCCTGCATCAACTGGAGGTCGTCTGCCAGGCTTTCTGCATAAGCTCCAAACCATAAACCGAAAGAGGAGGGCATCGCTACTTGAAGATGGGTATATCCCGGTAATAAAATATTTTTATACCGGTTGCTTTGTTCGATCAGCACATCAAACAGCTTGGTAACAAGTGCAACTAATTCTTGTATCTGTGCTCTTGTGTATAACTTTAGGTCAAGTAATACCTGGTCGTTACGTGAACGTCCGCTGTGGATTTTTTTACCAATGTCCCCTAAACGGCGAGTCAGCATAAGTTCTACCTGGGAATGAACATCCTCTATTCCTTCTTCTATGATAAACTGTCCGCTTTCGGCTACGGTATAAATGTTCCTGAGTTCAGCTAATAGGATATTCAGTTCTTCTTTTGTAAGCAGACCGATACTCTCCAGCATGGTGATGTGTGCCATCGAACCCAATACATCATATTTTGCAAGGTAAAGATCCATTTCGCGGTCTTTACCTACTGTAAAAATGTCCACTTCATGGTCTACCCGGACATTTTTTTCCCAAAGTTTCTGAGACATAATAAAAAGAAATTAATAAGGTAAGGAAGCTATCACTGTTGATATTTTCTCTAAAGCATCCTGTAGGGGTTTTGAAACCATTGGCTTGATAAATGGATTCAATTCAGCGCGGATTGTCATTTTCAACTTTGTGTCGTTTTCTTCAACCTGTTTTAACTGAATCCACAGATTTAACGGAACGGGCGAATTGGTTGTTGTAAATTTAATAGTTTTGTTCGGCTCACGATCCACTATCTGAAATGTAATCTTGCCAACAGGATCGACAGCGAAGCTGCATGAATCGCTGTCGAACTCAAAATTTTTTATCTTATCTTGCGGAATACGATCCTTGATCTTTTCCAGGTTGGAAAGATCGGATAGCATAGCAAAGATGCGATCATCATTATGTGGGATTGTTTTGATCTCACTAACAAATTCGGTCATCAGTACCTCCGTATTTTAGATTTGAGGATTCCAGTTACCCGGATCTTTACGCCAATCCTGGAGAATTGCGATTTCCGATTCGTCAATATAGTCGGTACGTACGGCTTCTTCCAATACGGCATCGTAGTTACTTAATGTTGTCAATGTAACTTTTGCATCTTTGAATGCTTGTACGGCAACAGGAAAACCATAAGTAAAGATAGCAACCATACCGACAACGTCGCAGCCAAAATTCCGTACAGCCTGTACTGCTTTCAAACTGCTGCCGCCTGTAGATACCAGATCTTCTACGATAACTACTTTTGATCCCGGTTTCAATTCTCCTTCAATCAGGTTTTCCAAGCCATGATCTTTGGGTGTAGAACGGATGTATACGAACGGAAGGCCTAGTAAATCTGCAACTAATGCTCCCTGGGCGATAGCTCCTGTAGCCACACCGGCAATAGCATCTGCATTTTCGTACTTTTCGCTGATAGTACGGGCTAATTCTAATTTGATGAAACTTCTGATTTCCGGATAAGACAGTGTCTTTCTGTTATCATTGTAGATCGGAGATTTCCATCCTGATGCCCATGTAAAAGGATTTGCGGGCTGCAATTTGACAGCCTTAATCTTTAATAATCTCTCTGCTACTAATCTTTCCAGTGTTTTCATACAACCTAATAAATGTGTTTATACCAGTTTGCAAATTTAGTTAAACCCTATGACATAACCTTGAATATTGTGTATTAATTTTTTGTTAATATTCAGGCTATGGCAACAGAAAACACACTAATTTGTAAGCCCGGGACAACGTGTAAAGCTTTAATACATCCGCTAATCGTTGACCCCGTGGTTATTACGTCGTCTATCAAAAGAATGTGTTTGCCTTTTAATTCATCTGTATTTTGTACGGCAAAAATGTCTTTTACGTTTATCCATCGGTTATATGTGGTTCTATGGGTCTGGGTATCGGATTCTTTGGTTCGTTGTAATACAGACATGTTGATAGGTGTATTCCAGACGGAACTTAATCCGAGTGCAATCCATTCAGACTGGTTATACCCTCTTTGTTTTTGTTTTCTTGGATGTAGAGGAACGGGGAGAAGTAGTTCTGTTTTACATAACGGACTGTTTACCTTTTGCAGTTCAAGTGCGGCTTGTCTTCCCAGTAAATAACCAAGTTCTTTATTATCGTAATATTTAAGAGAGTGTATGAGTTTTTGTACGTTGCCGCCTTTCCCGTAATATAAAAACGAATAAGCATGGACAATGTTTGGATTATCCATAAATAATTGTTCTGCAGGGTTAAGAGCCTTGATTTTATGGAAATTGGTGCGAGGCAGGTCATATAGGCAATTCAAACATATTTGATTTTCTCCGTCTATAAGGGGCTTTTTGCATAATCTGCATAAATTGGGAAAGAAAAGGTTTAATATGTCATTCAAAATCGTCGGCATAGTTACTCCCTTTAAATAACTGTTGCAAACAAATGACAGCTTCTCTGCTTTCAAAACCTCTTCCGGAAGCAAAACGAAGTAATTTGTTAAATAGTTCGCGCTCGTCTTTTCCTTTTGTTGTTTTCTTTTTATTTTTTAATAAAGAATGAAGTATATCGCGATATTCTTCATCGTCAATATTATTTAAAGCTTCGGCCCGTTTGGAAGCGGAGATTCCTCTCTTTTGTAATTCATAAGCTATTTTGATGCGTCCCCATTTGTTGAAGCGCAGCTTGTCGTTTACAAAACTCCGGCAAAAACGTTCTTCATCAATAAATTTCTCTTTGAGTAAACGATCTATGATGCGTTGTGCTGCTTCGGTTGGTAATCCTGCTGCGTCTATTTTCTTTTTCACATCTTGTATACATCGTTCGGCTGATGAACAATAAGCCGCTGCACGGTGCAGTAATTCAGGTTCGGTTATTTGTTTCATATCTGTGCTTTTATAATCCGGTCTTTACCGTAAAAATCTTTTGTTAGTTCAATGTTTTTATATCCTTCTGTTTTTAGCATTTCTTTTGTTTCCTTTCCGCACCGGGCGTTTATTTCAAAATAAAGGAATCCGTTTGGGGATAACCATTGCTTACCCAGGTGTGCAATGGTTCGATAAAACAGAAGTGGGTCATCGTTTGATACGAATAAGGCAAGGTGGGGTTCGTAGTCCAGTACATTTGCATCCATTTCTGCTTTTTCTTTTTCCATTACATAAGGCGGATTGCTTACAATTATATTAAAGCCCCAATCGGAAGAATTTTGGTTCTCTCTCGAAAGAAATTGAAATTTCTCCCGGAAGGATTCAAAAACAGACGGCGATAAAATGTCGGCTTGAACAAACCGGATTTCTGCTTGTAATTTCTTTGCATTTTGCTTGGCGATGGCTAAAGCATTTTCTGAAATATCTATTGCATACACTTCGGATTGTTTTAGTAGTTTTGCCAATGAGATGGCGATACATCCGCTTCCTGTTCCGATATCAAGTATACGGAGCGGCAGTGCTGTTTTTTGATCTTCCCTTATTTTGTTTACCAACTCGGCTGTTTCCGGCCGGGGTATCAATACCGAAGAGGTTACGTTGAATTCATATCCTGAAAAATCGGCAATACCTAATATATATTGGATAGGTTCCGATTTTTTTAGCCGTTCAACAATCTCCTTGATTTCTGCCTTCTCCTTGTCGGATAATTCATTACCTTTGCCAAGCAAGAGCTGGTAAGGCTGAAGTCCGCAAACACGCTCCATAATCAATCTGGTGAAACCTTTGATTTCGCTCGCAGGATAGTAGTCTTTAAGAGAGTTGTTTATATAGGATACGGTCTCAGTCATGCTTTTTATTTTGGTGCAAAAATAGTGCAAAAACCATTTATATGCAAAGATTATGATAGAGGTTGAAGATAAGTATATGGCGCGTTGCATTGCACTTGCCCGGAACGGGGAAGGCTATACAAGCCCGAATCCTATGGTTGGTGCTGTTATTGTACATAACGGTAAAATTATAGGTGAAGGGTTTCACCGGAAATGTGGGTTGCCTCATGCCGAAGTAAATGCTATTGCTTCGGTAAAGGATGAATCATTGTTGCAGAACGCAACGATGTATGTGAGTCTTGAGCCTTGTTCTCATTATGGGAAAACGCCTCCATGTGCGGAACTCATTACCCGCAAACATATTCCCCGGGTGGTAATAGGATGTCTTGACCCTTTTCCTGAAGTTTCGGGACGAGGAGTTAAGATGTTACGTGAGGCCGGAATAGAAGTCGTAACCGGTGTTTTGGAAAAAGAGGCTTATGAGCTGAATCTTCCGTTTATGACTTCGCAGATTTGTAAACGTCCGTATATTGTATTAAAATGGGCTCAGAGTGCGGATGGATATATGGACCGTATGCGGGCAAATGTATTTGACCCCCCGGTTATTCTATCTTCTTCCGGAACACTGATGCGCGTACACAAACTTCGCTCCGAAGTAGCATCTATTATGGTAGGAACGCGTACTGCCTTATTGGATAATCCTTCGTTAACCGTTCGCTATTGGACTGGTAAGTCTCCGGTACGGGTTGTGTTGGATAGGGATTTATCGATACCTGCCGATTATCATTTGCTGGATGGCTCTGTACTTACGCTTGTATTTACGGAAAAAGAAATGCAGGGCATTCCTAATGTAGAATATGTACGGATTGATTTTTCCCAAGATGTATTGTCCCAGGTATTAAATAATTTATATAAACGTAAAATAGATTCTTTAATGGTTGAAGGCGGCCCTTTCCTTTTGGAACAATTTATTCGTGCCGGCTTATGGGATAAGATTCGTATAGAGACAGCTCCGGTTTCTCTGGGTGGTGGAATAAAAGCTCCGGATGTGACTTGGATGCAGGCCTCGGCTTCGCAGGAAATCATCGGGATGTTTTCTGAAAATCATCGAGGCCATTTTCCGAAATCATCGGGACGTTTTATTACGGAGTATATTCATAAAAGGCCGGATATATTATAAAGACTTGGCACTAAAATATTATAAATATTAGCATGTATTAGGTATAAAGCCAAAAATGTTTCTACTTTTGTGCCTTTATATGCAACAAACTTATGTTTTTGATGAAAAATAAAATAATACTATTTCTAGCAGGATGCTTAGTTTTGTTGATGAATTCCTGCTTGGGGTCGGATGATGTGGAGTATACCATACCCAAAAATTGCCAGATTACTTCTTTTACTCTGAAAAACGATTCGGTACCCGAGCTGTCGAAAGTCGATTTTACAATAGACCAGTTGGACGGACGTATTTTCAATATAGATTCAATGGCTTATGGAACCGAAATTGAAAAAGTTGTTTGTACCGTTAACTTTGCTTCCGGTACGGCTCAGGTTCAGGTTATACAAGAAGCTGTAGGAGATACTATTCCTTGGAATGGAACAGATTCTCTTGACTTTTCCAAACCGGTGAAGTTTATTACCTATTCTTATGACGGACAGTTTTCTAAAACATATTTGGCTCAGGTCAACATTCATCAGGTCGTTCCCGATTCAATGGTTTGGTCTTTGTATGCAGATAAGGTAACCGGTCTGAGCATTGACGAAGAAAAAGTTGTTGCTTTTAATGTGAATAGTTCCGATTATTATTATATGTATGTGAAGCCGGCAACGGATAAAAGCTATAAATTATATCGTTCGGCAGCTTCGGATGCAAAAAAATGGGACGAACTTTCTTTGTCCGGATTGCCTGATAATGAAGTACGTCTTTCTCAGATTACTGAATATGAGGGCGTTCTGTATGCTCCTGGAACAAAAGGTGTTGTTTATCAGTCTGTAGATGGGCAAAATTGGTCTGTGCTGGATAATACACCGGTTGTGAAGTATTTGTTGGGTGGTGTAAAAGAAGGTGGCGTAAGCCAGCCGTCAGCATTAGCTACCATTATTGATAAGGATGGAACATTGAAGTTTGCTGCAATGGATAAATCTCAAAATTGGACGGAAGGAAACATTGTTCCGGTCAATTTCCCTGTTACAGGTTTTGGTTCGGCAACGCATAATATTATGTATAAAGAGCGTTTAACAGTTGCATGTGGTAGAACAAGCAACGGTCAGCTGAGTAATACTGTTTGGGCAACAATGAATGCTACTTCATGGGCTATTCTTTCGGACGAAGGAACAGATGTTTTAGTGCCAAGCGAAGGCACTATGTTATCGCGCTATGATGATAAATTCTTCCTGATAGGAGGAATTGACGCTGCTGGTAAGCCCTCTAAAACAATATATAATTCAATAGATAACGGCGTGACATGGTCTGAAATAGATTCGATGGTTGTGTTGCCCGAATCATATAAGGCCAGAGGCTTTTCTTCAGTATTGGTAGATAAAGAAAAATATATGCTTATTTTCGGCGGAAAAACAAGCAACAATTCGAAAGTGTTGGATGAAATCTGGCGTGGTCGCATAAACCGGCTGGGATTTAAGGACTAGAAAGTTCCTTGGAGAAAAGTATAATTTTATCAGGCTTTTATCGTTAGAAAAGAGATGTAGTATATATAACAGTAAAGCGTATGACTTCTACTTTCTTTCAACGTATATTGATAATTATCCTTTTAACCGGTTCATTTCCTGTACTATATGCTCAGGAATACAAATATGAAATTGGCGGAATGGCAGGCGGAGCCTATTATATGGGGGATGCAAACAAGAATGCCTTTTTTAAAGGCTTGAATCCTGCATTGGGTGCTGTGTTTCGTTATAATGCTAATTTCAGATGGGCTGTAAAAGCCGATTTGTTATGGGGACGTATTTCGGGGAGTACCGCAGGGTTGGATAATGTTTTTCCTGATAATGCGCAGGTTTCTTTCAATCGGAACCTGATAGAATTGGGTGGACAAATGGAGTTCAACTTTTTTCCGTATAGCGATAAGTTTGCTTATGCAAATGCTAAACGGTTTTCGCCTTACGTGTTGTTAGGGCTTGGAATGACGGTTGCCCCAGGTAATGGAAGCACTATGGCCAGTGTAAATGTGCCTTTGGGCGTTGGCGTAAAGTATAAATTAAAGAACCGGATTAATCTGGGATGCGAATTTTCTTTCCGGAAATTGTTTGGCGACAATCTGGAGGGAAATGCAGTTTTGGATAATCCGTATGGAATAAAGAGCAGCTTTTTGAAGAATAAAGATTGGTATTCTTTATTGTTGCTTTCTGTTACATGGGATTTCGGACCTCGTAACAGACCATGTAATAACAAGAACAGTATAAGTGGTTATTAAGATACGAAATAAAAAATGTCGTTGTTTGAAGAAATAGACAGAAAACGCTTGCCACAGCATGTGGCTATTATAATGGATGGAAACGGACGCTGGGCAAAAGCTCAGGGTAAAGACCGTAGTTTCGGTCATCAGGAAGGTGTCGTTTCTGTTCGTAAAATTGTGGAGGCGGCAACTGCTATCGGCTTGAAATATCTGACGGTGTATACCTTTTCTACAGAGAATTGGAATCGTCCGGAACAGGAGGTACAAGCCTTGATGAGTTTGTTAGTATCGGCTATTCACAGGGAAACTCCTGATTTGATGAAAAATAATGTACGTCTGATGGCTATTGGCGATTTATCCCGTTTGCCGGAAGATGCACGTGTAACTTTACAGGAATGTATTGATAAAACTTCAGTTAATACAGGAACCACATTGGTGTTGGCCTTAAGTTATTCTTCCCGTTGGGAAATTGTACAGGCTGTTAAAACGCTTGTTGGAGAAGTGGCAGATAAGAAAATAACCCCCAACGATATAACTGAGGCTGTTGTCTCAGACCATCTAACGACAAAAGGCATCCCCGATCCGGATTTATTGATTCGTACCGGTGGAGAAAAACGCATCAGTAATTTCCTGCTATGGCAGTTGTCGTATGCAGAATTATATTTTACAGATGTGTTCTGGCCTGATTTCAGAGAAGAAGAATTGTATGGAGCTATATTGTATTATCAACAGCGTGAGCGCCGTTTTGGTAAGACAAGTGAGCAATTAATCTTATAAACAATTAGCTGTTATATGTACAAAAGAATAGTGCTGTTTTTTATTTTTCTGGGCTTTGCATGCGGAGCATTTGCTCAGGAAACTGACACTACCCAGGTTGAAAAACCGGCAGAGTTACCGGTTTTTTCTTATTCGTTGCCAAAGAAGTATAAAATTGCAGATATTAAGGTAACGGGCATTAAGAATTATGATGATTTTGTGTTGATCGGTTTCTCCGGATTATCCGTAGGAGATGAAGTTACTATCCCCGGAGATGAAATAACGACAGCCATAAAACGTTTTTGGAGGCATGGATTGTTTTCTGATGTAAAGATATTGGCTACTAAGGTTGAAGGAGACCAGGTGTGGCTGGAAATACAATTAAAGCAACGTCCTCGTATTTCGGAAGTTAATTATCACGGCATTAAGAAAGGGGAAAAACAGGATATTGAAGCTAAACTAGGCTTAAAGAAAGGCTTTCAGGTAACGCCGAACGTGATGGACCGTGCCAAGATATTAATCCAGAAGTTTTTTGATGGTAAAGGATATAAGAACGTGGATGTGGAAATTCTTCAGAAAGATGATATTTCCCATGAAGGTGAAGTTATAGTGGATATATTCATTAATAAGCATGAAAAGACCAAAATTCGTAAAATTCACTTTGATGGGAATAAAGCGTTGACGGATCGCGACTTGAAAAAGGCTATGAAGAAGACGAATGAAAAATTCAACCTTCAGAATGACTGGAAATCCAGTGTCCTTGAGATGTTCAGCACAAAGAAGTTTACAACGGAAGAATACGATAAGGATAAGAAAAATATTATTGATAAATATAATGAACACGGTTATCGTGATGCTGTAATTCTGGAAGACAGTGTTGTGAATTATAATGATAAACGTGTTGATGTTTATATAAAGGTTGACGAAGGTGATAAGTATTACTTGCGGGATATTTCTTTTGTAGGTAATACAAAATATCCTACGGAGCAGTTGAACTTCTTGTTAGGAATGAAGCCCGGCGACGTATATAACCAGAAGAAATTAGGAGAACGTTTGCAAAGTGATGAAGACGCTGTGTCGAACCTGTATTTCAATAACGGTTATTTATTCTTTAACGCCGATCCTGTGGAAGTAGATGTAGATAATGATTCTATCTCTTTGGAAATCCGTATTCAGGAAGGTCCTCAGGCCTCTATTAATAAGATTATAATTAATGGTAACGACCGTTTGTATGAAGATATCGTTCGTCGTGAACTTCGTACTAAACCGGGTATGTTATTCAGTCGTGAAGATTTGATGCGTTCTGTTCGTGAAATTGCACAGATGGGACACTTTGACCCGGAAAACCTGGTTCCGCAACCAATACCGGATGCCGAAAATGGAACTGTGGACATCCAGTATAATCTGGTATCTAAAGCTAATGACCAGATCGAATTCTCTGCCGGTTGGGGACAAACAGGTGTGATCGGTAAATTAAGTTTGAAGTTTACCAATTTCTCTGTAAAGAACTTATTTAATCCTTCTACTTATAAAGGTGTCATACCGCAAGGTGAAGGACAGACTCTGACTCTGAGCGGACAGACCAACGGACGCTATTACCAGGCATATAGTATTTCGTTTATGGATCCCTGGTTTGGCGGTAAACGTCCGAATACGTTATCGTTAAGCGCTTATTTCTCAAGGCAAACCGATATTAGCAGCAGCTATTATAATAATAATTACTATAATAGTTATAATCCATATAATTATTATGGCGGATATGGTGGTTATGGTGGCTATGGATATGGAAATTATGGTTATGGTAATAATTATAACTATGAAGCTGCATTGAACCCGGAAAAATATATCATGATGTTTGGTCTTTCTGCCGGTTATGGTAAGCGTTTAAATTGGCCGGATGATTTCTTCCAGTTCATGGCAACACTGAATTATCAGATGTACAAAATGCATGATTGGGATTACTTCCTTGTAAACAATGGTACATGTCATAACATCAACTTGGAATTGATGTTGCAACGTAACTCTATAGATAACCCGTTGTATACTCGTCGCGGTTCTCAGTTCTCTTTATCAGTGAGTGCAACTCCTCCGTTCTCTTTGTTCGATAATAAGGATTACGGATCATTAAGCGATCAAGACCCGACCAAGTTCCGTTTTATCGAATACCATAAATGGAAATTCAAAGCTAAGATATTCTCTCCGTTAGCTCCGTTGACAGTAAAACGCACACCGGTATTGATGACACGTGTTGAATATGGATTCTTGGGTTCTTATGATAAGAATAAGAGGTCTCCGTTTGAAACATTCTATATGGGCGGTGACGGTATGAGCGGTTATTCAAGTACTTATGCAACTGAAACAATCGGATTGAGAGGATATGAAAACGGAAGTATTGCCGGTAATGGCGGTTATAATTCTTATGGTTATGCTTACTCACGCTTGTCAATGGAATTGCGCTATCCGTTCTTGTTGGAACCTTCATCAACAATCTATGGTTTGGTATTTGCTGAAGCAGGTAATGCCTGGAGAACTTTGAAGGAATTTAATCCGTTTGATCTGAAACGTTCGGCTGGTGTGGGTGTCCGCATCTTCCTTCCGATGATCGGATTGATGGGTATTGACTGGGCATACGGATTTGATACTCCCGACTATTCAAGCAAGCGTGGTGGTAGCAATATCCACTTTATTATTGGACAAGAATTCTAAATTAACGTAATTTAGATTCTATATTATAAACCCTCTGCTATATTTGCAGTCATAAGATGAAACATGAAAGGTAAAAGTATGAAAAAGATAATTGCTTTAAGTTGCTTTATATTCCTTTGCTCTTTTGCGGGAATGGCTCAGAAGTTTGCTTTGATCGATATGGAATATATTCTGAAGAATATACCGGCATACGAAATGACTAACGAGCAGTTAAGCCAGGTTTCAAAGAAATGGCAGAATGAGGTAGAGGCAATCCAACAGGAAGCCCAGAATATGTATAAAACTTATCAGAGCGATTTGGTATTTCTTTCGGCCGAAATGAAAACAAAGCGTGAAGAAGAAATCGTGAAGAAAGAGCAGGAAGCTCAGGATTTGAAACGTAAATATTTTGGACCTGAAGGGGAACTGTATAAAAAACGTGAAAGTCTGATGAAACCTATTCAGGATGAGGTTTATAATGCAGTAAAAGAAATTTCAGAAGATAAGGGGTATCAGTTGGTAATGGATAGAGCTTCAGCTATGAGTATTATTTTTGCATCTCCAAAAATTGATATTAGTAATGAAGTGCTGATAAAATTAGGATATTCAAAATAAATGCTTACATTTGTGCGCTTTAAGCACGGCAAGTAATTGAATTGATTAATAACAAAGTAATATAAAGAAAAATGAAGAAACTTATTGTCTTATTGTTTATGATTCTCCCTCTGGGAGCTATTGCACAGGAAGTGAAAATTGCTTATGTGAATACTCAGGATATATTTTTGGCATTACCTGATGCTGGCGATATGGAAAAGAAAATGGCAGACTTGAATGAAAAATATAAAGGTGAATTGAAGACGATGCAGGATGAATACACAAAGAAGTATTCAGATTTTGTTGCTCAGCAAGATTCATTGACCGAGAATATCAAATTGCGCAGAATGCAGGAAATTGAAGATATCCGCGGACGCATAGATAATTTCATGCAGGTAGCTCAACAGGATATACAGAAGAAACAGGGTGAATTGCTTCAGCCTATCCAGGATAAGATCCAGAAAGCAATCAAAGCTGTAGGTGACGAAAAAGGTTATACTTATATTGTAGACCCTCAGGTATTGCTTTATACAGGAACGAATGCAATTGATGCTACTTCTTTCGTGAAGTCTAAATTAGGTATTTAATATATTATCTGAATAAAAGGAAAGGATGCCCTTCTATAGAAAGGCATCCTTTGTTTATTATAAATGGAAGCAAAGAATAAATACTATTCGCAAAAACCGGGTCCGATCGGTGTATTTGATTCCGGTTATGGTGGCTTGACAATCTTTGATAAGATACGGTCTGTCATGCCGGATTATGATTATATTTATTTGGGCGATAATGCGAGAACACCTTACGGCACTCGTTCTTTTGAGGTAGTTTATCAGTTTACGCGACAAGCTGTAATGAAGTTGTTTGAAGAAGGTTGCCGGCTAGTGATACTGGCTTGTAATACGGCTTCTGCTAAGGCCTTGCGAACTATTCAACAACGTGATTTGCCTGGCTGGGATGCAGAAAGGCGTGTTTTAGGGGTTATTCGTCCTACTGTTGAACTAATGGATACTATTAGCAAGACAAAGCATATAGGGATTTTAGGAACTAACGGGACAATATCGTCCGGTTCCTATACGATGGAAATAGGAAAAATGTTTCCGCATATAAAGGTTACCGGAGAAGCTTGCCCGATGTGGGTCCCTTTGGTGGAAAATAATGAATTTGATTCTCCCGGCGCCGATTATTTTGTAAAGAAACATTTGGAACACGTACTTTCTGCCGATCCTGAAATAGATACTTTGGTTTTGGGCTGCACACATTATCCTTTGTTAATAAATAAAATCGAAGCCAATTTGCCTAAAGGGATAACGCTTTTTTCTCAGGGCGAATATGTCGCAAAGAGTTTACAGGATTATTTAAGACGCCATTCTGAAATGGATGCGAGACTGACGAAAGAGGGTAGAAGCCGTTTCTTAACGACAGAGTCGGCTGAAAAGTTTTCTGAAGCTGCGTCCTTATTTTTGAGTGATACAATCCAAGTGGAACAGATTTCTATTGATCGATGAAATATAGCTGGATTATAGTATTTCTGGTTCGGTTTATTTGTTGTTTTGCCGTACAACAAGGAGACTTGGATAGCTTATTGTCTTCGAAAGGATTGATTAATATCAGAACATTAGATAGTACTATCTGTGTAGAATTGAAGTATGCCCAACAGGATAACTTTATGAATCAGGCTGTATATAAAGGATTATCTCAAGCTTGGTTACGCTTCGAAGCTGCCGGTATGTTGGTAAAAGCCCAAAGGTCATTGAAATTGGAACATCCTGCGTGGACAATTGTAGTGTATGATGCTGCTCGTCCTATGTCCGTCCAGCGTAAAATGTGGAGCTTGGTTAGAGGAACAGATAAAACGAATTATGTGAGTAATCCTGCTAATGGCGGTGGTCTGCATAATTATGGTATGGCTGTAGATGTTACAATACTGGATGAAACAGGCATACCTCTACCTATGGGAAGCCCGTTCGACTATTTCGGCGAAGAAGCACATACTTCCAATGAAGAAGCACTATTGAAGCAAGGTAAAATAAACCAACAAGAATATAATAATCGCCGTTTGCTTCGTCGAGTTATGACGAAAGCCGGTTTCCGCATTATATCCTATGAATGGTGGCACTTTAATGCCTGTTCACGTACAGATGCTCGTAGGCTGTATCCGGTGATAGATTGATCAATGAATGTTTTTTCCAAAAGGTGCTAATGCCAGTGCTGCCAGTTTGAAGTGCTGACGGCCGAAAGGGATTCCGATAATAGTAATACATAACAAAATGCCGAAACCGAGATGCGTCAGACAAATCCAGATGCCGCCTATGAATATCCATATTACATTCATGATCAATGAGAGACAACCTCCGGAATTGCCATTGTCTGTAACCTGGCTACCAAATGGCCACAAAGCCAACATGGACAACTTCAATGTTTGTAATCCGAATGGTATACCTATGATAGTAATCATTAACAGCAGACTGGATATTAAGTATTCTATACTGGTAATAATACCTCCGCAAAGTAACCAGATAATGTTTCCGAGGAATTTCATAAGCCTTTTTGTTTTATAGATGCAAAACTATCTATTTCTGCCAATACTTGTTGCTTTATAATCTTAAAACTGTCTGTTAATTCCGGTTTTATGGGTTTAGACGGGGGAGCATCCATTTGAAGAGGATTGATTGGCTGTCCGTTCTTGTGTACGCGAAAATCGAGATGGGGTCCTGTTGAAAGCCCGGTAGAACCTACATAAGCAACTTCTTGTCCTTGCCTTACATGACTTCCAACCTTAATTCCCGGAGCAAACTTGCTAAGATGCATATAAGTTGTGGTATAAACGGAATTGTGCTTAATCTTTAAGAAGTTCCCTCCTCCTCTCTGATAACCTTTTGCTATAACGGTACCGTCTCCGATACTTTTAACCGGAGTCCCGACAGGAGCGGCGTAGTCTACGCCGTGATGTGCCCTGTATCTTTTTAAGATAGGATGAAAGCGGGCATTGGTAAACCGGGAAGTGATACGGAAGAAATCCAATGGCGCTTTCAAAAATGCTTTTCTGAGGCTGTTTCCCGCTTCATCAAAATATTCAGAGATGCTATCCTGGGTAAATGGAATAGCAACAAAATCTTTTCCCCGGTGAGTAAAGATTGCCCCTTCGACGGATGCTATTTTGAGCGCCGTTGTATCATCGATATAAGCAACGTCATATAATACTTTAAACGAATCCCCTTCCTTTACATCAAAGAAGTCTATCTGCCATGCGTACACATTATTAGACAGCTCCAGTGCAAGAAGCGGATCTGCACCTGAAGCCTTTATCACATTCCAGAGTGAAGAGTTTAAAACGCCTTCTGCATATTTACGTTTCAGGATGATGGGTTTTGAAAATTCGTAAGCGCATATAGTATCATTGGTAAAGTCTATAATAGCATAGTCGGTTAACGACTTGGCAAAGGCAATATAACGTATGGCAGCAACACTATCATTTGTGGTAAAGGTGCAATAATGCATTCCGGCACGTAGTTTGGTTGGGTCTAATACATGCCGGGAAGACTTGCTTATACTATCTGCCTGCAGAGCCGAAAAGCCCAGACCTGAAAAGATTGTAGCCGGATTATCTCCGCTTTTTATCATGTATTCGTTTACATTCAATGAGTCAATACATATTCCGTATTGGTAGATATGTTGCAGACTGTCTATCCATTCACTGTCAACTTTTTCTTCCGTTTGTTTGACATGTGTACAGGAAAGACTGCTTACCAATAAAACCAGTAAGATATAAATAATACTTTGTTTCTTCATACATTCTTTTTAGTATGGCAAATTTAAGGAAAATAATCTAAAGACAGAACTTGTTTTGTACCTTTGCGCCCCGGTAAGAAGATTGTTTTATGAATATACACAGACTATTCCGCCGCCCGGAAGGATTGAAAGGCAAGTTGTTTAAGCTGACCGGCCCTATCTTTTTAGAGACTTTGCTGATACTGACTTTAGGTGTGGTTGATACCTTAATGCTCAGTCAGTATTCTGATAATTCGGTGGCTGCAGTTGGCGTGGTAAACCAATTGCTCAATATGGTTTTTTTACTCTTTAATATTACTACTACAGGAACAGCAGTTATGTGTGCCCTCTATTTCGGGGCGAAGAATAACAAAAGCTTTATTCAGGTAGTAGGAACATCTTTGTTGTTCAATGCGGCGGTTGGCTTAATCATTAGCTTGATACTTACTTGCTTTGGCGGGCGGATGCTTGTAATGATGGATATTCGTCCGGACCTGATGTCTGATGCTTCCATATATATGAAGATCGTAGGTGGTTTTGGCTTCTTTCAGGCAATTACGTTTACCGTATCTACAGTATTGCGTGCAGCCAATAAACCAAACTATTCTATGCAGGTTGCATTAGTAATTAATATACTGAATATTTTAGGAAACTATACATTGATATTCGGTCATTTCGGTTTCCCGGCTTTGGGTGTCGAAGGAGCGGCTATTTCTACTTCTGTTTGTCGCGGTATAGCTATGGTTTTCCTTTTTATCGTGCTGTTTAAGCGATTGATTCACCGGATGCCTTTGGCCTATTTCCGTCCCTTTCCTTTCAGGATGCTGAAAGACGTTCTCAAGATAGGAGCCCCTTCTGCTGTCGAACAAATCTCGTACGATGCGTCACAGGTGGCTATTGTTTACTTTATTAATATGCTGGGTAACGAGATATTGGCGACCAGGGTATATGTGATGAATATTGTTATAGTGGGTTATCTTTTCTCCCTTTCCATAGCTCAGGCAACGGCTGTTTGTACCGGAAATCTGGTGGGGGCCGGAAAGAAGCGTGCTGCTTATACGCTGAGCTGGTATGCGTGGAAACGTTCTTTGTTTATAACTTTTGTTGCAAGTTCGAGTGTTTATCTGCTTGGCCGCCCATTGTTGGGAATATTTACAGAGAACGAAACGATTATAAATGTAGCAATGGGAGTATTGCTGGTTGATATTTTCCTGGAGCAAGGACGTGCTACGGTGTTGATGTTCCTTTTCAACCTGCGCTCGGTGGGAGACGTCATAGTGCCGGTGTTGATAGAATTGGTTTGCATGTGGTTCTTTGCAGTCTTCTGCGGCTATATGTTTGGTATTGTGTTCGGATTGGGTTTGGCCGGCATGTGGGTGGCTTTTGCAATGGACGAAAGTTCACGGGGTATAGTTCTGGCTTTAAGATGGCGTACGCAAAAATGGAAGCGACGAAACTTGATTCGCCACGATGTTAAGGTTGGTTAAATCAAGGGCTGGCTCGGAACATTTTACCTTTTAATACCGTCATATCTTTACGAAGTATATTTTATAAATGATATAAGTTATGAAGAGAATTATTATGTATGCATTGCTGATTCCTATGTTTGTAGGAATAGCTGTTTCTTGTTCGGAAGCTAAAACAGATGCGAAGAAACTGGAAGGTAAATGGAAAGTAGTAGAAGTAAAAGGTAAAAAGATTCTGGAAGAAGGTTTGCCTCAGATGGATTTTAATATGGCGGAAAACAAATTGCATGGTAATGGCGGTTGCAATATTTTTAATACGACCATTGAGTTAGATCCTAACGATGTTTCATCTATAACTATTAAACCGGCGGCAGCTACAATGATGGCTTGTCCGAATATGGAAACCGAAGACGCTGTATTCCAGGCTATGAATGATGTTAAAGCGGTTAAGGCCGGACAGAACGATGAAGAAATGTTGCTGGTTGATGCCAATGGGGATGTATTGTTGGTTTTAGCTAAAAATTAATTTGAATGAAACATTTATTCTATTTAGGTTTGCTCGTAGCAGGTGTAGCTTTATTGGCCGGATGTAAAGCTAAAAAAGCAACTGTTGCATCATACTCGGACTTGGACGGGGAATGGGAGGTCGTTGAATTAAACGGTACAAAGCTGAATCCGGAAGTAACCAACCAGATGCTGGTGATTGATGTGGCACGTAATCATTTGTCCGGAAACGCCGGCTGCAACCGTATTATGGGGCAGATAGAGTATAATGATATGTATAAAAATATCATTAAGTTCCCTCAAGTGGCAACAACACGTATGATGTGCCCTGATATGAGTGGTGAAACCGAATTGTTGCAAGCGCTCAACAAGGTGGTGCGTTTTGAGGCTGTAGGCGAAGAGAAGCCAATTAAAGAAATTGCCTTGTACGGAACCGACAATGGTAAATTGTTGGTGATGAAAAAGAAAAGCAAAGATATCAATGAATAGCTATTTCTTTCTTTTCCCGGTTGGATAATCCGGATATAGCAGATACTTTTTACGTATTTGTTTGTATTTCTCAAGCTCCGGCTGCCAACTATCGCGTATTTCCTGCTCGGATAATCCACGTACTATCTGGAAACGAAGTTTCTTTGTTCCGGCCAATAGGTCGAACCAGTGCGGCCGGGCAAAGAAAAACGCCTGGTCTTTTCCTGCTTTATTATAAAAGTCGAGGAAGAAACTTAATGATAATCCTCCCTGATATGGATATTCACGAAGGTCTACTCCATAACATTCTTTGTTTTTCTGTAATGGATTCTTATCAAAGCCTTCCAGAGGAACGGGCGTAAAGCTGAAGTCTCCGTATTTTTTATCCGGATAACCTATTACCTGAAAAGGATAATAGGTGCCGCGTCCTATGCTGATATTAGTTGCTTCGAAAAAGCATAAAGACGGATATAAACGAATAGCCTGGTCGTTAGGCAGGTTAGGAGATGGTTTTACCGGTAACCAATAAGGATCTCCATGTTTCCAGTTCTCCATTTTTATTATTTTAAGATGGCAAGTATCTGGCGTGCTGTTCAACCAACCTTCACCATTGATCATCCAGGCCAGTTCTCCCACTGTTAAACCGTGCAATAATGGAATAGGATCTACGCCAACGAAAGACTCGAAGCCCTTTTCACGCATTGGCCCGTCTACAAAGTCGTTAGGATTGGGGCGATCCAATACTACGAATTCTTTGTTATTTTCGGCACAGGCTTCCATTACATAATGCATTGTGCTAATGTAAGTATAGAAACGGGCTCCGACATCTTGAATATCGAATACAATAACGTCCAGGTCGCTTAACTGCTCGGCTGTGGGCTTCTTGTTTTTTCCGTAAATGGAAATGATCGGGACTCCGGTTTTAATATCTTTACTGTCGCTGATTTCGGCGCCGGCATCGGCAGTTCCTCTGAAACCATGTTCAGGGGCAAATACTTTTTTTACGTCAATACCGTTTTCCAGCAAAGCGTCCAAAAGATGTTTTTGTTCACTCTCCAGAATAGAAGTTTGGTTGACAACAAGCCCAACCCGTTTGTTTTTTAATAACCGGGTGACGACATCCATGCGTTCGGCACCTAATTTTAATGGGGCTTGTGATAAAGTGGCAGCTTGAATTTCGGGGGACAAACACAGGTAGAACACCCAAAAGGCAAGCCAAATAACAGCTTTCATAAATTTTTCCTCTTTATATATGATGCAAAAATAGCGAATCTTTTCTGTTTTTCCTCGTGTGGTTTTATCCTTTTCTTGCTTAATGTTTATCCTTTTCAATATAAAGATGTAGCCGTTCGCCGTTCGTCGGACAATCGTTCTTGGTACAGCGAACGACTGTCCGACGATCGGTGAACGATCGTCCTGCGGGCGGCGAACGGTTATAGGCTCCCGTTGAAATGTTTAGGCTACAAAGACAAAACAACTACTTCGTCTTATTGTTTAATAAAAATAGTATATTTGCAATTAAGAAATTTGTATGGCATGAATCCATTAGATATAATAAAAAAATATTATCCCTTAGAATCGGAAGCTTTCCGGATATTGGTTACGCATAGCAGAAGTGTGGCTGATAAGGCTTTATCTATTGCCCGAATGCATCCGGAGATGAATTTGGATTTGACTTTTATCGATGAGGCTTCTATGTTGCACGATATTGGTATTTTTAAATGTAATGCTCCGGATATAGCTTGTTATGGCGAGGCCGAATATATATGCCATGGCTATTTGGGTTCCGATTTAATGCGCGAAGAAGGTTTTCCCAGGCATGCCTTGGTTTGCGAGAGGCATACAGGAACAGGGATTTCGTTAAAAATGATAGAGGAACGTAATCTTCCCCTTCCGCAGAGAGACATGCAACCGGTGTCTATGGAAGAGCAGTTAATTTGTTTTGCAGATAAATTTTATAGTAAAACGAAGTTGGAGAAAGAGAAGTCAATAGATAAAGTAAAACAAGGTCTTTCCAAATACGGCGCCGAAACTGTGGGACGCTTTGATTCGTGGTGTAAACTCTTTTTAGGGGAATAAAAACAGTAAGGCTCATTTATTTATTATACATTTGCACGCTGTAACTGAGGAGTAGGACAGGTTACCGGTTATGTCGACACTGGCTCTGCTATCAATTGTTATTTTAATGAAATACAGACTACTAATAATCTTTATACTTTCTTTTTTAGGAGGTACTTCTTTGTATTCTCAGAGAGCGGTAGCTCCGGGGGATAGCATTCCGGGCGCTGTTTCCGAGACGGCGCAACAAGATAGTACCGCCTTGGCAGATTCTACTGCACATAAAAAACAAGGCCTGGATGCTGTGGTAACTTATTCGGCTGCAGACTCTATTGTAATGACGGCAGGTAATTGGGCTTATCTTTTCGGAGACGGAAATGTAAAGTATCAGCAAATAGAACTTACGGCCGAGAATATAGAGATGAATATGGATAGTAGTCTTGTATTTGCCAAATTCGGCTTGGACTCTATTGGCCAGGAGTTTGGCTATCCACTGTTTAAAGATGGGGGAGAAGAGTACGAATCGAAGACGATGCGTTATAATTTCGGTACGAAAAAAGGGTATATTACGGATGTAATTACGCAACAGGGCGAAGGTTATGTAACGGCCGGCCGTACTAAAAAGATGGATAATGATGTGCTTAATATGGTGGGTGGCAAATATACTACCTGCGACGAGCATGAACATCCGCACTTTTATATCCAGATGACAAAAGCTAAAGTTCGTCCGAAAAAGAATATTGTAACCGGACCTGTTTATCTTGTTTTCGAAGACGTTCCGCTATATCCGTTAGGACTTCCGTTTTGTTTCTTCCCATTTTCGACTACCTATTCTTCCGGTATTATCATGCCTACTTTCGGAGATGAAAATGCGCGTGGTTTCTTCTTGCGGGACGGTGGATATTACTTTGCCTTAAGCGATTATATCGATTTGGCATTGACTGGCGAAATTTATACAAAGGGTTCATGGGGATTGGCTGCACGTTCTTCTTACAGGAAAAGGTATCGTTTTTCCGGTAATTTTGATGCTTCTTATCTGGTAACACGTTTGGGTGACAAAGGTTTGCCTGATTATAGTTTGGCAAAAGACTTTAAAATAAGATGGACGCATACGCAAGACCCGAAGGCTAATCCGTACCAGAATTTCTCTGCCAGTGTGAACTTCTCAACCAGTAGCTATGACCGTAATAATACGAATAGCTTGTTTAATATGGATGCTACCCAGAATACGAAAGGTTCCAGTGTCAACTTTACACAGCGATTTCCGAACAATCCGTTTACACTTTCGGCAACAATGAATATTAACCAGCGTTCGAGTGACTCTTCTATTTCTGTAACATTGCCTGATATTTCAGTAACAATGAGCCGTATTTTTCCGTTTAAACGTAAACATGCTGTAGGTGCAGAACGTTGGTATGAGAAGATTTCAATGAGTTATACCGGCTATTTACGAAACAGTATCGATACGAAAGAAAACCTGTTGTTTAAGTCGAATATAATTAAAGACTGGAAGAATGCCATGCAACATCAGATTCCTGTCAGTGCAACATTCTCGGTTCTTAAATATCTAAATATTTCTCCTTCTTTTAATTATACGGAACGTTGGTACACAAGCAAGACGGAGCAGGAGTATGATTTGCAACAGAAGCGCATGGTAGCCCGTGACACGACGTATGGTTTTTACAGGGTATATAATTTTGACGCATCCGTTTCTGCATCAACTACTTTATATGGTTTTTATAAACCATTACCTTTTCTGGGAGATAAGGTGCAGATGATCCGTCATCGCTTTGAACCTTCCGTTAGTTTAAGTATTGCCCCGGATTTTGGTTCTTCCCGTTTTGGTTTCTTCAAGGACTATACGTTTAGGGATGAATATGGCCAGAATCAGACGGTAACTTATTCTCCTTTTGACGGACAAATGTTTGGTGTGCCATCCAGAGGGAAACAGGGACTTGTTAGTTTCTCTGTCAATAATAACATAGAAATGAAAATCCGTACGGATAAAGATTCGACGGGAGTTAGAAAGATAAGTCTCATAGACAAGTTGTCTTTAGGCATGAATTATAATATGGCGGCAGACTCGTTTAAATGGAGTGACCTGACTGTAGGATTGCGTCTGAAATTCTCTAAAAGCTATACATTGAACCTGAACATGGTGTTTGATACATATACTTATGGTTACGATGAAACGACCGGCAGGCCTTATAAGATAGATAAAATGCGTTGGAGCTCGGGTAAAGGAATAGGCCGTTTACGTACGACGGGGACGAGTTTCTCTTATACGTTTAATAATGAAACATTCAACAAATTGTTTGGGGGAGGAAAAAGTAAATCGGATAGCCAGAACAATTCATCCGGTACCGGAACCGAGGACGGCTTGAATCCTGAAGAAGATGGAACATCGGAAGACGGACAAAAGAGTGGCGGACGTTTACTTGGAAAAAAGAAAGAAGCCGGAGAAACGGATGCGGACGGATATTTGGTATCTAAAATACCTTGGAGCCTTTCGTTTAACTATGGTTTGAATCTAAATTACGGGACGTTTAATCCTAAGAAGATGGAATATAACTATAAACTGACTCATTCGCTTAGTTTTAATGGAAATATTCAGCCAACAAAGAATTGGCGTTTTAATTTTAATGCAACCTATGACTTCGATACAAAGAAGATATCATATATGACTTGCAATATTACGCGCGATTTGCACTGTTGGCAAATGACAGCCAGTTTTATACCGGTTGGCCCGTATAAATCTTATTCGTTCTCTATTGCTGTAAGTTCTTCTTTACTGAAAGATTTGAAATTGGATAAGAGAAGCAACTATCGTGACGGACAACAATGGTACTAAATAAAACATTGAGGACTGAAAATTAAATACCGTTAGCCGGTTTAATTTTCAGTCCTCAATGTTTTATCTCCGTTTTGCTTCTTACCAGTCTATCGGTTCTTGTCCGGTTGCAATTAAATAATCATTTGTTTTGCTGAAATGTTTGTTGCCAAAAAATCCACGGAATGCAGATAGTGGAGACGGGTGGGCGGATTTAAGGATAAGATTGCGTGACGAATCTATAAATGCCCCTTTACGCTGGGCGTAAGAACCCCAAAGGATATAAACAATATGGCTGCGTTCGGTGGCCAGGCTATGTATGACTGCATCTGTAAATGCTTCCCAGCCTTTGTTTTGATGGGAACCTGCCTGGTGTGCACGAACCGTTAAAGTTGCGTTTAGCAAAAGAACGCCTTGATCTGCCCATCGTAGTAAATTACCGTTTGTTGGTATCGATTTACCCAGGTCGTCTTGTATCTCTTTGAATATGTTAATGAGTGATGGAGGAAATGGGGTTCCGTCCTGCACAGAAAAGCATAATCCGTGTGCTTGTCCGGGCTCATGGTAAGGATCCTGACCAAGAATTACGACTTTCACTTTGTCGAACGGACAATGCTCAAATGCGTTAAAAATATATGGTCCCGGAGGATAGACAGTTGTTTGTTTGTATTCCGCCTTTACGAAATTGATTAGTTGTTCGAAATAGTCTTTTTCAAATTCGGGCGCTAAGCGCTCTTTCCAACTTTGTTCTATTTTTACATCCATGGCTTTATAAGTTGACAGGTGACAATCGACAGGTGATAGGTGGAAAATGTATTTTACCTGTCAACTGTCAACTAAATTAAGTACATTCCTGCATCATTAGCTTCTTTGCGCATTTCTTCAGGCCATATGCTAGCCTGGATTTCTCCGATATGCGCTTTACGGAGATAGAACATACATAAACGGCTTTGACCGATGCCTCCGCCGATACTTTGAGGAAGCTCTCCGTTCAGAAGGCGTTTATGGAAGTATAGTTCTTTTTTTTCTTCTGCATTGTTAATGGCTAGCTGACGCAATAATGCTTCTCTATTGACGCGGATTCCCATTGACGATAATTCCATGGAACGGTTTAACACATCGTCCCAAACCAATAAGTCTCCGTTTAATCCGGTTTGTCCGTTCTCTGCTATTGTAGACCAGTCGTCATAGTCGGGAGCACGCCCGTCATGTTTCTTGCCATCACTTAAACGGCAACCGATGCCAATAATGAATACGGCGCCGTATTCTTTTGCTATGGCATCTTCGCGTTCTTTTGCTGTAAAGGTAGGATATTTTTGTAATAAATCCTCGGAATGTATAAAATGAATATATTGAGGAAGTGTCGGTTTGATTTGTGGAAACATTTCGTATACCAGATATTCTGTCCGTACCATAGCGGCATAGATGCGGCGCACAGTTTCTTTTAAGAATTCGATGTTTCGTTCATTTTTATTCATTACGCGCTCCCAGTCCCACTGGTCTACGTATAAAGAGTGTAAGTTGCCGAGTTCTTCATCGGAACGGATAGCGTTCATATCCGTATAAATACCGTAACCTTCTTCTATTTGATAATCGGCCAAAGTGAGCCGTTTCCATTTGGCCAGAGAGTGTACAATTTCGGCTTTAGAATCGTTTAAGTCTTTGATTGGAAACGTAACAGCTCGCTCTGTCCCGTTTAAGTCATCATTAATACCCATACCTTTCAGGACAAATAAAGGTGCGGTGACACGACGTAAACGTAGTTCGGAAGAAAGATTTTGCTGGAAAAAGTCTTTGATCTTTTTTATACCCATCTCTGTTTGAGCTAAATTCAAAAGTGCTTTATATCCAGCCGGTTTAATTAAATAACTCATATTCTGCTGTACTTTTTGTTTATTAAATGTGCGCAACAAAGATAATTATTAGTTGCAAAACATCAATACGGATTGATATTTTATTTGCAAAATGGTAGTGTAATTACTTTTTGTGTGTGCAAAATATCAGAATTGTGTGTGAAAGAGATAATATGAAGATAATAGAAACTCTTTGCCCGTACAGTTTGCTTAACTGAGAGATTATATTTACTTTTGCGCAGTCTTTGGCTTGGTAGCTTAGTTGAATAGAGCGTCAGATTCCGGTTCTGAAGGTCGTGGGTTTGAGTCCCACCCGAGTCACATTAGAGAAAGCCTGGTGATTCTTGTGAGTCAAGAATTACTGGGCTTCTTGCATATTTGCATATTTCTACCTTTTTCTGCTATAAAGACAAAACTTTTCATCTCTTTGCATTGTTTTTTAATTAAACATTAAAACGAAAAAAATTATGTCAGCAATTTATAGGTTTTTATTCCCGACTAAGCCGGATGGTGCGGCTATATCATTGTTATTATTGGCGTTCAGAATATTATTTGGCGTGTTGCTTATGTCGCATGGCTTGCAAAAATTGAATCATTTTTCAGAAATGGCTGCCACTTTTCCTGATCCCTTGGGAGTTGGTCATTCTGTTTCGTTGGGATTGGCAATTTTCGGAGAATTGTTTTGTTCATTGGGATTTATATTCGGTATATTGTACCGTTTGGCAATGATTCCGATGATTTTTACTATGTGTGTGGCATTTTTTATAGTGCATGGATCGGATCCGTTCGCAGTAAAAGAACTGGCATTCGTGTATCTGGTTGTATTTGTTATAATGTATATGGCCGGGCCGGGCAAATTTTCTGTGGATAGATTGATTGCAGTAGCCTTGTCAAAGAAGCATTGATTCGACTCCAAATCGAATCAATGTATTTTTATGCCAAAAGAATAAAGTAATTGTATTGCATCAGGCAGACTGAATATTGCATCTTTTACTTGGTTCTCCGAAAGGTTGAATTGGTAATTAACGGCAGTGCTGAAATCTGCCTTCTTAAGATTACAGTGAATGAATGTAGTGCCTGATAGATTTGTGTTGTTAAATTTACATTTACATAGATTGGCTTCGGTAAAATCTACTTCTGTGGCATGAACATCTTCGAAGGAACATTTTTGTAAATCCAGCTTGTAAAAACTGGAATAATCAATAACAGTTTCTTTGAATTTTATGGATAGGGTAAAGCTCTTTTGCCGGCATTCATACCAAAGTATTCCGATAAGTTTGCAGCTTGTGAATGTCGTATCTCTGAAAATACAGTCTTTTATACGTATATTGCTGAGGTTGCAGTTCTCAAAAGAGCAGTTTTCAAAAGAACATGAAAGAAATTGGGTCGAGCTAAAATCGCAATTTGTAAAGTGGCAATGATCAAATTGGATTTTGAAAAAATCTTGGTTGCTTTCAATTATATTTTTGAATATTTCGTCTTGGTAATCGGTGTCGTTTTGTAGTAGCATATAGATAGAAGAATTAGGTTTAAACAAAAAAAGGAGAGTTGAAAAACTCTCCTTTTTATTGGGTGGGCGTTGACGGATTCGAACCGCCGACCCTCTGCTTGTAAGGCAGATGCTCTGAACCAGCTGAGCTAAACGCCCGAATTGAAAATATTGCGTGAAAGTGGTGGGCGTTGACGGATTCGAACCGCCGACCCTCTGCTTGTAAGGCAGATGCTCTGAACCAGCTGAGCTAAACGCCCTTTCACTATTTTTTCGTTCTTTCGGTATGTCTTATCTCTTTAAGACGGTGCAAAGATACGTGTTTTTTAATTACCTCCAAATTTTTAATGGGAAAAATTAAAAAAAACATTCTCTCTCTCTATTATTCAGGATAAATGCATTACATTTGCAACTCTATATTAATATATGTATATGGTATTTTCGACACTTACAGCAATTTCGCCCGTAGATGGGCGCTATAGAAGCAAAGCTGAGAATCTGGCAGCTTATTTTTCAGAATATGCACTCATAAAATATAGAGTGCGGGTAGAGGTAGAGTATTTTATAACTCTTTCTGAATTTCTTCCGCAATTAGAAGAATTGAATACTTCGGAAATTAAAGCGGAACTCAGAAAAATTTATATGAATTTTTCTGCAGAAGATGCACTACGTGTAAAGGAGATTGAAAGCGTAACAAACCATGATGTAAAGGCTGTAGAATATTTTATTAAAGAAAAAACAGATAATTTCCTTGCCGAAAAATATCATGAATTTATACATTTCGGCCTGACATCCCAAGATATAAACAATACGTCTGTCCCTCTTTCGTTGAAAGATGCAATGAATGAGGTTTATTATCCCGGCATACAGGAAATAATAGATACATTGAAAAAGTATGCAGAAGAATGGATGAATATTCCTATGTTGGCAAAGACACATGGCCAGCCTGCTTCTCCTACACGTCTTGGAAAAGAGATTATGGTCTTTGTATATAGATTGGAACAGCAATTGGCTTTGCTTAAAGCTATCCCGGTTTCTGCGAAATTTGGAGGAGCAACAGGCAATTTTAATGCTCACAGAGTCGCTTATCCTGAATATGATTGGAAAACTTTCGGTAATAGATTTGTGAATGAAGTATTGGGCTTAAGCCGTGAACAATGGACAACACAGATTTCAAATTATGATAATCTGGCTGCTATTTTTGATGGAATGAAGCGTATCAATACAATAATGATCGATCTGAATCGTGATTTCTGGCAATATATTTCAATGGAATATTTCAAGCAGAAGATAAAAGCCGGAGAGGTTGGTTCGTCTGCTATGCCTCATAAAGTGAATCCGATTGATTTTGAAAATGCTGAAGGCAATTTAGGTATGGCTAATGCTATTTTGGAGCATCTGGCAACAAAGTTGCCGGTATCCCGCTTACAACGCGATTTGACGGATTCTACTGTGCTTCGTAATATAGGAGTACCTATGGCACATATCGAAATTGCATGTAAAAGCTTAACAAAAGGTCTGGGTAAATTGTTATTAAATGAAAATGCTTTATCAAGGGACTTGGATAAATGTTGGGCTGTTGTTGCAGAAGGAATACAGACTATATTACGTCGTGAAGGTTTTCCGAAACCTTATGAAGCGTTGAAGGCTCTGACTCGTACGAACGAGGCTATTACGGAACAGTCTATTTCTGATTTTATAGATACATTGGAAGTTAGCGACAATATTAAAAGGGAATTAAAGGCGGTAACGCCGCATAATTATACAGGTATTTAGTGAAATGTTTAGGTGGCCGTGAGGCTACCAATTAGTTAATTATTATTTAATATACAACAATGAGTACAGAAGAAAGAGATGAATCTCAGCCGCGTCCAAGAAAAGTGATACCAAGTATCAGACGGGAAAACACAGACCAGGAAGGTGAAAGAAGACCTTACAATCAGGGATATAACAGACCTGAAGGTAACAACTATGAACGAAGATCATATAATCGTCCTACTCGGGATGACCGGGGTGGTTATAACAGACCTTCTTATGGAGATAACCGCTCTTCGTATGGTGATCGTCAAAATTCGTATGGCGATCGTCCGAGTCGTCCACGCATGTATGACAATCGTGATGGAGGGTATAACCGCGAAGGTAATTATTCCCGTGGAGGAGGATATAATCGTCCTTCTTATGGAAATAACAGACCATCTTATGGTGGTGGCGAACAGCGTCAGTACAATCGCCCTTCGCGTCCGAATTATGATGATAACAGACCGTCGAGAGCCTATTCATCAGGTCCTTTAGGGGATACTGAAGGAGATGGAATGAAAAAGAGAAGACCACGCGTTGGTGATGTTCGTGTAAATTCGTATGATAATCGCGATAATCGTGGAGGCAGACCTTCTTACGGGAATAATAATTCTTATGGAGGTGGCCGTAATGGTGGTTATAATAATAGACGTCCCAATAATAACTACCGTTCAAATGATTATAATCCGAATGCTAAATACAGCTTCCAGAAACAGCTAAAATACAAGGAAGTATTAGCTGACCCGAATGAACCTATTCGTTTGAATAAATTCTTGTCCAATGCCGGTGTTTGCTCACGCCGTGAAGCTGATGAATACATCCAGGCTGGTGTTGTAAGAGTTAATGATGTGGTGGTTACGGAATTGGGAACAAAGATTACCCGCCAGGATAAAGTTATGTTCCATGATCAACCGGTACAGATAGAAAGTAAAGTATATATTGTACTGAATAAGCCGAAAAATTGTGTAACAACATCGGATGATCCTCAGGAACGTTTAACTGTTATGGATTTGGTAAAGAATGCTTGCCAGGAACGTATTTATCCGGTAGGCCGTCTGGACCGTAATACAACGGGTGTATTGTTGTTGACAAATGATGGTGATCTTGCATCTAAACTGACTCATCCATCATTTAAGAAAAAGAAGATATACCATGTATGGCTGGATAAGAATGTATCTATTGAAGATATGGAAAAGATTGCTAATGGCTTGGAACTGGAAGATGGCGAAATTCATGCAGATGCTATCAGTTATGCAAGTGAAGATGATAAGAGCCAGGTTGGTATTGAAATTCATTCAGGACGTAACCGTATCGTTCGTCGTATATTCGAATCTCTTGGCTACCATGTAACAAAGTTGGACCGTGTTTATTTTGCCGGTCTTACTAAGAAGAATTTGGGAAGAGGGAAATGGCGCTATCTGAACGAAAGAGAAGTAAATGCTCTCCGGATGGGAGCTTTTGAATAAAGTTACAGAAGTTAGCCGGTTTCTAGCCGGCTAACTTGTTTTGATTACTTAAGAATAAAAATATAAACATGGAAACAATTACTAGAACAAAAATTGTAGATGTACTGAAAAGCGTAGCTTTCGGTTCGACCGTTAACGTAAAAGGTTGGGTACGTACCCGCAGAGGTAGTAAGCAAGTTAATTTTATTGCTTTGAATGACGGCTCTACAATAAATAATGTTCAGATCGTTGTGGATGTGGAAAAGTTGGGTGAAGAATATCTGAAACCAGTTACTACAGGTGCATGTATTAGTGTAAATGGTATTTTGGTTGAATCGCAGGGAAAAGGCCAGAATGTTGAGATTCAGGCTACGGAGATTCAGATATATGGTTCGGCGGATCCTGCTACTTATCCTTTACAGAAGAAAGGACATTCATTGGAATTCTTACGTGAAATAGCTCATTTACGTCCGCGCACGAATACTTTCGGAGCAGTTTTCCGTATTCGTCATAATATGGCAATAGCTATTCATAAGTTTTTTCATGAAAGAGGATTTTTCTATTTTCATACGCCTATTATAACAGCTTCGGACTGCGAAGGTGCAGGACAGATGTTTCAGGTAACAACGATGAATCTGTACGATCTGAAAAAAGATGAGAATGGCTCTATTATTTATGATAATGATTTCTTCGGAAAACAGGCTAGTTTAACAGTTTCAGGACAGCTCGAAGGCGAATTGGCTGCAATGGCATTGGGGGCGATTTATACATTTGGTCCTACGTTTCGTGCAGAAAACTCTAACACACCCCGTCATTTAGCTGAATTTTGGATGATTGAACCCGAAGTGGCTTTCAATGAAATTGCTGAAAATATGCAGTTGGCTGAAGACTTTATTAAATACTGTGTTCAATGGGCTCTGGATAATTGTCATGACGATATTCAATTCCTGAATGATATGTTTGATAAGGGCTTGATTGAACGTCTGGAAGGTGTATTAAAAGAAACTTTTGTCCGTTTGCCATATACAGAAGGTGTAAAGATACTGGAAGAAGCTGTAGCCAAAGGACATAAATTTGAATTCCCTGTATACTGGGGAGTTGATTTGGCTTCTGAACACGAACGTTATCTGGTGGAAGAACATTTCAAACGCCCGGTTATTCTGACAGATTATCCGAAGGAAATAAAAGCATTCTATATGAAGCAGAACGAAGACGGTAAGACTGTTCGTGCGATGGATGTTTTGTTCCCTAAGATTGGTGAAATTATTGGAGGTTCACAGCGTGAAGAAGATTTTGAAAAGCTTCGTACGCGTGCAGAAGAAATGGGCGTTCCGGTGAAGGATATCTGGTGGTATCTTGATACCCGCCGTTTTGGTACGGCCCCTCATTCCGGCTTCGGATTAGGATTTGAACGTTTACTCTTGTTTGTGACAGGAATGGCTAACATCAGAGATGTAATACCTTTCCCGCGTACTCCTAAAACTGCCGATTTTTAAAAGATAAGCAGGAGAATTAAATATAAAAAGAGAGCGTCTCAATTACATTTGGGGCGCTCTCTTTTTTGATGCGTATCTGATTTGATTAGGTTGCATACTTAAATTAATCAGGATGCGGATGTATTTATTCGTCGTCGTTCAGATCAATTGGAATTTGTCTTTTAAAAGCTTCCTTAAATGAGATAAGCGATTCTGTACGAGCCAATCCTAAAGGTTGAAGTTTATTATGGATAATACTCAGCAGGTGCTGGTTGTTCTTTGCGTATATTTTTATGAAAAGATCATATTGACCGGTAGTGTAATGGCATTCTACTACTTCAGGTATTTCTTTCAAAGCTTCCGTTACCGTTGGAAACTGGCCTGGAGACTTGAGGAAAAGACCCATGTATGCACATGTTTCGTAACCAACTTTCGTGTTATCTACGATAAACTCAGAACCTTTGATAACTCCGATATTTGTCAGTTTCTGAATCCGCTGGTGAATTGCAGCTCCTGACACATTACATTCCCTTGCCACTTCAAGAAATGGCATGCGGGCATTTCCAATAATCAGTTTTAGGATTTTCTCGTCTAATTCATCCAGTTGATGGTGTGCCATAAATTCGTTGTGTTTATATGTATTAAACTGTTCCTTACAATTTGATACAAATATAAGTAATAAATAATAAACTGCCTATGTTTTTGATTTTAATATTTAACTTTGTAAGAGGTCTTTATTAACCAATTAAGTATATAATTTTATGGATGTTGATCAAGTTATAGTTTGTGAGTTTGTCGAAGATTTTAAGAATCCGGTTTTAAATCAAGTGGAAAAAACATATAATGATTCTTTTCCGGAAGGTGAAAGACGTGCTTTTTCTCTAATTCGTGATTTAGTAAAGGATAATTCAAATTTTCATGTATTTGCTGTTTATCGGGAAGATGTTTATGTTGGATTTATTACGGCGTGGACATTTGATGGTTTTACATATATAGAACATTTTGCAATAGATGAAGCCGCCCGTAACGGAGGAATAGGAGGGAAGGTTTTAGGTCGGTTTCTTTCCGAGATAAAGACTCCAGTTGTTTTGGAAGTGGAATTACCAACTGAGGAGATGAGCCGGCGCAGAATAGGCTTCTATGAGCGTTTAGGCTTTAAACTGGATAATCATGTGTATTTTCAACCACCTTATCGTCAAGGTGAGTCTTTTATTGAAATGCGTTTGATGACCCATGGTGATATAGATTTAGGTAAATCTTTTGAATTGGTAAAGAATAATATTCATAAGCAGGTTTACGGACAATAAAAAAGGCGGGGTTTCAAACCTCGCCTTTTTTGTATTGTTGCATTAGTTTTAATCTACACGCTGAGCAGCAGAATAACTAATCTTCAGTGCATATGCTTCACGAAGTGCCTGCTTAATATCAGTTATAACACCCATCTTGGTCGATTTGTCTGCCTTGATGGATACTGTCATAAACGGCTGATCTTCTTCTTTCATACTTGACTTTTCCTGTGCGATATAATCCTGAATTTCTGATGTTTCAGCAAATGCGTCATTTAACTGAATACGAGTTTCAGAACCCATCTTTGCTCTTAAATCCGGAGTTGGTTGACCAACATAGATGAATGTCACCAATGATTTCTTTTCCAACTTTTGGAGTTCTGTAGCCTGAGGAGCTTTGAATACTACTTTCAAAGTTACTTCACGCATGGTTGTTACCATCATGATAAAGAACAAGAAGGCAAATACTAAGTCAGGTAATGATGATGTATTCAATTCAGGCATTTCACGACCGCCTGCTTTACTAAACTTTCCCATTACTTTTTGTCTCCATAATTTTTAGGTTCTGCTTCAGATATCTTTTGAGGATATATCATCTGCACAGCCTTTTGTTGTTCTTCATCCAAATCTGCAAAAGCTTTTCCGAATTTTTTCTTGGAAATGTCATCTCTTAATTCATTATAAGCTTTTGCAAGCTCATTCTGAACATTAATGTATGCCTGATACTCGGTACCACGGTCATTCATTAATGAAATGATATGGTTTTTTGTTACCATTTGTTTTCCGAAGAAAGGAACATCAACTTCTACCTTTTCAGGTTTGTGTTCGTCATTGTATGCATTTTCTACGAACTCTTTAACCTTTTCTTTCAATTGCTTGATATCAATAAACTGATCACCGCACAAAATCTGATTACTACTGTTAATCAAGATTGGCAGCAAGTTTCTCTTTTTGATATCAATATCTTCATTCTTTTGATCTTTAGGCACAGGGGGTGGCAAACGTCTTGCCAAACCTTTATCTGTATCCATAGAAGTGGTAATAAGGAAGAAGATAAGCAACATGAAAGCAATATCGGCTGAAGAAGTCGCGTTCATTGCGGGAACTTTTCTCTTTTTCTTTGCCATAATGCTTAATGTTTTATCAAAATCTTTATTACTTATCTATTTAATATTTTCTTTACAGAACCACCAAGTACAGCAACGATGATCAATATGAATAATGCAATTGCAGATTGAATCCACATATCTGTTACTTTCAACCAAAATGGAATATTGTAGCTTTGTGAGTCTGCATTCAAACCTGTTAAAGGTGTTCCGTCACCCATTGAGTATGTAATGATAAATAGAACGGCAAATAATGCAATGACCAAAAGCGACATTAATGCTGATTTGGGGTTTGATTTTAATATGGATATAAATTGCCAAATAGCAAAAAAAGCCATACAAATAATTGTTACTATAAATATAACGTATGTCCAATCCAGAAGTAATCCGGTATATACGTATTCTTTATTGTCAGCGGTGGGATCAACCACGCCTCCTCCGAAAAACATACCCAGAACAATAATTGTGATGACAGAGCATACCAATAATGTCCAACTGGATATTTTTCTTATCTTAGTTACTGCCATAATGCTTATTATTTTTTGAATTTAAGGTTGTATTTAATAACCAAGTCAAGCAATGTGATAGAAGCGTCTTCCATCTGGTTCAGGATAGCTTCCAATTTGCTCAATAAATAGTTATAGAATATCTGAAGGATCAAAGCAACGATCAAACCACCTACAGTTGTGATCAAAGCCACTTTCATACCACCAGCAACAACCGTCGGGCTGATATCACCAACCTGTTCGATTTTATCGAACGCCATAACCATACCAACAACTGTACCCAAGAATCCTAATGACGGAGCCATTGCGATAAACAATGTGATCCAAGACATGTTCTTTTCCAAAAGACCACCCTGAACACCACCGTAAGATACGATAGATTTTTCTACAACATCGATACCCTGGTCAATTCTCATCAAACCTTGGTATGCGATAGAAGCGATAGGACCTCTTGTGTCACGAGCGATTGCTTTTGCAGCTTCTACGTCACCTTTATCCAAAGCATCTTCAATACCTTTCAATAATTTAGTAGCGTTTGTTTCAGCTAAGTTTAAATAAATGATTCTTTCCAAACAGAAAGCCAAACCTAAGATCAAAGCAATGGCAACTGTACTCATGAAGTCTGCACCACCTTCGATAAATTTAACTTTTAATGCTTGATACAAACCACCTTCAACTGCTGGTTGAGCAGCGCCTGCTGCTTCCTGCGCGAATGCTACGGTAGAAGTTCCAAGGGCACATAGTCCCAAGAATGCTTTTGCAAATAACTGTTTCATTGTGTGTTTAATTTTTAAGATTAATAATTCTCTTATTTGTTTTTATTTTTATTATTAATAATCATGGTATCATTTGCGGAGAGAGCGGGATTCGAACCCGCGAAACCCTTTAGGGGTTTACACGCTTTCCAGGCGTGCCTCTTCAACCACTCGAGCATCTCTCCAATCGGAGTTTTCTCCCTTTTCAAAACGAGCGCAAAATACGAAAAAATTCCCACATGCAAACGTTTCAGTGCACAAATCTATAGTTTTTGCTTGACATTTACGCAATATCAGAGAAATAAATTTTGATTACTTGCAAAAATATATAACTATATTAGCTTATCTATGCTTTTAAATAATTCCAGCGCATTTTTGCGGGTTGTCAAAACTACTTCATTTATTGATATATTGTATGTTTCAGCCACCTTTTCCGCGGTCTTCCAGATGTAGGCCGGTTCGTTTCTTTTGCCTCTGTAAGGTACCGGGGCAAGATAGGGGGCATCTGTTTCTAAAACGATATGATGAATGCTTGTTTGCTTTATCGTATCGGCTAATTTGGCATTTTTAAATGTGATAACACCATTGATGCCAATCATGAAGTTGGGTAATCTTTTTATTTCTTCAAGTTCCTTATCGTTTCCTGTGAAACTATGGAATACACCTCGCAACTTATCTGCTCCTACTTTATGGATACAATCGAAAACTTCCTGGAAAGCTTCACGGGTATGAATAGCTACCGGAAGATTTAAATCCAAGCTCCATTTGAGTTGTTCTTCGAATACTATTTTTTGTTCATTCAGATATGTTTTATCCCAATATAAATCAATCCCGATTTCTCCAATTGCACAATATGACCTTTTCCCTAAATAAGATTCTGTCTTTTTAAGTGCATCGATATAGTTTTTATCTACACTTGTCGGGTGTAATCCCATCATAGGGAATGCGAAATCCGGATATTTATCACATAAACCATGCATACGGTCTATCGTTGTTAAATCCACATTCGGTAAAAGAAGTGTGTCAATACCTGAATCCTGTGCGGCTTTGACTAAAGTGTCTTGCTCAGGATCAAAATCGTCTAAATATAAATGATTGTGGGTATCTATTATTTTCATACTAAGACTGGCGGTTCATTAAACGGTCGCAAACATCTTTCAATACATATAATTTCTCGTCGGAAACACTAAGTTGGTCTAGGCATTTCATTGCTTCGTCATAATAAGATTGAATTTTGTTTTCAGTCAGAGTTTTTAGGTTCAGTTGATCATATATATGTGTAAAAGATGCGATTTTTTCTTCCGGTTTATATGTTTTTTTACCAAACCATAGATTCATCGTTTCCTTTTGTTCTTTAGAGGCAAGATGCAGGGCATTGACAAGTAAAAATGTTTTCTTATTGCAAAGAATATCTCCTCCGATGTTTTTTCCGAAAGTGGCTGTGTCGCCATAAACGTCAAGTAAATCATCTTGTAATTGGAATGCAAGTCCTATATAGATACCGTATTGGTATAAGTTGTTTGCATCACTCTCGGTGGCACCTCCTAAAATAGCTCCTGTTTTTAAGCTGCAAGCTAACAAAACGGCTGTTTTTAGCCGGATCATTTCAATATATTCGGCTTCGCTTACATTCATCCGCGATTCGAATTCCATATCATATTGTTGCCCGCCGCATATTTCGAGAGCGGTAACAGTGAATAAGTCCAATATCTCTTTTAAGTGTCTGGCTTCGGTTTCTCCGATTAACTGGTAGGCGGCAATCAGCATGGCATCTCCCGAAAGGATTGCTGTATTTGCGTTCCACACTTTATGGACGGTCGGTTTGTTTCTTCTTTTGTCTGCTTCATCCATCAAATCATCATGTAGTAATGTAAAGTTGTGAAAGACCTCAAGTCCCAGAGCTGGTTTTATTGCATTCTCGATAGAGGCATTATATATATTGCACGCCATTAATGTCAGTGCCGGACGTATTCTTTTCCCTCCAAGTGATAAGATGTATTCTATCGGATCATATAAACTTTTGGGAGGATAATTGAATTGAAGGTTTGATATTTCTTCTTCAATTCTCTGTAATATGTCTTTAAATGATAGCATGGATTGATCTTTGTTTTGTGATAAGATGAAATATAACAAAAAAGGCTGCATATTGTCCGCAGCCTTTTCTGATAATACTATTTGTATACTAATTCAATCTGAATGTGATAGGTACGGTATACTTAACACGTACTGGTTTACCTCTCTGCTTACCCGGTGTCCATTTAGGCATTGAGTTTACCACGCGGATAGCCTCTTTGTCCAATGCTGGGTCTACACCGCGAACTACTTCTGCGTCAACAACAGAGCCGTCGCGGTTGATAACGAATGAGCAGATTACACGTCCCTGAATACCATTTTCCTGTGCAATAACCGGATATTTAACCGATTTGCCGAGGAATTTCAATAATTCGGCATCACCACCCGGGAACTTTGGCATTTCTTCTACAACAGTAAAGATAGTCTGTGCAGACTCTTCTTCTTCTTCAACTATTGCTGGAGGTGTATATGTTTGATGCTGAGCTTCCTTCTGGTTGTCTTCAGAGGTTACGATATCTTGTTGCTCCAGATCGGTGTCGTCATCAACAACGGTTAAAACTTCGGCTACTACTTGCGCTGGAGGAGGTGGAGGAGGTGGAGGAGTATTCTCCGGTCTTGTAATCTCAATTTCCTCTTCTGCGATTACGTCAGCAACCTGATCGCTCGCTGTAGCTACCTGAATGTCGCGGTTTCCCCATTCGAAACCTACGAACAGAATGGCTAAACCAACAACAAGTCCCATAAAGGTACTGATTGTCTTGCCTTTTTCCAGGTCCGCTTTCGGTGATTTCTTAATTTCCATATGACTATTTAGTTATAAAATATGTGTTTTCCAATACTGCAAAAATACGAATTATTTTATATGTTGTATACCTTTTTGATATTTTTTCCGTTTCTGATAATGGGAAACCGTATATATGGGAAATAAGCAGGGCTTTTTCCTGATTTGCGGGTGTAAAGTAAAGACAATTTTCTGAATTAATGTATCTTTGGATGCTTTTTGTTGAAAAAATATGAGAAATATATTATTCGTGTTATTCATCTTTGTTTTCGCCGGAACTTCTTCGGCGCAGAATGGCGATGAAGTATTTGATTTTCTTCGGATTCCTAACTCTGCCAGGGTGAATTCCCTGGGTGGGCATAATATATCTATAATAGAAAGAGACCCGTCACTGATTTTTCATAATCCTGCATTATTGGGTGCGGAAATGGATAAAATGGTAAATCTGAATTATATGAACTATATTTCGGATGTTAATGCCGGAAGTGCCCTTTTTACAAAAGCTCTGAAAGAACATAGCGCATGGGGAGTTGGTGCTTCTTTTTTCAGTTATGGTAATTTAAAAGAGACAACCGGAGAGAATCAGATAATAGGCGATTTTTCGGCTAAAGACATCAGTGTGGTAGGATTTTACTCTCACGACCTGAATGACAGATGGCGCGGAGGTCTTTCCTTAAAGTTTTTATACTCGTCTATTGCAGACTATACGTCTATAGGTTTGTGTGTGGATGCCGGGTTGAGCTATTATAACTCCGAAAAAGAATTTTCGGCGGGTATTACGTTGAAAAATATAGGCGCGCAATTAAAGCCCTATGATAATAAGCGCCAGAAAATGCCGTGGGATATTCAAGCCGGTATAAGTAAAAAAATGACGCATGCCCCGATCCGTTTTTCTTTAACGGCAATGTATTTAAACCGGTGGAAGTTTGATTATGTGGATGATTCCGATCAGGAATATAAGGGGGATAACTTCTTTAAAGCTTTAGTAAAGCATTTTGTTATAGGCATCGATTATATTCCTTCCGACAATTTTTGGATTGGGGTGGGCTTTAATCCCAAAACAAGTTTGGATATGAAGCTACGTGATGGCGGCGGAGCCTTGTCCGGTTTTTCTGCCGGGGCGGGAGTGAAAATAAAAATGTTTGATGTGGGAGCTTCTATTGCCAAATATAATCCTTCCGCATTGTCGCTGATGATCAGTGTTTCTATGACTTTGGACGACTTTAAGAACTAGCCGAATCATTTTTTATTCTTCTTGACGGTCTTGTTTTCAAGGTGAAATTAACTGGGCATACTTTGTCAATTAAAGAAATTGATAAGGCTGTGCCTTTTTTTATGCTTGAAACTTAGTGAATTGGATGTTAGCTGTTAAGTTTATCATGCCTGTTTTTTATATAAAAGATCCTGTACATTTATTCTTTTGACCCTGGTCAAAATTAATTACTACCTAGCTAAAAATTAAATTTTAGCTAGGACAAAATTGATTTTTAGCTAGCTCAAAAGAATATATGTTCCTAATGTTTCTGATAAAATAGTGCTTGTTTCAAAATAAGAAAAAGCTATTTTGATATTAGTCGATAGAAAGGTTGCTTTTTGTAGACGCTTGCATTTTGCAATATATTCCGGACCCTTTCTTACATATTTATATATATGTACGCGTGTACATACATGATAATAATCAATCGCCACGTCGTTTGATTCTACAAATGTCATTATTGTCTGAGGATTGTTGTGAGCGAAGGCTTTGGGTAAAATTAGTATTATTATATTATTTCTTTAATTATTCAATACAAGAAGAATAATACAGGTTTTATGTTATGTAATTAGTTGATTATTAGTATATATATCAAGGTATTGGAGTGACTAGGGAAAACGTTCGTTTTCGTTAGTCATTGCAAAGGTACATGTTTCTTCCATTCCTGCAACCCTTTTCGAATATTTTTTTATCATCCTATCTGCTTTCTTATCAAGAATATAAGCTATCAATTACAAAACAATCGCTTCAGGTTACGAATTGCCTGAAAACAGCTAAAAAAATGACTAATCTAGACCAACGTTTTCCCTAGTCATATTTTATGCGTTCGGAATGATGAAACGCTTTGATTTATAGAACTTTTAATGAACACTATTATTAATATTAATTAATTAGATTATGAACAAAAGATTTTCTACTCTTTTGGCTGCCGCTCTGGTAGCCGGTGGACTATCAGCAAGTGCGCAATATGTTCCTACAGGCGGACATGCAACTGCTATTAAACCCACTGTGAACTATTATCACATTCAGATTAAGGACGCAGCAGTGAATTCTTATTTGGGAGCTACAACTCGCGATGGTAAGGATAGTCTTTATCTAATGTCTCCTGTAAAAGGTGATTTCCAGAATGCTTCTGCATTGGATTCTGCTATGTGGCAGGTTGATCTGTCTGTAGAAACAGACTCTGTATTTTCTTTTGTGAACAAAATTACAAATGCTAAATTAAGTTTTGCAAAAGAAGGAACAGGTATGGTTGCTGATGGCATTTCTAAATGGGCTTGGAAAGGTACTGATGGCGGTTATATCACTAATGGTAGCTCTTTTAGACTGGATACTTTGAGCTCTGATATAAAAGGCATTCCTGCAGGTACTGTAATTTTGTCAAAAGACGGCAAGTTTAATGATAAAGTAGACGGTGTTGTAGCTACAGAATGGATGATTGTGGATGCTGGTACCGAAGTTAAATTGAGTGCCGATGATTTGAATTCAAATGATGGCGGTTATTTTAAATTGGCATTTGGTGCAGAAGTTGCCGGTAATGTGTTTACTGCTAATAAATTGGAAGCTGTTGCAGTAAGCGGAACGCAAGCAAAAGCTGCTAACGTAGCTAATAACGAATGGGTTGCTTCTAATGATGGGTTTACGCCGTCAGATTCAGTTATGTTACGTGTAATAGGAGCAAAAGGTGAAAATAGCCAGTGGACTGGTAAGGCAAATGACACTTTGTTTGTTGTAACAGATACATTGCATTATGCTCCTAATGGCGGTTCAAATTGGAGTGCACAGTCTGGTTATAAATTTGTTTTAGATACATTAACAAATGAAACGAATGAAAAGGCTCAGTTGACGGCAGGTTCTGATACAATTGCTGCAGAAGGACGTAATATCTCTTCTTATTTGTTCGCATTTAAAGTGTATAAGAACAGAATTGCAGGTGATTCACTTGTTATTGGTAGCAACGCTTCTGTAACGTATGAAAAAGATAATGAAGGTCATACGGATTATATTTATAAGAAGGGAACACAACCTGTCTTGGTAAATGTTTCAACAGATAATACGGGTGCTAAGATTGTTACTACTTTAGGTGGTACAAGTGCAGCTTCTCTTCCTTTGATTGAATTTCCTCAAGGAACTAAGTTTACAGGTTTGGATGCAACTAAGAAATATTTTATTCTATATACAGGTGGCAACAATAAGGATAAATATTATGTAGTTGTTCCGTCTGCTGATAATGAAGGTGCTGTAAAATATGAGGCAGCGGCTTCTCCATTAGTACCTTCTACTCAATGGGCTGTTAAGAAATTGGCTTCAGGAAATTATACAATTTTCAATCGTGAGTTTGATGGTGTTAAATTCTTAAATGGTAAAGCTATTTATGAAGCTGGTGATGCTGGTTATAAGATTTCTGCAGATGACAAGAATACATTTAAGTTTGTTGAAGTAGGTGCAACAGACGAATATGTAGGTTATAAGTATTTCAAAGATGCTGATTTGGCCAACTTGTCTGTTTCTTTGAACTTTAATACAACATTCGGAGATGATGTTCCTGTTTATATGAAAGATAAAGACTCTATTCTGTATGCTGCCAAAGGTGAAACTGCTATATCATTTAAGCTTGCAAAAGCTAATGCTGGTGCAGCTACTTATGGCGATGATTTGAAACGTCAGTCTTATATCTTGAAAGAATTCTTAGGAAATCGTGTCTTAGGTATAGATGCTGCCGGTAACTTAAAATTGACGAATCGTACAAAACAATATGTTGCCAATGATATTGCAAATCGTGATACAGTTGCCGTATTATTACGTGCTACTTCTGTTGCTAACAAATATCAGTTGGTTGTATTGAAAGGTAAAGGACAAACTACAAATGATGCATTAACGTTTGAATCTGGTGTTCTTGGCTCAGACTCTCTGGTTGCAACTGCTGGTGGTACAGAAGGCAAATTGTTTACTGATAAATTAGGTTCATTGTTGACAGGTTCATTCTCTGTAGAATTCCCGGATCTTCCTGATTTCGTAAATGTAACAAAAGACAAACCTGCTCATATGGTTATTCGTTCTACAGCTAATAATTCATTGGCTATCACAATGGGTGCTAAGGGTGCTGCATTGTTGAAGAGTACAAGCGATTTGAAAGCTGATTCTTATTCAGAAGATAATTTGAAAATGTATGTTGATACAGCTAAAATGACGGATGCTGCTAAACCTACTTATTATATCCGCACAACTCAGGGTGTAGATTCTGAAGATGTAGAAGCTGGTGTTGCCAATTACTTATCTATTAAAGACGGCAAAGTATCATTCGTTGCAGGAAAGCAGTTTGGTTTGAACGGTGTTGACAGCCTGTTGGTTGGTAACGACAAAGAATATGCTCCTAAAGCTCAGTTCTTGTTTGCTAACACAAAGACAGAAGGTCAGTATAAGATTTATAATGCAGCTTCTAATAAATATTTAGCTCAGAAAAATGGTGTAATCGTTGTTGCAGATGTAGACGATGCTCTTCCTTTCACAACAGAAGTAGTTGATACCCCAACCGGCAACGAATCAACAGAAGCTAACACTATCAGTGTAGTAGCTGGCGAAGGCAACGTAACAGTTTACGGTGCTGCTGGTAAGAAAGTAATCGTATCTAACGTATTAGGTCAGAAGACTACAATCGTTGCAACTTCAGACAGTGAAGTGATTGCTGCTCCTCAGGGTGTTGTAATCGTAGCTGTAGAAGGTGAAGCAGCAGTTAAGGCTGTTGTGAAGTAAACAAGACGATTTTTATTTAAAATAATTTTAATGCTTCATGCGGGGTTAACTCAAGTATCTTGTGATAGGGGAACAAATGAAGCGATATTAATACTAAAGTAATAAAATTAAAGTTTTGGCTGTTGGTACTTTCGGGAGAAAGGAAGACAGTATGACAAACAAAGGCTCCGGTGGTGTAAGCTGCCGGGGCTTTTTTATCGTTGGGATATTTCGTATATTTGTACTTCATTTAAAGGTGAATACAAAATGAAAAAGATAGTTATTGCAATAGACGGATTTTCTTCTTGCGGCAAAAGCACAATGGCAAAAGACTTGGCTAAAGAAATAGGATATACATATATTGATACGGGAGCTATGTACCGGGCTGTCACTTTATACAGCATTCAGCAAGGTTTTTTCTCCGGCAACCGGCTTGATGAAGAAAAGTTGAGAACTTCGATGGATACAATTCGTATTACCCAACGTTTCAATTCTGAAACAGGACGTTCCGATACTTTTCTGAATGGGGTAAATGTAGAAAATGAGATCCGGAGCATGGAAGTGGCAGGTAAGGTTAGTTTGATAGCAGCACTGCCGTTTGTGAGACATGCCATGGTTCCGTTGCAGCAAAAAATGGGAGAGGAGAAAGGTGTTGTAATGGATGGCAGGGATATAGGGACAGTGGTATATCCTGATGCCGAGTTGAAGATATTTGTAACGGCCTCTCCTGAAATACGTGCTCAGCGCCGTTTGGATGAATTAAAGGCAAAGGGTGATACCAAATCTACCTTCGAGGATGTATTGCTTAATGTCAAAGAGCGTGATGAAATAGATTCAACCCGTAAAGAAGGTCCGTTGCGTCAGGCCGAAGATGCTTTGGTTCTGGATAATTCTTACATGACTATTCCTGAGCAAAAGCTATGGTTGTTGCAACAATTCCATAATGTTGCCGGTTCTTAACAATCAATTGTCTGCAAAAATGTTGGAAGTAGAGATAGATAAGAGTTCCGGTTTTTGTTTTGGTGTGGTTACTGCCATAGAAAGTGCTGAAAGGGAATTGAACAATACGGACATTTTGTATTGTTTGGGTGATATTGTGCATAATAGCCTGGAAGTTGAACGTCTTCGTGAGATGGGATTGCAAACGATAGAACATGACGAGTTTGCCCGGCTGAAAGGGAAGAAAGTATTACTTCGTGCCCATGGCGAGCCTCCTTCTACGTATGAAATGGCTGTGCAAAACAATATAACGATTGTAGACGCTACTTGTCCGGTAGTATTACAATTACAACGTAAAATCCATAAGTATTATATTGAGACGCGGGCCGATAATATTCAGCTGGTAATTTATGGAAAAAAAGGCCATGCCGAGGTGAACGGTCTGGTTGGTCAAACTGAAGGAACGGCTATTGTTGTTGAAAAGGTGGAAGATTTGGATAAACTGGATTTTGACCGGGGCATTTGTTTGTTTTCGCAGACTACCAAATCTTTGGATGGTTTTCGCAATGTGGTGGCCGAAATACAAAAACGAATAGCCGACGGAGTGACCTTTAAATATTTTGATACGATTTGCCGCCAGGTAGCCAATCGTTTACCCAATATAAAAGCATTTGCATCCAGCCATGATTGGGTTTATTTTGTTGCCGGAAAGAAAAGTTCAAACGGAAAGATGTTGTTTGAAGAATGCCGGAAGGCAAACCCTAACTCATTGTTTATATCCGAAGCGGAAGAGATTACAGAACCGTTACCGGAAGGCGTGAAACGTGTAGGCGTATGTGGCGCCACATCTACACCTAAGTGGTTAATGGAAAAGGTAGCCGAAAGGATCAAGGAATTGAATGCTAAGGGATGATAAAATGATTAAGATTATATGAAGTTTCGTGGAAAAGGATAGCATGTTGGCTTTTATTTATTACTTTTGCCACGAACAATTAAAATAAAAAGACGCTATGTCTACAGTTAAGTGTATAGGTATTTTAACATCCGGAGGCGATGCTCCCGGAATGAATGCAGCCATTCGTGCAGTAACACGTTCCGCTATATATAATGGAATGGCTGTGAAAGGCATATATCGTGGATTCAAAGGATTGATAACAGATGAAATCGCAGAGTTTAAGACTTCCAATGTAAGTAATATCATTCAGCGGGGCGGTACAATTCTTAAAACAGCCCGTTGCGACGAATTTAAAACTCCGGAAGGCCGTAAGCAAGCATATGATAAATTGAAAGAACATGGCATTGAAGCATTAGTGGCTATCGGTGGTGATGGAACATTGACTGGTGCACGTATCTTTGCCCAGGAGTTTGATTTGCCGGTTATCGGTTTGCCAGGTACTATTGACAACGATTTATATGGTACGGATGTTACCATCGGTTATGATACAGCCTTGAATACTATCATGGAGTGTGTAGATAAAATACGTGATACAGCTACGTCACATGATCGTTTGTTCTTTGTTGAGGTAATGGGCCGTGATGCGGGTTTCCTTGCATTGAACGGGGCTATAGCTTCAGGTGCGGAAGCGGCAATTATACCGGAAATATCTTTGGAAAAAGACCAGTTGGCCGAAATGATAGAGACTGGTTTCCGTAAATCTAAAAACAGTAGTATTGTGCTGGTTGCCGAAAGTGAAGTAACGGGCGGTGCTATAGGTGTTGCAGAGCGTGTCAAAAAAGAATATCCTCAGTTTGATGTGCGTGTTTCTATTCTGGGGCATTTGCAGCGTGGCGGTTCCCCTTCTGCACAGGACCGTATTTTGGCAACACGTATGGGGGTAGCTGCTATCGATGCTTTGTTGGACGATCAGCGTAATGTTATGATGGGTATCCAGAATGACCAGATAGTCTACGTTCCGTTCTCGAAAGCTATTAAAAATGATAAACCAATAAACCGCGACTTGCTGAATACGTTGCGGGTTGCATCAATCTAAATAAAAAAGCCTCAGGGTAAATCCTGAGGCTTTTTTATTTGGTATCTGAACTTGTCTTATTTATTTGTCCCTTTCAGGTTGTCTAAGAATAAATCCATCATCTTTTTTGCTGCTATGAAAGAACTGATTTTATTATTTAATACCTGCTTTTCCGTTGTTTCCAGCATGCTTTCTACAGCCGGGTTGTGATAGAATGTATCCCGTAATGTATCATTGATACTTTCATACATCCAATACTTCGCTTGCTCGTTTCGCTTGAAATAGAAATATCCGTTCTTTTTAGTGAAAGCCATATATTCGCCTACCATATCCCAAATCTCTTTGATTCCTAAATTATAATAACCGGAATAGGTCAATACTTTGGGAAACCATCCTGATTCGGCTGGCGGAAAAAGATGTAAGGCATTGCGGAATTGTGCGGCTGCTAAGTTTGCTTTGTCAATGTTGTCTCCATCCGCTTTGTTGATAATAATACCATCTGCCATTTCCATGATACCGCGTTTAATACCCTGAAGTTCGTCGCCTGTACCTGATAACTGGATTAACAGAAAGAAATCTACCATGGAGTGAACGGCTGTTTCACTTTGGCCAACCCCGACTGTTTCTACAAAGACTGTGTCGAAACCGGCAGCCTCGCATAAAACGATTGTTTCACGGGTTTTACGGGCAACTCCTCCTAACGAACCGGCCGACGGTGAAGGACGGATGAATGCGTTTTTCTCTCTGGATAGAGCTTCCATGCGGGTTTTGTCTCCTAATATACTTCCTTTGGAGCGCTCGCTGCTTGGGTCGATGGCTAGTACCGCCAGCTTGCGCCCTTCGTTTATCAGGTGCATTCCAAAAGAATCGATAGACGTGCTTTTTCCGGCTCCCGGTACTCCCGTTATACCGATACGAACTGACTTTCCTGCGTGGGAAAGACATTTCTCAATAATTTCTTGCGCTATCTTCTGATGTTCGTGTTTTGAGCTTTCAACCAAGGTTACTGCCTGGCTTAATATGGTGATATTTCCTTTTAGGATACCTTCTACATATTCGGATACGGTATATTGTTTACGTTGCAAACGTTTCTTCATATAAGGATTTACAGTCGGAACGTCGGCTACGCCTTGGTTTACTTTTAATCCTTTATATAAATCGTTGTTTTCGGGATGTTCCATATAGATAATTATTTAATGTGTCGCAACACATTGTTTTATTATTTCTGAGCTGTTATTTTAATCAGACGTACCGGACCGTTCGGGTCGTTACAAACGATATTGATAAGGGCTTCCAGCTTCGCTTTTATTTCACGGGGACGAATTGTGACTTTATAGGTTGCCGTTTCTCCCGGTTTAATTTCTTTTTTACCTCCTGATATGTCTATCAACTCGTCATCGCAGCTTGCGCTATAAATAACAAGAGTGGATTTACCATTGTTCGTAATATCGAATGTTCCGGTTATTTTAGCTTTAATCAGAGGTAGAATGCTCCCTTTCTCCGGAAGTTTACCAAAATCCAGCAATGTTCCTGAAAGTTGGGCTACGGGAGCCTGTGCTTTTTCTGCTGCGGAAAGCTTTGTGAAATTGTCAACAATGTTTGCTGCAATATGAATTTTGTCGGAAACTTCTTTTTGGCCGATAGAGGCTACTTCCAATGGAATATCGGTTGTGATACGTCCTTTTCTTTTGGCTGCACCGGCATTCAGAAGGAAGGTGATCTCTCCGGTCTCTTCGGGTTGCAATGTTGCCGGCTGAACGTTTACTGTTAAATAATGAGGCACTTTGCCTACATGTATTGTCAGTGATGTTTTACCGTTATTTGTAATATTGATTTTTTCTCCCAATATTTCTTCCGGCCGTACGGTATTATACAGGATTGTTTTGGAAGTTAATTTCAAATCTCCTATTGAATACGGATAAGAAAAGACAGGATTTGAAGGTTTAGGCGTAACATTTCCTTTGATAGCAAGGGAGTAACTGCCTTTCTTACCATTGCTGAATATCGAAATTGTTTTGTAAAACGGACCCGGACGGCCTTTGGGATTGTAGGTTACTTTTACTTCTCCTGTTTTGCCCGGGGCGATAGGTTCTTTTGTCCATTCAGGTTGGGTACATCCGCAAGATGCAGTTATACGGGTGATAACGAGCGGGCTGTTTCCTGTATTTTTTATAGTAAAAATATGACTTGCCAACCCTTCGGCTTCGGCTATTGTCCCGAAGTTGTAGGTTAGCTCGTCTGCGCTGATAATTGGATTATTCTGGGCTTTGGCCGAGACAAAAAGCAGCGTACTGATAAAAATAAGAACAATCTTTTTGACGTTCAGCATTTCTTGCTTTTGGTTTAACTGGTTTTATTATTCTACATTACCCCGGATAGTTAGTATATAACTACCTGTTTTGCCATTGCTGTAAACAGAAATTGTTTTTGCAAAAGGACCGGGACGTCCGGCCGGATCGTATGTGATTTTAATGTTGCCAGACTTACCGGGAGCAATCGGCTCCTTTGTCCATTCAGGGGTTGTACATCCGCAAGATGCTATTACGCGAGTGATTACCAGAGGGGCATCTCCTGTATTTGATATCTGGAAGGTATGGGAAACCTTTCCGTTGGCTTCTTTTATGTCTCCGAAATCATGTGTTGTTGTTTCTGCTGAGATGACAGCTTTCTGCTGGGCAGAAGCTATACCTGTAGCTAGCAAAATCGCCATAAAAATAAAAATAATCTGTTTCATCTTTCTTTTTACTTTAATGTTGTTTATGGGGCAAATATAAAGATTTAATGGTTAATGGCGCACCATTAACCATTAATATTAATTATAGACTGTTATCATTTCCCCTTCGGTGCGTGATATGAATTCGGGTGCGTAGAGACATTGAATAGTACTTATGCCTCCCGAATATTGTCCTTCACGCACTACATATACTGCATATTCCAGTACAAAAGTACCTTGCGGCAGATGATCGAAGAAAAAGTTTTCAGAAACATCTTCAGGCGAACGGTAGAACCAGACGCCGTCACGATACTCTGCTCCCGACAATTGTTGAGCAGGCTCGAAACATCCTGCACGCAGGTCTTTTAAGGCAACATAATCCATACTCTGATCATTACGGATTACCAGCCGTACTATTACTTTGTCTCCTACATGTAACTTTTGGTTATTGTTTACCGGTGTGATTTGTAAACCATCTCCGCTGTTGGATTCGATGAACAATTTTTTTTCTATATTTAATACACCTTTCTGCTTTGTGACTTTATCAATAGACTGGAAGTACTGATTGTATACCGCACCCCAGGCAGGCGTATCTCCTTCTTTCTGAATAGTAATTGTATTCATAGACGGAGTGATGTCGTTTTGCGGGATTACTTCTTTGATATATCCGAGAGCTGTAACGCCATTGGTTGTATCGAATGATTTTCCTCCCCATTGAACGGTGCATGTATTATTTTCATTTAGCCAGTCACTGCCTGTCAATAGTAATGCATAGATTGCGTTGACAGTAGATGGAGCAGATTCCCAGTTCTGAGTGCGTTTTTGGTTCAGAAGCCATTGTTTCATCCGATCAGTTTCCTTTGTGTTTGGTGAAATCTCATAGAATGCAGACATCAACATGCAGTGCGTATCAATCGGAGATGTGAAATAGTTGCTTGTCGTCCGGTTATTTGCCCAATACATACCTTTTACTTCGGAGCTTGTGGCTGTTTTACGTAACCAGGCAAGAATATCGTTTGCAACATCTTTTTTCCCATTACGATACATTAGCAATGCAATTTCCCCTTTATTATATAGCGATTCTTTGTTCCAGTATTTAGCCGCTTGAGTTGTATAAAAGCGGATTGCTTCGCGGGCACTGCCCAGTTCCGGGATGTCACGGTAGCTACTGCGTACGAATAAATAATCTATTTGTTCCGATGAAGGGCGACTATTCTGCCAGCTCTTTTCTGTTTTTATCAGTTGGTTGTAGTCTTCTTCCATTCGTTGATCCAGGAAATTCAAGGCTTTTATTTGCATGCGTTTTTCCTGCTCTTCGTATTGGATAGCATTCATCTGTGTCAGTTGTGACATGCCTTTCAGTATTGTTAACGTTATATTCCGGCTTCCGGGGAATCCTTTAAACCAACTCCATCCGCCGTCCGGATTTTGTTCTTGCAATAAATGTTGTAATGCAGCTTCACGTTGTCCTGCAGCACGGTTTAAATCGAATAGTACGGAAAGGCGTTGCTTCTGTTCTGCCTCGTTATTGGCAGCAAGTACCCAGGGAGTTTCTTCCAGAAGGATGTTTTTCAGTTCCTGATTCTTCTCCAGATTGGAAAGCAGGGTGGAGGCATCTCCTCCTTTTGCCGTCCATTGGCTGATAACCTGCTGGATGCGCGGATGCGACCGGGCAATGTAGCTTGCTAATGTATTGCTATAATAAGAGGCAAACCAAGAGAGAATATTGTCGTTATCCGGTTCTGTCAATGTTGGCAGAGCTTGCACAGCGTACCAAACAGGGTTAGCGCTAAGCTCTAATGTGTAACGGAAAGGTTTTACATCCTTGCTCTCAGTAAGTTGTATTTGTTTTTTACCATTGCCTATCAGATAGAAAGGAGTACTTTCAGTCACCAGTATTTGATTGGAAAGAATCGGGACGAGGTGTTGTTCTCCATCGCTGCCGTTATTTGATTCGGCTACAATACGACAACCTAGCAAGCTGATATGTTTAGGTACAGGTACAGTCCATTGTACAGCCGTAATGCTGTCTGCCGATAAAGTGAACGGTTTTTGTGCCTTTGTAAGACAAACAACCGGCTGATCATTTTCCGGATCGAATAATTCCAGGCTGACGCGTCCTGTTATTTCCTTATTCGATTGGTTGATAACTTGCGTACTGATTGTAACCTGGTCGCCTTGCCGCATGAAACGTGGAAGGTTGGGCAATACCATCAGAGGTTTGCTGGTCACCACTTCTTTAGACAGGTAACCATATTTCAAGCCCTCCGTCTGTGCCAGTAATTGCAGTTTCCAGGTTGTATTGCTTTCCGGCATGGTAAAGCCGAATGCAACATTGCCGGCAGCATCGGTAACCAATGCAGGATAGAAAAATGCAGTTTCGGCAAAATCGCTTCTAATACTAGCCTTATTTCCTTGGGCGGGGGCTGAACTTTCATTAGAGAGATTTTGATGGACTGGTGCATCTTCGCTTTCGGCTACGATTGCATCAGTAGCTATGACAGCTTGTTCTGCCATTGGAGCCGACTTCATAACCGCACCTCCAAATGCAGCACGTGTCGAATATAACCGGTTATATCTGAATCCCATGTCCAACACTCCTTGCCAGTTCAGGCGGTCGTATATATATTCGGGAACCGTTTGCCAGACTATTTTAGCCGAACCGTAACCTGTATCTGTGCCGAAACCATTTCCTGCGACGAACCGGGGAGCTTGTAAAGATATGTAAGGAACCGGCCGGAATGCCCAGTTAAACGGTGTGAGTTGATCTAGCGAAGCATCATACATGCTGGCTAAAACTTCCGCTGATACAGCGATAGAATCGGCATCCAGAATACGGAATTTCCAGTTTTCCTTACTTCCCGGCAACAAATGATCCCGGAATGTTTCTGTCAGGATTGTGAGTTGCCGGTTGGGCTGATAACGTTGTATCTGAACCTGAGTTGTGTACATCTTTCCTTCTTTTATAAAGGTGAGAGAAACTACAATCCCATTTCCATATTCGGTTTTGAATGGAATACGGAAGTCACGATTCTCATCGCTCATCTCGATTAACCTGCGTTCTATACATTTACCATTGTTGTATATTTCATACAAAACTGAAGCTTTCTGGTCGGATGTGCCAAATATAAAACGGGCATCTTCTCCGGGCAGGCAACTTGTTTTCTCTGTAACCAGCCAGGTGTGACTGAATACAGGAGGACGTTTATCATGTTTATCATACAAGACAATGTCTTGCTCCATTTTTACCGCTTGCCCGTTTTTGTCGATAGCTTTCACTTCCAGACGATAACGCCCGGAGGGTAATTGGCTGAATACAGACTTTGGCAATGGTTCGCCGGATGTAAAATTACCGGAAACAATTTGTTTACCCGTTTTTAAGTTGTCAATATTTTGTTGACCGTCTGACGGTTCGCCAAGCAAAGTATAAATAGTGAATGTCCCATTTGTCGAAACTTCTCTATTGTTGACTGTGCGGGCAGAGATCGCTACTTTGGCGGAATCTTTATCCATTTTAGACGGCATATCGATAAGGAGTAATATGCCTGTATCACCTACTGAGAAGGTATACCGGGCTTCTTGTGTTTCTCCTTTGCTGTCGGTCAGTGTTGCAATTACTTCGTAGCTTTGGTAAGATGGGCGTCCGCTATAATTTTTTTCGGGAACGAACGGAATAGAGAAGTTCCCTTTGTCATCCAATTGAGCTGTACCATTGGCAACCTGGTCGGATGAATAATTAAAATAGCCATACATGCTACCACGCAACCAGAACGGGCGGTTATTGATACGCCATGTGATTTGTCCGTTTTGTAAAGCTACACCTGAGTAGGTTTGTGCTTTGCCTTGAATGGTGATTGGATGTCCGAAAGACACTTCCTCTTTTAAAGGTTCTATTTCTACTTCAAAGGTCGGCCGTTTATATTCTTCTACCTGGATATAAGTATTTACATTATTGCAATTGACGGTAAATGTTCCGCTCAACCCTTGTTTAGGAATGGTAAATTCTCCATTGAAAGAGCCAAACTCATTTGTTTTATATGCTTTGTTTGTAATTTCTTTATTGTTTGCATCCCGGAAACTAACTGTAAATGTTTGTCCGGCAACCACATGTGGATTGTCCGTGCTTTCTACGTAAGCAATGCCTTTAAAGAATACGGTTTGTCCCGGACGATAAATTCCCCTGTCTGTAAAAAGAGACAATTTTGTGGCACTTTTATCATTTGAACGATAAGTGCCTCTCGGATAAACAAACGTAGGAATTGTTTTTGTGTCGTTTGAAAGAATTGCACGGTAAGCGGCAATTTGTTTGTTTAAAGGTAAAGTTGCCAGGCCATCTTTATCTGTTTTGATAGTTCCTAACGAGACTAGTTTATTATTAGGCTGGCTGTAATAGATGACGGAAGCATCCTTTACAGGTTTGCCGGATTCATAATCTGTTACCCATATTTCCCGTTCTCCCGAAGGTGAGTTGCGGTGAACTGTAGCCAGGCGGCTTACACTGAATATATTCTTTATTTTGAATTGGCCGGTTGTTTTACTTTTAGCTATAATTTCACATTCGTAAAGCCCCGGTTTATCCATTGGGATAGATAATGTAGTATCAGCACTTCCATATGGTGTATAAACAGGAAGTGTATAGCTTACTTCTTTCACCAGTTGTCCCATATTCTTCTTGTTTTCCGAATATAAATAGACTTCTTCGGGAGTACGTAAACTTTGATATATTTTGATTGAAACCTGCGGGACGTTTGTATAACGTAAAGCGACTTGCAGATTCTTACCGGGATAGACCGTTTTGTTTACTTCTGCGTTCATTGTAGGTAAGGTTAGCTGATCGAGTGAATTTTTTAGCGAACCGGTACGATTATAATTAGGGAATTCGCTGATCCCCTGTTTACATATGATATATTGTAAAGCTTTTAATGAATCGGCATACATATTGTTTTGGGCATACCTGTATGGTGTTTGCTGTAGCAGGGCAACTTTGGCTATGCGGATTTCGTTGGATATATCCTGACCGGCATATATTTTCATTAAACTATCAAGACTGGCTTCGTATTGGTTGCGGTTCTGAACACCATATTGATCGTATTGGTAACGCAAATAATCTAATTCATCCAGCAAAAGTGCTTTTTTATTTGCTTGATTGCGACGGAACGCCAGTAATTCCTGGTAAAGAGCATCGGACGGCTGTATCTCAATAGCACGGAAAATCAGGAAATCGTATAATGTTGGCCGTAAAATGCTTGAATTTTTACCTGTAATCAGAATGGTTTTATATTTATCTATAGGTGTCTGTTGTAGTAAAGAGGCTGGTTGTAAAGATGTTGTCAGCTCTTCTTTTATTTTGTTTGTGAAAAGATTTGCCGTCCATTCACGAATGTCTTCGGGAACATAGCCTGCCAGGTCTGTGCGCTGATTAATGTTCCATTGGTTTTGATTATAATAATGATTGTACATTTCCGCTACCATTGAATGAAGAATGGCAGATGAGGCTGAATCGTTGCAAGCCTTTGTATACGTTTCTACTTCTTTTATTAACTCGGGAAATGTATCATCGTTTTTCTCCAGCTGATTCTTCATTTTTGTTATCAATGATTGAATCAGCGCAGCAGTGTTTTTTGATTGGATTGCTTCTGTAATTGCCTTCTGGTTAGTCGATTGTTTAGTTGCTCCGGCATATAGTATGCCGGCTGTTATACCGCAAACGATCAGGATTGAAACAACAAATGCTCTTATCTTCATATCTTTACTTTTTTAATTGACAATTATGCATTGTCAACAGTTTCCTATTATATATAGATACAAAGAAAGAGCAAAAAGTTGTAAAACGTACGTTAATGTTTACTTTTTACGCACGTAAGTTAAAAATGTATATGGGTAGGGATTCTTTTTATCCGCCGGAAATTCCTGGCGTTCTACTTCTTCCCATAAATCCCAGTTTATTACCGGGAAGAAAGAAGTAGCATCTTCAAATTCATGATGAATGCGGGTAATATACATTTTGTTTGCAATGCGTAAAGCCTGGCGATACACCAAGGCGCCGCCGATAATAAATATTTCGTCTTCTTTTTCGCAAATATCTAATGCTGCACCCATAGATTCGCAAGCGAAGCAATCTACGAAGCCTGCTTCCGGTAAAGTTGTCAATACAATATTTTTTCGGTTGGCAAGTGGCTTGGAAAGAGATTCGAATGTTTTACGTCCCATAATTACGGCATGTCCGGTAGTCAATTCCTTAAAATGTTTCATGTCTTCCGGCATGTGCCACAACAATTGCTGGTTTTTCCCGATAGCATTGTTGTCTGCGATAGCTGCGATGATAGAAATTGTACTCATAAGCTTATCGATTTTTGTGTATTAAACTGTTTTGTTATCATTCTATAAACGGAACTGTTTTGTCAAACAGCCACGTCTCCTTTTATGTGAGGATGCGGATCATATCCTATTAAGGCAAAGTCTTCGTATCTGAAATCAAAAATGCTTTTAATTTCAGGGTTGATCTCTACTTGTGGCAATTGGCGCGGTTCGCGGGTAAGCTGCAATTTTACCTGTTCCAAATGGTTACTATAAATGTGTGCATCTCCTAAAGTGTGTACGAAGTCTCCTGCTTTTAGTCCTGTAACCTGTGCCATCATTTGTAATAACAGTGCATAAGATGCTATGTTGAAAGGGACACCCAGAAATATATCGGCGCTTCGTTGATATAATTGCAGGCTTAATTTTCCGTTAGCCACATAAAACTGGAAAAAAGCATGGCATGGAGGCAGATTCATATTATCCAGGTCGGCTACGTTCCATGCACTTACAATAATCCGGCGGGAATCCGGATTGTGTTTGATTGTTTCAACAGCCTCCGTTATTTGATCGATAGCCCCTCCTTTGTAATCTGGCCATGAACGCCATTGATAACCGTAGATATGTCCCAGGTCTCCATCTTTATCCGCCCATTCGTTCCAGATGCGTACACCGTGTTCTTGCAAATATTTTACATTGGTATCGCCTTTTAGAAACCATAGCAATTCATATATGATGGATTTCAAATGCAACTTTTTCGTTGTAAGTAACGGAAAACCTTCTTCCAGATTGAAACGCATCTGATGACCGAACACGCTGATTGTTCCGGTTCCGGTGCGGTCTTCTTTTCTTGTCCCTTCGGCTAGAACTCGTTCTAGCAATGCCAAATATTGTTTCATCCTTACTGTTTATAGTGATTGGCAAAGTTACAAAATGTATTGTATAAAACAAGATAATTCTATGCACACATGAAAACTGTTTGTGCATAAAACTGAGATGATAAATATCGGGAGTTGCAACTATGAATTTCTGTGTGCCTGTAGCAGTTAGTTTTAGATATAAAGTCTATCTTTGCCAAATAAATAGAAGAACACTTTTAATTCCTATTCAAATGAAAAGACTATGTATGGCTGTTATGGCAATGTGCATGTTGTTGTCGTGCGGCGAAAAGAAGGAAGAGGCTACTCTTTCTGGGTTAATGAAATCCGATTTCGTATCGGAAGTAGATGGCAAACCGACCGCATTGTATGTTCTAAAGAATAAGAACGGAGCCGAAGCGTGTGTAACGAATTATGGCGGACGTTTGGTTTCTGTAATGGTTCCCGACAAAAACGGTAAGATGACAGATGTTGTATTGGGTTATGGCAATATAGCAGATTATGTAGCTTCCAGTGGCAATTTCGGAGCATTGATCGGACGTTATGGCAACCGTATTGCCCAGGGTAAGTTTACGTTGGACGGCACTGAATATGAATTGCCCCATAACGATAATGGCCATTGTTTGCATGGTGGTGATAAAGGTTTTCATGCCGTAATGTGGGATGCTAAGCAAATTAATGATCAGTCGGTAGAGTTATCCCGTGTTTTTCCGGATGGTGATGCCGGTTTCCCGGGTAATCTGGATGTAAAAGTCATTTATACATTGACAGATGATAATGCAGTTGATATTAAATATGAAGCAACTACCGATAAACCTACTGTGGTGAACCTTACAAATCACAGTTATTTCAATTTGTCCGGTGTACCCGGTTCTGATATCCTGGATGAAGAAATCATGATTAATGCAGACAACTATACTCCGGTAGATAGTTTATTAATTCCGGTTTCTGAGATAGCCCCGGTTGAAAACACTCCTCTCGACCTTCGTCAGCCAGTGGCTATCGGTGCTCATATTGATGAATCGTTCGATCAATTGGTAAAAGGACGTGGTTATGATTTAAACTGGGTTTTGAATACGAATGGAGATATAAATGTATTGGCAGCTAAGGCTTATAGCCCAACCAGCGGCATTGCTTTGGAAGTTTATACCAACGAGCCCGGAATCCAGTTTTATACTGGCAATTTTATGGATGGCAAGGATAAAGGCAAACAGGGTACCGTATATCCTCACCGCGGAGCTTTTTGCCTGGAAACGCAGCATTATCCGGATAGTCCTAATCAACCTTCATTCCCAAGTGTTGTTCTTCGCCCGGGCGAAAAATATACGAGCCACTGCATCTATAAATTTGTAGTAAATAAATAAAAGGAAAAAGGATGCTTTTTGACTAAAAAAAACATCCCGGTCATTTTCTGAAACCATCCCGATGATTTGTACAAATCATCGGGATGGTTTTGTTTTTAACCTTGCCTTTTAGGGGAGAGATGGACACGGTTTTAATGACGTTATTTGTTCCATGAATCTCTTCCTTGATATTTCTTATGAATAAATATGTTTCGTTATTTTTTGCTATATTTGCCCCATCATATAAAGGTCGAGGCTTTGATTTCCCTCCCTTTGTACGTAGAGTACGATAAAGCGTTTAAGATATTATCTTTGAAACTGGAAATCGCCAACTTTCAATTTTGGACGAAGGTAATAGCAATAAGCGCTCACCCCTTGTTATATACATTTATCATGTATGATAATATAGGGCGTGGGGCTTTTGTTTATTATTTGTCCGAAAGGTGTTTGGCGATGCCTCAGTTTCGAATAATAGATTAACAGTTCCCACGCTTTTTAATTTATTTATTTGCCAAACAAGGGAGAACTGTGAGGCATCTACCATATTATGAAGTTAACGAATGAACAACGGATGGCAATATGCCGTATCTTATTGGATGTCGTGAATGAAGTGGGAGAAGATGTTTCTCTTATCCGGTCTCGCCACTATCCGGCTTTACAGGAAAAAGCCCAATTGACGGACGGAGATTTTTATGCTGCTTCGCAAGTGACTGTATTGGCAAGTATAACACTTGTCAAAGATATTCATTACAAACTGAAGATGCTGATGGGACTTACCGTATTCGAACTTTATTCTCAATGCAAACAAGTGACGCTCCAGCAACGTGTAACGTTTGGCATTCTGATGAATGCGATTGACTGGCCCATTTCTTTTTCAGAAATCAGCACGCTGTCATGATGGGGGTACCCCCATATTAGAACAAATTATAATTTGTTCTTAATACCTTAAACTCGGTTCTTCGGTTTATCTGGTCTGCAGTTTCCTGTTGTTCGGGGGGAAGGTTTAAGATAAACTCTTCTGTTAACACATCTCCTTCTGTTAGAAAATCGTATAATTTGGCCATCTTTTTGTTGATAACTTTGGGTACACTTTTCCCATATCCTTTTGCTTCCAGGCGATCTTTAGAAATTCCTCCGGCTATCAGATAGTCTACCACAGATTGGGCGCGGCGTTGTGCCAGGCGTTCGTTGTACTGCTCCGATCCTTTACGGTCTGTATGTGCTCCGAGTTCGATAGTTACATTCGGATTGTCGTTTAGCATCTTAATCATTTCATCCAATGCTTTCTTTGATTCGGGACGCAGGGTTGCTTTGTCGAAGTCGTAAAAAATATTTTCTATGACGACGGGCTTGCTGATGGGGGAAAGGAAGAAATCCACGATATAAGTCTCATTTTTTTCTTCCGGGCTTGTTTTTAATTCATAATTCTGATTTAAATATCCGCGTGCACTGGCCATCATAACATAACGTATATCACGCTCCAGTTCAACCCTGTATGTGCCGTCTTTTTTGGCCGGTACTTTTACATTAAGGCCATCCTTTCCTACAATGCGGATTGTTGCATTTTCTATAGGATATTCGTCTACATCGTTTACAATGCCTTCAATAAAGATTGTGATGGTAGGTAGTTCAAATGAATAAATATGGTCGTAACCACGTGCATCGTTACGGTTTGAACTAAAAAAACCTTTTTCTGCTTTACCGGCGAAAGTGATGCCAAAATCATCTCCCATGGAATTGATAGGACTACCTGCGTTTACTACATTCCATTTACCGGTGCTGTCCAGTGTTGCTTTGAAAATGTCTAACCCTCCCATACCGGGGTGTCCGTTAGATGAGAAATAAAGAGTCACAGAATCCCGGACATAAGGAAACATTTCATCTCCGGGAGTATTTATTTCCGGACCTAAGTTTTCCATTGGTCCGAAGTCGTTCCCTATAATACGCGCACGAAACAAATCCTTTCCTCCAAAGCCTCCGACAGCATCGGAAACAAAATATAGATATTTTCCGTCCGGAGAAACAGCCGGGTGCCCAAGAGCCGTAACCGAATCTTTTACGATAGTAGCGCGTGTGCCTTTACCCCATTTGGCACTGCTACGGGCTGATACATAAATCTCAGAAGTGCGTGGCCCTTCCGGATCTTGCGAACAATAAGTATAGTACATTGTGTTTCCGTCGGGCGAGAAGGAAGGGGTTCCTTCGTCAAATTCGGTATTTACCTCATCTTCCAGTTCTATGGGTGTTAGCCATGCTCCTTTTTCATCCTGTTTGACCAGAAACAGGTTGTTGTTGTTTTGGCCGGTTATTGCGCTTATTTTAGCGTCTTTATCTTTTGTGCGTGAAGAGGCAAAATATAATTGATCATATTTGTCTCCTGCCAGCATCGGGCTGAACTCTCCTCTCCTGGAGTTAAATTTCTCCATTCGTTTTACTACATAGCGGGTCGGATTATTGCGCCAGTCGGGAGCCATTTCGCATCCCTTTACGCCATTTAATGCAAGGATATTATCGGATGACGTTGCCAGAAAATCATTGTAATACTTGATGGCGTCTGCATATTTACCGCTTTTTTGAAGCATTTGTCCCATACGTAAATTAACCGTACTGTCCGGGTAATCATATCGGAGCGCATTCATATAGGCACTGGTTGCTCTCGGTGTATTGTTGATCAGACGGTTGCATTCGGCCATGCGATAAGCAATATAACCGCGCAAATCTCTTTTTTTAGGAGGGGTTTTTGTATATATTTTACGATATAGCCCGGCAGCTTCAAAGTATTCCCCAATGCGTTGTTTTTCTTCTGCATCACTTAATTTGACCGATTTGCAGGAATAAAGGAACGAAGCTGCCAGCAGCAAAAGTAGATAAGTTGCGAAATATCGTTTCATCTTATTAGTTGTATATCCATACAAATATAACGAATAGCAGATAATGTTATTGCATCCCTTTTTCCTTATCTTATAAGTAGTGAGCTGTCTCCGTAACTTAAGAAACGAAATTCATGCGTCAGCGCATAATCGTAGATCGCTTTCCAGTTTCCTTGCACAAAGGCTGATATAAGCAAAAGTAGGGTGCTTTTGGGTTGATGGAAATTTGTTACGATCCCTCTTACAATCTTAAATTCATATCCCGGAGCAATAATTATCTGAGTAGCCGTAACAAGTTTGTCTGTATGATGGCTGTCGAGATAGTCCAGTATGTTTTGCAGGGCTTCTGTTGGTGTCAGGCGATTGTTCCCTTCTTTATAAGGCATCCACTGCCTGACAACAAGATCGTCGGAACTGGCATCCGGATTGTTTGCTAATGCGACGCCTATATAGTAAAGGCTTTCTAATGTCCTGACAGAAGTGGTTCCAACGGCAATGATTTTACCCAGATTGCTTTTTACCCGTTCAATGGAGCTACGGCGTACGGATATAAACTCCGTATGCATTTCATGTCCTTCTATCGTATCGCTTTTGACAGGTTTGAAAGTACCGGCACCTACATGTAACGTTACTTCTTCCCTTCCGATATTATGGGCATCTATATCTGCCAATACTTCCGGAGTGAAATGCAATCCTGCGGTTGGGGCAGCGACTGATCCTTTTATTTTAGAGTAAACCGTTTGATAGGTTTGTAAGTCACTTTTTTCAGTTTCCCGGTGGAGATAAGGAGGAATAGGCAATATTCCGGCGGCATCTAATAAGTCTGCAAATGTGTAAGATGGATTATCCCAGGTAAACTCGATATGATGGCTATCGCCACATGTATGTTTTTTTTCTGCATTTAAAGTCACCGGAGTATCGTTGATAAGAATGGTTTTGCTTAATAGCCCTTCTTTCCATTTTTTCAGGTTCCCTACCAGGCATGTCCAGCTGCAACGTTCCGTTTGCTGGAATACCAATGCATAATCGTGTGGTTCTATAGGCTCCAGGCAAAAGACCTCTATTTGGGCACCGGTCTCTTTTTTAAAGAGTAACCGGGCTTGTATTACCCGTGTATTGTTGAATACCATCAAAGAGCCTGCCGGTAAATATTCTGTGATGTGCTTGAATATACTTTCGCTTATTTTACCGTTACGGTAAAGAAGAAGTTTAGACTCGTCACGTTGTGGTAACGGAAATTTTGCGATTCGTTCGTCGGGCAGCGAATAATTATAATCTTCGATGCGTATCTGCTGAGTTTTTGTTGCCATTGCTTTAATATCTGCGCAAAATTAGTGAACTTTGTCCACATAATAAACAATAGATAAAAGATATGAGCATTAAAATAGGAGACAAAGTAAGATTCCTTAATAGTACGGGAGGCGGTATTGTCCGTAGCTTTAAAGGAAAAGACCAGGTTCTGGTAGAAGATGAAGATGGTTTTGAAGTTCCTGCGTTTATACGCGAAGTTGTTGTCGTGGGCGAAGGGGATATGCAGGTTCATAGCTCTAATAAACCGCAGGTACAAGCACCTGTAGAAACCCATGTATCAAAACCCGAACCGAAAGTTGAAGACGTGCAGGAGGAAACCATTGAAGGTGAAAGGCTGAATATTTATCTGGCTTATTTACCTTTAGATCCCAAATCCATCCAGCAGACCGGCTATGAGGCCTATTTTGTAAACGATAGTAATTACTATCTGTTTTTTAATTATATGAATAGGTTGAATAATAGCTGGATCAGCCGTTATAACGGACTGGTGGAACCAAATACGAAAATATTTATAGAGGAATTCGGGAAACAGGAATTAAACGACCTGGAGCGTGTTTGTGTTCAACTTATTGCGTTTAAAAAGGATAAGCCCTATTCTTTAAAAAACACAGTATCTGTAGAATTACGTTTGGATACGGTTAAATTCTATAAACTGCATTGTTTTATGGAAAATGACTATTTTGAAGATGATGCCCTTTTATATCCGATAGTACGTGGTGATTTACCCGAAAAGGAACTCCTTGTTTCTGCAACTGATCTGCAGGAGGCTATGCAGCAGAAAGCAAGGGATGACAGACGCATTCCGCAAAACATTGTAAAGAAAAAGGATGTAAACAGTGCCGTGTTGGAAATTGATTTACATATTAATAAGTTACTGGACAATACGAATGGGCTGAGTAATGCAGATATGTTGAATTATCAGCTGGACAAGTTTCATGAAGTACTGGCTCAATATGCTAATCATAAAGGACAGAAGATCGTCTTTATACATGGTAAAGGAGACGGAGTTCTCCGTAAAGCTTTAGAAAAAGAGTTAAAGACAAGATATAAACAGCATTATTACCAGGATGCGTCTTTCCGCGAATATGGTTTTGGCGCCACAATGGTAACTATAAAATAATGGCGACAGAGATAGAACGAAAATTCCTTGTTTCCGGTGATTTTAGCAAGGAAGTGTATAGTAGCCAACGTATTGTACAAGGATATATTTGTTCTCAACCTGGACGTACGGTGCGGATACGTATTCGGGGAGAAGAAGGTTATCTCACTATAAAGGGGCCTTCTGACGAAAAAGGGTTGAGCCGTTATGAGTTTGAACAACAAATCTCCCTTACAGATGCAGAGCAGTTGCTCTGTTTATGCGAACCGGGAGCAATAGATAAAATTCGTCATTTGGTACATGTGGGCAAGCATGTATGGGAGGTAGATGTCTTTTATGGAGCAAATGAAGGTCTAATCGTTGCCGAAGTAGAATTGGTTTCGGAAGATGAATCTTTTGAGAAGCCCGCTTGGTTAGGAGAAGAAGTAACAGGAGATCGTCGTTATTATAATTCTATGCTAACTAAAAATCCTTATACACAGTGGGATAATGACTAAACAACAATAAACACCATGATCAGGAAATTTATTTTTTTTATTGCAACAGCTGTACTATCGTTGCCGGCAATGGCAGATGAGGGAATGTGGTTGTTGCCATTATTGCAACAACAGAAGCTCCCGGAGATGAAAGCACTGGGCTTGAAGTTGGAAGATTATGATATTTATAGTCCTGATTCGGCTTCGTTGAAGGATGCTGTCGTTATATTCGGCGGCGGATGTACCGGCGAAGTTGTTTCACCTGATGGGCTTATCCTTACAAACCATCATTGCGGCTATGGAAGTATCCAGCAGCATAGTACATTGGAGCATGATTATCTGACGGATGGATTCTGGGCTGCAACCCGTGATCAGGAATTGTCAAATCCCGGACTTACCGTTACTTTTATTGATCAAATAGATGATGTGACGGAATATGTCAGGGCTGAATTGGAGAAAGATACAGATAACAGACAGAACTTTCTTTCTTCCAGGTATTTGAATGGGCTGGCAAAAAAGAAAGCAGGAGAAAAATTTTTGCAGGATAATCCGGGGGCAGAGGTAGAGATCAAAGCTTTTTACGGAGGCAACAAGTATTATATGTTTACGAAAAAGGTTTATTCGGATGTTCGTTTGGTCGGAGCTCCGCCATCTTCGATAGGAAAGTTTGGCGCTGATACAGATAACTGGATGTGGCCGCGGCATACAGGCGATTTTTCTGTGTTTCGTGTGTATGCCGATGCTGATGGCAATCCTGCCCCTTATTCGGAAACAAATGTCCCGCTTCGTCCCAAACGATGGTTTAAAATCTCTTTGAAAGGGGTAGCGGAAAATGACTATGCTATGATAATGGGCTTTCCCGGGCGTACCAATAAGTATTATACATCCTGGGAAGTGGCTGAAAGGCGGGATATAGATAATGCCGTTCGAATTAATATTCGTGAACTTCGTCAGCAGGCCATGCTGGAAGAAATGCTGAAAGACCCCCAGGTGCGTATACAATATGCCAGTAAGTATGCCGGTTCGACAAACGCCTATAAAAATGCTATTGGCTGTAATTGGGCTATCAATAATCGCAATTTTGAGCAAGTGAAACAAAAAGAGCAGGATCGTTTGATTGCTTGGTCCGGTAAAATGTCGGAACCTTCATATCCTGAAGCATTGGAGACATTGGCACAAATTGTATCAGACCGGAAAGATATGCGTTTCCGTAACTGGATGCTTGACGAAGCTTTGGTGCGTGGTATCGAGTTTGCGAATATAACTACCGATATCCAATCTATGTGTGATGCTCTGGGTGGAAAAGACCGCGCAGAACAACAAAATCAATTATTATTGCTGGAAAGAGCTTATTTGCGTTTTGCCGATAAAAACTATTCTCCGAAAGTAGATAAAAAGATAGCGAAGATAATGTTGAAGGAATATTGCCGTTTGGTACCAAAACAATCACAGCCGGAGTATTTTGCCATTATAGATAAAAAATTTAAAGGAGATGTTGATAAGTTTGTAGATTATATTTTTAAAGAATCTATATTCGGTAGTGAGGCCAACTTCAATAATTTTAAAGCCCGTCCCTCGGTTAAGGCTCTTCAGGAAGATCCGATGATCTTATTTGCAAAATCGGTGCAGGCGGAAAAGAAGATTCTGACTGAGGCATTGAAGGGTTTTGACGATAGTTATAATTTGGCGCATAAAGAATATGTAAAGGGGCTGTTGGCTATGCATGGAGATTTTGCTGATTTTCCGGATGCTAACTCAACTTTGCGCCTTACTTATGGCCAAGTGAAAGGATATAGCCCGCGTGATTGCGATTATTATGGTTGCCAGACTACGCTGGATGGAGTAATGGAAAAGGAAGATTCTACTAATTGGGAATTTGTTGTTCCTGCCCGTTTGAAAGAATTATATCAGGCCAAAGACTTTGGGTGTTATGCTATGCCGGATGGCAGAATGCCTGTTGCTTTCAGTGCTACGACCCATACTACAGGAGGTAATTCGGGTAGTCCGGTATTGAATGCAAATGGAGAGATGATCGGTATTAATTTTGACCGTAACTGGGAAGGTGTAGGTGGCGATATCCAATATTTACCCGATTATCAGCGTAGTATTATTGTCGATATCCGTTATGTCCTTTTTATAATAGACAAATATGCAAATGCCGGTTATCTGTTGAAAGAAATGGATATTGTAAAGTGATATAGTCTTTGGACATATCACTCACTTTGTCACCTTCTGTCACCATCTTCGGGGCTTATCCCCAAATTGTAAAAGATCTGATGTCTGGTATAAATTGCTGATAAATATATTATTATTCTATTATTGCGAGGTTATGCTTGCTGCATTTTAGTGCTTCCCGCGAACATTTTTGCTTACTTTTTCTTCTGACAGAAAAGTAGACAAAAGATACAAGGTTGTTTTTGTCACTTTTGGCTTGACCCAAAAGTAACCAAAAGGTCAAGGCTACACCGTCCGGGCTACTTCGGCAAAAGACTTCGCTGAACCAGCGGAACTCGCTTCGCTCAGACAGCCGCTGGTTTCGTCGCTGCGTCTTTTACCTGCGTTTAACGCCCAGCCGCTGATGCCGCTAACAAGAAAGCTAAGCTAAGCGCAGCTTTCTTTTGGGATGGCCGATACGGTCTGTTCTTTTATGGCTTTAGCCTGGTTTCAATTGCCGTCTGCTTCAGCTGACGGACTAAAGAGGGATTTATCTGTATTGGCTTCAGCCAAATTTCTTCTTGGAAAGTTCTTTTTGATTATCTCATTCTTATTGGGCTGAAGCCCTTGAAAGATGAAGGCTTTACTATCCGTCGGTTAAAACCGACGGCAATTGAACTTAGGCTAAAGCCATATTAAAGAAGCGCCCTTATTAACTAAATCTAATGCTATTATAAACTAAATCTAATTCTATCATTAACAACAACCGGATGATAATGCCATTGTTTTAGGGAAGCTTTGTATGTTTTGTGAAGAAGTTAAGTAAGAAAGAGTAACTGTTTTTTTTATGGCTTTAGCCTGGTTTCAATTGCCGTCTGCTTCAGCTGACGGACTAAAGAGGGATTTATCTGTATTGGCTTCAGCCAAATTTCTTCTTGGAAAGTTCTTTTTGATTATCTCATTCTTATTGGGCTGAAGTCCTTGAAAGAAGAAGACTCTACTATCCGTCGGTTAAAACCGACGGCAATTGAACTTAGGCTAAAGCCATATTAAATAAGCAATAAACAGCTTATTCAAGCATCAGGGAAAGTGTTCGCGGAAGTGTTAAAATGAAATCCGTATTGACTGTTTTAAAGGTTTAAAAACCGCGTTAGTATCATGTAATATTATCTATAATAGCAGATTGTATGATTGTATAGAATGTTTGTAGATAATTTTTCAGATTTTGAAATACCCCCCCCCGAGGACAGTGGCAGAAGGTGACAAAGTGAACCCTTAAACGACCTTTTATTGGGGCCCATATATGACAATATTGGGGTAAGCAACTAAATTGAACAGGGTAGGCAACCTGTAAAAAAGAATAGGCAATTGAAAGGGGCTGCCTAACGAGTTTCATTCGTTAAACAGCCCCTTTGGTAATTCTATTTAGAATGGAATTTATAGTTTAGATAAACTTTTCGATGTCTGCTGCTTTTACTCGGAATACGTGTCCGTTACGGGAAAAAACAAGTTCGCCATCTTCTTTCTTTTTTTCAGTTACTAAACGCTGGAAAGCAATATTTGCACCTCTAACTATATTTTCCTCGAATTCTCTTACTTCTTGCTCACTCATGATGTTCAAGTTTTGTGTAAATACTCGGTTTATATATCTCCTTTTTATCATTCTTAAAGCCTTTGGCAATAACTTCCATAGGCGACATTGAATTGTCTGTTATCATCCAGTAGTCACTGATAGGTATGTAAAGTTCGAATAGATTGTGGATACCCGCTTCGTAACGGCGACGAATCGTGCTTTCCGGAATATTGTGTCCTCCGGCCGCAACCCGCATCTTTACACGCTCAACTGCTAAATCCGGGGTATTAAGCCAGAAGTATAACAATGTAACGTAGTAACCCATCTTTTGTGCTTCCCGTATCAGGTTTGCAACCGAACGGGTAGCCAGTGTAGTTTCCATTGCAAAAGTCTCACCGGCTCCGATGAGTTCCTTTATACGTTTATACATAATACGGCTTGCTTCAACGGCTACGGCGATGTTGTCTGCATTGAAAGGGGAAAGCCCCTTGGCTATCTCGTCCGAGTTGACAAACTCTTTACATTTCAACATTTCTGGCAGAATTGTAAAAGAAGCTGTTGTCTTCCCTGCGCCGTTGCATCCTGATATAATGTATAAATATGGCACTACTTGCTGTATTTTGACGGGACAAATATATGTAATAGTTTTTAATGTTGGTTGATTTTCTTCTCAAAAATAACAAAAATGTGCAACAAATGTCCTTTTAACATGCCTGTTCGTTGTCTAAACCAGCGTTTTTGTGTAAAATTAAACCCAAAGGAGGTCACTCATTATTCCGTCAGAAATGAAAATTCCCCGGCGGGAAAAAGTTAAAGTTTCGTTTTCCTGAATCAGTAAGCCCTGTTTTTTATGGATTGCAGCTTGTTGTTCACAATAAGTTCTGAGTTTGTTTCCGAATTGCTCCTGAATTTTGTGAAGGTTGATGCCCCACATGGTTCGGAGTCCGGTTATGATATAGTCGTTGTAGCGGGTGTATAGATCCAGTTTTTCTTTTTCAATGGAAGGAATACCGGTATTGATGCTTTTGATATATGCGGGTAGGGATGAAATACCCCATTCTCGTTCTGTTCCATTGTAGGAATGGGCGGACGGGCCAAGGCCTAAATACTTTTTTCCTGTCCAGTATGAACTATTATGTTGGGATATGAATCCGGGCTTGGCAAAGTTGGAAATTTCATAATGCTGATAACCGGCTTCGGTCAGTTTATCTATCAGTGACGAAAACAGGCTGACGCTTAAATCTTCCGCTATAGGTTGTATTTTTCCGGCTTCTTTTAATTTGTATAGCGCAGTTCCTTCTTCATATATAAGATGATAGGATGAGAGATGGGGTACGTTTAATTCTATTGCCTCGTCCAGATTATGTATCCAATCGGCCAAAGTCTGGTTAGGAAGACCGTAGATAAGATCAATGCTGATATTGTATATGCCGTTGTCTTTACAAAGATTGACTGCTTCAATAGCTTGCTTGCGGTTGTGCCTGCGATTAAGAAAATGAAGGTCTGTTTCCTTAAAACTCTGCACTCCCATACTAACCCTGTTAAATGGAAAGTTGCAGAGCATGGCTACATATTCGGGAGTCATATCGTCCGGGTTTGCCTCTAGTGTAACTTCCTGGCAGTTTGAGCAGTTGAATGAGCGATAGATTGCGTCAAATATTCTTTCAAAATCAAAAGCTTCTAACTGGGAGGGTGTACCACCTCCGAAATAAATAGTATTCAAAGGTTCGTTGGCTAAATATTCTTTTCTGAGGTCTATTTCCCTGATGATGGCGGCTACATACGATTCTTTGTATTTCATCTTCGTATTGGAAAAAAAATCGCAGTACAAGCATCGCTTGGCACAAAATGGAACGTGTATATAAAGCCCTGCCATATTGTTTGGTTTGATTGTTTAACGTAGCAAACTTAAATAAAAATAGCCATTGCTTTGGTTTATGACGCGACTTTTTGAGACTTTTAAAGTCTAGCCTGCTTAATAACATAGTTCTCAAACAGGGGTGTATGCGTTGCTTTTCTCCTTAACAATCTCTAATTTGCGGCCTCATGACGCGATATTCATGAAAAAGAAACTTTATTGTTAAACTCATTAAATACCTGAAATCATGAAAGTATACCAAACAAACGAAATTAAGAACATTTCTATCTTGGGAAGTTCGGGCTCTGGGAAAACCACTCTCGCTGAAGCTATGCTTTACGAGGGTGGAGTTATAAAACGTCGTGGCACAGTGGACGGTGGTAATACGGTGTGCGACTATTTCCCGGTTGAGAAGGAGTATGGTTACTCAGTGTTCTCAACCGTTTTCAGTGTTGAATGGCAGGATCGTAAACTGAATTTTATAGATTGTCCCGGTTCGGATGACTTTATAGGCGGTGCGGTTTCGGCTTTGAACGTGACAGATACGGCGTTGATGGTATTGAATGCCCAATATGGAGTTGAGGTGGGAACTATTAATCAGTTCCGGTATACAGAACAATTTCATAAACCGGTTATCTTTGTGGTAAACCAGTTGGATAATGATAAAGCGGATTTTGACGGGACTGTTGCCCAACTGCAAGACCGTTGGGGAGGGAAAGTGGTTTTAATCCAGTATCCGGTGAATGTAGGTGCTGCTTTTAATGCAGTCGTTGATGTGTTGAAGATGAAGATGTATCGTTGGAAACCGGAAGGAGGAGTTCCTGAAGTATTGGAAATACCGGAGGATGAAATGGAAAAAGCCATGGATTTGCACAAAACACTGGTTGAAGCTGCAGCCGAACATGATGACATGCTGATGGAAAAATTCTTTGAAGAAGGAACTTTGAGCGAAGATGATATGCGTGCAGGCATTCGTGCAGGTTTGGTAAGACGCGATATGTTTCCTGTATTTTGCGTGTGCGCAGGTCGTGATATGTGCGTGCGCCGTACCTTGGAATTCTTAGGGAACGTGGTTCCTTGTACAGATAAAATGCCTCGCCTGATAACAACAGAAGGCGTGGAAGTTACTCCGGATTCAAATGGCCCTACCAGTTTGTTTTTCTTTAAAACTACAGTAGAACCTCATATCGGTCAGGTTTCTTATTTTAAAGTGATATCAGGTAAAGTAAAGGAAGGTGATGATTTAATGAATGCCGACCGTGGTTCGAAAGAACGTATTGCCCAGCTATTCTCTGTTGCGGGTCAGAACCGTAACGAGGTAACGGAAATGGTTGCCGGAGATATTGGTGCAACTGTGAAGTTGAAAGACGTTCGCCGTGGTAATACGTTGAATGGAAAGGGATGCGATTATCGTTTTGACTTTATAAAATATCCTGACCCTAAATACCGTCGTGCTGTTAAACCTGTGAATGAAGCGGATGCAGAAAAGATGATGGAGATATTGATTCGTATGCGTGAGGAAGATCCGACATGGGTAATAGAACAATCAAAGGAATTGAAGCAAACTATTGTTTCCGGCCAGGGTGAATTCCATCTTCGTACATTAAAATGGAGAATCGAAAACAATGATAAAGTAGCAATCGAATATATTGAACCCAAAATACCATATCGTGAAACGATTACTAAAGCCGCACGTGCGGATTATCGTCACAAGAAACAATCCGGTGGTGCAGGTCAGTTTGGCGAAGTTCATTTGATTATAGAACCGTATTACGAAGGTATGCCGGCTCCGGATATGTATCGTTTTGGCGGACAGGAATACAAAATCAGTGTGCGCGATACGCAGATAATTGATCTCGATTGGGGTGGTAAGCTTGTGTTTGTAAATAGTATTGTTGGCGGAGCTATTGATGCCCGTTTCTTACCGGCTATTCTGAAAGGTATTATGGGACGTATGGAACAAGGTCCATTAACCGGTTCGTATGCCCGTGATGTACGTATAATTGTTTATGATGGAAAGATGCACCCGGTAGATAGTAATGAAATATCTTTCATGCTTGCAGGCCGTAATGCTTTCAGCACTGCATTTAAGGAAGCCGGGCCAAAGATTTTGGAGCCGGTTTATGATGTGGAGGTTTCTGTTCCAGCCGACTATTTGGGAGATGTAATGAGTGATCTGCAAGGACGTCGTGCTATCATTATGGGTATGAATAGTGAAAAGGGATTTGAGAAATTATCGGCAAAAGTTCCTTTGAAAGAAATGTCTTCTTATTCTACTTCTTTGAGTTCTATAACTGGTGGCCGTGCTTCATTTACAATGAAATTTGCTAATTATGAGCTTGTTCCGTCTGATGTACAAGATAAATTATTGAAGGCTTATGAAGCTACTCAGTCGGAAGAGTGATTTATAAATAATAATTAATACATTTGAATTGGAGGGCTGTTCCTGTGAGGGAATAGCCCTTTGTCATTTTATCTTCATTGTCTTGTTTTATAGTTGTAATATAGATATCGTTCATTTGTTCTGTATTAAATTAGAGAAACAACATGGAATTAAGAACATATTACCCGACAATAGTCTTATCCGATATTCATTTAGGTTCCGAGCATTCACGAACGGAAGAAGTAACCAACTTCCTGAAACATGTAGATTGCAAACATCTTATTTTAAATGGTGATATTATTGACGGCTGGCAACTTAAAAAAACTGGTAAACGGTGGAAGCAAAAACATACGGACTTCTTTAAAGTATTAATGAAAATGATGGAGAAGAGAGGAACACAGATTATTTATGTTCGTGGAAACCATGATGACTTTCTGGATAACTTAATACCTTTTCAAATATCGAATGTCTCTATTGTAAAAGATTATTTGTTGGAAAGCCACGGCAAACGCTATCTGGTAACGCATGGTGACATTTTTGATACAGTTACTTCCAATATGCGTTGGCTGGCAATGCTGGGAGATGCCGGATATACATTTCTCCTGTGGGTGAATAAGATATATAACCGTTATCGTGAAAAAAAAGGTAAAACTTATTATTCTTTATCTCAAAAAGTAAAACATAAAGTTAAAAGCGCTGTTTCATATATATCGAAGTTTGAAAGTGAACTGGTAAGATTGGCCGAGGCCAAAAGACTGGATGGCATTATATGTGGCCACATCCATCAGGCTGCCAATGTGTATTATGGGAATATTCATTATCTGAACTCGGGTGATTGGGTCGAAAGTATGACTGCCCTTGTAGAAAATGAAGATGGAGAATGGAATGTTATCTCTTACAGTAATCTGGAAAACAATACGGAAAAAGATATACAAAAAGAACATTATTATTCAGCTGTTATATGAAGATACTTTTTATTGTGCAGGGTGAGGGTAGAGGACATTTAACCCAGGCATTGTCTTTAAAACAGAAACTCGTTGCCGAAGGACATGAAGTAGTAGGCGTGCTTGTTGGTAAGAGTCCCGCACGCAGGTTGCCTTTGTTCTTTACGGAGAAAATAGCAACGCCTGTTTTTTCTTTTGAAAGTCCTAACTTTTTGCCGACAGCTAAAAATAAACAAGCTAATTTATTGAAGAGTGTTGTTTATAATTTGGCCCGCCTGCATAAATATGTAGCAAGTATATTATATATAAACCGGATTATAAAGGAGACAAAAGCGGATGTGGTTGTGAATTTTTATGAGTTGCTGACCGGATTGACCTATTTATTCTTCCGCCCCCGGGCAAAAATGATATGCATCGCCCATCAATACCTTTTTCTACACCCGGACTTTAGTTTCCCTAGGTTAAACTCTTTGTCTCTGGCTTCTCTCAAATTCTTTACCCTGATGACAGCAATTGGTTCGGTGAAGAAACTGGCTTTATCTTTTAGGAAGATGCGTGAAGTTCCATCAAAGAGGATAATTGTGGTACCTCCTTTGCTAAGGCAAGAGGTGCTTGAAGCAACACCCCGTAATGGCAATTATTTACATGGTTATCTTTTAAATAGCGGTTTTAGTGAAGAAATTGGGACTTGGCATAAAAAGCATCCGCAGGTAAGTATGCATTTCTTTTGGGATAAAAAGAACGTTTCTGCGGAATTGCAGGTGGATACGAATCTGACATTCCACCAATTAAATGACACACTTTTTATTGAATATATGGCTGGAGCAAAGGCATATGCAACAACAGCCGGTTTTGAATCTGTTTGCGAGGCGATGTATTTGAATAAGCCTGTCCTTATGGTTCCTACTCATATAGAACAAGCTTGCAACGCTTTCGACGCCTCTTTGGAGGGAGCTGGTATCATAAGTAACCAATTCGATTTGGATACCTTACTCGATTTATCAGAAACACACAAACCTAATACCCGCTTCTCTCATTGGGTAAAACAAGCCGACTGGCTCATTTTGCGTGAATTCCGCTCCGACTTACTGGTAGATGAAGAGCCGGTCCCAACTTTTTTCCAGCGCTTTATAACAAACTGGACTTGTCGGTTGGGACGGTTTCTTCCTATTTAATCTTTACTTATCCAATGCCTGTTCTATATCTGCAATGATATCATCTGCATTTTCGATACCTACGGAGAAACGGATCAGATCGGGTGCAACTCCTGCTTCTATCAATTGTTCGTCGGTAAGTTGACGGTGTGTATGGCTGGCAGGATGAAGAACACAGGTACGGGCATCTGCTACGTGGGTTACGATAGCTGCCAGTTGCAGGCTGTCCATAAACTTGATTGCTACATCGCGTCCGCCTTTTAATCCGAATGACAAAACTCCGCAAGAACCGTTTGGCAAATATTTCTTGGCTAATGTATGATGTTTGTTGTCTTCCAGGTCCGGATAGTTAACCCAGGCTACTTTGTCGCATTTTTGTAACCATTTGGCTACAGCCAAAGCATTTTTACAATGTTGAGGTACACGTAAATGCAGTGTCTCAAGTCCTAAATTCAACAAGAATGCATTCTGTGGAGCTTGTATGGCTCCCAGGTCGCGCATCAACTGGCTGGTAGCTTTGGTGATAAAAGCCCCTTTACCGAAGGCTTTACTATAAGTAAGTCCGTGATATGACGGATCGGGTTGGCAAAGGCCTGGGAATTTATCGGCATGCGCATCCCAGTCAAAGTTGCCACTGTCAACAATGCAGCCTCCTACAGCAGTTGCGTGGCCGTCCATATATTTTGTTGTGGAATGAGTAACAATGTCTGCCCCCCATTCAAACGGACGGCAGTTAATAGGTGTTGCAAACGTATTGTCAACGATCAGAGGAACGCCGTGCTTATGGGCTATACGGGCAAATTTCTCTATATCCAATACCATTACTCCGGGATTGGAAAGTGTCTCTCCAAACATTAGTTTTGTATTTGGACGGAACGCTTTGCTTATTTCTTCCTCGCTGGCATCCTGGTCAACGAATGTACATTCAATTCCTAACTTCTTAAGCGTAACAGCCAACAGGTTATATGTTCCGCCATAAATGCTGGTTGCGCTTACAATATGATCGCCTGCCTCGCAGATATTGAAGAAGGCATAAAAACTGGCTGCCTGTCCGGATGAAGTAAGCATAGCAGCAACGCCTCCTTCAAGGGCGGCAATTTTGGCGGCTACGGCTTCGTTTGTCGGATTTTGCAAGCGGGTATAGAAGAATCCGCTCTCTTCCAGGTCGAAAAGTTTCGCCATCTGTTCGCTGGTTTCATACTTGAATGTCGTACTCTGATAAATAGGTAGTACTCGTGGTTCTCCTTTTTGGGGTTGCCAGCCGGCCTGTACACACAGGGTTTCCGGTTTCAATTTGTTTGCCATATTGATTCTGTTTTTTACTTGAGTTGCAAATGTAAGGATTATTACTTTTCTGTCAGGAGAAAAGTAATTACAATATTCTTTTTTGTAAAATACGGAACCAGATAAAAGCAACAATCCCCTTAAGCATACTTGAAATACTGATGGCCCACCATACGCCTGCTACACCGAATCCTATCGCTGTGAGCCCGATGGCTATCGGAACACGAAGCGTGTTAAACGTGATACTGATAATCGCAGGAGGCATAGTGCGTCCTGTTCCATAAAATATTCCCTGGGTTGTGATTTCAAGCATCATAAATATCATGGAATAGCCGTCTATGCGGAGGAAGATCCCACCTGCTTCATAGGCTGCTTGTTCCGGTACGATCAATGAAAATATTTCACTTCCGTAGAAAACAAATAGAAAAGTACAAAGAATACCGAGCGTTGTTGTCATCTTCATTGTCGTGTAGTAAGCACTCATAACCCTCTCTTTACATTTGGCAGCATAATTTTGTGCTACGAATGCGCTGAGCGACATGCTGAATCCCTGAGATGTATTCCAGGCAATTGCTTCTAATTGTCCGCCGGCTGTAAGCGTCATTAACCCGATATGTCCTCCGTAAGTAGAGGCTGTACGTGCCATGAATAGGTTAATAATAGCGAAGAATGTATTAAGTGCCGCAACAGGAAGTCCTAGTTGGAAGATACGTTTTGCATATTTGCTCTTCAATTTGGTGAAGAAAGGGAATCCGCCAAGCAGTTTACCTCTCTTTTTTAATTGATAGATAAAGAGGACAACTACAATTCCTTCTGATAGCCATGTAGCCCATGCCGCGCCAACTGTTCCCCATCCTAATCCGAAGATAAATAAGGGGTCCAGAATCATATTCATCACAAGTCCTGTCCCACTTATATAAAATGGAACTTTGCTTAGTCCGGCTGCATAATAGATGCCTGTGAAAGCATACGTAAGGAATATAAATGGAAATGCTGTAGAAATGATCTGCAGATATTCCACGGCTTTTGTGGCAATCGGTGTTTCCAGTTTATAAATGTCGACAATAGGATTTGCAAAAACGAATAGCAATAGCCCCCAACAGATGGAAAGTATCAGGGCAATGGTCAGGTTATGAGATGCATAAAGTCTGGCATCTTTCTGGTTCTGGGCTCCGATGCTTTGCCCTACGCTGACTTCTGCTCCTATTTTATTTAATAAGGCGATCGAATTGGTCATCCAGGTAAGAATACCCACTGCTCCAACGGCAGCTACCGATTCGCTTCCCAGTCGTCCAACCCAGGCCATATCTGTTATGCTGTATGCCATTTGGATGAAGGAGGTTCCCATTATGGGGATTGCCAGATTGAATAATTGGCGGGTGATAGGGCCTTTTGTTAGATTTTTTGTACCGTGCATGACTGACCGTCTGAATTTTGTGCGAAAGTAAAAATATTTTTTTATCTTTAGCGCTGCTAATCTTAAAGAAAATAATAAAGATATGATTACAAGAAGAAATTTTTTAAAAGCAGGAGCTGCTGTTGCTGCTTTAAGTGTGGTACCTGATGGATTCGCTTCTGTGTTGGCGAATAAAGAAAAAGCAATAGGTTTGCAATTATACAGTGTGCGCGAGGATTTGGAGAAAAACTTCGATGCAACGATGAAAGCTGTAGTGAACATTGGTTACAAACGATTGGAAGCAGCCGGCTATAAAGAAGGTAAGTTTTATGGCAAAACTCCTGCTGAAATGAAGAAATACCTGAATGATTTGGGAGCTAAAATGGTTGGTTCGCATACCGGAAGTGGCCTGATTGCCAATGGTAATGCCGAAGGTTGGGATTTCTGGAAGAAGAATATGGATGCTACTTCCGAATTGGGTTGCAAGTGGATTATACAAGCCGGTTATCCTGCCGGAGATATTAAGAGCATTTCGGATGTAAGACGTTTGGCAGACCAGTTTAATAAGTGTGGCGAAATGGCAAAAGCTAACGGTCTGCGCTTTGCTTTCCATAACCATGTGGACGAATTTCATAAGCTGGACGGAGAGATTCCTTTCGACGTCATGATCGAGAATACTGACAAAGATTTGGTTGCTTTCCAGATGGATACGGCACAAGTGGTATTCGGAGGCTATAAATGCCATGATTATGTAAACCGTTATCCGGGACGTTTCTCTAACTGGCACCTGAAAGATGCCAATCCGAATGGAAAAGGTAGTACGGAAATGGGAAAAGGCATGGTAGATTTCAAAGCTTTGTTTGCCGTGGCGGATAAAGCCGGATTGGAAGATTACTTCATAGAACAGGAAACTTATAATATGACACCGCTACAAGCAGTGAAATATGATTACGACTTCTTGATGAAAGCACCATACGTGAAATTTTAGTAGCCTAAAGCTATGAAATAGAGTTAACAAAAGAAGAGGGGCTGTCTGAACAATCAGACAGCCCCTCTCTTATATTCCGTAGGGTCGTGTTTACCGGATAAATAACAGTTCGCGGTATTTCGGTAGCGGCCACATCTGGTTGTCCACCATCAGTTCCAACTCATCTATATGGTCGCGTATAGCATCCAGATAAGGAGCCACTGTATCGTGATAAGCAACAGCACGTGTGCGAAGGTCGCCGATGCGGTTTGCCATCTTGCGGGCTTCGATCATTTCGTCTGTCATTTTTGTAACGCAACCTACATGCTGAGATATTTTACGTACCAAACGACGCGGCTCTGCAGCCAACTCCTCATATTCTTCCGCACTGAATGTCTCTTTTAGTTTGGTGATATTGCTGAGTAATAAAGACTGGTAATGCAGTACTACCGGAATGATATGGTTCATTGACAGATCACCCAATACGCGCGCTTCTATCTGTACTTTTTTGATATAGACTTCCCATTTTACTTCGTTGCGTGCTTCCAGCTCCTTCTCACTCAGTACGCCGGTAGCTGTAAACATTTTTATTACTTCCGGTTTTAGATAAGCATCGTATTGTAACGGAACGCTGTTTTCGCAATCCAGCCCGCGGCGTGCAGCTTCCGCTTTCCATTCGTCGCAGTAACCGTTACCGTCGAAACGGATCGGTTTGGATTCTTTTATATACTCTTTCAGTACTTCAAAGATGGCAGCTTCCTTGCTTTTTCCGGCAGCGCGAAGTGCTTCCACATCTTTCTTGAATTGGCGTAGCTGATAGGCTACGGCAGAATTTAATGCCAGCATGGCCGAACCGCAGTTGGCTGATGAACCCAATGCACGGAACTCAAAACGGTTCCCGGTGAAAGCAAAAGGCGACGTACGGTTACGGTCGGTATTATCTAATAACAGTTCGGGTATTTGCCCGAATCCCAGATGTAAGCGTTTCTTATCGTCTACTTCTATGGCATCTTCAATGGAACTGTTTTCGAACTTGTCCAATATCTCTGAAATCTGTGTTCCCAGGAAAGAGGAAATGATTGCAGGAGGCGCTTCGTTTGCTCCCAAACGATGTGCATTCGTAGCCGATGCAATACTGGCTTTCAGTAATGCATTGTATTTATATACAGCCATCAGAGTGTTGACTACGAAAGTAATGAAGCGCAAATTGTCTTCGCGGTCTTTGCCCGGTGAGAATAAGTTGATGCCTGTATCTGTACCCATCGACCAATTGCAGTGTTTGCCCGAACCGTTCACACCGTTGAATGGCTTTTCGTGCAACAATACACGGAAATTGTGATGCCGTGCAACGCGTTTCATAACCGACATGAGTAACTGGTTATGGTCGTTTGCCAGATTACATTCTTCATAAATAGGTGCTAATTCGAACTGGTTCGGAGCAACCTCATTATGGCGGGTTTTTACCGGAATACCCAGTTTATAACATTCGATTTCCAACTCTTTCATGAACTCTTGTACACGAGAAGGAATGGCGCCGAAATAATGATCGTCCAACTGCTGGTTTTTGGCACTTTCGTGTCCCAGTAAAGTACGTTCTGTCAATGATAAGTCCGGGCGTGCAGAATATAAATCTTCATCAACCAGGAAATATTCCTGTTCCCAGCCAAGGAAGGTGATTACTTTATTTACGTCTTCATCAAAATAGTTGCAAACTTCTTTTGCCGCTTTTCCTAAAGCCTCAACCGAGCGGATCAACGGAGTTTTATAGTCTAACGCTTCGCCTGTGTAGGCAATGAAGACGGTAGGGATACATAAAGTGTCGTCTACGATGAATGCCGGAGACGAAGGATCCCAGGCCGAATATCCGCGGGCTTCGAAGGTGTTTCTTAAACCTCCGTTTGGAAAGCTGGATGCATCCGGTTCCTGTTGTACAAGCAGTTTTCCGCTGAATTCTTCAATCATGCCGCCATTGCCGTCATGTTCAACAAAAGCGTCATGCTTTTCGGCAGTTCCGTCTGTAAGTGGTTGAAACCAGTGCGTGTAGTGGGTAACGCCTTTTTCCAGGGCCCACATACGCATACCGGCAGCTACGTGGTTAGCAAATTGCCGGTCGATAGGAGCACCATTGTCAATGGCGTGGGTTAAGGCTTTGTAAGTTTCTTGCGAAAGATACTTTTGCATAGCCTTACGGTTAAAAACATTCTCACCGAAATATTCGGATACTTTACGATTGGGAGTGATTACTTCGACGGCTTTACGGTTGGAAGCCTTCTCTACTGCATTAAAGCGTGAGATTGACATACGGATTGTTTTTATGTTATACCGGCGGCAAAGATACAAGCAAATCTTCATTTTGGCTTACAGATCGTTGTTAAAATATATATTCCTGCGGATGAGAGTTTGAATTTTATCAGGAAGCTCTTTTTCTATTGTTCGCAAACCGGATTCCCTGTTTCACAAATTATAATAGTTATCTTTTTACGTAGCCTTTAGTTTTGTTTCCGTAGGCTTACAGAGATAACAAAATAACAGGCGGGTTCCGAAAAGCCTTTAACAGAGTAGGAGGGTAAACAGATAATAATTATGGCAGGATATGTAAAGGAATTGCCTCAGGACTTAAAGAGTGCAATCGAGACTCTCTCTGGCTTTACGTTAGATGATGTAAGAGTGCATTATGACTCTCCCAGGCCGGCAAACATTAATGCGCTTGCTTATGCACAAGGAACAAATATTTATTTAGGTCCGGGACAGGAGCACCTTTTATCTCATGAAGCCTGGCATGTAGTTCAGCAAATGCAAGGACGTGTGCAGCCTACGACCGTAGTAGGCGGAATGCCTGTGAATGACAATGCAGAGCTTGAACATGAAGCCGACGTGATGGGGGAAAGAGCTATGAAGGTAGCTAATGGAGAGGTAGCGGCTTCTCCGGTGCCGGAGGCTTCTCGTAAAGAGTTAAAGGATGTAGCACAGCTCGCAAAAGTTACGTTGCCGAAAGGTGTATTTACTTCGGATTTGAAACCTCGGAATTCAAAAAATGGAGTGGAAATGACATTGAAATTCCAGCCCAATATTGCGGAGGATCATGTTGTAGGATTGATACAAATGATCCTGGGACAGGACATACCGAACTAAAGTTGAGTTGATAACTGTCAGCCAAGCGGTTGACAGTTATCAACTCAACTTTTTTAGGCGGGAAAATACTACCGTATTCTATAAACAGAATAGCATTTGCCATAGACATAAACCCATTTAGGGCTATTAATCAGAATATACTCCAGGCCACAGTCAGGCCGGCCATTACAATTGCAACCATACTCATAAGTTTAATGAGTATGTTGAGACTTGGACCGGATGTGTCTTTGAACGGATCGCCAACAGTGTCTCCAACGACAGTTGCTTTGTGGGCTTCGCTTCCTTTGCCCCCATGATTACCTTCTTCAATATGTTTCTTTGCATTATCCCAGGCACCGCCGGCATTAGCCATAAATACAGCCAGTACGAATCCGGTACTTAATCCGCCAATAAGTAGGCCTACAACACCCGAAACACCGAATATAAAACCTGTCAATACCGGAGCAATAATTGCCAGCATGGAGGGAAGAACCATTTCGTGTTGAGCACCTTTTGTTGCTATTTCTACACAGCGGGCGTAATCTGGTTCAGCCTCGCCGGTAAGGATACCTTTTATTTCGCGGAACTGGCGGCGAACTTCTTCTACCATGTGGCCTGCTGCACGTCCTACAGCATTCATGGTAAGCCCACAAAACATGAAGGCCATCATAGAACCGATAAACATGCCGGATAATACTTTTGGATTCATCAATGTAATATCATAATAAAACATGAAGTCGGAGAAAGAAGCTTTGGATATTTCGATAGTACGTCCATCGGCAAAAGAAAGAACTGTTTCGCCAAGCCGTAATAGTCCTATTTTTATCTCTTCAATATAAGAAGCCAGCAATGCCAGTCCTGTTAATGCTGCCGAACCAATGGCAAAACCTTTGCCTGTAGCGGCCGTAGTATTTCCCAGAGAATCCAATGCGTCGGTACGCTTGCGTACTTCTTTCCCTAGTCCTGACATTTCTGCATTTCCTCCGGCATTGTCTGCTATCGGTCCGTAGGCATCTGTCGCTAATGTGATACCTAAGGTAGAAAGCATGCCCACAGCAGCTATGCCGATTCCGTATAATCCCATAGTTACGTTGTTGAAATCAAACCCGGAAGCAAATAAAAAAGAACATATAATGCCTGTGACGACAGCCAATACAGGAATGGCTGTTGAAAGCATACCTAATCCCAGACCGGAGATGATCACAGTGGCAGGGCCGGTTAATCCGGCTAGAGATACGTTTCGGGTAGGTTTGTATGACTGGGAGGTATAGTATTCCGTTGCTTGTCCGATAACTATGCCTACTAATAAACCGATTATAACGGAACATCCTATCCAGAACCAATTCTGCATACCTAACAGGTATAATATACCGAATGTGGAAATAGCAATCAGTACCGAACTGAGTGTTGTTCCTATGGCCAATGCTTTTAACAATGCTTTTATTGAAGCATCTTCTTTGGTTTGTACGGCAAATATACCGATGATTGATAAAACGATGCCTACGGCAGCAATTAACATGGGTGCAATAACAGCTTTGTATTGCATCTCTGTATCGCCTGATGCAACAAAAGCCGCTGCGCCTAATGCTGCAGTGGCAAGGATAGAACCGCAGTAGGATTCGTATAAATCGGCTCCCATGCCTGCAACATCGCCAACATTATCACCAACATTGTCTGCAATAGTAGCCGGATTGCGTGGATCGTCTTCTGGAATTCCTGCTTCAACCTTACCAACAAGATCAGCTCCTACATCTGCGGCTTTGGTGTAAATGCCACCACCTACGCGGGCGAACAGAGCTTGTGTTGAGGCACCCATTCCGAATGTCAGCATTGTTGTTGTAATGATTGTAAGTTTGTGTGTCGGGGCTAATGCTTCTTCCGGAATAAAGGCGTTCAGTAATATATACCAGAATGAAATATCGAGCAATCCGAGTCCTACCACAACTAATCCCATAACGGCACCGCTTCGGAAAGCTATTTGTAACCCTTTATTTAATGATGTACGTGCTGCATTGGCTGTCCGTGCAGAAGCATAAGTCGCTGTTTTCATTCCGAGGAACCCGGCAAGCCCTGAGAAAAAGCCGCCTGTCAGAAATGCAATGGGCACCCATTCGTTCTGAACTTTCAAACCGTAAGCCATAATGGAAAACAAGACAACAAGGCCAAGAAAGACAAGAGCCACTACTTTGTATTGTTGTTTCAGATAAGACATGGCTCCCGTACGTACATGCAATGCAATTTTTGCCATTAATTCAGTACCCTCACTCTCTTTCATCATCTGTCTGAAGAAATACCAGGCAAACGCCAGCGCTATGAGAGACGCCAGCGGAATAATCCAGAAAATACTTGTAACCATAGCCGACAGATTTAAAGTTTATGTAATATAGTAGAAATATTGACGCTTTATCTTTATCCGTAAATGTAGCAAAAATATAACCGGTGGGAAACTTTTTCATGAATAATTATGTTTCATACTAAAAAAAACAGCATATTTGTTACCGATATAAAGAAGTGAAATGCAGATGACAGGAGAAACGGATCGTAAAGCTTATAAATTAGGTTTAGCTCTGAGTGGAGGAGGAGCAAAGGGTTTTGCGCATATCGGAGTTTTCAAAATGCTTGAAGAATGTGCATTGATGCCGGATATAATAGCCGGAACAAGTGTAGGAGCTTTGATGGGAACGTTGTTTGCAGACGGATATACGGCAGACGAAATCAAGGAACTTTTTACCGGACGCGAGTTTTCTGAATTCGCCCAGTTACAGTTGCCCAAAGCCGGATTGTTTGATAGTAAACGCTTCCGTTATTTTCTGAAAAGGCATTTGAGAACTAAAAATATAGAGGATTTGAGGATCCCGATTGTAATTATGGCAACCGATTTGGATAATGGCGAAAGTCATGAGTTCCGGAGCGGTCCTATTGTTGAAGCTGTTACGGCTTCATGCAGCATTCCTATTATATTCAGTCCGGTTGTGATAAATGGAGTGCATTATGTGGATGGCGGATTGTTCCATAATTTCCCTGTCTCGATAATACGTGATGTATGTGATAAAGTAATAGGCGTGAATGTAAGTCCGCTTGTTTCTCAAAAATATAAGCAGACGATATTTCATATCGCAGAACGGTCTTATCATTATATGTTCCGTGCCAATACACTGGAAGACCGGGAGATGTGCGATGTGTTGATAGAAGCGGAAGAGTTCGGGCTGTATAAAACTTTCGACCTTGAAAATGTAGAGACTATAACAAATATCGGTTATGCCGCTGCCGGACGCGCTTTCGAGAAAGTGTTACGGGAAAACAAATTTGAAACGTTGGTGAAAGCTATTACTACAAAAAAGAACAGAGCTTTACAGCCTTAATGATTTTTGTGCGGGGCTTTCCGGAAATAAAAAACTGAGTCGATGAATAACACGATGAAACAAATGGAAAAGATGGTTATTTATCAGGTGTTCCCTCGATGGTTCGGGAACTTGAATGCTTCCCTGGTAAAGTATGGAGATAAAACGAAGAATGGCGTAGGAAAGTTCTCTGCTTTTACGCCGAAAGCTTTAGCCAAAATTAAGGAGTTGGGGATAACTCATATTTGGTATACCGGAGTAATAGAGCATGCAACAAAAACAGACTATACAGCTTATGGGATACGTAAAGATCATAATGCCGTAGTGAAAGGCAAGGCCGGTTCCCCTTACGCAATCAAAGATTATTATGATGTAGATCCGGACTTGGCGGACAACGTACATGGGCGAATGAAGGAGTTTGAAGAACTGGTGAAGCGTACGCACAATGCCGGAATGAAAGTTATTATAGACTTTGTGCCGAACCATGTGGCACGTCAATATAATTCGGATGTCCGGCTGCCGTTTGTGCAAGATTTGGGACAGCAAGATAATACAACAAAAGCATTTGATGCGAATAATAATTTTTATTATATGCCGGGGCAGTCGCTAACGCTGCATTTCGGAGCTCAGGAAGAAGACTACGAATATAGCGAATTCCCTGCTAAAGTTACAGGAAATAATTGTTTTAGTGCTTCTCCGGGAAAAAATGACTGGTATGAGACCGTGAAACTGAATTATGGTGTAGATTATATGAATGGCGGAACCTGCCATTTTGATCCTCGTCCCGGTACATGGGATAAAATGTTAGACATTTTACTGTTTTGGGCAGATAAAGGTGTTGACGGTTTCCGCTGCGATATGGCGGAGATGGTTCCGGTTGAGTTCTGGAATTGGGTTATTCCTGAGGTAAAGAAGATCTATAAGGATATAATATTCATTGCTGAAGTATATAATCCGGACGAGTATCGGAATTATATTTATACCGGACATTTTGATTATTTATACGATAAAGTAGGCTTGTATGATACAGTCCGTGCGGTTATGACGGGGCGGGCTCCTGCGAGTAATATTACATATTCCTGGCAAGCGTTGGAAGGTATCCGGCATAATATGTTGAATTTCTTGGAAAACCATGATGAACAACGTATCGCTTCGGATTTCTTTGCGGGCGATGCCCGTCCCGGAGTTCCCGGCATGATTGTTTCCGCAGCAATGAATGTGAATCCGGTAATGATATATAGCGGTCAGGAGGTTGGTGAACGTGGCATGGATCAGGAAGGGTTTAGCGGTCGTGACGGACGTACCACAATTTTTGATTATTGGAGTGTGGAGTCTTTGCGTAATTGGATCGATGACTGGAAGTTTGACGGAGGAAAACTAACTGATGATCAGAAACGGCTACGTGAAGTATATGGTAAATTATTGAATGTAGTGCACGATGAGCCTGTTATTGCAAATGGCGAGTTTTATGATTTGATGTATGCAAATAAATCGAATCCGTATTTTAATTCGCATCGTCAATATGTGTTTATGCGTAAGTATAAAAATGAAGTTTTATTGGTTGTAGTTAATTTTGACAAGGCGGAGCAAACTGTACGCGTGGAAATACCGGCTGATGCATTTAAAGCATTAGGTTTTGAAGATAACAAAGCAGCTGTATTGACAGACCTGCTGACAACAGAACATACCGTTAGTACACTCACTGATGCTTACCCTTATCAGGTAGTGCTTTCTGCTTATTCCGGCAAATTATTGAAATTTACTTATAATAATTGACAATTGTTTTATACCTTTGCGGCACATTAAAACAATTCACTTTAAGATAAATATTCGGAATAATGAGTGCACAAACTCCTTTCTTGGTGTTTTCGGGAACCAACTCCCGGTATCTTGCAGAGAAAATTTGCAACAGTCTAGGTTGTCCTCTGGGGCAGATGAACATTCAACACTTTGCCGATGGAGAATTCTCGGTTTCTTACGAAGAATCTATTCGTGGCAGGGATGTATTCTTGGTACAATCTACGTTTCCTAATTCGGACAATTTGATGGAACTGCTTTTAATGATTGATGCAGCCAAACGTGCTTCGGCTCATTCTATCATTGCGGTAATTCCTTATTTTGGCTGGGCACGCCAAGACAGAAAAGACCAACCCCGTGTGTCAATCGGTGCTAAGTTAATTGCTGATATGTTAAGTACGGCAGGTATTAACCGTTTGATTACGATGGATCTGCATGCTGATCAGATTCAGGGATTTTTCAATGTCCCGGTAGATCACTTGTATGCATCATCCGTATTCCTTGATTATATCAAGTCTTCTTTACCAATGGATAATTTGTGCATAGCTACGCCGGATGTCGGTGGTACAAAACGTGCCAGCAGTTATTCTAAATATTTGGGCTTGCCAATGGTGATTTGCCATAAATCCCGTTTACGTGCCAATGAAGTGGCAGAGATGCGTATTATTGGTGATGTGAAAGGATTGGATGTATTATTGGTTGATGACATGGTCGATACAGCTGGAACTATTACAAAGGCTGCTAACCTGATGATGGAAAATGGAGCTAAATCCGTACGTGCCATTGCCAGTCATGCCGTAATGTCGGATCCTGCTTCTACGCGTGTAGACCAGTCCGCGCTTACAGAGATGATCTTTACCGATTCTATACCTTATGCAAAAAAATGCGAGAAGGTGAAAGTGCTTTCTATTGCAGATATGTTTGCTGAGGCTATCCGTCGTGTATGTAAAGACGAATCTATCAGTTCATTGTATGTGATCAAATAAATTTTTCATATTAATAATACAAAAAAGCCTGTCAAAACAATTGACAGGCTTTTTTTATTTCTCTTTATCCAATGTACCCTTTCAACGCATTAACGTATGGTTCGGGCTTTCTTGCCGACAAAGCTCTTTTCTACCTGGATGTAGCCTGCTTCATTCAGTTTATCTATTTGTACACTTAAATTGCCGGCCGTAGCTTCTGTTTTCTCTTTCAGATAGACAAAATCCGCTTCTTCTACCGAGAGAAGAATGGACATGACAGCCAACCGTAATTGTGAATGAAGTAATGGATCTAATTCTTTAAACATAAGCCGTTAGTTGTTGATTACCTTTGCTTTGATTACTAATCCGAGCATTGTTGTTGTCATGGAAACGATAAGCGCTTCCACAAATAGAATTGGCATAGCTGCAAACATACTGACAATGGGGGATATACAGCAGCATAAACCTGCGACAATCCATGTTTTTTTTCTTTTGTTGACTGAATCTTTTGTTCACCTTCTTACCGCTCTTAAAACTCCAGGAGAGTGAGACTTTATTGGCATAATCTACAATCCATTTCAGGATGGAACCCTTATTGTCGAATTTGGATAAACTTGAAAAACTGGTTTTATTATCCGGATATAGTCTGACTGATGTCATTTCACTTCCATCTTTGGGTATGAAGGTAGCTGAGGCAGCTGCATTGACTGTCCATTTCCCGATCCGGGCATTTAATGAGCCAGAAAGAAGATAGCGACTGAAAGAGGTAGCAAATGTCGTTCCCATCAGTATAATCTTGCTTTCTCCTGGAATAGGTAGGAGAATATTGATGCGTGTATAGGGTTATTTTGAAAACTTGCCTATTTCTCTTCCTCTATAATCATACCGCTGCCAAGGCAAAGATGGTGTTCTTTGTCGTAAACCACACCATATTGACCGGGAGCTATTCCTTGAATTTTGTTGTCGGATTCTATGCGGTAAAGGTCGCCTATGCGGCGAATACGTCCGTGGGTAAATTCCGGCGTATGACGGATCTTGAACGTAATTTCCTTTTCGTCGGCAAAATCTCCCCATGGGTCTTCTGTAATGAAATCGAAGCCATTTAGGTTAATTACTTTGCCGTACTGCGTTTCCGGGTCATAACCGTTGGAAACATAGATAATGTTGCGTTTGATATCCTTCTTGATCACAAACCAAGGGCCACCGCTTAAGCCTAAACCTTTGCGTTGTCCGATGGTATGAAACCAATAACCATTATGTTTGCCTAAAATTTTTCCAGTCTCCAGTTCTACAATTTTGCCTACGCGTCGTCCTAAATAGCGCTCTATGAAATCGTTATAGTTAATCTTTCCTAAAAAGCAAATGCCTTGGCTATCCTTGCGTTTGGCACTGGGGAGTTTTTGCTCTTCTGCGATAGCACGTACCTCGCTTTTCATTAAATGGCCAATAGGGAACATCAGTTTCCTGATTTGTAAACGGGTGATTTGTCCGAGGAAATCGGTCTGGTCTTTTACCGGGTCTTTGGCTGTCGAAAGCCATACCTTGCCGTTTATTTCTGTTGTCGTGGCATAATGGCCGGTTGCTATCTTATCAAAGTCTTTACCCCATTTATCTTCAAAACATCCGAACTTGATGAATTTGTTGCACATCATGTCGGGATTTGGCGTAAGGCCGCGTTTAACGGAATCGATCGTATAGCTTACGACCCGTTCCCAATATTCTTCATGCAGAGAAACCACTTCAAATTTGCAGCCATATTTACGGGCAATATAAGAAGTGATCTCGATGTCTTCTTCTGCAGGACAGTCTATGTAGCCGTCTTTATCCTCCATTCCTATCCGGATATAGAAGATGGTGGGATTGTATCCCGCTTCCTTTAACATGTGAACAACTACAGAACTGTCTACTCCTCCTGATACTAATGCTGCTACTTCCATAAATTAAAATATAAAGTGCAAAGGTACTGTTATTTTTTTAGATAACAGAGAGTCAGGGTGGCGGCAATAAAATAAATCCTTTTGCCGTTGATTATAGGTGTTTCATCGGGGTGAAACAAAAGTTTTATGCTGAAGAAACAAAAGTTTCATCCTAATGAAACAATAAGGAGTTCTTTAAGCAAGGCTAAAAGTTTTGCTATTTGTTTTCGGAATGTGGTAAAGTGGTTATCTTTGCATGATAACCCGTTTTTAATATACATTATAGAAAGAACTTCAAGATATAATATAGTATGAAGAAAATAATAGTATCACTTATGACTGCAATGGCGATGACAGCCTGTATAGGCCAAAAGGCTGAGAAGGCCGAAGTAAATAACAATGATTTTGATTATGTTGCAGATCAATTTGCCGACCTGCAAATACTTCGTTATAGAGTACCCGGCTTTGAGTCTCTTTCACTGAAACAAAAGCAGCTTCTGTATCATTTGTCTGAAGCGGCATTGATGGGACGTGATATTTTGTATGACCAGAATAACCGTTACAACCTGGCTATCCGCCGTACACTGGAAGCCATTTATCAAAATTATGAAGGAGATAAACAAAATCCGCAGTTTAAAGCATTGGAAATTTACCTGAAACGAGTTTGGTTTGCTAATGGCATTCATCATCATTATGCTGAAGATAAATTTATTCCAGCCTTTACCCCAGAGTTCTTTGCAGATTGTGTCCGACAGGTTGATGTTGCAAAGCTTCCTGTTCGTGACGGACAGGGCGTGGAGCAGTTGATACAGGAGTTGTCTCCTGTATTGTTTGATCCTGCAGTAATGGCTAAACGAACGATTCAGAGTGGAGATGAAGATATTATATTAGCTTCGGCCAATAACTATTATGGTGGCGGTATTACCCAGCCGGAAGTTGAAGCTTATTATGGGAAAATGAAAGATCCGAAAGATCATACGCCTGTTTCGTATGGATTGAATAGTCGCTTGGTAAAAGAAGACGGAAAAATAGTTGAAAAGGTTTGGAAAGTCGGAGGATTATATTCTCAGGCAATAGAACAGATCGTGGCTGAACTGCAAAAGGCAGTGCCGTTTGCTGAGAATGATGCGCAGAAAGCTATTATAGAAAAGCTGATAGAATATTATAAGACCGGAGATTTGAAAACCTTTGATGCCTATTCTGTTTTATGGGTGGAAGATACGGACTCGGAGGTAGATTTTGTAAATGGTTTTATCGAAACATACGGTGATCCGCTGGGAATGAAAGCCAGCTGGGAATCGACTGTTAACTTTATAAACAACGAAGCCACTAAACGTACAAAATTAATTAGCGACAGTGCCCAATGGTTTGAAGATCATTCTCCTGTAGATACCAGGTTTAAAAAGGAAAAAGTAAAAGGCGTTAGCGCAAAAGTAATTACAGTAGCTATGTTAGGTGGCGATTGTTATCCGGCTACTCCGATTGGCATTAATCTTCCGAATGCAGATTGGATTCGCCGGGATCATGGTTCAAAGTCGGTGACAATAGAGAATATTACGGAGGCATACGATAAGGCTTCCCAGGGAAACGGCTTTAACGAAGAGTTTGTATGGAGCGAAACCGAGCGAAACGCTTTGAATAAATACGGTTTTATAACAGATAATTTACATACCGACTTGCATGAATGCCTGGGACATGGTTCAGGAAAACTGCTGCCAGGTACCGATCCGGATGCATTGAAGGCTTATAGTTCTACACTGGAAGAAACCCGTGCCGACTTGTTTGGTTTGTATTATCTGGGCGATCCTAAAATAGTAGAATTAGGACTTGTGCCGGATGCAGAGGCATATAAGGCTGAATATTATAAATATATAATGAATGGTTTGATGACTCAACTTGTCCGTATTGAAAAGGGAAAGAATGTAGAAGAAGCTCATATGCGTAACCGTCAGCTAATTGCCAAATGGGTATTTGAAAAAGGAAAAACCGACAATGTAATAGAACTGAAAAAGAGAGACGGAAAGACTTTTGTTGTTGTAAATGATTATGCTAAGCTGCGCAATCTGTTTGGAGAACTGTTGGCCGAAGTGCAGCGTATTAAAAGTGAAGGAGATTTTGTAGCCGGCAAGAAACTTGTGGAAGATTATGGTGTAAAAGTGGATTCGGAACTGCATGCCGAAGTGCTGGAACGTTATGCCAAACTTAATCTTGCTCCATATAAAGGATTTGTGAATCCGGTTATGAAAGAGGTGAAGAATGAAAAAGGTGAGGTGGTAGATATTGTTTTGGACTATACAGAAGGCTATGCCGATCAGATGCTTCGCTATAGTAAAGAATATTCGTTCTTGCCTTCTTATAATTAAAAGGCAATTGATAGTTGGCAGTTAGGGCTATGACAGAAGATAAGATAAAGGAAATACGCACGCATTTGCGTCTGGCAATGAATGGTGTTATTTCAACCAGTATGCGTGAAAAAGGAATTGTTTATAAATTAAACTTCGGTGTTCCGTATCCTGAAGTAAAGCAAATAGCAGCGTTGTATGAGAAAGATGCAGATTTGGCTGCTGCTTTATGGAAAGAAGATATCCGGGAGTTTAAGATGCTGGCTACGATGTTACAGCCTGTAGAGACCTTTACAATGGGGCAGGCTAAACAGTGGATGGCGGAGATTCCTTATTTGGAAATTGCGGAACAATGCAGCAGGAACTTGTTTAGTAAACTGTCCTTTGCCGGAGACTTGACTTTAGAGCTTATCAATAATAAAAAAGATAAATTTTCCCGGACTCTGGCTTTCCTGATCTGGAGTGAATTGTTTAAAAAAGGACAGAATGTTATGCTTCCCGTCAGTGCTGAGGTTCTGGTATCGGAGTTGATGCATACGGTAACTGATGAAGAGTCCGGTGCTTCATTAATGGAGCGGCAGGCGGCTATAAGTGCCATGAAATTTTATGGTCGTCAGTCAGAGGTACAGTCCATGCAGATATTAAGCGGGTTCGAACAGATTCACGTTTTTGAAAGCCGTCCGGACTTGCAGGAAATTTATAATGAATTAAAATTTGAATTTGAATATTACCTCTAAGGCTTTGCGTTTAAAATAAATGCGCTAACTTTGTCGTTCGCGTGGCTTGCAAAAAATGGAAGCGAAAGAATATACCGAAATGCAGACTTTGTTTACCGAGTATCTTACTGATAAGAAATTGCGGAAGACTGAGGAAAGATACACTATATTGAAATATATATGTGCTTTCCCCGGACATTTTGATATGTGCATGCTCCATCAGCAATTAGAAGATGGTAATTTTCATGTTAGCAAAGCTACGCTTTATAATACGCTGGAAGTATTGGTTGATGCCGGGCTGATTGTACGTCATCAGGTTAATACCAAGGTCGTACAGTATGAATTGAGATTGTTGGCAGATACGCACCTGCATCTGGTTTGTACGAAGTGCGGGGCAATACGTGAAGTGCGTAATAATATATTGAAGGCGGATCTGGATAGTTTGAAAATATCCCGGTTTACGCCGGAATATTACAGTTTATATATTTATGGCATATGCAGTAAATGCAAGTATAAGTATAAAATGCAGAAATTGAGTAAATAGAATATTAACAGCCTATTATATATAGAAAAATGAAAGTAGATGTTTTATTAGGATTGCAATGGGGTGACGAAGGCAAAGGTAAAGTTGTTGATGTCCTGACTCCGAATTACGATGTGGTAACTCGTTTTCAGGGTGGTCCCAATGCAGGGCATACTTTAGAGTTTAACGGTGAAAAGTATGTGCTACGTTCTATCCCGTCCGGTATCTTTCAGGGAGGAAAAGTAAATGTTATCGGTAACGGTGTGGTTCTGGATCCGCTATTGTTTAAACAAGAAGCAGAAGCTTTGGCTGCCAGTGGGCATGATTTGACAAAGCAACTGTATATTTCAAAGAAAGCCCATCTTATTCTTCCTACGCATCGTATTCTGGATGCTGCCTACGAAGCTGCCAAAGGTTCTGGAAAGATCGGAACCACAGGTAAAGGCATCGGTCCTACTTATACCGATAAGGTTAGCCGTAACGGTGTCCGTGTAGGTGACTTGCTATATAATTTCGAAGAAAAGTATGCTGCCGCAAAAGGCCGCCACGAGTCTATTCTGCGCTCATTGAACTATGAATATGATATAAAAGAATTGGAAGCTCAATGGTTTGAAGCGTTGGAATACCTGAAACAGTTTAAGTTGATAGATAGCGAACATGTAATCAATAACTTCTTGAAAGAAGGCAAGTCTGTTTTGGCAGAAGGTGCTCAGGGTACAATGTTGGATATAGATTTTGGTTCATATCCGTTCGTAACTTCTTCCAATACGATCTGTGCCGGATGTTGTACGGGTTTGGGTGTTTCTCCCCGTAATATAGGCGACGTATACGGTATTTTCAAAGCTTATTGCACGCGTGTAGGCAGCGGACCTTTCCCTACGGAGTTGTTTGATAATACAGGCGATATGATTTGTGAATTGGGTCATGAGTTTGGTTCTGTTACCGGACGTAAACGTCGTTGTGGCTGGATTGATCTGGTAGCTTTGAAGTATGCTGTAATGATAAACGGTGTTAGCCAGCTTATCATGATGAAGAGCGATGTGTTGGATACTTTCGATACAATTAAGGCTTGTGTGGCATATAAGATCAACGGAGAGGAAGTGACCGAATTCCCTTATGAAATAGAAGGAACCGTAGAACCTGTATATGTTGAATTGCCAGGTTGGAAGACTGATATGACAAAAATGCAGAGCGAGGATGAATTCCCCGAAGAATTTAATGCTTATTTGTCATTCCTGGAAGAAGAGTTGGGGGTTCCTGTTAAAATCGTTTCTGTTGGCCCGGATCGTGAACAGACGATTGTCAGATATACAGAAGATTAATTAAAAATAAGATACAAAATGGCAGAAGACCACATCCCGTAAGGGCTGTCTACTGCCATTTTTATGTTTGGCAGACTTTTTGCCGTAGGTTTTATAAACAAACTAAATTAGAAAGAAATTTATGAGCATGTATTGGATTATATTTATAGGCTTTGCTTTATTAAGTTGGTTGGTATCTTCTCGTCTTAAAAATAAGTTTGAGAAGTATTCAAAGATACCTATGCCGAATGGTATGACCGGAAAGGATATTGCAGAAAAGATGTTGCACGACAATGGAATCTATGATGTAAAGGTAATTTCAACACCGGGACATTTGACTGATCATTACAATCCTGCCAACCATACAGTAAACTTGAGTGAATCTGTTTATTATAGTAATAGTATTGCCGCCGCTGCCGTGGCTGCTCACGAATGCGGACATGCGGTGCAGCATGCTACAGCTTATGCTCCGTTGAAGATGCGTTCGGCATTAGTGCCGGTGGTAAGCTTTGCCTCGAACATAATGACATGGGTATTGTTGGGTGGTATGTTATTGATCCACCAGTTTCCTCAGTTGTTGTTGTTTGGTATAATCTTATTTGCTTCAACCACCATATTCAGTTTTATTACCTTGCCCGTGGAGATAAATGCCAGTCAGCGTGCTTTGGCATGGTTAAATCAGGCAGGTATAACGAATGCATATACACATGATAAAGCGGAAGATGCTTTGCGCTCGGCTGCTTATACGTATGTGGTTGCCGCTTTAGGTTCGTTGGCTACATTATTATATTATATAATGATATTCCTGGGAGCGAGAAGTAGAGACTGATGAGGGAAGTAGGTAAAATAAAAGCCTGAGGTTTGATGCCTCAGGCTTTTTTATTTAGAAGAATGTTTATTGTCTTTTTTCTCTAGCCATTCATCATATTTCATCCACGCAAAGAAGCCAAAGGCTATTAATAGCACACCTTCCATTGGTATGAAATGACCCAACTGAAAGGTGAAATATCTCTCATGAATGATGATATATGCTTTCACAAATATAAGAATTAAAACCTTGCTGTCAACTAACTTGCCGGATAAACTTTCCTATTTCTACAAAAGCATTACCTTTGTGGCCGGAATAATAAATAACAAGTTAGTCATGCAAAAACCATCTATCCCAAAAGGTACACGCGACTTTTCGCCCGAAGAAATGGCGAAACGTAATTATATATTTAATACAATCCGTGAAGTTTATCATCTGTACGGATTTCAACAAATAGAAACTCCGGCAATGGAAAACCTTTCTACATTGATGGGAAAGTATGGAGAAGAAGGTGATAAGCTGCTTTTCAAGATATTGAATTCAGGTGATTGTTTTGCAGGTATTACAGATGAAGAATTGTTAGAACGCAATGCTGTTAAATTTGGAGTGAAAGCTTGTGAGAAAGGTCTGCGCTATGACCTTACTGTTCCTTTTGCCCGTTTTGTGGTTCAGCATCGTAATGAGATAAGTTTTCCGTTTAAACGGTATCAGATACAGCCTGTATGGCGTGCCGATCGTCCGCAGAAAGGACGTTACCGTGAGTTTTACCAATGCGATGGAGACGTTGTTGGTTCAGACTCTTTGGTAAACGAAGTGGAATTGGTGCAGATCATGGATGAAGTATTCCGTCGTTTTGGCATCCGCGTTTGTATAAAGATGAACAACCGTAAGATTCTTTCCGGTATTGCCGAAATTATAGGTGAATCGGATAAGATTGTTGATATTACGGTTGCTATCGACAAACTCGATAAGATCGGTTTGGACAATGTAAACGAAGAACTTCGCAATAAAGAACTTTCGGAGGAAGCAATCCGGCGTTTGCAACCCATCATCATGCTGAATGGAACGAACGAAGAGAAAGTTAGCAAACTGCGTGATATTCTTGCAAATTCTGAAATCGGTTTAAAAGGAGTAGATGAACTTGCCTTTATCCTGGATCGGCTAAAACATACATCTTTGCACGCAGAATTGGAACTTGACTTAACATTAGCACGCGGTTTGAACTATTATACCGGCGCAATATTCGAAGTGAAAGCGCTTGATGTGCAAATTGGTAGCATCACCGGAGGCGGACGCTATGACAATTTGACCGGGGTATTTGGTATGGAAGGTGTATCGGGTGTTGGAATATCATTTGGAGCTGATCGTATTTTTGATGTATTGAACCAGCTGGATCTGTATCCTGCCGATTCTTTACAGACTACTCAATTATTGTTTGTCAACTTTGGAGAAAAGGAAGAAGCTTACTTGTTCCCTCTTGTTGCTAAAGTTCGTGCAGCAGGTATCCGTACGGAACTTTATCCCGAATCTGCCAAAATGAAAAAGCAAATGGGATATGCCGATACCAAAAAGATACCTTTTGTTGCTATTGTTGGCGAAACAGAGATGGCAGAGAATAAGATTAACTTGAAAAATATGATTACCGGCGAGCAAACGCTGGTGACTATAGACGAGCTGATCTCCCAATTTAAATAATACCGGATGATTTTATGAAGTCTTTATATCTATATTCATTTGCAGGAGCATTATTTTCCTTATTTGCGTCTTGTACTTTCCAGCCTAGGGCAGAATGGGTAACTACTACGGATTCTATTCCATGGGTAAAGCAACCGGATATTCTGTCTGCATCGTTGGACACGATACCTAATATAGATGTAACCGTTTGTGTGGATGAACCCCAGCAACAGATTGACGGCTTTGGCGCTTGCTTTAACGAATTGGGCTGGCTATCATTGAATAAACTTTCACCTAACGAACGGGAAGATATTATGCAAGAACTGTTCTTTCCGGATGAAGGCGCCAATTTTACTATATGCCGTATGCCGGTGGGAGCCAACGATTTCTCTCGCGACTGGTATTCGTATAATGAAACAGATGGCGATTTTGCTATGGGACAATTCACTGTAGCCAACGATTTGCAGACGCTCATCCCTTTTATCCGCAATGCGCAGAAGTACCAGCCGGAATTACGTCTGTGGGCTTCTCCCTGGTGTCCCCCATCGTGGATGAAATACAATAAACATTATGCTTCGGCTTATACCGGAGAAAATTATGACGAGAAGTACCGCAATGGTTTGCCGCTTGATAAAGTAGGGCGCGAAGGTACGGATATGTTCATACAAGATTCTTTGTATTTACGGGCTTATGCCCTTTATCAGCCCGTACTTCAGGCTCATTCTATTTCTACCCTTCTTATAGATTAATAGGAAACATATCAATATTAAAATGTCAGTATGGAAGATTTTATCTTTTTCATATTGACATTTTATGCTTTTGGGCTGCTGGAAATTAAATTCGTCCTTGGTGAAAAATGATTTTTACCAGGCTGGAAATTGATTTTTATCCGGGTCAAAAGAATAAAACTTCACGATAAAAAAGATAAATATTCAGCTCTTTAAAATTAATACGGCAGGTGTTTTGTGGCAAATAATAAACAAATGAGACAAAATAGAAAGTCAACCTGTCAGTCGTGTCTGCAATTGAATGTCGTATCTTGTGAAAAATTGTCAGTCTTTTTTCTACCAACCGTTTTGGCACAGAATTGGTATATATATAGGCGTGTGTGACAAACACACAAATTACAGTAATATTATTAACAATTAAAATAGAAAAGAAGATGAACATTAAACCATTAGCAGACAGAGTGCTGATTAAGCCCGCTGCAGCAGAAGAAAAGACACTTGGCGGAATCATTATTCCCGATTCAGCAAAAGAAAAACCTTTAAAGGGTGAAGTTGTTGCCGTAGGTAACGGAACAAAGGATGAAGAAATGGTTGTGAAGGATGGCGATACTGTCCTGTACGGTAAATATGCCGGAACGGAAATCGAACTGGATGGTGAGAAATACCTTATCATGCGTCAATCTGACATTTTAGCTATTATCTAATTTTCATTATTCTGAAATATAACATTAAAGACTATAAATATCATGGCAAAAGAGATTAAATACGATATGGATGCCCGCGACCTTTTGAAGAAAGGTGTAGATGAGTTGGCCAATGCTGTAAAAGTAACATTAGGCCCGAAAGGACGTAACGTAATTATTGAAAAGAAATTTGGTGCTCCTCATATTACTAAAGACGGTGTAACGGTTGCTAAAGAAATCGAACTGTCTAATCCATTTGAAAATATGGGTGCGCAGTTGGTTAAAGAAGTTGCTTCTAAAACTAACGATAATGCCGGTGATGGTACAACTACTGCTACAGTATTGGCTCAATCTATCATTGGTGTAGGTTTGAAAAACGTTACCGCAGGTGCTAATCCTATGGATTTGAAACGTGGTATTGACAAGGCTGTTGGAAAAGTTGTTGAAAGTATTGCTGCTCAGGCAGAAGAAGTTGGCGACAAATTCGAAAAGATCGAACACGTAGCTAAGATATCTGCTAATGGCGATGAAAACATCGGTAAGCTGATTGCAGAAGCTATGCAACGCGTAAAGAAAGAAGGCGTTATCACAGTAGAAGAAGCCAAAGGAACCGAAACTACAGTAGACGTAGTAGAAGGTATGCAGTTTGACCGCGGTTATATCTCTCCTTACTTCGTAACCAATACTGAAAAGATGGAATGCGATATGGAGAATCCATATATTTTGATCTATGACAAGAAGATTTCTGTATTGAAAGACCTGCTTCCTATTCTGGAACCGGCTGTACAGAGCGGACGTCCTTTGTTGATTATTGCAGAAGACATTGACAGCGAAGCTTTGGCTACATTGGTAGTTAACCGTCTGCGTGGCTCTTTGAAGATTTGTGCTGTTAAGGCTCCGGGCTTTGGCGACCGTCGTAAGGCTATGTTGGAAGATATCGCTGTATTGACTGGCGGTACTGTAATTTCTGAAGAAAAGGGCTTGAAGCTGGAAGGTGCTACATTAGATATGCTGGGTACAGCAGAAAAGGTTACTGTAGACAAAGATACAACTACAATTGTAAACGGAGCAGGTGATAAAGCTGCTATCCAGGCTCGTATCGGCCAGATTAAGACTCAGATTGAAAATACGACATCCGATTACGACAAAGAAAAACTTCAGGAACGTTTGGCTAAAATGGCTGGTGGTGTTGCTGTATTATATGTAGGTGCTCCTTCTGAAGTAGAAATGAAAGAAAAGAAAGACCGTGTTGACGATGCTTTGCATGCAACTCGTGCTGCAATTGAAGAAGGAACAGTTCCTGGTGGTGGTGTAGCTTACATCCGCGCTATCGAAGTTCTGGAAGGCATGAAGGGCGAAAACGAAGACGAAACTACAGGTATTGAAATTGTTAAAAGAGCAATTGAAGAACCGCTTCGCCAGATTGTAGAAAATGCAGGTAAAGAAGGTGCCGTTGTTGTACAGAAAGTAAAAGAAGGCAAGGGCGACTATGGTTACAATGCCCGTCTTGACAAATATGAAAACTTGTGTGCAGCCGGTGTAATCGACCCAGCTAAGGTAACTCGTGTAGCTTTGGAAAATGCAGCATCTATTGCAGGTATGTTCCTTACAACTGAATGTGTTATCGCTGATAAAAAAGAAGATACTCCAGCTATGCCTCCAATGAATCCGGGTATGGGTGGCGGAATGGGCGGTATGATGTAATCAACAAATCCCATTAATATAAAAGCAACGGCTGTTTCTTATTAAAGAAGCAGCCGTTGTTGCATTAATATATGTAATTAAAGTATAGGGGATGATTATAGCTCGACTTTTTAAAATAGGGATAAAAACAAAGAAGTAATTTTGATATATAGAAAAAACAATTACCTTTGCAGCGCATTCGGAAGAGTACGAAACAAAGTATGAGATTGCCCAGGTGGCGGAATTGGTAGACGCGCTCGTTTCAGGTGCGAGTGGTTTTGCGATCGTGCAGGTTCGAGTCCTGTTCTGGGCACCAGATAAAAGCGGACAGATTATTATTTGTCCGCTTTTATTTTGTGGTTGCGCTGCAAATCTGCATAATTGTAGTTTCTTCATTATTTCTTATATTTACAACCAAAATAGGAGAGATGCAACAATATACGGAAGATGAAATAGTAGAACAACTACGTGATCCGGCCAAACAAAGGGATGCCTTTACGTTGGTGGTGGACATCTATGGTGAAAAGTTATATTGGCAGATACGTAAAATGGTGTTAAACCATGATGATGCCAATGACTTGCTGCAAAACACCTTTCTAAAAGCATGGACAAATATTGATTATTTCAGGGGAGAAGCCAAATTATCCACCTGGCTTTACAAGATAGCTATAAATGAATGCATCACTTTTCTTAATAAACAGCGGGCTATTAATAACGTGTCGGTGGACGACACAGATGTTTTTCTACTGGAACGTTTAAAGGGTGACGAATACTTTGATGGCGATGCTACCCAGATGAAATTACAGGAGGCTATTCTTTCTTTGCCTGAGAAACAGAGGTTGGTATTTAATATGAAATATTTTGACGATATGAAGTATGAAGATATGTCGGATGTTTTAGGTACCTCGGTAGGTGCGCTTAAAGCCTCGTATCATCATGCCGTAAAAAAAGTAGAAGAGTTTTTAACGAAAGATATTTAAACCTTTTTGTCGAATTATCGTCAAAGGAGTATTAAAAGAAAAGAGAAGTATGAAAACTGAACAAAATAATCTGGAACAATTGAAAGGTAAGAATCCTTTTTCTGTGCCGCAAGGATATATGGAAGGGATTACTTCTCAAATAATGAACCAACTACCGGACAAACCGGACACAAGAGAAAAGCAAGTCTCTATGTTTGACCGCATACGCCCCTGGTTGTATATGGCTGCGGTTTTTGCTGGTTTGGGCTTATTCTTTAAAGCGATAGTGGGAATACAGCAAAAGGAAGAAAATGTTTCAAATCCTTTAATTGTGAAAACTGCGGTTCCCTCAGAATCATTGGTAGCTATACAAGCAGAAGAAGATCAAGAATACCTGGAGTATCTGGAAGAACGGTATACTGATTATTTATTTGATCAAGAAATGGCGGATTCTGAAATAAATTGAAGATTTTGTCATCTAAATAAATTTTTTTTGAAAAAATACTTGTATGAATAAAATATTTTTTATTACATTTGTAGCGATTTCAGTTCTAAGCTCTATAAATGCTTTCGGGCAAGAGAAGAGACAAAGACATTTTGATAGGGAGGCGTTTCAAGCAAAAAGAAATGCATTTATAACGGCAGAGGTTGGCCTTACTCCAGAAGAAGCTGCATTGTTTATTCCGCTTTGTGATGAGTTCCGCCAAAAAACATTTGAAGCCAGTCGTTCTTGCAGAAAATTGAGTAAGCAGTTACGTTCTAAAGATACTCCTACGGATGTTGAGTACACTGAAGCAATAGATGCTTGTTTAGAAGCACATGCCAAAGAAGTGGAACTGGAAAAAGAGTATTTTAATAAATTTAAAAAAATACTCTCTCCTGAAAAACTTTATAAATATAAAGAGGCGGAAAACCGATTTATGAGAAGTTTTATAAGAGAATCGGGAGAAAAGAAGGTAGAGAAACAGAAAAAATAAAATATTATCATTATTTGTGTTTTTTGTTTAGATTTAGTTTTGGCGTTTAAGTTAAGGGAGGGGTGGCGACGTGATGTCGGTTCCCCTTTTGTTTTTATAGACCTTTCGCTTTTGCTTCATTCCAGAGTTTGTCCATATCTTCCAGAGTCATTTCTTTCAGAGATAACCCTTGTTTAATAGTATGTTCTTCAAGGTAATTGAAACGGCGTATGAATTTCTGGTTTGTACGTTCTAATGCATTGTCCGGATTAATTTTGTATAAGCGGGCCGCATTAATCAGGCTGAAGAATAAATCTCCGAACTCAGCTTCCATATTATCAGTTTCCATGTGATCGATTTCGGTTTTAAGTTCATTGAACTCTTCCCTGACTTTATCCCAAACCTGGTCTCGCTGTTCCCAATCAAAGCCTACATTACGGGCTTTGTCTTGAATGCGGTGAGCTTTTACTATAGAAGGCAGAGATGCGGGAACTCCTTCCAGTACGGTTTTGTTGCCTCCCTTTTCTTTGAGCTTGAGTTGTTCCCAGTTTTGTTCTACTTTTTGGGATGTATCGGCAGAAGTATCGCCAAATACATGGGGATGGCGGAATATCAGTTTGTTACAAAGACTATCGCATACATCTTTAATATCAAATTCTTGTTTCTCATCACCGATTTTTGCATAAAAGACAACATGTAGAAGTAAATCACCTAATTCTTTTTTGATGTTTTCATTGTCGTTTTGCATGATGGCATCACAAAGCTCGTACGTTTCTTCAATCGTATTTGTACGTAAACTCTCATTTGTCTGTTTGCGATCCCAAGGGCATTTTTCCCGTAATTCATCCAGAATATCGAGCAATCTGCCAAAGGCTTCCATTTTTTCTTGTTTGCTGCTCATTGTGTAATGTTTGTTTGTATTTACCGGAATGAGTAATGCAAAAGGACGCAGACTTTGCAGAATAATGATCTGCTTAATCAGCGTCCTTTATGTAATTCCGGTAAAACCGTTATTTATTTTGTTTTTCTTTGTATTGTTTTAGTCCGTTTTGCAGGAACTGGATGTATTTTGCAACGTCTTCATCGAATGCATAAGACGGTCCTAATGGCATTCCTTCATTATTTAATAATACATAGAATGGCTGTGCATTAGCTCCGAATTTGCTTCGTTGCAGATAACTCCATTTATCTCCGTAAGTTTTTAGTTTACGTACTTTGCCATGTTCTTCTATTTCAATAGGAGCGGGCAACTTTGTTTTATCGTCGACAAATAATGTAATTAATACATAATCTTTTTCCAGTAACTGTTTAACTTTGGGATCAGTCCAGACAGAAGCTTCCATTTTACGGCAGTTTACACAACCATAACCGGAGAAATCGATCATAACAGGTTTATTCACCTTCTTGGCATAAGCCATACCTGATTCGTAATCGTCGAAAGCAGCATGTACTTCATTATCATACAGGTTAAAATCCTGTGTATATAATGGAGGAGCAAAGGCGCTGATTGCTTTTAGTGGGGCTCCCCAAAGTCCTGGTATCATATATACGGCAAATGAAAAAGAAATAATTGCCATAAATAAGCGTGGTACAGATACATATTTTACATCACTGTCATGGCTAAACTTGATTTTGCCTAACAGGTAGCTTCCTAATAAGAAGAATATAATAATCCAGAGTACGATAAATACTTCACGATCCAGTAAGCGCCATCCATAAGCTAAATCCGCAACGGAAAGGAACTTTAAAGCTAACGCTAGTTCGAGGAAGCCTAATACAACCTTAACTGAGTTTAGCCAACCGCCCGATTTTGGCATACTCTGCAACATATTCGGGAAGATTGCAAAGAAGCTGAATGGTATTGATAATGCTAATGCGAAACCGAACATTCCGATTGCCGGGCCAACTGCTGTGCCCATTGAAGCTGCCTGAACAAGTAAGGTTCCGATGATAGGACCCGTACAAGAGAAAGACACCAATACTAAAGTAAACGACATGAAAAAGATACTTAAAATACCGGTAGTAGAATCTGCTTTATTATCCAGCTTGTTTGTCCATGAAGCAGGTAATACCATTTCGAATGCTCCGAAGAAGGAGATTGCGAAAACTACCAGCAACAGGAAGAATATAATATTAAAGATTGCATTTGTTGATAAGTCATTCAACGCGCTGGCTCCGAAGATACCGGTAATAAGCAATCCCATTATCAGGTAAATAACAATGATGGAAATACCGTAAGTGATGGCATCACGAATTGCTTTTTTACGATCTTTTGTGCGTTTCAGGAAGAAACTGACAGTCATCGGTATCATTGGCCATACGCAAGGCGTAAGCAATGCGATTAAACCACCAAGGAATCCGGCGAAGAAAATAAATAACCAAGATGTGTCTGCGGCTGAAACTGTTGAATCTCCATATCCTTTTAACTCGCTGATAACCGGAGTCCATAAAGCTGCATCATCTGTCAATGCATTGCTTATTTTTGCAGGAGACGGAGTTTTATCTGTTAAATCAGGAGTAGTAAGTTCTTCTGCCTCCTGGACTACTTTTTCCGTATCAGGTTGAAGGGCGGTTACATCATCTTTGTCTGTAGTCGGATTTATGTTTGCTGCAGAAGCGTCCATCTGAATATTCTTTTTGTCAAAAGAAAAATCGACGTGATCCGGAGGTAAACATGTTTCATCATTACAAGCCATAAATTCGATCTGTCCTTCTACTTTGAATTTGGCAGGATCGGTCACCTTTATTTTTTGAGTAAAAGAGACAGTTCCCGGGTACCAACGCAGATTCATAGCAAACAGCTCGTCATAAACCGTGGTTGGTTTGACGGAGGAGACCGGTTTACCGATTAGTTCGGCTCCCTTCAGAGTCTCAAAGGTGAATGACGTAGATACTGGTCCTCCTTCTGGCAGATCCATATCATAGAGATGCCAGCCTCTGTCAGAAGTAGCGGTGAACACAATTTCTTTTTCCGGAGAAGCTGAATCCTCCAGTTTAACTTTCCATTTTACAGGCGTGAGTATCTGAGCCTGTATAGTTAGCGTTATCAGTGCTAATGCTAAAATACTAACGAGTCTTTTCATGTTTTTATAATTGTTTCTAAGTCTGTTTAGCTAAAGAGTTGAAAGCGTCTGGTATGCGCGTTTCAAAACACATTTCTTCTTCCGTTTCGGGATGAATAAAATAAAGTTTCCGGGCGTGCAGCATCAAACGTCCGGTGGGGTCGGTTTCCGCTCCGTATTTATAATCTCCTGTAATAGGATGACCGATAGATTGCATTTGTGCGCGTATCTGGTTTTTGCGGCCTGTTTCCAGTTCCAGTTCCAGCAGAGAGTATGAACCATTACTTCTTAATACTTTGTATCTGGTAATTGCTTCTTTCCCATCTCCGGCTGATGTAACATATACCTGCATTTGTGCATTTTCTACGAGGTTTGAAACGATAAGGTCGGTATCTTTTTCCGGACTACCTTCTACGACGGCTACATAACTGCGTTGTGTAATCATTTCATTCCAGTTGGATTGCAACACTTCTTGTATGCCACGACTTTTGGCGAACATCATTAAACCGGATGTTTCCCTATCCAAACGGTGCAACACAAATATTTTGTTTCTTGGGTCAGACTTCTTTACATAGTCGCTTAATATATGGTATGCAGTACGCTCTTTTATACGATTGTTCGAAACAGAGAGCAAGCCTTCCCTTTTATTAACGACAATCAAATAGTCGTCTTCCCAAATAATATTTAATAATGGATTATTAAATGCAACTTTACCGCGCTCATAGCTGATTCCGACTACATCATTTGGCTCCAACTGTGTGTCGAATTGGCTGGTTACTTTCCCATTAACCGAAATTTGTCCTTTGCTTAGTAATGCTTTTACGGAGCTTTTACTTTGCTCATTCAGCTGTTGAAACAAAAAAGAGAGCAAGGTGTTTTGTTCTTTTACTGTAACCTTGCGTCCTCTTGGAGCTCTTGGCTGATTTGCGCCTTTGTAATTTGAGCGTCTTCTCATATTCGTTATGTATATAGTTTACAAAGATACTGGCATTTAGGGAATGCTGCAATAGATATTGATATAAACCGGAGAATAAATACTGTAATTTAAAAACAAAAATCCTTTACTCTGTCTCTCGGATTTACTTTTGCTTCTGATAAAATAAAAACAGGGAAGCCGAAAACTGAATAGGGTAGGTGTTATTAGATAATAATCCGTTGGCTTTTATCGGGCAGTATATGTAAAAAATACATATTCTTTCTTTTCTCGTTTCATCGGGACGATTTTTATAAAAGATCGGGATGATTTTACAAAAAGATCGGGATGATTTGAATCAAGGATGGTATGCTATTAAAAGAGTAATTAATAATTTGGAAATCTTTTGGATAGAATATACAATAAATAGGTGTTTAATGTCATTTTAACGTACGCGCGTACATTAAGAATATATTGATAATAACAGACAGTATATAATTGTAATGGACTGATTATAAGGATGTAGATTTTAGCAGGATGTAAACGATTGAACAATAGGGCTTTTAATTTAAACACTAGTATTAATATTAAATTTAGAATTATGAAGGAGAGATTTTCTACTCTTTTAGCCATCGCACTGATGGCCGGTGGATTATCAGTAAATGCGCAGAGCGTGGATGCTTATACTCCTGATGGAGTACATGCAACTGGTATTCGACCAACTAAAAATTATTATCACATTAAAGCTGTTGGTACAGATACTTATCTGACTGCAACTCGCGATGCTGCGGGTAGTGATAGTATTGCTACTATGTATCATCCTCAAAACGGTGCATTTAGTTGCTCTGCAGCTTTGGATTCTGCAATATGGCAGATTGATTTAACTGTAGGTGTTGACTCTGTATTTTCTTTTACCAACAAAGTAACGGGTGCTAAGTTAAGCGTAGCTAAAGAAGGTACAGCTGTTGTAAAAGATGGCATCTCTTCTTGGGCTTGGAAAACAACTGCAGGTGGTTATATCACTAATGGCAGTTCTTTAAGAGTTGATACTTTAGCTACTCCAGTAGCTGGTATTCCTGCTCATACAGTTGTTGTTGTTACTAAAGACGGTAAGTTTGGTGACGGAGCTGTTTCGGGTGTAAAATGGATGATTGTTAAAGCTGATAAAAAAGTTGGTACTAACTGTCTTATTTTTTTGTATTTTTGCAAACAAATTAGAATAAGAAAGAATATAAAATATGGAAATTGCAAGTAAGTATAACCCTGCAGAGGTTGAAGGGAAGTGGTATCAATATTGGTTGGATAATGGTTATTTCAAGTCTAAACCGGACGGTCGCGAGCCGTATACAATTGTTATCCCGCCTCCTAATGTCACGGGTGTATTGCATATGGGACACATGCTTAATAATACCATTCAGGATATTTTAGTTCGTCGCGCCCGTATGATGGGGAAAAATGCTTGCTGGGTTCCGGGTACCGACCATGCTTCTATTGCTACAGAAGCAAAAGTGGTTAATAAATTAGCTCAGGAAGGTATTAAAAAAACAGATCTGACACGTGATGAATTTTTGAAGCATGCCTGGGAATGGAAAGAAGAGCATGGTGGTATTATTCTGAAACAGTTACGTAAGCTGGGTGCTTCATGCGACTGGGATCGTACAGCTTTTACAATGGACGAAAAACGTTCCGAAAGTGTTTTGAAAGTGTTTGTAGACTTATATGCTAAGGGGCTTATTTATCGTGGTGTACGTATGGTAAACTGGGACCCGAAAGCACTTACTGCTTTGTCGGATGAAGAGGTTATTTATAAGGAAGAGCACAGCCGTTTGTTTTATTTACGGTATAAAATAGAAGGAGAAGACGGATATGCCGTTGTTGCAACAACTCGCCCCGAAACGATTATGGGTGATACGGCTATGTGTATTAATCCGAACGACCCTAAAAACCAGCATTTGAGAGGAAAGAAAGTTATTGTACCATTGGTAAACCGGGTGATTCCGGTTATCGAAGATGATTATGTGGATATCGAATTTGGTACAGGTTGTTTAAAAGTAACTCCTGCTCATGATGTAAATGACTATATGTTAGGTGAAAAATATAATTTGCCTTCTATCGATATTTTTAATGATAACGGTACAATCAGCGAAGCTGCCGGTTTGTATGTCGGTATGGATCGTTTTGATGTACGTGAACAGATTGCAAAAGACCTTGAAAAAGCCAATTTACTTGAAAAAGTTGAGGCTTATGAAAATAAAGTCGGTTATTCGGAACGTACAAGTGTTGCTATAGAACCGAAATTGTCAATGCAATGGTTCTTAAAGATGGAACATCTGGCACAAATAGCGTTGGAACCGGTAATGAAGGATGATATTAAATTTTATCCTCCTAAGTTCAAGAATACATACCGTTATTGGATGGAAAACATCAAAGACTGGTGTATCAGCCGTCAGCTTTGGTGGGGACACCGTATTCCTGCTTACTTCTTGCCGGAGGGTGGTTTTGTTGTTGCAGAAACTGCCGATAAAGCATTGGAACTGGCGAAAGAAAAAACCGGAAATCATAATTTGACTATAGCAGATCTGCGTCAGGATGAAGATTGCCTTGATACTTGGTTCTCGTCGTGGTTATGGCCTATCTCATTGTTCGATGGAATTAATAATCCGGATAATGAAGAAATCAATTATTATTATCCGACAAGCGATTTGGTGACAGGGCCGGATATTATCTTCTTTTGGGTGGCACGTATGATTATGGCAGGTTATGAATATCGTAATGCCATGCCATTTAAGAATGTTTATTTTACTGGTATTGTTAGAGACAAACAAGGACGCAAAATGTCTAAATCATTAGGAAACTCCCCCGACCCTTTAATGTTGATAGAACAGTACGGGGCTGACGGTGTACGTATGGGGCTAATGATGGCTGCCCCTGCCGGAAATGATATTCCTTTTGATGATGCATTGTGCGAACAAGGACGTAACTTTAATAATAAAATATGGAATGCCTTCCGCTTGGTAAAAGGTTGGACGGTAGATGAAACAATAGAACAGCCGGAAGCTTCCGCTATTGCTGTAAAGTGGTTTAAGATGCAGCTCGACAAGACTATTGCAGAAGTAGACGATTCATTCAATAAGTATCGCCTGAGCGAAGCAATGATGGCTGTATATAAATTATTCTGGGATGAGTTTTCTTCCTGGTATTTGGAGATGATTAAGCCGGGTTATCAACAACCTGTTGATAAGTCTACCTACTTATCAACACTCGGTTTCTTTGATTCTCTGTTACGCTTGCTTCATCCGTTTATGCCATTCATTACTGAGGAGTTATGGCAGGCGCTCGAACCTCGAAAAGAGCATGAAAGTATAATGGTTGCGCAGATGCCGGAAGTGGCATCTGTTGATAACTCTTATTTAGATGCATTTGAAATTGTAAAAGAAATTGTGGGTGGTGTTCGTACTATACGTTTGCAAAAGAGCATACCGAATAAAGATACTCTTGAACTACAGGTTTTAGGAGAACACCAGGATACATTTAATCCGGTTATTGCCAAGATGTGTAATTTATCTGCTATAGCAAATGTGGATGAGAAAACAGCAGGCGCAGTATCTTTCCTGGTACGCACAACCGAATATGCTGTCCCGTTGGGAAGTATGATTAATGTAGACGAAGAACTTGCAAAACTTAAGGATGAGTTGAAATATCAGCAAGGATTCCTTGCCTCGGTTATGAAGAAACTTGCTAATGAAAGTTTTGTAAACAAGGCTCCGGCTAAGGTGATTGACATGGAGAAAAAGAAGCAGGCCGATGCGGAAAGTAAAATTAAATCTATTGAAGAGAGCATTGCTGCTTTGCAGAAATAGATGTAACTATCTGCTACAACAAACTCTGTAATGAAGTATGTAGTAACTTTAATTCTTATTTTGATTACGATGCAGATGCCTATATCAGCACAATCAGGTGCTGATATAGACAGTCTGATTATTGAACTGAAAAAACTACCGGACAGTTGTAAATTGAAAAAGATTTATGATCTGGCCAATGAGAGTTTTCGTAATGACTCTTATGAAATTTATTCCAGCTTATTATTAAAGGAAGCTGAAAAGCAACGTAATAACTACTATATAGGAAGTGCCTTGTTCTTGCAGGCAATGTACTATTATGCGAAGAATGCCGATAGTATGCGTATTATTATGGAGAGAGCTGAACCGGTTTTGCTCCGTGATAATCGTTTGGAAGAGATATGCCGTATGCAGGGATGGAACATTTACAGCTATACTCGTGGCGGCCAAAAAGAAAAAGTGATTCCGGCTGTTAAGGCCTTGAAAGATTTTGCAAAGAGACATAATTTCCCTGACGGCGAAGACATGGCCAATCAGGCATTAGCCGATTATTATCTGAGAGAGGGACTGACGGAAGAGGGAGAAGCCCTTTATGAAGAAGTCCTTTTGGCTATGGAGAAGAAAGCGGCTCCTTTAATAAAACGTATTACCATTATACGTCATTTGCTGAACAGCTCGATAAGTAATAAAAAGAAAATTTATTATCTTGATAAACTTGATAATTACATAAACGAATGTAAAGAAAAAGGAGTGGAGTATCTGGATGCTGAAAATCCTTTATATACAGTTCAGTATTTATATCATCGTTCATATGCTATTATTGCAATAGAATTAAAAGAACCGGATATCGCTTTATTGCATTTGACGGAAGCCGAAAAAATTGTAAATAGAGAAAAACTCCATCGTGAAGATAGGGTTATTTTACAAATAAAATCATTGTATTATGAATTAATTGGTAAATATGATCTGGCTATAAAATTGAATGATGAGTTAATGTCATATTATGAACGGCGGAATCTGACTGATTTTGTAATGAAGATGATGTTTAAAAATGCTGATCTCTATAATTTAAAAGGAAAAACCTATGATGCGGCAAAAATTTATCGTTCATTGATTTTGAAAAAGGATTCTGTTCAGAAAGTTACTTTTTATAATGATCTGGCTAAGTTAAAAACACAACATGATATGGATAAATTGGAGTTGAAGACAAAGCAGATGGAGCTTGAAACTTCAAAAATCCATTCTCAGATGTTAATAATGGGAGGAGGATTGATATTTCTTGTTGTGATATGTTGTTTATTGGTTTTTATAGCTTATTCTCGTCATAAGTATGGATTGCAGTTGAAGGCTGCTAAAGAGAAGGCAGAGGAAGCGGATTGTCTGAAGTCTGCTTTTCTGGCAAACATGAATCACGAAATACGTACGCCTCTGAATGCAATTGTGGGTTTTTCTCAGGTCCTGATAGATGAAGAAAACCGTGAAGTCCGTGAGAAGCTGGCTGAAATTATACAAAACAATAATGAACTACTACAACGGTTAATAGCAGACGTTCTTGATGTTTCTAAAATTGAATCAAATTCGATGACTTTCATGTATGCAGAACAAGATTTACCTTCATTGATGGAAGAAATATACAGCGTTATTTTATTGCGTATGCCAGAACATGTTGAACTAAAGTTAGAAGAATGTCTTCCGGCTATTATGGAAACAGATCGTAACCGGTTAACCCAAATCTTAACCAATCTTCTGACGAATGCAATAAAACATACCCGGCAAGGATTTATCCGTTTTGGTTATACCCTGATTGACTCGAATGTCCGCTTCTTTGTTCAAGATACAGGCGAAGGTATTCCGGAGGAACAACAAAAACGTATTTTCTCACGTTTCGTCCAATTAAATGATTGGAGTAAAGGGGTTGGCTTAGGACTTGCTATTTGTAAAGGATTGATAGAAAAGATGGGAGGAAGTATAGACGTAATCTCAAGAATAGGGGAAGGATCTGTATTCTATGTGGTATTACCATTGAGAAATTCCGACTCTGATAATGATTCATAAATGCAACAAAACATCCGGAAAAAAGTTATATTTGTTTCAAATATAAAATAAGTGGAGATTAAGTCTTAGTGTAAAATCGCTTTTATGTAAAGTTTAAACCATGAAATATTCAAGACGGACATTTTTTAAACAGGGAGCAGCAAGTATACTGTTATGTGGAACAGCATCTGTGGCAAATGCCCGAACTCCGGGTTATAATATTCGGAGAGAGTCTAAAGCTGTAAATCCTTTTCAGTTAGGTATGGCTGGCTATACTTTTGTCAATTTTGATTTGGACACAACTTTAAAGGTGTTAGAGCGGTTAGATGTGCATTACCTTTGTATTAAAGATTTTCATTTGCCATTGGATAGTACGAATGAAGAAATACAGGCTTTTCATCGTAAGTGTGCTGCTCATAAAGTAACAGGATATGCCGTTGGACCCATTTATATGAAAAGCGAAGATGAAATTGATCGTGCTTTTGAATATGCTGAACGGGTAGGAGTAAAAACAATTGTAGGAGTTCCCGATTATGATTTATTGCCCTATGTCGACAAGAAGGTAAAAGAATATGACCTGAATTATGCCATTCATTTGCATGGGCCTGACATAAAAACATATCCTGATGCTACTGATGTTTGGGAACATACGAAAGAATTGGATTCACGTATCGGCATGTGTCTGGATGTTGGGCATGACTTACGCAATGGTTGTGACCCGGTAGCAGATCTTAAAAAATATCATACCCGGGTGTTCGACATGCATATAAAAGATGTGACAGAAGCATCTAAAGCCGGAGTTGGTATAGAGATAGGCCGGGGGAAAATTGATTTTCCAGCGTTGGTACGAATGATGCGCGAAGTCAACTATACAGGGATGTGCAGTTTGGAATATGAAAAGGATATGAAAGATCCGTTTCTTGGTATAGCGGAATCTATTGGATATTTTAAGGCAGTATGTGATTTATCATGATATATAGAAAAATGAGAAATATATTTTATTTACTGATTGTTTTCTTTTGTTATGCCTGTAGCCCAATAAGCTATATGGATATACAGACATATAACCCTTCGGAAGTTACTTTCCCCGAAAGTGTGACGAAAGTCTTGATTGTGAATAATGCACTGCCACAACCGGCAGACGTTGGGTATGAATATACTTTGATGGGAACAAAGCAAGATACTTGCAGGGCTTTGGCAGACAGTGCTTTATTTGATGCCTGCCGTTCGTTGGGAAAGTCTATTGTTGAGGCTGATTATTTTGACGATGTACTTCTTTACCATTATGCCACACGTAATGATAGTATATATTATTCCGATGTTAAATTGCTTCCCGAACAAATTGTCTCCCTGTGTGAAGAAACCGGGACAGGAGCTGTTATTTCCTTTGATCGCTTGTTGTTTAATATGGAAAAAGATGTTTTTGCCTTTCCCGAAGGATATCTGATGGGGAATATTAAAGTTGAAATTGGCGGAGTTGTACGTTGTTATTTGCCGGGGCGTTCCAATCCGTTGGCTACGGTATTTATAAATGATAGTATTTTCTGGAATGAAAGCGCTGATAACTTGTCGATACTAAAATATGTATTACCTGATGCTAATACAGCTTTGCGAACGGCAGGACAATATATAGGTGCAAAAGTATATATAAACTTTGTGCCTCACTGGGTTAATGAATCCCGTTGGTATTATAACGGAATGGGGTCGCGTTGGAAGGAAGCGGCTGCTTATACTTCCGGGCAAAAGTGGAATTATGCTGTTGAACGTTGGAACTCGATCTATAAGAATGCAAAGGATTGGAAAGGGCAGGCGAAATCTGCTTCTAATTTAGCCTTGTGCTATGAGATGGAAGGAAAGCTGGAAGTTGCACAGGAATGGGCTACCAAATCGTATGATTTATTTAAAAAAAACGTAGGCGATGATAATTCAAACACTAAGTTGTTGAAAATATATGTTGGGGCATTGCAGGATCGTATACGTTCGGACAAAAAACTAAATATGCAATTTGGGGAAGATTAACCGGATATTATCCGAATTATTATTACTTTTGGCAAGGCATTCGAATAAGAAGAATAAATAAAGATTATGAATTCAAATAATGCAAAGATACAATCTGTCATAGAGTCTGCGTTTTCAACTGCGATTAATAAGCTTGCAAAAGATGAGTCGGGGAGTTTTATCAGTGACTTGTATGTGCAGGCAGATGCAGAAAGCGGAGAGTTGCAGATATATGATGATGAAGAACATCTGATAGAGAAAATTGTAATTTTCGATTGGGTGAATAATACGGAAGAGGAGGATGTATTCAATAAGCGGGTAGCTGCATCTGTGAAAGCGGTATTGACTATTTTGTCCACAAAGGATATGTTTAATCATCCCCGTTTTATGAAACCATTGTCTATCAGTTTAACGGATGAAGATTTTGTTGTGATAGAAGAGCTTCTGTTCCTTGACGATGAAACACTCCGTTTAGACGATCCTCTGTTGAAAGATTTAGATGCAGATCTGGACGATTTTTTAGCAAAACTTCTTTCAGATGTCGATTAGACTTTTTACCTTTGTGCCCGAAATAAAAACAAGAACATTGCCGAAATAGCTCAGTTGGTAGAGCAACGCATTCGTAATGCGTAGGTCGCCGGTTCAAGTCCGGCTTTCGGCTCATGATTTAATGATTTGTAAATAAGAGGAATAGAAGACTTACCTCCTTGAATAAACTCCATCAATCTTTAAAAAAAAACGTAAAATTGCTAGTGTACAAGCAAATTTGTTTGTCGCAAAGTTTGTCGTTTAATTTTAAAGAATATGGCTACACTTCGATTCTCTGTCTTGTCTGCAAGACGAACATCAAAACAAACTTATGTTATTTATTTAACTCTTACTCATAAGAGAAAAGTTCGGTATATCGCTACTGAATATGAAATAGACGATTTGTACCAATTTGAAAAAGGTAAAGTTGTATGTAGGAAGGATGCTAAGATTTTAAATCAACGCTTGGATTATTTGCTATCTGAATACAAAGACAAACTGAACTGTATCCAAGATATTAATGTTTATACATGCTCCCAACTAAAAGAAAAATTAATAGATAATCCGAGGAATAGCACGCTTATTACAATAAAGGAATATATGGAATATCGCATAGATTCGCTTAAAAAGGAAAAAAGGTTTAGTTATGCGGAAATGAATGTGTATACTTTAAATAAGTTACTGGTTATTATAGGTGATATATCACTTCAAAGTATAACGCCGCAAACTGTTAACAAGTTTGTGAAAGGAATGGCTAATTTAAGTAATGCCACAAAACAAATGAGGTTGAGCCATTTTAAAGCATGTCTGAATGAAGCAATCGGTGAAGGTATAGTTAAATATGAGGTTCATCCATTCGCTTATATAAAGATGCCAAAATCTCCAGCAAAATTATTGGATTTAACTGTGGAAGAGTTTGTTAAAATCAGAGATTATAAGTCATCTAATAAACGACCATTATTAGCAAGAAATTTGCTTCTTCTATCGTTTTATCTTGGAGGTATGAATTTAGCAGATATTGTAGAAGCTAATTTTAAAGATGATAAAGTTTCTTATGTAAGAAGGAAAACTGCAAACAAAAGAATTGGGGAAAAGTTAATTATATTTTCAATACCTAAAGAAGCGAAAGAAATAATTGATTTATACATTCGTCCAAATGGAAAATTAGATTTTGGATATAAATTTACATATAAAAACTTTTTACGTTATGTGAATGGCTGTTTGAAAATATTAAAGGAGGAATTGAAGATGGAATCAAATTTGTCTTTTTACTCAGCAAGAAAGACCTTTTCTCAGTTTGCTTTTGACCTCGGGATAAGGACAGAAGTGATAGAATATTGTATGGGGCAATCCATGAAGGAAAATCGTCCAATTTATAATTACGTAAGAGTTATGCAGCGGCAAGCCGATCTTGCTATTAGAAAAGTAATTGATTATACAATAGATCCAGAGGCTTATGAACTATCAGTTATTACAATATGATTAGATTTTTCCACTGAAAGAAAAATGAGCATTGTTTTTTCTTTCAGTGGAAAAAAGTTATTATGAAGAAATCTTCCAGCGTTTACATTCAGACTCAATGATGTCTAGGACATCTTGCTTGACTCTCATAAAATTGTTCGAAATAGCTTGTGACTCTATATCTTTGTCTTGCCAATCAATAATTGGTGGTATTGGTGTATATTTCCTTTCTTTAGGTTCGGGATCTACTATAATTTCACAATGAAACATTTTCTGTTTAATCGGCTGATCGTAATTATCAGCGATGGCACCAACAAACCAACCTTGCGTAAGGGTGCTGATCTTAGATACAGGAATAAGACTATCCATTTGTGTAGAAATAGAAGTCGATTTATCATTTCTATTAATACTAATGGATTGCCTCTCTTGTAAAATCTTTCCGAATCTTTTACTAAGCATGTCTGCCGTGTCTCCAATAACCTGACCTGAGAAAAGGTTACCGACCGTATTTTCAATAACCTTACTTTCTTTATCTCCATAGTCTCTCCTGAGCTGGGAATAATCCTGAAAGCCTAATAATGTGGCCACTTTGTTACTTCTGGCAGTAGCAATCAAGTTATCCAGCCCCCTAAAGTAAATGGTTGGAAGTTCATCGATAGCTAATAAACATTTGAGTTTGTTCTTTTTATTCACTAGTTTGGAAATACGCAAATTATATAAACCTAAAGCAGCAGAATAAATACTTTGCCTGTCCGGATTGTTGGCAATACACAATATTTTAGGGTCTTCGGGGTTATTAATATCCAAACTGAAATCATCCCCTGTCATGACCCAATATAAAGAAGGTGAAATCATTCTTGATAATGCAATTTTAGCTGACGCGATTTGCCCCATCAATTGGTCAGAAGCATTACCTTTCCATGCATCTATAAATGGAGAAATATAGTTTTCCAATTCCGGGTAATTAGCAAATATCGGGAAAGTCAGTTCATAATCTTTGTTCAGCAGTTCGATGGCATGGGGTAATGTGCAGTATTTCCCATCCTTGTAGATTTTGAGATACCAAATAACTGCTGTTAAAAGATTGATAGCGGATTCAACGAAAAAATCCCCCTGTTTCTGTATCCACGTTTTATTAAGGTTAAGCATTATTGTATATGCACTCTCATAAGCATCTACAATGTCTGTCATTAGAGAAGATTTGATCGGATTACTTCTGTGGCTTTGACTAGGGTTATCTAAATTTATTTGATAATATTGGGGTTTTACCTTATAGCCATCAAGATGTGAAACAAGGTAATTGTATATAATCTTAGAAAGATCAGGATATTTAAAATCATAGCAATAAATAGTATATCCTTTATTAATTGCCTGTTTTAGTATAGGTATTAAAATGGCATAACTTTTACCAGACCCGGGTGTACCAAGAACGCTTATTGCCCTGAATGGGTTTATTATGTTTATATAACCATCATATTCTTTTCCTCTATATTGGAATCGGGTTTTCAGATTAAAAGAATCAGAATTTTCGATGATTTTAATTTCTTGCATGAAAGATTCGTTTTCTTCATTAAAGACGTCTTTCATCAAGTCAACGTTAAGTAATCTATTTATCCATCCTCCGGCAGTGAGTAAAGCGATAAAACCTAGGGACGAAGTAATAATATAAGCTAAAGCATTATGTTCAATATTATTTGACCAGGTTAGAGCTCTTGTGTTCAGAAAAAATAGTATTATTCCGGAAGAACCGGTAATAATTATCTTAGTCCATGTTATTTTTTCACTTTTCACACCTCTTGTTCCTAAGCATGATAAAATAAGTAGTACAAATATGATTATCTTATCCCTTATACAATCATGGAACAGCCCTACTTTTGCTACTTCTTTTAAAAGTTCATTCGTGGAATTACTATAAAGACCTAAACTGTAAAAATATTCATAGCAGAACCAATAACAATGTAATATTAAAGTTGTAACGGCTGCAGCCCGAAAGAAATCTACAATTTTTCCTAATGCCCTTAAATCATCTTCTTGCATTTTATCTAAATTTTATGTGATTAAAACTTTTTTCTTTTTCTCATTTTTCTTTTGAATGCTTCTTCGCTCGCATCATAGTTGTTATAAGGACGTAAAAATGTTCCATCAATTTCATTTTCTTTTGTTGGGGCATCAATGCCTTTGTTCTCTAATTGTTCTGTGATAATGAAATACGGATTATCGAAGAAATTATTCATGACGTTGGCTGAGTATTCCTTTCCCAGATCGGAACCTTTTATTACGGTTTTTGAATGATGGTCAATGTATGTTATTCCGTATGTCCTACCGTCTTTATTTGTATTTAAAACCATATCTATACCTCTGTTTTTAAGAAGGCTTTTTAGTTCTTCCCGGCTTCTTTCTTTACACTGATACATGCATTGAATAGTTACTTTTCTAATAAAATCCAAGTTTCTATTAGTAATTGCTTTTTTATTTCTAAAAAACAACTTTTTCAGTTCGCTATTCTGAAACTTTTTATCCAAATAGGTTGCTTTTAATGGTTTTCCAACTTTACTACCATTATCATCAAGGGCTGAGTACGTTATGCCATCAATCTCTTTAGATTCAATACGTCCCTTGATTTCAGAAATTGATACATTATGAAGTTCAAGAAGTGTTTTAAATTCAGACATACCCTTGAACTTATAATTATTAATCATTCCGAAGATCGTATTTCGTAGCTGTTTCGATAAATCTCCTTTGGTATAATCGACTGGTTTAATAAGAGACTCCTCAAATAGTTGTTTTTTTGTAGGAAGTGATAGATTAAATTTTTTCTCCAATGATCGACAAGTATTCATTGATCGCCTTTTTTCAAATTTATCATTAATCTTATTGCCATTTTCATCAACACAAACAGTGACAATATGGTAATGAATTCTTTCGATATCCTTATGTTTATATAAGATATATGGTTGATTACTGTATCCCATTTTACTTAAATATTCATTTGCAATTTGTTGAGCTTTATTATCGTCAATATTATCTTTCGGATCGGGATTCAGAGATATATGAATCGCTGGATTTTTTGTTCGATTGTTGGCAATAAGTTGTATATCGAAAGACTTTAGGCAATCTGAAACATTGTATTTGTTATCGGGAGAATGAAATATGTCTTTACTGTAAAGCACTTCAGCTTCTCCTTGATCCACTTTGTTCTGATTGTACAATAAAATGCCGTATAGGTTGTCAGAATGACTTATTTTTGCAACCATAATTTGTTTGTTAGTTCTATAATTTGTTTGTTAACTCGGATTAATTCTTTCGTATATTCTTGCAGTTTGTAGGTAAAAGGGATGGCTTTCTTTTCTGTGAAAATACTATTTAATGCTTTAACCGCCTGGTTGTAGTTGTTGCCAATTGCTTTGTATTCGGATTGTAAGCCGACTAATTTTTGAACGTATTTTTGTGTATTTGGGTCTGTTTTTACTATAGAAATAGACCGATTGAAAATAAGAGATTTGACAAATGCTGTTTTATTATTCATATCAGAAGAGTTGAATAAACGCTCAAATTCTATCTGTTCATTATCCGTTAATCTGAGATTAATTCTGTTATTATTACTCATAGTTCTTATTATTTTGTTATTACTGTTTTTATTTCAATTATTTTAGTGGACTACTTTTCAGTTATTATCTACATCAATTATTTCTTTTAGTTGCTTTTTTGTTCTGTTTTTTCTGTTTTGTTTATGTATGTTAAATTCTAAAGAATACGACTTGGGAGTATTGTGTCCTAATTTGTGTATGCAAATTAGGTCTTTGTATGACAAAGACACAACTCGCCAATTGCTGGAGCAATTGAAATCCTTTACTTCGTTTCGGATTGTGATACCACTACCTTATTATTCCTGAAAATTTTCCGAACTAAAGAAAAAATAAAATTCGTTTACACTCCTACTTGACAAAGGTAGATTGAAAAGAAGGTAAGATACAAGGGACAAAACAGCCCTAAAAGGGACAAAACGCCCTATAATTTGCAAAACAAAGAGACATCAGTTTATTTTGTCGACAACGTTACAAAGTGACAAGTAACAGAAGTTACAACGTTACAAAGTGACAAGTAACGGAAGTTACAACGTTACAAAGTGACAAGTAACAGAAGTTTGAAATTACATAATACTAAAATAATAACTAAAATAATTATGAGTAGTTTTTTAGAAAATTCCATCGAAACGGAAATAGCATCATTTACGAATGCAGTTTCAAAGAACTTAAACAAGGATTTAGTACTTAATAATGTAAGTCCGGAAGAGGAGCAGCTCTCTAATTTGAAGAAAAAAAAGTCTTTAAAGAAAAAAAAGTCTTTTATGAATCAGACTGATAGCACAATTCAAATAAGAATATCCATTTCTGTTGAGCAATCTATCCGTGCTACTCTTTTAGATTACTACCAAAAAACAGGTAGTAAAATAAGCATGCGTGAATTCGCTGATCTGGCATTGACCGAATACATTAGAACGTTCAAATAGGTAGGATGAATATCCTATTTATAGGAATCAGAACATGAAAACTTCCATATACGTAGTATTTAGAAGTGTGCGATATTCAGAAGCCTCAAATAAGAATAAACAGAATGAAAACAAAGATTATACATGTTCATTTGATTTTTGAAAGACGGGACTTTTATTTTGGAAGTATATCCGCCGTTTTTTCAATATTAACGGAAGAACGTATTGGAATAAAGAAAAGTACATTGTTACACGCTGGATTAACTGACGGATCTTCAAAGGTCACAGGACGGGCCATTATAAAACAATCTTTTCTGATAAGGAGTAAAAGATAGAATAACTTGTAATAGCAGAAAAGCCGATAGAAATTTGTGTTTTCTATCGGCTTTTTTATCACCAAAAGGGACAAAACGCCCTTTTTTTTGGATTCTCTTGCATATCTCTATTTATTTGTCCTCAAATAAAAAAATGCACGCTATGCACAAACCAATTTATGTAAGTTTTTGTAACCAGAAGGGTGGTGTAGGAAAATCTTCTTTCACCACAATTGCCTCCTGCTATATGTATCATAAGGGATTTAATGTGGCGGTAGTTGATTGCGACTATCCCCAGCATACAATATTCAATTTCCGGAAATGGGAGGTAGAGCAGATAAAGACGAATGATTTTTATAATAGTCAAGCGGAACGACTTTATAAAAGTCTTGAAAAACCGGTTTTCCCTATTTTTTCATCCAAGGCGGAAGATGCTCTTTCTACTGTAGAAAACGTATTGTTAAAATCGAAAGCTGATTTCGATGTTGTTTTCTTCGATCTTCCGGGTACGATTAACAATATCGGTGTCTTGAACATACTAAAAAATTTAGATTACTTTTTCACACCTATGGAGGCGAGTTTACCGGTACTGGAAAGCTCATTGAATTTTGCCTGCGGTATTAAAGATATTCTTGAAAAGAGAGGTATCTATAATGACAATATTCATTTATTCTGGAATAAAGAAGACAGAAGGGAGAGAAACGAATTATATTCCGTTTATGAAGAAAATGTTATCACTCCCCTGGCTTTGCCTTTGCTTAAAACCAGGATACCACTTTCATCCCGGTTTCGTAAACTAATGAACGGAGAAAACCGTCAGTTTCTTATCTCCACCATTTTCCCTCCGTCCCCGTCTTCTATTCGGGATACGAATATAGATATGGACAGCTTTATGAATGAAATCATTGCAATTTTAAAACTTAATTATAATGACACGAGAGCAATACAAAAAGAAGTTTCTTGAAAAAAATCGCGTAAAAGACCCTACTCGTCTTTCTCTTATTGTCTCAAGGGAGACACGAAACAGATTGAAGCAATTATGCAGTGCCTCAGACAATGGCCGGGTAGCAACAGGAAATTTAGTAGAAAAAATTGTAGAGGAACATTGTTCGACACATGAGAGAACTATTCAGGAATTGTATAAACACGATATTCCCGTTTATTGAAAACCTGAAGGAACAGTCCTGCCAGGAGAAATCGCAGTCGGAATTCCGGGTAATGGGAGCCAGCAAAACCGACCTGTCGGTTTACAGAGTAATACAGAATGTTATCGGGGCGAGCCTAACGGATATAAGCCAATTTCTGGATAAGTCGAAAGATCCTGAGCAGGAAGAAGAAACAAACCCGTTTCAAACAGGTGAAGTCGATACTTTCCTCTTAGATGAGAGCGATGCTGAAATAAATCTTGAAAATGAATCTATCGTATTGGAAACGGTAGAGCCATCAATGGATATAAATGACTTTGGAGCATTGGAAGAAAGTTTTAACTCACCTGATTCAGATTTGGAAATAGAGAGTGTAGGACATATGCTTCATGAGATAGAGGGTACAGAGCTCTACCATGCATTATCAGGAAATACCAGCATACGAGAAAGGATCGCTTCCCTGATATCCAGCGTGCAGGAAAAAGAATATTCATCAGATACCTTATTGTCTGATATGTCAGCATTTTTAACAACATAAACATAAATAAGAAATGTCAAGGGTAAAATTAAAAAAAGAATTACAGCGGAAGGGCTGGTTGGTTTGTGCCTTTCTGTTTACTTGTTGGGAAGGGTTTAATGTCCTTTATGCCCAAATGGGAGGTTCGCAAGCTATCTCAGAAGCTACAAGCGAACTGAAGGGCTGGTATGATCCGTTTAAAAAATTCATATGGATTGTCGCCGGTTTGCTCGGGTTAGTCGGAGCTATTAAGGTCTATAATAAATTTAATTCCGCAGATCCGGAATCATCCAAACATGCGGTTGCCTTTGTTGGCAGTGCTGTAGCTTTGTATGTAGGTGAATTATTCATCCGAAAAATGTTTATTGAATAATGGCATATTATCCTACCATACGTGGTGTTGACAAGCCATTAGAATTTGCAGGCGTAAAAGGCCAATACATATATATTGCGGGAGGTGTTATCGTCTTTCTGTTTATAATAGCAGTATTCCTGAGCAATACAAGTGTGAATGTCTTTTTAACGATATTGGTAGTAGGATCTCTACTATTTGGGGCAATCTCCGGTCTGGTCTATATAAGCCAGCATTACGGCGTGCATGGCTTAATGAAATTACAGGTACGTTACCTGTTACCTTGCTTTGTCCGCAATACCCATAAACCAACGGAAATAATTTTAAATCATAAACAAAATGAGGAATATCTCAAAAGGAATTGATATAGGTAAAGCTTTCCCTGTCTATGCGGTAGAAAATGGTTTTATAATCAATAAAGCTGCAGAATATACGGTCGGATTCCGTGTCCTGTTACCAGAAATATTTACAATCTCAGGTGCAGAGTATGAAATGTTCCAAATGTGCTGGGTGAAAGCATTTAAGGTTTTGCCGGATTACTGTGTCATCCATAAACAGGACTGGTTTACGAGTTCTATGTATTCAATTGAAGAAAGAGAAACCGGGGAAAGTTTTTTGACACGTTCATTCGAGCGCAATTTTAATGAACGTCCTTATCTTGACCATACCTGTTACCTTTTCATAACTAAAACACGGAAGGGCAGAAGCCATGTTGAAAGTATAAATTCCCTGCTTTTGCGTGGTAATTTAATACCGGAGGCGGTGGATGAAAAGACGATCCAGGAGTTTGCCGACGCTGTCAGCCAAATGGAACAAATCATAAATGATTGTAGCCTTGTAAAACTGGAACGGTTAACGGAAAGTGAAATTCTGGGAACAGATACTTCGGCAGGTATCTTTGAAAAACACATGCGTTTGGATCAATCCCCGGAACTTAAACCATTGGAGGATATAATCATATCGGATGACGGATTGAAAGTAGGGGATAAGTATGTTTGTTTCCATGAAATCTCTTCCTCTGACGATCTGCCCCAGGAGGTTGGAACCGATTTACGTTATGAGCCGTTTTCAACGGAAATGAGTGATTGTTCTTTGAGCTTTGCTGCCCCATTAGGTCTATTGCTAGGCCGGAACCATATATATAACCAGTATATATTTAAAAATAGTACGTCAGACGATATAAGGGAGTTAGAAGGACGTGCCAAAAAAATGCACTCCTTATCCAATGTGAGCACCCAGAACGTGATAAATGAACAACATATTAGTGAATACCTTGAGAATGCGCTTTCCCACCAGCTTATAACGGTACATGCGCATTACAATATCATCTCCTGGAGTGAATCGCCTCAGGAATTGGGGGTGATACGTAACGAAGTCGGTTCAGCCCTTTCTCAGTTGGGGTGTAAAACAATCCGTCATAATACAATTGATTGTCCTGTATTGTACTGGTCATCCATACCGGGTAATGCCGGTGATTTTCCACGTGAAGAATCTTTCTGTTCTTTTCTTGAAAATGCTACCTGTTTGTTTACAGGGGAGACAAATTATAAGGATAGCCTGTCTCCTTTCGGCATAAAAATGACAGACCGGTTAAGCGGTCGGCCGGTGCATGTTGACCTTTCCGATGAATGGATGCTGAAAGGTATAATTACGAACCGTAACAAGTTTGTACTCGGTCCATCAGGGACGGGGAAGTCTTACTTAATGAACCACCTATTGCACAATTATTGGGTACAACAAAGCCACGAGATAATTGTCGATATGGGTAACAGTTATAAAGGCCTGTGCCAATTGATCAATAATAGAACAAAAGGTAATGATGGCATTTACTTCACTTACACCGAAGATGAACCAATCAGTTTTAATCCATTTTACACTGATGATGGTGTCTATGATATAGAGAAAAGGGATAGTTTGAAAACCCTCATTATTTCATTATGGAAACGTGAGGGCGGTGAACTGAAACCATCGGAAGACGTAGCCGTAGAAAGGGCAATGAGCCTTTATATCGAAAAGATACAAAAACGGGAGGTGAAAGCCTGTTTTAATACTTTCTATGAATTTGTCCGCGATGAATTTGATGTTGCCGGAGATTTGAAGGAACTGCTGGAAAGGGAAAAAGTAGAACCCAAAGCTTTGTTTGATATTGTCGATTTTCTCTATGTGCTGGCACCATTTTATAAGGGTGGTACATATGATTATCTTTTAAATTCAGATAAGGATCTTGACTTACTTAATAAGCGTTTCATTGTATTTGAGATCGATAAGATCAGAGATAATAAAGTCCTGTTCCCCGTAGTGACACTTGTAATCATGGAGGCATATATTAATAAAATGCGCCGTCTTAAAGGGATTCGTAAAGTGTTGGTTTTGGAAGAGGCTTGGAAAGCCATCGCAAAGGAAGGTATGGCAGAATACGTTAAGTACCTCTATAAAACGGTTCGTAAATATTTTGGAGAAATAGTGGTTGTCACCCAGGAAATGGATGATATTATTTCATCGCCTATTGTAAAAGAGTCCATCATCGCCAATGCCGATTGCAAGATACTTCTTGACCAGCGGAAGAATATAAACAAGTTTGATAAGATCCAGGAAGTTCTAGGATTAACAGATAAGGACAAAGAGCAGATATTAAGTATTAACCTTAACTACCAAAAAGGGCGTGGTGATTACCGGGAGGTTTGGTTTGGCTGGGGAGGTACTCATGGTGCAGTATATGCTACCGAGTTAAGTCCTGAAGAACACTTATGTTATTCTACAGAGGAAAAAGAAAAAATGCGGATAGAAGAACGTACGGACAAGTTAGGTGGCAATATCGAATTAGCCTTACGCCAGTTAGCCGAGGAAAAGCGTCAACAGAAAACAACTTAAATTTTAAAAGTATGGAACAAATAAAACGAATATTAATCATTGCATTTATTTTTTCGTTCGTTGGGGTAAAAATGGATGCCCAATGGGTCGTACATGACCCTGCATCGCTTGCACAAAGCATATTGAATTATGCCCAACATTGTAATACGGTAACAAATACGTTGGATGAGATAGCGGAAACAAATAAGATCTTCCAGCAAGGAAAAGAATATTACGAGTCATTACAAAATGTACACCACCTTATCCGGGATGCCCGCAAAGTAAAGGATTGCGTAACGATATCCATTAATGTGATTGATGAATTTAGCAAAACACGGCAAAAAGTAATGTCTGACCCGTACTATTCGGCAACACAGATAAACGTATTCAACCGGCAACAGAGTAATTTGATGTCAGCCGTAGCTAGTGTGATTTCTGATATGAACAATGTCATAACTAATACCGGAATGTCCCTTTCCGACAAAGAACGATTAGACGCAATAGATACATACTACGCCCGTCTGTCTTCCTTGTCAACAAAATCTTACCGGCTTAACCAACAAATGTTGGGGGAGAGTGAGAGTGTAAAGATACGAAAGGAGCAAAAACGCCTGGAAAGGGAACTGCTCAGATGATCAAATTGTAAAATATCATGTTTGAACAATTATTACTAACACTGAAATCCGATATGATGCAGCTCTGCACACAAATGATGGTTGTGGCAAAGGCCTTGGCTGCATTAGGTTGCCTGACGGCTATTGGGATGTCCTGTATAAAATCTATGGCAGACAATCAGCCGATAGACTTTTGGAGTTTCCTGAGGCCTGTTTCGTTGGGATTTTGCATAATGTATTTTGATATATTGGTAGTGGGTGGCCTTGATGGAATCTTGCAACCGATAGCCAAAGCGACATCCCGGTTAGCAGAAAGCCAGGAAACAGAGTTTTATGAAAAAAGCGACAAATTGGAAGATGCCAAGTCAAAATTACCCCCAAACCCACAAGTAGTGTATTATCTGACTAAAGACGAACAGCCTGCAGGAGATGTAAAGACGGAAGAAGATTTGAAAGAGGTACAAATAAAAGACTACGATGAGATAGCACGGAAGGAACTGGCTGCCGATATGGAATATAAAAAGACATGGATAATGGGCGTGTTCGAGTCTATCCTACAAGTGTTTTCGTATGCGGCAAAATTAATTATCAACATAGTCGGTACTTTCTTTTTAATAATTCTGGCAATCCTTGGTCCGTTAGCCTTCGCAGCCGCTTGTTTTCCTCCCCTGGCAAATTCATTTACGAATTGGTTGTCGCATTATATAACCATTTCCCTATGGTTGCCCATCGCGAACCTTTTAACAGCAGCTCTCTCAAAGGCAAATAATTTGCTATGCGATCAACAGTTGGAAGCGTTAAGTGTTTCGGGCACGGCCAATTCCGTTTTGATGCTTGCCATGATGGTTGTCGGTATCTTCGGGTACTTCTCGGTGCCTTCTGTGGCAAACTGGATTGTCCAGGCTGGTGGTTCGGGGTCTTATACCCGTAATTTGACACAACAGGGTAAAAGTTTATCTAAAAGTGCCGGTTCTGCGGTCAGGAGTGGATTAGGCAAACTCTCTCACGTTTACGGGGGAGGTTTTAAGTCAATTGGTGATATAATTAAAAATGGAAAATGATGGAATTTAAAACACTAAAAAATATAGAAACCAGCTTTAAGCAGATCAGGGTGTTTTCGCTAGTCTTTCTGGTTGCATGTACCCTGGTTACTATATATGCAGTTTACAGTGCCTACTCTTTTGCTGAAAACCAACGAAAGAAAATCTACGTCCTGGATCAGAATAGCCAGATATTGGTGGCAGGATTGTCGGAAGATGCCGAACAGAACCGTCCGGCAGAAGCCCGCGCCCATGTAAAGGATTTCCATGAGCTTTTTTTTACACTCTCACCGGATAAGAAAGCTATAGAATACAATATCGAACGTGCCTTGTACCTGTCTGATAAGTCGGCTTATAAATATTATAAGGACTTAATGGAACAGGGATATTACAACCGTCTGATCCGGAATAATATTTCCCAGATTATTAAAGTTGAAAAAATAGATTGCGACTTTAAAGCATATCCTTATAAGGTAACCACTCATGCCCGCCAGATTATTATCCGCGAAAGTAATGTGACCGAACGAAGCCTTGTAACCAGTTGTACACTGATCAACACTAAAACGCGCTCGGATAATAACAGCCATGGTTTTATGATAGAGAATTTTGAAGTGTTGGAAAATAAGGAATTAGGAACCTACGATAGAAAATGAGAAAACTGATAATACCAACATCCCCCAAAGAGCGGATAAAACTCGTGGTTTTGTGCATGTTTATGCTCCTGCTCCTTAGTTATGGCATATTCTATTTAGCGGATGGCATATCAAAACTATCCGTGCCGGAATTAGGCAAGGATCTGGAACCTGTTAAAGAGATGGTAAATAAACAATTAGAATAAGGAGGAAACGTATGGATTTAAAAAAAACAGATAAAAAGAAACTGCGTGAATACCTTGTAAAAGGTAGCATGGTGCTGATCTTCCTATTGGTAATGTATTACGCTTTTTCTTCTGACGATGTGGCAAAGGAAAAGATTGTTTCCGGATTGAACACTGAATTACCTGAAGGTAAATCCGAGCCTTTGGCAGATAAGATGAAAGCGTATGAGAATGCCGCTCTAGATGATTCGAAAGGTGTAAAATCGTTGGATGATTATATGTTCTCATTAAAGACGAAAGGAGAGGGTGAAGCGGATAAAAGCGGAAAGTTTGATGTTGAATTGAAAACGCCTTCAAACGGTATAGAAGATAATTCAGGTCTTGAAACACTGAAAACTCGTTTAAAGAATCAAGATAACGATGCCGTGAGTGATTGGGAATATAACCGGTTGGCAAGGGAAAAAGCGGAGTTGGAGGCAAGAGTGTACCAGCTTGAGAAGAAACAGGAAAGGGAGAGCCATGAAAATAACCAATTGGAATTAATGGAAAAATCCTATGCGATGGCATCAAAATATATGGGGACTTCTGCTCCGGGTACCCCAGCTGTAGCAAATCGGGAAATGGAACAGGCCGATGATGAAACGGTTGATGTAGCCCGTAAGGGTAATGACGTTGTAAGTACCCTGTCAGAGGAATTACTTTTGGATGCTCCTTATAATTATGGGTTTAATACGGCTGTTGGCAGTAGTTACCAGGTCGGTACAAATACCATCAAAGCTGTTGTCAGCGGAGACCAGACGGTAACAGCCGGCCAGCGTGTTAAGTTACGGCTTATCGAGCCTTTGCAAGCCGGGAATATAACGATACCGCGTAACCATGTCATTTCCGGGCTAACGAGTATTCAGGGTGACCGGTTGAATATACAAATAGAAAGCCTGGAGTACTCAGGAAATATTATTCCTGTAAGGATGAAGGTCTACGATACGGATGGTATGCCGGGTATTTATTGTCCCGGCAGCGTTGAACTCGATGCCCTGAAGGAAGGGGCAGCCAATATCGGTTCCGGATTGGGTACTAGTATTTCGTTTGCCCGTAGTGCCGGCCAGCAGATTGCGATGGATGTTACCCGCGGTGTAATGAATGGTGCTTCCCAATACATGTCTAAAAAACTCAGGGCGGTAAAAGTTACATTAAAGTCAAACTACGAAGTTTTATTACTTCCTCAAAAACAATAATTATTCCATGGAAAGAAAAATAATCTTGTTCATAACGGGCTTGCTCTTGTATGCATGCACAATCAAGGCACAACACGATGACTATTACCATATAGAAGTCGGGTTTGTCAAAACGACACACCTTGCATTTCCAAGCAAGGTAAAATATGTAGATCTTGGCAGTAATTACTTGATAGCGGGTAAAGCTGATGAAACAGAGAATGTTGTGCGTGTCAAGGCAGCGTATAAGGATTTCAAGGAGGAAACAAACTTTTCTGTAATTTGCGAGGATGGTAGCTTCTACACATTCCTTGTCACATTCAATGATCATCCTGAAACGCTGTTCTATGAAATGAAACCGATCGTATCAGTGAATGGTAACCGCCCCATCAATCGTGAAAATCTTATCCTCAAAGACATCGAAGGCGAGTCACCTTATATGCTTGAAATGATTATAGGATCAATCTATGCCAAAAATGAACGCCAGATTACCCATTTGGGTGAAAGGTGCAATAAAATAGAAGCTACCCTCCGGGGTATCTACGTGCATAATGACATTATGTATTTCAATATCAATATGAAGAACTTATCAAATGTTTCTTACGATATAGATTATATCAAATTTTCTGTGCAGGATAAGAAGAAGTTGAAAAGGACAGCCAGCCAGATTCAGTCTGTTGACCCGGTAAGGGAATATATGGGTCGTAATATAAAACGGATCAATCCTAAAACAGGCTTCCGGATTGTTTATGCCTTCCAGAAATTTACGATCTCCCCTGATAAGATATTAGTCGTAGAAATAATGGAGAAAAACGGCGGCCGCCATATCCGGTTTACCGTTAAGCATAGTGATATCATATCGGCAACATCAATTAAAAATATCAATCTATGAGAAAATTATTGTTTTTTGGTTTTGTCTTTTTCCTGTTCTCCGGAAATATAGTGGCGCAACGTTATCTTCCCGGCATGAAAGGCATTGAAGCTTCCGGCGGTATTGTTGACGGGACTAAAGGTTACTATACGGGCTTAAATTACTCCAGGTATGATAGCCATTCCAATAGATGGGTAGCCGGGTTAAGTTTTTTAAACCGGGACATACAGGATCAGACAGGTAAAATTCCGGTATCACAATTTACTGCAGAAGGAGGGTATTACATTAATTTTCTATCAGATGTCAGAAAGATATTTTTCTTTTCGGTGGGAATTTCCGCATTGGCCGGTTATGAAACTGTGAATTGGGGGAAGCGTAGCCTTCCTGATGGCGGGATTATCCAGGCAAAGGATAATTTTATCTATGGTGGTGCGGTATCGCTTGAAATAGAAACTTACTTGACGGATCGTTTTGTCCTGTTGCTTTCATGCCGTGAGAGGGGACTATGGGGAAATGATACGGACAAGTTTCATAATCAGATAGGTTTAGGCATCAAATATATCATAAATTAGAATAAGTCATGAAGTATAAAATTTATATTATCAGTTTATTATCATTTATAGCGTTTGTGGGGGTATCCTGCGAACAAAATCTGGAAGTGAAAAGGGACTACGGATTTGAAGTAAATGTAGAGAAGTACCATGAAGAAGTCAGGGAAGGCGAAACCGTGTCATTAAATATCCGTTTGGAGAGAGATGGAAAGTGGGACGGTGCGGAATATTATATCAGTTATTTCCTGCGCCAGGGTGAAGGCGTGGTATCTGATGAAGACTGGAATGTCTTGGAAGAAAATACATACTATAAGGTATCACCTGAAAATTTTGTGATACGTTATACAGCCTCTTCCTCCAACCAACATAAGATTGAATTGCAGGTAAAAGATTCATTTGGAAATGAAAAAGAAACAGTGATCAATCTATCAGGGGAATAATTAACTAACAAGGCTTAAAAAAAGTATGGTTGCACTTGTATAAGACAAGTGTGATAGACCTTTTATGTGCCTGGATATTAAAAAATAAGATATGAGGATTGTTTTTATATTATTGATAATTAATGCATTATTCGTTTCTTGTACTACGCGGAGACAATTAAAATCAGCTAAAGAAACGTCTGTCGATATTGTATTGCCTTCGGATTATACCCGATTCGAAAGTGTCAGTTTCGGAGAAGCCGATACACTATCAACCTATACTGATAAAGAAGGTGTTGAGCATACTATAGGACGGAATACGCTCGATGAGAAAACTGGCGAACAGTTATTGACGGTTGGCTTGCAGGAAATCAAGGTAACCGCCCGTTTTAAGAATGTTGCCGAGCGGAGCGGGTTTGTCCGGGTAGCCTTTAATGTACATGCTCCTTTGGAGCTGTTAAATGATAATTGGGAATTATATCTCTACCCCCGTTCTAAAGTAGTACTTCCCGGCATTACAGTTACCGGCATCAACTTCCGGAAAAAGCAGGACAGCCAATATGCGTATTATAACCATCTCCGTAAAGTGATCTTACCGGAAGATGACCTGTCAGAGTACCTTCACCACCAAGAGTTGGAAAAAGAGATTGCCCGTCATAACCGCCAAATTCTGCGAGAGCTTAAATTATCTTACCGTAGGACGGTTAATAAGGCAAATTATGAGTTACAGACCCGCCAGGATACGGCCATGTTCGTTTCCCGCTTCATGGATAAAAAGAAAGTAAACCGGAATGAATACTTTAAAAGAGTTCTGTCAGAACGTTTCAGTCAGATAGTTAGCTTAAAAAAACGGGATAATATAAAGTCTGATTTTATCGCTGCTCCTGACAGTACATTCGATTATACATATACGGCCGAAATACCTGCAACAGATTTAACCGGACGTATCAGTTTTTCAATGGGTGCTGAAATAAGGACGTTGAATGCAGATACCTATCCGATAAACATAAGTGACAGCCTTTCTTTCGTTGTAAGCTCTCTGCGAAACTTCGTTCAAAATTCACCTTACGGGATGGAAGAAAAATACAGGGAAGGTTTAGAACTATTACGTAATGGCGATTATAAACCATCTCTTGAGTTACTCCGTCCGTATGCGGATGTCAATACCGCTATAGCTTATTTGGCATTGGGATTTGATCAGATAGCCTATAATACGCTTAAAAAACTTCCTGACACAGCCACCAACCTGTATTTGCTTTCTATAGCTGCCTGCCGGCTAAAAAAAGAAAAAGAGGCAGTAGAGCTGTACACAAGATCCTGTAACCTGGATGGTACAAAAAAATGGAGGGGCAATCTTGATCCTGAGATCAGCCGGCTAATAAAAAAATACCAACTCAATCAATTCGATTAATGGAATGGCTGGTTACACTCTCCGTTTTTTTCCTCTTTTTCTCATTATTCTTTTTGAAAAAAGGAAAAGTCAGGAAAAAACAAAAGAAAAATATTGAAACTGCAGAAAAGGTTATCCGGCACTTTTCTGACTTTAAAGGAGAAAACAGGCAAGCCCGGATCATGGGATACCTTAGGAAAATTGATCCTTTTGTTTTCGAAGAACTCCTACTGACATCATTCGAGAAACATGGATACATGATTGAACGTAATGACAGATACACCGGTGATGGAGGCATCGACGGCCGCGTATATCTTTCGGGCGAACTATATCTTCTGCAGGCTAAGAGGTATAAATCTTATGTCAATACCAGGCATCTGTCGGATTTTTTATGTCTGGTGGAACAAACGGAAAAAGCGAAAGGCGGGTATTTCATCCACACTGGTAAAACCGGTAAAGATACCTATAACCGCTATCGGCATACGAATATTGAAATTATCTCCGGTGATAAGCTGTTATCCCTGATTTTAGGAAAGTAAAGAATTGAATATTAAAAAGAAAACAAATGAAAAAGAAACTTATTACAATGCTTCTAATCCTGATCCCGCTATCTGGCTTGATGGCTCAGGAGAACACTCAAAAAAAGGTGATGGCTGCCCCCCTTTATTTGTCCACGATAGACACTACGGAGTGTTATTTCGGAAATCCGAAGCCTTCATTTAAGACAAATTTGCTCGGTTGGGCTATGTTGGTTCCCAATATGGAAGTTGAATTTTATCTTGGAAAGGATTATACCATAAATCATTATTCCATCAATCTGGAAGGCCACTATACCCGGCTATCCTTTAAGGGTGGCTCCCGTACTTATCGTTTTTGGACTTTCTCTCCGGAAGTACGGTACTACCTGGCTGAAGATAACAGTTTCACGGGACATTATTTCGGTCTGTATGCACACGTTGGAGAATACTCTTTGATGATGACTAAAAAAGAAAATGGTTATCAAGGCGATTACATCGGTGCAGGTTTTTCATACGGTTGGATAAAACCTATCAGCCGGCATTTCGATCTGGAGTTGGGAATCTCTGCCGGTTGGGTAAATACGAAATATGATAAATACGGATGGTACGATCCGTGTTATCCCTACAAAAAGACGGTACATAAAAATACATTCATTCCAACCAAGGCAAAAATTGCATTAATCTACAGATATTAAAAAATAAGAAGATGAAAAAGAAACAACTATTAATAACCCTGTTGTCAGTAATCATATTTGGCTTTACAAGCTGTATAGACAGGGATTTATGCTATTACCATGACCATCCTCATACGGGCTTTATTAAGCCTGTGTTTAATTGGAAAACGGCAGAATGGTCAACATCCGAAATACCCACGAAAGGCATGTCTTTTCTTTTTGTTGGGGAAGGGAATGTATACCACCACGATACGATAGGGGTATATAAGCTTTTAACCGGGGGGTATAATTCTATTATTTATAATAGCCAGAATGTAAAAGCTTCTTTCCGTAATGAAAAAGAGATCGGAAAATTGGAGGCTTATACGGATGTACTGGGAGGGACAACCTCAGAACCGGGTGTCATCTTTTGTGATATGGCTTCGGCTACCGTGTATCCTGACGATACAACAAGTATGATCATTGAGCCCAGAGCTGTAGTAAAGGGCATCAACCTGATTGTAAGGGTAGATGGTTTGGATTCTCCTTCGCATATAACAGGTATCAATGGTTTTTTGCAAGGTTGCGCTTCAGGTATTGTCTTGTCGGAAATGGAAAGGCTTAGTCCTTCCGGGGTAATTGTATTTCCATGCAGGAGGATTGCTTCGGGTACAACTGATTTCAGTGCCCGTGTCACCACATTTGGTCCGTTGGAAGAAACAGGAAATATACTATCCCTTGATTTGAACCTGTACTCAGGTGGCACAGTCACTTTCAAATATGATTTATCAGAATACTTTAAGGATGCAGAAGAAAACAATATGGATGTGATAAACTGCACCCTTACGGTACATATAACGCGCCTTGGAGTATCAGCAGGTGACACCGAGGGTGATATTTCCATAGACCAATGGATTTCCGGAACCTGGGATTCCTTAGTACGGTAAGATATTCAACTAACATATTATTAATCATTTAAAAAATTACAAGATGAAAAAGATTTTTTATGCAGTCGTTATTTTTTGTGCAGCACTAGGTACTTCTTCCTGCAGTAATGAAGATGTTGAAAAAGAGACATCCCAGATTCAGCCGGAAGGACAAAAAACACCGTTAAACGTACTCACAGACATTGGAGGGAATACGCGTGGTATTTCTATCGGCCCCGTAAACCTGTTTTCTGACGGTGACCAGATCGGTTTGTTTGCAACCAGAGGTAATTTAGGCGAGAATTACAATGATTTTGCAGGCTACACAAATGTAAACTCAAAACGAACCGGAGGAAAATGGATTCAAGAGCCTAACGTGTATTTAACGGGCGAAGCCTGTACTATTTATGCTTACTATCCTTACAAGAAAACCATTACAGACGGGGCTAATATAGCGATAGAAAGTACTACCCAGACAGATTATATGTATGGTACGCATTCCAATCCCGGTACAGTAATCAACAGTGACAATCCGGACGTATACATAACCATGAAACACGCGTTGGCTTTGGTTCGTTTCAATATCTTCAAGAAGAATTACAACGCAACGGCTCGACTTACAAAAATTGCTATCAAAGGCAATGGCGGTTTCTTATTTAAGACCGGACGTTTGAATTGCCAAACGGGGAAAGTCTCAGTTGTTGACGAAGCGGACGCTTCAGGTATTTATGTACAGGACAATGTAAATGGCCTTGTTCCTTCCATCGGTACAGATATGAATAGTGATGAATCAACATTCCCCGGTATTATGTCATTGCCTACGGGTACAACACTTAGGGATGGTGACCTGACTGCTACATTCACAATTGACGGCAAGGATTACACTTATAAATTCGCATCAGGTACAAATTGGGAAAGTGGCAAGAAGTATACTTATACAATTACATTGAACGGCACTGAAGTTGAGTTTGGCGGCGGTGACGGTAGTGGTTCCGGATCTGGTGCTGGCGGTGGAGATGTCGATATTGACGAATGGACTCAGGGCACGATAACCGGTACAGGAGATTTAAAATAACAAATTAATACTAAATAATAAGCATGCAAACTATTTTTAGTAAATTCTGCATAGTAGCCCTGGGGGCTGCTATGCTATTTTCCACCTTCGCTTGCGAAGGAGATGAAGATCTTCGTGGAAAAACAGGAGAGAATAATAAGGAAAATATATCAGGCTTGGTTGATGATGGTGGAATCCTGATCAGTCCGACAACGGTAATGACGCGGACGGAGTATGAAGGAATGGGTACTACATTTTCGGATGGTGACGAAGTCGGTGTTTATGCCGTTTCACGTAAAGAAAATGAAGTTGGCAGTCTATTGGAGAAAGGGAATTATGCTGATAATGTGCGTTATAAATATGTAGCAGCAAGTAATAGTTTTGTCCCTGTAGATAAGAAGCAAACGATCTATCGTTATCCTGTGGGAGTTTTGGATATATATGTTTACTATCCGTATAATTCAAATATAGTGGATGCAACGGCAATACCTCATTATGTTTTCGGAAACCAGACAACGAAGTCGAATTTTGCAAAAGGGGATATGATGGTGGCCGAATATATCGGTTATAAAGAAGGGTTGGTTTCCCTGCAGTTTAATAAAATGATGGCCTGTTTGGAAGTGATTATCAATAAGCGGACGGAGAATGGGGTAGAAGGGGTAACCCTGAAAGCTTGTAATAACGGCAGTGTCGTAAATATGATTACAAAGAATGTGGAGACAATTGAAAATGCCCAGCCTTTCCGTATGTACCTGTTTTCAGAGACAGATACAGAATATCATTTCAGGTCACACCTTCCGGCTCAGACGATTAAAGAGGGAACATACTTTGTTGATGTTGCATTGAAAGATGGGAAAGTAAAACAGTATAATAATGCCAACGCTTTAACCCTGGCAAAAGGTACATTGACGAAATACGACATTACTTTGCAGTCACGTATAAAAGTATTAGCCGGAACAGGAGGGTCAGTATCAGTTACAAGTCCTGATAAAACAGGAAATGTATATAATGACGGTACAAGCATAGAGGCTTTAGCCCAGCCAATTCCCGGATGGTTATTCAAAGAATGGCAGGAGGCGGGTGCTACTGCTGGTACAGACAACCCTTACACTTTTGTATCGGAAGCCAACCGTACTATCACGGCTATCTTTCAAAGGGGTTACTTTAGTATAGGAGGGGATTTGACTTATACCAATGGTACCCATCCCCGTTTAGGTGGGAATGGATGTAGTGTCACTCCTGTTCGTTCGTATGTTTTCGAAACAAAAGCACAGCTCACAGCTACGCCTGGTAATGGTTTTTCTTTTAGTGGTTGGACGGATGGGAATAGTAGTTCCCAACGTTGGGAAACTGCGGGGCCAACTGATATGATATATACTGCTAAATTCTCTCGTAACAGTTATAGTGTCTCCGGTACTGCCAGTCCTTCAAATGGCGGAACTGTTTCCGGTGGTGGTAGTGTATTATTTGGCGATGCTGCCAGTCTTAGTGCTACTGCTTCATCCGGTTATCATTTTACGGGCTGGAGTAACGGTTCTTCCTCCAGTACGATAACCATAGATGAAGTAAACAGCAATATGAGTTATACGGCTTATTTTGAAGCTGACCCGGTAGCACCACCTACACCTGATCCTGACCCTGAAAATCCCGGAAGCGGTGGAGGGGGGACTGATCCAGACCCTGAACCAGAGAAGCCACCAGTTGTAACACCAGGTGGAGATGTTTTCTGTATCTTTTGTGACATTACTGGTTCCGGAACGGTATCTGGCACTGGATGTGAAAAACCTAACGGAACTTACACATTAACAGCGACTCCTGCTCCTGGTTGGAGTTCCTCCTGGACTACTAAACAAGTAACCATTAATGGAGGGAACGTAAATACCTCTGTTACTTTTACAAAGAATCCTGAACCGGAAAAGAAAACTTATACTGTAACAACAGAAGTTGAAACAGACGGCGGAATTTCAGGCTGTGGTGTTATTGGTGGTGGTACTTATGAAGAAGGAACAACAGTAACATTACGGGCACGTGCCGGCTTCACTGCTGTTTTTGCAGGTTGGTACGAAGGTGGAAGATATTTAGGATCTGATCCAACCCTAACCTTTGTTATTACTTCAAATAGGTCTATTAGGGCTTCATTTCAAAAGAAGCCTGGAAGCTAAGATATAAATGTACTACTTAACTAACTGAACATATTAGTGGCCGCCTGCAATTCTAAAATTAGACGGCCACTTTTATCATAAGTTCTACTCATTTGGCTTAACTCTATAATTCTCATGAATTGTAAATCGCCGAAGATGAATTATTAATTATTTACAAATTCATTGTAAACTCAATCTGGCAATTCAGCGCATTCATAATTCGATAGAATGTTGAAACCTTTGGTTCGGTCTGTCCGCTTTCCACATGGGAAATATAAGATCGGTCAGAACCAATCCGTCTGGCAAGTTCTGCCTGACTTATCTTCGCTTTCTTCCGAGCATCTTCGATTATCTGTCCGGTATAAAAAGCATATGCTTTTTCTTCTGCTTCGATGCGTTGTGGAGTCCCTGGCTTCCCAAACTCAGCATCAAGCACATCGCTATAATTTACTAGTTGATGATTGTTTTCGTGCATAATATTCCTCCTTAATTTTTTCGGCTTTCTCTATTTCAGATACAGGAGTTTTCTGTGTCTTTTTATGAAAGCCATTAAACAATACAACAATATTTCCATTGTCAAATATGAAAAACACCAGGTCTATATTACTGCCGTACTCTGTTCGAAGCTCAAATTCGGCGGACGGTGTGTGCCGAATTCCCGAACCCGACATAACATAGCCTAAAACCTCTTCTTTTAACTGTGGATAAACAAGATACAAGCGTCTGAATTCCCGGAATCGACGTTCATTCAGACCTTTGGCATTCAGTCGTTTTTCCAGCTTCTTCAAAAGTTGCTCACCATAGGCAGCACGGTCTTCACCGTTTTGTTCAAATTCCACGATATAACAGCCCATAAGCCAGTTGCGGGAAGTTAGTGCAAGGTTTACAGAATGTGCTGCCTGTGCTTGCAGCGTGTCCTAAACGGCACTGATATAATTTACTAATGATTCAAAGTTCATATTTTGGTACTTTATGCAAAGTTACTGTTTTTATTATCAAAGTTTTAATTCGGATAGACTATTAGTTACTTCTTCTTCCAGTTTGTCTACTGCACGGGGGATTTCTCCGTATGTTTCAGCCCGCTATGTCCGAGCAAACTGGCTCGTCTGCAGAGCAGAAAATGTACATCCTGCGATTGTGACAGATATGGCAGAGAATAGTCGTCTGACCATAATTAAGCACTACTTTAAAAGCAGCATCAAAAAAAATAACAATCAAGTGGTATCAACTATCTTAGGATTTTGGTTGTTTTGCTTATCTTTGTTACCTAATATATAAACTAATAAAATAAAAAAATGAAAGAATTAATCGAAAAGATCGACGCTGTTTATGCAACTTTTAAAACTGACGCTGCAGCTCAGGCAGAAAACGGAAACAAAGCTGCCGGAACCCGCGCTCGCAAAGCTTCATTGGAAATAGAAAAGTTGATGAAAGAGTTCCGCAAAGTATCTCTGGAGGAATCAAAGAAATAAATAACGGCTTGTAAAAATGAAAAGGGCATCATGATGGATGCCCTTTTTATTTTGGTATATAATTACTTTTTTTATTTATCGTCATAATGTCCATGTGTAGAAACAACTAGCACTTTTATCTCTATGTCATTCACCGAATAAATTAATCGGTGTTTGTCTGTTATTCTCCGTGACCATAGTCCGGATTTACTGTATTTGAGTGCTTCCGGGTGTCCCATTCCTGTTTGCGGGGTTTCTTGCAATTCCAATATAAGTTTTTCCAATTTCTTATATGCTTGTGGCTCTGATTTCTTTAACTTTAATGCTCCTTGTGCTGCTTTAGGAGTAAATTCTATTTGATACATTCTTCAACCCTATTTAGAAAATCATCTAAAGACTCCCCTTTTCGCATAGCTATCGTTTTGCCTTCTTTTGCCTGCTGCATGCCTGTATTTATCTCAGCTATATTTCTGGGATCATCGAAATAGGGATCGTTGGAAGGACTAACGCTTTCGGGGATTATTTCACCTCTTGGCACAAGTTCCAAAAACTGGTTTTTGCGCTTGATTACAACCCGTTGAACTTCGGCCAAGTCAAAGAACTTCTTTTGATTATCCCTGAACTCTCTGCTACTAACTACTATCATAATATTATTCTTTATACATTTGTGTACACATATGTGTACACAAATGTAGTATTTTTATTTGAATCGCAAAAGAATATATAAAAAAAATAGGAAGGGACTGTTTCTAACAAATAGAAGACAGTCCCTTAATGCTGTTATGGAGTTACCTGGCTTGTTTGTTGTGCAGAGAATTTACCTGTTTTCCCGGATTCGTTTTGAGTGAAACTCAAAGTTGCAAATCTGCCGGAAGACGTTGGATTTACCCAGTTAGCCGCAATAATACTTGATTCAGTGTAGGTGAATCCTCCTTTTATCGCAGTAAAACTGGATGTATAACCTACATTCTCACGAACACCAGTAGCAGAGCCATTGATATATTTTTCTTTATATGAAGTAACAGTATAATACACTGGGCCACCTTCACGATAAAGAAGTTTAGTATCACCACTAACATTAAAGGTATATTCCCAAGTAACCGTTTCTGCTTTAGTAAAAGTAACAGAGGTATTTACATTCCCTCCATTAATGATCACCTGTTTCGTAGTCCAGGAGGAAGAATATTAGGCAAACACATCTGGTTATAAATTAATGGGATACTATTATAAAACTCTCTAGGGGGTATAGCAAGGGGGAACAATTATCATAAATATAATTATCTAAGCAACGCGAAAAAATCAACCTTTTTCTTTTGTCAATTCAAAAATAATTCGCATATTTGCATTAGTCAAAAACCCATAGTGAGGGATTCACTAAACCGAAGAGTAACGGATAATGCTCAACTTTTGTTTTGGGCTTTTTTTATGCCCAAATTGTACGATATAGGCGGCTGCCTTTCCCATCACATAGTCTCTTCGGAGTGAACTACTGTGGGTTTTTGACGAAACGGGAAAGTGCAGCCGTTCTTGTACTTCAGTTGGTAAGACTGTATCCTACCAAAAGTCAAAAACCCATAGTAGTTATGAAATCAAATCAATTAACCGTACCTGTAACCGGGAGCCGGAAACGTGTACAAATCTCCAATCCATTTACTTGGCTGAATCTTGCCAAGGTTTATTCGTTTTTATCCTTTGGTGCTATTAAATGCAATGAAAGTGAAGCTAAGTTATGCACCCTTCTGTTGGTCATTTTATATGTTTTTCTTTTGCTTGGAGGCTCTTATGACCTTGCATTAATCCAGGAAGGAGGTATAAGATGAAGGAAGAAATATTAGTATCAGGGGCAGATGTTGTATCGGTCAATGGAGAAATGTATGTATCTATGAAACTATTCTGTGACACAATAAACACATTACATGCTTATCAGGATAAAGCCATTTCCCAACAAAAGAAAAAATCATCACATAGTCCTCTGATTGTTCAAATGCGACCTTTAAAAAAGGCATAATGTTTTTACATTAATTTGCATATATTGAATAAGTAATTTATATTTGCCGTTATACAACTTTAAGTATTTCAGTTATATAACGGCAAAACTAAAAAGGTAAAATTATGAAACGTATTGATCTTCTTGTTATTTACACAATATTCTTATTATTTTCTTTCAGTGGATATCTTCATGCTCAATCTCCGACTACGGATAAAATTCTCATAGAATTTATGAAGCCGGGTGATAAAGATGCAGAAGCAAGAAATTTTCATTTACTTCCTTGGCCGGAAGAAGCGAAGGCGGCAGCTTATAAAGCAGCAGAGATATGGGCTTCTTGTTTAGAAATAACTATACCTATCCAGGTAAAGTTTGGGTGGGCTGATGAACTAAATGTCGCAGCTTATGGAGCTGCGATGTATAATTACCAGTATACTGATGGATACTACTATCCTTTGTCCTTGATAAATCAATTATTAGGTTATGATAAAAACAAAGATGTAGTTGATATAATTTGTGTGTTTAATGCCAATGGTAAATGGTACTATGGATTAGATGCTAATGTTGGAACTGAACCTGATATAAATGATCCAGATATAATTCATATTGAAAAAAGTTTATTAACCACAGCATTACATGAAATATGTCATGGGCTAGGTATAAATACTTCTATGACTTTAAAAGATGGAAAAGGGCAATGGGGAAGCTCTGTATCTAGCAAAGCATATATTTATGACACTTTTATTGGCAATAAAAAAGAGAATCAATTAATAAACACTTCTATATATCCTAATAAATCTGTGAGTTTGGCAGATGCTTTGACGTCAGGTGAAATTTACTGGTTAGGTGAAAACGGAATAAAAGCCAATGAGGGTCTTCCTGTGAAAATATATGCTCCTAAACAATGGCTAAGTGGAACAAGTATATCTCACTTAGAAGAGAAGTATAATAAAGAAAATATTATTGCATTAGGAGCTAATCTTGTTTTTTCCCCTGGCCCAATTGTCCTCGGTATGCTTCAGGATCTAGGTTGGACTTTAAAGGACGTTGCTACAGCTAACGAATCAATAGAAATTGATTCTCCTGTCAAATTATTTACTGCCGGCAATCAGATAACAATAGAAGGTGCTGTAACCGGTGAAAAAATTATTATTGCTGACTTCTCAGGACGCCTAGTTTATTCCGGTATATCTAATGGCGGATCTATGGCTATAGATTTGGCTTCCGGAATGTACGTCGTAAGAGTTGGAAAGGAATCGTTTAAGATTAAGCTATAAAGATGGATCAGTTACAAATTATTCGAAGTAAGATATACGAGATCAGAGGGCAAAAGGTGATGCTAGATTTTGATCTGGCGGAAATGTACGGTACGGAAACCTCACAGTTAAAACGTGCTGTAAGGCGAAATATAGAACGCTTTGAAGGCGAGGATTTTATGTTTGAAGTAACTCGTGAAGAACTTTCAAGATACCAAATTGGCATCTTGAACAAAGGAAGAGGTAGCAACTTTAAATATCTTCCATTTGCTTTCACCGAGTTAGGAGTAGCCATGCTTAGTAGTGTACTTAATTCTAAAACAGCTATTGAGATAAACAGAGGCATCATGCGTGCATTTGTAGCCATACGCCATTTAGTATTGAATCCTCCGGCAAACCCGGTTCAAGAGCTTCAACAAGAAGTAAAGGAACTTAAAGATTATATAGAAGAAGTGTTTGCCGATTACAACGACATCAACGATGATACCCGGATGCAGTTGGAATTAGTCAATCAGACATTGGCAGAGCTGCAGTCAAAAAACAAACAAGATAGTAAACCACGTAATCCAATAAGGTATTTAGCATCCCAACAAAAGAAAAAATGATTTAATCCCATCAAATAAAATATATTTATTATGCCTCAAAGTGAAAGTAGTTGGATAAGTGTTATCACGCCTTATGTAGATGTTATCTCTGAAGATAAAAATCATCGTTATGTTTCTTGGCAGCATTGCTATTCTGCTTTTAACAACATACAAAAAGAAGATGAATCTCAAGATGATCATCTGGCACTTCATTTGGCTTTTTATCTTGCCAGTTGGGGTATGTATAGAGGCTCTAGCGGGCTTCTCTGGAAAGATTATAAAATACATCGTGAAACTATTAAAATCATTAGACAGTACTCATATCTTAGAGAAAAGCCATTTGATATAGAAGAGATAAAGAAATTGTATGATGACCTGGAAAAGGTGTATAAGATTGACTATTTTCGCCTCTCAAAAAATAAACAAAGTCTAATTCCAACGGAAACCCTTATCACTAAAATAATGTTAGGATGTTTAGGGTGTTTTCCTGCCATTGATAGAAACTTTCGATATGGTTATCTAGGAAAAGAAACTAATGTTCTAGGGAAAGATAACTTTAAAGAAATATTAGAGATAGTTAAAAACAAAAATAATGATATTATTCAGTGTCAGGATTATATCTTAAAAAAAATTCAACAACATTATCCTCCTATGAAAATAATTGACATGTATTATTGGCAGACTGGTCTCAATAAATTAAACAATAGAAAAAGATAACTATTCAATATATTTTTCTTTTAATGGAAAAATATAACCTATTGGTAGAATTGAATTGATACATATTCAATTCTACCAATAGGTTATTTACTCTTAAAGGTTATGGTACAGTTTATTTTCCTACTATTACATAAACACTCGGAGTTGACTCGGTTACAGAAAATGATGAACTTGTTCCGGTAGTAGGCTCTAGTACCCTTGCATCATTCATCGGAACCCCTCCACATATTGAAAAAAGAAACATTCAATTGGTCACCAAAGTTGCCGGGGCTTCTGCGTGGATGCCAGAATTTAAAATTCATTGTTTTTATATAGTGTATTATCTATTGTATGGCATAATTGAATCACAGGATGTTCTTCCTGTTTTTCATCTTCAGGATAATAGACTTGCAGGTCGAAAAGTTCCTTAAATTCCGGATCGTTAACCCATGGATAGTTCTTTTCTGTCTCCACCAAATGCCAGACTACCCAGATTTGATCTTCCGGTTTGTCTAAATCACCTTCTACTTCTTGTACCAAATCTGGAAGATAGAATACTACGACATCGGCTTGTTGAAAATTTCAGCTTGATAAAGGACGATGGGACACCACAATTCATCTTCATGCATGATACCTTTCTCAAATCTGGCCTGTATTTTATCTAAAAACTTCTTGTAATATATATAATTACATGCCATAGACGGATAAGCGCCAGCTTCAGATAATTTTATAAATCCATTTTTACCGGAAAGAAGAACATACTGAATATCTTTAGATATCGGATTGAAAGGATTTCCAAGACTATCATCTTGATAGAAAAACAGCATATTACCCATTACCATATCGGCTTGATACCTGATGGCTTCCCTATATAATTCTCCTAACGAATTTTGCTTTACCCAGTCATCGCTATCAATAAAAGCAATATACTCTCCTTGTGCAATTTCCAAACCCGCATTGCGTGCAGCCGAAGCTCCTCCATTTTCCTGATGAATTACTTTAATACGTTTGTCTTGATTGGCATACTGATCGGCTATCGCTCCCGAATCATCAGTTGAACCATCATTAACCAGAATGATTTCAACGGAAATATCCTGATCTATGAGAGATTCAATACATGCCGGCAGGTATTCTTCAACATTATATGCCGGGACAATAACAGACATATTTATATTAGCTTCACAACTCATGTTTACAGATTTAATCAGTTTTATCGGATTGTTTTTTCTTTTTTAGTATGTAAATTCAGTTCTAATTCTCTGTATCTTGCTATGCGCAACTATTATCATTCTTTAATTAGCTCTCTTATCCTGCTTATTTTCTTATTGAAAAATAAAATAGAAAATAATTTGAGTTGAGTCTAAGAGAACAAACCATCAAACAGTTAATTAACAATTATTTTCAAGTTGTGAAATGAGCTGCGCTCTTTGGATAGAAAAAATATTACATTCTTTATCAACATACTTAAGTAAGATAATACCATTTTGTTGAAGTTTTGATTTTAATAAAATATCATTATCCATTTCATAAGATATTTTCAGTATTGTCATAGCTGCCAATTCTATTTTCTCAATTCTATCTGAGTCTTTTTCATATTTATCTATCAATTCTTGTACATTTATATTTATCAAACTCTCTGTAGGAAATCCCAATATTTCTTTTATCAAATGATCGTAAATTGACCAATCTCTCCTTATAAACTCATTTTTCCGTAAAATCGTATTAATAATAAATGAAACAATCTCTTGAATCATTCGGATTAAATAATCTTGTTTAATCATTTTGGGTGTTTTTGGTTAATTTAAGCTCTGATAATTCTTTATTAATATGAATCACATCTTTTACTATATTTACTATATGGTGAAAACTGAAGTAATCCAAAATACTAATAATTAACAATATAACCCCAAGAAGTATATAGCTTAAAAGTGAATTACCACTATAATAGAGAAAACTTATCATATATGGAACAATACTCAGATAGGTCGCTATGGTATATTTATTTTTAAACAACCTATAGTTTAGCATATTTCGAATTTGTTTTTGTAAATTGTCTTCATATAAAATAATATTTAATTTCTTCTGAGATATAATACACATAATTAGATTAAATATTCCTGTAAAAAATGCAGTGATCCATAACCATATAAGAGAATGATATTCTTTATAAATAAGGAAACAGCACACTACCAGCAAATTTATTCCAATTAAAACAATAAACCCTTTTTTTTCATTTCGCAAAAGTTTTTGCAAATGGGTTTCTTTACGATTTGACAATATCTCTATGACTTTTCGTTCATTAATGAAATTATTCTGAACAGTTTTATTGTTTAGCTTTTTCCAGGCCATTTGTAATTCTTCAATTTCCATTGTATAAAGTTTTATTGATTCGACATATTTTTAAGTTTATCTTTGATGCGGCGTATCTTTATAGCTACATTATTACGATTCGTTCCAATAATGTCGGCTATCTCCTCATATGTTTTTTCTTCTAACCATAACATGATATACATTCTATCTTCTTGATTGAGTCTTCGAATGAGCAAATACATGTCTTTGATTAAACAATCTTTTTCGTCATCATCATAAATACCAGTGCATTGCTCTAAAGGTACAAAATTCCAATTTCTCTTTTTCTGGAAATCAGTAATGCATGTATTGAGTGAAACACGGTAAATCCATGTGTTAATTGAACTTTTACCAGCAAAACTCTTATAACTTTTCCATAAATTATAAACTGTCTCTTGATATAGATCATAGATGTCGTCATTGTCCTTTGCGAACATAAGACATACTTTATAAATTGTATGTTTGTTCAACATCAGTTGATCTATAAATTCTTGTTCTATATTCATGTTATTTGATTTAAGTTCTTATTATATTAGTCTATTAAAATATGTAATTAGTTACAGCAATGGCAGATTTTTAAACTAAAAACCTTAATCTACTACTCCAAATTGATATACTTTTCTGATAATATTAAAAATCAGATAGCTCCTACAATTTCCAGACAATAAATTAGTAAAGATTACTAAATTCAACATATATCATTTTTTGAGGAATGAAAAATGATAATAATAGATTAATATAGAAAAGTAATGTTGGATATATTCTATTCATATAATAAGCATACTTTATGCTAGAATTTCAATCATTAGATTTTTTGTATTTAGCAAATCCTACAATGGAATTATAATGCTTAACTAAAAGGTAGTAAATAACACATTCATTCATACGCTGTTTAGTTCTAAATAATCGGTTTACATGCATATGTATAATACTTGACAAAATATTGAATAATGTAGCTGAACTTTCTGAAATTGTTTTTTTTACAAAAAAATCTATATTTGATATGTATATATTTATATCTAATATCCACTTTACTGAAACTATATCGTTTGCATTCAATATTTTCTTTATCAAAACAGAGTTATTTCTATACTTCAACTTCAATTGTTTATTAGTGACTTTATGATTCATATTTAATTCATCACTCAGCCCACAATAAACCTGGTTGCAAAATTCAAATTTATCATTTATTGAAAAATTGTAACTGGATAATATTGAATCTATAAATCTTATTGTGACCAACCATTTTTCCGTGTCGCATTCTTGACTATTAGCTAAATAATATAGTATAAAACCACTATCATAATAGAATAATCTTTCTACGTTGACAATATATAGATTATTATATCTCTCAATTTCTCTTGAATAAGTATCCACAACAACTTTGGAAATAATATGATTATCGACATATTCACACAAAACGTTATTTAAGTTCTTAATAGCTATAGACAAATTGTTAATATCAACAAAATGTAGACGAAGCCTAATATGATAACCTGGATCAGAATATCTTATAAAAAAATAAGAATCAATTATTTCTTCTTTAATCAACTTATTTAACATGGGATATATATCGTTAACTAATATATTTTCTAATGTTTTGGGACCTGAATATATTTTCAGATACAGCCATTCACTACCAATAATAAACTTTCTCTTATTCATATTTACAGAACTTTATGAAGGCATAATATTAATTCATTGACAAATATTTGTTCTCCTCGTTTAACAAGTGGATGTTTTGTATTTGAAAACAAAAACTCTTCTAATAGACAAATCTTCTTTTTTTGTACAAAATCCAAAAACAATTTTACCATAACTTGCTTTGTAAAATCTATTAACAACGTATTATCATATTCAACAATCTCCACCAAATCAGGAATTTTTTTTTTGTTTTTCCAATTTGCAATCTCACGACAATACTCATCAAATGAAGAATTATTTTGTTTTGGAAGATCTGAATAATTTACTCTCCACTTAGCTGGTGATAATATGATGTTTTCATATACAATTCTAGGTAGAAAATGTTTTGTATTAAATGATGATCCCCAATTAAAATTAAGATATTGATTGTTTTGATGTTGGATATTGCATAAAAAGCAATAAATCGGCAGACCTTTTGCATAATTATGAGCAGTTGTCAACCGTGGAAGTATTTCTTTATTGTATTTTTTTGATCGTAATACTATTTTTTGACCATGAGGAACTGATACCATTATGTCATCTATTGAAATCTGTTTAATATCAGTATTATTATCTTTATTTGGATTTGATATATAAGATATTTCATATTCTCTATTGCAAGGATGCATTTGTATATTTCCTATACGATCCTCTGGCAAATGTAATATTTCAGCAAGTATATGATCTTTAAAATAAAACTTTTCATGATCAACCAGTTGCTTTATATATTCTTCAAATTTTGAATCTAAATATCCGAATCTAGATAACAAATTAGCAGACGATGGGCCTCCGCATCCATTTATATATATTATGGGACCGGAATTCTTTTCCCCCAAATCAACAACCTTTATATTGGTATATAAATGACTTGGTAATTGATCAACAATAGAATTATCTAATAATGCAATATCGCTTTCAGTAATATTAATTGAAAGTGATTCTTTTTTAATGCAATCCTCATACTTATTCAATAGAAACTCACTTATAGCATCAATTTCAAATGAATAGTTTAGTTTAGTTGACGAAGATATAAGTAGATCATCAATTAAAGGATTTATATCTCCATGTAGTTCGTTTATATCACCAAATCCTATACCTGATTGAGAATCCAAAGCAACAACTAATTGAATCTCTTCTTCTTCATATCTTTTGTAAAAAGCATCTTTGAATGAAGAAAGAGAATTATTATTTCTAATAGGTGTTAGATGACTTAAGGCAAACAATCCTTTTAATACAGAATTACATATATCAGTTCCAATAAAAGATTTTTTTTTAAAAGATAATAAACAATCTACATGTAAAATATTTTTCGGAAGATAGTGAAGATTACTATCGAATTGTTCTTCTATTTTTTTATATTTTTCTATTTTTTCACCTATTCTCAATTTGTCTGCAGCAATTAGTATATCAATAATATTGTTGATAATATTAAAGTTTTTGTTATCTAAATTCGATTTGTTGATTTTTTCATGAAGTTGACCAATGTAATCTAATCCAGAAATAGAAGGCTCAAGTTCGCTAACTAATATTTGATTGTCGATTAATTCCCAAACAAACTCTTTTGCTTCGAGTAAAGATATTTCATTTGATACAATTCTATTAGCTAATTCATTAATTGTCGAAGAACGTGAATAAGCCATATTTAAAATTAACTTCAAATAATCAGATTCTTCTACTTCTGAAAATGAATATTTTCTTTTATGATTATCTTTATTATATTCTATATATCTGAAATATTTGAAGAATTTATATAAAGTCGTGTTGACATGATATTTTAGCAAATGGCGATTTTTTTCTTCTTTCTCTAGAATATTAATTAATTCACAGAGAGATTCCATATCAACTCTTGAATATGTTTTATAATGACTTTCTTCTTCAAGTTCCACCTGTGATGTATTCTCTTTTTGAATTGGTATTAATTCACAGCCTGCAAATAATCCATATGGGGTGGATCTACAACATGATCTAATAAAATATTTAACAATTGACAGTATTGTTTTTTCAAAATGTTTATTTTTTATATATGCGTCTTCAAATAAACTAGGTGAAGCAATATATATTGCTTCTTTAAATGATTCAATTGATAATAATTTATCAATTGAATTAATAAATGTAATATAATCGAAAGGGAAATAGGGTGTTCGTAAAACTCCTTTTTCAAAAAAAATATAATTGACAGTGTTACTCTTTTTCATGAATTGAATAAATTGAGTGTATGGTTATTGCATATGAAATAAATCTTATTTAAAACATAATAATCTTATATAGATAAATTACTCCAACCATTTTGTTTCTTTGCTATGAAAGCATTAAACATTCATCCCATTTAGGGTTTGCAGAATCAATTGTTGCCAAAAGAGACAGACCAACTCCTGAGAGTCCTGATAGCAGACTAAAATTAGAACTATATTTTCCTGCATCTAAAAATTGAAAGCCAGAAAAAGGTCCATTTTGATTCCCCAACTTTAATGTTTCATTTAACCAATATATTGCTGCATTCTGAAATATTTTTTCATTTGTATATTGGTATAAGCGATTATAAATATGACATAAACCCGCTGTACCATGACAAATACAAGCATCAGTTATAAAATTAGTTTTAAGGTCTTTTCGATTGGTGCTCTTCCTTAATGTTATTAATGCCAAATCGATAAGTGTCTTGTCTCCTAATAATTTTCCAGCTTTATAAAGAGATTGCCCTATTCCTAAATCTCCATAACACCATGCTAATCGGCTTACATTATTTGTTTTATTCTCAACAGTCAACCACTGTGAAAAAGTAGAATATAAATTAACCGGGTTTACATTGTTTTTATAGTACAATATTAATTGGGGGAGTATATTTTTAGCGCAATGCTCAAATAAATGATTCTCAATTAGTTTTGTTAACAATACTAGAATACTTGCCATTCCATGAGCTAATCCTAAATTACATACTGTCTTTTTTTGATTTACATTAATGTATACGTCAGATAGCCACATGATACTTCCATCTGAATTATCAATTTTATTCTTATCCAAAGCTGATAAAAAATTTTTTATTGCAAATTTGCCATTTTCATTATTTTGTGAAATAAAATAATATGCCATGCCTAGTGAGCCATGCAAATAATCAAAATTATTAGCGCTTATATCTTTTTCTAAGAATAAATAAATAAAACTGTCTATTTGTCGTAGATAGATGTCTATATTTGAAGATTCTATCAATCCTTCATTTACAAAAAATCTAATCAACCAAGCAATCCCAGAATATCCATCACAGAATGTCCCTCGTTGGCATTTAATGAAATCATTAAAAACGAGATCGCATTTTTCTTGTAAAATAAGCAAATGTTTCTCCTCTTGGGTAAATTTGTAGTAATATGCGAGAAATAAAAGGCAACCTCCATATCCTCCCAGCAATCCAACAGAATTGCTATCATAGTAATTAATGATTGCCTCATAGATATCATTAATCTTATTTTTTATTATATGTCTCTCGTTTTGTTTTTCGATTAATATTTTCCAAGTCATTGTAATTTATTAATAAAATGAATCTAGATAATTTTAATAAAAAGAACAACAATCGCCATCAAATGCTTATAGTAAACTTCTACTAATATTATCGAAATAATTGAATAAAGAATGGATATTATATCTATTATAGATACAAAGTGAACATTACATCTAAAAACAAGCAGAAAACCAATTTGTTATAAATTTATAAATACAACTAACGTAAATATGTGTAATTAAGTTGATTTAAAATTATAGGAAATTAATTTTCTGCTGTTTGAAAATTAAATATGCCATCGCATTACTGTTTTATAGGTTTTATTTATAGTAATATAAACAACCTAATTAAATAAAGATATACTATCAACATGCATAATTTGTCGTACACAGTCCACAAGAATCCCTAGTACCAGGTTCTGCAGATAGGCAACCCGGGTCAGGACTTTTGGTCGCAGCTGTTACGGTTGTTGTACATGCAATGACCGAGACTATAGAAATTGTCGTTGTTGTCGGATGAGAGTAATCTCCTCCCAGTATGGCTTTTTGATTATCAGGAGTTATTTCATTTAGTTTCAATTTTTTTAGTGTTAACTTCTTCATTTTTTTAGCAGTATTGAGTTAATATTTTTATCAAAACTTTTAAGTATTAAATCTAGTTTAATAGTAAATAGTTACTATTTAGATCATTTGCATAACATCTATAAACTCCAAAGGTGGCATATTTGTCAAATTCATAATGTTTTCACAATCCTTTCCATTGTTATACTTTTCAGTATCTGTAATTATATTACTAGCATAAATGAACTGATTTCAAATAAACCATTTCTAAATAATAAATTGATAATTAAATTTTTCAAACCGGCACGTAACTTTAATTAAAAACCAGTGATTATAACAAAAGGTGGCTCAATCCTTTTATACTACACTTGGTTTATTTACTTTTAATCAATTTGCATTGTGTTTTAGTTATATCGTAAAATATCTTCAATATTTCAAGTTTCATATTTTTGGTTTTAAATATATGAATTAAGTTTGTAAAAAACAAGCACTTCCTGAAAAAAAATCATATTAAAATAATTCAATCACATTAAGGGTGTTTTATGTTATATAACCACGGTATTACTAGTGACGCAAAAGTGTGAGTTTGGTAAATTCGTCAAGCAGTATAATGGAGGATTTATTTAAAGAATTTGAGTTGCTATAATTTTAGTTTTGCCTATTAGTAAATGAATTTTTACATTTTGGTGTGAAAAGAATGTGAACCTTTTTAATATATAGTTTTTTCTTTTAGTGGAAAGATATAACCTATTGGCAGAATTAAATATGTACTAATTAAATTCTACCAATAGGTTATTTACTCTTAAAGGTTATGGTATAGTTTATTTTCCTACTATTACATAAACACTCGGAGTTGATTCGGTTACAGAAAATGAAGAACTTGTTCCGGTAGTAGATTCTAATACCCGTGCATCATTCATCGGAACCCCGCTACATGTAGCTTGTACACTCACAATTTCATAATATCCAAATGGCACTTGTGCGCTTGGGCTTCCTGGTTGGGTTAAAGTGTATATCTCACCTGAACTTGCATAATTTCTAATTGTGATGCTTACAGATGTATTTCCAGAACTACAGCTATATGAATTTTGCACTGTAACGCGCCCTTTTACCTCGGGAACTTCATTCTTTGTAAAAGTAACAGAGGTATTTACGTTCCCTCCATTGATCGTAACTTGTTTAGTAGTCCATGAGGAAGAATATTAGGCAAACACATCTGGTTATAAATTAAGGAGATACTATTATAAAACTCTCTAGGGGGTATAACAAGGGGAAACAATTATCATAAATACAATTATCTAACAACGCGAAAAAAAATCAACCTTTTTCTTTTGTCAATTCAAAAATAATTCGCATATTTGCATTAGTCAAAGTCATCATAGTTTGTCTATGCCGAATGAGTAACGGATAATGCTCAGACATAATTTGTAAGTCAGGGCTTTTTTTATGTCCTTACTTAATTGTATAAAAATATTGGCGGTTGCCTTTCCTTTTACTTAATGCTCTTCGGTGGGCTTATGTGATGACTTTGACGAGTGGAAATGGCAGCCGCTTTTTTTCTGCCTAAAAGTCAAAGTCATCACATTATGAAATCAAATCAATTAACCGTACCTGTAATCGGGAGCCGGAAACGTGTACAAATCTCCAATCCATTTACTTGGCTGAATCTTGCCAAGGTTTATTCGTTCTTATCCTTTGGTGCAATTAAATGCAATGAAAGTGAAGCTAAGTTATGCACCCTTCTGTTGGTCATTTTATATGTTTTTCTTTTGGTTGGAGGCTCTTATGACCTTGCATTAATCCAGGAAGGAGGTATAAGATGAAGGAAGAAATATTAGTATCAGGGGCAGATGTTGTATCGGTCAATGGAGAAATGTATGTATCTATGAAACTATTCTGTGACACAATAAACACATTACATGCTTATCAGGATAAAGTCATTTCCCAACAAAAGAAAAAATCATCACATAGTCCGCTTATTGTTCAAATGCGACCTTTAAAAAAGGCATAATGTTTTTACATTAATTTGCATATATTGAATAAGTAATTTATATTTGCCGTTATACAACTTTAAGTATTTCAGTTATATAACGGCAAAACTAAAAAGGTAAAATTATGAAACGTATTGATCTTCTTGTTATTTACATAATATCTTTGTTTTTTTCTTTCAGTGGATATCTTAATGCCCAATCTCCGACAACAGATAGAATTCTTATAGAATTTATGAAGCCGGGAGATAAAGATGCAGAAGCAAGAGACTATAATATTCTCCCTTGGCCGGAAGAAGCAAAAGCGGCAGCCTATAAAGCAGCAGAGATATGGGCTTCTTATTTAGAAATAACCGTGCCTATTAGAGTAAAGTTTGGGTGGTGTAATAATATACAAAGTAATAGTACCGTAGCCGAAGGAGGTGCAATGTATAATTATCAGTATACTAATGGCTATTACTATCCTTTATCTTTGATAAATCAGTTATTAGGCTACGATAAGAATATAGATATAGCAGACATTATATGTGTTTTTAAATCAAATGTTAATTGGTATTTTGGCTTAGAAGAAAAACAACAATGGTATCCAGACCCTATTGATCCAACAATTGAATATAGTAAAAATAGTATTATTCCTACAATGCTCCATGAAATTTGCCATGGGTTAGGAATAGGAGGAGATAGTTTTGCAATTATTAACAAAAAAGGACAATGGGGAAGTTCGGTATCAGGCAAAGCTAATATCTATGATACTTTTATTGGAGATAATAAAGGCTATCAATTAATAAATACCTCAAAATACTCCAATAATTCTATAGAACTAGCAAATATTTTGACATCAGATGCAGTATATTGGTTAGGGGAAAATGGAACAAAAGCAAATAATGGAGAGCGTGTTAAAATTTATGCTCCTAAAACGTGGAGTTCTTCTAGTATCTCTCATATAGACATTGAGTATTCTAGGACAATTAATGATTTAATGGCATATGGTTTAGGTGGTGTAACAAGTATGAACGGAAAAGATAATTATTATACATTTTCCCCTGGCCCCATAGTCCTCGGTATGCTTCAGGATATAGGTTGGACTTTAAAAGACGTTGTAACAGCGAATGAAGCTATAGAAATTGATTCTCCTGTCAAATTATTTACTGCCGGCAATCAAATAACAATAGAAGGTGCTACAGCTGGGGATAAAGTTATTATTGTTGGCTTCTCAGGACGCCTCGTTTATTCAGGTATATCTAATGGCAGATCTATGTCTATTGATCTTACTTCCGGAATGTACGTTGTAAGAGTTGGAAAGGAATCGTTTAAGATTAAAATGTAAGGAGCTATTTAGAAACAGAACAAACAACAAGTAAATTAATAAAAAATGCGTCCAATTTGGCAACCAATAAATAAAACACTATCTTTGCTACAGAAACAATAAAAGCAAAGAATTATGTTAGTAATCAGCACAAGAGATTTCAGAGCCAACCAAACTAAGTTCTTGGATATGGTCAATAACGGCGAGGACATCATATTGAAGTCAAGGGAAAAGGGCAGTTTTAAACTTGTCCCTGTCAAAGAAGAAGATACCATTATCGACAAACGGGATATAATGGCAGAACTCAAAGGAGCTTTGCAACAGGTCAAAGATCACATGGACGGAAAAATACAACTCAAATCGGCAGAAGCCTTGTTAGATGAGCTTAGAGTTTGTACCCTCTGATTATTTTGCTACGGAACTGAAAAGGCTGGCAAAGCGTTACAGAGGGCTTGCCGATGATTATGAAGCCTTTTTGAACAGTCTAAAAGAAAGTCCCTTGCAAGGGACGGAAATAGCTCCCAATATCCGCAAAATCCGAATGCCCATTACAGCCAAAGGACGGGGCAAATCCGGTGGCGCTCGTGTCATTACCTACAATGCTCTCATTGCAGAACAAGAGGGGAAAATATACTTGCTGCTTATCTACGACAAGGCGGACGCATCGAGCGTAAAGATGAATATCGTTAAACAGATAGTCAAGGATTTAGGGCTATGAATGACATAATACGTTATATAATAAACCACGTAATCCAATAGGTTATTTACTATTAAAGGTTATGGTACAGTTTATTTTCCTACTATTACATAAACACTCGGAGTTGATTCGGTTACGGTAAATGAGGAACTTAACTAATACGAGCATATTTGATTTTGTGGTATTTAGCAAAACAACGTGTAAACAAAGACCTTTGCTGGGATAACATTCATGCTTTCTCCCATTTTTTCATTACTTGCTTTAAGTGTTTTATCGTATAAAGAGTATATATATCCGTCGTTTTGACAGATTGGTGTCCAAGCATTTTTTGGACTGCATCTTTAGGTATATCCAGTTCCAGTGAATTTGTTGCGAAGCTATGCCGTGCAGTGTGAAAGGATATTTTCTTTTTGATTTTAGCAATTTCAGTTATTTTCCGGATATGTTTATTGATCATTTGGTCAGAGATGACATTAAAAACGACATTTTTGAAATCAGGATTTAAAAAACGTTTAGCTTGTGGTATTATTGGGATGTTTACTTGACGTTCTGTTTTATGCATGTTTAGTGATATTGTATTATCATTAATGTTGTTGTATGTTAGGGTTTTCATATCACTTAAACGAAGACCGGTATAGCAACAGAAAAGGAATGCGCGGAGTGATTCTTTTTCATTAGCTGATAGAATGGGAGAGTGGTATATCTTTTCCAGCCTGGCTATTTCTTTTAATGTCAGATGCTCCCTTTGCTTTTGATCGGTGGTTATTTTATAGTTTAAAAAGGGTGATGTTTCAATAATTCCATCTTTTTGTGCCCTGCTTGTAATAGCTTTCATCCATTTAAGAGACTTTGCTATTGTATTCCGTTCATTTTGGCACTTTATAGCTAAATATGTTTCATATTTATGCAGGAAAGGTCTATATCAGAGAAATATAAAGTCCTTTTAAAACGTTTTAAAACGGCTATATGGGATTTGTATCTTTTCAGGGTGGATGGTTTAAGGGTTGTGCTTAGGTTTTTCCATTCTTGTTTTATGTACCCGTAGAAAGACTTGGAAGAATCTTGTTCACCGGTTAAGGCCTTAATGGCGTCATCGAGATTGATATTATGTTTTTTAATAATGCATTCGGTTTCATAGTTTATAATTCTGTTTTTATAGATTGTAAGAAGTTTATTTTTCCTGGAACAATCCGTATCACCTTTTTTCACGACCTGTTTATCTTCATTCCAATTTTTACTGTTTAGTGCAATATTAAGAGATCTTTTTTTGTTTGTCCTGGCATGGATCAATACCAGGTATAATGGATAATCCCCATTTCTTAATTTTCGATCTTTACGTAAAGTGAATTTGTAGCTAAATTTATTCATTTTCTTCTGATTTTATGGAGTAACATTTGGCTAACAAATTACGATAATAAGCAGTAAATATGGAAATGGGTCAAAACCTGTTACCATTAAGGCTTTTCGAAACCTGCTTATAATGAACTATCCTTTTAAGCTTACAAAACAAGAAAAAGACAAAAGTTTATATGTACCTATTTTGGTTTTTGAAATAGATAATGTATTATTTTTACTTAGCTAATATATTTCTAATTGATTGTATTTTAGCCATAAAAAGATTTTACATTCTGATCAAAACCTTAACTACCGGTTCAAATAACTTAACTATACATTTGCGTTATAAAAAGAAAGAGGCGATACTCAATCAAAAAGATGAAGAAAAATGGCTTGACCCTTCGTTAGATAAATCTGGATAGAAAATTTTCTTAAGCCGTTTCCTGCTGATCAGATGGATGCTTACATAATTGACAATGATTTTCTGAAAAAAGATCAGATGACCCTACGATATTGAAAAATAATGACTAATCCTATAAATCTGTTATGACTATTTAGGACTAGTCCCTATTTGATTGGTAGATTACTCTGTCCAAGAAGGATCTCTATCTCCTTTTTGCATAAAAGCAAAATCGTTAATTAGGGAACGCCAAACTCCTGGTTGAGCATTTGCGTCATTCGCAATAGCATAAATTTCAGTCGTGACAACATGAGCATGGCCGAGCAAATACCTAATATAAATGAGATTTATTCTAGCTTAAAGCATACGAAATGGGGTACCCCAATTTTTATGCGTGGGTATAATCCCACTCTAAATTATATAATTATTGATAATCTATTCTTTCTTTTAGAGTAAATTCTTTCCCTGTGTTAGTAGAATTTGCACACCATAGGATTTCATATTTATCACCTGCGATATGCTTTCCTAATATATACACTTGTACTCTATTCGGTATCACCGATGAATCATAGGTAAAAATAGCAGTTAAAGTGTCAGAACCTTTTTTACCACGACTTGCATGATAAAGCATATCGCCATTTAAAGTATTATTTGCAATAGCTTCTGTATACTGAGGGTTACTTCCATTAGCTGGTATAAGTTGAATGCCGTTCAAATATGTAACTATTTGTGTCCAAACCGGGCTGTCATCATCTAACTGGTCTCTTCTTTTTAGAAGAGAATTAGCTTGATTGGCAAACATAGCTTTTGTATTACAAATAAGAGGGGCTGGAGGCACTGCAGGTGCTAATACAAATCCTGTTACAGGTCCTGCGTTTTGATTATAAAATAAAATGTCATTCAAATTTGCTGCCATAATATTAAATACTAATTTTCCTACTCTCTCAAAGGTTTTTCGGAACTCACCTATAAATTAACTATCTCTGTAAGCTTACAGTAGCAAAGATATAGGTAGTATAAAGGAAAAGGTATTGTAATGTTTGAGGTTGGGAATAAGGTTTCTGAATTTAAGAAATAAAGCTTTAAAACGAACGTTCGGATGAATACAGTAATATTATAGCTTAGTAATTGTAATAAATACACGAACATAACCATTTAAAGAAAAAAGTTAGGGCTTTAGGCCTTTTTGTTGTCTGTTTTCCAGATTTTTACCAACTTCTTGTTGTTCTTTTCTTTGTTCAAATTCAAATAATCCTTTTTGCGAATTCCAGAGTAAAGGGGCTTTAAATTTTTCTCCGCTTTTCTTTTCCAGCTCCATCCAAACAGGGTTCCCGTTTTGAAGTTTTTCTTTTTGTTCGGGAGTAAATATTGCTCCCATAAATTGATCCCTGACGGGGAACTCCATGTGGATCGTTCCTTTTTGCTTGTCTAAACAAACAAATGCATCAAATTTATTGCCACTTTTGGAAACCATGTCCTGAAGTAAAACTCTCTCTCCGTTTGCAAGTTTATTTTGTTGCTCTTTAGTCAGTTTTACTTCCTTGATAGTTTTAGGTATTATAAATTCTCCATTTCTCTGTTTTGGGAAATCATATTTAAAACGTGAGGTTTCCTCATTATAAGACACTTCAGCAGAAAATGCGTAGGTCGCCGGTTCAAGTCCGGCTTTCGGCTCATGATTTGTAAGATTTAGAACATAAAAAAGGTAGGCAACTTTTTACAATTAGTTGCCTACCTTTTTCGTTTTAGGTGCTGACCTTTCTGTAGAAATATGCCTACTTCTTTTTGAGGAGGCTCTGAATGAAGCGACATGCTTCTCCGATCCATAGGACAAATGAACTGGAACCGATAATAATTGCCCAATCTTTCCATGAAAGAGGTATGACACTAAACATTTTTCCACCGAAAGTAACGATCAGATATTGCCCTATAACGATAATCAGAGCAACAAATAAAAAGCTTTTACTTTCTTTCAGATTGGCAAAAGCAGAGGTGCCTTCCATGAATGCTTTAGCATTAAACATATTCCAGAATTGCAGCATAACGAAGAAACTGAAGAACCATGATAAATCATGAGGCGTTAATCCATCTTCTGCATGGAAGTATAAAAGCAGTCCTATCAGGATGATGACGAAAGAGATACCGACCCCAAAAATGTTGTAGGCCATTGAACGGGTAATGATGAAATCTCCTCCTTTTCCGCTTTTACGTGGCTTGTCTTGCATTACCTTTTCGTTGGGAGGCAAAGATGCTAAAGCTCCTGCTGCGAATGTGTCCATAATAAGATTAACCCACAACATTTGTGTAATGGTTAATGGAGATTCGGTGCCAAGCAACGAACCTAGTAAAACGATTAGGCAGGCTGCCACGTTAATCGTTAACTGGAATAACAGGAACTTTTGTATATTACGGTATAGAGAACGCCCCCACATAACGGCACGGGTGATACTGCCAAAGGAATTATCTAAGATAGTGATATCGCTGGCTTCTTTGGCTACGGATGTTCCGTCTCCCATGGACAAACCTACCTGGGCTGCTTTTAGTGCAGGAGCGTCATTGGTTCCGTCTCCGGTGACTGCCACTACTGCTCCTTTTTGTTGAAGCAACTGAACAAGACGTTGTTTGTCTGTAGGGCGGGCGCGGCACATGATTTTGAGGTCTAAAACACGATTAAGTGCTTCATCATCACTTAACGCTTCAAAATTAGGTCCGGTAATAATATTGTGTTCGGTGTCGTTTGTTTGCCAAGTGCCTATTTGCCTTCCGATTTCTTTTGCGGTTCCCGGTGTATCTCCGGTAACGATCTTAACGTCAATGCCCGCGTTAAGACAACTTTGCACAGCTGCCGGAACATCCGAACGGACAGGATCGGAGATAGCTACGATTCCTAAGAAAGTAAGATTTGCATTATGAAGTTTGCCATTTGCAAAAACAGATGTTTCCTGTTTGTCGTCTAATACCTGATAAGCGAATCCCAGTGTACGCATGGCTTGGTTTTGATAATTCAGCAGTTGCGTTTCTATGTTGGCTTTACAATCTTCAACCGGCTTAAATGTTCCGTCGGTTGCGACACGCTGACAGTTGGCCAACACTATTTCAGGAGCGCCTTTTACATACAATATTGTCTTGTTGAGTAAAGGTGATTTTACGACAGTGGCCATATATTTTCTCTCCGTAGAGAAGGTCAATTGCTCTATTACGGCTGCATTTTCTCTTAAGTCCAGATAGTTCTGCTGTTGACTGTTTAACCATAGAAGCAGAGCGGCTTCAGTTGGATTACCTAGTGTTTTAACTTTATCGTTGTCCGAGAAATCCAGATAGGCAGTAGAGTTTACAGAGATACCTTCTTTTATTAAATTGCTAATCTCATTGTCTTCAAGTTTCTGGCCTTTCAAATTATAGAAATTAGTTTGATGTACTTGCATCTGGTTTTGCGTTAATGTACCGGTTTTGTCCGTACAGATAACAGTTGTTGCTCCCATCGTTTCGCATGCGTGCATTTTGCGGACAAGATTGTTTGTCTTGAGCATTCGGTTCATACTCAATGCGAGACTTAAGGTAACACTCATTGGCAAACCTTCCGGTACTGAAACTACGATTAACGTAACGGCTACCATAAAAATGTTCAGAATATGGGCTATCAGATCCATAACCGGCATGCCGGATGATGAAAGAAGTAACTTAGCCAATAAAGCAATAAAGGTGAGGGCGGCTATAGAATAACCGGCTTTGCTGATTACTTTGGCTAAACCGGCTAATTGCGTTTGCAGAGGCGTTTCTACACCGCTTTCTATTTGTGATCCTTCATATACTTTGCCATATCCGGTGGCATCTCCTACTTTTTCTACTTTCATTATTCCGTGTCCGTCTATAACGGTAGTTCCACGCATAACTACATTGGACGGATAGGTGGCTTCGTGGTCAAAATCGGCTTCATTGGTTGTTTTGCTGATAATTGGTTCGCCTGTTAGGGTTGACTCATTTATTTGAAGTGAAATAGCTTCCAGCAGGCTTCCGTCGGCTGGTACTTCTTCTCCTGTCTCCAGTACAATGATGTCGCCTACTACAACCTCTTTTTTGGATATCTGGCATATGTTTCCGTCACGGATGGCCTTTACCAAAGTATCGTCATTAACCGTATTTAAAATATCAAATGCCTTGTTTGCTTTCATTTCAAAGAAGAACCCTACGCAACTGGCAAGCATGATAGCGAAAAAGATTCCTATCGGTTCTAAAAAAGCAGTAAAACCTTTAGCCTCCGGCCCCCAGCAGTGTACTCCGGCGATAATCATGGAAAGTATCCAAGCTACAAGTAAAATTTTGATGATGGGGTCGTCAAACTTTTCTAAAAACTGGCTCCATAGTGAAGCTTTTTCAGGAGGTGTTAATATGTTCTCTCCATGCAGCTGTCTGCTTTCTTCAACTTCTTGTTTAGTTAAACCCCGGTACTGATGTTTTTGCTCCATATAATTTATAATACTATTTATTGCTTTTATGGCGATAAAGATAGATAAAGTTGTCGAACTTACACAAGGTGTTTATTTGCCAATACTCATAATCTCCTTTTTTAGATTATTATTAAGTTATTTTATATCTGTTAATTAAACCTTTTGGTTTGACTAATTGTCTTATATATAAAAGCTAGTGGTGTTTAGTGTTTAAGGTTATGAAGAATGTTAGGTTAGTTTTCTTGCTGGGGATTGTCCTGTTAATTGGCGGGCAATCCCTTTTTGCTCAAAGTAATAAAGAGAAAAAGGTGCAAAAAGAGTTGCAGGTGCAAAAAATGATTGACAAGGGTCATTTCAAAATAGATGTAAACCGTTCTATTCCAATGAGTGGAAGATCAGTTAATCTAACTTCTTCTTATTCATTAGAGGTGAAAGGAGATTCAGTGATTTCTTATCTCCCCTATTTTGGACAGGCTTACTCTGTTCCTTATGGTGGAGGAAACGGGTTGCGTTTTGAGAAACCCTTGAGCGAATACAAAGTAACTTATAAAAAGAAGGGAGATGCACAGATAAAATTTAAAGTTCGTACAGATGAAGATAACTATACTTTCAATGTGCAAATTTACCCTAACGGTTCATCAACCATTAATGTAGTACCGGTCAATAAGCAGAGCATTACATTCTATGGAGAAGTTGCATCTATGAAATAGTAGAGATCAAACGGCCTTGCCAAGTGTTTCGTTCGGCAATTCGTTTGTTTACTTTGGCTGTGAATTCAAAGTTCTTTAGTCCCCAATCGGGTGCAATAAGCAGTTCTTTGGGAGACTGAGATACGAACCTCTCTACTACAATAGAGGGGTTTAACCGTTCAATAAAGTCGATTACCAATTCGATGTATTCGTCAACCGTATACAGATGAAATAAGTCGGGATGCTCTGTATACTCTTTAGCCATGCGCGTGTTGCGGATCAGTTGTAATTGATGCAGCTTTAATGTGGTAATGGGCAGTGCAGATAAAATATCGGCATGATGCAATATTTCTTCTCTGCTTTCTCCGGGCAATCCTAAAATAAGATGTACTCCCGTATAGATACCCATGCCGGCTGTACGTCGAATCGTTTCTTCCGATTCCGAATATGTATGTCCGCGATTAATGTGTAACAAGGTCTTATCCAATGTGCTTTCTACTCCATATTCTATCATAACGAATTTGTGGGTGGATAGCCTGGCAAAGTATTCCAGTAATGTGTCTGGCATACAGTCAGGACGTGTACCGATAATAATACCTTCCACTCCGGGATAGCTCAGGGCTTCTTCATACTTCCTGATCAATATTTCCGTTTCGTCATACGTATTAGTGTAGGCTTGGAAATAGGCAAGATATTTCATGCCCGGATATTTACGGGAGAAGAAACGTATGCCTTCTTCAAGTTGTACGGTGACACTTTTTTCAGTATGACAGTATTCTGGGCTGAAAGTCTGGTTGTTGCAGTATGTGCAACCGCCAAAGCCCTTTAACCCGTCCCTGTTTGGACAGGTGAATCCGGCGTTAATAGATATTTTTTGTACTTTATAAGGGAATATTTCCTTTAAAAAGTCTCCGAATTCATTATATGGTTTAGTATTTTTCACACAGCAAAGATATATAAAAACTTCTTATTCATTGCTTTTATGTTAACTTTGCAACTTAATTTAAAGTACAACAATACTACTATAAATAGATAATGAAAAGAATAAGTCTTTGTATATTGCTCTCATTGGTAGCAATGGGAAGTGCTTTTGCTCAGAATGGAAGTAAGCAGTTAGGTTTGAAAGAGATAACGGATGGAAAGTTCCGTCAGGTTACGAATATTGGTGAAATGCGTTCATTGCCGGATGGCGAACACTATACGGCAATGAGTAAAGATAAGAGTATGATCATTAAATATTCTTACCGTACAGGTAATCCGGTAGACACTCTGTTTGATACCGGTAGAGCCCGTGAATGTACGTTTGTAGATTTTGACGGATATACGATCAGTAACACCGGACATCATATTTTGGTCTGGCGTGAAACAGAGCCTATATACCGTCGTTCTTCTAAAGCTGTTGTTTATGATTATGATGTCCGTCGTAATTATTTGAAACCCCTTACGGAGTCTGCCAGTAAACAAATGATCCCCACTTTTTCTCCTGACGGCCGTATGTGTGCCTATGTACGTGATAATAATATCTGGTTGAGAAAGTTTGACTATGATACGGAAGTACAGGTAACGAAGGATGGTGAATTAAATAAAATATTGAATGGTATCACAGACTGGGTATATGAAGAAGAGTTTGCTGTAACGAATCTGATGGCTTGGTCTCCTGATAGTGAATATTTGGCGTATGTTCGCTTTGATGAATCGGAAGTTCCGGAATATTCTATGCAGATGTATGGAGATGGACTATATCCGGGTTATTATAATTATAAATATCCGAAAGCCGGACAGAAGAATTCAAAAGTAAGTGTTCATTCATATAGTATTGAAACGAAAGATACTAAGACACTGAAAGTGCCGGGTGCCGGGGATATTTATATTCCAAGGATCGTCTTTACCAATAATCCTGACCAGTTGGCTGTTATGACATTGAATCGTTGGCAGAATGCTTTCAATATGTATTATATTAACCCGAAGAGCGGCGTTTCACGTTTGGTTCTTCGCGAGGATAATAAAAGCTATATTGATTCGGATCTGATGACATCTATCCAGTTTATGAAAGATGGTTTTGTATATGTCAGCGAACAAGATGGCTATAATCATATTTATCTCTATTCGCCGACAGGTGTTATGCAACGCCAGGTAACGAAAGGTAATTGGGATGTTACTAAATTCCTGGGGATAGATGAAGCAACGAAGACTGTTTATTACCAATCGGCAGAAGAAAGCCCGATTCGCCGTTCTGTTTATAAGATAGATGCAAAAGGGGTGAAGACTAAACTCTCTACAGAGGAAGGAACGAATAATGCTACGTTTAGCGATAATTTTGCTTACTATGTAAATAATTATTCAAATGCCAATACTCCGGCAAAGATCACGGTAAACGAAACTAAAACAAAAAAAACGTTACGCGTGTTACAGGATAATATGGCCTTAAAGAATAAACTTTCTGAATATTCATTTGCCCGGAAGGAGTTTATGACAGTACATACGGCATCAGGTTATGACTTAAATGCTTGGATTGTGAAACCTGCCAATTTTGATTCTTCGAAGAAATATCCGGTAATGATGACACAATATAGTGGCCCGAACTCTCAACAAGTACTAGATCAATATAGTTTTGACTGGGAGTATTATTTGGCAAGCAAAGGCATTGTTGTGGTTTGTGTTGATGGTCGCGGGACTGGTGCCCGCGGGGAAGCATTCCGCAAATGTACATATTTACGTATGGGAGATATCGAATCTCATGATCAGGTCGAAGCTGCCCAAGCATTGGCTAAACTTCCTTATATAGATAAAAATAGAATGTCTATCTGGGGTTGGAGTTTTGGCGGCTATAATACGTTGATGGCTTTGAGTACCGGCAACGGAACTTTTAAGGTGGGTATTGCTGTAGCTCCTCCTACAGACTGGAAATATTATGATTCTGTGTATACGGAACGTTTCATGCGTACCCCTAATGAGAACTTTGAAGGTTATGCGGCGACCTCTCCGCTTCGTAAAGCAAAAGATTTGCAGGGAAAATTATTATTGATACACGGAACAGCAGATGATAATGTTCACTTTATGCAAACAATGGAATATGCCGAAGCATTGGTGCAAGCTGGTAAACAGTTTGATATGCACGTGTATAAAGACCGGAATCATAGCATCATTGGTGGTAATACACGTTATCATTTGTATACCAAAATGTCTAATTATTTATTTGATAACTTGTAATGGCAGAACATTTGAGGAAGCCGGATTGGTTGAAAATCCGGCTCGGAGGAAACGACCAATTCACAAAGACAAAAAACATAGTAGAATCTCATTGTTTACATACAATCTGTACTAGTGGTAAATGTCCGAATATGGGTGAATGCTGGAGTAGAGGAACAGCTACCTTTATGATTGGCGGTGAAATATGTACGCGTTCGTGCAGGTTTTGTAATACGTTAACAGGTAAACCTTTACCTTTGGATTTGAAGGAGCCTGAGAATGTAGCCGAAAGTATCCGTCTGATGGGGTTGAAGCATGCGGTTATCACCTCGGTAGACCGTGATGATTTGTCAGACCTGGGTGCAAAGCATTGGGTGAATACGATTCGTAAGATTAAAGAGATTAATCCTGAAACTACAGTGGAGGTTCTCATTCCCGATTTCCAGGGAAATCTTGAATTGGTGGATATGGTGGTTAATGCTGCTCCTGAAATTATTTCGCATAATATGGAAACTGTGCGGAGAATATCTCCGTTAGTGCGTAGCGCCGCAAAATATGATGTGAGTTTAGCCGTATTATCCCATATTGCAAAGAGCGGGATAACAACCAAAACAGGTATTATGGTTGGATTGGGAGAAAGCTCTGAAGAAGTGTATGAGTTAATGGATGATGTGTTAAAAGCCGGTGTCTCAGTACTGACCATCGGACAATATCTTCAACCCTCGAGAAAGAATATTTCTGTTGTAGAGTATATAACCCCTGAACACTTTGAATCTTATAGATTGACAGCATTAAAAAAAGGTTTTAATAAAGTGGAGAGCGCTCCGCTTGTACGTTCATCTTATCATGCGGAAAAGCATATTTAATTGATGAACTTTTGTGAATGTTGGTTGTTTTATTATAAAGCGGATGAAAGGGGGGGAGAATGAATAAAGTAAAGAAAGGGTTGGATAATCAGGCAATAGGATTATTGCCTCTATTGCTATTTATGTTTCTGGATAATTATTTTTCTTATTTATTATCCTTTATAATAGGTATTACTTTTTGTTTCGTTTGTATCTTTCTTTTCCAAGTGCTGATAAAAGAGCGTGTTTACCAGTTTTTATTATTGCCTTCTGCTGCTACACTAGTATTGTTTTCTGTTTTTCTTTGTTTGAAGCTGGAGCCTGTTTTATATGTCTATTCACCTCTCATTACAGAAGTTATATTGGTTGTAGTTCTCACTATAGTGGGCTTTTCAAAACGTACAATTTTACAAAAAATCAGGGATTCTAAAAAACCGACTTATAAACGGACATTACTTCGTACAACTTTAAATGAATTTTATTTTGTATCCCAGATTGTCCAGAATTTCTATACACTACATTTATTTATTATCTTGCTTTATAGCATTCTTCCGGATTCGATACAAAGTGTGCGTACAGAACGTTTTTTATATAGAGAATTAGGCTTGATTATCGGCGTATGTGTTATTCTTTATGAACAGATTCGTTTGTCTTTGATGAGAGGAAGCCTGAAGAAAGAAATGTGGCTACCTGTATTGAACGAAAAAGGTAAAGTAATAGGTTGTATTGCCAGGTCGGTAAGCCGTGCTTTATCAAAAAAATATTATCATCCGGTTGTCCGTATAGCAGTTATCTATGACGGAATGTTGTATTTGGCAAAGAGAAGTCACGAGGCTTTTATTTCTCCGAATATGTTTGACTATCCATATTATAGTTATGTGTTGTTCAGGCATAGCATAGAAAATACAGTTAAAGAAACTCTTGGTAGTTTAGGTAAAGAGGAAGGTATAACTCCTCGTTTTTTAATCCGTTATACATTTGAAAATGAAAAAGTAAAACATCTTGTTTCATTGTATGTGGTGTGTCTTCGCAAAGAAGATCAATTAAAAATGTGCAAAAAACGAGAAGGTAAATTGTGGACTACGAAACAGATTGAGGAGAATATGAATAAGGGTGTATTCAGTGAAGCCTTTGAAAAAGAATTTCCCTATTTACAGAATACCGTTTTGCTGGCAGAACGTTTTTGTTGCGAAAATCCTGTAAAACAGTAGAACTTTTTCTTTTATCTGTGTCCTAATTCAATAACTTCAAGATCTTTGATCGCTTTGTCTTCTATCATAAAACGGACTAATGTTCTGACTTGATGAAATCCACTCTTTCCCGCTGCTCCGGGATTTATATATAAGCAATTCAGATTTTTATCGAATACCACCTTTAATATATGCGAATGGCCTGCAATAAACAGGTTGGGGCGTGTGTCATATAGTTCTTGTCGAATTTCAGGATTATAGCGTCCCGGATATCCACCGATATGTGTCATCATTACATTCATCCCTTCTGCATTGAAATGGGCAACTTTGGGATATTGCAAACGTGTTGATTGTCCGTCTATATTGCCAAAAACAGCTCTCAATGGTTTTAGTAATGCAAGTTTGGAGGCCAGTATATCTGAACCGATATCGCCTGCATGCCATATTTCATCACACGTTTTAAAGTATTCCGAATATTTGTCATCCCAGTATCCATGCGTATCTGAAAGAAGTCCAACTTTAAGCATAACAATTTCTTTTATCCGACAAAAGTATCTATATTTACGCACCTAAGATAAGAATATTATGGAGAATTCATATAAATACTTTAAACGGGACATTAGTTGGTTATCTTTTAATTACCGTGTCTTGTTGGAGGCAGAAGATGATGCTCTTCCTATTTATGAACGGATTAAGTTCCTTTCTATCTATTCTTCCAACCTTGAAGAATTTTACGAAATACGTGTAGCCGAACACCGTGGTGTTATTATGAAAAAGAATTATACAGAAGAGAGCGGTGCTGAGGCTGAGGAAGTTTTAGCGGGTATTACGAAAGAGGTAAACCGGCAGCAAGGAGAATATTATCGTATATTTTATGATAAAGTCTTGCCGGAACTTAACAGACAGAATATTTATCTTTATCAAGACAGTATACCGGAATCTTTTCATGAAGAATTTGTTCATAATTTTTTTAATGAGGAAATTTTCCCTTTTTTATCTCCGGTAATGATTCAGGCGGGAGATATCCGAACTTTTATACGTGACCGCCGCCTTTATCTTGTGATCCGTATGGTGAAGAAAAGCAAGCGCTTATCTACTCCCGGATATGTCCCTGAATACCATTATGCATTAATGAAGATTCCGTATGCAAAAGTTCCCCGTTTTATAGAGTTGCCAGTACATGAGGGAAAATCATATATCATGTTTATTGATGATATTATACGTGCAAACCTGTCTAGTATATTTCCTGGTTATGTAATTGACAGTTGTTATAGTATTAAAATATCAAGAGACGCAGATATTTATTTGGATAATGAGAAAAGCGGTAATATTGTTAAAGATATCCGGGAAAAAGTAAAGAAACGGAAGATTGGAGCATTAAGCCGTTTTATGTATGATCGGGCGATGCCGGATGATTTCCTGGCTTTTGTTTGTGAAGCTTTTGGAATTACTGCTGACGATTTGGTAGTTGGAGGTCGTTATCTGAATCTACAAGATTTAATAAAGCTGCCTAATCCGAAAGGAAAAGAGCTGGAGCAGCAAATACCGGTTCCGATGCGTGTTTCTTTTCTTGACGAAATGGAGTCTGTGTTTAAAGTCGTCAAAAAGAAAGATGTATTACTTCATTTCCCTTATCAGTCATTTGATTATCTGATACGTTTTTTAATGGAGGCAGCTTTTGACCCGAAGGTGGAGGAAATAAAGATTACCCAATATCGTGTGGCAGAAAACTCTGCTGTTATCAATACATTGATCAGTGCTGCCCAGAATGGAAAAAAAGTTACGGTCTTTGTTGAATTGAAAGCCCGCTTTGATGAAGAAAACAATATGAGTACGGCGGAACGTATGGAGCAGGCGGGCATTCGTATTATTTATAGCATCCCGGGGTTGAAGGTACATGCAAAAGTAGCTGTTATCCTACGTAAGGATAGTGAAGACGGAGGCAAGCGGAAAGACTTTGCTTATCTAAGTACGGGCAATTTTAATGAGAAGACTGCTAAAATCTATTCTGATATGGCATTGCTTACTTCCAAAGCTGAAATAGTACAGGATATAAATAAAGTGTTTGCAATATTAGAAGGTGATGCGTCAGAACCGGTGTTCCGGCATTTATTGGTTGCCCGCTTTAATATGGTATCGGAATTGACTCGTATGATTCAGCAAGAGACAGAACATGTAAAGCAAGGCCGAAAAGGTCGTATCATATTGAAAATGAATGGTCTTCATGATCAGAATATGATTAATGAATTATATAAGGCCAGTGAGAATGGTGTAGAGATAGATTTGATTATTCGAGGTATTTGCTGTTTGGTTCCGGATCAACCGTATAGCCGCAATATCCGGATTACCCGTATTGTCGATATGTTTCTTGAGCATTCCAGAGTTTGGTATTTTTATAATGATGGAGAAGAAAACTTATACTTGACTTCTGCCGATTGGATGCGCCGTAACCTGAATCGCCGCATTGAGACAGCTTTCCCTATATTAGTACCGGAGTTGAAGCAGGAAATAATAGATATTCTGAATATACAGATGCGTGATAACGTAAAGGCTTGCCGGATCGATGAAAATTTATGCAATAACTTTAAACGGGATGATAATCCGCATAAAGTCCGTGCGCAGTTGGCTATTTATGAATACTTGAAAAACCGGTCGTAATTAGTTGAACTATGGATATTTTTTCATCTTGGAACTTTGTCTTGTGGGGAGCTTCTTGCTTAGTAGTTCTGGTCGTTGCTGTATCGGCTTATGCATTGGGAAATTATGTGGGATGCAATAAAGGGAGGATCAGACTTATAAAAGATAAAAGCAAACGTAACAATGCGCTTGCCAATTTATACCGGAAAGAACGTCATAATTATATTCTGCAGATTGATGCCTTAAGAAAAGAGCTTAGTCAACTGACTATAGAATCGGAGTTGTATGTGCAGCGAGAAGCTGAAATCGCCACCTTTGAACAGAAATTAAGAGAGTATGACCGTGCTCTCTGTATGCTCTCATCCGACACCCCGGATACTTTTGCTTCAAATATTGTCCCTTTGTTAGTTCAGTTAAAGGGTGATCCGGTAAGGACAAATCTGTCAAAAGCGGAGTGGAACGAACTGTTGACCGTGTCTGATTTGCTGTTTAACCTCTATCTGACGAAATTAAAGGATAAGTTTTCTATTACTCGCCATGAACAAGAAATATGTTGCCTTATTAAATGGAATTTTTCCCGCAAAGATCAATTGGCTGTATTCAATAATACGGCAGAGGCATTGGCTAAATCTAAGAATCGTTTAAAAAAAAGACTGCAACTGGATGAAAAAGTCGATATAGATCAATATATACGTCTTTATTAATTGTATTTATTTGCCCGGTTGTCCGGATTATAATGAATGATTTACCCTTTGATAGGTTTAATGTGCTTATTATAAGTGTGTTTGTCCTGTTTTGATTTGTCCGGTACAGCGCGTGTTCTTTTTTACTTCTCTCTTCTATATTTGCAGTGTGTTGTTTTAAGTTTATTAATTTGATGTATCTATGAAAACACTATCTGCTTTCGCTGTTTCCTGCTTTATTTTGATAGGAATTAGCTCATGTAACAAACCGAATCCTGCCGCAAACCTGTCTGCCATGATGAAGAAAGCGACAGGCTGGCCTTATGAAGTGCTGGTTGTAATGGATAAAAACGTGTGGAAGGGGGAAGCCGGGCTAATTATCCGGGAAGAGCTGACAATGCCGGTTCCTGCTTTGCCCCAATCTGAGCCTTCTTTGCATGTGAGTTATTCCGAGCCATCCAGTTTTAACAGTTTCCTCAGATACGTGCGCAATATTCTTTTGGTTGATATAAATCCGGATTTATATACAAAAGTTTCTGTGCATGAGATACGTGATAAATGGTCGTCCGGGCAATATATAATCCGGCTAACCGCACCTTCGTCTAGTGTGTTATCCGAATACGTTTTGCTGCATGACAGATCGTTGGTGAACTATTTTGAGCAGGCAGAGCAGAACCGTCGGATCGCAATGCTGAGCAGAACGCATAGTTCGTGGGTGATAAAAAGACTGCAAGATAATTTGGGTGTTTCATTGTTTGTGCCCGAAGAAATGAGTGCGTATAAAGATACCTCAGGTTTCTTTTGGGTATCGAATAATGCAATAAAGGGACGCTCAGACATTGTAGTGTACAGCTTCCCTTATAGCGGATCGGCCGAACCAACTGCCGATTTGTTGATTTCCAAGCGCGATTCCGTGTTGAGGAAAAATGTTCCTGGAGCTTTTCCTGGTTCATATATGACAACTGCCAAATGTTTTCCTCCTGTTTATGAACGGTATGCAAACAGTATGAAAAACTGCTGCGTACTTCGCGGATTGTGGGATATGGAAGGAGACAAAATGGGGGGGCCTTTTGTTTCGTATATTTATCATGATAGGGCCAACAGCCGGATTCTTGTGGCCGAAGGTTTTGTGTTTGCTCCCGAATCAAAGAAAGCCAACCTTATACGGCAACTTGAAGCGTCGCTTCTAACAGTCAGCTTTAAAGAGTAAGCACCTTTTCCGGCAAGTAGCTTGTTCTTATTCTCCACTCTTGTGGATAAAGATTGTTGGCACGGTTGCCCAAGTGTTTTACGAAACCTAGAGGGAATCCTTTATAAGTGACTAATACGTAGCCTTTCTCTATGCTTTCGGGTAGGAGAAGGGCTTCTTTTTTTAGATAGCGTATTGCGTCGTCCCAGCTAAATTCCACAGACGGGAAAGCATCCCGGCGCAACGCTGTGCTAAGTGCCAGTTCTTGCGAAGGAATCAGGTCTTTGCCCTTCAGCTCGCCAAGGCAAACGCCTGCCGAGATAATGTGTAGCCGGTCACATAAAAGCGGATATACATCGGCAACCGATTTCGGTTTCATCAGTATGAAATTTTTGTTCCATCCTGATGAAAATAAATTTTCATACTGAAGAAACTTTTTTGCATATTCCGGAACGGGAGGTTCCGCCTTTCTTTTTTCTTTCTTTTCTTTTGTCTTGAAACGAATTTCTTCTGCTTCACCTTCTGCTTTGCGGAGAACGGCCAGAAAGAACCCCTCGCCTTTGGTTTTATGTGGAAAGAAACGGTAAACCGGATAATTGTATTTAAGGGCACCGGTTATTTGCCATTCTTCCGGTGTTGAGATTGAAAGGGCTTCGGCACCTAATTCTTCTGTAATGTAATATACATTATCTTCATCTTCTTCCGTATTGTATGTGCATGTACTGTAAATCAGTATGCCTCCGGGCTTTAAAGCATTCCATATATCATGGATGATACGTCGGCTCCGTCCGGCACATAAATTAACATTGGCAAGGCTCCACTCGCCTGTACTGTCGGTATCTTTACGGAACATTCCTTCACCGGAACAGGGAACATCTGTTACAATGACATCGAATAGATGGGTAAGCTTGCCTATTTCTTCAGGGTCATTGTTGGTAACAATAACATCGGGTATTCCCCATTTGGCCATGTTTTCTGCAAGGATATTGCTTCTGCTCCGGATAACTTCGTTGCTTACAAGCAAACTGCCTTCCGGCAAAAGGTTGGCAAGATGGGTGGATTTTCCTCCCGGAGCAGCACATAAATCCAAACAACGTACTGGTCCGGCTACATACTGTTTAATGGCTTGTTCCAGAAACATGGATGAGGCTTCCTGCACATAGTAAGCTCCTGCATGAAATAAAGGATCGAAAGTAAAAGATAAACGTTCCGGCAAATAAAAGCCGCTTTTACACCATGCCACAGGTTCGCCGCCGTTGGGTGTATGAGTTCCTTTCTTTTCATTGATACGGATGCTTACGGGTACTTCGGCCTGCAAAGCTGTTTCCAATTTGCTGAATTCGTCGCCTAGCAAGGCACGTGTACGGGTAATAAAATCAATAGGAAGTGACATCTTATTCTGTTTGTTTGCTACAAAAATACTACATTTGCAGAAAACAAACAGTATGCAAGCATCTCTTTTCCTTATACCTGTCACTCTGGGAGAAACGGAACATCGTCGTGTGTTGCCGGAATACAATCGTGAGGTTATATTGCAGATAAAGCATTTTATTGTTGAAAATGTACGTACGGCACGTCGCTTTCTGAAGAAAGTAGAGCCGTCTATAGTGATAGATGAACTGACTTTTTATGAATTGAATAAGCATACTTCTCCTGAACAAGTGACCGGCTATTTGGCCCCGTTGGCAAAAGGAGAGAATATGGGTGTTATATCTGAAGCCGGATGTCCTGCCATTGCAGATCCGGGAGCTGATGTGGTGGCTATTGCTCAACGTAAAAATTATCCGGTTGTGCCGTTGGTTGGTCCTTCTTCTATTTTGATGTCGGTAATGGGTTCCGGCTTTAATGGACAAAGCTTTGCTTTTCACGGTTATTTGCCGATAGAGGCTTCGGAACGGATAAATGCGATCAAGAAACTGGAAGGGCGCATCTATTCGGAGAACCAAACACAACTTTTTATAGAAACTCCATACCGAAATAATAAGTTGGCGGATGAGCTTATCCGTACGTGCCGTCCTTCTACCAAGCTATGTATAGCATCTGATATTACGTGTGAGGATGAATATATCCATACTCGTCCGATTAAAGAATGGGTAGGAAAGGTGCCTGATTTAAGTAAGAAGCCCACAATCTTTTTAATCTATAAATAATATATAGTGCGTATGGCTGCATATCAAGCTCACGAAACTGCTGTAATTGACCCGGGATGTGTTATAGGCGACGGTACATATATTTGGCATTTCTCCCATCTGATGGCGGGATGCAAGATTGGAAAGAATTGTAATATCGGACAGAATGTGGTTGTTTCACCGGATGTTGTATTAGGCAATAATGTAAAGGTGCAGAACAATGTCTCTGTTTATACCGGAGTTGTATGCGATGATGATGTGTTTCTTGGCCCTAGCTGCGTGTTTACAAATGTTACGAACCCACGTAGTGCCGTTTGCCGTAAAGATCAATATAAGAAAACGTATGTTGGCAAAGGTGCAACAATAGGAGCCAATGCAACAATCGTTTGCGGACATGTTATTGGCGCTTATGCTTTGATTGGGGCAGGAAGTGTGGTGACGAAGGATATTCTTCCTTATGCATTGGTTGTAGGTAATCCTTCCAGGCAGGTAGGTTGGGTAAGCGAATATGGCCATCAACTTTCTTTTGATAAGGCTGGCTATGCAACTTGTCCTGAGAGCGGACAAGAATATCAACTTCTGGATAATGAAGTAAAACGGATAAAATAATAAAGCAGGTTATACAATAATGGCGCAAAAGCCATATATAACTTTGCGCCATTAGTTATCTAGGTATATCTTTTAGCAAGCCTTCAAGCTCATGTCCAGGCTTTTTACAGAGTGGGTAAGAGCGCCGACAGAGATATAGTCAACACCACATTCTGCATAGTCGCGTAAGGTGTCGAATGTGATACCGCCGGAAGATTCCAATTCATAGCGACCTGCTACGCGGCGTACAGCTTCCTTTGTATTCTCTATATTGAAGTTGTCAAGCATAATTCTGTCTATTCCACCCACTTTCATGGCTTGTTCCAGCTCATCGAAGTTACGCACTTCAATTTCTATCTTCAGATTTTTGCCTTTTTCTTTTAGGTATTTCTGTGCACGGGTGATAGCTTGTTCGATACCTCCGGCAAAGTCTACATGATTATCTTTCAGCAGAATCATATCAAACAATCCGATACGGTGATTTACGCCTCCTCCGATCTTTACAGCTTCTTTTTCCATCATACGCATACCCGGAGTTGTTTTACGGGTATCCAGTACGCGTGTCTTAGTGCCTTCTAATACTTTTACGTATTTACGGGTTGTTGTTGCTATACCGCTCATACGTTGCATTACGTTCAGCATCAGGCGTTCGGTCTGCAACAGAGATTGTACTTTCCCTTCTACCGTGAATGCTATATCCCCTTTCTTTACTTCTGCTCCATCGTTGATGAAAATAGTCATTTTTAATTCAGGATCGAAGTAGTGAAAGATACGTTTGGCCATTTCCACACCGGCAAGTACACCATCTTCCTTGATGATAAGCTGGCTTTTTCCCATGGCAGTTTCAGGAATGCAGCATAATGTCGTATGATCGCCATCTCCAATGTCTTCGGCGAAAGATAGCTTGATTAAGTCGTCAATTAGTTGATCCATTTATTCTATTCTATTCTGATTGATTGTATAATCGCTTTGTTTTCTTCCGAGCGGTAGGTCACATTTACCCGGTATTCGCCGCTTCCTGTTGAAAGTTTGCCAACGAAAAAACCGCTTTCCTTTTTATCGGCATGATGAACTATCGTGAATCCGGAAGGTTTGTTAGAACTAAAGAATGTGTTCAGTTGTGCAATGGCTTCATTGCTGTTGCATTTCTTTGTAGAATTGGGCAATGCCATATCTACTTCTTTATCCATGGAAGCAGATAGTGATGAGGCATTTCCTCCTTTGAAAGCATTTGATATATTCGTTATATCAGCTGCCTGGATGCTTAATACAGAGAGTATCAAGGCGAGCGTAAGTAAAAATCGTTTCATAGCTTTCCCTTTTTTTGTGAATAATCAGCTGCAAAGGTATGTATTTTTCTCGTAACTTAGCCCCTCTAAATGCGTTAATTGTAAACAGATGAAGATTGCATTGGTTGTGATAGGCAAGACAGATGCCGGCTATTTTGTAGAAGCTATTAATGAATATAAGAACCGCTTGGTACACTATATCCCTTTTGAGATGGAAGTTATTCCTGATATAAAGAATGTAAAGAATCTATCTGAGCCGCAACAAAAAGAAAAAGAAGGCGAGCTGATGTTAAGAGCACTTCAGTCGGGGGATTACCTTGTTTTGCTTGATGAAAAGGGCAAAGAGTTTACCTCAATGCAGTTCTCTTCCTATATAGAGAAAAAAATGCACGCGGTTCCAAAGCGGCTGGTCTTCGTGATAGGTGGCCCTTATGGCTTTAGTGAAGCTGTTTACAAGGCTGCATCCGAAAAGATTTCTTTGAGTAAAATGACTTTCTCGCACCAAATGATTCGTTTAATCTTTGTGGAGCAGATATACAGGGCGATGACTATTCTGAACAACGAACCTTATCATCATGAATAGAATAAGGAACAGGTTCTTTTAATCGGTTCACGGCTGTGGTTTGGTCGGATCACAGCCGTGATCTGTTTAGTTCTTCGTGGAGAAATGAATAAAATGCTTCGGGGCAATTCTAAAATTCATGCGTTTTTTGCAATAACATATAATCAAGTAAGGTAATGGCTGCCATCGATTCGACGATGGGCACTGCGCGTGGAAGTACGCATGGATCGTGGCGTCCGCGGGCTTTCAGTATTGTATCTTCACAATCCTGTGTTACAGTTTCCTGTTCCATCAAAATGGTTGCTACGGATTTGAATGCAACGCGGAAGTATATGTCTTGCCCGTTTGAAATGCCCCCTTGTATTCCTCCTGAATGATTTGTATGTGTATTTATATGGCCGTGATCGTTGAAGAAACGGTCGTTACGTTCGGAGCCTCTGAAAAGTGCAGCATCAAATCCGTCTCCATATTCAAATCCTTTTACAGCATTGATAGTTAGCATTGCATGCCCTAACGCTGCATGTAACTTGCCAAAGACAGGTTCGCCTAATCCTACAGGAGTACCTGTTATTACACACGTGATTACGCCTCCTACTGTGTCTCCTTTTGATTTGATCTCTGCTATAAGTTCTTCCATCTCGGCTGCTTTTTCCGGATCAGGACAACGTACGGCGCTATCTTCTGTCAGGTTAAGATCGTAATCCTGATAAGAACCTTCCAGCTTTATAGAACCAACTTGTGAAGTAAATGCCTGTATCCGGATGTCTCGCTGGCGTAGGGCCAGTTTAGCAATAGCTCCGGCAACACAACGCGCAATTGTTTCGCGGGCGGACGAACGTCCTCCTCCGCGCGGATCACGGATGCCATATTTGGTTTGATAGGTGTAGTCTGCATGAGAGGGACGGTATAAAGACTTCATGTTGTCATAATCGGCCGAGTGTTGATTTTTATTCCAGATAATAAAGCCGATTGGCGTCCCGGTTGTTTTTCCTTCGTATATACCGGAAAAGAATTGTACTTCGTCGTCTTCTTTGCGTGGAGTAGTGATGCGTGACTGTCCTGGTTTTCTTCGGTTTAATTCCTGCTGGATAAAATCCATATCCAGATCAATGCCGGAAGGGCAGCCGTCTATTACGCCTCCGATACCTGCGCCGTGCGATTCGCCGAACGACGTTAGCCTGTATATATTACCAAAAGTGTTGAACATAAGCTTGTGGGTTTTTGCTAAATGAAAAATGGTTAATAGATAATTGTTTGTTGCCAATTAACTATTAACCATTCAATAAATATCGATTCTATAATTATTAGTGGCAACCACCGCAACCGCAGCTGTTGTGGTCTTTGTCTCCACAGTCGCTGCCGCAATCATCGCAGCCGCAATTACATCCGCCTGCAGGAGCTGTCATTGCAGCTACTTCTTCTTCAGAAGGTTCGTGAACATCAAGTACTGTTCCGCTAAAGTGTAAGGTTTCGCCAGCCAGAGGATGATTAAAATCCATTACAATGATATCTTCCTTTACTTCCAGAACAGAACCGTTCATACGATTACCGTTGGAATCCATCATTGGGACTGTGTTACCTTCTTTAATCATTTCAGAGTCAAACTTGCCGTCCACCTCGAAAATGTTTTTCGGAAGATCCAGTACATGCTCTTCTACATATTCGCCGTATGCGTCGGCAGGAGCTATAGAGAAGTTGAAGGTATCACCTACTTCCAGTCCTTTCAAGGCATCTTCGAAAGCGGGAAGTATCATGCCTGTTCCGAATATGAACTTTAAAGGAACTTCGGCTGTTGCTTTTTCCATCAGTTCGCGCTCTTCACCTTCGCCTACGTTCAGGTCGTAAGTAACCGCAACGTACTTATTTGCCGTAATTTTCATATGTAATCTCGTTTTTATAATGTAAAAATACTATTAAGCTGACAAATTTACGGATTATTTCTGACTTATCGGCGTATTTCCCAAAGAAATAGAGGATGCTTTGCCGGATATATCTATTTTTAAGAATATTATAATTACCTTTGCACCGTTTTAATAGCCTATATTTTAGAATAGGCAACATTGTATATGAAGGTAATATGCAATTGTGAGGAAGTACTTGATGATACTATATAATTATTTTCAAGATTTTTCAAAATAAAGTAAGGATTGTATATTTCAGGTATACAATCCTTATTCAGGGTAATTTATTTCTTTTCTTTATTTAGTGCTTTCTTTAATGCATTTAATGATGTTTCCAAGATAGAGCGTGGACAACCAATATTCAAACGCATGTGTCCTTCGCCTCCCGGACCGAATATACTTCCATCGTTTAATGCCAGACCTGCTTTGTTTTGGAATAAATCGACAAGCTCTTCTTGATTAAGTTTTAGTTCCCGGCAGTCTAACCAAATAAGGAAGGAGGCTTGTGGCATGTACATTTTAATCTTGGGTAAGTTTGTTTTGATGAATTCATCTACAAAACGGACGTTTTCCATAATATACATACGCATTTGTTGTAACCATTCAGCACCATATGTATATGCGGCTGTTGTTGCTTCATAAGCAAATATTGTTCCGTCTCCGAATTCTCCGGCTTCGAGAAATTCATAAAACTCTTTGCGTAAACGATCATTGGGGATAATTGCGTATGATGTTACGATTCCTGCAATATTGAATGTCTTACTGGGAGCCATAAATGTGATGCAACATAAAGCCGCATTATCGGATACGGTAGCAAACGGATAGTGTTTATATTGCGGATAAGCCATTTCTGCATGGATTTCGTCGGAGATAACGAGGATATGATGTTTGGCGCATACTTCGGCAAGTTGTACTAATGTCTCTTTTTTCCATACAATACCACCCGGGTTGTGTGGGTTGCACAAGATTAATGCCTTGCATTTTTCATCTATAATAGATTCCAGTTGTTCGAAGTCCATTTCATACGAACCTTCCACCAGTTTTAACGGATTGTAAACAACTTCGCGTTTCATACTTTGCGGAACGATGCGGAACGGATGATATACCGGAGGCTGGATTATGATTTTATCCCCCGGACGGGTAAAGCATTGAAGTGCAAAACTGATGCCTTTTACTATGCCGGGAATATAACTGATCCATTCTTTTTGTATTTTCCAGTTGTGTTTGTAATGTACCCAGTTAATGATACTTTCATAATATTCGTCCGAGCCGTATGTATAACCGAATACCTCATGTTCACAGCGTTTTTTTATGGCCTCGACAATGAAATCGGGTGTGCGGAAATCCATATCTGCTACCCAAAGAGGTATTAACTTTTCATCGCCGAACCGTTCTTTTAGTAAATCATGTTTTATACAATTTGTGCCGCGACGTTCGATTACTTCATCAAAGTTGTACTGTTTCATATTCTATAAAATGTCTGTTTCTTGTCTGTGTTGCCGTCAAAGATACAAATCTTTATAATATAGATATCTATGATATATGAAATGATTGCTTTTAAATCTATTGGAAAAGTCTTTGTGGCGTGTTAAAGTGCAAGTGTAACATATTTTTTCGTTGATAAATGAAAGAAAAAGAAAGAATTTTCTTTTAAATCCTTTGTTGATTCCGATTATTGTTCTACATTTGCTGCGTCAAGTAAAATAAAGACGAAAAGAAAAGATGATGAACAACGTATTGCATATTATTCTCGTGGTGGTCCTTCTAGTCATTAGTAGGTAAGGAGAAAGGTGTGTAAGATGTTGTGAAATCGTGAAGATATTCTTAAGCCTTTCTCCTTATAGAGAAGGGCTTTTTTAATTTATAAAAGATATGATGAAGCATCCGTTAAGAAGTTCATACAGTACCGAAGGCCGCAGAATGGCAGGTGCGCGTGCTTTGTGGCGTGCCAATGGCATGAAAGAAGAACAATTAGGCAAACCTATTATTGCAATAGTTAATTCATTTACACAGTTTGTACCGGGGCATGTACATTTGCATGAAATCGGGCAACTGGTGAAAACGGAAATAGAAAAACTTGGATGTTTTGCTGCCGAATTCAATACGATTGCTATTGACGATGGTATAGCTATGGGGCATGATGGAATGCTTTATTCGCTTCCTTCACGTGATATTATTGCCGACAGTGTTGAATATATGGTGAACGCTCATAAGGCAGATGCTATGGTTTGCATAAGTAATTGCGACAAGATCACTCCGGGAATGTTGATGGCAGCCATGCGGTTGAATATTCCCGCAATCTTTGTGTCTGGTGGTCCGATGGAGGCTGGAAAACTGGACGGCCGTCATCTCGACCTGATTGATGCTATGATAGAGTCTGCGGATACTTCTGTGAGTGACGAACGAATTAAACAAGTGGAGCGCAGTGCATGCCCGACTTGCGGAAGCTGTTCCGGTATGTTTACTGCCAATTCAATGAACTGTCTGAACGAAGCAATAGGTCTGGCTCTTCCAGGCAATGGTACGATTGTTGCTACGCATGCAAATCGTATTCAGCTATTCCGAGATGCTGCTAAACAGATTGTCGAAAATGCTTATAAATATTACCGGGATGGCGATGACTCCGTTTTACCTCGCAGTATAGCTACCCGCCAGGCTTTCCTTAATGCAATGTCTTTGGATATTGCAATGGGTGGTTCTACAAATACGGTGCTTCATCTGCTGGCTGTTGCTCAAGAGGCAGAAGCTGATTTCACTATGGACGATATAGACAAACTTTCCCGTAAGACGCCTTGTTTATGTAAAGTCGCTCCGAATACGCATATCTATCATGTGCAGGATGTAAATCGTGCCGGTGGAATTCTTTCTATTATGAAAGAGTTGATGGAAGGCGGTTTGGTGGATGGCACGGTAAAGCGTGTAGATGGTAAAACATTGGCAGAGGCTGTAGATAGTTTCGGCATTACTTCTCCATGTGTAACAGATGAAGCTATAAAGAAATACAAGAGTGCACCTGCACATAAGTTCAGTATTCGAATGGGCTCACAGGAGTCTTATTATAAAGAATTAGATACCGACCGTGCAAATGGCTGTATCCGTGATGTGGAACATGCTTATTCGAAAGACGGCGGTTTGGCTGTCCTGAAAGGTAACATTGCTCTCGACGGTTGTGTTGTAAAAACAGCCGGGGTGGATGAGAGCATATGGAAGTTCTCAGGTCCGGCAAAAGTATTCGATTCACAGGATGCTGCTTGCGAGGGTATCCTGGGAGGCAAAGTTGTATCAGGAGATGTGGTTGTCATTACCCATGAAGGCCCGAAAGGAGGACCTGGCATGCAGGAGATGCTTTATCCTACTTCTTATATCAAGAGCCGCCATTTGGGTAAAGAATGTGCATTGATTACCGATGGACGTTTTAGTGGCGGAACATCCGGGCTTTCTATCGGACATGTATCTCCCGAGGCTGCTGCCGGAGGTGCTATCGGCTTGGTAAAGGATGGCGATATTATAGAAATAAATATACCCGAACGTATTATTAATGTAAAGGTGAGCGATGCCGAATTGGCCGAACGTCGTAAAGCGGAAGAAGCCCGTGGAGCGAGAGCATTTACTGCTCCTCACCGTCAGCGAGTCGTCTCGAAAGCACTGAAGGCTTATGCTAAGATGGTAAGCTCGGCGGATAAAGGAGGAGTTCGTATAATAGAAGATTAAACACAAGGCTAATATAATTTAATATGGATACACATAAGATAACCGGTTCGGAAGCTTTGCTGAAGGCGCTGATTGCTGAAGGAGTAGATACTATCTTCGGTTATCCGGGCGGACAGGCGATACCTATTTATGATAGTTTATATGATTACAGAGATAAATTAAGACATATACTGGTGCGCCATGAGCAAGGCGCTACGCATGCAGCTCAGGGTTATGCCCGTGTTTCTGGTAAAGTAGGAGTGACATTGGTTACTTCAGGTCCCGGAGCAACCAATACTATTACAGGCATTGCCGATGCGATGATGGATAGTACGCCAATGGTAGTAATTGCCGGACAGGTACCATCACCATTATTGGGAACGGATGCTTTCCAGGAAGTAGATGTCATTGGTATTGCACAACCTATTACCAAATGGGCTTATCAGGTTCGTAAACCCGAAGAAATTGCCTGGGCTGTTTCGCGTGCATTTTATATTGCATCAACCGGCCGTCCTGGCCCGGTTGTGCTTGATATAGCAAAGGATGCTCAGGTTGGTTTACTGGAATATGAATATAAAAAAGTAGATTATATCCGTAGCTACCAACCGGAACCAGATATAAAGAAAGAAAGGATTGAAGAAGCTGCGAGCCTTATCAATAATGCTGAAAAACCATTTTGTCTGGTAGGACAGGGCGTTGTGTTGGGTGGCGCGGAAGAAGAATTGAAAACATTCCTGTTAAAGAATGATATACCGGCAGGTTCAACAGTTCTTGGCTTGTCGGCTTTGCCTTCTGACTTTTCTTTAAATAAAGGAATGCTTGGCATGCATGGAAATGTGGGTCCGAACCGTAAAACGAACGAATGCGATGTGTTAATTGCTATCGGTATGCGTTTTGACGACCGTGTAACCGGGGATTTGAAAACTTATGCTAAACAGGCAAAAATAATTCATCTGGATATCGATAATTCGGAAATAGGAAAGAATGTTCCTGTAGACGTAAAAGTGCTGGGTAATGCTAAACATTCTATACCGATGATTACCGCCTTATTGGAAGAACGTAAACGTCCTGAATGGAATGCCGAATTTGAACCGGATGAAAAGGAAGAATACGAAAAAGTGATCGGCAAGGAACTTTATCCTTCCGAAGGCAAACTGAAGATGGGTGAAGTAGTCCGTAAAGTATCTGAAGCAACGGGCAATGATGCTGTGTTGGTTACAGACGTAGGCCAAAATCAGATGATGGGTGTGCGCTATTTCAAATATAAACAAACCCGCAGTGTAGTAACATCTGGTGGTTTGGGAACAATGGGCTATGGTCTTCCTGCAGCGATTGGTGCGAAACTGGGCGCTCCTGAACGTACGGTTTGTTTTTTTACCGGTGATGGCGGCATCCAGATGACGATTCAGGAGCTGGGGACTATCATGCAGGAAAATCTGAATGTGAAAGTTATTGTTCTTAATAATGATTTCTTAGGTATGGTGCGCCAGTGGCAGGAATTATTCTTCCACGAACGTTATTCAAATACGATAATGAAGAATCCGGATTTTGTTGGGATTGCTAAAGCTTATGGAATAGCCAGCCGTGCTGTTGATAAACGTGAAGAACTGGATGACGCGATTGCCGAAATGCTGAATCATGACGGTGCTTATGTATTGGTTGCCAATGTGGAAACCTGTGGTATGGTCTATCCGATGGTTCCGGCCGGGGGAAGTGTTACGAACATGATTTTAGGAGATAAGTAAGGAAGAACAGTTATGAATATAAAGAAATTATATACCGTTATCATCTTTTCGGAGAATACCGTTGGCCTTTTGAACCAGATTACGATTATCTTTACGCGCCGGCAGCTGAATATAGAGACACTTTCAGTTTCGCCTTCAGCTATTGCCGGTATCCATAAGTTCACAATTACGACTTTTGCCGATGAGGATATGATTGACAAGGTTGTAAAACAGATTGACAAGCGTGTTGATATTCTGAAAGCTTACTATAATACGGATGAAGATCTGGTATATCAGGAAATAGCTCTCTATAAGTTGAGTACCGAGCTTTTTATCAAGATGGGAACGGTGGAAGACCTGATTCGTAAGTATAATGCCCGTATTTTGGAAATGAACGAAGATTGCGTTGTATTGGAAAAGAGTGGTCATTATGATGAGACACAGGCTTTGTTTGAAGAACTTAGCGGGTCTATCGGCGTTTTGCAGTTTATTCGTTCCGGGCGCGTGGCTATCACGAAAAGTAAAGTCGAACGCTTGAGTGATATGTTGGCAGATATGGAACGTAAATTGCAAGGAAGACAACAGTAATAAAGGTAGATATGGAGAAAGTAGGAGTATTTCATTTTGATGCCGAGTCGTACCAAATGGATTTTAGAGGTCGTGTTACGATTCCAATGATAGGTAATTACTTGATTCATGCAGCTTCGGCACATGCGGCAGGACGTGGTTTCGGGTATGACGATATGACGGAGAGGCATACTGCCTGGGTTCTGTCCCGTTTGGCTCTTGAAGTGACTGAATATCCGAAAAATGCCCAATCTATAACGGTTTATACTTGGGTGGATGAGGTAGGCCGACTCTTTACCAGCCGTTGCTTTGAGCTGGCGGATGGTGAAGGAAAAACATTTGGTTTTGCCCGTTCTATCTGGGCGGCTATCGATTTGGAATCGCGTCGTCCTACTTTGTTGGATGTGGAAGGGTTGAGCATATATATATCCGATCGTATTTGTCCAATAGAAAAGCCTGGAAAGATTCTCCCGATAGAGAATAAAACAGAAGGTGTCCCTTACATGGTGAAGTATAGCGACCTGGATATAAACGGACATTTGAATAGCATTAAATATATGGAACATTTACTAGACCTGTTTGACATTAATATGTTCCGCGAAAAAGAGGTAAACCGTTTTGAAATAGCTTATCAGGCAGAAGGCAAATACGGTATGATGCTGGGATTGCATTCTATTGAAACAATCCCTGGTAAGTATGATATGGCTATATGCCATGAAGGCAAGGCTATTTGTCGTGCGGCGGTTACCTGGAAATAGAATTTTTATTAATACATTATATTTTAATAGTAAAAGAAAATGGCAGTAATGAATTTTGGCGGTGTAGACGAAAATGTTGTTACCCGCGAAGAATTTCCGTTGGAAAAGGCAAGAGAAGTGTTGAAAGATGAAGTTATCGCAGTAATTGGTTATGGTGTTCAGGGACCAGGGCAGAGTTTGAACTTACGTGATAACGGATTTAATGTTATCGTTGGACAGCGCAAAGGTAAGACTTATGATAAGGCAGTAGCTGACGGTTGGGTACCGGGAGAAACACTGTTCGACATAGAAGAAGCTTGTGCAAAAGCTACAATTATTCAGGTTCTTCTTTCAGATGCAGCACAGATTGAAGTATGGCCACGTATAAAGAAATACCTGACTCCGGGGAAAGCATTGTACTTTTCTCATGGTTTCGCTATTACGTACAAAGAGCGTACTAATATTATACCTCCTGCAGACGTAGACGTAATTCTGGTTGCTCCGAAAGGTTCGGGAACTTCCCTTCGCCGTATGTTTCTTCAGGGACGTGGGTTGAACTCAAGTTATGCTATCTTCCAAGATGCTACAGGTCGTGCTTTCGACCGTGTTGTGGCTTTGGGTATCGGTGTTGGTTCTGGTTATTTGTTTGAAACGACATTCAAGAAAGAAGTATACTCCGATCTGACAGGTGAACGCGGTACTTTGATGGGAGCTATTCAAGGTTTGCTGCTGGCTCAGTACGAAACGTTGCGTGAACATGGACATGAACCTTCTGAAGCGTTCAATGAAACTGTTGAAGAATTGACTCAATCATTGATGCCTTTGTTTGCTGAAAACGGTATGGACTGGATGTATGCAAACTGTTCAACTACAGCCCAGCGTGGTGCTTTGGATTGGATGGGGCCGTTCCATGATGCAACAAAACCTGTATTTGAAAAGCTATATAGCGAAGTTGCCTGTGGCAACGAAGCCCAGCGCTCTATTGATACAAACAGCAAACCTGATTATCGCGAAGGTTTGGAAAAAGAATTGAAAGCTCTTCGTGAAAGCGAAATGTGGCGTGCAGGTGCTGTAGTACGTAAATTGCGTCCGGAAAATAATTAATTATATTCAGAATTTATGGTGATAAAAAAGGCAGAGAGCATTCTCCGCCTTTTTTATTATCTCCAAAAATAAAAATATTTAGTCCATGAGGGAAAATATTAGGTAAACACATCTGGTTATAAGAAACTGTTTTGAATTTATTGAATACTTTTTTTAAGTATGATTTGACAGTAACTTATCCCTGTTTATCAGTGAAGTTGGTTGGATAATTACTTATAAAAATCATAGTTATGATTTTAACGGATCATAGTTATGACTAAAAAAAGTCATAACTATGAAATGTCATAATTCAAAAATAATCCTCATATATGCATTAGCCAAAGTCATCGCATTATGAAATCAAATCAATTAACCGTACCTGTAACCGGAAGCCTGAAACGCGTACAAATCTCCAATCCATTTACTTGGTTGAATCTTGCCAGGGTTTATTCTTTCTTATCTTTCGGTGCAATTGAGTGCAATGAAAGAGAAGCATGGCATTCATGGTGATGTTCATGGGACGAACAGCCTATGCCGGAATCTGTAATTTTCCCGCGCAGATAGTCAGTGGCAACATCCAGAATATTTCCGGAACAACCTCTCATTACTTTTATATGGTGAGATGTAAGGACGTTCAAAGCTCCTTGTCCCATATTCCCTGCCAGCATTACACTTACACCCATGTTTTCCAATTCTTCTGCGATATTGGATTTACATCCACATCCTTGCGGAGAAGGAATAGTCTCACTGCTTAGAATTTGATTGTCTTGCCCTACTGTCAAAATTGTGTAATACTCACAGTGACCGAAATGGTTATCAACCACATTGCCTTTGGTCGGAATTGCAATTTTCATCATAATCTCATTTTTATTAATGTTAATATTACTTATGTTTGTGTCATCAGAGTGACATACAGGACATTTTATTTTGCGGATTTTAAGTGCAGGATCGATATTATTAAATAAAAAACCGCATACTCCACAACGGAACCATTCACTATCTGTGTACACTACTCCGCCTTTTATCATTATAGCAACACCACGAACCAATGCTTTGGCAATCTTTTGCCTAGCACTGGTATATATCCGACTAAGGGTCGGACGTGATACCCCCATTGAGACGGAAGCCTCTTGTTGGTTTTTCATTTCATAATCACATAATCTTATAGCTTCATATTCTTCGAAATGCAAGAGTATAGTCTCTTTACAACAACTGTTGAAAGCTATCGGCTTAAATCCTGCAACAGAAGGCGTATTGTTGATTTTGCGTATGTTCTTTGGACGTGGTGACATTGTATATTTACTATTTACAATCGCAAAGATAATGAACAAATGTTCAAAATAAAAACAACAACAAAGTACTTTTCATAAATCTGTTTGAGTTATATTTGATCTGTAAATAACTGGACTGTACAGGTTCTTGATATTCGGGCAAGGATAGATATTGATTGGTGGCCTATGTTTCTTAAAACACTTAGTAACTATAAAATTAGAATAATTCTCTAGAGATTCATACAAACAAGATTCGATTTTTATTTCTTACTTTTGCACTCAATTTAATATTCAATATATGGTAAAAGCAAATATGAAAGGAATACAACTGATGGCTATCGTTAGTTGTACAATAGTGTGGATGGCATCCTGTAAACATGCTCCGGATGCGCAGATGAAAGCGTCTTACGCAACGATGAAAGTCTCTACCGCAGATAAAGAGTTGACTACACCCTATTCTGCTACAATTCGTGGTCGTCAAGATATAGATATTTATCCGCAAGTATCGGGTACTATAGAACGACTCTGTGTAACAGAAGGGCAGGCAGTGCGAAAAGGGCAGTTGCTTTTTGTCATAGATCAAATTCCTTATAAAGCAGCTCTGAAAACAGCTCAAGCAAATGTAGAGGTTGCAAAAGCGGCTTTGAACACAGCCGAATTGAATTATAACAGCACAAAAGAACTCTTTGCCCAAAAGGTTGTTTCCGAATTTAATTTGAAAACAAGCCAAAATAATTTTCTAACAGCAAAAGCTCAATTAGCACAGGCGGAGGCACAGGAGTTAAATGCTCGTAATAATCTTTCCTATACTGAAGTTAAAAGTCCGAGTGACGGAGTTATCGGTATGTTGCCTTATCGTGTTGGAGCATTGGTCAGTGCTAGTATTCCCCAACCGTTGACTACAGTTTCCGATAATTCAAACATGTATGTATATTTTTCTATGACTGAAAATCAGCTTTTAGCAATGAGCCGTCAATATAAAAGTATGGATGACGCTTTGGCTAATATGCCGGAAGTCACATTGAAACTGAACGACCAGTCTATTTATGAGCAGAAAGGAAAAATCGAATCTATCAGTGGAGTAATAGATCGGCAGACTGGTACGGTTGGCGTACGTGCTGTATTTCCAAACGAATTCCGTTTGCTTCATAGTGGAGCTTCCGGCAATGTACTTATTCCACAGGCTTATGATGACTGTATCATTATTCCGCAAGGCGCAACAGTGCGTTTGCAAGATAAAACTATTGTTTATAAAGTAGTGGACGGTAAAGCTGTTTCCACATTAATTACCGTTGCCGAAATCAATGACGGTCGTGAATATATTGTACTTGACGGACTGAAAGTCGGTGAAGAAATTATATCCGAAGGAGCCGGATTGGTTCGTGAAGGAACACAAGTTAAATAAAGAATCGAAGTATGAAAGGAAACATATTTATCAAACGGCCTGTTATGGCCATTTCCATCTCTATTCTTATCTTGGCGATTGGATTGATCTCTCTCTTCACTTTACCTGTCGAACAATATCCGGATATTGCTCCGCCTACAGTCCATGTATCGGCAAGTTATACCGGAGCAGATGCCGATGCGGTGATGAATAGTGTCATCATGCCATTGGAAGAAAGTATCAATGGTGTAGAAAATATGATGTACATGACTTCTACTTCTACTAATGCAGGTTCGGCAACTATTGAAGTATATTTCAAACAGGGAACAGATCCTGACATGGCGGCGGTCAATGTGCAGAATCGTGTAACAAAAGCGCAAGGTTTATTACCGGCGGAGGTAACTCGTATAGGTGTCAGCACACAAAAACGGCAAACCAGCTTTTTGCAAATCGATGCTCTTGTAAGTCCTGACGGGCGCTATGATAAAACATTTCTTGGAAATTATCTAGACATCAACGTTATTCCTCGTATCAAACGTATTGAAGGTGTAGGTGATGTTATGGAGCTAGGCGATACTTACAGTATGCGTATCTGGTTGAATCCTGAACGTATGGCCCAATACGGCTTGATACCTTCAGATGTGACTGCCGTGTTGGGAGAGCAGAATATTGAGGCTCCAACCGGTTCGTTAGGCGAGAATTCGAAAAATGTGTTCCAATACACTATGAAATATCGTGGACGTCTGAAAAGTGTGGAAGAATTCCAGAATATCGTTGTACGTGCTCAAGAAGATGGTTCTGTATTACGTCTTAAAGATGTTGCTAAGGTAGAACTAGGGACATTAAGCTATGGTTTCGATAGCCAAATGGACGGTAAGCCTGCCGTTACATTTATGATTTACCAAGTTGCAGGATCCAATGCTACAGAAGTAAATGAACGTATCTCTGCAGAATTAAAAAAGATGGAAGAAGAATTGCCTGCCGGTATGGAATTTATTACAATGATGAGTTCTAACGACTTCCTTTTTGCCTCTATTTATAATGTAGTAGAAACATTGATTGTAGCGATCATACTTGTAATCCTTGTGGTATATTTCTTCCTTCAGGACTTTAAAAGTACATTTATCCCTTCTATTTCGATCATTGTTTCATTAATAGGAACATTTGCCTGTCTGACAGCAGCCGGATTTACCATCAATATATTAACTTTATTTGCCTTGGTGCTTGCTATCGGTACGGTGGTGGATGACGCCATTGTGGTGGTGGAAGCTGTGCAAGCAAAATTCGATGCAGGCTATACATCGCCCTATCAGGCGACAAAAGACGCGATGGGAGATGTAACGATGGCTATTATTTCCTGTACGTGCGTATTTATGGCAGTGTTCGTACCTGTAACTTTTATGGGGGGAACTTCAGGTATCTTCTATACGCAGTTCGGTGTAACAATGGCCACGTCTGTGGGACTTTCCATGATTTGTGCGTTGACACTTTGTCCGGCTCTTTGTGCCATGATGATGCGTCCCAGCGATGGTAATAAAAGTGCTAAAAGTATTAACGGACGGGTACGTGCTGCTTATAATGCCTCGTTCAATGCCGTGTTGGGTAAATATAAAAAAGGTGTTATGTTTTTTATTCATCACCGTTGGATGGTGTGGGCAGGAATGATTGCATCCGTCATTTTATTGGGATGGCTGATCAGCAATACAAAAACAGGTCTTGTTCCACAGGAAGATCAGGGAACTATCATGGCTAATGTCGCTATTGCCCCGGGTAGTACGTTGGAAGAAACAACGAAAGTATTGGATAAAGTAGAAAATATTTTAAAAAACACACCGGAAATTGAACACTACTCCCGCGTAGCTGGTTATGGTTTTTTGGCAGGGCAGGGAACTTCTTACGGTATGGCTATCATTCGTTTGAAGAATTGGAATGAACGTAAAGGCAGTGAACATGTTTCCGATGCGGTAGTAGCACGTTTGAATGCACAATTCGCTCAAATTAAAGAAGCACAGATATTCTGTTTCCAGCCGGGTATGATACCAGGATACGGTTTAGGTAACTCTATTGAGCTGAATTTGCAAGATCGTACGGGTGGGGACATGAGTACGTTCTACAAGAATGCCATGCAGTATATCGGAGCCTTAAACCAACGCCCTGAAATAGCAATGGCTTATACGTCGTATGCCATGAATTTTCCTCAGATAGCAGTAGATGTGGATGCTGCCAAATGTAAACGTGCAGGCATCTCGCCTTCGGCAGTACTTGATGTATTGGGCAGTTATTGTGGTGGATCATACATTTCCAACTATAATCAGTTTGGGAAAGTATATCGAGTGATGTCGCAAGCTTCACCGGAATACCGCCTTGATGAACAGGCCCTAAATAATATGTTCGTACGAAATGGTACGGAAATGGCTCCTATAAGTCAGTTTGTAACTCTAAAAAGAGTACTTGGTCCCGAAGTAGCCAACCGTTTTAACCTTTTTAGCTGTATTACTGTCAATGTGAATCCGGTACCAGGATATTCTACAGGTGAAGTACAGAAAGCTATTGAGGAAGTAGCCTCACAAATGTTACCTACGGGTTACGGTTACGAATATGGTGGTATGGCGCGTGAAGAAGCTAGTAGCGGAGGTTCACAAACGCTCTTTATTTATGCAGTCTGCATCCTGCTCATTTATTTGATTCTGGCTTGCCTATACGAAAGTTTCTTGGTTCCGTGGGCTGTCATTCTTTCTGTGCCGTTTGGTTTGATGGGGTCATTCCTGTTTGCTAAATTATTCGGATTAGAAAACAACATCTATTTGCAGACAGGTGTAATCATGTTGATAGGTCTTTTAGCCAAGACTGCGATTTTGATTACAGAGTTTGCTGTTGAGCGTCGTCGTCAAGGAATGGGAATAATAGAATCTGCATATTCGGCAGCTCAAGCTCGTTTGCGTCCGATTTTGATGACTGTGCTTACAATGATCTTCGGTATGCTTCCGTTGATGTTTTCTACCGGAGCCGGAGCCAATGGTAATAGTTCGTTGGGTACAGGTGTTATCGGAGGTATGGCTATTGGGACATTGGCATTATTGTTCGTTGTACCGGTGTTCTACATAATTTTTGAATATATGCAAGAAAAAATCCGTCCGCCGATGGAAGTAGAAGCCGATATCCAAGTTGCGTTGGAAAAGCAAAAAAGCCAAACCGAACGTAGTGGTTTAAACAATGAAAATAATTAAGATATGAAGAGAATAATCTTGTTAACAGCCGCAATTGCCCTGCTGAGCAGTTGCGGCATATATACCAAATATAAGCCGGTTACAACGACTCCGGATAATTTATACGGAGAAGAGGTAATTACTGATGATACGACAAACTTCGGTAATATGAACTGGAAAGAGCTTTTTACAGATCCGCAATTGCAAACTCTTATCGAGCAAGGCCTGCAAAATAATACAGACCTCTTGTCTGCTCAATTACGGATTGAAGAGGCGGAAGCGGCATTGATGTCGGCAAAACTCGCTTTTTTGCCTTCGTTTGCTCTTGCACCCCAAGGAACATTAAGCAGTTTTGACGGTAGTAAAACGACTAAGACCTACACATTGCCTGTTACAGCCAGTTGGGAGCTAGATATTTTTGGGCGTATGCGTAATGCAAAGCAACAAGCTAAAGCGTTATATGCCCAAAGTAAAGATTATCAGCAAGCCGTACGTACTCAATTGATAGCCGGAATAGCAAATGTATATTATACGCTATTGATGCTGGATGAACAATTAATTATCTCAGAACAAACAGAAGAATCCTGGAAAGAAACAGTAGCTTCTACTCGTGCATTAATGGAAGCCGGTTTGGCAAATGAGGCTTCCACATCTCAAATGGAAGCTGCTTATTATAGTGTACAAACTTCCATACTTGATTTGAAAGAACAAATCAATCAGGTGGAGAATAGCCTTGCATTATTGCTTGCTGAAACTCCACGTCGTTACGAACGTGGTAAATTGGCAGATCAGCAATTTCCAGAAGACGTAGCAGTCGGAGTTCCTATGCAAATGTTGTCAAACCGCCCTGATGTTCGTTCGGCTGAGCGTTCGATGGAACAGGCTTTTTACGCAACCAATCAGGCGCGTTCGGCTTTTTATCCATCTATTGTATTAAACGGAAGTGCCGGATGGACTAATTCGGCAGGAAGTATGATTGTCAATCCTGGTAAATTTCTGGCATCAGCAGTTGGCTCTCTTACACAACCCTTATTTAATAGAGGACAGATAATGGCTCAATACCGTATAGCCAAAGCACAACAGGAAGAAGCAAACCAAATGTTTTTGCAAACTCTCCTGAATGCAGGTAGTGAAGTCAATGATGCTCTAGTTGCTTGCCAGACCAGTAAAGCAAAAATGGATTTGTTTGAAAAGCAAGTTCTTTCTTTACAAAAAGCGCTGGAAAGTACCTCTTTATTAATGGAGCATGGTACGACCACCTATCTGGAAGTGCTGACAGCCCGTCAATCACTATTAAATGCACAATTATCACAAACAGCCAATCATTTTACCAAGATTCAAAGTATAATAAATCTTTATCATGCTTTGGGAGGAGGTAGAGAATAAGGAAGCATTTAAATCCATATATCTAAATTTAAATTATTTTAGCCAAACCTTTTCTATTATTTTTGAGCTTGTTTCAAAAAGGAAATTTCAGTTCCTGATGAAGCAGGCTCTTTTTTCTCATACCCTCTCCATCGATTGGTAGTCCATGAAGAACTATTATCGGTTAATTATGAATTTACAGTGTTTACTTTAAATAATTTTATTATTATTGCAACGAGATTTGATTTTATAAATAAGAATAGTCATTTTAATTATAGCTGTTGATATAAAAAGGCCTTTTTTATTATATTTTAGATATTTGAAACTATAGTTCTTCATGTACTATAGTATATGCCATTTAATTATTTCGAATAAATGTGTTTTTTACAGTGTCATGAATGACGATTTTGTAAATGATGATATTGCTCTTTTAAACCAGGTAAAAGAAGGAAACAAGAGAGCTTTTAGACTTATATTTGATAAGTACTATGTTCCGTTGTGCCGTTTTGTCAATATAAGTTTGGATGATACGTTTGCATCGGAGGAAATTGTACAGGGCTTGTTTGTTTATTTGTGGGATAAACGTGAACAGTTAACAATACAACTAACCTTAAAATCTTATTTGTTTCAAGCGGTAAAGAATAGAACTTTAAATTATTATAGGGATAATCGACATATTGTATTTTGTGATGAGATGCCATATGATGTTGCTTGTGAGAATGAAGAAATAGAATTGCATGAACTTCAGAATATTATACAAGAAGCTATACTATCTTTACCTGAAAAATGTAGTGAAATTTTTCGCCTGAGCCGAGAACAAAATCTTTCCAATGCAGAGATTGCAGAACTAAAGAATTTATCTATTCGCACTGTAGAAACTCATATCTCTAACGCTTTATCGCGTATCCGGCAATATTTAGGGAATAATTATTCATATCTTTGGTAATTGCAAATCAATGTTAAATAAGCGAGGGGGCTTACGTGTTGTACTTTCATAGGGTGACTCTTATATAAAGGGTTTATTATGAAACATGATTTTTGGATAAATATAATAAATAAGCTAAAAAGAGGGGAATCCTTGGATTCATCTCTGCTTTTAAACGATAAGAAGGCTCCTTCAGTGGATTTACAGAAAGATGTAGAGAAAATTTGGAATATGATTCAATATAAAGCTTCTTCTTTTAATCCGGATAAAGAGAAAGCTTGGGAAATCGTAAATAATCATATTTCAGAAAAAGTTAAATGTATAACTATTTCATTTCAATGGATTTATAGATCAGTTGCGGTCGTTATCCTGTTGATAGCTATTTCTTCATTATATATTATTAATCATTCAGACAAGGAATGCCCTGTTGTTTTCCAGTATGCAACATTAAATGGTAAAAGTAAAATAGCACTTCCTGATGGAACTCAAGTTTGGTTAGCTCCTCATTCGGAAATTATTTATGCTAATGATTTTTCTCCGGAAAATCGTAACATAGAAATAAAAGGTAAAGCTTATCTGGAAGTTAAAAAAGATTCCTTGCATCCGTTTTTTGTCAATGTCGATCAATCATTGGTAAAAGTATATGGTACCTCATTTAGTATAAACTCTACAAAAGAAGAATTGGTTGTTAGCCTTTTATCCGGTAAAATATCGTTTCAGAAGACGCCAATAGATAATCCTTTCTGGATAAACCCTGGCGAAGCAGCAGTTTTGGATAAAAGTACGGGTAATGCTTTTATTGAAAATACGGATGCTTATTTCAATGCATTATGGGCACAAGAGAAACTCAAGATTGAAGAAAAAAGTTTGAGTGAAGTCGTGAAGTATTTGAATCAATGGTATGATGTGGATATTGTTCTGGCAGATAATTTGAAGGATAAGTATAAATATACATTTACCATTACTACGGAGCAGTTGGATGAAATTTTGAGAATGATGTCTCGTATAAATCCTATGGAAATAACCTATGACAAGAAAAATGTGAGTATCAAATAGAAAGTTTAATGGAAAAAATGTTGCCTATGAAATAATACTAATATTAATAAAAAAGGGTCGTATAACGACCCTCTCTCTTGAGAAGTTAACGCATAAAACAAGATTTGCAGTTGTGTATTATGCTAGTTTCCTCTTTGATTTTGCAAAGTTATGAATAAACACAGAAATTATTGTTTAAAAAAAGGTTTTTATGGCATTTTATTGTCATTTTTTAGTCTTTTCTCTCCTGTATCTTCCGCTTATGCAAGTAGTAACAACTTGCTGTCACAGGAGATCACAGTTAATCTTAAAAAAGTTACTGTCAAAGAAGTATTACAAGCTATTGAGAAGAAATCAGGCCAGTCATTTATGTATGATGCCAGTATGATAGATCTGGATCGCATTGTCACTGTTGATGTTTTGAATCAGAAACTGGAAGATGTTTTGAATGATATTTTTAAAGGAACGAATATCACTTATGAAGTTTCCGGTAACCAGATTGTTTTGGCTTCTAGAGATTCTCTAAAAGTAAAACAGAGCATATCTACTAAAAAGAAAAAAATAACAGGTGTTGTTCTGGATCCTGCCGGAGTGGCTGTAATTGGAGCAAATGTAGTTGTGAGAGGTTCCAAACAAGGGGTTATTACAGGTATTGATGGAGATTTTTCGATCGAAGTAGTACCGGATGATATATTACAGGTATCTTATATAGGATATGTTTCTCAGGATATCCGTGTAGGAAACAGGAATACTGTTAAAGTTGTTTTGAAGGAAGATACTAAGACTTTGGACGAAGTTGTTGTTGTTGGTTATGGCTCGCAACGTAAAATAAATGTTACGGGTTCTATTGCCCAGATTGAAGCGAAAGACTTGAAAACCGCAACATCCGGGAATTTATCATCTATGTTGCAGGGGCGCTTGCCAGGTTTGATAACCAGACAAGAAGCTGGCCAACCAGGATCCGATGGCGCTTCTTTGTTAGTTCGTGGTTCAAATACCTTAGGAAATAATGATCCTTTGGTTATAGTAGATGGCTTTGAAAGGCCATTTCCAAACATTAATCCGGATGAAGTTGAGTCTATTACTATCCTGAAAGATGCGACATCTGCGGCAGTTTATGGTGTTCGTGCTGCGAATGGTGTTATTTTGGTTACTACTAAACGTGGTTCACAACAAAAGCCAACGATAACTTTTAATACGTCTGCTCAGATAAGCATGAATACAAATTTTCCGAAGTTTCTTAATGGACCGGATTATGCTTATTGGTACGATAAGGCAGAAGAAATGGATGGTGTGCCTAAAGAGGCTCGCCGTTTTTCGGATAGTGATTTAAATAGAATTATAAATGGAGATCCGGAAGAGATATTTGGAAATACAGATTGGTTTGATCTCCTGTTCAAGAAGTCTGCGCCTACATTTACTAATAATGTGTCTTTGAATGGAGGGAATGACCGGTTTAAATATTTTGTTTCACTTGGTGCATTTAATCAAAATGGAATTATAGATCGTACGTCATACGATCGGTATAATGTAAGGGCAAATTTAGATGCAAAGGTGATTGATAACTTAACAGTATCATTTAATATTGCTGCAAATCAATCGACTCAGAAAGAACCTGGATTAAGTGCCGGATTGGGAAATAGTTATGCATCTATTTTTAGTCAGGCATTGTTGGCATATCCTTTTGTTACGGCTTTCAGACCTGATGGTAGTTATGCTGGTAGCCTAAATCCAGATAATGGAAATCAAAACCCATTGGCAGCCCGCGATCTTTCAGGAGAACAGAATAACAGGAGTAATCGGTTTGAAGGGAGTATGAGTATAAAATATGATTTACCTTTCGTAAAGGGGCTTAGCTTTAAGTTGAATTTAGGGTATGACAAGGGATATTCAATGAAAAAGTCTGTTCTTTTACCTTATAAATTGATGGTATATCACATGGGGGATAAGACGTATCATGATGAATGGGGACGTCATTCTCTTAGTGGAGATGCAACGATTAACCAATGGTTTTCTGATTCCTGGCGCTCTACGGTTCAGGCTTCTGCTAATTATGATAATACATTTGGCAAACATGCCGTTGGTGCATTGTTCTTATATGAATATGCTGAAGATAATGGTACTGGAATGTCTGCCGGACGAAAAAGCTTCCCTATTACGGATATTATGGACCTGGATTATGGTGAAATAGTATTGGATGATTTGGTGAAAGGTTCACATTCTAACTTTCGTCGTGCGGGTTATGTTACCCGTTTAAATTATGCTTATGATGAGCGTTATCTTTTTGAGTTTACAGGACGTATTGACGGCTCCGCTCGTTTACCACAGCATAACCGTTGGGGATTTTTTCCCGGAGTAGCTTTGGGGTGGCGTATTTCTAATGAGTCCTTTTTTAAAGAGAATGTATCTTTTGTAGATAATCTTAAGTTGAGGTTATCCGTAGGAAAATTGGGGAATGATAATATTGGAGAAACCGGCGACTATGCTTATATACGTACAATGAGTATGGGAAAAGACCCTGTTGTTATGATTGGAAATGCTTTGGGACGTTATTTGGGTGTAGATCGTGTTCCGAATGATAATATAAAATGGGAAACAACAACTTCTTATAATATAGGTCTGGAAACATCAATGTGGAATGGCCTTTTGGGCGCAGAATTGGATCTTTTTTATATGAAAACAAAAGATATTCTGCAGGCTCAGGGAAGTTTGATGCCTCCTTCTATGGGTGGTTATTTTCCTGCTTATTTGAATTCCGGTATTGTTGATAATCGTGGATTTGAAATAACATTAACACATAGGAATAAAATAGGAGAAGTTAATTATAGTGTACGGGGAAATTTATCATGGGCGAGAAATAAAGTGATAGAAACAACTGAAGACCCGAATGTTCCGGAGTACAGACGATTAACAGGAAAACCTATGAATCAGAAATTCGGATTTATAGCTGAAGGGCTTTTTCAATCACAGGAAGAGATAGATCACAGTGCTGTTTTAGGACCTACTTTGCCGGGTGATATTAAACTGAAGGATGTGAATGGCGATGGACGTATTACGTATGAACAAGATAAAACGTGGATAGGAAGAAGTGCTACGCCAGAAATGATGTTTGGCTTAAATTTGGCTGCAGATTGGAAAGGTTTTGACTTTAATATGTTTTTCCAGGGGGCTGCTCTTTGTGATATTTCTTTGTGCGGGTACTATTCGGATCGTAAATTTTCGGATCATACATTCTACACTCAGCCGTTTTTCTGTGATGGAAACTCTCCTTATTATTTGATAGAAAAGGCTTGGAGACCGGACTATACAAATGCAGAATATCCTCGATTAGGTATTTCACGTCGTTCAAACGGGAGTTCTGAATCTTCCTGGTGGTTGAAGAACGGAGCTTATCTTCGTTTGAAAAATGCTCAGATAGGTTATACGATTCCTCGGATATTAACTCAGAAAATATCTATAGAAAGAGTTCGTTTTTATATTTCTGGTGGAAATTTGTTTACGATAGATGCTTTGCCATATTTGGATCCTGAAATGCCGGATGTGAATCAAGGCTATTATCCACAACAACGTACGGTAGAATTTGGACTTAATTTAACCTTTTAATATAATACGAAATGGATATGCTAAATAAAATAATTATTTATACCGGTTTGTTTGCAATGACATGCTTGGCGAGTTGTAGCCTTGATCCTGAACTGACAAAGTCTTATTCGGATGAAGTGCCTTGGACAAACGAAAAAAATCTGGAATTATATTTGAATAAATTTTATCCTTTGATTGGGCAGACGTATTATACGCCTTATGTGGAAGATGATGCACATTCAGATATTTTGAAAATGAATACTCCGGTTGCGGATGCCAATTTGTTTATTTTTGGTAGCCAGATGGTAACTCCGGATAATAATGCAATGGGCTGCTGGGATTGGGCTTATACGTGGACTCGTGATTGTAATGAATTTCTGGATGGGTTGAAAAAGTATGGATCTAACTTACCGGAAGAAGTAACATTGCGGGCTGAAGCTGAAATCCGTTTTTTTAGAGCTTGGGTCTCTTTTAAGTTGTCAAGAGTGTATGGTGGCAGTTTTATTATTTTCGAACAATTGCCGGATAAGAAAGAAAACTCTCGTAGCTCCGTTGAAGAATGCTGGGATTTTATTGAGAGAGATATAGATTTTGCTATAGAGCATCTACCTGTAAAGGTTGTTTCGGAAAAAGAAAATAATCAAGGAAAATTGACAAAAGGGGCGGCTTTGGCTTTTAAAGCCCGTTATATGCTTTATGCTGAACGATGGAAGAAAGCATCTGATGCAGCAAAGGCTGTAATGGACTTAGGTATTTATGAGTTGGAAGATGATTATGCCAAATTATTTACTTATAAAAGAGCCACGGGAACATCGAAAGAATCTATTCTTGATTTTGGCTACCAATCTCCAAATTTTGGTTATTCATTTGATTATTTTTATTGTCCTCCTGGAGATAAAGGATATGCGCAGGTTAGCCCTACAGAGGAGTTGGTGTCGGCTTATCAGATGGCTGATGGATCTGATTTTAGTTGGAATAATCCTGAACAGGCAAAGAATCCGTATGAAGGGCGTGAAAAGCGTTTTTATGCATCAATTTTATATAATGGAGCTGATTGGAAAGGACGTAAAATAGAAACTTATGTCGGAGGTGTTGATGGATATGCTATTGGCGGTGGTACAACATGTACGGGATATTATATGCGTAAACTGTTTGATGAAGGCCAGAGGAATGGTTTTCAACCCGGAGAATTGACTTATTATGCTATGCGTTATGCAGAAGTTCTTTTGATATACGCTGAGGCTATGGCCCAACAGGATAATTTAAGTGAAGCCTTAATTGCATTGAATCAGGTGCGTCTGCGTGCAGGATTTGATAAACCGGTTACAGCAAGCAGTAAGTCTGAGTTTATGTCTTTATTACGGCATGAAAGGATGATTGAACTGGCTTTTGAAGGACATCGCTATTGGGATTTAAGACGTTGGAAACAGGCTTCTATTGTTCTTAATAACGTTAACTGTCATGGTACGAAAATAACTAGAAATGAAGATGGAACATTTACTTATGATCAGGTAGATTGCGATGGAGGGAAGAAACGTATATTTCCTGAAAAATATTATCGTTTTCCTATACCTCTGACTGAGATTCAGCGTAATCCGGCCTGTGAACAATTTGATGAATGGAAATAATGCTAAAAAGATTATGTTATGAATACCAATAAAATATTGAATACTTTTTATTGCAGTTTGCTCCTGCTCGTAATATTTGGCTGTGAGTCACCGGATATGGATAACGGTGTTACATATAATAAAGGATTGTTAAATTTCTTCGTGAAGATTCCTGGTGGATCTACAGAATATGGTGCAACAATGGTAGGGCCGTATAATGATGGTGATACTTTATATATTAAAGTTCCTACAACGGAGGATTCTCCTTTAGACTTAACGCGCTTGAAACCATTTGCCAACGTGGAAAACAATTGCTATGTAGAACCTGCTATTACAGGTGAAATGGATTTTACTGATCCTCTGAAAATTACGGTTACTGATGGGGAAGGTGTAAAGCGTACGAATATTATTAAAATTCTTCCAACCCCTCCAAAGACAATTTTCAAAAAAATGTGGTTTAAGAATTCTACGGAAATGGGAATTGTCCACCCTTATATTTCTGGTATGGATGCTGCAGGAGATAATATTTATGTGCATGATGCAGATATATGGACCGCTGGAGATGGAGTTAGGGTATATGATAATATCACCGGAAAGTTCAAAAAGATAATACCAGCTCCTACTACATTTACCATGCAGGTGAAAACAGATGATGCGGGACATATTCTTGTAAATCGGTATAATGAAAATAGTGCGGGTTTTATTGTTTATTATTATGATGATGAGAATAGCCCTGCAAAGGAAATTTTGAATTATACGGAAGATGCTGGTTGCCCGGGTTTGTTAGGGCGAAAAATGAGTGTGATAGGGAATCTGAAACAAGGAAAGGGCTATATTTATGCAACAGCTTCTGGTATGACCGATTTCTATTATTGGGAGTTCCGTGATGGTGTTCCGGTAAATACAAAACCAACAATTGTTAAATATGCGAGTGCAAAAGAAGCATGGTCATTTGCTTCAGTAAAGCGTGAGTCACTGGATGAAAATTCGGATCATTATATTACATATTGTATATATGATGGCAGTGATAGTGAAAAACTGGAAAAAGGTAGCCGTTTAGAGGTCTTTCCTCCAAGTATGGATATTATCCGGATGAATCCGAAAAATAACCTATATAAAATATTTGATTTTGATGTGTTTGAGGTAAATGGAGATAAATTTCTGGTGACATTGGAACAAGGTTTCTGGGCTTGGGATGGTGTTGTAATGAAAGTTTTTGAAATTACGGATAAGAATAATCTGACATTAGTACCGGACGATGCAGACTATGCCAAGTTTAAGTTATTGGAAAGTGATGTATATGGTGAAGTGAACTATAATCAATATGGAGATGTTGCAACAATTGTAAATGGTTGTGAGGTGTATATTTATGCTTCTATTGCTTGTGGTGCAGCGGATAAATCAGGTATTATAGCTTATAAAATGACATATTATCCACAATAGGTATTAAAGGTAAAGGGTGTTAATAGCCAACAAAAGGCTGTCTAAAATAAAAAAGGTTTCAGTTCAGGAAACTGAGTTTTTAGACAGCCTTTATTGTTGTTAAAAGTATGATTTTATGAAAAATCTATTATTGATATTTATGTATGCGTGTTTTTCAGCTTGCTCATTTAATCGTGCTCCGGCAGATTTTTTTAACTCCGGAGAATCAAACGATTTATTGAAACAAGTGAAAGCTACTAAATTATTAAATACTTATGATGAAGAAGCTTGTAATGTATATATTATTGAGCCGGGCAGGAATTGTCCGAAGGCGAAAATTAAGAAAACTGTAGATCGAGCAGATAAAATAGAAGGAGACGGTTCTTTCTCTTTAAAGTATAATTTTTCAGGAAAACCTGAAGATGGAGAAAAAGAAAGTGTTCTGTTAGAAGAAGTATGGGCGGACTATCGCCCGGATCTTTCTTTTTGTCCTTTAGGTATATCTATTTGGATAAAAGGAGAAAAAGGTAATATGGATCAACTTCGTATACATTTGATACAAGATGAAACTTTGGTAACTTTGAGGGATGAGAGAGTGCATTTTGTTTATACGAATGATTTCATTTTGAATTGTGGCGACTGGCAAAGATTAGTAATACCTTATTCTTCGTTTAAGTTTTTGAAAGGTAATTCTAAAGACTCATTGAATTTATCTCGATTTGTAGGTTATCGTATCGAAATAGTTAATCAGTCAGGGGAAGCACATTCCGGAGAGGTGAAAATTGATGCTTTAGAACAACTTACTTCATATGAACTTCAAGCCGGAACACCTCAATTCAATAGCTTATTTATCCAATTGACTTCTGGCTATGAAAACGAAGACTGGGATAGAGACTTCAAGGCTTGTAAAGATGTTGATATTGATACATGGATTATTCAATATACGCAGGGTTTTGGCAATCAGAATGATGTTTCATGGTATTTGAATACGAAAGTTCCTTGGAATAAAATACAGTATCCTATAGTGAATAATATGGTTGAAGCCGCGGAAAGGCAGAGGTTTAAGTTGGTCTTTGGACTATTTGGCGGTGATTATAACGGAGATAAAAATATACAGGCAACTTATGATGTATTGTTTGAAAAAAACAAACTGGTTATTGATGAGATTTATGAGATGTTTGGTTCCTGTTCTTGTTTCGCAGGGTGGTATATTACGGAAGAATTTCATGATGGTTCTTTTCCTGATGGATGTTGGCAGAATAATCCTGCAAGGGATTTATTGGCAGACTATTTGCAAAAAGTTGCAGCTTATTGTAAGTCTAAGACGAAAAAATATCCGGTACACATAGCTCCCGCTTTATTCCGGGGAAAACCTGCAGATTTGTGCGGTGAATGGTTCAAAGCTATTTTAAAAAAAACACCGGATATAGATGTACTTTATTTACAAGATATAGGTGGGCGTTGTTTGGTGGATGTTGACGTTGATTTACCTAATTATTTTACTCAAGTTAAAAAAGCTTGTGATGAAACAGGAGTGGAGTTTGGGGTTGATATAGAATCATTTAAAAACTGTTGGTGTCCGGATGTTCCTTATAGGCCGAAAGACTGGGAAGAATTGCAGGATCAATTATTTGTAGCCGGCTTATTTACAACTAAAATTACAAATTTTAGCTGGGCTACTTTTAGACCCGGAGCCGGGGCTTTTGATGAATATAAAAAGTATCTGAAAGGAAAGTGGTGAAATTATTAAATATGGTTTTGGGATTATCAGTTTCAGCAAATAATTCATGGAATTTTCCTTTTATAAACAGATGTCCACTGCTAAAAAATACGTTACTTAGCTCACTCTATTTTAAATCTATTAATTTTATGAAAGCACAATTGTTTGTTGTTGCCGGATGTTTTGCTCTGTCTCTGCTTGGTTGTAATAAAACCGAGAAACAGCCGGAATTGAATTTAACTCTTTCCAAAGAACAACTGTTCGATAAGGTAAAGGGAAGTTGGGCCGGTAAGACTATCGGTTGTACCTATGGCGGGCCTACCGAATTTCGTTATGTGGGGACCATGATTCAAGACTATATTCCTATTCCTTGGAGTAAAGGAGAAGTAAAAAAATGGTATGATACGGCTCCTGGTCTTTACGACGATGTCTATGTAGATCTTACATTCGTTGATGTGATTGATAAATACGGTTCGGATGCACCTGCAGATTCGTTTGCTATGGCTTTCCTTCGCGCCGGTTATCCTTTGGATCATGCCAATCAGATAGCAAGGTATAATTTGCTTAACGGATTAATGCCTCCGGCCTGTGGGCATTGGAAAAATAATCCACATGCCGATTGTATAGATTTTCAGATTGAAGCAGACTTCGCCGGAGTAATGACGCCCGGTATGCCGAATAAAGCTGCAGATATTTGTGACCGTACCGGACATATTATGTCTTATGGAGACGGTTGGTATGGTGGCGTTTTTGTGGCTGCCATGTATTCTTTGGCGTATGTAAGCAATGACATTAATTTCATAGTAGGTGAAGCTTTGAAGACAATACCTCAGGAAAGCGAATTTTATAAATGTATAACAGATGTCATTAATTGGCATAAGCAATATCCGAATGATTGGAAACAGACTTGGTTTGAGATTGAAAAGAAATGGGGTGAAGAAATTTCTTGTCCGGATGGTATTCAGGTTCCTTTTGACATAGAAGCAAAGATGAACTCGGCTTATGTTGCATTAGGTTTATTGTATGGTGAAGGCGATTTCTTTAAGACAATGGATATATCGACACGTGCCGGTCAGGATTCGGATTGCAATCCTTCTACAGCAGCCGGTATCTTGGGTACGATGTTAGGATATAGTAATATTCCGACCTGTTGGACTGAGGCATTGGACCCTGTTGTTGATACTCCTTTCTCTCATACAACAATCTCTTTGAACAAAGCATATGAATTGAGTATGAAACATGCACTTGCCGAGATTGAAAAAAATGGAGGTAAGACAGATGGTGAAATGGTAACAATTGCCTATCAGAAGCCGGAGCCGGTTCGTTTGGAAGTGAGTTTTGAAGGTTTGTATTTGTTGAGTAAAGAAACGTTGAATAAGTCAATTACCGCTTTTGATTCTCTGCATTATAATGGTACGGCTTTAGTGCTGAAAGGTTGGTTGCAAGGTACAGCCCCTGAAGATTATGTGGCAGAAGTTGAAATTTATTTGAACGATAAACTTGTTGATACAAGCAAGATGCCAAAGTTCTTCGATCACCGGAAACGTGAAATTTATTTCAACTACGATCTTCCGAAAGGCGACTACACTGTTAAATGTAAATGGATAAATCCTGTGAAAGGAGCTGACATCTGGATGACGGATGCAATTCTTTATACGGATCAGAAAGTAGTTCATGAGCTGCCTTGTCAATAAGAAATGAGTGGTTCCTGTAAGTATGTGCGGGGATACATGTGTCTTATAGGAAAAAGATTTTAATATGAAAAACATAGTGAAAACGTTACAATGTATTATTATGCTGGTACTGCTTGCGATGGCAGGCTGTACCGGCAGTACCAATAATCAAACTGCAGGTGTATCGAAAGACACCCGTGCCAGTCTGACATTAATACCTCCATCTCCTATTACCAAGAATGTAAAACTTGATATCCGGGGTGCTGTTTGGAATGAATCACCAGCTGACCGGAAGTACAAAATCTCTGTCTATATGGATAATGTAGATAAAGCCTCTTGTTTGCATACTGAAGAAAAGAAAGTTCCTGCAGGAGGAAATACGGGTGTCCGTTTCTGGCTGGATACTGAGAAGTATATAGGTAACCGCAACATTATTCTGGTGGCTGAATCGGGAAATGAAGTGAAGACAATGATTGAACCTCTGACTATTATCGACTCCAAAATACGTTCTACACGCCGGATAGATGGTGGTTGGTTCGAGTTTTATCACTGGTGCGAGAACGAGGGACATTTCTGGAACAAGGATATTATCAAGTTGACAAATGCACAATGGGCAGAAATGATGAAGGGTATGCATGATATAGAGATGGATATTGTGGTAATACAGGAACTTTTCCGTAACCAGAAATATGTAGGTCAGCATGATATGGATAAAACAGGTTATACCGGATTCCCTTACTATGAGTCTAAAGTATATCCGAAGAAAGAAGGTGATTCCTTGTTGAATCATACTAATTTCGGTAAAGAATCTCCTAACTATCCTGCCTGGAAAGATTTAGCTGCAGATAAGCCGTTGGAGTCTGTTTTGGATGAAGCCGACAAACTGAACATGAAAGTATTTCTGGGTGTGGGTGGTTATGCCTGGTTTGATTTCACGCAAGGTTCTTTGGATTGGTCTAAGAAAGTGGCAAAAGAATTATGGGAGATGTACGGACACCATAAGTCCTTCTACGGATGGTATATTTCGAATGAGGTAGGAGGTTATTTGGGTGAGAATGATGAACGCCGGGATGAGTTGGTACATTTCTTTAAAGAGTTTACAGCTTATGCCCGTTCGTTGGCTCCGGATAAACCTGTGATGCTGGCTACCAACTGCCACGATGTTAAGAGCTCGAACGGTTATTACCCGAAACTGCTTGCCAACTTGGATATTCTTTGTCCGTTTGGTTTCCATCGTATGCCGGAAGGAGACTATACAGGAAAAGAAGTCGCAGAAATCCTCCAGAATTATTGTGACGAAGCCGGTAGCCATCTTTGGATGGATATGGAAGTCTTCCTTTTTGGTGAGAAAAATGCGCTTTATCCTCGTCCGATAGATCAGGTGGTGCATGATTTGCTGATGCTTGACAATTTCGAGAAAGTTTGCTGTTATGCCTATACCGGATTGATGAATGCCAGTTGGCAGACTGCTCAACCGGGAGGTGAGCCTACTGTGAAATTGTATAATGACTATATGCAATATCTGGTAACCGGGCGTGATACGATTGGGTATTGATGATTTGATTGTTGTAATAGGGTTTATCTTACGTTTTATAAGTAATATTAATCAAAAAATATCGAATTATATTTTGTGGTTAAAAAAAAGACTGTATCTTTGCATCATTAAACAGAAATAGAAATGACACGGAACATACAAAATAGTCTCATTATTTCTCTATCTATTATTCTACTCTGGGAACGGGATAGGAAGTGAGACTGTATGCTTTGCCGGGCATGATAAATAAATAAAAGAGCCTTTCTCACTTCCTTGTGAGAAGGGCTTTTTTAGTTTTAGCGGACAAACGTAAGATATTAATACATTAAACGATAATAATATGTCAGACAGATTATTCATTTTCGACACAACATTACGGGATGGGGAGCAGGTCCCGGGTTGCCAGTTAAATACAGTAGAAAAGATCCAGGTTGCCAAAGCTCTCGAAATGTTGGGAGTGGATGTGATAGAAGCTGGCTTCCCTGTGTCTAGTCCGGGTGATTTCAAAAGTGTGGTTGAAATATCCAAGGCTGTTACCTGGCCTACTATTTGCGCATTGACCCGTGCCGTTGAAAAAGACATAGAAGTAGCTGCAGAAGCTTTGAAGTTTGCCAAGCGCGGACGTATTCACACAGGTATCGGAACTTCCGATTATCATATCAGATATAAGTTTAACTCCAATCAGGATGAGATACTCGAACGTGCCATTGCCGCTACTAAGTATGCAAAGAAATATGCCGAAGATATTGAATTTTATTGTGAAGATGCCGGACGTACCAGCAATGAATATCTGGCTCGTGTAGTAGAAGCGGTTATCAAAGCAGGAGCTACTGTTGTCAATATACCTGATACAACAGGATACTGCATGCCGGATGAATATGGTGCGAAGATCAAATACCTGATGGAACATGTAGACGGTATTCAAAATGCCATTATCTCTACACATTGCCATAACGATTTAGGCATGGCAACAGCTAACACCGTACAGGGCGTATTGAATGGCGCCCGCCAAGTGGAAGTCACAATCAACGGCATTGGCGAACGTGCGGGAAATACTTCACTGGAAGAGATCGCCATGATTTTTAAAAGCCACAAAGAGCGCGAAATCGTTACCAATATCAATACATCTAAAATATATGGAATAAGCCGCATGGTTTCGAGCCTGATGAATATGCCGGTTCAGCCTAATAAAGCAATAGTAGGCCGTAACGCTTTTGCACATTCATCGGGAATCCATCAGGACGGTGTGCTGAAAAATGTACAGACGTATGAAATCATAGATCCGAAAGATGTTGGTATTGACGATAATGCTATCGTACTGACCGCCCGTAGCGGCCGTGCTGCTTTGAAGAATCGTCTGCATGTTTTAGGAGTGGAACTTGACCAGGAAAAGCTGGATAAAGCGTACGAAGAGTTTCTGAAACTGGCCGATCGCAAGAAAGATATAAATGATGATGACGTGCTGATGCTGGTAGGTAAAGACCGTACGGCTACCCACCGTATCAAACTGGATTATCTGCAAGTAACAAGCGGTGTAGGTGTACAGTCTGTTGCCAGTATCTGTTTGAATATGTCGGGCGTTAAGCGCTATGAGGCGGCAGCCGGGAACGGTCCTGTCGATGCAGGTATCAAAGCGGTGAAAAAAGCTATCAGTAATAGCGATATGACAATACAGGAGTTTCTTATTCAGGCAATAAGTAAAGGTAGCGACGATACCGGAAAAGTTCACATGCAGGTAGAATACAATGGTTCTATTTATTACGGCTTTTCTGCAAATACTGATATTATAGCTGCTTCGGTGGAAGCTTTTGTAGATGCAATTAATAAATTTATCGTAGAATAATAACAGAATCAAGATATGGGCAAGACATTATTTGAAAAGATTTGGGAAAAGCATGTCGTAGACACGCTGCCCGATGGAACCATCCAGTTATATATTGACAGATTGTACTGCCATGAAGTAACCAGCCCGCAGGCATTTGCCGGATTAAAAGCCCGTGGACTGAAACCTTTCCGGCCTGAACAGATTACCTGCATGCCGGATCATAATATTCCGACTCTGAATCAGGATAAACCAATAGACGATCCAGTCTCCAAGAACCAAGTTGATACGCTGGAACAGAATGCGAAGGATTTTAACCTGACCTATTACGGTTTGCAGCATCCTAAAAACGGTATTATCCATGTCGTAGGTCCGGAAAACGGACTTACCCAACCGGGAATGACATTGGTTTGCGGCGACTCGCATACTTCTACCCATGGTGCTTTGGGAGCTATTGCTTTCGGTATCGGAACCAGTGAGGTGGAGATGACACTGGCAACCCAATGTATTATGCAACGCAAACCTAAAACAATGCGTATCTCCATTGACGGAAAACGTAAACCGGGCGTAACGGCTAAGGATTTCGCCCTTTATGTCATAAGTAAGATGACAACCGGAGGTGCTACCGGCTACTTTGTGGAATATGCCGGCGAGGCCATTCGCAATACCACAATGGAGGAACGCCTCACAATCTGTAATCTTTCTATCGAGATGGGTGCCCGTGGTGGTATGATTGCTCCGGATGACGTAACGTTTGCTTATTTGAAAGACCGCGAATTTTCTCCGCGTGGCGAAGCGTGGGAAAAGAGTCTTGCCGAATGGCGTAAACTTTATAGTGATGCCGATGCCAGATTCGATAAAGAGATCGTTTTCCATGCCGGAGATATAGAACCTATGATTACATACGGAACCAATCCGGGCATGGGCATGGGCATTCGTGAAAACATTCCGGCTATGGAAAAAATAGATGAAACCGGTCGTATTTCATATAAAAAATCGTTGGACTATATGGGATTTACTGCTGGAGAACCTGTACTGGGAAAGAAAATAGATTATGTCTTTCTGGGAAGCTGCACGAATGGCCGTATTGAAGATTTCCGTGCTTTTGCATCTTTGGTGAAAGGAAGAAGGAAGGCCGATAATGTAACTGCCTGGCTGGTTCCCGGAAGCTGGATGGTGGAGCGTCAGATACGTGCCGAGGGTATTGACAAAATATTGAACGAGGCAGGTTTCGAACTCCGTCAACCGGGCTGCTCGGCTTGTCTGGCTATGAATGAAGATAAAGTGCCGGCCGGAAAATATGCCGTCTCTACTTCCAACCGTAACTTCGAAGGCCGTCAGGGGCCCGGCGCACGTACGATTTTGGCGGGGCCGCTGGTTGCAGCGGCAGCAGCAGTTACCGGCTGTATAACAGATCCGAGAGATTTGGCAGAAGATTAAATCAAAATATGGGAAATGATTTAATCTTAGGTGAAATAAGATAGTAAAACATAAAAGATAAATATAATGAAAGAGAAAATAAGCATCCTGACATCAACCTGCGTTCCTCTGCCTTTGGAAAATGTGGATACAGACCAGATCATTCCCGCCCGTTTTCTGAAAGCAACCACACGCGAAGGATTCGGCGACAATCTTTTCCGTGACTGGCGGTACGATAAAGCAGGCAACCCTAATCCCGACTTTGTGCTAAACCAGAATACTTATAAGGGGCAGATACTGGTAGCCGGAAAGAACTTTGGTAGCGGATCGAGCCGCGAACATGCCGCATGGGCGATAAGCGGATATGGTTTTCGCGTGGTTGTTAGCAGCTTCTTTGCCGATATATTCAAAAATAACTCTATGAACAACGGCCTTTTGCCGGTTGTTGTATCACCGGAGTTCCTTGCCGAAGTTTTTGCTTCTGTAGGGGCAGATCCTGCAGTGACACTGACGGTAGACTTGCCTCGGCAGACCATTACCAACAATGCCACCGGCCATAGTGAGCACTTCGACATCAATGCTTACAAAAAGGACTGTCTTGTGAATGGCCTGGACGACATCGATTATCTCCTGGCCAACCAGTCTAAAATAGAAGCCTACGAAAGGGCACGCAGATGACGCAGAACACGCAGACTGACGCAGATTTTTTATTTAAAGAAGAGACGGACAAGATAATTGGTGCGTTTTATAAAGTGTATCGTTCTTTAGGATATGGATTTCTGGAACGCGTATACCAGAATGCTCTGTTCTTTGAACTGCATAAACAAGGACTCGATTGTAGAGCGCAATACCCGATTAATGTGTATTATGAGGGTTCTTTGGTGGGAGAGTACGTGGCAGACATTATTGTAAATGGCCATATTATACTGGAATTAAAAGCCGTGAATGAATTATGTTCGGAACATGAATCCCAATTGTTGAATTATCTAAAAGCAACGAAAATGGAAGTTGGTCTTTTATTAAACTTCGGTTTTCGCCCTCAGGTAAAACGTAAAATATTCAGGAACGAAAATAAATAAATCTGCGTTTGTCTGCGTTATCTGCGCAGTCTGCGTCCGGTAAATAGAAACTGATATATGATAGAGATAATGGATACAACTCTCCGGGATGGGGAACAGACGTCGGGCGTTTCTTTTTCGGCACGCGAAAAGCTGAGCATTGCAAAAATGCTGCTTGTCGAACTTGGTGTCAACCGGGTAGAGATTGCTTCCGCCCGTGTTTCGGATGGAGAGTTTGAGGCGGTCAAAGAAATAGCCCACTGGGCGGAACGTGCCGGAAGGCTGGGACAACTTGAAGTGCTGGGCTTTGTTGACGGGACGGTTTCGCTCGACTGGATCGGTTCTGCCGGTTGCCGTGTGATGAATCTGCTTTGCAAAGGTTCTTACAAGCACGTTACCAAGCAACTTCGTAAGACCCCCGAACAGCACATTGCCGATATCCGTTCGGTCGTATCGAATGCTGCCGAAAGGAATATCGATGTAAATATTTATCTGGAAGACTGGTCGAATGGGATAAAGAACTCCCCCGATTATGTATTCCAATTGATAGACGGACTGATGGATTTGCCTATTTGCCGTTTTATGCTGCCTGATACGCTGGGCGTGTTGAATCCGGGTAATACCTTCGAATATTGTAAAATGATGGTGGATCGTTACCCTCAGTTGAAGTTCGACTTCCATGCGCATAACGATTACGATCTGGCAGTGGCGAATGTCTATTCTGCAATTCGTGCCGGCATTCGCGGCATCCATACAACAGTGAACGGTTTGGGCGAACGTGCCGGAAATGCGCCGCTCAGCAGTGTGGTGGCAATGCTTAAAGACCAGTTGGATGAAGTGAGCAGTGTCCGCGAAGAACGTATTAACCATGTGAGCCGTTTGGTCGAGACTTATTCGGGTGTACATATCCCGCTCAATAAACCAATTATAGGCGAGAATGTTTTTACACAATGCGCCGGCGTGCATGCAGACGGGGATAGTAAGAATAATCTGTATTGTAACGAACTGCTTCCCGAACGTTTTGGGCGTGTTCGCGAATATGCATTGGGTAAGACATCCGGCAGGGCAAATATTCGTAAGAATCTTGAAACCCTGGGGATCGATATGGATGAAGAAGCCATGCAGAAGATTACCGAGCGCATCATCGAACTGGGAGATAAGAAAGAGATGGTTACTCCTGAAGACCTTCCGTATATCATTAGTGATGTGTTGCATCATGATGCGATGGCAGATCAGAAGATACGGATATTGAATTATTCTTTATCTTTGGCTCAGGGACTGAAACCGGTTGCAACGTTGAAGATAGAGATTGATGGTGAGGCGTATGAAGAATCGGCTTCCGGCGACGGTCAGTATGACGCTTTTGTACGCGCTTTACGTCGCATTTATGCAAATCTTGGACGGCCGTTTCCGATGCTGACGAACTATTCTGTAACGATTCCACCCGGTGGGCGTACCGATGCTTTTGTGCAGACTGTCATTAGTTGGAATTATGCCGGGGTAGATTTTAAGACACGCGGATTGGATGCAGACCAAACGGAAGCAGCCATCAAAGCAACTCTGAAGATGCTGAATAAAATAGAAGGCTAAATTGTCTAATTAAAATTATAGGTATTATGAAAAGGTTAACTATTGCACTTGTAGCGCACGATAATCGTAAGGCGGATATGGTTGAATGGGCAGTTCACAATGCTACATACCTGTCACATCATCATTTGGTTTGTACCGGAACTACGGGCGGTCTTGTTAAAAAGGCACTTGAAGAAACCGGGGCTATAATCGATATGACACGGATGCATTCCGGTCCTTTGGGGGGTGATGCGGAGATCGCAGCCATGGTAGTTCGCAAAGAAATAGATTTGGCCGTGTTCCTGATTGACGACCTGAATCCACAGCCACATGAAGCAGACATTCAAATGTTGCTTCGCCAATGCCGTGTTCATAATGTACCTATCGCTTGTAACCGTTACAGTGCGGACCTGATGATTACAAGTTCTTTGTGGGATGATGATTCTTATGTTCCTACAGAGCCTAAGTATGAATATTTCAAAAGAGAATAACAAAATACTAACGTAATGAAATTGAATATTGCTGTATTGGCAGGAGACGGGATTGGTCCCGAAATAGTAGAACAAGGCATGAAAGCTGTAAAAGCCGTATGCCGGAAGTTCGGACATGATTTGAGTTATAAGGAGGCATTGGTTGGTGCTTGTGCTATTGATGCGGTAGGTAATCCGTACCCCGATGAAACACACGAACTGTGTATGCAGAGTGATGCGGTTTATTTCGGAGCTATCGGTTCTCCTAAGTATGACAATAATCCGTCTGCAAAGGTTCGTCCGGAGCAGGGCTTGCTGGCTATGCGTAAAAAGCTGGGCTTGTTTGCAAACATTCGTCCGGTGACAACATTCCCTTCCTTGATCCATAAATCGCCCCTTCGTGCCGATCTGGTGGAAGGTGCAGATTTTATGTGTATCCGTGAGCTGACCGGAGGTATGTACTTCGGGCGCCCGCAAGGACGTAGCGAAGATGGCAACACGGCTTATGATACATGTATTTATACTCGCGAAGAGATTGAACGCATTGTACGTCTGGCATATCAGTATGCACAGAAACGCCGTAAAAAAGTAACTGTTGTAGATAAAGCTAATGTTTTGGCTACTTCCCGTTTATGGCGCCAGGTATCACAAGAGATAGAAAAAGAATTTCCGGATGTGGAGACGGAATATATGTTTGTGGATAATGCAGCTATGCGTCTGATCCAATGGCCAAAGAGTTTTGATGTCTTGGTTACTGAAAACATGTTTGGCGACATCCTGACGGATGAAGCCTCTGTTATAACAGGTTCGTTAGGTATGCTTCCTTCGGCTTCCATAGGTGTACATACATCTGTATTTGAACCTATTCACGGTTCATATCCGCAGGCAGCCGGAAAAAATATAGCTAATCCGTTGGCTACTATCCTGAGTGCCGCCCTGATGTTTGAATATGCCTTCAATCTGATGGAAGAAGGAAAAGTGATCCGTGAGGCTGTCGCTGCCTCTATGGATGCCGGTGTGGTGACGGAAGATATTTCACAGAATGGCAAATCATATTCTACCAGTGAAGTAGGAGACTGGATTGCCGAACGAATCAGTAATTAAAAATAGGGATTTGGAAATGGCGGTGTGTCAAAAGTCGGAATTAGTGAACGCACCGCCATTATTTTATTTTGTCATTTTCATTAACTCTTCAATCACAGCCTTATCGTAACCCATATCTAATGCTTTTTGGAAGTCGAGAGCAGCCGGCTCTTTTTCATATTGGGATAGTTTTATCTTACCTCGCAAAACATAAAGTGCAGCACTGGGAGTACTTTCAACAAACACCCGGTTTATATCAGCCATGGCGCGTGCATTCTTCCCCATCATAAAGTAAAGGTCGGCACGGCCTTCGTATAAAATCCAGTCGCGGGGCATTTCATTAATCAGATAGTTGAATATGCGTTCGCTCTCATCATAATTGCCGCGCATTTTTTCAAGGATCGCATGCCCAAGACGGCCGCGTACAGACTTTTCGTTTACTTCCAGGATTTTGTCGAAATCCTGTTCTGCCCAAATGAAGTTTTTTAATTGTATGTAAAGTAATCCCCGGCAATAAAGAGCTTCCTGGTGGGTTGGATCGATAAGCAGAAGGGTTGTGTAATCGTTCAACGCCTTCTCAGTTTCTCCCAATTCGGAATATAAGGAAGCTCGATTTTCCAGAATTCCTATATTTTTAGACTGGCGGCTCAATGCGGCGGAATATGAAGTGAGAGCCTCTTCTAATTTACCTTGCCTGCGTTGAATTGTTCCCAGATTTGAAAGCAGTGCATAGTTGGTAGGATTTCCTGGTTCTAAACGCATTGCCGCTTTCAGACTTTCTTCAGCAGATACTAAATCGTTCTTATCCAGGAAGTCATAGCTTTTTTTTATGTATTCTTCGTATGTTTGGGCGTAGACATTGCCTACAAGTAAGAATAGAGCTGCAAATATGCTAAGGATTCTCATTCTATTATGTTTAATCTGTTATTTGATTTGCCGCAAATCTACATAATAAATTAATCTTTTAGCTGGAATAAAAAAACTTTATACCTTTGCTACAATTTGTAATAATTTTATTCGCTAAGAGTTAAATATAGTATAAGAATTAAATTTAAAGGATATGTTATTATTAGATGCTACAGAAACTGCTACGAAGCTGGAAATTGCTTTGAGGTCTCTTGTTGAACAAGGATCTACTTTGGGCTGGACACTGATAAAAGCTTTTTTGGTTTTTATAGTTGGCCGGTTAGTTATTAATTTGATTAATAAGTTGGTTCGCCGGATATTGAATAAACGTGATATCGACCTTTCTGTTAAGACATTTGTCGGTAGTTTAGTAAATGTTGTTCTTACGATATTGTTAATTATCTCGGTTGTAGGAGCATTGGGAGTACAAACAACATCGTTTGCAGCTTTGCTTGCTTCTGCCGGTGTTGCAGTCGGTATGGCTCTGAGCGGCAATTTGTCAAACTTTGCCGGCGGTTTAATTATTCTTCTTTTTAAACCTTATAAAGTAGGAGACTATATTGAAGCTCAGAATGTCGGGGGAACGGTGAAAGAGATACAAATTTTCCATACGGTTCTGTCTACTGCTGATAATAAGATAATTTATATTCCAAACGGTTCGTTAAGCAGTGGGGTAGTGACAAATTTTAGTCATCAGACAAGCCGCCGTGTAGATTGGACTTTTGGAGTTGAATATGGAAGCGATTTTGAGAAGGTAAAGTCCGTAATAGAATCTGTCTTGGCTAAAGATTCGCGTATATTGTCTGATCCGGCAGCTCCATTTATTGCATTAACGGCATTGGCAGATAGCAGTGTAAATATTGTTGTACGCGTGTGGGTGAAGAGTGCTGATTATTGGGGTGTTTATTTTGATATAAATCAGGCTATTTATGCAACATTTAATGCCGAAGGTATTGGATTCCCATTCCCTCAGCTTACTGTACATCAGGCGAAAGATTGAGGGATATGTACTCGAAATGAATCTTTTTGTTCATAAACCAATAGACTTGGTTAGATCGAATAGATTTTTTCCTATAGATGATCGAAAAGATTTATCTTTGTGTATCAAAGTTTAAAAGATATATAATCGGCAGAAGTAAATCATTCTGTCTGATAAAAGATATTTCAGGGCTTTTATTTTATTACTTTAGTATTATTTGGTTATAAAAGGAACGATTTTAAGCCCGTGGTCTCTTGATTGCGGGCTTTTCATTTTCTCAGAAAGAAATCATCGGGATCATTTTTCAATATCATCCCGATGATTTCAAAAAATGATCCCGATGATTTGGATATAAAGATATGTACATGCGCGTACATTATATTATATATTGGAATATCCGCTTAAATACACCACTGTTGAGTGTTTTGTATAAGGAATCGACAATTTCGTACACACTATGTTGTTTTGTTGATAAGAAAGTATACTAAAAGAGAAAAAAACACAAGAAATGGATTGCAGATATAAAAACAATGCTTACTTTTGTTGGCAAGATTAGATGAATTACATCCCTTGGTATGTTTTGATGTGAGGGATATTTTTAGATTAAAGAACTTATTTACTTAGTATTAATATAAATTATTTGAATTATGAACAAGAGATTTTCTACTCTTTTGGCCATTGCTCTGATGGCCGGTGGATTATCAGCAAGCGCACAGTACGCTCCAGGAAGTGAAATTGCGGCTAAATTGGCTCCTGCTGATAAGTACTATCACATTAAAAGTGGTTCAAGTTATCTTGCTGCTGACAAGCGTGACGGAAAAGACAGTATTAAAGTCATGACTGTTGCTGCTGGTAACTTTACTGAGCCTTTATCTTTGGACTCTGCTATGTGGAAGCTGACTATTGAAGTTCAAAAGACAACAGGTGATTCTGTTTTTACTTTTGAAAATAAAGCTACTACTGCTAAATTGAATTTGCCGGCTAAAGCAGGTAATGCTATTGTAACAGACAAAGACCCTATTACAGAGTGGGGTTGGAAAACTACTGATAACGGTTCTATCCAAGCTAAGATTGGTAGCGATATCTATTCAATGGATCTTGTTGGTGGTGTTGTAAAGATTCAGAAGAATGCATCTGCTACGAACTGGACAGCTACAGAAGTTGCTGATATCCAATTAACAGCAGAAGAATTGAATAATCAGAACAATGGTTATTTCAAGCTGGCATTTGGTAATGACTTGTCTGATAATGTATTCACAAAATACAAAATTAAAGCTGTTGATTTTACAGGTAGTAGTGCAGAAGGTAAATCTGCCGGAAATGCTGCTGCAAGCGATTCAATTATGCTTCAGGTTGTAGAAGGTCCTAAGTGGACAAACGAGAACTACTATGGAACAAAACTTGTAACAGATACATTATTTATCGTTGCAGATACAGTTCAACATAAGACACAAGGTGCAGCTACATGGGATGCTGGTGCAGGTTTTAAATTTGTATTAGACACCTTAGGACACTCGGCGTTTGGTTCTGCTGTTTATGGAACTGTAGCAGGTACACCTGTTGATACAGTTGCTGCTGCTGGCCGTCCTTTAGCAACTTATTTGTTTGCAATTAAAGTGAATACAGGTCGTATTGCTGGTGACTCTTTGATTATCAAAGCTAATACGGCAGATTTAACTAATACTGCTACTACTACAGCAGATAAAACAGCTACGATAGAATCAAATGTAGCTTGGGGTTATCTGGGTAGTGCAGGTACAAAAGTGTTAACAACTTCTCCTGCTGCTAATATAGATGCTCTTCCTTATGTTACTTTAGGTTCTGGAACAAAGGCTGACATCGATGTAACAAAGTCATATTATGTACAAGTTGTGAAAGGTGCTGTTAAAGACAACAATGATAAATATTGGACAGCATTATTGACTGGATCAACTATTCAGTATTCAGATGAAATTTCAGATTTGATTCCTGCTACACAGTGGTCTGTTAAGAAAGATGGTGCCGGTCGTTATCAGTTTATTAATAGAGATAATAAGAATACAACTAATAACAATGCATTTGTTTATGCATTAGACGGTAACTATATCATGCAAAATGGTGATACAGTTAAATTGACAGCTATTAAAGATGAAGTTAAGGCTGACAAGTATCTTGGTTACAAACATTTTACAGCTGATGAATTAGCAAACCTTTCTGTTAAGTTACAGGTTGTGACTCCTCTGGGTTCTAGCGCTTATGTATATGTTGCTTCCGGTGACAGTGCAGTAAATGCTAAGGATATGGAAGAAGCTGATGCAATGAAGTTCAAATTGGTTTCTGCAAATGGTGCAACAGATAGTAAGTTCGGAGCTGACGATTTGCAACGTTCTGCTTATTTGTTGAAAGAACAGTTTGGCGACCAGAGAGTATTAGGTTATAACTGGCATGCTTCCAGCGCAAACGATCCTAAGACTTTCCGTATGATGAAGACAAACCAGACGGTAGACCAGGATTCAGTTGCAGTATTCTTCCGTGCCACAAAGAATGCCGGAGAATATGAATTGATTATGGCTAATGTTAATACTACTGCTCCTGTTAAATATGATGATTTAACAACATCAAAAGATTCTGTAGTATCATTTGCAAGTGCAGGTGTAATGGTTCCTGTAAAATATGGTTCAACAGTTGCCGGTTACTTCAAGATTGTAACTCCTGCTGCTCCTGATTATGTAAATGTAACAAAGAATTCATCTGCTCATATGCAGTTTACTTCTACAGAAAATACATCATTGATGATCGGTATGAACGATAAGTTTGAACCGGTATTGAAATCAGAATCAGAATTGGATGCAGCTTATTCATTGTTCGTAGATACAGCAAAAGTAACAGATCCAAAGAAACCGTTGTTCTATCTTATGACAACAGCAGGTTTGGAACTGAAGTCTGAAACATCTGGTGATGTAATGGCTAACTATCTGAATGTAAATAAAGATGGTAAGTTGGAATTCATCCTTGCAAAACAATATGGTTTGGCAAAAGATACATTGTTGGTTTACAACCGCGAAGATATGACTGCTGATCCTGATACAGTAAAGATGTCTGATAATAAAGCCGTATTTGCATTCCGTGCAACTCCTACAGACGGTGAAATGTTGATTGAAGCAGCAAACGGTCAATGTATGAAACAGGATAATGGTAAATTAGTCCTTGTTTCAGCAGAAAATGCTCTTCCATTCACAACTAAGGTTGTTGATACTCCAACCGGCAACGAATCAACAGAAGCTAACACTATCAGTGTAGTAGCCGGCGAAGGTAACGTAACTGTTTACGGTGCTGCTGGTAAGGCTGTAACTGTATCTAACGTATTAGGTCAGAAGACTACAATAGTTGCAACTTCAGACAGTGAAGTGATTGTTGCTCCTCAGGGTGTTGTAATCGTAGCTGTAGAAGGTGAAGCTGCTGTTAAGGCTGTTGTAAAATAATTGAAAACTAAATAGGTTTATCCTATTCATAGATTCGCCCCACCGGTTTTCCGGTGGGGCTTTTCTGCTTGTGCATATAGCAAACCTTGCATCAATTCTCCTATTTGTTATAAGTCGCTAAATTGCTGTTAACGCAGCTCACATCGAGAACATTTTTGTAAAGCTTCTTGTTTAGAGGTTGATTGTATAAATAAAATCTATATGTATATGAACAAAAAATGTACTCTTTTGGCTGCGGCTGCACTTATGGTTGCAGGCGTATTCACGGCTAATGCGCAAGGTTCTGTGCCTCCTGCCGAATGGACGGCCGGAAACTACTATTATTTACAAGATGGTAGTAACTATTTGGCATTGAGTGGAGACAAGGCTGACTCTGTGATTGTTAAGACTATTGATCTTGCAACTGCAACAAAAGCTTCGATTGACTCGGCTTTATGGCAAATAACGAATGCGGGCACAACAATTGGCGGTACTGCTTACCAGTTTACCAATAAGGCAACCCAAGCCGTGTTGTCTTTTGCTGCTTCTGCAGATGCAGTGCCTAATTTGGCTGCTGGTATTGATAAGTGGTTATTTACAGATGGAGGTGCCATTAAGGCTTCTTACGGAAATAATCAGCTAATGGCGCTATATGTAAATGGTAGTGATTTAGAACTGTCTTCTGCATCTACATCAAACTTTACTGTTGCGCTTCCTCCTGCTTCTTTGAAGCTTAACGCCGAAGAATTAGGTAATGGCTTTTCTGTCTTTCAGTTGATGTTTGACGGTACTTATGGTGGTAACATTTTTGCAGGCCAGGAAATCTTAGCGAAAAACTTGACTGCTGCAGATGAAGGCTATATGACATTGCAATTGCAAAATGACCAGTCTTTCCCGGATGGTACTCCTAAATACTTTGGTGTGGATACAACAAAGACTGTTATAGCTGGAGCTACCGGTGTATTTGGTGCAAACTTTGCATTGGATTCAACTTATGCTCAAAGCAGTTTACATACAGTAGGTAATGCAGACTTCCAGAAGTTTAAATTTACAATTAACCTGAAGAATGATTCTTTGGCTATGTTTGTAAAAGATGCTCCTACTGTAAATGCAAGTCCTATTGGAATATTAGGCGATTCTGCACGTGTTGTGTATGCAAGTGTTGGTTCTACAAAAGTGTTGACTGTCGCAAACTTGGTGGCAACTACGCCTGCTCCTGCACAAGGAACAGCACCTATGATTACTGTTAAAAGAGGTACGCCTTCTACTATTCCTACAGGAACAGGTGTTTACTATCTGAAGAGTGCCGGTTTGAATACTGCAGGTGAGTATTGGGTATCTACTTCTGCTTCTGTTCCTATGATGTCTGCCGATTCTTTGTCTGCATTCCAGGCTAAAGGACAGTGGTATGTATTGGAGAACAATGGTAAATATAGTGTTGGTAGCCGTTATGATGGTACCGATTTCGGAATGAACAAAGAAATCTTCCCGGTACAAGGTATGGCTAATACATATACTATTTCAGGCAGAACCGATTCTATCACATTTGTATATCAGAAAGATATAAACTTTGATGATAAATTCTTAGGTGTTCGTCATTTTACAGTTTCCGAAATTGCAGATAACGGATATCAGTTAAGTGCTGTTGCCGGTTTGGGTGTTGGTAATTTGCCGGTATTTGCAGCAGATTCTATGTTGCGTGCTAAAGCAGGCAGCTCAGAAACTCCAATTGCATTTAAAGTTGCTATTGTACAGGATTCTATACCTAATGTAGGTGAAAATACGGGTGCAACCAGCTTAGGTGATAAGTTGTATACGGCTACTTATAAATTGGCTCAGCAGTTTACTAACGATTCTGTAGCCAACAATGTAGAACCTGACAATACAGGTTTGGTACTGACTTCTACGGCAGGTAAAGCTCTTACATTTACATTTGTAACCGCTTTGGAAGGTGGCAAGTATAAATTGACTACAGGCGCTGATTTCGTATCTTTGGATATCAACAATGCAAATCTGATTTTGTCTGATAAGGTTGCATACTTTGATTTTACTGCCGTAGATGCTCCCGAATATGCTTCATTTGGAAACAATCATAAGCAAATTGGTACAAATGGAAAATATCTGACAATGAATCCGCTGAATTTCTATGCCGAAGTTAAGAACGAAGGCCAGGAAATCTTAAAGGCTGATTATAGTGCCGATAACTTTAGTTTGTGGGTTGAAAAAGCAGACACGGTAATACCTGGTAAGAGCCTGTATTATGTTTCTTCTGCTTTGCATGCTCCGGAAACTGCAACTGCAGACGCAGCTACCCGCTACTACCTGGTTTCATTGCGCGATTCCAATAAGACATTTGTTAATAACAATGTAACTTATTACCGTGCAGGCTTTATAACAAGTGATACGATTAAGACTATGGCCGACAGTCCTGCTTTGTTTGCTTTCAAGACTGCTTCTGATGGTGGTTATCTGCTGGAAAATCAGAAAGAACTGAATCGTACGCTTAGCGGTGCTAATGATTTCCATACTCCGTATGTGGGCGTAGTTAATAATGTAGTTGTAATGTCTAACGTAGGTGCTCCGTTTACTGTGGATAATACATCTGCCCCTACCGGAAATGAAGATGTTGCGGTTTCTGAAATCGTGATTACCGGCGGTACGGATAATGTTACAATTTACAATGCAACAGGCAAGAAGGTTACTTTGACTAATATTTTAGGTCAGGTTATCGCTACTGTAACAGCTACTTCCGACAATTTCACCCTGCCTGCAGGAAAGGGTATCGTAGTTGTATCTGTTGAAGGCGGAAACGCTCAGAAAGTAATCGTGAGATAAATTACCTGTCTCTATAAAATAGTAGAGCCGTATGGAAGCCCTTCGGGAGCTTGCCATACGGCTCTTTTTATGAACAGTTATTCAGATGCTAACTTTATATCAATACGGTCTGCATTTATCTGCAAAGGTTTACGATTTATCCAGCTTGTTCTTTAGGTAGCTCATGCGTTTGTTTGCTTTTTCCGTTTCTTTACGCATGTTCTCAATGTCACTTAATACGGTAGCCAGATTATAAGTCTCCACGATGGCTTTCTTGTCTCCATCGGCTATATAGATGACGTATGGCTTTCCTCCCGTATAATCTACTTTGATCCGTTCTTTTTCGTTTGTAAAGATGAATTTTACAGCATCGATGCCATTATCGCCTTTATAAGTAACCACTTCCGTTGTATTGCCCAGATCCTGGAAACGGTAGTTTACTCCGCCATCGTATGGTATTGAAGCTGTTTCTGCAAACATACCGTCTTTAGTACTGAGCTTAATCCCGGTATGTTCTATCGGGCGGCTGCCGAAATAGACGCTTGCCAGATACATTTCACCTTTTTCGTTTACACCGCAACGGATATAACAACGTTTCAAGTTACGTTCTATCGTTTGCTGTTTCCATATATAGTTGCCTATTTCTTCGTAGACACTGTCTTTCTCGAAAGTGAATTTTTTGGCCAGGCTGTCGGCTTCGTGTTGTTTGACAGGCATCATGCTGTCACAGAAGGCAAGCGTGCGTTCGGCCTCTTTATATTCGATCCGGCGCATTAATGCGAGACTTTCTTTTAGTATTTTATATTCTTTGGGATAGTTGGCGCGTATGCTGTCTATTTCGTTCTTGGCAGAGAACAATTCGTTACGTTCGTACATGGCACGTGCTTTATCCAAATGGGCTTGTGCTTTTTTTTCCGTATCGTTGCATCCTGCTAAAGTGAGAGCAGCTAGTGCTATGCAAACGGCTGTCTTTTTCATCTGTAATTCTCCTTTTGATTTTATTTCAAGTTGCAAACTTACAGAAAATATGTCTGATTATTTGCGTATCTTTGTACCATTTTATTGACATATATGTATATAGAGCAAGAAGATATATTGAAACATATTTCGGCAAAACCGTTCCGCATTATTTCGGAAGCGGCCGATGAATTAGGTGTCGAAGCGTATGTAATAGGTGGTTATGTGAGAGATATTTATCTGAACCGCACGTCTAAAGATATAGATGTCGTTGCTGTTGGCAGCGGAATAGAACTGGCAAAGAGTGTTGCAAAAAAGTTAGGGCGCGGGGCGCACCTGTCTGTGTTTAAGAATTTCGGGACAGCCCAGGTTAAATGTGGCGATTTGGAATTGGAATTTGTTGGTGCACGGAAAGAATCATATAGCCATGACAGCCGTAAACCGGTAGTGGAAGACGGGACACTGGAAGACGACCAGAATAGACGCGACTTTACGATTAATGCTCTAGCCCTTTGCCTGAATAAAGACAGGTATGGAGAGTTGGTTGATCCTTTCGGAGGACTGGATGATATGGACGACTTAACTATCCGTACGCCACTCGACCCGGACATCACCTTTAGCGACGACCCATTGCGGATGATGCGTGCCGTACGTTTTGCTACTCAACTGGGCTTCTTTATTTATCCCGATACATTTGATGCTATTATACGTAATAAAGACAGGATTTCGATAATCTCGAAAGAACGTATAGTGGATGAGCTTAATAAGATAGTGCTCTCTCCAAAGCCTTCTATTGGTTTCGATCTGCTTGACAAGTGCGGGCTTTTACCTCTTATCTTTCCCGAATTATGTGCTTTAAAGGGAGTGGAGACGAAAGAAGGTATCGGACATAAAGACAACTTTGCACATACCTTAATGGTGTTGGACAGATTAAGTAAGACCACGGATAATTTATGGTTGCGATGGAGTGCCATCTTCCATGATATAGCTAAGCCGGCAACAAAGCGGTTCGACAATCGTTTGGGCTGGACATTCCACAACCATAATTTTATAGGCGAACGTATGATTCCGGGTATTTTCAGGAAAATGAAGCTTCCGATGAATGAGAAGATGAAGTATGTCCAGAAAATGGTTAGCCTGCACATGCGTCCTATTGCCTTGGCGGACGACGAGGTGACCGATTCTGCTATCCGCCGTTTGCTTTTTGATGCCGGCGACGATATTGATGATTTAATGAAGCTGTGTGAAGCCGATATAACGAGCAAGAATCCTGAGAAAGTACGCCGCTTTCTGGCAAACTTCCGGTTGGTAAGGGAGAAACTTGCAGAAATAGAAGAGAAAGACCGTGTCCGTAATTTCCAGCCACCGGTATCGGGCGAAGAGATCATGAATACCTTTGGACTTCCGCCTTCGCAGCCGGTAGGAGTGATTAAGGAGGCTATAAAGAATGCTATCCTGGATGGTATTATCCCTAACGAGTACGAAGCCGCCCGTTTATTCATGTTGGAAAGGGCCGAAAAGATGGGGCTTATGCCGCACTAACAGCAACGGAGCGTGTCAAAAGAAGCCATTACCGGACACAGCGAAATACTCCGGATGTTCCCTTGCTATGTAATGGCTTTAGCCTGGTTTTAGTTACCGTCCGCTTCAGCGGACGGCTTAAAGAAGGTTCTCTTTGTTGGCTTTAGCCTAAGTTCGGTTGCCGTCTACTTTAGTGGACGGATTAAAGGATGTACATTCCTGTTGGCTTTAGCCAAATTTCTTTCCGGTTGGGCTAAAGCCCTTGAAAGGGGAGAATCTACTGCCTCCGTCGGTTGAAACCGACGGCAATTGAAACCAGGCTAAAGCCATATTCTATCCATTGATCAGATATCCCGGACACAGCGAACATACCCATTGCCGGTGCTCGTGTAGTAGTAATCGTAATTGCCATAGTTGAAGCCCAGTCCGCAGCGTATGCCGGCACTGCCATTGTAGACCGAACTACTCCAGTAGGTGTAGCTGATGAGGAACGCAGCGAAGCCGCTTGTTGCTTCCAATGCCGCCTTATTCTGATACATACCTTTTAACTCTATAAAAGTAGGAACACGCCAACCTGTACCTAATCCTTTACAATAATCAGTAGCAGGCTGATGAGTAGAAGCACTGCCACGTTCAGTCTTTTCAACCTCGAAAGAATAAGGCGTATTTACAGTAGCGGTAGAAGAAACGCCCATATAATCGGAACCCGTTGTGGAAGAAATGCCACCATCGTAATTGAATGGAGGGTAAGCTGTAAGGTCAGACTGAGCTGACTTATAAGCCGTAGCCAACGGTTGATTAACCGATATCCATACAGAAGCCACGCTGTGCCATATCCGGGGATCGTCATTCTTGTAATATAGGTTGCCACTACTATTCGTTACATAGTTTCTAATAAATTCAAGTGAATTGTTTACGTTTACTGTCAGCGTGTAGTTTGTGTGTCGGCGTAGCGAGAAGTCGCTTACATCGCTGCTTTTGCCCATAAAGACGTCGAAGTGGCATGTGTAGGCATCGTCTGTTGCGAGGGTTTTGCTTCCCGTCAGCGTTACCCTCGCAGCATCGGGTGCTTTCAGCCTGTTTCTTTCGGTGGCGTTAGTAGCCGAGTAGCCGGATTGTACATTCTCTCCTACATACCAGGTTGCGGTGTTTGTGTTTAGGGAGGTGGAGTTTTCTATGCCAACAGGGTTTGTGTTGTTTCCTGTTCCGTCGTAGTTGTTTTTTGTTCCGAAGCACTTTTTTCCTGCGTTTACGAGTTGGATTCCTGTGCGCGGTATGTTTCCTCCGCCTTGTGAGGTATAGGGTATGGAGAAGGTCTGATTCACTACCGTTACTTTCGCCAGCGTGCGGTATAATGAGACAGAAACAACGCCATCAAAAGAACCGGATGATAGATTGGCCGTTGCCGTTCCGGCGTAGGGTACGTCTGCATCCGAACTGATCGTGTTCGTCATCACCAGCGCTTGAAAGGCGGCATAGTTTCCTGTGAAGTTCGCAAAGTTTCCTGTTCCTCCCGTGCTGGCGTAGTTGTTTGTTGCCGCATTGTCGTTTGCTACAATCACCAGTCGGCAACTTGTTGCTGCCGGGTCTGCCACGTTTGTAAAGGTTACTACTTTGTCTGTGTTTGCCGTCATGGTTCCGATGTTGGCTCTGCCGTTGAACGTTCCGTCACTCTTAAAAAGGAGGGCGTAGACGTTCTTCAGCGTTGTTGGCGCTTTGGTGGAAGGCATATCCGCAGAACAACTGTCAGTATCACTCGATACCAGTTCGTAGTAGAAGCCAGCTTGCGCGGCTTCGCTTTCCGGGGCTGCTTCTCGGATCAGCGCTCTCGTCTCCGGTATGGCTTCTACGCCGGTTTTGAGCGTAAGTGTCAGGGTGTGTCCTGCTGTGGGGTCTTTTTCCAGTCCGTCATCGTCGTCGTTGCATGCGGTCAATGCAGGCAGCATTGCCAGCATTATCAGGAAACCGGTCGTAAGGTAGCGGGTTTTGATCGCTTTTGTTTGTTCCATAACTTTGAATTTAAAGAGTTAATATTAGGTTGAAAATTGAGAAATCCGTTCTGTAGAGGCTCTGTAGGTGTACGGAGGTATCACCGGAGCTCCGGCAAGGGTTTTGTAGGGGTACGAAATGGTTGCCGGCGCGTCTGTAATGGTTTTGTAGGCCTACAAAATGGCTGCAGCTACTCCGGTAATGGTTTTGTAGGTGTACGGAGGCTTCGCCGGTGCGTTGGTGATACTTTTGTAGGTGTACGGAGGTTTTCCGTGTGGTACGGACACACGTTTTGGGCAGGCTGCCCTTGCAGCCTGCTATGTTTTGATTGTTTTTTACGTGAAAAAGGCGGGTGGAGGAAAGGTTACGTTTTTTTTGCAAAATTTCCTTCTTCATGAAGAAGGACTGCGGAACATGTATGTTCCGCAGATATATGTCTTATACAAGGAATGTATTTCATCTTGTTTATGAGATGTTGCGGGGGCAAAGATAGGGAATAATCTTTATGAATTAAGCCTGTCTACTGTTTTTACGCCCTTTACTGTTTTTATCTTTTTAGTAAGCATGTTTAAAGATGTGGTATCTTTAACCATGACGGTAAAGTTGCCCTGGAATAATCCGTCTACCGAGTCTATGTTGATGGAACGTAATGTAATTCCGCTTTCTTTTCCGATTACGGAAGTTATGTTGCTTACAATTGTTATATCATCCCGTCCGATAACACGGAGGGTAACAATATAGCCATTGTCACCTTTGCCGCTCCATTTTGCGCGTATAATACGGTAACCGAAACGGCTGAACATTTCCTGTGCGTTAGGGCAATCCAGCCGGTGTATCTTGATTCCTTGCGTAGAAACGAAGCCGAATACTTCATCGCCGTAAATAGGGTTGCAACATTTTGCCAGCTTGTATTCGATACCTGTTAAGTTTTTATCGATGACCAGAACGTCTTTACTCGTCGAAATTTCTTCTACCTCTGTTGTTGTGATGAAATCTTCGGCACTGCGTACTTCTATGTGGTCGTTAACCTCTTTCTCTTTGCGTTCCAATTCAAGGTATTCGTCAATCACTTTATTGGGGTCGAGACGTTCTTCCGCAATTTCTATATAGAAATCGGTAACGGTTTTGAATCCTTTCTTTTTAATGTAACGCATCAGTATGGCTTCTTCCACCTCTATTTTCCGGTTCTTAAAGCGTCGCTGAAGCATTTCCTTGGCAAACTCGGCAGCCTTGACAGCTTCTTCGCGTAAAGCCTGTTTTATTTTAACGCGGGCTTTCGAGGTTACAACAAAATTCAGCCAATCTCTCTTCGGGCTTTGTGCAGGTGAGGTAATAACCGATACCGTATCTCCATTATTCAGAACATATTTTATAGGTACGTTTTTGCCGTTAACTTTAGCCGAAACGCATTTGCTGCCTAACTTGGTATGGATGGCAAAGGCAAAATCCAATATTGTGGCACCTTTGGCTAACTTGATAAGTTCGCCGGTCGGTGTAAATACATATATTTCGTCTTTGTATAAATCCATTTTGAAATCTTGCATCAGGTCTAAAGGATTGCTCTCCTTAGCCTCTAATGCGGCACGTACGGTGGTAAGAAACTCGTCTAATCCGTTTTCCGCTTTTATACCTTTATATTTCCAGTGGGCGGCAAGTCCCCGTTCTGCTATTTCGTCCATACGTCTGGTACGTATCTGCACTTCCACCCACTTGTTTTGTGGTCCCATTACCGTGATATGCAGGCTTTCATATCCATTGGTCTTAGGGATGGATATCCAGTCTTTTAATCGGTTGGGGTTGGGTTGGTACATGTCGGTGACAATGGAGTAGACTTGCCAGCATTCCGAACGTTCTTTCTCTAATGGTGTTTCCAGTACGATCCGGATAGCAAAAAGGTCGTATATGCTTTCGAACTCGATCTTTTGTTTTTTCAGCTTGTTGTTGATGGAATGGATAGACTTGGTACGTCCTTTTATATCGAAAGTTAAACCAAGTTCTTCCAGTTTCTTCTTTATAGGTGCGATAAATTGGGCAATATAGGCATCTCGCGAGCGTTTGGTTTCATTTAATTTTTGCTTGATGAAATCATACTGTTTGCGATCTGTATATTTTAAAGAAAGGTCTTCAAGCTCGCTTTTTATTGAATATAAACCTAGCCGGTGGGCTAAAGGAGCATATAGATAGGATGCTTCGGTGGCTAACCGGATGCGGTCATCTTCTTTTAACTGCTTGCCCAAACGCATTAAGCACAAACGATCGGCAATCATAATCAGGATAACCCTTACATCTTCTGCAAAAGAGAAAAGTAAATGATGGAAATTCTCCGAATTGACGGCCGTGTTGCGTGCATATAAATCGGAAGTCTTTAGCAGGCGGCTGATAATAAGTGTAACGTCCGGATCGAAAGTTTGCTCAACATCTTCTAACGTTATGATTTTTTTTAGTACGGGCCGGTATAGCAGTAAAGCGATGACGGGAGTCCTTTTTAACCCGATCTCCTGGGTTACGATCAAGGCGGTATCTATGTTTCTCAATAAACCGTTGATCCCGTTTTTATCTCTGCCGTAACAATCTAATGCAACAACTCGCTGCATAAGACTTTTCATCTTTCGAATATCTTCTCTTTGCAGGAAAGAATAAAGATTGCGTAATAGTAATCTGTACTTTGAGAAAAACGTTTTTTTCTCTTCTTCGGTAAAGAATGATTGTGTATCCATTGTTGTGTTATTTTTACTGCCCACTTGCGGACAGGCCGTAAAACATGTTGTAAAAGTATCTTTTTTATTGGAATATGAATACTAATCTAGCGGTTATTTTATACATTTGCGATATCCGGAGTCTTTTAAAGGCTGTGGATTCATGATGAATTAATCAATTAAATTTATATACTATGTTAAACGCAAAAGACTTGGAACAGTTGTCGGCCAAAGGAATCAGCGAAAAACAGATTGACGGGCAGTTGGCATGTTTTGTGAAAGGGTTCCCTTTTCTGGAAATAGCTGCTTCCGCTTCCGTTGAAAAAGGAATAATGGTAATTTCTCAGGAGCAGCAGGCCGCTTATATGGATGCTTGGGATGCTTATCTGGCAAAGAATAAGAAGATTGTGAAATTTGTTCCTGCTTCCGGTGCGGCAAGCCGTATGTTTAAGAACTTGTATGAGTTTTTGTCTTCCACTTATGATGAGCCTGCCAATGCATTTGAACGCACGTTTTTTTCCGAAATAAATAAGTTCGCATTTTATGATGCATTAAACAACGTTTGCCTTGCCAATGAAGAAAAAGATATTCCGGCATTGATGAAGGAGGGACGTTATAAAGCGATTGTTTCCAATTTGTTGGAACCTAAAGGATTGAATTATGGCCAGCTTCCTAAAGGTTTGCTTCTTTTCCATTCATATCCCGGAAAAGTCCGTACCGCAATGGAAGAACATTTGTCTGAAGGTGCTATGTATGCGAAGAATAATGCCGGTGAAGTAAATATTCATTTTACTGTTTCTCCGGAACACCAAGCTCTGTTTGAACAGTTGGTTGCCTCTAAAAAGGGAGAATATGAAGAGAAATTCTCCGTTAGATATGACATATCTTTCTCTATCCAAAAACCGAGTACCGACACGGTTGCGGCCGATATGGAGAACAATCCGTTCCGTGATAAGAATGGTAAATTATTGTTCCGTCCGGGCGGACATGGTGCATTGATTGAGAATCTGAATGATGTGGAGGCCGATGTTGTATTTATTAAAAACATAGATAATGTAGTTCCGGATAGTTTTAAATGCTCTACTGTCATTTGGAAAAAAGTTATTGCAGGCGTATTGGTTTCTCTGCAGGAAAAGATATTTAATTATCTGAATCTGATTGAAAGCGGTAAATATAACCATAGTCAGATCGAAGAGATGATTCATTTCTTGCAGGACGATTTATGTATTAAGAATCATGATATTAAATTGCTTGAGGATGCAGAACTTGTATTATATATCCGTAGTAAATTGCTACGTCCGTTGCGTGTCTGCGGAATGGTGAAAAATGTAGGCGAACCAGGCGGAGGTCCCTTCCTTGCCGTTAATCCTGACGGAACAGTTTCTTTGCAAGTCCTGGAAAGCTCCCAGATTGATATGACTGATCCTGCTAAAAAAGCAATGTTTGAGAAAGGGACGCATTTTAACCCTGTTGATTTGGTTTGTGCCGTGAAGAACTATAAAGGCGAAAAATATAATTTGCCTGATTATGTGGATAAGAATACCGGTTTTATATCTTATAAAAGTAAAGACGGGCGTGATCTGAAAGCTTTGGAATTGCCCGGTTTATGGAATGGTGCTATGAGCGATTGGAATACAGTTTTTGTAGAAGTGCCTATCGAAACATTTAATCCGGTGAAGACTGTGAACGATTTATTACGCAGAGAACATCAATAAGAATTATCCCGATCTTTTTTGAAAACCATCCCGATGATTTTGTAAAATCATCGGGATGGTTTGTTTTCCGGTTAACGATCTGCTTTCTTCTTGCATAATGACAAAGTGATTTATACTGTTTTTCATAGTAGCCGGGAGATGGTAATAAAACTATATCCCATTGTAAAAAAAGTTATTAAACCTGATTAAGTCTGATTCTTTTCAAAATATAGACTTACCTTTGCCAATGTTTTTTCAAAAAAATGAGTGTAAAACAGTTGTAAAAAGGATATAGACGATGAAAATACGAAGTGTAATTGCATGCTTTCTTTTGTGTTTGCCTCTATTGTCGTGTATACAAAGTGAGGCTCCGAATGCCGAAGCCGATATACTTACTTGTTCGGTGTCGGGCAATGTTCTGAAGGCAGAACCGGAAATAGAGAATGAAAGTATAACTCTCATTGTTAGAAGTGATGCAGATATAACCAAATTATCCCCTGAGTTTACTTTGACCCCTGGTGCAACAATTAGTCCGGCCAGCGGAACGACTTTTGATTTTACGACTCCGCGTACGTATGTTGTAACTTCGGAAGATAGAAACTGGAATAAGACATATGTTGTACGTTGTATAGTTTCGGGAATTAGTACCGATTATCATTTTGAGACGATTACTTTGGAACCTAAAAATGAGCGTTTCCAGATATTCTATGATCTTTCATCAAGTGGTGATGCTGTAAATTGGGGAAGTGCGAATGCCGGTTATGCTTTAACCGGTGTGCCCAAAAGCCCGACGGATTATCCTACCAGCCAGTTTGCGGACGGATATGTTGGCAAATGTGCAAAACTTGTGACATGTAGTACAGGTAGTCTGGGTAGTTTAGTCGGAATGTATATTGCAGCCGGTAATTTATTTATAGGAACATTTGATGCATCGTCTGCATTAACAAATGCATTAAAAGCAACTCGTTTTGGCAGACCTTTTGAACATGTTCCTACCTATTTAAGCGGGTATTATAAGTATAAACCGGGGGAAGAATTTACTTCTAAAGGAAAACCGGTTCCGGGAAAGGAAGACCAGTGTGATATTTATGCCATTTTTTATGAAACGGATGAAAATGTCCGCTACCTGGACGGCACGAATGCACTTACCAGTCCCAATCTGATTTCTGTTGCCCGGATTTCAAATCAGCAGGCAACCGATGAGTGGACTCATTTCTATATTCCTTTTGTGGCACGCCCGGGCAAGGTTGTGGATAAAGAAAAGCTGAAAAACGGAGGCTACCAGCTGGCCGTTGTATTTTCTTCCAGCATACGGGGAGATTACTTTGAAGGGGCCGTAGGCAGTACCCTATATATTGATGAGGTAGAGGTGATTCATTCTGAAAACGAATAAAAGGAAGTATGATGAAAAAACATATATCTGCAATTTGTGTATTGATGCTACTGTTTGCTGCAACGGTAAACGCGCAGGTCGAGAGAAACGAAGGCATTATATGGTCTTCTCTCCGGGGATTAGAATATGAGGTGAAAGCCGGTTTTAACATTGGCGGTACTGCTCCGGTTCCGTTACCTCGTGAAATACGTTCTATAGACGGCTATAAACCTACTCTTTGCCTGTCGGTTGAAGGCAATGTTATAAAATGGTTCGGCGTAGAGAAAAAGTGGGGAATGATTTTGGGACTCCGCGTTGAAAACAAAGGTATGGAAACAAAGGCTACAGTGAAGAATTATAGTATGGAAATCATAGGGACCGGAGGTGAAAAACTGAAAGGAAACTGGACGGGAGGTGTGCAGACTAAAGTACGTAATACCTATTTCAGTATCCCGGTACTTGCTTCTTACAAATTGAATAACAGAATGAGTTTTTCTGCAGGTCCGTATGTTTCTTTCCTGACAAACGGCGACTTCTCCGGGTATGTTTATGATGGTTATTTACGTGAAATTAATCCGACCGGAACAAAAGTTGAGTTTAAAGATGACAACCGTGCTTCGTATGATTTTTCAGATAATCTGAGAACTTTCCAATGTGGGGTACAAGTTGGTACGAAATGGAGAGCATTTAAGCATCTTGATGTTTGTGCCGATCTGACTTGGGGATTGAGTGATATATTCCAGAAAGATTTCGATACGGTAACTTTTGCTATGTATCCTATTTATTTGAATGTAGGATTTGGTTACGCTTTCTGATATTTTCATAACTTTGTACATACCATAGAAAAATATATTATTATGAGTAACAGACGTGATTTTTTGAAGAATGCATCCCTTTTTACTGCTGCAGGACTATTGGCAGGTAAAGCAGGATCTATGTATGCAGCCACTACTCCGGCTCCTGTAGTTGCCGCAAAGAAAAAGATAGGTTTACAAATATATTCCCTTGCCAGAGAATTGTATGAAGACCTTCCTAAACGTTTGAAGGAAGTAAAAGAAATGGGTTATACCGATCTTGAACTTGCCGGATATAATAAAGGGAAAATAGGGGATGTAGACATGATGGAATTTAAAAAGATGGCAGAAGATGCCGGTCTTAAAATCATCAGTTCCCACGTAAATCCTCCTACAAGGGAGTATACAAAAGAAAATATGTCTCAAATCCTGGAGTATTGGAAACCTACTGCCGAAGACCATGTAAAGCTGGGTTGTAAATATCTGATTCAACCTATGATGCCTAAATGTGCATCCCATGAAGATGCCGCATTAATTTGTGATATATTTAATAAAGGCGGAGAAATTGTAAAAGCTGCAGGTCTTCCGTTTGGCTATCATAATCATAATATGGAATTTCAGCGTGTGGTTAAACCCGGGGAACGTAAGGGAGAAGGCTTTTGGGATAGATCGGGCGATGTCATTTATGATTTGTTCCTTGCAGGGACTGATCCTTCTTTGGTATTTTTCGAGATGGATGTTTACTGGACGGTTATGGGACAAAATGATCCGGTGGAATATATGAAGAAATATGCTGACCGCATTAAAGTTCTGCATATTAAAGACCGTGCTGTGCTGGGTCAGAGTGGTATGATGAATTTTGAAATGATTTTTAAGCAAATGTACGCAAATGGTATTCAGGATTATTTTGTTGAACTGGAACACATGCCGGACGGACGTACACAATTTGCCGGGGTGAAAGATTGTGCCGCTTATCTTAAAAAGGCTCCTTTTGTAAAATGATATATTAAAAATAAAACTGAAACAGGCTGCCTCGAAAAGAGGCAGCCTGTTTCAGTTTGTAGGATATAGAGATTGTATTCTTAGTTTCAACAAGCATTATCCACAATCTGCAAATAAAAATGGGCTGCGTATATCTGTCGTAGTACTTTTGTTATGTGAATCGATAATTAGTATTTGTCTTACAGGAATGAATATTACATTATAACCTATCAGCTATAAAGAATTTTATTGATTACTATTAGTTAAATTGGAAATTAGACAGCGCGTAATACCGTTTGGTTCGAGAGGATAGGACGGTATTCTTTTTATGTTTACGCTAAGGATTAATTAATTCTAGATTTATCGTGGAGCATATCGGACTCGAACCGATCACCTTTAGACTGCCAGTCTAACGCTCTAGCCAGATGAGCTAATGCCCCGGTTATCATTTTCTGAGTGCAAATATAGATGTTTTCCTGATATATCCGTTATCTTTGTGTGATAAATTTAATAGATAAATGATTGTTTATAATACAACTTTTCATATTGAGAGGGATATTCACGAAGAAGGTCTGAAGTATCTTAAGGAAAATTATATTCCGAAGGCTACGGCTAGTGGATTTCTGCAAGCTCCAAGTTTGCGTCGTATTATGCAGACTGCCGAAGATGAAGGGTTTAGTTATTCGGTGCAATTCTTTGTGAAGAATATCGATACATTAAACTATTGGTTGGAAAAGGAAGGACGTGGGCTCCATACGGCGTTGGTCAATCGGTTCGGTCATAAAATTGCAGGTTTTAGTACATTGCTGGAAGATATAGATTGGGAAAGATGACGAAAGACCGCATTATATTAGGTATAGACCCCGGTACTATTGTTATGGGATACGGCGTATTGAAAATTGAAGGTAATAAGCCAAGCATGGAGGCGATGGGTGTTTTGCAATTGGATAAATTTGAAGACCATTATCTTCGTCTTCGTAAAATATTCGAGCGTGTTCTCGGATTGATAGATCAATATCATCCGGATGAGTTGGCCATCGAGGCGCCTTTCTTTGGTAAGAACGTACAGAGCATGCTGAAGCTCGGACGTGCCCAGGGAGTCGCAATGGCTGCTGCCCTGGAACGGGACATTCCTATCTTTGAGTATGCACCCCTGAAGATAAAGATGTCTATTACAGGCAATGGTAATGCAGCAAAAGAACAAGTAGCCGGTATGTTGCAACGCTTTTTGCATATTCCTCAGGAATCGATGCTTCCGCAGATGGATGCAACAGACGGATTGGCGGCGGCCGTTTGTCATTATTTCCAGACCAACAGGCCGGCCCAGGAGAAGAAATATACGGGTTGGAAAGATTTCATTGCAAAGAACCCCGGTAAAGTAAGAGATTGATGTAGATAGAATGACTAATGTAAATAAAATGAACTTAAATCTGTGTTAATGAAAAAGCTTAAAGAACTAGTTGTGTTGGTTGTCTTGTTTGGGACAACAATTCTCAGTTGCGATTCTCCGCACAAAACAGTTACCATGGAATCTCTTTTGGACGAGATGGTTTCCATGGAAGAATTATCGCTTTATCCTGATCCGTATTATACCTGTAGTCAGGTAAGCAGTTATGACCGGCGTTCCGTATCTCCTTCCGATTCTGGGTGGTTTGCCAATAACGACGGCTTCGGTATAGAACGGACTGATACGATAGAGGGACGAATCGAAAAGGTTATGTTTGACGAAAAAGGTCCTGGAGTAATCACCCGTATCTGGATTACAACGTTGAATAAACGCGGGACTTGGCGCTTTTACTTTGATGGAGCAACAGAGCCCGGATGGATTATCCCGGCCTATGACCTAATGCAAATCAATATCCCAGACGTTGTTCCCGGCCTGGTTCAGGCACATACCAGTTATGAACCCGAAGGAAAGGGTGGAAACACATCCTTTTTGCCAATCCCATATTCCGAAAGTTGTAAGATAACATTTGAAGATGAGCGGGGTGTAGATCCTACTCCTAAATATTACGGTATTAACTACCGAACCTATCCGGCAGGAACGAAGGTGGAAACCTTTTCGGCCGAAGTGTTGCAACGGGTAGCCGATAAGATTGCGGAAGTAAACAAACATCTTCAGAATCCGGTTGCTCAAAAAGGAACTATACTGAAAGAACAGAAACGCTTGTCGGCTTCCGATGCTATCAGTATTGCTCTTCCGCAAGGAGAGAATGCAATTTACGATGTGACTTTTACGATCGGAATAGAAGATACGGCACAGTTTGCCCAACTCATGCGTGAAGTTATCTTCAGTGCCGAGTTTGATGGAAAGCAAACCGTTTGGGTTCCTTTGAGCGACTTTTCAGGTGGCGGCATGGGCGCTCCTGCTGTCGATTGCTGGTATTTATATTCTGATGGAAAAGGAAAGATCGTGAGCCGCTGGCTGATGCCGTATAAAGAAAACGAAACGTTGAAACTACAAAATATCTCTTCCTCAGATGTAGATGCTAAGATGGAAGTAAACATCCTGCCACTGGCTTGGGACAAAGATCGTTCGTTGTACTTCCATGCTTCATGGCGGCAAGACACCGGAATCTATATTCATAATAATCCTGACGAGGCTGCCAAGTGTGCTGACTGGAATTTTGCCACGATTCAAGGCAAGGGCGTATATAAAGGTGACCTGCTCTCTCTATTTAACCATGCGCCCCGCTGGTACGGCGAAGGCGATGAAAAGATATGGGTAGATAACGATACATTCCCTTCTCACTTTGGTACAGGAACGGAAGACTATTACAACAGCTCCTGGGCTCCGGTTTATCCTTTTTATACGCCATTTGGTGGTGCACCTAGGGCTGATCTGACCAGTTCGCATGCCTACAATGCTTTTTTGCGTACCCGCAATCTGGATGGTATACCGTTTAAGGAGAAGTTCAGGTTTGATATAGAGATGCTGGGTTGGGACAGCGGCTATGTAGACTATGCCACTACCATTTACTGGTATGGCGATTATAATGCCCGGGCGCAAAGTACTTCCGGCGAAGAGCAAGCAAAGCGCATTTTACCTTCCCCCGTAACAGAATAAGATACTGTTCTTTTCAGAATCCAAAGCCGCCGTGATCTTCTTTTACGGCGGCTTTCTCTTTTCCTTTTATATAAAGAAAGGTATCGAAAACAAAGCTACCGACAGAGTAACCTTCCCTGCCGATAGCTTTTATAAAAGTGTGTTTATACGATTCTCTATACCACGCCTTGTGCCATCATAGCCTTGGCTACCTTCATGAAGCCTGCAATGTTTGCTCCTTTTACGTAATTGATATATTTTCCGTCTTTACCGTGGGCTACACATTGATTATGGATATCACTCATTATCTGGTGCAAACGTGCGTCTACTTCGGCCGCTGTCCAGGAGATATGCATTGCGTTTTGCGTCATTTCCAAGCCCGAAGTGGCAACACCTCCGGCGTTAACCGCCTTGCCGGGAGCAAAGAGTTGTTTATGTTCAATGAACAAATCTACAGCATCGGCAGTACATCCCATGTTGGAAACTTCGGCAACGCAAAGTGTCTTGTTGGCAATTAACTTGCGTGCATCTTCGGCATCCAGTTCATTCTGGGTAGCGCAAGGTAGTGCAATGTCAACTTTCTGTTCCCAGGGCTTTTTACCCGGATAGAATGTAGAACCGGGGAATTGCTCTGCATATGGAGCTACAATGTCATTCCCGGAATTACGAAGTTCGAGCATATATTCGATCTTTTCACCCGAGATGCCTGCAGGGTCGTATATATATCCGTCAGGACCAGATATGGTTACCACTTTACCTCCCAGTTCGGTAGCTTTAGTTGCAGCACCCCATGCCACATTTCCAAAACCGGAAATGGCAATAGTTTTTCCTTTTATATCTATTCCATGTGTTTCTAACATCTGATGAACGAAGTATAAGGCTCCAAAGCCGGTTGCTTCCGGGCGGAGTATAGAGCCTCCGAATTCCATGCCTTTACCTGTAAATGTTCCGGTGTTTTCGCGTGCCAGCTTTTTGTACATGCCGTACATGTAGCCTACCTCGCGTCCGCCTACACCTATATCTCCGGCAGGAACATCGCGGTCGGGTCCCAGGTTGCGCCATAATTCCAAAATGAACGCCTGGCAGAAGCGCATGATTTCTGCGTCACTCTTACCTCTTGGTGCGAAATCTGAACCTCCTTTGCCACCACCCATAGGAAGTGTGGTCAATGCATTCTTAAATGTTTGTTCGAATCCTAAGAATTTAAGGATGGACAAATTTACAGACGGATGAAAACGAATACCTCCTTTATACGGGCCGATGGCGTTGTTGAATTGCACGCGATAACCTAAGTTTACCTGTATTTCGCCCTTATCGTCTACCCAGGGTACACGGAAGGTAAAGATACGGTCGGGTTCAACTAGTCTTTCAATGATTTTAGCCTTTTCAAATTCAGGGTGCTGGTTGTAGACTTCTTCGATGGACAGAAGAACTTCTTTTACTGCTTGTAAATACTCTTTTTCTCCCGGATGCTTTGCTTCCAGTGCCGATAAGATTAATTCAGTCTTCATAGTATATATCTCTTTTAAGATTACATTCTGTATGCAAATGTAAAGAATGCTCCGGAATGACAATGCGTTTTTAATGACTTTTTGATAGTGATTTATATGTTATTGGTGCATGTTTTTGAGTGGATACGGGTAAATGTCGGTTTGTATGGGTTGTGTGCGCTGACATTTTATCAGTAGGATTCTTTTGAAAGAATATGTGGGGCTGATTTGTTTTATCGGGTCAAAACTTTTATTTTCCGTATGGTAACACTATATTCTTGTCCTGATGAAAAAAGACAAAGCATTGTATCTTTTTTTCGTCAGGCATGCTATTCGGGCACAATATTCGGTATGTTTACGGATTTTTCTTTACTTTTGGCTGCATATAATTCTTACAGTATTAAGATATGAGCGGTATACCGGACTTTAAAGATCTTGTGTTTAAAGACACATCTTTTGCTAATCTGATGAATAAGCGTATATATAACGTATTGCTTATTGCTACTAAATATGATGCCTTTATGCTGGAGGATGATGGGCGGGTTGACGAACAAATATTCAATGAATATACTTCGTTGAGTTTACGCTATCCTCCCCGTTTTACTCAGGTAACTACGGAAGCCGAAGCTCTGGCCGAGTTAAGTAATCGTAACTTCGAGTTGATTATCTGTATGCCTAATATGGATAATCGCGATATATTTGCTGCAGCAAAAGAGATAAAAATCCATTATCCTAATATTCCGATCGTAGTTCTTACTCCTTTTTCGAAAGAAGTATCCAAACGCATGGCACAAGAAGACTTGAGAGCGATAGACTATGTGTTTAGCTGGTTGGGTAATTCGGAATTACTTCTTGCAATTATTAAATTGATAGAGGATAAGATGAATGCTCCTGATGATACGGCAGTTGGTGTGCAGATCATCATGTTGGTTGAAGATTCGGTTCGTTTTTATTCGTCTGCGTTGCCTCACTTATATAAGTTTGTATTGGAACAGAGCCAAATGTTTGCCAAAGAAGCTCTGAATGGACACCAACGTACGTTGCGTATGCGTGGCCGTCCTAAAATAAAACTGGCACGTACGTATGAAGAGGCCGTGCGTATATTTAACCAATACCGGGATAATATATTAGGTATCATATCGGATATGAGCTTTATGCACGACGGGGTAAAAGACCCGTATGCCGGTTACAAATTTGGCCAGTATGTAAGAAAAACAGGAATGATTATTCCTTTTGTTCTTGAATCGTCCGAGGCAAGTAATTCTGTGTATGCCAGGGAACTGGGGGCTTCTTTTATCGACAAAAATTCAAAGAGCTATCCGCAGGATTTGAGAAAGAAGATTATGCAGCGCTTCGGTTTTGGCGACTTTGTTATTCTCGATCCCCAAACGAAGGAAGAGATCATGCGTATCACCGACCTGAAAGATTTGCAGCGTAAGGTATTCCAGATACCTGATGATTCATTGGTTTATCATCTTTCGCGTAATCATTTCTCCCGTTTCTTCTATTCAAGGGCTATGTTTCCGCCTGCTGAGGTATTGAAGCATGTAGACGTGAGTGATTATAAAGATATGGACGAAGCTCGCAAGTTGATATTCGACTTGATTGTGCAGTATCGTCGCATGAAGAACTCCGGTGTTGTGGCTATCTATCAGAAAGACCGTTTTGATGAGTATAGTAATTTTGCCCGTATCGGTGACGGTTCGCTGGGAGGAAAGGGTAGAGGACTGGCTTTTATTGGGGCTATGGTGAAGCGTTATCCTAAATTAGAGTATGAAAACTTTTTTGTGACGATTCCGAAAACGGTTGTCATCTGTACCGACATCTTCGACGAGTTTATGGAGACAAACGAATTGTATCCGGTAGCTCTTAGTGATGTTGACGACGAAACAATTTTAAAATATTTCCTTCGTGCCAGCCTGCCTTCACGCCTGATAGAAGACCTGATGGCTTTTTACGACGTGGTAAAAGGACCTATTGCCGTCCGTTCATCCAGCCTGTTAGAAGATTCTCACTATCAACCGTTCGCCGGTATTTATTCTACTTACATGGTTCCGAAGGTAGAAGATCAGTATGAGATGTTGCGTACGTTAAGTGATGCAATAAAGGCTGTTTATGCTTCCGTATTCTATCGTGACAGTAAAGCGTATATGACTGCAACATCCAATCTGATAGATCAGGAGAAGATGGCTATTGTATTGCAAGAGGTTGTTGGCAGCCGGTATAATGACCGCTTCTATCCGACTCTTTCAGGTGTAGCCCGTTCGCTAAACTTCTATCCGATAGGTAATGAGAAGGCCGAGGACGGTATAGCTAACGTGGCGCTAGGCTTGGGGAAATATATTGTAGACGGAGGAATAACGTTGCGTTTTTCTCCGCGCCATCCGCACAATATCTTACAGATGAGTACGATGGATTTTGCATTGCGTGAGACGCAGACTCGTTTTTATGCACTCGACTTAAAGAATCTGGCGGAGAATTTTTCAGTAGACGATGCTTTCAATCTTTTGAAACTGAGCTTGAAAGAAGCCGACGCAGACGGTGCCTTAAAATACATTGTCTCTACATATGATCCGTACGATCAGATTATCCGTGACGGATATTATCCGGGAGGCCGTAAGATCGTATCATTTGTGAATATACTTCAGCATGATGTATTTCCCCTGGCTGAAACGCTTGATAAGTTGTTGCATATCGGACAAGATGAAATGGGTCGCCCTATAGAGATTGAATTTGCCGTTAATATTGATCTGAACGATAGTAGCAGGGCTACTTTCTACCTGTTACAGGTTCGTCCTATTGTGGATAATAAGGAAATTATGGATGAGGATCTTACGGTTGTAAACAATGGAGATACGATTTTGTCATCTACAAGTGTTTTGGGACATGGCATTGTGAATGATGTACAAGATATAATTTATGTGAAGACAGGAGCATTTAATTCGTCGAATAATCAGTTAATTGCTTATGAAATAGAAAAAATGAACCGTCAGTTCGCAGAACAGGAAAAGAATTATGTCCTGGTTGGACCGGGGCGTTGGGGCAGTAGTGATTCATGGTTGGGAATTCCGGTAAAGTGGCCTCATATCAGTAATGCCCGTGTCATTGTAGAATGCGGGCTTGAAAATTACCGGATCGATCCGAGTCAGGGAACCCATTTCTTCCAGAACCTGACTTCATTTGGTGTTGGTTATTTTACAATCAATCCATTCAAAGGTGACGGATGGTTTGACGAAGACTTCCTCAATGCTCAACCGGCGGTTGAGGAGACTGAGTACCTTCGCCATGTATGCTTTGATAATCCTATAGTCATAAAGATGGATGGTAAGAAAAGTCTGGGAGTAGTGATGAAACCGTAAGGATCTTGGAAACCGGCTTATTTGCCGGTTATCCATTTTTCTGCTTTTTCCAGAGTATCCGGCTTACCTACATCTAACAGACGAAGATTTTCCATTTCATATGCGTGGATGTTTGTTTTGGCACAGATTGACAGATAAAAGTTGATGATTGAAAACTTGCCTGTCCATTCTTCCATCCATTCAAATATCTGGGGAGACACAACATGAACACCACTGAATGCATATTCATTATACTGCTTCGGGTCAAAGTCAGGATAATAAGATTTTACTTCTCCCGTATCATGATTACGCCATCCGCAAAGCTTGTTTTCCTTATTAAAAAGAAGATATCGGGAAGTATTTCTTTTGCTTACCAATAATGTTGCTAAAGGATTAGTTTCTAGGTGTTTGTTGTATAAATGGCGTAAATCGACATTAGATAATATATCTACATTATGGATTAAGAACGGTTCGTTTCCTTGCAAGAAGCGGGCAGCTTTTTTTATTCCTCCGCCAGTATCGAGCAGATAATCGCGTTCATCGGATATATTTATCCGGATGCCAAAGTTATTGTTGGCTTCCAGAAAGTCCAGTATCTGTTGTCCGTGATGGTGGATATTAATAACGATTTGATGAAACCCGGCATCTTTTAGCTTCAGTATCACATGTTCCAACATAGGCTTTCCTCCGATGGGGAGTAGAGCTTTTGGGGTAGTATCTGTCAATGGTTTGAGCCTTGTACCCAAACCGGCAGCAAAAATCATTGCTTTCATATTGTTGCGTCAAAGATTTGTTCAATATTCTGTTCTCTGTGTGTAAGATGTATTTTTACTCCGAATTTGGAACTGAGATGTTCGGCCAAATGTTGTGCTGAATATACTGAGCGGTGTTGTCCTCCGGTACATCCGAAACATACCATCAGGTTGGTGAATCCCCGGTCTAAGTAGCGTTTTACGGAAGCGTCCACCATTGTATATGCGTGTTCAAGAAATTCAGTAATTTCTCCATCGTTTTCCAGAAAGTTGATTACTGGCTCGTCCAATCCTGTAAAATGGTTGTAACGTTCATATTTCCCAGGGTTATTAATGGCGCGGCAATCAAATACAAAACCTCCACCATTGCCGGTTGGATCATTCGGTATTCCTTTTTTATAGGCAAAACTTACAATTTTTACTTCAAGTGTGCGTTTCTGCAAATCATCGGAGAACTGTTTCAAGTTGGTTAGTTCTCTTAATATGGAGCTGAGGTATGGATATTCGGGATAATCTTCGCGTAACAGTTGACGCAGGTTATCGATAGCAAACGGTACACTCTGGATGAAATGAGGTTTCTTTTCAAAATAACCTCTAAAACCGTATGCTCCCAGTACTTGTAGTGTACGGAAAAGGACAAAATGCCGTAGCTGACTGAAGAAGTACTTTTCGTCTACGGGAATGTATTTGCGTAAAGCTTGTATGTAATCGTTCAGCAGTTCATTTCTCAGGTCTTCCGGAAATTTGGCTTTTGCCTGCCATAGGAAAGAAGCTACGTCATAATAAACGGGCCCTTTGCGTCCACCTTGGAAGTCGATAAACCAAGGTTCTCCCTCTTTTATCATAACATTACGAGACTGAAAATCCCGGTACATAAAGGTTGCAGAAGAACTTCGAAGTAATACGTCACTCATTTTTAAGAAATCGTCTTCCAGCCGGTCTTCCTGAAATTCCATTCCGGTAGCTTTCAGAAAACAATATTTGAAATAATTCAGATCCCAAAGAATGGAACGCTTGTTGAATTCCGGTTGAGGGTAACATTTTGAGAAGTCGAATCCTTCAGCTCCTGCAAATTGAATGGAGGGTAATATCGTAATTGTTTTTCTTAATAAACTACGTTCACATTCGTCGAATACACTGCTTTTTCTCCCTTTTTCAATGGCATTGAACAATAAAGTGTCTCCTAAATCTTCTTGAAGATAATAGGTTTTGTTTTCTGACCAGCAGCATACATCAGGAACAGGCAATCCTTTTTTTCGGAAATGATCGGCCATGTATATGAACGAACTATTTTCTTCTTGTGATGTTCCGCTTACTCCAATTAGAGTTTTAATTCCTGTTAGTCTGAAATATCGGCGGTTAGAACCGGAAGAAGGTAATTCTGTAATCTCATTTGCTTCATGTCCGGTATAAGTGTAGTAGAGTCTTTTTAGTGCTTCTGTTACCATATCTCTTAAATTATGGCACTAAGGTACTATTTAATTGAGAACTGGGAATTGAAAATCGGAAATTTCTATTTGCGTGGGACTTCAAACCTGCTTTTTCTAACTCGAACAAGAAAGGGACTGACTAACTTTTATCGTTAGCCAGTCCCCTATATAATCATTAATCTTTTGATATTACAGGATTCCTTGTGCCATCATAGCTTTGGCAACTTTCATGAATCCTCCTACGTTTGCACCCTTTACATAGTTTGTGTAACCATCTTGTTGAGTGCCATATCTTACGCATTGTTCGTGGATGTCGTGCATAATCTGTTTTAGCTTAGCATCTACTTCTTCGCTTGTCCAACTCAGTTTCATGGCATTCTGTGTCATTTCCAAACCTGATACAGATACACCACCAGCATTAGCTGCTTTACCCGGAGCATACAGAATCTTAGCTTCCAGGAAGGCATCGATTGCTTCCGGGGTAGAAGGCATGTTTGCTCCTTCCGATACAGCAAAACAACCATTGGCTAAGAGAGCTTTTGCATCATCGCCATTTAATTCGTTCTGAGTTGCACTTGGCATAGCAATATCGCATTTTTCATTCCAAGGGCGACCTCCCTGTACATATTTACATCCGTATTTTTCGGCGTATTCACGTATACGGCCGCGATACAGGTTCTTTAATTCCATGATATAATCCAGTTTTTCACGGTCTATACCATCCGGGTCGTATATATAACCGTCAGAATCGGACATGGTAACGGGTTTTGCACCTAACTCGATCAATTTTTCTACCGTGTATTGAGCAACATTACCTGAACCAGACACAGTAACGACCTTACCTTTGATATCAATGTTTTTAGTTTTCAACATTTCCAGTAAGAAGTAAACATTTCCATAGCCGGTTGCTTCCGGACGAATCAGTGAACCACCGAATTCACGTCCTTTACCTGTGAATGTTCCGGTATTTTCGTGGGCCAGTTTCTTATACATACCATACATGTAAGCAACTTCGCGTCCGCCTACGCCAATATCACCGGCAGGTACGTCTGTGTCCGGACCAATATGGCGCCATAATTCTAAAACGAATGCCTGGCAGAAACGCATGATTTCAGCATTTGATTTGCCTCTCGGGCTGAAATCCGAACCACCTTTACCTCCACCCATAGGAAGTGTAGTAAGTGAGTTCTTGAATGTTTGTTCGAAAGCTAGGAACTTAAGAATAGACTGGTTAACAGAAGCGTGGAAGCGAATACCTCCTTTATATGGGCCGATAGCGTTATTATGCTGGATACGGTAACCCATATTTGTCTGAATTTGTCCCTTGTCATCCATCCATGTTACACGGAATGAGAAGATACGATCAGGAATGCAAAGACGTTCAATCAAATTGCTTTTCTCAAATTCAGGATGTTCGTTATAAGCTTCTTCGATTGTTCCTAATACTTCTGAAACTGCTTGATGATATTCCGGTTCATTCGGAAATCTTCTTTTCAGGTTGTCTAAAACTTCACTTGCCTTCATAAGACTGATTTTTATTTTGAATGTTATACCAATGTTATCCCATCATTGTTGTATTTACAACGACGCAAAGGTAAGTCAAATTTTGATACTGGCAAATATTTGAAAGAAAAAATACTAAAAAAATATCATTTAGATATTTTGGAGGCGTAAAACTGACTAAATGTTATTCGTTTCTGCGCTTTACGTTTTTATAGATAGGAACAAATACTATGATAGCGGATGCTACTAATGTGAATATGATATCAAAGTTTATTGTTTTGCTGTATGCAAGTAATATATAACATAAAACTCCCCATAAGAGTGTTATGCATACAATCTGACTATTTGTGATCTTTCTGCGAGCCATTGCGTACATTTTGTTTAGTTGGAAGATGCCAGAGAACCAAAGTAGATAACAAGCGCGAGGAATATGGCAACTATTACAAATAAAATAATGATTTGTTTTTCGAGTGAATATTTACACAGGAATGGTATATGTTGTGCTAAACCCGCCACTTGTTCAATCGGTTCATCCTCATTTGTTTCTTCTTGGGACACATATCCTCCTTCCTCCATAATTTCTAGAGCACGAGGTAAATCCTTCTCCAGGATTTCCAGTCTGGCGCCACCTATATCTATATAGCCAGCCATAACCTGGCTACTGATTTCATTTCGTAGATAACATTCGATGCCCTCAGCCCGGAGAAGAGATATTAATGTTTGTGCTTCTGCAGGATATGTGAACCTTGCTATTTCCACCATTTTATCCATAACTGTGTCGTTTTGTACAAAGATAGCCGTTTTTCGCTAGAATGCAATAGCTATTTCTGCTCCGATCTGGAATGGTTTACCTTTCTGGACAAACGGACGATCTAATGATTCAAAATAGAATGCGGCATAATCTGTATTTGTAATATTACGGCTCCACAGATTTACATTGACGATTCCTTTACGAACACCAGCTTTAGCATTAAGGGTTCCATAGAAGTTTTGTGTGATATCATTATATTCGGTCCAAAATATTTTACCTGTCCCGCAGAATTGAGCAGAAACAGTAAACTGGTCCAACCAACAGTTTTGTATCAGTTTTGTATATTGGACTCCGATATTTAATGTGTGCCTCGGAGTGTATGGAATGAAATTTCCTTTACAGTCAGTAGAAATAATTTCTGAATTTGCTTTCTTTTCACTGATATAATTGCGGAATGTAGCACGTGTAAAACCATAATTTACATCGGCCGTCAGATTGCCGGTCAGACGGGCACGTAATGATATTTCCGTACCGACGCTCCGTGCTTTTCCTGCGTTTGTCAGAATACGTCCGTTTCCGCTATCAACGAACTTGGTCAGTTGAAGGTCGCGTATATCCATATAGAATAATGTGAATTCGGCACTCAGGCGTCCGTTAATCAATTCGCTGCGGATTCCAGCTTCGTAGTTCCAACTATATTCCGGTTTGTAAGCCGATACTTCATCCAGTGGCAATGGTTCTTTTATAGGAAAAGGCAACATGCTTTCAACAGCTTTCATCATGTCGTATTGCATCTGGCTCTTCATTACATCGGCAGACATTTGCACATTGTATCCTCCTGTTTTATATCCTTTGGCAACCGATAGATAAGTGAATGTAGTAGGAGTGCATTCATATTTAAGGGATACTTTGGGCAATACCTGCCAGAAGTCTTGTGATATGCTTTCGTCTATTTTTGATGTTGGATATGGAAAGAATTTATCTAGTTCCATAGCCGGACTTCCGTTAAAACTGACTCCCATCTTCATCCTGGCTTCCGAGTTGTATGTCATTTTTTGCTTTTCATAATCCAGACGTATGCCTGCCGTAATGGACAAACCTTTTACAAACAGATTATTGTAAGTAGACTGGTGGAATAAAGCTACCCCGTAAGAAGGCGTGTCGAATGATCCGGGAATAAGCAGGTTTTCATCCATTACAACAAGTTGGGGCATTTTGGGGTTTTGTTCTTTCAAATCGTCAAATGTTTTCTGTAAGATATTTTTGATGCCGTCTTCCTTGAAGTTTACAGGCCCTTCCGTATGCAATGCATCATAAAAACCATATAGACCGAAAGACCATTGGTAGTCTTTTTTTGTATTGCTCTTAAAGGCTATTTCCTGACTAACGGCATTTTGTTTTTGTTTCTGATTCAGGGTAAACATGGATAAGGTGTCGAAGTCCTGATCCATTTTCATGTCATCTTTGAAGTACTGATATCCTGTAGTACTGCTAAATACGAATTTGTCGGTTTTATATTCCAAGGAAAGATTGTTATTGACCATTGTCCGTTTATATGAACTGGGATCATTAAAACGTACGGGTTCAATTTTTCCTGTTTCTTTATTGTAAAGTCCGTAGGCAAAAGCGCCCTGATTGGTATAGTCAGCGGATAAGGAGTAAACTATGCGGAAGTTGGGGGTGAAACGGCCTTCCAATTTGATGCGACCACCTGCCACGTCTCCTTTGTCTACACGCTTCCCTGTGTATTCGTTTGTATAGAATCCATCGTTATGGTCGTAGTAAACACCGGCTGTAAATCCTATTGTGTTACTTAATTTTCCATAGTGAGATGCTTTGATTGTATATTGTCCGTAGCTTCCGGCAGCAACAGATAGTTTCTTTCCCTGAAAATCAAAAGGAGAGATGGTATACACATTTATAATGCCTCCCATAGCATTTCTGCCATATAATGTGCCCTGAGGACCACGTAATACTTCGATACGCTGTATATCTGTCAGGTCAAAATCGAATGTACTTTTATCCAGATATGGGACGTTATCTACATAAAGGCCTACGGATTGTCCGCTACTTCGGGCTCCAATTCCACGAATATATATAGCAGAAGTTAGCTTTGCCCCGTAGTCGGGCATATAAAGATTTGGAACGAATGAACTGATATCTTTTAGTGCTTCGATTTGTCTTCCTGCAATTTGTTGAGGAGACAGAATGGAGACAGAACCGGGTAGTGTGCGTAGATTGTTTGTTTCTTTGGTGGATGAAGTAATCACTACGTCATTTAAGTTGTATGTTTTGATAGTGTCGTTGTTGTGTACTTCTTCGGCTGTAACTGTTTGTACAGCCAATAAAGTAAGAACCGCCAGTGCAGACAGGTAGTGTTGTTTCATGCAAATTCCTTTTGTTAGTAATTATTTTGTTTGCAAAGAAAATGGAAAAGAGTGGGATGGGCAATCACTAGATGTAGTGATTTTTAAAATTCTTCTCCGGATACGATTCCATTCATGATAGCATAGAAAGTAAGGCCGGAAACTGTTTTAATGCCAAGTTTTGCAGTGATATTTTTACGGTGGGTGAGTACTGTGTTAAGGCTGATGTTTAATTTATCGGCAATCTCTTTGTTTGTAATACCGTAGGCAATGAGTTGAAGTACATCTGTTTCGCGGGAAGATAATTCTTTGTTGTTGTCGCCGGAAGAAGTATTGGGGGTGTCGGTTACCAGGTATTGTTGTAATTGTTCGATGATTGTTTCTTGTGAAGCTTTTGTCATGAGGTGGTTTAAAGACTGTTGACAGCGCATTTCTTCTATTCCGTCTGTTAAGATGATTGTTTTGCTTCTGCGGGGAAGAAAGAAATCGGTGTTGAATGTAAAGGTTTCAGGTTGTACAAAATAGTAATCAAATAAATCGTTCCCCCCTGCACAGAAAACGTCAAAGGAAGGGAAGATGTTCACTTCCACTGGAGGAAAGTATTCGTTCAGCAAGCTGTAGAGTCCCAGACTTTGCAATGTGTCGGGCAAAATAATTGCTATTTGTTTGTTTCTGTGCATTTTGAAACAAAGCGTTAAATACAGAGTTTCTCCATCGCCGAAACCATTGGCATGAGGATGCGATAGCGTATCCGGTTGTGTTGTTTTATGTCTTTTTCCAGACTACTGACAGCAAAAATTACAGCATAACATAGGTTCTCATCATATTCGCCGGATAAGTGCTTGATCATAATGCTTTTCAAGTCTGCCAGCAATTCTTCGATGGTATCTTCTTCCGGTTGGCTGGAATTTAATAGTAGCTCTTCCTTTGGTCCGGAATGGAGTTTCTCGCTTAATGAAAGACAATAGGGGAACCATACTTGTTCATCTTTTCTGATTCGTGTAGTCAGTTCTTCCTTAAATGAGGAGAAAAACTTACCAATAAGGTTAAGAGTATTGTTACCCGGTGTACTCATGGAGATGAATGAACCGAGATGGCGTTCTATATTGGGTAGTTGGTAACGTTGGTAATATTGATTGGTTTTTGTCAGATAGTCAATAATCTGTGAAGTATGGAAGGTCCGAAGTTTCTTTTCCGGAAAATACTCTTCATTGAGAAAGGTGTTAATGACAGTCAGAAAGAAGTCCGTATCCAGAGTATACTCATTACAAATAGCGCTCACGGACCTGTCCCCCAATCCGAGACGGATCTCGAAACGGTTGATAACAGGAATAAGTGAGGGATGCTCTTGCACCACCTCACTTAATTGCATATTAGGATAAACTAATGCCATATTGTATTAAGCCTGTTCCCATTGTTCGCGTAGCAGTTTTACTGCGGCAGGTACTACCGTTTCACGTTTGCCCTGGCAGCCACATTCAAAACTTACATATTTATCATAGCCAATCATTTTTAAGCCTTTGAAGCCGTTTATATAATTGTCGGCATCCCCATCTTCGCCCGGCATACTACGACGTTTACGGCTGGCCACATGTACATGTTGCAGATAATCTCCTGCACTAATAAAAGCTCCCATGTCCGATGGTTCTTCCCATGTCATGTGCCAGAAGTCGCCCATACAGCGTACACCCGGATTGTTGATGTCGCGACAAATAGATGCCGCATCAGCTACCTGACGGAGATAGAAACATTCTTTGCGGTTTAAAGGTTCAAATATGACCGTTGTTCCGTTTTGAGCGGCAAATGTTCCCATTTCATTAAATTGTTCGCAAAGGAAGTCGCGTGTCTCCATAGTGTGGGGCAACACGGGAACTTGCCCATTAAATGCTGGTACGATGATTACACCTGTCGAACCTAATTCGCCGGCAGCAGTAATAATTTCTTTCATTGTGTCCATGCATTGCTTGCGGATGGCTGGATCAGTAGAAAGGATAAAACCGTCAAAACCGGCACAAATTGCACTGACCTTGATATTGCGTCCGTTCAAAGCGTCTTTGATCTCTTTTACGCGTTCGCCGAGGCCTCTGCCACCGGGTTCGAAACCAACGACCCCTAGTTTCTCCATGTAGTCTAGCTTCTCATTCAAGCTTTCGCCGGGAGCCGTACCCTCCTGGAAAGATATTTTTAGCTCTGCTTTTTTATCATTTAGGCTACATGCCTTTTTTTCACCTGCCAGTGTCGCTGTTTGCTGGCCGGACTTTGATGAACAAGCTGCAATCGTTGTACTACCCACTGCAAGAGCTGCGCCTGATAGGGTAGTCCTTAAAAAGTTTCTTCTGCTGAATGTCATATACTTATCGTTTATTTTTTATCCTGAGGTTTGCCTGGAACAGGAACAGTAAAGCCACTCATATCCATTTTGCCGAGGTTCAAATCTTTCGGGGTATAATCGAGAGCCGAGGCTGTCATCGTTTCCCAGGTTATAGCTTCACCACTGTAGGCCGATTCGCGTCCCATAATGGCTGCCATGTTGGATATGGCTGTTTCCGAAGCTTGTTCGATAAGTTTGCCGGCACGAATCGTATTTATCCAGTTTACATGTTCCAGGGTATAAGGATCACATTGTTTGAAGTTAGCTTTTTCGGCTTCACTATCATATTTCCAGATTACATTACCAGCCAAATCTTTGATCTCCATTGTGCTGCTGTCCCATGAACCGCGTGTACCTTGAATAAATTCGCTTACGTTGTTAGCACAACCATCTATCTGGCGTGACATACTGTGTAGATGGATGCCATTCTCCATGGTAAAGTCGATACTGAAATTGTCATATTGATCGCCTGTAACACGACGTTGACGTGAACCAAAACCTACAGCTTTTACCGGTTTTAGTCCGCTGAACCAAGTAAATACATCTATATTATGTACATGCTGTTCTACAATATGATCGCCCGATAGCCATTTCCAGTTTACCCAATCTTTGATCATATATTCGCAGTCGTTCCAGCCTGGTTGACGATCGCGATACCAGAGCATATTCTGATTCCAGTAAACAGTTCCACCCGTGATTTCGCCGATCAGACCTTCCATGATCTTTTTGTAGGATTCTACGTAGCTGCGTTGGTGGTGACGTTGTGTTCCGGTTACAACGCAAAGGTTCTTGGCTGCTGCTTGTTTAGCCGTAGCCATGATGGTACGATAACCTACAGGGTCTACACATATAGGTTTTTCCAGGAAAGCATGCTTACCTTTTTCAACTGCATATTGGAAATGCACCGGACGGAAAACAGGAGGAGTGGCTATGATCACTACATCCACGCCGCTATCTATTACTTGCTTGTATGCGTCTAATCCAACAAAACGTTTGTCTGCAGGTATGTCGATGCCTTTTTCGTCTTTCAGTTTCTTTGCCAGATTGTCTACTTTTTCCTGGAAAGTATCGCCTAATGCTACGACTGTTACTCCGTTAGCTGCGTTTAGGAAGTTAAATGTTGCACCTGATCCGCGGCCTCCGCAACCGATAATACCGGCTTTCAACTCTTTTCCGTCAGCTGCCATGTCTGGTAATTCGGGAATATAATAGGTTCCTGCCTCTTTCAGAGGTTTCGGTGCATTGGTTTTTTCGCCACCACAAGAGGTTAAAATAACACTTGCTGCACTGCCTGTTCCTACGGCTCCTAGTGCACTTGCAAGTGCAGAGCTTTTAAGGAATGATCTTCTACTGATACTGTTTTCTTTTTTCATGATTTTCTATAAAGTCTTTTAAGATTGATTTTTCTTTTATTTAGCACCTAAAGAGGCGTCCGGTTCACAAACTACGCGGAAACCAATACCACGAATGTCAGAATACCACCAGATACTCTTAGGCTGTTGTGGGTCTGTTTTCAACCAGGCATCGTGTTTTGTATGATCGCGGGCTGCACAACGTACGTCTGCAGCATCAGAGGTATAGTTGCCACCACGTACCACCCATTCTGTACCTTCCGTAACGAGCGGATTTTTTTCATTTACACTGCTCTTACTATATGCTTCCGGATTATATTTATCGGCACAATATTCCATTACATTTCCCAACATATTTTTCAGGCCGAATGCATTCGGTAATACTAAAGCAGGTTCCTGCGTCTTATTACGGCTGTTTTTGCTGTAAATCACGTATGAACTTATACTATCTGTTTTTGCGTCAAAGAACTTACGCCAAAAACCCTGATCGGAGAAATCTTTTGGATTACCTGCAAAGAAATAAGGAGTTTCTGTTCCTCCACGGGCTGCATATTCCCATTCAGCCTCAGTAGGTAGGCGATATTTTTTTCCAGTCTTTTTAGATAGCCATTGGCAGAATGTTTCTGCAGCATAATGGGTCATGGTGATAGCCGGACGGTCGCCTCCTCCCCAACCTTGATCCGGGAAACCGAAAGGAGGAGTAGGTCCGGATATTGCATCTACATTCGGATTACTATTATTAGCATATATTTTTTCGGGTGGTGTACGTCCTTCACTCATGGTATTGCCATAAAATGCCCAGTACTGATCCCAGGTTACTTCCACTTCCGCCATAAAGAACGGGCTTAGCGTTATATTACGAACCGGAGCTTCGTCGGCTTTGTGGAACGGTTCTTTCTCAGTGCTTCCCATTTCAAATGTACCGCCTGGGATCGCGATCATTTTGAATGAAACGGCGGTACCCGGAATTTGTTCGGTATAGTTACTGAATGAGGTCAGTCTGACTGTATCAGTGAAAAACTTGCTTGAATCGCTTGCTGAAACCTTGTCAGCTCCCGGTATGCCTGTCAGTTTGGAGTGAACATAGTTCGGATTATAGTGTCCTGCATCCAGGTGACAACTGATACATTGCAGGTTCAGCTTCTTTTCATTTTCATCATAATAAAGATGGGCAGTTACTCCATCGTTAGAAATACCTTCAGGGAAAAGATTTTGATGGCATTCTTTACATGATTCGTTCGGAATGTATTTTACTGCATGTTCAAGTTCTGATTTGCTGTCCCAATTAAAATCAGCACTATCTTTAGTCAGGTAAGACCATACATCTGTCAATCCTAATTTTGCTTTGGCTGAGTAATGAGCCCACGTGTTGTTCTGTGGCGGAAGATGGCATGCAACACAATGTGTTTTGACTCCACTTCTGTTATTTACGTGTTTCGATAATTTCCAGCTAGTTTCTACATGCGGATGAACATGGCATATCATACATGATTCGTCTGTAGAGAAGTATACTGAAGTTTTATAGGCAGCAATCATTATTCCTGCTCCAAAAAGTATTCCCAACAGTAAGATAAAGCTTTTTCCTTTGAAAAAACTTCTCTTTTTGTCGGAAGAGTAGCGTTTCGCAAATCTATTGTCCGTCATTTGTTTTTATGGTATTCTTAAATTGTAAGTCTTAAATTAGATTTAAAATCGGCAATAAAAGTAGCATATTCATTTATAAAAATGAAAGGGTATGGCTTCTATTTAACGAATTATATCTCGAAATTAGATTTTTTTTATATCGGAAATAAAGGTGCAACATGACAGATACTTTGTAAAACAAAAAACGATAGTAAATTTTTTACTATCGTTAATTTGCACGGAAGGAGAGGCTCGAACTCCCGACACCTGGTTTTGGAGACCAGTGCTCTACCAACTGAGCTACTTCCGTATCGTTGCGGGTGCAAAAGTAGTTTAATATTTTTAATATGCAAGGGGTGTCGTATGTTTTAGGGTAATTTTTATCGGATGAATACCATTTGGCTTTAAATATATCTTATAATTTTCTGTATTTTGTGTTTTGTAATTATTTAATCTATGACATGGAAACGTATTTAGCCTTGAGCTTGTATTTTGAGGGCTTTATGGTGAAAATCAAGTAGACTTATAATCATTAGTTTCTTATCAGGTATTTGTCTGCTTTTTTAACTAATATTAGTGGTGAATTCTGCCATTTAATGGATAAATTGTTGTTAATATTGAATTAAAATTATGATATTTACACACTATGCTCTAGTTATCTAAAGATACATATCTGATTGAGATTTTTATCATAAGGTTAGCCAATGCATATATCTGATTTTATAAATTAATTTATCAATTATCTTATGTCTGATTATCAAAATAAATTAGAAGCCATCAGAACCTCTGGGTTTAGGTTCGAAATACATTTGACAGAACATTGTAATTTGAATTGTAAGGGTTGTTCTCATTTTTCGCCTTTGGCTGATGAAGAGTTTTTAGAAATTGGAGCGTTTGAAAAAGATATGGCGAGAATGGCGCAACTATTTGATAGGAATGATATCCAGATGATAACCCTATTGGGTGGAGAACCTCTGTTACATCCGCAAGTGAATGATTTTATGAGAATCGTTGTGAAATATTTTCCCTATATGCCTTTACAACTGGTGACTAATGGATTGCTATTGCTTAATAAGTCTAAATCATTCTGGGAAACGTGTCGGGCAACAGGTACGTTCATCCGTGTTAGTCATTATCCTATTTCATTGGATTTTTCAGCATTCAAAGAAAAAGCAATGATAGAAGGTGTAGACCTTTTTATCGAGCCGGAAGAAGCTCCTAAAAATTTCCATAAAGATGTTTATGATCTGTCAGGCTTGGCCGATGATCAATTGTCCCACGCGGCCTGCGAAATTTTTGGTTCTTGCTGTCAATTAAATAATGGAAAGTTCTTCCCCTGTAATAATGCAGCCAATTTCCATCATTTAAACCGCTTTTTTAATCTGGGAATTTCAGAGTCCGCTGAAAATTATATCGATATTTACAAAGCACAGTCAAAAGACGAATTTATTAAGTTGATAACATCTCCGATACCCTGCTGCAAATATTGCAATATGAATGCACAGGAATTGGAAATAAAGTGGGGTCGCTCAAAGCGAAGTTTGGACGAATGGACTTAACTAGGCAGTAGCTCTATTATATACGGGCAAAAACAAACTTATCCAACTCTCTTTCATCTGAGTGAAATAGTTTTATAAAACTATAAAAATCAAGCGACATGAAACAAACCAATATTTTCGCAAATGAATGGTCTATTGTATATGATACTTTGTCGAGCATGATAACTGAAGCATTAGTTATTCTTGATTTTGAGCAAAAGAATTTTCGATATATACCAAACCATGACTTGATCTTATGTGGTTACACGCAAGAAACACCAAAAAATCTTGGTTATGATTTTTTCAAAAATATAATTCACCCGAACGATATATCTTTTGGAATAAAGATATATAATATTGTTTTACAGAGTCTGAATAATAATGAATGGCTCGCAGATCAAATCAATTATTTTTCTTTTTTACTCCGAGTGAAAAGTTCTTTATCATCAGACAACAAGTCCAATTATCTGATGACATACGTAAAGTTGAAACCACAATGGTTGAATGAACAACTCCGATATGGAATTTGCATGCTATCCGTTTCCGTTATCCGAAAACAAGATAATCAGCTATGTGCACACTATAAGAATCTGGATCACTCTAATTACTCTTTTAAAACAAAAGAATGGACACATTATCCATTTTCACCATTGAGCAAAAGGCAAAAAGAAATGCTTGTATGGGCCCAACAAGGATTTTCACTAAAAGAAACGGCTGTTAAAATGGGTGTATCTGATAAAACAATAGAAAGCATAAGATGTGCACTTTTTGACAAATTCGGAGTAAACACCATAGAACAAGCTATTCAATATGCTTCCAATCGCAGACTGATCTATCATACTTATTCTGTTCAGTCTGAAACTATCCAATAGGTTTAGTCTCTGGAAAAATGGGATTGTGTATCTTTCTCTTTTTCAAATAAAGAACATGGAAATCAAGATATCTATATAACGAATGGCTTGTCTTCCATATATATTCAAATGAAAAATCCGGAATATAGCTTTGACTATAACCCGCAATTATTCTTTGCCAGAATAAATAATTCGGAGGCATGGCATACACTACAAAATAAAGAATTCTATTTTCGTAAATACAGCCGATTATTTGATGGTTTTCCTGGAGCGCATCTGGTACTGTTACATATAAAAAAATACTTCTTATGAAATACGAATTGAAAGACACTACTTTTATTTTTATTGTCCGGATCGATTCGATAATCCGGTTAGAGAATTTACTGCTTGCTCTGGATATTCTGGAATCCGGTTTTGACACCAATATCCTTGTGGTAGAAGCTTCGTATTATAACAACGGAATACTAAAACGACAGATCAGCAGTACCGTCTCTTATCAATTTATAGAAGATAAAGACCCGATACTTCACCGAACCAAACATCTGAATACAATTCTAAAACAGATAAATACAGATATCATCGGTCTCTGGGAGGCAGATATTATTTTGGAATATTCCCCAATTATAGAAGCGGTACATCAACTCAGAACAGGAAATTGTGATTTTGCATTTCCGTATGACGGCAGATGTTTCGATACTTCCGAGATTCTTAGAAATCATTATTTGCTCCATAGAAATATCGATTTTTTGAAAAAGAATATATCCAAAATGGATTTAATATATTCCAGTTCAAGTAAAGGAAATGCAGTTGGAAGCGTTTTATTCCATCTTACGCATCCTAGAGATCAAAACGGGAAAATCAGGTCAGATTATTATGAAGCCAAAATAATGAATGAATATTATAAAACTTGGAATTCAACAAAAGAAGAACTGACAAATAAACTTCACGAATGAAAAATATAGGGAAATCACCTATTGTATGATATTTTCTATTTGCTCAATTTTGTCGCATATCACGTATCATTCAATGAGTATTAATTTAAAATCCAAAGAACATAAAAAAACTTGAAAAACTAAAATTAAGTCAACTTAGCGAAAACGCGTTAAATGCAAGACAGCAGGACATCTTAAAAGGTGGGGCACAATGCAATTGCACTTGCTCTACTTGTGGTTGTACTAGTTGGGACGGCACAGGTCCCATCACACCAGGACATTCTTCAACTGATATGGGGATGGGGACTATTACTAGAGACAGCACAGCTATGAGAGCGTCATATTTATGTATTGCTTAATAAAATACTATGAAAACAAGACATTTCAGCTTACTAATATCCTTTTTTTTATTGGGAAGCCAAGTAGTAAATTCCCAATCAAAGGTGAGTAACTTGCCTGTATTTGATTTTTCAAAAGATTATCCTCAAAAAAAGATGTGTCTTCAAGACATGGCAGATATTGAATATATACCATTGGAGACAACCGATGATATTTTATTGAGTGGAGCAGCGAAGCTTTCTGCTGTTACCAATAAATATATCCTTGTACACGAACTTCAGTTAGGCGACATATTTCTTTTCGATCGTAGCACCGGAAAACTATACTCCCACTTCAACCACAAAGGTCAAAGTGGCATGGAATATTCATGGATTAAAAACGGGACAATTTTAGATGAAAAAAAAGAGGAAATCTATGTGTGTTCCCAATACATACAAGTTTATTCTTTAAAGGGAGAATACAAACGAACTTTAAAAATAAATGGGTTTGAAAATGATATGCGAATTCTAAACTATGATGACACATCTTTACTTATCTATGACGAAGTAATTATAGAGCCCGGACATGAGAACAAGACTAAAAAAAAACCTTACCGACTTGTGTCCAAAAAAGACGGTAGTTTGATTTCCGTATTAAGTTTAGAGTTCTCGAAAAGATATTCAAACAAAATTGCTCAACATTTAGAGAATAACATGTGGAGATCTTTTGTAATTTCTTACTCTCATAATATGCATTATGGTTCAGATATAATAATTGCAGATATATCATCCGACACACTGTATCAACTATCTCCAAGCAAGGGACTAATTCCTCTATTAACCCGTACCCCATCAATCCACGCCCATGAACCCAGAAATATATGGACTCCTTTTTTAACAACCGACAAATTTATGCTGATAGGTACATTTCTTTTAGATTTTAATCCGAAAGGAGGAGGACCAATTCCTTCGTTTATGCTTGATTTTAGAACCAGAGAAATAAATAAAGCATCTATTTGGGATACAGAATATGAAACGAAATCTTGGAGACAAGGAAGATGGGGTGGGCCAAATGGAACACCTGCCATTGCAAAAAACATGGCTGCCGAACTGATTCAGGCATCATCAGTTATAGATGCTTACAAAGGTAAACGATTGAAAGGTAATGGCGAGAAAGTTGCAAAGAAACTTCTGGAAGATGATAATCCGGTAGTCAGGATTCTTACATTCAAGCAATAAAAAACAAGCATAATGAAAACGATCGGCTTAATAGATGAAAAAGTAATCAAAAACAATTTGATTAATCTCAAAAATATAGTTTTCGAGGTTACTGAAAAATGTAATCTGAAATGCAAATACTGCGGATTATCAGAACGACTATACGAAAAATACGATGTAAGAAAACACCGGGACTTACCATTCAAGAAAGCTCAGTTGATGATAGACTATCTTCTTAGTTTATGGAAAGAAAACTATATAGCAGAAACAAATTCACCACTTATTGTGAGTTTTTATGGAGGTGAACCATTACTAAATATGCCTCTGATAAAAAAAATCATCAATTATATCGAAGAATCGAATATCGTCAGTCGAAAAATTTTCTATGCAATGACGACCAATGCAATGCTACTGGATAAACATATTACCTTGCGAACGTATAGATCATGATTTTGAAGTAGGTTATGTTCATGATAGTTTTGTAGAGTTAGATCATAAATATGTTGCAGAACGACACAATTATTATTTATCAAAAGTGTCAGATCGATGTCTTAATTGCGCTGCCAGTAAATTTTGCTATCAATGTATGTATCATATTGACAACATAAGGAGTCAACATCCAGATTGTCCCAACTTCTATACTCCGGAACTATTCAATAAAGAGAAAGAGCAAAATTTCACTTATCTCCGGGAGCATCCTCATTATTACAACAGAATATTAAACGAAATTAGTTTTACATTGTAGAATTATGAATAAACATTGGTTTACATTATACGGTGATACCTTTTTATGGTTGAAAGACAATACAGGATTAGTCTATAATGCCGGAAATAAAAAAAGATTTCTTTTCCCTGTATCTGATAAAATTAAGGAAATATGCCATCAACTACTGGAAACAGAAAATTTATATACTGTTGGATTAACAGATGAAGCTATCAACGATGATGAAATTAATCAATGGATTCATTCATTAATAGATATGCAGGCCGGATATCTGTCGCTTAACGTAGAGTTTAATAAAAGGCCGGTTTCTTTGAAACCAATTTTAAAAGTTCAGGATAATAGAAAATATTATGAAGAACAGCAAAAACTTGGATTCAAAGGCAAAATTCTTCAAAATCTTCATGAGTTGACATTCTACATGAATGGAAGTGAACAAGGAAATGATGAATACTTTAAACAAGCTATTTATCCGGTCAGGAGCAACGTCCCTCACCTTCAAACTATGAAATAGTATTGAGGCGGCCTAATCTTTGCCATTTTGAAAAACAAGATCGCAAATGAATGGACTTAAACCATGTCACTCGCATATTTCAACCTCCATTGCCCCAAGAAATAGTGTACAGCAAACGCTTTTTCCACTTTATCCTCCATTTCCGGAGTTTCCCTGTTTAGCAATAAAAGAGAAATTTCTCTTGCAGACAAAGGTGTTACTAAATCTGCAGGGAGTAAAGTGATTTCTTCTTTGAAGTCGTATCCTTCATACAAATTATTAATCATCTCGATTCCGGCATTTTGAGTATCGTGCCATGTCATAGTTTGTTTTCTTCCGTTGCCTGAAAGAATAATTTGTTCAATTATCTTTTCAAAAAAAGGATGATGAGGAATGGCTGCCAGCATTGCATTTCCTATTAATTCTTGTTTGCCAAATCGTTCGGCATGCTCCGCCGGTTCAAGAGCCAAACAACAGGAATGTGTTTCCAGAAGGCTGTCCATAGGCTGAATACACTCGTAATCCATGTCAACATACAGGCCGCCTTCGTGATATAAAATCAGATAACGCATAAACTCCCATCTTTGTTTGTTGCAAAGAAATGATTTATAAATCGGAATAAATTCAGGGCAACTATCTTCCAGAAATTTTTGAATAGCTTCATGATCCCATAAACGATAGTTCCATGCAGGATGTTCTTTTTTCCATGATTCCGATACGTCAGACAGAATATCGGGAACACCTGCCGGATTATCATAGATTTGATGGATGATTTTGGGTATTTTCATAATTGTTTATTTGTAGTAATTTAAGAACCTGTCGGCTTCATTGGCAATACAATTAATTTTATTCCCCAGTATAATATCCGAAGATAACTGGAATGTATGCCCGTTTTTTATTTCTCGTTGTAGAGTGTTTGCTATGTCTTGAATATAGCCATACTCTCCATGATTGGATTGTGTATGCGTATTCCAAACTGCAACACTTTTTTCCGATAGTCCCATAGAATACAACCAGTCTCTCCATTTCAGTTCATTGATAAAAAATGTTTCATCTAATGTAAGAAGTTCCATTTTCAAACGAGCCCAAGGTACCCTGCAAATATCTGCAACAATAGCTCCGTGCATGGCTGCCGATATGATTTTCTCCGATGTGGCTATTTCTTCCATTATAAAATCTACTGGTGCATACGGGTCAATTATGTTTACACCTGTTTGTTCAGAAATATACTTCCAATCAACCAGTTGCATTTGCAACATGTGCGGCATCACGGAAACCGGATGTTTTTTAGGAAGCCTGGGTATCATGTCATCCAACAATAAAAGCGAATAGGCTGCATCCGTAATAAACTTTTCTCCACCATATCCCAGAATGTTAGATGAAACAGGTCCTCGCAGAAAGAATACATTCCAATTTTGCTTGTCGTAACGCGGTGCCACTTCCCAAACACCCGACCCAAAAATTGCACACTTATTTTGTTGCCCAACATCAGGTCTGATGATGGTTCCTATTCCGTAGAAGTCAACATCTTTGTATTTCTCCATTTCAAATACAGAGCCAAACAGACGATTGAAAAGAGAAACATTCAATTCGTCACCAAAGTTGCCGGGTCCTCTGTGTGGGTGCCAGAATTTAAGATTCATAGTTTTTATCTAGTTTATTATTTATTGCACGGCATAATTGAATCACAGGATGTTCTTCTTGTTTTTCATCCTCAGGATAATAGACTTGCAGGTCGAAAAGCTCCTTAAATTCCGGATCATTAACCCATGGATAGTTCTTTTCTGTCTCCTCCAAATGCCAGGCTACCCAGATTTGATCTTCCGGTTTGTCTAAATCACCTTCAACCTCTTGTGCTAAATCCGGAAGATAGAACACGACAACATCGGCTTGTTGAAAATAGCGTCGGTCGGTGGTGATAAGCCAGTTTGCCGGAATAACTTCATTTTTTATATGTAAATTTTCACCGCGTACAGCATTGTATATCAACATCAGTTTCTTTCCTGATTTAATTTGATAAGCGACAGATGCCACCCCTTCGGAAGTACACCAATTCGTATATCTTTGTAAGCCTGCTATCGCAAGATCATAATAATATTTACATCTTTTTTGCGGTTCGGGCATCATTTCCCAACAATCCCGCCAAAAACGATCTAAGTGATACTGAGGTACTACGTATGAAGTATCTTTTATCCGGGAAAGAAACATGAATGCTTTAGAATAAATCCAAAATATATTAACATATAACCAATTTTTAAACTCTCCGTCTTCTCCCATAAAATCAAGGTGTCCGGCAAATTCTGTTAAACGATTGCCGACCCGGAACAAGGCTTTCATACGTTGTCGGCGACTCGATGCATGCATGACAGATCCTTCCCTTTGACGGTAATAATAGAAATTAATATCAGTAATCAGGAACTTCTCAGCTTGATAAAAAACGACAGGACTCCACAACTCATCTTCACACATAATACCTTCCTCAAACCTGGCCTGTATTTTATCTAAAAACTTCTTGCAATATATATAATTACATGCCATGGATGAATAAACGTTGGCCTTTGCTAGTTTTACAAATCCATCTTTGCCGGAAAGTAGAATATTACAAATGTCTTTAGGGACAGGATTACTGGGGTTACTTAAGCTACCGTCTTGATAATAAAACAGCATATTGCCCATTACCATATCGGCTTGATGTTTAGTGGCTTCTCTGTATAATTCACCTAACGAATTTTGCTTTACCCAGTCATCACTATCAATAAAAGCGATGTATTCTCCTTGTGCAATTTCCAAACCCGCATTGCGTGCAGCCGAGGCTCCTCCATTTTCCTGATGAATCACTTTAATTCGTTTGTCTTGATTGGCATATTGATCGGCTATCACTCCCGAACCATCAGTTGAACCATCATTAATCAGAATGATTTCAACGGAAATATCCTGATCCAGGAGAGATTCAATACATGCCGGCAGATATTCTTCAACATTATATACCGGAACAACGACAGACATGTTTATGCTAATTTTACAATTCATAATTTTCTAATGGCTTAAGGTATTCAATTCTAAATATCAGCTTTTCGCAAAAGCTTCATGCAAAAGAAGAAGTCATAACTATGATTTTCTAAAGTTATAACTATGATCCGATAAAATTATAACTATGAAATATTGAAGGATTCGTTTACTAAAACTATTTCATAACCATGTATCAAAAAAAATGATCTGTTTTTTTTGTAAAGATAATTAAAAATATTAATTTGGTTAACAAATTATATATTTAAAAATCAAGGATAATTTCTCGAATTTAGACTTATATTTATATTAAAATAACGTATATTTGCCAAGAAGCGTTTATGTGCGTGTTGTTAGTTTTAGATTCATAATATCTATGGTTATGGAACAACCTTTAAATATTTGCCCGCAAATAACGTATGCTATTCAATTATTGTCTACCGGTGATAATCAGGATAAGGCTATTGGAATAATAGAATCTGTTATTTCCGATTATGACACAAAGCAATATCCAAATTTTTCTACAGGTTTAGCAGGTATTGGTGCCGGTATCCAATATATATGTAATACTCAGGCTGAGTTGCTACAGAATCGTATGATTGAAAACATGTATTACAAAGAAAACGCATCTTGCATCTCTGCAAATAAAAACCTGGATGATCTCACCATCTTAATTCCTGTCAGAATTGACAGCACTCAAAGATTGGAAAATTTATATACAATGATCGAATTCTATACATCCCGGACAAATGCACGCTTTATCCTCCTAGAGGCGGGTGAAACTCAATTAGTCAACATTACACATTATAATCATGTAGAGTATATTTTTTGCAAAGACAATAACCGGATTTTTCATCATACGCATTATCGGAATGAGATGATAAAAAGAGCTGGAACTCCAATTGTTGCGATTTGGGATATTGATATAGTCGTACCTCTGGATCAATTGTATGTGGCGGCAGAAGCGATACGTAAGTATGGTAATGTATTATCATATCCGTTTGATGGATGTTGCTATAGCATCCCTGAAGAACTAAGTAGTAAATATCGGGAAAATCCGGATATAAGACTGTTGGAGAATAAGCACCCCGTTTTATCTACCATGTTCGGTATGCTGACTGTTGGAGGCGTCTTTTTGGTAAACCGTAAACAATACATGAGGGCAGGTATATCATCTATGGCATCCCCGCAAAGAAAACTCTTGTTTTGCAAATCAGGAACAAAACTTAAAAGCAAAAAAAGAGTTGATCAGAATTTGCCGGATGAACAGTCCTGATTTACAAAATGAAATAAACACATGGCATTGGTTGGATAATCATAATCAGTAAATAAAAGCGTGTTGGTATGAATCAATTATATCTCTTTGATGAAAAAGGACGGGCTTCTGTTTATGGAATTGGCACGTATATACAGAGTGTGATTTCTGCATGTGCTGTTAGCGACTTTAATATAACAGTGGTGACTTTAAGATCGTATGTGGAGGCAACAACAATGACTACAAATAATGGAGTCCGATATATTGATATACCATTACTGCTTGACTATGCAGGAAAAGAGTTGGATTTGGAACAAAAAGAAAACAGGAAGAGATATTGCCAATATGTGGTATCAGAATTAGAACAGTATGTTTCATCTGCCGATTCCCATATATTCCATTTAAACTACACGCAAGATTATTTTTTGGCAGAATGCTTAAAAGGTAAATGGATGGAAAGTAAAATAATTCTGGCAATTCATTATTTTACTTGGTGTTTCGCCTTGCAGAGCAATATAACCCGGCTTTCAAGTATTATATCCAAAAATGTGAATGACTTGTCTGACTTCGAGAAAGAAGTTATATACTCCGGACAATTTGAACAACAGTTATTTAAATTAGCCGATGAAATAATTTGTTTATCACATTTTGCCAAACAGATTCTAATTGATTATTACGAGATACCAACCTGTAAATTATGGTTAATTAATAATGGTCTTACCGATTATCACACGGTAATGGACAAAATGCAATTACGGGAGAAATATGGTATTCCTGGAAATGAAAAAATGATCCTGTTTGTTGGGCGGCTAGATCATATAAAGGGACTACAATATTTAATAGAGGCATTTAAAAAGATTGTTGCAAGTGCGCAAAGTGTTCATTTGTATATAATTGGCGATGGTTCATTCAAAGAATACCTACCGCTGTGTTATCCTATTTGGAAACGGATTACTTTTTGCGGCAGATTGTTACCTGAACAAGTTGCAGAGTTTTATGAGATGAGTGATATTGGAGTGTTACCTTCTATGCATGAACAATGCAGCTACGTTGCAATAGAGATGATGATGCACAGTTTACCCATAATAGGCACAGATTCGTTGGGGTTGGATGAAATGATAATAGACGGTTTAAATGGATATAAAGTGCATTTACAAGAGAAAAATGACTGCGTCAGTTTTCCAATAGAAGAACTGGTTGCTTTTTTATACAACTTCATACAGTTGCCATCACTGGATAAATATGCGAAACAGAGTAGGATGCTGTATTCACAACGATACACGAACGAAAGCATGAAACAAAACATCAACCAATTATATACATTTTGTATTAAAGGTAAAAAGTCTCCTTTCTACAAAATGCCGAATTAACCCAAAAGACTTGAAAACAATTTTAAAAACGCAAAAAATGAAAAACTCGAAAGTTTAAAGCTGAATGCACTCAGCAAATCCAATCTCAAAGATCGTGAAATGGGACGAATTTATGGTGGTAATTACTGTGCTTCTCATTTGGATAATAAACAAGCCAATACAGAAAGTGGCAAATGTTCTTGTGCATGCTCTGGAGATTATTATGGAAGTACAGGCTTAAATAGCCAAGCTGAATTTTACAAATACACTACTTCATGGGGAACTACTTGCTAACAAATTAAATACTTTGGTCTGTAAAAGACTTGATCAAGTAAGAAAACATCAATTTCTACAAGACCAAAATATTAAGATTTCCTTTAGCGAGATAAATAGAATCAGTATCTTATAGATTGGGGTCTTTATTGATTTTTTACAAACGAGAAGAATTTGATGTAAGATACTGATTTTTCACATTGAATGTTTGTTGTTAAAAACGAAATAATATGAAAAATGCAATCTTCTTATACTTTATATTAGCGCTAATCTCTTGTCAAGACAAAAGTACAAGCTCTGCCGAAAGCGTGGAGCCTGAAGACATGCCTGTTACTATTGAGATAACCAAAGCGTTATTGAACCCGCAAAAAGAAATCTTATTGTCGGAGTTGGCAGATAGTGTCAGTTATATCCCACTGGAAACCAAAGATGAATGCCTGTTACGAAATTATCCTTTTTATTCTTTTAGCCCTCGTTATATCGCTTATCTGAACTATTGTTTTGACTGGTCAGGTAAATTCTTATTTAAAGTCGGGAATTTGGGACAAGGCCCGGGAGAAGAGCCGGCGGAAATAATAAGTAAAATTACGTATTGTGAGGATAATTTTTATACAAAAGGACATAAGGTTATTGAATATGATAGTCTGGGCTTTTTTACAGGCAAGGAACGTTCTTTATATTCTGTGAACAAATCGGAGTTCGTAATAACGAATAAGAATCTGGCTAATACTGTGGCTTTCAATTCATCAAAAGACAAGTTACTATTATACAATTTCCCGGATACGGTTTTTGTGATGAACAAGAATTTGGAGTTCGTATCTAAACATTTTGTGATGCCATGGCATAAAAACAGAGTTTCTCACTTTCTTTCATGGGATGGACCTTATGATCGTTTTATGACTAATTACAAGGAGGATGTTTTGTTTTATAACTATTTCAGAGATACTGTTTTCCAAGTTTCCGGAGCGGAGTTTAGTCCGAGATGGATTATCAAGTTCGACGAATTGAAGCTTCCGGACGATGCCTTGTATAAATTTGAAGAATTGTTTGATATAGCTTTTAAAGATTACCAGGGTGGCCAGCTGGATAATACTCCTTTGGCAAAACTTATGGACCATAAATATTCGGTGTCGAATGTATATGAAAGTAATAATTATGTATTTATAACAGCCGGAGAGATAATCGCTTTTCGTCCATTGAGAAAAGTGCCAGCATCTCCTGCCATTTTAATTTGTTATGACAAAAAGAAGAAAAAAATAAAATCGACCGTAAAAATTAAAGATGATTTGACAGGATATCCGAACTTCTTTATGCGATGCGGACTTGTTGGAGAAAAGATGATCGACTTTTTCTGGCCATACGAACAAGAGGAGTGGCTAAAGGAAAAGGCAAAGACAGACCCTCGGTTCTCCCGGTTTGCAGGGAGAGATTTTTCGGAGGATAATCCGATTGTGATTGTTGTACATTTAAAAAAGTGATCTATGAATTCTACAGTGTATTTCAAGACAAAAAATAATTTTTCATATTATTACGATATGAAGAATTTATGTTTAGTGAATATTCATCCTGTTATAGAAACAATCAGATCTCTGGATGAATCGGAATGTTCAGAAAATAATGAAATGTGCCTTCTTTCGCTATATCCAGACCTATCCCGTGAGGATATCCTTTACTATATAAAGAAATATGAGTTTCTGAAAAGCAATGGCTTTTTTTCTTCTTTGAATACCGAAAAGTATGTAACCGGAAGGATAAATGGAGATGTTTGTTCAAACGTAAATTCAGAACCAATAGGAACTTGTCATGAAACAATACTTAAATCTGTATATCAAGAATTAAAAACCGGCACATTTTGGCGTAAAACCCGTGATAAAGTAGAGCCATGCAATACCTGTATTTATAAATATTTATGTCCATCACCTTCAAACTATGAAATAGCGATCGGCAAAGCAAATTTATGCCGTTTAAAATAAAAAGAGTTTACTATAATCATGCAATTATGATAAAAAAAACATTTCCACACTACCTCCAATTAGATGCTATGGATTGCGGACCTACCTGTCTTCGCATGGTGGCAAAATATTATGGCCGTACCTATTCCCTTCAATCTTTACGGGAAAAATCTTTTATTACCCGCGAAGGAGTATCTATGCTTGGAATCAGCGATGCCGCCGAATCTATAGGCTTTAGGACAAGTGGTGTGAAGATTACTTTGGAACAATTAAAAAAAGAGGTATCCCTTCCATGTATCCTTCATTGGAACCAGCATCATTTTGTTGTTCTTTACAAAGTAAAAAATGATAAATTCTATATTGCAGATCCGGCAAACACATTGGTAACTTATACCGAATCCGAATTTTCCCGTTGCTGGCTCAGTTCTAAAACGGGAGATGAAGATACCGGAACCGCTTTACTTTTGGAGCCGGGGCCATCCTTCTATGAAACAGAAAATGAAAAAGAGGCAGGCAAACATAAATTATCTTTCTTTTTCCGTTACATTTCACCTTATAAGCATGAATTAACGCAGTTGATACTAGGTATGATTGCGGCCAGTATATTTCAACTTATCATGCCTTTCCTGACACAGTCTTTAGTCGATACCGGTATACGGGATTCTAACCTCAACTTTATTACTTTAATATTAATTGCTCAGCTTGTCATTTTTCTTGCCCGATTATCTGTCGATTTTATAAGAAGCTGGATTCTATTGCATGTCAATACACGTGTAAATATTGCATTAATCTCTGATTTTCTGGCTAAATTAATGCGTCTTCCTATCCGTTTTTTTGATACCAAGATGATTGGGGATATTATGCAGCGTATTGGCGATCATAAACGAATCGAGACTTTTATGACCGGTTCATCTATCAGTACGCTTTTCTCTTTTGTCAACTTTATTGTTTTTTCTTTTGTGCTGGCTTATTACACAGCCTTTCTATTCTGGGGCTGTTTTTAGTAGGAAACGGATTGTATATTGTCTGGGTACTGGCTTTCATGCGGTATCGTCGTGAACTTGACATCAAGCGTTTTGCACAGGCTGCCGGGGAGCAAAGTAATCTTTTTCAGCTTATCACCGGAATGCAGGAGATTAAACTTAATAACTGTGAGACTGAAAAACGTTGGCAATGGGAGCGTATACAGGTGAAATTATTTAAGATTAGTATCAAAGGCCTGGCAGTGGAGCAGTATCAGCAGGTAGGAACCGCATTTTTTAGTCAGACAACTAATATTCTGATCTCTTTCCTTGCAGCACGTGAAGTCGTTTCCGGGAATATGACACTTGGTATGATGATGTCTCTTACTTATATTGTCGGACAGCTTTCTTCTCCTATAGACCAGTTTATTGGTTTTGCACGTGCTTTCCAGGATGCTAAAATCAGTTTGGAGCGGCTAGGGGAGATACATCAGAAAGAAGATGAGGATGAGAATGCCGGCATGAAGGTGACTACATTGCCTGAGACGAGAACGTTGACTATAGAGAATCTTAAATTCAGTTATGATGGGGCTGACAGAGATTATGTGCTGGATAATGTAAATCTCACCATACCGGAGAAGAAAGTGACGGCTATTGTCGGTTCCAGTGGAAGCGGAAAAACGACTCTGATTAAGCTCTTACTCGGGTTTTATGAGCCGAACAAAGGAAATATACGCGTAGGAAATATCCCTCTCAATCAAATAAATCCTCATGTCTGGCGGCAAAAAAGCGGAAGTGTGATGCAGGATGGTTTTATCTTTTCCGACACAATTGCACGTAATATTGCAATCGGGACAGACACAATTGATAAAGATAAATTACAGCATGCCGTAACAGTAGCAAATATAAAAGGCTTTATTGATTCCCTCCCTTTGGGATACAATACCAGGATTGGTTCGGAAGGGAATGGTATAAGCCAGGGGCAGCGGCAGCGGATACTTATAGCACGTGCTGTATATAAGAACCCCGAATTTATCTTCCTTGATGAAGCAACGAACGCGCTCGATGCAAATAATGAACGGGAGATAATGGAACAACTCCATAAATTTTATGAAGGAAGAACAGTTGTGGTAGTAGCGCACAGACTTAGCACCGTACGGGATGCGGACAATATTGTTGTTCTTGATAACGGGCGGATTGCAGAAGAAGGCAAACATGAAGAATTGACTGCCCGAAAGGGAATTTATTATACCTTGGTCAAAAATCAATTGGAGATGGGGAACTAATGGAAGAGAATACTAAAAAAAACAGTGTAAAGCAGGTTGATCTTCGTAGCGAAGAGGTTCAGGAAGTCATGGGCAGTATCCCCGCATGGATTGTTCGTTGGGGAATTACTTTGTTGTTTATTGTCACGATGGCAATACTTATCGGCAGTTATTTTTTTCGCTATCCTGATGTAATCACATCCGAAATGACATTAACCGGGCGGTATCCGGCAGTGCAAGTAGTTTCACGTTCTAGCGGAAAGATTAATCAATTAATGGTGGTCGACGGAGTTAGTGTAACAGAAGGAACAGTACTTGCCGTGATTGAAAATCCGGCATCGACAGCAGATATTCTCTTTTTAAAAGAGAACCTGAAACAGTATCCTGATAATCCCGACAGTTTATCTGCTTATTTTCCGAAAGATCGTGATATGGCTTTAGGAGATGTACAGACTACTTATGTATCTTTCCTCAGAAGCCTGCAGGAATACAGGAATTATACAGAACTGAATTACTATCCGCAAAAGATAGCTGCTACGCATAATCAAATTGATAAATATAAGCAATATGCACAGAATCTTAAAAGGCAACTTCTGGTTGTAGAGTCTCGGTATGATATTGCACATCAACAATATGAAAGAGATTCGCTATTATTTTCACGGAAGGTAATTTCTCCTTACGAACAAGAGACAGCCCGGTCTGCTTTGTTACAAAGCCGCCAAATGGTAGAAGATGTAGCCGCTTCATGTGAAAATGCGGCCATCCAGATAGCATCACTCGAAACAACGGTGTTAGATCTTCAATTACAGGAAATGGAAAAAAAGACCCAATTGCAACAGGATTTACAGACAACAGCCGGCGAGTTGGCAAATGCAATTCATACGTGGGAACTGACTTATTGCCTAACCTCCCCAATAGACGGCAAGGTTACGTTTACAAAATATTGGAATGAAAATCAGTATATTCCATTAGGAGACCCTGTTTTTACAGTAGTACCTGCCACCTCCGATTTATTAATGGGAAAAGCTTTATTACCTATAGCACGTTCGGGTAAGGTGAAAGTCGGACAACGAGTGATTGTGCGTTTTTCAAACTATCCGGATCAGGAATTCGGAGTCGTGAACGGAACCGTTAATAGTATTTCTTTAGTTCCTGCGGATAACAATTATACCATTGAAGTTGCTTTCCCCAAAGGACTTACTACCAACTATGGTAAAACCCTTCCTGTCTCACACGAAATGACCGCTACCGCAGAAATCGTAACAGATGATCTTCGTTTGATCGAACGTTTCTTCATGCCGCTGAAGAAGGTGTTTAGGGAAGGGCTGGGGTTGTGATTGGATTGTAAAAAAATGGAATTTTATGGTTTGGTACTGTCTTTTATTAACTCACACTTTGTATTCCATTCAATTATTTGGCATACTACCAAAGTGATTTTTTAAACTTATTGAAATCCAAAGTATTCAAATTTAGGTTTTTATAATAATTTATTATATATTTCTAACATTGTGTTTTTAAAAGTTTGTATCCTGTAATTCTGAAAATATTGTTTATGAGCATTTACAGAATACTTTTCCCTCTGTATATCATCTGAAAGCAAATGAATAATGGCATTTGCTAAAAGCTCAATGGAAACGTCTTCATTTTTATTATCATATAAATCTAATAAATCACCAGATATTCCATCCTCTATAATCTCTGCTAAGCCACTGGTACGATTAGCAATAATAGGTATTCCATACATCGTCATCTCAACAGCGACATAACCAAACTCTTCATAATAAGAAGGAATAACTCCAACATCAGCACATGAGTATATTCTATGCAATGAGTCTAAATCTAAAAAACCAGTAAATGAAATTTTACCGTAAGAAGTTATAGATGGAAATAAAGAATCATAATCTCCTTTTCCAACCAATATCAAATGTACATGTTTAATGGTATTTACTACTCTATCAAAGGCTTTTAAAAGAATTTTTGGATTTTTGTTTTCATCAAAACGGCCAACAAATAAAACAATTTTATCAACAACATCAATGCCTAAAAAGGATCTGACACTTTTTTTATCTAGTGTTGCAGAAAGCAATTTATCATCAACATACGTAAATTGGCCAAATTTACCTTAAGACGATTAGAATCATAATTCAGTATAAAATCTGGGAAAATTTCTTCTGCCAAATTATTTGACTTCATAAAATTATCCTTCTTATTTTTATAACTACCTCTTTCTAGAATATCAGGGTAATATAAAAATTGTTTTTCTTTTTCTGAAAACCAATATCGATTACTATTTTTTGTCCGTATAAACATTTCTCTACTATTTAAATTTTCCTATAAATACTACAGAACATTCATCCTCTTGATCTTTTTTTTGATCAGATATCTCTTTTTCCAAAAATAATATATTAGTTGTCTTTTTATCTATTTTTTTTATCCGATTTTCAATTATACTACTCATATCTAGTATAGCAAATTCAGCTCCATGCATTTGAGTAAATAAACAATAATCATTATAAACTAAATCATCTAAAAGTTGAAATCCATCAACTATACAACCTTTTAATGTTTTTTTATCCACAATAATCTTCCGAGTTTCAAGTTCATCCTGATTAGGAGCTACAGAGCAAGCTTCTTCTATCACATAATAAAATGGTAATTCATGAATCATAATTGACAAATTCTCATCAGCATTAATAACTTTAAATTGGGGAATAAGCCTATTTGATACTATATCATAATGATACAAATATTCATTGGTATTCCTGTATCCAAAGCGGAATAATTCCACATTGTCCGTTCGAAATCTTGTCAACGTAGACTCATCATACGACTCTGAAAGATTTTTGAAATAATCGGCGGATTTTATACCTTGTTTAAGATTCCCATTAAAATCCTGAATCCAAACAAAATAATTCGGAGTACCTACTATTGAATTTGTAACTAAAACAGATTCTTTTTTTGTATCAACCCGAATAGAACTACCATACACAGTCCTTTCTATTAGCTTAATATCAAAAAGATATTTTGCATTAAAATTATATACCAATATTTTATCTGAAGAATAGGGAAGTATATATATCCTGTCATTTTCTTCATCCATGTACGCAGCGTCAATAGCAACATATTCCCCTACACCTTGTCCTATTGTTCCTATATTACAAATAAATGCTCCATTTTTTCTAAATAATTTAAAAGGGGAATAACTACCAGCCGTAACTCCTATATAGTTACTCGTTGTATAAACATTTGATAGACGTTTACTAATTAGAGCATCATCACCATTTTCTAATATAATATATGAAATACTATCAACAAAGAGCGATATCGGTAGTATTTTTTGTTTGGTAACTTTACTTAAATCACAAACAATTATAGTGTCATTATTTTCTATTGTAACTGATGCTACAGCATCCCAATCATCCCCAAGAGAAGTTTTTCCTGTCACAGCTCCTTTGTTACATGAGGCGAATACAGATAAAAACAAATACAATAAAAATATATTTGTTCTTACTATGCCATATTGCGTATTTAACAACATTTCCAACTAGTTAATACAGTAATAGTTGATACATTAAAAAACAACCATATCGGAATTTAAGAACGAAATTACCATACAATTACTATCTTAAATTTAAAAAAAATATAACTAAGACTTATTGTTTATAAACCTTAGTTATATCACGTATTTTAACCAAAAGAACCACTTCCATAACCTCCTGCAGGATGTACAACTCCTGACTGATTTCCTGCATTACCAGTATCCAAGGTGCTTAAAATAACACCACATGTGCAGATACAACAATTCCCCCCTCCTAAAAGTTTGTTCATTTCTCTCTTTTCCAAATCATTGAGACTTAACACAGAAAGCTTCAAAGTACTCACCTTTTTCATAATAAAATCCTCCTATTTTTAATTAAACACTCAATTATAAAAATATCACCAATCATTGAATGGTAATAATAAGCAATATTTTAATACTGTTTGACTAACTCAAAAATATTTTTGTCTTGTGAATAATTATTTGATATGTAAATATTTACAATATTAACACATTTCATGGAATTAAAAATAGCCTAAATAGGCCTATTTTATTTTTCGTTTAAACTACTTTTATAAGTAAAGACTGTCATTAGGGGACAATAATTTATGGGTTAGGTCTTATTCTCTCTTTGGATGTAATATTCGAGATAACAAGCAAATTCGATAGCTTCTTGCATAGAGTGAACCTTTAATTTAGAAAACAACGATTTTATCTGATTTCGTACGGTATATTGGCCTTTGCATAAATCGCTGGCTATCTCCACTGTATTTTTCCCTTGTTTCAAAATAAAGTCACTTGTTTTATATCGATAATTTTTCCAAAACTAATGGATTAAAATGTCTTAAACAAGTAAATTCTGTTTTTATTTACCCCTCCCTTTGAGTTTTCCTTATTGCCTTACCTCCCCAATTGATGGCAAGGTTACGTTTACAAAATATTGGAATGAAAATCAGTATATCCCATTAGGAGACCCTGTTTTTACAGTAGTGCCTGCCACCTCCGATTTATTAATGGGAAAAGCTTTATTACCTATAGCATGTTCGGGTAAGGTGAAAGTCGGACAACGAGTGATTGTGCGTTTTTCAAACTATCCGGATCAGGAATTCGGAGTTGTGAACGGAACCGTTAATAGTATTTCTTTAGTTCCTACGGATAACAATTATACCATTGAAATTGCTTTCCCAAAAGGACTTACTACCAACTATGGTAAAACGCTTCCTGTCTCACACGAAATGACCGCTACCGCAGAAATCGTAACAGACGATCTTCGTTTGATCGAACGTTTTTTCATGCCGCTGAAGAAAGTGTTTCGTGAAGGGCTGGGGTTTTGATTTTTTGTCTTACTTATGAATAATCATTTTTCTTAAAGTTATTATTAAATATTTCCAAATTTTGAAAGTGCTTTTATGTATCACTTTTTGATTTTATAAAGATATATGTGGCTATACAGATCGCTACTTCACATGGCATAAGTTTGACTTTCCAATAACAACCTCATAATTAGAAGGGGAAGGGCAAAGATATTGAAACAAACAGTCTGAGCAAGGCTGACTATCTCTAATTTTCCTCCAAGCTGTATTTTCTATCATTTCTCTGTTCACTATATCAACTAAAGCATCTTTATAGATATTTCCTAAAACAGGACTATTCAGATTTGCGCTTACATCTCCATTCACGGATATTGTTAACGAACCAAAGAAATGTGAATTCATATTTTGGTGTATAAAAATTTGATTGAACGAGGTATTAAACTGCAAAATATCATCCTTACTCATATAGACATATTCTTTAAAGAAGTCCGAATTTGTATCTATATATACTGGATGTATTGAGAAATCATCTATTTTATATTTATCTATTATCTCTTCGGCTTTTGTACACTCATCATATTGAGTAACATAAAAATGAATTTTCATTTGTAAACTATTTAACAGTGATGAGGATAATAACAGTTGCTCTTTTTCCAAAGGAAAAGGTACAATAATATTGTAAATAAAGTTCGGATTCAAATTCACATTATTCACAAAGTCCAAATAATGGCTCCAGATATGAATTTTTCCTTTGAATTGAGTCAATAAAGGTAGTAAAGCTTCATAGTGTGGATACTGAAATATATTACCTCCAAATAAATTCAACTTTCCTATTGGAGCGTATTTAATTTGGGAAAAAATATGCTTTAATGCTGTAACGTCAATAGCCTGACATAGTTCGTTTTCTTTTAAATAGCAACATAATTTTTGTTTAGCAATCTTATTACAGTTACCACAATGATGATGACAAACATTATATAGGTAAATATTCAATTCTGACAAATAAAGTAGAACCATTTCTCCCACATCTCTCTCTTCTGTTTTTTGTAATTTATCAACGTCACATTGAATATTTAGAATAGGCATCATTTGTATAGGCCTTTCGGGAAAATCCATTATATCCTGAATATACCCCATTTCTTTCGCCAAAAAAGAACATAAGAAATCTTTGTACTCAGGTTTTACCAACCTATTACCTTTACAATAAACTGTACCAAGATTTTGTTTTTTATGCAGTTGCTGCAATAAAGCTATTATGGCTTTATTTTCAATCTCTAAAGACTTCCCATTTTTAGTATTATATAACAAAGCTTGTTTGTTCTTGATACAACAGTATACATAAGGAGCAATAACTAACCAATATTTTTTTTCTTTATCAAACATGTTGCATTTTGTTTTTATTCAGTTATGACCTCTTCCATTATTCTATAATAATCTGTCGGGTGCTTACGTAAAAATGCTATTTGATTTGATTTATACATTTCAAATGAATGCTTATCCATATATCCATAGCAAACGGGGGAATCCTCTAGCCCTTTAAGGTTAAAAAGACATTGTATACAAGATGCTGCTTTATGGCACTTCTTACATTGAGGTGCTAATTTGGCATAATAAGCATTATATCTATCAGCTATCATTTCAAAATCAAGCTCAACGCCACTGTCATCCGAAACTTTACCCAATGCAAAATGCTGTCCGATACGCTCACACGGTAAAATTTTACCGTTTACAGTAACGAACATTCTTTTACTAAATGGAAGACAGGTACCTGTAGGAATTTTCTTGTTTGTTCTGCCATATAATAAGTCTGAATAATTTCTAAACACATATCCACTGTATTGGTGAATGAAATGCGTCACTGTTTGATAGGTCGCTGATTTCAAGAACATCTCTTGTTCTATTTCTTCATAATTTTCAGCTTGATGTAAGCTCTCCTCTGAATTGCGATACGTATCCTGAAATAATTTTATTTTATCTGGGCTTACACCCATATTATTCAACTCGCCAATACTTGGTGTTTTATTATAATGTGTCTTAAAAAATTCGTAAATACTACTGACTGAATTCCGATTATGTAAGACTGCATTAAAATTCACTTTGTGTTCGAAATATTCTGGATATTTTTTACGCAATATTTCTATATTCCTAATAATGTCTGAATATACAACCTTACCTGTCTTATTTACCCGATAAGAAGTTGCGTGTTCATCTCCATCTAAACTAATAAGTAAATTAAAACCATGATCTACCAGATAATCCATATACTGATTAAGAAGTAATGCATTAGAAGTCATCGAGAAAACAAAACTACGATTTGAGCAAGGAAGCTTCTCTATATAATCTACTATCGATTTAACAAATGTCATATTCAATAACGGTTCTCCTCCATAAAAACTTATATATGTATATCGCTTAGCAGAAACATTATAATCAGAATTCCAGTAAGAAGTTAAATAATCTATCAATTTTAGAGAAGCAGGTAAACTTATTTTTAAATTCTTACGCTTATCATAGTCATTATATAACTCACCATAGTTGCAATATTTGCAGCATAAGTTACAAGCATCTGTCACCTCAAACGTTAATTGCCGCAGATTGGCTAACTGAAATTTGACATCATCTGCTGTTAAGTACTTATTATCCATTATATTAAATTTCTATTTTTTGCATTTTCTAAGACATAAGAAGACAAATAGTATTCAGGATTGTCATATATACAGGTGGGTTGATTATTATTAATAAGTGCCTCGTAGTTTTTTTGAATACAAGGTCCCATGCAAAGGGGTAATATTCGACATTTCTCACAACATTCATTTTCGAATGTTGCCTTAGCAAACATTTTACTGATTATCCCATCATTCCAACTTATCAATCCATCATTTTGTAAGTTCCCTATCATTAATTTTTCATTATAGTCACGAGCTGTACATTTAAATATTTCACCATTATAATTGATTACATAATGATTAATACTGTCCGCATAGCAACATTTGTAACGAAAAGGGGTATAGGTCCAAATGCGAGATCTGAATCCGGACTTTGTAAATAAGTCTCTTGTTTCTTTCAATAATTTATGCGTTTCATTTGTGCATGAAACCTGCCACACTTTCTGAAAATCAATCATAATACATTTTCTACTATTTTCTGTAAAATCATTTATAATATCTTTTATGTCCTTCAGTGTCTGTCTATCATAATTTATACGTAAACAAATTGCTATATCAGGAATCAATTCTGTTAGCAAATTTATATTATTCATAACATCTCTATATGTACCACGTTTATTGGCATAGCACTTAATAAGATTTTGACGCTGTTCATTTCCATCAATAGATATTTGAATGAAATTAAATTTTGCCTCCTTCATATATTTAATTTTATTTTCATCCAATAAAGTGGCATTAGTTGTGATTTGTTGCTTAAAGTCAACTTGATATTGCTGTGCAAGTGGCAATGCAAAATCTGACACACTCTTTATTATTTCATTAAAATACATCAATGGTTCACCTCCAAACCAATCCAACAGTATTGAATTCGATTTATGTTTAGTTACTAACCAATGAATGTGCTTTAATAAATGATCTACCACTTCATCACTCATCCTGTTTTTGTCGTGTTTTGTTCCGGCATAATCAACCGAACAATACCAACATTTCAGATTACAATCTAAGGTTGGATTTATCGTAAGATGATAATTTCTATTCATATACACACTTCGCCTATTCTGGAGTTTGAGATAGGCCAGTTCATCAAAATCAGATTGCAGAATGAAACCAGACTGTTGGAATGCAGCATATAAGTCCGGGTATTTTTCCTGAAACGTCGGTAAATGCTCCATCAAAGTTTCAATTACAGCATACTCTTTTGCTTCTATTGGCAAAAGAGTATCAGACAGTGTATTATAAAGTATAGTCCCCTCAGGATATTCAATTTCAATGTTGTATCGGCTTACTTTATCATTCATGTTATTTCTTTTTAATTATCTTTATATATCAGAGTTCAAAATTCTCGCTCCTATCCACAATCACTTTTATTTTCAATCGCTTTCCTTGGCGATTGATATCATACATAAGCGTATCTTGCAGTAGTAATTCCTTCTTTTCTTCAGTAGTACATGTTTTAATATCTTTCCCATTAACAGCAATAATTTCATCCCCCTCCTTTAATCCCGCTTTCTTACAATAATTCTCATCATAATCAGCTATTTTATCAATAATAAACTTTCCTTGTTTATTCATGTTGGAAGACATGTGAAAACGTTTGGACAATGGATTGAAAATACGCTGAAAGCTCTTGATTGGCAATAAGCCTAGTTGCTTGTTTTTCAAATCAAAATAGACATTAAATCTTTTGAGAAAGTTCAGTCCTATCAAATATTGACCAGGCATTGAAGTAGGAAAGTCGGCTGTATGAATTCTCAATGAATCCAATTGTACCTGATTGGATAGGGTAGCGTTCACAATAAAGCGCCGGAAATAATAGGGCTCTTGTACCCAGACTGCATCTTGGCGGCTGTTGAAAAAATCAAATTCCGGAACTCCCGAAATCAGAACCACATCCCAATGCATACCGGTGTCTATCAGAAATCTACGGTTAAGCGTCAAAGTATCTCCATCTGAGAAGGTCACTTGCAGGGGTAGGTCAACGTAAACCCGAGAAAGTGGATCTCGTGTCAAAGGAAATGTCTGGCAGTTTTCCGGCATAACGAAGTTTGAGTCAGAATGAATCTCTATATAATTATGTTCAAAATTCAGTTCCCATATATGTGTTGTATCATTTTGTGGAATATGAAACAATCCATCAGAACAATCGCACATAGTTCCTTTCCAATCCCAAACATTCATTCTATTAAACAAAAGACTTGCCTCTCCCACGCGAATAGTCATTGCAGCAGAATAATATGCCGAGGCTAGTGCACTACTACCTTTAGACCATGCCGTTCCTGTTGGTAATATTGCATCTGGCAATGAATGCATAATAGCGGGATGGGTTATACAATAAGAAGAATCTAAATTAAGAATAGTTGCCCCCGTATCAAAGACTAAATTTGTAGTTATACTGTCATTAAAATGTACCGGCAATTCCATCCTTAGAGTTTTCGGATTAATAACAAAAGATACCCGATTGGGGAAACTCTCTTGCATAGGTTTCGTACAACAAACGCTTACCGCTATAAGGGCAATAACGAAGCCGGAGTGACAGATGGCTTTATGGATTTTATTCATATTAGCAGATTATATTGGTTTATACTGCACTACTAGAATAACTTCTATAGTAGTGCAGTGGTTTGTTAATCTCAAATCACACAAGTTTTCCTTACAAGATACCTATGTGCACAGTTTATCAAAAGCAGAAGCTGTTAACTCCACAAGACGAATTTGGTGTAGGTAGACAACAAGGATGAGAGCCGTCCGATGTATATCCACCGGCATTATTAGCGCCACTATTCGCACTTGTGGTAGAACCACCTTGGCCTTCGTACGCACAACTACATTGACAACAACCGGGAGTTCCTCCTCCTAGAATACGGCACATACTTCGTTCATTCAACTCAGCTCTTGCCACTTCATTCAATTTTAACTTCTTTAGTTTCATCTATTAGAATTATTTAGAGTTATACGATTAGAACAAATAACTACTTTTTGCCAATAAAGCCACATGAGTTTTTAGTATAGTCGGTACTTATTGATGCAAAAAATCAATAAATACCTTACGTGCTAATTTTATTTTTCCCTAGTGTCCAAATGTCACCAGAAGGGATAAATAGTGAAACATAAATTGACTTCTTCATAAAATCACTTGATTATAAACGTTCTGTTTTTTATATATCAGAGTTCAAAATTCTCGCTCCTGTCCACAATCACTTTTATTTTCAATCGCTTTCCTTGGCGATTGATATCATACATAAGCGTATCTTGCAGTAGTAATTCCTTCTTTTCTTCAGTAGTACATGTTTTAATATCTTTCCCATTAACAGCAATAATTTCATCCCCCTCCTTTAATCCCGCTTTCTTACAATAATTCTCATCATAATCAGCTATTTTATCAATAATAAACTTCCCTTGTTTATTCATGTTGGAAGACATGTGAAAACGTTTGGACAATGGATTGAAAATACGCTGGAAGCTCTTGATTGGCAATAAGCCTAGTTGTTTGTTTTTCAAATCAAAATAGACATTGAATCTTTTGAGAAAGTTCAGTCCTACCAAATATTGACCAGGCATTGAAGTAGGAAAGTCGGCTGTATGAATTCTCAATGAATCCAATTGTACTTGATTGGATAGTGTAGCACCCACAATAAAACGTCGGGTATAATAGGGCTCTTGTACCCAGACTGCATCTTGGCGGCTGTTGAAAAAATCAAATTCCGGTACTCCGGAAATCAGAACTACATCCCAATACATGGCGGTATCTATCAGATATGTATGATTAAGCGTTAAAGTATCTCCATCTGAGAAGGTCACTTGCAGGGGTAAGTCAACGTAAACCCGAGAAAGTGAACCTCGTGTCAAAGGAAATGTCTGGCAGTTTTCCGGCATAACGAAGTTTGAGTCAGAATGAATCTCTATATAACCATGTTCAAAATTCAGTTCCCATATATGTGTTGTATCATTTTGTGGAATATGAAACAGTCCATCAGAACAACTCATATGCGTAAATCCTTTCCAATCATAAACGTTCATCCTATCAAATAGAAGGCTCGTTTCTCCCACATGAAAAGTCATTGCTGCAGAATAATAGATTGATGCCGGTACACTATATTTAGACCATCCAGTCCCTGTTGGAAATACAGCATCTGGCAATGAATGCATAATGGCGGGATGCGCTATACAAAAAGAAGAATCTAACTCCAAAGCCGTTCCTCCCGTATCAAAAATTAAGTTTGCAGTTACACTGTCATTAAAATGTACCGGCAACTCCATCTTTAGACTTTTAGGGTTAATAACAAAAGATACCCGATTGGGGAAACTCTCTTGCATAGGTTTCGTACAACAAACGCTTACCGCTATAAGGGCAATAACGAAGCCGGAGTGACAGATGGCTTTATGGATTTTATTCATACTGGCAGATTATATGAGGTTATACTGCACTACCAGAGTAACTTCTGTAGTAGTGCAGTGGTTTGTTAATTTCAAATCACACAAGTTTTCCTTACAAGATACCTATGTACACAGTTTATCAAGAGCAGAAGCCGTTAGTTCCGCAAGACCAATGTGGTGGATTTCCACAGCAAGGATTAGAGCCGTCCGATGTATATCCACCGGCATTATTAGCACCACTATTCGCACTTGTGGTAGAACCACCTTGGCCTTCGTACGCACAACTACACTGACAACAACCGGGAGTTCCTCCTCCTAGAATACGGCACATACTTCGTTCATTCAACTCAGCTCTTGCCACTTCATTCAATTTTAACTTCTTTAGTTTCATCTATTAGAATTATTTAGAGTTATACGATTAGAACAAATAACTACTTTTTGCCAATAAAGCCACATGAGCTTTTAGTATAGTCGGTACTTATTGATGCAAAAAATCAATAAATACCTTACGTGCTAATTTTATTTTTCCCTAGTGTCCAAATGTCACCAGAAGGGATAAATGGTGAAACATAAATTGACTTCTTCATAATATTTGAAAAACTAAGATTATATAGACCTGATATCAAATACATTTCCAATGACAAGGAAATTTAATTCAATATCATTAATTCTTCTGGTTTTTATAGATTTCAAGAGAATATCATAATAAAAAAACAGCTCTTGCTTATCTTCTTTTATATAAAACTCATACTTCCTGTTTCTATCTGTTAGATCAAGATATCCCAAATGCAGAAGTAATGTTTTGCTAAAATGCATATTACCAGAATATGGAACTGATTTAAAATGTAAGTGTCGTTTTGCATTAATTTGCATCCGTCCCTTATTCCTGAACATCCTCCATCTAAACCATAATCCATTTTGAGATAATGGATGAGAATCTAACATATCCGTCCGGTACGTCTCCATGCTATCCCACAAATTTGCAATCCAAACCCCTACCGTATCTACATCGTCTCTTTTCATCACCTCCCTCAAATCCACAAACCGGTCATCAAACCGTTCGTCTGCATCTATGAAAATGAACCATTCCGCTTTAAAGAACGAGGCTATGTCCAACAGGATATTGCGGTTTTGTTTGTCATTAAATTCGGTACGCGCTTTTTTCGCTTTGATTAATAGTTTATCCGATTGGGCTATCCGGTAGGTATCGTCCGTACTTTCATCGTCCAGCAAGATGATACCGTCACAATATTTCTCTACACTACGCAAACAATCAGTTATGCGTTCAGATTCGTTGTAAGTAGGGATTAATGCAATCAAAGGATATGACTTTTCAAATATATCATCTGACAGTAGATCAAATTGCGTTAAGGTTAAAAGATAATCCTGGCATTGCTGTTTGGCATAAGGATGTTCTTTCCAGTCATATTCTACCGTATAATTGGTTCCCCAATCAGATTTATTCACATTTATCTCTACAGGCAAAAGTATCTCCGATAATAATTCATTCTGTATGACTGTTTCCTGATAGAAACCTTCTTTCTGAATCGATATAGTTTCCGGGAAAAACAGTTGATGGATGCCAGCTAACTCCAAACGTTTGCGCAAATTGTCATCGGCGTCTCTCCATTCGGCATAATGTTCATCATATCCGCCTACCTTTTCAAAATATTCTTTTTTAGCCATGACGCTTCCATATGGAATCAACTTATCCATATACCGGGTTTGACCGGCAGCATAATGTTCCGGGTAAGAATCCTGCTTTTCGCGTAACTCATAGATTACGTCTGAGCAAAATTCCAATACCGGATACATAATCAAAACGTATTGTTTCGTTGCCTGTCGGATGCCGGCATTAAAATCAGTTGCCGGATTGTGTTGCGAGTGATCTTGCCTATTAATCACTACTTTCCAATTGATAAATGGATAAGTACGGATATAATCCAGTGTCTCTTGCTGTTCGTTCGGCTTATTGATCACCAGCACCACTTCAATACCGTTTCGTTCATAGTAGTTCGATTCAGACGAGAATACCCGTTTAAATTCATCTAACCGGCCACAAAGTGGTATTACGATGCTTAAATCAAAGTCCGGCAACTGTTTCATGGTGAAAAAAGTATTAGTTTCTCTTTCCACAATTCATACAGATTAGACCAAAGTATTCCGGTTTCCTCTTTATTATATCCGTTTCGTTCGGCTAACTCCAGTACAGACAAAGTTCCGTCACACTGTTTCAGCAGGTTGGCCATTTCTATATCTATCTCGCCAAAACACCCGAACCCACGCATCAGATTTTGTTTTCCGTCCGATTCTTCCAAAGCAAACAAAGAGGATAAGCGGGGCTTTAACGAATACCTTTCGCTGCGTTTGTTTATCGATGCAGACAAACTGATTATCCGCTCTGTTTCTTCCAATATTTTTTTATCAATAATAATTTTACCATAATCCGCAAATATCTTTTTTTGAACCTCAAAAAAAGATTTCAGGGAATCAGATGTAAAATACTTTCGAATTTCCACTTCCAACAAATCCAAAGGAACCATTTCTTTGAAGCAAGCACCTTTACGACCTCTAAAAGAAACAGATTGCAAGTGGTCATAGTTGGCAGGCGTCACCATTCCTCCCAGGCCGTAATCTCCTAAAATAACACAGGGTTTACAAAGTGCCATCGCACGCACTGCATCAATACCTGAGGCTACCACCAAATGCGCTCTCCTATAGATGGAAAGCTTGTAAGAGCTAGGTGCGACTATGACAAAAGAAGGCAATGCGTTCTTTAAACATCGATATTCATCTGAAACGATAGTTAGCAGGGCATTTGTTTTATGCAGAAAAGTCAATAATTTAAGGTCACTTTCCTTGATTGTATTTCCGGTTGGACAATAAACAATCCGGCAATACTTCGGTTGTTGTTCGTAAAAGTAGTAATTAGCCATTTTCTTCACCGGATAATTAAAATGAAGCATCATTTCTTCCGGTATACCAAAAGCCGGCAAGGCTGCATCACTCATACTCAGTACTCCATACAGATTTTTAAACGGAGCAATGTAACTATCTAAACGGTTCGTTGTAGCAATAAACAATGCAGGAGATTTACCCAACCGCTTAAGCTGTTTTTTATAGCGTATAAGGCTAAGCGAATTTTGAATGATAATCAGATCGTAAGATTGTCCCTCTTCATAGCTTTGCTCAGAAAACAGGTCTCCCAACAGATGAAGTTGATAATGGGCAGATAACAACTTAACCAGATAGCCGGATATTTCTCTCGAACAAGTATCCAGTCCTTCCTGTGTTCCTATATATAATATTGAAGAGTAGCTTATAGGCATATATGAGAGATCTAAGGTTAAATTATTTTTTCCAAAACTAATGGATTAAAATACCATAAACAAGCCTATTAAGAAAATGTCATTAAAATGTCATTAAATTAAAAACCAATTAGTAGCAGTCATTCAACAGATATAACTATAGTATTGTCGTCCTCTGATATATTACATAAGTTGCTTACATCGCTATTTTTATTTGCTTTAGTTCTTTTTTGATGTTAAGGCTTCTATTCAATTTTATTTATACATTCAAAATATTATATTTTGATCGCCCCTATTTATGTTTATTTCTTATACTTAGCCAACATAATTACCGGGTTTGACTCTTCATTCAATCCGGCTGCAATTTCTTTCAGTTTGCCTTTCAGTTGTCCTTTCCCGTAGGCTTCCACAAGATCGGGGGCTTCTAATATTTGCACAAATGCAATTTCCTTATTCCCAAATGTGATTTCAGAAGTCACGGTTATAGGCTGTTTATTGTCAATATCTGCATTATACATTACATATTCAAATATGGCATTCATCTGTTTGTCATACATTAGGTTAGTTCGTTTATGTCCGGTATTATTTACCCAATCCCATTCGGCCTTTACGGTTTGCATGAAACAGTATTGGTCTGTAAGAACTGCCGGATATAAAAATACACTTGGTTTCATAGATTGTATCGAGGGAGTCCGAATTATAAGAGGTACCATGCTATAGTCGGAAAAAAAATCGTATATCGTATCTGATGAATTTTCCATAAGCATCCAACAGTTGTTACCATGGGGAACTAGTGTACGATTACGAATTGGCATCAAAGAACTTCTGTCGGCAGGAAATAATATCGATGACACTTTCTCTTTATATGGAATTTCAATCTCTTTAATAATACTTCCGTCTTGTTTAGATATAATCAAAAATACATTTTGGTTTTCCTGCCAGTTTTTATCTAAAGCATTGTCACGACATATTAAATGATTTCGGTCGAAATTGTATATTTCCATATGATATTGGCGATTTTCCTTGTGGTTGAAGCTTCGTTTGAAATTCCCGAACAGATCATATACCAATATTTTTTCTGAGAAATGATCATTGACAAAAATTTCATTATTGTCTTCATCTAAAGTTACTCCTAAGAGAAATGTATATTCTTTGGAGCCTTCACCTCGATGATTGATTTTTCTTAAAGCTTTGCCATTTCTGTCAAAAATAAATATATCTCCATCGGAGGATCTTCTCCTATTTCTGACTATTATGATTTCTTTGCTAATTGCATGAAGCCATCCTGTAGTGATAAAATCATCTTTCGTCTCCAACGGAATGTATTCTACATCCATAAAGTCCTGAAGAATTAATTCCTTTTTTGGATAATTTGCTGTAACATCTACTGTAATAAAGTTATCAGTCGATTGGTTATTCCCTTTTCCGCATCCTGCCATTATGAATAGGATCATTGCCGGAATTAAATTTAGTTTTTTCATCTCTGGTAATTTATATATTCAAGGTACTTCATTAAATCGTAAACATATATGATGGGCTTACTTGCTTTTTAGCATTTGCCTGGTACGGTCAACAAAAGAATTATTTCTCCTTTCTGTTAATAAATAAAGTGGATATTGAGTTTTGGATGATTTTTTCAAAGATAATTAAAAAATCTTTGTGTATAAGCATATTACGAAAATTTAATTAAAATGGCATTAAAAAAGAAACTTTGAGAGATTGCTGCCCTTGTTTGAATGTTTATGAAATGACCATGTTTTCGTTGCTGAAAATCATCGGGATCTTTTTATAAAATGATCCCGATGATTTCAAAAAATGATCCCGATGAAATTTTTATTTGATAAAAATCATATCTTTGGTCTGTTGTAAGGCGAATGAATAAAAGCAAGTTTGTTATGAAACCGGAAATTACTGTCATAATATGTGCTTTTGCACTGGTGTGTTCTTCCTGTGTGCTGAATACTCCGAAAAATGATGTGGAATATAATGGCTTGAATACAATTGAAATAGCCAGTGTGAATGATTTAATATCATTTTACCAATATACGGAAGATCGTATTCCGTTGATTAGCGGACATCGTGGCGGCAGGGCAAAAGGTTTTCCAGAAAATAGCCTTGAAACTTTTGCTAATACACTGAGTTATACCCCTGCCACTTTTGAAATAGATCCCCGTTTGACGAAGGACAGTGTGATTGTTTTATTTCATGATGATACATTGGGAAGGACTAGCAATGGAACCGGAAAAGTTTCAGACTATACTTGGGAGGAGCTACAGAAGTTACGCTTAAAAGACCCGGATGGCAATTTGACGGATTGTAGGATTCCTAAACTGGAAGATGCCATCCGTTGGGCTAAAGGTAAGACTGTGCTGATACTGGATAAGAAAGATGTTCCGATGGAACGTACGGCACAACTTATAACCGATATGGAGGCCGAACCTTACGTCATGATAACGGTTCATAATGGTGCTGATGCCCGTTTTTACTACGAGAAAAACCCTGACTTTATGTTTGAAGCCTTTGTTAAAACTAAGGAGGCGTTGCAAGACTATGAAGCAAACGGGATTCCCTGGAATCATATTATGGCATACATTGGTCCGCAGGTAACGCCGGAAAATCTCGAAGTGATGGATATGCTTCATGAGCGTGGAGTTATGTGTATGGTTTCGGCAGCTCCTACGGATGATAAATTGCCAACGGAAGATGACCGGGCGGAAGCTTATCGCCAGATAATCCGGAAAGGTGTGGATATTATAGAGTCGGATCGTCCTATCGAGGTTTCGAATGCTATTTCTTCATTTATCTCGGGAGACAGCAGCAAGGAAAAATTCTTTGGCTTACAGGACACCGAATAAAAGGCATATTATCTTATATCTTAATACTGTAAAAAACAATTGACTAAACATGAACAATGAATTAGAAATGAACTCTAACACATTAGTGGAGTTCCTGCAGAAACCCGCTTCGGAATTTACAAAAGCCGATATGATCCGGTATATCAAGGAAAATGATATACACATGGTGAATTTTATGTATCCGGCAGGTGACGGGCGTTTGAAAACCTTGAATTTTGTTATTAACAATCTTGCTTACCTGGACGCGATATTGACATGTGGCGAACGTGTCGATGGCTCCAGTCTGTTTTCTTTTATTGAGGCCGGAAGCAGCGACTTATATGTTGTACCCCGTTTCCGTACGGCGTTTCTTGATCCTTTCTCGGCTTCGCCTACTCTTACAATGTTATGCTCTTTCTTTAATAAAGACGGCGCTCCGTTGGAAAGTGCACCCGAATATACGTTGCATAAAGCTTGTAAGGCTTTTACCGATGTGACGGGTATGGAGTTTCAGGCAATGGGAGAACTGGAATATTATGTAATTGCGCCGGATGACGAACTTTTCCCGGCCACAGACCAGCGTGGTTATCATGAATCGGGCCCGTATGCCAAGTTCAATCAGTTTCGTACCGAGTGCATGAAATATATTGCGCAAGCCGGCGGACAGATTAAATACGGACATTCGGAAGTCGGGAACTTTACATTGGACGGTATGGTGTATGAGCAAAACGAAATAGAGTTTCTTCCCACGCGTGCCAGCGATGCTGCCGACCAACTGATGATAGCAAAATGGGTTATTCGTAATCTGGCAAATGAATATAGTTACAACATCACTTTTGCACCGAAGATAACTGTTGGAAAAGCAGGGTCGGGTTTGCATATTCACATGCGTATGATGAAGGATGGGAAGAACCGGATGTTGGCAAATGGCATCCTTTCTGAAACGGCACGCAAAGCGATTGCCGGTATGATGGTATTGGCTCCGTCTATTACTGCTTTCGGCAATACAAATCCTACTTCTTACTTCCGTTTGGTTCCCCACCAGGAAGCCCCTACTAATATTTGTTGGGGAGACCGGAACCGTTCCGTTCTTGTTCGTGTACCGTTGGGATGGTCGGCAAAAACGGATATGTGCATGTTGGCTAACCCTTTGGAAGAGGAAAGCCATTATGATACAACTCAAAAGCAGACTGTGGAAATGCGTTCGCCGGATGGGTCGGCCGATTTATATCAATTGCTTGCAGGGTTGGCTGTTGCTTGCCGTCATGGATTTGAAATGGAAAATGCTTTGGAGATCGCAGAGAAGACGTATGTTAATGTAAATATTCACCAGGCCGAGAATGCTGCCCGGCTGGAATCATTGGAGCAGCTACCCGATAGTTGTGCGGCTTCTGCCGACCGCCTGCAACAGCAGCGTGCCATTTTTGAGAAATACAATGTATTCAGCCCGGCAATGATTGATGGTATAATAAAGAAACTGAAGTCATATAATGATGCAACTTTGCGTGCGGATTTACAGAATAATCCCGAAGGAATGAAAGAGCTGGTTAAGGCTTATTTTCATTGCGGATAAGGTAAATAAAAAGGCGGTGTGCCATCTGAGTTCCGTAATAGCTTTTGGGGCACACCTTCTTTTTACAACATTCCCAGTTCGGTAAACATCTTCCGGTAGACTTCTGCTTTTTCTTCCAATGGTTTAGGATAAGCGCGTGAAGAAGAGGGCATACGATACAAACGAAGCGTGCGGCCGGATAATTCAAACTCCGTGTATGTACCGACTTTTGGCTCCTCCATTTCCGGCAATACGGATAATAGTGTTTCCATCGCTTTCTGGCCTGTCACAACAATGGCTTTGCATTCGGGAATACGATTGAGTATTTCTTCAGGATTGAGCGGCTTTACCACTTCCAGAAACTTGTCGGATGCATTGTCTTTCTGACGGATTACTTCCATAGCCGTATCGCCGATACCGACTCCATTTTTCAGGCAGAAATTCTTTGCTTTCTCTTCACTGAACGTTTTTTTTGTTGCCAGAAAATAGTCTTTATCCGCATGGAACAGTAATCCGAGGATACGCCACATATCATTTTGTATGTTCGGATAGTAGAAATTCATCGACCACCTTGCTTTCGGAGGAGGAAAACTGCCTAACATAAGTAAATGTGTATTCGCCGGCAAAAAGAAACCAAGCGGATGTTGTTCTATTGGTTTATTGTCCGCGTCCATTCTTTTTAAGCTCCCGTTTATTGTCTTCTTTAGCTAATAAAACAACGTTATACACAAAGTTGGAAATCCATTGTTCCGAATAGCCTAGTGTTTCTGCATATTTACGGATGCTCCATGCTGTTTTCTGTACGCTGACGTCTTTCCATTCAGACTTGGTAAGAATGTCGTGAATCGTTTTTTGTGTCATATTCTTTAGTAGCTTCTTTACCAGCATGGAAAAACGGAATTTCCATTGCATCAGATTACCAAGCAAGGTAAACAGGTCGTTGTTGAAACCCTGGAATACGAAAAAGTATGTTTTGATATCGTTCTGGGTTTTACAATTCTTTTTTACGGAGGCATCTATTTCTTTGAAGAAAGACTCTTCCAGCCCGTAATCTTGCATTAGTACTTTGCGGACACGTGATTTTTCTGCAACTCCCAGTTTGTTGTTTTGGGTCGGTATCTTCAGCATACGTTTGAACAATGCCATGTCGGGCAAGATGTTCAAATTGGTAATACCGAGGTTGACAGCCATTACGGCTTGATAATATACACGGATAAGAGATACAAATTCTTCAACTGAACCTTTGCCGGTTTCTTCTGCTACGTCGCTATTCTTCCTGAATAATTTAGAGATTATATTCATCACTGTTTATTATATTGATATTTACGGGGACAAATGTAATAAAACTTGCCTTGTCTACCGATAAACTATTCAATTCTCTCGACAGTAACTTCCGGAAATTCTTCCATAAGGGTAAGTAAATGGCTTTCTTCTGTGTTCTTTTTAGCTTTTATTACCATAGTGACAATGTAAGAATCGGTATCTGTATGGTTGAGATGCTTCATCTCATAGGATGAAATAATATGTCCGCGGTCATTTAAAAGGCGGGCTATCTTTTTAATAATATCTTTTTGGTTTGTAGAAAAGACAATCAGCGAACTGCGTAGTCCGATGCTTTTAAAAATGTAACTTAATAATTCCAGCCCGATTAGTGTAAGAATAGTTGCGGCTACGCCTATTGCGTACATACCGGAACCTATGGCTAACCCGATACCGGCTGTAGCCTATATGCCGGCAGCTGTAGTCAGGCTACGTACAAATTGTTTATTATTGGTTTAAGCGCCATTCTCTGTGAAAAGAATCTATAGCCTCTTTTACTGAACCATGTAAAAGAAGAAGGTGTTTCGCCTGTTCATAATCCAGGCTTAGTTCTTCCATGATCATGCGGGTTCCGCGGTCTACCAACTTTTGGTTGGTGAGTTGCATGTTTACCATTCGGTTTCCTTTTACCCTTCCCAATTTTATCATGGTGGAGGTGGTAATCATGTTAAGTACCATTTTTTGTGCTGTTCCGCTTTTCATCCGTGTACTTCCGGTGACAAATTCAGGCCCGACTATCGGCTCGATAGCAATGTCTGCTTCACTGGCCATAGGCGAATCCGGATTACATGAGACCGAAGCTGTCAGGATGCCGCGTGCCCGTGCGTTGCGCAGAGCCCCGATAACATAGGGTGTTGTACCCGAAGCTGCTATACCTATTACAGTATCATTTTGGTTGATATGATAGGCTTCCAATTCTTTCCAGCCTTTTTCCAAATCGTCTTCTGCTGCCTCGACAGGGTTGCGTAGTGCTGTGTCTCCTCCGGCAATTAGTCCGATAACTAAAGTGTTTGGCATTCCGTAAGTGGGTGGAATTTCGGATGCATCCAATACTCCGAGCCGGCCGCTGGTGCCTGCTCCCAAATAGAAAATCCGTCCGCCTTTTTTCATTCGTTCCACAATAGCCGCGACCAGTTTCTCTATTTGCGGAATTTCTTTATTTACTGCAATTGCTACTTTTTGATCTTCCTTGTTAATGTCTTCCAGTATTTCCCGGAGAGACATTTTATCCAGATCATTATATAAAGAATCGGATTCTGTGATTTTTTGGAATGCCATGTTAGTTTATGTATGTGAGTGATAAGAAATCAGTCCGGGCATTGGAGCCTTTTCTATATTTCCTGTCTGCAAATTTAATGATAATGCGGCTTCTTTCAGAATTTCTTTGTAATAGAATGCAATAGATCCTGTGAAATGTATAGGATATTTGTCGAATCCGTCATATTGCATTACATTGCGGATAAAGAAATTGCGGAAACCGGAATATACGATGTTGTAAATGGGTTGTTCGGTTATATTTTCGAGCAGAAACCGGGAAAGTGTTGCCAGGAAACGATTTGGGAAAGGCTGTTTATATACCCTGTCTAAAATTATGGCCGGAGTCAGATCGTATTGTTTCATGAACTTGTCGACTAAATATTCCGGTAATTGACGTTTCAGGCAATCGCCTATAAGAGTTTTCCCTAAAACAGCTCCACTGCCTTCGTCTCCCAGAATAAAACCTAACGGGGAAACATGTTCTACTATTTCTTCTCCGTCAAACAGGCAAGAATTAGAACCTGTACCTAAAATACAGGCTATTCCCGGCTGGGTTTTGCATAGAGAGCGAGCTGCAGCCATCAAATCGCTGTAAACTTCTATAGGTGCAGGTATGTGACGAAGTAAAACATCTGCTATGATCTTGTTTTTCTCAGGAAAAGCACATCCTGCCCCGTAGAAATAAATGGCATCTATTTTGTAGTTTGCAATAGCCGGGCAAAGTGTATCTTTTATTTCTCCTGCAATTTCTTCAGGAGATTGGAAGTATGGATTTGTTCCTGCTGTTAAAACTGTTTGGACGGAAATCCCTTTTATATTGTCCGCAATGCACCATTCTGTTTTTGTGGAACCACTATCGGCTATTAGAATCATAAATGTGATATTTAAAAATTAAAAACGATTCTCTGGATGATATATACGGCAGCTCCGGCCAGATAGCCAAGCAAGGCTATAAATGAAATACGTTTCAGATACCATAAAAAGTTGATACGTTCCAATCCCATAACGACAACTCCTGCAGCCGAACCTATAATCAACATACTTCCTCCTACACCGGCACAGTATGCCAGGAATTGCCAGAACACGCCGTCTTGCACGAAATGAGACATATATACGGGATCGGCAGCTGCTGCAATCATTGTTTCATTCGCTATGGGATACATACCCATTGCTCCGGCAACCAAAGGAACATTGTCGATAACAGCCGATAATGTACCGATAATTAAATTGACAGCATACACATTACCAACAGTTTTGTCCAGCCAGAGGGCAAAGCCGGTAAGTGCTCCGCTACAGCGTAATGCGTCTACAGCTAATAAAATACCGAGGAAGAATAGTAATGTTGAGCCGTCTATACGGTGGACAACTTTGGAAAGACGCAGCTTTAAGTCTTCTTCGATCCGGTTATTCCTGTACATTATTTCGGTATAGAACCATAAAATCCCTACTCCCATAAGGATGCCCATGAAAGGAGGCAGATGTGTCAATGTCTTGAATATCGGGACAAAAAGCAGGCAAAATACGCCTAATATAAGAATGGATAGTTTTTCTTTTGTTTTTAAGAACTTTAGTACCTCTTCATTCGGGTTGTTATCGAAAACATTCGGGGGTGTTACATTTCCGTGAAGGTATTTCATAACAAACAAGACCGGAACCAGAGCAGATACTATACTAGGCAAAATCAGATGCGGAATAGTGGAAGCTGTGGAAATATTTCCTCTTACCCATAACATGATTGTTGTTACATCTCCGATCGGAGACCAAGCTCCTCCGCTGTTGGCAGCGATAATGATAATACTCCCGAATACCCATCTGTCTTTATAATCCCCGATTAATTTGCGTATCAGCATAATCATAACGATGGAAGTAGTCAGGTTATCCAAAACGGCAGACATGAAAAATGTAATAATCGCCACCATGAATAAAAGCTTGCGTTTCTTTGTTGTGATAATACGGTTGGTGATAAACATAAATCCACCGTGTACGTCAATGAGTTCAACCGTAATCATTGCACCAATCAGGAAGATAAGTGTTTCGGCTATTTCTCCGATGCTATCCAGAACCTGATGCTCTACGACAAAATGAATGCATTGTTCTTTAAAAGAGAATAATGAATAAGATGGGTTATTTTGTAAAAATTGTTTGAATTCTTCGACGGATGCATTGGGTATGAAAGAAGGTGCCCCGTATGTATATAATACCCATAAAATGGTTCCGACAAGTAAAGCCGTTCCTGCTTTGTTAATCTTTAGCGGATGCTCCAGGGCAATCAACACATATCCGACCAGGAAGACGATGATCATGTATGTTAACATAATGTATATGTATTAAACGTGTATTTTTTAACGATGCAAAAGTATGAAATTTCTAAATCAATTAACACTCTGTGTATGTAAATGGTTCTGTTTTTATTACTTTTGTCCCAAAAGAAAAAGGTAGATTAGATGTCACAATTAAATATAAACGGGCTGACTAAGAGTTTTGGAGACTTGGTTTTGTTTGAAGATATAACATTTGGTATTGCACAAGGCCAGAAGATTGGTCTTATTGCGAAGAATGGATCCGGAAAAACAACCTTGTTGAATATTATTGCCGGGAAAGAGGACTATGATAGCGGCTCCGTTGTTTTTCGTAATGATTTGAGAGTTGGGTATCTGGAGCAATCTCCTGCTTATCCTTCCGAACTGACTGTTTTGCAGGCTTGTTTCTATTCTTCAAATGAAACCGTTCGCCTGATAGCCGAATATGAACAGGCTATGGCTAGTGATGACCATTCTAATCTGGAAGATATCCTTCTCCGGATGGATAACATGAAGGCGTGGGATTATGAGCAGAAGGCTAAGCAGATTTTAGGGCAACTCAAGATTTACAATTTTGACCAGAAGATAAGTGAGCTTTCCGGAGGCCAGTTGAAACGTGTGGCACTTGCCAACGTACTGATTACCGATCCTGAATTGATTATTTTGGATGAACCTACCAACCACCTTGACCTGGAGATGACCGAATGGCTGGAAGGATATCTGAGCCGTGCCAATATCAGTATATTGATGGTGACTCACGACCGTTATTTTCTGGACCGTGTATGTAGTGAAATTATCGAGATAGACAGGAAACAAATCTACCAATATAAGGGGAACTATAGCTATTATCTGGAAAAACGCCAGGAGCGGATGGAGGCATTGAATGCCGAAGTAGACCGTGCAAGCAACTTGCTTCGTAAAGAATTAGACTGGATGCGCCGTCAGCCGCAAGCGCGCGGAACGAAAGCCAAATATCGTATTGATGCTTTTTATGAACTGGAAAAGAAAGCAAAACAGCAGCATGAAGCCGGTAATGTTAATCTGGATGTGAAAGCTTCGTATATTGGCTCGAAAATATTTGAGGCAGAACATGTAAGTAAAAGTTTTGGTGATCTGAAAATTACGGAAGATTTCAATTACGTTTTTGCCAGATATGAAAAGATGGGTATTGTAGGGAATAACGGAACCGGGAAGTCTACTTTTATTAAAATGCTGATGGGTGAAGTTGAACCGGATAGTGGCCGTTTCGATATTGGCGAAACTGTGCGTTTCGGTTATTATAGTCAGGATGGTTTGCAGTTTGACGAACAAATGAAAGTAATTGACGTAGTACAGGATATTGCTGAATATGTTGACTTGGGTGACGGCCGTAAAATGGGAGTTTCCCAGTTCCTGAATTATTTCCTTTTTGCTCCCGAAAAACAGCATAGCTACGTTTATAAGTTGAGTGGAGGCGAGAAACGCCGTTTATATCTTTGTACGATACTGATGCGGAATCCGAACTTTCTTGTGCTGGATGAGCCAACCAACGACCTCGATATTATTACTTTGAATGTATTGGAAGAATATCTTTCCAATTTCAAAGGTTGTGTGATTGTTGTTTCACACGACCGATATTTTATGGATAAAGTGGTAAGCCATCTGTTAGTATTCCGTGGTAATGCTGATATAAAAGATTTCCCTGGTAATTATACACAATACCGGGAATGGAAAGAAGCGATTGATCTGCAGGAGAAGGAAGCAGCAGCAGCTCGTCAGGCCAAGTTAAGTCCTGTTCAGGAAAAACATAACCGCTCATCTGACGCACCGAAGAAAAAGCTTACATTTAAAGAACGCAAAGAATACGAAGCGCTTGAAGTTGAGATACCTGCCCTTGAAACGGAAAAGGCAGAACTAGAATTGGCTATGAGTAGTGGCTCATTATCAAATGACGAACTGATGGCAAAAGCGGATCGCATTGCCAAAGTAATAGATGAAATTGATGAAAAGACAATGCGTTGGTTGGAACTAAGCGAATTTGCATAATATAGAGAAAGCTTACTTCCTGTTGATTGCGAATAAAGAACCCTTTTATTCATTTGAGTTGGTCTTTTGTTTTCTTACATTTGCTCCCTGTTTGATAATTAGTTGGTGATGGATACAAAGGATACACAGAATCCTGCTTTGTGGAACAGGAATTTCGTACAATGCTGCCTCTCTTATTTTTTGATGAACTTTGCATTTTATATGTTGGTGCCCACGTTGCCGGTTTATCTGGTGGATGAACTGGGAATTGAAGCATCGGAAGTTGGCTTGGTGATGGCTAGCTATACCATTGGCTTAATGTGCGTCCGCCCTTTTTCAGGTTATCTGGTGGATTGTTTTTCGCGGAAACCACTTTATCTTTTTAGTTTTATTGTTTTTGCAGGCTTGTTTGCCGGATATCTGGTAGCAGTTACGATGGCTGGTATTATAGCTGTCCGTTTCCTGCAAGGAGGATTTATGGGGTTGACTTCTGTATCGGGTAATACAATTGCAATAGATGTTATCCCTTCGCAGCGTAGGGGAGAAGGAATGGGATTTTACGGATTGGCTGTAAACCTGGGTATGTCGCTTGCTCCATTGGCTGCTCTTCCTTTGTATGGATGGAAAGGGTTTGATTCTTTGGTTGTAGCGGGGTTAATGATTGCTTTTATTGGTGTATTTTCAGTCAGTCTGATTCGTTATCCGAAACGTGAAAGGGTGTCCCGTCCTTCTTTTTCTTTAGACCGGTTTATCTTGTTAAAAGCTTTGCCGGCAGCTTTTTCGTACATGTTTGTCGCTATTCCTTACGGGATGATTCTTTCCTTTGTGGTCTTATATGGAAAAGAAACAGGAATATCCGATCCCGGGTACTTCTTTATCTTTATGGCTGTCGGGGTTGGTACTTCACGCCTTGTTTCGGGGCGTTTGGTGGATCATGGAAAGATTCACACGGTCTCTGTTTGCTCATTGGTTAGTTTAGTCATATCGTTTATGTTATTTGCCTTGGTTCATAATGAGATTCTCTTTTTTAGTTTAGCATTAACTATCGGTATGGGGTTTGGTATTAGCGTACCGGCTTTCCAATGCCTTTTTGTTAATGTGGCACCTCATCACATGCGGGGAACGGCTACTTCTACATTTCTTACTTCTTTGGATTTAGGAGTGGGTATAGGGATGCTTTCGGCCGGTTTTATTGCTTCGTATACCAATTTGTCGGTTGCTTATCTTAGTGGGGCAGGATGTTGTGTGGCCTCTTTATTGGTCTACCTTTGTTGGGTACGGGATTCCTATGAGAGGAATAAATTGTAAGGTACTTTGTTTTTTTCCCCTGATAAAACTTTTTTTTTCCTATGGTGAAACTTTATTTTCATCGGGATGAAACTTTTTTCCGACACCGATAAAATGAAATGGGAAAACGGATGGTATCTGGAATTATTCCTGTTTACTTTTTCTCCTGTTTAGAAGCAACAAAAGCCGTGTACATTTGTAGAATAGCTGCAATAGTCAGGCAAATAACCCATTCATTACCTCCTTTGAACATTAATCCCGAAGCGAAAATCATTAGTAGTCCAGCAATGATATTGAAGCGGTGTAAACGACGATTCCTGAAGTCCATTTCTTTTGTCTGGATAGTCAGATAGCTGACTGCATAACCGGCTGCGCCAAGAGCAAAAAGATAAGGTGCTGCTATCCAGTGGAAGAAGTGCGATACAGCGCCAATCAGTATAAGAAGACCGGCTATATTAAAAAGAATAGTTCTTACTTGTTGATTCATTATTTATCTTTTATAATATAAACATCTTCATTTGATTTCTTCATGTAATATTCTTCGCGGGCAAACCGTTCCAAACCTTCTTTATCCGTATGAAGATCATTCAGTTTTTTTGTGTTTGTTTCAATCTCTTGCTGATAGTGTTTTATTTCCTTCTCCAAACTACGGATTTTTTCATCGTATGTATAACGCTGGTAAAGGCTGCTGTCGCCGGTTGTGAAAGTAAGCGCCAGAAATACAATGGTAACCAACCAATAGATGTTTATCCACGATAGATATTTATTATAAAACTCTTTTATGCGTGACATGGAATCATAGTTTTTGCAAAGGTAAATGAATTATTTTGTTTATCTTTGTCTTATCAATAAAAAAGCAGACGATGGATAACTATATTGTATCGGCAAGAAAATATCGTCCTTCTACATTCCGGAGTGTAGTCGGGCAGAAATCTCTTACCACTACATTAAGAAATGCAATACAAAGTAACAAACTTGCGCATGCTTATTTATTTTGCGGCCCCCGCGGGGTAGGGAAGACTTCATGTGCTCGTATTTTTGCAAAAACCATAAATTGCCTGAATCCGACACCGGAAGGTGAAGCCTGCAACGAATGTGAATCATGCAAGGCATTTCTTGAACAACGTTCTTATAATATCCATGAGCTGGATGCTGCATCCAACAACTCGGTAGACGATATTCGTGCTTTGATAGACCAGGTACGTATTCCGCCTCCGATAGGAAAATATAAAGTCTTTATTATTGATGAGGTGCATATGTTGAGTTCGGCAGCTTTCAATGCTTTTCTGAAGACATTGGAAGAACCTCCCCACCATGCACTGTTTATATTGGCTACGACAGAAAAGCATAAGGTACTCCCTACCATATTGTCGCGTTGCCAGATATATGATTTTTCGCGTATATCCATTCGCGACATGGTGGAACATTTAGAATATGTAGCTTCATCTGAAGGAGTGAATGCGGAGCCGGAAGCTTTGAATGTGATTGCGCAAAAAGCAGATGGAGGAATGCGCGATGCATTGTCTATATTTGACCAGGTGGTTAGTTTTACAAATGGAAATATTACTTATCAGGCTGTAATTGATAACCTGAATGTGCTGGATTATGAATATTATTTCCGTTTGACGGATGCCTTTCTTTCCGGTAATGTAAGGGCTTCTATGTTGTTGCTTAATGAAATACTGAATAAAGGTTTTGACGGACAAAATATTATTACAGGCCTGGCCGGGCATTTCCGTGATCTGTTGGTGTGCAAAGATGAATCTACTCTGGTCTTATTCGAAGTAGGCGCTTCTATCAGGGAGCGGTATAAAGAAATGGCAAAACGGTGCCCGGATGCATTATTGTTTAAAGCAATCGAACTGGCTAATACGTGTGATTTGAATTATCGTGCCAGCCGGAATAAGCGTCTGCTGCTTGAATTGACATTGATCCAGTTATGCCAGTTAAGTAATCCGGCGCAGGAAGACAGTAAAAAAAAAGGACTGATTGAACCGATACCTTCAAATACAACACTGGTAGCCCAACAGGTACAGGCTTCTGTAGTTACTCCGTCTGTTGCTCCTATACAACAACAGGTCGTGACAACAAAAATGCCTCCTACTATTTCGGCTCCTTCTCAAACTCCACCTCCGGCGACACCCCGCAATAAATCTATTATGCGCCCTCCTGTGGGAATCTCATTAAAAGAAATAGGAGTGGAGAAACCAAAAGAACAGATAGACCAACAAATATCTAATACTTCAAAAGAGCTGGCAAATCCGTTTTCTGAAGAGGAATTGATTCGTAATTGGGATGCTTTTGCTGATACAATAGATAAGAAAGTTTATCTTAAGAACACAATGATAAACTGTAAACCTGTATTACAGGAAAACTATTATTTTGAGGTGGCAGTGCATAATCCGGGACAACGGGAGGAGTTGATAAACGGAGCTATCGATATTTTGTCATTTCTTCGTTTACAATTAAAGAATTCACGTATCCAGATGCGTGTCCGGATTATTGAAACAAATGAAAAGCATCTGGCATATACATCAGTAGAAAAGTTTGAACATCTGTTAAGTATAAATCCGGCTTTATCGAAGTTGAAAGAAGAATTTGATCTGAGATTGGATTAAAGTAAACAACTCTCTCCGGTTTTATTTGACTGTCTGGAATGGATGTAGGAATATACCTGTGACTGCTATCCAGGTTGCGTTGCTATTAGTGAAAACCAGCTTATTCAAAAGTAGGGAAATATAAACAAGAAAGGGCTTTTAAAAGCCCTTTCTTGTTTATATTATAATTCTCTTAGCCAAATGTTGCGGAAACTGATGGGTTCGCTTGGATCGCCATGGCTTTGCAGCCTGATAGGGCCTGCTCCATGTTTAATCACCTTGGGGAATCCGATATATTCGGTTGTTCCTAATATTGTTGTGTTATTCTGAAGGACAATACCGTTTTGTATAACTGTTACGTGAGGAGGGATACGATATGTACCATCTTCCTTAAAAACAGGGGCAGTGTAAATGATGTCGTATACATTCCATTCTCCCGGTTTACGCATAGCATTGGCTAGTGGAGGCGTTTGTTTATAGACACTACCTGTCTGGCCGTTTACATAAGTTTCATTGTTGTAACAATCCAGTACTTGTATTTCGTACATGTCTTGCAGGAAGATTCCGCTATTGCCACGAGCTTGACTGTTTCCGGTAATATTTTCCGGAATACACCATTCGATATGTAACTGAAAGTTCTCAAATTTTTGCTTGGTCAGTATATCGCCGGCGGGTTTGTTTACTGTAAATGTTCCGTTATGTACAGTCCATTGTGCGGGGCCTCCTTTTGAATCTTCCCATGCAGAGAGGTCTTTGCCGTCAAATAATATGATAGCATCAGACGGCGCAGAATTAGTGCAGATGTCGCCTGGTGTAACAATTTTGGGCTGCGGTGTCCAGTATTCGGACATTCCGGGAGTCATCTTTTCCGGTTGAGGATACTGCTTCTGTGCGTTCGCTCCAATAGTAGCCGTACATGCTAAAGTGAAAAGTACGGCTTTGACAGTCATGTTTTTTTTATTCATGGTCTAGAATATTACTTAGGTTTACAGATAATAATTGTCTCACAAACTTACAGTTTTTTTAGTAGAATGAAACTTTATCCAAACAGAATTTACTGGATTCTATGGTTAAAGAGACGTTTTTCTGCTAATTCTTCATACTTTGTTCCCGGACGTCCGTAGTTACAGTATGGATAGATACTTATGCCGCCACGAGGAGTAAAGATACCGGTAATTTCTATGTATTTCGGATCCATTAACCGTATCAGATCTTTCATGATGATATTTACACAATCTTCATGGAATGCCCCATGATTACGAAAACTGAACAGGTAGAGTTTAAGGCTTTTGCTTTCTACCATTTTTATGTCCGGAATATAATCTATATGAATAGTAGCAAAGTCCGGCTGACCGGTGATGGGACATAAACTTGTAAATTCAGGGCAATTGAATTGCACCCAGTAGTCGTTATCCTGATGTTTGTTTGTAAATGCTTCCAGGACTTCGGGGGCATAATCTTGTTTGTATTGTGTTGAACTGCCCAATAAATGCAATTCGTTTTCATTTTGTCTTGTATCCATATTATTGCTTTTTTCTTTGTAAGTATTTATTCAAACCTTCTTTACGTAATTTGCAAGCCGGACAATGTCCACACCCGTCTGCCAAAATGCCATTATAGCAAGTGAGTGTTTGTGTACGGACCAGATTAAATACGCCAAGTTTATCCGATAGCTCCCATACGTCACTTTTGTCCCGCTTCATTAAAGGTGTATGAATAACAAACTGCTCATCCATTGCCAGGTTTAATGTAACATTAAGTGATCTGATAAATGTATCTCTACAATCCGGATATCCACTGAAGTCTGCTTCGGAAACTCCGGTTACGAGGTTAAATATTCCTTTACTTCTTGCCATAATTGCAGCGAATGTGAGGAATACCATGTTTCTTCCCGGCACAAATGTATTGGGATAACTGTCTGACGGTTTATCCTGATCCATTGGAATGGACGTGTCGGTTAGTGAGTTTGGTGCTAATTGGCTGATCAATGATACATCCAGTAAATGGAATGGTATACTTGCTTCGGATGCAATTTTACGGGCAACTTCAATTTCTAAAGAATGTTTTTGTCCGTAGGTAAAACTTACGGCTTCTACTCTTGGAAAGTGCTTCTTTGCCCAGAAAAGGCAGGTTGTGGAATCTTGTCCACCGGAGAAGCATACTAAGGCGGCTTCTTGTTGTTTCATTTTTTCTTGTTTTTAATACGTGGTTAGGCAAGCACACGGCAAGAAGACGTTTCTTGCACTGCAAATTTACATGATTATTTTCAACAATTGCTATCTTTGCAAAAAAAGGTCTGCGTATGAACATGCTCCATTTGAACCATCATGAGTTAATAAAGGGGGTGAATTGCACTTTCCTTCGTTATCTGCATAAACAGATTGATTGGAACAATCGTTTGATTGCCATATTTGGCCAACAAGGTGTTGGTAAGACTACATTGTTATTACAACATATAAAATCTACTTTTGATAACTCGGACACTGCCCTGTATCTGAGCTTGGATAATCTGTGGTTTCAGCGTAACACCCTGTTGGATACGGTTAAGGATTTTTGTAAGGCAGGTGGTACACATTTGTTTTTGGATAATGTTCATTGTTATTCGGAATGGATAAAAGAAGTAAGCATTTTATTTGATGAAAATCCTTCTGTCCATATAATTGTAACAGCTTCAATCCTACAGTCTGTGCCTGTTGTTAAGAAAGAATTAAAACGAGGTGTTGCATGTTATCAAATGCATACGATGTCGTTCCGGGAATTTCTTTCATACGAAAGTATATTGGATATACCTCCTGTTCCATTAGACGATTTATTAAAGAATTATGCTGAGTTCGTGAAGAAGATTAATGCTCAGTTTAACGTTGTCCCCGTTTTTCGTAATTATCTTGAACACGGTTGCTATCCTTTTTACTGGCAGGATCCTGATGCTTTTTATTACCGGTTAGCTGATACGGTTCGTGAAACCTTAGATGTAGACTTGCCAGTTCTTAGAACACTTTATCCGGCGGGTGTAGCCAAAGTTAAACGTTTACTAATGTCTGTTGTCGAGAAAGTGCCGGCACGTATACGCCCTGCAGAAATGTTGAAGGATGTTGGTTTACTTCGTCCGCAAATAGACGATTATATGGGGTATCTGAATGATTGCGGTTTTATTTATATGCCTAAATATATGGCAAGGATAACACCTTTGAATCAGAAAATTTATATGGGAAATACGAATCTGCTGGCTGCCCTTTACGGAAATAAAGATAATCGCCGTAATATGGGGGAGACATTTTTTGTAGACCAATTATCAAATGTCGCCACTTTGGAAATGATAGAGAATGATGATTTCCTTATAAATAACAAATATACTTTTATGGTTGGTGATCCGCTACGTGATTATGAACCTATAAAAAATAAAGAAAATAGTTTTGCTGCAGTATATGGTTTGCCTAAATGTATCACGAATCGTATGCCTGTTTGGGTATTAGGTTTTTTGTATTAATTAAAAAATAAGAGTGTTATGTCAGATAGCATGAAGAATAGAAGAAGTATCCGTAAATATACAGCACAAGATATACCGGATACCTTATTGAATGAACTGCTTGAGGTTGCTGCGCGTGCATCCAATACGGGGAATATGCAATTATACAGCGTTGTTGTAACCCGGGATAAAGCAAATAAAGAAAAACTGTCGCCGCTACATTTTAATCAGCCAATGATAACGGGAGCTCCTGTGGTGTTAACCTTTTGTGCCGATGCAAATCGTTTTGTGAAATGGGCGGAGCAGAGGAAAGCGGAGCCCGGTTTCGATAATATGCAAACGTTTATAGCTTCTACAATAGATGCTATGTTGTTTGCCCAGAGTTTTTGTGATGCTGCAGAAGAGAAAGGTTTAGGTATTTGCTATTTAGGTACAACCGCATATAATGCGGATAAAATTATAGAAGCTTTGTCTCTTCCTCATTTAGTTGTACCAATTGTTACGGTAACAGTTGGTTACCCCGCAGAACCGTTACCTGAGCAAGTGGAACGTTTGCCTTTGTCGGCTGTTGTCCATCAGGAAGCGTATGTCGATTATACACCGGCTTCTATTGATGCTTTTTATAAAGAGAAGGAAAATCTGGAAGTGAACAAACAATATGTAACGATAAACAATAAGGAAACCTTAGCGCAAGTTTTTACTGATATTCGTTATACAAAGAAGAATAATGAATACTTCTCGGAAGTTTTGATGAAAGTGTTGAAAGATCAGGGATTTATTAAAGATTAATGTGATCTATTCTTCTCCCGTTATTACTTGTACGTCATAGTGCATAAAGAGTCCGCTTTCAATGCCCCCCCCGTAATGGCTTTGATAGCGGATTCTATATATCCCGATATTTCACATACATCCAGAATTAAATTGCCATTTTCTGTAATTACCGGGCCATCTTTCATTGGCGACCATTGATGCAATCTTATCCGCGATTTTCAGTTTCTTTTCTTTTCTTTATTACTGATGTTATTTCCCCATTCCAGGGTTTCTAAAATACTGTTTTCCCACTGCATATCCGTAAGAACTTAAATCCTGTCCAGAACTGTCTCTATCAGGTTGAGAATGGAACCTTTGTATTCTGTGTTCATGTCCTGGTTGACACGTCCGGCTATGATGCAACAAACAGTCATAGCTCTATGTCCCATTAATGCGGAAAGTCCGGCAAGCGAGGAACTTTCCATTTCGAAATTCGTAATATGGCTACCGTTGTAATTGAATGTTTCAATTTTTGAGTTTAAATCCGGATCGGCGAGTGGCAGACGGAGCTTACGTCCCTGAGGACCATAAAAACCATTTGCCGCAATTGTTACGCCACGGATGATGTCATTGCGGGTAATTTGTTCAATCAAAGAATGGTCGGCAGAAACAACATAAGGTGTCAGACCCGTTAGTTTCCAATCCAGCTGATTTATTAATTCCTTCTCATAAGCAATGTCACGTATTTTCTCAGAATTGGCATAGAAATAAAGCACACCGTCAAAACCAATCGATTTCTCGGCCGCAACATAAGTGCCTACCGGAGTAAAAGGTTGTAATCCTCCCGACGTTCCTACACGAACCAGTGTTAGTTGGCGGAATTCAGGTTTTATTGTACGTGTTGCAAAATCTATATTAGCAAGTGCATCCAACTCGTTTAGTACGATGTCTATATTATCGGTTCCAATGCCATGAGATACTACTGTAATCCGTTTCCCTTTGTAGGTTCCGGTAATTGTATGAAATTCCCGGCTCGAGACTTCACATTCCTGATTGTCAAAGTAAGAGGCAACCGTTGTAACGCGTGACGGGTCTCCAACAAGCACAATGCGGTCGGCTAGCTGTTCAGGTTTCAGATGCAGATGGAAGGCACTTCCATCTGCATTGATTATTAATTCTGATTCGGGAATTGTTTGCATCTTCTAATCTTTTAATGGTTTGGAAGGAGCACTGCTGGGTTTGGCAATGGCTTCTCTCATAGAAGTATCTGCTTCTATATTTTTCATCTTGTAATAATCCATTACTCCCAGATTTCCGTTACGGAAAGCATCTGCCATAGCTTTTGGAACTTCTGCTTCTGCTTCTATAACTTTAGCACGCGCTTCTTGTGCTTTAGCTTTCATCTCCTGTTCAAGAGCTACTGCCATTGCGCGGCGTTCTTCGGCTTTTGCCTGGGCTATATTCTTATCTGCTTGCGCCTGGTCCATCTGTAAGTAAGCCCCGATATTTTTACCTATATCGATGTCTGCAATATCGATAGACAGGATTTCGAAAGCGGTTCCGGCATCCAGCCCTTTGCGCAATACCAGTTTGGATATGGAATCCGGGTTTTCGAGTACTGTTTTATGACTGTCCGACGAACCGATTGATGATACAATCCCTTCGCCAACGCGGGCAAGGATTGTTTCTTCTCCGGCTCCACCTACCAACTGTTTGATATTAGCACGAACTGTTACACGGGCTTTTGCAATTAACTGGATGCCATCTTTAGCAACGGCTGTAACCGGTGGTGTATCAATTACTTTAGGGTTTACCGACATTTGTACGGCTTGAAACACGTCGCGTCCGGCCAGGTCAATTGCTGTTGCCATCTGGAAGGGTAGGTCGATGTTTGCTTTGGATGCGGAAACAAGGGCATGAACCACTTTTTCTACATGTCCGCCGGCCAGATAGTGTGCTTCCAGTTCGTCACGGGTCAATGTTTTCAGACCTGCTTTATGTGCTTCAATCATAGCACGGGTAATGATGTAAGGAGGCACTTTACGGATTCTCATCAGGAAGAGTTGAATCAGTGAAATGTTTACACCCGATACTTTTGCTGATATCCACAACAGGAATGGTACATAATAGAAAAAGATTGCCAGTAGCAGTACCGCAGCACCCAGCAGAATAAGAGGCAAAAAGGTCATTTCCATATTGTTTAATTTTAAATGTGTAACTTAATTTTGTTCGTCTTTTGGTTTTACAATCACATTGTAACTGTCTACGCGGACAACGATAACCGGAGTATTTTCGTCTAAAAGTTCTTCTTCGGACTTCGCCTCTACATTGATTCCGTTTATACGGGCTTTGCCGATAGGGGCCAGACGGGATAAAGTAATACCTTCATCGCCAGGTTGGATGCCCAGATCTCGACTTGAAGTTAGTTTGGAATTGATGTCTGTCTTTAAAGCTACCCGGCTGAATGAATTAGACCGCATCAGCCATACAAAGGCGATACCGAAAACCAGAATCGATGCTATTAATGATATGTGGCCTATCATCGTCCCGGCTGAATAGGCAAATATAATGCCGCCTGCCGCAAAAATAAATCCACCTATACCGGCTAGTGTAATTCCCGGTAAGAAGAATATTTCCAACAGAATGAGCACTATGGCTACAATCAAAAGGAATGCAATGATGGCAATATCCAGTATCATAATAGTTTGTTAACTGTTTCACCTGTTCTTTTTCAAGAAATTAATTTCTGCATTACGCGCTCTCTTCTCAAGTTCGGCGGGCTGGCTCTGCAATTCGTAAAGTTGATCTTCTGCTTGCAGAATCTGAGGCTTTAATTGATCACGCTTGGCATTGTTGCTGTTGTTCCACGTTGTACGCAGTCTATTCAGTTTATTGTTAATCTCTTTGATCTGTTTATTTAATGTTACTACTTTCGAATAGAGGTTCTTGGCTTCGGGGCTTTTGATGTCATCCATCGTATAATATACGGTGTTGTCGTTTATTACAAATTCGAAGTCTTTTTTAATCTCTACTCTGCCGTCAGGAATTTCCTTATGGGCCAGTTTGATCAGATTTTCGTAATTACTGTCATGTTTCCATGTGCTTTGTATGGAAGTAAGAGTCGCATGTGCCCGTTTAACTTCAATATCGTCGCTTTCTACACGTGAACGGTTGTCATTAGGAATAAATAAATATACACATACCTTGTCTTCCGGTTGATAGCGGTCTGAAACAAACCATCCTAGTCCTTTAGCCTCGTCTATAACCATCATATAATCGTTATAAGGCGAATTGTAGGGCATGCCTAATTGCTCCGGAGTAAGATAGTTGTCCGAACCTAAATTGTAACGGGTTATAAACAGATCATAGCCTCCCAGCGTGCCGTTTCCTTTGGATGCATAGTAAATTGTAACTCCATCGGAAAGAACAAAAGGATAATTGTCGTCTTCATTACTGTTAATATTCATGGGTAGTTGTTTTTCGTCTCCCCATTTGTCAATCAAAAGAGATTGGTTGAACAGGCAATAATGGTTTTCATCCGTGGGATGGGCATAATATATTTTGTCTCCTTTTTGGTTCATGTAAACGGTAGAGTTTACCGGCTCCGAAGTTTCAAAGAAATCTTGAAAATACATCAACTTACCGCTTTCTTCACTTAATGTATAAGCCGAAAGGAAAGCATTTTTGTCTACAACCATGCTATCTATAACCTGGACATCCTCTACTTTGTCCAGCATACGGGATGCCTTTTCTGCTAAATTCAGTTTTGCATCTACGGTTTCTGTCGGTTGTTTCTTTTTGGTCAGAAGGTCTATGTATTCTTCGTATACATCAGATGCTTCGTCAAAGCGGTATGTCTGGTAATAAACGTCTCCTAAGTAACGGTAAGCATCCTGAATTTTTCGTTTAACGGCAACGCTTAGATGCTTTTCTGCTTTGGAAAGCTCTCCTGTTTCAAAGCAGCAAACGCCATACCAATGGTTATATGAAGCATTATTGGGTGCTTGTTTGACTAATTTCTCAAACACAGGCTTGGCTTCTGCATATTTTCCTTCGGTGTATAATCGTTTGGCTTGATCCAGGCTTTGCGCCTGCAAACTTCCGCATAATAAAGCGATACCTATCGTATAAATTACTTTTTTTGATAACCGTTTCATTTCTTCATGTCTTCTAGTGTACACAAAGATAATGGCTTTGCTTATATATTAAAAGCAATCGGTGAAAAAACTTATGTAAATAAAAAAAGTTCCCATCCCGAAGATTTAATTGAATCATAAGTATAAATTATTTGGTTCATAACTTCGATTTATATAATTCATAAGTATGAGCCGATTCGTTTGTCGGTAGGAAATGGCTGTTTTTTTTGTATGAAAAGGGTATAGGATAATGTTGGAGGAAACGGATATTAATGCTTACTTTTGTCTTTTGTATTTACTGTTATATATGGCAAAATTGACGGAAGAGGAATTATTGTTTCGCAAAATAGAGGAAAAGGTTAAGAAGGCTATTTTTGATTATAGCCTGATTCAAGACGGAGACCGAATATTGGTTGGTTTGTCGGGGGGGAAAGATTCGCTGGCTCTAGTGGATTTGCTGGGGCGCCGTTCTAAAATATTCCGTCCTAAGTTCGGGGTAGTGGTCACCCATATTGTAATGTCTACTATCCCGTATCATTCGGATTTAGATTATCTGAAAAGTTGTGCCGATGAACATGGTTTGCCTTTCATTGTGCATGAAACGGGCTTCGATGCTTCTACCGATACGCGTAAGTCGCCTTGTTTCCTTTGTTCGTGGACACGCCGGAAGGCTTTGTTTGATATAGCAAAAGCAAATGGTTGCAATAAAATAGCCTTAGGGCACCATCAAGACGATATCTTGCAAACTTTACTAATGAATATGATTCATCAGGGAGCTTTCGGGACAATGCCGCCTAAACTGAAAATGGACAAATTTGATATGGAAATTATTCGTCCCTTATGTTTGGTAGAAGAGAAAGAATTAATCCGTATTGCAGAATGGAAAGGTTATCGGAAACAAATAAAGAACTGTCCGTATGAATCCGGTTCAAGCCGTTCTGAAATGAAGGATGTTCTTGCACGCCTGGAGGCTATTAATCCCGAAGCCCGCTATAGTATCTGGGCTAGTATGACGAATATCCAGCAAGATTACTTACCACATAAATAAGACAAGATTCCCGCTTCGTTATCCGGATGGAACCAGCGGATTTCTTCATCGCGTTTAAACCAGGTCATCTGTTTACGGGCATAAACGCGTGAGTTGCGTTTAATTTTTTCTACAGCAAAATCTAATGTCCATGCACCGTCCAGATAATTGAAAAGTTCTTTATAGCCTACTGTGTTCAGCGAATTGAGGTGTTTATATGGATATACCCGCCGGGCTTCTTCCAGTAATCCGTCAGCCATCATTTGATCTACACGGAGATTGATCCGGTTGCATAGCTCTTCGCGTTCGCGTGTTAAACCTACTTTTATTATTTTGAACGGACGTTCTTTTCTTATATTCGTACGGAAAGAGGAGTAGGGCTTTCCGGTCATACGGCAAATCTCAACAGCATGAATAACACGCTTATAGTTATTCCGGTCTACTTCTTCATAATGCACAGGATCGGATACTTTCAGCTCTGCCAATATATTGGCTAATCCTTCGCGTTCGAATTGGGCATAAATGGAATTACGTATTTCCGGCGTTACCGTAGGAATATCGTCTATGCCTTTTGTCACAGCATCAATATACATCATAGAACCGCCAGTCATAATAACGGTTGAGGTAGTTTGGTATAAAGAAGGGAGGAGAGATACTACTTCTTCTTCGAAATTACTGGCGCTATAATAGTCGGTCAGTGTTAATGTACCTACCAGATAATGTTTTACCCGTGCCATTTGGGCTGCCGTAGGAGCAGCTGTGCCGATTGGCAGATCGCGGTATAACTGGCGTGAGTCGGCAGAAATGATGGGGGCACGGAAATGTTCGGCAATACGTAGACTGAGTTCTGTTTTGCCCACTCCTGTAGGGCCTAATAATATGATTAATGTGTTCATAGGAGACGATCTGTAAAATATACGCAACCTTTACTGCGTTTTTGCAGCCAAGGGTGGTTCAAAGATACGAATATTTTGAAGAGGAAACGGTTGCCTATTGCAGATTATGTATAATTTTGCGCCTTATTAAGAGTTAATACAGATAACATTATGCAGGGGTTTTATACTATTTTATTGTTGATTGTTTCTAATATTTTTATGACGTGTGCGTGGTACGGGCATTTGAAGATGAAGCAGCAGTTTAGTTGGTTTGAGCATTTGCCATTGATAGGAGTAATCTTATTTAGCTGGATAATTGCCTTTTTTGAGTATTGTTGCCAGGTGCCGGCAAACCGTATCGGCTTCCGCGAGAATGGAGGACCGTTTAATCTGATACAGTTGAAGGTGATACAGGAAGTAATTACACTAATTGTTTTTGTTTGCTTCAGTACGATTGCTTTTAAAGGAGAATCGTTTAAATGGAACCATGCTTTAGCCTGTGTGTTGCTGGTTGCAGCGGTTTATCTGGTATTTAAGAAATGAAATCTTTTTATTCTTAATTAGTAATAATCGGTTTGTCCTATGAAAAGAATTGTCATAGTTGGTGCAACTTCAGGTATTGGAAACGAAGTGGCAAAAGGATATTTGAAGCTGGGATGGCGGATAGGGGTGGCTGGCCGCAGACAGGAGGAACTTGAAAAATTTCAGGCTCTTGCCCCGGAAAAGGTAGAAATACAGGTGTTGGACGTAACCGATGCGGATGCTCCTGAAAAGTTGCAACTACTGATAAATAAGTTGGGGGGAATGGATTTGTTTTTTCTGAGTTCGGGTGTTGGTAGTCAGAATCTGCAACTAGATATACGGATCGAATTAAATACGGCAAAGACAAATGTGGAAGGTTTTATACGTATGGTGACCACTGCTTTTGATTATTTCAGGAAACAAAGCGGAGGACATATTGCTGTAATCAGTTCTATTGCCGGAACAAAAGGTTTGGGATCGGCTCCGGCTTATTCGGCTACGAAACGTTTTCAGAATACCTATATTGAAGCACTGGAACAATTATCCTGTATGGAGAAACTGAATATCCGATTTACCGACGTTCGTCCGGGGTTTGTTGCGACTGCTTTGTTGAAGAATGATAAATACCCGATGCTAATGCATGCGGATAAAGTTGCTTCACATATAATCCGGGCTTTGAATAATAAACGGCATGTTGCAACTATTGATTTCCGGTATGCGGTGCTTGTCTTTTTCTGGAGGATGATTCCCCGTTGGCTTTGGCGTAACTTACCGGTTAGAAATAATTAAGTGTAAAGCCGGCTTTCGTTATTCTTTATATTCAGGATGCCTGTTTAACCAGACAACAGCATAAGAACAGGTTGCCAAAGCTCTCAATCTGTTGCTTCTTGCATAATCGTATGCATGTTTGACTAAAGCGGCAGCAATGCCTCTACCTTCTATCGGACGAGGAACGACTGTATGTAAGATATCGAGACCTCCGTCATATAAGCGGTATTCTACGTAAGCTTTTATTCCGTCTACTTCTGTTTCGAAGCGATGTTTTTCCGGATAATGTACTATCTGGTATTCCATATTTATAGTTTTATGAAGTTTAAAGTTTATATTACAACTATACAATGCCGCTTGTTTTTATAACGGATTAAACAGATGAATTGTTTTTGGGGAGGTCTGATTAATAAGGAACGGGTATATAAAAAGAAAGCATCCGTTTGTAAAGATTATTACAGCAGATGCTTTCTTTTTATGTATTAAGTAATTGTTTTAGAATTTTTCATCATCGTAAGGATTATCCATTGGCCCTTCTCCTAATCCTTCAAAACCTTCTTTATCCAGTTCGTCAATGTCATATTCGGAATCGCCGTAAAAGTCTTCTCCTATTTCGGTACTATTGTTCTTGGTTTCAAATTCATCGAAAGAAATAACTTGGGCGGGTGGCATGCCAATGGACTTGCTGCAAACTGGTTTGTCCAAATCTTTTCCGGGTACTATCTCGCGTAATTCCATAAAGAAAGCGCGCTCTGTCATGTAGTCGAATACGAAAAGCAATTTTTGATGTTCATCTTCCAAAAGTTCTTCCAATGGAGTTTCTTCCATGATATAACTATCTACTTCAGAAGAAGTGTCCATTTCAACTAAAGTGATTTCTGTTTTCTTGCTCCAATCGTCATCGCAAATAAAGAAAGAGCACATCTGGTCTTTTGTATAACCTACGGAATCCAGGATTGCGTTATGTAAATCCAAGAAGGTGGCTTCGGAATCGATCTTGATTTCACGTTTGAAGTCATCAACTTCATCTGATAGGATAAGAAATCTAAATAGCATAATCTTACTTGTTTTTTGATGCTTCAAAAGTAGTAAAAATATCTATTTATCTTTATAAATAGGGTAAAAAATAAGCGACCTCCTTATCTCTTTGTCGGAGATGGGGGAGGTCGCTTATTTTACTTATATCTTCTGGATGAATTATTCGTCTATCGAACCTCTGACGATTCCGCGGCTGGAAGATTTGATGAAATTTAATATCAAATCTCTTTCTTCACTTGGTTCGTATTCGGTCTCAATAGCTTTCAGCGCTTCTGTATTATTTAATCCGCGAGTATATAATGTGCGATAAATATCCTGGATCAGGAATACTTGTTGGTTTGTGAATCCGCGACGACGCAGACCTACAATATTTATACCGCAATATACAATCGGATCGCGTCCGATCAGCGTGTAAGGAGGAATATCTTTACCAATACGTGAACCGCCCTGTACCATAACATGCTTTGAAATCCGGCTGAATTGGTGAACCAGACAACCTCCGCTCACGATGGCAAAGTCATCTATTTCGACTTCACCGGCAACCTGAGTAGAGTTACCAATGATAATATTGTCTTTCAATACGCAGTCGTGGGCAATATGCGAGTATGCCATAATGAGGCAGTTGCTACCTACAATAGTGCTTCCCTTGGAAGCAGTACCGCGGTTTATGGTTACACATTCGCGCAGAGTTGTATTGTCCCCGATTTCGGCAGTTGTAACTTCTCCTTTGAATTTTAAATCCTGAGGAATGCCTGCTACAACGGCACTTGGAAATATATTACAATTTTTACCAATTCTGGCTCCGTTTAATATAACAGCATGAGGATATATATGACAGTTGTCGCCAATAACGACATCTTTTTCAATGATTGCAAACGGATCGATCGTTACATTCTCGCCGATCTTTGCTTCGGGATGAACAACTGCTAGTGAAGATATATTCATTTCTGTATGTATTATTTGTTTTTGACAATTTGTGCCATGAATTCTGCTTCGCAAACCAGTTTGTCGCCAACGAAGATATATCCTTTCATGGTAGAAATACCGCGTCGAATAGGAGCTAACAATTCTAAGCGTAAAATCAAAGTATCACCCGGTACTACTTTCTGACGGAACTTGACACCGTCTATTTTCATGAAGTAAGTGGAGTAGCGTTCGGGTTCATCTACAGAGTTCAGTACTAATAAACCTCCGGTTTGCGCCATTGCTTCAACCAAAAGCACGCCGGGCGTAACAGGCTCTTGTGGGAAATGTCCTTGAAAGAAAGGTTCGTTAGTCGTGATATTCTTTATACCAACTATATAATCACCACCAATCTCAATGATTTTATCAACTAATAAGAATGGATAACGGTGTGGCAATAGTTCGCGGATGCGGTTGATGTCCATTACGGGGGTAGTGTTCGGATCATAAACAGGAGCTTGTACTTCGTTTAGTTTGATATCTTTACGGATCATACGTGCTAGCTGGTTATTGATCTTATGTCCCGGACGGGTTGCTATGATCCGGCCACGGATCGGTTTTCCGATTAGAGCTATATCTCCGATAACATCGATCAACTTATGGCGCGCTGGTTCATTGTCGAATACCAACGGCTTATTATTAATATATCCGAGGTCTTGTACATTCTTGTGAGGAATGTTAAGCATATCAGCCAGTTTGTCGAGGGATTCCTGAGAAACTTTTTGGTCGTAGATAACAATTGCGTTATCTAAATCTCCCCCCTTAATCAGGTTGTTTTTTAATAACATCTCAACTTCGCGTACAAAAACGAAGGTGCGTGATGCTGCAAGTTCGGTAGGAAATTCGCTCAGGTCGTTTAATGTTGCGAATTGGTTTGACAAAACAGGAGAATCGAAAGAGATCAGAACATTAATGCTAAACTTGTCGTCCGGCAGGACAACAAGAGATGAACCGGTTTCTTCATCTTTTACTTCTATTTTGTGCTTTACAATATAGTAATCCTTCGGGGCGTTTTGTTCTGCTACGCCTACTTTCTGGATTTCTTCTGTATAAAAGCGGGAACTTCCGTCTAATATAGGAAATTCGGGTGCGTTTACTTCTATCAGGCAGTTGTCAATACCAAAAGCATAAAGAGCAGCCATAGCATGTTCTACAGTGCTTATCTGGACATTGTTTTTGGAAAGAACAGTACCACGTTGTGTATTTACAACATTTTCTGCCAAAGCATCGATCTCCGGTTGATCCGGAAGATCAACACGTTTAATTTTGTATCCATGATTTTCAGGAGCCGGATTAAATGTAATTTGTATATCTAATCCCGTGTGCAACCCTTTCCCGTGTAAAGAGAAACTTGCTGCAAGCGTCTTTTGTTTATGCATAGAATTTATGTTATTTATTAATTTCTTTCTTGAGTTGTTCTATCTCGCGTTGCAATTGTCCCATAGTACGGTACATATCCGGCAGACGGCTAAAAATAGCACTGGAACGCATAAATGCTTTTGCATTAATAGCGGGTGCACCTAATACGGTTGTAGCTTCTTTTATATCGCTTATAACGCCAGCTTGTGCTCCGAATACCACATTGTCTGCAATATGAATATGACCAGCCAATCCGACTTGTCCTCCAAACATGCAATGCTTGCCGATTTTTACGGAACCTGCAATTCCTACCTGGGAAGCCATTACCGTGTTATCGCCTACTTCAACATTATGTGCTATTTGAACCAAATTGTCCAACTTTACACCCTTGCGAATAATTGTAGAATCCATTACGGCACGGTCGATAGTAGTGTTTGCTCCGATTTCTACATTATCTTCAATAATTACATTGCCTAGTTGGGGTATTTTTTTATAACTTTCACCTTCGGGGGCAAAACCGAATCCATCGGCACCTATCACACAACCAGCGTGCAGGATACAGTTGTTTCCGATAATACAATCTCTGTAGACTGTGATATGAGGATATAATATACAGTTATCACCTATAGTTACATTGTCTCCAACATAAGCATGGGGATAAACCTGACAATTATTGCCCAGTTTTACGTTTTCTCCGATATAAGCAAAATTACCGATATAACATCCTTCTCCTATAGTGGCAGTCGTTGCGATAAATGCAGTTGAGTTTATTCCAGCCTTTGGCTTCTTAGTCTGTTCAACCATATTGAGCAACATGGCTAATCCTGCATAAGCGTTTGCTACTTTCACCAGAGTTGCCTTTACTGGTTCTGTGGGAGTGAAATCATTGTTAACCAAAACAATACTAGCTTCGGTGTTATAGATGTGATGTTCATACTTGGGGTTGGCCAGAAATGATAATGTTCCTGGTTTGCCTTCTTCTATCTTAGAAAAGTTGCTTACTTTCACATCGGGATTCCCCTCTATTGTTCCTCCCAGAAAGCTTGCAATTTGTTGGGCTGAAAACTCCATTATATATTAATATTATTAAGTATATCTGTTGGTTATGTCTGATATTAAGATAAACCGATTTGCAAAAATGGTGAAAAATATTTGTTTTGCCTATGCTTTACAAGGAATTATTCCTTTATCATACAGGTAGCCTGCCATTTCTTTTTGTACGGCTTGCGCTGCTTCGCGGGCGAAAGAAGCAAAATTTTCTGATTTATCTGCATATATGATAGCTCGTGACGAATTTACCAGTAAACCACACATATCATTCATTCCGTATTGTGCAACTTCAGCTAAACTGCCTCCTTGAGCACCAATTCCCGGAACAAGCAGGAAGTGGTTCGGAACCTGTTTGCGGATGTCTAAGAACATTTTGCCTTGCGTTGCACCTACAACATACATCATTTGTTCATCGGTTGCCCATTCTTGAGATTTTTTCAATACTTTTTCAAACAGACGTTCGCCATTAGCATCTTCTGTCAATTGGAAATCATGTGAACCTTTGTTTGAAGTCAATGCCAACAAAATTACCCACGCCTCCGGGTAAATGAGGAATGGTTTTACACTATCTTCTCCCATATAGGGTGCTACAGTGACAGCATCAACTTTGATATGGTCGAAGAAAGAGCGGGCATACATTTCAGAAGTATTTCCAATGTCACCGCGTTTGGCATCCGCAATGATGAATTGATCCGGGTAATTGGTTTTCAAATATGAAACGGTCTTTTCAAAAGCGTTCATTCCTTTTACACCTAAACTCTCATAAAAAGCTAAATTGGGTTTATAGGCTATACTATAGTCGGCTGTTGCATCAATGATTGCTTTGTTGAATGCAAAAATAGGATCTTCCTCTGACAATAAATGCTGAGGAATCTTTTTTATATCAGTGTCTAGTCCAACACAAAGGAAAGACTGTTTCTTTTTAATGTTTTCAAATAACTGTTGTTTGTTCATACCCTTTAAATATCTTCTTTTAAATGATGTATTCCGTGTTTATAATTCTGACTCTTTCAGACGTTCTGCATTTTCTGCTACAATCAGTTGATCGATGCATCCTTGTATGTCTCCATCCATGAAAGCAGACAGATTGTAAATAGTATAATTGATGCGATGATCGGTTATACGTCCTTGCGGATAATTATATGTGCGAATTTTTGCCGAACGGTCGCCTGTAGAGACCATTGTCTTACGCTTACTAGCTATATCATCCAGATATTTCTGGTGTTCTTTGTCGTATATGAATGAGCGAAGACGGGTAAGAGCACGTTCCTTATTTTTCGGTTGGTCGCGTGTCTCTGTACATTCAATCAAAATTTCTTCACTTATACCTGTGTTGGGATTTTTCCATACATATCTTAAACGGACACCGGATTCAACCTTGTTAACATTCTGGCCACCGGCACCTCCTGAACGGAAAGTATCCCATTTGATTTCCCCTTCGTTTATTTCCACATCGAATTCGTCAGCTTCGGGTAATACTGCTACGGTAGCTGCCGATGTGTGTACACGTCCTTGCGTTTCTGTTGCAGGTACGCGTTGTACGCGATGTACTCCGGATTCGTATTTAAGCGTTCCGTATACTTTTTCGCCACTAACAGTGAAAATGATTTCTTTAAATCCTCCCGACGAACCTTCGCTTATGCTGGACACGGATACTTTCCAGCCTTTAGCTTCGCAGTATTTTATATACATCCGGTAAAGATCTCCGGCAAAAAGTGCAGCTTCATCACCGCCCGTTCCCCCACGTATTTCAACAATTGCATTTTTGTCGTCCTGGGGATCGGTAGGAACCAGAAGTAATTTAATCTCTTCTTCTAATTCCGGAATACGTGTGTTACATGCGTCTAACTCTTCACGAGCCATTTCTCTCATTTCAGGGTCTTGCTCGTTGTCCAATATCTCACGCGCTTCCTGGATGCCGTTTAGAGTTTTTACATATACCTCACGTGTATTTACAATCTTTTCAAGGTCGCGGTATTCTTTATTCAGTTTAACGAACCGTTTCATATCGGCAATCACTGCCGGGTCGGTAATTAATGTACCGACTTCTTCAAAACGGCTTACCAATCCGTCTAATTTATCTAATAAATTGCTTTCTGCCATTTAATATATTAATAAACAAAGCGACCTTTTTCGCTTTCAATAATCAATTCATTCTTCGGGGCTTCTTCTACGAAACCTACTATTTGTGCATCGATGCCAAAACTCTTGGAAATGCTGATTACTTCATCTGCATATTCCGGAGCGATGTATATTTCCATGCGGTGCCCCATGTTAAACACTTTATACATTTCACTCCAATCCGTTCCGCTTTGTTCCTGGATGATACGGAATAATGGAGGGATAGGGAACAGGTTGTTTTTTGTTACCCGTTTGTTTTCTACAAAATGCATTACTTTTGTTTGCGCTCCACCCGAGCAGTGAACCATTCCATGGATATGCGGACGTAATTTGTCAAGTAATACCTTGATTACGGGTGCATAAGTCCGGGTAGGGGACAGTACTAATTTTCCTGCATCGATACCTAATTCTTCGATCTGGTCTGTTAATTTTAATTTGCCGGAATAAACAAGCTCTTCCGGTACGGCTGCATCATAACTTTCGGGATATTTTGATGCCAGATATTTAGCAAACACATCATGGCGGGCGGATGTAAGCCCGTTACTACCTGTGCCGCCATTATACTCTTTTTCGTATGTTGCTTGCCCAAAAGAAGCCATACCTACGATTACGTCGCCGCCTTGAATGTTTTTGTTGTCTATTACGTCGGCACGCTTCATTCGGCAAGTTACAGTACTGTCAACAATTATAGTGCGTACTAAATCGCCAACATCGGCAGTTTCGCCTCCGGTAGCATAGCAACCAACACCTAACTCGCGTAATTCTGCCAGTAGCTCGTCTGTTCCGTTTATAATGGCGGAAATTACTTCTCCGGGAATCAATAGTTTATTACGTCCTATTGTAGATGAAACAAGTATATTATCTACAGCTCCCACACAAAGCAGGTCGTCAATATTCATAATTAGTGCATCCTGCGCAATACCTTTCCATACCGAAATGTCTCCGGTCTCTTTCCAGTACATGTAAGCAAGGGATGATTTTGTGCCGGCGCCATCTGCGTGCATAATGTTGCAATATCCGGGATCACCTCCCAGAATGTCCGGTATAATTTTACAGAAAGCTTTTGGGAAAATTCCCTTGTCGATGTTCTTTATTGCGTTGTGAACATCTTCCTTTGAAGCTGATACGCCGCGCAGGTTATAACGTTGGTCACTCATTGTAATACTTTATTTTGAATCGCAAAGGTAATACTTTTTTATGTTACTTATCTAAGTTTTAGCACATCTCCTTCTTCAGGAATATAATCTTTATGCTTTTTATTTAATTTATATAAGCTCTTCAGTTGTATTCCATACCTCTGGGAGATACTGTGCATAGACTCGCCAATTTGTACCACATGGTCATAGCTTGGCTTGTCGGCTTTCTTCTTTTTCTTTTCCAGATAAACGATGTCTCCTTTCTGTAAAGGAAAGTCTTCGGGAACTTCGTTGTATTTTATCAGTTCTTTTGCTTTGAAGCCTAAACTGGCTGCTATCCGGTCGAAGCTGTCGTTGTCTATTGCATATACATAAAGAAGGCCGTTGGTTCGGTAAATTGTTCGTTTAACAGTTGTATAGGATGAACTTTGCGATTGTTTTGATACCCTATTTTTCCCTTTATTGGAGTCAAAGCGGTAAAGTTCATAATCCTCAATTACTTTGATTAGTTTATTTGCATAAGCACGATCTGTTGCGTAGCCGCATTTTTGTAATCCTCTGGCCCAACCTTTATAGTCTTTGATATTTAATTTGAATAAAGAAGCATAGCGTGAACGTTCTGCAAGAAATTTTGAATGATCCGTATAAGAATCTTCTACGCGCTTGTATTTGCGGAAGCATTCGCCTCGCAAATCATCATCATGATATACCCGGCCTCCGCGCCATTCGGCATGGCATTTGATTCCGAAATGATTATTGGAACGTTGAGCTAAATTGCTTTGTCCTGCTCCTGATTCCAATAAACCTTGTGCAAGAGTTATACTTGCGGGAATGCGATATTTACGCTGGTGATCTACAGCCAATCCACTGTATTCTTTAATATATTTCTGATAAGATGCTAGTTTACGTTGCCCACTGGCACCAGTGGCATATAGTGTTATTAACAGTGCAATAAGTCCGCAGACGCGTACAAGAAATTTCATAATTCTTTGTTTCCTTATGAGTAATTATTTTCGCAAAGATAAATACAACGAACCGATTTTACCTCATGTTTTATAAAATAAACGTATCTTTGATCTCACTGTTTCAGCAGATAAATTGTATTTTTAAGTTTGAAAGAAAAAAATCATCCCGATCATTTTTTTTAATCATCCCGATGAAATGAAAAAATGATCGGGATGATTTTCGTTATATATTTTATATATTTGCCAATATAAAGAGTCGGAAGCATGAAGGAAATAATATTTGAAATTCGGGTAACTCAGTTACAAATTGATGAACTGTCTAACGAGTTTCGGAAACTTGCTCAAAAAGCATTAAAAGCTGCAGAAACAGCTTACGCATTTTATTCGCATTTTCAGGTTGGTGCTGCTGCATTGTTGGCAAACGGAGAAATAGTTTGTGGAAGTAATCAGGAAAATGCAGCTTACCCTTCAGGATTGTGTGCAGAACGGGTTGCTTTGTTTTATGCAGGTGCTCAATACCCTGGAATTCCGGTATGTGCTATTGCTGTTGCTGCTATATCCGATGGTAAACAGGTACAGAATATCACACCCTGTGGAGCTTGCCGTCAGGTTTTGCTGGAAGTGGAAAAACGCTATAATTCGCCGGTTAAAATACTCCTTTACAACAAAAGCCATGTTTCTGTAATTGAAAGTGCGAAGGCTTTATTACCTCTTTGTTTTAACGGAGATGAATTACCTTAGTGTTATTTCCCTAAACGAAATGTATAGTCATTTTTTCCTCTGAATATGCGGTAAATACGTACGTATAGATTGAATATCGGTTGTACTATTTCTATGAATGGGAGCCAGCCTGTTAAAGGCTTTTGTTGTAATAATTTGGCAGACTTATGCAGAATCACAGCTTTTGTAATGAAAAGTATTATATAGAGTAGTATTCCCCATATTGTTATTAACCAGTTGCTTTGAATACCAAATATGATGGATGCAATGACAAATGCCAGAAAAAGGAAGAAACTCATTGTCTCCATTCTGTAAAACATAAGGCGTTTACCTTTATAAAACCGTCGGGTTGCTGCCCGCGATACTTTCATTTCCTTCCATATTTTGAAATATTCTATTTTAGCCATTTCAGTGATGCTATCGGCCGAATATTCCACTATTGTATTCTTTTTGCTTGCTGATTCATTGATGAATAAGTCATCATCTCCTGCATGCAGATTTAATGATTTGTAATAGCCTTTATGTTTGAAAAACAGGTCTTTTGTGTACGATAAATTCCTTCCATTTCCCGTATAAGGATGTTGGGCTAAGGCTGATGATATGTATTGGATTCCGCTTAACAGATTGTCGTAAGCTATAAGTTTGTGTAGAAAACCTTTATGATTTCCATAAGCACAGTAACCTAAAACAATGGATGTGGTTGGCTGATATGCTTTTGCCATGGCATGAATCCATCGGTTACTTAACGGATAACAATTTGCTTCGGTAAATAAAAGTATTTCATTTTTAGCTGCTTTTATTCCTACTGTGAGAGCAAGTTTTTTACGGCTCAGGTATTTTACATCCTCGGGGATATAGGTGTGATAAAGGTGTTTATATTCGTTTTCATAGGCTTTCAGGACATTGTCGCTTTCATCTGTAGATCCGTCATTTACGACAATTATCTCATAGTCTGGATAATCTTGCGTGAGAAGTGACGGCAGATATTTCTCCAGGTTTTCGGATTCGTTTTTAGCATAGACAATAACAGATACAGGCGGTTGGCCGCCCGAAGCCAATGGCATTTTATTAGCAGAAGTCCGGATAGGTCTCGCATAAATGACCAAATAGTATAATAATTGTATGGTAAATAATATAGAGACTGCCCCCATAAAAGCAATCTCTATTGTATTGAATACAAATATTTGTTCCATTATATCTATAATGTATCTGAATAATATGCTTTTGGTAATTGTCGACAGTTATATTGAGAAGCCATGACTTCACCGTAAGCTCCTGCAGAGCGTAAAGCGATCAAGTCTCCACGATGTGCTTTGTTCAGTTCTATATCTTTTCCGAATACATCGGATGATTCACAGATAGGTCCAACGACATCGTATATTTCTACTTCTTCATCACTGGAAATATTTTCTATGCGATGGTAGGCTTCGTACATTGCCGGACGGATAAGCTCTGTAAAGCCAGCATCCAGAATTGCAAATTTTTTCGTTTCCCCCTCTTTGACATATAATACTTTTGATATTAATGTACCGCAATTAGCAACAACAGAACGTCCGGGTTCAAAATGAACCTGTTGCCCGGGACGAAGTTGAAGCAATTTTTTGAACACGGCAAAATAGTTGTCGAAAGCAGGAATAGGTAAATGGTTCGGATGGTAGTAATCGATCCCTAAACCTCCTCCAAAGTTTAAATTCGGTATCTGAATACCACGTGCTTCAAATTCTTCTTGTATTTCATTTACGCGAATTACTAAACCACGAAATGCAGATATATCGGTGATTTGTGAACCTATGTGACAATGTATCCCGATTAGTTTAATGTTTTTCAACGAACCGAGCTCACTTAATACATGGCCTAGTTGACTCAGATTTATGCCGAATTTATTCTCTTTCATCCCTGTGGTGATCTTAGCATGCGTATGTGCATCTACTTCCGGATTGATACGTAAGGCTATGGATGCGATCTTGTTTTTAGCAATAGCCAATTCGTTGATGATTTGCAGTTCTGCAGCCGATTCGACATTGAAACAGAAAATATCGTTATCCAGCCCTAAGTTAATCTCCCAATCCGCTTTACCGACTCCGGCATATACAATTTTGTTAGCAGGAAAACCCGCTTCAAGAGCAGCTTTTATTTCGCCGCCACTAACGCAGTCTGCGCCTAATCCGAATTCGGATATAATGGAAAGTATGCGAGGGTTGGCATTGGCTTTTACTGCGTAATGAACGTGATAGCCATATTTGCCTGCTTCGGTAGTTACTATTGAGAGTGTCTCTTTCAGCAACTCGATATCGTAATAATAAAATGGCGTTTGTATCGCCTTGAATTTTTCTACAGGGAATGTTCCTTTGAGCATATATGTAAGAAATTATATAAAGATAAATAAGGGCAGTCTGAAAAGGCTGCCCTTGTTTAAGTTATTTATTTGTTATTGAATAAATGATCGCTTAATGCTTGCAGCGCTCTTTTTTTGTCGGCCGATTTGATAAGGAGCGAAACGTTGTAATTGCTTCCTCCGTATGAAATCATACGAACCGGTATGTCTTTTAATGCGTAAACAATACAAGCTTCAAAACCTACGTTGTCCCATTCTAAGTCTCCAACTACACAAACAATGACCATTTCTTCATCAACTGTTACTGTTCCGTATTTCTTCAGGTCGTCAACAATCTCTTCCAGATGTTTACGGTTGTCGATAGTTACAGAAACACCCACTTCAGATGTCGTAATCATATCAATTGGAGTTTGGTAGTTTTCGAATATTTCGAATACTTTACGTAGAAAACCTGTAGCAAGCAACATACGTCCGCTCTTAATCTTGATGGAAGTGATATTGTCTTTTGCGGCGACAGCTTTAATTCTACCTTTTTCCGTTGTGTTGGAAATTAATGTACCCGGAGCATCGGGTTGCATGGTATTCAATAGACGGACTGGTATATTATTCAATTTTGCCGGTAAAATACAAGTAGGATGGAGTATCTTTGCACCGAAGTATGCTAATTCTGCTGCTTCTTCAAAATGCAAGTGGCGAACAGGTGATGTTCCGTTTACAAAACGCGGATCATTATTGTGCATGCCATCTATGTCAGTCCAAATCTGGATTTCTTCCGCATTAACGGCCGCGCCGATAAGTGATGCGCTATAGTCGCTGCCACCGCGCTGTAAGTTATCGATTTCACCATATGCATTGCGGCAAATATATCCTTGTGTAATGAACAAGTCTGCATCTTCATGGCTACTCAGAAGCTTGTGAAGCCTTTCTTTGATATAAACAGGGTCGGGTTCCGCATTTTTGTCTGTGCGCATATATTCAAGCGCCGGAATTAAAACGGATTTTATACCTTGTTCATTCAAGTATAAATTCATCATTCCGGTAGACATAAGTTCTCCTTGGGCTAATACGACTTTTTCTTCAAATAAAGTAAAAAGATCCTTGGTAAATGTACGGATATAATCGAAATGTGATTTTATAAGTTCTTTGGCTTTCTGCTTATATTCGTCAGTACTATAGAATTCATCAATATGTCCATAGTATTTCTGAGCCAGTCTGTTGATAATTTCATTCGCTCCGTCCGGATTCTTTTTATACAGATATTCGGAGATTTCTACCAATGAGTTGGTTGTACCTGACATGGCAGACAATACAATGATATTACGTTCGCCTGAAATTAGTTTTGCTACATCTTTCATTCTTTCTGCTGACCCCACAGAAGTACCGCCAAACTTTAAAACTTTCATTTTCTTTTTACTGTATTAAATTGTTCGTCTTTTCTATCGAAACCGGATTTATCCGGGATGTATAATTACAGAATACATATTCCTGTATGTAAATACGTTGCAAAGGTAAATAAAAAATTATTCTCCTACATCACTTAGGCACGCATTCTCGCATTTTACGATACGTGCCGGATAGTTGTGTACTAAAGTATAATTATGAGTAGTCATTACTACTGCTGTTCCTTTTTGACAAATATCGTGTAATAACTGTACTATTTGTCCGCTGGTTTCCGGATCCAGATTACCTGTTGGTTCATCTGCTAAAATCAGCTTCGGATCATTTAGTAAAGCGCGCGCTATAACAATACGCTGCTGTTCGCCACCGGATAATTCGTGTGGCATTTTATATCCTTTATCCTGCATACCGACCTGAGTAAGCACTTCTGTAATACGGGAACTGATTTCTGTCTTTTTTTTCCATCCGGTTGCTTTCAGTACGAATTCCAGGTTTTTTGTGACAGAACGGTCGGTTAGCAGTTGAAAATCCTGGAAGACGATGCCCAGTTTTCTGCGAAGGAAAGGGATGTCTTTCCGTTTCATTTTGCAAAGATTGTAATTCATCAGCCAAGCTTCGCCGTGTATGATGGGAATTTCGCAATACAGCGATTTTAGCAAGCTGCTTTTCCCTGATCCCACTTTTCCGATAACGTATACAAATTCTCCATTATGAAGCGTAAAAGATGCATCATGCAAAATTACATTTTCATCCCGGCATATTTCTATACCTTCTAATTTGAGCAGAATTTCTTCCATAATTATTATTAGCCTTTATGTCTTTTCTTTAGCTCACGGGCAAGGTCTTCCAGACGAAGTCCTTTGCTTGTAAGCAATACAATGAGATGATAAACTAAGTCGGCGGCTTCGTATATAAAACCATCTTCTGTTCCGTTTGTTGCTTCGATAACGGTTTCTACAGCTTCTTCACCTACTTTTTGTGCCATGCGGTTTACACCTTTTTGGAATAGTGAGGTTGTATATGAACCTTCCGGCATATCCTGACGGCGGCGTTCGATGAAGTCTTGAAGGTATTTCAGAAACATAATGTCTTCTATGTTCTTTTCTCCGAAACAAGTATCAGCACCTGTATGGCAAACAGGACCGGCAGGAATAGCTTTAATCAGGATCGTATCATTATCGCAATCCACCATCATGTTTACAACCTGTAATGTGTTACCGCTTGTTTCGCCTTTCATCCACAGGCGGTTTTTGGTGCGACTGAAAAATGTAACTTTGCCTGTTTCTTTTGTTTCTTCGTAAGCTTCTTCGTTCATAAAGCCCAACATCAATACTTTGTTTGTGTTAACATCCTGTACAATAGCAGGAATCAGGCCGCCCATTTTTTCAAAATCTAATTTCATTTTCTTATATCGTTTATATTCTTACATTGATTTTTTCGTTCAAAAGATATTGCTTTAAATCGCTAATACTTATTTCGCCGAAATGGAATACACTTGCAGCCAATGCTGCATCTGCTTTTCCTGATGTGAATGCATCGCGGAAATGTTCTTTCTTTCCTGCACCTCCGGATGCAATTATTGGGATATGTAGAGAATCTGCTAATGTAGCCAACGCTTTATTGGCATAACCGTCTTTTACACCGTCGTGTGTCATGCTTGTAAATAGAATTTCTCCGGCTCCGCGGCTTTCTGCTTCTGCAGCCCAAGCAAATAGACTCTTATCAGTTGCAATGCGTCCACCATTCAAATAGCAAATCCAGTTTCCGTTCTCAAAATTCGCATCAATAGCTACTACACACACCTGGCTCCCGAAGTTTTTTGCAATGTCTTCTATAAGGTCAGGATTGCGTAAAGCGGCAGAATTTATAGATACTTTGTCGGCTCCGGCGCTTAATAACCGGTCTACATCTTTCATTTCGTTGATACCTCCACCCACGGTAAATGGTATACTGATGTTTGCTGCTACCTTTTTTACCAGTTCTGTAAAAGTTTTCCGCCCTTCATGCGAGGCTGTGATGTCTAGATATACCAACTCATCCGCTCCGGCACGGCTGTATTGGGCACCCAGTTCAACAGGGTCGCCGGCATCGCGGAAATTGACGAAATTTATTCCTTTGACTGTTTTTCCGTCTTTAATATCCAGGCATGGTACGATTCTTTTTGCAAGCATATATCCTTTCGATGATTAAGTGAATTTAATCAAGTCTTTCAACTGGATTTTACCTTCGTAAATAGCTTTGCCAAAGATAACAGCAGGGATTTTGGCCTCTATTAATTTTTCGATGTCTTCAATAGAGCTAACACCTCCGCTTGCAATAATATAAATGAAAGGTATCATTTCCCGGATCTCTTGATAAAGTTCGATGGAAGGGCCTTGTAGCATACCATCTTTACATATATCCGTGCAGATGGCTTTTGTGATTCCTTTATCATAATAATCTTGTATAAAAGGAATCAATTCTTTATCAGTAGTTTCTTCCCATCCGCTAATTGCAATTTTTTTATCTTTTGCATCTGCTCCCAGAATAATCTTTTCGCTTCCGAATTTTTTAATCCATGAAGTGAAAATTTCCGGTTTTTTTACAGCAATACTTCCTCCTGTAACCATTTGTGCACCGCTTTCGAAAGCAATTTCCAGATCGTCTTCTTGTTTTAATCCTCCTCCGAAATCTATGATTAAAGAGGTACGGCTGGCAATTCGTTCAAGAGTACGATAGTTGATAATCCGTCCTTCACGGGCGCCATCAAGATCAACTACATGAAGACGGCGTATCCCGTGATCTTCAAATATTTTAGCGACCTCCAACGGGTCTTCGTTATATATCTTTTTTGTGCTATAATCTCCTTGAGTCAGACGTACACATTTACCGTCAATCAGGTCGATAGCAGGAATAAGTTCTATCATATTGCTGTTACAATTTTAGGAAGTTATTTAAAATAATTTCGCCAACCGAACCACTTTTCTCCGGATGAAACTGTGTTGCATAATAATTATCTTTGTGCAATGCAGCACTAAAAGGAAGTATATAGTCGGTAGTTGCAGCGGTATAATTGTTTATTGGCACATAGTAACTATGTACAAAATAAACAAATTTGTTTTCCAATCCTGCGTTAAATAATTTACTTTTAACATTGGTAAGTGTATTCCAGCCCATGTGAGGCACTTTGTCTTCATGCTTTCTGGGAGCGAATAGTTTTACTTCCGTATCGAATATACCTAGGCAATTGGCATTTCCTTCTTCCGAATGCCGGCACATTAATTGCATGCCAAGGCAAATGCCAAGCACCGGCTGTTTTAGATTACGGATTAAGCTGTCAAGTTTATGCTCCTTTAAATATTCCATTGTAGTGAAAGCTTCACCAACACCCGGGAAGATAACTTTATCAGCCTTGCAAAGAATTTCCGGATCAGCTGTAATAACGGGAGTAATGCCTAGCCGCTTTAATGCGTAGTCTACAGAGTAAATATTTCCGGCATTATATTTAATAATGGCTACATCCATTCTTGTTACGCTTTTATATTGAGATGCAAAAGTAGCAAATTATCATAACATATTATATATAGTTGATGAAAAGTTGCAAAAAGGGTTTGATTTGTAATAAACTGCCTGTTTGGATAGTGGTTTAAAGATTATGTCTTGCTGATTTTATCTTTATAATGAATTTGAGGTCTTTTTGTATTGATTTTCAGCATAGGTGTAGAAAATGTTTGTAAAATATTTCCTTGGCCTATTGTGTATATGAAAATAATATTTACCTTTGCACCGCAATCGAGAGGGGTTGTCTTTAGGAACATATTGGTGCGTTAGTTCAGTTGGTTAGAATACATGCCTGTCACGCATGGGGTCACGGGTTCGAGTCCCGTACGCACCGCACAATATTTGGAAGTTCCTTTTTTATAATTGGTGCGTTAGTTCAGTTGGTTAGAATACATGCCTGTCACGCATGGGGTCACGGGTTCGAGTCCCGTACGCACCGCGAAAGCGAATAGCAAATTAAAGCAAAGAGACTGTTTAACAAAAAAGTTAGGCAGTCTCTTTTTTCTTACTTATCCTTTCTTTGCTGGTTGTCTGCCATAAGAAATAACCAGGGATATGTATTGTAGATAAATTACGGAAAAAAATACCAGGATTACAGATTAATGGTTTTAAAGTTTCATCCGAATGTTTTTTTGAGTGTGAAAATTAATAGTCGATTTTTTTTACAGACAATATAATAAAAAGATCGGGATCATTTTTAAAAATCATCCCGATCTTTTTGTAAAATCATTAGTATGGGCATGTTCCTTAAAATCGACAAACAGATTGTATGTGAAATTGAAGAAAAAATTCTATATTTGCACCGCTTTTGAAAATGAATCAGATAATTTCTAAATAAATAAGATTAAGAAATGACAAAGAGTGCATTACAAATCGCGAGAGCAGCTTACCAACCAAAGGTACCTGCTGCTTTGAAAAGTGCTGTTAAGGCTGTAGATGGCGAGTATACTCAATCAGTGGCCGATCAGGAAGAAATCAAGAAATTGTTCCCTAACACGTATGGTATGCCTGTCGTTACTTTCGAAAAAAGTAATGAAAAGAAAGCAATGCCGGCTATGAATGTGGGTGTGATCCTTTCCGGAGGTCAGGCTCCTGGCGGTCATAATGTGATTGCCGGTTTGTTTGACGGAATCAAAGCTCATAACGCAACTTCTCGCTTATATGGCTTTATTCTTGGCCCGGGCGGTTTGATTGATCACAAATATATGGAACTTACTGCCGATATTATTGATGAGTATCGTAATACCGGTGGATTTGATATGATTGGTTCCGGCCGTACTAAATTGGAAACGACAGAACAATTTGATAAAGGTCTTGAGATCTTAAAACAATTAGACATTAAGGCTTTGGTTATAATTGGTGGCGACGATTCAAATACAAATGCTTGCGTATTAGCCGAATATTATAAGGCTATCAATGCAGGTGTACAAGTAATTGGTTGTCCGAAAACGATTGATGGCGACCTGAAGAACGAACAGATCGAAACGTCTTTCGGCTTCGATACTGCTTGTAAAGTTTACTCTGAAGTTATTGGTAATATCCAACGTGACTGTAATTCTGCACAGAAATACTGGCACTTTATTAAATTGATGGGACGTTCTGCTTCTCATATTGCATTGGAATGTGCTTTACAGACTCAACCGAATATCTGTATTATTTCGGAAGAGGTAGAAGAAAAGAACATGTCTCTGGATGATATCGTGACTTATATAGCAGAGATTGTTGCAAAGCGTGCTGCCGAGGGAAATAACTTCGGTACGGTTTTGATTCCTGAAGGCTTGATTGAATTTGTTCCGGCTATGAAACGTTTGATTGCAGAATTGAATGACTTCCTTGCTAAGAACGATGTAGAATTTAAGATGATTAAGAAAAGCGAACAACGTGCATATATCATCAGTAAGCTGACAAAAGAAAACTCAGACCTGTATGCTTCTCTTCCTGAAGGCGTAGCCCGTCAGTTGTCTTTGGATCGCGATCCGCACGGAAATGTTCAGGTTTCTTTGATCGAAACAGAAAAATTACTGTCCGAAATGGTTGGTAAGAAATTGGCTGAATGGAAAGCAGAAGGTAAATATGTGGGTAAATTTGCTGCACAACATCACTTTTTCGGTTATGAAGGACGTTGCGCTGCTCCGTCAAATTATGATGCCGACTACTGTTATTCTTTGGGATATACGGCTTCTTGTTTGATTGCTTCGGGTAAGACAGGCTATATGTCATCTGTACGTAACACAACTGCTCCGGCCGACAAATGGATTGCCGGTGGTATTCCTGTTACTATGATGATGAATATGGAACGTCGTCATGGCGAAATGAAACCGGTTATCCAGAAAGCTCTGGTTAAACTGGATGGTGCTCCATTTAAGAAATTTGCAGCCAACCGTGATGAATGGGCTATGACTACCAGCTATGTTTATCCGGGTCCTATCCAGTATTTCGGTCCGACTGAAGTATGCGACGAGCCTACCAAGACTTTGCAACTGGAACAGGCTAAGTAAGAATTTTCTTATTATAACAGAATAGACAAAAAGCTTCCTTTTTTCAGAGGAGGCTTTTTGTCTTTTATATTAATTCCCGGATTGGTTTGAATGTATACGATTTTAATAAGTAAATTCGTATCTTTGCCGTTAAACATTAAAACAATATTCGTATGTTTTCAGGAATAATAGAAGAAACAGCGCGGGTGGTTAACATTGAGCATGATAAGGATAATATACATATTACAATGGAATGCTCTTTTGTCGATGAATTGAAAATAGACCAAAGCGTAGCGCATAATGGAGTATGCCTGACAGTGGTTCGTAAAGAAGGAAATACATTTACTACGACAGCAATGCGGGAGACATTGGAACGTTCTAATCTGGGCTTATTAAAACATGGATCATTGGTGAACTTAGAGAGAAGTATGTTGATGAATGGACGTTTAGATGGTCACATTGTACAGGGACATGTGGATCAGACAGCTGTTTGTACTAATGTGGAAGACGCAAATGGCAGTTGGTATTATACTTTTGAATATCCTTATGATAAAGAAATGGCCAAGCAAGGTTATCTGACAGTAGAAAAAGGCTCTGTGTGTGTGAATGGTGTTAGCCTTACTGTTTGCAATTCAAAAGAGAATGGTTTTCAGGTTGCCATTATCCCTTTTACCCATGATCATACCAATTTCTGCCAGATAGAAAAAGGTACGGTGGTAAATCTTGAGTTCGATATTGTTGGTAAGTATATCAGCAAGATGATAAAGAATTGAATCAAAAGAGTGGCCTGTAAATGCTTGGACACAACGGACCGAGAAGCCGTACGCAAGGTTGTTCTCACCCGTATTGGCATTACTACTGTTGAAGTTCAGTTTAGGAGACTTACCTGACGCATTAAGAGTAGAAGACCAATAGTTGCCGTTGGATGCCAGATTGTTGGAACTACCATTACCGTTATCACGGTAACCAGCAGCAGGCAGAACACAAAGTAACCGGTACAATACTATACGGAATAAATACAATTAAGCAGATAAAACCGTAAAGAGAAACGAATAACTGGCAGGAACACAATAATGATATTTCCTATCCGTAATTTTTGTCCTGTCGGTCGGTTACTGAATTTACAAATCACACTTCCGATAGCCATAACCTTCGGAACTCTGGATATAGCCACTCTTTATAAAAAACAAAGGTAGATAATTTGGAATATTTCTTTTCTCAATAATGCAGAAAAGATAACAGAAGAAAGCATATTCTTAAATACTACTATTTCCTAAATCATTTTTTTCGGGAATTGAGGTCTTATTTATGATGTTCTTACTTTTCCATCGTCCGGTTTTGTAATAAATATAGGTAATAATTGTACCTGTTGTGATACTGAAAGAAATAGCCCACCATATTCCGCTTCTTCCTAATATGGAACTTAACCAGTAGGCTAGTGGAATACGAATAAGCCACAGGCATACAATGCCTACGGCCATCGGAAAGACTGTATCTCCGGCTCCCCGCAAAGTTCCGTTAAATATGTTGAGCATTCCGTGTACGATAAAAAAGGCGCCTACAATCAGCAGGTATTCTTTTCCTATGTCAATAACTGCAGGATCATTTGTAAATGCAAGCATCATCGTATCGCCGAAGAAGAAGATGGAAGCAAAAACAGCTAGACTGAATACTACATTTATCAGCATCGAAAAACGTACCCCCTTCTGGACACGGTCTAATCGTCCGGCTCCGATATTTTGTCCGCAAAAAGCTGCCAGAGCTCCCGATAGGGTTAGTATGGCCTGGGTAATTATGGTGTCTATTTTGCCTGCTGCACCATAGGCTGTAAGCGTATCCGTGCCGAAACTGTTCACAATACCCAGCAAGGCAATAAGGCCGAGAGCTATGGCGCATTGTTGTATGCTGGTAGGCAGACCTATCTTAAGGCCTTTTTTGAACAAGGCACCGTCGAACAATAAATCTTGTTTTTTTATGGAAAGCAACGGATGTTGGTTGTTAACATAGATTAGGGCGGCACACATGCCTATTCCTTGCGAGATAACAGTTGCCCGGGCAGCACCTTCTATTCCCCAGCCGAAGCCGATAATAAAAAGCAGGTCTAATGCTATATTCAGTAGGGTCGAAAGTAAGATGAACAGCATGGGACGGAAAGATTCTCCTACGCCCCGGAGTATGGAAATAATACTATTGAAAGTTACAAACAGGAAAGTTCCTCCTATATAAATGCGGAAATAGACAACAGCCTGTGGTATGACCTCTTCGGGTGTTTTGGTGATTCTGAATACGGGTTCTGCAAAAATCATTCCGGTAATAGACAGTAATATGCCGGCAACAAGCATGAAAATAAAGAAAGAAGAAAAAGCACGTTGTACTTTACCATATTCTTTGGCACCGAAAAATTGCGACACAACGACTGATGTCCCACTGCCTATTCCTATTACAAAAGATATGATAAAGTAATATATGAAGAATGAGGCCGAAACAGCTGCCAGCGCTTCTTTTCCCAGAAAACGGCCTACAATGATGCTGTCGGTTATGTTGTACAGTTGTTGTAATAAATTACCTATGAGTAACGGCAATGCAAAACCTAGGATGACTTTCCATACAGGACCGCGCGTCAGGTCATTCTTGTTTTTTGCTTTAACTGTCAGTTGTTCATTTTCCACTCTTAGCGGTTTATAGGTCTTTAAGCAGAATGTTGTCGTTTGCTTTTATCATATCTTCCCTTGTCTTTAAAAGGGTTTTCCATTCTTTACTGAATAAACAGGATGTGTCTATTTTGAAGTTTTCCGAACCGTATTCATCCATTTTTGTTAGCAGGTAGCTTACGGAAATCTTGTTGACATCAATTGCCGGCTGATAGTAAGCTACGCGGTCATCGTCACCATAATTTACTTCGATGATAATATTTAGCTCCGTCAGGAGGTATAATATTTGTGTCGTTAACCGGATAGGGATTCGGTAAGCATCGGATATTTCATCAGCAGTGTAAGGCTTTTCTCCTTTCACAAACCGCTTGGTAATAAGTGAAGCTATAAGCAGGGTGAGGAAGTCTTTATAGCGGCGACTGATATTTTTACTGTCTCTTTCAAAGCTGAATTTCTTCACATTCTGTGATGCATAAGTTAATTCGGCTCCGAATAAGCAAATCAGCCATGAAAGTTGCAACCATAATAATAATAAGGGTAAGGCCGCAAAACTACCATAGATCGCATTATATTTGCTGACCCAGATCTGTCCGCTTATATATATGAATTGGAAAAACTGAAAAGCGCAACCCGCGATGAATCCGGCAATCAATCCGTTTACGAACCGTACTTTCGTGTTGGGAAGTGAAATGTATAATGCCGTGAACGTTAATGTTGTGATAAGGTAAGGTGCTATATTCAGGATAATTTCCATTAGCGGCGTGAAAAATAAATACTTGCTCAGGAAAGAATTCTGTAGTGTTGATACAAATAGCGAAAGGCCGCTTGAGGTCATCATTAATACCGGTAAAATGATAAACAGGGCCAGATAATCGGATATTTTACGATACCAGGGACGTGATTTTTGTATCTGCCAGATATCATTGAAGGTGTCTTCTATGGAAGAAATCAGGTTGATAACCGTGTACAGTAATAGAATAAAACCGATGCCTATAATAATTCCGCCCTGTGCCTGATCCAGATAACTTTCTACAAATTCGAATGCTTTGTTTAATTCTGTTTCATGCCCCGGAAAATAATCTATTAATTCTTCCCGTACCGTACCCTGAAATCCGAAGCCTTTGGCAACACCTAGTAATACTGCCAGCAATGGAACAATAGAAAGAAGTGTACTATACGTAAGTGCGGATGCTTTTGTTTGCAGATTTTCATTCAGGAATCCGCGAATGGCAAGAATAATGGTTTTGATCGTGTTGATATAAAGCTCTTTCAGGCCGCTTACTTCATTCTCGGTAATCCGCCAGATATCGTAAGTGACAAAACGAATCGTGCGTGTTAGCAATATCTGGATTCGTTCTCCAATAGGCTTTTTATCAGATGTTTTCATAAAGAAAATATTAAAAGATGCAGCCTGCCTGTAAGCCGGGTTCTGTACTTCTGCCAATTGGCGGAAGCGTCTGCCATTTATCTCGTCTTACCGTCACCGGCAAGCTTTAGCGGTCTACCCCCCGGCATCGGACGAGCAATCCTACATGCGCCGGTATACATGACCTTACAACCCATAAGATGTACGGCATTCTGTATTACTACGGAACCCGGTGAGCTTTTACCTCACCTTTTCACCCTTGCCGGACGGATCCGGCGGTTATTTTCTGTTACATTACTTTGCCTTTACAGACAACTTCCCGTTAAGAAGTATGGTGCTCTGTGTTGCCCGGACTTTCCTCCCATCTTGAAGATGAGCGACAGACCGGCAGACTGCAATACTACAAAGATATGGAATTTAGTTGACAGTTGGCTGCAGACGCCAGACAATTATTTTGTATAGTCTTTGATTAGTAACTTTAATCCTTTGATATACAACTTGTGTTGCGGTATTCGTAAGAAATGGAGCATGCTTCCATTTACTGCCAACTTTTCGTTGCCCTGTCTGTTATAATAATAAATGTATGACCATTTGGCAGATTTAAGATTGTTAAAAAGGTACTTTGTAATACACAGTACTGTTAAGCGCAGTTAAGCAACGGATTAGCGCCGTTAAAAGTGATAAAAAAACATTGTGTAATGGAATATCTGCACGTTTTTTGAGTTTAATTTGTCACAAAGAAACTGTTAAATTTAAGTGTTTAATTAAATAATAGAAATATGGAAAAAATGTGGAAGAATATGCTTGGAGTTGTTCTCGTGGCTGCAATAAGCTCGGGAGCTGCAATAGGAACGAGCGCTTACATGATGAAGAGTGAACAGCCCGTTTTTGCTACCGGAGTGGAGAACACGTTTAAGCAACCCCTTCGACTGGCAAATTACAACTCTGTCGCTGCTGAAAATACAGATTTTACAAAAGCTGCCGAAAACACGGTTCATGGCGTAGTCCATATTAAGGCTGTTGCCAATGCGAAAGAACCGGATGGAGGCGGACAATATGTTGATCCTTTTGAATTTTTCTTCGGTAACCGAGGGTTTCAGCGTCCGCAACCACAACCGCGTGTTGGTTCGGGTTCGGGTGTGGTTATCTCGACAGACGGATATATTATAACGAATAACCATGTGATTGAAGGAGCAGATGAATTGGAAGTGACGCTAAACGACAACCGTAAGTTTGCAGCCAAAGTAATTGGTGCCGATCCGTCTACAGACATTGCTTTATTAAAAATTGATGCAAAAGACTTGTCTATTATACCATTCGGTGATTCTGAAAAATTGAAAGTAGGCGAATGGGTATTGGCTGTCGGTAATCCATTTAACTTGACTTCTACGGTAACTGCCGGTATTGTGAGTGCAAAAGGCCGCGGTCTTTCAATGGGTGGCGGAAGCAAGATCGAATCATTTATTCAGACAGATGCAGCAGTAAATCCGGGTAATAGTGGTGGTGCTTTGGTTAATACAAAAGGAGAACTGGTTGGTATCAATACTGCTATTTATTCTCATACAGGAAATTTTGCAGGATATTCATTTGCCGTGCCTATCAGTATTGCCAGTAAAGTAGCAAGCGACTTGAAGCAGTTTGGAACTGTGCAACGAGCTATGTTAGGAGTTAATATCCTGAGCGTATCCGATATTTCCGAGCGCTTGAGTATGCCGAATCTGGATGCGAAAAGTAAGAGTGAACTTGAAGCAATGAAGTCGAAGACTAAAGTGTCGGAAGGTGTTTATATTGCGGGTTTTGGAGAACGCAGTTCTGCTAAAGAAGCCGGTATAGAAATTGGTGACGTGATTATTGCAGTAAATGGTACAAAAGTGAAATCTGCTAATGTATTGCAGGAACAGATCAGTAAATACCGTCCGGGCGATAAGGTGGAGATTCAGGTGGATCGCAATGGCACGGTAAAGATGTTTACGGTTGAACTTCGCAATATGCAAGGTGGTACGCAGATTATCAAAGGTGGTGACAGTACCGAAGTCCTGGGCGCAGCTTTTAAAGTTTTGACGGATAAACAAAAACTGCAGTTGGGTGTTAGTTATGGTATAGAAGTTACAGGACTGACCAAGGGTAAATTGCAGGATGCCGGAATTAAGAAAGGCTTCATTATCATGATTGTCAATAACCAACAGATATCTACCCCGGAAGACTTGGAAAAGATTGTGGAAAGCATACTTCAGGGACGTTCCGAAGATCAGGGATTGTTTATAAAAGGTTTCTATCCGAACGGACGTACGAAGTACTATGCTATAGATCTGGCCGAATAAGATAAACAAATAAGTTAGTCTTATAGGTGTAAAAAGATTGTTAAAGGTTTATAATTGGCTGAATGTGGGGTGCATTCGGCCAATTCTTTCAATAAAATATTATTATCTTTGCACCCCGTATTCTCAATTAAAACAATTGGATGAGACAGTTAAAGATTACAAAGTCCATTACCAATCGCGAAAGTGCTTCGCTGGATAAATATCTTCAAGAAATTGGTCGTGAGGATCTTATCACAGTTGAAGAAGAAGTAGAATTGGCACAGGCAATTAAAAGAGGAGACCGAAGAGCGCTGGAGAAATTAACTCGGGCTAATTTGCGTTTCGTCGTTTCTGTAGCTAAACAATATCAGAACCAGGGGCTAAGTTTGCCCGACCTTATTAATGAAGGTAACCTGGGATTGATAAAAGCTGCTGAGAAATTTGATGAAACCAGAGGATTCAAGTTTATTTCGTATGCTGTTTGGTGGATTCGTCAGTCTATTTTGCAGGCTTTGGCAGAACAGTCAAGAATTGTACGTCTTCCTTTGAACCAGGTAGGCTCACTGAATAAAATCAGTAAAGCTTTTTCTAAGTTCGAACAAGAAAACGAACGCAGACCGTCGCCGGAAGAACTTGCAGAAGAATTGGATATTCCCGTAGATAAGATTTCTGATACTTTGAAAGTATCCGGACGCCATATCTCGGTTGATGCCCCGTTCGTAGAAGGCGAAGATAATAGCCTCTTGGATGTTCTTGTGAACGATGATGCTCCGATTGCTGACCGGTCGTTGATGAACGAATCATTGGCTAAAGAAATTGATAGAGCACTTGCTACATTGACCGAAAGAGAATGTGAGATTATCAAAATGTTTTTCGGTATTGGTTGTCAGGAAATGACATTGGAAGAGATTGGCGACAAATTTGGCCTCACAAGAGAGCGTGTCCGCCAGATCAAGGAAAAAGCAATAAGAAGATTAAGACAAGGAACGCGTAGCAAGCTCCTCAAATCGTATTTAGGTTAACCCCCCGTTGATGAGGTGAACTAGGCTCCATATTCCTTTCGGGAAATGGAGCTTTTTTAATTCCTTTCGGGAGAAATTTTAATTTCTCCCGAAAGGAATTTTGTTTTCATCCGAATGTGTCTATTTTTGCTATATATTTATTATGTTGTTATTTTTGAAGACGGGGTGGCAGATAGTCATTTTTTTGTTTCCTTAAATAGAAGATTATATTATGAATCGGAGAATGTTTTTTAAGAAGTCGTGTGGGGGAATGGCTGTGTTGGCATGTTCAGGGTTTCATTTGCCTGAAGAAAATGAAAAGGTGCGCTTTGGATTGATCACGGATTTGCATTTTGCCCATAAGGAAAAGTGGGAAACGCGCTTTTATGAACAATCCAAACAAAAACTGGAAGAAGCAATACATGTTTTTAATAATGAAAAACTTGACTTTTTAATTGAATTGGGAGATTTGAAGGATCAGGCTATACTTCCAGACAGGGTGCAGACATTGTCTTTTCTGGACGAAATAGAAACAACCTTGCGTACATTTAATAAACCGGTATATCATGTATTGGGTAATCATGATATGGATAGTATCTCCAAGCAGGACTATTTGGAACATACGAGAAATGATGGAAAAGCGCAAGGGAAAACATTCTACTCATTTATCCGGCAAGGTGTTAAGTTTATTGTCCTCGATGCAAACTTTAATGAAGACGGTTCCGATTATGACTGTGGTAATTTTGTTTGGACAAAAGCAATGATTCCGGCCGGCCAGAAAATCTGGTTGAAAAAAGAACTGGAGGAAAGTAAATATCCTGTCGTCGTGTTTGTACATCAATTATTGGATGCCTTTTCGGATATATCAAAAGATGTTTGTGTTAGTAATGCGGATGAGATAGTGGATGTACTTGAACAAAGCCGGAAAGTAATAGCTGTTTTTCAGGGACATCATCATTATGGCCATTATAGCTTTAAAGAAGGTATTCATTATTTTACAATGAAAGGAATGATAGAAGGCAGTTTGCCCGATAATAATAGTTTTGCAGTGGTGGAAATAGATAAAGATTTAAATATTTACCTGGACGGTTTTTATAATTGCGAAGATAAGGTAATGGCTAGAAATTCATAGTTATGATTTTTTCAACTTATAGTTATAACTTTCCAAAATCATAACTATGAGTCTGTTTATTTTTGTAGGGAACGACTTTTATGATCTTGGTGAGATAATACCATAGGGTTGGCCATGAGGTCTGGACGCTACGAAGGAACATATATCCGGTAAAAATAGTATGAATATGTAATAAAAACAGGGAAATCTGTTATGTGCCGATAGTTTGGTGTTTGAAATGGTTCTGGGAAATAATATATTGACTTATAGATTAATGTGCTGAAAAGTACCCCAATGTGGAGGTTCTGGATCATCCTACCTTTGTGTCGTGTTCAATAGGGAACACATACACCTTTTTATAATTAAAAAATATGGCGCAAGGATTTAAGTTAGTGCAACGCCCGTCCAGGCCGGGTGTTCGGGGTTCGGAGAAAAAATTTTATGCTGTTTCGATAAACAATGGCATATCCGGTTTGAAACATCTATGTAAGATGATTGCTGCCCGTAGTACAGTTTCGAGTGCAGATGTCAAAGCTGTTTTGGATAATCTGAATTTTGTAATGGATATGGAATTGCAGGAGGGGCGTATCGTGCAATTGGGTGAACTGGGCAATTTCCGCATGTCTGTGAGTAGTGATGGTGTAACCGATGTTAGGGACTTTGATCAGACAATGCTTCGCAAGCCGAAACTGATCTTTACGCCTGGCAGCGAATTACGTGAAACGAAAAACGCGCTTGAATATACCAGAATTGTCCCGGAAGTCGAAGAAAAGGAGTGCGACCGCCCTCATGTAGAATGAATGTCTGACTAAATCGAAAAATAAAGATATGAATCAACATAGAAAACGTACGGACCGGATTAGTGAACATTTTTGTATGGATGAATTTATCTATAGCCGTGTAGCTGTAGAAAATGGATTGGATAATACGCCTCCTCCAGATGCAGTAAAAGGGATACGGAATCTGGTAGACAAATTGCTGGAACCACTTCGTGCATACCATGGCAAGCCGATACCGATTTGCAGTGGTTATCGGAGTGAAGAGCTGAACCGTCGGGTGAGAGGAGCAAGGGATTCCCAGCACCGGAAGGGAGAAGCTGTGGATATTTATACTTTAGGAAGCAATCTGTTATTGGAAGACTTGAAAGAAAGTAAACTGAATTTTGATCAGGTGATTTTTTACCGCTTGAAAGGCTTTATGCACTTATCGCTTAAATTAAATGGGGAAAATCGCCGGCAGATCATTATTCGATAAAAATATCCTTTATGTTGAATAAGTTATTTAATCTTCTTATTTCCAGTATTTGCATGTAATATGTATATAAAAACATTAAAAAATTCCCTTAAAAAGTTTGGATAGTAAAAAAGGTAATACTACTTTTGTCCCCGCATTCAAGCGAGAGTGGTTGATAACAATATAGGTTTAAGGTAATTTAGGAAGGGGATGAGGTTAGCCGGGCTAAGCAAAATGTCCAACCTCCTGAAAAGTTCGGGAAACTTTTTTCAAAAATTTCTTTTGAAATATTTGTTAGTTTCAAAATAGTCCTTACCTTTGCACCCGCAATCGAAAGAAAGCGCACGAGTTCTTTGAAAGATTTACATACAACAAGTAGTACAAGTATTATACAGACATTAGATGTTTGTTTTATAGAATAATAATACCGTCAATTACTTAATAGATTTAGAGATTCTGAGCAAAAGGTATAAGAAACAAATTAACAACGAAGAGTTTGATCCTGGCTCAGGATGAACGCTAGCGACAGGCTTAACACATGCAAGTCGAGGGGTAGCAGGGGGTAGCAATATCCCGCTGACGACCGGCGCACGGGTGAGTAACGCGTATGCAACTTACCTATCAGAGAGGGATAACCCGGCGAAAGTCGGACTAATACCACATGAAACAGGGATCCCGCATGGGAATATTTGTTAAAGATTTATTGCTGATAGATAGGCATGCGTTCCATTAGATAGTTGGTGGGGTAACGGCCCACCAAGTCTGCGATGGATAGGGGTTCTGAGAGGAAGGTCCCCCACATTGGTACTGAGACACGGACCAAACTCCTACGGGAGGCAGCAGTGAGGAATATTGGTCAATGGGCGAGAGCCTGAACCAGCCAAGTCGCGTGAAGGATGAAGGTTCTATGGATTGTAAACTTCTTTTAGAGGGGAATAAAGTGCGGGACGTGTCCTGTTTTGTATGTACCCTCTGAATAAGCATCGGCTAACTCCGTGCCAGCAGCCGCGGTAATACGGAGGATGCGAGCGTTATCCGGATTTATTGGGTTTAAAGGGTGCGTAGGTGGATGTTTAAGTCAGCGGTGAAAGTTTGTGGCTCAACCATAAAATTGCCGTTGAAACTGGATATCTTGAGTATGTTTGAGGTAGGCGGAATGCGTGGTGTAGCGGTGAAATGCATAGATATCACGCAGAACTCCGATTGCGAAGGCAGCTTACTAAACCAACACTGACACTGAAGCACGAAAGCGTGGGTATCAAACAGGATTAGATACCCTGGTAGTCCACGCAGTAAACGATGATTACTAGGAGTTTGCGATATATTGTAAGCTCTACAGCGAAAGCGTTAAGTAATCCACCTGGGGAGTACGCCGGCAACGGTGAAACTCAAAGGAATTGACGGGGGCCCGCACAAGCGGAGGAACATGTGGTTTAATTCGATGATACGCGAGGAACCTTACCCGGGTTTGAACGTAAGAAGACCGGAGTGGAAACACTCTTTCTAGCAATAGCTTTTTACGAGGTGCTGCATGGTTGTCGTCAGCTCGTGCCGTGAGGTGTCGGCTTAAGTGCCATAACGAGCGCAACCCTTATCACTAGTTACTAACAGGTCAAGCTGAGGACTCTAGTGAGACTGCCAGCGTAAGCTGTGAGGAAGGTGGGGATGACGTCAAATCAGCACGGCCCTTACATCCGGGGCGACACACGTGTTACAATGGCATGGACAAAGGGCAGCTACACAGCGATGTGATGCTAATCCCCAAACCATGTCTCAGTTCGGATCGGAGTCTGCAACTCGACTCCGTGAAGCTGGATTCGCTAGTAATCGCGCATCAGCCATGGCGCGGTGAATACGTTCCCGGGCCTTGTACACACCGCCCGTCAAGCCATGGGAGCCGGGGGTACCTGAAGTCCGTAACCGTTGAGGATCGGCCTAGGGTAAAACTGGTGACTGGGGCTAAGTCGTAACAAGGTAGCCGTACCGGAAGGTGCGGCTGGAACACCTCCTTTCTGGAGCAAAGGGTCTCAAAAATAGAGTAAAGGAATCGGTATAATATTCTTTACTTGTACTACGGTTGCTATGTATTAAGAAATATGATCTTACTCAAAAAAGGAGAAATTATGGATAAGATTCCATGTTTGTCCTTAGGTAGGGAAAGAGAGAAAAATGATGCTGAGAGTAATCGAGGCAAAGTTGACAGTCCTATAGCTCAGTTGGTTAGAGCGCTACACTGATAATGTAGAGGTCGGCAGTTCAACTCTGCCTGGGACTACAAGAAAATCTCAAGAAAAAAGGGGGGATTAGCTCAGCTGGCTAGAGCATCTGCCTTGCACGCAGAGGGTCAACGGTTCGAATCCGTTATTCTCCACCAGGATTGCTGGGACGTCAGTGACGTCAGGCAGTCATAAAGATCTTTGACATGATGGACAAAAGAATAAAGTAAAGTAGAGCAAAGCTGAAGATATATCAGCCCGACGCAGTACTATTCGTAGTACGGTGTCAAAGGTGAAAGAAAGTAAGCAAGGGCAGACGGTGGATGCCTAGGCTCTCGGAGGCGATGAAGGACGTGATAAGCTGCGATAAGCTTGGGGTAGGTGCAAATAACCATTGATCCCAAGATTTCCGAATGGGGCAACCCGTCAGGTTGAAGACCTGTCACCATGTAACCATGGAGCGAACGTGGGGAACTGAAACATCTAAGTACCCATAGGAGAAGAAAACAAAAGTGATTCCGCAAGTAGTGGCGAGCGAACGCGGAAGAGCCCAAACCAATGCTGTTTAGGCAGTATTGGGGTTGTAGGACCACGGCATAGCAAGAAGTTATCGAAATAGAACGTTTTGGAAAGAACGGCCATAGACGGTGAAAGCCCGGTATATGACTCTTTAATGAAGCTTAGTGGTATCCTGAGTAGCGCGGGGCACGAGAAATCCTGTGTGAACCAGCGGGGCCCATCCCGTAAGGCTAAATACTCCCGAGAGACCGATAGTGAACCAGTACCGTGAGGGAAAGGTGAAAAGAACCTCGAACAGAGGAGTGAAATAGTCCCTGAACCCGTCTGCCTACAAGCGGTCGGAGCATCGTAAGATGTGACGGCGTGCCTTTTGCATAATGAACCTACGAGTTACTTTCTCCGGCCAGGTTAAGTGGTTCAGCCACGGAGCCGAAGCGAAAGCGAGTCTTAACAGGGCGGTTTAGTCGGAGGGAGTAGACGCGAAACCAAGTGATCTACCCATGGTCAGGTTGAAGGTTAGGTAACACTAACTGGAGGACCGAATCGTTATACGTTGAAAAGTGTTCGAATGAACTGTGGGTAGGGGTGAAAGGCTAATCAAACTTGGAGATAGCTCGTACTCCCCGAAATGCATTTAGGTGCAGCCTTTGTTAAGTATAGTATGAGGTAGAGCGACTGATTGGATGCGAGGGCTTCACCGCCTATCAAGTCCAGACAAACTCCGAATGCGTACTATATAATTACAAGGAGTGAGGGCGCGGGTGCTAAGGTCCGTGTCCGAGAGGAGAAGAATCCAGACCACCAGCTAAGGTCCCCAAATAACAATTAAGTTGAACTAACGAAGTCAGATTGCAAAGACAGCTAGGATGTTGGCTTGGAAGCAGCCATTCATTTAAAGAGTGCGTAACAGCTCACTAGTCGAGGAGTTTGGCGTGGATAATAATCGGGCATAAATTGTTTACCGAAGCTGTGGAACCAGTAATGGTTGGTAGGGGAGCATTCTAACGGCGTAGAAGATGGAAGGTGACTTCTGTTGGAGCTTTTAGAAAAGCAAATGTAGGTATAAGTAACGATAAGGAGGGCGAGAAACCCTCCCGCCGAAAGACTAAGGTTT
>NZ_CM153257.1:1362500-2675000 GCF_056640975.1 Parabacteroides sp. KHUB-03 | reverse complement strand
CTTATTGGTATATCCTGCTTATTTGGATGGTGGCAATTTTCAGTTAGCCCAGGAATTAAAGGTTTCATCGGAGACACCACCTACAATGATTGTCCAGGCTGAAGATGACAAGTCTTATATTAATAGTAGTCTTTTTTATTATTATGCATTGAAGGAAGCTGGGGTTCCTGCACGGATGCATTTATATAGTAATGGTGGTCATGGGTTTGGGTTACGTGATACAGGAGCCTCTGTTAATGAGTGGCCTGACAGAGCAGAAGATTGGTTTCACGAAATTAATATAATAGAATAGGGTTTATAGATGATATAATATGGAGATTTTTTGTATCTTTGTATTTGCAAACTAAGGGGCTGACCGGTTTTGACAGCGGGCAGAAGTGGTTTGTAAGCATGTAGTGCGTGGTTGGCTTGCACTTAAATCTCAGACAACGAACAATTAACTGGCGAAAACAATTACGCTCTCGCTGCTTAATCGAAGTATAGTAGATTAAAGCTTAATCCCTGCAATAGTTGCGGGGACGTGACATCACCCGGATGCTGTTGCTCCGAAGCGTTCCGATAAGGTGGTGCAGCAATATCGGAGATAGCGAGAAATAAGTCTCGGGTTTCTTGTGAAAGTTTAGAGAATAAGAATTAAGTGGGTGGCTTCGGTCTTGCTTAGTTCCGACAATGAAGGCGAAGATAAACATGTAGAAAGCAAATTAGTTCCTCGTTTGGACGAGAGTTCGAATCTCTCCAGCTCCACAAAGACTACTGATTATCAGTAGTCTTTGTTGTTTAGGGACTATTTCGGGGATTAAGCGTTTGTTTTAGCTGATTTTTTGTTGAATAATTTCATGGCTTCTCGCTTTGCCGAATCTGCAATGTCAATGTATGGCTTCATTGATTTGTAGTCGCTATGCCCAGTCCATTTCATAACAACCTCAGGTGAGATGCCAAGCATTAGTGCATTACATATGAACGTACGTCTCCCTGAATGTGTTCCGAGTAATTTGTATTTTGGATAAACTTCGTCTATTCGTTTTTTCCATATATAATAGGGATGGCACTATTGCTCAAGAAATAGGAAACGGAAGAATTGTCTTTGGTAATTTATATACCATAGATCCTCATGTTAAAGGGGAACTGTGGGTAGATGGAGATGTAGTAAAGAGATCAAATGGTTAAACAATAAATAATTAAAATCATGGCAAAGTAGTAAAAATCTGATTACGTCCAACCGACAAAGAGGAATCACCGATTAAGGTTTACCGGTTAGTTATTAATGCTTTGATGTATCAACCATCGATGCCTATTATAATCTGGTAAAATTTGTAATTATATGAAATGTCATTAAAATGTCATTATTTTTTTTGCTTTAAAAATCACTTAATCAGTTAATTTTGTTTAAAATTAAAAGTTTAAAAGCTTAAAACCCAATAATTGCAAAATAATATATTTCCTAACAATCATATTAATAAAATAGTAATTATGAAGAAAAAAATCGTAGGTTTAGTTTCCGTAAGTGCGATAACAATCGCGGGCTGGTATTTCAGCCAAAATAGTGAAGTTAAACTATCTGATTTGACATTGGATAATATTGAAGCATTAGCAGGTGGAGAAAGCGGGAGTGAATACCATTCGGCTTTTAAATATAATCCCATTTTAGATAGGAATATATGTAACGGACCAGGTAATGCTTGTTAAAGAAAAAAGAAATATTTCAGTTTAAACGTGAAGTTTATTTATATAAACGATAAAAAACATAAAGAGAGAGGTAAAATATCACCTCTCTTTTTTGTATTTCACGTATTATTGAAACATTATATTACAAAAAGATTAACTCATTTTCCCTTTTTACGAAGAATTATAAAAATAAGATACGAAATTAGCAATGACTTTTACAATTTAAAATGAATGTATATGAGTGAAATAAAAATGAATATGTGTAAATTACTAATTGTAATAGGATTAGTAATAGTTATAAATTCATGCCAAAAAGATACAGATAAAAAAAATATGGCAAATATTGATAATATAACTATATCAAATAATGATCCTCATATTTGCCTAGACAGTATAATAAAAGACATATCTTTTATTCCACTTCAAACTATTGATGATAATCTAATCGGATTTATATCCAATCTGGTATTTGCTGAAAACAGAATTATTGTAGGAGACAACATATCTTCAAAAGGCATATATTTGTTTGATTGTAAAGGGAACTTTCTCAATAAAGTTGGTAATATTGGGAATGGACCAGGTGAATATAATAATTTTACCTATATAACATTAACTCCTGACAAAAAATCAATTATTGTAATAGATGGAAATAATGGGAAAGCCTTATACTATGATCTTAATGGAAAGTATATTAAAGATCGTAATCTTCCTTTTAGAAGTGAAATTGTAGAACAATTTGGAGGGGATAAATGGATATTTACTAATACAGCTGGAGTTTACGATGGTAGTAAATCATTAGACAATACATTAGTTATAACTGATTCAAAAGGAGAAATTCTTAGTAGCAATTTTCCTAGTACATATAGAAAAGATTTTAATTTGGTAACTCATCCAAATCATTTAATGATAAATAATAAAGTCGTTTACTATAATCCAAATCTTTCAGATACTATTTACCAATTAGATAAGCACATTGTACCTCGTTATGCGATATCAGTAAAAGGTACAAACAGGCCATCACTTGAAGGAAACAATGCCATGCGAAATTATATTGATTATATTCAAAATTCAAAATGTTTCAATGGTGATTTTGTTGAACTAGACAAATATATATTTATCGGTCTTTTCCCAAATGGTACATATCCCTCTGTTTATACTAAATCAATGAAAAATTGTTATCAGATAAACGATGAATATGATCATACACAATATGCTTTCTTTAAAAATTATGATATTCTTAAAAGTATAGATTCAAAACATTTGGCAATTGGGACAAGTTCCGCCAATTATATTAGTCTATTGGAACAAATCGGCGTTTCTTCCATTGATTTTCCCGAAATCAATAAAGAAGACAATCCAATAATAATTGTGTATTCATTTTTCTAATATAATTATCAAAAAACTTATATTTTCATTCACATTGAATTAATATATAAGTTTTTTGATTTTACAACCATAAGCAAAAATGATTTGTCGGCTAAGAAATGTTGTTGACGAACTGGCCGATCTATTTTGGAAAAAAGTAGTCAGGTTATTGTTAACAAGTAGAAGTTTGACGTTTAAGTACCATTTAATGACTACTTAAACGTCAAACTATTTTTTTACTTTTCGTTCTGAAAAACTGTACTGGTGGTTTTGCCAATTATAGTCTAGGTGATTTTTATAAGATGATTCTGAATTTAGTTCTTATATATTTAATGTATGAGATAGATTGGTCCCCACGTTATAAAAATAAGGACTAAAAACGGTTCTTCCTTGTTCTTTTTATAGTATTTATTTTCATGCTTGCTCGCTGTATTTTTTGTATAATCAATGCGTTACTCTACTCCTTTCTGTTCCTTTCTTATTTTGTGGTTTTTTTATAGGCTTTTGCCAGTTGATGTGGCAAAACATCTGAGGTTTTAACATTGACAGTATTCCCTCTTTTCATGCAAATAATATTTTTTCGTTTTAGGGTTCTTTGCTCCATATCAAAAATAATGTTCGGATTAAAATGCTCTCCGTTGATACGGGTTTCAAAATGCAGATGTTCTGTTGTGGCTCTGCCTGTACGACCGGTTAATCCGATGGGATCACCTGCTTTTACATAGTCTCCGGACTGAACAAGATTTTTTGAGTTGTGACTATAAACTGTTTCCAACCCGTTAAAGTGTCGGATGACAATTACATTTCCATAAGCTGCAAATGGTTTTGCCATACGTACGACTCCGTCGAATGCTGCAACAATAGTGTCATTAGGGCAGGTTTTTATATCTGTACCCGAATGGCCTTTCCGCCGACCTCCATATGGCGATATCACTTTTCCATTTGGAAGAGGAAATGCGTATGCACCTTCAGGAATGATACTAAGATCGATGATTTCAGTATTGCTGTTTTTGAATAATTGAGGATCTTTTATGGCTATATAGCTTTTCTCCCGGAGAGAAAATGTTTCTGAAACTTTTCTTTGAGGTGGATGTATTTTAAGTATTTCAGGAGCCGGAGGCAGAACAATACTGAAATCTTTTATAGGTAAAGGGATGTTCTGTTCGGGAAAGTTAACCGATACGGGTATTTCTTTTTTTTGTTTTTTTTTGTTTGGTGTTGCACCATAAGTTGCTGTTGCAATCAGTAATGCTAATGCGAGTTTATATAGTATTTTTGCCATTTACAACTTTGTTAATAAAACAAAAGTAATAAAAAGCCGGCAGAGAATAGGCCTCTGCTAACTATTTTATAACTTATTTGGAATAATTATGGCCTTAAAAGTATGGAGAGAAAAAGAATCCGGATTTCTTCCGAGAGGAATTTTAAATTCTTTCGGAAGAAATCCGGATAGTATTATTTGGAAGAGAAAAGCGAACATGCAATCCCCATTTCTAGTCCACGTAACTCGGCCAGTCCGCGTAAGCGTCCAATGCAAGAGTAGCCAGGATTTGTTTTCTTTTTTAAGTCATCAATCATTTGATGACCATGATCCGGCCTCATTGCTATACTGCATTGGCGGCGTTGCTGGATGGTAAGTAGCGCTTTCATCACCTTATACATATCTACATCTCCTTCCAGATGATTCGCTTCATAGAAATTACCTTCCGGGTCACGTTTAGTACTACGGAAATGAACGAAATTGATCCGTTCGGCATATCGTTCTATCATGCCTGCCAAATCATTGTCACTTCGTACGCCAAATGACCCGGTGCATAAACATAGCCCATTGCTTGGATTAGGGACGGCTTCAATGAGTTTTTGAAAATCATCTTCAGTGCTTAAAATTCTAGGTAACCCTAAAATAGAAAAAGGAGGATCGTCTGGATGGATTACCAGACTTACGTTTGCTTCATCGGCTACCGGTGCAATTTCTTTTAGGAAATAGATTAAATTGGAACGGAGTTTTTCTGCAGTCACATTTTTATAACGGGATAATTCTTCGCGGAATTGCTCGATAGTGAAACTCTCTTCTGATCCGGGTAACCCGGCAATCATGTTACGGGTAAGAAGATGACGTTCGTCCTCACTCATGGACTCATATCGTATCCTGGCTATTTCTATTTCTTCGGAGGTATATTCTTGTTCTGCTTCGGGACGTTTAAGAATAAACAAGTCAAAAGCCATGAATGCTGCCCGTTCAAAACGAAGAGCTTTTGATCCATCTGGCATTGTATAAGCCAAGTCTGTACGTGTCCAGTCAAGGACGGGCATAAAGTTGTATGTAACTACTTTAATACCACATGCACCTAAATTTTTGACGCTTTGTTTGTAATTTTCTATGTAATGCTGAAAGTTCCCTGTTTGCGTTTTGATATGTTCGTGTACAGGAACACTTTCCACAACATCCCATTTTAACCCTGCTTCTTCAATGATCGCTTTCCGTTTTTTTATTTCTTCAATTGTCCATATTTCTCCGTTTGGGATATGATGGAGTGCGTTGACAATTCCGGAGGCACCCGCCTGACGAATGTCCCAGAGGCTGACCGGATCCTGAGGTCCGTACCAGCGCCAAGTTTGATTGCATAAATACATGAATTTCTTTTTTAGTGGTTTGAATTTACTCTTTTTTATTCTTTTCGTGGTTTATGATCGTATTTGTGGTTTATATGGAGAAGGCATCAAAACCTCCATCGACAATAGCAACAGTTCCGGTTACAAATTTAGAAGCTTCGCTGATAAGATACTGAATTGTTCCATAAAGTTCTTCAGGTTTACCCAAGCGACGGAAAGGCGTATGAGCAACTACCGACTCGGCACGCGAAGTGTAAGAACCATCCGGATTTGTCATCAACGTTCTGTTTTGTTCTGTTAGAAAAAAACCTGGAGCTATGGCGTTTACACGTATTCCTTCACCAAATTTTGAAGCTAATTCACCTGCCATGTATTTAGTCAGGTTCGTGATTGCAGCTTTAGCAGCTCCGTATCCAACTACACGAGTTAATGGGCGTAAAGCAGATTCGGAAGAGAAATTTACAATAGCTCCTTCTTTCTGTTTTGCCATAACTTCTGCAAAAACCATTGTCGGAAGTACGGTACCGAACAGGTTTAAATCAATAACTTTTCTGAAAGCTTCTATATCCAGATCGAAAATGGTTTTGTCTGGTGCAATAGTAGCTCCTGCCATATTACCTCCTGCTGCATTGAGCAAAACATCGATGCGTCCGTATTTGGATAGGATGTCTTTTTTGTTTTGTTCCAATACTTCTTTTTTCAGTACATCTGTCAGGAGGAAAGATGCTTCTCCTCCTTTTGCTTTGATTTCTGCAACAATTTGTTCGCCTACTTCTGCAGCACGATCCAAAATAATAATTTTAGCACCTTCTTCTGCTAAATGTCCGGCTATACCTCGTCCCAGGATACCGGCTCCTCCTGTAATAATAATGACTTTGTCTTTAATACAAAATAAATTTGCCATGTCCTTTTAATTTAAAGTGTGATAATCTCATATGTTTGTAATTTTAGTGGTTTCTATGTTTTTATGACTCCGTAGTGGTTCCTGTTAGTGTATTTAATTTGCGGAACGTATAACAATACATCATATATATCAATGGCATTGCGAAAAGAATCCCGATACCAAACAACAATATTCCAACGATCATAATACCGAGCATTGCCAACATTAACATAAATAATTGTCCTACTTGTCCCTGGGTTATTTCCCAACTTCGTTTTATCGAATCCATAAAACTTGCATCTTCTTCAACGATGAATGCTGCAAAAAATTGCAGACGCAAAGCTAAATAAATACCAGGAATAAGAAATACGAGACATCCGATAAATACAGCAATACCAACAATAATGCTGGCTGTGAAGTAAGTGAATATTTTACGGGCCTGTTGTCCGTATGCAGAAAACTGCGGTTCGATACCATCCAAAGTCTGGAATAAGTTTTTAATATATCCCATTGAAAAAATCAGAGAAATAATAATGCTGATGAAATTTACAATAATTTGTCCTGTTATTGATCCGCTGCTTGGCAATGCAAATATGCCTAACGTAAATGATAATATAAACATGCCAATAAGTAATCCAACTAATACCCAAATCTGGGATTTGGTGTATTTCCATGAAGTACTGAATACTTCGGAAATCATAAATTTTGCTTCCATAGATTATCTAGTTTTTATCTGTTTAAATGCAAATTTAAAATATATTATTGAATAAAGCAATTTTATATTTTATTTCGTAGATCAATTTGAACGAATAGATTTTCGATTTGTCAAAATGTGATATATGACTGATATCTAAATATAAAATAAAGCTATTTTTAAGAATAAAAGAATGTATAAACAATAAAAGATTCTACATTTGTACGTTTTTCTGAAAAATAGATGTCTAGTATATAACCAGAACCGATAAATTATGAAGTAATATGATTAAGGCAAGTTGATCAATTGAAATCTTATTTCATAGGTGTTTATTTAGGAATGAGCTTACATAGATAATCATAAAAAAGAGGGTAACTTCAATTTGAAGTTACCCTCTTTGGCTATATAATCAACGAGTTTGTTAATCGATTATAATGCACCAACTTCTTTTAAAGCTGCGTTTGTTGCGCGAACAGCAGCAGCGCTCTTTTCGAACAATGCTTTTTCGTCTGCAGTCAGGTCAAGTTCAACGATCTTTTCAACACCGTTGCGACCAATGATTGCCGGAACACCGATGCAAATATCGCTTTGTCCATATTCGCCATCCAAAGCAACGCAAGAAGGAATCATTTTCTTTTGGTTGTGAAGGATTGATTCTACTACAAAAGCTCCTGCAGCACCTGGTGCATACCATGCAGAAGTACCTAATAATTTAGTTAATGTAGCACCACCTACCATAGTAGAAGAAACTACTTCCTGTAATTTTTCAGCGCTCAATAATTTGCTAACAGGAATACCTTTGTATGTAGCCAGACGAGCTAATGGAATCATAGTTGTATCGCCATGACCACCGATTACCATACCTTCTACTTCGTTGGCATTGCAACCTAGAGCCTGAGACAGGAAATATTTGAAACGTGAGCTATCCAGAGCACCACCCATACCAATGATGCGGTTTTTAGCAACACCTAAAGATTTCAGTGACAAATAAGTCATTGTATCCATCGGGTTAGAGATAACAACCAAGATAGCATTTGGAGAATATTTCAGAATGTTCTGTGCAACGCTCTTAACGATACCAGCGTTAACACCGATCAGTTCTTCACGAGTCATACCCGGTTTACGAGGAATACCTGAAGTGATAACAACAACGTCAGAGTTTGCTGTTTTTTCGTAATCGTTTGTGCAACCTACAACTGTAGAATCGAAACCTAGTAGTTGAGCTGTCTGCATCATATCCATAGCTTTGCCTTCGGATACGCCTTCCTTAACATCAAGCATTACAACTTCGTCTGCCACTTCATTAAAGGCGAGAACATTTGCACAAGTAGCACCTACATTACCGGCGCCAACAACTGTTACTTTAGACATAATAATAAGTTTTATATGTTTTACTTATATAATAATACTTCCATCTCTCTTAAAAGCGAGACAAAGGTACAACCTATTACGAAATGAAGAAATATTTCCGTATATATTTTGCGGGGGCAGATTATTAATTATCGCTAAATGGGAAGGCGGATGGGCGGACTAAGCTATTTGCCCGATCCTCACCATCCGCCTATTGGTTTCTATACCGTCTTTAAGACGATCCCCGTCCGATCTATTGGATTTCGAGAACCGGGAAGTCTTTGCCGTAGACATACACCCACCTGATGCCTGTGTCTGCGCCTGCATTGGCGTTCAGGGCTTCGAGCAGGGTTGTTTCAGCCTCGCTTATCTGTGTGCTGAATTTTCCACTCTTATCAAATTGTGTTGATTTGTCAAAAGAAGAAAAAGAAACCTCTTTCCAATAATATCCGATAACCGCATTCGCTTCCGTTGTTTCTGTCGTTTTGATTACGGAATAACTGTTCTTGATCGTACCGCTGCCAGTGCCGCTTCCTGCGATGTTGACCGGGGTAGTTGCATCTCCCGTTTCCGAAACAAAGCAGTTGCTGATTGCGGCTCCTGCAAAACTTCCTGCAATACCGCCGATCGTGTTACCGGAAATTGTTCCGGTGAAGGAACATTGCGATATGGTTGTACCTGCGCCTGCTACGCCGACCAGGCCGCCGATTGTGCTGCCGGTGGATGTGACGGAACTTGTCCCTGCCACATGGCAGTTGGTCACGACCGCATTCGTGACGGTGTCGGCAAGAAGGGCGATGCCGTCTGCCGTCCCGTTTATCGAGCCGGAGAGGCGGAGGTTGCGGATGGTGTCGGAAGGGGTAGTTTCGTTTCCTACCGTCCCGAACAAACCGGCCGTTCCACTGATCCCGCTGATCGTATAACCCTGGCCGTCGAAAGTGCCGGTGAAGGGATAGCCGGCATTGCCGATGGAACCGAAGTCGGCAGGTACGGATATATTGTTGTATAACCGGATCGCCCTGACACCATCTACTGTTGTGCAGAGAGAGTCAGGTATCTCTCCGCCGTTGTTTATGGCATCCCTGAATATCTCTAATCCTTTTAGCGTATAGATACCTGCATGCGGCTGTCCGTAAACTGTTGTTTCGCCGTCCGGCCCGCTCCAGTTAGCAATCCAAGGGCCTACGCCTACACCGAAGTTTTCGGACAGGTCCATGGTGATGCGCATGTGTTCACCGGCTTGGAGTTCACCGTTGGTAAGATCGATATCCTTCAAAGTCCCATAATATTTATTGCCACTGTAGGTAATACAAAAATCACCGGCTGTAGCAAAGTCTGTACCCAAAGCCGATGTCAGCGGGGGCAGATAGATGAGCGAATAGGTTGCGCCACTGACTGTTTGCTTATCCAGATTACCGAATGAAACTGTCAGGGCATCTGTCACACCTTCAGCCTTCTTTGTTATACGCAAGGCGTTATCCCTGTCTTGCTCAGCCGTCCATTTCTGTGGGATAGCATAGAAAGTGATGGATATGGATTCCTGTGTGATGTCCTCATTGTTCCAATTACGTACGCGTATGCTTAATTTGCTTACTATATGCTTGAAAGGCAGGGTGACGGATGGGCTTTCCTCATATTTGGCCGTAGCTCTTGCGCTGATAAAAACTTCCAGCGGGGTAACGGATTTATCGTTCAGTTTGTCTTTCGCGGGATTAGTGTCACTCTTCTTATTACCCTCAACGAAATCGACCGTTCCCGAAGCAGGATTGTCGTCGTTGCCGCTACCCTCCATCGTTACCCCTGTCGGAGTCGTGTAGGCAATAAAGGGTATCTCGTTTTCTTTGTCCCCCCATTTCAGCTCTTCTGTGCCTTCAGCCGGAGTTCCGCTTTCTCCTATTTCCAATGTCCCTTTGTTACCGTTTTTGACGTGGTAAACAAGTGTTTTTACCTCTCCCTTATCATGTTTACGTACATAGATCCCGTTGATATAGGGGAGCGGGACGATTTCGCCTTTCTCGGCTCCTAACGCTTTGGAGGAAAGAACGGCGGATTCTTGCAGGGTGGAGGAGAACCGTATTTCGTTTTCCTCTCCTGTCACTGTTTGCTTACTCCACTCTTCCTGGCTGCACGCAGTGAGGAAGGTGATTGTACTGAATAAGCCGATTTTTGTTATGATGTTCATTTCTGTCTTTCTGTTTATAGTTTAACGAATATGATAAGGGAAACCATCTCCGTAGATGGCGGGGGTGGCGGTCCATTTGAGCCAGTCATTTTCTTCGTTACAATTGCTGTTTAATCCTTCAGCGGTAACCTTTCCTGTCTCTCCGATTTTGCCTCCGTTATTATGGCAGTTGGTTACTGTAACACTTGTCGTCGGCGCGAAGCTGCTATCTGTATTCTTGCAAAAACTGTTATTTACAGCATGTGAAGTACCACTTTCCACATAGCCGACAAAACCTCCGGTGAGGGTAGCCGATGTTTCTGCCTGGCTAAGCGTAAAGCTGTTCGTGATCGTAACGCCTTTGCCTGCATTCTCGAGGATGCCGACAAATCCTCCTGCCGTACCTGTCGCCGTTATTTTTCCTGTGGAAGAGCAGATGTCCAGTTTGCAATTTTTCGCCTTCCCGGCAAAACCGCCGGCAGTGCAGGAACCGGCATCTATAGCGCCGGTAGCCGTCGAATAAGAGATATTCTTTTCCACAAAGCCGATAAAACCGCCAATGGAAGATTCTGTCGCCGTGCTGCCGGACACTTCCACTGCTGTGTTGCACGAGCAGTGTTCGATTGTGCCATTGTCGCCGTTGGCTCCGGTAAACCCGCCGACATTGGCGGTTGCTGCCTCATTGACGGTTGCTTTAGCCGTGATGCCGCCTATTTCGCAGTGGGATGTCGCTCCTGCTATTTCTCCTGCAAATCCGCCGACAAAGGCTTTTGGTGTGCTTGTTGTAGCCGTGCTTGTCCCGGAGATCGTAGTAGCAGTTCCGGATACCCGGCAGTTTCTGATGGTGCCGGTGCTATAGCCGACCAGCGCACCAATATACAGTTTTTCGCTTTCGGTAGTAACTGCTATATTGTTATCGCTCCCGGCAAACATGATTTTGACATTGTCTATTGTCCCGTTGATGTTTTTGCCGACTAAAGCACCTGCATAGCTGAGCTTTTCATTAGTAGAAGTACAGCTTGCTTTTACTCCGTCCAGGACAATGTTCTTGATCGTCCCCTGGTTCTTGCCGAAGATGGCGAGGCAGATATCGCCATCGGAAGGAGCAGTGTTTTTATCTGTCACGTTATCATTGATCGTATTTGTGATATTTACATTCTTGATACGATGGTTGTTCCCCTGGAAGATAATGTTATCACTGATGTTGACCGGGGTAAACGCTTCGTTATCGAAATCTACATCTCTGATCTGGGCGACGACCCGGTTATTCCCTTCTTGGATTTGGATGAGTATTTGAGTTCCGTCGTTTAAAGTATAAGCTTTTCCGTCGCGAATGGCCGTCAGGTAGGCATTAATACCATCCGTACCTAATGTGACAGCCCCTTCACCCGTATTCCAGTCTTCCTCTTTCAGGCTTTCGTCTATGTAGTTGTCGGCAAGTTTTTTGATGTCCAGGTAGTAATGTTTTCCGGCCTCCAATGCTTGCGGGAGCGTGAAGGAGTGGTAAAGGGAGTTGTCCTGATGCAGCATGCGTAACTCGGTCTCTGTAGCCAGAGGGGGCAACAGGAATGTGAGTGTCTTGTTACCATCATTGCTTTCTACGATACCTTCGACAGGAGATGCCGTGTTGGAAAAAGCGGCTGTCAGCGTACTGTCTTCATTCAACGTGAATGTCAGATCTTTCGTTACTTTTCCTCCGGATATCTGGATTTTCTGCCCCTTCATGACATCCGTTTCGATACTCGTAAAGGTCAGCTTGCTGCAGATATGGTTGAACTGCAAGTGTATGGCACTGCCTACGGCTATATCGGTGTAGGTGGCTTTCAGCGGGTCTTTGCCATCCGTGATTACGCTTTTGCTCAATGTGGAAAGATCGAGCGGGCTATCACCTGTTTTCAGGGCGCTTGTCGTGCCCGGAATGTAGTAAGCCGTAAAAGTACCGGTCTTCGCGTTCCAAGGCCAGACAAGCGAGGTGTTGTCTGTCGCTTTCCAATCATTGCCGTCAAACTTCATGCAGGCATATTGGTTGGGAATGGAGACACTGGATTGGCTTGCTATCGGGGTGAAGGCAGCCGTGACATGGATGATATCCCCGTTATTGAAGTTCTCTTTTGTTTTGTCCGGCGCTTTGGTGGACGGACTGTCATCGGGTTTGTAGGCAAACAGTTGGATTTCTGTTCCGGTTGTTGCCGGTTGCCATTCTTCCTGGTCCGTACAGCTCTGGACGGACAACATGGCTGCTAACGTGAGCAGCCAAAAGCAATAGGAGTGGATTGTATGTTTCATTGTTGTTTTCTTAATTTTAGTTTGTTATTACCTGGCCGGTGGAAATGCCATCGTTTGTGGATGCTGTTCCGCTTCCGACTAAGATGCCGGCATTCGATCCCCCTTTCACCATTGCTGATGAGGAGCATTTCTCGACAGTCCCGCTGTTGCTCCCGGCAATGCCTCCGGCATTGGATGTGCCAACCACATAGGAAGCGCCTTCCACGTGGCAGTTGCTTATCTTTCCTCCGCTTTCAACGGTTCCGGCTATGGCACCGGTGTTCTTACTACCGTTTACACTGATGTTTTCAAGGCGAAGGTTCTCGACTGTGCCGCTTAGCGTACCGAAGAAGCCGGAATTATTGGCAGCACTGTTAATCCCTAACTTTATCCCTGTGATCGTATGTCCCTGTCCATCGAGTGTGTCTCCTGCTGCAAAGGCCGTGATGACAACGTCTTTTTCCCCCCACGTATTTTGGTCGATTGTTATATCTTTTAAAAGGCGGAAAGTCCAGTTGTTCTTGTCCTCGACTTGTGTGCCGTATTTGGATAATGTCTGTCCGTTTTTATCAGTTTCAGTGCCATTTCTGTAATCATTATATGCAGCCAGCCATGCTTCAAGATCGTCTAAGTTACTGATCCCTGCCGGTATTTCGATGTTGATTTCATCCTTGTCCCAAACCCGTATCTCTTCGGTTTCTATCACGGCCTTGTCGTCGCGCATCTTGGCGGTGACAAGATATTTGGTATTGCCTTTGTTGGGGCAGGTGTAAGGGATGGTGACCGTTACGCCTGCATTATTCGTTAATGTGATGGATTGGGTGGTACAACTGGTGTCTTCTTCTTTGTATTTCCCAACGGGGATTATGACATACCAGCAGGCTGCCTCTTTATACGTTCTATTTATTACATCCATGCTTTACCTGCCTCCGGCATACAGCCAACAAGCTGCAGTCAAAACGAATCTGCTTTACGATGCCACCTCCACAATCAGCTTGGGCGTGGAAGTCGGACTGGCCGAAAAATGGACGTTAGACATACTGGGGAATTACAATCCCTGGGAGTTTTCCAACGACCGCCAGTTAAAACATTATCTCATCCAGCCTGAAGCCCGCTACTGGCTGTGTGAAAAGTTCAACAAGCACTTTTTCGGCGTGCACGGCCATTTTGCACAATACAATGCCGGAGGGATCAAACTGCCTTTCGACATCGGCGAAAACGGATTCCAGAAATACCGCTACAAAGGCTGGTTGGCAGGCGCAGGCATATCCTACGGCTACCATTGGATACTGGACAAGCGGTGGAGCCTGGAAGCGTCCATCGGAGTGGGCTATGCTTATCTCGACTACGACAAGTACGAGATGTGCGAAACCTGCAAAAAAAAGAAACGCGACGAAGTGAAGCATTACTTCGGCCCCACACGTGCGGCAATCTCTGTAATATACATTATTAAATAGGAAAGGGAAAGACTATGACAACGATAAAATACTTACATATGGCAGCCCTGCTCCTGGGAAGTACATGTATTTGCGCCCAGCAAAAGCAGGTATACAACAACGGCATACTTGTCACGCAGCATGCCTTCCGGCAGCAGGGCGACTCCCTGCTGATAGACATCGAACTGGATCTGAACAACCTCGAACTCTCTTCAGGGCGTGCATTGACGCTCACGCCTGTCCTGAACGGAAAGGAAACCGGACAGCCGTTGCCGGGCATCCTCCTGAACGGGCGCAACCGCCACAAGGTATTCGTCCGCAACGTTTCGCTTGGAAAAGCGGATCCCGGCTCCTACTATACCGTTGTCAGGATGACCGGCAAGCAAGACAAGACAGTCCGCTACCGCCAGAGCCTCCCGTACGCCCCCTGGATGGCTGAAAGTCGCCTGACACTGAACGAAGACCTGTGCGGATGTGGCGGACATACGGCAGAGGCCGCACAAGACGAACTGTTTGCGATAGTCCCGCCCGTACAGGAGAAGGAGTACAGCGTACAGCCTATGTACTGCTACGTTGTTCCCGCACCCGAAAACATAAAGAAAAGAACTGAGCTGCGGGATGTTTTTCTGCATTTCCCGGTAAACAAGGTCGTGATCTATCCGGACTATTTCGACAACAAGGCCGAACTGGACCGGACCGAAGAAATGATCGGTAAAATCAATTCCGACGGCAACCTCCATATCCAAAAGGTCGTCATACGCGGTTATGCCTCTCCGGAAGGCAGCGTGCCGTCTAACTGCCGCCTGTCCGAAGGACGCGCCGCCGCACTGAAAAACTACCTCGCCCCCCGTATCAAAGGCGACAAACTGCCGATGAGTTCCGAAAGCGGATGCGAAGACTGGGAAGGCACCATCAAGCTGCTTGCCGCATCCGACTTGCCGGGGCGCGACGCCTTGCTGGAAGCGATTCGCCGGGGTGACCGCTCGGACCGGGCCGAACAAGCGCTCCGCACCATCGACGGCGGCGTTCCTTATGCCCGGATGCTGAAAGAGATATATCCGAAAGTACGCCGGGTGGTCTGCTCGGTCGACTATACCGTACGCGAATTTACCGTAGAAGAAGGACGCAAGCTGATCAAAAGCCGGCCGGAACTGCTGAGTCTGAACGAAATGTACCAGGTAGCCGACTCGTATCCAGAAAACAGCCCGGAATTTGCCGAAGCCATACAGACAGCCGTCCGGGTCTACCCGCGGGAAGAAGCAGCCCTGATCAACGCCGCCACCGTTGCTTTGCAACAGGGAGAGCACGACCGTGCAGAGGGATACCTCAGACAAGCCGGGACTACCGGCCAGGCTTACCTGAACACATACGGTGTATGGCTCATGCTGAACGGAGACTGCACGGAAGCGGAAACCTGTTTCCGGAAAGCCGCCGAAGCCGGTTCGGAAGCTGCCGCCCACAACCTGGAAGAATTAGCAAAGAAATGCGCGAAAACCAACAATAGCAACAAATAAGCAAAATATGAATAAAATACGCATCTATACGGCGACCCTCCTCCTTGCCCTCACCGGGTTTATGAGTTCATGCATCATGCACGACGAACTGGAGGATTGCCCGCAGAACAAACAACTGAGAGTGAAAGCGACCATCGAAGCGGATGGAAGCGGTGGAAGCAACATCGCCTGGCCGGCAGGAAGCATAATCGGCGTTACGGTATTCAATGCCGGGACAAACGATTGCTTCGGAGACAATTTCGACAAGAGATACGACGTCTCCGACACGAATACCGGCGATTGCGATCCGGGCAAGGCAGACGACCCGATCTACCTGCCCGACGATGGCAGCATGAGCGACGCCATCGCCTATTATCCTTACTCCACGCCGTTCGACCGCACCCTCATGACCTCCCTGTCGATTGCCGACCAGTCCGTCCCCGACTCGCTGGATCTGATCACTTCCGACCGGGAATGCAGCATCCGGCCGGATGCCGAGCTGGTCCACCTGAAGTTTTACCGCCGCCTGACAAAGGTGATATTCAACATCACCCTGATAGCGGTTGCAGCCGACGGCACGGAAACAATCATCAATGAAAGGCTTCCGGGAACACGCCTCGACATCAACGGCCTGCCCGTCGATGCCAGCTATTTCCTGCCCGACAACCAGTTGACGACCGGCAACGCGACGCAACTCATCCACACCGCCATTAACAAAGAGGGGACCAAAGCAGCCGCTATCGTCTTTCCCCGCACACCGGACGAAGGCGTCAGCTTCATCGTCACCCTCCCCGACGGCACCCAAAAGACCTTCTACATGGATCCCGAACTGGAATTGACTGCAGGCATGGAGAACGTGTTCGACCTGGTGATCAAGATAAAGGGAGGAGAAAACCCCGATCCGGCACCCGATCCCAAACCGGAAATACACAAAGTGACATACGAACTGCAAGGCATACCAAGCAGGGACATACATGTAGGACGCGGCGAACCTGAACAAAAATGGCTTTCAAGCTCTGCCATCGACGCGGAAGAAGGTTCGGACTTCGTCTTCCGTATCTCGGACATAGATCCCGGCAAGTACGACCTGACCACCCTCCGCGTGACGGTCAACAACGTAAACGTCAAGCTGACAAATGGCTCCTACACCATCCGAAACATCACGGAAAACAAGCATATCGTGATCCGGATAGAAGAAATAGATATCCCCGTCCCGCCCGCCCCTGTCTATACCGTGACATACGAACTGATAGGGACTTTCAATGAAGGCGATATCCTGCTGACCAACACGGCGGATGCGGACGATCAGGCAGCGTGGTTACCGACCGAAGCGGTCCGCGTAAGAAGCGGCAACAGCAACACATTCGGAATGACACTGAGAGAAGGCATCACCGCCGAATGGACATCCAACGTAACCACCGGAAACCAGGCGGACACGGAACATACATTCGCAAACATCCGGCAGAACATACATATCAAGATATACCGTGTCTTCAAAGTCACGCTGGAATACAGCGACGGCCTGAGTGTCAACAAAGACGATGTAACCACTGTCGAAGAGGGCAAGGATTACACCGGCCTGAAGCCGATGTTCGACAAGACGGTCTATGACGAAACGACTCTTACCGTTACGGTAGACGGAACACCGGTTGCGGCCGAAACTGACGAGACTTACCAAATCCCGAGCATCACATCCGACAAGCACATCGTGGTCAGCATCAAGCCATTGACACCGACAGACGCAGATCAACCTGATGAAATAATCTCTGCCAGCGTACATGTCTGGGACGACTATTACACGATCGACGGCGGAACAATCACCCCGAATAAAAAATAACGACACATGAAAAGAAAATATCTGTATATAAGCCTGACAGTAGCGAGCCTGATGACGGCTTGCTCTGCCGAGAGTTTCACCGATCCGGGAATCCAGCCGGGCGAAGACGCTCTCCTGCAAATGAACCTCAAGTCGGAAACGGCAGCCGACGGGTATGTCCCATTCGCAACGGGGGACAAAATCCGCCTCCACTTCGCATACAGCAACCTGCACGAAACTCCCTGGTGGCATCAGGGCGTGTACACGTTCCTGGAAAGCGGCACTGTCGATACCAAATGGACACCGACAGCGCCCCAAAAGGACGCTGACGAAACAAAACTAAAAGACGCGTCCATCTACCTGAAGCATATCAAAAAGGGGAACGACGGGAAACAATATTATTTCACAGCCACCTCGTGTCCCGAACCTTATGTCGGTACGGACTCAACCCGCTACCAAGTATCGGCAGACCAGACAAAAACTGACAGCATTAAAAAAAGCGATTTCCTTATCGCCCGTGCTGTACGCATTGGCGATGCCTGGAAAACAGAGGGCCTGCACCTTCACTTCCGGCATGTCCTGAGCCAGCTGGTGGTCAAAATCATCCTGCCGAAGGGTAATACGAATGATGGTTTCTTTCCGGATCCTAAAAATATAGCGTGCACAGCAACTATCAATGACAGGCAGATCGGCTATAAAGTCACCTATAATAAGGAAAAAGGAGAGCAAGCGATTTTGGATATCAGCCAAGAAACTGGTGATAAGACTACCGGATCCATTCAAATGTATAAATGGAGCGAGGTAAAAGACACCACCACCGCGAGCGGGGGCACAGCCGCCTGCCATACCTTCCAGGCAATCCTTCCGAGCCAGTCCATGCAACAGAGCGGTACAGCACCTTTGTTATCGTTTAATATAGGTGGCAAGGATTATTCATACAACCCGGCAGAACTCAACACGATCACGCTTGCCCAGGAAAAGATCACGACGGTTATCCTAACCGTATTATCAGGAGCCGGCGCATCCAAAGTCGAGCTAAGCGCAGTGAATATAGAAGATTGGAAAACGGACAAGGCCCACATCGGCGAACTGATAGAGCAATAATAAAAAGAAGATCGATATGAAAATAAAGAATTACATAACAGGAGGAATCGTTTCGATGCTGCTGCTTCCGGGATGCACGAACGAAATAGCCGTCACCCCGGATACAAGCAACGGCGAAGTGCTGTTCACGGCTACGCTGGACGACGGTGCATTCGCAACAAAGGCAACCCCCACTGCCGCACCTGCCGGCACCTACTACTTAGGATATACAACAAGCAAGGACACCGTTAGCGCGGTAACGGTAACCGGAAGTGAAGGTGCGGTTTCCGGCACCGGCATCTACTGGATGAATGTAGCCCTCACGAATAATAATAAATCTGCATTCTCATTATCCAATGTGAAAAGGGAAAATGACCAGGATATCATTCCGGAAGACAGGGATATCCTTTGGGCTAAAAGCGAAAAGAAAAAAGGCGAGAAACTCGATTTCACCCTGAAACACCTGATGGCACAAACCAAGGTTACGATCAAGGTTCCGGATAATTGGGAAGATAACATCACCGAGGTTTCGTTGGTAAACATGCAGAACGACATCAAATTCGACCGCAAGGCAGGTAAAGCCGACGCCGCAGGCGATAAGACAACCATAACACTTTCTCCTCTTGCTGACGGAAAATACGGTTCGATACTTCCACCGCAAGACCGCCAGGACAAAATGGTACTGAAAGTGGAAACTGAACAAGGGAAAATTTACCAACGTCCACTGCCAGGGTCTATGGATGAATTGACAGAAGGTGGCACATGGGCCGGAATCACCTTGAGATTCCGTGCAGGCTACATACTGGAAATTACCGCCGAGATCAAAGAAAGTCTGGACTTCACCATCTTCTTCACCGGCGCAACATTGCAGGACTGGAACTACATCGGCACTTCCACCATCCCGGCACGCCCCGTAGGCATCTATACGCCAGGCGACCTGAAACAGTGGATCGAGGACTATAATGCGGTGAAAAAAGGCACAAAGGAATCGTATGTATTAAACAAGTACGGAGCACTTTCAGAAGGGAAGTGGACATTTTACCTGAGAAGAAATATCGATGCAAGCAGCATTGACGGGACTGTTAAAATCGCTGATTTTACAGATACGTTGACGCAACAGAGTTCCGGTACTTACAAAATCAGCGGTAAATCACAAAGTGACCTGTTAACAATTGGAACAAACGGCACAGTCGCTGATAATATATTTGCTACAAATAATAATCCATAATATTTATGTACACATTCATTAAAAACAACATATTTCCCGCCCTGCTGCTGCTCGCAATAAGCACGGCATGCACCCAGGACGAAAACTATCCGGTTAACAGCGGTGCTCCGGCGGAAATTGTCGGCACGATAGGAGATGTACCGGCAGAAACAAAAGCGACACTACGGACGGATGATAACATCTCTTATTCAGGATTCGAGAGTGACGATGCAGTCGGCTTCTTTGCTAAAGGCGGATTGAAGGCTAAAAACGAGAAGCTAATATATAAGAGTGGCTCTTTCCTCTCTGACAAAGGAAAGGATCTGCAATGGTTTGACGGCGATGCGACAGGTATCGTTTCTTATTATCCTTATTCTACAGATTCGAATGCGGTAGACATCTGGCGAGATGCTGAAACCGGCAAGACATGGAAAGAAGGTTTCAACGACTTCCTTATTGCGACAAACAACCGGGTTGCCAACGGCACACTCGTAAGTTTAGGTTATAAACATACATTTGCCATACTGATGATTAAACGGGGATATGGTTTCAACACCCAGACCAGTGATGAAGATATAAAAGTAACCCTCAACGCAAAAGTCGGTAAAACAGGAAAGTTCAGTAATGGGACATTGACATTGGTAAAAGACGAGAGTGACGGCGTTCAGGAATTGACTGCAAATAAAGGAACTAAAAATCGCTTCATATATATTAGAATAAATATTTGTTATCGGCAAGTGAATTGTAAATTTCCGGGATGCAAAGTTAATTGTGGAGGACTTGTGCCAACATTTGTGTTTTAGGCGAATTGCAAGGGTGTATTAAGCAAATTGCAATTTTTGATATTTTGATAATCCTTGAAATTCAAAATTTGTCGTAAGTTTGTGAATATTGGTTTGAATGTATGGACAGGATATTTGTTGAATAATTGTAAGGATAATGAAAAACCGAAATAAAGTGCTGGTCATTGATGACAGTGAAGAGGATCGATTTTATTTGAAAGTTTTATTAGCTGATAATTATCAGCTAATCCTCGCCGTTAACGGCGAGGAAGGAATCGATATTGCCCTGAAAGAACATCCGGATTTGATACTTTGTGATGTGATGATGCCTGGAGTTGATGGCTTGGTTTGTTGCCGGAAACTGAAAAGCCAGTTAGAGACATCGCATATCCCTGTGTTGATGCTTACGGCAAAAGCGGAAGAAGAGGATATTGTAAAAGGTTTGGAGGCTGGTGTTGATGACTATCTGAGTAAACCGTTCAATCCTGAAATCCTGAAAAATAAAATCGCCGGTTACATCCAGAATCGTGTTCTCTTGAAGAAAAGTTACACAAAGCAACTGCTGATTCATAATGAAGAAGAGGATTATCCGGATAGAGGGGTGGAGGAGAAAAAAAGGTTTATCTCTCACCTTGTTAAACTTATAGAAGAAAATTTGTCAGATAAGAACTTTAAAGTGAAGGATTTGGCTGATTGTGTGAACATGAGCCAAACTACGTTATACCGGAAAGTAAAACTGATCACGGCATTAAGCGTTATCGAACTGATCCGTAATGTCCGTTTAAAAAGAGCTGCTGTATTGCTTAAATGCCATAGATACTCTATACAAGAAGTTTCCGAAATGGTAGGCTATAATGATATCCCAACATTCCGGAAACATTTTACTGAATTTTTCGGGAAAGTCCCCTCTGCTTATGCTAAATAAATAATTTATTCTACATACAAAACCAATCCTTTCAGATATTCGCCTTCCGGGTGATATATATTAACCGGATGGTCGGCTGGTTGGGTAAGCTGGTGTAAAATGCGTACGCTTCGTCCTGATTGAGCAGCAGCACTGAATACTGCTAGCCGGAAGTTCTCTTTGCTTACTACCTGTGAGCATGAGAAGGTAAACAGGATACCTCCGGGCTTGATCTTCTCGAATGCGATGGCATTTAGCTTGCGGTAGCCTTGCAAAGCATTTCGTAATACATTTTTGTGTTTGGCAAAGGCGGGAGGGTCAAGGATAATCAAGTCATAGTTGCTTCCCATCTTTTCAAGGTATTTGAAAGCATCTTCCGCATATGCATCATGCCTTGTATCTCCGGGGAAATTCAGCTCTACATTTTTCTTTGTCAGACTAATAGCTTTTGCCGAACTGTCTACCGAGTGAACTACTTTTGCTCCTCCGCGCATGGCATAGAAAGAAAAGCCTCCTGTATAGCAGAACATATTTAATACGGAACGGTCTTTGGAATAATGTTCCAGCAAAGAACGGTTTTCGCGCTGGTCTACAAAAAATCCTGTTTTCTGTCCTTTTTGCCAGTCAACACAGAACTTTAATCCGTTCTCCAGTGCAATATCTTCTACTTCTCCACCATATAAATACCCGTCTTCGCTATCCAGGTTCGCTTTAAATGGCAGGGTGGCTTCCGATTTATAATAGATATTTTGTAGAGTGTCTCCAAGCACAGTTTTTAATGCTTCTGCAATTTGATGGCGTGCATAGTGCATACCAACCGAATGGGCTTGCATAACAGCCGTATGTGCATACATATCTATTACCAATCCAGGCAGATTATCTCCTTCGCCATGAATCAAACGGTATGTGTTGTTGTTTTCCGTACCGGCTAATCTTAACGACTTACGGAGAGTATATGCAATGCGGATGCGTTCTGTCCAGAAATCTGTATTGACTGTAGCAGGCTTAAATGATAAAATACGCACGGCTATACTTCCTATCTGGTAATGACCGACTGCCAAAAAGCGCTGGTTTTGTCCGTAAACTTCTACCAGATCACCTTCTTCGGGCTTTCCTTCTATAGACTGGATTGCACCTGAAAATACCCATGGGTGGAAGCGCAATAGCGATTCTTCTTTCTTTGGTTTCAGAAAAACTTTACAATAATTCATCTATGCTTGATTCAATAAGTTATATATTTGGAGACATGCCCATGCATCTAATGATGCATATTTTTTTTGCGATTCAGTAAGAACATCTGCTTCCCAATTAGTCAGCCGTTGCCCTTTAGATATCTTTTTCTTGAATAAAATGGCATATATTTTTTGCAGGCTGGCATCTTCTATGCCGAATTTCACTACGTATTTCTGCAAATCCAGAAAGTTTACCGGCTCTGCATTTGTACGTTTATGCAGGGCGGCAAAATCATCCCTGAGGGAAAGGCCTATTTTCATCACATTGTTGTTCTGTATAAAATCGACCAGCGATTTAGGTATATCAATCCGGTTTAGCCGGAATAGAAAACATGTGTCTTCGGTTGATATCTGCATCAGTGATATTTTATAATGTTGCCCTTTCTTAAAGCTGGGACGTGTCTCGGTATCGAATCCGACTTTCGGGCATTTTGACAAATATTCAACGGCTTTATCGGTGTCCTTTTCCGTATCTATTATAAAAATCCGGCCTTTAAATTCTTCTATAGGAAGGATGGCTATATCTTCTTTTTTTATTGTATGTGTGTATTGTTGTATCATTCGTTGTTGTTCTTTTCCAGATTTTCTTCGTCATCATAGCGTACAGCATGGAGTGCTTTCAAGGCATTCAATAGCTGTTGCCCCCAATATTCACGAAAATTTGTACGGCATAAGGCAATTGCGTTTTGCATGACTTCTTCGTTCCCCTGGCGGAAAAGCGAGATGAAATTTCCGGTGTCCTGGTATACATCGGCTAGATTTTCGGAAATGAAAGCTGCTATCGGAGCATCGCTATATTGCATATCCGGATGGAAAGTTTCCAGATAAGTATCTTTGTCTCCAAGCAAGTTGGCTATTTGGTTGCGTACGGATTCGTACATATCTTCGGTAACAGAAAATTCCAGTTCTGCCTCGTCGTCTGCTTCGACATCCGGTAAAAGGGATGCTTTCAGGTATAATAAGGGCAACATCTTTACCGATTTGTCTACAAATTCATACAAATCACGTTGTCCGGCGGTTTCAACGAAGGAACAAAATTCTAGTGCTACAGTGACAAATTCCAGCGTATTCCGTTCGTATATAGGATTATTTTCTTTCTCTTTTTCCATTTTTGTTTCTATAGTTTCCTACGATAACAGTTTGCAAAAATAGCAAATATTGTGATACTTTTAGGCAAACCGTTCGTATATTTGTACTTGAATGAAAGTACGGTTGATAACTGTCGGCCAAGCGGCCGACAATTGTCAACCGTATGGCTGATAATTATTAACCGTATGGTTGACAATTATCAACTTATATTTTCTATGCTACCATTTGAGGTAGAGCAATATTATAAATAACAAAAAGTAAACGTATAAATATAAAAAATAATGGCAATAAAATTTACCGCCCATCGCACTCCGAAACCAAATGGTCGTAAAGGAGAAACATTAACGCATGCACGTGCCTTGTGTCATGGTACATATAAACTGGATGAAATCTGCCGGTTGATATCCGAACGTTCGTCGGTAACGTCGGCCGATGTAAAGGCTGTTCTCGATTCTCTTTCCTGGGTATTGGATTATGCCTTGAGCGGAGGCTATCATGTGGAGCTTGAAGAACTGGGATATTTCTCGCCTTCTTTACGGAGTAAGCAGAAAGAGAACGGGAAGGTCAGCGTATGTGTAGACGGTATAAACTTCCGTTGTTCTACAAAGTTGAAAGAGAAAATGAAAGAGATAAAACTGGAACATATCAAACCCCGGGTAAAAGATAACGTTTCTGTCGATGCAAAAAGCAGGTTGCAGGATTATCTGGAACGAAATAAATGTGTTACACCCCGTATATATGCCGGCTTGATGAACTGTTCGCGTTATCGGGCACAAGCGGATCTGACATCTTTTGTAGAAGAAGGACTCCTGCAAAAAGTAGGACATCATAATAAGGTTTTGTACCTGCTTGCGTGAGTTTTTCGGAGTGATAAGTGAAAAAATACTCGATAATTCTATGTACATTTGCAAATTGTTAAAACGGGAAAGGGCATACCGCTATTGTCCGTATTTATAAAAGGGAAGCAATATATATGGCAAAAAAAACGACTTCGGCGAAACAAAGTAGTAACGAAGAAAGCAAACTCGGTTCTGTAAGATCCTTTTTTAAGAATGAACGTACGCGTTTTATATCCGGGTTGATTATTTCTATAGTTACTATATATATAGGACTGGCTCTTATTTCTTTTTTCTTTACGGGAGGGGCAGATCAAAGCAAAATAGAAAATATACCTTTATCCGACCTGGTAACCAATCATGGTTCGGTAGAGAACTGGACAGGAGCCAGAGGTGCTTATCTTTCCGATTTGCTGATGAATCGCTGGTTCGGCATATCATCTTTTATGATATTATTCTTTTTGGGCTCTGTGGGTGCGAAGCTGATGAATCTGAACCGTATCTCTCTTTTGAAACGGTTTCTGTTCTGTTCGGCCTGGTTGCTTTGGGGATCGCTGTTTTTTGCCTTTATCTTTATAAAAGGATACGAAGATACCTTCATCTATTTGGGAGGGCAACATGGGTATTATCTTTCCGAAATGATGATTAATAATATCGGTATTCCGGGAACTATCCTGTTTCTGGTCGGCTTTTTTCTGATAATCGCCATTTTTACCAGCAAACGTACGATACCTCTTTTACAGAGGTTCCTGTCATTCCATTGGCTGAAGAAGCGTTTTAATAAAGAGGAACAGGCAGAAAGCGATGAAGAAGATGAAGGAAAGGATATTCCTTCTTTTTCCGAACAACCCGATGAAAAACCGGAAATGGAAGATGAGGTATTTGATACCGCGAAAGAATTGGCAGAAGCCGATGCAGCCCGTATGTCTGTAAAAAGTACGTATGCTCCGACTACTACGACTGTGAGTGATGCCTTCGAAGTGACTGTTCCGCGTGATGAAGAAGAATATATTCCTGTTTCAAAAAATAATAACACAGAAATAGACGATACGGATTCGGATGATAGCGGAGATGGGACATTTACCGTAGAAATACCTTCAGGAGATGATGAGGTATACGATGGCTCAGCTTTAGGTGAATATGATCCGAAACTGGATTTATCCCATTACCGCTATCCTACGATCGATCTGTTGAAAAAATACGATCAGGGAGACCAACAGGTGGATATGGAAGAGCAAACGGCTAATCAAAAGCGCATCAAGCAAACACTGGAAAGTTTTGGTATCAGCATTGCCTCTATTAAAGCAACGGTTGGACCGACAATTACGTTATATGAAGTAATACCCGATACCGGTGTACGTATTTCCAAGATTCGTAACCTGGAAGATGATATTGCACTTAGTCTTTCTGCTTTGGGCATTCGTATTATAGCTCCGATGCCGGGTAAAGGCACGATTGGTATTGAAGTGCCAAATAAAGATCCCCAGATGGTTGCCATGCAATCGGTTATTGCTTCCCGTAAGTTTCAGGAATCAAGGTACGACCTGCCGGTTGCATTAGGTAAGACTATTACGAATGAGATATTTATGTTTGACCTATGTAAAATGCCTCATTTACTTGTTGCCGGTGCGACAGGACAAGGTAAGTCTGTCGGATTGAATGCTATTATTACCTCATTGTTGTATAAGAAACACCCGTCGGAATTAAAGTTCGTACTGGTAGACCCGAAGATGGTAGAGTTTAGTATTTATTCGGAGATAGAACGTCATTATCTGGCCAAGTTGCCGGATGCCGATAAGGCTATTATTACGGATTTTACGAAGGTGATCCAGACGTTGAACTCGCTTTGTAAGGAAATGGATGACCGCTATGATCTGTTGATGAAGGCGCATACACGTAATATCAAGGAGTACAACGCTAAGTTTATAAGCCGTCATTTGAATCCGGAAAAAGGCCATAAATTCATGCCTTATATCGTAGTTATTATAGATGAGTTCGGCGATTTGATTATGACGGCCGGAAAAGAAATAGAATTGCCTATCGCCCGTATTGCCCAGAAGGCGCGTGCGGTTGGTATTCACATGATTATTGCAACGCAGCGTCCGTCAACCAATATTATTACGGGTACGATCAAAGCAAACTTCCCGGCTCGTATGGCTTTCCGTGTTTCGTCGATGATCGATTCGCGCACCATACTTGATTCTCCGGGTGCAAATCAGTTGATTGGCCGGGGCGACTTGTTATTCTCGCAAGGTAATGATATGACACGTGTGCAATGTGCCTTTGTTGATACACCTGAGGTAGAACAAATAGCCTCTTTTATCGGAGGACAGCCGGGCTACCCTACAGCCTTCCAGCTGCCTGAATATGTGGGCGAAAATGATGGAGAGAAGGTTCCGGGAGCAGTCGATTTGTCGGATCGTGATCCGCTTTTTGATGAAGCTGCCCGTTTGATTGTTATTCAGCAACAAGGTTCTACATCACTTATCCAGCGTAAGTTTGCCATTGGTTATAACCGTGCCGGACGTTTGATGGACCAGCTTGAAGCAGCCGGTATAGTAGGGCCTTTTGAAGGTAGCAAGGCGCGTCAGGTGTTGATTCAGGATGAATATAACCTGGAACAATTGTTGAATTCGTTAAAGTAACAGGATGGAAATAGAAAAGAAACAAAGAATGGTGCGTATATTTATCCGCGCTTATCTGATATTACAGCTATTGTTGCTAGCCGCATTAATAGGGTTTACTTGTAATGCCCAGAATGCAGACGATATTTTGGGTAAGGCGGCTATGGCTTATGATAAATCGAATGGGATAGAGGCTGCTTTTACAACTCATACCCGTTCTGACCAGCAGAATGTACCGGAAAGTTTTTCCGGTGTTATTAATATGAAAGGGGAGAAATTTATGTTGAAAACCCCGGATATGATAATCTGGTTTGACGGTAAAACACAATGGGTATATATGGAGCGGAATGATGAAGTGAATGTAACAACACCTTCGGGGGAAGAACTTCAAATGACGAATCCGGTATTACTGTTGGGTTCTTATAAAAAAGGTTTTACTCCCTTGTATAAAGGTGAGAGCACGGCAGCTAATGGAAAATCGGCTTATGATATAGAATTGACTCCCCGAAAAAAAGGGGATATACAGCGCGTATTTCTTCAGATAGAAAAGAATACGTATCTGCCTGTGGGCATTAGTGTGGATTCTAAAAATGGCGTTACCATGACAATCCGGATCAGTAAATTGAGGACGGAAGTAAACCAACCGGATTCTTACTTTGTTTTTAAAGATGCAGATTTTCCTGACGCAGAAGTGATAGATCTCCGCTGATGTAGATTATAAAAGTAAATTATCAAAATAAGAAAGACTATGGACAACTCAACAAATGAAAAAGTTCGCTGCCTGATTATCGGTTCGGGCCCTGCCGGATATACGGCCGCAATCTATGCCTCTCGTGCAAACCTGAACCCAGTGCTTTATGAGGGTATTCAGCCGGGTGGACAGCTTACAACGACAACCGAAGTTGAAAATTTCCCGGGTTATCCTAATGGTATAACAGGGCCGGAATTGATGGAAGACCTGAAAAAACAGGCTGTTCGTTTCGGTGCGGATATTCGTATGGGCATTGCAACTGCATCGGATTTATCATCTGCTCCATATAAGATCACAATTGATGGAGAGAAAGTGATTGAATCCGAAGCGGTTATTATATCGACAGGTGCGACGGCCAAATATCTGGGTATTCCCGATGAACAGAAATATGCAGGTATGGGAGTATCGGCTTGTGCTACTTGCGACGGCTTTTTCTATCGTAAAAAGATTGTTGCTGTTGTAGGGGGGGGGGATACGGCATGCGAAGAAGCTATCTACCTGTCGGGTTTGGCAAAACAAGTTTATCTGATAGTGCGTAAACCTTATCTGCGTGCATCAAAAGTAATGCAAGAACGTGTGTTTAACACTCCCAATATTATCGTATTGTTTGAGCATAATACAATTGGACTGTTTGGCGAAAGTGGTGTGGAGGGAGCTCATCTGATAAAGAAAATGGGACAACCCGACGAAGAAAAGGTTGATATTGCTATTGATGGTTTCTTTTTGGCTATTGGTCATAAACCAAACTCTGATATTTTTAAAGAATGGTTGGAAACAGACGAAATTGGTTATATAAAGACAATACCGGGAACACCCCGTACTACTGTGCCGGGTGTTTTTGCCGCAGGAGATGTGGCAGACCCGATTTATCGCCAGGCTATTACAGCTGCAGGAAGCGGATGCAAAGCTGCTATAGAAGCCGAACGGTATCTGTCTGAAATAGGAAAATAGTTATCAGGGCAGGCTTTAGTGCCTGCCTTTTTGTTTAATTTTATATATTATATTTTTACCATGAAATTAAAAACTACTATTGTTGTCCTTCTCTGTGCTTTGATGGCACTGCCTGCTGTTGCGAAGGATAAGACGAAAGTGATTGCACATCGGGGGTATTGGAAAACAGAAGGTTCTGCTCAGAATTCTATCCGTTCTTTAGAATTGGCAGACCAGATTAAAGCGTATGGTTCCGAGTTTGATGTTCATTTGACCTCTGATAATGTCCCCGTTGTTTACCATGATATGGATATTCAGGGGTTGAACATTCAAAAGACTCCTTATGCTCAACTGAAAGATTTGAAGTTGGGTAATGGTGAAACTTTACCTACATTGGAACAGTACCTGGACAAAGCTAAGGCATTGAAAAATACAAAGCTGATTTTTGAATTGAAAGTACATGACACACCGGAACGTAATCGTGAAGCTGCACGTATTGTTGTTGACATGATTAATAAAAAAGGACTGGCCAAGAAGACCGAATATATTACTTTTAGCCTGGATGCCGGTAAAGAACTGATCCGTTTGGCACCGAAGGCAAAAGTTGCCTATTTGAACGGAGAATTATCTCCCCGTGAATTGAAAGATTTGGGTTTTGCGGGATTGGACTATCAGTTTAATGTATTAAGACAACATCCTGATTGGATTCCTGAAGCAAAGAAGCTTGGTTTGACAATTAACGTATGGACTGTGAATGAAGAAGCTGTAATGAAAGAGATGATTGCAAATGGAGTTGATTTTATTACAACAGATGAGCCGGTTGTTTTGCAGAAATTATTAAATTCGCGCGCTAAATAGAACGTGTGTAAATGAAAAGATATTGTTGGTTATTGCTGTGGGCTTTGTGGATACAAAGTGCATTTGCGATGAATTTACCTAAGCATGAAGTACGTGCGGTGTGGCTTACAACTGTTTATGGCTTGGACTGGCCACATCGACCGGCTACAACGCAGGCAGGCATAAAAGCCCAGCAACAAGAACTTTGCAATATCCTGGATCGTTTGCAAAATGCTAATTTCAATACTGTTTTTTTGCAGGTTCGTTTACGTGGTAACGTTATTTACCGCTCTGCCATAGAACCGGCAAGTAAAGTCTTTTCCGGAAAAGAAGGAGTAATGCCCGGATATGATCCGTTGGCATTTGCAATAAAAGAATGTCACAAACGGGGGATGGAATGCCATGCCTGGTTTGTGACATTTCCTTTGGGTACGGCCAAGAATGTGAAAGAGCAAGGACGTTTGTCGGTGGTGAAACGCCAGCCTAAATTATGTAAATTGCATAATGGTGAATGGTATCTTGATCCGGGTGTTCCGGGTACGGCCAATTATATCTTGTCGTTGGTAAAAGAAATTGTGAATAATTATGATGTTGACGGCATTCATTTCGATTACATCCGTTATCCGGAGCAGGCGAATCGTTTCCCGGATAAAAGCGTATATAAGATGTATGGAAAAAAGGAGTCATTAGATAATTGGCGGCGTAATAATATCAACCGGATGGTGGTTGAGATTTATGATTGGGTGAAACAGGCAAAGCCTTGGGTACAGGTAAGTAGTTCCCCTCTAGGTAAATATAACCGTATTCCCCGTGTTCCTGATGCGGGATGGACAGCTTATGAAAGTGTTTTTCAGGACCCTAAAATGTGGATGTTGCGGGGTAAACAGGATATGATTGTTCCTATGATGTATTATTTGCATGATAACTTTTTCCCTTTTATGGATAATTGGGTAGAGAATTGTAATGGGCGTCTGGTGGTGCCGGGACTTGGTGCTTATCGCATGGATAAGAAAGATGCGGACTGGACGGTGAACGATATTACCGATCAGATTGATTATAGCCGATATTATGGCGGGGCAGGTTGTGCTTTCTTCCGCTGTGAAAATGTACTGGATAACAGTAAGGGGCTGTATGATGAATTAGTCAATGTATATTATAAATACCCGGCGCAATTACCTCCGCTTACCTGGTTGAATAATACTGTACCGTCTTCTCCCGAAGAAGTTTACGTACAACGGACTGGTAATGAGCTTAAACTTTCATGGCAAAAGCCTGCTTCCGAAAAGCAAGACCTGACTTATACGGTATATTATTCTTTGTCGGATTCTATTGATTCCGATGCTTCTAAATGTATATTGATGACGAATGTGCATGCAAATGAAATTTATCTGCCTGTGGATTCTTTAGTAGAAAGAGGTTATACATTTAGTGTTTCGGCTTCTACCCGTTATCACATAGAAGGAGCTCCTTCCAAAGAGACTTATTACTATCTCTCAGATTTCCCTAAATAATATTAACTGTTAGTGTTTGTTAAGAGATTCTTGTATCTTTGTGCGATATGAAACAGAAGGTTACAATTTTATTGATACTTATGCTTGCCGGGCTTGTGTTCTATGGTGGAGCCGGCGTGAATATTATATCGTATTGTTGTAACCATTGCCGTGTTGCTGGCATAGAGGCCATAATAGAGAACCAATGCTGTGAACTTCATGATCATGATCACTCTGTGCAAAAAGCGAATCAAATGCTTTATGTTGATGGGTGCACAACTGAATGCGGAATGGAAAGATTGTATTTTGACTGGACTTCTGTACAATCTTTATTCCCTAATTTGCAACCGGCTGTTTTTGATTTGTGGTTTGCTAAGGCACTGAATATTTCTTTACTTCCTGAACTTCAAATAAAAGATTTATTATCTGTTACTTCTATTGGACCTCCAGTTAATTGTCCACGGTTGTATTTGTCTATCCTCACAATTCTTTTGATTTAATTTCTGTAAGTTCAACTTTATTTGGATGAATAATCATATTACGATCGTTTGACGATTGTAGTAATTGTACTTATATGAATTAAATTGAAAGAATTTTATGTTGAAACATATTTATTTTATAATATTGTTTTTCCTGGTTTCTTTTTGCGCCATTGCCGCGGAAAATGATGTGAAAGGACGTGTCTTGGATGAAAATAACCAACCCATTATAGGGGCTAATGTGTATTGGGAAGGGACGCAACAAGGTACCACTTCAGACATGAATGGCCATTTTGTATTACCGAAGAAAGGGAAAGTAGAAAATCTGGTGGTAAGTTATATAGGATATACTACTGCTGTTGTCCCGGTGAAAGGTTCGAAAGAAGAGCTTCATGTTGTACTGAAAGGAGAGGTTGCCTTGGATGAGGTGGTTGTAAGTGAACGTAAAATGGGAACTATTGCTTCCCGGGTAAGTGTTTTACAAACTCAGAAAATTACTTATGATGAACTTTGCCGTGCAGCTTGCTGTAATTTGGCGGAAAGTTTTGAAACAAACCCTTCTGTAGATGTTTCTTATGCTGATGCTGCAACCGGTGCGCGACAGATTAAATTGTTGGGACTGTCTGGTACGTATGTGCAGATGCTGACAGAAAATTATCCGAATTTTCGTGGAGCTGCGTCTCCCTATGGTTTGGATTATGTTCCGGGCCCCTGGATGGAGAGTATTCAGGTATCGAAAGGTACTTCGTCTGTAAAGAATGGCTATGAAGCATTGGCCGGGCAGATCAATGTGGAATTTAAAAAGCCTCCTACAGCAGATATTTTTTCCGGAAACCTTTTTGTCAGTGATGCCGGACGCTATGAAGGAAATGCAGATGCTTCCTGGCATGTTAATGATAAGTTGTCTACCGGATTATTCGTGCATTATTCAAATGATAAAATGCAGCATGACGGCAACGACGACGGATTTTTAGATACGCCGTTAAAGGAACAAGTTAATGTGATGAACCGGTGGTTTCATAAATTGGATAACTATGTTGCTCAGTATGGTGTTCGTTATCTGCATGAAGACCGGACAGGCGGACAGGTTACCAAACACCATGATTTCGTTGATCCATATCAGGTTAAACTGAATACGAACCGTGCGGAATTGTTTACTAAACAGGCCTATATTATTGATAAAGAGAAGGTGGAAAGCGTTGCTCTGATACTTTCCGGTTCGTATCATGAGCAAAAATCCAGATATGACCGTACGCCTTACAATGTATATCAGAAAAATGTGTATGCTTCCTTATTGTATGAAAAGGAATTTACACCTAAGCATAGTTTAAGTGCAGGGTTGAGCCTTAATTATGACGGATTTGATGAAAATCTTGGACAGCCAGTCAATAATGTAATGGAGCATTCTTTTTATGATCGTTCGGAAACAGTGGCCGGGGCATACGCTCAATACACATACAATCTAAATGATAAACTGATTCTTTTAGCCGGGCTGCGGGCTGATTATAGTACATCGTATGATTTTTTTGTTACTCCCCGAATACATATTAAATATAATCCTTTTACCTGGTTCCATATTCGTGCCTCTGCAGGGAAAGGTTTTCGTACGGCAAATGTGCTAGCCGAAAATAATTTCCTGCTTGCTAGTAGTCGTAAAATAGATATTGCAGATCATTTGGATCAGGAAGAAGCTTGGAATACGGGTTTAAATCTTTCTTTTTATATACCTTTGTTTGGCAAGGAACTGACATTGAACGGAGAATGGTATTATACCGATTTTCTGAAACAGGTTGTTGTTGATATGGATAGTGATCCGCATGCTGTGAGTTTCTATAATCTGGACGGCCGGTCATATTCCAATAGTTTTCAGGTTGAGGCGACTTATCCTTTTTTCAGGGGATTTACTTTAACTGCCGCATATCGCTATACGGATGCTAAAACCGATTATAAAGATGTTGAAGGTAAAATAACTCGTCTAAAGAAGCCTTTGGTAAGTGATTTTAAAGGACTACTTACAGCTTCATACCAGACTCCTTTGAAAAAGTGGCAGTTTGACGTAACCGGACAGTTTAATGGGGGCGGACGTATGCCAATGCCAGATAAAGTAAATCCATTATGGAAACCTGATTTTAATGCATATACAGTTGTGAATGCACAGGTTACGAAGTATTTTCGTCGGTGGTCAATTTATATAGGTGCCGAAAATTTGTTTAATTACAAACAAAAGAATCCTATTATAGATGCAGAAAATCCCCGGGGAGAAAACTTTGACGGTTCTATGGTCTGGGGGCCTGTACATGGAAGGAAGCTATATGCTGGTGTCCGTTTTAATATTAGTCGTGATTAATGATAAATTATTTACTTTAAATTATAGTGATATGAAACAATTACTTTTGACACTGTTGTGTGTGTTATTTGCTTTTTCACCGGCGTTTTCTCAAGATTCAAAAAACAAAAAAGAAACATCTACTTTTTATATAGCAGCGATGGATTGTGATCATTGCATTAAAAAAATAGAGAAGAATATCGCTTTCGAAAAGGGTGTAACTGATTTAAAATGTGATCTTGCCACCCGTACGGCCATTATTACGTACAAAGCTGGTAAAACGTCGGAAGTGAAATTAATTTCAGCTTTTAAGAAGATTGGTATGGAGGCTGTCGCTGTGGATAAAGGAGCGGGTTGTCCGGTTCCTCCTTCAAAAAAAAGTAATTAAGAAAATGCTCATTAATAAAGATTTTCATCGGAACATTGTATATTTGCATGGTATTCCGTAGTAATATAAAAGGCGGGCTATTTTGTCCGCCTTTTTTTGAATTTTTTTTCTATGCAATGCAGCGTTTATTAAATTAATAACATCATTATATTGTATCACCGCCGTAAACGGAAGGTATCCAAGCACTGCTGAATGAAGGAACAACAACTGATAGAAGGTTGTCGGAAGGGAAATAGATTGGCTCAAAAGGAGCTGTATGATATTTATTCCCGTAAAATGATGGGAGTTTGTCTGCGTTATGTGAGCGACAGGGAGACTGCCCGTGATTTGTTGCAAGATGGTTTCGTGAAAGTATTTACCAGTGTGGATTCATATACGGGAATAGGTTCCTTTGAAGGGTGGATGCGGAAGATCTTTGTCAATTGTGCGTTGGAATATTTACGTAAATCGGATGTACTGCGTGAGGCTACGGATTTGGATAATACGGCAGAGTTGATTAATCCGGACAGCTCCGTTGTTTCAGATTTGTCTGCAGCAGAGTTGATGGCATTAGTGCAGGAATTACCTGCCGGTTTTCGTGCTGTGTTTAACATGTTTGCAATAGAAGGCTATTCGCATAAAGAAATTAGTGAAATGTTGAATATCACAGAAAGCACATCGCGATCGCAATTTACACGGGCTAAGCAGTTGTTGCAACGTAAGATTAATGAGTTGTATTGAAATGAAAGGTAAGGAAAGAGATAAATTTGATGATTTGTTCCGTTCGAAATTGGAGGATTTCGAAATGGATACAATGCCAGGCGATTGGGAGGCTATAGCCGATCGTTTGCCCAAGGAAGTATCTGTTCCTTTTCGTAAAACTTTATATTATTGGGCTGCAGCAGCAGTTGTTTCTTTGTTGATGATTACGGGTAGTGTTTATTTATTTAACCACGAACAGTCCGATCTTCCGATAGCAAAGGAAATAATAGAACATACAAAGGAGATAGAGAACCATATAATTGAAGATAAAAAGGTGATTGCCGAAGTGTCGGAAACTTCTGTAAAACAGGATGAAAATAAGACAAAGAAGATGAATGTGGCAGTTGTACGGTCTCCTGCAAAAAGCCAAGGTAAAAGGACTATGATTAGTTCTCACGCAAATGTTGTTCCGGAAGTAAATATGTTATCTGCTAAAAAAATGCAGACCGATAGTATAGTTACTGCAGATTTTGCACAACAGCTGTTGACAGAAGATGCAAAAACAGAAGATATTCAGGTTTTAGCAGAGAAAGAATCGCAGAATAAAGCATTGATTGCAGATGCAACACCTGTGATAAAAAAGAAAAAATCAACGGCTTCCCGTAAATGGGGATTCGGTATGGGGGGAGGAGGCCTTTCGATTGGAGCGGATAATTCTGTCCCCCAGTATATGATGAAAAGTGCGTTGTTGACAAGTGATCAATTGCTTTCGATGAATGCTCCTTTTTTTAATGAAGAATTGCCGAAAACAGATGTACACCATAAAACACCGGTCTCTTTCGGATTATCGGTGAGTCGTTATTTGAATAACCGTTTTTCGTTGCAGACAGGGCTTAATTATTCTTTTTTATCTTCTGAATGGACAACGAATGGTTCTTATCATGGTGAGGTAAAACAGAAATTGCATTTTATCGGAATACCTCTTTCGGTTGCTTATAAAATTGTAGAATGGAATCGTTTTCAGGTTTATGCAGCAGCCGGAGCTATGGCAGAAGTTAATGTTGCAGGAAAGCAACGGTCAAAATTCTTTTTTGATGATAAAGAAATATCCAGTGTATCGGAACGCGTGCGGATGAAAGAATGGCTTTGGTCTGTTAATGCCCGCGCTGGTGTAAGTTACCCGTTGATTCGTTTTGTAAGTGCATTTGCCGAAGTTGGTGCCGGATATTATTTTGATAATGGAAGTAGCATTGAAACGATTCATTCAGAAAAGCCGTTTAATGTGAATTTTCAGTTAGGTTTCCGGTTAGGTTTCTAAAATGGAATAGAATAATAATTCATAAATATACAAATACTTAAAAACAGAAATTAAAATGAAGAAACGTGGATTTTTAGGAATGGTAGTGGCGTCTGCCTTACTTTTGTTGACCTCTTGTCTTGGTGATTCAAATAACCAACAGACATTGTCGTCTATACCTGGTGTTATCTCTACTTCAAAGGATTATAAGACTATAATCAAAACAGCAGCAGGTGCTGCTATTTATTCTCCTAGTTTGGAAACTGCCGGTTATTTGCCCGGTCAGTGTGTATTGGCTTCTTTCACGATTGATTTTGATGCTGCAGAAAATGCAAATGCTGCTTCCAACGGGTATTATTATGCAACAATGAATGCTGTACCGACTAATGTTGACAGATGGTATGCTAACCCTATAATGGGAGATACAACTAAACTTCTGGATAAGGAACAAGCTGTTACGAGCCCTATTGATACTCGTTATGGTGCTGCATATTTAGAAGGAATGCTATTCTTGTTCTCGGATTTTACACATTTAACAAAGCAAGAGTCAAACTGGTACTTGTCGTATGATGGAAATCAGACAGCTGTTGAAGAAAACGGAAAGAGAATCTATTCTGTTTTCTTGAGAGCTGCAATTAAGACAGAAGGTCAGACTCCGTCTTTGAACTCAGTTGTGGTTAACGCATTTGATGCTAAAACAATGATTGATGGTTTCAACACAAAGGAAAAGGATTTGGGTAATAAAGAGTATTATATTAAAATCAATTATATCAAAGAAATTGATGCAAAAGATCCTACTAAGTTTACCTGGACATCAACAGATCCTACGTGGATGAAACTCTCTGTTCCTGCAGATAATACGACTGGAAAATAATTCGTATAAAAGATAAAGTAAGTCCTGACCCGGTAAAATAAATTCCGGGTCAGGACTTTTTTGTTTTAAGTGGTTTGTATATACCTGATTATAGGGAATATTATCTATTTCTCCTTATTATTTACTACCTTTGCAGAGAAAATAGTAGTGTAAGATGAAGATGTGTAAGTGGTATAGTGTGATTACGTTGCTGGTTTTACTGGTTTCATGCATGGGCCAGGATGGAGATAAACAGACGTTTGGAGGCCAATTAGGTGTTATTCAGGAAGAGCCGGAATTAGGCGTTTGTTTATGGGAAGGTGATGTTATTTATTCGCCAGCCCTGGATACAATGGCTTTGAAAGCCGGAGATTGCTGTTTGTTGAATTATACAATAGATCATGCTTCAAAAGAATCTTTGCCAGGGTATTCAAAATACAGGGCAGAAATATTAAAGTATGAACCGGTTCCGGTATTTGGTTTATCTCCGAACCTGACAGATACAACCCGTATATTGGATAATGAATGTTTTATAAGTTTTTCATTGCAGAGAAGTATGTATTTGAAAAATCGTTTTTTTCTTTTTACGGAACATGGTAATTATGTGGATGGACAAACTACTCTTTTTGAATTGACCTATAATCCGAAACAGGAAGCGACTATTGACCGTAATAATAATCGTGTCTATAACTTGTATCTTCGTACGGCAACGGCTGAAGATATGACAGGTATGACAGGTTCCCGCTATACATTGCCAATTGCTTTAGATTTAGAGAAATTTGTGAAGGAATCGGGTGAAATAGAAAAGAATGCGGGGTTGGATAGTTTAAAATTCAAGTTTAATTATCCACGTAGTTTTAATTCCGATACGACGGCTTGTATATGGACTTCGTCGGATATGGTTGCCTTGCCAATCAATGAATAAAAAGGCAATAGTGAAGACGAATCCTTTATATTTTTTATATTTTTGCTTTTTTAAATAGAAAAGAAGATGTACAAAGAGATATTTCAGTGGGTAATAGCTATTATAACACAACCGGCAAAGGCCTGGGATTTATTGGCAAAGAAAGATGAAAAAGATGATGAATTTTTATCCCGTTTTGTTTATCCTTTGATCGGGCTTGTTACAGTTGCCGCTTTTTTAGGAGTGTTGTTTACAAGAAAAGAATTTGATATTGAATTAGCTCTAAAATCTTCAATAAAGACATTAGTTTCATCTTTTGGTGGTTTTTATTTGGCATCTTATTTTTTGAATGAGCTTTGGCAGGGTTTATTTAAACGTGAAAAGGATATGAAATTGTGCCAGCGTTTTGTAGGATATTCTTCATCTCTGATGTTCGCATTGAATATTATATTGATGCTTTTGCCGGAATTCTTTTTTCTTCGTATATTTATTCTTTATACCCTATATATTGTATGGGAAGGTGCTGGTCCATATATGCAGATAGAAGAGAATATCCGTTTGAAATTTGTTTCAATAACAACAGCTATCATATTAATTACGCCACTTCTTATAGAGTTTATCCTGGTACTTTTGATGCCGGGATTGAGTTATTGATAAAAGAATACAGGAATGAAAGAAAAGATTAGTAACAACATACAGATAAAGAATAAACGGGCAACATTCGATTATGAGTTGCTTGATACGTTTACGGCCGGTATTGTGCTGACTGGTACAGAAATAAAATCGATCCGGTTAGGTAAAGCAAGTTTGGTTGATACATTCTGTATTGTTGATAAAGGAGAGTTGTGGGTAAAGAATATGTATATTGCCGAATACTTTTATGGTACATATAATAACCACGTCTCACGTAGGGATCGTAAGCTTTTGCTTACCAAAAAAGAATTGCGTAAAGTTGATAACGCCGTACGTACCAGTGGTTTTACTATTATTCCTACCAAACTGTTTATAAATGAAAAAGGATTGGCAAAGATTATTATAGCTATTGCTAAAGGTAAGAAAGAATATGATAAGCGTGATTCGATAAAGGAGCGTGATGACCGACGCGAAATGGATCGTGCTTTTAAGAGATAATATCTGAAGAATGCGAAATAACACAATGAACCGCATTTGGCAATGTGTTAAGAAGGCGTTGCCTAAAGCAGCCAAAACTTGTATATGGCTACTTAAAATAATATTGCCTATTTCTTTGTTGGTTCGTTTGTTACAATATTCCGGCCTGTTAGCTAAAATATCTGCTTTATTAGCTCCTGCATTCTCCTTTGTTGGATTACCGGGTGAAACAGCGATTGTATTTATTACCAGTATCTTTAGCCCTTTGTATGCTCCGATTGCATTAATCAGTTCAATGTCTTTAGGTGTAAGAGAAGCAACAATTCTGGCTTTGATGTGCCTTACATCACATAATTTAATGGTAGAATCATCGGTACAGGCTAAAACAGGTTCTTCTTTTTGGGGAATGACAGGTTTACGGCTCGTTATGAGTTTTATCATCGCTTTTTTTCTCAATCAAGTAATGCCGCACGATGGTTGGGGACATGTTGGAACAACAGAGAGCGCGGCTGTGTGTGACAGTTTATTGGAAGTACTTGTCCTTTGGTTTACTAGTTCGATGAAGGTGCTTGTTTCTATTTTGTTGATTGTAACGGTTTTGATGATTCTGCACTATGTTTTAGATGAATTTAGATTGATGAAAGGACTTTCAACGGCTTTATCTCCAATGATGAAAGTTTTTGGGTTGTCGGAAAATTCGGCTTTTCTTTGGCTGGTTGGTAACGTTATCGGGCTTGCGTATGGTGGTGCTATTATGGTTGAACAAATGGATAATAAACAGTTAACTTATAGTGAGGGAAATTTGTTAAATTATCATCTGGCAGTTTGTCACTCTTTATTAGAAGACACAATTATATTTGCTGCAATAGGCATACCGGCTTTGTGGATTTTGGGAACGCGTTTGTTTTTTGCAATTACGGTTGTTTGGGTTCGCAAAGGATATAGTTATATTTATACAAGAAGAATAGAGCGTATATGAATAAAGAAACATTTTTAAAGCTTCTTAGAGAGCGTATATTGATATTGGACGGTGGTATGGGTACTATGGTTCAAGGTTTTAAATTGAAGGAGGAAGATTACAGAGGCGAGCGTTTTGCTGATTTTCCCAAACAACTGAAGGGCAATAATGATTTACTTTGTATTACCCGCCCGGATGTGATACAATCGATTCATCGCCAGTATCTGAGTGCAGGTGCGGATATTTTTGCAACTAATACATTTAATGCCAATGCCATTTCTATGGAAGATTATGGCATGCAGGGGTATGTACGTGATATTAATCTTGCTGCCGGAATACTGGCTAGAGAAGTGGCTGATACTTTTATGGCAGAAAATACGGATCGTAAAGTTTTTGTAGCAGGCTCTGTTGGTCCTACAAATAAAACGGCATCAATGAGTCCCGATGTAAGCGATCCTGCCTATCGTGCTGTTACCTATATGGACTTATATATAGCATATAAAGAACAGGTAGAGGCTCTGGTTGATGGAGGTGTGGATATAATTCTTTTTGAAACCACATTCGATACGTTGAATGTAAAAGCTGGTTTAGAGGCAGCTGGGACCGTATTAAAAGAAAAGGGTAAAGATTTGCCGATCATGCTATCTCTTACCTTGTCGGCGCAGGGAGGACGTACATTCTCCGGTCAAACATTAATGGCGTTTCTTGCATCTGTACAACATACAAATATTGTAAGCGTAGGGTTGAACTGTTCGTTTGGCGCGGCTGATATGAAACCCTATCTGGCAGAGTTGGCAAAAAATGCTCCCTATTATATCAGTGCATATCCAAATGCCGGACTACCGAACAGCTTTGGTTTGTATGATGAGACTCCTGAAAAAATGGCTATGCATGTTAAGCCTTTTATAGAAGATGGTTTAGTGAATATACTGGGTGGATGTTGCGGAACAACGCCAGCCCATATTGCGAAATATCCAGATTTGATTAAAGGTGCCAAACCTCATATTCCGGTAGCAAAACCGGATTGTTTGTGGTTGTCTGGACTGGAGTTGCTTGAAGTGAAGCCGGAAAACAACTTTGTGAATGTTGGTGAACGTTGTAATGTTGCAGGGTCGCGTAAGTTTCTTCGCCTGATTAAGGAAGGTAACTACGAGGAAGCCCTGACGATTGCTCGTAAACAGGTGGAGGACGGTGCACAAGTGATAGACATCAATATGGATGATGGAATGTTGGATACTGTTAAAGAGATGGTTACATTTCTGAATCTGATAGCCTCCGAACCGGATATTGCCCGTGTACCTGTCATGATAGACTCTTCTAAATGGGAGGTCATAGAAAAAGGTTTGATGTGTGTACAAGGTAAAAGTATTGTAAATTCTATTTCATTGAAAGAAGGTGAGGAAGTTTTTCTTAAACATGCTGCCCGTATTAAGCAGTTAGGAGCCGCTGTTGTTGTGATGGCTTTTGATGAAAAAGGACAGGCCGATACGTTTGAACGTAAAATAGAAGTCTGTGGACGTGCTTACCATTTGTTGCGGGAGAAAATTGATTTTGATCCGAATGGAATTATTTTTGATCCGAACGTATTGGCTATTGCTACCGGAATGGAAGAACATAACGGATATGGTCTTGATTTTATCCGCGCCGTTGAATGGATAAAGACAAACCTGCCGGGAGCAAAAGTCAGCGGAGGGGTTAGTAATTTATCTTTTTCTTTTCGCGGAAATAATTATGTGCGCGAAGCAATGCATGCGGTTTTCTTATATCATGCTATCCGTAAGGGAATGGATATGGGTATTGTTAATCCTTCCTCAAGTGTTTTGTATGAAGATATTGAACCTGCTTTTCGTGATTTATTGGAAGATGTGATTTTGGCTCGCCGTCCGGAGGCTGCTGAAGAACTGATTACTTTTGCTCAAAATTTGCATGAGGAAAAAGATAGCGTGGAAGTTGAAAAATATGAAGCTTGGCGTGATAAACCATTACATGAGCGTTTGGAATATGCTTTGATAAAAGGTATTGGTGACCATTTGGAAGAAGATTTGCAAGAGGCTTTAAAACAATATCCCCGTGCTGTAGATATAATCGACGGTCCGTTAATGGGAGGGATGAATAAAGTCGGAGATTTGTTTGGTGCCGGTAAAATGTTTTTGCCACAGGTGGTTAAAACAGCTCGTACGATGAAAAAAGCGGTTGCTATTTTGCAGCCTTCTATTGAAGCGGAAAAAACGGCTGCCGGTTCGGCTAAAGCAGGCAAAGTCGTATTTGCTACAGTAAAAGGGGATGTGCATGATATAGGCAAGAATATTGTTTCTATAGTTCTGGCTTGTAACAATTATGAGGTTATTGATTTAGGAGTTATGGTACCGGCAGAAGTGATTGTGAAAAAAGCCATAGAAGAACAACCAGACTTGGTGTGTTTGTCCGGACTTATTACTCCTTCTTTGGAGGAAATGGTGCATGTGACTGATGAAATGCAAAAAGCCGGATTAAGAATTCCTATTATGGTTGGCGGTGCAACTACATCCAAATTGCATACAGCAGTTAAAATTGCCCCACATTATGATTATCCGGTTATTCATGTGCTGGATGCTTCTCAAAATCCTCTGATTGCTGCCAAATTATTAAATCCGAATACACACGATGCCTATATTGCAGAGTTGAATGAAGAATATGAGCGTCTGCGGGCATCGATGGGAAATAAAAAAGAGACGTTAGTGTTTTTAACAGAGGCACGTGCAAATGGCCAGAAGATTAATTGGAAAGATTATTCTCCGGTCGTTCCTGAAAATCCGGGAGTTCATGTAATCCCCTATATCCCGGTTGAAGAGATTATACCGTATATTCATTGGACTTTTTTCTTTAGCGCCTGGAAATTAAACGGACGCTTTGCTGAAATTACGCAAATTCACGGTTGTGATGCTTGCCGTGCTTCTTGGTTGGCTTCCTTTCCGGAAGAAGATAGGGAAAAGGCTGCCGAAGCGATGCAGCTGTATCAAGATGCAGTTCGTTTGCTAGACCGTTTGGTTGAAATGAAAGCAGAATATTGTAAAGCTATATATGGATTTTTCCCGGCTAATAGCGATGGCGATAATTTAGTTATGGGCGATACAGTCATTCCTGTATTGCGCCAGCAAGCGAAAAAAGGGGATGATGTATATAAGTCTTTGGCCGATTATATACTTCCGAAGTCGGAGGGACGTACAGATTATCTGGGCGCATTTGTGGTGACGGCAGGCGCAGGGGCTGACTATCTGAAGGATAAGTTTGAAGATGAAGGAGATATGTATAGTGCTATGCTTCTGCAGACATTAACAGACCGTTTGGCCGAAGCTACAGCCGAGTATCTGCACGAGAAAGTACGTAAGGAATACTGGGGATATGCTCCAGATGAATCACTTTCAATACCGGATTTGTTTAGAGTGAAATACCAGGGTATTCGTCCGGCAATAGGCTATCCTTCTTTACCTGATCAGTTGCTTAATTATACATTGGATGGAATGTTGGACATGTCTCGTATTTGTGTACACCTGACAGAAAATGGGGCTATGTATCCGACAGCTTCGGTAAGCGGATTGTATTTTGCACATCCCGATTCTCAATATTTTATGATCGGTTCTATTGATGAGGAACAAATGAAAGATTACGCAAGGCGTCGTAACCTTTCTGAAAAAGAAGTAAGGAAGTTATTAAATAAAAATATCTCGTAAGAATTAATTTAGCTGCCTATCTTGTTTGATTTGGATAGGCAACTAAACAGATTCAGATAGGCAGCTAAATTGAACAAAGTAAACATTCGGTGATTATACAAAACGTTAGGAAATACATTCGTTGGCCTTTGCTGGCAACAGGATTGATTGGTGTGTGGTGTGTAATGATTTTTCCGGGAGTGGCTGAAGTATACGCACGACAGGTTTATCCTTTGATAGCATGGGGCTTATCTCGCTTTTCTTCTTTGTTTCCTTTCTCTGTAGGAGATTGTTTTATCTATGGAAGTATAGTTGGGCTTCTCTTGTTTCCTGTTTACGCATATAAGCAGAAATATTCGTGGAAGTCTACTATCGGCCGAATGATAGAGTATTTGTTATGGGTGTACGTTTGGTTCTATCTGGCTTGGGGATTGAATTATTTTCGTGCGGATTTTTATACGCGTGCACAAGTTCAGTATGTACCTTATGTTACCGAAGATTTTAAATCGTTTCTTTCTGATTATACGGATTCTTTAAATACATCTTTTCTTTTTTACGATAAGATTGATACGGCGCTTGTATCTGCCGAAGTGAAAAAAGGATACGACACTTTGTCTGACAGATTTGGTATGATAAAACCATCAGGTTATCTTCGTCCGAAACCTATGTTAATTCCCCCATTGATGAGCGGTGTCGGTGTATTAGGATATATGGGCCCGTTTTTCAATGAATATAATTTGAATCCCGATTTATTGCCTGTACAATATCCTTTTACGTATGCACATGAGATGGCTCACGTATTGGGAATAGCCAATGAAGCAGAAGCGAATTTGTACGGATTTATGGTTTGCTCTCGCTCTTTGGTGCCGGAAATCCGTTTTTCCGCTTATTTTGCCTTGCTTACGTATGTCTTGAATAATGCATATCTTTTACTTAACGAAGAGGAATTTAATCAATGGAAAGATACAATTTCTCCTGAAGTCCGGAATCTGTATAATCAAAAACTTGATTATTGGCGGTCCCGTTATAAACCTTTGATTGGCGATGCACAGGATGTTCTTTACGACTGGTTTCTGAAGGGTAATAATATACCTTCCGGTTATCAGAATTATTCGGAAGTTATAGCTTTGCTTATGGCCGTAGAAAGATAAATGACCGTCTGCCATTCTGTGTTGTCAATATCGAATTAAATAACTAACTTTGCGGCAATTTTTTAGAAGCAAGATAAATATATCGCGATATGAGTAAGAAATTTACCGAATATTCGAAGTTTGACTTGTCAAACGTAAATAAAGAGGTGCTGAAGAAATGGAAAGACGGAGATGTTTTCCATAAGAGTCTTGAAACACGTGAAGGACATCCTTCGTTTGTATTTTATGAAGGTCCTCCTTCTGCAAACGGTATGCCCGGTATTCATCATGTGATTGCTCGTTCGATTAAGGATATATTCTGCCGGTATAAAACGATGAAGGGCTTTCAGGTAAAACGTAAAGCCGGATGGGATACACATGGTTTGCCTGTTGAACTGGGCGTCGAAAAAGCTTTGGGTATAACGAAAGAGGATATCGGCAAAAAGATTTCTGTTGCAGATTATAATGCAGCATGTCGTAAGGATGTGATGAAATTCACCAAAGAGTGGGAAGATCTGACGCAAAAAATGGGGTATTGGGTTGATATGGATGATCCATATATTACTTACGATAATCGTTATATTGAGACATTGTGGTATCTGTTGAAAGAATTATATAAGAAAGGTTTATTATATAAAGGATATACGATTCAGCCTTACTCTCCGGCTGCAGGGACAGGTTTGAGTACACATGAATTGAATCAACCCGGTTGTTATCGTGATGTGAAAGATACTACCTGTACTGCTCAGTTCCGCATTCTGGATCCGAAGCCGGAAATGTCTCAGTTTGGTGATCCATTCTTTTTGGCTTGGACAACGACTCCATGGACATTGCCATCAAACACGGCTCTTTGTGTTGGCCCTAATATTACTTATGTAGCTGTTCAGACCTTTAATCCGTATACTGGAATGCCAATGACGGTCGTATTGGCTAAAGATTTGTTGTCAGCTTATTTTAATCCGAAAGCTGCAGATATAGCATTGACAGATTATAAAATTGGAGATAAGCTTGTTCCTTTCAGTGTAGTTGGTGAATGGAAAGGACTAGAACTGGAAGGTATGCATTATGAACAGCTAATCCCGTGGGTAAATCCGGGTGAAGGTGCTTTTCGCGTAATTACCGGCGATTATGTAACAGTGGAAGACGGTACGGGCATCGTACATATTGCTCCGACATTTGGTGCGGATGACGACCGTGTAGCTAAAGCTAAAGGCGTTCCTCCGTTAATGATGGTAGACAAGGAAGGCAACAAACGTCCGATGGTGGATATGACCGGTAAGTATTACAAACTTGAAGATTTGGACTCAGTATTTGTTCAGAATCAGATGAATGCTTCCGATTATGATCCTTTTCAGGGCAAGTTCGTGAAAAACGCTTATGATCCGGCAAAGACAGATAAAGATGAAACGCTGGATATAGAAATATGTATGATGCTGAAAGTGCAGAATCGTGTGTTCCGTATTGAAAAGCAAGTACATAATTATCCGCACTGCTGGCGTACGGATAAACCTGTGTTATATTACCCATTGGATAGCTGGTTTATCAAGACAACTGCTTGCCGTGAAAGAATGATTGAATTGAATAATACAATCAACTGGAAACCTCAAAGTACTGGTGCCGGCCGTTTTGGTAAATGGTTGGAAAATTTACAGGATTGGAATTTGAGCCGTAGCCGTTACTGGGGTACTCCTTTGCCAATCTGGCGTACGGAAGACGGAAGCGAAGAGAAGTGTATCGGTTCGGTTGAAGAATTGTATAACGAAATAGAAAAAGCGGTAAAGGCTGGCTTGATGGAAAGTAATCCATATAAAGACTTTAAAGCTAAAGTATATACAAAGGATAATTATGATAAAATTGACTTACACCGTCCGTATGTAGACGATATAATATTGGTTTCGGATAGTGGAAAACCGATGAAGCGCGAGACAGACCTTATTGATGTTTGGTTTGACTCGGGTGCAATGCCTTATGCCCAGATTCATTATCCGTTTGAAAATAAAGACGCATTTGACAGCCGGACAATTTATCCTGCCGATTTTATCGCTGAGGGAGTAGATCAAACACGTGGATGGTTCTTTACCCTGCATGCATTGGCAACAATGATTTTTGATAGTGTTGCTTATAAAGCTGTTGTTTCCAACGGTCTTGTTTTGGATAAGAACGGAAACAAAATGTCTAAGCGATTAGGCAATGCGGTAGACCCATTCTCCACTATAGAGCAATATGGCTCTGATCCGTTACGTTGGTATATGATTACCAATGCTTCTCCTTGGGATAATATTAAGTTTGATATAGATGGCATAGAAGAAGTTCGCCGTAAGTTTTTTGGTACGCTATATAATACATATTCATTCTTTGCTTTGTATGCAAATGTGGATGGGTTTGATTATTCGGAACCGGATATTGCAATAAACCAACGTCCCGAAATTGATCGTTGGATTCTTTCATTATTGAATACACTAATAAAAGATGTAGACAATTATCTGGAAGCATACGAACCTACGCGTGCCGGACGTGCTATATCCGATTTTGTTAATGATAATTTGAGTAACTGGTATGTACGTTTGAACCGCCGTCGTTTCTGGGGTGGGGGAATGACTGCCGATAAGTTATCCGCTTATCAGACACTATATACTTGTCTGGAAACTGTAGCTAAGTTGATGGCGCCAATAGCTCCGTTCTATGCGGATCAGCTGTTCCATGATTTGATAGCTGTAACAGGACGCGAAAGTGTAGAATCTGTTCATTTGTCTACTTTCCCGGTTGCAAACGAAGCAATGATTGACAAGAATCTGGAAGAACGTATGCAGATGGCACAAAGTGTATCATCAATGGTGTTGGCTTTGCGTCGTAAGGTGAATATCAAAGTACGCCAGCCGCTGCAGACAATTATGATTCCGGTTGTTGATGCGCATCAACAGGAAAGTATCGAAGCTGTAAAAGATTTGATATTAAACGAAGTGAATGTAAAAGAACTGAAGTTTGTTGGTAATGCTGCAGGTATTCTGGTAAAGAAGATCAAACCGGATTTCAAAAAATTAGGTCCGCGTTATGGTAAAATAATGAAGAGCCTGGCTGCTGCAATTCAAGCAATGAGCCAGGAGGATATCAGTGCTTTTGAAAATACCGGTACATATACTTTGAAGGTAGACGGGCAGGAAGCTTTGATTGAACGTGATGACGTGGAAATTATTTCAGAAGATATTCCTGGTTGGTTGGTTGCAAATGAAGGTCGTCTGACTGTTGCTTTGGATATTACGATTACTGAAAGTCTGCGGAAGGAAGGTTTGGCTCGCGAATTGGTAAACCGTATTCAAAATCTTCGTAAAAGCAACGGTTTTGATATTACGGATAAAGTGAATGTAACTATACTTTCTACCGATGAAATGGATGCTGCGGTTGAAGAATACAATATATATATTGCAAATCAAGTTCTTGCAGTATCGGTTGAAATCGTAGATGTGATTAGCGATGCTACAGAACTGGATTTTGAAGATTTTAAATTGTCGGTGAAAGTAGAAAAGGTGTGATTTTTTAATGAAAAAGAGAAGTCGGATACCATATATATTTAATAAAGTATGTATATTTGGACTGTAACGGTTGAATTACCCCTGATATATATAAAGAGTTATTGTCGAACCTAAAAATTTTGAACCATGGCAGAAAAAACTAGATATTCGGACGCAGAACTGGAAGAGTTCCGTTCTATTATATTAGACAAACTGGATGTTGCTAAAAGGGATTACGAATTGTTGAGAGCAGGTGTTACGAATTCTGACGGAAATGATGTTGCTGATACATCTCCTACATTTAAAGTGCTGGAAGAGGGAGCCGCGACGTTATCGAAAGAAGAGGCTGGCCGTTTGGCACAACGCCAAATGAAATTCATACAGAATTTACAGGCTGCTTTGATTCGTATAGAGAATAAGACATATGGCATATGTCGTGAAACAGGAAAACTGATTCCTAAAGAAAGACTTCGTGCTGTACCCCATGCAACTTTAAGTATTGAAGCTAAACAAGGAGGTGCTAAGTAGATGAAATATTCTAAAGGTTGGGGAGCAGTGTTAATTATAATACTGCTCCTTCTGCTTGACCAAGCCCTGAAAATCTGGATTAAGACACATATGCAGTTGCATGAAAGTATAGAGATTACCCCTTGGTTTTATCTGTACTTTACCGAGAATCCCGGAATGGCTTTTGGAATTGAAGTGATAGGCAAATTATTCTTATCGGTTTTCCGTATTATTGCTGTTGGTTTTATCGGCTATTACTTGTATAAGCTGGTGAAAGAAAAGTATAAATTTGGTTACATAGCCTGTATCTCTTTGATATTTGCCGGAGCAGTAGGTAATATTATCGATTCTGTTTTTTATGGCGTTATATTTGACCATAGTTTTGGCCAGATTGCTTCGTTTATGCCAGAAGGAGGAGGTTATGCTTCATGGCTGCACGGCAAGGTGGTCGACATGTTTTATTTCCCATTGATTAATACAATTCTTCCGGAATGGGTACCTGTTTGGGGCGGTGAAGAATTTATATTTTTCCGTCCTATTTTCAATCTTGCCGACTCTGCGATATGTGTAGGGGTCTTTTTGTTATTAATTTTTTACCGACATACATTGTCTGCCAGTTTGTCAAAAGACGAAAAAAAATAAATGCGGAATCTATTGTATAGATATAGTGTTGTGTTGCTGACTACAACTTTATTAATTGCTTGTAGTAAAGTACCCGATGGCATTCTTTCTGAAAAGGAGATGGAGAAGGTCATGATTGATATGCAACTGGCAGAAGCAATGATAGGCATTGATTATACAACCTATCAGGATGATGCAAAGAAGGAAGCATTATATCAATCCGTTTTTCGTAAACATAATATTTCGCAGGCAACATATGATAGTTCTTTGGTGTGGTACGGGAAAAATCTGGATATTTACATGGATGTTTATGACCGTGTAATAAGAAATCTGGATAAAAGGATTGCTGATTTGGGAGATATTCAGTCGGATGTTGCACCTGTAACAAACCAGGATTCTGTTAATATCTGGCCACGTCGTCCTTTCTTAACATTGCAACCGAAGGCTGTCTTTAATGGGGTTATCTTTGATTTGGAGCCGAAAGAAAGATATTTTTCAGGAAGTACGTTTGTTTTAGGAATGAATGTATGGGGATTAGGCAAAAACATAAAGAATTATCCGGAAGTGCGTTTAAGTGCCGTTCAGGGAGATACCATATTAACAGTTAATAATAAAATACTCCATGATGGTTATTCGGAAACTGTGTTGAAAACATTGCCTACCAGTAAGATAAAGCGTGTTTATGGCTATATCCGAATGAATAATACAGACTCTTGTTATTATAAAGTTTATCTGGACAGCATTTCATTGATGAAATATAATTATGTCATGATTGCGCCGGAGATGAAAAACAATTCGGTTAAGTAAATCCAATAGATAGTATGCGTAGAATCGCTTCGCACTATATTTATTGTCATCAGGTTTATAAGATGCATTATCTGGAACTAACGGATGAAGGTCTTTATATGGGGCTTTATCCATTGACGGAAGAAATTGCCGGAACAGAATTTTATGATGGTATTTTAGTTCCGGTCTCTAGTCAAGAAAAACAGATATATTCGGATCTAATTTCAATTCCTTTCGGGAGAAATTCTAATTTTTCCCGAAAGGAATTTATTTTCTCTTATTTAGACTTGATCAAAGTTTCTTTACAAGTGGAAAAAGAAAGGCCGGTACGATTAGTGCTATTGAACGGTTCTCCCCTGACGGCGACGGAACTCTGCACAAACAACAGCGGTAGCGATTGCTACATTTAATGATTCGGTAGTTTCTCTGCCTTCCGGATAATTAGGTATGTATAACTTTTCATTAATGAATGCTTCTATGGAAGGACGAATGCCATTTCCTTCATTTCCCATGATAATAATTCCTGTTTCGGACAATTGTTTTGAATACATATTTGTCCCATTAAGGAAGGTTCCATATATGAATGTAGACTTGGTTCGTTGTTTGGCTAAATAGTTTTTTAAATCTGTATAATGAATTTTTACATGAGCAAGTGCTCCCATAGTTGCTTGTACTGCCTTAGGACTGAAAACATCAACAGTATCGGTACTACATACGATATGTTCAATTCCGAACCAATCGGCCAATCGAATGATTGTGCCTAAATTTCCGGGATCTTGTATGTTATCTAAAGCGAGAATTAGTTGTTTTTCAGGATTTGTTTCTTCAATATCCCAAACCGGACGTTTAAATATGGCGATTACATCCTGTGGGCTTTTTAAGAAACTGGCTTTTCGTATATCTTCGTCATCAGCAACTATTATTTCTCCGGCTGGCAAATCTCCTTGTGTTGCCATCCATGAAGGTTTAGCTAACAGTAACTCACATTCAAAAAAAGGCATCATGTCTGCAACGAGTTTATTGCCTTCGGTTACGAATGTGTTGTATTCATTCCTGAATTTCTTTAATTCTAATGAATGTATGTATTTTATTTTATTCTTGCTCAGCATCTTTACTCTTTTTACAAAGCAAAAGTACGCGAAATTATTTAAATTCAAGTACATTTGCGGCGTAAATGGTCGGATGATGAATAAACCCCAACATATATTATTTCTCCTTGGTTTTGTGATGTTGCTAGTGTCTTGCAGCTCCACGAAATATGTGAATGATGGTGAGTATCTGTTGGATAAAGTCAGAATAGAGTCGGATAATAAGAATTATAAGCCTGTTGATTTAAAAGCTTATCTAAGGCAACAACCCAATTTTAAGGTGTTTGGCCTTATGAAATGGCAGCTTTATGTATACGATTGGTCTGGCCGTAATGAAAAGAAATGGATAAATAAGCAATTGCGTCGTATCGGAGAGGCTCCTGTTATTATGGATACTACGTTAGTATACCAATCTGTTGCCCAGTTAGAACGGTTTTTTGTCAACAAAGGATACATTAATGTGGAAGTAGCTGCAACAATTGATACGTCAAGAAGAAAAAAAGCAGAGGTCACTTATCATATTAAATCAAATGAGCCTTATCGTATACGGAATTATACATCTCGCTTAGATGACCCCAAAATAGACAGTATTGCTCATATGAAAGCACCACGCAGACCAAAGTTGGCTTCTGCATTTCGTCCGGCTCCTGAAGGTTACACGTCATTAATAAAAGATAGTGCTTTGTTTGATCGTGACGAATTGGATAAGGAACGTCAACGCATCACTTCATTATTAAGACGTCGTGGTTATTATGCTTTTAACCGGGATAACTTGGTCTATGTGGCGGACAGTGCTTTTAATCGGAATGTAGTTGATCTGGAGATGCTGTTAAAACCATATCGTCGTGTTCTGGCGGATGGTTCTGTGATAGAAAGTCCCCATAAACAATATTATATTAAAGATGTAACAGTTGTAACGGATTATAATCCAATAGGGATATCGGAAAATGAATCTATATTTACCCGGACAGACTCTGTTAAAGTTGGAGAAATTAATGTTTTGTACGGGAAGAATGGGCATTCAATCCGTCCATCGGTTTTACGTAAAAGTGTTTATTTAGCACCGGGGCAATTATTCAGTGAACGTAATGTCGACCAGACTTATTCTTCGTTTGCAGCATTACGCGCATTGAAGAATGTTAGCATACGTTTTACCGAATTGGAGGAACAGGATACAATGAAATTGAATTGTATTATTTTGACGTCTCCTACAAAATCACAAGGGTTCGGAGTGGATTTGGAAGGTACTAATTCTGCCGGAGATTTTGGTTTTGCTTCGAGTTTGAATTATCTGCACAGGAATTTGTTTAAGGGGTCAGAAACATTTTCTACTAAAATTCGTGGAGCCTATGAATCATTGTCGGGAAAGAAAGGCAGTGGACTTGCTAACTACTGGGAGTTAGGAGGTGAAGCTTCTATTTTGTTTCCCCGTTTTGTCTTTCCTTTCCTTTCAGAAAATTTCAGACGTAAACTGCGTGCTTCAACAGAATTGAAAGTAAGTTATAACAGGCAGACACGTCCTGAGTACGAACGGGCTATTCTTTCTGGAGGATGGAGTTATATCTGGCAAGACAGATCAAATTCCCAGGCCCGTCATACATTCAAATTGTTGGATATAGATTATGTTTATTTGCCGAAAATTGATGCAGACTTTAAGAGTAGTCTTCCTGCTTCTACGGCATTGTATAATTATTCGGATCAATTTATTGTAGGATCTGGCTATACTTATTCCTTTAGTAATTTTACTCCTCAGAACCGTCAACGTAATACACATTCGTTGCGCGTGTCTGTTGAGTTAGCCGGCAATCTGTTGAATGCACTTTCTCATATAACCGGAGAACATAAAGATTCGGAAGGACGTTATAAACTATTTGGTATTAATTATGCCCAATTTGTGAAAGGAGATATAGACTTTAGTAAAGGGATTGCTTTGGATAGTAGAAATAAACTGGCCTTCCATGTGGGAATAGGAATTGCTTTTCCATATGGAAATGCAAAAATGCTACCTTTTGAACGGCGTTATTTTTCGGGTGGGGCAAATAGTGTCCGTGGATGGTCTGTTCGTGAGTTGGGACCAGGGAGTATGGCGCTAACAGATACTACTTCATTTGCATTACAAGCTGGAGACATTCGTTTGGACTTGAATTTGGAATATAGAACTAAGCTGTTTTGGAAATTCGAGATGGCAGCTTATGTAGATGCGGGAAATATATGGACGATTCGTCCTTATAAAGATCAGAAAGAAGGTAATTTTGATTTTTCTCGTTTTTATAAAGAAATTGCGGTCTCTTATGGGTTAGGACTTCGATTGGACTTCGATTTCTTTTTGCTTCGTTTAGATACGGGGATGAAAGTATATAATCCTCAGGAGAGAGGATCGAAACGTTGGGCAATAACAAATCCTAATTTTAAAAATAATTTCGCTTGGCATTTCGCAGTCGGCTATCCTTTCTAATAAAAAACTATGTGAAGATTTTGCATATTAAAATAATAATAATACCTTTGCACCGCAAATAAGGCTGGTTCCGTAGCTCAGCTGGATAGAGCAACGCCCTTCTAAGGCGTGGGTCGAGCGTTCGAATCGCTCCGGAATCACTAGCCATAATAGGTTGTAAATAAATGGCTTGCATACTTTTATCCTTCACTTCTTTTTTTAATCTTTAAAAAAACTGACAAATTATTTATGTACAAGCAATATTGTTTGTCGTTTTGTTTGTTGCAAAAATTTAAAGATTACGGCAACACTTCATTTTGTAGTCTTGAAAATAAGACAGACTGTTAGAAAAATTATGCGATTTATTTAGCTATCACTCATGAAAGAGTAGTAAGGTATATTAGAATTGAGCATGAAATTGATGGCTTATTTCAATTTGATAATGGAAAGGTTGTTTGTAGAAATGATGCCAAGATTTTAAATCAACGATTAGCATTTGTTCTTTCTGAGTATCAAGAATAATTAAGGAATATTCCTGATATAAATATTTATACGTGTCCCCAATTAAAAGAAAAATTAGAGGGCAATTTTAAAAGTAACAAATATGTTACGATTAAAGAATATATAGAACATCGTATAAACAATCTGAAGAAGGGAAAAAGAGTTTCTTATTCTATAGGTATTGCGCAGTTTCCGAAAGGAGGCTGCGCAGTTTTTTATGATAAGAATTACATATTTGTCGGATGAACCATTTTTATTACATTTGCATTACTTATGGAAGAGCAACAGACAGATATGAGATTATTTTCCATACTCTTTGAGAAGTACAAAGAGCCTTTTACCTTGTTTGCCAATTCCTATATACGTGACAGGGTTGTCAGCGAAGACATTTATGTGGAAGCGATGATGCACTATTGGGAGAAACGCCATGAACTTCCATCCGACACGAATATTCCAGCTTATATTCTTACTTCGGTAAAAAACAAGGCATTAAACCATTTACGGCATCTGGATGTAAAAACGGAAGCGGAGGAACTGTTGCTTAGTCATAGTGTGAGGGAATTGAATTTTCGTATTTCTTCCTTAGAATCATGTGATCCTTCAGAACTGTTCACAACTGAAATGCGGGAAATCATCCGTAAGGCATTGGGCGAACTGCCGGAGCAAAGCCGCCTCATTTTCAGGAAAAGCAGATTTGAAAACAAAACTAACCGGAAAATTGCCGAAGAGTTGGACATTAACATCAAAACCGTAGAGTATCATATTTCCAAAACACAGAAAATATTACGTTTACGCTTAAAGGATTATTTACCGCTACTGATCTTTTTAGATTGCTTCTGATTTGTTTTTTCGGCGTTATCGAAAATAGAATTGATTGCTCGTTGTAGTACATGACGGTGGATTTTCATAAAAAAAATCTTTATAGTTTAGGGTATTTCTTGTAAAGCGTGTTATTATAATGAGGAGGAACTAAAACCTCCAATCGGATAACAGTGGAAAAAGAATTATTACATACATATTTCAGAGGGAATACAACTCTGGAAGAAGAGAAGCAGATCATGGACTGGGCGGAAGCATCGACAGAGAACCACCATGAGTACTTGAAAGAACGCATGATCTGGAATGCGATATTAGTCAATTATAAATTGACAGAAAGCCAGTCCGTTTCCTTCAACCGAAAACGTTCCTTTAATTTATGGAAGTTTGCTGGTATCGCAGCATCCCTCGCATTATTAATTACTCTTTCATGGACGTTACTCAATATGCCGTCAGAAGATACGGAAGGTCTGCAAGCTGTCTTGGTTCCTGCCGGACAGCGTGTGCAACTTATTTTGGAAGATGGGACTAAAGTATGGTTGAATTCCAACAGTTCATTTACCTACCCGACTTCCTTCGGTAGCAAATCGCGTGAAGTCGAACTGAACGGAGAAGGCTTCTTCGAGGTCGCCAAAGATACCCGGAAACCTTTTATTGTAAAGACTAAAAAGTATGACATTAAAGTATTGGGTACGACTTTTAACGTGTATGCCTACGACCACGAAGCTAATACATTCGAAGCAGCCCTGCTCAATGGATCAATAGATATATCCTCTAAAGCGAATGAAAAAAATCATATCATTCTCAAAACTAAAGGGAAAGTGAGCGAAGTAGACGGTTTATTACGCAAACAGGCAATAGACAATCCCGACCGCTTTAGATGGAAAGATGGCCAAATCTACTTGGATGATGTGCCGTTTGAGACATTGATGGAGAAATTCTCGCTATATTATGATGTACATATCAAAATAGAGAATACCAAAGTATTAAACTATCATTGTACCGGAAAATTCCGACAAAGCGATGGGATAGAGTATGCATTGAGAGTGTTACAGAAAGACGTGAAATTTTCTTTCGACAGAGATGAAAAAGACAAAACCATTCTCATTAAATAAAATTGTAAATACTAAAGATTCAAATTATGATGGATAGTTCATAAACGTGATACAAAAAGTGTCCGAAGAGAGTGGGGACAATCTTCGGACATAAGCTAACATGAGACTTGCTGCAACTACGACTTTTAAATCTCAGTATTAACCTTTAATCATTTACAAAAGTATGATAAATAATTTATTTCTAATACCTTTTTCAAGTAAAAAACATCTAAAACGAAAGATGAAGATATCCACTTTTCTACTATTCGGGGTTGTCTTTTCGCTATTGGCAGGAAATGTAAGTTCTCAAAATGAGAAAATTTCATTGGTCAAGCGAAATACAGCAATCATTGAAGTTCTCAATGAGATTGAGTCACAAACCGATTATTTATTTGTGTACGATAAAAAAAACGTTGATACAAATAAAAATATCTCTATCTATGCGGATAAGGAAACGGTTGCATCCGTGTTGAATAATATTTTTAAAGGGACAAACATTATCTACAAGGTAGAAGGGAGTCATATCATTCTGACTAAAAACAATATATCGACTATTTCTCAGCAGACCGGAAGAAAAATAACAGGAACAATCCTTGATTCGAAAGGAGAACCGATTATCGGAGCGAATGTAGTCGTTAAAGGAGGTGCCAATGGTGCTATTACGGATATAGATGGAAAATTTACGTTAGAAAATATCCGGAAGGGAAATATCATTCAAATTTCGTATATCGGATATGTAACCCAAGAAATCACCTACAATGACCAAACAAATTTACTTATTAACTTAAAAGAAGACTTACAAACTCTGGATGAAGTAGTTGTTGTGGGATACGGTATACAAAAGAAAGTAAATCTGACCGGTTCTGTTGTATCGGTAGATATGGATAAAATAAAAACACGTCAGGTTTCTCAGACTTCAATGGCATTGCAAGGTGCAGTCCCCGGATTGACTATACAGCAAACCAGCGGACAACCGGGAGACGATGGAGGAACTATGCGTATAAGGGGTATTACGACCTTGAATAATCAGGATCCTTTATTATTGGTAGACGGAGTAGAAATGCCGATCAATAGTTTAGATCCCAGTTGGATAGAATCGATATCTGTTTTAAAAGATGCCGCAGCATCGGCCATCTATGGTAGCCGGGCGGCTAATGGCGTTATTTTGGTTAAAACTAAAAGGGCGAGTCAGGAAAGTTTGTCTGTGTCGTATAATGGATGGGTAGGATGGCAATCTGCCACTAAAACACCTAAAAAGGTAAACGCTTTAGACCATATGAGGCTATTAAATGTGGCTAACACCAATGCTGGGATAACGACTAATTTCACGGAAGAGTATATTAATGAATATGCTTCGAAAAGGCTTACTGATCCTGATAATTATCCGGATACGGACTGGCTGGATGAGTTAATGTCGAATGACGGATTTATGCAAAATCATCAAATCATATTATCTGGTGGAACAAAAAAAGTGAAGGCTATTGGCAGTATTGGATATTTAGAACAAAACGGACTTATTGAAAATCTCAAACTCAAACGGTATACGATGCGTTTAAATACAGATTATGAAATTAACCGGAATCTTTCAGCTCAATTGGATATCTTTTTGGGTATGAATAAGCGATATCAACCTTCCCGCACCGGAACGGAAGCTTTTAGATGGGCTATACGTGTACCGGCAACCCAGCAATCCGTATTATCCAATGGACAATGGGGGCAAGGATGGAATGGAGATAACCCGGTTGCATTTGCCAAAGATGGAGGGCTTGAGAAGAAAGAAGATCCTTCTGCTATAATAAATCTAGGATTGACCTATAAACCGTTAGACTGGATTGTAGTTCAAGGAAATTATAATGCTAATTATTATCAAAATTTTAGATCTACATTTAATAAAGCTGTCACTTCATATAATCCGGATGGCTCAGTTGCTTACACAAATCCTACTCAGTCATCATTGATTGAATATATACAGAAGGGGCTGACTAATCAGGTAACATTGACAGGTACGGCTTCCAGAAGTTTTGGGAACCATGGTTTTACAATATTATTTGGTTATGAACAAAGACAAATAGAATATACGAATGTAACGGCAACACGTAAAAATTATATCTATCCTGAATATCCTGTATTGAATGCAGGTGGTACGGACGGGCAACTAAATACCGGAACAGGGGGCGAACTTTCTTTACGCTCTTATTTTGGCCGTTTAGGTTATGATTATGCAGGGAAATATTTATTTGAAGCTAATTTAAGATATGATGGGACTTCTCGTTTTGCATCCAATAAAAGATGGGGAGCTTTTCCTTCTTTTTCGGTAGGATGGCGTATTTCTGAAGAGTCTTTTATGGAAAAGATGAAGGGTGTCTTGAATAATTTGAAACTAAGAGCATCATGGGGAAAGTTAGGTAATCAGGATGCTACAGGATATTATCCTTATTTCCAATATGTTTCCTTAGGACTTCCTTATGTATTTGATGGAGTTTCTACTTCCGGAGCCGGAATAACGCAAATGGCAAATAAAGAGTTGACTTGGGAAACCACAACAATGACAGGAGTAGGATTGGATGTTACTTTATGGAATAAATTAAATGTGACAGCCGATTGGTATTATAGAAAAACAAAAGATATTCTTTTTGAAGTAGATATACCTCTATCGGCAGGGGTATCCAAGCCGGTACAAAATATGGCAGAAGTTGAAAATAAAGGATGGGATATAGATATCTCTTATGCGGATAAAATCAGTGATTTCAATTATAGGATTGCTTTTAATTTATCGGATGTTCGTAATAAAGTAACAAGAGGTAATACACCACCTGGACTGACTATCATAAGAGAAGGTGCTCCTATAAATGCAATTTATGGCTATGAGGCTATCGGGTATATCCAACCGGAAGATTATAATAGTGATGGAAGCTATAAATATGCAACACAATTTACCGGATTCGCTCCAGGAGATATCAAATATAAAGATCAACTAACGGTGGATACCAATAACGATGGCATTCCGGATGCCAATGATGGTATTATTAATGATGATGATAAAGTTGTTATAGGAAATCAGATTCCTCGTTTTACATTTGGATTGTCTCTTGCTGCAGATTATAAGGGTATAGATTTCAGTATGCTTTTACAAGGTGTCGGAAAAAGAGATGGGTATTTATACGGACAGGGTATTATGCCATTTTATGTGGGAGGTACTGCCATGGAAATCCATAAAGATTATTGGACAGAAACAAACAGAAATGCTTCCTTTCCAAGGTTGTATTTTAATACTGTGAATAATACCGAGCATTCTTCATTCTGGAAAAAAAGTGCAGCTTACGTACGATTGAAAAATATTCAAATAGGATATACAATACCGAAAGATATTGCTAAAAAGATCTATTTGGATAATGTCAGGTTTTATTTAAGTGGCGAAAATTTATTGACTTTTACTGATTTTTGGGAAGGATATGACCCGGAAGCTCCTGTCGGTATAGGCAATTTCTATCCTATGTGTAAAGTAGTATCGTTTGGTGTACAAGTGAGATTTTAGTTATTCATTAATAATATGATAATGATGAAAAAAATAAATATATATATTTTTAGTTTGTTGCTTATTTTAAGCACATTGTCTTGTGTGGACTTTTTAGATAAAGAACCACTGGACGCTCCCTCGGATGAATCTTTTTTGAGGAATGAAAATGAAATGCAAATGGCTCTTACTGGCTGTTATAATATTCTTTGGACTCAGTGGAATAATATGCCTTTTATGTTTGCATATGATTGTGCATCAGACATAGGATATGAACGAGATGCCAATGATTTGTTAAAAATGGGACAAGGGGCAGGCACTCCTTCTAATAAAATAGCTGCATTATATTGGACAGAGTTTTACGAAGGTATCGCACGTTGTAATTTTTTGATCAACAATATGAATAGAGGCAAAGAAAACGTATCTCCGGCCGTATATGATAAAATTGAAGCAGAAGCCAAATTTTTAAGGGCTTATTATTACTCCAACTTAATAGAATTGTTTGGGGATGTCCCTCTTATTTTAGATGTAGTATCTTTAGAAACATCTCAAGTAGCGAATACCCCCAAATCGACTACTGTCGATTTTTTATTACAGGAGTTGACAGAAGCGGCAGATATATTGCCGGAAGAACATAAACCCCTTTCCGGTAAAGCTTCAAAAGGTGCCGCATTAGCTTTAAAAGCGCGGATTGCCTTATATAATGAAAGATGGCAGGAGGCGATCTCCGCAGCATCAGGGGTGATGGCAATGGAAGGCGATTTATATGGTTTGGAAGACGATTATTCTCTTCTTTTTAGGAAAGATGGCCAAAGTTCCAAAGAAATTATATTTTCCATTCAATATATGAATCCGGATAAAGTACATACGATGTATCGATTAATAGGTTCACGAACTGCCGGTGGCTTTACAAATAAGAAACCTGCCTATCAGATGGCCGATTCATATGAATGTATAGACGGATTGCCCATTGATAAATCTCCATTATATGATCCTCAAAAACCCTGGGAAAACAGAGATCCCCGTTTATATTATACAATTGCTGTTCCCGGCTCAGAATTTCTAGGATATCAATTTGAAACACATGCAGATAGTATACTAATATGGAATTATCTGACAGAAACCCCTACACGTATAGCAAATAAAGACGCGAATAACAGCAGTAATCCATATTCCACTTATACGGGAATCTGCTGGAGAAAATACGCGAATGTAGAAGACCGACTAACTTCTAATTTATGTGAAACAAATGCTATTGTGATTCGTTATGCTGAAGTTCTGTTAATATATGCTGAAGCGAAAATAAAGGCAGGAGAGATCGATCAGTCGGTATTAGATGCTATAAATAAAGTGAGAGGTCGGGAATCGGTTAAAATGCCAGGTATTACAACAACAGATCCAGTAGAATTATTTTATGCCGTATGTCGTGAACGTAAATACGAATTAGCATCGGAAGGATTCCGGTTATTTGATATCAGAAGGTGGGGAATAGCAGAAGATGTTATGAACCAACCTTTATTGGGAAGGATGAGTAAAGGATATCCGGAACAGCCTCCCAGAATAGATTCATATGGGAATGCTTATTATGATGATAGCATAATTGCTAAACCAGGCGAATCTTCTGAATATAAAATGCGGTTAGTCGATAACCGTACATTTAATCCGAATAGAGATTACTTATGGCCGATTCCTTTGACAGAAATGGAAACGAATACTGCCATAAAGCAAAATAATGGGTACTAATTAAATGAAGCTAAATATTATGATACAAAAAATGATTAGTTCGTGTTTGTTACTGGTATGTCTTTTTATATCCTGTAATAGTCACGAAACAAATGGAGATATTAAAAAATATGATGTTTGTGTATACGGAGGAACTGCTTCAGGTGTGATTGCTGCATACTCGGCAAAAAAAATGGGGAAATCGGTTGTAATTATTGAACCGGGAAAATATCTCGGAGGAATGACTACAGGTGGCCTGGGAGCTACTGATATTGGAAACAAATTTGCAATAACAGGCCTTGCACGTAAATTTTATCGTGATCTTGGTCGTTATTATGGGAAATTTGAACAATGGAGGTTTGCCCCAAGCGCAGCTTTCAAACTAATGGATCAATATGTGAAGGATGCAAAGATCGATGTGATTTATTACAGACGCATAGTAGAGGCCAATGTGGTAAATACGGTTATCAAATCTATTGCACTGGAAGATTCCCGGTATCCGGACGAAGGAGAGTTACTTCAAATCGAGGCAAAACAATATATCGATTGTTCTTATGAAGGAGATTTAATGGCAAAATCGGGAGTTTCTTATTTCATTGGTCGTGAAGACAATGGTAAATACGATGAAACATTGAATGGTTCTCAAATGTCAATTTGGCATCAATTCCCTGATGGAGTTGACCCTTATCGTGTTGAAGGAGATCCTAAAAGTGGTTTATGTTGGGGTATTCAAAATCAAAAATTGAATGAGATAGGCAAAGGAGACCAATTGATACAAGCTTATAATTTTCGTTTGTGTCTTTCAGATGATAAAAACAATTCACGTCCTTTTGTAAAACCAGATAATTATGATCCTGATAAATATGAGCTGTTGGCCAGAGCTATGAAGAAGATGGATTCTAACATCGCAAATTATTTGCTTATAAAAGATGTGGGTGTAAACGAAGGCAAATATGATGTGAATAATAAAGGGCCTCTTTCAACAGATATGATAGGTATGAATTATGATTATCCTGATGGGAATTATGAAACAAGAGAACGTATCTGGCAAGAGCATGTAGATTATACAAAAGGATTGATGTATTTTCTAACTCATGATGAACGTGTTCCTATTGAATTGAGAAATGAAGTTTTGAAATATGGTTGGGCAAAAGACGAGTTTGTTGATAATGGCAATTTTCCAACACAGTTATATATTCGTGAAGCAAGACGAATGAATGGTGAATATATTATGACCCAAAAGAACTGTATGGGAGAAGAATCTGTTGGAGACGCAATCGGTATGGCAGCTTATGGAATGGATTCACACAATTGTCAACGTGTTGTTGTTAATGGTATGGTGAAAAATGAAGGAGATGTGGAATATCATGGTTTTCAACCTTATTTTATTTCCTATAAAAGTATTACTCCAAAGCGCGAAGAGTGTTCCAATTTATTGGTTCCCGTTTGTGTATCTTCTTCACATATAGCTTATGGTTCTATTCGTATGGAACCGGTGTTTATGGTGTTGGGACAATCTGCCGGTGTGGCTGCAACTTTGGCAATAGATCAAAAATGTAGAGTGCAGGAAATAGATGTAACCAAACTTCGAAACATTTTAAAAGACAATCCTTATCTGGATGGCTCTATTGCAGAAATTCTTGTAGATGATGCCGATATCGATAAGATAAGTAGATCAGGTGGTTGGAGTAAACAAATAGGTGCTCATTATAAGAATAGTTTCCTTTGGTCTCCTAATACCGGCGGTAGTTCTCATTTGTCGTTTAAACCGGTTGTAAAAAAAGCAAGTGTTTACGAAGTTTATTTCTATTGTACCAATATTTCAGATGATAGTATGCCTGGTAAGATGGTTTTTGAGATACAATGTAAAGATGGCAAAAAGATGGCAGAGATAGATCCTAAATTGAGTAAAACTTCTTGGGTGAGTCTCGGTAAATACTCGTTCGAAAAAGGATTTGGTAATTCAATAATTAAAATTTTAGGTGATGCATCTACAGGACCTATTTTTGCTGATGCTATATTATTAGTTCCCGTTGAATCAGATAAATAGAATTTTTAATTAAATGAATATGAAAAGATTATTTAATATAGTGCTTGGATTATCTTTTGTGACAATCTGTGCCTTTGCTAAGAATTCTACAGATACATTAAGAGTATTGGCAATAGGAAATAGTTTCAGTATCGATGCAATGGAGTATTTGGATACGATAGCTAAATCTCAGAATAAATGCTTAATATATGGAAACATCGTAAAAGGTGGGTGTTCATTAGAACGCCATGCAAATAACATTAAAGAGTCGGTAAAGGAGTATTCTTATATAAAAAGTGTTTTAGGAGAACGAACGACTACAAGAATGGTCAACCTGAACGATTTTATTGATGATGAAAAATGGAATTGTGTTTCAATTCAACAAGTGAGCCACTTGCAAGGAATGTGCAATTCTTATTACCCATATATAAAAGAAATTATTTCTTTTCTTAAAAATGAGTTGAACTGGAATTTTCAAATCTATTTCCACCAAACATGGGCTTATCCAGTTTATTCTGAACACAAAGGTTTTAAGTATTATCATAACGACCAACGAGAGATGCTTGATTCCATAAATGTGAATGTTTCTCGAGTAACTAAACAAGAAAAAATTAAAAAAATATTTTTTTCAGGAAATGCAATCCAATTGCTAAGAGAAACAAATGGAGAATCGGTAAACAGAGACGGTTTCCATCTTAACGTATTGGGAAGATATGCTGCAGCATGCGTATGGTATGAGACTTTGTTTAAAGAATCGGCTTTGAAAATTAAATACAAACCTTCTGAACTATCAGAAGAGGAGGCCTTGGCTGCAAAAAAAGCGGCTCATACGGCTGTTAAGAAGGGATTTAAAGTAAATTTTAGCAAGTAAAATTAGGTATTGCAATTTAAAGTTAAGATTATGAGTACAACACGTAGAGATTTTATAAAGAAAACATCTTTAGCTGCTGCCGGTTTGACTGTTGGTATGGGATTCCCTACGATTGATGCTAAAAAAAGTATTTTGGGAGCGAATGATCGTGTAAGAATGGGATTTATTGGTGTAGGTAATCGTGGTAGCCAGTTATTGGAGGCATTTTTGAAAGTGCCGGATGTTAAAGTAACTGCTTTGTGCGATTTGTATAAGCCTTATTTGTATCGTCAATATGAAAAAGTGAATACTCGGTTCTTCTTACCTAAAGGACGTCCGGTTCCTAAAATGAATGAACAGTTGGATTCGAATGTTGCAAGATATGAGGATTATCGTAAATTGTTGGATGATAAAGATGTAGATGCTGTGTGTATTGCAACACCAGACCATTGGCATGCTTTGCAAGCGATAAATTCAGTGGACGCCGGTAAGGATATTTATTTGGAAAAACCGGTTTCAATGACTGTTTATGAAGGCAGAAAGATTGTTGAAGCAGTAAAAAGAAACAATCGAGTTGCTAGTGTTGGATACGTTAGACGTTGTTCGGCTTTATATAATAAAATTCCGGAGATTATTAAAAGCGGTAAAATAGGAGAAGTATCAATGATTTCATCTCATTACTTTAGCAATATGACTCCGAATGGTATTGGCAGAATGAAGCCGGAACAGCCTCCTAAAGATTTTAATTGGGATATGTGGTTAGGCCCGAAACCTTATAGAGAATATCAATACAATATTGCTCCGTATATGTTCAGATGGTGGAAAGATTATTCTTCTCAGATAGCGAATAATGGTTCACACTATATTGATGTTGTTCATTGGCTCGTAGGAGAAAATGCTCCGGTAGCTATTACAGCACTAGGAACGAATCATATTATCAAAGATGATAGAGATATTCCTGAAAATATGGAAATTACCTATGAATTTGCTTCAGGGAAAATATTTAATTTCAGAGTTTGCGAAACAGCAACTGCTCCTGGATTAAAATTTGGTAATATTGAAATCATCGGAACAAAAGGCTGTCTCTATTTAGGAGATGCAGGTTATAGATTGTACCCTGCTCGTCCCGGACAGTTCCAAAACTGGGAAAAACCTTTTGAAGCTGAAGAGTATGATGCTCCAAGAGAAGATTTGGCATTGAAGCATGTTACTGATTTTATAGATTGTGTTAGATCGAGAAAAACTCCGGTTTCTTCTATTGAACAGAGTTATCGTTCTTCATCTTTTGCTTTATTAGCAAATATAGCATTGGAAGTTAAACAAAGAATTATTTGGGATCCAGTAGCTGAGCGAATAACAAATTGTGATAAAGCCAATGATTTGTTGCATTACGAATATAGAGAACCATGGACTTTATAACTAATTAATTAGATACTCTACTGTCTGGGATTGGGAAATCAAGACAGTAGAGTTTAATTTGCAGAATTATGAATAGACGGTTTTTTATGAAGGAGTTGAGTGCTATAGCTGCAGGAATGATAGGTTCCAATGGGATGTTTAGTAGTTGTAGTACAAATCAGGCAATCAATAGGAAAATTAAGATTTCAAATGCCAATTTAAAAGTAGAAAGGGAACCTTTGATTCGTCCTTTAGGATTTAAAGGAGGTTTTATAAATGAGTTGTGGCAATCCGTTTGTTGTTTGACAAGTGAGTCTGGCATACGAAAAATTGGAACGGGTACACAGAGTATTTTGTGGAGTGATTCGTCTGTTTTTGTAAAGCATTCAGAAAGTGAAGGCAATTCTTTAATGTTGGCTATAACAGAAAGAGCTCTGAGTCTCATAAAAGGCAAAATGTTTCGATCTCCCATTGATTTGTTAGATTCTATTTATGATGAGCTTTATGATTACGGGAAGAGTATAACCGGGAATCCTAATTTAAAAAAAACCTTTGTATTGAATTCTTTGGTTTGTGTTGATAATGCAGTTTGGTTGTTGTATGCTGCTGAAAATGGTGTAACTCTTTTTGATGATATGATTCCGGGTAAATACAAAAAAGCTTTTTCATTCAAACACAAACAAATAGCAATTACTCCGTTGATATCATACAATGTATCTCCTGGAGAAATCCTGAAGATTGTTTCTGATGGCCATTTCTTCTTGAAAATTAAGATTGGGCAACCCGGAACACAAGATGAGATGTTAAGAAAAGATTGTGAACGGATAAGTCTGATCCATAAAACAATTGGGAAAACTTCTACTCCATATACCAAAAATGGAAAAGTTCTGTATTATTTTGATGCTAACGGAAGGTACGAGTCGAAAGATACCTTATTACGATTCATTAATCATTTGCGTAAAATAGGTGCTTATGAGCAAGTGGCAGTAATTGAAGAGCCTTTTCCAGAGAATAATGAAATAGATGTTCATGATATAGAACTTAGAATTGCAGCTGATGAAAGTGCTCATACCGAAGAAGATGCTCTTATTCGTATCGGAATGGGATATAGGGCGATTGCATTGAAAGCGATTGCAAAAACCGTAAGTATGAGTATTAAAATCGCTAGTGCTGCATACGAAAACAACATTCCTTGTATTTGTGCTGATCTAACAGTTTCGCCTCTATTGGTTGAATGGAATAAGAATTTTGCAGCTCGATTGTCTCCGTTTCCGGAGTTGAATTCTGAGATGGGATTGGTAGAAACAAATGGAAATCAAAATTATAAGAATTGGAATTTGATGCAAACATACAGTCCTTCATTCGAAAAAAAATGGACAAAAATGAATCAAGGAATCTTTAATTTGGATGAAGAATTTTTCTTATCGGGTGGAGGTGTTTTTGGTGATTCTAAACATTATAATAGCTTATTTGAAATAAAGAAATAAAAAAATTAAGTTGTAGGCCTTAATGATAGATTGTTTTTTTGTAGAATAATAAGATCACTCCCAATCTCTGTCCCTGCATTATCTTTAAAGAGATTATTTGGTAAACGGATGGCAGAAATAAGATCGGCACGGCTAAATAATTCCTGTCGTATTGTTTTATTTTTAGTTGCTGTACGATAGGAGTATTCTCTCTGATAAGTTTATGCAGGTCTAATACCAAAGGAAATAGTTCGAGGTCGGATTTAGCCCTGTGGATATTATCGGATTGTTCTTTGACCGGATTTAAAATAATTTTTTCGTTAGAAAATACTCATGGAAATGCTTGCTTATGATTGCATAAGAAATTGAAACTGGATAACAATGCAAATCCGGTTATGTTTTTCAAGGCATGTCAAAGTTTGTATTAGCTTACCAACCTTAATTATCCACTTGGATAGAGGCTTCTATTAATAGGGAATATTTAAATTACTAATTTTTCCTGTATGCATTTTCGTCAATTTGTAAGACATACATAAATCCTAACTTTTCTGTGCAATCAGGAAGTTTGTCTACGAGTCTTTTTTGATGGCTTTCTAAATAACCTCCCGTATTCATATCCCATAATTCCAAAGCAGACAAACATCCTAAAGATGGTGTAAGCGGAAAATATGGTTCTTCTCTGAAGAAATATGGATCAATGGTAGAACCGTGTACAATAATCTCACTGCGCCCAACTTTTCCTGAGAGATAAGCTTGCCATAATATAGGTATTTTGCAAATACTGGCAGGCCACATGTTTTCATAGACCTTTTCAGACCAATTGTTTGCTGTGTTATTCCATTCTTTTACAGAAGATTCATAAGGTAATTCTGTTACTAAAGTTGTTGTAGGGCCTATAAAATTATTTGAACTGACAGATTTTTTTATTATTTTGAAAACTCCGCAAGGTGTGTTCCCGTTTGTGAAATAAGGTAATATATTATATGCAGAACGTGCTAAATATGATAGACATTCTTTTCCTTTTAACGTAGAATCTCCAGGAGCTAATATATAGACTTTGGCAGGGATATTCCGGTCTGCTCTGGTTAATACGATTAAATGATATTGTATAGGATAATTTTGTTTTATATAAGAAATACACTCTTGAAGTTGGTTATTGGAAAGTTCCATTTGGTAGGCGGATTCATTAATCTGTTCTTTTATTAAAGACCAGGTTTTATCATCATAAACAGTATTGTTAGTGTCAACATTATCACATTTTTGGTGTAAGATTGAATATGCTAATAAAGAAAGTTTGGGTTGATTTTCCTTTATTGCTTTATTTAAAATAAATCTTTTTTCAGAGTATGGATATTCGGCTAGAACAGCAAGTAAAGCATATTTGTTTTCCATGGATAGATTATCATAATTTGCAATTAATTTATCCAAAAGGGAATCTACATTAATACCCTTAAAATTAAATGCAGAAGTTATCCACAAAGCTTTAGATAAACTATTAGGATTATCTGTTTCTGCATCTGATATGGCTTTTTCACACATTTGTCTGAATTCTATCCTTTGTTTGAGTTTTGTTTGTTCTGCTATAGTCTGCGCATTTATTGTCAGGCTAATAGTTGCGAATAAAAAAAATCCTATTAAACTTCTTTTTATTATTAAGTATTCTAGATATGCTTTAATCTTGTACATGGTTTTTTTACTTTATATATTTAAACAAAGCGGCAAGTTAATAAAAATAGGAGAATAAACTAAACTAAATTAATTATTTTCAAATAAACAGTTTGGAATGGTAAAATATATGGTTTTGAGGATGAAGTAATAATACTTATTTGATAATATTGGCTTAGTTCTATAAAATGATATTTTTTCCATTTTTATTTAAAACTTCCTCTTCCGCTGTTTGTCCAACCGGCTACACCGCTTAATGTGATGTTGGGATAGAAGTAAGCACGTGCTTCGTTGGTGGCATAGAAGGCTTGTGCTAATGCTGCTTTGGCACCACGCTTTGCATTGGTCAATTTACCGAAAATGTCGATCTCCCAACTGGCAGAGGCGGCTAATTGATAGCTTTTAGCAGTCTTGCTTCCGTCAAAATTACTCAATGTTCCTTGCGGAGTGAGAGATAAAGAGGGCAAATGCCAATCTTTTGCAGGCTCAAACTTGGATACGGCGTATTTTCTCTTGCAGATATGTTGGTGTTTCTGTTTATACAGTTATTAAATACGTATTATAAAGAGGAACATTTGGTAGCCTTCTTTTGGTAAGTTCTTTAAAAAGCATAAAGGTGTTTCACCTTTGGAGTATAGGACGAGTATAAAGGCTTCGGATATTAGTTAGCTTTATTTAGTTTTATTACTATGAAAAAAAAGTTTTATACTAATGAAACTTTTTTTTCATAGTAATAAAAATTTGAAGGGGAAGTTATTTGTTTATGTATGCTATTACATAAAACAGACTTTTGATACATCTCCTTATAGCATTCTTTATAACCACTGGTTCATGAATCCATCCATTTCCGTAGCGTGAGCTTCCAGACTCTGCAGTAGCTTGAATTGTGCTTTGGTGCGGATCAGATTGTGTTTTGGGCTGTGTATTTTATAATAGGTATCGCCGTTTATATAGTCTGTCAGGAAGCGAACAGTCTGCATATAGGTGAGCAAACGTCCGCCATAAGGCAATAATTTGATTTCCTGCGGAGTTAGGAATGATCGGGCTGTTTCCATATATCCACGGGTATAAGCCTTGAAGATTTCCAGATTTACTTCTACGTTATCCGGATTTTCATCGTCTTCGGCTCCGGTATTAGCTCCCGTACGGATAAAATCGCCTATATCAGATAGAACAAATCCAGGCATTACAGTATCCAGGTCTATTACGCAAAGAACTTTGTCTGTTGCAGCATCAAACATCATATTGTTTACTTTTGTATCGCAATGGTTTGTACGTTTCTTCAATTTACCTTCGCGATAAAGCCGTTCCTGTATGCACATGGCTTCGGCACGTTTCTCTACTTCATCTACAATATCTTTCACTTCGTCCAGACGGTTTGCTGCATTAGCCTTGATTGCATCGTGAAACTGTTGGAGGCGAAACTCCATGTTGTGAAAGTTGGGAATGGTTTCTCCTAATGTTCCTTCGGGAATATCGGCAAGCATGGATTGGAAATCACCGAATGCTTTTCCTGCTTCATAGGACAGTTCGGGGGTAACTTCTTCGTAACTTTTACTGCCGGGAATGAACAGGCATACACGCCAGTAGCTATCTCCATCAAAATAGTATAATTTTCCTTCTTTGGTTGGCAAGAAAGTCAATACCTTACGGTCTATATCGTTTTCTCCTTTGGCTTCCAGTTTTTTGCGGATATGTGAAGTAACTGTGTGTATGTTATTTTGCAACATATCCACGTTTGTGAAAATCAGGTGGTTTATACGTTGCAATACGTATTTGATTTCTCCTTTTTCGTTTGTTACTTTTAGCGTATCGTTAATGTGTCCGTTTCCGAAAGGTTCGGCGGAAACTACCTTTTCTGCCAGTTGAAACTGACCAAGGACGTTTAGTAATTGTTCTTTCGTTTTTGTCATGGTATTATTTTCAATTAATATAGCTTTAAAAGCACAAATATACAAATATAGCTGAAAAGGCAAGGTTTTTTATATTGATAATGGTATTTGCCTGTTCTGTAAAAGATAAGTTTATGTTCTGCAAAAAGTGCCGGGTACTATGGTGAAGAATTTAATTGGTGAATGATAAAAGAAAAGGGTTGCCATTTTAAATGACAACCCTTTTCTATATCGTTATAAAACGAAATTTTTATTTTTTGCGGTTACCGTAACGGCTCATGAACTTATCAACACGTCCTGCTGTATCCACCAACTTAGACTTACCAGTGTAGAACGGGTGAGAAGTGTTTGAAATTTCTATCTTTATCAACGGATATTCAACACCATCAAGTACGATAGTTTCTTTTGCGTTGATAGTAGAACGAGTGATAAATGTATCCTCGTTAGACATGTCCTTAAATACTACAGGACGATAATTTTCAGGATGAATACCTTTTTTCATTGCTTTCTTATCTATATTTAATTTATATTCTTATCTGTTTGGTAACCGGTAAATTGGCTTGCAAAGGTATGGATTAGAGTTGAACAAACAAAGAAAATCTTATTTTTTTTCTCTTCTATTTGATTTTGTGTTATTTTATATGTTTAATAGCATAATAGTATTCGGATAGTTATTATCTTTGTGGGAAATTTTCAATCATTAACGTAATAACATATACTACAATGGTAAATTACAAAGAACTGGGTCTTGTAAACACAAAAGAAATGTTTGCAAAGGCTATTAAAGGCGGATATGCAATTCCTGCTTTTAACTTCAATAACATGGAACAAATGCAGGCTATCATCAAGGCTGCAGTAGAAACAAAATCTCCGGTTATCCTGCAGGTATCTAAGGGTGCACGTCAGTATGCAAATGCAACATTGCTTCGTTACATGGCTCAGGGTGCTGTAGAATATGCAAAGGAATTGGGTTGCCCGAATCCTCAGATTGTTCTTCACTTGGATCATGGTGATACGTTTGAAACTTGCAAAAGCTGTATCGACTCAGGTTTCTCTTCTGTAATGATTGATGGTTCTCATCTTCCTTACGAAGAAAACGTTGCTTTGACAAAGAAAGTGGTAGATTACGCTCATCAGTTTGATGTAACTGTAGAGGGAGAACTTGGCGTATTGGCTGGTGTAGAAGATGAAGTTTCTGCAGACCACCATACATATACAGACCCTGAAGAAGTAATCGATTTTGCTACTCGCACAGGTTGCGATTCTTTGGCTATCTCTATCGGTACTTCTCACGGTGCTTATAAGTTTACTCCTGAACAGTGCCATATCGATCCTGCTACAGGTAAGATGGTTCCTCCTCCATTGGCATTTGAAGTATTGGATGCTGTTATGGAAAAACTTCCGGGATTCCCTATCGTTCTTCACGGGTCATCTTCTGTTCCTCAGGAAGAAGTTGAAACTATCAACAAATTTGGTGGTAACTTGAAGGCTGCAATCGGTATTCCAGAAGAATGGTTGCGTAAAGCTGCAACTTCTGCGGTTTGCAAAATCAATATCGACTCAGACTCTCGTTTGGCTATGACTGCTGCAATTCGTCAGACTTTTGCAGAAAAGCCAGCCGAATTTGATCCTCGTAAATATTTGGGTCCGGCTCGTGACAATATGGAAAAATTGTACAAGCACAAAATTATTAACGTATTGGGTTCAAACGATAAGTTGTAATTTGAGCAAGACAGGAGGCTTATAGCTTTCCTGTATACTAAAATAAAGAACAGGTTGTCTGGATAAATTTCAGACAGCCTGTTTTTGTTTTATTAGTTAGGGAGGGTTGCTGCGGTAATCCTGGCTTATTTGCTTTCGAAAAATGTAAAATAAATGTAGTGATAATAATTTATATCTTTGTGCAGGTTTAATTAAATGAGCTAAATTTATAATGTGATGAGAAAAGTTGGATTATTAATTATTGCAATGTTTGTTATGTTTGTGCCATGTACAATGTATGGTCAGTCAATCAAAGATATATTAAATTCTTCAGCTGTTAAGGGAGCCGTTACTGCTGTTACCGGAGGCAAGAAATTAACAATTGAGAATTTGCAAGGAAAATGGATTTACGAGAATCCTGCGGTTCAATTGACAGGTGATAATGCTTTGAAGAATGTTGCAGGTAGTTTTGCTACTAATGAAGTTGAGAAGAAAATGAAGGAATATTGTGCAAAGATTGGTATAGTTGAAGGTGTTTTTAATTATACTTTTAATTCTGATTCAACATTTATTAATGCACTGAGAAAGGGTACACTTAATGGAAAATATTCTTTTAATGAAGATGAAAAAACAGTTTCATTTCATTATTCGCTAGGTAAAAAAAATAAGCTTTCGGTTACTACACTTACTGCACATGTGGTTCTTTCGGGTGACGAACTTACCTTATTATTTAATGCAGATAAACTTTTGAAGTTCCTTTCAACTGTTTCTGCAATATCAGGGAATACGACATTGCAGACTATTAACAAACTTGCAGAGCAATATGATGGAATGTTATTGGGATTTGATTTGAAGAAGTAGAAAAGAATAACGATAGTAGAAAAACAAAAAAATAATAGACTGTGAATTATAGAAGGTAAATAGTAAAGCCGGGAATTTTCCCGGCTTTACTATTTATATTGCGATACAATTTTTAATAACTCATCTCCGTATACTTCAATGATTTTTTTTCCTATACCCGGAATTGATAATAATTCTTTGTTACTTGATGGCAAAACATTGGATATACCTATTATGGCTTTTTGTTGTAAAATGGTATAAACCGGCAATTCTTTTGCAGCTGCTTTTTCCTTGCGCCATTTCTGGAGTTGAAAATATAGAGTTGCATTTTTTATATCAGTTGTATTTACGGTACTTTCATCTTCTTTGAGAGAAACTTTTTCGGATTTTTTTCTGGTTATACGAGATGTTTGTTCCATACTAGCCTTCGCTTTAGCTGTTAAATAGCGTATAACACTAAATTCATCCTGGCAAGCTTTTAGTGTTTGAATTTTTATTCTAAACTCTTCAGCCAGACTATCTACCGCGCGGGTTATGCTTTTGCGTGCTTCTTTATTGTCTACTTCTATATGGGAGGCTTTAAGTAATGGAACCGAATATTTTGTGTTTTCGTCTATGAAGTAAGCTATGCCTTTTTGAATACGTTCTTGTATGATTTTATTTTCTTGGTAGTTATTAGGGTATTCTGAAATAAGACGGGTTAGTTGTTGCCGGAAACGTTCACCTACTTCAGTTACATTTGTACGGAATTGTTCTTTTGTTGTGGCATAAAGGTTACACAATTCCGGATATAGCTTTTGCAAATAGTGGAAAATTACTTGTGATGCGTACTGTAACCGTAGTTGGATACTTCCAAATAAAAATAACTCAGTTGCTAGTTTTAAGAAGTAATTCCGTTGTGCTTCCTGAAATTGTTTGTTATCAGGGCGTTTTTGATTTATGGATGAAATAAAATCTTGTATGCGATAATCATTTATTATGCCGTTGCGAGTGATCGGATTACTTAAAACCACTCCTTCCAGTGCTTTGCAACGACTTAATGCAACATATACCTGTCCGTGCGAAAATGCTGCACCGGCGTCGATAATGGCATGTTCAAATGTCAATCCCTGGCTTTTATGAATTGTAATGGCCCAGGCCGTTTTCAGCGGATATTGACAGAACGTTCCTGAAATAGTCTCCGTTATTTCCTTGGACTCGTTATCTATAGTGTATATTATATTATTCCATTTTTCTTTTTCAACATTGATTTCATGGCCTGACTCGTCTGATACGATTATCTTATTATTGTTGATGAAGACAATTTTTCCGATTTTTCCGTTATAATACCTCCGTCCTGTGGAAGAGTCATTTTTTACAAACATGACCTGAGCGCCACATTTTAATTCTAATGTTTCCTCAGTTGGATAAGAATATGCAGGGAAATCATCTTTTATTTCAGCGGTGAATGTATAAAGTTGCCCGGGTAATTCGTCTAATTTTTTATTATTTATTTGCTGTGCCAGATAATTATGGGTTGTCAGAGTGATATATCCGTCTTTATCTTTGGGCTGAAAATTGGGAATATAGCGTTGGTTTAATAAATTCAATGTATTATCGTCAAAATGATTTTCGCGTATATTATTTAGTAATTGGATAAATGTATCATCATCTTGTCTGTAAACATGTGTCAATTCTATACATAAATAATTGCTTTCAGCAAGAGCCTTGCTATCAAAAAAGAATGTAGATGCGTAATGTTCTTTTAGCAGATTCCATTCCTCTTCTTTAATTACAGGGGCTAGTTGTTGTATATCACCGATAAGAAGTAATTGTATGCCTCCGAAAGGTTTATTGTGATCTTTAAATCTTCTGAGTATATCACTTACAGCATCCAGCAAATCTGCCCTTACCATGCTGATTTCATCTATTACCAATAAGTCAAGGCTACGGATGATGTTTATTTTTTCTTTACTGAATTTGTTTTGTTGTTGATTGGTATTTCCGTTATTATTGGGAATATAAGGACCAAAAGGAAGTTGGAAAAACGAATGGATTGTTACTCCTCCTGCGTTTATGGCAGCAACTCCTGTGGGAGCTACTACAATCATGCGTTTGGGTGAGAGTTCTTTTAACTTTTTCAAGAAAGTGGTTTTTCCTGTTCCTGCCTTGCCTGTAAGAAATAAGTTGGTCCCGGTATACTGGATGAAATTAAGGGCAAGGTCTGATTCTACATTTGTATACATACCGCAATCGGTTTAAGTTTGTCTTACAAATGTATAAATAATATTTCATTTATAATGTTTTATGGAGTTTAAAAAAAGCCGGTTATATAGTCTATGACCGACTTTTTTTTAGTATCCGGCTTCAGATAATTAAATTTGCTATAAACTGGATAAACAAAATAAGAAAAACCATTGCTATAGGATATACTGTTGCATAAGCAACACTTGGAGCAGTGCTGTCTGCCATCGAATCGGCAGCAGCCAGTCCTGGGGTGCTGGTCATACCTCCGGCAATAGTTCCTACTAAATCGAGAATGTTTATTTTAAATACAAAATAACCGAATGTGACAGCAATGATCATCGGTACCATCGTAATTGCAAGACCTACCCCAAATAATGTCCATCCGCTTTCCTGGAAGGTAGATACAAGATTTACTCCTGCAGATGTTCCAACTTCTGCAAGGAATAATAATAACCCCAATTGACGTAACAGGTTATTAGCAGCTCCGGACATAGACCAGATAATTGGTCCCGTTTTTCCAATTGCGCTTAAAACCAAAGCTACCATTAAAATACCTCCTGTTAATCCCGGAGAGAATGAAAAAGAATCGGAAAAAGACAAGTTTAGTTTGCCGAATAATACGCCTAATACGATTCCCGTTGCGATGGGGAAGAAATCGGTGTCAGATAATTTCTTTTCGTCATTACCAAAAATACGGGTTAATTCTTTTAAATCTTCCTTTTCCCCGGCAACCAGTAGCTTATCTCCGAATTTCAAAACCAGGTCAGGTTCGGGCGACAGGTCTATCCCGCTTCGGCGTACTCGTGTTACTGTACAATTGAAAGTACTTTGTAAATTCAGGTAACCTAAGCTTTTGTTGATAACCTCTTTATTGGTAACCAATAATGATTGTAACTCCTGGGTGCTGCCAAAAGGAAGATCATTCTCAATACGTTCACCTACAAGTATAGCCATTTGCTCAAGTGATTTGTCGTTGCCTACAGCTTTAATCAAGTCACCCTCGTTTAAAATTGTCTGGCCTGCAGGAATACTGGTTTTTCCGTCATGTTTGATACGGGAAACCACGGCTCCTGTCATAGCACGAAGTTGCATCTGTGCCAGACTTTTTCCGAAAATATGTGCATTTGTAATACGAAAAGTGGCAGTATGTAATGGAGGATATTTACTTTTTCGCTGAGCTTCCAGCACTTTTGCTTCTACCATCATGTTTTTACGGAGTATTTTTGGTAATAATTTAATAAATAGAATTACTCCAATAACACCGAAAGGATAAGCAATACCATAAGCTATGGAAGCAGAGGATGACTGCGTACAGTCTATCGCTACGGCCAAACCCGGAGTGCTGGTTAGTGCACCGGCAATCAGTCCGACAAGGCTAGGTGTATCTATTCCAAGAATATATTTGAAAACTAAGCCTGTAAGACTGGCAGAGCCGACTATCAGTAAAGCAAGTATTATTAATGTTTTACCTTTTGATTTGAATGAGTCGAAAAATCCGGGACCCGCTTGTATACCTATTGTGAATATAAACAACACTAGCCCGAAGTTGCCTAATTCTTTGGGGATGATAACTCCGAAATGCCCAAATAATAAAGCGATAAAAATAACGGCAGAAACGTCTAAAGAAAGCCCTTTGATTTGTATTCTGCCCAACATGAATCCGAGTGCAATAATCAGAAACAACGCAAAATAAGAAGATTGAAGCAATGATTCGAACATAATTGTTTGTTTAGATGTACTGTAAATAGTCCGCGAATTTACACTTTTTTGAGTGTACGGGCAATGTCCGGGAGAGATTTCTGTTACCTTTGCACCTCTAAAACATCATTACGTGAGACGATATTTTATTTATTTGGGATATAACGGTAAGAATTTTAATGGCTGGCAGATACAGCCTAATGGTATCACGATTCAGCAATCCATAGAAGGGGCCTTGGCTACACTTTTGCGTAAACCAGTTCCTGTTGTTGGAGCCGGGCGTACCGATGCAGGAGTGCATGCACGTTTAATGGTGGCTCATTTTGATTGGGAAGATGAGATTGCCGATTTGTCTTTTTTAGAGGAAAAACTTAATCGTCTTTTACCAAAGGACATTGCAATTTATCGGATTGTTCCGGTGATCCCCGATGCTCATGCCCGTTTTGATGCTACATCACGGACATATAAGTATTACATTACGACGAAGAAAGATCCGTTTAATTATGATTTGGTTTATAAGATGTCCGGAAAGATTGATTTTGAACGGATGAATGATGCATGCCGGATATTATTCGATTATATAGATTTCACCAGCTTTAGTAAATTACATACGGATGTAAAAACAAATAACTGCCGTATTTATGAAGCCGGTTGGCTGCAGGACGGTGATGTGTGGGTCTTTACAATCCGGGCTGACCGTTTTCTTCGCAATATGGTACGTGCAATAGTGGGAACATTGCTGGAAGTAGGACGCGGCAAGTTAACATTGGAAGGTTTCCGTAACGTTATTGAGCAGAAAGATCGTTGTAAAGCAGGAATCTCAGTTCCCGGCCATGCTTTGTTCCTTGTGAATGTGACTTATCCTGAACATCTGTTTAATATTTAATTTACTGTTATGTGGGTTGCATTGGCATTTCTTTCGGCATTCCTTTTAGGTTGTTATGAAGTAAATAAAAAGATTTCATTAAATGGGAATGCCGTAATACCTGTACTGTTTTTCAATACATTGATAAGTAGTATGATATTTGTTCCGTTTATCATATTATCTTTTTATACCAATGTGTTGGATGGGACAATGCTCTATGTTCCTCGTGCTCCGCTGGCAGATCACATAGCTGTGTTTATTAAAGCTGTAATTGTTTTGTCTTCATGGATCTCCGGCTATTTTGCTTTAAAACATCTTCCTCTTACTATTACAGGGCCAATCAAAGCCAGTCAACCGGTATTAACGCTGTTGGGAGCTATGCTCATATTTGGAGAACGGCTTAATTTATATCAATGGATTGGCGTATTGCTGTCAATAGCTTCTTTTTATCTTTTATCTTCCTCCGGCAGGAAAGAAGGGATCCGTTTTACTCATAATAAATGGATTTTCTTTACTGTCTTATCCATCATAACCGGGGCTTTGAGCGGATTATATGACAAACATCTGATGCATTCGATGGATGTGATGACCGTACAGGTATGGTTTAATATCTACCAATGCATCATTATGCTATTTATACTCCTTTTGCTGTGGTATCCTCAACGGAAAAAAAGTACTCCCTTTGTTTGGAGATGGAATATTATTTTTATTTCCGTTTTTCTTTGTATTGCCGATTGGGTATACTTTTATGCTTTGAGTTATCCGGATTCTATGATTTCAATTGTTTCTATGGTACGTCGTAGTAATGTACTTGTTACTTTTGCGGCCGGTGCTATTTTCTTCCACGAAAAGAACTTGAAGAACAAAGCGATCGATTTACTCCTTGTGCTTTTAGGAATGATATTTTTATATTGGGGTACGCGGTAGCTTCCGTTTCTCTCTTCTGGTTTTTTATAAATCTATATATGGAAAGTAGCTCGAAAAGAAATATCTTTACGGCGTAAATTTGTAAACAGCATAAAATGCAACAGATTATTGAATAGAATCAGAATATAGTATGAGACATTTATTTATTTCGATATTGTTTTGCGTGTTGGTTGTGGGTGTAAAAGCACAAAATATAGACGCTTTGTTTGTTTCGATGCCGGATCAAAATATCCCCCAATTGGATGATGCCTGGCGTAAAGACCTTGTAGAACTTTATAATTCCGGTAAAGAGGCTAAGCTGAAGAATACAATGAACGGGTATTCCACCTTATTGAAACTTACGGACAACTATCTTTTACTTCAGGTTACAGAGCGCAGTACGGTTGAGATGAAACTTTTGCCTCTTGTTAATATGACAAATATCATTTGCATGGTGACAACAGTGAACGGGCCGGTTGCCGATAGCAAAGTAGAGTTTTTTACAACTGATTGGAAACCCTTGGATACTGCCGATTTGCTGACTCCCGTCTCGCCGGATTGGTTTATCCGCGATAATGCAGATAAAAATAGCGATGCCTTTCGCACCGCTATCTCTCTTTTGGATATGCATCTGATTAAGTATGCACTGGCTCCGGATGATTTAACTCTGACTGCAACTTACACAACTCCCCTGTATCTTAATAAAGACGACAGGGAAAGGGTTTTGCCTTTCCTGAAAGAATCTCCGAAAGTATATGCTTGGGATAAATCCCACTTTAAATAAGGGGATATTCCAGAAATTCTATCCGGATAAGTTTTAAATATCCCGCACGCAGCGAACGGAGTAGTTACTTGTCTTGGGGATGGAGCGGTTCGTAGTGCCATAGTAGAGACTTACAGCCCAGGCGTTACCGGCTTTGCCATCACTGCCCTCAGTGGCTGTCCAGAAGCTGTTATTGGTTGCAATGAAGCCTCCTTTGCCTACCAGTTGCGGGTGTAGCACCCAAATCATCTGTAATTCCCGTTGTGTAGGCAGGCGCCATTGTCCGGCTGTTCCTCCTTCTCCTGAGTAGGCTTTGCAGGCATTCCATGCATCTGCCCAAGTCATAGAAGTTCCTCCGCTACTATTAGTCAGCTTGTTCCTCATCAGCTGATAGCGGGTGGACATCTTTGCATTCCATGTACCGGCATGATTGGAGACAGCCTGTCCAACAGAGAGGTATTCCGTATTGTCAGGAGTGCATGCATGCATGGCTTCGCGCCGGCTGTTTGCTTCCGAAAGGGATAGCAAACAGCCCAGCGGATTCAGTGCCGACAGGTCTATCACCGGATAGCCGTTAATGGTGGTAGCCATGGGTGTTTCCGTTAATGGCTGCCCGGCATCCTTTACGCAACGCACAGAGAACCTACCCGCCTTGCCGTCGGTGAAGGTGTTCGTTTCGCCGGTATAGAGGTTTGTCAGATAGCTGCTTTTCGAATTTCCCTCCGTGGATGACCAGTGGTAACCGATTGCCGTTGTATATTCTTCTTTAAACTTCCCGTTGTCTATCCCTTGCAGCATGGCCCATATAGCCATCAGCTGCGCTTGGGTTGGCAGATACCATCCCGTCACTCCGTTTACATTCAGGCTGTTGCAATAGTCGTAAGCGTATCCGGATCCTTTCTCTATGTTGGCTGATGTATAGGTGTGGTCCCAGTATTTCCGGCTTTCTGTTTGGTATTGGGTGGTTTCATCGTCCGACCAGTTCATTCCGCTTTTATTGGTTGATGTTGGAGCCAGCAGCAACATCTTCGTGTAGCTCCCGGTTATAGTATATGCAACACTTGTGCCTGTCTTGTAGCCGCTTGCCCCTCCAAGCAGGCCGATGCATAATCCAACGGCTTGTTTGGATACATCCATCGTCACCCTCCCATCGTTTGCTGCCAGATATTCTTGTGCAGCCAGCGTTCCGCTTACCGTGGATGTTATCGTGTAGTTGGTATGGCGGCGGAGTGAGAAGTCTGTCAGGTTGTTGCTTTTCCCTAGATAAATGTCATAGCTGAATGTTTCCGTTCCGTTCTTTATATATTCTTCTCCAATGGCAGGGACGGTGTTCACTATTGATTTTGCAGCCGATATAATCCTGATGTAGCTTGCATTGGCCGGTGCTTTGCTGCTGTTTCTGTCTGCCGCCGAAGAGATACTACTTCCCGCCGGGCGGATGTTTTCTCCTACATACCAGACATTGCTGTTGGCATTGCTTCCGGCTGTCGTTGCAACAAAGGAGGAGGTTTGCGTTGTTCCTGTCCCATCGTAATTGTCGCTGCCCTGTGTGGCAAAACGACGGGAGCCGGCATTGTATAAGGTAATAGAACTGCGAGCCGGGCCTCCCGTTATGCTGAAAGTATTGCTTAGGGTTACTTTCGCCAGCGTGCGGTAGAGTTGTACGGATGTCGTTGCGTTTACTCCACCGGCAAATAAATTCACCGTTGCCGTTCCGGCGTAGGGTACGTCTGCATCCGAACTGGTCGTGTTCGTCATCACCAGCGCTTGAAAGGCGGCATAGTTTCCTGTGAAGTTCGCAAAGTTTCCTGTTCCTCCCGTGCTGGCGTAGTTGTTTGTTGCTGCATTGTCGTTTGCTACAATCACCAGTCGGCAACTTGTTGCTGCCGGGTCTGCCACGTTGGTAAAGGTTACTACTTTGTCTGTGTTTGCCGTCATGGTTCCGATGTTGGCTCTGCCGTTGAATGTTCCGTCACTTTTAAAAAGGAGGGCGTAGACGTTCTTCAGCGTTGTTGGCGCTTTGGTCATCGGATCGGAAACAGCAACGCTGTCCGCATCACTCGATACCAGTTCGTAGCAGAAGCCTGCTTGCGCGGCTTCGCTTTCCGGGGCTGCTTCTCGGATCAGCGCTCTCGTCTCCGGTATGGCTTCTACGCCGGTTTTGAGCGTAAGTGTCAGGGTGTGTCCTGTGGTGGGGTCTTTTTCCAGTCCGTCATCGTCGTCGTTGCATGCGGTCAATGCAGGCAGCATTGCCAGCATTATCAGGAAACCGGTCGTAAGGTAGCGGGTTTTGATCGCTTTTGTTTGTTCCATAACTTTGAATTTAAAGAGTTAATATTAGGTTGAAAATTGAGAAATCCGTTCTGTAGAGCCTCTGTAGGTGTACGGAGGTATCACCGGAGCTCCGGCAAGGGTTTTGTAGGGGTACAAAATGGCTGCCGGCTCGTCTGTAATGGTTTTGCAGGCCTACAAAATGGCCGCAGCTACTCCGGTAATGGTTTTGTAGGTGTACGGAGGCTTCGCCGGTGCGTTGGTGATACTTTTGTAGGTGTACGGAGGTTTTCCGTGCGGTACGGACACACGTTTTGGGCAGGCTGCCCTTGCAGCCTGCTATGTTTTGATTGTTTTTTACGTGAAAAAGGCGGGTGGAGGAAAGGTTACGTTTTTTTTGCAAAATTTCCTTCTTCATGAAGAAGGACTGCGGAACATGTATGTTCCGCAGATATATGTCTTATATAAGGAATGTATTTCATCTTGTTTATGAGATGTTGCGGGGGCAAAGATAGGGATTTCTTGTGCGGTAAGGAAAAATATCTGCGTAAATCTGCGCTTGTTTGCGTATCCTGAATATGTATCCCACTACAGCTTGCTATTCTATTAGCTGCCCGTCTTTATCGAAAGATAATGTAACGTCATCGTTTAGTAACAAATCTGGCGGGTGAAAGTTTTTTGCCACTATCGTAATAAAAAAACTTCAGTCTTGTGTTATGTTTTCTTTCCTTTGTCGTCTTAATATCAGAAATGGAACTAGAGACATTCAAAATAACCATATTGCCACTCCGCGGGAAAATGTTTAACCTCTCGAGGAAAATAGTTGAGAACTCCGATGATGCCGAAGATATCGTGCAAGAGGCTTTTCTCAAATTGTGGAATATGCGTGGCCGGCTGGATGAATACGATAATGTGGAAGCTCTGGTTATGATGATTGTCCGTAATCTTACTCTTGACAGGTTAAGAACACGTAGACCCCAGGGGGATGAACCGGATAACCTGTTACTTGACTCCGGGACGATGAATCCCGCAGAACAGCTGGAGCAACAGGATGCAGTGGCCTGCATCAGACACTTGATAGCCGGATTGCCTGCGTTGCAGCAAACTATCATACGGATGAAAGATGTGGAAGGTTACGAGATTGCTGAAATAGCCGGGATAACCGGAGCGCAGCCCGAAGCGATCCGCGTGAATCTTTCGAGGGCACGGAAAAAGATACGAGAACAATACTTAATGTTGAATGGTCAACGATAAAGATATGGATATAGACGGATTATTGGATAAATATTTTGAAGGTGCAACATCTGCTGCCGAAGAAGCCCGGTTGCGTGCCTTCTTCGCTTCGGACGATGTACCCGAAAGGCTGGCTGTTTACAAACCTATCTTTGCTTACTTTGGCGAAGAGATTGCAAAACATTCTGCGCCGTCAGCGGAACAACATAGGGTTGCTGTGGCAAAAAGACCGTTGAGACGCAGGGGTGTGTTCTACGCTGTATCGGGTATTGCGGCTTGTATCCTGCTGGTACTGGGCATCGGGCGTTTGTTGAATCCGCTGGATCCCCGCTTTTGTGCAGACAACTATGTGGTGATAAATGGCCGTTGTTATACCGACATCCACAAAGTGCGTGCTTTCGCTATTGAGGCGCTTCAGGAAGTGGCAACCCCGGCCGAGATGTATTTTCCGGATGATGACGGCGATAATTTTCCCCGTGAGATAGTAAATAGTCAATTACAGGAACTGGGCTCTCTGTTCAGTGATGACGAATAAAACAATACTGCCTTATGAAACAGTTTAAATATCTGATCACATTGCTTTTCGTTGCAATGCTTTGTAGTCTTCAACCGGCCAATATCCGGGCTGCCGAGATGCAGAAAGATTTAAAGATACAAGAAGTCTTCTCCCGCTACGGTATGAAAAGGAATGTCACTATGGTGGAGCTTTCAAACGAGATGCTCGAAACCTATGGCCTTACCCGTTATAAGAGTATCACTATCAAACAGGATGACGAAGCCCTCAGGTTTGTTCGCCGTTGTCTTGAGGCCGATCAGAAAGGTGCCCGAAAGATCAAGGAGGTAACCGATGACGGCGGTGTAGTTTCCGCTTACTATCAGCTACCCGGCAACAAAGAAGACATGAATCGTTTTGTACTATTCAAAGTCAACAAGAAAGGAGTCATTACTCTGGTCTATATAGAAGGGGAACTGGACAGCGATGACCTGATTACTCTTCTATTCACCAAAAAAGATTTATAAACGAATAAAACATATACATGATGAAAAGCGTACTAATCTTATTGGCTGCCTGTTTGTCTGCCCCGGCTTTTGCAAACACAGGATTACAGCCTTCGGCTACCGACACGATTATTATAGTAAAGAACAAGCAAATTGAAGTGAAAGACAATGGCGACCGTCTGAAGGTGAGAGTCTATGAATTGACCGAAGAAGGCGATTCGGTTGACCGGGAAATGGTGTTTGAAGGCCATTACCGCGACGGACAAAGCTATGAACGCCGCAAGCATATCAAGTCTCTGAACATTCCGGTGCCTACGTGGGATAAGAACTTCTCTGCACACTGGGCAGGCTTTGGCATGGGCTTCTGCAATTTTGCCGATGGCAACTTACATGTGAATGACGCCAATGGAGTGTCGCTACGAAGCGGTAAGTCACTCGAATATAATCTGAACTTCCTGGAGTGGAGCTTCCCATTCTCTCGCTATAATTGGGCGGTGGTGACCGGTGCCGGGATGCGTTGGAACCGTTATCGTCTGGATTCGAACAAATACTTTAAAGAAGTCGATGGAGTAACCTCCCTTGTCCCGGCTCCTGACGGAATTGTCTACAGCGCAAGTAAATTAAACACTACCAGCATTACCATCCCACTTTTGCTCGAATGGCAGAAACGGCAAAGGAATAAAACGCTTTACTTCTTCTCTGCCGGTGTGGTGGGAGTATTTAAAACGATGTCTTCCTCCAAGGTGGTTTACAAAGATGCACATGGCGATAAGCATAAGGAGAAGATGGATGGCGGCATGAACCTGCGTCCGGTATCGATGGATATCTTGCTGCAAGCCGGTTTCGACTGGATAGGCCTTTATATGAAATATTCGCCGGTCGGTATCTTTGAACGGCATAAAGGGCCGGAGCTTTATCCGGTCTCGATCGGCTTGCAACTGCATATTTAACCGATAGCGTTGAGCACTGTCACTTTGGCTTCCGGAAACTCTCGCGCCATATATTGGCGCAGATATTCCAGTGTATTTTGTTCGATCAACTCATCCGTGCGGGGGTAAAGGTTGTACACCAGCGTGTGCACCTTTACCCCATATTGTTTGCAGGTATACAGGCTGAGCAGGGTATGGTTGATACTTCCCAGTTTGCCGGAAGTGACAAGGATGAGCGGATAGTCCATCTCCCGGATGTAATCTATTGTAAGTGTGTTGCCACAGATGGGTACCATCAGTCCGCCGGCTCCTTCAAGCAAGATGTATTCATACTTCTCTTGCAGTATGCGGGTGGCGGCGGTTATAACGTCCGGGTCTATTTCTTTGTTGTCTTTTGCTGCTGCCATGTGCGGGGAACAGGGATAAGTAAAGATGTAAGGGCAGGTTAGCCCGGCTTTATCCTCCTCTGTAAAAGGGATGCCTTGCAGACGGCGGTGTATTACGATGTCTTCCGATACGTCTACGTTTCCTGTCTGGATCATCTTTTGGGTGATGACCGATTTGCCTTCGGCTGCCATCTGGCGCGCCATGATTGCGGTGGCATAGGTTTTGCCTACGTTGGTGTCTATGCCTGATACGAATAATACGGTTCCTTTCATCATGTTTATCTTTTAAGTTTGTAGAAATTTGTTGGTATGATAACTCTGCAAAGTGTTTGGAGTTATGGCTCCAGAGTGTCGAGAGTCATGCTTGCAGAGTGTCGAGAGTCATGCTTGCAAAGTGTCGAGAGTTATGCTTGCAAAGTGTCGAGAGTTATAACTCCAAACACTTTGCAATGGTAGTTCTAGTTGTTTTCGATACATTAGGTATTATTTTATAGTCTTTTAGCCAGCAGATAGAGCGGGCGATAGGTCAGGGTTACCTGGTTATTGTCCGTTGAAAACTGTTGTTTGTAGCGGCGGACGAAGTCTTCCTGCATACCCCGCGTCCATTGTCCGTTGTGTGTTGCTGTTACTCCCGTGTATTTGAGATGGCGCAGTACTTCGAGAGGACTGCCAAAGGTAAGCCGTATCGCTTCTTCGCGGCAAACCTCTATATTATAGAACGGGGCAAGCCATTCTTCCCACTGTTTGCCGGAAGGATAGGATAGGCCTTTGCCTGCCGCCTCTTTTACTTCTTGCAGATTACCGGGCGAAAAGGTGCTGAACAGCAATACTCCGCCCTTTGTTTGCATCCCGGCCAGTTTCTTAATAAAATTCAGCGGATCGTGGAACCATTGAAAAGCGGAGGTGGATGCTATCAGATCGTAACCGATGCCAAGCTCTGTGTTTTCGGCATCTCCAATTATGGATTGCGGAGAATGGTTGCAGTGTGTGGCGGCGATAGCCAGCGACTCTCCGCATAAATCATTCAGTACCCAGTCTGCGTTGGGTAGCATTCGTTGCAGGTGACGGGTAAAGCCTCCTGTGCCGCATCCTATTTCGAGGCAACGTCCGAACGGTTGCAGATGGAGAGACAGTATCTTTGCTGCTTCGGCACTGATTCGTTGTTGGGCTACCGCATGCCGGTCGTAGCTGTTCAGTGCGCGGGTGAAGCGTCGCCGGATACATGCCGGTTCTATCGATTGGTTATCTCTTTCCATTGTTTCCATACTTTAAAAGGATAATGCGGGGCGTCAATCTCGGTGAAAGGACATAGCCCCTGCCAGTAATTGCGTTGGTTGCCGGTGGGGAATATCATGTCGTGGGTAGAGACAAAGGCTTTAGTCCAATCTATTCCGCCGGGGTGATTGTCTCTGCTTATGTTGTTATAGAGGTTAAGTAATTCTTCTTTTAACTCAGTTGCCGGACGTGTTGGAAAATGCTGGTATGTTGCCAGTAATTCGCGGCTGCCGCACATACGGCGGTTGAAACGGTTCATGCCCTCGTTGTTTACATTCTCTAAGGTTCCCCGGAAAATGGCGGTGGGAATACCGTATGTATCGTCTATGGGAAGTCCTGTGCCGTTGATAGCTGTGGCAGAGTGCAAAACTGTTTCCGGGCTTATTACATTTGCAGCTACCCAAACCCCCAGCGACCAGGCAACCAGATCGATTTGCCGGTAACGGTCTAATTCTCCGGTAAAAGACAGGTCACGATAGTCGTAACAAATCCATACGTCCGTATCTTCTCCGGCTTCCAGATGGCCGAAGGCTTCGGGGGTGGCAGACCAGCCTGCAAGGCAAAGGACAAGTTTGGTTGCTCCGTTATTTCTTGTTTTCTTTATTTCCATGGCTCCTGTTTGTTTAAGAGATGTTGTGGATTATAGAGGTTAGTTGGTCTATAGCTTGCGTTTCTATAGCAGCGGTGAGCGAGAAACGGATACGCGCCGTCCCCTTTGGTACTGTTGGCGGACGGACGGGCAGACAATAAAAACCTTTGCGTTGCAATTCTTCAGCCTTTAGTATGCAATCGCTGTTCTCTCCAACTATGTATGGGATGATATGGCTGGCGCTGATTTCTCCTCCTGAACCTTTCAGTTTTTCACGCAGCAGGTTGCTTACCTTATGTAATTGCTTCCGTTCTGTAGCGAAGGATGGTAGCAGGTCGAAGATGTACTTCGTCCAGGCTATCTGTGCCGGCGGGAGGGCGGTGCTGAATATGAGCGGCCGCATGGTGTTTACCAGGTATTCGCGAATCACGTTGCTACATAGCAGGTAAGCGCCCATTGAGGCAAGTGCCTTGCCAAAGGTGCCTACCAGCAAGTCGATGTCCTGAATACAATTTTGTTCCTCGGCAAGTCCCAGTCCGGTAGTTCCACGGACACCTATGGCATGGGCTTCGTCTACATAGAGGATGATGTTTGGAAATGCCTTTTTCAGTTCAACCAACCGGTTGAGGTCTGCCGTGTCGCCATCCATACTGAATATGCTTTCCGTTACGACTATAACCTGTTCGTATGCCGGTGATTCTTTTGCCAGTAGCCTTTCCAAATGTGCATAATCGTTATGCTTGTAACGTTGGAAAGCTGCACCGCTTAGTAAGATACCGTCTATAATGCTGGCGTGAACGAGCTTGTCTGCAACAATCAGCGTTTGCTTGTCTGCCAGGGCGGGTAAGATTCCGGTGTTAGCATGGTAGCCGCTGTTAAACAGCAGGCAGGCTTCGCGTCCGAAACGTTTTGCCATATCGGTTTCCATATCTGTGTAGATAGTGTAGTTGCCCGTTAGCAGTCGTGATGAAGTGGACGATAAGGGTAGCTTTGTAACCTTTAGCTTGTCCAGGAAGTCATTGCGAAGGTCTGAACGTGATGCCAGTCCCAAGTAGTCGTTTGACGAGAGGTTCAACATACGTTGTCCCTCTTTCAGAATGTATTTCCCTTCGTGTTCCACTTCCGGCAATCGGCGTAGGGAACCGCTTGCCTTCAAATCGTTGATTGATTTGTTGTAATCTTTCATATTGTGCTTTATTTCTGTTTTATATCTTTTGCAGCTACATCTTTATGCCTGCTGTTTTATGCTTGCTGCGCAAGCTGTTTCTATGTTACTTTTGGCTTGACCCAAAAGTAACCAAAAAGTCAAGGCTGCACCGTCCGGGCTACTCCGGCAAAAGACTTCGCTGAACCGGCGGAACTCGCTACGCTCAGACAGCCGCCGGTTTTAACGCTGCGTCTTTTACCTGCGCTTAACGCCCGGCCGCTGATGCCGCTAACAAGAAAGCTAAGCTAAGCGCAGCTTTCTTTTGGGATGGCCAATACGGTCTGCTCTTTTATGGCTTTAGCCTAAGCTCAATTGCCGTCTGCTTCAGCTGACGGACTAAAGGAATATCTATCTTTAGTGGCTTTAGCCAAATTTCTTTCCGGTAATCTACTTTTAACAATCCTTCTCAATTGGGCTAAAGCCCTGGAAAGAGGATGGCTCTACTATCCATCGGTTTCAACCGATGGCAATTGAAACCAGGCTAAAGCCATCTTTAATCAATACCCGACGGAAGCATTAAAACCAATAGGATAACCTTTTAAGCTATCAACAACAGTAACTTTCAAAGCTATCGATATCGGCCATCCTTAGAGGGAGCGTTGCTCCCTTGTTTCCGGCCTCTGTCGGTGAGCGTAGCGTAGTGCCTTGAATGAGCGCCCGAAGCGTCCGCTGTTTGAGCGAAGCGAGTTCGGACGCTTCAGCGAATGAAAGGCACGAAGCAGCAAACCGACAGTAGCCTTGACCTTTTGGTTACTTTTGGGTCAAGCCAAAAGTGACAGAACAATTCTGAAAGGTTACTTCAGAGACTTAATAACCCCAGAAGTAAGCCGCCTCAACTCTTCGGGACGGATGATAAAGGGAGGCATCAGGTAAACCAATTTTCCAAAAGGACGCACCCAGATACCTTCGTCTACAAAACGTTTTTGAAGGACAGCCATGTTTACAGGGTCTTTCATTTCGATTACACCAATGGCACCTAATACACGCACTTCACGCACAGTGTCCAGACCGCTAGCCGGGGCAAGCTCGCGACATAGTTGTGCTTGTATGGCATCTACTTTTTCTTTCCATCCGCTTTCCAACAGAAGACGCACGGATGCGCAGGCTATAGCGCATGCCAGCGGATTACCCATAAAGGTAGGACCATGCATGAAGCAGCCTGCTTCACCGCTACAGATCGTATCAGCTATGGATTGGGTGGTTATAGTAGCAGAAAGTGTCAGATAGCCACCTGTCAATGCCTTGCCAATACACATAATGTCAGGCTCCACGCCGGCATGTTCCCAGGCAAAAAGCTTTCCGGTACGGCCAAAGCCGGTGGCTATCTCGTCGAAGATCAGCAATACATTATATTGATTACACAATTCGCGGGCACGGACAAGGAAAGCAGGCGAATAGAAGTACATGCCTCCGGCGCCTTGCACGATGGGTTCGAGGATAAGGGCGGCTATTTCTCCGGCGTGCTTTTCGAGCAGGTCTTTCAGTGGAGATATGGCTTCTTCGTTCCATTTATCCTCGTATTTAACCGGAGGTTGTGGCAAAAAGTATTGTATGGGCAGACTGCCGGAGAAGATACCGTGCATCCCGGTGACGGGATCGCATACGGACATGGCATGCCATGTGTCGCCGTGATAGCCGCTACGAATGGTGGCAAACTTACTCTTTGCCGCTTTGTTTTGCGACTGCCAATACTGTATAGCCATCTTCATGGCAACTTCTACGGCTACCGACCCGCTGTCGGCGAAGAATATTTTATCCATTGAAGGCGGTAACAAAGGGAGCAGTAGCGAGGCCAGTTCAACGGCTGGCTCGTGGGTGAAGCCGCCAAACATGATGTGGCTCATCTTCTTTAATTGCTCTTCGGCGGCGGCGTTCAGTAAGGGATGGTTGTAGCCATGCACAGCTGCCCACCACGAAGACATGCCATCAATAAGCTGCCTCCCGTCGGCTAGCGTAATAGTTACTCCTTCGGCTCCGGCTACCGGATAAACGGGCAGCGGATCAATTGTAGATGTGTAAGGGTGCCAGATATGATCGCGGTCGTATTGTAGTAGTTCTTGTGTTGTCATTGTGCCCAGTCTGTGTTTTCGGTGAGTGAATAGCCTTCGGAAGTGAATAGTACTTTATCTGCTTCTACTTTACTGCCGATGGTAGTTAACAGGTCGCCAATGATGGCGGAGTTGATGCCTGTGCGAAGGGCTTTGCGTTGAGTGGCTTCGCTCAGTAATGCACGTCCGCCGGAGAAACGCAGGTAGGCATTCGGATTGATGAAACGAAAAAGGGCAATGGTTGTGAGGAACTCTTCTTCACTGAGCCGTGGTGTTTCGCCTAATGGTGTGCCGGGAATGGGTTGAAGCATGTTGAGAGGGATGGAAAGGATACCTTCCTGTTGGAGGAAAAGTGCCATCTCGATACGCTGCTCCATTGTTTCTCCCATACCGATAATGCCGCCGGAGCAGATGCGGAAGCCTATCTGGCGTGCAGCCCGGATGGTCTCCATCTTTTGTTCTGTAGTATGGGTGGTACAGAGCTTGCGAAAGTAGGAGGGAGCCGTTTCGATGTTGCAGTGGTAGTTCTCTACACCGCTGTCGTACAGCTTTTGTAGTTGATTATGGGTGAGTAGTCCCATGGAAGCGCAACATTTGATGTCGCTCTGTTGCTTAATCTGGCGGATGGTACCGGTAATCGTTTCCATCTCTTTGTCACTTACACGCTTTCCGCTGGTTACGAGGGCAAAGCGTCCGATACCTTGTTGGCGGTTATGGACAGCGTGGCGGACGCATTCTTCTGCCGGCAGCAAGGGGTAGAGTGTCACCTCTGTTTTATAGTGTCCCGACTGAGCGCACCATTTGCAGTCTTCGCTACAGTTGCCGCTTTTGGCGTTAACGATGGAACAGGTGTCAAACTTGTTGCCCATAAAGTGGCGGGTGATTTGACGGGCGGCTTCGTATAAAGCCTTTTTGTCGGGAGAGGACGCTAGGAAGAGTGCTTCCTTTTCATTGAGCAGATGACCGTCCAGTACGTGTTGTTTCAGTGATTCGATTGTCATATGTTTGTTGGATTATAGGCATAAAAAAACGGAAGGAAACCGGCGTTGTGCCGGCTGCCTTCCGTTATATTGGAATAGTGAATATTGTTTTGTTTATTGCATACTGTTAGCGCAACATTGGCTAATAGTATTTCTGTTGACAACAAGCAGTTTGCAATAGCTTGCGGAAGACCTGTAATTTCCTCGGCAACCCATTCGTTTTGGATGCTGATGCTGTCGTCTTTTCCCTGGCAACCATTTTCAAAAAGGTCGGCAACGGAATGCTGGGATGTATTCTTTGCCAAAAACCGGTCTGATACGCTTGCCGACAACTGTCCGATTGTAACTGCCCGCCCCAGACTAAAGAATACGGCATATCCTTTACGGCTCCATCGTCTGAAACGGAAAGTGCCGTTGGTTGGCAGTTGATTGCTGACAGTTGACAGGTTCATTCTATTTTTTATTTAGCTACTTTTTCCAGTTTCTTCATGATAGAAAACATAAAGAGTGCGGACAGTAAGCACAGAACGATAAGTACGCTCCATACCATCCATAATTCCATACCTCCCCACAGGTAACCGATGATGGCAACCATGTAGTTGCCAATGGCGGTTGCCACGAACCAACCGCCCATCATGGCACCTTTATATTTAGGAGGTGCTACTTTGGATACGAAGGAGATACCCATCGGCGAGAGCAATAACTCTGCAAATGTCAGTACCAGGTAGGTCGAGATTAACCAGTTGGGAGAAACCAATACCTGTAATTTGCTATCTGCAGCTAAAGCATCCGGTGTAGGTAAGCCCATAGAACCGATTGCCAGGATTAAGAAACCGCAAGCGGCAATCAACATACCTGTTCCGATCTTACGGGGTGCGGAGGGCTCTTTCTTCTTGTTGGCCAGATAGCCGAATATCGCAAGCGATACGGGGGTTAAAGCGACAACAAAGAAAGGGTTAAATTGTTGGAACTGCTGAGGCAGAATTGTCATTGTTTCCGGCATCGACATGTAGTTGATACCTAAAGCTACCAATGCAACTACCGTTACGATGATAGAGATCAGTTTCTTTTGTGATTGGAATATAGAGAACGCACCGTAAATGGCTACTACCAGGAAGGTAAGGTTCAGCACATCGAATCCTAAACGATCCAGGCCGGTAGCCTGATTGGCCGTATAGTCGCGTGCGAAGAATGTCATTGTCAAACCGTTCTGATGGAATGCCATCCAGAAGAATAATACAACGGCAAATACCAGCAACAGAGCAACGATACGTTGTTTTGTCTCGGCAGGTGATAATTCTTCCTGATGTGTATTGGTCGTTGTAGCAGCCTGAGCCTGTTTTGTATTTACATCTGCATGTTTGAATGTAGAGCGGAAAGCCGTGTAAATAGCCATAGAGATAATCAACGAAACGCAGGCAACACCGAAACCGTAGTTATAGGCTTCCGACAGACGTTCGATATAAGCGTTACAGAAAGAAGCCATATCTCCTGTATAATGTTGTGCTGCTTGAAGCCCGGCAAGTACTTCTTTGTTTTCTGCAGAAATGGTTCCGTTCAAAAACTGGTGAGCCAGCGAAGGTATCTGAGATTCGTAGAAGAAGTTGTATTTGGCAAGCATCCAGTCTGTCATCTTGGTTGCTGCAGTCGGGGCATACATTGCACCTATGTTGATAGCCATGTAAAAAATACTGAAAGCCTGGTCGCGTTTGTTCTTGTATTCAGGGGCATCGTAAAGGTTTCCTACCATCACCTGAAGGTTCCCTTTGAAAAGACCTGTTCCGCAAGCAATCAGTGCCAATGAGCCAAACATCAATGCTTTTCCTGTTTCTGCTCCGGTTGGAATAGCGAGCAGCATATAACCTACAAACATGATGATAATACCGCTGGTAACCATCTTCCCGTAGCCGAATTTGTCGGCCAGCATACCACCTATAAGCGGGGTAAAGTAAACGAAAGCCAGAAAGCTGGCGAAAATGGTAGAGGTTTCGGCTGCCGAATAGCCAAATTTGGCTTGCAAAAAGAGCGTGAAAATTGCAAGCATAGTGTAATAGCCAAAGCGTTCGCCAGTATTGGCTAAGGCCAGGGCAAATAGTCCTTTAGGTTGTCCTTGTAACATGTGTTTTAGATACTATTAGGTTTATAAATTATTGAATAATCTGTTTAATGGCACCGGTTTCGGGATAGAAATAAATTTTGACCGGTGCTTTTTTATCTTCAAACATCACAGGCGCCAGGCCTTCGCGGCTACCGAATTGTGTGATTTGTACTTCTCCTTTGAATAGGGGCTTTTTATTCATAAAGATTTCGACGTTGGCTTTTCCCGGTACATTGTAAACGATACCTTTAAGGGATTTATCTTTCTTTTCTGCTTCTTTGGCGTCCAGGAGCGGTGCGCGTTCGGTTGCTTTCAGGTTCATGTAGACTGGTGTACCTCCCAAATCATCGGCATCTATGATTCCTAATTGATCGGAGAAGCGGAAAAGGACTTCTTTGTCCAGGTCGTCGTTAGGTATTATACTTACTTCATAATGATCTGTTTCTTTTGTCAAGATTCCGGTAAACAGGTTGGAAAGGGCTTTTTCTTGTTCTTCCAGTTGCTGGATAACCAGTTTCATAGCTTCACCGTCGGGTGGAAGGTTATCTGCTTCCCCGGTAAGGATATTCATACGGCTTTCGCGTATACGGTAGATTTGTTTGGCTGCAACTTCCGCTTGTTTAGCTGTAGAACCAGCCATAAGCAGTTCTTCCGAATATACAGACGCATCTGCTACTTTCTGGGATGCGGTTTTCTTATTTTTTATTACGTCCAGCTCCGATTCGGTCGGCGTATATTCGGCATTGATAGAACAGAGCAAGCCGTCTTCTGTCAGGTAAGCGTAAGGAGCGACGGTGTTTTGCTTAAACTCAACAATGTAGGTGTTGTCGGCATCGGGTAAACCTTTGTTGATAAGGCTTATTTTGCCTAGTTCATAATATACTTTGTCTTCGGTTACAGCGTCCTTTACGCCCAGATACTTTTCTGCATATTTGTAATAAGGTCCGGCCTTGCAGGTTACTTTGGTCACTTCTGCATCTATAACCAATGAGGTTTTAGGTAATGAATAAGTGATACCGAAATTATTGGCTTTGACGGCGTTTTTCTTTATCACTTTTGTTTGTGCCATTCCTGGTACGGTAAGCAGTAAACTTGCTATAATGATAAGATTCTTCATATTCCAAATCTATTTAAGTCTGTGAATGATTGCACAAAACTAGGAAATATTTTCGGTGTTGACAAGCGCAAACAGAGTTCTTACTTATTATAATGGCGCTTTTTTACAAATCATCATGGTCATTTGACTTCATTCCTAGATCGTTTTAGAACAGTCTGGATTCTTCTCCCAACTCATAGTTATGGTTGTTTAAATTCATAGTTATGATTCAGGAAAGTTATAACTATGAGTTGGGAGAGAAAGAAGGAGAGATAATTGAATATATTTTGGACAGATTTTTTGTTTTTATTATATTTATGTATCATTGTACGTAAAATTATGCAAACACATTGTAAAATGTATTTATGGCGTGTATTATGAGTGTGGAAAAAATTCTGATAAGTGTTATTGTTATAACTGTTCTTTGCGGTTGTAAAAGGAGGATGGTAAATGAAAGTGCTCAGGAGATTATATCTGTAAATCCTTATGAAGCAGAGAAAAGTGTTAATTTATCCGAGTTCGTGGATTCAGTGAAATGTATACGATTACAAACGGATTCTGACGATTTTATGGGGAGAATCAGGGAGATCGTTATTCGGGAACAATATATTTATGCGATTGATATTATTCAACAGATGATCTTCCTTTTTGATAAAACGGGCAAATTTGTAACGAAGCTAAATAAACGAGGAGAAGGACCTGGTGAATATCGATTTATAGGGCCTGTGTTTATCGATGAAAATGAAGAATATATAGAATTGATTGATTATGGAGGAAAAGAAGATATGAAATTAAAATATTCAAATATATCATTTGATTTATTAGAATCGCATCCTTTCCCTCATGTCAGATGTAATTCGTGTAAAGAAAAAGATGGAATTTATTATTTTTCTCCACAACATCTTGATGATGTAATAAATGGAAAAAAGGTAAATGCAAATTTAGTAATTCTTGACCGTGAGAGGAACAAGAAGGTGTTTTTTGATAAGGCAATAGAAACTAATGGCTCTTCATTTTGTGCGAACATAGAAAGCTTTGCTAGGAATGATAAAGATGAACTGTTTGTTTCATTTATGTATGATAATACATTTTATAAATTGGATACGACGGAAGTGTCTCCTGCTATTACAGTAGATTTTGGCAAATATGGCATGGATAATTCAGTAGGGTTGGAGCCATTGGGGAAACAGATTGAATATATTAGACAGTTGGACGGATTGGCATCTTTTCCGGTTCTTAATATAAACAATTCGGATATTATGTCTTTTTCTTATTATTTTAAAGAAACTGGAGACGCAAGAATGTATCGGGAGCAAGATTATAGGATGTATATAAGATTAAAGGAAGATAATAAAGTATATCACGTGAAGCAAATAAAAAATGATATAACTGATTTTCCTGAAAATGTATATATTAGTTCTTATTTTTTTGATTGTGCCCATGAGGTTTGGTATGATGATTATTTGGTTGATATTGTGATACCGAGTTCTTATTTTTATAATAGAAATGCGGATAAAATATATATTGATGGTTTAGGTGAAATTACTTCAGAGGACAATCCTGTCATTGTGATGATGAAATTGAAAAAATAAGAGACTATGATCAATTTGGGTGTAGATGTAGGTAATTTTTATGTAAAGCTAATATTAACAGTATGCAAAAAGGAGTTGTTGCCTGTTAATACTAGCTTTGTATTGAATTTGTATTGTTATCTCAATTGCTTAAAGGCTTTTCCTAACATGTCGGTAATGTCTCCGGCAATCATGCTTTCTTCCGAACGGTAGGCTGTTGCCAGATCTCCGGCTGTTCCGTGCAGGAATACGCCTGTTACGGCGGCTGTTTCCGGTTCAAAGCCTTGGGCTAATAAACCTAGGATAATTCCAGTTAAGACATCTCCGCTGCCGGCAGTTGCCATACCCGGATTTCCACTATTGTTGAAATATATGTTTCCTTCCGGGGTACATGTCGCCGTATATGCTCCTTTCAGAACAATGCAGAGTTTGTGATCGATAGCGAATGTTTTTGCTTTTAGCAGACGCTCGTATGAACAACTGCTTTCTCCTGCCATGCGGTCGAACTCTTTAGGGTGAGGTGTCAGAATGCTGCGGGCAGGGATACGTTCCAGTAAGTCTTTGTTGGAAGCCAACAGGTTCAGTGCGTCCGCATCCAGAACCATTGGTTTCTCGACAGATTGTAATAAACGCTCCATTGCAGCTCCTGATTCCATGTGCTGTCCTAATCCCGGGCCGATGCCGATAGCCGTGTATGTTGATATTTCCGGTATTGTTGTGAAACGGTCTGTGTTCGGATCAAAACTTAGCATTGCTTCCGGAAATGCTGTTTGGAATATGGTTTCGCCTCGTTGGGGTATGTGTACGGTTAGTAGTCCTACTCCACTACGCAAGCAAGCTCTGGCTGCTAAAAGAGCAGCGCCCATTTTTCCTTTGCTTCCGGCTATTAATAAGGCGTGTCCGAACGTTCCTTTATGAGAAAATCGTTCGCGGGGAGTAAATACCTGGGCTACATCATCTTCGGTAACCAATACAAATGGAGTCTGGGTTTCTTCTATGATGTCAGGATGAAGGCCGATGTCCAAAACCTTCCATTTCCCAACATATACGGCATTTTCGGGTAAAAAGAACGCTAGTTTCGGAAAGCCGAATGTAAAGGTGTAATCCGCCTTTATGATGGCTTTGGGTTCATTTTTCCGGTTGTCTTCTCCGAATAGTCCGGAAGGTATGTCTATAGAAACGACTGTTGCTTCGCAGTGGTTGATATAGTCTACCATTCCTGCAAACCCTCCGGTGAGCGGACGGTTCAGTCCCGAACCGAATAGCCCGTCAATAACTATATCGTGTTCATCCAGCGTAGGGGGATCAAAATCGGCAATTACTTCTGTAAAGTCTGCATCTTCCATATCCCGGAGGCGTTGTTTATTCATTTCGCAATCCTGCGATAAAATGCCTGTAGGATTGAATAAATATGTTTCAACCTTGTATGATTCATCAGTCAACAAACGGGCTATGGCTAATGCGTCGGCACCATTATTGCCTTGCCCGGCAAATATGACAATACGTGTTTGTTTGGAAAACCGGCGGCAAAATTCATGAAGAAATACTGTAGCTGCACGTTCTACCAGATCGATGGAACTGATGGGCTCATTCAGGATTGTATATTGATCGAGCTCCTTTACTTTGTCGGTTGCAAAAATCTTAATCATAATTATGTAATCTCAAGTGATTATTCTGTTTACAAAAGTATAATAAACTTTGCTATGTTGCTACTCTTTTTTGTGCATCCCCGAAAAAGTTATAACTTTGCCGTCTCGTAATTTAATCGGTATATGGACAGAATCCGCCTAAAAGACAAAGAATTTGAACTCTTTATTTCTGAAAATGAAATAAAAGATGCTATCCGCCGGATGGCAGAACGTATAGAAGCTGATATAAAAGATACAGACCCTTTGTTTGTTGGTATTTTGAATGGGGCTTTCATGTTTGTTTCGGAACTGATGAGTTATTTAAACGGTCCGTATGAATTGACTTTTGCCCGTTATTCTTCCTATCGCGGTACTTCTACAACAGGAACGATAAATGAAATTATGCCGATACGGGTGGATGTTAAAAATCGCCCTCTGATTCTTTTGGAAGACATTATCGATACGGGTTATACGATGCAGCATGTGATGAATAAACTTCGCGAACAAGGCGCCTCGAGTGTGAAACTGGCTACCATGCTGTTTAAACCGGATGCTTTGAAATGTGACCTGAAACCGGATTATATAGGATTGGAGATCCCGAATGATTTTATTGTAGGTCACGGTCTGGATTATGATGAAGCCGGGCGGTCATATAGAGACATCTATAAACTGGCTGTCGATAAGTAGGGTGATAAGTGGATTAATAGAAAAAGAGAGAGTAATAATAATATTGTAGAAAATGTTGGCATTGCAGTGGAGGGAAGAGACTGATGATTGTCGCTTGTCAACTGTCAACTGTCGATTTAAAACAAAGTTTTTTATGTTGAACATTGTCATTTTTGGTGCTCCCGGTTCAGGAAAGGGGACACAGAGCGAGTTGATTATTAAAGAATATGGTTTGGATCATATTTCTACCGGTGATGTGTTACGTTCGGAAATGAAGAATGAAACAGAACTGGGCAAGGTTGCCAAAGGTTATATCGAAAAAGGACAGTTGGTTCCTGATGAACTGATTGTTGATATGCTGGCAAAAGTCCTTGATAGCAAGAAAGCTTCAAAAGGTGTTATTTTTGATGGTTTTCCCCGTACGATTCCACAGGCAAAAGCATTGAAAGAAATGTTGAACAAACGTGGAACAGATGTCTCTGTTATGTTGAACCTGCAAGTTGACGAACCGGAATTGATTAACCGTTTGCTGGAACGTGGAAAAGTTTCGGGTCGTTCGGATGATAATTTAGAAACAATTAAGTCCAGATTGGACGTTTATCATAAACAAACGGCACCTTTAGCTGATTATTATATCGGAGAAGGTAAGCATGTTGCTATCCACGGTATGGGTACGATCGAAGAAATATTCGGACGTATCAAAGATGCAGTAAAGAACGTATAATAAATAAAAAGACTATGGCCGAATCAAACTTTGTAGATTATGTAAAGATCTATTGCCGCTCGGGAAAGGGTGGAAGAGGATCTTCCCACTTTCGTCGCGAGAAATATATTCCGAAAGGAGGTCCCGACGGAGGCGACGGAGGGCGAGGAGGTCATGTGTATCTTCGTGGAAACCGGAATTACTGGACGCTGCTGCACTTGAAGTTTGAACGTCATATAATGGCGACAAATGGTGAAGGTGGGAGTGCAAAACGCAGTTACGGCAAGGATGGCGAAGATCGTACCATTGAAGTCCCTTGTGGAACTGTTGTTTATGATGCCGATACCGGAGAGTTTATCTGCGATGTGACAGAAGACGGTCAGGAGGTTATGCTGCTGAAAGGCGGACGGGGCGGATTAGGTAACTGTCATTTCAAGACTTCTACCAATCAGGCTCCCCGTTATGCGCAACCAGGTGAACCGGCTCAGGAGAGAAAAATAATTCTTCAGTTAAAACTGTTGGCTGATGTTGGTTTAGTTGGGTTCCCGAACGCAGGTAAATCAACTTTGCTTTCTGTCGTTTCGGCTGCAAAACCCAAAATTGCAAACTATCCTTTTACAACACTGGAGCCTAATTTAGGTATTGTAAGTTATCGTGATAACCGTTCGTTTGTAATGGCAGATATTCCCGGTATTATAGAAGGTGCCAGTGAAGGCAAAGGCTTGGGGTTGCGTTTCCTTCGTCATATAGAACGTAATTCGTTACTTCTGTTTATGGTTCCTGCGGATGCTGACGATATAAAGAAGGAGTATGAAATACTTCATAACGAACTGGTAAAATACAATCCTGAACTATTGGATAAACGCCGCGTGCTGGCTATTACTAAAAGTGATATGCTGGACGATGAGCTGATAGAGGCACTTTCTGCCGATTTGCCGGAAGGTATTCCCCATGTGTTCATTTCTTCTGTTACGGGAATGGGTATTACAGAATTGAAAGATATATTATGGAAAGAGTTGAACAAAGAAAACTTCCATGATGTAGAACGTATAGTTCATAAGAATATTGATGTAAATGCAATACTTCTGGATGATGACGATGATGATTATGTTTTTCCTGAAGATGACGACGATCCCGAAGAAGATTATGAGGACTATGATTGGGACAAAGATGAAGATACTGAAAAATGATACATTGAAAGTGTTGCAGTTTTCCGGATTAAGCGGGTTCTGCAACACTTTTCATTTTGTTACGACCCGGCACGGAGGCGTGAGTAAGGGGAATTATGCAACGATGAATCCGGGAATGTACTCCGGTGATGATTTGGGTTCTGTTCGGATGAATTTGGAATTTCTTTCGAGAGGAATTGGAATTTCTTCCGAATGTATTTTTTTCCCACATCAGGTTCATGGATGTGAAATATGCTCATTGGATGAATCTTTCTTATCTCTTCCCGGAAAAGAACAAACTGCTTTTTTAGACGGAGCGGATGCTTTGGTTACTGATGTGGCCGGTATATGCGTTGCTGTCTCTACGGCTGATTGTGTGCCTGTTTTACTTTATGCAGCAGATAAGAAGGTTGTGGCGGCAGTTCATGCCGGTTGGCGTGGAACGGTACAACAGATTGTGGCGAAAACGGTGTCTGTGTTAGTTGATGAATATGGTTGTAATCCATTGTCTGTTTTTGCAGGTATCGCACCTTCTATTGGCAAAGAATCGTTTGAAGTAGGCGATGAAGTATTGGATGCTTTTATACAATCGGGTGTGGACGTGGAACGTATTGCTTATAGAAATCCGATAACAGGTAAAGCCCATATTGACTTGTGGGAAGCAAATCGTATGCAGTTGTTGGACGCAGGCATTCCTTCTTCGCAGATCGAGGTTGCCGGAATATGTACATATACGCATTATAATGATTTTTTTTCTGCTCGCCGACTGGGAATAAAGAGTGGCAGGATATTATCCGGAATAATGATTAAAGACTGATAAACCTATGATTCAAATTTCAATTTCTGAGGAAATAACTTTAGCTTGTCCTGATTTGCATGTATTGGCAATAGCTTGTGAGGTAAGAAATACGGAATCGGATCCATTGCTGTGGGAAGAAATTAATCAAATGGAAAGTATTGTTTCTTCAACTACTAAACTGGAAGAAATAAACAAATGGCTTCCTATATTGGCCACACGCCAGGCATATAAGAAATTGGGTAAAGATCCGAATCGATATCGTCCGTCGGCAGAGGCTTTGCGTAGGCGTATTTTGCGCGGATTAGGTCTGTATAAGGTTGATACGCTTGTCGATTTAATAAATCTTGTATCTATTAAAAGCGGATATTCTATCGGGGGATTTGATGCCGGTAAAATAGACGGAAATCTTATTTTGGGCGTTGGAAAAGAAGGAGAAATGTATCATGGTATTGGACGCGGCGAATTAAATATTGCGGGTTTGCCTGTATATCGCGATAACGTAGGAGGTATCGGAACTCCGACCAGTGACGAAGAACGGACTAAAATAGAAATGACAACCAAAAGCCTGTTAATGATTATAAATGGATATGCCGGAAAAGAAGGGCTGATAGAGGCTGGGAGTTATGCAGCCAACTTGTTAAAAAGATATGTTTCAGCAATAAAAATTGAATCGGAGCTTATTTCTTTAAATAATAGAGTTAAAATAGTGTTATAATGGTATTAATTATTGCATTGAAAGGTGAAAATGTATTATTTTTATGCTAAAAAACATCTATTTCCTTTTGTCTTAATTGATTAATCCCTAAATTTGCCACGTAAACAAAAAGAAATCAAAGAAATGATTGAATTGATTGGTACAAATGCAGGTCTGGTTTGGAATATCTTAAACGGAGGCGGCAAAATGAGTGTTAAGGCAATTAAGAAAGCAACTAAGATCAAAGCAGAGAAAGATTTATATGCTGCATTTGGTTGGTTAGCCAAAGAAGGCAAATTAGCTTTTGAAGAAGTTGAAGGTGAAGTATTTGTTTCGCTGGTTTAATAAGTGAAATAGACGAAAGATTTAAAGAAGGCTGTCTGATACCGATTAGACAGCCTTTTGTTTATCCTTTTCTGTCAAAAAAAGGAGCAGATTGTTGCTTAATTCAATTCTAAAGTTTACTTTTGTCTAGAATTTGGTGTGAAATGACCGAAGATCATAATAAATTGCTCGCTGTCTTTGAAGTAAGGGTTCGTGATTTGATAGCACTTTGTGAGAAGCAAAGGCGTAAAATTAACGAACTGGAAAAGGCTTTGGAAGTCAAGGATGTAGAATTACAGCAGGTGAAAGAAAAGATTGACGAATTAAATGCCAAGTGTGATAATATGCTAACGGCCAGGGTTGTTTCCGTAAGTGAAGGAGAGGCAAGAGGTGCCCGGATGCGATTATCAAAATTAGTGCGGGAAGTAGACAAATGCATTGCACTATTAAATGAATAGACGCGATGGATGACCCATTAGGTATACATTTAAATATAGCAGGTAAGAGTTATCCACTTACGATAGAACGTAAAGATGAAGAAATTTACCGGAAAGCGGAAGTTCGTGTCCGTGAGGTGGTTTCTCTTTATCATTCACGTTTTGGAAGTGATATGAAAGATTTGTTAGCCATGGCGGCTGTTCATCTGGCATTGCAGAATTTACAGTTGCGAGATAAGAATGATACAAGTCCTTTTACGGAGAAGATACAACAACTTACAGCAGAGTTGGAGTCGTATCTGAAAGAGAAATAAATTGTATGTCATACTGTAAGGAGTAGTTTTCCGCACTGCTTTACACGGAAGTTACCGTGTAATCGTAGTGCTTTTTTTGTATATAAAATAATGAATTAAAATTATTAGTTAAATGGGAGTGTATATAATCATATCAATGGTAACCTTCTTAGTAGGAGGATTACTAGTATGGGTTGGTATGCGTTTCCTTTTGAAGTCCAAGTATGATTCCATACTTCATGAGGCGGAAAAGGAGGCTGAGGTAATAAAGAAAAATAAATTGCTTGAAGTAAAGGAGAAATTCTTGCATTTAAAGGCTGATCTGGAAAAGCAAGTATCTCAACGCAATGCTAAAATCCAATCTGTAGAAACAAAACTGAAACAGAAAGAACTGACAATCAATCAGCGCCAGGAAGAACTTCAACGTAAGAATTCGGAAGTTGAAGTTGTAAAAGAGAATTTGGCATCTCAATTGGAAATCATAGAAAAGAAAAAGCAGGAACTTGAAAAACTTCATCAAAAAGAGGTAGAACATCTGGAAACTCTTTCCGGATTATCGGCAGACGAAGCAAAAGAACGCCTGATAGAATCGTTGAAAGATGAAGCAAAATCCCAGGCAGCTTCCTTTATCAGCGAGATTGTAGAAGAAGCTAAAATGACGGCTAATAAAGAAGCCAAGAAAATAGTAATACAATCTATTCAACGTGTGGCAACGGAAACTGCAATAGAAAACTCTATTACTGTTTTCCATATAGAATCAGATGAAATAAAAGGACGTATAATTGGTCGTGAAGGTCGTAATATTCGTGCTTTGGAAGCTGCAACAGGTATTGAGATTGTTGTGGATGATACTCCGGAAGCAATTGTCCTTTCCGGCTTTGATCCGGTTCGTCGCGAAATAGCACGTTTGGCTCTGCATCAGTTAGTACAGGATGGACGTATTCATCCGGCACGCATTGAAGAAGTTGTGACGAAAGTGAAAAAACAGGTTGAGGACGAAGTCGTTGAAACCGGTAAGCGTACTGTAATTGATTTGGGCGTACATGGTTTGCACCCGGAACTGATACGAATGATAGGTAAAATGAAATACCGTTCGTCTTACGGTCAGAATTTGTTGCAGCATGCCCGTGAAACAGCGAATTTATGTGCAGTGATGGCTTCTGAGTTGGGTTTGAATCCGAAAAAAGCAAAACGTGCAGGATTGTTGCATGATATAGGTAAGGTGCCTGATGATGAACCGGAATTGCCACACGCAATATTGGGTATGAAGTTATGTGAGAAATATAAAGAGAAACCGGATATTTGCAATGCTGTAGGTGCTCACCACGATGAAGTGGAGATGCAGACGTTGCTGGCACCTATTGTACAGGTTTGCGATGCTATTTCCGGTGCTCGTCCAGGTGCTCGTCGTGAGATTGTTGAAGCTTATATCAAACGTTTGAACGATCTGGAACAGCTGGCGTTGTCTTATCCGGGTGTTGTTAAGACTTATGCAATTCAGGCAGGACGCGAACTTCGTGTTATTGTAGGAGCAGATAAGATTGACGATAAAGACACCGAAAACTTATCTACCGAAATTGCAAAGAAGATTCAGGATGAAATGACATATCCGGGTCAGGTTAAGATTACGGTTATCCGTGAAACACGAGCTGTAAGTTATGCTAAGTAATAAGTAAGACCGGATTTGGTTTTAGTAAAATAAGAAAAAAAGATCGTCTCGGTATTGGGGCGATCTTTTTTTCTTTATTGTTTATGTTTTTGTCCAATGCAGCAATATTTCCTGAATAATCGGATAGGTAAATAATAAAACAGGGCGTTCCCGTTGTCGGAACGCCCTGTTTTGTTTAAGAGAGAGAGTGTGTTAGTAATCTTCGCCAGCCCAACCGGTCTTACGGAAGCCTTTAATTGTTAATGTTTCTCCCGGGTACTTTGAATTTGTCATTGTAAATTCGATAGCATCTGCCTTGTGTCCTGTAGGAGTGTCGTAACCATTTAAAGTAACTTTACCGTTAGTAACAGAGACTGTTGATGCAGATGTTGCTCCGTCTTGTGAATCTACCAGATTCTGGATGTTTTCTCCGCCGAAATCTTTTGCTGCTACGTTACAGTTTACTTTACTAAGAATACCATAATTATTTGCTGCAGCCCCCATTTTTATCCACATTTTATCGGTCGCGTTGTCAGAGGTGTTATACGTATTGCAGGTTACTTTTTCTTTTATAGCCTGACCGCTTGCATCGTAAACGTTTACAACCCATTCTCCGCATAAAGGATAGATTACGGAATATTCGGTTTCGTAATCACCATAAGTTTCACATGCAGTAAAAGTGATTACTGCCAGTAATGCTATTAATATCTTTTTGATCTGTTTCATATTGATTCTCTTAATACATTAATAATAACGTGCTATATTTGTTACTTATGCCACCATTGTTTTTCCTGCAAAGGAATTACTGGAGGTGTGTTTGTGTTATAATCAGATGAGCCTTTTGGGTAAAGCAGACGACGAGGATATTCGCCGGCTCCCAGAGCTGAACCGATACAAGGTGTCAGATTTCCCCATACATACCCTTCTTCATCGGGGAAAGTTGTTCCCAGCGCAGGTATTCCGGTGCGATTGATGTCGAACCATGAATCCCAAGCCTGGCAACGGGTTGCAGCAATCCACTTCTGAGTCAAGATGCTTGTTAGCATAGATTGTTGATCTTTGCTGTTGAATGCATAAGCACCACCGTCTGCAATGAAAGATGAAGCGTCTTTGCCCCAACGTTCGAATGCTAAAGTAACACCTTTGTTGTAGTTTTCTTTGGCTTTATCTGCGTTGCTCAGGCGGGTATAAGCCTCAGCTTTCAGGAATGCAACTTCTGCAGCAGACATTAAATAAACCGGATCGGTTGGCTCAAGAACAACGATAGATACTTGGTTTGTCTTTAGCTCTGTAGGCCTGTCTCCGCATTTTAATGAGGTTGTGCCGGATCCATCTTCATTAGGATTAAAGAAGTCATTTAAACGGGGATCGTTGAATTTTTTCATGTATTCGCAAAGGGTTGCACATGCGCGAATGTTGTTATTGGTATTCAACTTACGGCGGTCGTTTTCATACAACGGATTTGATTTGTTTTCCAAATCCATGAAGAGATCCATTTTTGCATCGACTGTCAGCAAATCATTTTCATTCAGCAGAGATTCTATGGCTGCTTTATTGGCATTGAAATCTCTCATCAACAGTTTTAGTTTCAAACTCTTTGCAAAAGAAACCCATTTAGACATGTCCGTACCTTTAGAGGTTCCAAAGATGTAGTCCTGAGTTGAAAGAGATGGAAGAGATGGGGCGGATAACTCTCCGGACTTAGCGATAACTTCGTCCAGCATGGCAATTAATCCGGGATAAACAACTGTTTTACTGTCGTCAAATTTCGGATTCAAAATACCTTCATCGGCTTTTAATGCTTCAGTGAAAGGGATAGACCCGTATGTGTCGACCAGGAAATGATAGTTGAAAGCCATCATAACCTTTGCTGCCGCCCAATAATTCCAGGCTTTTTCTTCTTCAGCTTTCTTTATAACCAGGTCAAGATCGGGCAAAGATATTGAATAAGGGATAGACCATAAACGTCCATCTGCCGAGTTGGTGATACTGTAATTGCAAATAGTGTTATATTGGTTTGATGTTTGCCCTTGCATATAATGCTGAGACCACATGCCGCCATACAGTTCATAAATGCTACCTAATACGGAAGCGGTTGATGCTATACCGGAAGGAAGCAGAGATGTATAAGATACTTCTGCCGGATAGTTGGGGTTATCGTTTATATCCAGATAATCGCTGCAGGCTGTGTTAGACAGAAGCAGACAACTAATCAACCCTGTATATAATAAATTCAATCTTTTCATATTGTCTTTTATTTATCTAGTTACTTAAAATGTTACTTTCACACCACCACCAAATGTGCGTGTTGTTGGAGCAGCTGCAAATTCACCAAGTTCAGAACGGATATCGTTACCATAGTTGGTTGATTCGGGGTCTACAAAGTTGTTCTTTTTAGGTGTCCACATAAATAAGTTACGTCCTATTAAGCTTACTTGTAATGCTGTCAACGGAGTTTTCTTAATTATACTTTTAGGGAAACTATAAGATAAGGTTATTTCTCTTAATTTCAGATAGTCTTTTGGTAATACCCAATTGCGGAACTGGTCTTTGTTAGATGCATTATTCCAGTAATTGTACATGTTTGAACGGCTAACAGGTATATTGTTTTCTACATATTGTCCGTTCACAACTTTTACGGAATTAGGAATAACGAATGACTGGCGATCGTTATAAGCAGTCATCGTTGAGTTTCCGGAGAAGGTCAGCAATTGTGAAGTATAAGAATAGAAATAGCCGCCATTTCTCCAATCGAGAACTGCACCTAAAGTAAATCCTTTCCAACTCAGACGTGTGTTAAAGCCCATCAGGAAGTTGGGGGTAGAAGAACCGATAATGTCCTTTTCTCCGGCAGCAATCTGGGGAAGACCAGCACTTGTAACAATGACCTTGCCGTCATCCGTTGTTGCAACCTTTGGCACTTTGAATATACCTAAAGGTTCGCCTACCTTGGCAACAAGGTCTACATCATATCCACTCTTCAATACATATTCGTCTACACCGTCCCAGAGTTCTTTTACTTCACTCCAGTTTTTTGTAAATGTAGCTCCAATTTCCCATTCCCAGTCTTTTGTCTGGATAGGAATAACACTGAATGCAATTTCTACACCGTGATTGTTAACCTTACCCACATTACGGGTCATACTCGTGTATCTGGTTTCGGGAGCTAAAGCGGCAGAAATAATCTGGTCTTTTGTATCCTTATTATAATAAGCGATATCGAAATTGATACGGTTGTTCCACATGTGGGTAGTTAAACCAAATTCCAATTCGGTTGTTGTTTCGGGTTTCAGTCCCGTGTTGGGCATGACATTGTATTCAGTCATACCCATTGTGCTGTTGATAGGCAGGTATAAACTACCAAAGCCTAAACTGACTTGTGTCGGGATATAATAACTGGATGTTCTGTACACCGGTGCATCATTACCTGTTTTACCCCAGGCTGCACGAACTTTCAGGAAGTTCAAAGCATCACTTTGCAGTTCAGGGAACAATTCGGTTAAAATTAAAGAAGTATTTAAACCTCCGTAGAAGAAACTGTTTTTACCTTTAGGTAATGTTGACGACCAGTCGTTACGCAATGATGCATTAACAAACCAGAAGTTCTTATATCCAAATTCGGCTTGAGCGAACAAACCGATCAAACGGCGGTTTTCTTCACGGGTTGTTGTAATAGGTTTGTCTGCTCCATTTTCCAGGTTGAACCAATCTTCTTGTTGTAATCCGTACAGATACGAATCTATATAAGAGAATGTACGGGTGTTTAAGTTCCATCCAATCAGACCATTAATATTTATGTCTTCTCCAATTTTGTAATCGGCATTCAAATAGGCTGTAGCATCGATTTGTCCGCTGTATTCGCGGCGTTCGGTATAAGATCCGGCTTCTTCTTTCTTTCCGCCTATACTACTCCAGGAACCGGGAGAGTAGGTTGCTTTCTGGTTCCATTTTTGTTGACGGGAATTTGAGAAATCACCTCCTAAACGTCCTACGGCTTTTAAACCTTCCATAATATCAAATGCAACTTCTATCTTACCGTAAATGCGGTCGTCTTGAAATTGATTTTTGTTGTTTGCCAATACCCAATACGGGTTTGTTGCGTAAGCCGTATAGAAGTTATCCGTATTATAGTACGGGTTATTGTAATCTTTCATGTCAGAGATGCTTACATCGGTAGCATGCTGAAGAATTTCCTGGAACATGGTTGCACCTTGTCCGCCTTGTCCTGTACTAGGACGGGTAATGTCTTTGCGAACATAGTTGAAGTTAATTTCAGAATAGAAACGTTTGTACTTGGCATTACCTCTTAAAGAAATAGTGTTACGTTGATACTTGTCGGCGTCCATCGGCATTACGCCTGTAGATGTTACATTACCGTATGAAGCAACCAAACCCAGTTTATCATTACCCATACGAACGGAAACGTTGTTGTTGGTTTCAAAGCCTGTTTGATAAAAATCACGCATGTTGTTTTCTACATAAGAGAATGGCTTTGTTAATGGTGTCAGATTCCCTGGTGTTCCGTCAGAGAATGCACCCCAAGCGTGCTCACGTCCGTCTAATACGGGACCCCATGAACCGTTTTCCATAGGGCTCCAGTCCGGCCAACCCTGACCGAATCTGTTTTGAGTTTGCGGAACGCGTAACACATTAGACCCCATGAAAGTTCCGTCGTAAGTTACAGTGAGTTTTTCTGAGCTGGCGCGTTTGGTTGTGATCATAATCACACCGTTTGCTGCACGCGAGCCGTATAGTGCTGTAGCGGAGGCACCTTTTAAAACTGTAACAGATTCTACATCTTCCGGGTTAATATCATTTGCAGCATTACCGAAGTCTACAGTATTATTTAGTGCTGTCGATTCAGTACCACTGCCGGAAAATTCGTTCATAATAGGTACACCATCAACAACATATAAAGGTTGGTTAGCATCAAAAGAGCTGATACCACGAACGATAACCTTTTGTGCAGAGCCGGTACCTCCGGCATTTGTGATGTTAATACCGGCAACTTTACCAGTCAAACCGGTCATAACAGAACCGGATTTTGCTGCTACCAGATCGTCACTTTTGATGGTAGAAGCTGCGTAACCCAAGGCTTTTTCCTGCTTTTTCATACCGATTGCAGTAACTACTACTTCTTCAATGTTCTGCGATCCGGCTTGTAAAACAATGTTTAAGGTTGGTTGAACAGGGACTTCGCGAGTTATCATACCAACATAAGAGATCACCAGAGTCTTTGCAGAACATAATTAGTTTTTGCAGAACAAATTTTTTCATATCGTATAAAACTATTATCTGATTATATTTTGCTTATTTCTTCCTTGCTTTTATTTTCAGCACTCAGACAATTTAGAGAAAAGTATAGGAATATATATTCATTTAAGCTTGCTCAAAATTAATTTCCACCTGGCTAATAATTAATTTTCACCTAGGGCGAAATTAATTTTGACCAGGGACAAAAGAATAAATATATAGGATCAGGTACTTAAAAAGTCCGTATGATAAAATTAATATAATGTATAGCATGAATTACTTCATAAGCACAGAAATAAATATGGATTTACTCTGTGAAAATAAGACATAATGTAAATTCTAATTTTTTTGGAAACAATCAAGTAGAAATACAGATTAAATATAGGTATTTGATATATCTTCTGATTCTGAAGGATTATAGCGCCTTGCTTTATTAATTAATAGAATATAATATTTACATATCCATTCGTTTTTATATGTGAATTATAAAGATTAAAAATAGACAAATTTAAGACTAAAATATCCCGGTATTTGTGATTTTTAAAAATGATGCTTTATTATAAAAACCCTATATTCCTTGTATTTTAGTAATTAAAGCCAACTTTGTTTGTATTTTTATGTTAGATTTTTATTGTTGTAATAAATTTATTATTACATTTGCCTCATTCCGATTATTTAATATTGCTTTAAATATAAACATCAAAGATTGCAAATTAGTTATTCATAAGTTAAACAAAAAAGTGTGTCTATGAAAAGGTTGACTTATCTTTTATTATGCCTAATGTTAGGTATTGGATTGGCGACTGCTCAGACGACGAAAATAACAGGTACTGTTATTTCGGCAGAAGACAGTGAACCAATTATTGGAGCGTCTGTAATGGTAAAGGGTACTACTACTGGTACTGTAACGGATTATGACGGTGCATTTACTCTAAATGTACCAAGTTCTGCAAAGACTCTGGTAGTTTCATATGTCGGAATGGAAATGAAGGAGCTTCCAATCCAGCCTCACATGAAAATAGTGTTGAATAGTTCGTCCCAGGCATTGGATGAGGTGATGGTTGTTGCTTACGGAACAACAACGAAGAAATCGTTTACCGGTTCTGCGTCTGCGGTAAAAGCAGATGATATCAAGCAAATTCAATCGGCAACAATTACAAATGCGCTGGACGGACGTGCAGCTGGTGTACAGATTGTTTCAAAAACAGGCCAGCCGGGTGAAAACCCAACAGTTCGTATACGTGGTATCGGTTCTATTAATGCAGGAAAGGATCCTCTTTATATTGTAGATGGCGCTACTTACGATGGCCCGATCAGTACATTGAATTCTGCTGATATTGAGAGTATGACTGTGTTGAAAGATGCGGCAGCAAACTCTTTGTATGGAGCTCGTGGTGCCAATGGTGTAATTCTTATTACAACGAAAAGAGGCAATAAAACCAAATTAGGTATTAATTTGGATATGAAATGGGGAGTAAACAGTCGTTCGGTTCCTGAATATGATATGATAACCGATCGTAGTGTTTACTATGAACAATCTTGGAAAGCGCAATACAATAAATTGATTGCTACAGGAATGAGCCCGAGTGATGTGGTATCAACTTTAGGAAGTGATGATCCGGCAAACTCTTTACAAGCTATTTTAGGTGGATATAATAATTATAATGTGCCCTGGTCTGAATTAATAGGAGCTGATGGCAAAATAAATCCTAATGCCCGTTTGTTGTATACCGATGACTGGAGCAACGCTTTGTTTAGAAATTCTTTGCGTCAGGAATATAACTTCAGTCTTGGTGGCAGTGACGACAAGCAGACTTATTTCATCAGCTTAGGTTATTTAGGAGATGAATCTTATGCAAAAGGTTCAGGGTTTGATCGTTACAGTGGTCGTGTACGTTATGAAAGAAACTTGACCAAATGGTTAAAAGCCGGTGCAAACCTGGCTTATGCCCATACAATACAGAATTATCCGACAACATCCGGAGGTTCATATGTAAACTATTTCCAATGGACTCGTAATATTGCTCCTATTTATCCGGTTTATTTGCATGATCCTAAAACAGGTGCAATTATAAAAGATAAAAACGGCAAAGATATTTACGACTATGGAGATCAGGGACAATATGGTTATTCTCGTCCTTATGCAGGAGCTTCAAACCCTGCAGGTGTCTTGGATTATGATGTTAACCGGATCACACTGGACAATGTATCGGCATCTGCATTTTTGGAAGCAGAAGTTTATGACGGCTTGTCTATTCGTGGTAACTTTGATGTGAATACTACCTATAAAAACGGTGCTTATTTAACGAATCCTTTATATGGTGATGCTGCAGCTAATGGTGGTTATGTTGAACAAGAAAATCAGAAATGGTTCTCTTATACAGGTTCTGTATTCTTAAACTATAGAAAGACATTTGATAAACTGTCTGTTGAAGGTATGGGCGGTATTGAAAGCTACAAGAAAGAATGGAATTATCTGTATGGTCAGAAAAGAAATCTGGCAACAATTTCTGCCCCCGACTTTTCTAATGCCGTAGTTTATGCTGAATTATCCTCTTATTTAAAGAAATATAGTGTGACGGGTATATTGTTCCGTGCAAACTTATCATATGATGATAAATATTATTTAAGCGCCAGTTTCCGTCGTGATGGTTCCAGCCGTTTCCACCCTGATAACCGTTGGGGTAATTTTGGTTCGGTTGGTGTGTCTTGGCGTCTCGGACAAGAGGGGTTTTTGCAAGATGCATCATCTTGGCTGAATGACCTGAAAATAAAAGCAAGTATTGGTACACAGGGTAATGATAATTTATATTATGCAAATGGTACGGATATAAATTATATTCCTTATATGGATCAATATGAAGTGGCTAATAATAATGGAAATGTATCTGTTAAGCAATACTATGTAGGTAATAAAGATATTTCATGGGAAAAGAACCTGAACTTTAATATTGGTTTTGAAACTACTATGTGGGATCGTTTCCATTTCAATCTGGAATATTTTTATAAGAAAACAACAGATATGTTGTTCTATAAGCCGGTGGCTGTTTCAATCGGTATTTCTACTTTACCGGTAAACTTAGGTAAAATGAGTAATAAAGGTATTGAAATAGAAACGGATGTGGATATTATAAAAACAAGAGACTGGAGATGGAACGTAGGACTGAATTTTACTCATGTGAAGAATACAATTCTTGAATTGCCGGCAGAAAACCGTAAAGAAGGAATACTTGGACAAGGATATACAAAAATGGTTGAAGGCGGTTCCATTTATGATTTATATTTACCCGAATATGCAGGATTGGATGAAAATGGTAAGGCAATGTGGAATGTATATAATGAAGATGGTACATTGAAAGGCACTTCTATCGTTAACTCTGATGCTTATACAAACACAAGCCGCCGGAAAGTAGGTTGTGCCATTCCTGATTTAACAGGAGGTCTTTCAACTTCTTTATCCTGGAAAGATATTGATTTGTCTGCTTTGTTCAGTTATCAGATAGGAGGGGATGTATATGATGCTATTTATGCATCTACTATGCAGATGAGAGAATCGGGACGTGGTATGCATAAAGATTTGCTCAATGCCTGGACACCGACGAATACTAATACATCTGTTCCTGTAATGTTGATGGGATATAAAGATGCCAACGGTATTTCGGATCTTTATCTGACCAATGCCTCTTTCTTCAATATCCGTAATATCACTTTAGGATATTCGCTTCCGAAAAAATGGTTGCGCACTTTGACTATTGATAAGCTAAGAGTTTACTTTGCCGGTGATAACCTGGCGTTGTTCTCACATAGAAAAGGTTTGGATCCTCGTCAATATGATTATGGTACATCAGAATTTAATTATTCCCCAATCCGTACGATTTCTTTCGGTATTAACGTAACGTTATAAAAGATAAATAATTATGAAACTCAAATCAATAATATTATTAGGGACATTTGCATCCTTCTCTCTTTCTTGTTCTGACTTTTTGGAACCGGAAGATAATGAATATGTAAAAGGAGATCAGTTGCAGGAAACTGTAGACATGAACAGTGATGCCATTGTACAAGGCGTTTATTCACGTTCTGTTCAATACGGTTTTGGTGCATCCAGACATGATGATTTCGGACAGCGGTCTATTGATATCTCATGCGACATGATGACTGAAGATATAGTTCATTATACCAATAAACAGTGGTTTTCTGCTGACTATAATTTGGATAATCGTGCGGCAACGTATACTCGTTCCTTGCGCCAGTGGAAGTATTGTTATGCTCAGATTCGTGATTTGAACAGTATAATAGATATATATCCGAATGATAATGAATTAAATGAAGAACAACGTCATTTAAAAGGCGAATCATTGGCATTGCGTGCGTTTCATTATTTTACGTTGGTGAATATATATCAGAAAGCTGGTAAATGGGCGGATGTAAAGGATCTTCCCGGCGTGCCAGTCTATACTACCGTAGGTTTGGAAGGTAATCCGCGTGGCAAAGTATCTGATGTTTATGATCAGATTAAAGCAGATTATACAAATGCTATTGCTTTACTGGAAGGCGACGATTATGATAAAACCCGGGTAGGACAATTAGCTGCTAAAGCATTATATGCACGTGCCGCTATGTATTACGAAGATTATGCAACAGCTGAAAAAATGGCTTCGGATGTAATAGCTGCTACATCTTTAATGTCTACAAGTGATTATACGGCAGGGTTTGCAGATATGGCAAATATAGAATGGTTGTGGGCAGTTGATGTAACATCTGAAAATACAACAAGCTATGCGTCATTCTTTTCTATCATGGATAATCTTTCACCGGGATATGCCGGTAGTTTGGGGCAGTATAAATGTGTAGATAGACGTTTATATGATGCTATTGATGCGAAAGATATTCGTAAACAGTGTTTTAAAGACGGAACATATAAGATTCCGTATATGCAGTTTAAATTTGTAGACCCAAGTAAGAAGTTCCTGGGCGATTTGGTTTATTTGCGTTGTGCAGAGGCTTATTATATTAAAGCGGAAGCTCAGGCAAGGCAAGGGAATATCAGTGGAGCACAAACTACATTGAACACAATTTCTGCAGCACGTTCAACTGATGGCGAATGCCCGTATAAATGGTCTGCCAACGTTGATGAATTGATAAACCAGATATTTTTACATAAACGTATTGAATTATGGGGTGAAGGTCAATCTCTCTTTGAGTTTAACCGTTTGGAAAAAACAATAGATCGTACTTATGCGGGAACAAATCATCCAAAAGGCAATATTACTGCAGAAGGTGGAGACCAACCGGTTCCATGGAGTTCAAAAATAAGGGTGATACAAATCCCAACCAAGGAAATTGAAGGTAACCCTGAAATTTCGGAAACAGATCAGAATTAATAATCTTGTATTATATCTAAAGAAAGAGGCGCCAAAAAGGAGGCCTCTTTTTTTTTGTCTTTTAATTTGTTGATAAACTTTTTACTAACCTTTTTATAGACAAAGAACATATTGTTGTTTCTTCGTGTTCTTAATTAGAAAATATTGTGTATCATGGAAAAAGTTATTTACAATTTGGTATTTAATCGGAAAAAAAAGTTGAATGCGGAAGGGAAAGCGTTGATTCAAGTGGAGGCTTATTTGAATAGGCAAAAAAAGTACTTTTCTACAAAAGTATATATTAGGCCTAATCAATGGGATAATAAAAGAAGAGCAATTAAAAACCATCCGAATATGGAGGCTTTAAACCAATATCTTTATAATTATATATTTGAACTGGAAAGGATAGAACTGGATGCTATGCACGGAGGAAAGGTTTTTTCGTTGAAAGATTTAAAGGAAACACCCCGGCAAATAGTGCCAACCTCGTTTTCTTCTTTTATGAAGGATGAAATTATGCACAGTAATCTGAAACCATCTACTCTGAAGAACCATATGTCTACATTGCATGTGTTGTCTTTGTATCAGAATGAGGTAACTTTTAATGAATTAAGTTTTAATTTTTTATGTGATTTCGAATATTTTCTGTTGAAACATAAGTATCATAGAAATACTATTGCTAAACACATGAAGCATTTGAAGCGTTATATCAATCTTGCAATAAATAAAGATATATTTGATTTACAAAGATATCCCTTCCGAAAATATAAAATTAAATATATGGAAACAAAACGTACTCATCTTACACCGGAAGAATTAAATAGACTGGAATGTCTGAACTTGTATGGGAGAGGAACTTTGCAGAGAAGTCTTGATATGTTTCTGTTTAGCTGCTATACAGGGTTACGTTTTTCAGATGTGGTAAGTATTACAAATGCAAATTTTTTGAGTATAGATGATAAGTTGTGGCTTATATATTCGTCGGTTAAAACGGATGTGAGTGTACGTCTGCCACTTTTTTTGTTATTTGACGGGAAATCTATACCTATTTATGAAAGATATAGAAATAACACGAGGGCATTATTTAATGTCCCTGTCTCGGCAAACTCTAATATCAATAAACAATTACGTAGAATATGCCAACTTGCGTCAATTGATAAACGAATCTCTTTTCACGTAGCAAGACATACAAATGCTACGTTACTTTTGTATAATGGAGCTAATATTACAACAGTTCAGAAGCTGTTAGGGCATAAAAGCGTACGTACAACCGAAATATATAGTGATATAATGGATATGACTATTGTGAGAGACTTGGAAGAAATAAAATTAAAGAGAGATATAGGAGGGTAATAAAACAGAAAAGGATAGAATTTTTATTCTACCCTTTTCTTATAATTTTTTCCGATTAAACGTTTGGCATCGGATTATTGTCTGTTTCAGAAATACCTCCGTTGTTTTGAATTTCTGTACGAGGGATTCTTAAATTGAAGATCGGATCTTCTGCAGGGAAATCAAACATGGCATCATCGTTATGATTTGTACCTTCATATTTGCGGATGATAGGTTTCTTTAAACGTTTCAAATCAAACCATGCAAAACCTTCGCCCCATAACTCGATACGACGTTGAACCCAAACTTCATTTTGCATTTCAGCAACGCTGTTTGCTGTACATTTGTAGTCCGGTTGACGAGTCTGAACGAAGTCTTCCAAAATCGATTTGGCTTGCGGAAGGTTTCCGCTCATGGCATAACCTTCTGCTGCAATCAACAGCATTTCTTCCGCACGCATATAGCATAAATCGTTGAAATTGTTACCTTCTGTATCGTAATAACCGAACTTCAAATTGGCATATTTGGGTAATTTTACCATACCTGCTCCAACAACGAATACCAAACTGTCGGATTTGCACCACCAGTCTTTACGGGCATCAGTGTCTGGTATCTTATTAAATAATTCAGAACTGATGTTTTTATACATTTCACCGGCGGTTGCATAACCGTAAGCTGTTGAGCTAACGTGTGATGTGAAATTGGTAATACCTCCTATGGCAATGCTTGATTGTGAAGTAACATCAGAAGACCACATCCATGATGGATTGTTGTCCATACTAACAAAGCCTTCCTTAAGCCCGGCTTTATCCATTACGGGAAATCCTGCAACGGCTTCTTCGGCAGCCTCGGCAGCTTCTTTCCATTCTTCTTTACACAAGTGTACACGAGCTTCAAATCCTTTAGCTACTGCATAATTAATATATACGCTAGAAGGCCTTTCCCATCCTTTCAATAATTCGCATGCTTGTTTCAAATCGTTTTCGATTTGTGCATAAACTTCGGAAACTTTTTTACGAGGATTATTATTTAACTGTTCGGAAGTCATATCTTCTGTAACGATAGGTATTCCGGGTGCGTCTTCATGGCCTTTGTAAGTATGTTGATACAATTGAACTAAAACGTGGTGGGCAAATGCTCTCATTGCATAAGCTTGTCCTCTGGCTGCCAACATTTCCGGATCTTCTGTATCTGAAACAATACCAGTTAATACGTCATTTGCCGTACGGATTAGTTTGTAAAAATAATTCCAGTGACGTGCTGCTTCCAGGAATTCATATCCACGGTTAGAATATTGATAGTCGTCATAATACCAACCGTAATTGGATGTATATTGAACCATATCATCCCCCCAAAGTTCCATAGAGAGGGCTGTTGCCATATATCCGAAGTCGTTATGACGTTCTTCTCCATTTTCTCTTTCTAATGAGTTAAACTGGATCATGAAGGCATTCATACCGTTTACTAATGCATTCGGATTAGGATTTTCTTCTAATTGTCCTTCTGTTACACGGTCTCCCGGATTTGCATCAAAGAAATCCTCGGAACAGCTGCTGAATGACAGTGCCGTTGTTGCAAGTAATGCAATTATATAATATTTTTTCTTCATTTTTTTATTTGTCTGAGATTATGGATTAAAATCTAACCTGCAAGCCTCCTGAAATAGTACGGATTGCTGCATAGTTATAGTCTGATTCACCAGACCAATTCTGGCGTGGGTCAAAACCTTTGCGTTTAGATAATAAAGCAACGTTATCTGCTACAAAATAGAAACGGACAGATTCAAGTTGAAGTACGTTTATCCATGTTTTAGGCAACGTATACCCTAATGTGATGTTTTGCAGGTTCAGATAAGATGCATTTGTGAAGAAGCGGCTTGAATATGTATTAGCATATTGTTCGGCATTCTGGACTCTCGGCACATTTGTATTTGTGTTTTCTGGTGTCCATGCTTTTAAAATATCGTTGTGCCAGTTTTGTCCTTCACTTCCGGAGCTCATCAGGTTTGCATAAATTCTGTCGTAACCTTTACCTCCTATCTGATAGCTTAAATTTACAGATAAGTCTATGCCATGGAATTGTACGGCAGTGTTGAAACCTCCATAAATAGCAGGCAGGGCAGAACCTAAATTGTAATCTGTTGCATCGCTATAAACTTTGGTTGTTGTTTTTCCTGTTACATTGCCGTTTGCATCAGTAACATCTTTATACCACATTGCGCTTCCATCTTGAGGATCAACACCTGCGTATTCTTTCAGGTAATAATCATAGATAGAACCACCTTCCATCATACGGAAGTTGCCTGAAACAATACCCGTCTCTTTTCTTTCAGGAGGTAAAGACAAAATCTTGTTTTTATAGTGTGTTGCATTAACTCCCATTGTCCATTTGAAGTTATCTTTTTCCATAACAGTTCCGCTCAACTCGATTTCGAAACCGATGTTACGCATATCTCCGATATTGTCAGGATAACTCTTGTTTCCTGTAGAGAATGGTAAGGGACGATAGAATAACAAATCTTTTGCAGTTCTTGTAAATACGTCGATACCTCCGTTCAAACGTCCTTGGAATAACATAAATTCAAAACCTGTATTGAAGTTGTAGTTTGTTTCCCACTTGATATCTTTGTTTCCTTTATAGTTCCTGACAACAGCGATCTTACCGGCACTGTTTACTACCTGGAACTGGTCCATATACGGATAAAGGATTTCTTCACCATTGAATAACAAACCGTCATTACCTTGAGAACCGTAGCTGATTTTGTATTTCAAGTTATCGATCCACTCAACATCCTTTAAAAAGTTTTCTTGGTTTAATCTCCAAGATGCGCCTAAAGACCAGAAGTTACCCCAACGATTGTCCGGATGGAATTTAGAAGAAGCATCACGACGATAGCTGGCAGAGAAATAGTATTTGTCATTGTAGTTATATTCAATACGTCCCAGGTAACCTTCTGTATTGTATTCAGTTGTACCAGATCCGGTGTTAGGATTACTGATAGCCTGATCTAACTCGCTGGAAGAAGGGAAAATGAAATTGTTCTTAGAACCCCACAAGTATTCATATTTACGTTGGTAGTTTTCATGACCTAGCAGAACATTAAAAGAATGTAGTCCAAAAGAGTGTTCCCATGTTAATGTTTCCAACATATTCAGACTTTGGGTCTTTTCGTTCTGTATTGTAGAAATACCATTTTGAGCTACAAACTGTCCGTATTGTCCGTTTTGATAAACCAATTGACGTTTGCTATAGTTTTCCATACCACCACGAACCGTAAGTTTGAAGTCCTTTAAGAAAGAAATTTCAGCAAAAAGGTTTCCTGAAAAGTTTTCATTCTTAAACTTATTCTGATCCAGATTTTGTGTACCCAATGGGTTGGACATGGACAAGATAGGACGTTTGTTTGTGCCTGTTCCATAATCGTATACAGGACGGCCGCTTTCTTCGTATAATCTGTTTCCTTCGTTATCGTATCCATAGATCGGATAAATAGGAGCAATGACACGGGAAGCATAGAACATGTTTACACCGGAAGTTGCATCAAAATCAGGAGAGTTTTGTTCTGCCTGGGCATAAGCTAAGTTACCACCAACCTTGAACCAGTCATTAACTTGTTGTTCCAAACGAAGACGAGTAGAGAAACGGCTGAAATCGGAATTAACTATATAACCTTTATCATCCAGATAACCTAATGATATATAGTAGCTGGTTTTATCGCTAGCTCCGCTGATATTCAGGTTATATTCCTGACGTAAACTTGATTGGAACAATTCTTTTGCCCAGTCATCCTTATACATGATTTTTGCATTAGGGTTAAATTTTCCAGTAGTAGGGTCAATAACTTCAGTGTTGCCTACATTGGTGATGTTATAACCTAATTTTTTAATTAAGTTATTGCTTGCATATTGACCCGGATTTTCGTTGCCTAAGCTGACTGCCTGATTTTTCAGTGCAGTCCAGTAAGTTTCGTAATAAGTAACGGGGCTGGTCATAATGTCATATTCGGGAATAGCACGGGAGTTAGCTCCTAATTTCATGTCAAATGAAACTCGTGCTTTACCGTTTTTACCTTTTTTTGTTGTGATCAGAACTACACCATTTGCACCACGTGCACCGTATAATGCGTTAGAAGCAGCATCTTTTAGTACGGTCATTGATTCAACATCCTGTTGGTTAATAGAGTTTAAGTCTCCATCATAAGGTACACCATCAACAACGATTAACGGATCACTGGAAGCATTGATAGAGCCTATACCACGAATACGGATTTTTGAGCCTTCACCTGGCTGGCCGTTACTATTGGTTAGCTGTACACCTGCAACCTGACCTTCCAAAGCTTTGGTAATATCAGATGTTTGGATTTTTGCCAGATCCTCACTTTTTACAACAGATGCAGAACCGGTAAATGAACTTTTCTTAGCAGTACCATAAGCTACAACCATAACTTCATCCAAATTATGTGCTGAAGTTTCTAAAACAATTTTCATTGTCGGTTTAATCGTTTCTTCTTTAGTTGTCATACCGACATAAGAGATTTCTAACGTTTTAGCAGAAGAAGGAACTGTAAGTTCGAACTTTCCATCAAAATCTGTAACTGTACCTGTTGTGGTACCTTTCACAATGACAGAGGCGCCAATAATCGGCTCTCCATCTTCGGCAGATGTAACCGTACCGGTAACCTGCTTTGTTTGAGCACTTGCTATACCTATGCTCATCATCAAGCACAGTAAAGCAAAAGTCAACTTTTTCATCATAAACACACTCTATTATTTGTTAAACTTATATATAAAATAGCTATCTGTAATTCTGTTGGAATTAGTTCTATCAGAACTATTTAATTATAGATTCAATCTATATTGTAATGGAGTGATTATGAATTGCAAATAAGAAATAATGGATTGTACTATCAGAACCTAAATATATAATTAGTATCAAATTGGGTTTACCTTTATTTTACGAGGTATATAAATTATGAAAAAAGCACTCACCTGATATTTAAGAACCTTATCTATGATAAAATAAACAAATAATCACGTTCCATAAAAAACTATCAAAATGGAACAAATTATATAAGTTTAATGCTTTAGAAGATGTTGTTTTAACATTTCAAACAGAAAAAAAGCTGTCTTGATTGACATTATGACACACTCAAAGTTAAAAACAAGAAGCAAAACAGGGTATTGAATAATAATTTGTTGTTTTTATTGATGTTTTTTTCTACTTTTGCAGCCGTTTTTAATGCAAATAGGTATTTCGATATAAAATCTTAAAATTTTTACATAGTTCTGATAGAACTAAATTTAAGAAAGATTGTTTTCTATGTATAAGTTTAATAAATAAGAGTGTGTTTATGATGAAAAAGTTGACTTTTGCTTTACTGTGCTTGGTGATGAGCATAGGTATGGCGATGGCTCAGGCGACTAAAGTAACAGGACATGTTACATCTGTCGAAGATGGAGAGCCGGTTATTGGTGCATCGATTATCGTAAAAGGGACTACTATTGGAACCGTAACCGATTTCGATGGTAATTTCTCTTTGGAAGTTCCCGCAAACGGGAAAATATTGGTGGTTTCATATATTGGTATGACTACACAAGAAGTTCCGGTTTCTTCTAATGTAATGGTGAAACTGAAATCAGATACTCAAAATTTGGATGAAGTAGTTGTAACTGCGATGGGTATTTCTCGTGAGAAAAAAGCCTTGGGTTATGCTGTTCAGGACGTAAAGGCTGAAAAACTGACGAAAGGAGCTAATTCTAACCTGGCTGGTGCTTTACAAGGTAAGGTTTCTGGTATGGATATTAAACCTTCTTCCGGTATGCCGGGTGCCTCTTCTCAAATTACAATTCGTGGAGCCCGTTCTTTTACAGGAGATAATACTCCGTTGTACGTTGTCGACGGTATGCCTATCGCTTCTTCTGCAGATATTGATACGGAAGCTAGTGTAACCGGTACCGATATTGCAAACCGTGCAGTAGATATCGACCCGAATGATATTGAGAGCATTAATGTCTTGAAAGGTCAGGCAGCCTCAGCTCTTTATGGTATTCGCGCATCTAATGGTGTTATTGTAATTACTACAAAGAGTGGTAAGGGTATTGAAAAAGGAAAACCTCAGGTTTCATTCAATACAAACGTATCGTTTGATGTTCTCGGACGTAAGCCGCAATTGCAGCAGACATTCGCTCAGGGTACAAATGGCACTTATTCTCCTTATAACTCTGCATCTTGGGGTCCTAAAATTTCAGATCTTGCAAATGATCCTACATATGGAGGTAACGTTGCTAATAAGTATAACGGAGGTGATACGCAGAAGTATGCAGGTAAATATTATGTACCACAGCGTGCAGCTGCAGGAATAGATCCTTGGGCTACTCCTCAGGTTTACGATAATATTGGTGGATTTTTCCAAACAGGTGTTACCTGGAATAATTCTTTGAATGTGGCACAGGCTACAGAGAAAGCGTCTTATGCATTTTCTTTGGGTTCGTCTACTCAGGATGGTATTATTCCTGAAACAGGTATGGATCGTTACAATGCAAAAATAACTTCAGAAATTAAATTGCATGAACAATGGACTACAGGTGTGACTGCGAATTATATTAATTCAAAGATTAAAAAGATGCCGGCTGCTAACGATGCATTACTTGCAACAGTTTATCCTACGCCTGTTAGTTATGATTTGAATGGTATTCCTTCTCATACGTCGCAAAGTATATATGAACAGAATTCATTCCGTAGTACTACGTTTGCTATTGCTCCCTGGTTTGTAAAGAATAATGAGTTTATTGAAAAGACAAATCGTTTCTTTGGTAATAGCTTCCTTAATTTCAAAACGAAATTTGGAACAGACAATCATACGTTGAATGCTAAATATCAGATTGGCGTAGATTCTTATACAACTCATTATCAGGATATCTGGGGCTACGGAAATAAAGGAGCCAATATGAATGGACAGGTTGAAGACTATGGTTGGAGTAATGTCTCTTTCAACTCTTTGTTGACTGTTAATTACGACTGGACTATTTCACCGGAATGGACATTGAATGCTATTTTGGGTAATGAGGTTGTACATAACCAGACAAAAAAATATTATGAATTTGGTTCTTCATTCAATTTTCCGGGATGGAACCATATTGAAAATGCAACGACATTGCAATCTCAGGAACGTCAGCGCAGCAAACGTACAGTTGGTTTCTTCGGTAGTGTTTCTGCTTCATATCGTAATATGTTATACCTGAATGTAACAGGACGTAACGACTATGTGTCTAGTATGCCGCGTAATAACCGTTCATTCTTTTATCCTTCCGTTTCTGCCGGTTTTATCCTGACAGAGTTGGAACCTCTGAAGAATGAAGTTGTAAACTATGCAAAAATCCGTGCTTCATATGCAGAAGTAGGACAGGCAGGCGATTACTATGAAAACTATTATTACACCCCTGTTTATGGTGGCGGTTTCTACCAGATTGATCCTGTTGTTTATCCTATTAACGGTATGGGAGCTTTTGTTCCGTATCCGGTTATTTATGACCCGAATTTGAAACCTCAGAACACCCGTTCATATGAACTTGGTGCAGATTTGAATTTCTTTAATAATCTGGTGACATTGAACTATACATTCTCTCGTCAGAATGTATCAGACCAGATATTCCAGGTTCCATTGGCCGGTTCTACAGGTGCTTCGGATTTGTTGACAAACGGTGGACGTATTCATACAAACGCTCACGAGTTGACTATTAACGTAAACCCGATCCGTACTAAGAATGTAGACTGGAATATTGGAGCCAACTGGACAAAGATCGACAACTATGTTGACGAACTGGCTCCTGGTGTGGAAAGTATTTTCCTTGGTGGTTTCGTAACGCCTCAGGTTCGTGCCGGAATTGGAGATAAGTTCCCTGTTATCTACGGTGTAGGTTATTTAAGAGACGATAAAGGTAATCTGATTGTTGACGAGAATGGTGTTCCTCAGGCAGGAAAAGACCAGGTAATCGGAAGCGTATCCCCTGACTTTATTTTAGGTTTCAATACCGATCTCCGCGTATGGAAGTTTAGCTTGAGTGCCGTATTCGATTGGAAGAAGGGTGGACAGATGTATGGTGGAACCAACGGTTTGCTGGACTACTTCGGTATGAGTAAAGCAACTGAAGGCCGTGATACGGAATCTTTCATCGTAGACGGTGTAAAAGCAGACGGTTCTAAAAATGATATTGAAATTAAAGGAGCTAGTGCATGGCAGAATTATTTCCAGTCAATTAATAATATCGATGAAGCCTCTATTTATAATAGTTCTTTCTTAAAATTACGAGAGATTGCTTTGAGTTATCCTGTATTGGAGAAGAAATGGATGTCTATTACAGTAAACGTATTTGCCCGTAACATTCTGTTGTGGTCTGAGTTCCCGAATTTCGACCCGGAATCGTCTCAGGGTAATAATAACATGACAGGTGCTTTTGAACGTTATTCAATGCCTCAGACTTCAAGTTATGGTTTTGGTATGAATGTTAAATTTTAATTAGGTAAAAGGAAAATGAAAAGAAATAAAATAGCAGAAAGATTATTTGCTTTCGCATTGATAACTTTACCGTTGGTTTCTTGTACTGAAGATACGATGGATAAAATCAATGCAGATAAGAATCATCCGCAGACTGTTTCGTCTAAATTTATTATGACGGATGTAATGACCAGTACTGCTTTGAATGCAGTTGGTGGAGACTTTTCTACGTATGCTTCTATCTACATGGAGCATGAGGTTGGTATAGACAACCAAACGTATAATGCCGAGATCCGTAGTGGCGAACCAAACCTGGCAGCTACTTATAATAATATGTGGGGAGCCGTTTACCAGAATATCCGCGACATTAAAGATGTTATTGCAAAGTGTTCCGAAGGTGGTATTGAAGAGGGCAACGATGTAACTTTAGGTGTTGCAAAAGTACTTTATGCTTACAACTATGCTCTTATGACAGACTTGTTTGGCGATATACCATTTAAAGAAGCTTGCGAATATACGGACCAGGGTACGCCGCTGTATATGCAACCGGCAATCGACAAGCAGGAAGAAATATATAAGGAGATCATGCAAAACTTGGATGATGCTTTTGTACTGCTGAACGGAACAGATGCCGCTGCTACAGGATCTATGGGTATGCAGGATTTGATTTACGGTAAAGCTTCCAATGGTAAAATAGATGCTGAAAAGGCATTGTGGCAGAAAGCTGTTTATGGATTGAAAGCCCGTTACACAATGCGCCTTTTATCTAAAAGTGCAAATCCTACACAGACTTTGAATGAGGTATTGGATTATATTTCCAAATCATTTACTTCATCTAGAGAGGAAATGAAATTTGCTGTGTATGATGGCAACAACCAGTTGAATCCTTTGTTCGACTTCATGTATAGCCGTGCAGGTTTAGGTGCCAGCCAGAGTTTGATTAAGAAAATGATGGATCGTAAAGACCCGCGTTTGGCACAATCATTTGCTACAAGCTGGAATTATAATTACGGACAGCCGATGGAACAGGCTACCGATCCTGCCAAGATATTTGCAGCTCCTAATGGTAATCCGGTTCAGGGTACTATGAACTATGACTGTTCATTGGCAGACTGGGCTATTACGGCTCCTACCCAACTGTTGAGCTATCATGAACTTTTATTCATCAAGGCAGAAGCTCTTTGCCGTTTGAAGAAAAATACGGAAGCTGAAGCAGCTTTGAAAGAAGCAATTGCTGTTGGTTTTGCTAATACTGCGATTGCGTTGGAGTCTTCAATCTATGATTGGGGGATCGAAGGTGAAGTTGACCTTTCGGCAGATGTGGCTGATGCTTATTTTGCAGATAACGTAAAACCTTTGTTTGATGCAAACCCATTAAAGGAAACAATGGTTCAGAAGTATTTGGCATTCTTTGGCGCATCCGGTGAAGCTGTAGAGGCGTATAATGATTATCGTAGAATGAAAGCTATGGGCGAAAACTTTGTTGAGTTGGCAAATCCGAACAACCAGACTAAGTTTCCGTTGAGATATACATATGGTAGTTCCGATGTATTGTCTAATTTGAATATAAAGGAAGCCTTTGGCAATGGCCAGTATGTTTATTCTGAACCGGTATGGTGGGCTGGCGGCTCACGTTAATACATCTATATTAAGGCGGACTTGATCCGCCATCTCATGAATACAGATGACATAGACGAGCGTAGATTAACGCAGATTATATATTTTCTTTAAAATAATATCTGCGTTAATCTACGCTCTTTTTGTGTTCAACTTCCTTTTTGTTTATCTGCTTCCCAGATCGTCGTAAAGTGTTTGCAGCAGGGCTTTTCCGTTGTCGGTGCGTTCGCTGCTGTTGTCGGAAGACGATTCCATAAGTATTTTGTTGCTCTCGTTATCGTAGATCGAGTATCCCGTGCGGTTTATGAACCCAAACCCGTTGGTAAAGGTATAGAAGGCATATTCGGGATAACATGGGTCAAAAATGTCTTTGCTGAATGCAAATTCATTGTGTTTTAATCCTAGCTGGTTAAGCAATGTGGCTGCCAGATCGGTTTGGTTGGCATATTTATCTACCACCATAGGTTCTTTTATTGCGCCTCCCAGCCATATCATCGGGATGTGGAAGCGGCGGGGTTCGAAATCTTTTACATCTTCGGGATAGCGGAATCCATGATCTGCAACCAGTACAATTAATGTGTTTTTCCATGCCGGCAACAGCTTCATTTTATCTATAAAGCTGCCCAGGCAGCTATCTGTAAATGCTACGGAGTTAAGATACGGGTGCTTCAGATGGTGGAAAGGGACTTCAAAAGGTTCGTGGCTGCTCAACGTAAGAAAGGTGGTTAGCCAGGGCTTCGTATTGTCTCTTTCTTTGATGTTATTGTATAGCCATGTAAAAGTTATATCGTCGTTGGTTCCCCATTTGCTTAACCGGCTCGATAAGGGGAAGTCGCGGTCTGCCGTGATTTTGCTGTAGCCCGAGCTGAAGAAATAACTTTGCATGTTTGTAAAGTTTATATCTCCGCCATACAACATGTCGGCCGTATATCCTTCTTTATCCAGGCTTTTAGCAATGGAGGGGAGCGTCTGGCTCTTGGCCGGATATTTCATGATCGAGGTGGTGGGCTGCGCCAGGTAGCCGTTCAACACCGAGACGATCCCTCTGTCCGTACGGAATGAATTTGCATAGAGGTTGGTAAACAAAATCCCTTCTTTGCTTAACCGGTCTATGTTGGGAGTTACATCTTTTTCACCCCCGACGGCTCCGATAGCGTTGGCCGAGAAGCTCTCTAAAAGAATAATCAGGATATTGGGGCGGGTAGTGGTTAAAACCTGTTGCTTTTCCGGGCAGATTGAATCGGGAAATTGCTTGTTGCTGCGGGGGGAAGTGAGTTGCTTGAATAACTCTTCCCTGCGCTCTTCGGGCAGGAAGTTAAACTGCGCTGCAAAGTCCTGCTGTTTGGACAAAGAAGCAACCAAACTGAAACAGGGGTTAATGGCGGCATGGTTCAGAAACTGATTCTGGCTGAAATAGACCATTCCGACATTGGCGGTAGATGTTGTGACACCTCCCCGGATAGGGATAAATAAAATGCCACCCAATAGCAAACATGATATTGTCCCGATGATCCGTTTGCGCACCATTGTTTCAGGCGTCCACGAAAGAATACATTTCCTGAAATAGATATATATAATATATGTATAGGCAAAAAACAGGAGGAGCTGGATAATGAACAACCCGACAGGCACACTTGCCATGGCATCCTTGGGCGACTGCAGGTAAAAGAACAAGGTTGCATCCAGACGGAATCCCCAAAAACCGTATAATGCAATATCTATTGAAAAGATGGCAGCCACGAGAGCTGCCATTATAAGAAAGTAGGCGGATAGTAATTTTCGGAGCCATATTCCGTGCAGCCATACCGAACCTGTTGTCAGAAGCAGCGGGATGGCTGTCAGATATCCGGATATGGTGCAGTCTAACTTCAGTCCATGAAAGATTACCTGCAGGTAATCAATTAGCGAACAGTAGTTCGCTAATTCATGATGGTGAACCATAAAGAACGGTTTTTGTATCATAAAAACCGGAAGCCAGGCTATGAATATGGCTACGATAAATAATATCCTTCGTTTCATTTATATAACTTTTCCCTTAATTCGGCAACCGCAGGATCGGTAATGTAATCGTCGTAGTCCATCATCCTGTCGATAATTCCGTTCGGGGTTAACTCGATAATACGGTTGGCAACGGTTTGTATAAACTCGTGGTCGTGACTGGAGAACAGGATATTTCCTTTGAATGTTTGCAACGTATTGTTGAATGCCTGTATGGACTCCAGGTCCAGATGGTTTGTCGGGGTGTCCAGAATGATACAGTTGGCGTCTGTCAACATCATTCGCGAAATCATGCAGCGCATCTTTTCACCTCCGGATAGCACACTGACTTTTTTTAGTAATTCTTCGCCGGAGAACAGCATACGTCCCAGAAAACCTTTCAAGAATACATCGTTGGTGTCGGGTGAGAACTGGCTAAGCCAGTCGATCAGATTATAATCGGAATTGAAATACACCGAGTTGTCCAGAGGCAGGTAGGTGGTAGTAATGGTCTGTCCCCATTGATAGGTGCCTGCATCGGCTTTATCTTCCCCGTTGATAATCTGGAAGAGGGCTGTCATGGCACGCGGGTCGCGACTGATGAAGACGACTTTGTCGTCTTTCTCTATGTTGAAATTTAAATCCTTGAATAAGACTTTGCCTTCGATGCTTTTGCTTAATCCTTTTACTTCAAGAATTTGATTGCCCGGCTCGCGATTCGGCGAGAACAGAATACCCGGATAGCGGCGTGAGGATGGTTTGATCTCTTCGATATTCAGTTTCTCAAGCATCTTCTTGCGGCTGGTTGTCTGTTTGGACTTGGCAACGTTGGCACTGAATCGGCGGATAAATTCTTCCAGTTCCTTTTTCTTCTCTTCCGCCTTCTTGTTCTGGTTCTGTTGCTGACGGAGCGCTAACTGGCTCGATTCGTACCAGAAGCTATAGTTGCCGGCAAACATTTGCAGTTTACCAAAGTCGATGTCGACGGTATGCGTACATACCGAGTCCAGAAAGTGGCGGTCGTGACTTACTACCAATACGGTATGTTCAAAATTTGACAGGTAGTTTTCAAGCCAGCTTACGGTTTCCAGGTCGAGGTCGTTGGTAGGCTCATCCAGTAGTAGGTTATCCGGCTGACCGTAAAGTGCACGCGCCAGAAGTACGCGGACCTTTTGCTTACCGCTTAAGTCTTTCATCATGCTATAGTGAAACTCTTCGCTGATGCCTAAGCCGCTCAATAGGCTGGCAGCATCGCTTTCGGCATTCCATCCTTCCATTTCTGCAAACTTTTCTTCCAGTTCCGAAACGCGGATGCCATCGGCATCGCTAAAGTCCGGTTTCTCGTAAAGAGCGTTTTTTTCACTCATTATTTCCCAAAGGGTAGTATGTCCCATTAACACAGTGTCCATTACCGTATATTCGTCAAAAGCGAAGTGATCCTGGCTTAATACGGATAAACGTTCGCCCGGACCCAAGCTAACAGTGCCGCGCGTTGGATCGAGCTGCTTGCTGATAACGCGTAAGAAAGTAGATTTTCCTGCACCGTTTGCTCCGATGATACCGTAGCAGTTGCCCGGTGTAAATTTCATGTTGACATCCTGAAACAGGATGCGTTTTCCAAACTGTACGTCCAGATTGTTTACTGTAATCATATCTTATAATACCTATTAATTTGCTATAGAGGCTGCAAAGGTACGAAAAATATTATGGAGACCTTGCTAAAAATCGTTTCAATGTCAATACCGGAATAAATCATCGGGATGATTTTTTTTAATGTTCCCGATGATTTTGTAAAAAGATCGAGATGAATTAAACGGGAGGGTTGTTGCGATTTCTTTAAATATTCTTTTATTACCAGATGTGGACTTGTTCTTTTTTTTATTACTAAATATTCGGAATAGGCTGGTTGATAATGTTTTTTTATTATCTTTGGGGGAAATCAATCAATTTGATATATCCTTTGTTCAGAATAAGAAAGAATTAATGGTCTTATTAAATAAAGCTATTTTGTCAGAAAATTTAAAAGTGTAAAATAAACAGATGGAGATAATGATTATGAAGAACCAAATTCTCTTTTATTTATTCGTTATTGTTCCGTTCTTTTTCTCTTGTAACAACAAGCAAAAAGAACGGTTGACATTGGCAGACTGTCCTGTAATTGCACATAAAACAGACTCTTTAATAACGCTGGATTTTTCATCGGTTAGAGATACGTTTAATGTTCCCTTAAGTCTTTTTTTTGTCCGATTATGAGATAATCCGGTTGGAAAATTCGGAAGAAGCGCTGGTTGGTCATTCCTATGCTTTTGCTGTAAGTGAAAATTACATTGGTCTTTATAACAGTAACCTCAAAGATTACAAACTATTCAATCGGAAAGGCAAATACATTCGCTCTATATCATCAGCTGGTCAAGGACCTGATGAATATTATATAGCAATCTATGACAGTTATATCGATGAAGAAAACGGAAGGGTTTATTTGCTTTCTTATAGGGCAAATAAACTATTGGTTTTTGATTTGGAGGGAAAACCACTACAACACATTCCTTTCCCTTTTCCAGTTCATAAAGGACGTTTCCGAATTAATGCAAAGAAAAAAGAATTGACTATGATGGCCTTGCCTTTTATTGATACACCATTTGTTGTCTGGCGACAGGATTTTGAGGGAAATATCCTCCAAAGTATCGATGCCGGACATTTTGTTATAGATCCGGGGGATTACAGTAATGAGGTAAATGAGTCGCAAAACACAGCTTTATTGGATTTTTCTTTATTCCATTGGATGCCTATTATGGATTCTATCTATCATTATAGTGAACAAAATAATGTTCTGGAACCTGTTTTTACTGTCAAATGGAAAGACGAAAATATATTACGTCATATTTACACAGAATTATCTTCTCATTATTTTACCAGATTAGTTGGTGAAGGAGCGAGTTGGGATGGCAGTGTGCCCCGTTATCCGCTGATTATAGTCGATAAAAACAATTTGCGGGGATGTTATGCCAACCTGAAATTTAATATGCTAGGAAATATTGATGGCCCTTCCTATGTGACTTTTAACAGAGGCTATTGCATTGCCAATATGTTCCCATACGAGCTTAAAGAGCAATTAGAAAAAGCGTTATCAAAATCAGAGAAAATGACACCTGAGATGAAGGATAAATTGATGAAATTAAATAATAGCCTTACCGAAGATGACAATAATGTGCTGTTTATTGGGAAGTTAAAACAATAAGAAAATGTTTATGCAGACAAAAATAACAAAGGCAGATGTGTGTATAGGAATATTAAAAATGTTGATGTTGAACTTTTTAATGAAGATGAGGGGCAGTAGTAGCCGGTGAATAATGAGTCTGATCAAAAGTAGGGTTTTGTTTTTAATTCACACCTTAAATATTATTTTACTCAAATTTCTTTTGCCCCAAATAATTAATGACTAATTTTGTGCTCTAAAACATTAAAGTAAACGAAACAAAGATGGCTGCAACGAAACGAATGAAACGTGCATTGGTCTCAGTATTCCATAAAGAGGGATTGGATGAGATCTTAAAGAAACTCCACAATGAAGGCGTGAGCTTTGTATCTACAGGTGGAACACAAACATTTATTGAGTCTTTAGGTATTCCTTGTGATGCCGTGGAAGATTTGACCGGATATCCTTCGATTTTAGGGGGACGCGTGAAAACACTTCACCCGAAAGTATTTGGTGGGATTTTGAACCGTAGAGATAATGAAGGAGATAAGGCTCAGATTGCAGAATATGAAATACCGGAAATAGATTTGGTCATAGTAGACCTTTATCCGTTTGAAGAAACTGTTGCTTCCGGCGCAGAAGAACAAGCTATCATTGAAAAAATAGATATAGGCGGTATCTCCTTGATACGTGCTGCAGCAAAGAATTTTAAGGATGTGGTAATCGTTGCTTCCAAAGCACAATATCAACCTTTGATGAATTTGTTAAATGAAAAAGGTGCGGAAACAACAATTGAAGACCGCCGCTGGTTTGCTAAAGAAGCATTTGCTGTTTCTTCCGGTTACGATTCTGCTATCTTTAACTACTTTGACGGATGTGATGGCTCTTACTTCCGTGCAGGTGTAGACGAGCCTATGCACTTGCGTTATGGTGAAAATCCTCATCAGGCTGCCAAGTTCTATGGAAAGTTTAACGATATGTTCGAACAGATTCACGGAAAAGAAGTTTCTTATAACAACTTATTAGACATTGATGCAGCGGTTAATTTGATTGATGAGTTCGATGAGTTGACTTTCGCTATACTGAAACATAATAACGCTTGTGGTATCGCTTCGCGTGCAAATGTGACGGATGCCTGGAAAGATGCTTTGGCCGGTGACCCGGTTTCTGCATTTGGTGGTATTTTAATAACCAATACAACAATCAATAAAGAAGCGGCTGAAGAAATTAACAAAATATTCTTCGAAATTATCATTGCTCCGGCTTATGATGCTGATGCTTTGGAAGTTTTGAAACAGAAGAAGAACCGTATCATTCTGATCCGTAAGGAATGTAAAACTTGCCCGGTGCAGTTCCGTTCATTACTGAACGGCGTTTTGATGCAGGAAAAAGATTTGAGTATTCAGGTAGCCGGAGATCTGGAACCGATGACAGATAAAAAACCGACAACGCAGGAAATAGAAGACCTGTTATTTGCCAATAAGCTGGTGAAGAACAGCAAGTCTAATGCAATCACATTGGTGAAGAATAAGCAGCTTTGCGCGAGTGGTATCGGACAAACTTCGCGTGTAGATGCTCTGAAACAAGCTATTGAGAAGGCTAAATCATTTAACTTTGATTTGAACGGTGCTGTGATGGCATCCGACGCTTTCTTCCCGTTCCCTGACTGTGTGGAAATTGCTGATAATGCAGGTATTACTGCTGTAATTCAACCGGGAGGTTCTATTAATGACAAATTATCTGTTGAGTATTGCAATGCACATGGCTTGTCAATGGTTAAAACAGGTATACGTCACTTTAAACATTAACAAATACTAATATGCCAATTATGAAATTTCGAATTGGCATATTGACACATTAACAGAATTATTATAATGGGATTATTCTCTTTCACTCAAGAAATAGCGATAGACCTGGGTACTGCCAATACTATTATTATAAGCAATGGTAAGATTATGGTAGACCAACCGTCTGTGGTAGCTCTTGACCGTCGGACAGATAAGGTATTGGCGGTAGGAGAAAAGGCTCGGCAAATGCACGGAAAGACGCATGAAAATATTCGTACGATTCGTCCGTTACGTGATGGTGTAATTGCCGACTTTTATGCTGCCGAGCAGATGATGCGGGGCATGATAAAAATGATAAACCAGAGAAATCACTGGTTTTCTCCTTCTTTGCGCGTGGTGGTATGTATACCTTCCGGTAGTACTGAAGTGGAAATACGTGCCGTGCGCGACTCTGCCGAGCATGCCGGTGGTCGTGATGTGTATATGATTTACGAACCGATGGCCGCTGCAATTGGTATAGGTATCGATGTGGAAGCTCCGGAAGGAAATATGATTGTAGATATAGGCGGTGGTACGACGGAAATTGCCGTGATTTCTCTGGGTGGAATTGTTTCGAATAAGTCTATCCGCATTGCCGGTGATGATCTGACTGCAGATATTATGGAATATATGCGCCGTCAGCATAATGTTAAGGTGGGCGAACGTACGGCTGAATTGATTAAAATAAATGTCGGTTCGGCGCTTACGTTTCTTGATAACCCGCCTGAAGATTATGTTGTTCATGGCCCTAACCAGATGACGGCTTTGCCAATGGAAGTTCCTGTTTCTTATCAGGAAATAGCTCATTGTTTGGAGAAATCGATCTCTAAGATGGAAGCTGCAATTTTAAGTGCTTTGGAACAAACACCGCCGGAATTATATGCCGATATTGTACGTAATGGTATCTATCTTGCCGGAGGTGGAGCTTTGATGCGTGGTTTGGACAAGCGTTTGACTGATAAGATCAATATTCCGTTCCATATAGCCGAAGACCCGTTGCATGCAGTTGCTAAAGGTACGGGAGTGGCTCTGAAAAATATCGATAAATTTAATTTCCTTATTAGATAATTGACAGTTGACAGCTTACAAATGACAAGTAATTTACTATCTACCTGCCATTTGTAAGCTGTCAACTGTCAACTGTTAAAGACTATGCGTAAACTGCTTGATTTCCTGGTGAGGAAGAGGCATTGGTTTCTGTTTTTGTTGCTCGAAGTACTTTCTTTGATACTCATTTATCATAATAATGCGTATCAACGGAATATCATGTTTAGTTCGGCAAATGTAGTAACAGGACACATTGCTTCTGTTTCCGGCTATGTAACTTCTTATTTGAATCTCCGGGAGATTAATAAGGAGTTGTTGGAACGTAACGGGCAGTTGGAACTTCAAATGTTGGAAATGCAGGATCGTTTGGACATGATGATGGCAGACACAGTTGCCTTCGCTGGCTTTGCGCCTGATTCGACAGAACAGTTTCCATATAGTTGTGTGATGGCAGAGGTTGTAAACAACAGTGTGACGCATTTGTCTAATTATATTACGGTAAATAAAGGGCGTAAGGATGGTATAGACCGGGATATGGGAGTCGTTTCCGAGCGTGGAGTGGTTGGGATTGTATCCGCTGTTTCGGATCATTTTGCAGTGGTGATTCCTTTGTTGAATCCAAAGTTCCGGTTGAGTTGCAAAGTATTGGGAAGCAGCTATTTTGGTTCTTTGAGCTGGAATGGGCGTAACTCCCGCTATGCAAATCTGGACGAATTACCGCGCCATGTGCAGTTTGATAAGGGAGATACAATTGTTACAAGTGGCTATTCGGCCGTATTTCCTGCGGGAATTATTGTAGGTACGGTTTCGGATTTTAAGAAGCAACATGATGATAACTTCTATTCGTTGGAAGTATTATTGGCAACAGATTTCCAGGCATTGAACGATGTCAGGATTATAAAGAACTACCGCCAGGCGGAACAGCTAAGTTTAGAATTAGAGGCGAAAAGAAATGATTAATCTACTGCGAGGCTTATTTTATTTTGTTGTGTTTGTCTTAATTCAGGTATTGGTCTTGAATAACATTCACTTCCTTAGGATTGCAACGCCATTTCTATACCTTTATTTTATTATTAAACTTCCGGTGGGAATGTCTCAAACCAAAGTCGTGTTTTTTTCTTTTTTGGCTGGTCTTGCTATTGATATGTTTTCGAATACCCCGGGAATGCATGCTGCCGCTTGTACATTGGCCGGATTTCTACGCGAGCCTCTGATACGGTTTTATATGGGGAAGGATCTTCCGGAAGGTATATATCCGTCATATAAAACATTTGGATATGGCGGCTTTTTTAGATATGCTGTTACGTTCATAATAATACAGCATGTGGCATTATTTTTATTAGAATCATTGACATTCTTTGATCCGGTGTTTCTTGCCCTTCGTATTTTTGCAAGTGTAGCAATGACAACATTGTTAGTTTGTACGGTAGAAGCATTCAATATAGAGTCTCAGAAAAGTGGAGAGTAATACTAAGTACACACTCGAAAACAGACGTTATGTAATTGGCGGGGCTGTTATTTTATTGGTACTCATCTTTATTGTTCGTCTGTTCTTTTTGCAAATTATAGATAGCGACTATAAAGCATGGGCCGATAGTAATGCGTTCCTGAAGAAAACTCTATACCCTTCCCGCGGAATTATGTACGACCGGAATGGTAAGATGCTGGTGTATAACCAACCGGCTTATGATGTGATGTTTATCATGCGTGAAATACAACCCTTCGATACGTTGGACTTTTGTAATATCTTGGGGATAACCAAGCAGCAGTTTGTCAAGCGTATGGCAGACGTTAAAGACCGTCGGTTGAATCCCGGTTATTCATCGTATGTGCCACAGGTTTTTATGAACCAGTTATCTGCCCGTGAGTGTGGTGTATTACAAGAGAAATTATATAAATTCCCCGGCTTTTATATCCAGAACCGTACAATCCGTGAGTATGAATATCCTTATGCAGCTCATGTGTTGGGTACAATTGGGGAAGTAAACCGCAAGGATATAGAAAATGACGATTATTATGTTCAGGGCGACAACTCCGGCCGCAGTGGTATAGAACAGTCTTATGAAAGCGTTTTGCGTGGTACGAAAGGCGTGGAAATCCTGCTGCGTGATGCGCATGGCCGCATCAAGGGCCGTTATGAAGAGGGTAAATTTGACGTGGCTCCGGTCTCGGGTAAGAATCTGACCTTATCTATCGATATGGAATTACAGGAGCTTGGGGAGAGGTTAATGCAAAATAAAAGGGGAAGCATAGTGATGATTGAACCGGAGACGGGTGAGATATTATGTATGGTTTCAACTCCGTCTTATGATCCGGGAATGTTATCCGGCCGCCAAAGGGGTAAAAATCATAAATTGCTGGAAAGGAATCCCGACAAACCATTGCTTAATAGAGCTATCATGGGGCTTTATCCTCCAGGATCGACCTTTAAACCTACTCAGGCTCTGACCTTTCTGCAGGAAGGAGTCATTACAAAAGAAACGCAATACACATGTGCCCATGGTTATACGTTTAGAGGTGGAAAACCAGCTTGTCACGGGCATGCTTCACCACTGAATCTTACATATGCCCTGGCTACTTCCTGTAATTCGTATTTTTGTTGGGGATTACATGATATGATAGACAGCCGTAAACGGTATTCTACAGTTCAAGAAGCTTTTGAAGTATGGAAAAACTACCTTATTTCTATGGGATACGGTTATAAATTAGGAGTTGATTTGCCGGGAGAGAAAAGAGGGTTTGTTCCTAATAGTAAATATTACGATAAATATTATCGTGGACGTTGGAATTCCAGTACGATTATTTCGATTGCAATAGGCCAGGGAGAAATACTTGCTACTCCATTACAGATTTGTAATTTGGCTGCTACTATAGCAAACAGAGGTCATTTTATTACTCCTCATGTGGTGAAGGAAATACAAGACACTCCGCTGGATACGCTTTATACCAATAAGCGTTATACAATGATAGAGCGTAAGAATTATGAAATTGTGGCCGAAGGTATGCGCAATGCCGTACTAGGTGGAACTTGTACGCGTGCTGCTATTCCGGGCATAGAAGTCTGTGGAAAAACCGGTACGGCGGAAAATCCTCATGGAAAAGACCATTCGGCGTTTATCGGTTTTGCTCCTTATCAGAATCCTAAAGTTGCCATTTGTGTATATGTTGAAAACGGAGGGTTTGGTGCAACTTATGGAGTTCCTATAGGAAAATTGATGATGGAGAAGTACCTGACCGGAACTATTTCGGAAGCGGATAAACTGCTGGAAGAAACAATGGCCAATGCAGTAGTGTCACCTAATATTTTATCATTACCGGATCGTGAGTTATAGAAAAACAGAAATATGGAAGTCGGTTGATTGGTTTACTATTATACTTTATGTTGTAATGGTAATAGCCGGTTGGTTTAGTATTTGTGGTGCCAGTTATGAGTTTGATAATGTGGGGCTGTTTGATCCGTCAGGTCGTCCTGGTTCGCAGTTAATTTGGATTGGTCTGTCGGCTGTGATCATTTTTGTAATACTCATGTTGGATAGCAACTTTTTCGATATTTTTGCCAACCTGATTTATATAGCTGTAATTCTTTTGTTGATAGCTACTATCTTCCTTGCTCCTAATATAAAAGGATCGCATTCGTGGCTTGTTTTGGGGCCGGTTCGTTTGCAGCCTGCCGAGTTTGCAAAGTTTGCTACGGCTTTGGTTGTCGCCAAACTGATGAATACGTATGCCTTTAAGCTTACTACACCTAAGAATTTCATGATAACATTGTTGCTGATTTTCTTACCGATGGTTTGTATTCTGTTACAAAAGGAAACTGGTTCTGCTTTGGTTTACCTGGCATTTTTTCTGATGCTTTATCGGGAAGGAATGTCTGGCTATATACTTTTGGCGGGAGTTTGTGCTGTAGTTTTCTTTGTTGCCGGGATGAAATATTCAGAAGTAATTACAGGGATTACTCCTGTTGGCGAGCTATTGGTTTCATGCATGATTTTAGTTATAACGATGCTTTTGATCCAAATTGAACGGAAGGATGGCAAAGCCATATTTTGTATATTGGCAGGCACGGCATGTGCTTATTTGGTAGGATATATAGTATCTATATTTACTCCGGTTAATTTTGCTTTTATAGCCGAAGGGCTTGTGTTATTATCGGTGTTGTATTTGATATATTTGTCGATAAGGAATTGGGTCTGGCATTATGTCTTGATAGCTCTTTTTGCATTAGGGTCTTTAGCTTTCCTGTTTTCAGTGAGCTATGTGTTCGATAATATATTGGAACCGCATCAACAGGTTCGTATTAAAGTATCTTTGGGATTGGAGGATGATCCTAGTGGTGCAGGTTATAATGTGAATCAATCAAAGATTGCAATTGGTTCGGGTGGCTTTTCCGGCAAAGGATTTTTGAACGGAACACAGACGAAATTGAAATATGTCCCCGAACAAGATACTGACTTTATTTTTTGTACTGTAGGAGAGGAGCAGGGTTTTCTGGGTTCTGCTGCCGTACTTATTTTGTTTGGAATATTTATTTTACGCCTTATCGTATTGGCTGAAAGACAGGGTAATACATTCGGACGCGTTTATGGATATAGTGTTGCATCCATCTTTTTCTTCCATCTAGCGATAAATGTGGGAATGGTTACAGGACTGACTCCTGTAATTGGTATTCCGTTGCCATTCTTCAGCTATGGAGGATCTTCTTTGTGGGGTTTCACTATCCTGTTGTTTATATTTCTTCGGTTAGATGCTTCCCGTAAAGAACATTGATCTTATTCGGCTTTTTTTACCCTCATACCGATCTCCTGAATACCCGGCAATGCTTCATTCCTCATACCTTGCCTGAAGCTAAAGGTATACTGTCCTTCATAAGGGAATAGATAGTTCGTACGAATAGGAAAACTAGACTGGAAAAGGGAAATGCCATGTCCATACCATTTGCCGTATTCGTCAGCAAGCGTGCACTCTATTGTATCTCTTTTCAATGGGCCAACGGGCAATTCTTCATTACAAAATAACCATAAGTTTTGATAGGGATAAAGGTTATTATTTCGTATTTCCAGTGTAAGGTTATATGGAGTGGATATATCTGTTACATGGAAAGTAAAATAATATTCTTTGTTCTTTTCCCACGATGTATTATCAATGGCCTGGTATTGGTCGTACAAGGCCTGATTCTCGCAGGAGAAGAACAATAGAGATACAAAGGCAGCAATGCAGCTTTTAAGCTTCTGGCTTGTTTTCCGGTTGGTTAGCCGGTTTAACAGGTTGCTGGGGCTTGTCATTGTTATTCTGCTTATCGTTGTTGTTTATTTTCGGTTTTTGCTTCGGACGGTTGTTCCGGTTACCATTATTTGCATAACGGTTATTGTTTCTATTACCACTTTCTCTGTTTCCATTGCTGTTGGTATTACCCGTGTTTTCTGGATTGTTTGAGGTAATATTTGTATTGGTACTATTTCGGGTATTTTCATTTGTACCATTCTTATTATTGTCTCCGTTACTACGTTTCTTTTTCTTTTTCTTTACAGAATCGAAACGTGTTACGCTATCCTGCCCTAAGATATCTTGAGCATCTCTCTTGGGGGGCTGAGGTTTTGTGTCGGCTTCCAGAGAAATAGGTTTATTACCTTTCTTATTCATGTTGATGACATCAAAAGCACGTTTGGCTGGTATGGTTATCAGATTGGCGGCAAATGATTTGTCGGTAGAATAAGTAATCTCTTGTTTGAAGATATCTGTTTTGAAATGATAATATGAATTATCTTTAGTTTCCAGAACAATTTCCCGGGATGGCAAACGTTTTTGTGCTTCTACGTATGCATCTACCTCGTAGTTGATACAACATTTCAACTTGGCGCATTGTCCTGCCAGCTTCTGGGGGTTCATCGAAATATCCTGATAGCGGGCTGCCCCAGTGGCTACCGAAACGAAACTTGTCATCCAGCTTGAACAACAAAGTTCGCGTCCGCAAGGGCCAATTCCGCCGATACGTCCGGCTTCTTGACGGGCTCCGATTTGTTTCATTTCAATACGGACACGAAATGCTTCCGCAAGTACTTTAATAAGTTGCCGGAAGTCTACACGTTCATCGGCGATATAATAGAATATAGCTTTGTTTCCATCTCCTTGGTATTCCACGTCTCCGATTTTCATGTTTAGGCCTAATTCGGTCGCAATCTGACGTGACCGGATCATCGTTGCATGTTCTTTAGCCTTTGCTTCTTCGTATTTCTCGATATCGTTGGGTTTTGCTTTTCGGTAGACTTTTTTAGGTTCGTTTCCTTCTCCGGTACGTACATTGTTTTTTTTCATTTGCAGAAGAACCAGTTTTCCGGTTAGGGTTACAATTCCGATATCATGACCCGGACTTGCTTCTACTGCAACAATGTCTCCTTTCTCCAGAGGTATTTTCGAACTGTTAAGATAATACCCTTTGCGGGTATTTTTAAATTGTACCTCTACGTAATCGGTTGCATTCTCTGCATCCGGAACATCGCAAAGCCAATCGTATGTATTGAGTTTTGTATTTTGTACTTTGCTGCATCCTTTTTTTCCCATGCAGCAACTTCCTGTATTTAGTTTGAAATCCATTTTCTAGGTTGTATAATATGTATATATTTAATGTACAATACGCAAAAATAGTGATTTATTCTAACACTTCCGCATGTGCCGATAAAAATATGTAAGAAAGCCCGGTAGCAACTGTTTACTACCGGGCTTTCTGTTTATATTCTGTCAGACTTGCTGATTATTTTACTAAACCGTGGCTTTTAAATACCTTATGAATAGCTTCCAAGGCATAATCCAATTGTTCTTTCGTATGAGTTGCCATCAAAGAGAAACGGATTAGCGTGTCTTCTGATGCTACAGCCGGAGCTACTACTGGGTTTACGAATATGCCTGCTTCGAATAATTCTTTTACGATAAGGAATGTAAGATCGTTATCACGGATGAACAACGGTATAATAGGAGTGGAAGTATGGCCTATCTCACAACCCATATTACGGAAACCGTCTAGTGCATAATGTGTCAGATCCCATAAGTGCTGTATACGCTCAGGTTCGCTCAACATAATATCCAGAGCTGCATTGGCAGCAGCGGTTGCAGCCGGGGTATTACTTGCACTGAAGATATATGAGCGGGAATGGTGGCGTAAATAGTTGATTACTGATTCGTCAGCTGCGATAAATCCACCGATAGAAGCGAAAGATTTGCTGAATGTTCCCATAATCAGGTCAACATCATTTGTTACGCCGAAATGGTTACAGGTTCCGCGTCCTTGATTGCCGAATACACCTATACCGTGTGCTTCGTCTACCATTACGCTAGCATTATATTTCTTAGCCAACGCAACTATTTCCGGTAATTTGGCAACATCGCCCTCCATACTGAATACGCCATCTATAACGATCAGTTTTACTTTGTCCGGTTCGCATTTTTGGAGTTGTTTCTCCAGCGAATCCATGTCGTTGTGTTTGTATTTTAATTTGGTGGAGAAAGAAAGGCGATGGCCTTCTATAATAGATGCATGGTCTAATTCATCCCAAATAATGTAATCTTCACGTCCTGTTACACAGGAAACCACGCCTAAATTAACTTGAAAGCCTGTAGAATATACGATGGCATCTTCCTTACCAACAAACTCTGCTAATCTTTTTTCCAATTGGATATGTAAGTCCAACGTTCCATTCAGGAATCGTGAACCAGCACAACCTGTACCATATTTTTTAATGGCTTCAATAGCTGCCTCTTTTACTTTAGGATGGTTTGTTAATCCCAAGTACGCATTTGAACCAAACATCAGAACTTTTTTACCACTGATCATCACTTCTGTGTCCTGATCACTTTCAATCATTCTGAAATAGGGATAAATCCCTGCTGCCATAGCTCTTTGAGGAGCATCGTACTTTGCTAATTTCTCTTGTAAAAGTTTCATATGTGTTATTAAGAGAATGATTTCTCGCTATTTGTTTATTCCGTATGAAAGAATTCCGATTTGCCGGTATATCAGCATCTCTGTTTCGACAAATCCAGCCGCAAAAGTAGTAAAAAAATAACTTATAGTAGTCCAAATGCTTTAAAAGTTTTATAAAAGCATTATTTTTGTCTTCTCAAAGTTAAAGATAAATTCAAAATGAACGGATGTGATATAAAGGTACAAGCTATTATTAATCCTATATCCGGGGTTGGCTCAAAGCGTAAGATTCCTAAGATGATAGAAGAAATGTGCCTTCGGAGTCATTGTTCGTTAAATATAACTTTTACCGAATACGCAGGTCATGCCAGTGAGCTTACAAAGCAGGCAATAAAGGATGGCGTACATTATATAATAGCTGTGGGGGGCGACGGAACGGTGAATGAGATAGCACGTGCCATGATCCATTCGGATGCAGTGCTGGGTATTGTCCCGAAAGGTTCGGGTAATGGTTTGGCCCGTGAGTTGCATATCCCTATGGAAATCCGTAGGGCTGTAGACTTGATCAGTAAAGGCCATGTTACTACCATTGACTGTTGCAGGGCTAACGGACGTGTATTTTTCTGTACTTGTGGCGTTGGGTTCGATGCTGCCGTAAGCCAGAAATTTGCAAATGAAAAACGTCGTGGTTCTCTTACATATATAAAAAATACGGTTGAAGAATACTTAAGTTATAAGCCGGAACCTTACGAGTTACAGGTGGATAACCAGACAATAAAGGAAAAAGCCTTTCTGGTAGCTTGTGCTAATGCTTCTCAATATGGTAATAATGCTTTTATAGCTCCTCATGCAAATATACAGGACGGTCAGATGGATGTTACTATTCTTTCTCCGTTTACCCCACTTGATATTGCACCTCTTGCAATACAATTGTTTACAAAACAGATAGATCGTAATAGTAAGATCAAGACAATGAAGGCGCATCAGGTTACTATTATTCGTCAGAAACCGGGAGTCATGCACCTGGATGGCGAACCTATTATGGCCGAAAGCCGTATAGATATAACACTGGAACCAAGAGCATTGAAGGTGCTTACACCCGAGGTCGTTTCTTTCTCGGAAGAGGTACATTATTTATTTGATGAAGTGACCCGTTTTTTTGATAAAAGACTTCCCTATATCTTTAAATAAAAGTAGCACGTGTTGCCGGTGTTTTTTTGTTTTCATGCCGATGAAACTTTTGTTTTGTGCTGATGAAACTTTTTTTTCATACGGATAAAACTTTTCCCCCGGGCTTTTGATTTTTTATTGGAATACTGAACTTTTTGTGTTTTAGATATCTTTCTTCGGATTGGAAAAAGCTTGCTTTTTGTTTATTTCAGATAATAGTCTCTGGTTAATGCTTTGAACTCAGGAGTATATTGATGGCGGGCTTTTTCGATTGTGAGTTCATTTTCAATTTTTAATGACTGGGCAGGCGATAATTCTATCAGTATTCTTTTGGGCTCGGCTCCGGGTACAGGAATGACGTTTGTGATGTGGATGGCAAAAAGCTTGTTCTCTTCTGCGATTTTCATCAGTTCTTCTTTCTTGTCAAAAGGTAGTATTAATGCGATTCTTCCGTTTGATGTTACGATTTGCAGGCAACCGGTTATCAAGTCGAAAAGCTGAAGGCTTTCTGTATGTCGTGCAATAGTTCGTTTATGATCCGGACATTTTAAGGAATCTGTAAAATAAGGCGGATTGGATACAATAAGGTCGTATCTTTTATCGGTTTGTTTTATGTACTCTTCAAAAGAGGTATGATAAATATTGATTTGTCCGGCGAAAATAGAAGCCTGTATGTTCTCTTTTGCCTGAAGGCATGCATCTGCGTCTATATCTATTGCATCTGCCTGAGCTGTGCTACGCTGTGCCAGCATTAGTGCAATGAGTCCTGTTCCGGTACCAACATCCAATATGTTTTTGCAAAGATATGTGTTAGCCCAGGCTCCCAAAAGAACCCCGTCGGTACCTACCTTCATAGCACATTTGTCATGCCATACGGTAAATTTTTTAAATTGAAAATAAGGATTTGCCATATCATTTTATTATTGCTGATGCAAAAGTAGTCAGATTCGGACTAAAATCTGTAACTTTGGCACGTTTATTGTATTAACATATACAATGATTAATGTATATATGAAAGGAAAAAAGAGAGTATTTAGCCCGGAATCATACGATGATATGGATGACAATATAGGGATTGTTATGCCAATTCTTACAGAATGCGATGTGGATGAAGATTTTACTGAAGGAGTAGATAAAGTAGGGGATGTAGTCCCTATTCTTCCGCTTCGTAATATGGTGCTATTCCCGGGAGTAGCTATGCCTGTTGTTGTGGGGCGTCCCAAATCGATGCGATTAATAAAGGAAGCACTGCATAAGAAGAGTTTGATTGGTGTGGTTTGCCAAAAAGACATGGCAACCGAAGAACCGGGATTCGATGATTTGTATACAACGGGTGTGATTGCTGATGTTGTCCGCGTATTGGAAATGCCGGACGGAACAACTACGGTTATTTTGCAAGGTAAGAAGCGTTTTGAACTGAATAGTTTAGTTGAAACGGAACCGTATCTCACCGGACAGATTAAAATTCTGGAAGATACTGTGCCAGATAAGAGCGACCGCGAGTTTGAAGCTCTTATTTCTACTATAAAGGATTTGACAATAAAGATGTTGGGGGCAGTAGCCGATCCTCCGCGTGATCTTATCTTTTCTATAAAGAACAATCAGAACATACTGTATCTGGTAAATTTCTCGTGTAGCAATATTCCAAGTGGTGCATCCGAAAAACAGCAACTTCTTTTGATCGGAGACTTGAAAGATCGTGCTTACCGTTTGCTTTTTATCTTGAATCGCGAGTATCAGTTGGTGGAGCTGAAAGCTTCCATCCAGATGAAGACACACGAAGATATAAACCAGCAACAGAAAGAATATTTCCTCCAACAGCAGATTAAGACGATACAGGAAGAGTTGGGCGGGAATATCAATGAGCTGGAGATAAAGGAATTGCGTGAGAAAGCTTTTAAAAAGAAATGGCCGGTTGCAGTTGCCGAAATATTTGAAAAAGAATTGCGTAAACTGGAACGTCTGCATCCTCAATCTCCTGATTTTTCTATCCAGACGCAATATGTGCAGACAATTGTAAATCTGCCATGGAACCAGTATAGTAAAGATAACTTTAACCTGTCTCACGCGCAGAAGGTTCTGGATAGAGATCATTACGGATTGGAAAAGGTAAAAGAACGTATTATTGAACATCTTGCAGTCCTGAAACTGAAAGGTGATATGAAGTCGCCGATTATTTGTCTTTACGGACCTCCGGGAGTAGGTAAAACATCTCTAGGAAAGTCTATTGCCGAGGCTTTGAATCGTAAGTATGTCCGTGTTTCTCTGGGTGGCCTTCATGATGAGGCAGAAATACGTGGTCATAGACGTACATATATCGGTGCTATGTGCGGACGTATTATTCAGAATTTACAGAAGGCGGGAACGTCTAACCCGGTATTCATTCTGGATGAAATCGATAAGGTGACGAATGATTTTAAAGGTGATCCCGCTGCAGCATTATTGGAAGTGCTGGACCCTGAGCAGAATAATGCCTTCCATGACAATTACCTGGATATAGACTATGATCTGAGCAAAGTAATGTTTGTTGCTACCGCAAATAACCTGAATACGATTTCGCAACCCTTATTAGACCGTATGGAACTTATTGAAGTGAGCGGTTATATTATGGAAGAAAAGGTTGAAATTGCAGCAAGACATCTTGTTCCGAAGCAATTGGGCATTCATGGTTTAGAAAAAGGGAAAGTGAAGTTTCAGAAAAAGACTTTGCAGGCAATCGTTGAATCGTATACGCGTGAGAGCGGAGTCAGGGAATTGGATAAAAAGATAGCAAAGGTAATGCGTAAACTGGCTCGTAAAGTTGCATCGGACGAACCAATACCTTCTGTTATTAAGCCGGAAGACTTGCATGAGTATCTGGGAGCAGTAGAATATACACGGGATAAATACCAGGGTAACGAATATGCAGGTGTAGTAACCGGTCTTGCATGGACTGCTGTTGGTGGAGAAATATTGTTTGTAGAATCCAGCTTGAGTAAAGGAAAAGGTTCGAAACTGACTTTGACCGGTAACTTAGGCGATGTGATGAAGGAATCTGCCATGCTGGCTCTTGAATATATCCATGCCCATGCGTCTTTGTTTAATATAAATGAAGAATTGTTTGAAAACTGGAATGTGCATGTGCATGTACCTGAAGGTGCTATTCCTAAAGATGGTCCGAGTGCAGGTGTTACGATGGTAACTTCTTTAGTGTCTGCCTTTACACAGCGTAAAGTGAAAAGTAATCTGGCGATGACAGGCGAGATAACACTTCGTGGAAAAGTACTTCCTGTTGGCGGCATCAAGGAAAAAATTCTGGCGGCAAAACGTGCCGGTATTAAGGAATTGATTCTATGCAGGGAAAACCAGAAAGACATTGATGAGATTAAACCTGAATATCTGAAAGGGTTAACATTCCATTATGTAGATGATATACAACAAGTGGTGGATTTGGCTTTGCTCAATGAGAAGGTTAGTAATCCGCTATTTTAGAAAATAGAAAAGGGTTGTCCACTTAGGGCAACCCTTTTTTGTAATATCGAATCATATTTATTTTGCTTCTTCTTTTGCTTCTTCAGCAGGCTCTTCCGGTGTAAAGTCTGTGATGCCAGCTCCTATTAAGATATTATACCAGCTTAATAACTTTTTGATATCACTCGGATATACGCGATCACGGTCAAAGCTCGGTAATATTTCAGCGAAATAAGTACGTAATTCTTCTGGTTTTGCAGTGGAAGTGTTAATAGACACTTTAGCGCCGTTTTCTTTATTTTTAACGCTGGTCAGCACTTCATGTAAAGGAACTTCTGCTTCGTCTGTATAGATGGCAATGTCACCTAAAGAGATCACTTTATCTTTTGCATAGGCAGGTACTCTCTTCTTGTCTGTTAACGACTCAACAATCAGCATGTTTTTTCCATGGGAAACCAGTTTAAACAGGCCGGGTTTTCCCGAAATAGACAAAATAGTCTTCAACATAATATTCTTTGTTTTCTAATAGTGTTAAACTTTAAAGCTGCAAATGTAGTACAACTAACCGAATATACAGATACAAATGGGTGGAAAAAACGTATAGCTGTTACCTTTTATTCGGCATTATCTTGTGGTTGTCGTGAGGTTAAATAGTTTAAGAATTGATTTGCCTGGGGTAATAGGGCATGAATATCATCATTGTATATAACATAGTCCGATAGTTCTTTTTTTTGTTCGTCGGACATCTGATTGGAAATACGCCGTATGATTTCTTCCCGGGAAACGTTATCGCGGGCTAGTACCCTGGCTATGCGGATTTCTATGGGCGCATAAACCATCAGGTTTACATCAACTGTTTTGTTAAAACCTGACTCAAAAAGTATTGCTGATTCAATAGCACAGATATTGGAATGCTGATTGCGTACCCAGTTTTGGAAATGACTATTTACTTCCGGATGTATAATTGCATTTACTTGTTTGAGGCACTCAGGATTATTGAAAATATAAGAAGCTAATAATTTTTTATTCAGTCCCTGCTCTGTATAAATATCTTTACCGAGTAGTTCTATGAGTTGTTTTCGTATGACTGGTGAACTGTCAGTTAGTTGTTTGCTTTCTTTGTCGGCAATATATACCGGTATTCCGGTTAGCTGCAAAATAGTTGCTACGACCGACTTACCGCTTCCTATTCCTCCGGTTATACCTATTCTAATCATGGCTGTTTTGTTCCAGAATAAATTCTATTTTGTCGGGGAATAAGGTTGCATTGCGTATCCAGTCCGGTTTAACGGAAAGCTCGATAGGTAATGTTCCTGACATGTTTTGTTCCAGGTTTGCAAATGGGATTTCAATAGAGAACTGGTCGGCCGAAAGTTCTTTGAAGCGTGAAAGCGGTACACTGCATGTCACCTTAATTACAGCCGGAAACATCCTTAATGTATAATGACTAGGTATGCCCTTACAACTAACGGGGATATCTAAAGTTTTATCCGTATATTCCTCTATCGGAATAGTTACTGTAACTGTAGACGGGTCGTAGTTTACACCGGAAATTTTTTGTAGAGGTATATTTTTGGTAACTGTTTTGTCACCATCTTTTATTTCAGTATAAACTGTCTGAATAGCGGTTAGCGAATCTAATATGACATCACTTGCATAGGCATTAACGACAGATGGTGATATTATGATTTCGCCGGATTGTTGAAATCCTGCATTAATATGAATATCTCCGTTAAATGCTACAGGTATTTTCTTTTGAACGCTTTTACTATAGCTGATATCTATCTGCTGAGGTTCGAAACTGATTAACGAAGTGGTAGATATGAGTTGCTTCAGAATGTCACTTTCAATGACTTTTCTGCTTATATGGAATGTTCCGTTCTTTTTATTGACATTTTTCATATCAGCGTCAATAGGGGCAAAACGTCTTCCGAAGGAATAGTTTAATAAAACACTTCCTTTGTCTTTTACATGTACTGTGACGTTGCTGGGAACGGTGTCTGTAAAAGCGATTTCGGGCGAAACATTCTTATATCTGACCGGAATATTGATCTCTATTTCATATTCCTGCTGTAAACTTTGAAGAAGCCAAAATCCTAAAGCCAGGAGTATAAATGAGAAAAAGACTAAAGTTTCTTTCCATCGTTTGCAACGCAAAAAAACTTTAGCCTTTTGTAGGACAGACTTGAATGGTTGTAATAAGTTTTCAAGCCTTAACATGAATTCGTTGTTAATTACTTTTGCTGTGCGTCCTCTGATGAAGCGAATATAGAAGTTTTATCTACACGGATACGAACACCGTCTGCAATTTCTATCAGCATGTAAATGTCTCCGATTTCTTTTATTTTTCCGTATATACCCCCGGATGTGATAACTTTATCTCCGGTTTGCAATGCTTCGCGTGCTTTCTGGATTTCTTTTTGTTTCTTTTGTTGCGGACGAATCATAAAGAAATAGAAGATGGCAACAACTACGACCATCATTAGAATGCCAGACCATTGAGACTGGCCGGCACCAGCAGCTTGAAGTAAAATACTAATTAAGCTCATACTATTATAATCAATTTACAAGTTAATATCAAAAACAATATGTGCAAATGTAAGTATAATAATTAGTCTTTAAGCAATAACTTTTCTTTTTTTAACTCACTTACTATGGAATCGAGTATGCCATTAATAAATGTTCCGCTTTTGGGAGTGCTGTAGTATTTTGCAGTATCTATATATTCGTTCAGGGTAACGATTGTCGGAATAGTTGGGAACGTCATGATTTCGGCTATGGCAACCTGCATTATGATGAGGTCCATATTTGCAATACGTTCTGTTTCCCAATTTTTTATATGTTTTTCTATTCGTTCGCGGAACTCTTTTCCTTTCAATAATGACTGCCTGAATAACTGGATTGCAAACGACTTGTCTTCCATATCTTTGAACATGGGTAACAAAGCCTGTTTACTTCCGTTCTTTTCTTCAAACTTCTTGATGGTTTTTAGGGTGAAAGTTTCGACAATTTCTATATCATCGTTCCAATAAATACTTTTATCTTCCAGATAATCTTCTACTGTTTCATTGCCACATATGATTTTCTTGAATACGGTACGCCAGAATTCTTTGTCAGTTTCGTATGAATCGTCTTTGTTAGCCAGATACTCTGCATATATATCGGAATCAAGAATCTGCTCAAGTACGGCTTTTATGAAATCTTCGTCATTACTCCATGAAATACCTTGTTCTGAAACATACTTTTTCAAAGCGTCGTTTTGTTCAATCTGGGCTGCAAAACGATTGTCTGTAAGGCGTGTGTTCGGATTTAACTCTGCTTCCGTAGGCATGTACTTGTTTTTACGGGCATCGAGCAGACGTTTTTGAAGGTTTGTTACTTCAACAATAAGAAGAAGGAAATAATGATATAAGTCGTACGACTTTTGGAGGCTGAAAAGTAATTCATTTTCCGCTACTTTGAGGTCACCGTTACCATTTTGATAGTAAGAATATACTATCTGTAAAACTTTAATGCGGATTAAAATTCTGTTGATCATCGTTTGAAAGAACTTCTTGTTATAAATTTAGGTTGCAAAGGTAGCTATTCTTTTTATAAAAAAGAGGGAGTTTGCTTAATTTTATATGCATTAGATGATATTTTGAATTTACGGCTGTTTGGGTGGTATTTTGATACGTTAAAATAGTTGCTATTTAAAAAAAAATGCACATATTTGAGGCTAGTTATGATAAATGGGACGGGTGTATTAATAAATGTTAGCTGTCATGGAAGATTCTATAAGGAAAGCACATGTTGAGGGTGGTGATAAAGAAATTTTATATTCTAAAGCCATCAAAGCAGGGAAACGGATCTATTATCTGGATGTGAAGAAGAATTTAAAAGATGACTTGTTTTTAGCTGTTACTGAAAGTAAAAAGATTCAACCTAAGGACGGAACGCAAGTATCTTTTGAAAAACACAAAATTTTCCTGTATAAAGAAGACTTTGACAAATTCATGGATGGATTGAACGATGTAATTCATTACATTAAGAGATGTAATGAAGGTAAAGGGCCGGATGTTCAACTTGAAAATGAAGAAGGGGATAATGCCTCTGATGAGATAAAGCTCGATATAGAGTTTTGAGAAAAAAAGAAAAAAGATAATGGGCTGCTTTCTTTATCAAGAAAAGCAGCCCATTACTTTTATAGGTACTTGTATTTAACAAGTAATCCTATTTTTCCTGCGATATTTATTCTGCCGGATGGATAGCTTCTGTAGGACAAGCATCTGCGCAAGTTCCACAGTCTGTACACATTTCAGGATTGATACTGTATTTATCACCTTCTGAAATTGCTCCTACCGGACATTCATCAATACATGTACCGCAAGCAATACAATCGTCGCTAATTACGTAAGCCATTTTATTAAACGTTTAAATTGATAACTATTAGTTGGTGCAAAATTAGAGCTTTCTTTGTATTAAAAAAATATCTGCTGCTTTATTTTGCCCATTTAGGTGCATTTTTGCAATAACTTTATTTGTTTTCCGTTATAATTCAAAATTGAATCAGAGTTGAAACGTTTGTTATTTGTATTATGTGTGTTGTGTCTGGCTACCACAGGAGCTATGGCACAAAAGGAAAGGGTGAAGAATCAACCGTATGCCGATTTGAAGTGGTTTCATTTAGGTTTCCATGTAGGCCTGCATGCGCAAGACTTGTTGTTGACTCATTCTGGTGTTACAACAAATGGCGAAACTTGGTTTGCTGAAATACCTTCTTATTCTCCGGGATTTAGTGTCGGAGTTATAGGCGATTTATATTTGAATCCATATTTTAATTTGCGTTTGGTTCCTACAATTCATTTTGGAGACAAGAAGTTTATTTTTCGTGAGCAATCCACAGGTGAAGAGTTTACAACGAATACGCGTTCTACTTACTTGTCTTTCCCGTTGGATGTAAAGTATACAGCTTTGCGTCTTAATAATTACCGCCCTTACTTGATTGGCGGTGTATACGGTTCATTTGATTTGGGGCGTAAGAAAGACAATCCTATTTTGTTGAAAGGTGCAGACTTCGGACTGGAGTTTGGTATAGGATGCGATATTTATTTACCCTTTTTTAAATTGTGCCCGGAGTTGAAATTCTGTTTTGGCCTGGTTGATTTACTGGAAAAAGACCGGTCTAGCTTGAATGATCGTGACCTGATAAAATATACAGATGCTCTTTCGAAAGCAACTTCACGGATGGTTGTCCTTACGTTTAATTTCGAATAAAAAGTTCAATATAGATATAAGAAGCAGGTATAGCCATCATCACACTGTCAAACCTGTCGAGCATGCCTCCGTGTCCCGGCAATAGTTTACCGGAATCTTTTACACCTAACGTGCGTTTCAGCAGCGATTCTATTAAATCTCCCCATGTGCCGAAAAGAACAATTGAAAATGAAAGTCCCAACCAGTTATATCTGCTGATTCCTGGTGCATACCAAGCAAAAACCTGTGAAGCTGCTAATACAACGACAAGCCCTCCGAAAAAACCTTCCCATGATTTTTTAGGCGAAATTCGTTCGAATAATCTTCTTTTACCTATACGTGAACCTACTAAATATGCACCTGTGTCGTTTAGCCAGATAAATACAAATATAGCTAATGCATATAACGGAGTGAAAACAATTTCACCCGGAGTATTGGGAATGGAAGTTATAAAATTCAACATGGAAAATGTTCCTGCACAATATACTTGGGCTAGTAATGTAAATGCCCAATTATTTATAGGATTCGGGGCTTTGTGATAGAGCTCGGCTATCAATGTATACATCAAAAATAAGAGGTAGGGCAGGAATATGTTTCTGTCTGCTAATCCGTTTGCAAACATGAATGTCCCTATGAACAGGTAGGCACCTCCAATAGAACTGATAACCCGCTGAATGGTTGTATTTTCATAGTGATCCATTAGCCCATAAAATTCCCATAAAGAAAGAGCTGTGATAAGAGTAAATATAACCAGAAACAATATTGGATGGAAACAAATAGCTCCCAACATAACCGCTACAAAGATTACACCGGTTAATGCTCGTTTTATCAGATTATTCAAGATTGTAATGTTTTGTTTTCGTATAAAATTTGTTTCGGATGCAAACCTACATAAAAATATCGAATTACAATATGCCTGATCCTGATATCTCGATCATTTTCTAATATCATCCCGATCATTTCACAAAATCATCTTGATGTTTTTGTGAAATGATCGGGATGATATTTTAGAGAGATGGTATACAAAATCAAAAAAGGGAGTATCCTTCAGCGAATACTCCCTTTTTTGATTTTACTATAAATAAAGTTATTTTCGAAAACGATCAGGCTATTTGTTCGGATTCTGCCTTACTGTCATTTTTCGGCACGACATTTTTGTCATCTTTATCTTCCGCTTTATCTTTTTCTGCTTCGGTTTGTTCTTCATTCTTTGTTTTACTTTGCAATTCAAGGATTTCTTCCGAACGTGAAATCCAGGCCCGTTTACCAAAAATATGTTCTACATCTTCAGCATATATAACTTCGCGTTCCAATAAAACTTTTGCTAAAGCATTGTGTCCTTCCGTGTTTTCCGACAGGATTTTTTTAGCCCGTTTATATTGTTCGTTTATTATTATTTGTACTTCCTGGTCGATCAGTCGTGCTGTTTCTTCGCTATATGGTTTGGTGAATCCCCAATCTTGTCCTGTCGAATCATAATAATTTAAGTTGGGCAATTTGTCACTCATTCCAAAATAAACAACCATTGCGTATGCTTGTTTTGTTACACGTTCCAAATCATTGGATGCTCCTGTTGAAATTTTTCCTAAGAATAATTCTTCAGCGGCACGTCCTCCAAGCGTAGCACACATTTCGTCCAGTAATTGTTCGCGGGTGGTGATTTGGCGTTCTTCCGGAAGATACCATGCTGCTCCTAATGCTTTTCCTCTTGGTACGATTGTAACCTTTACTAAAGGATTGGCATGTTCAAGCAACCAGCTTAGCGTAGCATGGCCGGCTTCGTGATTGGCAATGCAATTACGTTCATCGGTTGTTGTGATCTTTGTACGTTTTTCCAGACCTCCGACAATACGGTCTACTGCATTCATAAAGTCTTCTTTCTGTACAAATTTTTTGCCATTGCGCGCTGCTATTAAGGCAGCTTCGTTACAAACGTTAGCAATGTCCGCACCTGAGAATCCCGGTGTCTGGCGAGCTAAAAATTCAGTGTCGACACTGTCGTCAATTTTGATCGGACGAAGATGTACACCAAATATTTCTTTACGTTCGTTCAAATCGGGCAATTCTACATGAATCTGTCGGTCAAAACGTCCGGCACGAAGCAATGCTTTGTCCAGGATATCTGCACGGTTTGTTGCTGCTAAAATAATAACACCACTATTGGAACCGAAACCATCCATTTCTGTAAGTAACTGGTTCAATGTGTTTTCTCGTTCGTCATTACTGTTCATGTTGACGTTTTTTCCACGGGCGCGCCCTACTGCATCAATTTCGTCAATGAATACAATACATGGTGCTTTTTCTTTTGCCTGGCGGAATAAATCACGTACGCGTGAAGCTCCTACGCCAACAAACATTTCCACGAAGTCGGAACCCGACAGTGAAAAGAACGGAACATCAGCTTCGCCTGCAACTGCTTTTGCCAGCAATGTTTTACCGGTTCCCGGAGGGCCGACAAGTAATGCGCCTTTAGGTATTTTACCTCCCAGCTCGGTGTATTTGTCCGGATTCTTTAAGAATGATACGATTTCTTCCACTTCTTGTTTTGCTTCGGATAATCCGGCTACATCTTTAAATGTAACTTTCTTTTGGTTATCCTTATCAAAAAGCTGAGCTTTTGCTTTGCCCACGCTAAAGACACCTCCGGGACCACCTCCGGCTCCTCCGGACATGCGCCTCATAAGGAATATCCATACAACAATAAGTAGAATGATAGGACCGAATGATACGAGGAAGTTCCACATTGTATCATCTCCTTCTTCAAAGCTGACTTGTGTATCAATATGATCGTTGGCTACAGCATTATCGTAGAAATCGGAGAATTTATCAGCCGAAGGTATCTTTACGAATACTTTCGGAGAATTACCAAGGCGGCTGTTATCTCCTTTAAAAACAAGGTCGGTTTTTCCGTTCTTTACAGTAGCTTCAACCAGGTTCTTTTTGTTGTAAACTACCATTTTTTCGAAAACATTATCTTTGGCCAGTTTCTGAAATTCAGTCCAGCCCAACTCTTTTGATCCTGAAGAATCATTTGTCATATACAATGCAATAAGCATCATGAATATTAATCCGTACATCCAGTACAGGTTAAAACGAAACATCTTCGGCTTGCCGTTCTTCGGAGATTTATTAAACATGTTGTTTTTATTTTCCATAAAAGATAAATCTAATTAAAAACCGGTCGTTAATCCAGATTAGGGATTTGAGTTACTTTGGAGTCTGCCCAAAGAGTTTCCAGATTATAGAACTCTCTCTGTTCCGGTAAAAATATATGTACAAGAACCGTGCCATAATCCATGCCAATCCACTGGGCTCCCTGGTTTCCATCAATGGACAGAGGTTTTTCTCCGGCCTCTTTACGGGCAAAGTCCCATACTGAATCTGATAGTGCTGAAACTTGGGTAGGTGTGTTTCCTTCACAAATTATCATATATTCACAAATGTTCCCTGATAATTGGGTTAAATCCACGGTTACAATATTTTTGCCTTTCTTTTCCTGAAGGCCTTCAACAATCGCTTTTACTAATTCTTTTGTTTGATCCATCTATTTTGTATTGAATAATTTTCTGAGTCGCAAATATACTTCTTAAATTTATTATGATCGTCTTTTCCTTATATAATATATGTATAAACCTTTTCAAAATGAAAACAAGGGCTGGAAGAAAATGTTTATTTGTGGGAATTTTTTCGGCCGAATATTTGCAGTATTAGAGAAAGTATATACCTTTGCACTCGCAAACGAAAGCGTTGCATTATTTAAGCTTTATTGTTCAATGGTGTAATGGTAGCACAACAGATTCTGGTCCTGTTAGTCCAAGTTCGAGCCTTGGTTGAACAACAATAAATAGCATCGCCTTTGTTGATAGAAAAATATATTTTGTTCAATGGTGTAATGGTAGCACAACAGATTCTGGTCCTGTTAGTCCAAGTTCGAGCCTTGGTTGAACAACAGAAGTTTAATAGCCCGCTATTTTTTGAGAGTAGCGGGCGTTTTTTATTTATATCTCGTCCATTTTATTAATTCTTTCAGGCTGGGCTTTTTGCCATACATAAGAATGCCGACCCTGTATATCTTACTTGATCCCCAAATGATAAATAAAGCGGTTGCAAATAACAAACCGACAGAAACGAGGATTTCCCATATAGGAATGTCGTAAGGTAAACGTACCATCATAACGATGGGAGAGGTGAAAGGTATGAATGAGCACCAGACAGCCAATGGACCGTCCGGATTGTTCATGCTATAAACGCCGGCATACAAGCTGAATACCATTAATATAATAATAGGCATCATGAACTGCTGTGTATCTTCTTGTTGCTCCAATGCACTTCCTATGGCGGCAAAAAGAGCTGCATACAGCGTATATCCGCCTATAAAGTAAAGCACGAAACAAACTCCTATTTCCGTGAAATTAATGGAGTTGATTACTTCCTGAATCTGTGTCTGCATCTCTGAGGACTGTACAGTCATGGCTCCTCCTATGTTTTGTGCTGCCATTTGTGCATTCATTAGATCGTCAGGACTTGTACCGCCTCCTAGAAATAAGAGTGTGCCGGATACGAGGACGGTTGTCAATATACCCCATAAAAAGACTTGGGTTAATCCTACAAAACCGATTCCTATTATTTTCCCCATCATCAGATCGAAAGGTTTTACGGAGGAGATGATAACTTCTATAATCCGGTTTGTTTTTTCTTCCATCACACCTTGCATTACCATTGCCCCGTAAAACATGATAAACATATATATAATAAGTGTAAGCATCATGCCTACGATAGAGGCGACTGCTGCCGATGTGCTTTTTTCATTTCCTTCTGTATCCCATTTAACAGTTTTGATATCAAATTTAATTTTGCTGTCTTCTATAATCTTGTTCAGATTAGGAATGTTGAAGGATGCAAGTTTTTCATCCCTTAAATTCTTAGACAATATATTATCTATCTCCTGCTTCAGACCGATAGGGATTTGCTTTTCGGAATAAAGTGCAGCTGCATTCGGATTTTCTAAAAGATCGCCGGTGATGTTTAGAATAGCAAAGATTTCTTTGTTTTGGTCGTAGCGATACTGATCCAGATTCCCGTTTGTATTTATGAATATGTATTCGTCTGTGTTTTGAAATAGAGGGGCATATTTACCTGTTGCGTCTATTATTGCCACTTTTTTGGTTTCATTACCTTTGATGCCGGAAAGCCAAAGCGGAACGAATACTAATGCGGCAAATAAGAACGGGGCAAGAAAAGTTATAATCAGGAATGATTTTTTACTTACCCGGCGGAGATATTCTCGTTTTACAATTAATCCTATTTTATTCATGCTTTTATTGTATTAGAGCCAGAAACGGTGTTGATAAATATGTCATTCATAGAAGGTATTTCTTCTGAAAAGGAAAGAATATCCAATTTGCCGGCCAGCAATGTCAGCAGTTCGGAATTGCTGATCTCTTTTTCTTTATGAATGTAGAGTTCGGTAATGTCGCCGTCAGTTTCTTTCGTACGGAAAGAAAATGCATTCCATTCGGAAGGAATTTCCATTTCGTTCGAGAGAAATTTAATTTCGTCCGAATATACCTTTAATAAGTAAGTATTGCTTTTGAACCGGTTTCGTATATCCCGGACATTTCCGGACAACACTACTTGAGAGCGGTTAATTAATGCGATGTTGTCGCATATTTCTTCAATAGATGACATGTTATGTGTTGAAAAGATAATTGTATGGCCTGCTTCTTTCAGTTCCAGGATTTCCTGTTTGAGCCGTTCAGTGTTTACCGGATCGAAACCGCTGAATGGCTCGTCGAAAATGAGAAGTTTAGGCTCATGTATTACAGTGGTGATAAACTGTACTTTTTGTTGCATGCCCTTAGATAGTTCTTCCAGTTTTTTGTTCCACCAGGGCATGATGTCAAACTTTTCGAACCAATGTGTCAGGCGTTTTCGGGCTTCCATGTATGATAAGCCTTTTAATTGAGCAAGGTAGATTGCCTGTTCACCGACTTTCATCTTTTTATATAGCCCTCGTTCTTCCGGTAAATAACCGATCTGATAAATATCTTCCGGACATGAAAGGCGTCCGTTGAATAATACTTTACCGCTGTCCGGTGCCGTAATTCGGTTAATGATGCGGATCAGTGTGGTTTTTCCTGCTCCGTTAGGACCAAGCAATCCGAATATTTTTCCTTCGGGGACTTGGATGCTTACTTTATTCAGTGCAAGATGTCCGGCGTATTGCTTTACCACATCTTCAGTTTCAATGAAATTCATAGGCCATGATTTGTATTACATTTTAAGTATGATGCGTTCACCCAGTTCTTTGCTGAGTACATTTTTAATTTCATTTAGTCTGGTGAGTTGTTTTATTAGTTCAACAGCCTGTTCCATATTTCCTTGTGTCTGCGCTTCCTTTATTTTTACCTGTATTTCTTTTATTTGTTGTAAGACATACGCATCTTTCAGGGCAAACAGTTCACGAAGGACTAATGGTTCTATTTTATCCTCTTCTTGTTCCAGTTCACGATATTTTGTGTGATATTTGCTGAGCTGATATTTTTCGCTTATCAGGTTGGCTGCCAGTTTGCTAATGTTTGGATTGGGATGAGCCAGAAAGTAGCGGTTGGCAATGAACCCTTTGTCTTTGCAGTGTTCGGCAGCTTCATCCAACATGGTTTTGAAAAGGGGCGTATAGAATGTTAGATCATCACGTTCCAGATCAAAGCGTATATAGTCTGCTACGTGATGGATTACTTTTTCGTTTGTCTCTTCGTCCACATATTCGTATAAGATACGTTCACCATATCGTACAATATAACGGAGTAATGACAGCTCATAAGGCTCGTATGGTGAACGCTTGGGAGCTATTATTTGCGAGGGTTGGGCTGTGGGTGGAACGGAAATGGGGCCAGCATCTTCTGCTGGATAATCATCTTCTGTTGGGGGAGGATAATTATTGGGCGGTAAAGATTCTGTATTTTCCTGATAAGGTTGGTAACCCGGAAAATCAGCATACTCCTGATAAGTGGGAGAAGGCTCAGAAACTTTCTTGGAAGTGCCTGCTGTTCTTGTTGGGGAAGTTGTACGGTTATCTTCTTTACTTAGCCGTATTTTATTGACTTCATTCAGTAAGACGCGTTCATCAATTTCCATCATAGCACTGCACTCGCGAATATATACGGAGCGGGCTATGTTGTCCGGGATAATGGCAACTGTCTTGATAATATCGGAAATCAAGGCAGATCGTTTGATCGGGTCTGTGCCTGCGTCATCCAATAATAGCCGGGTTTTAAAGCGAATGAAGTCTGTCTCGTTTTGCTTGATAAATTCGGCAAATTGGCTGGCATTGTGTTTTCGTGCGAATGAATCCGGGTCTTCTCCATCAGGAAGAAGCACCACTTTTATATTCATGCCGTCTTCTAACAATAAGTCAATTCCTCTTAATGCAGCTTTAATACCCGCAGCATCACCATCATATAGTACGGTGATATTATTGGTAAAACGATGTATCAGCCTGATTTGCCCCTGTGTAAGTGCTGTTCCGGAAGAAGCAACAACATTTTCTATTCCGGCCTGGTGCATGGATATTACATCGGTATAACCTTCAACAAGAAAACAGCGGTCTTGTTTTACAATTGCTTGTTTGGCAAAGTAGATCCCGTAAAGTTCATTGCTCTTATGATATATGTCACTTTCTGGAGAGTTGACGTACTTGGCCGTTTTATCATCTTTTTTGAGAACGCGGCCGCCAAAAGCAACCACTTTTCCACTCAGGCTATGAACCGGAAAGATAACGCGGCCTCTGAAACGGTCGTGTATATTTCCATTGTCATAGGCTATGACTAATCCTGTTTTATCCAGGTATTCTTTCTTAAATCCCTTTTTTAATGCAGCCTGATATAAAGCGTCGCGTTGATCCAGGCTGTAACCCAGCTGGAATTTTCGGATGATGTCGTCTCTGAAACCCCGCTCGGCAAAATAACGAAGACCGACAATTCTTCCTTCCTGATGTTCGTGAAGTTGAGTGGAGAAGTATTGTTGAGCCCAACTGTTAACAATGAACATACTTTCGCGGTCGCTTTGGACTTGCTTTTCCTTGTCGCTTAACTCCCGTTCCTGTATTTCTATGTTATACTTCTTGGCCAGGAAACGTAAAGCATCGAAATAACTGAGTTGTTCGTGCTTCATGATAAAGTGAATGGAAGTACCTCCTTCACCGCAAGCGAAGCATTTACATATGTTTTTGGAAGGCGAAACGTAAAATGAAGGTGACTTATCGGAGTGGAACGGACATAACCCCACATAGTTTACGCCTCGTTTCCGGAGGGTGACAAATTCTGAAACTACGTCCACTATATTTGCCGCATCCAGTATTCTGTCTATAGTAGGTTGATCTATCATTCTGCATCCTCAATTTAGGAAGACAAATGTAGCGATTATTTCCGGTACAACAAGAGACGGTTCCAAAAGAAAACCTTATCTTTGCGCCTTGAATTGTAAATGTGTGATTATGAAAAGTCTATATATTTTTTCATTGTTGTTGATATTTAGTGCATGTAGCGGACAACAGTCTAAAAATACCGAAAAAGAACAAACTGTCGAACGAACCTTTCAGATGGTTGAAGTACCTTCTATGATTACCGAGCCTGATCAGCGGGCTGATTATTTGTCTGTTCATTATTGGGATAAATTTGATTTTAAAGATACTGCTTATATTCATTTACCGGAGGTCACGGAGCAGGCCTTTACTAATTTTATCGATATTTTGAAATATGCTGCGCCGGAGGCAGTAGCGTCTGCAATTAAAGGTATGATGAATAAAGCTGATGCAGACAGCACTATGTTTGCCTATTTTGCAGGTTTATATGAGAAATATTTGTATGATCCTAATTCTCCCATGCGTAATGAGGAGTTTTACATACCTGCTTTACAGTCAATAATAGCATCATCTTCCTATGATGAAGTAAACAAAATCCGCCCCCAACATTTATTGGAGCTGGCGTTAAAGAATAGAGCCGGAGAATCGGCAACCGATTTTACTTATACATTAGCAAATGGAAAAACAGGTACTCTGCACGGAATAAAATCCGATTATTTATTGCTTTTCTTTTATAATCCCGATTGTCATGCGTGCAAAGAAGTTACGGATCAACTTACAAGTTCTATAACAGTAAAAGAACTGGTGAAAAATAAGAAACTTAAAGTCCTTGCTGTCTATCCTGATGAAGATTTGACAGCTTGGAAAGCACACCTTTCTTATATGCCGGCAGGCTGGATCAATTCATATGATAATAGCCTATCTTTAAAGAATGAAGAAATTTATGATTTAAAAGCAATACCGACTCTTTATTTATTGGATAAAGACAAGAGAGTTCTTTTGAAAGATTGTGCGTACCCTCAGCTGGAAGATTATTTATTACAACAAAATCAATAAATTATGAGATCAATTTTATTTTCATTAATTCTTCTGGCAGGTGTTAGTTTGACAACTTCTGCCCAGTTTAAGATTGGTGGAAAGTCCATCAATACGAAGAAATTAGTAAATGCAGCATCGGACGTTGCCCATGCAGTTACGTTGTCGGATGCAGATGTTGCGGCAATGGCAAAAGAATATATCCAATGGATGGATACGCATAATGAAGTAGCCGGTCCTGATACAGAAATGGGACAACGCTTGGAACGGATTACTTCTAACTTGAAAAAAATAGACGGTTTAGATTTAAACTTCAAGGTCTATAATGTTATAGATGTCAATGCTTTTGCTTGTGGCGACGGAAGCGTACGGGTGTGTGGCGGCCTGATGGATGTTATGGATGATAATGAAGTGCTGGCTGTTATAGGTCATGAGATAGGCCATGTCGTTCACACCGATTCAAAAGATGCAATGAAAAGTGCATACATGACTTCTGCTGCCAAAAATGCAGTAGGTTCTGTAAACGGAACTGTTGCAAAACTGACAGATTCGCAACTTGGAGATTTGGCTGAGGCATTGGCTAGTGCTCAGTATTCTCAGAAACAGGAAGGTGAAGCAGACGATTTTGGTTTCCAGTTCAGTGTTGACAACGGACAAGATCCGTATAGCATGCACAATGCGCTTAAGAAGTTGATGGATTTGAGTGATGGCCAGCAGAAATCATCTAAATTTCGTCAGATGTTCTCAAGTCATCCTGATACGCAGAAACGTGTTGACAGAATGAAAGTAAAAGCCGACGAATATTCAAAGTAATTATTGAATAAACGTTAACCGGTACCGGTTAAATAATTTGTAAGTTAAAATATTGCTAAAACCAAAGAATTTTGTATCTGATTGTATGTGTTGTATAACATAAAGTGCATATATTTGCATTGTGTTTTTCATGGTATTAGATTTAAGGTTAGCAATGAAGATTGGTTGTCCGTGACGGATAACCTTTTCTTTTTTATATAGGTCTTTTCTCTTTGTATTTCTTTCACCCGAAAATTAGTTATATTCATTTTAATATTAAATAGAGCTACAACAACCTGTTTCTTTACATTTTTACCACTTTTTCTTTTGTTGAAGTAAGAAATAAATTACGAAATAATATTACTTTTGTCTTTATATATGATTTCTAAACATATCAGACGTGGATGCAAAGATAAAATTACGAGTTCAGGGACTAACAAACAGTCAGGTACAATCGGGAGCCTATGCTTTAATATTGGCTGAAGAAGATGGCCCGCGTCGTATTCCTATTATCGTAGGAACGTCCGAGGCACAATCCATAGCGATTGCCCTGGAGCATATTATACCTCCACGTCCTCTTACCCATGATTTGTTCTTTACATTTGCGCAGGCTTTCGGCATACATTTGCGTGAAGTGTTTATTTATAAATTTGAAGACGGTGTATTTTATTCGGAGTTATTATTTGACGACGGGACCAACCAGGTACGTTTGGATTCGAGAACTTCGGATGCGATTGCTATAGCTCTTCGGGTGAAATGTGATATTTATACGACTGAAGAGATTGTTCGTGAGAGCGGAGTCGTTTTGGAAGAAGTTCCGTTTGTGAATGAAAAAGAGAATGAATATGATGATCTTGAAGAGATGGAGCCGGAAGATATCCATGATGAAAGCCAATTGAAAAAATGGCTTGCTTTATTAGACATCGAAGAAATAAAGGAACGTCTGGAAGAAGCTATTTCAGAAGAGAATTACGAATATGCGAAAATGTATAAAGACGAGTTGCGTCGTCGTGAAGAGGAGGACAATTCTAAATGATTGAAGAACACGGTGGGTTTGGATTAATTACGCTATTGCGTGGAATCTTGGGCATTATTGTGATATTGGCGATAGCATATGGTTTGAGTTATGACCGTAAACGTATTGACTGGAAACTGGTAGGCGGTGGTTTGCTGATGCAGATCATATTTGCTTTAGCTGTATTATATGTGCCTTTTGTCGGAGGATTATTGGAAGGTCTTGGTAAGATATTTGTCAAACTGATGGACTTTACGGATGCAGGATTAACCTTTTTGTTAGGGCCGTATGCTTCCAAAGCTGCCGGATTTAGCTTCTTACTCCATTCTTTGCCGATCGTAATATTCTTTTCAGCATTAGTATCTATGTTTTATCACTGGGGAATTATCCAACGTGTAGTTGGCGGATTCTCTTGGGTATTGCGTCGCTTTATGAATATATCCGGTTCGGAAGGATTAGTTACTTCCGGGAATATATTTATGGGAATGACAGAATCTCCGGTCTTGATTAAGAATTATCTGCCCACAATGAACCGTTCGGAAATCTTTTTGGTAATGGTTTCCGGAATGGGTACAATTGCAGGTTCTGTTATGGGAACCTATATTGGAATGTTGGGCGGAACCGATCCTGTGGCAAAAGTTATGTTTGCCAAACACTTGCTTTCTGCTTCTGTGATGGCTGTCCCCGGTTCCATAGTATTGGCGAAGATGCTTTGTCCGCAAACAGAAAAAGCCTCAGACCATGCTGTTGGCTTGGAGAAGGAAGGACGCAATACTAATATATTGGATGCAATTTCTTCAGGAACGGTAACCGGTGTAAAGCTGATGACGAATATTGCAGCTATGCTTTTGGTTTTTATCTCTCTGGTGGCATTGGCTAATTATGTAACCGAGGATATAATAGGGCGCTATACCGGTTTGAATGATTGGATTGTAAGAATAACAGATGGCAAAGCACAAGGATTGACTTTCCAATTTATACTGGGGGTAATAACTTCTCCTTTTATGTGGTTGATAGGTGTCCCCAGTCAGGATGTTATGCTAGTGGGATCGTTATTGGGACAGAAAACAATATTAAACGAGTTTGTTGCCTATTTCCAGCTGCAGCAATGGAAGGATGCAGGATTATTTATGTACCAGAAGTCCGTATTGATGTCTACTTATATATTGTGTGGCTTTGCCAATATCTCATCTATCGGCATATTGTTAGGAGGTTTGGGAGTGCTTGCTCCTGAAAAGCGGGGGCTGATCTCACGTATTGGTGTGTTGGCAATGGTAGGCGGTGCACTGGTATCGGTTCTTTCGGCTACTATTATAGGTATGATACTCGGATAATTATAAGTTAATAACAGATAGTTAGTTAGCAGTGCAGATTTTTTATACACCTGATATCGCAACAAATCTTGAAATGCCTGAAGAAGAGGCAGGTCATTGTATTCGTGTGCTTCGCTTGACAGAAGGAGATGAAATTTTATTGACTGACGGACAAGGCAGTTTTTACAAAGCGGCTATTAGTCGTGCCCATCCGAAGCATTGCGAAGTAAATATTCTGGAAACATGGAAGCAGCCTGCCTTGTGGAATTTTAATCTACATATAGCAGTTGCTCCGACAAAAAATATGGACCGGATGGAATGGTTTGCAGAGAAGGCCACGGAAATAGGGATCGACCGGATTACCTGCCTGAATTGCCGTTTCTCGGAACGAAAAGAGATCAAACCTGCCCGTTTGGAGAAAATTCTGATTAGTGCGATGAAGCAGTCGCAAAAAGCTATTGTGCCGAAACTGGATGGAATGACAGACTTTAAATCATTCATATCTGCTCCTTTTGACGGCCGCAAATTCATTGCTCATTGTGAGGAAGGAGAGAAGCCTCTTTTAAAGAAAACATACCGGGCAGGAGAAAATGCCCTTATTCTGATTGGTCCCGAAGGTGATTTTAGTCCTGAAGAAATAGAACTGGCCCGAAAGAATGGTTTTGAACCGATTTCTCTGGGCGAAAGCAGACTGCGTACAGAAACGGCTGCTTTAGTTGCTTGTCATACGATTCATATACTAAATCAATAATCATATCTACTGCAGATATGACTGAGAAAGAAAAATGTATGTATAGTGAATATAAAAAAGATATACCTTTTGCATTTAGAAGACTTGCCTTCTGCTGCAAAAGGTATATTATTTAAACGGGAATGTTATTTATTCCCACTCAATCGTTGCATTCGGTTTTGGTGACATATCGTAGCAGACACGATTGACGTTTTTAACCTCTTTCAGAATACGATCCGTAATCTTCATCAGGATAGGCCAGTCAACGGTCTCTATTGTGGCAGTCATGGCATCTACCGTGTTCACTGCACGGATGATAACAGGCCATTCAAATGAACGGGCGTTATCGCGTACACCAACCGATTTGAAATCGGGTACAACGGTAAAGTATTGCCATACCTTCTTATCCAGTCCGGCATTCTGAAATTCTTCACGCAAGATAGCGTCGGCTTCACGTACGGCTTCCAGACGGTCGCGTGTGATAGCTCCCAAACAACGAACACCTAATCCGGGACCCGGGAACGGTTGACGGTAAACCATCTCGTGAGGTAATCCCAATTCGAGACCGCAGGCACGCACTTCGTCTTTGAATAACTGGCGTAAAGGTTCAACCAGTTCAAACTTCATATCTTCCGGCAGACCGCCTACGTTGTGATGAGATTTAACCATCTTGGCAGTCTTGGTTCCGCTTTCTACAATGTCGGGATAGATTGTACCCTGTGCCAGGAAGTCTATGCCTTCCAGTTTGCGGGCTTCCTCTTCGAAAACGCGGATAAATTCGCCGCCAATAATCTTGCGTTTTTCTTCCGGATCGGCTACGTTTTCCAGCTTGTCGAGGAAGCGGTCGGTAACATCTACATAGATCAGGTTCGCTTTCAACTGATTCTTGAACAACTCTACGACGGCTTCCGATTCGCCTTTACGCATCAAACCATGATTTACGTGTACACAAACCAGATTATCGCCGATAGCTTTCAGCAGCAGCCCTGCAACAACCGAGCTGTCTACACCACCCGATAAAGCAAGTAACACTTTGCGGTTGCCTACCTGGCGTCTTACAAGTTCTATCTGGTCGTTTACGAAGTTAGTCATGTTCCAGTTTGTTTCGGCCTTGCAAGTGTCGAATACAAACGGCCTGACAGCATTCTTGATCGCTTCTATATCATCCGTGAACCGGTTTAGTTTAACTGCGCATAATGCTTTGTCGTGTCCGGCTGCCATAACCGGGATTCCTGCATTATATATATCCGGATTCACATCGATAGCTACACCGTCTATAACATTGTTAGGACCACCGTTGATGATAATACCCTTTACGTTCGGAAGTGCTTTTAGTTCTTCAATCGTAATGTCGTGCGGATAAATCTCGCTGTAAACACCGAGTGCACGGATGGCTCTGGCCAGTACGGTATTCTCGTGGCTGCCCAAGTCCAGAATGACAATCATATCCTGCTTCATTTTTTATATCTTTAAATTAGTAGATCTGTTTCGTTTAGCTGTCTGTATTCCCGCTTTATTCCCACTCGATTGTTGCGGGAGGCTTGGAACTGATGTCGTAAACTACGCGGTTTACGCCTTTCACCTTGTTGATGATCTCGTTCGATACTTTTGCCAGGAATTCGTAAGGCAATTGTGCCCAGTCGGCCGTCATTGCATCTGTAGAAGTTACAGCACGCAAAGCCACTGTGTTTTCGTAAGTACGTTCATCGCCCATAACACCAACAGACTGAATAGGAAGGAGGATAACACCCGCCTGCCATATCTTATCGTACAATCCCCATTCGCGCATCAGGTTCATGTAGATGGCGTCGGCATCCTGCAAGATACGTACTTTTTCAGGAGTGATGTCGCCCAGGATGCGGATACCCAACCCTGGCCCGGGGAACGGATGGCGTTTGATAAGATGTGCCTGCATACCCATTTCCATACCTACGCGGCGTACTTCGTCTTTGAACAGAAGACGCAACGGTTCAACCAATTTCAGGTGCATATCTTCCGGCAGTCCGCCTACGTTATGGTGGCTCTTGATAACCGTTCCGGTGATAGATAACGATTCGATCACGTCCGGATAAATTGTACCTTGGCCGAGCCATTTAATATCTTTCAGTTTGCGGGCTTCTTCATTAAATACGTCGATGAAGCCTTTGCCTATAATCTTACGTTTCGCTTCCGGATCGGATACACCGGCCAGTTCACTGTAAAACTTATCTTTTGCATTTACCCCGATCACGTTCAGACCCAGGTGCTCATAGTCTCTCATCACATTCTCGAACTCGTTCTTGCGGAGCAATCCGTGATCTACGAAAATGCAGGTCAGGTTCTTACCGATCGCCTTGTTCAGTAATACTGCGGTTACAGAGCTGTCTACGCCACCGGATAAAGCCAAGATTACCTTGTCATCTCCCAGTTGTTCCTTCAGTTCGGCAACAGTCGATTCGATAAAGGATGCCGGAGTCCAGTCTTTGGCACATCCGCATATATTCAGGAAGTTATCGAGCAGCTTTGTTCCGTCGGTCGAGTGGAATACTTCCGGGTGGAACTGTACGCCCCAGGTCTGTTCTCCTTCCACATGGTAGGCGGCTGCCTGTACATCGTCTGTGCTGGCAATTACCTTGAAGGTATCGGGAAGTTTGGTGATCGTATCGCCGTGCGACATCCATATCTGCGAACCGGTGATGATTCCTTCCAGTAACGGATCTTTACTGTTGATATATGAAAGGTTAGCGCGTCCGTATTCGCGCGAATTAGCCGACTCTACATTTCCTCCCGACGTATAAGCCAGATATTGAGCTCCGTAACAAATGCCTAATACCGGATATTTACCGCGAATCTCGCTCAGGTCCGTTTTAAAAGCATTGGTGTCATAAACAGAATAAGGACTGCCTGAAAGGATAACCCCTTTCACATCGGTAGCATCATACGGGAACTTGTTGTAAGGGACAATCTCGCAATACATATTCAACTCCCGGACTCTGCGTCCGATCAGTTGTGTTGTTTGCGAGCCGAAATCAAGAATAATAATTTTCTCGTGCATGCAAATGTCTATGTTTAATTGAAGTGGTGCAAAGGTAGTAATAAATTAGGGAAGCAGAAAAAGGTGTATGTAAATATTCTGTTAATTTACGTATGTTTGTTCTCTCTAAACAAAACGTTCCGATGAATAAAATGAATAAGAAGATACTCCAACTGGCTATACCGTCTATTATATCCAATATAACTGTTCCGCTGCTGGGCTTGATTGATGTAACTATTGTAGGGCATTTGGGTTCGGCTGCTTATATCGGTGCCATTGCCGTAGGAGGTCTGTTATTTAATATTATTTATTGGAGCTTTGGCTTCCTGCGGATGGGGACAAGCGGCCTGACTTCTCAAGCTTATGGAAAGCGTGATCTGGATGAGGTTGTTCGCATTTTGGTTCGTGCTGTTAGTGTAGGCTTGTTTATAGCCGCGTTACTTTTTGTCTTTCAATATCCGATAGAGAAGATTGCTTTTTATTTATTAGACACCAGCGAAGAGGTGAGGTCTTTAGCATCCGTTTATTTTCGTATATGTATATGGGGAGCCCCGGCGGTGTTGGGGTTATATGGGTTTGTAGGATGGTTTATTGGTATGCAAAACTCCCGTTTTCCGATGTTCATAGCCATAACGCAGAATATACTGAATATCATTTTTAGTTTAGTGCTGGTTTTTGGCTTTCACCTGAAGGTGGAAGGTGTGGCATTCGGAACGCTGTTAGCTCAGTATGGCGGACTTTTGATGGCCTTTGTGCTTTGGTTGCGCTACTATAAAAAGTTACGGGTAAGAGTTTGTGTTAAGCAAAGCCTGGAACTTAGGGCCATGCGCCGTTTCTTTTCCGTCAACGGAGATATTTTTCTCAGAACGTTGTGTTTAATTGCAGTTACTACTTTTTTTACTTCCACCGGAGCTAAGCAAGGTGATGTAGTGTTGGCGGTCAATACCTTGTTGATGCAACTCTTTACTTTGTTTTCTTATATCATGGATGGCTTTGCTTATGCTGGCGAAGCCTTGTCCGGACGTTATGCCGGCGCGGGTAATATGACCTCTTTACGGCGTGCTGTTCGTACCCTGTTTTATTGGGGTACAGGTTTAGCGTTTTTCTTTACATTATTATATGGTATGGGCGGAGAAGGCTTTCTGTCTTTATTGACGAATAATCAAGACGTGATAGAAGAAGCAAACACCTATTTTTATTGGGTTTTGGCAATCCCTTTTGCCGGTTTTGCTGCATTCTTGTGGGATGGTGTATGTATTGGCGTTACGGCTACGCGTTCGATGTTGTATTCTATGTTTGTGGCTATGGCCGGTTTTTTTCTGGTCTATTTTGTGTTTCAGACAAACATGGGCAATCATGCACTTTGGATGGCTTTTCTTATCTATTTATCCTTGCGGGGATTGCTACTTACCGGATGGTATTTTAGGTTTGTTCCCGGAAACCGGTAATATAAACTTTATCACTTTGTCACCTTCTGTCACCATCTTCGGGGCTTATCCCCAAATTGTAAAAGATCTGATGTCTGGTATAAATTGCTGATAAATATATTATTATTCTATTATTGCGAGGTTATGCTTGCTGCATTTTAGTGCTTCCCGCGAACATTTTTGCTTACTTTTTCTCCTGACAGAAAAGTAGACAAAAGATACAAGGCTGCACCGGCCGGGCTACTCCGGCAAAAGACTTCGCTGAACCAGCGGAACTCGCTTTGCTCAAACAGCCGCTGGTTTCGTTACTACGTCTTTTACCTGCGTTTAACGCCCGGCCGCTGATGCCGCTAACAAGAAAGCTAAGCTAAGCGCAGCTTTCTTTTGGGATGGCCGATACGGCTTGCTCTTTTATGGCTTTAGCCTGGTTTCAATTGCCGTCTGCTTCAGCTGACGGACTAAGGGAGGCTTTCTGTATCGGCTTTAGCCAAATTTCTTTCTGGAAAGCTCTTTTTAGCTATCTTCTCCAATTGGGCTAAAGCCCTTGAAAGAGGATGGCTCTACTATCCGTCGGTTTCAACCGACGGCAATTGAAACCAGGCTAAAGCCATTTAGGGAAAGTGTTCGCGGAAGTGTTAAAATGAAATTCGATCCGGTTTGTTTTTAAGCTTTTAAAATAGTGGTTTTGTAATGTAATATCCTATGTAGTAATATGTTGCATGCTTTTGTAGAATAATTGAAGACTATTTCTCAGATTTTGAAACACCCCTCGAAGAAGGTGACAGAAGATAACAAAGTGACCCTTTAAACGACCCTTTGTCGAGACTTTTATTCCGTACTTTTTAGGTAGGCAACTAAATTGAATAAGATAGGCAATCAGGCAGGAAAGGGTAGTCAACCGAAATATTTTCATCCTTATCGTTTTACAGACTCATAATTATGACTTTCCAAAATCATAACTATGAGTCCATTTTTTGTCCGGTTTGCCTCATTGGTGTGCTTTAATGCAAGTTGCTGTTTTTAACGCTGCAAAATACGTTTGTTAATATAATATTAAAATATGTAAAACCTTGCCGGATCATTTTATAGACATCTTATTAAATACTACTTTTGCACGTTCATTTATACATGTGTGTATGGATACTGAAAAGAGAGAAACGAAAGAGATAAATAAATTTTCGCTGCTTATTGTTGCAGTAATTGTGTTGGTTCTTATCTTAGCTGGTGCCGGATATTATATTTTTCACCAGAAGCAACAAATGGAAGGGTTGGTGCAGACATTCGATCTTGAGAAAGAGTCTCTTGAAGACGAGTATAATGAGTTGTCGATGACCTATGAAGGATATAAATTCAGTGTAAACAATGACTCGCTGGTTGCTTTGTTATCGACAGAGCAGGCAAAGGTACAACGTCTTTTGGAAGAGCTACGCACTGTTAAGGCTACTAATGCCAAGGAAATATCGCGTCTTAAGAAAGAATTGGAAACGTTACGTAAGATTATGCGAAACTATGTGGCACAGATCGATTCGCTGCATAAAGAAAATACCCAGCTGAAAGAAGAAAATAAAGAGGTTGTGAAGAAGTTTCAGCAAGCTACTTCTACTGCTGCTAACTTGAAGAAAGAAAAAGAAAAACTAACCGAACGTGTTACTCTGGCCAGCCGTCTGGATGCTACGGATATTAGCGTAACTCCTGTGAATTCGCGCGGGAAATTAGCAAAGAAAATAAGTAAGATGCAGCAGTTTGTTGTCAACTTTAAGATTGCGAAGAATATCACAGCTCCGGTGGGAGAGAAGGTTCTGTATGTACGTATTATGAAACCGGATGACGATATATTGGTAAAGAGCCGCGGAAATGTATTTGCTTTTGAGGGAAAAGACATCAACTATTCTATGAAAAAGCTGATTGAATATGAGGGTGAAGAAGTAGCAGTTACAATGTATTGGGATATTGAAGAATTTCTTTCTCCGGGTACTTACCGTGCCGATATTTTTGCAGACGGTAATTTGATAGGACGCCGAAGTTTTGAACTAAAAGACTGATTTATGGAAACCGATGCATCCTTTGCAAGGTTGTTAGCCGATATACCCGAAGCTCTGGCAGGGGATAAGGCTTTTGTGAAGGAGTTGGAAGACCGGGCTAAAGTGCTGAATGTAAAAAAAGGCGACTACCTTCTTCGTACCGGCGAATTATGTCAGGATGCATATTTTATCAACAAAGGCTTATTCATTAATCTATATATAAGTGAAAAAGGGGAAGAGGCGGTTACCGGATTTGCTGCCGACAGCGAATTTCCTTTTCTTTCCGCTATAGGTTATTTCACCCAGGCTCCTTCCGATTTTGAGATAAAAGCTATCGAAGATGGTGAATTGCTTTGTTTCTCACGTGTGCAGATAGAGGAAATGTCGTTGCGTTATCCCTTGTTTGCCTCTTATTACCAGAATGTGATGCTAACTATTATTGCCAAACTTTATTCTATGTTTGCAGTGCGGCAGTCTTGTACGGCCGAGGAATTTATAAAGTATCTCTACAATCATTATAAATGGATCATTAACCGTGTGCCCGATAAATATATAGCCCAATATATGGGGGTTAGCAATACGTGGTACTGTAAGCTGAAAAAACGTATCTTTTGTTGAATTAATTCAATTTTATATTTAATTCAAACCTGTACTTTTGTGCCGGATATTCATATATTTGTCCTTATTAGGGTGTTAGAATGAAAAACGGAATGAAGATGAAACGAATCATTGTATTATTGGTACTATTGATGACGCTTGGCCAAGCCTATTCCCAACAAGTGCTGACTTTGGAAGAATGTCGTAACTTAGCTATTCGTAACAATAAGGAACTGCGTATTTCCGGCGAGAAAATCAAGATGGCGGATAATGAAAAGAAAGCCGCTCTTACCAAGTATTTTCCACAGCTTTCGGCAATGGGAGCCTATATGTGGAATCAAAAAGATTTGAATCTGTTGGATATGGGGGCTTTGCAATCTGCCATCGGTTCTTCGTTGGGAGAACTGGCTCATTTGCCTATCGTGGATAAAGTGGTAGGAGGTGTAAACGATCTTCAGCATCTTGACATACAGAATGTATGGGTCGGAAGCGTATCGTTGGTACAACCCGTATTTATGGGAGGGAAGATTGTATCTTACAATCAGATAGCCCAATATGCCAGACAACTGGCACTTTCCATGAACGACTTGCAATTGCAGGAAACAATCTATAAAACCGACGAAACGTACTGGCAGGTTATTTCTTTGGTAAATAAGAAGAAACTGGCAGATGCTTATGTGCAGCTTCTTCGCAAGATGGATAGTGATGTCACTGCTATGATAACAGAGGGTGTGGCAACGGAGGCCGACGGTTTGTCTGTAAAAGTAAAACTTAATGAGGCGGAAATGGCACAGACAAAAGTGGAAAACGGCTTGGCTCTGTCGCGTATGCTTTTAGCCCAGATTTGTGGTTTGCCATTAGAGCAGGCTTTAATACTGGCAGATGAAAATATAGAAGATTTTCCTGTTACTGTTCCGGATGCTTCGGCCGATGTAAACGAGGCTTTTATGAATCGCTTTGAACTGAAAAGCCTTGATCTGGCAAAGAAGATATACCAGAAGAAGGAAAGGATAGTACTTTCCGAAATGCTGCCTAGCGTAGCTTTGTCCGCGAACTATTTTGTAACGAATCCGAACCTGCATAATGGCTTTAAAAACGAGTTTTCCGGGATGTTCAATGTAGGGGTGATGGTAAAGGTTCCATTGTCTGGTTGGTGGGAAGGTACTTACAAACGTAATTCGGCCCGGGCTGAAACCCATATTAAAGCATTAGAGTTGGAAAATGCCCGTGAGAAAGTAGAATTGCAGGTAAATCAGTCTGTTTACAAGGTAAATGAGGCAGGCAAAAAGTTGATAGCTTCTTCACGCAATATGGAAAAAGCTGATGAAAATCTTCGCCATGCCAACTATGGCTTCGAAGAAGGTGTTATCCCTGCTCTTAACTTGATGGAAGCTCAGACGGCTTGGGTGTCTGCCCGTTCCGAATTGATTGATGCACAAATTGATGTAAAGCTGACTAAGGTTTATCTGGATAAAGCATTGGGTAAACTTTCTTCAAACGAATAGAATAATAACAATATAAAACGATATACAGAGATGAACGAAGATAAGAAGTTTACGATCAGTAACATGATGCTGGCATTCATTGCCGTGTTGGTAGTAGTTGGTTTGGTTGCTTTGGCCGGATTCTTTTTACTTACGCCTCCCGATGATATTATTATGGGACAGGCAGAAGCCACGCAGGTGCGTATTTCCGGAAAAGTTCCGGGACGTATTGACTCTTATCGCTTTGGAGAAGGAGACAGGGTAAAGGCTGGCGATACATTGGTTTTCTTGCATACACCGGAGGTTGAAGCTAAGTTGCAACAGGCAGAAGCCGTTCGTCAGGCTGCTGAAGCCCAGAGTGCAAAAGCGCAACATGGAGCTCGTTCGCAGGAAGTGACGGGTGCATATGAGTTGTGGCAAAAAGCGCAGGCCGGTTTAGAGATTGCCAAAAAGTCGTACGACCGTATTCAGAACCTGTATGATAAAGGTGTGATGTCTGCGCAGAAACGGGATGAGGTGGAAGCAAACTATAAAGCGATGGTTGCTACCGAGAAGGCGGCCCGTTCGCAATATGAAATGGCAAAAGAAGGTGCCCGTAAGGAAGATAAAGCAGCGGCTGCGGCATTGGTTCAGCAGGCCGGCGGAGCTGTTGCCGAAGTGGAATCTTATCTGAATGAATCGGTTTTGGTATCTCCGATAGACGGTGAAGTCTCCGAACGTTTTCCTGAAGTAGGAGAGTTGGTAGGAACCGGAGCACCTATTATGAATATTACCGATTTGAATGATATGTGGGTTACGTTCAGTATCCGCGAAGATTTGTTGAAGGATATAAAAGTGGGTTCCGAATTGCAGGCTTTTATTCCTGCTTTCGATAATCAGCCTGTAACATTGAAAGTATATTACATGAAGGATATGGGTTCGTATGCCGCTTGGAAAGCAACGAAGACGAACGGTCAATATGACTTTAAAACATTTGAGGTTCGTGCCCGTCCTGCGCAGCCAGTGGCCGACCTTCGTCCCGGTATGTCTGTTATCCTGAAAAAGAAATCGAAGTAACCTGACTATGACTATAAAGCAGTGTTTACATAGTATTCGTAACGTAGCGGTGCGGGAAATGCATCGGCTGGTTGAAAAGCCGATTTATATCTTCTGCATGCTGGTTGCACCTGTGCTTTGCATTGTATTTTTTCTGTCACTGATGAAAGATGGTTTGCCTACTGATATGCCTGTCGCAGTAGTAGATATGGACGGATCGGCTACATCACGTAATCTTATCCGTCAGTTAGATGCTTTTGAACAGACGAAGGTGGTAATGCGCACGCAATCTTTTTCCGAAGCCCGCAGGGAAATGCAGAAAGGGAATATATATGGTATCTTTTATATACCTGAAGATTTTGCAGTAAAGGCTACAACAGGTAAACAACCAAAGTTGTCATTTTATACAAATGGCACTTATCTGATAGCTGCTTCTTTATTGTTTCGCGACATGAAGACAATGTCCGTGTTGGCCGGTGCGTCTGTAGGGCTGCAAATGGGAAAGGCTAAAGGATATACTGAAGCCCGGATTATGGGACAATTACAACCTATAGTGATAGATACGCACCCGATTGGTAATCCGTGGCTTAACTATTCTGTATATCTTAATAATACGTTATTGCCGGGCATATTGCAGTTGATGATATTCCTTGTTACCGTATTTAGTATCGGGACAGAGATTAAATATGCTACATCCCGAAAATGGCTGGAAATGGGGAATGGTTCGCTTACTGTAAGTTTGATAGGGAAACTGCTGCCGCATACACTGATATTTACATTGACTGGTTTTATGTGTTGTGCTGTTTTATATGGTTTCAATGCTTTCCCTTTGCATAGTGGTTGGACGCCTATGCTGGCAGCTCTGTTTTTGTTGGTTCTGGCATCACAGGCGATGGGGATCTTTATGATTGGTGTATTACCTACATTACGACTGGGACTTAGTTTTGCTAGTTTGTTCGGTATGATCGCTTTCTCTATTGTAGGTTTTTCGTTTCCTGTATTGGGAATGGACCCAACATTGCAGGCATTGAGCAATCTGTTTCCTTTGCGTCATTACTTTCTGATTTATGTAGATCAGGCTTTAAATGGCCGGGATTTGTATTATACGATCGATCAATATTTGTGGTTGCTTGGTTTTCTTATACTTCCGTTTCTGATAGGAAAGAATTTAAAAGGAGCCTTGCTTTACTTTAAATATATTCCGTAAGAGATATGAAAAAAGAGCATCGTTTACGATATATTATCAAGGAAGGCATTCTGGATACATGTTATATCTGGAAGGATGAACTGAAGAATGTATTCAAAGACCCCGGTGTGATGATTTTCTTCTTCCTGGTGCCTTTCATTTATCCTTTGTTGTATTCTTTTATTTATAATAATGAAGTGGTTCATGAGGCAAAACTGGTTGTGGTAGATCAGTCCGATTCTCATCTGAGCCGCGAATTTATCCGTCGTGTCAATGCCACTCCGGATGTGCAGGTTGTTAGTATCTGTCCCGATATGGAAGCTGCCAGGAAAATGATGGATGAGAAGAAAGCATATGGTATCCTTTACTTTCCTTCCGATTTCAGTAAAGAAGTACATAAGGGAAATCAGACGGAAGTTGCTCTTTATTGTGATATGAGTAGTTTGCTTTTTTATAAAGCTTTTCTGCTGGCTTCGATGGAAGTGTCATTGGATATGGGAGCGGAGTTGAGAGCGCATAATAATCCGGCTTCTACGGATAAGCTGCAGGAGATTACTGTTAATCCCATTCCTTATGAATCTATAGCGTTGTATAATACACAGAATGGCTTTGCCAGTTTCCTCGTACCGGCTATTTTGATTTTGGTTATCCAGCAGACATTAATATTAGGCATTGGTATGTTAGGCGGAACAGCACGTGAGAGAAATCGTTTTCATTGTCTGGTTCCTGTGAGCCGCCACTTCAATGGTACGCTACGTATCGTGTTGGGTAAATCGCTTACCTATATTTTGTTGTATGTAATTGTCTGTATCTGGGTTTTGGCTGTTGTTCCGAAACTCTTCGGGTTGCCACAGGTTGGTGAGGCATGGACGGTACTGTTGTTCTTATTGCCCTATTTGTTTGCTTGTATTTTCTTTTCAATGATGTTGTCCGGTTTTATGACGTCCCGCGAATCGCCCATGATGGTTTTTGTTTTTACTTCTGTTATATTGTTGTTTATCTCCGGTGTTTCCTGGCCAAAGGAAGCTATCCCGCCTTTTTGGAAAGCTTTGGGATATTTATTCCCGTCTACTCCCGGTATACAGGGTTTTATACGGATAAATACAATGGGAGCGACCCTTAGTGAGGTGGCGGCCGAGTATAAAACGTTATGGATTCAGGCTGGTTTTTATTTTATTACGGCTTGTATTATCTATCGTTACCAGATCATTCGTAGCCGTAAACTTATCATTCGCCAGTATAAATATATGAAAATGAAGCGCTAACTTGTATAGAATCAGCATTTTTTCTACATTTGCTAAAATTCTCAAGCAAACTTAATTATTTACTATGCAAAACAGACGTGATTTTTTGAGACAGGCATCCATAATGCTTGCCGGAGGTTTGGTTGTACCTCAGTTCTTATCTTCCTGCGTTAATAAAAGCGTTGCAAACGAATCTGCTAAAAATGTAGGTCTTCAGTTGTATTCTTTACGTGAAATGGTAAAGGAGTCGGGTATACGGTCTGTACTCGAAACCGCTTCTAAAATCGGGTATAAGAATCTGGAAACAGCCGGTTATGATAACGGTAAAATTTATGGACTGGCTCCTGCAGAGTTCAAAAAAATGGTGGAAGACCTGGGTATGAAGTGTACGAGTGCACATTTAGGACAGGAATATACCAAAGAAAAAGAAACCGAAGTGATGGCTTGGTGGGACCGTGCTATCGAAGCCCACAATGAATTGGGCGTAAAGTATATGATTCAGCCTTGGATGCCTGTCAATGACCAGACTACGCTAGATGACCTAAAGATGTATTGCGACTATTTTAACACTGTCGGATTTAAGACGGCAGCTGCCAGCATCGGATTTGGTTACCATAATCACAGTTTTGAATTCCGTAAAATCAATGACCAGTTGATTTATGACTTTTTGTTGGATAATGTTAGTCCGAATCATGTATTTTTTGAATTGGATGTATATTGGTGCAAAGAAGCCGGTAGTGATCCTGTGGCTTATCTGAAAGCACGTCCAAGCCAGTTTAAAGCACTTCATATTAAAGATGATAAAGAGATCGGTGCCAGCGGAAAGATGGACTTCAAGCCAATCTTTGACCAAATGTATGCAAATAATATCAAAGACTGGTATGTGGAAATAGAACAATATACAAACAATGATCCTGTAGGCAGCTGTCAGCAAAGTTATGACTTCCTGAATGCAGCGGATTATGTGAAATAATTAATTTACAGTAAAACAATAAAGAACTGGTCTCAAAAGCCATTACCGAACGTAAATCTGCGCATTCTGCTTCATCTGCGTTCGGTAATAACTTTTGAGACCTTTTTTATTTTGTGGCGGAACATATATCCATTATGTTTTTCCAGTCATCTGCCAGGCTTTTCATGTCGGGGTATAATAGGTTTGCTCCTTCGTCCAGCAAAACGGAATCAGGCAGAGGCCCCGTGTTTACGGCAATCGTAAAGATACCGGCAGCTACGGCTGCTTTTATTCCCATAGGTGCATTCTCTATAACAAATGCTTCGTTAGCTTTTACGCCGGCTTTTTGTAATCCCATCAGATATGGTTCCGGATGAGGTTTCCCATACTTGACATCAAATGCAGTTACCATCTTTTCGCGAGTGAAGCACCCCGGATAAGTATGGTTTAACTTATTAAGCAGACTGTGTTGTCCGGAGCCGGTAACTACTAAGGTTTGTAATCCGGATGTACGGGCTTGTTTTAATACATCGGCCGCACCAGGCATTGGCTCCCCATCGTTATACTTGTTAAACAAAGAAGATTTTTGTCTATATATCGTCTGTTTTTCTTCTTCGGTTGCATCCCGCTGGAAAGTGCGCTGGTAAAGTGCGTTTATAGTACTATTGCCTGTTTGCCCTTCAAACATATAAAAATCATCAGGACTGGAAAGAAGATGGTGTTTGGTTGCTACTTCGTGCCATGCACGGGCATGGAAACGCATGGAATCGTATAAAACTCCGTCCATGTCAAATAGAACAGCTTTTGGTAAGATAACTTCCTGTTTGTTTTTTTGCAGATATTGTGTAATTGCCTCTTGGATCATTTTTTTGATTATATGTTTACAGTGAGGCAAAAGTACAATATTTAGAACGTTTTAGCACAGAAATATTGTTTAATAACTGTTGTTGATTATGTAGAAACCACTATCTTTGATTCATATCATTTCATACGATTGCTCCTTCCTTTAAATATAATTGGTTCAATCGTGATTTTGTAACTTTATATTCAAGAGTAAATGTGGGAATTTCTTTGGCTACTACGAAAGTCTCTTTTTATGATGAACAAGAGCACCAAGCTACGGAAAAAACAAAAGTAACACCTTTCTTTATGTACCGGGCTTCACCTATTGGTTTGGAACTGGGGCGCCAGTTTGCAGGTTTTGTTGAAGCGGGCTTCGGGCATATGGGAGCGGTCGTTGCCGGTTTAAGATACAGAATGTAAATACGGCTGATAAATAATAAATAAAAAGAAGGTGTGTCAAAAGTCGGAATTAAGGAACGCAGACTGATTTTTATTATCAATATGGTCTGCGTTCTTCCGTGTGTTCTGCGTCATCTGCGTCCGGTAATAGCGTTTGATACACCTTCTTTTTATGTTTTAGCGACAAGAATTGTCAGCTATCATCTTTGGCTTATAGTTTTGCTTTTATAGCTTCACTTTCTTTTTCATAACCCGGTTTGTTCAGTAGGGCAAACATGTTCTTTTTGTAGGCTTCAACTCCCGGTTGGTCAAAAGGATTGACACCCAGCATGTAACCGCTGATACCGCAAGCTTTTTCGAAGAAATAGAACAGCTGTCCTATGTAATAGGCGCTTACTTCCGGCAATGTGATTTTCAGGTTTGGAACTCCACCATCCACGTGAGCTAGCTGGGTACCCAGTTCTGCCATCTTGTTTACTTCGTCTACGCGTTTGCCTGCAAGAAAGTTTAAACCGTCCAAATTCTCTTTGTCAGTCGGTATAATTACTTTGTGATCCGGATTTTCGATGGAAATAACAGTTTCAAAGATTATGCGTTCGCCCTCTTGAATCCATTGTCCCATGGAGTGAAGGTCGGTAGTAAAGTCTACGGAAGCAGGGAAAATACCTTTTCCGTTTTTACCTTCACTTTCGCCGTAAAGCTGTTTCCACCATTCACCGATGTAATGGAGTTTCGGATGGAAGTTTGCCAGGATTTCAACCTTTTTTCCACTCTTATATAATTCGTTCCGTGTAGCTGCATAGATAGCTGCAAGGTTTTGTGCAAAAGGTATACTTATATCGGTATTCTTTTCCATGTCTACAGCTCCCTTCACCAGTTCGCGGATGTTGATGCCGGCAACTGCTATAGGCAATAAACCTACAGGAGTAAGAACGGAGAAACGTCCGCCTACATTATCGGGGATGATGAATGTTTTGTAACCTTCCTGGTCTGCCAAAGTGCGAAGCGCACCTTTTTTTGCATCTGTTATTGCAACAATACGATGTTTGGCTTCTTCTTTGCCAACGGCATCTTCCAGCATTTTCTTTAACATACGGAAAGCCAGAGCCGGCTCAGTCGTTGTTCCAGACTTGGAAATATTGATGATACCGAATTGTTTGTCTTTCAAAATCTCACAAAGCTCATACAGATAATCTTCTCCGATATTGTGTCCGGCATAAAGTATAACCGGATTTTTACGGTCTGCCTGTAACCAGTCGAAGCTATTATTCAGAGCTTCTACAACAGCTTTTGTTCCTAAATAACTACCACCGATACCTACGGCAACAACTACTTCGCATTTTGAACGGAGAATGTTTGCTGTGTTTTCAATATCAGCCAACTCTGCTTCTGTGATAGAAGAGGGGAGATGTAACCAACCAAGGAAGTCGTTACCGGCTCCGTTACCATTGTGCAATGTAGCAATGCATTCGTTTGCCTTTGCTTCCTGAGCGTATATCTGCTCTTTTGATACAAAGCCTAGTGCTTTGTCAATGTTTAAACTGATGTTTTTCATAACTTATATCGGTCTTAAAGGGCAAACTTGTAATCTGCCTTTATTTGTTATTATTTGAATGTTTCAGTTAATTGCCTGATTACTGTTGTCGGCGATTTCTTTTTATACAAGATATCGTGTAAGGCATCCAGAATCGGCATGTTTACCTTGTATTTTTCATTAATTTCATAAATACATTTCGTTCCGTAATAACCTTCAGCAATCATCTCCATCTCCAGTTGGGCAGTTTTAACGGAATATCCTTTTCCGATCATTGTTCCGAATGTCCTGTTACGACTAAAACGGGAATATGCCGTAACCAGTAAATCTCCGAGATATACGGAGTCTGTTATATCGCGTTCCAGTCCGTGTACGGCATTCAGGAAGTTTCTCATCTCCTCGATAGCGTTGCAAATGAAAACGGCTATAAAATTATCGCCGTACTTCATGCCGTGGCAGACGCCTGCGACGATAGCATATACGTTTTTCAGAACTGAAGCGTATTCGATACCTGTAACATCTTTACAACACGAGTTGTTCAGATACGTATTTTTGAATACGGGCGCAACAGCTTTTGCATGCTCTATATTTGAACATGCAAGGGTGATATATGATAACCGCTCAAGTGCAATTTCTTCTGCATGGCACGGACCGCCGATAACAGCAATATTCTCAATCGGGACATTATAATATTCTGCAAAGTAATCGGCAACCAGCAGGTTTTCATCCGGAACGATTCCTTTGATGGCAGAAATGATGAATTTGTCTGTCATTGGAGTGGTTACTTTCATCAAATGCTGCTTGAGGAAAGGTGAAGGAGTTGCAAAGATCAGCGTGTCCGATTCTTTGATTACTTCGTTTATGTCTGTATAGAATTTGATTTTATCTGTGTCGAATTTTACGGCAGAAAGATAACTGGGGTTATGTCCTTGTTGCAGAAACTCTTCTACTTGGTCTGGTCTGCGCATATACCAGTTAATACTATCTTGGGTAGAAAGTACAATTTTGGCTAAGGCGGTAGCCCAGCTTCCGCCCCCCATTATTGCAATTTTTCCAGGCAATTTCATAGTATTATTTTTATTTGGCTGCGTTGGCAATCCATAATTCGACCTCTTCGGCCGACGGATTTTGCAATTCCAGTTTATACTTTTTGTTCATTTCGCAAAGTTCTTGCCTTAGTTTGTTCGGGTTTACATCTTTTAGTGTGTCAACCGTTGTATAACCGGCCTTTTGTAAAGCCGGAACCCATGCTTCGTTAATGCCGAGGGCAGCATATTTTTCCACCGGATCTTTTTTAACTGTCTTTTCCGGGCGCATTTGCGGGAAGAACAATACTTCCTGAATAGTCGTTTGTCCGGTCAGGTACATTACCAGACGATCCATACCTATACCCATTCCACTTGTAGGAGGCATACCGTATTCCAGTGCGCGGAGGAAGTCCTGGTCGATGAACATGGCTTCATCATCTCCTTTTTCGCTCAGGCGAAGTTGCTCCATAAAGCGTTCGCGCTGATCTATCGGGTCATTTAGTTCTGAATAGGCATTGGCGATTTCTTTACCGCAAACCATCAGTTCAAAACGTTCTGTCAGTTCCGGATTGCTACGGTGCTTCTTTGTCAATGGAGACATTTCAATAGGGTAATCCGTAATGAAAGTAGGTTGTATGTAGTTACCTTCGCATTTGGCTCCGAATATTTCATCGATCAGTTTGCCTTTACCCATTGTTTCATCCTGTTCAACATCCAGCTGGCGGCATACATCACGAAGCTGCTCTTCGTTCATCCCTGAAATATCTATACCGGTGTTTTCTTTGATGGAATCAATCATTGAAATCCGTTTGTATGGAGCCTTGAAGTCTATTTCTTTATCACCGTATTTTACTTTGGTTGTGCCCAGTACGTCCATACAGATACGTTCGAGCATTTGTTCGGTGAAGTTCATCATCCAGTTGTAATCTTTGTAGGAAACGTAAATTTCCATAGCAGTGAATTCCGGATTATGTGTACGGTCCATACCTTCGTTCCGGAAGTTCCGGCTGAATTCGTATACACCTTCAAAGCCACCAACTATCAGTCGCTTCAGATAGAGTTCGTTGGCAATACGCAGATATAAAGGAATATCCAATGCGTTATGATGAGTAATAAACGGACGTGCACTGGCTCCGCCCGGAATACTTTGAAGCACAGGAGTGTCTACTTCCAGATAACCTCTTTCATTAAAGAAGTTACGCATGGAATTGAATATCTTGGTGCGTTTTACAAAAATGTCTTTTACACCGTCGTTAACCACCAGGTCGACATAACGTTGGCGGTAACGCATTTCAGCGTCATTGAATCCGTCGTATGCCACACCGTCTTTGTATTTAACGATTGGCAGGGGTCTGAGAGATTTGGATAATACGGTTAATTCCTGGGCATGAATGGATATTTCACCCATTTGCGTACGGAAAACGAAACCTTTAACGCCGACAAAGTCCCCTATATCCAGTAATTTCTTAAATATCGTATTGTAAAGTTCCTTGTCTTCTCCGGGGCAAATGTCGTCACGGGAGATATAAACCTGTATTCTGCCTTCAGAATCCTGTAACTCCATAAAAGAGGCCTTGCCCATGATGCGACGGCTCATAATACGTCCCGCTATAGTCACCGCACGGGGTTCTGCATCATCTTTAAAGGATTCTTTTATTTCTTTTGAAAAAGCGTTTGTTACATACTCGGCTGCGGGATAAGGTTCTATCCCCATTTGGCGCAACTGCTCCATGCTGTTACGTCTGATGATTTCCTGTTCACTCAGTTCTAATAGATTCATTACGCTATTATTTTGTATAATACGGCGCAAAAATACAAAACTTTTTGGATATACGGCTTACCGGCAATGCGTATAGTTCATAATTCATTATTCTTTCTCTTCTTTCTGTTTTTTATTTTCCAGAAATTCTATATAGGCTTTAAGCCGTCCTATATATTCTTTCAGATTACCTACTTCTTCATCTTTTTCTTTATATATTTTATACAAAATGGATTCGTCTTTTTGTGTATTTAGCAATACCTTTTTTGCCTCTGACGGCGAATTTAACTGTTCAGCTGCATTATTTTGGGTTATTTCGCCAATACCGGCCAATAGCCAATTGCCGTCTATTTTAAATATTAATACAATATTTTGTAATGCAGTTGCCCCTACGTTACTTCGTCCTTTGAAAATCTCTGTAATCATAGATGTACTAATGCCTATTTTAGTAGCAAAATCTTTATATCCAGTTACTTCTCCCATGGATAACAGATAGTCATACGCTTCTTTGAATCGTATAGTAAGTTCGCTCGCCATAGTTTTATTTTTTACAGAAAATTGAAAATATTTCTTGATAGCCGTTGATTATTACAGAATGTTGTATATATTTGCATTAACAACTTAATTTGTTACCTCTACAGGTAACGCCCCAAATATAGTAAAATTTGGATTAGGATAAAACATGTATAACGCTATGGCTACAGTTAAAGTTAAAGAAATAGAACTTCCCGTATTGCCGCCCAAGAATTGGAAAAGAAGGGTTGCAGAAGTTGCGGGAGTTAGTGAAAAGACCGTGTATAATGCGATACGAAGAGGAATTAAGGGGCCTCAGTCAAATAAAGTAATGGAGGTTTACAAAAATCTGTATGGAAGGATAGTTGCCACTGAAAAAAATGGGTGATTTGATATTCTAAATTATGAAAAAGTAAGAGGAATGACGAAATCTGTATTGTTGGTATTCTTTTTTACTGTTTGTTTTCTGTTTTCGGGAAACGGATGGGCATTCGCTAAAATGTCGGAAGAAGTACAAAATGTGTATCGTTTTGTTTTTCGCCCCGGGGGAGAATTGTATGAAGAAGGGTACCGGAATAATACGTACGAGTGGCAGCGGATTGTACAGGAAACAGCTGCCTTTTCGACTGCCTCGGCAAATTCGGATTACTACTTTCTGGTAGAATCGTTTATTGAAAGCGACGGGGATACGGATGATTATTTATTGAACCGTGCTGCTTTCAGGGCTGGTATTATTCGTTCGTTGCTAAGACAGCGTCTTGATATTCCGTATGAAAAAGTTGTCTTTTATATTAACAGGAGCGGGCAGGCATCCGATGTTGTGCAGGTGAGGTTGATAAATAAACCTGTACCGGCCGGGGCTAACCGCGATATTTTTTTCTCTTTCAGCAGTTCACGTCCGGATATTTCGGGGGCTTTATCCCGTTATGGGCAACTCCCTTTTTACGATCTGTATTATTATAATATGGAAGTAACAGATGCTTTTGAACCTGAAGAGGAAACAAAGGAACCGGCCGGAAAATTTTTAGCCGAAGTACCGGTGCAATCCGGACAAACTTCCGGAGAATTTACCGGATCTGTAGAACCTGAAGTGCAGCCTCTGTCCGAAGTTGAGCGCTTACCCGAACCGGCCTCTGCAGGGGTGTGTTCCGGAGCCGGCCTATTTAATATAGGTATAAAAACGAATCTGCTGCCGTGGATGGGACTGGTTCCTGTATGGGCTGTCGATGGCAAAAATGCTTCGGGCTACGGCACAGGTGCTCTTATGTATAATGGAGCTGTAGAATATTGTTTTGCGCAACGTTATTCGGCCGAATTTTCATTCTTATATGCTTATTCTTCGTACGACGGCCGAAAAGATAACCTGTGGGGTGTTTCCGAATTTGCTTTGGAACCCCGTTTATGGTTCTCGGATAATAACAGGTTCGGCGGCTTCAATGTCGGTTTCCGTGCGAGCTATGGCGATTTTGATATTCGGGATAACAAGCCCCAGAACTATGGGAAAACCGGACGGTTCTATTCGGCAGGTTTTACACTGGGGTATACATTGCCGCTATATAGCACCTGGCTTTTGGTAGAAGGCCGGCTGTCGGTGGGATACCGGAATGTTTATGATGGTAAGGTTTACCGGTATTCTCCGGCAGAGAATAAAAATTATTATGAAGACGCTTTTGCCCAAAGCAATTGGATAGTGGGAGCATCGGTAAATATTCTTTTTCGTTGCGGTTTTCGTAAATAATAAAGAAAGAAGGAGAGAAGGAGGATAACTAGATGAACAGGGAGATTTCACAAATGGAAATAAGCTATGGCAGATGGCTGCAAACCCTCTGCCTGAGCCTTCTCGTTTTTGTTTCGTCATGTACGTATGGCGATACAGACCGGTATTCGGCAAAGGGGAAAGGCAAAGTTTTTATTTCCTTGGATTGGAAAGGGCAGGCACTTTCTTCGAAAACACGCTTTTATTTTTATCCTTCCGGTAGCGATACTCCGGTTGTGTGCGAAGGCGATGGCAGCGGTTACGAAGGGATTTTACCTGCGGGAACCTATGAAATGGTGGTGGTAAACAGTGATTTCGAGAATATTGCTTTGCAAACGGATAAAGGATATGAGCAGGCGTATGCTTATGGCATTCCTGCTGCCGGAGAGCCTGTAGCGTCTGAAACCCGTGCCGGGGAACTTGATCTTATCCTGCCTCCCGATAACTTTTATGGTACGGGACTAGCCGATGTGCAGGTAGACGGTTCTCTGGATAAAATCTACACGGTTTATCCCCGGAAGTTGGTCTGTTCGGTTCTGCTGGACGTAAAGATCAAGGGAAGCGAAGAAGTTTCTGCGATAGAAGGGACGCTAACCGGCGTGTCTCCTTCCGTACATATTCCTTCGGGGAAGGCATCATATAATGATTTGGTGGCAGTGCCTGTTCCGTTAAGCAAGCAGGATGGAGGGCATTTCCGTTCCGAACAAACCGTATTTGGCCTGACACCTGATATTGACGGAGAGATGTCTGCCGGACAAAATAAGCTGGTACTGGATATCACCCTGGTTGATGGAAACGGATTAAAGAATGAATTGGATATAACCGAACTTATTAATGAAGCCGTATCGGGAGACGCTTCCGGTACGGTAGAAGCCACCATCGAGTTGGAATTAGTGATAGATACTTCCCGCCCCGAAGGCTTGCACCTCCAGTTGGTGGGATGGCATACCGGTACCGGATCGGCCGGAAATAATCGGAAGGAGGGTTTGGAATGAACGGAAAAATATTTATAGGAATAGTAGCGCTTTATATGGGATGTATAGCCTGTTCGGACGATCCCGGCAGCAAATATACAGACCGGTATAAACGTACGGTTTCGCTGCAGGTGGGAGTATATCCGCAAACGCGCGCCTGCCTCAGCAGCCTGGACGGCCAGCGGGTGGCCTTTGCCAAAGGAGATGCCCCTTCCGCCTATACCGAGACCTGGGAGGCTATAGCCCAAACGCCCGAAACCAGTCTGGATGGGGAATATATCTATCCCGAAGACCGTAGCTATTTGTATCTCCGGGGCTATTATCCGGTGGCTCCCTTATCGGAAGGGCAGGCAGTGTATCGTTTGGACGGCCAGACCGATCTGCTGGCAACAGTGGAGCGGAAAGGTAGTTTTATCGACAATTTTACTTTAGCGGATAAAACATTTTATTTCTACCATTTGCTTACGCAATGCGCATTCAACATACGCTTGACAAATACGGCAAACGGGGAAATCCGGTTAAAGAGTTTGTACATCAACGGAAGTAGGGAAGAGGCTTCGTTGCGATTGGCGGAAGCTGCTACGGATAAGTTGCCCGAAGTGTCGTTTAACGGCGATCAGGCCGGATTACCTGTCTATGTGGAGCCTGCCAGGAATGAAGGTATAGTTTTATCGGAAGAAGTCCGGCGGTTGCCTTTGCCGGTTCTGGTAGAACCGGGTGCGGAACTCACTTTGGATGTGGAACTCACTTTTTCCGGCAACGAAACGAAAGCTTACAAAGGACTGCCGGTCTGTTTTGATGAAGCGGATAAGAAGAGCCGTCCGGGTACGGCTTACCTTATCACGGTACAACTACATCCCTCGGATACTTCGGGTACCGGAGATATTTCTTTGGGAGTTTCGGTTACTCCGTGGCAGTCCGGGACAGGAAATGGAACCGTGCAATAAGAATATATGTGAATTTTAGTATAAAACTTCAAACAAGAACAAACATGAAGAAAACATGGTATGTCGCTGCTTTAGCAGTTATTGTTTTGGCCGGCTGTAGCAATGAAAATGAAACTACAGGGCTGGATAATGGTAAGACACCCATTTTATTGGGCACGGGGGTATCAACCAAAGCCCCTGTTAATACGGTTACCGGACTGAACGACGCCGGTATAGGTATTTTCGGTATTACAACCACCAACACAACAGCCGCCACCCCGATTGCGGATTGGACGGCAGCCGTTATCCTTGATAATGTAAAACCGGCAAGTGTGAAAGAAGACAATGGCATTGTGCTTCCTATTCCTTATTATTATCCGGAGCAGAAAACGGACTATGTTAAGTTTATGGCATTTCACCCGTATGCTGCAACGGGAACAAGCGGAGATAATTATCTTGAAGTATCGGCCGCTGCAGCTCCTGTGTTTCATTTTACGCTTACCGGACAAGAAGACCTGATGTGTGCTGTTCCGGCTATCGGTAATAATGAAACTACCACACCTCCCAATTTGGACTTCGCCCACAAACTGACACAAATTACATTTAAGGTAATCAAACATGCAGACATGGCAAGCGTAAGCGGAACCGAGAACCTGCAGATAACCGGTATCCAGTTTGCTTCCGCTAATACAACCGGAAGTATGAACATCGAAGACGGCCTTGTTTCAGGCTGGGCTACGCCTGCTGCGTTGGTAGCGTTTAACGAAGCTGTCCATGGTGGAAAAGTAACGATTCCCGCTTCTACCGCAGAAGCTGCCAAGGTAGGTGTGCCGGTTATGTTGCAACCCGGACAAGCTAAATTTTTGTTGAACGTATCTACTTCTGCCAAAACATTCACCAATGTGGAAGTTGTACCCGGCGATGGAGATACCGGGTTCAAGGTCGGCAAATCGTATGACGTTACGCTTACTTTCAATCTGGCTTCGGCCGATCCTGCAAAGCAAATCCAGTTAACAGCCTCTGTTCAGCCTTGGATAACCGGCGGTACAGGATCAGGATCGGTAACAGATAAACCGTAGTCGGTACAGGATTGTAGAGTGGCTTTTTGATACAGATTTGTAGGGTAGCTTTCTGGTACAGGCTTGTAGAGATGGTAGCTTGCAGGTAATGGCTTTAGCCTGGTTTCAATTGCCGTCGGTTTTAACCGACGGAAGCAGAGTTTCCTTCTTTCAAGGGCTTTAGCCCAATCAGAAAGGAATTTGGCTAAAGCCAACAGAGAGTGTACATCCCCTAATCCGTCAGCTAAAGCAGACGGCAATTGAGCTTAGGCTAAAGCCATCAAGACAATATGTTTAGGATGAGATTGCGGGTCAGGCCCGCAAGGACAGAAACAAAGCCCGCAAGGACAACACAATGATCAGGACAGAAACAAAGCCATCTTGATGGCATTGAAGCTAATTAATAAATAAAGAATAAAAAATGAAAATGAACAAGTATTATGCTTTCGCAGCTTTTGCCTCACTGGTATTGGCAAGCTGCAATAACGACGATAACGTGGCTGTAGAGTTGTCGCAAGGACAGGAGATTCGTTTCGGTGCGCAGACAATTACAACAGATACCAGAGCGCCTTTCGACGGAACTATCAGTTCTACGAATAAACTGACGGCTCATATCATCGGTTCCGCATCATCGAACAACTATGCTACTATCTATACTGATAATGCCGGTGCCGAAGCTAAAGGAGACATCACATTCGAAGATAACGGAACTACCGAATACGGTTTCCCTTCCGGTGTAAAGTGGAAAGATGGAACTACCACCCTGTATTTTCGCGGATTTTATCCTGCAGGGAGTGTATGGACTATTGCCGCCGGTGCATCTGCTACGGCTACTATAGACGGTAAAACCGACTTGATGTTAGCACCGGAGGTGTCCGGCCAGCAAGCAGACGGTGCGCTGAATTTTGCTTTTAGCCACTTGCTTACCAAGCTGCATGTAAAAGTGGTGGGCAATGCTACCACAGCTGCCGATTGGGGTGATATTACAAAAATAGAATTGGATAAAGCGCTGAATGCGTCTCCGAAAAATTCGGTGTCGCAAACCTTTTCGGATCCTTCGGCCACATATACGGGTTCTGCAACTGCGATTCCGTTTTTCCAGGCTACGGAAGCCGATGGTAAAATAACTTATACCGATGATGCTTTAACCGGCAAGACTGTTTCCGTTGCTACTACACCGGAATTGGTTGCCTATGCGTTGGTTGCTCCGGTGGATGCTGTTGATGGCAGTGGCGATGTAAAAGACGAATATACGTTAAAGGTATATACTTCTACAAAGGCGACTGATGGCAAGGAAGTAGCGATTAACCTGAAAGGAACGGATGGTACGGATTATACCGGATCTACAGCCGGCAAGAAGTTCGATATCACGATTCAGTTCCGTGGCGAAGGACAGATTACGGCAACGGCAACCGTAACCGAATGGGAAGACGGTGGTTCAGGCAATGGGACGATGTAAAAAACATCCCGATGATTTCGGCAAAACATCCCGATGATTTTATAAAATGATCCCGATGAAATAGAATTTACATTAAAACAATTTAGTTATGACGAAAAAGTATGTATTGGCAGCCATTTGCCTCGTAACGATGGCAGGTTGCAATAATAATGAGTTTGAAAACGAAACGCCTTTAGCTTCCGGCGAAACGCCTATCGAGCTGAAAACAGGGGTAGATACCAGAGCTGCAATCTCGAATGGCGATGTTGTTACGGCAACCATAGCCCTGATTGCCAAAGAAACGCCTGAACCTACGGCTGCCGAATGGAATGCCCTTGTGCCTATCACCACCAATACGTTGGGAGATGGCGGCACGTTTGCTAATTATGCAACAGATGCGGCCAACGTATCCAGCGGTACGTTTACGGCATCTGCTACTGCACAGTCTGTAGGCTTTTCGGTGCCTTTGTATTATAACAAAGCTTCTAACATCCGTGCCTATATGGTAGGCGTAGCGCCGGCAGGTACCTTGTCCAGCGGAAACGGTAAAGTTACTTTTCCCTCTGTAGACGGTTTGCAGGATGTATTGTATGCCTCTACGATCGATAAAGGAACAATAGAGGCTGCTGGAACTAATGAGAAATTTTTCACCTTCAACCATCAGACCGGCCAGGTGCGTTTCAAGATTCTGAAAGAAGAGGGCATGAGCGCAGATTCTGTGGTTACGGTTCAGAGTGTAACATTGCTTAATGTAGGTCTGCCGGAATCTATTACTTTGGGAGACAGTGTTATTACGTATCAGGATAAAGGCGAGTTTGCCTTGCCGGGTATTAATTCCTCCGCTGCCGCTACCGAAGCCGGAATAGACGTGGGTAGCCCGGTTATGATTCGCCCTATGGCTAGCATGAATATCAACATAACCATCTCTATCAAGGGAGTATCCAAAACCTATAGCAATATCCCGGTTGCATTTGAAGGAACCGAAGGAGGTACGGGTATTACAAAAGGATATTCCTCTTTAGTTACGGTTACTGTAAAACGTAAGATAAATACTACGGAAAGCCAGATTGACGTGAAAGCTGTCGTAGCTCCTTGGAAGACGGGTAATACCGGTAATGTAGATTTGGATTAACAAGAACCTTCATTTGACAAATACTAAAATAATAAAGTTATGAACAAAAGTATGATTATGGTTGCTATGGCAGCCGTTGCAATGACAAGTTGCAGCAACAACGAATTCGATGGTCCCGAAGTACCGGTCGAAGGCGATAGAATGGAATTGAAAATAGGTACCGGTGTAGATGGTATGACAACCCGCTCTGTTATCACCCGTACTCCTATTAGTACGAATGACAATGTAACAGCCGATTTCCTGTGTTTCATGGCCACTCAGGATGGAACTTCTATAAATACGGATACATTGTCTACTCTGTATGATAAAACTACCGGTACGTTTACTGCAAATGCAACAGCCCAGGCAGTGTCTCTTACCAAGATATTGTATTATCCGGGTACTAAAGATGAAGCAAGCTTACGTGCTTATGTTGCCGGCGTTCATCCTGCAGGCGGTACGTTGAATAACCAAACCGTTACGTTTGCTTCTACCGATGGACAGCAAGACGTGATGTTTGCCAAACCTGTAGACTTTAAAACAGCAGAGGCAGCAGCTTCAGCAAATGCCTCTTTGGAATTCAGCCACCAGACTTCACAGCTTTATTTCATGGCTGATACCGTAGCATACAATCCTACAACAGGCGGTGCATTTGCCGGCCCGGTTACTATCAAGAGTATTGAAGTTATTAATGCACAGGTGCCTAAAAGCATGAATGTGGCAACCGGTGCCATCACATGGACAAACAAGGCTAACCTGTCTGTACAGAATGTAAGCAGCGAAGCGCTGACTGATGAATTGAAAAGCGTTTGCGACCCGGTTATGGTGGCTCCTTCTGCCGAAATACGCCTGAATGTGGTAATTTCTGTAAACGGAGAGGATAAGACATTCCCGAACGTATTGATCAAGAAAGACGCAACCAGCAACCTGGTATCTGTAGTGGGCAAGAAGCATAAGATCTCTTTGAAGTTCAATGCTCCTGCATACGCAGACCAGAGCAAGATCCAGTTGAACGTTTCGGCTTCTGTAATCGAATGGGCTGAAGGCGATTCCGGTGAAGCGGAATTATAATCTGTAAAATGTACATACTCCTTGCATCGGGAGGCATCTGATATAGGCCGGGTGGGGTTGAAGGTTCTCCATCCGGATACAAAATAAAAGAGAGAGAAGATATGAAACGATACGGATATATTCTGTTTGGCCTGTTCTGCCTGCTTATACAGGTTGGATGTACGGCCGGTGAAATGGACGGCCGGGAGGAGGAAACTCCGGAGCAAGAGATGCCGGTGCCCGTTACTCTTCGTGCCGGCAGCACTACCCGTGCAGTGGTGAACGAAGGGGATGCTTTCGGTCCGGTACTGGTATGTTCGGACAGGGAAGATTTTAGCGGCGGGTTGCGTTGGCAGAAAAATGCAACTGTAGATGTTGCCGGAGAAGTTGCCTATGAGGGCGAAACACCTGTCTACCCTTCGCTGGGTGATAATATTTATGTGGCAGGCTTAAATCCGCAGGGAGCTATCCTGCCCGGTGACGGCACGGCGGTGTACACGCTTGACGGCAATTCCGACCTGATGTATGCAGCTCCGCTGAAAGGCAACCGGTGGGACGGGTTTCGTATTTGTGGTAATACGGATGCTACTAAAGATAAAGTGATGGAATTCAATCATCTGCTTTCGCAGGTGCAACTGGCGGCTATCCGTACGGCAAAAGACTTGGCTGGGCTGAACGACTTCCGTATCACAAAGGTAACCTGGAAGAACGTTGCGGCTACTGCTACCGTACGATTAAAGCCGGTGGTAGGGGAAGGAGCGGAACAAGTGTCGTTTTCCACAGTTGCCGCACTTCCGTCCGTGCTCTATAAAGACAAGAACGATGAAACGAAAACGGTACTGGTTACTTCACACAACGAAGCGGCGCCGGATGCGGTGGGATATGCCCTTTTGCCTCCGGCCGGTTCTTACCTGGCGGATGTGGAAACCTCGGTCGGGACTTTTACCGACTTGACGGTAAAGCCGGACGAAGGCGGGTTTGGTGGCGGCTACGCCCATCGGATTGTGTTGGTGCTTAATGATAAAGGGCTGAGCATACGTGGCGTGAAGCTGGAAGATTGGGAGAATATTGATGGCGGCGTAACTGATGCAAATTAAATAAGAGAGATGGAAAAAATGTGTACGAAGGGAATACATGAATATAATAGACGGAAAAGATCGCCGGGCTTGCGCTTTTGGCTGGCAGGAATCTGTATAGTATGCTTTATGTTGCTGTCGATCCTGGGAGCTTGTACGCAAATGGACGGTTTTGTACCCGGTCCGGGCAAGAAACCCGTAACAGACGGGCAAAGTTATACCGTTCGTTTTGCCCCCTTGCGCATAGAAGAAGGGACGGCTACCCGTGCGGCACAAATAGTGGCTTCGGGACGGTTGCGCCTGCTGGTTTATCCGGCGGGGGCAAGCATTACGACCGATCAGCCGGCAGGCCAGAAACTGTATGACGTAACGGACGGGCAAATGACGGTGGTTCCCGGAGATTCAGACCTGGAACTCTCTGCCGGCAATTATCACTTCTACGCCCTGATGCCGGGCGAAAGCGTCTTGCCGGTATTGGGAGTAACGCCCGTGGCATTTACCCATGGGCAGGATATACATGCCAGTATGACGAAGGTGTCTGTGTCCGAAGGGGCTGTTGTTACGCTTACCCCGCTGGCACATAAGGCGAGCCGTTTGGAGTTTGTGATAGAGAAGGCGGCCGATGCCACCTACCAGGCCTTGGGGCAGCCCTCGCAGATGGTTCTCTACAGTCAGCCGCACGGGCCGGTTGCCTTTAAACTGGATGATACGGGAGGCAACTTCCGGACTGTAGCCGGACTGGACACCCTCCGCTTCGATGCTTTTGCACCGCAATCCGCCCCCGAAACGGGTTACAGGCAAGACCGCGTGGTGTTGCCACGGCCGGTGGGAGACTTCAATATAGCCATCGACACGCAGATAGACCTGGGTGACGGCAAGGGGATGACAAACTGTACTGTCAAAGGACAAATAGAGAACCGTATGTTTGATCCCGGAAAATATTACCATTTCCGGATACGGGTGAGAGACCTCCGCGAAGGCGGAGATATTATGCTGGTGGTTACGGACTGGAACCGGTTTGGCTGGGACGGCAGCATGGGAGGAAGCGGACAGGAAATACTGGCAGGGCAATGGACCGGTATAACATACGGTGATGACATGGGTGTATAATGCTTTAAAAGAGATATAGGATGAAAAGAATTGAACATACATATACAAGCTGGGCTATAGCGGCAGGGTGTTTGCTGCTGCTGCTTTCTGCCTGCACAGACAGTTTCGATACGTTGGTGCCGCAAGGCAACCTGTCGCTCAGGCTTACGGCTATCAGCCTTGACGAACAGCCCGGTGCGGAAGTCCGCAAGGTTCCTCTTACCCGCACGTCGGCTGCTACCGGGGTAGACGAGAATACGATAATCCATCTTTGGGTATTACAATACAACGGCACGGGCGATGCCGCCACTTTGGCAGGCAAGAATACCTACGAAGGCGCTACCCTGTCGCCGGCCGACCAGAACCTGAACAACCTGGTGCCGGGCACTTCGCAAACACTGGTGTTTGTAGCAAACTGCCCTGCCGCCTCTGCTTTGGGGACAGCGCTTAACGGACTGGGCGACGGATCGGCGCTGTCGGCTTTTAAAGCTATTAAACAGACGATAACCGACGAGCCCGACCTGTTTAGCAATGGTACGATTCCCATGGTAGGATATTGGGACGGAGAGATAAAAAGCAATGCCGACGGCGGAAGCCCCATTGTGGCCACCATACAGATGGAACGTATGCTGGCTAAAGTAAACCTGACGGTTAAGTCCGTATTGCCCAACGGCGAGAACTTTAAAATATCGTCCGTACGGCTGAACCACGTGCCCGATGCCGCCTGGCTGGCACCCTCTGCGGCGACGCCGTTTCCTGCAAAAACAAGCATAACCCCGATAGACAACTACGGAGACATTACGAAGAACGGGACAGGAGAAGTTTCCGTACTTTGGTATATGCCCGAAAACCGGCGCGGAACCGGTACGGCGACAAGCTCGTCCGGCAAAACGGCGGCCAACCTGAATGCCGTGCAAGCCGGCGAAGGCGATGCGGCTACCTACGTCGAGATTACAGGAGACTATACGGTGGGCAATTATACATACGGCGCCGTCTATCGCAACTACATAGGGGGCAACTCGGTAACCGACTACAACCTGGCACGCAATTCGGCTTACAACATCAGCATCACCATCCGTGGAAAGAATACTTCCGACAGCCGTATCCAGGTGTACGGCCAAGCCTATACCGCCCTGGCCGAAGCCGGAGAGATAGACAACAACCCCAATACCGTGCCGGTGATGGATGCCGTGAAGTCGGTCAGGCAGACCGGACGTAGTGAGGCGGTAGCCGTTTCGTCGATGACGGTAGACGGAAGCACTACCCGCCGCGGATTTGTCTATTCGGCAACGGTGAGTAACGAAGCCGGCCTGATAGAAGGAGGGATAAACGTGACTTCGGCCATCTCCGGAGGCAATTTTATCTCCGGGGAATATGAAGGCAAGCTTACCGGATTGCAGCAGGGCACTACCTATTATATACGTTCTTTTGCGGCCAACAGCCAGGGCGAAACCTACGGGCCGGTATATACCTTCGCAACGCCTGCCGTGCAAGCTGCAGCCAACTGCCAGATGGCACGCCCGGGGCAGACCCTGATGTTCGAACCCAAAGATGCGCTCGGCGCACTGAAAGATATTGATGCCGTAACCCTGTTGTGGCAAACGCGCGACAACGGAACTGCTTCCGGCAAACTCCCTCTGACCAAGGGGATAGACCTCATGTATGATGCTGCCAACACGACCGTACTGGCACATATCAACCCCGAAGTATCGGCGGCTAATGCTGTGATAGAGGGTACAAAGGGCGGAGCAACCGTGTGGAGATGGCATATATGGGTAACCCCTTACCGCCCGGAAGGATTCGCGGTAAATGGAATAAATGCCTCGAAGGTGGTAGCCGGAGGGCGCGTACAAACCTACGGAGCCAAATACAAGGCGGTTGCAGGGGATGGCAAAGCCATCATGGACCGCGACCTGGGGAGCCAGGCTACAGGTACTTTGCTCGATGAGGCGCAGGTAGCGCTCGACGCCTCTTTCCACTTCGGTATGCTTTACCAGTGGGGCTACCCGCTACCCTGGCCGGCGGCACAGCGCATTAACCAGACTTCGGCAATGCCCGTATACGATATAAACGGAACGGAGATAACCCCGTCCGGATTCCAGACAACCGCCGCAGCCGGCGGAGCATGGGCAACGGCTAAAACGGCAGCCGACCCTTGTCCGGCCGGCTGGAAAGTAGCACCCGAAGGCGCCTTTGACGACTTGGCGGACTATGGCATACTTTCTTATTTTGACAGGTCTACCGATGCCGGAACGTTATACATACAAAACGGTTGCAATGCCTGGTTCTTTGCTGTCGGATGGCGCTCGCAATCAGGCTATTCCGACTATGGAACGGGAGCCCTCTGGACATCCGGCAACGTGGATGCTTCCCACGCGTACGCATTGGAGTTTACCACGCGTACGGGTGGCAGCGTGTCACCCGGTAAGGTGACGGACTCTCACCTTGCCCTGCCGGTACGGTGCATACAACAATAAAGATAATAAAGAACAGTAAAGATATGAGAAGACAATCACTACAAGCGCTGCCTGTGTTGGCCTTGCTGCTGCTGCTATGGCTGGCAGGGGGCTGTACAGGAACGGAGGTAGAAGGCGAAGAGCCGGTGCTACCTTCCGGCAGTATTTTATCCGTGCAGATACCCGCCGGGGTGATCCCTTTGCAAACCGTTACGCCGGTAGATACCAAAAGCGTGGGTGTTGCCGGATGTGAGGCCGATAGCCTTAGCAACGACCGGGGATTTCCTCCGGCCCAAACACCGGCCGACAGCTTGCCGGACGTTACCCGGGCGAGCCAACCTACCTATGCACGGGCTATTGTACTTCAATACAAAGGAGGCACTTTGCAGAATACGGGAAAGACGGATATCGATAACTATACCATCGGCAACTCCATCAGCGCCAAACTGGTGGCGGGCGAAGGCTGTAATGTGTATGTGCTGGTGGTAAACGAAACTGCAACCAGCGGGGGAGATGCCGCCTTTGCTACCGAATCGGGTCTCAAAACGGCAACTTATGACCTGTACGCCAAATTCCCATCGCCTACGGACAACGACATACCCCTGGCAGGGGCGCTTACCGGCGTAAATGTGGTACGCCTTACGGTAGACGGTGCCGAATCCGGCCTGATACAGCAAAGCGGTAGCCAGGATGCGGTGCGGGTACAACTCAAACGCATAGCCGCCTGCCTGAAGCTGGACTTTCGCTATGGATTGAAAGGCTATCTGGCGGATGCAAACAGCGGAAAGATCATGAACGTGCCCCAGTCGATGCCTCTGATAGAGCCTGCCGGGGATACCTGTCCGGACGAATCGGCTCCGTTTGGCTCCATATCGTTTACCCTGACCGATTGCGACGGCGACAATGATGACCAACCGGCCACTTCCGTAGTACGCTATGTGCCGGCCAACAAGCGGGGCAGCGCCCCGGGCATATCACGCCCGTCCGACAAGTACGGCGCCAACGCCCCTTCCGCCAAATGCACATATATCGCTTTTACGGCCAAAGAGAAGGCTAATCCTGCACACATGCTTACCTACAGCTTTTATCTGGGAGCCAACAATACAACCGATTTCAATATCGAACGCAATACGGTTTATACCCTTAACAGTACCATCTCGCAGGGGGCGGGGGGCGATAACCGTGTGACCGAAGCAGGGCTTATGCCCGAACTGCATACCGACCCGTTGGTGCAAAGTATCACCTCTACCGGTGCTACGCTTCGGGGTACCCTCTCCAATCAGGGGAACCTTACCGAATACGGTTTCTATTATAAGGCCGAAACCTCTTTTGAAGGTGCTTCGGGAGCAACCAAGCTGGCTTCTGCCAACCTGTCGGGCGGCAGTTTTACGGCTTCGCTTACCGGACTTACGGCCAAGAAGGTATATTATTTCCGTTCCTATGCCGTTAGTGGCGGCCAGACATTGTATGGCGAGCTGGCCTCTTTCTCCACCAATGCGGACGGGGCGCCGGTACTTACCACGCTGGTGGCTCCCGTTTCGGCAACCGACGGACGCAGTGCCGCCTCTTCGGGCAACACTGTTGCCAATGCTACGGCATGGGGGATTGTATATGCTTTGACAACCGGCCTGCAACCTGCACAAGGACAGGGTACGCGACAGGCCGGTTCGGGCAATGCCGTAACCCTTACTCCGCTGACACCGGGTACCGATTATTATTATTACCATTATGCCTCCAACGCACAAGGATATGTATATAGTTCGGCCGAGAAGTCGTTTCGTACGAAAAACTATCCGGCCACGCCTACCGCTGCATCGGTAACCTCTACCGAGGTAAACAAGCTTAAGTTTCAGGGCACGCTGCCGGAACGCCTGAATGCTGTGGACGATTATCCTGCAACGGCAGGCGTAAAGCTCTGGACGAGCAATCCGGGTGCGCTCTCGCCGTCTGCTGCTGTGCCGACCCCGTCTGCCGGCCTGGCTTTTGCCTCTCCGGCTACTCCGGGAGCCAAAACGGTGGACTGGACGGCTATGACCGCCGGACAGACCTATTACTATGCGGTTTATTCTACCAATGGGGTGGGCACGGTATACCATGCCGCCTCGGCGCCTTCGTTTACCGCCTCGGCAGCCTTGCCCGACCCGTCGCCTAAGACTAAGGCGGTAGGGCCGCAGCCCGCTACCGGCGCTTTTACTATTACTACGAACGGCCGCAACACCAATGCCGCCGTATCGTCAGGCTCTGCCGTAACCGTGGCTTCGGGCAACGGCACGGCCTCCAAAAGCATTACGGTAGTTGCCAATACAACTGCCGGCCAACGTTCGTCTACACTTACATTTACTACCGTGGGCGAACTGCCGCTACGTTCCAATACGGCAACTGTTACGCAGTACGGGGTAGTGTTCCCGGCTTCGTTCGGCAATGTAACGGATGTTTCCAAAGACGGAAAGGCTGCTACCTCCGTACCGGTGACCGCCAATATCCCCTGGCAGGCTACCAGCAACGCCGCCTGGTGTACCATCGACGGCAGCAGCCAGACGGGCAGTACACATACGGGCGCAAACACCCAGACAGGCAGTGACCAGAATTTTACCTATACGGTGGCTAAGAATGAAGGGACATCGCGTACGGCTACGGTTACGGTAAAAGGTACCGGCAGCTTTACCGGCTTTTCAAAAACCTTTACGGTAGCCCAGTTGTCCGGCACATGGCTGAATATAGACAAAACAAATATGACAACAGGCCCTCAGGCTTCCAGCCATGCTCTGGCAATCACAAGTAACACATCATGGACATTGGCTTCGAGCAACACTTCTGTTGCTACAGTAGGAACGGCTTCGGGCACCAACAATGCCAACCCTGCCATATCGTTAAAGGATTATACCACTGCAGGCAGTTCTCGTACAGCAACAATCACGGTGACTCCTACCGAGAGCGATAAAAAGAGTTACACAATTACGCAGTACGGGGTAGTGTTCCCGGCTTCGTTCGGCAATGTAACGGGTGTTTCCAAAGACGGAAAGGCTGCTACCTCCGTATCGGTAACCGCCAATATCCCCTGGCAGGCTACCAGCAACGCCTCCTGGTGTACCATTGCAAACGGTTCTCAAACCGGCGACAATACGCAGGCCGGCAGTGCAAAGAACTTTACGTATACGGTAGCCCAGAATACGGGTGTCGCCCGTACCGCCACCATAACGGTAAAAGGTACCGGCAGCTTTACCGGTACATCAAGAACCTTCACGGTAGCCCAGCTTGCCGGCGGACAGATAAATATCAAACCGGGTGACCCGGGCAGCGATAATAGTGATATAGACTTTACAGCTCCGGTGGTCACTATCAACCAGTCCGTAGCCACGGCTTATAAGAATACAGGGTCTAACCTTACTTATTACCCTCCATTCAATTATGATGGTGGTGCTTCTTCCGGTACAACGGGTTCCGATAGGAACGGTGTATCTTCTAGTTGTACTTTAACTAAGGAATATTCTATTGAGGTTGAAAAGACTGAGCGTGGCAGTTATTCTAATTATCAGCCTGCTATTGATTATTGTAAAGGTAAGGGTAGCGGTTGGCGTGTTCCTACTCAGATTGAGTTGTTCGCCATGTATCAGAATAAGTCTAAGTTAGAGTCTATATCCGGCTTCGCTACGTTCATCAGCGCTTACTACTGGAGTAGTTCGGTCTACAATGGCTACGCCGACAGACGCTGCATACTGGACTTCGGCAGTGGCAGTTTCAATAGCAACTCCACCACGAACTACCCCAACTGTGTTCGCTGTGTCCGGGATATCTGATGGTAGATAGAATATGGCTTTAGCCCGGTTTCAATTGCCGTCGGTTTCAACCGACGGATAGTAGAGCCATCCTCTTTCCAGGGGTTTAGCCCAATTGAGAAGGATTGTTAAAAGTAGATTACCGGAAAGAAATTTGGCTAAAGCCACTAAAGATAGATATTCCTTTAGTCCGTCAGCTGAAGCAGACGGCAATAGAGCTTAGGCTAAAGCCATATCGAAGAGAGATAGCTGAAAAAAGGTAACCAGAGAGAGGTAACCGAAAACAGACATATTGAAAACAAGCTCGTCAAGAGCAAAAAGCAGGCATAGGCACAGGCACAGGATATCTGATTGGCAGATAAAATATGGCTTTAGCCCGGTTTCAATTGCCGTCGGTTTCAACCGACGGAGGCAGTAGATTCTCCTCTTTCCAGGGCTTTAGCCCAATTGAGAAGGATTGTTAAAAGTAGATTACCGGAAAGAAATTTGGCTAAAGCCACTAAAGATAGATATTCCTTTAGTCTGTCAGCTGAAGCAGACGGCAATAGAGCTTAGGCTAAAGCCATATCGAAGAGAGATAGCTGAAAAAAGGTAACCAGAGAGAGGTAACCGAAAACAGACATATTGAAAACAAGCTCGTCAAGAGCAGACCGTATCGGCCATCCCAAAAGAAAGCTAAGCTAAGCTAAGCGCAGCTTTCTTGTTAGCGGCATCAGCGGCCGGGCGTTAAACGCAGGTAAAAGACGCAGCGTTAAAACCAGCGGCTGTTTGAGCGTAGCGAGTTCCGCTGGTTCAGCGAAGTCTTTTGCCGGAGTAGCCCGGACGGTGCAGCCTTGACCTTTCTATTACTTTTGGGTCAAGCCAAAAGTAATAGAAACGTAATATGAATAAAAATAAACAGATATGAAGAAACAACTTGTTACAGTATTAACCGGCGCCTTCGCGTTACTGGCCACCCTGCCGTCGTGTAACGACAGTGACCTGGTGGGGCCGGGTGGCGGAGGGTGTACAATTAGCCTGACCCTTGCCACGGCAATTGCGCCCATTCAGGAGTCAGTAGCCGGTGTCCGGCGTGCCCGTTCAGGCAGCGAAGCCGCGCAAGCAGGCTTCAGCTACGAACTGGTATCGAGTGATGCGGACAGCATTGCTGTTTCCGGTCCGATGACCAAAGCGCCAACAACGCTGAAGAACGTCTACGCCCTCCTTTTTAAGAGCGACGGAACGTTCAACGGCAGAGCCAACATCGGAACCATGACGGCAAACACAAACACATACGTAACCTTTACCAACGTGGCAGACCCGGCAGCAACAAGTTGCCGGCTGGTGATTGTAGCAAACGACAATGCGGCAACAAACAACTACGCCAGCACGGGAGGAACAGGAAGCTTTGCGAACTTCACAGGAAACTATGCCGCCTTTCAAGCGCTGGTGATGACGAACACGATCAGTTCGGATGCAGACGTACCCTACGCCGGAACGGCAACGGTGAACTTGTCGGATCCAATAATGACCGTACAACTCTACCGCACGCTGGCGAAAGTAACCCTAAGCAATACTTTCAGCATAACGGGAGGCCCGGCTCGCAGTTCTATTACCTTGTATAATGCCGGCTCCCGTCGTTTTGCCACACAGGGCAACGACAATTACGATGGGACAGGAACAACGCAAACCTCCTCCTTTGTTGCAACGACAGCCGGAAGCAATGCCAACAGCAATGTCTGGTATGTAGGAGAAAACATCCGCCCGGCGGGAAGTAGTATCTCTTCGGCGGCAGACAGAAACAGCAGCAAAGCACCGGCCAATGCAAGCTACATCAGGATTATATCGGCTGCAAAATCAATAGTGAACACCGCCCCTGCCATTGGAGAAGAATATATAAAGAACGGAACGGAAACATTCAGCTATGACATTTATCTAGGGAAAAGCAACAACCTGACAGACTTCTCACTCCGCCGCCATACCAACTACACGATAACATCCACGGTAAGCGGAACGCTGGCTGCACAAGAATATCTGGCAGCAAACGATGGGAGGGTGACGATGGATGTATCCAAACAAGCCGTTGGATTATGCATCGGCCTGTTTGGAGGAGCAAGCGGCTACACGACAGGCACAGGTTCTGCGTCTACCATAACCGGGAGCTACACGAAGATGTTGCTGCTGGCTCCAACATCAACACAAGGGAGTTCAATAAAATGGTCGGACAACACTTCCACACGGCTGCAAACAGAAACCCGGAAATACTGGGACCACACCTATACATCAGCCAACATAGAGAAAGGATCCGGATACGTTTACGACTATTGCAACAGCCTGAATGTAAACGGAGTGACGGGATGGTATCTGCCGAGTCAAGCGCAACTGATGGCTATATGGGCTATGAAGCAAGGGATATATGACAGCGGGAAGTTTGCGGATTATGCGATGTTCGGTGCCAGCCATTACTGGTCGTCCACGGAGATCAGTGCGAGTAGCGCTTGGTCTCTGAACTTTGACTTTGGCAGCTCGAGCAACAACTACAAGTCTAATGCGCGCCGTGTGCGTTGCGTCAGGGATCTTTAATCTATTTGTCAATTATATGAAAACAGGAATAAAATTAAAAATAGTAACACTGGCTTGCCTGATTGGCTGGCTGGGACTGACGGAAGCGAAGGCGCAAACAGTTACGGTAGTTGGCGGTTATCCGGTGATAGACCTGACTGCATTGAGCCCTTTGGGATGCACTCTGACCCTTTCGGAAGCAAACAGCCGGCGCGAAGCCATGCATGCATGCGCTCCTTCTAATAGTACCCTTCTTACGGTCGGCTCAACTGTCTCCAGAGAGAACGGTACATGGAATGCAAAGATGTCCACCCGCTATCAGGTGATGCGAAATGATCTGGGAGGTGCCGGAACTACCAAAAACTGGGCAGATGCATGGAATGCCTGCAAAGCCTACTCGGGAGAAGGAGGAACAGCCGGACAATGGCGCTTGCCTACACAACGGGAATTGCAGATGATTTGGACGCTATACCCGCAACTGATAGGCAAAGGATCTGTTTCGCCGTTCGGTGCCGACTATTACTGGTCGTCCACGGAGGGCACTGCGGGTAGCGCTTGGTATGTGGACTTTGGCACTGGCTACACGAACAGCTACAGCAAGCCTAATGCGCTCCCTGTGCGTTGCGTCAGGGATCTTTAATCTATTTGTCGATTTATCCATTGTAAATAATTATGCATTAAAAGATAAAGGAATATGAACAAACAGGAAGTTCTGGCATTGGCTTGCCTTTTGCTGGCAGGCGGATGCTCTGCACCGCGGAGTTTTTCGGTTGAAGATGGAGTGGTACGGGAAGAAAAGGCAGGCAAATCGAGCCCTTTGGTACGAACCGAGGTGATCGGGCTGTTGCAGGTGGATGCGGCTTCGGTGTACAGGCAGATGATCGAGTATTTTGCACAAAGTACGGATTTGCCGGAGCTGCGTCCCAAACAGTCGGAGCGACGCGAAACATGCCGTTTGGAGGCCTCACTTGCGTTTAAACCGGGCAGTACCGAGCTGTTGCCCTCTTATGGCGGCAACCGTGTTGAGCTGGACAGGCTGCATCGCGAACTGCAAGGCCTTGCTGCAAAAGGCGAAGGGTTGCAGCATGTGCGTATCACCGGATATGCAGCACCCGACGGTAATACGGCAAAGAATGAAGAATTGGCTTTGGGAAGGGCTGTCCGTTTCCGCCGTTATCTTTCGCAAGAGGCCGGGATACCGGAACAGAAGATCGTAGTGGATCAGTGTTTCGAAGATTGGGACGGATTGAAACGTTTGGCTCAGGAAGCCGGCAAACCCTATGCCTCGCAAGTGGCGTCGGTGTTGGCACGCACGTCCGACCCGGATGCCCGCCGGAAAGCCTTGAAAGCCCTGGGTGGCGGCAAGGTATGGAAGGATATGGAGAAGAGCTTGTTTGCCGGCCTGCGGCGTATGCAATTGGCGGTGGAATATGATAGCGCAGTCCTGATGCCTGGCGCTGACGGCCTGGCTGCCTCTACTGCGGATGTGTTGTCGCTGGTAACGGCCTTTAACGAACGCCCCGAAACGTTGGGGTGCGACGAACTGGCCTCGCTGGCCGGAGTGTATCGCCCCGGCACGGAGCAATACCGCGAAGTATATGAGGTGGCCGCCTACCGTTTCCCGGATTGTGCACTGGCACAACTCAATGCCGGAGCGGCTGCTATTGAAAACGGCGATGTGGAAGCGGCGCGTTTCTTCCTCGACCGTGTGCAGGACGATTCGCGTTCGTGGATCAACCTGGGCGTATTATGCCTTCTGGAAGACAATAACGAAGAGGCGGTAAACTGGTTCCGCAAGGCGATGCCGGTACGTCCGGCCAAGGCGCGGAAAAATATGGAATGGGTGAAACAGCTGACAAATTAATAAACCATTGGCGGAGGAAGATAAATATATAGATGCTTTCCGTACCACTTTGCCTGTGCTGATAGACAGGGAAATGTACAAGGTGCGGAAGCAACAGCGCAGCCTGATATTGTTGGTGTGTGTGCTGTTGGGGGTGAATATGTTGTTGTTTGGAGCCGGCTTGTGGCTGCTGCTATATAACCGGCAACAACCGGTAATGGTGCAGCCGGTAGCTGTGCCTGCCGCAACAAATGTGCTTACGGCGCCCGAAACGGCTGAAGCCGTCCCGGAGCCGGAACTTGAACTTGAACCGGAGGAGGAGCCTGAACCGGAAGAGGTGCCGGAAATTATAAAGCGGGTACCGCCTGCGCCGAAGCCCCGGGCAAAGAAAGAACCCGTACGGAAAGAACCGGCAACGGAACTGCTGCACACGGCAGGGCGTGTGCCCGAATATGTGCTGACAAGCAAAGGCATGACATTGCAGAATCTGGCTGCACGTTATTATGGCGACCGGGTGTTTTGGGTGTGTATATTTGATTACAACAGCCGGGTGCTGAAAGACCCGGACGTATTGCCATTGGGCATACGCCTGCGCTTGCCTCGCAAGGAAGAGTATGGCATAGATGCCTCGGACCCTTCATCGTTAAGACGGGCGCGGGCGTTGGCTAAAAGCCTGACCGGACGATAAACCGCCCGGTTGGGAGATGGCTTTATTTGACAAATGATTAAACGATACGGATATGAAGAAACGATGTACGCGATTTTTGGTGTTGGCTGCTGCTTGCTGCCTGCTGGCTCTGGCAGCACAGGGACAGAGCTACACAATCCATTTTATAACCGGGACGGCCCGCATAGACATGGCAAACAGCCGGACGGCGGATAACCTGGACGAGCTGAAATACAAACTGGAAGATTGCAAGGGACAGGTGGCGACTGTTACACTGACAGCCCTGCAGAATGTGGTAGACCGGTATGACCCGGATGCCAAAGCCCTGGCGCTGGAACAAGCTGTGGCTTTGCAAGACTACCTTACTGGCGGTGGTACGACCGGTGGTTGTGATTTCTCTTTTGATATTCAGGTGGATGCAAAGACAGACTTGGACAACCGTGTGATTGTGGAGGTATGTTGCAGCCGTCCTGTTGCACAGAAGCGCGAAACGGCTGCCGGGGATGTTGATAAAGCACCGGCTCCTAAGGCTACCCCTTCAACTTCTGCACAAGTTGTGGCGGAGACTCGCAAACAGCCTGCCCCGGCTCAGGCCCCGAAGGTGGTAAAACATGCGGACTTCTTGCTGGGAGGGATAGGTATAGGCGTCAAGACGAACGGATTGCTGTTTGCCGGCCTGTTACCTGATGGCTCGATGTATACGCCCGTACCGAACGGGGCGGTGGAAGTGTATTTCCTTGACCGTTTCTCGGCGCAACTGTCATTTGCCTATGCCATGCCCTATAAAAAGGGAGATAAGAGCAATCTGTTTAAAATGACAGCCTTTACCGTAGAACCGCGCTTCTGGCTGTGGAACGGCGGACGCTTTAAAGGGCTGTATGCCGGACTGTATGGACAATATGGTACTTTTGATGTACGCATCAAAGAAGAGATAGCAGACAACTGCACGGGTACGTTCTTTGGAGGAGGTATCTCTGCCGGATGGCTGCAACCGCTGTGGAAAGGTCTTTTTGTTGAAGCGGGACTGCAAGTAGGGTATCGCTCGGATGCTACCGATGTGTATTCGTATACAAAGGGCAAGCCGTATAAGAGGCAGGGTTCGTATACCTTGAACAGCTTTACGTTGCAGGGGATGAATGTCTCGGTAGGGTATAGGTTCTAGTCACTTTTGGCTTGACCCAAAAGTAACCAAAAGGTCAAGGCTACTGTCGGCTTGCTGCTTCGTGCCTTTCATTCACTGAACCGTCCGAACTCGCTTCGCTCAAACAGCGGACGCTTCGGGCGCTCATTCAAGGCACTGCGCTACGCTCACCGACAGAGGCCGGAAACAAGGGAGCAACGCCCCCTCTAAGGATGGCCGATATCGATAGCTTTGAAAGTTACTGTTGTTGATAGCTTAAAAGGTTATCCTATTGGTTTTAGTGCTTCCGTCAGGTATTGATTAAAGATGGCTTTAGCCCGGTTTCAATTGCCATCGGTTTCAACCGATGGATAGTAGAGCCATCCTCTTTCCAGGGCTTTAGCCCAATTGAGAAGGATTGTTAAAAGTAAATTACCGGAAAGAAATTTGGCTAAAGCCACTAAAGATAGATATTCCTTTAGTCCGTCAGCTGAAGCAGACGGCAATAGAGCTTAGGCTAAAGCCATATCGAAGAAAGGTAATTGAAACCGGGTCGAAGCCATATCGAAGAGAGATAGCTGAAAAAAGGTAACCGGAGAGAGGTAACCGAAAAAAGACATATTGAAAACAAGCTCGTCAAGCGCAAAAAGCAGGCATAAGCACAAGCGCAGACCGTATCGGCCATCCCAAAAGAAAGCTGCGCTTAGCTTAGCTTAGCTTTCTTGTTAGCGGCATCAGCGGCCGGGCGTTAAACGCAGGTAAAAGACGCAGCGTTAAAACCAGCGGCTGTTTGAGCAAAGCGAGTTCCGCTGGTTCAGTGAAGTCTTTTGCCGAAGTAGCCCTGCCGGTGCAGCCTTGACTTTTTGGTTACTTTTCTGTCAAGAGAAAAGTAATAATAGTTAATCTGTTAAGAAAAAAGTAATAATAGATAATAATACTGATGATAATAATCAAATAGTTATATGAAACAGAACAATGAAAAGAAAAGCTTATTCCGGTTGCTAACCGGATGCTTTCTGTTATTGGCAGCAATAACACTTATATCATGCCAGGACGAACTGCCCGAAGCAGTCAGGATAGAGAAAGGGAAGGAGACGGTTGCATTTGCCGTAGACGGAGGAAGTACAACGGTGAAGGTAATCTCCAACGGTAGTTGGAAGGCCGTTTCTTCGCAAGGCTGGTTGACGGTTTCGCCGGCTTCGGGAGGCAGCGGTACGCATACCATTACCTTGTCGGCAGGAGCTAATACAACGGACGGCCAACGCAGTGCTACCGTAACGCTGCAGGTAGGGCACAAGACGAGCACCATTACTATATCGCAGGCGCAAAAGGATGTGCTGGGATTGCTTACTGCCTCTACAACGGTGGCCTGGACGTCGGGAACGTATGATATGGTGTTCCAAACAAATATCAGCGGGTATGAATTTAAAACCGATGCAGACTGGCTGCAACCTGCCGGAACAAAAGCCGTGGCCGAAAAGACCTTGATGCTGAACTATAGTGAGAACCCGGGATATGAGGCACGCACGGGCAGGATTACCATTTCGAAAGGTGCGCTAAATACAACTTTTACTCTAACGCAAGGGGGCAGGGGAGCTCTTTACTTCGTATTGGAAAGCGATGAGGTGGGAGCCGAAGATATCGGATATGAACTGAAGTTGATGAAAAATACCTCTGCAAGCGGGCTGCATCTGATTGATGCGGTAGACTGGCTGCATCTGCCGACAGATACAAGAGCCATGCCTGTGGAAGAATCAGTTTTACTGACGCTGGATGCCAATACGGCAAGTACGCCCCGCAATGCGCGGCTGGTGATAGGTGATGAATCGACCGGTGTCTTGCTAACCGATACGTTTACCCTTACGCAGAAAGGACTGGAGGATATATTGCGGCCGGGCTTTACCGCTTATGAGGCGAAGGCCGAAGGCGAAACATTTGATCTGCCTGTAACGGCCAGCGGGCCTTTTGAAGTGTTGTTGCCGGAAGATGCCGGATGGCTTACCGGTTCGGAAGGGGTGCAGTTGCCGGGTACGTTGCAGTTTACGGTGGCTCCCAATACAAAAGCGCAACCGCGTACGGCGGTAGTAACTTTGCGTTTGCAAGGGGGTGAAACAGAGCCGGCATCCGGACAGGATGCGATGTTTACCGTAACGCAAGCCGCTGCCGCTGTGAGTGACGTGGAACGTATACCTAAATTATATAATCTCTTGGAGGTAGCTACAGTGGTAGAAACCAATCCTGTAAACCTGGGTGCCTTCAGGGCTACCGTAACGTATGACAGGGGCGAACCTTCCGGATGGATCAGCGATATTTATGCCAATGGAGGAAAACTGCATTTTAAGGTGGATGATAATTCCCACTCGGCTTCCAAGCGTAGTGCGGTGATAAACCTGTTGTTTGAAACCGGAGAGATTGCCGGGGTTCGTATTAATCAGAGCGGCAACAGTCAGGTGTATATGGAGATGGAAAAACCCGGAACGCTGGCTTCGTTTGTTGATTTCAGCCATTCCGGATCGTATAAAAAGATCTGTGTGAAGTCTGAAACAGGATTGAACGGGGATGATTTTAACACACTCCGTAATGCTACCCTGGCGGTGGAAGAAGCGGATCTGTCGGAAGTAGGAATGCTTACCGGATTGCCCGATGGCGTGTTTGCCGGACAGACCACTCTGCGCAGTATCATTCTGCCCGAAACGGTACAAAGAATCGGATCGCGTGCTTTTGCCGGCAGCCGGATAGAGAAAATAGTGTTTGCCGGCAGTAAACCGGAATTGCAGGAGATAGGGGCTTCGGCTTTTGAAGGGTGTTCCGAATTACAGGAGATTCCATTATCTGAAAAACTGACAGTAATAGGAGAGAAGGCCTTTGCCCATGCCTTTACAGGAGGTTCGTTTACTGTTGCCGATTTGTCGGGAGCTTCGGCTTTAAATACGATATCGGCAGGCGCTTTTGAAGGTTGCAATACGCTGACAGAGCTTAAGTTGCCTGTAAACCTGGTGGAAATAGGAGACGGGGCTTTCAGGGAGTGCTATAACTTATCAGGCCAACTGATATTGCCGTCTGCTCTGAAAACGCTGGGCGCCGAAGCGTTTTATAACAATAAGAATCTGAAAGGAGTGCTTACATTGCCGTCTACGCTGGCAGCATTGGGCGACCGGGCGTTTATGAAATGTGCGTTGCTTACCGAGCTGAAAATGCAAGGGGCAAAATTGCTGAAAGCAGTGGGAGCGGAGGCTTTTAAGGAAAGTCTGGCATCTCCGGTGTCGGGTTATGTGTTGGTATTGCCACAGGGCATGACTACGGTTGGAAGGAGTGCCTTTGAGGATATAGGTGCCGAAGCAGTCGACTTGCCCTCTACGTTGACAGGCATAGAATCGAGAGCCTTTTACAACTGTCGCAATTTGTCGGAAGTGACTTGCCGGGCTACGGTTCCTCCGGCATTATCTGCTACCAATACGGCAGATACGTTCGGAGGCGCGGCAACGATTACAAGCCGTACATTGAAAGTACCATCGGCTTCGGCTCAGACATATACGGATAGTCCGCTATGGAAACTGGCTGTTCCGGTATCCGGTTCTGCTATAACCTGGACAATCACATCTTATTAACAAACCGCAGATAAACTTTAATGAACAATTGAAAATATGAATAAGACAGATTTTATTGAAGTGCTTTCGCAAGAGATGGATATGCCTAAAGTTGTAATAAAGGATTTTATTACTACTTTTTTACAGGTGGCGACTGAGGAACTATCGAAAGAAGATGGTGAAATTGTGTTTCAAGGATTTGGTGTGTTTTCTATTTGGGATCAGGTAGAACGCCCGGGAAGGAATCCGAAAACCGGTAAACCGTGTCTGATACGTGCCCGGAAGAGCATTAAGTTCAAACCGAGCAGGTTTCTTATCAGAGGTTTGAACAAGCGTTAAGGTAAATATCCAAAGTCGCGGGAGGGAGGAAAAAGCGTATGTCTTTGCCTTCTTTCCACGCCTGACGGATAAAGGAAGAGGATATTTCCATCAGAGGGGCGTTGACCGTACGGACATTGGCATATTGTTCCGGTATACGTACTTTGTATCCTTTCCGGGGATATATTATAACGGGAAATTGTTTAAGTATGAGTTGATGATCTTTCCAATGGGTAATGTTTTTCCAGTTATCGGCTCCAATGATTAAATGGAACCGGTATCCGGTATAGGCTTTTTCTAACGCTTTCAGCGTGTTGATGGTGTAAGAAGGTTTGGGCAGGGAAAATTCAAAGTTGCTGACTCTGAATTTGGGATAACCATCGATGGCGGCTTCCACCATACGGAAACGCAATGAGTCTTCCATCAGTTCATCACGTTTTTTAAGCGGGTTCTGTGGGGTTACCATAAACCAGAGTTCATCTAATCCGCCATATTCACATAACCAATTGGCTAATGCCAGGTGGCCTATGTGGATCGGATTGAATGAACCGGAGTAAATACCGATTGACTTTCCGTTGTTCATGCTTTTTCGAGGAACTCTTTAATTATTTTCAACGCTTCGGCTTGTGCCTTTGTTAAGTCGTCGTTTATGATAACCGTATCGAATTTAGGAGCAAATCCCAGTTCGAATTCTGCTTTGGCAATGCGGCTTTCTATTACTTCGGGTGTATCGGTGCCACGTCCTTCTAACCGGTTTCGTAATTCTTCAATACTTGGAGGTTGGATGAAAACGGATAAGGCCTGTTTACCGTAGTATTTTTTTATGTTGCAACCGCCTACAACGTCTACGTCAAAAATAACATTGTCTCCGTTGTTTAAGATGCGTTCTACTTCGCTTTTCAATGTCCCATAGTATTTATCCTTATACACTTCTTCGTATTCCAGAAAATCGCCTGCGGCTATACGGCTGCGGAATTCGTCGGGGGTAAGGAAATAATATTCTTTTCCGTGCTTCTCTTCACCGCGTGGTGACCGGCTTGTAGCCGAGATAGAGAAGTGCAGGTTTAACCCTTGTTGCAACAGATAGTTGATAATGGTTGATTTACCAGAGCCCGAGGGGGCGGAAAATATGATAAGTTTGCCAGCCATATCGTGATCTTATTATAATTATAATACGTTTAGTACCTGTTCTTTGATTTGTTCCAGTTCGTCTTTCATCTGGACAACGATCTTTTGCATTTCCGCGTGGTTGCTTTTCGAACCGAGCGTATTTACTTCGCGTCCTATTTCCTGGGCGATAAAACCTAATTTTTTACCTTGTCCGTGTCCGTCTTTTATCGTACTGATAAAGTATTTAAGGTGGTTGTCCAAACGGTTTTTTTCTTCGTTAATATCCAGCTTTTCTATGTAGTAAATCATTTCTTGTTCGAAACGATTCTTGTCATAGTCCTGACCCGCTATCTTTTCGAGGTTGTCCATGATGCGTGCCTTGATTTTTTCGACGCGTTCTTTTTCATATGTTTCTACTTCGGAAAGTAATTGTGCAATGTTATTGATTTTCTGTTCGAAGAGTTTTTGCAACATAGCACCTTCCTGGATGCGGAAATCGCATAATTGCTTAACAGCCTTTTTAACGGTATCAAACACAACTTCCCATTCGGTTTCATCGGCTTCCACTGTTTCCGATTTGATGACATCCGGCATACGTAATAATGTTTGAAACCAATCGGAAGGTACAGATATATTCAGCTTGCCGGCTATATCTTTGATTTGGCTATAATAATTTTCTACGGCAGCCAGATTGATCTGGGTAGGAGTATCTTTGCCTATGTATTCGATGAATATATTAAATTCTACTTTTCCGCGTTCCAGTGTTTGCAATAATAAACTGCGTATTTCCATTTCTTTTTCTTTATAGATGGAAGGAATACGGGTGGATAAGTCTAGTTGTTTACTGTTGAGAGCTTTTATCTCTATGGTTACTTTTTTAGAAGGGAGTTCGGCTGTAACCTTACCGAATCCGGTCATAGATTGTATCATTGTTCGGAAAATTTGAATGCAAATGTACTTAAATAATCTGAATGTGTTGTACATTTGCATTCAATAAATTAAGAACTGATATGCCTTGTATTTTAAATATTGAAACGGCTACTTCGGTATGTTCCGTCGCTTTATCGTTGAATGGAGAAGTGCTTTTTGAGAAGTATTCTTTTGAAGGTCCGTCTCATGCGGTCCTTTTGGGTGTGTATGTGGAAGAAGCGGTTGGTATAGCTAAACAGAAGGGTTTGAAACTGGATGCTGTTGCTGTCAGTAGCGGCCCCGGTTCATATACCGGATTACGCATAGGCGTTTCCGTAGCAAAAGGGCTATGTTTTGGATACGATATTCCATTAATAGGTGTCCACACATTGGATATTCTGGCTGCAACTGCAATAAAACAGAATAATAATGCTGCAGATTGTTTGTATTGTTCTATGCTGGATGCCCGCAGAATGGAGGTTTATGATGCTATATATGACCATTCGTTACACTTGGTTCGTGAAACGGCTGCGGATGTTGTAACGGAAGATACTTATGCGGCTTATTTGGAAAAAAGCAAAATATGCTTCTTTGGGAATGGCGCCGGTAAGTGTAAGAAAGTAATATCTTCTTCCAATGCTTCATTTCTTGATGATATTCATCCTATGGCTGTAAACATGGTGTCATTGGCTGAAAAGGCTTTTGAAAACGGTAAATTTGAAGATGTTGCTTATTTTGAGCCTTTCTATCTGAAAGAATTCCAGGCTACTATAGCCAAGAATAAAGTATTGAACGAGGCAATTGCACACGCGAAGCATTGAATTTGAAACAAAACCCCTCTTTTTTGTGTTCTTCTGTAAATGGAACAAAAACAGATAGAATATGGATTACAGGAAGAGGAATAATATCATGTTGATAATAGGGGCTATCATAGCTGCCGTATTATTGTTATTCTGGTTGTTTGCCGGGACTACATTGGAAGAGGATGCAAACCCGGTGACTGATCCGGCAATGATTGAACAGAATAACTAAAAGAAAACGAATGGTTAAAGAAAAAGCCTGCCCGTTAACAACGGGCAGGCTTTTTCTTATTATATTCAAACTGTTTATCCCAAGAATCCAAGCAAGATACCGGCTGCAACAGCAGAACCGATTACACCTGCAACGTTCGGACCCATGGCGTGCATTAACAGATAGTTGGTCGGGTCATATTCCAAACCTACAGTCTGCGAAATACGCGCAGAGTCGGGCACAGCAGATACGCCGGCATTACCGATAAGCGGGTTGATCTTGTTGCCATCTTTCAGGATCAAATTGAAAATTTTCACGAATATGATACCTGCACAGGTAGCAATTACGAATGACAATGCACCTAAGCCAAATATCTTAATGGAGTTCAATGTCAAGAACTGAGTAGCCTGTGTTGAAGCACCTACAGTGATACCTAGCAAAATTGTAATTGTGTCGATCAGCGGACCACGCGCTGTTTCTGCCAGACGACGTGTTACTCCACTTTCTTTTAACAGATTTCCGAAGAATAACATACCCAGCAAAGGTAAACCAGACGGAACCAGGAAGCAGGTTAATAACAAACCTACGATCGGGAAGATGATTTTTTCCGTAGAAGAAACAGCTCTCGGCGGTTTCATGCGGATCAAACGTTCCTTTTTGGTTGTCAGCAGTCTCATAAACGGTGGCTGTATGATAGGAACCAATGCCATATAAGAATAGGCAGATACGGCAATTGCCCCCATTAGGTTTGGAGCCAGTTTAGAAGACAAGAAGATAGCGGTTGGACCGTCTGCACCACCGATAATACCGATAGCACCAGCTTGATTTGGCTCGAATCCCATTTGAAGAGCGATAGTATATGCTCCGAAAATACCAAACTGGGCAGCTGCTCCGATCAACATCAGTTTTGGATTGGAAATCAAAGCCGAGAAGTCGGTCATAGCCCCGATACCGAGGAAGATCAACGGCGGATACCATCCGGAGGTTACACCCTGATAGAGGATGTTAAGCACAGAACCTTGTTCGTAAATACCTACCTGGAGTCCGGCATCTTTGAATGGTATATTACCGATCAGAATACCAAATCCGATAGGGATCAGCAACATAGGTTCAAATTCATATTTAATTGCCAGAAATATAAAAAACAGACCTATCAGGATCATAATAATATGTCCCGGAGTTGCATTATATACTCCTGTATAGGTAAGGAATAGCTCTAAGTTTTTTCCTAAAAACTGAAGAAAACTTTCTTGTACTCCTGCCGCTTGTAGTAATATTGATCCAAACATACGCTTATCCGATTACGACGAGGTCTGCACCTTCCAGAACAGAATCTCCCTTGTGAACTTTAATTTCGATGATTTTACCGTCACGGTCGGCATTGATGTTGTTTTCCATTTTCATGGCTTCAAGGATAATCAATGTTTGTCCTCTTTTTACCGTGTCGCCAACATTACATTTAACTTGCAGAATAACTCCTGGAAGCGGTGTTTTAACAGCGCCCTGGGTTGTTGTGGCGGTCGGACGAGTAATAACAGGCTCTCCTGTTGATGTTGTCGGGGCTTGAGCCGGACGTTTCAGAGTTACCATTTGTTTTTTAGCCGGTTTCTCCATTTTTACCTGATACGGAGTACCATTTACTTCTACTTCAGCGATATCGTCAACCACTGAGTTGATATGTACTTTATATACGCTACCGTTGATGGTATATTTAAAACTTTTCATTCTTTTTTGTTTTTAAGAGATAATTACTTTCTGGGAACTTCACGTAAGCCATAGAGCTTAGAACTCCACGGAGAGTAGGTACGCGCTACCTTGCGGATTGTAAGAACGGTGTTTTCTACGTCGTGATTGTCATCACTCATTTCGTACAATGCCGTTGCAATGGCTGCAAAAATTTCACCGGATTCTTCTCCTGCGTCAGCCGAAACACCGGAAGCTGTTCCTGCAGCTTTCTTAGCATTGCGTTTACTTGCGGCGATAGCAAATTTACCAACTTGTTTAAAGATAATGTATAGTAAAAACAAACCTGAAAATACGACAGCCATAGCTGTGACAGTCATACCGATACCTATGGAATCGTTTTCTTTGAAATTCTCGATTTTTTCATTCGAATCCAATGTCAGGTTGTTTGTACTGGGAGTAACTTTAGTAAGTTGTGCCCATTCATCTTGTCCGTCAATTACTCTTCCGTAACTAACATCAGCTTTCTGTGCGGCGGGAATTGTGATTTCATCAATTAGCGTTCTACCGTCGGCATCATATAAAGCTATGTAGTTATCCGTAGCAGGGTCTAATGTGAAATTTACATGGAAAGTACCCCGGTTAGGTTCTCCGTCCGCCCAAAACAGCGTGTGTTGGTGGGGAGGAATGATTGTCAAAACATCACCCTTTGGAATAGGATATTTCTTCGGATTGTTTTTATCGTTAGTCAGGTAGCAACCTGCGATATTCACAGTTCCTGCAGAAGTATTGTATAATTCAATCCAAGGATGGCGTTTGCCATAATCGTCAACAAAATTATCTTCGTTGTCGACAAGCACTTCATTTATTCGCATGGAGGCTGCGCGCTGTGCGTTTGCTCCGAATGAAAAGAGCACAACGAACAACAACAATACGCCTATTTTCTTATTTATCATATTCATTTCCTGTTTTAAGAATTACAGAGGCAGATTGTCATGCTTCTTTGCAGGATTGCTCAGCTTTTTAGTCTGCAATTGTTGTAAAGCACGAATAATACGGAAACGGGTGTTACGAGGTTCGATAACATCATCGATATAACCGTATTGAGCAGCATTGTATGGGTTTGCGAATGCTTTTTTGTATTCTTCTTCTTTTTCTGCAGCTGCTTTTGCAGGATCTTCCGCTGCGGCAACGTCTTTTGCGAAAATAACTTCTACAGCACCACTCGGTCCCATTACGGCAATTTCTGCAGTTGGCCATGCGTAGTTCATATCACCGCGTAAATGTTTAGAACTCATTACGCAATAAGCTCCACCGTACGATTTACGTAAAGTAACTGTGATTTTAGGAACTGTAGCTTCTCCGTATGCATAAAGTAACTTGGCACCATGAAGGATTACGCCGTTGTATTCCTGGCCTGTTCCCGGAAGGAATCCCGGTACGTCAACCAATGTTACCAAAGGAATATTGAATGCGTCGCAGAAACGAACGAAACGGCCGGCTTTACGTGAAGCATTGCTATCCAAACATCCTGCCATTACTTTCGGCTGGTTGGCAACTATACCTACGGTCTGTCCGTTAAAACGGGCGAAACCTACGATAATATTCTTTGAATAATCAGCGTGTACTTCCAGGAATTCGTTGTTGTCCACGATCGTGCCGATCACTTCATACATGTCGTATGATTGATTTGCATTATCCGGTATTATATCGTTCAATACGTCGTCTAAACGATCTATAGGATCTTTACATTCGATGAGCGGTGTTTCTTCAAGGTTGTTTTGCGGAAGGAAACTGATTAATTTACGTATCAATTGCAAACCTTCTTCTTCTGTATCAACAGCAAAATGAGCAACGCCTGATTTTGTGGTGTGTACGCTTGCTCCACCCAGTTCTTCCTGTGTTACATCTTCACCTGTAACAGTTTTAACAACTTTCGGACCTGTCAGGAACATGTAACTTGTTCCACGGGTCATGATGTTGAAGTCTGTCAAAGCCGGAGAATATACGGCACCACCGGCGCAAGGGCCAAAGATACCTGAAATCTGAGGAATAACCCCTGATGCTAAAATGTTACGCTGGAAAATTTCAGCATAACCTGCCAGTGCATTTACTCCTTCCTGAATACGTGCACCACCCGAATCGTTCAATCCGATAACAGGAGCACCCATTTTCATGGCCTGATCCATTACTTTACATATCTTCATGGCTAAAGCTTCGGATAAAGCACCACCGAATACTGTAAAATCTTGTGCGAAAACATATACTAAACGTCCGTCTATCGTACCATAACCGGTTACGATACCGTCTCCTAAAAATTTAGTCTTTTCGATTCCGAAATTTGTACAACGGTGTTGTACAAACATATCGAATTCTTCAAAACTTCCTTCATCCAGCAACATGGCAATACGTTCACGTGCTGTGTATTTACCTTTTTTGTGCTGAGATTCGATTCGTTTTTCTCCTCCACCTAGGCGAGCAGTTTCACGAAGAGCGATAAGCTCTTTTACTTTCTCAAGTTGGTTACTCATTGTATTTTTGATTTGTTGTTAGAAATGAACTTGTTAATAGAAAATATTACTTTCCAGGCATGCAAAGTTCCGTCAGTACGCTGCAAGTTGATTTTGGGTGAAGGAAAGCTATATTTAAACCTTCGGCGCCATGACGTGGTGCCTTGTCGATTAACTGAACGCCTTTTTCGGCAGCTTCGTCTAATGCAGCCTGCACATCAGGTACGGCAAATGCGATGTGGTGAATGCCTTCTCCTTTTTTCTCGATGAATTTGGCAATAGTGCTATCTTCGCTGGTTGGTTCCAATAATTCAATTTTAGTCTGTCCTACTTTGAAAAATGCTGTTTTTACTTTTTGATCAGCTACCTCTTCGATGTTATAGCATTTCAAGCCTAATACTTTTTCGTAATAAGGTAAACAAGCTTCAATGCTCTTTACCGCAATACCCAGATGTTCGATATGTGTAAGTTCCATGTGAATAATAATTTAAAGATTTAGTAAATGTTTTTATTTTGTATGTGCAAAGGTACATTCTTTATTATAAATGAAGAAATAAATCTTTATTTTTATCTGCTCTTTATATATGTTTAAAAGTGGACTTTTGTGTGCCGGATTAAAGCTTTTGGATAGTGATAAGAGAAAGGCGTTTATGTTTGAAAAAAATCATCCCGATGTTTTTTATAAATCATAGTGATCTTTTTAGAAAATCATCGGGGTGATTTTGAAAAAGGGTAAAAGGAAGTTCCGAAATCAGAAATCCACAATTAAGCGTACGTTTAGCTGCCGTCCTGTCAGGTAGTTGGGTACGGCATACTGGGTGTTGTATACGTCTGTTATCCAGTAATATGAGCTTACATTTTTTATATCGAAGATGTTGAATATATCCAGGCCTAGCCAGATGTTTTTCAGATGCCTGAAAAAACCTCTGTCCATGATGGCATCGGTTCCGCCGGCCAACTGGTATGAGAATCCTAAATCCACACGTTTATAGGCAGGAGTCCGGTGGTAGCCGTCTTCGTAACCTTTACGTGGAGCTGTGACAGGAAGTCCTCCGGAAAGAACGCCTTTCAGGTTTAGCTTTACTCTTTTGTATCCCGGAAAATAGTCTTGGAAAAATAGAGAAATATTGTATCCCTGGCTGTTTGGCATAGGGACTTTCGTTGTTTCACGAATTGTCTGTTCGGCTTTCATTAATGAAAAGCTGATCCATGAATCTGTTCCCGGAACAAATTCTCCAAAGAACTTGACATCAAGTCCCATTGCGTAACCTTTGGCACAATTTTCTCCGTAATAACGTATCTTGACATTGTCGATTGTGTAGGGTATTAAGTTATCCAGTTTTTTATAATAGAGTTCGGTTGTTACCTTAAAATTCCGGTCGGAAGCACGGAATGTGTAATCTCCTCCTAAAATAAAATGTATGGAACGTTGGGATTTTAGCTTGTTATTTAAAATAGTAATGTTATTCCCGTTTTCATCTTTTTGGGTTAAACGTAATTCCTTATAAAAAGGAGATTGATAATATAAACCGGATGCCAGGCGGAGAGTCAGATTCTGATCGAAATTCGGGATAAAACCGAGAGATGCACGGGGGCTGAAGATAAATTCTTTATTATAAGTCCAATAACTACCCCTGATGCCTCCTACAAGTGTGAATAATCCCTGTTTTGTCCGGAATTTGAATGCATCCTGAAGATAAGCGGATAAGCGGGTGCTTTGTAACTGTTGGTCTGAAAACAAATTGTCGATTAAATTTACAGTACCACCTGTCTGAGGCAGGGAATAACCTGAGGAATCCCGCTTTTCCCATTCGCTGATTCTGTCGTTTATCTTTTCAAATTGTACTAAGGCTCCCCATTTCAGTGTGTTGTTTTTTAACCGGGATATACCGTAATGACCTACGTTCATGATGTTGGAACGTAAACGGTTTCTTGCATGTTCGTGATAACGTCCTACAGACATTGCGGATGAAATATTATCTCCGGCATCTTCGGCTCCGTTTTCACTTAACCAGTATTCTCCCGAAATATCATAACTTTCTTCTTCTTTACTGTTGAAAGCAGAAGCTTGTAAACCTACTTCCGTATTATCATTCGGTTGGTATTTAAGGGTAAGTGCTCCAAACATAGTCTGGAATTTATCTCTTTCTTGTCCGTCAAAGTATACGGTGAAATTCTTTGGGTTTGAAATAGTGCCAAAAGTGGTTTCCCTGTTATGAGGTATGAATTTATAATTGTTTACCGACAAGTTGCCTAAAAAGTTGACTTCCCATTTCGGTGCCGGTTTATAGGTCATATATGTTTGTGCATCTATAAAGTTCGGGTCATATTCGGCATCTGTATCCATTGTTTTTAATAATGTGCGGCCTGTTTTATAACGGATGCCCGTTACCTGTGTAAATTTACCGGAAGCACTTCCAACATAAGCACTGGCTCCTAATAAACTGGCAGAAACCGAACCTTCAAGCGCTTTTGGTTTTTTATAAGTGATATCCAGAACCGAACTCATCTTGTCTCCGAAACTGGCTTCAAAACCTCCGGCTGCAAAATTTACGGATTCGGTTAAGTCCGGATTAATAAAACTTAGCCCTTCCTGTTGCCCTGAACGGATTAATAGAGGACGGAATACTTCAATGCCGTTTACATAAACAATGTTTTCGTCATAACTGCCTCCACGTACGGAGTATTGTGAACTTAATTCGTTATTGGATGACACTCCGGCAAATGTAACTACAAGACTTTCTATACTTCCTCCTGCCGGGTCGGGAAGTAATTTTATTTTGTCGGCATTCATTGTTTCCATTGTTGTAGTCTGCTTACGAATGGCAGTGACGGAAACTTCATTCAACTCTAAGGCTGTATAATTCATTTGCACGTTTAACCTCATGTCTGTGATTGCCTGAGGTATTATTCTTTCGGCTTTATTATATCCGAGACAGGAATATATGAGGGCAATCGAGTCTCCTGATGCAACAGATATGGAATAGTATCCTTTTTCATTAGTCATGGCTCCGTTTAAAGTTCCTTTAACCCGGATGTTCACCAATTCCAAAGGATTACCGTCCGCATCACGAACGTATCCGGTTACTTTTATATGTCCTTGCCCGAAAGCACTTAATGATAGTAATATAAATAGCAGTGCAGCTATCGCACGAATCTTCATAATCTATATATTATAGAGTTACTAACGAGAAAAAAGAAGGAAGCGTATATAATACGTGCAAAAAATTATATTTATATTTGCAAAATATGACTTAAAAGTCCGTACAAAGGAATATAAAAATGGGAAATTTCACAACACTTATAAAGAATAGAAGAAGCACCCGGAAGTTTACGGAAGAATTGCTCTCTCCTGAACAAGTAGAACTTATATTGAAAGCAGCCTTAATGTCTCCTGCTTCTAAACGGAGTAATCCGTGGCAGTTTGTTGTTGTCGAAGATAAAGAGATGCTGAAAAAGCTGGCAGCTTGTAAAAAGAACGGTTCTTCTTTTTTGGAAGGTTGTGCCTTGGCTGTGGTTGTTCTTGCAAATGTAATGGAGAGTGATGTCTGGATTGAGGATACTGCCGTTGCTTCTATTTATATGCAGTTGCAGGCAGAAGACCTGGGGCTGGGGAGTTGTTGGTGCCAGATTCGTAATCGTCAGACAGAAGATGATATGGATTCCAGTCAGTACGTACGTAATCTGTTTAACATACCTTATCAACTGGAAGTGTTATCAATAATAGGTTTCGGTTATAAAGACCAGGCACGTAAACCTTTTGATGAATCTCATTTACAATGGGAAAAAATTCATTTGGGCACTTTTAAAATGCCAGGGGAAAACGAAAATGCGGTAAAATGAGAATTGTATTTGTTGGTGCCGGAAACTTAGCTACCCGTTTGTCTTTGGAAATGCACCGGGCAGGAATGATTGTTGAACAGGTTTATAGTCATACTACGGAGCATGCAAAGAGTTTGGCTGAAAAGTTGAATTGTCCGTGGACAACAAACTTGACTGAAATAAAGTCTGATGCCGATTTGTATGTTTTTTCTCTGAAAGATTCAGTTCTTCAGGGAGTTATTGCAGGGGTGAAGTCGAATAATGGATTGTGGGTGCATACGGCAGGAAGTATGCCGATGAGTGTTTTTGAAGGATATGCAAATCGTTTTGGTGTGCTTTATCCATTACAGACTTTTAGTAGGGAACGTGAAATAGGTTTTAAGACTATACCTTTTTTTGTGGAGGCTAATTCGGAAAAGGATAAAAATGTTTTACAGGAAATAGCGAGTGCTTTGTCGGAAGATGTCCGGTATTTATCTTCAGAGAAAAGAAAATACCTGCATCTCGCAGCTGTATTTGCTTGCAATTTTACAAATCATATTTATACTTTAGCTGGTAAAATAGTGGCAGAGCAAGAAATACCAATGAATGTACTGTATCCCTTAATAGACGAAACGGCTGCGAAGGTACATGAAATGCCGCCCCGGGATGCACAGACCGGACCGGCAATCCGGTATGATGAAAACGTAATTAATAAACATCTGGCGATGTTGAATGATCAGGACATGAAAACGATCTATCAACTTATGAGCCGGAGTATACATAAGGAGGCCCAAAATGAGTAATATCAATTATGACCTTACAAAGATTAAAGCTTTCGTGTTTGACGTAGACGGTGTCTTATCTTGTGATGTAATCCCGTTGCATCCAAATGGAGACCCTATGCGTACTGTCAATATAAAAGATGGATATGCCTTGCAGTTGGCTGTAAAGAAAGGGTATCATGTTGCCATTATAACGGGCGGTTATACTGAAGCTGTTGAAATTCGTTTCTCCCGCTTGGGTATAAAACATATTTATATGAAGAGTGCAATAAAGATCCATGATTTTAATGATTTTATGGAAAAAACAGGCTTGTTGCCAGAGGAGGTAATGTACGCCGGTGATGATATTCCGGATTATGATGTCATGAAACTTGTTGGTTTGCCTGTCGCCCCTGCAGATGCAGCTCCGGAGATTAAAAGCATAGCAAAATATATTTCCTTGAAAAATGGAGGTTGCGGTGTAGCGCGTGATGTAATAGAGCAAACATTAAAGGCACAGTCTCATTGGATGAGTGAAGAAGCTTTTGGGTGGTAATGTAATGCAGAAAAGGAGTGGTTATGTTGGATAATTTGAATAACTATAAGATTATATTGGGTTCTAATTCTCCTAGGAGAAAAGAGCTTTTGGCTGGGTTAGGTGTGGCATTTGAAGTTCGTACTATACCTGATATAGATGAGTCATATCCCAGTTCATTACAAGGAGAAGAAATACCGGAGTATATAGCAAGAAAGAAGGCTAATTCATACTTAGATAAACTGGCTGATGATGAGCTGTTGATAACCGGCGATACTATAGTGTGGACATTTACTGAAGTAATGGGGAAACCTGCAAACAGGGAAGAAGCTATTTCGATGCTTTCTAAATTATCCGGCCACGTACATGAAGTTGTAACGGGCGTTTGTATTGTAACAAAAAGAAAACAGGAAACGTTCTCGGTTTCTTCTGCCGTCTGTTTTGCAGAATTATCAATGGAAGAGATTGAATATTATGTAAACAATTTCCATCCGTTTGATAAAGCGGGAGCGTATGGTATTCAAGAATGGATCGGATATGTTGGTGTTGAGGCTATTAACGGATCGTTTTATAATGTAATGGGTTTGCCAATCCAACGTCTTTATAGAGAACTGCAAAAATTCTAATTTAATTGGGTTCTTGTGTCTTTCTGATAATACTCTATTTGGTTCAGGGTTTTTGCTAATGCGGGAAGTATAGGCAAAACCTGCGGATTTTCCGGATCCCATCCCGGATCGTCAATAATCATATCCGATAGAGAATCTGCGTGAATAAATAGTATATGAGATGCTGTTACTGCAGTTGCTATATAATCTGTGTTGGCAGATAACAGAACAAAATGCCCTTCGTTTATTTCAATTTTTGATTTATTATTACTATTGATAATAATGCTCCCGGAAGAGACAAATAATAATAAGTTATTATTTAGCTTCCCTTTTAGTAATATTTTTCCGGCATTTACATCTTTACATTCTAATTGGCTTGCATATTTTTCCATCTTGAGATTAAGGGTTTTCTAGAATAGATAATGTTTGTCGATTAGGGAGATATTGCACCATTCCTTTAGAATACTCTATCTGCTGCTTGCCATTCTCATCCGAATAAATAATAAAATATTCTATTTCCGGTAGCGTATTTGCTATTTTACGGACTTGTTCCAGCCCCATTGCCATAAATGCTGTGGCGTAAGCATCTGCAGTCATGCAATCGTTTGCTATAATCGTTGCACTTAATATGTTTTTTTCTGCCGGGTATCCGGTTCTGGGATCAATTGTGTGGGCATATTTCTTTCCGTCTTTTATGTAAAAATTGCGGTAATTGCCTGATGTTGCAATTCCCCCTTTTTTACAAAGTTGTACCACTTCTTCAATTTCATTCTGAATACCTGTGGACTCATCTTCCGGTTTATTAATTCCTATGCGCCAGCAATCTCCATTAGGATTAACTCCGCTCATTGTTACTTCACCACCAATTTCCACCATATAGTTGGTAACTCCTTCCCGTTCTAGTAAACGGGCAATAATATCACATGCATACCCTTTTGCGATAGCGGAGCAATTTAGCATGAGTCTGGGATCGTCTTTAATTATATTTTTGTCTTTTAAGCGGACTTTCTTATAACCGACAAACTGTTTAATGCTGTCAATCATGTTTGGGGTAACACTATCCATTTTGCTGAAACCGAATCCCCATAAATTGACTAAAGGAGCACAGGTTATATCAAAGACTCCGTTTGTTTTATCTGAGATTTCGCTGGCTTTAAGGAACACCTCGGAAAACCATTCGTCAACTTTGATAGAGTCGTTGTTGTTTATACGTGAAATAATCGAATTAGGATTAAACGGATTCAGTGAATGATTGAAGTCCTGGAATTCTTTATCTATGGCCGTTGTTAATGGTTTTGGCGATTGATATTTGATGTGATAGAGCGTATGAAATACGCTACCACTATCTTCGTAGTACTGACTTTGATTAGTGCAAGCAGTTAATAAAAGAACACCCAGACTTATAAGAAGGCTTACTCTTTTACTCATATTGAGATATTTGTTGCCGCAAAGATATAAAAAATATTCAGATTCAACCGATCCCGGTGTTTTTAAGATTAATTGTCCGGATCAATTGAAAAACAGATGTTCGATAAGTATTTTTGTTCCAATGCCTATTAATATGAGACCACCGATAATATCCAGTTTCAGGTCTATTTTTCTCCCGAAGTGGCTACCAAAATAAACACCAGTGGCCGATATGATAATGGTAACGATGCCTATTGTTGTTGCTAATAAAAGTAGAGGTTGGTTAAGTAATGCCAACGAAATCCCTATAGCTAGTGCATCTATACTCGTTGCAACTGCTAATCCGCATAAAGTTTTGTTGCAAAGGGGATTGAACTTGCAATCTTCGGATTCGGCTTTTGTGCTTTCATAAATCATTTTTCCTCCCAGATAGAGTAGGAGGGAGAACGCTATCCAATGGTCGAAAGCTTGTATATATTTCTGGAATCCTAGCCCTGCAAAATAGCCTGCGATAGTAAAACAGGCCTGAAATATCCCCATTACCATTGCTATTTTTGCAACATTACCGAATGTGCATTTTTTTATAACAGCTCCACCTGTTACAGAGACTGCCAAACTGTCCATGGACAGGCCAACAGCCAGAAGTAGGATTTCTATAAATGTCATTTGTTAAAATGTTTCCAGTTTTACTGTTTCTTCAATTGCCTTCCGCTTTTTGGGTGTCTCGTCGAACAATGAAGGAGTTGCCGGATAGCCGATAGGTATGATTACTATTGGCTCAACTGTTTCCGGTATATTGAAATGTTTTTTACAAAGTGCAGTGTCAAAGTTACAAACCCAACAGCTTCCCAATCCTTGTTCGGTTGCCGAAAGGCATATATGTTCAGCTGCGATGGCTGCATCAATATCCATGTAATCTTTGCCGTCATTGCGTTTCCACGATTGACTTTGGTCTCCACAAACGACGATAAAACAGTTTGCCGATTTAAACCATTCTCTCGGATAACACTCCTGCAACTTTCTGCATCCGCTTTCTTTTTTTACAATAAGGAAATACCACGGCTGATAGTTGACGGCAGAAGGAGCTAAGCGTGCCGCTTCCAGTATGTAGCTTATCTTTTCGTCTTCAACAGGAGATGATGAATAGTTACGAATGGAACATCGTTTCTTTATTAATTCCAACAAATTCATATTTCAGATTCAATCTTATAATGATTTCTGTTGGGTGAATTTCGGGAGATCAGTTCTCCGATAAATCCTGCCAAAAACATTTGTGTCCCAACAATCATTGCTGTAAGTGAAACGTAGAAGTATGGAGAGTTTGTTACTAAAGGTCTTAAATCTCCGTTGATTATGGATATTAGCTTAGCACTTAGTACAATTACCAAAGCAATAAAGCCGATCAGAAACATTACGCTTCCCCACAGGCCGAAAAAGTGCATCGGTTTCTTTCCGAATTTGGAAGTAAACCATAACGTAATTAAATCAAGATAACCATTAACGAAACGGTTCAATCCGAATTTTGTCGTTCCGTACTTACGTGCCTGATGTTGTACTACCTTTTCCCCGATTTTATGAAATCCTGCAATTTTTGCCAGGTAGGGGATATAGCGGTGCATGTCGTTATATATCTCAATGTTTTTTATAACGATGCTTTTGTATGCTTTAAGTCCGCAGTTGAAATCATGAAGGTTATTGATTCCTGAAAATTTACGGGCCGTGGCATTGAATAGCTTTGTTGGTATGGTTTTAGAGAGCGGGTCATAGCGCTTCTTTTTCCATCCGGAAACCAAATCATACCCGTCTTCCTTTATCATTCTGTATAGTTCGGGTATTTCGTCCGGACTGTCTTGCAGATCGGCATCCATTGTGATAACAACATCTCCCTGCGTACGTTCAAAACCGCAGTTTAATCCAGGCGATTTTCCGTAATTCCGGCGGAATTTAATAGCTCTTACAATTTCCGGCTCTTTCTTTTTTAAATCTTCAATCACTTCCCAGGAGTTGTCTGTGCTCCCGTCATTTATGAATATGACTTCATAACTGAATTTATGTTCTTTCATAACCCGATCTATCCATGCGAATAATTCCGGCAAAGATTCGGCTTCGTTATACAACGGAATAACTACTGATATGTCCATTTAATTTGTTATTGTTTATTCTTCCTGGCTCTTTTGTGTGATAGCGCCTGATGCATTGTTTCTGCACAGAAGAGCCGCTACCGGTATAGACAATACGATACCATAAAATATATTGTTGAAAATACCCTGAATAGCCATGTGTATCGGAGAAAAATTCATATTGCTGACCGATTCGATGACTTCGGTATTTACATTTGTGTTTTTTAACGTGTCAATTGCCTGATTTATTACATTTGGTAAAAAATTTGGCGGTGCTATAAATTGATAGAATACGAAGTGTTCAAGAGAAACGATTAATGCTGCAAAGAAATATATCATTGTTCCGAAACGCCATGCGTGGAAAAAGCTTATTTCTCCTCCTATTTCTTCTTTATACTTTTTGGTAAGATAATAAGCAAAGAACGGGACGGCTAGAGTCAGCAGTATGTATACATAGTTTAGTATGGAGGCTGAGCCACTGAAAATAAAGAATAAATACTTTACTACCCAGAATATTCCCATTATAAACCCGTAGGTCATTGCATCTTTAATTAGTAAACTCTTGTTTTCTCCCATGATGTAAGCATATTTGAATTCTTAATCACAAAGATAGTATTATTATGATAATGTACAAGAATATTGTCTATAAAATAGAAAAAGGAAGCCCTTGCAGAACTTCCTTTTTTGTTATTTTTGAGCCTCTTGTCGGATTCGAACCAACGACCCCGAGATTACAAATCACGTGCTCTGGCCAACTGAGCTAAAGAGGCAGGTGGGTAAGCTTACTACATCGCGCCGCTACAACCAAGTACCCTTGCTGCGGTCAAGCCCTGGGGGATTCCGAGGGAGCATGCCGTATAGGACTTACCCGGGTGCAAAAGTAGATATTATTTTTTACAATGCAAGTTTTTTGAGCTGTGTTAAGTAATATTTGTTTCTAACAGATTGGTTACCTATATGTTTCATGAGTGTTAAAAAGTGTTTGATTGTCTCTGTTAGGAAAATCCGGGTGTGTTTGGCTTTGTTTTTCTTCTCTGGCAAAATGAATGTTGACAATGTCCTATTAGTTAAATATCGGAAAGAAGATATGTACTTTTACACTATGTCGTTTGGACAATTCTTAAATAATCTTGTACCTTTGCAATTCAAAAATCAATAACACTATAAACGATGGGTGGTTTTTTTGGCACTATTTCTAAATCGGCTTGTGCTACCGACTTGTTTTACGGCACAGATTATAATTCTCATCTGGGAACCCGCAGAGGCGGTATGGTAACGTTGCACAACGGAGTTTTTAGACGTTCAATCCACAATCTTGAAAATTCATATTTTCGGACACGTTTTGAGAGCGAGTTAGACAAATTTGAGGGAAATTCGGGGATCGGTATTATCAGTGATACGGATCCGCAGCCTATATTCATAAACTCTCATTTGGGTAAATATGCGGTTGTGACGGTTGCAAAAGTGAATAATCTGAAGGAACTTGAAGTGGAGTTACTGGAAAGAGGACGCCATTTTTCCGAACTCAGTTCGGGTAGTATTAATCAAACCGAATTGATCTCATTGCTTATTTCGGAAGGAAAAACGTTTGTAGATGGCATTGAAACTGTATTTGAGAAAATAAAAGGTTCGTGCTCTATGTTGATCCTTACCGAAGATGGTATTATTGCTGCACGCGATAAATACGGACGCACTCCTCTTTTAATAGGGAAAAAAGAAGGTGCTTTTGCTGCATCCAGCGAACCTAGCAGTTTCCCTAATTTGGGATTTGAATTGGAATATAATGTGGGACCCGGAGAAATCGTTATGTTGAAGGCTGATGAAATGGTACAACTCCGTAAACCAAATAAGAAGATGCAGGTATGTTCATTCCTTTGGGTTTATTATGGATATCCGGTTTCAGAGTACGAAGGTGTAAATGTTGATGCCGCCCGCTATGCTAGTGGTATAGCAATGGCTAAAAAGGATACGGTGGATGCGGACTATGTTTCCGGCATTCCTGATTCCGGTATTGGTATGGCGTTGGGCTATTCGGAAGGTAAAGGTATTCCTTACCGTCGGGCTATTGTGAAATATACGCCAACATGGCCGCGTAGTTTTACCCCCTCTAACCAGGCTGTGCGTGATTTGGTTGCAAAAATGAAATTAATTCCGAATCGTACATTGCTTCGTGACAAACGTGTGATTTTTTGTGACGACTCAATAGTGAGAGGTACTCAGTTGCGTGATAATGTCAATATATTGTATGGATACGGAGCTAAAGAGGTGCACATGCGTATCGGATGTCCTCCTATTTTGCATTCTTGTCCGTTTTTGGGTTTTTCGGCTTCCAAGTCGGATTTGGAATTGATTGCCCGCCGTATCATTAAAGAACTTGAAGGCGATGATGCTAAAGATTTGGATAAATATGCAGAGACCGGGTCGGAGCAATATACAAAACTGGTGGAATGTATCAGAAAAAAATTGAATATTACAACTTTGAAGTTCAATACTGTTGAAGATCTCATAGCTTCGATAGGATTGCCGAAAGAATGTGTTTGTACACATTGCTATAATGGATCGAGTTGTTTTTGATGAATACAGATAATTTTGTCTATCTTTATAGCATTAATATAAAGAACTAAAAGAGGTAAATCATGAATTTGATAGACAGATTTTTAAAATACGTTACGTTCGATACACAATCGGATGAAGAGACGGGGAATACTCCTAGTACACCCGGACAACTTGTGTTTGCCCAGGAATTAGTAAAAGAACTGAAAGAAATAGGGTTGGAGGATATAACATTGGATGATAAAAGTTATCTGATGGCTACACTTCCTGCTAATACAACGGCGGATATTCCTACCATTGGTTTTGTTGCACACTTAGATACTAGCCCGGATATGTCGGGCAAAGATGTGCAACCGCGTATTGTTACTTATAAAGGTGGGGATATTGTGTTGTGTGCTGAAGAAAATGTTGTTTTATCATCATCCATGTTCCCGGAACTGAACGATTATAAAGGGCAGGATATTATTGTAACCAATGGTAAAACATTGCTAGGCGCAGACGATAAAGCAGGTGTTGCTGCTATAATATCTGCTGTAAAATATTTGAAAGACCATCCTGAAATTAAACATGGAAGGATTCGTATAGCCTTTACTCCTGATGAGGAGATCGGTCAGGGAGCGGATCATTTTGATGTGAAAAAGTTTGATTGTGAATGGGCTTATACTATTGATGGCGGTCAGATTGGAGAATTGGAATACGAAAATTTCAATGCAGCGGGAGCTAAGGTGACTTTTAAAGGATTGAATGTTCATCCCGGATATGCTAAGGATAAGATGCTGAATGCATGTTTATTGGCAACCGAGTTTGCTTCCTGGTTACCTGTATCTCAACGCCCTGAACACACAACAGCCTATGAAGGTTTTTTCCATCTTACAGGGATGAATGGCACAGTGGAGAGTGCTACGCTATCTTATATCGTCCGCGATCATACACGTTCTTTGTTTGAACAAAAGAAAGAACAATTACGTATGTTGGTTAAACGTATGAACGAAATGCATCCGGGTAGTACAACTCTGGAACTTCGCGATCAATATTATAATATGCGTGAGGTAGTTGAACCTAAGAAATTTATTGTCGATTTGGCTTTTGAAGCGATGGAGGCTGTAGGTGTTACTCCACTTGTTAAGCCTATTCGCGGAGGTACGGATGGTGCCCGTTTATCATTTATGGGATTGCCATGCCCGAATATCTTTGCAGGAGGTCTTAATTTTCATGGACGTTATGAGTTCCTGCCAGTTCAGTCTTTAGAAAAAAGTATGCAAACTATAATTAAAATAGCAGAGCTTACAGCTCAAAAATCTTAAACACGAAAATAACATGAAAACAACTCCGTTTACCGACGTGCATATTGCACTCGGAGCAAAAATGCATGAATTTGCCGGTTACAACATGCCGATTGAATATACCGGTATTATTGATGAACACATGACCGTAGTGGAGGGTGCAGGTGTATTTGATGTATCTCACATGGGAGAATTTTGGGTAAAAGGCCCGAATGCATTGGCTTTTATTCAGGGTATTACTTCAAATGATGCTTCCGTATTGCCGATTGGTAAAGCCCAATATACTTGTTTCCCTAATGATAAAGGCGGTATTGTAGATGATCTTTTAGTTTACCATTATGAACCGGAAAAGTATTTATTAGTTGTAAATGCCGGAAATATAGCGAAGGATTGGGATTGGTGCGTAAGCCATAACACAGTGGGAGCAGAGCTTGAGAACTCATCGGATCGCATTGGCCAGTTGGCCATTCAGGGACCTAAGGCAACAGAAATATTGCAGCGTCTTACTCCGGTTGATTTATCTTCTATTCCTTATTATTCATTTTTAGTAGGAGAATTTGCCGGTTGCAAGAATGTTATTATATCCAATACAGGTTATACCGGTGCAGGCGGTTTTGAGTTGTATTTCTATTTGGACGATGCTATGACTATCTGGAATGCAATTTTTGAAGCTGGCAAACCTGAAGGTATTAAACCTATCGGATTGGGAGCTCGTGATACTTTACGTCTGGAGATGGGCTTCTGCCTGTATGGAAACGATTTGGATGACACGACCTCTCCAATCGAAGCCGGCTTAGGATGGATTACTAAGTTTGTAGACGGAAAGAACTTTACAAACCGTACAGAATTAGAACGTCAGAAGAAAGAAGGCGTAACCCGTAAGTTGTGTGCCTTTGAGCTGGTTGAAAAAGGTATACCCCGCCACGGATACGAAATTGTTGACGGTAATGACAGTGTAATAGGTGTAGTAACTTCAGGTACTATGTCTCCTGTTCTGAAGAAAGGTATCGGTATGGGATATGTGAAACCTGAGTTTGCAAAAGCTGGTACTGAGATATTTATTAAGGTACGTAATAAAAATCTGAAGGCTCAGGTTGTAAAGGCACCATTCCGAAAATAGTGCAGGCCTGTCGGAAAACAGAATATTTGTAATAAATAAAAAAGTGCACCCGAATAGTTGATTTCAACCTACAGGTGCACTTTTTATTTATTTGAGAGGGAACGATAGCTTTTTACTGTAAGCTTTTTTCAATACATTTTTGAAAGAAGGTATGTTGATGCCTTCATTATAAAAAAAGATTTCACCGGCTACACCAAGCTCTCTGTTTATCCTGAGTTGGGTTTCTAGTAGTTCCGGTGTCATATTGGAGCTGCCACCTTCCATTAAAATTATACCTGGTGCGAATAATTGTTTCGGATTGTTTTTGTCAAGGTAACTTAGTACTTCAGATAATGTAAGACGATAGGAATCTGCCGAATATCGGTAGCATTGTACGGCAAGTAAATCACATTTTCCGTCTTTGCACCATTGAGGCCAGTCTTGCATTAGTTTCTCTTCGCACCAAGGGTATGGATTCGGGGCGAAGCTAACCATAATATCCGGATTTTTATTTTTAACTTTTGCATGCAACTTCCGTGCGAAAGTGTTTAGTATTTCCAATCGCCAGTTTACCCATTCTTGGTTGTTATAATCAGTTGGAGGAAGAGTTCCGTTGTGCTGGCTTTGATATAATGAAACTGTATAAACATCATAGCCTGAATTTCTAGGCATAGCCGGCAAACGATCATCTCCTTGAACTCCGTCGATATCCGGGTAAAGAGTAATGGCCTCTTCTATTAGTTTGATCATAAAATTCTGAACGGCAGGATTATATGCATTGAAATAGTAATCGTGATTGTTGTAGTTTGCCGGTTCTTGCAGGTTGTTAATACCAAGCCAATGCGGGTTTTTTGCCAATATAGGATTTTCTTTACCAATAGGTCGTCCTTCTCCCATAAAACCATATTCAAACCAGAAAAAAACTTTGATATTGTATTTATGCGCTTCATCGATTAAATCTCTTACGGGATCATTTGTCGGACTTTGGTAATCTTTTATGTAATCTGTTAAGAGATAACATTCTTCAGGAGTTTTATAAGTACTGTAATTCGTAAGGACTTTGCTTTTAAAAACCGTTTTGGTTTCGGCATAAGAAACGAGAAAAACAGAGTTCATATTTAATTCATCCATTGACTGGACAAAATCTTTTACACCTTGATAAGTATGTAATACGGATGTGAATCTGGGTGCGGGTATCCATACACCCCGGATGCCTTCTTCTGCAGCTTTGCTTTGCACGCTGAACGAAAAGAGCAGATTTACTATTAAAACCAATGTAAATAATGTGCGGTTCATATTGTTTGATATTTGTGGTTTGAAGTACAAATATATATGATTTACTGATAACAAAGAAGTCTTGAAACCTGAATAAAAGCGAAAGGCGATGCTCCTCACGGAGCACCGCCATCCTTATTATAGAAAAGTTGGACATGTTAATAAGTTGTTCCCTGGAAAATATTTGAGTCAGAGTATGGTAGTAATGTACCTGTCATTGTCAGATTTCTACCTGAGAAATTCGGGTCTACAGTAACGGTTGCATTATTTGAACCATTGATAAGAACCAAGTTCACAGTTGCAGAAATAAATGTACCCATAACACTCATGCTTAGATATACATTTCCTTTGTCATCTTGTTTGGTCTGTATATTAGAAGCCATACCTTGTACGGTGATACCGCCTAATCCGTTAGGACCAGGGTTTGGGTTCATAGTAGACGCGATTTGTACCATTGCCTGCCCGTTGTTCAACGACACAAAGTTAGTATTAGAGTTTACATAGTATACAGATCCGTTCATTGGTTGTATGCTATTTGCTTCCAATACGAAAGATTGATTATTGATTGCTTGTACGGCCGAATTGAACTCTTGCGCGTCCATGATAGCATCTTGTGCTAATCTTTCTTGTTTCTTTACTTCTCTTTCTACTTTTTTGGCTGCTTTTTCTACTGATTTCTGAGCCTTAATCTGAGTCATTCCGCACATTGATACGGCAAGAACGACGATGAAACTTACAATTCTCTTCATAAGATTTAGTTTTAAAACGGTTTTAAATTGTATAGATTAAACATGGACGACGGGAAAAAGTTCAAATAATCTACTAATTTTGTCGGAAATAATATGCTAGTATGAAGATAGATGTATGTTTCTCTCCTGCATTGTATCAGGTTTATCACGACCCTGAATCGGTTGTCGTTGTGGTAGATATTTTTAGGGCGACAACAACAATGGCTGCCGCTTTCCGGAATGGTGTGCGAACTATTCGTCCGGTTGCTACTATTGAAGAGGCACAAACATATAAAGCTGAAGGTTGGCTGGTTGGGGCCGAACGAAATGTAAAGAAATGCGATTTTGCTGATTTTGGTAACTCTCCATTCGATTATACTCCGGAGAAAATATCGGGGCATGATGTTGTTTTCACTACGACAAACGGAACCAAGGCTATTACTGTAGCAAAAGATGCATACCGGGTTATAACCGGTGCATTTGTAAATTTAAAGGCTGTTGCTGATTATTGCTTGCTCCACCAACACAATGTTGTTGTTTTGTGTTCTGGCTGGCAAGATAAAATAAATATAGAGGATACTACTTTTGGTGGAGCTTTGGTTGATTTGCTGGTTAAATCAGGCCAATACGTTCCGGGTAGTGATGCTGCTTTAATTGCACGTGATATGTGGAACGCCCATAAAGATGACCTTCTGTCATATATGAAAGAGACGGATCATATGGCACGTTTGGTTGCGAAGCATTTGGAGGATGCAGTTCCTTATTGTCTTATTCCGGACAGTGTTTCTTATGTGCCGGAACTTGAAGTACAAGAGAATATTTTAATTTTACATTGATATATTATGGATCAACAACACATTTCGAAAATACGTTTTGGTGTAGTAGGAACCAATTTTATTACGGACTGGGTGATTGCCGGTGCGCAGCAGGATGAACGTTTTGAGCTTGTTGCTGTTTATTCGCGAACACAAGAAACAGCAGATGCATTTGCTGCTAAATATCAAATTCCATATACGTTTACGTCTTTGGAAGAAATGGCTGAAAGTCCGGTAATTGATGCTGTTTATATTGCATCCCCAAACTTCCTGCATGCTTCACAAAGTATTTTATGTATGAAACATGGTAAACATGTTTTATGTGAAAAACCTTTAGCTTCCAATGCTAAAGAGGCGGCAGAAATGATAGAGGCTTCCCGTAAATATAACGTGACATTGATGGAAGCGATGAAACCTACGCTTACGCCGAATTTTCTTTCTGTACGCGAAAACCTGAATCGGATAGGGGTGATTCGTCGTTACTTTTCTTGTTATTGCCAATATTCGTCTCGTTATGACAAATTTAAAGAAGGTATTGTTTTGAATGCTTTCAATCCGGAGCTTTCCAATGGAGCGATGATGGATATCGGTATTTATACTATTTATCCAATGGTTGTTTTATTTGGCCGTCCTAAAAGGGTGGAAGCAACGGGAGTTGTTTTATCATCGGGTGCAGATGGCCAGGGGGCTGTCAATTTTGAATATGACGGTATGAATGCTACAGTTTTATATTCAAAGATTGCTAATTCTTCTCTGCCGACGGAGATACAAGGAGAAGATGGAAATATAACTCTTGACCGGATTAATATAATCAGTCATGTAACTTATGCGCCTCGTTTAGTGGCAGCTTCGGGTAGGGGACCTGCTCCCGAGTCTGAGAATGTAAGTGCAACGACCGATAAAGATGAATATTTCTATGAAGTAGCCGAGTTTATCAACCTGATACTTTCTGGACACAGGGAGTCTGCAATTAATAGTCATACGAATTCGTTGATCACTTTGGAAATTATTGATGAAGTACGACGCCAGTTAGGTATTGTTTATCCGGCAGATATTGAAAAATAAATAAGACGATCCGGTCAATAGCGAATTATGTTTCAACGGTAAAGACCATAATATCTTTACCGTTGAGGCATATTATTCATAGAGGTATTCCCGGGTGAAATAGCGGTTTATAAATTGCCAGTCATCATGAATGATGGCTTTGCCTCTTTCCACACTGACTGTACTTTTGGTTTGGGCATCTGCTAACATCCCTTTTTCTTCTAAAATTTTTAGCATAGAGGGAGTGCAATGTCCTACAATGAAGAATGACAGTCCTTTTTCGCCGGCAAGTTTTTCGTCATAAAAAGGATTGTTCTCATCTTTTATAGCTTCGATATTTGTATCCATAAACATAAGGCCATCTTCGGGAGTAGCATAAATAGCCAGTTTTTTACCTCTTAATCTTTCAAGAAAGTGAAATTCTTTATCTAATGAAATCCCTACTTTTTCTGTTAAGAATTCTTTTATTTCATTTAGGTCTTGGGAGTAAACAAGTAGTTTTCCGTCTGCTGCTTTTTTAAACTTCTCATAGCTTTCGAGGTTCTTGCTTTTTATTTCATCCGATATCATTTTGTAAGTGCTTTTTTCGACAACTAGCTTAAAGGCATTTGTATCCGGATGTGTTGCCGGCAGAATTCGATAGAGCCATTCCGGAGAGGTGAGTGCTAATAATGCCGTATGATCGGTATAAGCAAGAAACTGATGTTGCTGTATGATTATTCTGTTTATATTTTCTTGGTATGGATCTTTCTGTAATATCTCTTTAACCCGCTCCGTTAATTCCAAAGAGTGATCGGTAAAAAGATATGAATTATAATGAAACCAGAAAAGCAATTCTTCGTAACGGCCCGGCTCGGTATAGGATATTTCCGGACTGAATAATTTCTGTAGTGTTTCATTTTCGGGTGCAGTCGTCCATTCATCACAGAATAACTGATAGATTAGCTTGCCTGTTTTTTCGTTTGTTGCATTGTCCGGATTTACAAATGTACTTTTACGATAGCCATGATATTGTTGTGTATAATGCCAAAGTAGGAAACGGATATCTTCCAGATTCACTTCATCGTCATAGTAATGGTCGTCGGGGGTATAAAACGGCAGATATTTGCCGAACATTTCTTTGTGAGTGGTGATGAAAGTACGCCATATGTTTGTTTGTGAAATCACATCTTCAAAATAAGCAGCCATCCTAGTACAGATTTGTTTTGGTTCATCATCTTCAAATGAAAAAATCAACCCAGTCTTCTCCATAATATCGTAGATTCGGTTGGCTATGTTTGTATAGTAAAGGTCTGTAGTACCAGACTGTTTGTATGGATGCAATTGCAGCCAGTCGTTTGGATAAATTTTAATGTTTTTCATGTATTTTACTATTATGAATTAACTATACAAATGTAACAATTTAATATGAGAAAGGCTACCTATCCTGTGATAAGTAGCCATAGAATTTACACCTTGTAAATCAAGTGAAAATTAGTATTTTGTGTTCTGAGGATCAAAGTTAGTCCATCCTTTCATCCAGTTGTCTGTGTCAGAATCACTTTTGAAAGCTCCGATATAATCAACTTTGTCAAAGAATGGGTCGTTTAGCATGGAATCGTTAAACAAGCCTGTATGTCCAAGCAACGGACTTCCTGATTTTGGACCGTAGTTGGGTGAAGAAGACATACTGTTCGGTTGATTCAGGCCAAGTTCTGTAATCTTTTCAAAATATTTGTTACCGGTTTGTGCAAGGAAAAATGTATGAGAGAAAGATATTTTGCCGGCATCTTCATTTGTTCCGTCTGTAGAAAATTGATCTTTCCATGATTTATTTACATCGGACCCCAATACGTTCATTTGTGCAAAGTAAAGGTTATTTAATTTTAAATCTCCGTTTGTCGCCCATGTTTGTGTCGTACCTTTTTGGTTATCCAATAATAACCCCACAGGATAGCCCATTGCTACTGAGTTGAAACAGTTTAGTTTGCTATTGCGACGGATTTGCATAGCAGCCTGGAATGTCCCCATTTTAGAACCGTTGTTCGGATATAAGTTTCCGGCGTTGATATAGTCGGATGTATTTGAGAAATCGTTGGCTTGTCCGATCGGACCGACAAAGGTAACGTTGCTGAATGTACAGGTGGTAAACGGTGTCTTGGTGGAACCATCGGCATCGTTGTCCGATTCGAAACCATTAGATAAAGAAGTATCAGCTATCTTTGGATGGCGCACGCTTAGCAGAAATTGAAGTTTGCCGGAGAACCCGTTGTCGGTGTCAAACTCATCGTCCCAACCATGATAAGCTACCAGATATTTGCAGTTTACTGTACCTCCGAACCATTCATACGAATCGTCATTTGAATAGGAAACCTGCAGGTGGTCTACCTTCGTATTTCTTCCTACAGAGCCGAATGTAATACCATTAATTTCCTGGTCCTTTTCGAAAGGATAACCAGCAAATTCTACACGAACATAACTGATAATCCCTGAATTGTCATCGTCATTATCGCCTCCGTATTTACTTCTTGGACCACCCTCAATTGTTTTTTCTACTCCGTTGTTTTTGGCTTTACCGCAAATAATCAAACCACCCCAGTCTCCCGGACGGCGAGACCCTGGAGCTTGTTCAGAGGTAAAGACAATGGGAGCTTCAGCCGTGCCTTGCGCAAGCAATTTACCTCCACGTTCGACAATCAAAGCGGCTTTTGTTTCTTTATCTCCTTTAATGATGGTACCCGGCTCGATGTTCAATTCTACTCCGTCTGCTATATAGCACCATCCTTTCATGTGGTAAGTTCCTTTTTTTAGGGTGTATTTGCCTTTTGGCATTTCGAAGTTTTGATCTCCATTTCCTAATTGGGTCATGGTGCCGTCTTCAGCTTTAAACAACAAAATGTTTGCCAGTTCGTTTTCTTCCAGGGTTGGATCCGGAGAATTATTGTCATTGTTGTCGCTGCATGATGTGAGGGAAGCAATAAAAATTGCCGTAGTGAAGAATAAACTTTTCAATTTTACTTTTTTCATGTTCTCTTTGTTTAAGTAAATAATAAAGATGTATTTAATTTTAATTATAATAAGCTATAGCTCAGTGTAAGAAAGAAGTTTCTTCCCGGCTTGTACTGTTTTGTGATTTGTGTGCGTTCTTGAAGTATATTGTTTTTATCGAAGAACTTAGGATATTGGACAAATGTCACTTTTTCTCCCAGAAGATTGCGGATGCTGGCTTTAACTTCCCATCTCTTGGCAAATTTCTTACTGAAATTAATATCTATTGTATTCCGGGCCAGTTCGTATGTGTCGGGGAAATCATTGTTAATGGAGCCGTCCTCTGTCATGTCGGCATTGCCTACTTCCATGATACGTTTTCCGATCCGGTTGTAAAGTATGCTGGCATTAATGTCATATTGTTCGTTTTGATAAAAAAATCCGGTATTCATGATGTAAGGAGATTGTCCTTGCATAGCACGGTTTTTATCTTGACTCTTTTTTTCGAATTGTACATTGCTTTTAATATAAGCTCCGTTGAAATTCCAACTGAAATTTTTCAGACCTAAGAAATCCAGATTTTTTTTGATCTCAACTTCTATTCCGTAATTGTTGGCGCTTTTGGCATTGACATAGGTGTAGGTGTAGCTACCGCCATTATCTATGTATGTCCATTCGATCGGATTGTCGAAACGCTTATAAAAAAGAGCAACGGAAATTACTTCGCTGGCTGCCGGATAATACTCATAGCGAATATCTGCATTTTGTATGTAAGCAGGTTTCAGATCCGGATTACCCATTACACTGCTGAAAAGGTCGAAATCATAATATACAGAGTTAGACACCTCTCGGAATTCGGGGCGGTTTACTGACATACCATATGCCAGGCGCAGTTGGTTTTGCTCATTGAATTTGTAGCTTGTGTTCAGCGATGGGAACAGATGATTACTCGGATATTTATATTCTTTGGTTTTCCAGTCTTTGATTGTTGTATAACTGGTTAGTTTCATATTATTGTATTCATACCGGACACCGGCATAAATATCCAGTTTATTGACAGGTATGTTAATTCCCAGATAGCCGGCGGCGAGAATATTACTGCCTTTGTAACTGTTACGATTGTCGGTATCTTCGTAGATATAAACTTTGTTTGTACCAAAGTTGTCGGGGATTAGTATTTCATCGATAACATCCATATATTCGAATCCGGATGGCAAATTCTGGTTATTCCATCGGTAGTAAAAAGCACGGTTGTTGTATTCGCGATGACGATATTCTGTATAAGCTCCGGCTTTTAGTGTAGGTTGAAGATTCCCAATCTGAATTTCACGTTGGTAATTGACAGTTGCCGATCCGATATTTTCATCTAGTCTGTAGAAGAAGCGTTTTATTTCATTCTGGTCTATGCGCATTTCGCCTTCGTGGGGATCACCGGCAAAACCGTTTTCTTCGCGGTTAATAATGCGGCGGTCCGGTTGATTCTTATTGGCATAAGCATAGCCTATACTCCAATCTGTTTTGGATTTATCGTGATTGTGTGTGCCTGTGAATTGGCCGTTATAGGTTGTGCGGCTGCTATAGAAATATTCTTCTTGTTTTTGGATATATTGTCCGCTGTTGAACAGAATACCGTTTCTGGTGGTGTACCGGCTTTGTCCCAGTTGATTTATAATATTCTTGAATTCGTACTTGTCGTGGTCGTTGGGCATATAAGTGAAGTTTATCATCCCTCCGAGGCGAATGTCATTGCTATAAACATTATCGGTATATTTGTTTTTATAGTCAGGTTGGTCTTTGTCAACATCGTATAGACTATAACGGGCATTCAACATGTCATTTTGTGTCTTATAGGCGTTAGTGTAGTTAATAGCACTAATAATGGCAAAATTCTTGCCGTTTCCCAGATCGAATTTGTGGTTAAAAGATGCGTTTAGTCGTAAATCGGCAATGGGAGTCTTGTTTTTAACGCTCCAGTTGTTATTGAATCCGTTACGAGTGATATGCTCTACTGCTGTTTTGTTATTGTTGTCCAAACGATTTGTATAGAAACCTTCCAGTTTGCGTAATCCGCCATCAAAACCTAAGAAATCTGTTGCACTTCCCGGACTATACAGAAAATCTCTGAAATGTGTCTGGTCATTCATGCTTCCTCCTACGGAGACAGAAAAACCATTTTTGCCAGGAACATCTTTCGTATTTATTTTAATAAATCCTCCAGAGAAATCAGCCGGAATTTCAGGTGCCGGGCTTTTTACCACTACCATGTTATCTATTTGAGAACTAGGAATGATGTCGAAAGAGAAAGCGCGTGCATCTGCTTCCGAACTAGGTACGGCACTGTTGTTGATCCATACATTATTGTAACGTTGTGCCAGCCCTCGTACCATTACGAATTTTCCGTCAATAATAGAGATTCCGGGAATACGTCTGATTACCTCTGAGGCATCGCGGTCTTGAGTTCGGATAATTTGTTGTGCTGATATACCAGATTGAACCAAAAGACTAGCTTTTGTGGCTTTTAGCATAGCCAGATCCGTATTTTGCTTTACATGGGCAATAACTGTAACCCCTTCAAGAGCCAGACTGGCTTCTACCATTTCTGTATTCAGCACGGTTCTTTGTCCTTTAGTTACCGTAACATTACTTAATTTGACAGGAGTATAGGATATATATTTAATGTTGATTGTATATATTCCCGGATTTATATCGAGAATGACAAAGTTTCCATCCAGATCGGTTACAGTTCCTATACTGGTACCTTCTAATTGTATGGTAGCACCCATTAAAGGCTCTTTGGATGTTTTGTCAATAATAGTACCAGTTATAGAACCATTGCTATTGTCTGCTAGTCCCGTAAAGTTAGAGAAGAGTAATAAAAATAAAAAGAAATAAATCTTTTTGTAGATACTTTTCATACGTTTTCTTTCTTTATATAATTGTGCTGCAAAGATCGAACAGGTATATTACGAGGTTGCGACAGTTGTCAAACGAATTTTTTACAAGTCTGTTTCAAAAGAATGACAACTTTAACTGGTATGCCAGAAGGGGCATATGACATATGATTGTCATTTGTTTACAATGGTTTTGAAATAAGGCAGGGCTACTTTTGCGCACATATTAATTTTAGAAAAATTCTTATGATAAAGAAAGCATTTCCTGTTGCACTGTTTTCAATAATGTCAGCATCTACCTGCCTGGCTCAGGATTTGGTATTGAGTGAAGGGCAGTATTATACGGATGAGTCATTAATAAAGCTTTATACGGGGCGTTATACCGAATTTTATGACGACGGTATGCTTAAAATGGAATTGTACTTACAGGCGGGACGACCGGAAGGTACTTATGTCATTTATTATCCTGATGGAAAAACAGCGGAAATACGCGCTTATTATAAAGGACAGTTTCATGGGGAATGGCGTACATATAATGAAGAAGGAAATTTAATAGCATTAGCTACTTATCACGACGGCCAAAAAGATGGTCCGTGGCGAATCTGGAATGACAAAGGTATCCTGAAGTTTGAGATGTTTTATATAAAAGGTAAGAAATCCGGAATCTGGCGAACCTGGAATGATGAGGGTTGTTTATTGTCTGAAGAAAAGCAGGATAAATAACAGGTATTTGTTTTTTCAAATGCCTGTTATTTATCCTCATCTTCTGAATTAAAATCAAACTCAAAATCAAAGCCATCATCAAGAAAGTCGGGTTCCGTAAATTGTTCTAATTCACGACGGTCTTTCTTGGTTGGGCGACCCAATCCTTTTGCACGGTTAACAAAACCTGATATCCGGTTCATTTCTAATATTTCGTATTGATCAGGAGTTGTTACGTTTTCCATGAAACCGGGAACTAATTTTGCTCCCATACGGTTTTGGGCCAAAGCCAATACTTTGAATGAAAAAGTGATAGGTGGTTTACGTACTTGAATAATATCTCCTACCTTAATCATACGAGAGGGCTTTACATTAACCCCGCCAACCATTACCCTGTTTTTTTTACAGGCTTCGGCTGCAATAGTACGGGTTTTGAATATGCGGGTTGCCCACATCCATTTATCTATACGTACTTCGTTCATGATTATTGTTTGTTATTATACTGATTCATTGTGTTTTGAACACCAGAAAGACAAAAGCTTTTTATCATTTCTGATGCGCGTTCCAGTTTTTCGGGCATGTACTCTAGTTCTTCGGGCGTAAATTGTCCAAGCACATAGTCTATTTGACCTCCACGAGGAAAGTTGCTGTCTATGCCGAAACGAAGCCTGCAATATTCCTGAGTGTTAAGTATCTGAGCTATATTTTTCAGACCGTTATGACCGGCGTCACTACCTTTAGGCTTTAAACGGAGAGTCCCGAATGGTAAAGCAAGATCGTCTACTATGACTAATAGATTTTCAACAGGAATATTTTCTTTTTGAAGCCAGTATCGTACAGCGTTCCCGCTGAGATTCATGAATGTGTTTGGCTTTAGAACAATTAGTTCGCAATTTTTTACGCGCATACGGGCAATAGCCCCGTAACGTTCTTCATTGAATAATGCACCGGCATCTTCAACCAATTTGTTTACTACCCGGAAACCGATATTGTGCCGGGTTCCCCAATATTCGGAACCAATATTACCAAGTCCCGTTATCAGATATTTCATTGTTTTATGGTTTATATATATAATGAAAGGGGACTATTCTTACGAATAAAGCCCCCTTCTTATTTATAGAAAATATTTTCTAAGTAAGAATCTTATTTACCAGCAGTTGCCTGAGCACCACGAGCTGCACGTGTTAACTGAACAGCGCAAACAACAGAATTCTTAGCATTCATTAATTCAAGACCTTCGAAATGCAATGCACCTACCTGCATAGTCTTTCCAAGACCTAAATTGTCTACGTTGATAACTAGTTTTTCAGGAATCTGGTTGTAAAGAGCTTTAACTTTTAGTTTTCTCATCTGCAGAATTAGCTTACCACCGGCTTTAACACCTTCGGCATGGCCTTCCAAAGTAACAGGAACTTCTATTACTACAGGATGCTTTTCGTTAACTTCTAAAAAGTCAATGTGAAGAATGGCATCGCTTACCGGGTGGAACTGTAAATCTTTAACAATTGCTTTTGTTGCCTTACCGTTGATTGTTAAATCTATAATGAAGATATCCGGAGTATAAATCAGATTGCGAACAGCATCCAGACTTACATAAAAGTGAACTACTTTTTCACCACCGTATAAAACAGCAGGAATTTGATTGTTTGAACGCAGAGCTTTCAATGCTCTTTTCTGATCTGCAGAAGCTGCTGCAATTTCTCTTGATTTTCCTTCTAATTGAAATGTTTTCATTTTCTTTTTTGATTTGTGTTACTCAAAATTAGATGTTTTTGCTTTCTAATTTTTCCATCACACGATGCGTGGACTGAAAAAGCGATGCAAAGGTATGCTTTTTCTTTTATCCGGCAAGTATTTTATTATCCTTTTTAATCAGTTGTCGGTAATAATTTGCTTTTTCGCATACACCATCTTATAAATCCTGCAGGTAATAACAGGATAAGAGGAAGAACTATTTTGTTTAATATACCAGGCATGAGCATTGCTTTACGGTGTAAAAGTGCGTTTACTCCTTTATATGCAAGTGTTTCGGCTCTCATCATGATACCCAGGTTAATGGCAAGGCTCTTGAGATGATCACTTAAATTATACAGATTTGTACATACCGCACCCGGACAGAGTACAGTGACACTCACATTATAATCATATAGCTCGGAACGCAGTGCTTTTGAAAAGCTTTTTAGGTAACGCTTGGTAGAGGCATAGAGGGCAATTCCCGGATAAGGTAACCACGCAGACATGGAAGACATGTTAAGTATAAATCCATATTTGCGTTTTTTCATTTCTTTGCCGAAATAATAGCATAACTGGGTGGGGGTAGTGATATGTAAATAAAGCATTTTTTCAGTCAGCTCTGCTTTTTCATCAGTAAACTCCTTGAAATAGAACATTCCTGCATTATTTATCAATATATCTATCTGAATTTTTTTTTGACAGCAAGCATTATATAAATTTTTTGCAGCATCAGGTTCTGCTAAATCTATGTATAAAGAGAATACCTTGATTGAATATTTTTCGGCAAGAATATTTCCCTTTTCTTGTATAATTTGCTCTTCATTGCTGACAATAACAAGATTATATTTGCGGGATGCCAGTTCTTCAGCATAAGCATATCCTATACCGGAACTGGCTCCGGTTATTAAAGCCCATCTGTTTTCCATCACTTATACTCCAATTGTTTTATTTCTTTAATGAGTTTTGCCGGTAAATTTTGTATGTGTTTATGGCATGCCATTTCTGTTGAGTACATGCGGCCAATGCAATAGTTACTATGTCCGCAGTCGCAACGGGCATGTTCATCTTCCTTCATGCGGTTGACAAAACCAGGTTCATTAATTAACGCCCGTGCCATGCTTACAAATTCAAAGCCATGATTTAAAACTTCGTCGATTTTGTCTCTGGAGACTAATCCGCCAACATAAACTAAGGGTAACTTTAGTGCAGCCCTGAATTTTAAAGCATCTTCTAAAAAATAAGCCTCCTTGAAAGGTAGAGAGGGTATCATAAAACGTCCTCCGATTTTTACGCCAAGAGGAAGCCATCCATTAGGCATATAATAGGTAAGAGTTTTTAAAGGCATTGCTCCCCGCATTACGTACATGGGGGCTTTGCTTACAAATCCGCCGCTAAGAATCAAAGCTTGTGCCCCGCATTCATTTTGTAGGGTACGGGCCACTTCCAATGACTCATCAAGTTCCATACCTCCTTTAAACCCATCCCGCATATTCATTTTTACTAAAACAGCTATATCAGAACCGGCTGCACTCATAACCTCTTCCATACACATTTTCATAAAACGCATGCGGTTTTCCAAGCTTCCTCCATATTCGTCTTTCCTATGGTTTGTGTAGGGCGATAAAAACTGGCTGATCAGATAACCGTGTCCCGCGTGTATTTCCACAGCGTCCATGCCTGCCTCTTTGGCGAGCTTGACAGCTTGCCCGTATGCTTTGGCAATGGCTGTTATTTCAGATTGCCTCATCTTTCGAACCAGGGTTGGCGAATAAATATTGAAACCACTGGAGGCTGACATCGGCGTGCACCCACAAATGTTTCTATGGGACATGTTTCCGCAATGTCCTAACTGGATGGAAGCAGCTGCTCCTTCTTTATGGATAGAATCAGTAATATAACGTATGCCGGGTATAATTTCAGGTCGTAGCCAAAGTTGACGCTCAAATGATAAGCCGCTTTGCGTTACTGCCGCATAAGCTAAAGTAGTCATACCTATACCTCCTGCTGCAACTGATTTATGATAATTATAAAGCATTTCGGAAGGAGCATTGCCCGGAGCCATACTTTCGAAAGCTGCAGCACGTATTGTGCGATTTCTTAATGTAAGAGGCCCTATCTTACTTGGTGTGAATAGTATTGATTTGTCCATTTTATTTATATGATGGTTTATGTTTCAGATTATTTTGTGATTAGTTTATAACCCTTACCATGAACGTTTATAATGCTTATAGTGGGATCGTCTTTTAATAAATGACGTAATTTAGTAATGTAAACATCCATACTTCTTGCACTAAAATAACTATCACTTTTCCATATAATTTTTAATATGAAATCTTTCTTAACCAGCTGGTTTGCACTTTCACAAAGTAATTGTAGCATTTCGCATTCTTTTGTTGTGAGTCTTGTACTTTTATTGCCAACGGATAAAATTTGTTTCCGTAAATCGAATGTAAATGCTCCGAACTTATAATACCATGTTGTTGTGCTTTTAATATTGCATGTCCGCCTTAATATTGCATATAAGCGTGCTTTTATCACATCAGTACCTATTGGCATACGTATAAAATCATCAGCATAATGATGATAGGCTGCAATCACTTCTTCTTTTTCTGGGTGATATCCGATGAAAATGATTGAAGTCGCGTCATTTATTGCTTTTATATCAGTGACCAAATCAAAATAGCTCTTTACAGTATCCTGCGAAATGATTAAACATGCTACATAATTGTTTAGACGATATAGAGCACTCGCCTGATCTGTTTTATGACAAAGATCAACGTCGTATTTCTCCGTTATCAAGCATTCTTGTAGAATGCTGCCTAAATTGCTATCCTGATCAAATACAAGTATTTTTAAAGGATTACCTGATGCGGAACAATTATTGGCTGATGATTTCATGCTTTTATTATCTAAATAGTTTTTTCAATATTCCAGACAAATGCACGTAAACCTTGGGCTTCTGTTTGCTGGTCTAATTGATGTAGCAAATCGAGGAAATGATCAACTTTGCTATCTTCCACCATTGTAAGAATTGCAGAATTTAATGTAGGCCACGCGTGATTGCCGTAGTGTGGCTCACCAGTTTTACTTCCGCGTCCTTGTACAACGTCCCAGTAAGTGAATCCCTTGATGTTATTCCTGTCCATAAGGGCGACTATCATTTCGTAATAAGCCTGGTTGAATGATATAAATATTGCTTTCATATATTTTTTATTTAATAAGTATGTAGCAATAAGTGCCCATAAAGATATTAAAAAATATCCTAAAAGGCACTTATTTGTATTATAATTCTCCGCGACGGTACATGCGGGCTATTTTTTTATGTCGCCGACGTACGCCGTTTCCTGCAAATACAGCATATACAACCGGTACGATAATTAATGTAATTAAAGTAGAAACAGAAAGACCCCATGCTACTGTCATACCCATAGAACGCCACATTTCAGAACCTTCACCAGTTCCGATAGCCATAGGGATCATACCTAATACGGTTGTTAAGGTAGTCATTAATACGGGACGAAGACGAGATTTGCCGGCTGTTACAACAGCATTTAATATGCTTTGGCCACGTTCGCGACAAAGAATAGTGTAGTCAATTAATACAATACCATTCTTCACAACAATACCCATTAGCATAATAACTCCGATTAATGCCATTACACCTAACGGGGTTTGTGTGATTGATAATCCCAATACAATCCCGGTAAAAGCAAATGGTATGGAGAACATAATTACAAATGGGTCTGTCAGTGATTCAAATTGTGCTGCCATGACAATGAATACTAATATAATGATCAGAATCATCAAAATGGTTAGATCTTTGAATGTATCCATTTGATCCTCATAAGTACCACCTAATTGCCAGCTTACATCAGACGGGATATCCATCTTCTTTAATTCATTGTGCGCAGCAGTTACAATATCACTCATAGCTGCTCCTTTACCAACTACGGCTGATACGGTGATTACGCGCTCGCGGTCTTTTCGTTCGATAGTAGGAGGAGTCATACGCTCTACTACTTTACCTAAATCTCGAATGCGGATACCTTGACCGGCCGAATTGTAAATTACGATGTTTTCTATATCCTCAACCTTTTGACGAAATTCCGGTGCATAACGAACTTTGATGTCATATTCGTCTCCGTCTTCCCGATATTTGGAAGCTGTTGCTCCATTAATGCGATTTCGAAGAGCTAATGCAGCTGTTGTGATATTTAATCCGTTCAGTGCAAGTTTTTCGCGATCGAAATCAACTTGATATTCAGGTATATAATCTTCACGACTGATATTAACCTGGGAACAGCCTTTCACTTTACGCATGCGCTCTGCCAAGTCGTTTGCTACAGCATCCGTTTTGGCAAAGTCGAATCCGTAGATTTCGACATCAACGGCATTCTGCCCTCCCATACCTTCTTCTTGTCCTCCTTCTATTACTTTGAATTTCTTAATCTCGGTAAATTGGGCAAGGTCTTTGCGCATTCCTTCGCAGATTTCAACCAATCCACGTTCACGATCGCCAACACTTGATAAATTGATATAGTAATCAATGATATGTGTTCCATTATTGCTTAATTGTGCCCAGGTATTATCAGAATCGGCTTGTCCTTCTGTAAAATTGCTTGTTTTTATTTCCGGATATTTTTCCCGGAAAAGTTTGTCTACTTGCAATGCCAGATTACGTGTAATATCTTGGCGTGTTCCGACCGGCAATTCTATATGGACACTAATTTGGGCATTGTCTTGAGTTGGGAAAAACTCTGTTTTGATAGTAGGCACAAGCAGCATACTGCCACCAAAAATCATCACAGCCCCTAATATGACTGTCTTACGATGACGTACAGCCCAATATAGAAAGCGCGAATATACATAATCTAATTTGTCCAAAGCCTTTTCTATAGGAGTGAAAAACAAAGTATACAAGCGTCCTTTATTTAAATTAAGACGGAGCATTTGTGAACTTAACATCGGTGTTAAGGTCAGAGCTGCAACCGTTGAAACTATCATAACGATACTAACCATCCATCCTAATTGCTTGAACAAAATCCCGGCCATGCCTGTAACCATAGTTAGCGGTAAAAATACAGCTAACATAGTCAAAGTGGAGGCAATAACGGAAATAGCCACCTCATTGGTTGCATGTACGGCTGCCTGTTTGGGAGAACTACCCCTTTCGATGTGGGTCGTAATATTTTCCAATACTACAATGGCATCATCTACTACCATGCCAATTGCAATAGACAAGGAACTCAAAGAGATAATGTTCAATGTGTTTCCTGATGCTAATAAATAGGCAAATGACGCGATTAGTGATATAGGAATTGTTAAAACGATAATAAACGTTGCTCTCCACCGGCCAAGGAATATGAATACAACTAACATAACAATAATGAAAGTTACAAAAATGGTATCTTGCAAACTATTAATTGTATTCAGAATGTTAGTTGAGGTATCCATGATAACACCTAGTTTTACATCCGAAGGAAGACTTGCCTGTATTTCCGGTAATTTCTGATGTACTTTTTTCGCAATATTTACAGAGTTGGCTCCTGATTGTTTTTGTATAACAATCATACCTCCTTTTTTACCGTTGTTGTAGGTCTCTTGCGCGCGCTCTTCTATACTGTCTTCAATACGGGCTACATCACGTAAATATATAGATTTACCGTCTTTTGAACCGATAACCAGATTTTCCATTTGATGTGCGTCGGTAAACTCTCCTTGTACACGTAATGAGTAGGCGTTTGAGCCGATATCAACGCTACCGCCCGGAGTGTTCCTGTTTTCTTGTGCAATGATGGAAGAGATACCTTCAATTGAAATTCCGTATGCCTCCAGTTTGTAAGGATCACAATATACCTGTACCTCACGGGTTGGTGTTCCCGAAATAGATACAGCACCGACTCCACTGATGCGGGCTAATGGGTTTGATACTTTATCATCTAATATTTTATAAAGTGCATTCGTACTTTCTTCGGCAGTAACCGACAGGATTATGATGGGGATATCGCTAGTGCCGAATTTAAAGATTATAGGATTATCCACGTCATCCGGCAACATTGGCTCTGCTACGTCCAGTTTATCGCGGACATCATTTGTTGCCACATCAATATCAGTACCATAGTCAAATTCAAGAGTAATGACTGAAATGTTTTCTCTTGACTGGGATTTTATGTGTTTTAAATCACTAACACTATTCAACACGTTCTCCAGTGGCTTGGATACGTTCATTTCGATATCCGCAGCACTGGCACCGGCATAAGACGTCATTACCATAATGGTGTTGGTCTCTATTTCCGGTAATAAATCAACGGATAATCTGGTTAAGGAAAAAAGACCGAAAATAACGATGGCTACAAAAACAAGAGCTGTTGTTACCGGTTTTTTTACCGCTGTTGCATATAAACTCATATTGCCTTATTTCTTACTGTTCAATTTCTACTTCCATTCCATTGTTCAAACGGCTTTGGCCTGAAACTACTACCATATCACCGTCATTGATTCCTGAAATGATTTCATATTTATTATCCATACGGCGTCCCAGTTCTACTTTTTGGTATGAAACTTTGCCGTCTTTATATACATAGATGTAACGATCTCCTGCACCGGATTGCTTAACAATGGCAAGATCCGGAACTACTATATGGTTCATCGTCCCAAAAGTGATAGTAACACGTGCAAACATTCCCGGACGAACACGTTCATCGTTATTTGCGATTTTTATTTCGACAGGAAATGTTCTTGTAGACGGATCGATGGTGGGATATATCAGGCTGATTTTTCCTTTGAATATCTCATCTCCATATACGTCTAATTTGATATCCACTTCATTCCCTTTTTTTACTTTTGTGAAAAAGCTTTCCGAAACGTTTACCAATAGTTTTACGGGGCGTATTTCTTCTACGGTATAAATAGGTTCGGCAGCGGTATACATATCACCCGAATCGTAATTACGTGCAGTAATGACACCCGTTATAGGACTAAGTAACTGAGTGTTTTCCTGAAGGTTTTTGTATGTCTCGCGAGCAACTTCCAACGCTGTTTTTTGTGCATCCCATGCCGATTTGGAAGCTCCTCCCACTTTGTAAAGTTCATCTATTCTTTTAAATTCTATTTCCTGGTTATCCAGTTGAACTTTGGATTGTTTTAAATTTGTAGCATCCATTTTAACGAGTAATTGGCCTGCTTTAACATGATCTCCAACCTCTGCAAATAATTTTTCAATACGAAAGGGTGTTTGCGGAGCAATGCGGTTTACAATGTTAGCTTCAACTGTAGCGGTGAACTCATTCAGTTGTTCAACGTCTTGCATGGATACTTTTTCTATTTTGACTTTAGCTTTTTCATTGACGGTATCTACTGCCTCGTTCTTTTTTTCTCCCGAACATGACATTAGTATAAGTAATGCAACTGCGGGAATTGCTGACAGTATTTTCTTTGTTTTCATATTGTAATTAGTTTATATTATACGTTTTGAAATTAAAATTTTTGTTCTCCGGAAATCTTTTCAAGTTCGGATTTCGCTATGATATAATTGTAGATAGATTGGTTGAAATTCAATTTGGCCTGAGTCATAGCCAATTCTGAATCATTTAGTTCCAATAATGTTCCAGCTCCTGTATCATAACGTTTTTGTGCGATTAGGTAACCCCGCTCTGCTTGTTCCATTCCTTTTTGAGCTGCATCAAATTGTTTGATGCAGGTACTCATATTGTCCATGTATTGTTTTATGGCTAATTGCAAATTACGCTCGGTATCTTCACGTTGCAATTTTAACTGGTCAATAGAAACCTGGGTTTGCTTGGTTTTGTAAAACCGGCTTCCTCCGGTAAACAGAGGTATAGATAATGTAACACCTATCATAGAATAAGGATTCCATTGATAATCTTTGAATTTAAAATCATTGTTCATTGCGCTCCACTGATATAATCCGGTCATTGAGAGAGTAGGCAAAAAGTCGAATTTTTGCATTATTAATGTCTTTTCCAACTGTTTGCTTTGTAAGTCAATTAATTTTAAATTCGTGTTGTTTATTAAAGATGTGTCGGTAGACAGGAAATCTCCGAATAATTCGGATTCGTAGTCGGTCAGACGCCCTTCGCAATCGATGTTTAATTCCAGATCCATACCTAACAATGCTTTTAGCTGCCATTTGGCTAAAGTAAGTGAATTTTCTGCCTGAAGCATATTTGGCTCGCTGTTTTTTACTGTTACGTTTGCTCTGATGAGATCGTATTCTGCAACGGTTCCTTGTTCGTATTTCTTTTTTACGTCCAGATAATTTTCCATTGCATTATCATAACTCTCTTTGAATACACGGTAAGAGTCGTTGGCTAATAACACGGAATAGAATGCTTTCTTTACCTGATTAACCATATCAATTTTTGAGGAACGGGCTTGTTCTATTGCCAGTTCTACGTCAACGGCAGATATACTTAAGCTTTTCCATAAAGAGGCATTGACTAAAGGCATGGAAGCATTAAATCCTGTATTCCAGTTGTTGTCGCGCCCAACTTCGAAACCATCTTGCATTCCGCTGTTATCCATGCCTGGTATTTGGGCATCACCTAAATCCATATCCATGTACATTATTTGCTTTTTTAATGTACGGTTGTAATCGGCTGAGAAACTTATTTGAGGAAACAAGGAGGCGTATGAGCCTTTTTTTGCATATTTTTTCTTCTGAATTTCTTTATCGGCTACTTTAATAGTTGGATTTTCGCTTAATGCAATCTCTAGCGCTTTATCCATATCCAATTTTATGACTTCCTGCGATTTTGCAGGAATACAGGTTAAAGACGGCAATAAAGATATTGCAGCCAACACGATTTTATTTCTGATTGATAATTGTTTCATTTTTCTTTTTGTTTTATTTGTATGATTGCTTTATTGCAAACCGGTCTAAAATAATTCTGCCTTTCTCTGTGCTGATTCCTCTTAGAAATGTTAATAATATGGTGCTGTATACTTCTGAAATAGAATAATTTGCAAATATTTTGGAGGGACAAAGCATCTTTGCTTGTTTTTTAGCCAGCAAAGTTAAGATTTTGAAGTTTACATCTTGTAAAAATACACCTTCTTTTTTGCCCCTTTCCAATAATGCCAGACATTTGTCTGAAAAAATAGCTTCGTTTTTTTCTGCCTGTTTTAACGCTTTGGGATACTTTTTCAAATCGTCGTAATATTTCTTATTGTACCATCTATTGTTTTTTAACAATTCTTCATAAAATAGAAGAATAACTTCCATCACAGTGTAAGGTTCTTTCTCTAATTGTTCGATATAGAGCCTTAAGTGTTTGCAGTTTAGTTCCATACCTTCTATTAATAAAGCTTCTTTGTCTTTAAAGAACTCATAAATAGTTCGTTTAGAAATACTCATGTTGTGGGCTATGTCATCCATACTTACGCTTTTTACTCCGTATTGTGAAAAGAGGTCAAATGCAGTAAGCAAAATTTGTTCTTTTATCATATTGTTTTTTAGAGATTTCTATGAATAGAATTTGTAGAATTGAGAAAACAAAGGTCTTTCGTATTTAGAAAACTGAAAAGGTTTATTCCGTTACATGATTGGTCAAAAATGAAAATTATAGGTTCGGTTTTGATCTAATTTATGGAAGATTGTGTTATGGATTGGTAAAAAATGAAACGAACATGGTTTGTAAATGAAAAATACTTATCTTTGCCAGTAAAGTTAAAAAATATTTATCAGACATGGAAAATCTTCCTCTTATTGAAATTGCAGAGTTGAATAAGTCTATTGTTGGTTGTGATAGTTTCCATAATGATTTTTCTATAGCAGATGTAGACGGCAAAGATTCTACAATTTATGAAAATAATGATCCGGAATATTCTACACCAATGCGTTTGAATGCGTTGCTAATGGTTTTGGTAACTGATGGCTCTTCGAAAATAAATATAGATTACATTCCATATACGGTAGAAAAAAATAGTTTTATAACAATTATGCCTACCCATACAGTCCAGATATTGTCTGTGACCAAGGATTTTAAAGCTCGTATGGTGATAGCTTCAAAACCTTTTCTGGAAGAATGTAATCCGAATAAAAAAGGAGCATCTATGGTTCATTATATGCAGATTCGTAAAAATCCATGTTCTGATTTGCAACCGGAAGAAGCCGAACATTTAGAAAATTATATTGAATTTGTAAGGGGTAAAATAAAGCTGCGTACTCATTTATTCCAGAAAGAAGTGATACAAAATGCAATGATTGGCTTCTTTCTTGAGTTGGCTAATATATTTGGAAGCAGAAAGGAGCATATGACCCCTCAGGTCCTTTCCCGAAAGGAAGAACTGTTTGAACAGTTTCTACAGTTGCTTTTTGAACATTGCAAAGAACAGCATGTGGTTACTTTCTATGCCGAGAAATTATTTATTACTCCCCAGTACCTATCCTTAATCCTTAAAGAGCTGACTGGGAAATCGGCAAATAAATGGATTGATGATGCTCTGATTATAGAGGCTAAAATGCTTCTTAAAGCACCTCAAACGACAGTTCAGCAGGTTGCGGATATTTTACATTTTTCCGACCAGTCAACTTTTGGTAAGTTCTTTAAGAAGCATATGGGAATTTCTCCTATGGAATATAGGAAGTCTTAATATTATCTTTAATCTCTGCGGCGGAACTTATACCAGTTTATCAGTTCGGATGCTCCGTAAAAAATGCTGGCAATACCAAATACGATAAAGGTATTTGCTGCGGCTCCGAACGGGTATGCCAATATCATTACACCAGTTATAAGAATTAAAATTGGCATAATGTAAAATCCCCAGGGTACATAACTCCATTTCCTTGCTGAAATAAGAGCCACTAATTGTTGGATTCCCGCAATTACTAATAAAGCTCCTAATATATACATTAATATATTGACAAAAAATGTCGGCATAATAACTAACCATGCGCCGAATAGAATACTTCCCGCACCTTCCAGTGGAAACATGGGGGCAAGCTCCTCTTGTTTGGTATCTCTTGTGAAATAGGCTAAAAGTGAAATAATGCCGGGTATGATAAAGAATATTCCGATGGTAATTACTAAATAAGTAACAGCTGCTTCGGGCCACAACACCAGTACGAATCCTAAAATCATTGCAAAGGCACTGCGTAATAATGCATTGTTAATTTTTTTCATGTTGTAAATTCGTTTTAAAATGTTCTTTTATATATAACAACAAATATACGGTATTTTCTTGCAGCTTGTTCGAATTTGTAAATTCTGTAGAATCGGAATTTTAATTTCATCAGGATCATATTTTCAAAACATCAGTATGTTTTTGTAAAATCATCGGGATGAATATAAAGGACTGTTTGTTTTTTAATTTTGAAGTTTTTTGTATAAGTTAAATTTTTGTTGTGTTTTTTTGTCTCTAAAAAAATATATATTTACAACATGTTGGATTTTAGATTATTAATACAATGAAAAAATAAAAAATTAGATTTGAAGCGACAGATAAAGAAGGTTTTAAAGATTTGTGGTTTATTAAAAAGGATGAAATAGATAGTTGCAAAATATGCGTTTACAGATATATGTGTTTAGACTGTAGGGTATATACATCAGATCCGTCAAATATATATGCTAAACCTTTAAAATGTAAATATAATGTTTATGAAGAATATGACGAAAATAATTTGTGTATTTAGCTTTGTTATACTACTATTTGTTTTTATAACTTCTTCATACGGAGATAATCAAGTAGAAGGAGCTATGGTTGTCAATACAGTATATAACGAATTGAAGGATTCTGCATATATGTATGTAGATGAAAATGATTCGTTGGCATTAGTTTATCTTTTAAAAGCATTTAAAGAAGAAACTCCACAGAATCCGAGGCATTTGTATGATGCGGGAGCACTTGCAGCAAGGTTGGGACAAAAGAGATTAGCTTTTGAAATGTTGGAGATGTCTGTAAATAAAGGGTATTCTTATTATGATCATATGAAAAAGAATACAAATTTTCCTTCTTTCGATGAAGTCCGTTTCAATCTTTGCTTGGATAAAGTCAGGAAAAGAGATTCGTTGTTATATAGAGTCAGTGAAGGACTTGATTCAGTTTTCAAATTGGACCAAGATATTCGTGAACAGTTCGAGAATGAGATTCTTCGTAAAGGAAAAGATACTGAATCTGCAGAGGCGAAAATAATATTGGATAGCATGAGAATTATTGATGATAAAAATTTGGAATATGTAAATAAGTTGATGGATAATAATGGCTTTTTAGGAAACAGTTTGAAAACAAAAAAATCAAAGTTAACCATGTATTTAATTTATCTTCATGCTCCGATCGAAGTGCTCGAAAATAAATTAGGCATTATCAGGCAAGCGGTGAAAAACGGAGAATTAGAAGTTCAGTTATATCCTAATTTTGAAGATAAAATTTTATCAATCAGAAAAGGCGTTCAAAAATACGGAACACAATATCGTGTATTGAATGGAGAGGTTGTTTTTGTTCCATTGCTTGATTCTTTGAATGTGGATTTATACAGATCGGAATTTAATTTAGGTTCCTTTGAAAGTTTTGCGAAATGGGTTAAAGGACAATAAAGTGTGTGATAATAACTTGCTGATTATCAGATTGAGCGGTAAATGGGGCTCGAACCCACGACCCTCAGCTTGGGAAGCTGATGCTCTACCAACTGAGCTACTACCGCGTTGGATGATGCAAAAGTATATAAATCTTTCTTTTTTTAGTAACTTTGAGCGCAAAAATAATTAGTGCGTATAAATAAATGGAAAAACTTACTTTGGTAAAGGTGGGCGGAAAGATTGTGGAAGAAGAAAGTACGCTTCGCAGTTTGCTTCATGATTTTTCGGCTATAGAAGGATATAAAGTGCTGGTGCATGGCGGCGGGCGTTCGGCAACTAAACTGGCTACACAATTGGGTATTGAAAGCAAAATGGTAAATGGCCGCCGTATTACGGATGCTGAAACATTGAAAGTTGTGACTATGGTATATGGCGGCTTGGTAAATAAAAATATAGTTGCCGGTTTACAAGCTTTGGGCGTGAATGCTTTGGGTTTAACCGGTGCAGATATGAACCTGATGCGTTCGGATAAACGTCCGGTGGCGGAAGTTGACTATGGCTTTGTTGGTGATGTAAAGGAGGTGAATGCAGACTTGTTGGCATCGCTTATTCATCAGGATATTGTGCCGGTATTGGCTCCGTTGACACATGATAAACAGGGAAATATGCTGAATACCAATGCCGATACGATTGCCGGAGAAGCTGCAAAAGCTTTAGCAAAGCATTTTGACGTTACTTTGATGTTCTGCTTTGAAAAGAAAGGTGTATTGTTGGATGAAAATGATGACGAAAGCGTTATACCTGAGATAGACCGGAATACGTTTAAAAAGTATGTGGAACAAGGCATTATTCAGGGTGGTATGATTCCGAAGCTGGAAAATGCTTATCAGGCAATAGATGCAGGTGTTAAACAGGTAATTATTACGCAGGCATCCGAAATACATAATGGAAAAGGAACGCGGATCAGCTGATATCTGTAAGTACAAAAAGAAAATGGATAATCGGAAGAAAATAGTAAGTATACAACAGGTTGTGACCCGTTTACCGGAGCTACGTTTTGCTGCGCCTGTCAATTGGGATATAGAAGAAGGACAGCAATGGGCTGTTATCGGCCCGAATGGAGCCGGTAAAACGTTGATTGCGGATATGATGCAACGTAAGTTTGCGATTAAAGAGGGTGATGTTGTGTTCGGCTATGACGGAAAAGTGAGCGAACTGGTTAAATGCATTGCTTTTAAAGATATTTATTCGTTGGCAGATTGCCGTAATTCTTATTACCAACAACGTTGGCATTCTACGGAAACAGATGAAATGCCTACGGTTGAGGAAATATTGAAGGATTATATAGATACGGAAGAATTAGCAAAAGTGCTATCTCTTTTCGGAATAGAAGAATTATTGCCTAAAAAATTAATATTCTTATCCAGTGGCGAATTACGGAAGTTTTTGGTTGTAAGAACATTGTTAAGCCGTCCCCGTATTCTTATTCTCGATAATCCGTTTATCGGATTAGATGCTCCTTCGCGCGATTTGTTGGTGGAGATGCTTCAGCAGATGACAAAGTTGGAAAGCGTACAGGTTGTTTTGCTGCTTTCTAATCCGAATGACATACCTGAAATGATAACGGATGTGCTTCCTGTTTATAACCGGAATATACTGAAACCGATGTCGCGTACTCAGTTTTTGCAGGATGCGGAACTAGTTGCAAAATTGTTTCCATCCGAGAGAAAATCTGGTTTCTCTCGAGAGAAATTTGTTTTTCTTCCGAATGGAGGTGAAAAAGAGCCTTCCACGCACGAGGTTACTTTTCGTATGGAACATGTTTGTATTAAGTATGGAACCCGAACTATTCTGAAAGATATTGACTGGGAAGTAAAGAATGGCGAAAAATGGGCTTTGTTTGGTCCGAATGGTGCTGGTAAATCTACTTTGCTCAGCCTTGTATATGCCGATAATCCGCAATCATACGCTAATACGCTTTATCTGTTTGACCGGAAACGTGGTTCTGGCGAAAGTATTTGGGACATTAAAAAGAGAATAGGGTATGTTTCTCCGGAAATGCACCTTTATTATATGGAAAATGTTCCGACTATTAATATTGTCGGTTCCGGTTTTTTTGATTCTATTGGTTTGTATCGTAAATGTAATGAGGAACAACAGGGGATTGCATTGGCATGGATGCAGGTATTTGGCATTGGGGATTTGAAAGACCGACCATTCCTTACTCTTTCGTCGGGCGAACAACGTTTGGCTTTGTTGGCCCGTGCATTTGTGAAAGATCCTGATTTAATAATTCTGGATGAACCGCTTCATGGACTGGACGTGAGCAATAAGAAAAAAGCTGCTGATATAATAGAACAATTTTGTTCACGTCCGGGAAAGACGCTGATATATGTGACCCACTATCCGCATGAATTACCGGCTTGCGTTGATAAACGTTTTCAACTGGTGAAACATGCTTAATACTTCAATGTTATGAAAAAATTACCGGATATTTTATTTTATCTGATTATATTCTTGTCCCTGAGTATTTTTTTATCGGTATTCAGTGAATTTCATTTTTATAGTGTTGAACAAAATCAACTGTTTCAGATTTCCTGGCCATCCATTTCAGAGATGTTGATGAAGCCTGGAGGCTTGGCTTTGGTTATCACTGAAAGTTTGGTGCAGTTTTTTATTGTACCGTATGCAGGAGCAGTTATTACTGCGGCACTGCTAACTATGATTGGGCTTCTTACTAGCATGGTACTGAAGCAGATCGACCCGAAAACACACTTGTTTATACTACCTTTGCTTCCGGTTCTGACATTGTTATTTGTTCATTTTGATAATAACTATATATTACAAGGGACGATTGCCTTGGGCATGATGTTATTGGTTCTATATGGAGTGTTGAAGATAAAACCTGTTATATACCGGTTGGTTGCGAGTCTCGTTGCTACTATTTTATTATTCTTTTTTGCAGGTGCCGTTTTTAGCTTGTTTGCTTTGGCTATTATGTTGTGTGAAGTAATCAATCGAACTTCTTGCTGGTATTATTTTCTTGGTACGGGATTTATTGCCTTGTTACTTGGAATAGGTAGTGTTTATTTCTCTTTTATCGGGGAATATCGTTTTGCATTCTTGCCCGATGCCTATTATCATGTACGTTTGGTACCGGATAAAGTTATTTATTATTCATGGTTGTCTTTTTTGTTATCATTGTTGATCGTTTTTATTTTACGGCATAAAAATGAACTAAAAGGAAAAATGCTGGTGATTGCAAGTGCGATCCAGATTTTGTTAATCTGTTTCCTTTTCTGGAAAGGTGTAGAAAAGTATGGTGATAGCAAGTCTTATCAGATGAAGACGATGGACTATTATGCTCGTACCGAACAATGGGATAAAATATTGGAAATGTGCAGAAAGCCGATGACAAACTATCTTTATATGTGTTATGCAAATATGGCGCTTGCACATAAAGGGCAGTTGGCAGAGGATGCTTTTAAATATGACCAGCGTGGACCGCAAGGATTGGCTGTCACTTGGAATAAATCGGCAAATGTTTCAACTTTGCTGAGTGATGTTTATTTTGCAATGGGCAATGTGGCAATTGCACAGGAAATGGCGTTTGAGAGCAATCTGGGTTCTTTGTGTGATGGTAACCCGCGTATGATGAAACGTTTAGTGCAAACCAATTTAATATATGGTACTTATCCGGTTGCTGAAAAATATATAGCCGTTCTGGAAAATACGCTTTATTATAGAGATTGGGCAAAAGAACAACGTAAATTTCTTTATAATGATGCTGAAGTAGAGAGTGATCCATTGCTGGGTAATATGCGAAAAGGACTTTTGAAAAATAGTATTTTGTCTCAGATAGACGGTTTTGATGCTGATCTCCGGTTGATGGCGGAACAGAATCCCGCAAATAAAGCCGCATTTCAATATTTGGGCGTATTTTATCTGTTAATGAAGGATATGGATAAGTTTAAGAATATGATAGAGACATATTACGGTACGGACCTGCTTCCTGTATTGCCAACCAGTTATCAGGAAGCTGTAATAACATTGTCGGAAAGAGAATCTGATTACTGGAAACGTTTTGGTGTTTCGGAGTCTATTGTAAAGCGTTTTGATGAATATAAAAGGCAAGTGCTTGCTAACCGGAATAATCCGAATGCTTTGCCTGGATTGTTAGGGCGTTCGTATGGTGACACCTATTGGTTCTATTATATGTTTAAATAGGAGGAATGATGAATAAGCAAACGATATATTTGTGGATGTTAGCCCTTTTGATGGCTTGCTCCGAACCGGTACTGGTGAAGAAAAATCTGGAAGTGCAACCTGTGATATTTCCTGATTATGTAGGTGTAACAATTCCTTCCAACATTGCTCCTCTGAATTTTGAATTGAAAAATCAGTGCCAGGATGCCCGGGTTTTGATTACTTCAGAAACTGAAACGATTGAAGTAAAGGCAAAAAAAGGGAATAGCTTTGTCATACCCGCATCTAAATGGAAAAAAATATTGCAGTTATCAACAGGCAAAAGTATTGGTGTAACTATTCAGGCAAAGGTGGATGGCGAATGGATTGCTTATGCACCTTTTAATATTGATGTGGCAAACGAACCGATTGATTCCTGGCTGGCGTATCGTTTAATCGAGCCGGGTTATGAACTTTGGAATCACATGGGAATCTATCAGCGTAATCTTGAGAATTATACGGAAGATGCAATTGTAGAGAATAAAATGAGTGGTAATAATTGTATGAACTGTCACTCTTTTTGTATGCAGAATCCGGATAAGATGCTTTTCCACATGCGTGAGACTTATCCGTGTACTATATTGATAGATGGCGACAAAGTGGAAAAGCTGAATACGAAGACGGAACAGACTATTTCGCCGCTAGTTTATCCTTCTTGGCATCCTTCGGGAAAGTATGTCGCTTTTTCCGTAAATAAAACAAAACAGTCATTCCATATGAATGATAAGAATCGGGTGGAAGTGTTTGATTCTGCTTCTGATGTAGTGGTCTATGATACCGAAAAGCACGAGATCGTAACATCTCCTTTGCTTTCTTCAGAATCTTCATTCGAAACATTTCCGACCTTCTCGCCGGATGGTAAAAGGCTTTTTTTCTGTACGGCTCAAGCCCGTCCGATGCCAAGAGAATATAATGAGGTGAAATATAGTTTGTGTTCTGTGTCTTTCGACCCTTCTGCGCGTCGGTTCGGAACTACAGTCGATACTTTATATAATGCAGTTGCTGATGGAAAGAGTGTTTCTTTTCCCCGGGTTTCTCCGGATGGGAAGTATTTACTTTTTACTTTGTCTGGTTACGGCAACTTTTCTATCTGGCATAAAGATGCCGATTTGTATATGCTGGGTCTGGCTACTAATAATATATATCCATTGAATATAGTAAATAGTGATGATGTGGAAAGTTATCATTCGTGGAGTAGTAACAGCCGTTGGATTGTATTTAGTAGCCGACGGATTGACGGACTTTACACCCGCCCTTTCTTTGCTTATGTTGATGAGGATGGACAGGCACACAAGCCATTTTTACTGCCTCAGGAAGACCCGGAATTTTATTTTCGTTTTATGAAGTCATATAATATACCCGAATTTATTACCGGAAAGGTAAATCAGCAAGGGCGTGTTTTAGGATTAAAAGCAAAGGAAGATAAAGGCATCGATGTGAAATTTGTTCAATAAAGAGAGGTTTTAATAGCAGTAAGATATGTTTTAAAGCATGTTTTGACTAAATAAAGTTAATAAGATACTATTTTTAGACGATATAGTATGCTGTATAACATATAACTGTTATATTTGCATCGTGTTTTTCATGGTATTAGATTTAAGGTTAACAATGAAGATTGGTTGTCCGTGAGGATGACCTTTTCTTTTTTATATACTTGCCGTTTTATTTCAAATGAATATAATCATAATAATGTTTTTATCGATTCATAGTTATAATTTTTAAAAGTCATAATTATGAATTAGTTTTTGTTTTAAGAGCTGCTGTAATTCTGGTTGGTATGTGCTATCTTTATAACTTCTAAAAGAAAATCATGGAATTGAGAGAAGATAAAATATCATTTGCTGATATTAAACAATACTTATCATTGCTTATAAATGATATAGATGAAATAGGTAAACTTGAATTTAAAACATATAAAGGCTGGTGGATTTATTCTTTGTCACTGGTGATTTTGTTTTGTACCCCATGTGTAATTATATTACTTATTACTGGTTTCTTATCAGGCAATATGCCTTATGAGTTGTTGGTTTCTGTTTCCTTCCTTCCTTTTATGTTTGGTCTCCCATTGGTGTTGTTGCTAACTTATATTAATAATTACAGAAAGCCAAAGCTTTTAAGAAAACTGATGTTTGACGTTTTGGAACGCTATGATTGGGACGAGCCGATAAAACAGGTCGAACAAGCTCAGTTCGAATGTATAAAAAATGATTATGTTTTCAGAACGGGAATTTATCAGGAAAAGGATAAATCGGGACGGGAAAAATTGCTTATTTGTATGGTCATTCCTTATTATTTGCCTGTTACTCCCGGAAAAGAGGAGGAATATATAAAGAATATAGATGCCTATCTGGATGGTAAATGTATTTTTTTGATTCAGTCTGATATGGCTTATTTCGGAGTACCGGTAAAATTATTTCCGAAACTAGACTTACATAATGATATAGAACAATTGCTTTATGTAGTACAACGTTTTTCTTTGCATCCGTGTACTCTCTATAGTTATAAGGATATTGTAACTAAAGTGCCGGTTACATGCGAAATCCTGGCATTGACTGTTTTCGGAGAGGATATTATTAATCAAAGATGGGTGGAATGGGCTAATGATATGCTTAAAGCGGGCTTTATTAATAAAACGATGAAGTGTTTAGCTTCTGGTGCTTTTCCTGATAATCAAACGGATTTGAAAGAACGAGTGAATGTTCTTATCCGGGAGTTTAATATGGAACAAACCAATGAAGAAGTATTGAGTAATTATATATGGTTTTTGTTAATGGAACAAGATCGTGGAAAACGGTCTGTCTTAGAGGTTGTACAGTGTCTGGATGATTTGTACTTGTTATCCGGGATACCGGAATTATATGATTACCACTTGCTGTTTAACGCAAAGACAGCTTTGATAGGAAGCGGAAAGCAAAACTTTTGGGTTAATTATGAATTGTCGGTCGATAATGTAGATTCTTATATTCTGTCTAATTTATATAGATTATTGGAGAATAAACTTACTTCCCGGACTAAGTGAGAATTATGTTTTTGTCATCTTCCGGTCACGATGTTGGATTGCCGGAAGATAAAAAACGACTTTGACTCAGGTATTTGGGATCTTCTGCATAAATAAAAAGAACCGTTCCCCCTTTTATTGTATTGATAATGGGTTTACATAAAGATTGTGGCAAGGCCGGACATCCGAAGCTACGCCCCAAACGACCGGAAGCAATTGCGGAAGGGTTAGCATAATCTGCTCCATGAATTACGATAGCGCGTTCTTTTGCATTGTCGTTTATTCCTTTCTCTAATCCGTTAAGTATAAGAGAATAACCGTTTTTGCCTTGATAGGTGTTTCCGGTGATATAGAATCCTAATGAACTTTTATAGGAACCGTTTTCATTGGAAAATGAGGTGGCATAATTGTTTCCGCTATTTTTTCCGTGCGATACAAGTGAAGAGAATAGGAGTTTATGATGTTTGATGTCAAGTACATATAATCGTTCTTCGGTGGATGGTTTGGTAAAATCAATCAGTGTAATGATGCCTTTGTCTTTTCTGTCAATTTTCTTGAATCCGGTGTAAGCTTTTTCAAATGCAATGTAGTTAATATGGTTTTCCAGCCCCATAATTTGGTAAAGCTTCCGGCATTCTGAAGTTGCAGAATATAAATCAGGCTTGGGTAAGTCATATTTGCCGGTATTCCGGGTAGACATGTAGTTGGCCGGTATGAAAAGCAGACACAGATATAATATTAATTTTAGCATAAACAGAAATAATAATGTCGCAAAGATATGATTTTTACTCTAATACAAAAACAATTGTTTCGTTAACAGGTGCCCAGCCATATATAAATTTCGCGTGAGACGTTGCATTTCGTACACACATGTGGGAGCGGGGAGTTGTACCCAATGACGGACTGTATTCTATCGGTGCGGTACGGGGTGCATTTACCGGAACCCCATGTATATAAGCTCCGTCGGTGAAACGACTGGCATAAGGGGCAAAGCCTCCGGTTTCTTGTGAACCGTCCACGAGATAGATCATTTTGGGTTTCTTTTCTTGAATAACAAAAATCCCTAATGGCGTTTCTTGAGCATAAGGAGGCCTGTGCAGACCGGTAGTTGATGGATTCATACTTCGTACAAGCCATTTGCCGTTTGCTTTTTCCAAAGTTGCAATGTTCTGATTATGACGGTCAACAAAGATGGCTTTATTAAATGTTACCGTATCGTTGATCAGCCCGATATATCTTTGGGGAACCATCCATTCTCCGGGAGTATAAATGGTTTCTATCTGTATAAAATTACCGTCTTTTCCTTTTATGCGTACTAATTCTCCATCATGTCCGTATTTTTCAGGGATAATTGTATCTGATAATAAATAAAGAGGTGCCGACTGATAGCGTTCTATCCCTAGAGTGTCGGACACTCTTTTATATGCGTTTCTTATATAGTTGCGGATAAGGGGCGCTTCCCCGTTCCTGTTCTTATAGTTTTGCAGTATTCCCCATTGGGATGGTTTCTGCTGGATTGTTTCAAGCAATGCCAGGTTTTTACGTATTTTATCCCATTGAAATTGACGGGTGGTATCTTTATAGGGATATGTATCTTTTAACGTGTGTTTGTCATAAAGCAAGTCTTTTTCTATTGTAATATTTTCGGCATGTATAGCTTTTATTGTATCAGCCTTTTCTGTTTTAACGGAATCCTGAATTTTTATATCTTCATTGGGTACAATTTCCTTTTGGGAAGGCGTACAGTTGTAGAATATACTTAGACAGGTAATGAGCGAGGGGATGAGGATTTTCATTCTTTTTATTCTGTTTTTATTACTGACAATGTAAATATATCAATTTTTCCCGATTGATACGCTGACTTAATTAAGACCATTTTGTAAGGTGAATTGTTCATTATACGGATAGTCATATCTGATTATTCAAATCTAAAGTATGCCTCCGAATGCAAAAAAGCGTGTATCTTTGTATCGAATTAAAATACGAATCATTTCAGTATAGAATATGAAAAGAGTTTTCTGCCCTAAATGTGATAATCAATTATCGTTCGACGAAACTAAATATCCGGAAGGAAAAGTTCTTGCATTTGTCTGCCCTCAATGCGGTTCTCAGTTTAAGGTGAAACTAGGACGGAAAGTGGTGCGCACAAAGACAGGGGAGGAAGAGGAAGTAAAAGAACCTGATTTTTCTTGCGGTTATATCTCTGTGATAGAGAATATATTTGCTTTTAAGCAAGACTTACCTTTGGTTTTGGGAGACAATGTAATAGGCCGTCGTAATAAAGATACCGATGGTGTGGAAGTTCCTGTTATTACCAGTGATCCCAGTATGGGACGTAAACATTGTGTTATTAATGTGAAACAGGATGCCAGAGGGAAATATATTTATACTTTACGCGATTTTCCCAGCTTGACAGGTACATTCCTCCGGAGTGTTTTATTAGGTAAAAAAGAACAGGTAAGGATTGGCGAAGGTGCCGTTATTACACTTGGTGCTACGACTTTCATACTTCATACACCGGATGGGGAAGAGGAAGATAATTTTATAGGATAAATATCTTCAGTGGCTGCATCTTTGTGAAATTGATCTTTAACATCGGGGTCGGAATGATGGCAGATAAGGGGATTTTGGCGTTTGTTTTGGGAGTGATAGTTATCGACTTCCTTTCAATTCGGAATGCAGCACTGAAGAATATTTATAATCATATATACAATTTAGTTTTGACGTTCAAATATTAAACAGTCTGGGATAGATTTGGCTCAATACCGTTAACGTAAAGAATCAAAAAGAAAATAAATAAATGAGAGAAACAACTGCGCCGATAGTCAATAAAACCGTATTTCACATCCTGGTGGCTTTGAGTATCGGCCATTGTATGAACGATATGGGTGAAGCCATATCGGATTTGCATTTGGCGTGGCGGGCATTGCATCTGCTGTTTTAGGTAATATGGCAGACCGCTTCGGAATTGAGGCTGTTTACAATGTTTGTGCCTATATGCCGTTGTTAGATTTGGTTACGTGGTTCTTGCCCGATCTAAGGAAGCGTTGAACAATCATCACTGAGCATCTGTTATAAACCAAAACTTAACGCACAAAACTAATTTTGCTATGGTTAATAATATAGCCTGTTACGGCATGCTATTCCTTTCTTTTTTCCCGGTTTCTTTGATTGCTCAGGAAGAAAAACTGGAACTAAGTTTGGAACAATCCATGGAATTGCTTCATAAAGAGAATAAAAGTCTGAAGATTGCCGGCAAGGAAGTGGAGTTAGCCCGTAATGAACATCAGAGACTTAATTCGTTTTGGTATCCTTCGCTTACTGCTGCGGGCGCTTATGTCCATATGTCTAATCCGGTAGAGGTTAAGCAGCCGTTGGATCAGTTTACCGAACCGGCAAAGGATTTTGTACATACCATTTTGCCGGATGACCAGTTTATCTCATCTATTTTGGATAAAATAGGAGCTAATACTCTTACATTTCCATTGGTTTCTCAGAATCTGACAACTATCGATGCAAACATTACCTGGCCTGTTTTTACTGGGGGAAAGCGTATTTATGCCAATAAAATCGGGAAGACGATGGTGAATCTGGCAGAAGTAAACCGTAATCAGGTAGATGCTACCCAGCAAGCCTTGTTGGTAACCAATTACTTTGGACTACGCCTTGGGCAGCGTGTTGTAGATGTGAAAGAGGAAACTTTTACATCTTTGAAGACTCACTATGAACAAGCCCTCAAATTAGAACAAAACGGCATGATTAATCGTGCCGAACGTCTTTTTGCCCAGGTTAGTATGGATGAGGCAAAACGTGAGCTTGAGTCTGCCCGTAAAGATTTGTCTGTTGCTCAGCAAGCACTAAAAGCCTTGTTGAACATGGAGTCTGAAAAAGATATACAGACAACTTCTTCTTTATTTATAAATGACGTGATTCCTCCTGCACAATACTTCAAAGAACAGATTCCTACAGGAAATTACTTGGTAACCCAGTTGAAATTACAGGAAAGCATGGCTCATGATGAATTGCAGATAGGGCGTTCTGCTTATGTTCCTAATATTGCATTATTCGGAAAGCAAACATTATATGCGCACGGTGTAGATAAATATCTTATGCCTCGTACAATGATCGGTGTTGGTTTTACCTGGAACATCTTTGACGGATTGAACCGGGAAAAAAAGATTCGCCAGGCTAAGCTTGCCAGCCAGTCTTTAGCTTTAGGAAAAGAAAAAGCGGTGACCGACCTGGAAGTTGGCGTAGATAAATTCTACTCGCAAATACAGAATGCACTGGATAATGTTAAAGCCCTGAATACAACAATGGAAATGAGCGAAGAGCTTGTTCGTATTCGTAAGAAATCTTTTCAGGAAGGAATGGCTACATCTACCGAAGTAGTGGATGCCGAAGTGATGCTCTCTAAAGTAAAGACCGCTTTTTTGATGGCCTATTATCAATATGATGTTGCCCTTATTAGCTTGCTTTCTGTTTGCGGAACCCCTGAAGCGTTTCAGCAATACAAAGCAGAGGGTAAGACTGAACATTTTATATTCTCTGAAGATTAAAAACGTTAATTTATGGATAAGACAAGGAAATATTTAAGTATCTCTTTTATTGTGATACTCGTAGCAGTTGTGATTATATCGGCTGTCGGTATGGCTTTATTGGGTAAAAAGCCTGTAATATTGCAAGGACAGATAGAATCAACAGAAATCCGTATATCGGGTAAGCTTCCCGGTCGTATCGATACGTTTCTTGTGGAGGAAGGGCAATTTGTAAAACAGGGTGATACCCTTGTTGTTATAAACAGCCCCGAAGCACAGGCGAAGTATCAGCAGGCAAATGCAATGGAAGATGTTGCCATTTACCAGCACCAGAAGGTCGATGAAGGGACTCGTAAGCAAATTATCAACTCCCTTTTGCAGTTGTGGAATAAATCTAAATCCGATTTGCAATTGGCCGGTACAACTTATAAACGGATTCAGGCTTTATATAAAGATAGCGTTGTTACTTCCCAGCGTAAAGATGAAGTGGAAGCTCTCTATCAGGCCGCTGTTGCTAATGAAAAGGCGGCACACAGCCAGTATCAGATGGCTGTTGAAGGTGCTCGGTTGCAGGATAAGGAAAGTGCACGTTCGTTGGTGCAAGCTGCTCGTGGAACGGTAGAGGAAGTAGAAGCACTGTTGCAGGATGCACGTTTGACTGCTCCTGAATCCGGGCAAATTTCTACGATATTTCCTAAACGGGGTGAGTTGGTAGGAGCCGGTATGCCGATTATGAATCTGGTTGTGTTGGACGACGTGCATGTCGTATTAAATGTCCGTGAAGATCGTTTACCCTTCTTTAAAATGGGCGGTACATTTCTGGCAGATGTTCCGGCAATCGATAAGAAAGGGATTGAATTTAAAATCTATTATATCAGTCCTCTTGGCAGCTTTGCCACCTGGAAATCTACAAAACAGACCGGTAGTTACGATCTTCGTACCTTTCAGTTGCATGCGTCTCCTACCTCAAAAGTGGAGGGGCTAAGGCCGGGTATGTCTGTACTTGTGGAATTTGAAAATTGAATAATCGTAAAGAGTATGACGTATTTTGTTTCGGTTCTCACAAGAGAGATGAAGAGGATGGTTTCCCGTAGGCTTTACTTCGGGGTATGCATCATTCTGCCTCTATTCTGTGTGCTTTTCATGGCTACAATCTTTGGGAACGGTCAAATGGAAAATATTCCGATAGGAATAGTAGACCAGGATCAGACCGGGATGTCGCGCGAGGTTACCCGCCAGATCGGATCTGTTCCGACTTTTCGCGTTACTGCACATTATACGGATGCAGAAGCTGCCCGAAAGGCTACACAAGCAAAAGAAATATACGGTTATTTAGTCATACCTTATCAGTTCGAGGCAAATGCTACGGCAGGTCGTGAGGCTGTTTTGTCGTACTACTATCATTATGCTTTATTGAGTGTGGGAGGCGAAGTAAGGTCGGCATTTGAGACTACTTTGCGTACTTTATCAATGGCTCCCGTTGTAGCACAAGCTACGGCTGCGGGAGTAGGGGTGGATCAGGTTACAACTTTCCTGCTGCCTGTTAAATCGAGCAGTCATCCTTTATTCAACCCCGATTTGGACTACTCCGTTTATTTGAGCCAACCCTTTTTTTATATCTTCTTTCAGGTAATAATATTGCTTGTGACTGTTTATGCCGTGGGAAGCGAAATCAAGTTCAAGACAGGAGATGAATGGATTACCTCGGCCGGTGGGAATATGGTGATAGCCATGTTGGGGAAGTTGCTTCCTTATACGGTTATCTTCAGTATCATGAGCGTGTTTGCAAATTATGTCTTGTTCGGAGTAATGCACATACCTTTTTCCTGTGGGTTCTGGCCGCTTAATCTTGTTGCTATCCTGTTTGTTATTGCTACACAGGCGATGGCGGTGTTTATCTTCTCGCTTTTTCCTGCAATTAGTATTATTATCAGTATTGTCTCTATGGTGGGATCTTTGGGGGCAACTTTATCGGGGGTAACTTTCCCGGTTGCTTCCATGTACGCTCCGGTTTATTATACTTCTTTTCTTTTCCCGGTTCGGCACTTTGTGGAAATATGCCAGAACCTTTTATATGGCGATTATGGATTTGCTTATGCCTGGCAGAGTATAGCTTTATTGTTTGTTTATATACTGCTTGCTTTGCTGATGTTGCCACATTTGAAACATGCTGTATTAAGTCATAAGTATGAAAATATTGAGTGAATATGAAGAAATATCTAGCAGATATAGCAGAGATTATATATGATGAATTTCGTGTAATCAGTACCAGCTACTCTATTTTACTGGTTCTGATAGGTGGCATATTTGTTTATGGCCTTCTTTATAATTACATGTATGCTCCGGATGTGGTGCGCAATGCGCCTGTTGCCGTGGTGGATCATTCTCACAGCGAACTAAGCAGACAGTTTACCCGTTATCTGAATGTAACGCCTCAGGTAGAGGTGCTGACTAACGCCGTGGATTACACAGAAGCGCAGGATCTGATGAAGCGTGATCAGGTGGTTGGTATTGTTTATATTCCGGATGATTTTGAAGATCGTGTTTCGCGCGGCGGACAGTCTGTTTTTATTATGTATGAAACTACCAGCGCATTTCTTTATTATATGTCGATGCAGGAAGCTTCTGCAGCAGCTATGCTGGCCCTGGATGAAGACTACCGCCCCAATATGATGGTATTCCTGCCGGAACAAGCGGCTTCGCAGCTGGCTATGGCTCAGCCAATCACTGTTGTCGGAACCGCACTTTATAATCACACGGAAGGTTATGGTTCTTATCTGATTCCGGCAGTATTGATTATTATTGTTTTCCAAACACTAATGATGCTTATCGGAATGATAAGCGGGAGAGAACGGCATACGGGTTCTATAGCCCGGTTTGCTTCTCAGGGACTCTCTTTCGGACGTATGGCGCGGGTGGTAGCGGCTAAGACGTTTGTTTATGTTATGCTTTATGCTATTTTTTGTTGTTTCCTTTTAGGACTGATTCCCTTGTTGTTTGGTATGCCGGCTATCGGAAATCCGTTCGAAATCGTCATGTTGCTGATCCCTTTTCTTCTTGCTACCAGTTTTCTGGGATTGGCTGCATCCCTGTTTTTCACAGACTCGGAAGCACCTCTGTTGATGATTGCGTTTTTTTCTGTCGGGTTAGTCTTTCTTTCAGGCGTGTCTTATCCTTTGGAACTGATGCCGTGGTATTGGAGGGTTGCCCACTATATTCTGCCGGTCTCGCCCGCAACATTGGGATATGTGCAGTTAAGTTCAATGGGAGCCTCTTTATCCCAGATTTCGGTGGAGTATATTACGTTGTGGATACAGTGCCTTGTTTATTTCGTTCTGGCTTGTTTTACCTATAAATATACAACAGGAAAGGTGAAGCACTCCCACGGCATAAGGTGAGACATTCCCACGGCATAAGGTGAGACACTCCCACGGCATAAGGTGAGACACTCTCACGGCATAAGGTGAGACACTCTCACGGAAAGGTAGGATATTATCTATATTTTCTGTACAGTTATGGCCTGTGCTCTAAAATTATCCCTATTTTTGCCAGGTATATCTGATAACATGAAATAAAATGAAACGAGTACTACTATTTTTGGTGATATGTTGCCATATCCTGACACTGGCTGCCCAGAAAAAAGCTCCTAAATGGATGGGGAAGGAAAAGAATGCCGTATTAACGGTTACTACGTATAAAAAAGACAATACGGTACTTCATAAAGGACTGGGATTCTTTGTCAGTGAATCGGGAGAAGCCCTTTCGGCCTATTCTCTTTTTAAGGATGCACAAAAAGCAAATGTAACTGACGCGGCAGGCAATACCTATCCGGTAACTTTTATTATTGGTGCAGACGAATTGTATGATGTCATAAAAGTACAGGTATCTGTCCCTAAAAAGGTATCTTATCTGCCGTTGGTTTCAGAAGCCTTGCCGGCTGGTACAAAAGTTTATTTGATGCCCTATTCTACAGGTAAAAATATTGCTTTTAGTGAGGGGCAGATTACAGAAGTCTCCAGACTGAAGGACTCTTACAGCTATTATAAAATAAGCTTTCCACTAATGACAGGACAGTCTAATGCTCCAATGCTTACGGAGAATGGCGAAGTGTTCGGGCTTGCACAGGATGATGCTTCCGGCAAAAATGCAAATTCGTATGCTGTTTCGGCCAGATATGCCAATAGCCTGGCTCTTAAGTCGTCGGATGCTTTTAATACGGTCTATACTTCGATCGGAATACGGAAGGCATGGCCGGCATCGGCGGATGAAGCGCTGGTTTCTCTTTATCTTATGGCCGGTACACAGAATGCAGAAGAATACCTGAATACGTTGAATGATTTTATTGCCCGCTTCCCGAATGTTCCCGAGGGATATCTGAATCGTGCTTCACATTATGCATATAACCGTGCTGTGCTGGCTTCCGGCCCGGCTGAAGAATCAAAACTCCTTGCTTTGGCTTTGGAAGATATTAACACTTCCGGAAAGTATAGTAAAAGCAAAGGTGATATGTGGTTTAACAAGGCCAAGCTAATTTACGGCGTGTCTGCCGATTCTACTTTAAATGATAAAAACTGGACTGTGGATGCTGCTTTGGAATCTCTTCAACAAGCTATAAAGGAAGACGATCAGCCTGTTTATCACCAATTGTTGGGTGATATTTATTTTGCACGCAAGAATTATGAAGATGCATATGCAAATTATATGATAACCAATAACAGTAACGTGGCTTCTTCTGCTTCTTATTATATGGCAGCAAAAGCAAGGGAGAACATGCCAGGTGCTAATTTGGGCGAATTAATTATGTTGTTGGATAGTGCTATTGCCAAAAATAGGCCTACGGCTTCTGCGGAAACAGCGGAGTATGTGCTCGAACGTGTGGAATTGCGAATGAAATTAATGCAATATAAAGAGGCTGTAGACGATTACGATTTATATTATCGTCTTATGGGAGGGCGTGTATCCGATGCTTTCTTCTATTATCGCGAACAAGCCAAATTCCGTTTAGGCGATCTGGCCGGTGCTTTGAAAGATATCCGGGAAGCTATAAAGATGAGTCCGCAAGATCCGAATTATTATGCAGAAGAAGCTTCTATATATATCCGTATGCAAACTTGCGATCAGGCATTAGCCAGCATAGAAAAGGCGTTAAGCATTGCACCTGACTTTGCTGCCTGTTATCGTCTGAAAGGAGTATGTTTCATTAGACAGGAAAAGAAAGCCGAGGCATGCGCTGCATTTCAAAAGGCGAAAGAGCTGGGCGACCCCGTTGCTGATAAATTAATTCAGGAACATTGTAAATAACAGAAGACTTACAGGTGGCAGAAATATGAAAGATGCTATGTCTTAATACTAACTGCCACCTGCCGGTTCTTAATTTATAAACGCTTTAAAGTAGTTTATTTTATCATTAAGGATGAGGCTTTCGGGAAAATCTGTTTCCATTAGCAATTCGTTAATATGATCGTAGCATGCAATGTCAAAACTGATGTGCGCATCACTTCCTAATATCACCGGTATATCATACTTCTTGCATAGTTTCAATATCTCAATATTGTTTTTGCGTGCCGATGGCTTATTTCTTATCGGATTCAATGAACTATTGTTAATCTCCAAAAGCGTACGACTTTCTTTAGCGGCTAATACAATTGGTTCGAAGTTCAACAACGCAGTGCCGTCTCCCGGATGACTGATTATATTGATGGCCGGATTGCGAATAGCTCCAATCATAGCTGAAGTGTTTTCGTCTATTGTTCCCGGGGTATAGCAAAGAGAGTGTATACCGGCAATCTTAATGTCAAGCATCGGAAAATAGCTTTCCGGTAAATCTACCGAACCTTTGTAATCAATAATATTTAGCTCCGCACCAAGTAATAATTCGACGCCGTACATTTGACGGGGAACAACATGCAAATTACGGAAATAAATCGGATCGCAAGTCCCTGGAATACCTGGCGAATGCTCTGTTATTCCGAGTACTTTTAATTTCTTTTCAGCAGCAGCCTGTGCCATTTCCTGTAAGGTGCTAAAAGCGTGCCCACTGGCTGTTGTATGTGTATGTACGTCTAACAAAATATCCATGTTCATTGTATTTACTCTATTGCAAAGATATGAATTAAACTAATTCCAAATATCTGGTGTTTGCTCGTATCTCTTTTGTGAATGTCAAGTCGTGCGATACAACCAATATAGTTCTTCTATACTCATTCATAACAGTGGTAATGCATAAACCGGAATACTGCTTTTTTATCCCTCTTAATTAAAAAGCAGACTACTCCGTTGCATAGATTGCAGATACCATCGAACAATATAATGTTGGGATACACAGCTATTATTGTTTATAATGCATTGGTTTTATATGAGTTGATATTTGGCGGGCTTTCTGTCTGCATATTTAGGATATCGGAAAGCTGGCATACCCAGCGCCATGATAGCGTGAATTTTTCCATCTATTCCCAGTCCTTTTGCCAAAGTATCTTTTTTTTCTTGCTTGATAGCTGTAAGAACAAAACCCATATATATTTGACTTACACCTAGAGCCTGTGCCATTAAAGATGCGTTTTGGTATGCCAGATTCGAATCCTCACTCCCAAACCGGTTAGATTTAGGCGTATGAATAAACAGCAGTGCTGTCGCTTTTCGGAGAATCGGATCATTGCCGGCTGCATGTTCCTGTTTTAGACGTTCAAATGTAGGTACATATTTATATACATCTTTCATAAATGGCTTCAGCAGGCACTTTATAACTGGATTTAGTAAAAATTTAGCCAAAGAGTTAAATACATTGATCGTGTAATCGCTTACCTGACGGAGCTTTGCCGGATCTGTAATTACCGTGAAAGATACTGTTTGTGCATTTGTGGCGGTAGGCGCACAATTGGCTGCTTCCACAATTTTGTCCAGCATCTCTTTGGGTACAGGCCGGGTAGTGATGGTACGGTTGGAACGGCGGGATTTTATCAGTTCCATCAACCGGTCCGGATCGGGCATATAACTGTAATCAATTGTGTGAACATTTTCCAACGGAAATTCACTGTGCAGAACAGAATTTGTGGGACAGACGTCCACACAATGACCACATACAATGCAACTGTCGATATATTGTAACTCAATCGCTTCTTTGTTTTTTTTCTGGATAAAGATGTTAGCAGGACATACCTGTACGCATTTCTTACACTTTATGCATGTATTCTGTTCAATACTTAGTGTCATGATTGTTTTTGATTTGATATGCAACAAATGTATCAATAAATTTCGGATAAGAAAATGCTGTATGAAAATGGAATTACGACTATTTTTATACTACTCCAAAAGATTATTAAAAAACGCTGCCTATTTATTAATGTCACGTATGTAAGCGGCAGGCACACCTGCTACCGATAGAATTCGGTTCTACATCCTTTGTTACCACTGCTCCTGCAGCTACAATAGCATATTACTACTCTACATACGAGATCACTCGTGCCCTAAAAACAAAAATCCCCATAACTCATCGAGTTACGGGGATATATTGTATATAGAAGTCTCTAATTACTTCTTCATTGCTTGCTCAATAGATACCGCGATAGCAACTGTAGCACCTACCATCGGGTTGTTACCCATACCCAGGAATCCCATCATTTCTACGTGAGCAGGAACAGATGAAGAACCAGCGAACTGAGCGTCACCGTGCATACGGCCCATTGTGTCGGTCATACCATAAGAAGCAGGACCAGCGGCCATGTTATCCGGGTGTAAAGTACGGCCTGTACCACCACCTGAAGCAACAGAGAAATACGGATGACCGTTTTCCATACATTCTTTCTTGTATGTGCCGGCTACCGGGTGCTGGAAGCGAGTTGGGTTAGTTGAGTTACCTGTGATAGATACGTCAACACCTTCTTTACGCATGATAGCAACACCTTCGCGAACATCGTCAGCACCGTAGCACTTTACTTTTGCACGCAGACCGGTTGAGTATGCTTTTTCTTCCACAACGTTTACCTCTCCAGTCATATAATCAAACTGAGTCTGAACGTAAGTGAAACCGTTTATACGAGAAATAATTTTAGCAGCATCTTTGCCCAGACCGTTCAGAATGACGCGCAACGGTTCTTTGCGAACTTTGTTTGCCATTTCAGCGATCTTGATAGCACCTTCGGCAGCAGCGAATGATTCGTGACCAGCCAGGAATGCGAAACATTTTGTTTCTTCGCGCAACAAGCGTGCAGCCAGGTTACCGTGTCCGATACCTACCTTACGGTCTTCGGCTACTGAACCGGCAATACAGAATGCCTGCAAACCGATACCGATAGCTTCGGCAGCATCAGCAGCATTTGTGCAACCTTTCTTGATAGCAATAGCAGCACCTACTACATATGCCCAACAAGCGTTTTCGAAACAGATTGGTTGAGTTTCCTTACACATTGTATAAGGATCGATACCTTTAGCGTCGCAGATAGCTTTTGCATCTTCGATACCGTTGATACCATATTCTTTTAAAACCGCGTTGATATTATCAATACGACGGTCATAACTTTCAAATAAAGCCATATTATTTTATTTTTTTAAATTCTTATTTACCAGGAATAAAGATACCAGAAAATTGAAAACAAGCACACCTCCGCAGCAGGCAACATAAAAAGCCAACCAGGGCTTTTCCGGCTTTATTACGAAATAAGCGATTGCCGTTCCCACAACTGTTATTGCAGTAAGTCCCAGCAGGACGCGTGTCAGTGTTTTCTTATTCATTACGAGGATCGATATATTTTACAGCTTCTTTGAAACGACCGTAAGAACCTTTCGCTTTTTCCAGTGCTTCGTTAGCATCGATACCCTTCTTAACCATATCCATGAATTTGCCCAGGTGGATAAATTCATAACCGATTACTTCATCGTCTGCATCTAATGCCATACGGGTGCAGTATCCTTCTGCCATTTCCAGGTAACGTACACCTTTTGCCAATGTGCCGAACATTGTTCCAACCTGACTACGAAGACCTTTTCCCAAATCTTCCAAACCTGCGCCGATTGGCAGACCACCTTCTGAGAATGCAGACTGAGTACGACCGTAAACGATCTGCAGGAATAATTCACGCATTGCTGTGTTGATAGCGTCACAAACAAGGTCTGTGTTCAATGCTTCCAGCAATGTTTTGCCCGGAAGAATTTCTGAAGCCATAGCAGCAGAGTGAGTCATACCTGAGCAGCCGATAGTTTCTACAAGGGCTTCCTGAATGATTCCGTCTTTAACGTTCAGAGTCAGCTTACATCCACCTTGTTTTGGTGCACACCAACCGATACCGTGAGTCAAACCAGAGATGTCTGTTATCTGAGTTGCTCTAACCCACTTTCCTTCTTCAGGAATCGGAGCACACTGGTGGTTAGCTCCCTTCTTTACAACACACATGTGTTGAACTTCATGTGAATAAATCATAATCGCTAATTTATTATATTAAAGTGATAATAAAAATTTATGCTAATTTAATACTAAGTACAGCTATTGGAAATCCGCGCAAAGATAAAATTTTTAATTTAGCCCTGCAACGGCAAGGTTCGTTATTTGTTCTGGTCGTTAAGATTAAGTAACGTATTATTCAGAATTATTAGCCAGCTTACGGGAGCTATCTTGAGCAGACATAGGCGTGTAAGATTATAGTTTGCTCAAAGTTAGGAGAAAAATAAGAAAGGTGCAAAATAAGGATTGTTTTTTATAATCATCCCGATCATTTTCAAAAATCATCTCGATGAATTATAAAAATGACCGGGATGATTTTGTAATAAGAAAACGGGCTATTCCATAAGCAAATTATTACTTGCAGAATAGCCCGTTGGCTGTTTATTTTAGAAAAAAGTTTTTCTTATTTGACTACTTCTTTAAGCTTGGCATTCAGTTCGTCGCCGTGCAGATTCTTAGCAATGATTGTACCGTCTTTGTCAACCAGTACTGTGTGTGGAATACTATTTACACCATAAAGAGCTGCACCAGCATTCTTCCAGCCCTGAAGGTCTGACAATTGAGGCCATGTGATATTCAGGTCTTTTACACCTTTTGCCCACGCATCAGCATTGCTGTCCAATGAAATACCAATAATTTCGAAACCTTTGTTTTTATATTGCTTGTAAGCATTAACCAGATTAGGCATTTCGCGACGGCATGGAGGGCACCAGGAAGCCCAGAAATCAATAAGAACTACATTCTTACCATTTCCTACGTATTCGGATAATTTATGCATTTGTCCTTTTGCATCAGCCATTTCAAAGTCGGTAAATTGTTTACCTACTGCCACATTCTTCAGAATGTTAAGATGATCTATCATTGCATTAATACCCGGAACAGTCTTGAATACGGAGTCTGCCTGCGCAATGATGTCATTCTGTTCATCTTCTGTTAAGTTGTAGCGGAAGTCATAGAACAATTTAGCAGCCGACTGTTTGTTGTTGTTGTCTGTGATATAAGATTTTACGAATGAAGTTACAGCAGCATCAATCTCATCCAATTTCTTTCCTGCAGCTTCGGCAACTTCTTTATCTTCCGATTTCATGTCTTTTATCAGCTTATCCCAGTCTTGACGGGTTGCCTTTATTTTATCCTGCAGTGTTGCCAATGCATCATTTTCGGGTGTCCCTTTTACAGAAGAAGAAGGGCCTAACGTTGCCTGAAGTTTACCGTTTTCCAAAATGAATGTGGCAGAGAAGGGGGCGTTTTCTCCTGTATTGGCACGAACAGGTTCTACTACATCTTCTGCAAAACGAAGCGTGCGAAGAGCCGGTGTTTCTTGTGTACCTTTTAAAGTGAAAGTACCGTTTTGTACCAAAGCACTGTCGAGTGGTGCTGCATCGTTAGAACCGTATGTATATAAATATACATATTTCCCATTCAGGTTGGAGTCTGAAACTGTACCGGTGATATCATATCCCGGTTTTTCACTACAAGCCATCAATAAAGCGGCGGAAGCAGCAAAGAAAAGATACTTTTTCATTTGTTTATCTGTTTAAGTGATATGTTATTAATATAACTTTCCAAAGATACAAAGAGTTTATAAATACTTATTGGCAATGCAGAATAATTAGATAAAAACGTATTCTCACTCTTTTAGTCGGATTCCGTTCTCTTCTATAGAGATAAGCCCTTGTTTGTATAAAGCTCCGATGGCTTGTTTGAATGCTTTTTTGCTACAACGGAACAAGGAATAGATAACATCAGGCTCGCTTTTGTCGTGTACCGGAATGTAACCGCCTTGTGCTTTCAATGATTCTAATATGGTACCGGTTATACCTTCTACCTTTTTATAACCTAGGGGAGTAAGGCTGACATCTATTTTTTCGTCCTCGCGAACATCTTTTATATATCCTTTTAAATGTTCTCCCTTTTCGAGCCGGCGAAATACTTCATTGTGATAAATTAACCCCCAATGCGAGTTGTTTATAATGACTTTGTATCCGATTTCGGTCTCTTCTGCAACCAACAAATCCACTTCTTGATTGTGTTCATACAAAGGAGGTGTATTGTTAAGGAATTTATCGATACGTGCGGAAGCCATGATACGTCCCGTAACATGGTCAAGACGTACATATACAAGATACCATTTACCTTCTCTCATTGGCATTTTTTGCTCTTTGAAAGGAACAAGCAAATCTTTCATAATACCCCAGTTGAGAAAAGCCCCGGTATTATTAACTGATTTTACTTCCATGTATTGAAATTCGCCAACCAAAGCTAAAGGTTTGGCTGTTGTTGCTATAATGCGCCCTTCGTTGTCATGATAGATAAACACTTCCACTTCGTCTCCCGGTTTTACATTCTTCGGAACATAACGTGCCGGAAGGAGAATTTCCAGATCGTTTCCGCCATCCAGATAGACTCCGAAATCCAAATCCTTAACTATTCTAAGGGTATTATATTTTCCAATTTCTACCATAAATCAATTTGTTTTGTGACAAACATACGCAATAATTCATGAAAAAGCCCTAAAACCGTTGATAATTTTAGCCCTGCATGCAGCAATATATCGGGTATTGCATCGTTATTAATGTAACTTTGAATTTAGGAACAATTATTGTTGTTTTCCGCTGGTTTAAAAGTCGTATATTTGCACCTTATTTGAATATTAGTAAAGTTTATGAGAGTGAAATTAGTATCAGTAGTAGGAGTCGTATTGCTAACTTTATTGTTAGGATCGTGTGGGACGCCAAAAGATGTCATTTATTTCCAAGGAGTAGATTCGTTGACACCGGAACAAAAAGAAGCTATGAACCAATCATATAATACAAGAATAGTTCCGGATGATTTATTAAATATCACTGTTACGGCATGGGATCCTTCTGTGGTAACACCGTTTAATCCTCCTACGTATGCTTATTCACAACAGGGAGATCAACCCGTTTTTGCATCTCAGTCTTTATATAATTATCTGGTAGATAAAGATGGTATGATTAATTTTCCTGTGTTGGGCATGTTGCATGTTGCCGGGATGACCAAGCAGGAGCTGAGCAAGATGTTGGAAGAAAAGATATCTAAATACGTAAAAGATCCATTGGTAAATATACAAATTTCAAACTTCAAAGTGACTTTGATGGGAGAAGTTAACCGACCGGGATCGTTAACTGCACGTAATGACCGTTTGTCTATATTGGATGCTATCGGCCAGTCTGGCGATTTAACGATTAATGCAAACAGAAAGAATATCTTGATAATAAGAGATGAAAACGGACAAAAGGAAATGGCGCGTTTGGATTTAACTGATCCTGCAATATTTGCTTCTCCTTATTATTACCTGCGTCAGAATGACGTTATATATGTTGAACCTAATAAGGCTAAAAAGAAAAACGCACGTTATAGTCAGGCTCAACAATATAATATAACTGTATTTTCTTCTGTGATCAGTGCTGTGTCAATCATAACATCAATGGTTATTACAATTATTAATACTTCAAAGAAATAAATCATGAGCAATAAAGTTATTGATAATGAAACCGTGGAATTGAAAAACATCATTGTTTACTATATACATCAGTGGAAATATTTTGTAGGGGCATTTATTGTGTCTATAATTCTGGCTATACTTTACTTATTATTATATCCAAGGACCTATGGAATGTATGCCAGTGTGCAGTTACAGGAAAATAAAGATTTAATAGGAGGAGGTATTTCTATGGGAGAAGCTTCCGGATTAATGAAATCTTTTGGATTAAGTTCTGGTAATAGCGGAGGGATAAATATAGATGATGAAATAATGACATTTTCATCAAACTCTCTCTTTAGTAAAATGATTTTGGAATTGGGTATTAATGTATCATATACCAAACCCTTTTCATGGCATAAATTGTATACAAATTCTCCATTGGTAGTTACAGCCGATTCTTTAACAATGATGTCGTTGAGTGATAGGGTGGCATTAAAGGTCTCTGTGGATGCCAAAGGAAATATAACGGTTAAATCTTCTAAAGGGAAAGAAATATTTTCTTCTTTGCCTGCAAAACTGGAGTTGCCTCAGGGAGAGTTTACCATAGATTTTAGAAATGGACCTAAGAATTCGTTTGATCTGGATATTCTGATACAACCTGTACGTTGGGTTGCCGAGGATATGATTAATGGCTTTTCAATAGAAGAGGTGTCTAAACTTTCAAATATGTTGGAATTTACCTGTGATGATCATGAAAAGCAAAGAGGAATAGATATTTTGAATACACTGGTTAGAATATATAATGAGCAATCTGATAGTTATAACAAGACAGAGTCAAAGAAAACAATTGCATTTTTAGACACTCGTATTGCCACTGTTGTTGAAGATCTGAATAAGACAGAAAGAGCTATTGAAGAATATAAGTTGAAGAATAAAATGACTGCGATAGAATATGATGTTCAAATGTATTCGGAGCAGATGAAAGAGCTTCAGTCTAAAATTATAGAGATGGAAGCACAGTCTCAGGTTGTTAATTTAATGGATGCTTATGTAAAGAATCCGGATAATAAATATAATCTGGTTCCTTTAATGCTATCTCAAGATGCAGAAGGGAGCCCGTTGGTTGCCTATAATGATGCTTTGCTGGAAAGGAATAAGATGTTACAGAACTCAAGCTCGGATAACCCGTTGATTTTGCAAATGAATGAGAAGTTGGACCGGTTGAGGGAGAATGTCTATTTAACTATAGCTAATGCCCGTAATGGAATGATTTCTACTTTGACGGATTTAAGAAATAAAGAACAGCAGTTGTTAGGTAGGATAGGCTCGGTACCTATGCAGGAACGTGTTTATGTTGATTTTAAAAGGCAGCAGGAAATAACACAGGCTGTATATCTTTTGCTATTGCAAAAAAGAGAAGAATTGGCTTTGTCAATAGGACTCGATCAAACGAAAGCGAAATTGATAGATACGGCGTTTGTTAAACAATATCCGGTTGGTCCGAGAAAATTGTATGCGGGATTGTTTATCATTGTATTTACATTGGCTATTCCTGTAGGAGTATTGTTCTTACGTGATCGTTTAAAAGAATTGATAGGTGCTTATAAACAATCGGTTTAATGTTTGTTACTCATTTAATTTGTTCATTTACAACGGGTGGGGCAGAAACAATGCTGGTGGATATTGTAAACCGGCAGGTTGCTGAAGGGCATCGTGTTACCTTAATTGTAATAAATGATTTGGTTGAAGAGCGTTTATTACGATCGTTGGATAAAAAGGTACAGGTTGTGCGAATAGGCAGAAAGCCAGGTAGCCGTAACCCATTCTTGTTTTTATATTTGAATATAATACTATTCAGGTTGCATGCAGATATCTTACATTGTCATGACTGTGTAATAGGAGGCATGTTACTTCCTGTTTTCAAAAAAAAATTGTGTTTGACAGTCCATACAGTTGGGGTCAGTGATAAGTATTTTTCTCGTTTCGAGAAAATTGTTGCAATTTCAGATTCTGTAAAACAAGATATAACGAAGCGTACTTTATTTTGTCCGGAAATAATATGGAATGGTATACATATTGACCGGATCAAAAAAAGAAAATCTTTGGAGGTATCTTCTCCTTTTCGATTAATAATGGTAAGTCGATTGGATCATTTAGTAAAAGGACAACATGTTTTATTGAAAGCTCTTGACTTATTGGTTAACAAGTATAAAAGACCGGTGTCTTTAGATTTTGTAGGTGAAGGTAAATCTGAAAAATATTTGCGATCTTTAGTTGAAAAATATAAATTGCAAGCTAATGTGAATTTTCTGGGTTTGAGAGACAGAAATTATATTTATACACATTTGCATGAATATGATTTGTTTGTTCAACCTTCTATTTACGAGGGGTTTGGCTTAACAGTTGTAGAAGCAATGATTGCAGGGATTCCTGTTTTAGTTTCCGGTGATGGGCCTACAGAAGTTGTTGGGCAGGGAAAATATGGATATTGTTTCGAAAAAGAAAATGCCGAAGAGTGTGCAAAAAAGATAGACTGTATTATACAGGATTATGCGGGTTTGGACAATTTCGTATATAAGGCTTCTGTATATGCCGGAAATCAGTATTCAATACAAGCAACAGTATGTGCTTATCAGAATTTGTATGAATCGATGACAAGTGATAAAGCAAAGTGAAACAGGTAATGAAACAAAATAAGAAAATAGGTTTAATATCTTATCATTCAGGTCATAATTATGGTACAATGCTACAAGCTTATGCTCTCCAGTTCTGTATTGAGAAAATGGGGTATGATGCGGTGGAATATATCAATTATGTGGATGGAAAACCTTTTAAAGAAGCTTCGTTTCGAGTTAAACTGAAAAAAATAAAAGATAAACTTAATTCGGGTATTAGACCGTTACTATATAATTTTCTTTATAAACAGCAATTTTCGACTATAAAAGACAAATTTGATTGCTTTTATTCAGGTTGCATAAAGACCTCTTCTGTTTTATATTCATCGTTGGCTGAATTGAAAGAAAATCCTCCTTTGTATGATATTTATATAGTAGGAAGCGATCAAACTTGGAATCCTACATTCCTAAAAGATAATGGTGCTTATTTTTTGACATTTGCAGCAGATGATGCTGATAAAAATTCGTATGCTTCAAGTCTGGGAGTTGCTTTGCTGACAGATGAAGTGAAAGGTATATATGCTAATTATTTGCAATCTTTTAATCATATTTCTTGTCGTGAAAGTTATGGCTGTGAAATACTTTCAGGAGTTTTAAACAGAAAGATTGAGCACGTGTTGGACCCTACTTTATTATTGACTCCGGATGATTGGCAAAATATAGAATCGCCAAGAATTATAGACGAACCTTATATTTTATGCTATTGTTTAGGATATAAGAAGAGTATTCGAAATTTTGCCCGGAAATTGGGCGAAACTCATAATATGAAAGTTTATTACATAGTTTCTAACTATTTGGATATACAAGAAGAAAATCATTTGTTTGGTATAGGCCCCTGTGATTTTATTTCTTTAATAAGACATGCTTCGTATATTTGCACAGATTCTTTTCACGGAACAATATTTTCGATTAATTATGGCCGTAATTTCTATAGTTTCTGTAAACGTGACGGAGATATAAATAAAGGAGACAATAGCCGGATCCCAACTTTATTAAAGGAGTTTTCTTTGGAAAGCAGGTTGAAGTTCGATGTGTTTGAAGAAGAACCTGATATAGATTATGAAAAAGTAAATGTTTATTTGAATAATGAAAGGCGTCAATCGATAGACTTTTTAAACCGGATTTTGAAATGAAAAGACTTCCGAATCAGACAGAATGTATAGGTTGTGGTATTTGTTTGGAGGTTTGTCCAACTAAGTGTTTGTCTTTTTTTGAAAACGCAGAAGGCTTTCGGCAAATAAAGTCTGAGGAAGATTTATGTATCAAATGTAATAAATGTGAACGTTATTGTCCGGTTTTACAAGATGGAAAATCAGACAATTATGATAAAGAAGAAATAAGCGTATATGCTTGCCAGCATATAGATAAAGAAATATTGAAAAACAGTTCTTCCGGAGGCTTTTTTTCTGCTTTGTGCGAGGCATTGTTCAATTTATACCAAGGAAAGGTTACTGTATATGGTGCTTCTTTGCAGAAAGATTTGACTGTGAAACATATAGGTGTTTCTTTTATGGAAGAATTATCTTTAATAAGAGGCTCTAAATATTTGCAAAGTGATATTACGTCAGTGCTGACTTCCATAAAAGAAAGACTACAAAACGGAGAATTTGTGTTGTTTTCCGGTACCCCTTGCCAGATAGCTGCTTTATATTCTTTCTTAAAAGATTCTTATCCGACATTATTTACATGCGAAGTGATATGCCATGGCATACCTTCAGATCTTCATTTTCGAAAGCAAAATGAAGATCTGGAAGCAAAAGTTGGAGCTAGTATATCCAGTATTAATTTCAGATCGAAATCTATTTGTTGGACAATTCCTACTACTCAATATTGCTTTTCAAATGGAAAAGTCCGCTATTACAGGGCATTGGAAAATAACTTTATGGGTTCTTTTTATAGTGGAATAAATTTACGGCCTTCTTGTTATGGGTGTAAATATGCGAAACTTCCTCGTTTAGCCGATATAACAATGGGTGATTTTTGGAAAATAGGGGAGTCGGCTTGTTTTTCTTTTATGGATAAAGAAAAAGGAATTTCATTGGCTTTATGTAATAATACCAAAGGAAAATTTTTATTTGAATCGGCAAAATATCTGTTAAAGTTTGAACCTCGTAAGATCGAAGAAGCGATTCGGGGTAATGTACATTTAATTCAGCCAGTAAAAAATAAGAGTATTCAACGCGAATGTCTTTTATCTGATATAAAATTATTGGAAATGGATAAAGTCGCAAAAAAATATAATAAAATTTCGTTTAGAAAACGTTTAAGTATGATTATGGGACGTCGTGGAATGAAAGCTTATTATTATTTGAAGAATATTAGACATATCAAATGAATGATAAAAAACTTTTGATAAGGAATTCTTTGAGTGGAGTTCTACAATTGTTTATAACAGCTGTATTGACTTTCCTCTGTGTGCCCGTTTTAATATCAAAATTGGGCTTGGAGGTATATGGCGTTTTTGCCGTTTTATCTGTTGTTTCTAATTTAGGGACATTGGCCGACCTGGGGATGGATAGAGCTTTGATCGTATATTTATCGAATCAGGGAAAAACACAAGAATCTAATTTTGATATTTTTGTTGCGTTGAGTATTAAGCTTACATTACTTTGCGTTTTAATAGCTGTTCTGTTAAGTATAGAGAGAACAGTTTTGCTAAGTGTTCTGAATATTCCGATTTATTATTATGATGAGGCGGTTGTTTTTTTCCGTTGCGTATTGTTTTCTAATGCGTTTATGATATTGGGAATGTCTTTTGCCTCTGTATTGGATTCTTTGCAAAAAGTATATATAAATAGTTTTACGCGGTTAATATATAGTATAATATATTGGTTGGGGTTGCTATTTGTAGCCATAAAAGGTTATGGCCTAACAGGAATCGGGGTAATATCAGTCATAGCTTCTTTATTGTGGTTTGTAATGACTGTAGGTGTCGCTTTTAAACTATGGGGAACTTACCGTATTAATGGTATAAGAAAACAATGGAAACGTATATTTTATAAACAGATAGTTTATAGTTCAAAGATATTTTCGGCAAGTGTGTTGAATTTGTTTTTTGAGCCTCTCTCTAAAATACTGATATCAAAATTTATAGGATTAAATGCTGTGGCTTTGTTTGATGTGGCGTTACGAATACGCGGGCAAATTGCCAGCTTATTTAGTAAGGCTATCTATCCTTTGGGTCCGTATATTGCAAATTCAAAAAACACCAGACACTTATACGAAGTGGTAGCAGATATGACTAAAAAAATACATTTGGTGGTTATTCCTTTTTCTTTGATTTTTATATTTATATCAAAAGTGTTGATATATCTGTGGATGGGTGATGACAACTTGGAGGATTTATCTTTGTTTGTAGCTGTTTTATGTGGCGGCTTTTTGTTGCTGGTACCTCCAACATATCCGATATATCAATATTTATATACAAAATCATTAGCAGGAAAAACCGTATGGATACAATGTACAAATGTGGTTGTGAATGTATTGGTCTTTTTCTGTTTATATAACACATGTGGTTTATATACAATACTTATATCAAATAGTATTGCTTATTTTTGCTCATATTTGTTATCTGATTTTTATTTGAGAAAATATATCTTATCAGAACTTCAAAGCGAATATTTTTTTTATATTAAAATGTTTCTGTTATTTGTTACTTTGTTGATTGCCGGAGGCTGTATCAGGATGCTACTTCCATTTTCTGTTGTAGATATAGTATTATATCCGGTCGTTTTATTGGTTATATATGTTGTTTTTGTGCGTATCTTCAAGTTGGTTGTACAGAAAGATATAGTCCGTTATTTTAGTACTTTCCCCTTGTTGGAAAAGTCATTGTTATTTATTTTTGGTATGAGGAAGGAAAGTCTATGAACAAAAAAAATGTTTTGATTATAACGCCGTCTCTGAATCCGGAAGATAATATTAGTGGAATATCTTCGGTTACACGTTTGTTGTTGGAGTACAATAAGGAAATTAATTATATACCTTTCCTGCAAGGAAAAAAAGATACGGAAAACAGGAATTTGGGATGGTTGCTGAAACAGATGATGACGCCGTTTCGTTTGTTGAAATGCTTGTCTGATAATTCAATTGATATTGTTCATTTTAACATTGGTTTTGAACCGTTTTCGTTATTCCGTGATATGATAATCTATTATTTGCTGATAGTAAAATCTTATCCTGTCATATTGCATATTCATGGAGGACGTTTTGTTAAAACAAAACCTGCTAATAAACTATTAAAATTGATTATTGATTATTTACTTAGACATGCTAACCAGATTCTTGTTCTGAGTGAATTAGAGAGAAAGTCTCTTTCTGATTTATATAATGTGCAGCAAGGTTGTATTGATATTTTGTCAAATGCGGTAATGCCTTCAACGATTTCTTTTTCAGATAAAGCATACGAGGCAAAATCTTCAATTTTATATCTTGGGCGAATCGATAAAAACAAAGGTTTACTTGAAATATTAGAATCTTTGACTGAACTAAATACTTTAGGTGAAGATTTTGAGTTTAATTTATGTGGAGTAGGCAGCGATCGGGATTGGTTTGTTGAAGAATGCCGGAAACGAATCGGAGATAAATTTATAGATAGAGGACTAGTTTATGGGAATGAAAAACTGGAAATCTTAAAACGTTCCCAAGTGTTTTTATTACCTTCTTATTTTGAAGGTTTGCCAATGGCTTTGTTAGAAAGTATGAATAACTTGGTAGTACCGGTTGTTACTCCTGTCGGCTCTATGCCAGATGTTGTAAAATCGGGAGAAAATGGATTTTTGGTTACTTCAACATCTGATATTACAGAGACTTTATTGAAGCTGATAAAAGACAGGACATTATTACGTAAACTGTCGGTTGCGGCAAAAGAAACAATAGATCAATCGTATTCATTAGATTCCTATTTAAAGAAGATGAACGATCTTTATATGAGATTAAAAAAATAATGCTAGGAGAGTATATCTGAATGAAAGAGCATGTTGATTTAAATATAATATCCAAAAGTCCGCATACAAGTGCTATTATAACAGGCTTGTTATTGTTGGAAAATGAAGGGGTAATCGATTTGTCTGTGAATTTATGCTACGACCGAGTATCTTTTTATCCTCATTCTCATATTGTAGAGATCAGAGTTTCTGATAAAGTGATAGCATTTGATTTACTGGATGGATATAATTGGGATATAAAAAAAGTGGAAGCTTATTTGGATAATGTGGATTTTTACTTTAAACGTAGTTTTTCTAAAGAAAAAAACCAGATGATTTCAGATAAAAATCGATATAAATTAAATCCGCTGGGATTTAATTATCATGTAACATATCGGAAGAATCCGATAGATTCTTCCGATAATTATTCCTTAAAAGATTGTTTAAAACGTTTATTGGGTGTAAAGCCTTCGACTTATTTTGTGCCTTCTGTCTTTGAGGCCTCTCCTGAATATAAAAAAGATAATCTGAAAGTTCTCTTTTTTACAAGGCTATGGGAAGTCAACGAAAAGCAAAGTGCTGAATTTAATAAGGAAATAGAGTATATTAATGATATGCGTATTCAAATAATCCGGGAGTTGAAGAAATTATATCCCCGTAATTTTACAGGAGGAATACAATTTTCCGATTTGGCGAAAAAATGCTGTAAAGATTTGATTATGCCCCGTAGGTATACTATTCGGAATAATTATTTGAAATTGATGAAATTGTCAGATATTTGCATTGGCTCTATGGGGCTTCATGAGTCTATCGGATGGAAAACCGGAGAATATGTAGCAGCCAGCAGGGCTATTGTAAATGAAAAGTTTCACTATGATGTTGTCGGTCCATTTGAAGACGGTAAAAATTATTTATCGTTTGATACGGTGGACGAATGCATTCAGCATGTTACTTATTTAATGGAACATCCGGAGGCTGTATATACAATGCAACAGGAAAATAAGAAGTACTATAATGAATATCTCAGGCCGGATAAGCTTGTGCTTAATGCACTAATTCAGGCTATCGGTAAATGTGAATAAATAATGGAGATTAAAGAATAAATATGATTCAGGATTTTGTAAATAAACATTTTTATAACTTCTTTGTCGCATCTCTTATTTTTTGCGTTTTATTATATAACGTAATTGGTTTTAAGAGTGCTGATGAACTGTTAGGCTTAGTACTTCTTGTTTTTTATATTTTCTTTGTTAGCCGGTGCAAGACTTGGCCGTTTAATAAAGCTTTCTTTATTACACTTGGATGTTTTGTCTTTTATACGGGATATTCTTTTTATATCAAAAGTAATACTGCTGCAGGTATTTTTACTGATTTAATTATTCAGATGAAGCCTTATCTGGCATTTTTTGCTGCTTATCAAATGATGCCGAAGTTTTCTGAGAAACAAAAGGAATTATTAAAACTATTTTGTCTGGCTGTCTGGATACTGTTAGTTCCGATAGGAATTTACAGTTTGGTAGATCCTCTTATTTTTAAAACAATAATGGAGCATCCAACAAACTATGCCGCATCTGCTGTTTGTCTGTCTTTGGTGTATCTGTTTTGTAGTAAATACACAATTAAAGATAAACTGGTGTTTGTATTAATGCTTTCTATCGGCTTATTTTCCGGACGTTCTAAGTTTTATGGCTTTTTTGTATTGGCTGCATGCTTCGTTTTTTATTTTAATGATGTAAGCAAAATAAAATTGAATTTTAAAACGATTACAATTTCTGTTTTGATTCTGGTTGGCGTATGCTGGGTTGCAAAGGAAAAGCTGGAACTTTATTTTATTCAGACATTAACAGGTGATGAAAAAGATTTGTTGGCCCGTTTTGTGTTATATTCTACATCAATCGATATTTTTACAGATTATTTCCCGTTTGGATCAGGACTGGCAAGCTTTGCTACCCATGCTTCGGGGTTGTATTATTCTGATATTTACACTAAGTATGGGATTGACGGGGTATGGGGATTGACCCAAGGCGGCTGGTACTTTGTTGCCGATACTTATTATCCCTCTCTGGCACAATTCGGAATAGTGGGTGTTTGTTTATTTATTCTGTTTTGGATTTATCTTTTTCGGAAAACATTTTCGTTTTTGTTCAAGACAACTAACATACAGTATTTTGTAATATTTATATTATCGGCTGGATTCTTATTTATAGAAAATGTTGCAGATGCTTCATTTACTAGTAACAGAGGTCTTTTTATTATGATGTTTCTGGGACTATTGTTGAGTGCTCAAAAAACTCAATGTCAAGAATTGCTAGCCGAACAAAAAGAAAAAGTTTAAAAGGTTATTGGCATGGAGAAGTTTTTTAATGTTTTGCTGGAGTTTGATAAAGATAAAGTACATCATATTATTAAGAATACGATAGAGGAGCATAAGAAAGGATATGTTTGTGCAATAGAAAGTAATAATCTTGCTGTAGCGAATAAAGATAAAGCTTTTAATAAAGTTGTAAATGGAGCGTTAGTAAACGTTTGCGACGGATCTAACATTGCGTGGTTATTGGGCAAAATACATAAGAGGGATTTTTGTTCGTACATTGGGAATGACCTATTTTGCTATTTTCTTAATCAGAGGCAATATAAACAATATTTTATAGGGAATACGGATGAAATACTCGCTAAATTGCGACAAGAACTTTCGTTGATAGATTCTGATATAGCAAATATGCCTTTTAAAAGCTTGCCGTTTCGGAGAGTTGAAGATTTTAACTATAGTGAAATAGCGGAAGACATAAATAAATATGCACCTGATATAATATGGGTATCCCTAGGAGCACCTAATCAAGAGTTTTTTATGGCTAACCTATCTCCCCGGATAAACAGAGGAGTGATGTTTGGCGTTGGTGCAGCATTTAATTTTATGGCAAAAACAGGGCCGGTAAAGCGTGCACCTCAGTGGATGAGGAATTTGCGGTTGGAATGGTTGTATAGAGCTTTTGAAGAACCTCAAAAGAATGTACCCCGTTATTGGAATTTTATCAAATTATTGCCACGGTTGGTTTATGGAGAATGTAAAGGTCGCTGACATATCTATTTTTTGCAGGTTCCGTTCATGCTTTTCTTCATTATTTCTTCCTTCAGACTACATCCTTTGCATCCGCAACAAGGGTTTTCCGGATTTCGTTTGGTGGTGAGAGATTTATAGAACTTCATACCAACGTATGCAATAGTTATTATCCCTATTAAAATAATTGCGATTTCTTGCCACATAATCTCCAGATTTCTTTTTATAATAACAAAAGAGAACATCTGCGGTTCTCATATTGAGTGTTAATTGAATAACCCCATGAAGAAATGCCCTGTTTGGTATACAGTAAATGATACGATCCAGGCCAGAACACATGTGTAGACAATTACAAATGCGCCCCATTTCCAGGAACGCGATTCGTTTACTATTGCAGATATTGTTGCTATACATGGAAAATATATCAGTACAAATAACATTAAGCTAATAGCCACTAAAGGTGTAAAAACTAATTTTCCTTCGGCATTGCGGTCTTGCTTTAGCCTTTCCGATAAGATTTGGCTGTCATCCGCTTCTCCGGTGTATAATACGCTTAATGTGCTAACGACAACTTCTTTTGCCGCCATACCGGTAAGCAGGCTGACACTTATCTTCCAATCAAATCCCAAGGGCTGAAGTGCCGGCTGAATAGCTTGGCCAATATGTCCTATATATGAATTCTGCTGGTGTTCTATCGCTTTTAGGCGTTCTAATTCAGCGATGGTCTTTTCTTTTTCTTGAGAATCCAGTTCTGCATTTTCAACTTCTGCTATCTGCCGGTTGATTGCATCCGTACTTTCCGTGTGACGCGGAAAATAACCTAAGAACCAAATAATAATAGATGCGAATAAAATGACTCCTCCCATCTTGTGCAGATATTGTTTTGCTTTTTCCCACATGTGGATCATGATCGATTTTCCTGTAGGCATGCGGTAGGGAGGAAGCTCCATAACAAAAGGCACATCTTCTTCATTAAAAAGGAAACGTTTGAATAAGCGTGCCATAACGACAGCCAACAGAATACCTGTTACATATAATGCCAATAATATGACACTTGCGTTATTAGGAAAAAATGCTCCTGTTAATAGTACATATACCGGCAGCCGTGCACTGCAACTCATCAGTGGGTTTACCAGCATGGTAATCATGCGGCTGTTGCGGCTTTCAATCGTACGCGATGCCATAATGGCCGGAACGTTACAGCCAAAACCCATGACAAGCGGTATGAACGACTTGCCGTGTAATCCCATCTTGTGCATGATTTTATCCATGATGAAGGCGGCACGTGCCATATAACCGGAATCTTCCATAAATGAAATAAACAGGTACAGAATAAGAATATTCGGGAGGAATACGATAACACCTCCCACACCACCAATGATACCATCTACCAAAAGGTCTTTCAGCGGTCCTTCTTCCATATAGTTGCGTACGAAGTTCCCGATAAGACCAACAAGCGATTCGATCCATTGCATCGGGTATTCGCCCAGGCGGAAAGTAGCTTCGAACATAATCCACATAAATAATATAAAGATGGGAAAGCCTAGCACCTTGTGGGTGACAAAGAGGTCTATAATCTGCGTACTGCTGGCTTCCTTTATCTTATTCTGCTCGAATGTTTCGCGCAAAGCTCCGGAGATAAAGCCGTAACGGGCATTTGTGAATGCCGTTTCGCAGTCTTCCTGTAATAGATTTTCTATTTGGGCTATGTTGCGGTCTCTGTCTTGTAATATGATTTCCGAACCGGGCAAGGCTTTTACAAATGCTTCTATCTCGTGATCGCCTTCAAGTAGTTTGATAGACAAATATCTTTTAGAAATACTTTTGGGCACATTCCCATTTGCTTTGAGTGCCTTTCTTACGTTTGTGATGCCTTTTTCCAGGACCTCGCCGTAGTTGATATGAATGTGTCGTAAGACAGGATCTTCTTCTTCATATACTTTGATAACCCGGTTGAAAAGATCTTCAATGCCAAAACCTGTCTTGCTGATGGTTGGTACAATAGGCGCTCCGATCATGCGCGATAGCGATTCATGGTCGAATTTGTTTCCTTTCCGCTCCAGGTCGTCATACATGTTGAGGGCGATTACCATACGCACATCCATGTCGATAAGCTGGCAGGTGAGGTATAAGTTGCGTTCCAGATTGGAGGCGTCTACGACATTAATCACCACATCGGGCTGCGCTTCATTCAGGTGGCTTCTTACATAAAGCTCTTCCGGTGTGTAGGCAGACAATGAATACGTACCCGGCAGGTCTACTATCCTGAACGTGTAACCGTTTTGCTGGAATGTCCCTTCTTTTGCATCGACGGTTACGCCGCTATAATTCCCCACATGTTCATGTGCTCCTGATGCGAAGTTGAATAAAGACGTTTTTCCGCAATTGGGGTTTCCAACCAGGGCTACGTTAATGGTTTTTCCTTTATGCAAAGCTATGGCACGCAAGTCTTCGCTCAAAGAAGTTATATAGGAGTTCGCCGGACGGGGGTCTGTTTCGTTGTTAATTTGCTTCGACTGGAATTCGGCCGTGCTTACTACTTCGATTAATGCCGCGTCATTTCTTCGTAGAGATACATCGTAGCCCATTACCCGATAATGGATAGGGTCTTTTAAAGGTGCGTTTTGAATAACATCTACCTCTTTCCCCCGGATGAATCCCATTTCGATGATGCGTTTGCGGAAGGCTCCGCGTCCCATCACCTTAACGATAATCCCTTTTTCGCCTGTACGAAGTTCTGATAGTCTCATAGTTTGCTATATCTTTTGCAAAGGTACGGCAAAACTCAATATGTTTTATACCTAGATGTAGGTATTTTTGGACACTGGCCCTTGCTCAGCTCCTTTGTTGACGGTGCATTCATTGAATACGTTTTTTTAAGCGTGATTAGATTAATTCCTGCAAAAAAAAAATCATTATTATGATTTTTTTAAGTCATAACTATGATCCAATAAAATTATAACTATGAAATTTTGAAGGTCTCATTTACTAAGACTGTTTTATAATCACGCATCATTTTTCGTAACTTTGCCGTATAATTATAGGAAATATATGTTGAACAGAGCTATCATAAGTCTTGGGTCAAATAAAGACAGGGAGATGAATATAAGGCGTGCAACAGAGTTGCTGTTGCAGTATTTTCCATCTATCTGTTTTTCTGAGGCGGTTTATACCGAACCGGTAGCCTGTCCGCTTTCGTCCTCTTTTCTGAACCGGATGGCATTGGTTGATACGCCGCTTTCTGCAGACGATCTAAAATTAGTGTTTAAGCAGATCGAAGTAACAATCGGACGCAAACCGGATGATAAAAAACAGGGAATTGTCCCGATCGATATCGATCTGCTCCAATGGAATGACAGGGTACTGAAACCGGAAGATATGCAGCGTGAGTATGTCATTTCACTTCTTGCTGCAATGTAGGATGATAAAGGGAGAGAGCAGAAAGCCCGGTTTGCCGCTGTTGCGTATGATGTGATTTATGTTTTTGAAAATGGCGGACAGGATAAAACTTTTTCGTTCCGTATTATAAAATCCTTTTTCAACTTTTAATTGATAATGGAACTGCGATAAAAGAGCCTGGTAGTTTACTATGGGCAGAATACGTTCTGTCCAGTTCCCGGTTTCCGGATCACAGGTATTATAGCGGTCGGTTAGGGTTGGTATCGTATTTCCGAGGATGGCTTTCTCTATATCCGGATAGACTAAGCCTCTGGTTCGGTTGCTCCATTGCGAAACTTCTTTTTCAGAAAATGCGGGGAACTTTTCTTTTATGTACTGGTATCGCTTGGTGTAATAGTTGGGCGATTCCAGGGTGCCTGTTTCACAACCCCTCATTGCCCGGTGCAGTTTCCACTTCACATAAGGGTTATAAGGGGTGGAGGCGGTGGTAAAAATCATCTGCATCGAACTGTTGATACTTATCAGGTCGGAGAAGAAGGTTTCGAGGTTGTAGATATGTTCTATCAAATCGGTTGCAATCAGCAAATGCGGTTTGGTGTGTTGTGTGGAACACCATTCGGACAGGGTATCGGAACTGCCACGTAATATAATATCGGGACCTGATCCGGTTATTTGTTTCAGCAGTTGTACGGTTACCACAGAATCAGGATTCAGATCAATGTAAATAACCTGCCCTATGCCAGCCTCTTTGGCCAGTATGCTCAGGAAGCCGCTACCTCCTCCATAGTCGATACAGGTAATATCCGAAGGATTCAGCCCTGTTGCAGTAATGCCTTTGAAAAGACACTCCGTATATATTTGCATGAAATATCCTATTGCCGGTTTCAGATTGCGGATATACCTCTTGTTGTAGTCGCTGATGGGCAATCTTTCGTAATCGATCTTTTGCAGGCGTGCTGCAAGAACAGAAGCAATATGTTTCAGGTTATTCTTCATAGATCATTTTATACAAACGTGCTCCCTGATATTTATTAGAAAACGAGGGGTCTAGTAATTCCTTTCTTTTTGTAATGGACTTTTCGTCTATAGGGACATTAATCAACTTAGTGCATTCGCGAATCATATCTTCCGGCGTGTCTGCTATATGGCAGAGTGAATCCAATCCGCTTCCGGCCAGCATTAAATGGTTCACTACCGTATGACGGCCGGCAAACAGGCTGTTGAGCAGTTTAAGTTTTAAGCCGGTATCCTGAAAAGTGATCAGCATATTGATCTGTGCTTCGCGGATCAGGAAGTTCATCCTTTCTTCAGTAGGATTGGCTTCTATCGTGACGTTGGAATAGAGCGAGGCGGCATCCCGTAACGAACGTGGCGGATTCATACCTGCCAGTATGCAGGGATAATCCAGTTTGCCGAATACATGGTGAATCAGGTACAAGGCCGCTTTTTCGTTTTCTACGACCGATAATTTACCATGATAAAGAATGAAACCGGACTTTCCCGGCTGGGTTGTTATCTGTTCGTTTGCGTGAAAACAAGGTATGAACTCAATGCGGTTTGCCGGGAATTCTTTTTTTAGATAATCTGTATCGGTTGTAGATACCGAGATAATTAAATCGGCATGTGATACCACTTTTTGATAATTTCTGAATCTCCACGCCTCGATCCGGAAAAAGCATTTCTTGATGAATTGGCGTTCCGACTTTGCCAGATGATAATAGTAGTCGTGTTCTATATTACACTCCCTGAATATTTTCTTTCTGTTTTTCAGTAGAGGGTTGTCCATATAGTAACAAGAATGCAGCCCTTCAAACAAGATCGGGTAGTTGTTTTTTAATAAGTTGGCGAGCAAAGACGGGTCTTTCCGGCTATATACGTTGTAAGGCAATAAAGTTATATTGGCTATGATACCGGTATGCCGTTTATAGTAGTACACTTTTTCGCAGACAGATTCCAGTTCTTTTGCTTGCGGCCGTTCATATTCGAAGCAATGCAGGATAATATTTACTCCGCATTCATGCAGAGCTTTCAACTTGTAATATACATCAATCACCCCACCGTAATTGGCCGGCCAGGGAATGTTGAAGGCAATTATGTTGAGATGCTTATCCATTTCATTTATCTTTTAATTTGCTTAAACAATTCCATAAACTGTTCAGCTTGTTTGCAACGGGAAAAAACCGATAGTGCTTCTCTGTTTATGAGAGAAGTCGTATAACCTTTCTTTTTCCATTCGTCATAATGGTATTGTAGAAATGCATATACTTCTTCAGATGTTTTTGCTGCAATACCGGCATGTACTTTGTTGATGGTTTCTTCCAGATAGCTTTCATCGCTACGGACGCATAAAACGGGTTTTTCTACGGCAAATGCTTCGAAAAGCTTTGTTGTCATAATGCCTTTTGGCCCTTTGGCCGATGCTTTGTTGGCTAATTGCAATAATACGGAGCTGTTGTTTAGTATGTCCGGAATTTCCGAAGCCGGAACGTAGCCATGATAATCCATGTATTGAATTACATCATGTTTTTTCGCTTCCTCTTCGATAATATTTTGAGAAGACTTATCAATATACCAGGAAACACGGAATGTTTCCGGACATATTGTATTTTCCCGGGATAATTTATTAATAGCTTCAAATAATAATTGGGGGTTGCGTATTGCTAAACTGAGTAAACGCCCGGTATAAGTGATACGAAACTGTGTTGTGTGTACTTGTTTGGGAAAGAATATCTCCGGATCATATCCATTATATATAAGCTTGACATTTTTGTTGAATTGCTTCATTCTCTCTACATGCCAGGGTGAAACTGTTGTGATATAATCCGCTGCATGGAGGGCTATGTTTCTTCTTTTTAACAGATGCCAGCGATAGAGACGGGTTATTTGTTTATCCAGCCAGTTAAATGTGTGAAAAGAGCGGGATATGTATTCGTTTGAGGCATACTGTTCTATGATGTCTCGCGTGTCTGCTATAAAAGGAATATTATACAGGCTTGCCACTTTTTGAGCAGCCGGCAGAGGAAATGTGCGGTATGCGCTGCATAATACTCCGTCATATTTATCTTTGCTGAGTAATTCGCGGGCTACTTTTATCATTTTGCATTCTTTATAATGGAAACAAACATCCATGATAAAAATAAATAACCATTCTAGTTGCTTAATTAATTTATTACTTGCATGATAATAACGGACATAAGTAACCTCCGTATTTCCTGCCAGAAATTCAAATGTATTATCCGGAATATATTCAGTTATTACAACCGGTTCCCAACCATTGCGTTTCATGTATTTGCATAAATAACCCATCCTGGGTGCAAAGGCCGGAGGAAACATATCACAGAATATTAATATTTTCATATTCTTTTTAATTCTTCTGTAAGCGTATGATAAAGTTCTTTTTGCCAGTTTACCGTCACTGGTTTTTTCTGATGGGTTGAAATGGTATCATTGTGCCAGAGCAATACCAGTTCTCCGTTAGCCTGCCGGACTTGTTCTATGATTTGCAGGCAATAGGCCAATGCCTCTTCATAGCTCATCCCCATATATTGCGGTTCACTCAAGCTGCAATCCATAATACTTAGCGGATGAAGCGTGAGCGAAGATATGCGCTTATTGATCGGATTGATCCATGATACCGGACGGCAGGTCCCTAAACGGAAACCGGCTACATCTGCATAGCCTATGGTAAAGTCGTCCGTTATTCCGGTTCTTTCCAACCAGTCCAGGTCTTCCGGTTCTCGTGCATTAAGAAAGTGATGCCTGTTGTAGAAAATAGCCTCACCTGTAGCTCTCTTTAATAGTTCTTGCTCCCGCCGGATAAGTGAAGGTTTTATGCCGGCTTCATAGCTGCTGTGTAAGCCTATTTGGGCTTCTTTGGCTTGACATAATTTAAATAATTCTTTTATATCCTTCGAGAAAAGACAATAGTTGGGCTTATCATATATTGTTTTTCCTCCGGCTTTGAAGAAGTAAACGGATTCACATTGTGTTTTTCCAACGCTGTCTTGTACGCTTGCATCCCTTTCCAGTAGCCAGGGGAAAGTATAATACGGATCGGATGTTAAAGGTGCATGTACGTATTTGCATGCTTTCAAAAATCCGTCACCTTTTATGGTTTCACGCATAAAGCTGTGTAATGTGCGGCAGAAAAATGGGACATCCACGTCATGCGTAAGCCATATTTTATTGATACAGGCTTCCGGTTCCGGCACTTTGATGTAGGTCTGGCGTAACCATTGACGGAGGAGCTTTCCGTATTCATCCACAATAGGACGATGAATAAAACCTGCTTTGCAGGGAATTGATTCCTTACCGGGAAAACGCCCGTGAGCATCCCGTATATTTCTTTTCCTTATTTCTTCATAACGCGTAAGAAGAAAATAGGCGCTGGCTACAATATCTGCATGAACAACCCATGTTTCGCCATACCATTCCGTTTTGGATGATCCGAAAAGTAAAGGAACTCCTTCTATTTCTTGTAACGGAAAGGATGGCATAGATGCCTGGGTTCCGTAAACGTCTTCATTGAAAAACGGCGAAGGAATAATTACAACCTTATAATGATGGAACTTATTGCGATCGGAGGTATAACCTACCAGGCTACCAAACGTTTCCGCTTGATTACCACCGATCATAAAGCTGATTATATATTCTATCTCCGGACTTTTAACCATGGCTTACCGTTTTATTATCCGTCCCAGCTTTAGCCAGGCTCTATATAATAAACTTAATTTTCCCTTGGTTATTGTGAAGAATGGCATTTGAATGGCACCAAATTCCCGGAAGAAACGTTCTACACCGGGTAGCATAGAACCTTCAAAGTCAAACCTTGTGCTGTATAATGATGTATAACGTATACATTCCCAGAGTATCAGACTGTGGGCGCCTGATTCCCGTAAGTCAGGATTACCTCCTCCGGCAATGTAGTAAGCCGAATTATTCTGCCATACAACAAAGGCTGCTGCATGCAGTTGACCGCTTTCATCGTATCCGCCCCAGATATCTCCTTGTTCTCTATCTCTGCAAACGGAAATTAAATCCATCAAGACTTCTTTATCTACCGGATTTGAGGTTTGCTGCCGTTGAAATGTCATATCCTGTACCTTCAGAAACTCTTCGGCCGGTATTCCTTTTTTGACGGTAATTTGGTGTTTATCCTTTGCTTTCTGGATATTCCTCCGGGTGTTTGCACTCATGTTATCCCATATCTTATCTAAATCGGCCAGATCAGATAGGAGATAGGTGTATCTTGTTGTTTGTTTATAACCATCCCAATAAAAAGGAAGCCAGTCAGTTATTTCATAATTAAAATTCTGAAGAAAATGAGGATAAGCCTTCAGTGCTTCTGTAAATGTTTTGCATAGAGTTTGGCGTCTCCCTAACTCGGTTGTGTATTTGGTATCTTCGGATGCCTTAGCAAACCAGGGCCCCATTGTTTGTGTATAGGGAGGCATGGAAATGATGCCACGATGAGGAATATAAAGGGGCAGTGCTGCCTGCATCCGCCCCTTTTGTTCTATTAATAAGACATCCCAGTTTGCTTCTCCACAGACAGCATCCAGCCACCAATCCCGTGAAAAGATGGGGATGTTTTTCTCTGTGGTACAGAGCAGACGGTATTTGTCTTTATTCGTCACCTGTTATTAGTTTTTATCCTTTAACGCATTAAATATCAAACCGGACAGTTCTTCCGCCAATTCTGGATTATCGGAAACGCATTGCTTGGCAGCATCGCGTCCTTGTCCCAACTTGGTGTCTCCGTAACTATACCATGCACCGCTTTTCTTAATGATGTTCAGTTCTGCGCCCAAATCAATGATTTCGCCAGAACGTGAGATTCCCTCACCGAACATGATGTCGAACTCTGCTTTGCGGAATGGAGGCGCAACTTTGTTTTTTACTACTTTTACACGAACCTGGTTACCTTTTACTTCATCACCGTCTTTTAATTTGCCAATGCTCCGGATATCCAGACGTACGGATGCGTAGAACTTTAATGCGTTACCACCTGTAGTTGTTTCCGGGTTACCAAACATAACGCCTATCTTATCACGCAACTGGTTAATGAAGATACATGTCGTATTTGTTTTGCTGATAGCTCCGGTTAGCTTACGCAAAGCCTGAGACATCAAACGTGCCTGCAATCCCATCTTGCTGTCACCCATATCGCCTTCCAGCTCTGCTTTAGGTGTAAGAGCGGCAACAGAGTCTATTACTACAATATCTACGGCAGACGAACGAATCAGTTGTTCGGCAATTTCCAATGCCTGCTCTCCATTGTCCGGTTGAGAAATCCAGAGATTTTCTACATCAACCCCTAATTTCTCAGCATAAAAACGATCGAAAGCATGTTCGGCATCAATAAACGCAGCAATACCGCCTGCTTTTTGTGCTTCGGCAATGGCGTGGATTGCTAAAGTGGTTTTACCAGAAGATTCCGGGCCATATATTTCAATAACACGTCCTTTCGGATAACCACCTACGCCCAGGGCTGCATCTAAAGCAATAGAACCGGTTGGTATTACTTCTACGTTTTCAATACTTTCTTCGCCTAACTTCATGATAGAACCTTTACCAAAGTTCTTTTCAATCTTATCCATTGCTGCACGAAGCGCTTTTAACTTGTCTGCATTAGGAGCCGCTTTTCCGGCAGCATTCTGTTTCTTCTCAAAATCAATCTGAGTTTCCTTTTCTTTGTCTTGTTCTTCTTTTGCCATCCCTTATTTAAGTTTAAGGATTTGATTTGCATGGTCTTTTGTTTGCACCTCCTTCGGTCCGATGATATTTGTCACCACTCCGTTTTCGTCGATAATGAAGGTAGTACGCAGTGTTCCCATGTATGAACGTCCGTACATTTTCTTTTCTGCCCATACACCGAACTGTTCTTGCAATGTGGTGTCGGTATCGGCTATCAGGCTGAAAGGCAAGTCCTGCTTTTCTATAAATCCCTGATGCGATTTTGCACTGTCTTTACTTACACCGATTACTTCGTATCCGGCAGCTTGTAAATCTTTATAACCGTCTCTCAGGCTGCATGCTTCGGCAGTGCAACCGGATGTGTTATCTTTCGGATAGAAATAGAGTGCCAGCTTCTTTCCTTTGAAATCGCTTAGTTTTAGTTCTTTTCCATTCTGATCTTTGCCCAGTATTTCGGGGGCTTTGTCTCCTATCTGTATAGCCATGTTTTATATTATTTTACGGTTAATATAATAACATCCTGAAAGTCCAGCGGGTTCGGTTCCACCCCCGACCAGTCTCCGTAATGGATTGCTTCGGCTTTCAGTCCGTTTTTGTCCAGCATTGCGGACAGATACGATTCGTCAAACGCTATATTCGCTTCTTTCACCTTTTTATCCATCAGGCTGTAACCTTTATGCCGGTGGCAGAAGTCAAATTTAGCCTTTCCTTCCTGCATCTGCTTTTCGATGGCCGGATTCAGCAGGAAGAAAGTTACCAGGCATTTTCCCTCCGGTTTCATTACCCTAGCTATCTGCCCTAAGTAATTGTCTACATCTTCCGGTATCATATGCGTGAATACAGAAGTCAGTACAATACAATCGAACAGCTTGTCCCTGTATGGAAAGACAAAGTGCTTCGCCTCATTGTCTGTTTGCAGGTTATATAAATCATTCTTCAGGTCGATATGCAGGAATCTGAAGTTAGGGAAACGGGATGAAATATGTTTATTACACCAATCTATTCCTTTTTTTACAATGTCAAATCCCTCGTATGACCCTTTTTTATTCAGATAGCCGGTAAGAGGTACGGCCAGGCGCCCTATGCCGCAACCAATATCGAGCACTTGTCCGTCCGGTTTCAATCCTGCGTATTTAATCAGCAGATCCATCAAATGGAGGCCTTGCTTTTTAAAGTCGCCCGATCCGATAAACACCATGCCTTTTGGGGGTATCATATCTTCCCGTTTACGCAAAATAGTATCGCATAAATCCACCGGATAGTAATAGATACGCCGTGCCGTCAGACGCATGGATGGTGTGAACGAATAATATAGTTTTCTTAGAACACTCATTCTTATAGTTCCAGATCAATATTGAATTGTTCGTGCCAAGGTAATCCTTGCTCATTCAGTTCCTTCATGAATGGATCCGGATTGAATTCTTCTACGTTCCATACGCCCGGCTTTTTCCACAGGCCTTGCATAAACAATTTGGCTCCGATCATAGCCGGTACGCCGGTAGTGTAGCTTACGCCTTGTGCGCCTGTTTCTTTGTAGGCGGCTTCGTGGCTGCAGTTATTATATACGTAGTAGGTAATCTCGTTGCCGTCTTTACCGATACCGCGAATACGGCAACCGATAGAAGTCTGTCCTGTATAATTTTCTCCCAAATCTCCAGGATTAGGCAATACGGCTTTCAGGAACTGAATAGGAACGATCTCCACACCGTTATACAAGATTGGTTTTATACTATCCATGCCGATATTCTGTATCACGCGCAGGTGGGTAAGATATTCCTGTCCGAAGGTCATCCAGAAGCGGGCGCGTTTGATAGTAGGGAAGTTCTTAACCAGACTTTCCAGTTCTTCGTGATACATCAGGTATGATTCCTTGGGTCCTACTTCCGGATAATTTAATGCCTTATGCACGGATAACGGATCTGTTTCTTTCCATTCTCCGTTTTCGTAGAACTTACCACGCTGGGTAATTTCGCGGATATTGATCTCCGGATTGAAGTTAGTGGCAAATGCCTTGTGATGATCTCCGGCATTGCAGTCTACTATATCCAGATATTGCATTTCTTTGAAATGATGCTTGGCTGCGTAAGCTGTATATACGCCTGTCACGCCCGGATCGAAACCGCATCCCAGAATAGCGGTCAGGCCAGCTTCTTCAAAGCGTTTCTTATAAGCCCATTGCCAGCTGTATTCATATTTAGCCTCATCCAGCGGTTCGTAGTTGGCCGTGTCGAGGTAGCTGACGCCGTAAGCCAGACAAGCATCCATGATGGAGAGGTCTTGGTAAGGCAGCGCCAGGTTTACAACCAAATCAGGTTTGAAGGAGTTGAACAGGGCAACGAGTTCTTCCACGTTGTCTGCATCCACTTGTGCTGTCTGTACCTTTACATTTTTAATATCTGCAGCAATCTTGTCGCATTTACTTTTCGTACGGCTTGCTACCATAATGTCGGTAAAGACATCTGCATTCATCGCTATTTTCTTAACAGCAACGGTACTTACGCCTCCAGCACCAATAACTAATACTCTTCCCATTTACTTAAATAGAATTAAACTTGATTGTTAATATATATACAGTTTACCGGTCGTAAACCAAAGGACAAATATACAATATTATATTTAGATATTTGCAGTAGAATTATCAGAAATGATTTGCCGTATCGTTCTTTGAAGTACGGGAATGTCTTGCTTAATGCTCTCGAAAATAACTTCGGCATCAATTTCAAAATAGTGGTGAGAAATGATGTCTCTCATTCTCATAATGCTTTTCCAGTTTATTTCAGGATATTGTATTAATAATTTCTGTTCGGTTATTTTATCGAGGTTCTTAACCATTTCACCTATAACCTGAAGGCGCATGCAAACGCTGTCCAGTAAATCTATACCTGAAGGTGTTTCCAGAAAGTCGTTAACAGAGCTGAGGGAAGATGTACGTCTTAGAACATGATTGATGGATATATCGATGTTATTCAATGTATCGATAACCCATTCTTTATTGTATTGCAATTCCTTCATCTTGTATTTCTTTTAGCAATAATTTATTCATCTTATCTCTGATGCGTACAAGATCTACAGGGCGTTCCAGCAGTCTTTCCAAGTCATTTTGGATTTGACCTATAATTGATAGAGTAGGAGTATTATCTGCCTGGTAATAAATATCTACATCGCTCCCTTCTTTTTGTTCTCCTCGTGCTACGGATCCAAATATTCCCATGTGCGAAATGCCGTACTTGCCTGCATTTTGCTGCATGTATTCTTTCAGGATGGATATATATTCGGCTGTCGTTTTCATCTTCAAAATAAGCTGATGTACAGATACAAATATCCAAACTATTTTTGGAATTACCAAATAGTTCAGGTTCTTATTCGATAGGTTCTATGGTTATATCAGAAATGATTTGCCGTATCGTTCTTTGAAGTACGGGAATGTCTTGCTTGGTCAGTCAACTCTCTTCCTGGTTTATTAAATGTCTTAAAAGTTTTATTAGGACGAAACAAAAGTTTCTCCCTGATGAAACAAAAGTTTTGTCCGGGGAAAACATATCTGGGGGAATGAAAAAGATATACGGCTTTACTAACTTGAAGGCAAATAAATAGCGTACAAAAGTAATAAAAAGATTACTTTTGTATTTACAACTGTTGTAATGACCAGGATAGGATGGCATGGAATAAGGTGAAAATAAGATTGGAGAATGGGGAAACGGCGGATGCGCTGGCTCCCGTAATCGTGTCTGCCAGCCGGGCGACAGATATTCCGGCTTTTTACACGGATTGGTTCTTCAGTCGTTTGCAAAAGGGATATTCCGCCTGGATGAATCCATTCAATGGCGTACGGTCGTACGTGTCTTACCGGGACGTGCGGGTAATTGTTTTCTGGTCGAAGAACCCGGCTCCGTTGTTGCCGTATCTGGAGGAATTAAGACGGAGAGGCATACATTGTTACATACAGTTCACCTTAAATAATTATGAAGGAAGCGGCTTGGAACCTCATTTGCCTTCACTGGAAGAACGTATTGCCACGTTTCGCAGTTTGACGGATGTGCTGGGAAAAGGAAAAGTGATCTGGCGTTTTGATCCATTGGTTTTATCCGACCGGATGGATGTAGATGATTTGTTGGAGCGTGTACGCGTGGTTGGCAACCAATTGCATGGATATACTGACAAGCTGGTGTTTAGTTATGCCGATATTTCGGTCTACCGGAAAGTCGCGGCCAATCTGGATCGTGAGGGCTTTCTCTACCGCGAATTTACCGAAGCGGATATGCTTTGTTTTGCCAAAGGCGTTCATCTTCTGAATGAAAAGTGGAACTATGATGTGGCTACCTGTGCAGAAGAAATATCTTTGGAAGAAGATTATGATATATATCAGAATAAGTGTGTAGACGATGATCTGATGATTCGCTACTTCTCGGAGGATAAAGTGTTGATGGAGCATTTGGGGGTGGAGTGTATTCCGGGCGATCTGTTTCATCCGGAGGATATAATACGAAAAACAAGAGACAATAAAGATAAAGGACAACGCCTGCATTGCGGGTGTATTACCAGTAAAGATATCGGAGAGTATAATACCTGTCCGCATCTTTGTGCCTACTGCTATGCTAACAGTTCGAAGGAGAAGGCGCTGGCAAACTGGCGTTGTCATCAGCAAAATCCGTATTCGGAAACGATTACCGGACGTTAAACGCAAATGAGAGGGACATGGATGCACAATTGCTATTGGAAGAGAATACGGTTTATGCCTATATGCTGCGAACGATAGGCAGACCTACTTTTGACAAGGTTCGCCAGTTGGTGGTGGATTTTGTAGGCAAACTGAGCGAAGAAGATAAGGCTGATCTTTACAGACGTCTGGGGAACGGACGAGATATGCTCGGCTCGGAAATACTTCTTGCCTATTATCTTTATTCGTATGGAAAGATGCATCTGGCAAAACTGAACTACGCCTTTGATCAGCTACCTCCCATATTCTGGAAAAATAAGGTGGATATTGTAGCTTGGGGATGCGGACAGGGACTGGAAGTAATGGCTTATGCCGATTACTTGCAATTGAATGGGCTTGCGGCAAACGTTACTTCAATAACTTTGATAGAACCATCGGAACTTTCTTTGAAGCGGGCAGCTTTGCATGCACGTCTCTTTTTTCCGGATGCAGAGGTTCGGACGGTTTGTAAATATATAGAAGATTTATGCAAAGAAGACTTCCCCGAAAGACAGACAAGCCTTCATCTGTTTTCAAATATTCTGGACATAGAAGAGATAGATTTGTCTCAGTTGACGTGTCTTATAAAGTCCATCCGGCAGGGAGGAGACTACTATGTTTGTGTAAGTCCTATATATAATAGTTGCGGCGGTGGAAGAGTGTGCGAAGATACATGTCGTTTGTCTTGCTTCGCAAAGGAACTGGATGTTGATCTTCTCGCAAGAAAATGCATTCGGGAGTTGGAATACGGCGGCACTAATCCATGTACTATGAATGTTCAGGTTCTTACCTGCGGTGCGATTTCTGCCGGGTTGCAGGAATTGATGTATAAGGCCAACACCGGAGACATGGATGCCCAATATGAATTAGGATTGACATACGATGCAGGGAAAGAAGTTGCTCAAAACTATATCCTGGCAGCTAAATGGTATAAAAAGGCAGCTATGCAGGGTGACAAGCGTGCTCAGTCTGTTCTGGGAGTTATGTATGAATATGGGCGGGGTGTTGCTGCGGATATGAACGAAGCTTTCCGTTTGTATAGTTTGTCTGCAGTTCAGGGTGATACGTGGGCTATGGGCAATCTGGCGGATATGTACGAATTTGGAAAAGGAGTGGAGAAAGATATGGACGAAGCCATACGTTTATATAAATTATCGGCGGCGGATGGATATGAATTTGCACAGAATGCACTGAAACGTCTGGAAGGAGAGGTTGCACAATGAAGTTGAATGAAAAACAGAAACAATTTATCCGGGAGCATGCGGCAGATGATCTGTCGCGCTTGTTGTTGTCTGCGTCTAAGTATTCCGCGCAGAATGTTCCCTTTTTGATAGAACAAATAGCAGCACGCAGACAGATACGTGAAAAGTTGCCTTCGTGGTATGAGAATGATGAATTGCTATTTCCTGCTCGGATAGCTGTCGAACAATGTTCGTCCGAGCTTACGGCTTCGTATAAACAAGAGCTGGTAGAAGCAAGTGAATGTTTGTGCGATTTAACAGGTGGATTAGGAATAGATAGTTATTTCTTCTCCCGGAAGGTGAAGAAACTTACCTATATAGAACGTTTTGCCGCCTACTGTGAGGTGGCAAAGCATAACTTTGAAGTATTGGGAGCCGATAATATAGAGGTTATTAATGCCGACATTGCCGAATATTTATTGCAATTGCCTCCGGCGGATGTCTTTTATATCGACCCTGCCCGGCGTGGAGAGAGTAATAAGCGGGTGTTTGCCTTGCCCGATTGCGAGCCTGATTTGCCAAAGTTGTTGCCGTCCTTGCTTGAACGTGCTCCGAAGGTGATTGCCAAACTGTCTCCTATGGCGGATATTCAGTTTACGTTGGATTTGCTTCCCGGAACTACAGAAGTGCATGTTATTTCAGTAAAGAATGAATGCAAAGAGTTGCTTTTTGTAGTGGAGAGAGAAAATAAAAAGGATAGTCCGCAGATCGTTTGTGTAAATTTTGCAGGTAGCGGACGGAAAGAATTGTTCTCATATGCGTGGCATGACGAGCGGGGTGTGAACCTGTATCAGGCGGATCGGGTAAAGCACTATTTATATGAACCGAATGCCTCGATACTGAAAGCTGGTGCGTTCCGGATGACAGCTTTCCGCTTTGGACTGGAGAAGCTGCATGCAAGTAGCCATTTATATACGTCGGATAACCTTAGGGACGATTTCCCCGGCCGCCGTTTTGTGGTGGATGAGGTGATACCGTTCAGTAATAAACAATGTAAGGCGCTGTCTAAAACGATCCCGCAAGCCAATATCACAGTGCGCAATTTCCCTCTATCCGTAGCCGAACTCCGTATGCGGACAAAAATAGCCGATGGCGGTGAGGTCTATCTTTTTGCCACTACGCTGGCGGACGGCGTAAAGGTGTTGGTAAAGTGCCGTAAATAAAGAAAGCCGGCTGAATCTCAACCGGCTTCCCTGATATTGTGTAATTAGCTATTGACTTACTTCAATAAGTTGGTACGCATAGCTTCGATGTCTTTTTGAGCGGCACGAGCAGCATTTACAGAAACTACCATTTCTTTCAGCGGAGCAATAGTTTCACCCAGTTGGCTCAAATCAGGATAATACTTAGATAAATCGCCTACAATCTGCTGTAGTGTATCCAGACGTTTGATCATATTGTCGCTTAAACCTGCAGAGATAGCGTCGCCCTTTACAACTAAGCCCGGATTAGCTAATAAATAAGCATATTCAACCGACATTCCGCCTAATAGTTCGATTTCGATGTCTGCTTTGTCGTTTTCCATCATAGCATCGATCAGTTTATCTTCCTGAGCCTTCATAAAAGCATTAACTTCTTCCTTGCTTGCATTGGCAGGAGCAGATTCTTTCATGATATCGATAACGAATGGAATATTCAGGTCTGTAGTCAGCTTTACTAAAACGTTTTCAACGTCAGTAGTCGGCTTTTTCATTGCTTTCAGAATATTCAGATCTGCAAAGTACATACCGCATGCGCGCGCTTTCTGAGCCTGTGTTGTCAGTTCTGAAGCTTTGCTTACGGGCAACATAAAATCTGTATTGGCAACAGATACCGTTACTTCTCCGGTTGCCAGTTTGTAAGCTAAATCAGATTCGGGCATGTCTTTAAGAAACTGGGAAACTTCTACTTTAAGTTCTTCGGTAAGCAGGTTTTTTGAGACTTCTCCGGCTATAACAGCCTCTTGTTCTGTCTGAGCTTCGGCTTCAGCTTTCTTTGCACTGCTATTACAAGAAGCCATTCCGAATAAAAATGCTGCCACGGTTAGCAGACTTACAAAACTCTTCTTCATAATGATATCAATTTAATAATTTTATATATGTCTTTAATAGTCGTTGTTCTTGTTTAAATACTTGCCTGGAAACTCTGCGAAGATAGATATAATTACCAATAAACCAAAGATTACTAACATTAATAAATTAAACGAAAAAGTAGAAAACAGGATTCCGGCTACTTTTTTCTCATAGCTGTAGAATGGTGCGCGTCCCCAATTATTGTCAGGTTCCATGTATATTTGTCCTATTTTCGGATAAATTCTATGATGGGCTTCTTTGTAAAGCCGGTTGCTTGTTGTATTCAGTACCAGCTCTTCCAATGCTTCATTGTGATGCTCCTTTTTAAGGTTGGCGAACCAGTCGGCTCCTTTCTCATTAATAATTTCTCTTTGAACTTTACCTAATAAAGCGGTGAAATTGTCTGATCTTGTTTTCAATGCTTTTTCTGCTTTATTTAAATAGGCATTGTAGCTGTCTTTTGATGAATATGGTTCTATTCTGGCTGCTCGCCCTAGAACTAACAATTCGTTTTCAATGGTTTTTATCTTGTCTTTTTTTCCACTATCGGATAACTCTGTTTGTTGTACTAAATTTCTTACTTCCGGTAAATGGATGTTCTGATAATACTGTGAGATAAATTTCTCTTTTTCAATATAGAATAAGGATTGATTATACGCATTGTCGCAGAATTGCTCGACAGCCAATGCTTCAAATGCCCAGCGGGAAGGTATGATTTCTCCGATAAGCGGCACGATGTTGCGGTTGGCAGCCTGTTTACTTAAATCATCGAACTTAACGACTAGCCCGCATAACAATATTTGCGGGATAAGCAGAAGCGGGATCGTAATGTATATGGCTACAATTGTGTTTAGTGTTTGTGATAAGATTAATCCTGTCAGGTTTGCAAGGAAAGAGGTTGCCCACAGGATGATCCACCAGATAAAAAACATTTCCCATCCGATCCCAATCAGTGTATTTCCTACCAAAATAAACAAGAGACTTTGTATGGCAGATATACAGAACAGGAAAAACATCTTGGAAATGAGATAGCTTGGACGGCTTAACCGTAAGAAGCGTTCCCTTTTCAACAATGTCTTGTCTTTTATTATTTCTTCCGCACTAATACTCATTCCGATAAATGTGGCAACAATAACAGACATGAACAGGTAAGTTACCAAGTTTTTATTGGTAAGCAAAGTGTAGCCTTCATCTGTCTCGTAGCGGGTGAGCAAAGCTACAATTACGGCAAGCAACGGAGCTTCCAGCAAAGCAATGCATAAGTATTGCTTGTTTGTCAGTTTGGTTTTAATATTTCTTTCCAGGAAAATGAGAAATTGCTTCCAGGCGGACGGCTTTTGCTGTCTGTTTGGAGGTAAAGGCAGAACCTGGGGACTGTTGAATTCCGGTCTGGATGCTAAATAGAGTTCGTGCCATTCTTTTGCTGTCAGTTTGCGGATATTTGTTTGATTACCCGTGTCGTCGATCTTTTTGGCATCTATAATGTTCAGAATCAATTCGGGATTTACGTTACCGCATGTACTGCAGACACTGATGTCCTGGTCTGTGTAATTGGCAACTCGTTTAAAGTATGTGATGGCTTCAATCGGGTTTCCATCGTAAATAGGATAACCTCCTGTGTCGAGCAACCATAGACGGTCAAACAATTTATATATCTCTGACGATGGCTGATGGATGTTCACAACAACTAATCTCCCCCGGTGTGTCTGTTCTTTTAAAAGCATCATCACTTTTTCCGAATCGGAAGACGAAAGCCCGGATGTGGGTTCATCTAAATATAAGATTGCCGGTTCACGTATTAACTCCAATGCGATGTTTAACCGTTTCCGTTGTCCTCCGCTGATTGTTTTCCGTATAGGAGAGCCTACTTCCAATGATTTGATTTTCAATAAATCCAAATCATTGAGAATAGAGTTTACTTTTTCTTCTATCTTTTTGTCATTCAGATTGGCAAAACATAGCTTTGCCGTGTACCAGAGATTTTGGAATACGGTTAATTCTTCAATCAATAAATCATCCTGAGGCACAAAACCTATCAGTCGCTTACAATTCTCATCACTCAAAGGATGTCCGTTCAAACAGATAGAACCTTGCTGAGGAATGATGTTCCCGTTAAGGATACTGAGCAGGGTGGATTTGCCAACCCCACTTCCTCCCATAATGGCCACTAATTGTCCGGATTCGAGGTTGAATGAGAAATTATGCAATCCGTTTTCGCTGTTTTTAAAATGGAAATCAATATCGCGTCCGGCCAGCACGATACGTTCGTTATGTTCGTTTCGGTTGAATGCTTCTTGTACGTCGCTATAATAAACCGGAAGAAATAACGGACTTTTGATGACACTGCTTCGTTGCCAACTGTAGAATATGCCGGCAGTGGCAGGTATGTCATTCATAAATACCTGGCTGTTTCCATAATAGGTGAAAATCAGTCTGTCGAAACCGGATAACTGCAATACGCGTATTTCACCTTCCAACCCTTTACGCTGTATGTGATTGTCATTGTTAGAAAGCGGGTCATTGCTAATTGTCAGTATATAGGGTGAGTAACTACCGGTTACGAATGCGAGTAGCGTATCATATTCTTCTGAACTGATGTTGAATATCGAGGAGACCTTTCTGAAAACGGATAGATTATCGGCGAATCCTTCGCTGTTACTATGGGCAAATTCCATAAACCTGAGTAACAGCAATATTTGTTCTTCTGCCATTAACTTAGGTTTTAGTTGCGTGCATACATTAATAATTACATTTTCCTTATCGATATCAAAATCAGGATCATTATATACACTTTGCAACTCGTCGTATAATTCGATATATTCTTTGTGTGAACGGATTCCGAAATGGCTGGAAAGATAAGTGTGTACAGCTTGGCGTGCTTGTTCCGTCCCAATTCTTGCCAACGATGCAAAAATGGCAAACAGATTTAGTAGTCCGTTCAGTATTGTCTCATTCATTTAGGTAAATACTGTCATTTTATTTCAAAAGCATGTGCAAATATAGATGATATGTAAGAAATATTGCCAATAATCCTGATATATTTTTAATAAAAGATGAATGTCAAAGATCCAGATTACTACCGCTACGTAAATAACATGATGATAAGTTGTGCTGATATAACCCGTATAAACATGGACAGCGGATATACGGTAGCGTACGAAACAGATGGTTCGTCTCCTTCCACTGTCGTATTAGCATAACTCAATGCCATAGGGTTAGCCATGCTTCCGCAAAGCATACCTATATTATTGGCGTAATCTACTTTAAAAAATTGGGATGCAATGAAACCTACTATTAAAACAGGTACAATTGTGAGCATAAAACCTATTCCTATCCAGAGCAATCCTTCTGCCCGGAACACTGTTTCAAAGAAATGTGCTCCGGCATCAATACCTAGCCCCGCCAGATAAATGACGATACCGAATTGCCGCATCATTAAGTTGGCACTCTGGGTTGTATAAGTGGTTAAATGGAATCTGGGACCGAAAGCGCCCATAAGTATACCTACTATAATTGGTCCTCCTGCAATGCCTAGCTTTACAGGTGTGCTTATTCCCGGTATGGAAATAGGAAGGGAACCAAGTAATACACCGAGGAAGATTCCAACAAATACGGCAATAAGGTTTGGATTATCCAAGCGCTTAACCTCATCACCTAATATTTTCCCTACTGTATTTACAGCGTTGGCTTCGCCCACGATGGTTAGTTTATCACCAATTTGAAGGCGCAAATTAGAAGAGGCTAGCAAATCTATACCTGCACGATTGACACGGGTTATATTAATTCCATATAAATTGCGCAACCGTAAAGAACCGAGCTTAACTCCGTTTACCCGGTTTCGGGTTACTAAAATACGGCGTGAAATAAGCTGACTGTCTATAGCATTCCAATCAATATCCTCTTTGTTCCAGTCTACATTTTCCTGTTCTCCAAATAACGTTTTGATTGTTTCTACGTCTGATTTTACAGAGATGATCAGTAAATGATCGTGTTCTTTTAATTGGAAATCGGAAGTGGGGATACTTACTTTTCCATTTCTCCATACGCGGGAAATAACAAAGTGTTTTCCTGTTAGCTTCATTACTTCCAGAATGCTTTTGTTGTATATGGAAGGATTGCAGACTTGAAATTCGGCTACATAAGTAGTGGTATCTTTTGTTTCTTTATGTATGTTGTCCGATTGGTTGGCAAACATTTTTCGTAATATGATAATTGCCAGTATAACGCCGATGACTCCTAACGGATAAGCTACAGCGCATGCTAATGCCATATCGGTAACGCTTTTTGAATTGGAGGGATCAATTTGCAATAGAGCTTGTTGGGCTGCACCCAATGCGGGGGTGTTGGTCACAGCACCGGATAGTAGACCAACCATATTTGATAAAGATATACCGGTTACCCAATGTAATGCAAGAGTCAATAATATTCCCAGGAAGATAACGGCTATTCCCATCATATTGAGTTCCACTCCTCCTTTTTTCAGGGAAGAAAAGAAACCGGGGCCAACCTGTAATCCAAGTGTGTATACGAAAATAATTAATCCGAAATTCTGGGCGAACATCAACATGTCCTTATTTACCACGATACCGAAGTGTCCGGCCATAATTCCTGCAAAGAATACGAAAGTTATCCCCAGAGATATTCCGAAAATCTTTTGTCTTCCCAAATACAGACCAACGGCAGCAACAAGGGAGATTATTATGATCGCCTGAATCATTGTCGGTGCTAAAAAATCTTCAATCAACCAATTCATTCCTGTTCTGTGTTATTGATGGCCGCAAAGATAGGCGAGTTTTCTGGATAATTGCCGATTTGTCATTAACTTTGTAAACTCAGAAAAGATTTTATACTGTAAAAACGGACAGGATATGGCATTGAAGTTGATACATACGGCCGACTGGCATTTAGGACAAACCTTCTTTGGTTATGATCGTGATAATGAACATGATGCTTTTCTTTCATGGCTCGTTGATACATTAGATGATCAGCAAACGGATGTTCTTCTGATTTCGGGAGATGTATTTGATGTTGCTAATCCTTCGGCAATGGCACAACGCCGTTTTTTCCGTTTTTTGAAAGAGGCAAATCATCGTAATCCGGAATTACAAATTGTTATTACTGCCGGAAATCATGATTCGGCAGCTCGTCTTGAAGCTCCGGTTCCTTTATTGGAAGAATTAAGGACTACTGTTATTGGAATTATTAAGCGGAAAGAAGATGGTGAAATTGACTTAGATTCATTGATTATACCATTATACAACCGGAAAGGAGAACGGCAAGCATTGTGCCTGGCTGTACCATTTCTCAGACAAGGCGATTATCCTTCGTCAGAAGAAGGACAAGATAATTATGTGGCCGGAATAGACAGGATGTATAACCGGCTTTATTTGTATGCGGAGTCTATACGGCTTCCGGGGGAAGCAATTATTGCTATGGGACATTTGCATGCAACCGGAGCCGAGTTGTCGGATGATGACAGAAGTGAACGTATTATTATGGGAGGGTTGGAATCTGTTTCGGTCAATACTTTTAATACAGGTTTAGCTTATACGGCTTTAGGACATATTCATAAAGCCCAAAAAATAGGTGGTCGCGATTCTGTACGTTATGCGGGAAGTCCGTTGCCTATGTCGTTTTCGGAAACGAACTATCGGCATCAGGTCGTTTCCGTTACTATTGAACGTGGAAAAACTCTGTTTATAGAACCTTTGGCTGTGCCTGTAGTGACCGAGTTGTTAAGAATACCGCCTTCTGCTGCTTCTCCCGATGTTGTGTTAGCGATGTTAACAGAATTGCCCGATGCGGAGAATAAGGACAATAATACAAATCCTTTTCTGGAAGTACGTGTTTTGCTTACTGAACCGGATCCGGGTTTTCGTCATCGGGTAGAAGAGGTGCTTGAAGGAAAAGCGGTTCGTTTAACCTCTATCGTTCCTTCTTATCCGGAAAGTGAAGGCGAAGACGATTTCCGTGCTCTTTCTTATAATGATTTGCAGAAAATTGATCCGACGGATATGTTGAAACATGCTTTTACTGCTAAGTATGGCGGCGACTTACCTGAAGATATGGAACAATTATTTAAGGAGGTAATGCGGGAGGTTGCTTTATGAAGATATTAGCGATACGCGGGCGTAATCTGGCTTCGCTTGAGGGTGAGTTTTCTATAGATTTTACGGTGGAACCTTTACTGTCAGCCGGTATATTTGCTATCTCCGGTCCGACTGGAGCAGGTAAATCTACATTGTTGGATGCTATGTGCCTGGCTCTTTTCTCCCGTACTCCCCGTACGGATCAGGCAAAAGAAAATAATGTGAGATTGAGAGATGTAAATGAAGATGTTCTGCCTCAGGGAGATCCTCGTTTTATACTACGGAGAGGAACAGCCTTTGGGTATGCGGAAGTAGATTTTGTTGCATTGAACGGCTTTCGCTATCGTGCACGCTGGTCGGTTGCCCGTGCCCGTGATAAAGAGAGCGGACGTTTACAAAATCCCAAAACGACACTTTTTAATCTGGATAAAGAGACGGAAGAACAAGGAACCCGTTCAGATCTTCAAATACGAATTGTCGAACTGATAGGTCTGACATTTGAGCAGTTTACCCGTTCCGTTTTATTGGCGCAGAATGATTTTTCCACATTTTTAAAAGCGGAACAGGGAGAAAAAGCTTCATTACTGGAAAAATTGACAGGTACAGAGCAATTTTCTGCTATTTCACGTTTGATTTTTACGAAGAATGCGGAAGCCAGGGAAACTTATGAAAAAATATGGGTTCAGATGCAAAGTGTAGAAATGCTGGCAGAGGAAGAGGTACAGGCTTTTGAAAAGCGTCTTTCTGAAGTTGAACCTTTGCTATTGCGCCTTGAAAGCGCTAAGGTGGAACGGCAACACTTACAAGATGCAGTAAAGTCGGCCGAACAGCAGATTGCAGGGAAACAGATACAGCAAAAAGATATTTCTGATAAATTGACTCGATCGATTGAACTATTGGAAAAATCCCGTAAAGACTATGAAATAGCCTTGGAAAAACAACAAAAAGCAGAGTTTCTTTATAAAAGTCTTCAACCGGAGTTGCAGCAGGCCCGTAAATTAGATGTACAGATAGAAACTGTTTTGCGTTCTTTTTCAGAAGCGGAGCAACGTTTGAAAGAAGCAGCCCAAAGTAAAAAAGAAGCGGAAAATAAACTTTTTGATTTGCAAAAGAAAGAGAGACAAGGACAAGAAGAAATAGAAAAACTGAAAGCTTGGCGGGAGAAATATAAGGGAAAAGCCGGAATTGCCGAACAGCTTCCCGCTTTACTTTTGCATTTGGATGCAGCTTTTAGTGCTCGTCAGTCTTTCGAGAAATCAGCGCAATCTATTTTAGTCTTTAAACAACAGATAGACCGGCTGGATATAGAATTAACAACATTGAATGTTTCTATAGGACAACATCGCTCGGATTTGCTGAAAGTGGAAACTGAATTGAATCAGATTGATATTTTACTGAAACAAATAGATACGACAAGCCTTGATAAATCAATAGATGAAGCTCGTTCCGAACGTGAACGTTTATTGGTAGAACAGGCTCAGTTTGTTACTACCGGTGATATTAAAGCATTACGGGATAAACTTTCTGATGGAACTCCGTGTCCGGTTTGTGGAAGCAAGGAGCATCCTTATGCATCCCACGAGACTGGAGAAAAATTACTGGCTTTAGCCAAGGGAATTTCGGATATTACAATACAAATTCAGCAGCTGGTTAAGCAATTGGAAACTTATACTGCCAACCAGAAGCGGCAAGCTTTATTACAACAGCGCCAACTTCAGTTACATAAACAGATAACGGAGAGCGAAAATGTACGAATTGGCATACTGAATCAGCAGAAATTAGTTAATACTCAAATATCTCATGAGGAAGCTCTATCCGTTGAACATCAGGAGGTGCAGAGTCGTTCATTACTTGCTGCTAATCAGGTTTTTGGTAGTGATTCATGGCAGCATGCCTGGCAACAGAATCCGGAAGCATTCCGTAAAACATTGACAGATTTTTCCCGTCAGTGGCGTAATAATGAAGAATGTTTGCAGCAGTTGGAACGGCAACAAGGAATATTAAAGGCCGAATGTGAGTCGCATAGCACTTTTCTACCCAAGCAAATAGCACAGTGGAAAGAGTTCGGGATGATTTTTCAAAAACATCGGGATGATTTAAAAAATCATCGGGATGATCGTAACCGTTTATTATCGGGACGATCTGCTGATGAAGTGGAGCAAGAATATGTGCGCAACATGGAGGAATTGAAAGAGAATTTGAAAAAACTACAATCTATGCAGGTTGAACAGTCAGGGATTGTTGAACAATATAAAGGTGTCACGGAACAGATTACAAAAGATTTAGCAGATACTTCTGTTATGCTATCGGAGAAAAAAGCGGCATTGGAGGTTTGGATTAATCAATATAATGAATTATCCGGAGGTATTTCTTTAGAGGATGCTTTGACTCAGGCATCAAAAGAAAAAGCAGAATGTTCATTCCGTTTACGTACACATGCTGAGAATTTACAGAAAGTAGCAGGTCTGAAAGATGAACTGGATAAGCGCTCTGTTATTAGTGAGCGCTGGGCTAAATTAAATGATCTGGCCGGTTCTTCGGATGGTGCTAAATTTCGCCGGATAGCTCAGGGCTATACTTTGGATGTTTTACTGAATTATGCAAATGTTCAATTAAGAGGGCTTACCAAACGCTACCGTTTAGAGAGGGTGCCTGGCACGTTGGCTTTGCAGGTGATAGATCAGGATATGTGCGATGAGGTTAGATCTGTCCATAGTTTGTCTGGTGGCGAGTCATTTTTAGTCTCCTTGGCTTTAGCTCTTGGTTTATCTTCTCTTTCTTCAAATAGAATGAATGTTGAAAGTTTGTTTATTGATGAAGGTTTTGGTTCTCTGGACTCCGAAACTTTGCGCGTTGCCATGGATGCCTTGGAGAGTCTTCATACGCAAGGCCGGAAGATTGGGGTTATTTCTCATGTGCAGGAAATGACGGAACGTATTCCTACCCAGATTCGGGTACAACGGAGTGGAAACGGACGAAGCTCTTTGAAAATAATGTAGTTCTATGGCGGATTATTTACTTAAAATTAATGTTGAAGGCATTTTTTGAAGCGCTTTTTTACGATGTTCGGATATATCATTCCATGTGGCATAGCTTACCAGCATGAAATTGTGCCCATTGAAAATCTCAGGGGTTAAATCTTTATTGGGTAATAATGTAGCCTGTTTAATAGTTTCTGTAAATTCATTAAGCTTCTGGTTGATAGTTTCTATACCTGGAGTTGTACTGCTTGCCTGGTTAACGATATTAACCGAACCATGAGTTGTTTTTAGTAATGTCCGGGCATAGTCAAGCAAGAACAGATCATCAGCCGAATTAATGATAATAATTATGTTTGTTGCTTTTACAAAGCCTCTGTTAATGAATACTCCTACAGGACAATCGCTTTGTTCGATAAACATTTTAGTTTTATCTTTTAATAAAGCTCCGGGATAAAACCATGATTCAGGCGCTTTGAATCGTTTGAAGAAACGATTGTAGAAAGAGGTACGATAACGATTGGCATCAATATCCGTGGGTAAATCACTCATTGAGATACCGGCACCTACCAATAAGAAATCGTAGCCTTCATTATTCACAATGTCGCAAATATCCTGGCTGGCGTTTGTAGATACTTCATACCGGGTCTGGATAGGAATACCCAATTTTTGTGCTCCGTATAGGATTGGCCCAAAACTAACTTCTTCGAAATTATCGGTATGTAAGGGGTTTATATCAGAACCAACAGTTAAATGAAGTGCTGTAATTTCTAATTTGTTTTTTCCGTGAGAAAACATTTGGTGGGCAACATCCAGCATAATCTGGCCATTGCTTGCACGCCCGAACGAAAGTAATACTTTAAAAATTCCTGCTACAGCTTCAACATGTTTATGTTCGATAATCTTGTCTCGCGTTTTATAGCAGAATTTGATAAATGAAATTAACGGAGTCGTCATGAACGTGGTCACCAGAGTCATGAGTACCAACATTACGAAAATAGGAGGCGGAAGTATCTTCATTTCATAACCGATCGTAAGTACTACCAGTTCCATTAACCCGCGGGTATTCATTAAAGCTCCTATATAAAGACTATCTTTCGTGCTTTCGCCTACGAAACGGGCTGAGAAGAAAGCGCCTCCGAATTTGCCGGCAATTGCTACTAATATAAATATACCGCACATGCGCCATAGGTCCGGGCTGTTTAATAAACCTATTTCCGTACGTAGCCCTGTTGAAACAAAAAATAACGGAAGGAATAAAGCAAGGGAAACATCTTCTACTTTCTCCGTCATAATTTTGCGGAATTTTATATTGCTTGGCATTACTACCCCTGCAATGAATGCGCCGAATAATGCATGCAACCCTAGTATTTCTGTCAGATAAGATGATATAATGAGCAATAAGAACATGAAGGCTACCAACCCCTTGTCTATGACTTCTTTATTATGATATATATGTCCTACCATACGTAAGAAGGGGCGTACGGCGAAAAACATGAATGCGATATAAATAATAGAAAAACCAATGTTGTAAATGGCACTTAACATTGTTCCTGCCTGGGCAATAGCTACAACAACCGCCAGAAGACACCAGGCTGTGATATCTCCGTTGGCAGCACTAGCCAGTGAAATGGTTCCCAAATGTGTTTTTGTAAGACCTTTTTCCTGGATAATACGGGCCAGTACAGGGAATGCTGTGATACTCATTGCAATTCCTATGAATAAAGCAAAGGACAGGAATGGGGTGTCTTTGTTTGCATAGGAGCCATATACATAATATGCAGTAAGCATTCCAAAGAAAAAAGGTGTTATTGTGCTTGTATGGCTGATAAGAATTGTTTCTTTCAGTTTTTTTCTTACTTCGGTTATATCCAATTCCATACCGATAGCAAACATAAATAGTATTAATCCGAATTGGCTTAATATGTTGATATTGGCAAGGGAATCCAGGGGGAACAGGAAATTGGAAACATCTGGCAATAAATGTCCTAATATAGACGGGCCAAGAACGATACCTGCAACAATCTCGCCGATAACCGTAGGTTGGCCTAATTTCAAAAATAGCCAACCGAATAGCCGGCATGTAAGCAAAATCGTGATAATTTGAAGAAGTAAGATTCCAATAGGAGTTTCTATATGATGAACTAATAATGTGGAAAATAGAGAAAAGCCTTCTTGTAGGTTTCTGGGGGCATCGTATGCTGAAGTGATTGCACTTTCCAGTTGCTGGCTTTCTCCTTCCTTTGCAACTAAGTACATTAACGAACCGAAAATAAGAATCATCAGTAAGTAGAATGCTATGCTCTTCGTCCCTTTACTCATCAGCCATACGGTTTGCTGCAAATATAAGAAATATCCTTATATTATCTCAAATAGTATGTTTTTTTCTTTTATCTTTGTCCAATAACCAATCAATTAAATCATGGAGTCACTAAATCTGATAAAAAATGATCCATGGCTGGCACCTTACAAGGCAGCCATAGAAGGACGATATCAATATGTTGTTGATAAAGAGAAGAGTCTAACAAATAACGGTAGACAAACTTTGTCCGAACTTGCTTCCGGTTACCTTTATTTTGGATTACATAAAGTTTCCAAAGGATGGATATTTCGTGAATGGGCTCCTAACGCAAAGGCTATTTATCTGATTGGAACTTTTAACGGATGGCAGAAAGATGACAGGTATAAAATGAACCGTCAGGATAATGGTGTTTGGGAAATTGTTTTGGAGGAAGGTTTGCTTCACCACGAAGATCTTTTCAAATTATTGGTAGAGTGGGATGGCGGCAGTGGAGAACGTATTCCTGCCTGGATTCGCCGGGTTGTACAAGATGAACAAACAAAGATTTTTAGTGCACAAGTATGGGCTCCTGAGAATCCGTATAATTTTAAGATTAAAAAATTTAAACCAAACACTGCTCCATTGCTGATTTATGAGTGCCATATAGGTATGGGGTCAAGTGAAGAAAAAGTTGGTACATATAGTGAATTTCGTAAAAATGTATTGCCCCGTGTACTGAAAGACGGATATAATGCTATCCAGATAATGGCTATTCAGGAACATCCGTATTATGGTTCGTTTGGCTATCATGTAAGTAGTTTCTTCGCTGCATCTTCTCGCTTTGGAACTCCGGAAGAACTTAAAGAATTGATTGACGAAGCCCATAGTATGGGAATTGCTGTTATTATGGATATTGTTCACAGTCATGCTGTAAAGAATGAAATAGAAGGATTGGGGCGTTTTGACGGCTCTTATAATCAATATTTTTTGAGTGGCGAGCGTCGTGAACACCCGGCTTGGGATTCTCTTTGCTTTGACTATGGTAAAAATGAAGTCCTTCATTTTTTATTATCAAACTGTAAATTCTGGTTGGAAGAATATAAATTTGATGGATTCCGTTTTGATGGTGTAACTTCAATGTTGTACTACAGTCATGGGTTAGGAGAGGCATTTTGCAATTATGGAGATTATTTTAACGGTCATCAGGATGGAGACGCTATTGCTTATCTTACGTTGGCAAATAAGTTGATTCATGAAGTAAATAAAAATGCTATTACCATAGCAGAAGAAGTAAGTGGCATGCCGGGGCTGGCCGTTAAATACGAAGATGGTGGCTATGGTTTCGATTATCGTATGGCAATGAATATTCCGGATTACTGGATCAAGACTATTAAAGAGAAGAAAGACGAAGATTGGCATCCGTCTTCAATCTGGTGGGAGACGACAAATCGTCGTGCGGATGAAAAGACAATTAGTTATGCCGAAAGCCATGATCAGGCCCTTGTAGGGGATAAGACTATTATTTTCCGTTTGATTGATGCCGAAATGTATTGGCACATGCAGAAAGACGACCATAACTTTATAGTAGAAAGAGGAATTGCTCTTCATAAAATGATTCGTTTATCTACAGCCTCAACTATTAATGGTGGCTATCTTAATTTTATGGGGAATGAATTTGGCCATCCGGAATGGATTGACTTTCCTCGTGAGGGAAACGGGTGGTCATATAAGTACGCTCGCCGTCAATGGGGTTTAGTTGATAATCCGGATTTAAAATATCATTTTTTGGGTAACTTCGATGAGGAGATGCTGGCTTTGATCAGTAGTGTGAAGAATTTTCAGGATACTCCGATACAAAAAGTTTGGGATAATGATGGCGATCAGATTTTAGCTTATATGCGTAAAGATCTTGTCTTTGTCTTTAACTATAACCCTACAAAATCATTTACAGATTACGGCTTTTTAGTTCCGAAAGGAGAATATGAGGTTGTATTGAATACTGATGCTACACGTTTTGGAGGTTTTGGTTTATCAGATGATAGCATACGCCATTTTACACAGTTTGATCCTTTGTATAAAGGAGAGAAAAAAGAGTGGCTTAAAATATATATTCCCGCTCGCTCGGCAGTGGTTTTAAGGAAAGTGAAGGCGAAGGCTACGACAGCTAAAGCTAAAACAATAAATAGTAAAACTAAAAAATAAAAACACGTATTTTATGTTGTATCCGCTTACGTTCGAACCAATCCTTAAAAAGATTATTTGGGGTGGTTCTGATATCTGCCCGTTTAAGGGTATTACACCGATACAGGATGGTATCGGGGAAAGTTGGGAACTTTCTCATGTTGAAGGTAATTATTCTATTGTTGCCAATGGTAAATTAAAAGGTTTTTCGCTGGACGAATTGATCCGTAGATATGGCAAACAATTGTTGGGAGAAAAAGTTCTGGAACGATTTGGTACTACTTTCCCTTTGTTGATTAAGTTTATAGATGCCCGCGATAACTTATCCATACAAGTTCATCCGGATGATGAGTTGGCCAAAAAACGTCATAACTCTTTCGGAAAAACAGAAATGTGGTATGTTATTAATGCGGCTAAAGATGCTGCTTTATATTCAGGTTTTTCTAAGCAAATAGATGCAGAGGAATATGTGAAACGGGTTGAAAATAACACTATAATGGATGTGTTACAGCGTTATGAGGTAAGCCCGGGTGATGTGTTTTTCTTGCCGGCGGGACGTGTCCATGCTATCGGAGCCGGTTGCTTTATTGCAGAGATACAACAGACCAGTAACATAACTTATCGTATATATGATTATAATCGTAAGGATGCAAATGGCAACGGTCGTGAGTTGCATACGGAATTAGCGAAGGATGCTATCGATTATACATTATCCCCTGATTATCGTACGCATTACAAAGCGCATACAAATGCAACGGTAGAGTTGGCAACTTGCAAATATTTTACAACAAATTTACTTGATTTGGATACGATCATGGTTCGTGACTTTTCCGAACTTGATTCTTTTGTTGTTTATATTTGTATGGGAGGTAAGGCCTCAATTAGAGATGGTAAAGGCAATGAAATTTATGTTCATCAGGGACAAACCGTATTGATCCCTGCTGATACGGAAGTTGTTACAATATCTCCGGCGCCGGGTGCTAAGTTAATGGAAACTTATATAGAGTAATATCATAGTAAAGAAAAGGGGAGTTGATATTAAATCAGCTCCCCTTTTTGACTTGTATTTTGCTTAAACCCATGGATATGGCATTTTTATAATTCCGTTATACATAAAGCGATAGGTTGGGACATCAATACCCAATTTATCTGCAGTATGGACTACATAACCTGTTAACGTTTCCAGTTCTGTAGGTTTACCGGCCAAAAAATCTGCATGCATGGATGTTGTAGCACCGGCGGGCATCATTTTTTGTGCTTCGATAGAAGCATATACGATATCGGCAGGTAAGTGAATGCCTTTTGCTTCCGCTACACTTTTCAATTCATTACCTAATGCGATGAACATATCATAATGTTGTTCGATAACATCTCTTATATTCTGGTTGAAAAAGGTTGTAATAGTTGCAGCAGTAGAAATCATCAGAAACTTTTTCCATAACCTTAAATCTATATCGTCGGGGTTGTAAGCATTAATCCGTGAGTAAGTTAAAAGTTGGAGCAATGCTTCTTGTTTTGCTTTGTCTCCGTCTTTTGATCCGAAGAAAATTTTTTCTTTACCACTGAATTTATCTATATATCCCGGTTTTATTAATCGTGCTCCTATATAGGTACAACCTTTCCATACGGATTGCCCCGGTAATAGTTCCTGTATCTGTTCTGTTATATTAACGCCGTTAAGTAATGGAATAATGACGGTTTCAGGCCCTAATAAAGGCTTTAGTTGCTCGATGTTTTCTTTCAGGTCATAACTTTTTGTGCAGCAGAATATGTAATCTACCGGTCCTATTTCAGCCGGATTATCGGTTGCAAGAGTAGGAACCGCTACAAGAGTGCGTATGCCGGTTTTTATATGTAGTCCGTGTTCTTTAATAGCACGCAAGTTTTCACCCCGGGATATAAAGAAAAAATCTGCAATTTCTTTGTCTTTATACCGGGTGGCCAGCATACCTCCGTAGTAACCGCCTACGGCTCCGATTCCGGAAAATGCAATTCTTAATTTACTCATAATTATCTAACTTGTATTATGCAAAGATGGAAAATAAAATTGGAACTATCTTATACTAGTTTTAGTTCTTTTAAAAATTCGGGAATGCTTTGTTCGAAATTGACCCCGAACCGGTAATCTGTTTTTGCCTTGTATGTTTTTAATATGCTACTTGCTGTAAAACGTACTGCGATGGCTGCAGATTCTACTAAACTAAAATTATTAAGTAAGGCAGATAGTAAAGCACTGGCAAAAACATCTCCGGTGCCATGATAGTAACCCGGTATTCTTTTTATGAAGAAGTATCCTGTTGTGTTGGAAACTTTTTCATAAGTAGCCGCTCCTAATTCGTCTTCTTTGAAATATACGCCGGTCAATACAACTTTTTGAGGGCCTAATTTGCTTAACTTCCTTAATATACTTTCAATATAGGCTTGCGAATAAGGTCCTGCTTTGTAAGGTTCATCCAGAAGCAACGCTGCTTCGGTAAGGTTTGGTACGATAATATCAGCTTTTTCACACAGAGATCTCATACCTTTGGCAAAATCAGGAGTGAATATTTTATATAATTCTCCATTGTCCGCCATTACCGGGTCAATAAGAACCAGGTTGTTGTTTGTCTTGAATTCCCGAATGAATTCTTTTACAATATCCAGTTGTTCGAACGAGCCTAGAAAGCCTGTGTATATAGCATCAAATTGAATATCTAATGACTTCCAATGTTTAATGATAGGGCGCATGTCATCAGTAAGATCTCTGTAAGTATATCCGTCAAAACCTCCTGTATGGGTAGATAAAACGGCTGTTGGCAGGACACTGGCCTCTATGCCTGCTGCGGATAGGATGGGAAGCGCTACTGTTAACGAACATTTGCCAAAACCTGATAAATCGTGGATAGCAGCTACTCGTTTTAAAGTAATTCTATTTTTCATCTTTCATTTGTTGTTTTATTATAAACAATGTATCAAGAAAAAAAGTTGGTAGAACCCGCTTATAAACAAGCCAAGAGGCCTAAGTAATTTTCTACTTAGGCCTTTGTTTTGTTTATCGGTTCTTTATAAACTTATGACTACTTTTACCTTTGGATGTGTATATATGAATAATGTAAATACCAGCAGGGTATTCTTTATACGAAATGGAAACAGTTTGATTGCTTCCTGTAAGTTGTTTATTTAATAAGTGGCCGTTTATATCATATAAAATTACTTCTTGGATATGATTAGGTGAACTTATGAATATATTGCCGTCCGCATCAGAGATGATGGATATGTTAAGGTCATTTCCCATTCCTTTTGATTACGCAAAAGTAGATGGTTTTATTATTCAAAAGCCGTCTTGCTGCAGTCAGTAAGGCGGCTTAAATTATGTTGTGTAATTATTTAACCATGCCTGAAATCTTTTAGAATTTTCTGCAGTTCCTGACGGGCAAAGAAAATACGGCTCTTCACTGTTCCCAGAGGTACATTCAGTTTATCTGCGATCTCATTATATTTATAACCACTCAGAAACATAGAAAATGGTATCTTCAATTCATTATTCAAACTATTAATAGCTTTCGTAATTTCCTGAATCTGGTAAGCGCCGTCCGGCGTATCGAATCCCGAATCATTCACAACATCCAAATTGTACAGATCCACTCCTTGGTCTACAACCGTTTGTGTTCTTACAATTTTATGATAATTGTTTATGAAAATATTACGCATAACGGTCAAAACCCAACCCTTGAAATTGATATTATCAACGAATTTTTCCTGATTATCCAATACCTTCAGCGTTGTGTCTTGCATCAAATCCTGAGCATCGTCTCTGTTTGCTGTGAGCATTAATGCAAAATTCATCATATTTTCTTGCATGCTCAATAATTTTTTCTGAAATAGTAAGGCGTTCATATGATATTATTTTTTAATTAATTATTTATTACCCTATCACTATTGATTGATGTTTCAAAAATATAAATAATAAACAGAAATAAACACATCTTTAATGATTGTTAGTATTAAAAATGCCACCTTAATAATTCAGCTATAAAACAGGCTGAAAATGAGCGAAAAATACAACTTATTGGAGATATGGGATTCAATATTTACAAGTCGTCAAATAGAAAATATAACTTAAAATAAAAAAGGGGATACATATATCAAGGATATCTCCCGATTTATGAATCGGACAGAAGTGTTTAAAAACAAAAACAGCACTTTACAATTGATCCTGTAAAAATGCTGTTTGTTGATGTGACCTGGGAGAGGCTCGAACTCTCGACCCAATGATTAAGAGTCATTTGCTCTACCAACTGAGCTACCAAGTCAGAATGTTGTTGTTGGCTTGTTTTATTGAGTGACCTGGGAGGGGCTCGAACCCTCGACCCAATGATTAAGAGTCATTTGCTCTACCAACTGAGCTACCAAGTCATTCTTGCTATCGTTTGTTTCTCGATTGCGGGTGCAAAGATATTGTTTTAATTTTTCCCTGCAAACTTTTCATTGTCTTTTTTAATGTATATCTATTCAAATTCGAATATATCAGAAGGAGTGGTGCGCTTTAAAGCAACAAGGGCGACATCTTTCCCAACCCGTATACCTTCTTCAAAAAGGCGTATGTCGATTGTTTTGTAAGCCAGCTCCGGATGGTTATTATCACGGCTGAGGTGGCATAACCAGATGTTTTTCAGTTTCGGATCATAGTGTGTCGCAATAAATTCGGCAGCTTCCCTGTTGCTCAGATGGCCGGTCGGACTTGCAACGCGTTCTTTTAGGAATGCCGGGTAAGTACCGAATTTCAACATTTCTTCGTCATAATTGGCCTCTATGATCAGATCTGTAGCCAGACACATATATTTGCTTACGGTATCGGTGATATGTCCGACATCGGTAGCAAAAGTGAATTTATGGTTTTCATATTCGATATGATAACCGACATTGTCTGTGCTGTCATGGGGAACCTCAAAAGCGGTAATCTTGAAATCCCGTATCATAAAAGGAACTTCTTTTTCTATAATCTTGCGTGAACCAATTAATGTTTCTTCAACGTAGCGGCTTTTCTCGATGCCTTCGTGTACCCCTTCCGTACTGTAAACGGGAATACAAAGCTTTTCGCCTAAATAGCCAACCGTTTTTATATGATCTGCATGGTCGTGGGTAATTAAGACCGCTACGATTTTTGAGAAGTTAATCGCTTTGTCTTTCAACACTTTTTTTATAGTGCGGATACCGATACCTGCATCAATCAGTACCCCGAATTCAGGGGTTCCCAGATAATAACAGTTTCCACTGCTTCCGCTTGCTAAACTAAGAAATGATAGTTTCATGATCTTTTATTCCGCATCACTGCTTTTGTGTTCTACATAGTGTTTTCCGTCCATTTGTTCAGGGACGGAATGATTCGGGGATTGTTACTTCCCCGATGAGTGAGCAATTCATGTGATCCTTTACTTCCTCGGGGCTTAACCCGTGGCCGAAAAGGAACATAAGTTTTGTTACTGCACTTTCTGTTGTACTGTCAAAGCCGCTTATTACACCGGCTTCCAATAATTTGTGCCCTGTTTCATAGCGGTGCATTTCAACGCTTCCCCCGCTACATTGAGTAACATTTACAATTACAATGCCACGGTCTACCGCCTCTTTCAACATCTTCAGGAACCATTCCTGCGACGGTGCATTTCCGCTACCGAATGTCTCCATTACTACACCTTTCAGTCCGGGGATATTTAGGATACTTTCTATCACTTGTGGAGAAATACCCGGAAACAGTTTTAATATGGCGATATTCCGGTCCAGCAGATAATGCGGTTTAAGCGGTTTACGCGATACCGGATGATATATTTGTCCGGTATCGTATTTGATATATATACCGGCATGCGCCAATGCCGGGTAGTTATATGAACGGAATGCATTAAAGTTATCTGCATTGATCTTACTTGTCCGGTTTCCGCGCAGCAAATCATTTTCAAAGAAAACACATACCTCTGGGACGATAGGCATTCCGTTTTCTTTTGCAGCAGCTATTTCGATGGCTGTGATCAGGTTTTCCTTTCCATCTGTCCTTAACATTCCGATAGGTAGTTGCGAACCTGTCAGGATAACCGGTTTACTAAGATTTTCGAGCATGAAGCTCAGGGCTGAGGCCGTAAAAGACATTGTGTCCGTACCGTGCAATACGACAAATCCGTCATATTGCTGGTAATTGTCGGCAATGATTTTTACAATCTTCATCCAGGATTCCGGCCCCATCTCCGAAGAATCCATAGGAGGATCGAATTGTATGGTAGAAACGGAATAACCGAGTTTTTTCAGTTCAGGCATATTGTCTTTAAGATGCTGGAAGTTGAAAGATTCCAGTACACCCGTTTCCGAGTTTTCCATCATTCCGATAGTTCCGCCTGTATATATCAGCAGGATAGAGGCTTTTCCCTGTTCGTTATTCATATTAGCTGTCATTGGGACACAAAGGTAATAAATTATTATTCTTCTCCTCTTAATACAGGTACACTTATATGATACTTTACAGCCAATATACGGGAGATAAATATACTGGCAGCTGCAATAAGCTGAGTGAGAGGGGGACTAAACGACAACAGCATACATATATAATATACAACTCCTCCCAGCACGCAGGCCAATGCATAAATATCTTTACGGAATATCAAAGGCACCTCGTTTATCAGTATGTCGCGTATCATACCTCCGAATGCCCCTGTTATTGTCCCCATTACGATAGCTACCCACATCGGGAAACCGAATGACAGAGCTTTTTCTATACCTACGACGCCGAATAATCCCAACCCGATAGCATCGAATATAAAGAACGTATTGTTCAGGCTGATTACATATTTCCTGAATATGATTACAAATAACAGCGCCACAGCCGATATTGTAAGATAGGAGGCCTGCTCCATCCAGAAAGGGGTTGCATTTAGTAATATATCGCGTATTGTTCCACCTCCTACGGCTGTTACTACCCCGATAACGTATGCACCGAACCAATCAAATTGCTTGGCAGAGGCTAACCTTATGCCGCTTATTGCGAATGCAAACGTGCCCGTATAGTCGCAGAATGTGATAAAATCTATCATTATGTTTTTTCTGCAAAAATATGGAATAGTTTGGAATATCGCTCTTTATATTAAGAATACCTAACAATAATTTAAACCAAACGAATATAGTACTGTTTATAATACATAAGTTTGCGGGTAAAATGATAGTAGTGAAGGTGTAAAGAGTATACGAATGAAAAGATATTTGTTATCAGGGTTATTATTTTTTATTTCGGTTCAGTGGTTATGGGGACAACATTTTCCCAGAATGAAAAGTCGTAATTATGTCAGTGATTCAGCCCTTTTTGTTCCCCGTCATCCTTGGAGGGCAGCCGGAGAAGTCTTCGGACTTAATATGGCTGTATGGGCTTTCGACCGCTATGCAATGAATGAAGATTTTGCCCATATAAACTGGAATACGATCAAAAGTAATTTTAGAAAAGGTCCGGTATGGGATACAGACAAGTTTTCAACTAATCTTTTCTCTCATCCGTATCACGGTTCCCTGTATTTTAATGCTGCACGTAGCAATGGGCTGAACTTTTGGCAATCAATTCCTTTTTCAGCGGGAGGCAGTTTGATGTGGGAGTTTTTTATGGAAAATGAGCCTCCCTCTATTAACGACATGTTGGCTACCACCTTCGGTGGGGTAGAGTTGGGTGAAATCACTTATCGTTTATCGGATTTGTTTATCGATAACCGTACTTCGGGTATGGAGCGTGTCGGGCGCGAAGTATTGACAGGTGTGTTATCCCCCGTCCGTGCACTTAACCGTATTATAACGGGAGAGGCTTGGCGCCGTAGCCCTTCTAAAGGGCGTACCTATTCTTCCGTACCGATAAATTTTATCGTGAGTATGGGACCCCGCTTCCTGGCAGAGCAAGAGAATTCAAAGAATGGTACTACGAGTCTGAATATAAATTTCCGTTTGGATTATGGCGATCCTTTTTATGACGAATTTTATTCTCCATACGAATGGTTCCAGTTTCGTTTCGGAATGGATCTGTTTTCCGCCCAACCAGTCATCAGCCAGGTAAATGCTGTAGGAGCTTTATGGGGGAAAAGAGTATGGAATAAAGGACCTCGTGCATTGACGGTTGGTGTTTTCCAGCATTTTGACTACTACGATTCCGAACTCCGTTCGAATAGTGATAAAGAAGTGGCACCTTATCGTATATCGGAAGCTGCGGCAATAGGGGGAGGTCTTATCTATTATAAAGAATCTACTCCGGATGACAAGGTGGATGTATTTACCGAATTTTATGCTACCGGGGTTGCTCTTGGCGCCAGTGTATCCGATTACCTGAAATTGGCTGAACGCGATTACAATCTGGGTAGCGGTTATAGTGTGAAGGCTTATACGGGTCTGAGTTACAATAAAAGATGGGGGCTTCTGCTGGATATTGAAAACTATCATCTTTTTACCTGGAAAGGATATGACCCGGATATAAATTGGAATGAGATCGATCCTACAACGCTGAATGTGCAAGGCGATACCGGTCATGCGCGTTTAACGGTATTTTCTGCAAAACTGTTCTATCTGATAAAAAACAGATGGAGTATTATTTTAAGCAACCGCTATTTTTCCCGCCGTACACATTATAAATATTATGATGATATTGAAAGCTCCACTTACGATGTCATGCTGAGTGTGGGCGTCCGGATATAAACATGCTTTGGAAAATCATCCTGATGTTTTTATAAAATGATCGGGATGATTTTCCAAAAACATTGGGATGATTTATATATTTAGCTTTTCCGTTCCAACTCGCGGAGGTTTTCCATTTTCTTACGTTGCATGAATTCGTAAATACCTTCCAGATGTTCGGTCACTTTTTGGTTGCCGAACTCATATACCTTTGTTACAAGGCCATCCAGGAAGTCTCGGTCGTGTGATACAACAATCAATGTCCCGTCAAAATCGAGCAGTGCTTGTTTCAGGATGTCTTTTGTCTTCATGTCCAGGTGGTTGGTCGGCTCATCCAGAATCAGCAGGTTTACAGGTTCCAGTAGCAGCTTTATCATTGCCAGTCGCGTACGTTCTCCTCCTGAAAGCACCTTTACTTTCTTGGCCGAATTTTCACCTCCGAACATGAATGCACCCAGCAAGTCTTTTATCTTGTTGCGGATATCGCCTTGTGCTACGTCGTCGATGGTCTGGAATACCGTCAGGTTTTCATCCAGCATGGATGCCTGGTTCTGTGCAAAATAACCGATCATTACATTATGGCCGATTGTTAGTGTGCCATCGTGCTCTATTTCTTTCATGATGCACTTCACCAATGTAGATTTACCTTCTCCGTTTTTTCCAACGAAAGCAATCTTGTCGCCGCGTTCTATCGTCAGGTTTGCATTACGGAATACGGTATGATCCCCGTAGCTTTTTGTTACACCTTCTATCATCACCGGGTAAGAGCCGGAGCGGGGAGAAGGTGGAAACTTAAGGCGTAAGGCCGAGGTATCTTCTTCGTCTACTTCCAGTATATCCAGTTTTTCAAGCATCTTTACACGGCTTTGTACCTGCAGGGTTTTAGAATAAGTACCTTTGAAGCGTTCGATAAATTCTCTGGTATCGGCAATAAATTTCTGTTGTTCGTCAAAAGCCTTTTGTTGCTGCTCGCGGCGTTCCTTACGCAGTTGAAGATATTGGCTGTAGTTTACTTTATAATCGTAGATGCGTCCCATTGTCACTTCAATAGTGCGTGTGGTGATACGGTCTACAAAAGCGCGGTCGTGGCTGATTACCACAACTGCCTGTCCGTTATCGATCAAAAAATCTTCAAGCCATTGTATAGATTCAATGTCGAGGTGGTTGGTTGGCTCGTCCAACAACAACACATCCGGTTTCTGAAGCAGTAGCTTAGCCAGTTCGATACGCATCCGCCATCCACCACTGAATTCGCTGGTTTGCCGGGTAAAATCTTCGCGCTTGAAACCTAAGCCCAGTAACGTCTTTTCTATGTCGGCATCGTAGTTGATCTCTTCAATCGAATAAAACTTTTCGCTGAGAGCTGACACACGTTCGATCAGTTCCATGTAACTGTCCGACTCATAGTCTGTGCGTGTTTCCAGCTCTTTGTTGATAGCATTAATTTCAGCTTCCATTTCGTGCAAATGGGCAAAAGCCTGGGCTGTTTCTTCAAAAACGGTGCGTCCGTCTTCCGTCATCAGATGCTGAGGGAGATAGGCTATGACTGTATCTTTAGGGGCGGAAACTTTTCCACGGGTTGGCTCGCGTACACCGGCAAGTATCTTCAACAACGTTGATTTACCTGCCCCGTTCTTACCCATCAGGGCAATACGGTCTTTTTCATTTATCACAAAAGATACATCCGAAAATAGGGCGCTTCCGCCAAATTCAACTGTTAGTCCGTCTACTGAAATCATTCTCTATTATATATTAATGTATGCGAATCAGCAGTAGTTATCTCTCGTTTTATTTGTTAGAAGTCAAGTAGTTAAGAATAACAGGCTATTTCTACTTAACTACTTGTCTACTTGACCCCTTGCTTTTTTAACTTCTCTTCTCCTTTAACTCCTGCCGGTTCGCGTAATGTATTAAAGAAGGCGCAAATGTACTAAAAAGCTTCGAGTTTTCAGTCTGTTGTGTTTTCGCAGAAGCAGAATTTGTTTTTATTGTGGCTGAGGCAAATACTACTAATAGGATAGATGGTACAAATAAGATATGGAAGAGCGGAAACTTTGTTTTACCTGTTGCTTCTGAATATCTTGATAGATATTGTGGGCGACGAGGTAAGCAAAGGTGAGAAGGTTTGCTTTCAGGGATTCGGCGCCTTTACCCTTTGAAACTAAACGGAGCGGCCGGGGCGCAATCCACAGACAGGAACTCCGGTAACAGTACGGCCGCGGCGAAGTGTAAAATTTAGGGCGGGGACGGATTTGCTGGAAAAGGTGAATGTAAAATAAATCATAAATAAACAAACATATAGTAAGCATATATCTCTGTATATGGCGTGTTGTTGGGATATATGCTTACTTTTTGATAGTAAATGCTGCTGTTTAACATCTGTTTTGAACTGTAAATTTCTTTCCTTCCCCTTTGATAAATGAATAAAATATGCGACTTTTGCCAACATGATGAATCAACCGTTAGCAGAAAGATTGCGTCCGAAGACACTGGACGATTATATCGGACAGAAACATTTGGTAGGACAAGGGGCTGTGCTCAGAAAGATGATAGATGCAGGGCGCGTACCTTCGTTTATCCTTTGGGGACCTCCGGGTGTGGGAAAGACAACGTTGGCGCAGATTATAGCGAACAAGCTCGAAGCGCCGTTTTATACGCTGAGTGCGATTAGCTCGGGCGTGAAGGATGTACGCGAGGTGATAGACCAGGCTAAGAATAACCGCTTTTTCAATGCCGTATCGCCTATCATGTTTATAGACGAAATACATCGTTTCAGCAAAGCACAACAAGACTCGTTGCTGAATGCGGTTGAAACGGGAGTGGTTACGCTGATTGGCGCTACGACGGAAAACCCTTCGTTTGAGGTGATACGCCCACTGCTTTCGCGCTGTCAGGTGTATGTGCTGAAATCGCTGGATAAAAACGATCTGCTGACCTTGCTTAATAAAGCGGTAACGGAAGACATCGTGCTGAAAGAAAAGAACATTACGCTTACCGGGACGGATGCTATGCTGCGATATTCCGGAGGGGATGCGCGCAAACTGCTAAACATTCTGGAATTGGTGGTTTCGGCCGAGGAAAGCGAAAAGGATATAGAAATAACGGATGCTAAGGTTGTGGAGCGTTTGCAGGAGAATCCGGCGGCGTATGATAAAGGAGGCGAAATGCACTACGATATTATATCGGCCTTTATCAAATCTATCCGCGGGAGTGATCCGGATGGAGCTATCTACTGGCTGGCACGTATGGTGGCAGGAGGGGAAGACCCTGAGTTTATAGCACGCAGGTTGCTTATATCGGCTTCCGAAGATATAGGACTGGCAAATCCCAATGCTTTGTTACTGGCAAATGCCTGCTTTGACGCCTTAAAAAAGATAGGCTGGCCCGAAGGCCGTATTATCCTTGCCGAAACTACGGTTTATCTGGCTTGCAGCCCCAAAAGCAATTCTTCGTATATGGCGATCAATGCTGCTCTTGACCTGGTGGAACGAACCGGAAATTTGCCGGTACCTTTGCATTTAAGGAATGCACCGACTAAACTAATGGCTGAACTTGATTATGGAAAAGAATACAAGTATGCACACGACTATGCCGGCCATTTTGTCAAACAGGAGTATCTGCCGAAGGAAGTCCGGAACGAACGTTTGTGGATAGGGCAGGAGAATCCTGCCGAAAGTAAGTTGGTGGAGCAGATGAAGAGGCTTTGGGGAGATAGGTTTTAATAACCGGAAACGGATAATTGAAAGTTGAAACTAAATAAAAAGATAATGGCTAAATGACGGGAAGAATGTTGAGAATTAGGGAGAAACGTTAGTGTATGGGTGTATATTTGTATCGTTTTGATTATAATTTTCGGATTTTGGTTTTCAATTATCAATTAAATGCGTACATTAGCCGCCTGTTTTGAAAAACACGTTACTAAAATTATTATAACATTCAAAAAAGACATTGGTATGAAGAAGCACAATTTTTCTGCAGGTCCCTCTATCCTGAGTGAATACACAATTAAAAATACCGCTGCTGCGGTTGAGAACTTTGCAGGTACGGGGTTGTCAATTCTTGAAGTTTCCCACAGAGGAAAGGAATTTGTAGCAGTCAATGACGAAGCGCGTGCATTAATTAAAGAATTACTGGATGTTCCTGCCGGTTATGAAGTTGTATTTATGGGTGGCGGAGCAAGCATGCAGTTCTGTATGGTACCATATAATTTGTTGAACAAGAAAGCTTCTTACCTGGATACCGGTACATGGGCTTCCAAGGCCATTAAAGAAGCAAAACTGTTTGGTGAAGTAGATGTAGTAGCTTCTTCAAAGGATGCTAACTATACTTATATTCCTAAAAATTATAAGGTAGCCGAAGATTCCGATTATTTCCACTTTACTTCGAACAACACGATTTACGGAACAGAAATGCGTTACGATCCGGATATGAAGGTTCGTTTGGTTGCAGATATGTCTTCCGATATATTCTCACGTCCGATTGACATATCCAAATATGACGTTATCTATGCCGGCGCACAGAAAAACCTGGCTCCTGCAGGTGTAACGTTGGCTATCGTCCGTGTAGACGCTTTGGAACATGTAGACCGTCTTATCCCTACCATGTTGAAGTATAAGACACACGTTGATAAAGATTCTATGTTTAACACCCCTCCAGTGTTGCCGATTTATTCAGCATTGCAAACATTGAAATGGTATAAGGAGCAGGGCGGTGTGGCTGTTATGGAAAAGAAAGACAAAGAAAATGCAGCTATATTGTATGATGAAATAGACCGTAACAAGTTGTTTAAAGGTACCGTTGCTGTAGAAGACCGTTCTATTATGAATGTTTGTTTCATAATGAACGATGAATACAAAGACTTGGAAGACGAATTCAGCAAGTTTGCTTCTGCTGCCGGTATGGTAGGTATTAAGGGACACCGTTCGGTAGGCGGATTCCGCGCTTCTTTGTATAACGCTATGCCTAAGAGCAGCGTTGAGGCTTTGATTGTTTGCATGAAAGAATTTGAAAGAACACATTGATTATGGCAAAAGTATTAGTGGCAACAGACAAACCTTTCGCAGCGGTAGCTGTGAAAGGTATTCGTGAAGTAGTAGAAGGAGCAGGCGACGAATTAGTCCTGCTGGAAAAGTATACGGAAAAGCAACAGTTATTGGATGCTGTGAAGGATGTGGAGGCTATGATTGTCCGTAGTGATATTATAGATGCCGAAGTGTTTGATGCAGCAAAAAAACTGAAAATAGTAGTCCGTGCAGGTGCTGGTTATGATAATATAGACCTGGCTGCTGCAACAGCCCATAAGGTTTGTGTGATGAATACGCCGGGGCAGAACTCGAATGCTGTAGCTGAACTGGTATTCGGTATGTTGGTATATGCCGTGCGCAATTTCTATAACGGAGCTTCCGGTACGGAGTTGAAAGGGAAGAAGCTGGGTATTTTGGCTTATGGCAATGTGGGACGTAATGTAGGCCGTATAGCTAAAGGCTTCGGTATGGATATTTGTGCATATGATGCCCATTGTCATGCTCAGGTAATAGAGAATGACGGTATAAGGGCTGTTGCATCTACTGCCGATCTTTTCAAGGAATGCCAGATTGTATCATTACATATTCCGGCAACTGCCGAAACAAAGAATTCTATCAACTTTGAATTGATGAACTCGATGCCCAAAGGAGCTATTATTGTAAATACGGCCCGTAAGGAGGTGATAGATGAGGCAGGCTTGGCTAAAATGTTTGAAGAACGTCCTGATTTCAAATATATGACAGATATTAAACCGGCTATCGATGCAGAATTGGCTGCCAAGTATCCCGAACGTTATTTCGGAACTCCCAAAAAGATGGGGGCACAGACTGCCGAGGCAAATATAAATGCCGGTATTGCTGCTGCAAGACAAATAGAAGATTTCCTTTGTACAGGTAATCAGAAATTCAGAGTGAATTAATTCATAATATGAAAAGCCGGATTTCTATATTCATTAAAAACACCGTGAATTATGGCAAAAATTAAACCTTTTAAAGGTATTCGTCCGCCCAAAGATTTGATCGGACAAGTAGCTTCTCGTCCTTATGATGTTTTAAATTCGGAGGAAGCGAGAGAAGAGGCGAAAGGTAATGAGAAATCTTTATATCATATTATAAAACCGGAGATAGATTTTCCTGTCGGTACAGACGAACATGATCCTGCTGTATATGAAAAGGCAGCCGAGAATTTCCGGAAATTTCAGGATAAAGGATGGTTGGTTCAGGATGAGAAAGAATGCTATTATGTGTATGCACAGACAATGAACGGCAAGACGCAATACGGTTTGGTTGTTGGTGCTTATGTTCCCGACTATATGAACGGCATCATCAAGAAACATGAATTGACACGCCGCGATAAGGAAGAAGACCGTATGAAGCATGTCCGTGTGAATAATGCCAATATTGAACCTGTATTCTTTGCATATCCTGATAATGCAGAGCTGGATATTATTGTAAAGAAATATACAGCCAGACAGCCTGAATATGATTTTGTTGCCCAGTTGGATGGTTTCGGACATACATTCTGGATTATAGACGATGAGGCCGATATAGCCCGTATTACCGAGCTGTTTTCGGCTATGCCGGCTCTTTATATTGCAGATGGCCATCATCGCTCCGCTGCTGCCGCTTTAGTGGGAGCGGAGAAGGCAAAACAGAATCCGAACCACTGTGGTGATGAAGAATACAATTATTTTATGGCAGTTTGTTTTCCTGCCAACCAGCTTACCATTATAGACTATAATCGTGTAGTAAAAGATTTGAATGGTCTGACAGAGGCTCAGTTCCTTGAAAAACTATCCGGTAATTTCATAGTGGAAGAAAAGGGTACGGATATTTATAAACCGAATGCTTTACATAACTTTTCCCTTTATCTGGACGGAAAGTGGTATTCTTTAACTGCAAAACAGGGAACATACAACGATAATGATCCGATAGGGGTGTTGGATGTAACTATATCTTCTGATCTGATATTGAATGAGATTCTGGGTATCAAAGACCTCCGTTCCGACAAACGTATCGACTTTGTAGGCGGTATCCGCGGTTTGGGAGAATTAAAACGCCGGGTAGACAGCGGAGAGATGAAAGTGGCTTTAGCTTTATATCCTGTTACGATGAAACAATTAATGGATATAGCAGATACCGGAAACATTATGCCTCCGAAAACTACGTGGTTTGAACCGAAGCTACGATCAGGCCTTGTAATTCATAAATTGTCTTGACAAGAGAATGAGATATAGGAAAGGCGAACCTGACGGGTTCGCCTTTTTATATTATCTTGTATTTGTGAAAAGTGTTGATTTTTATTGCATATTGATGATTTATAATAGCTGTGCATTCAAATATTTATTTATTTTTGTGCCCAATAATAAGAGGGTGAAATGTATGCTGAATAAACATCAAGACGAGTCAAAGAAAAATTTGACCGGTAATCTAGTATCATTAGAAGAAAAAAACCGGGATATACAGATGCATACAATGCCTGAGTCCATAGGAGCGGAACGAGACCAGGAGAAGATTGCTATTTTAAAAGCTGCTGTTAATATTGGTGATTCTCTGATCTGGGAATATGACGTACAGCATGATCTGATTCACGTTGATTATGACTTAAACGAACATACTAAATTCTCGCGTTTACGAATAAAGCCTTTCAGGAATAAAGAAGATTTTTTGAATGCTATTCATCCCGATGACAGGCAAAATGTGTTTTATGATCATTTTGAACGCCTGATCCGGGGTGAAATAAAAAGTTATAGTATAAAGTATCGTAGAATATTTGAAGGACAGGTACTTTGGGTGGAAGCGAATGTACAACCTTACAGGTATAATGCCGACGGAACACCTAGTTGTGTTGTTTATTACCTGTCTGATATAACCAAAGAATATGAAAGTGAAATGGCTTTGGTGGAAGCACGCGAGGCCGATAGGCTGAAATCGGCTTTCCTGGCAAATATGAGCCATGAAATACGTACTCCGTTAAATGCAATCGTAGGTTTTTCAAGTTTATTGGCCGAAGCGGACGATCATGAAGAGCGCGATTCGTATATGGAAGTAATCAATAAGAATAATGCTTTGCTACTGCAGCTTGTTGATGATATTTTGGACTTTTCGAAAATCGAATCCGGCAAAATGGATTATAATTTTGCCGATGCGGATTTGAAAGGAATATGTATGGATGCATATAATGTACATGTTGTGCGGGTAAATCCGGGAGTGGAGCTTATTTTTAATTTTGAACATCCTTCATTGGTATTGTATACCGATGAACAACGGATTATGCAGGTGCTTTTTAATTTCCTTTCGAATGCTATTAAGTTTACTAAAAAAGGTTCTATTACTATTTCCTATAAGAAAAGGATAGATGACGTTTATGTCTCTGTTGCCGATACCGGGATAGGTATTTCTGCCGAAGATTGCCGGATTGTGTTTAATCGTTTTGTAAAGTTGGATAGTTTCCAGCAAGGTACAGGACTTGGTTTGGCTATCTGTAAAATGATTATCAAGTTTCTGGGGGGGCAAATAGGAGTTGCGTCGGATGAGGGAAAAGGTTCTGTTTTTTGGTTTACATTGCCTTTATCCGAATCATAATATAAAAAGAGGATGCCACTTCAATTTGGGACATCCTCTTTCAATATATAGGATTTTTATGTTTGTTACATGATACCGCGTTCGCGCAGCCTTTGTTGCCATTTCCATGCGGAGGCCAGTGTGTCGGCCAACGTCTCTTCCGATTTCCAACCTAAAACTTTATTGGCACGTTCCGGATTGGCCCATACTTTTTCAATATCACCTTCGCGGCGGCCTACGATTTTGTGAGGAACTTTTACACCGGTAGCTTGCTCAAATGTATTGATCAATTCCAATACGGTTACACCTTTTCCTGTTCCGAGGTTGAATATTTCAACATTCTCTTTTGTTTTATTGCCCAGCATGCGGTCCATGGCAATAACGTGTGCTTTTGCCAGGTCTACCACATTTATATAATCACGGATACAAGAACCGTCAGGGGTATTGTAGTCATTTCCAAAAACGCTTAATTCTTTGCGGATTCCTATTGCTGTTTGCGTCAGGTATGGAATCAGGTTCTGAGGAACTCCGTTGGGTAATTCTCCGATTTCTGCACTTGGATGTGCTCCGATCGGATTAAAGTAACGGAGAATAATGCTTTTGAAAGGAGCACCTGCATGGATTGTATCGCGGATAATCTCTTCGTTGATCTGCTTTGTATTGCCATAAGGAGAGGTGGCCGGCATGATAGGGGCATTTTCTGTTACAGGCAGGTTTTTCGGATCCGGTTGTCCGTAGACCGTGCATGAAGAAGAAAATACAATGCCTTCAATTCCGAATTCAGGCATCAACTCAAGCAAGTTAACCAACGTGACAATATTATTACGGTAGTATTTAAGTGGTTGTTGAACCGATTCGCCAACAGCCTTGCTTGCTGCAAAAAGAATGATGCCTTTTATTCCCGGGTGGGCTTTCAGTGCTTCGCGGGTTCCTTCTTTGTCTTTCAGGTCTAATTTGATAAACTCAGGGCGTATGCCTGTGATCTTTTCTATACCGTCCAGTACTTCGATATTGGAATTAGACAAGTTGTCAATGATGACAACTTCATAACCGGCATTTTGTAATTCCACTGTGGTATGTGAACCAATATAGCCTGTACCGCCTGCTACTAAAATCTTCTGTTTCATTCTAGTGTTATTTAGATTCGTAATTATACAATACCAGAAAATCCCATGAAAGCCATAGCTAACAGACCTGCAGTAATCAATGCGATAGGAGTGCCTTTCATGCCTTCAGGAACATGGGTCATAGCCAGTTGTTCCCGAATCCCTGCAAAGATAACCAAAGCTAGCGCAAATCCAATAGCTGTTGATATTGCATATACTACGGATTGTAATAAATTATATTCTTTTTGTATTACCAGAATGGCAACACCCAGGATACAGCAGTTTGTTGTGATCAAAGGCAGGAATACTCCCAACGCCTGATAAAGCGCCGGAGATACTTTCTTTAATATAATTTCCACCATTTGCACGAGAGCGGCAATAATAAGGATAAAGCTGATTGTCTGCATGAATCCTAATCCAAAGACGTCCAGAACATATTTCTGGACCAGGAAGGTCACGATCGTTGCAATGGTAAGCACGAATGTAACGGCAGCTCCCATGCCTGCGGCGGTTTCTACTTTCTTGGAAACTCCAAGAAACGGACAAATGCCTAAAAACTGTGCCAGTACTACGTTGTTGACGAATACAGCGGCAATAAATATAAGTATATATTCCATATCGTTCGTTTTTATAATCAGGCTTTACGGAGTTTATTTACAATTGCGATCAGATAGCCTAATGCAATAAAAGCACCCGGAGCCAATACAAAGATCAATGAACCGTATTCTTCCGGCATGAAAGAGAAGCCGAAGAATTTACCGGTTCCCAACATTTCGCGGATAGCTCCCAATAGAGTTAAAGCCATCGTGAATCCTAATCCGATACCTAAACCGTCAAAGGCAGAAGGAATAATGCCGTTCTTTGCAGCAAATGCTTCGGCACGCCCTAGTACGATACAGTTTACTACAATCAAAGGGATAAAGAGTCCCAGGCTGGCATATAACGCAGGAACAAAAGCTTCCATACACATCTGTACGACAGTTACGAAAGTGGCGATTACCACAATGTATGCCGGTATACGCACCATGTCAGGAATCAGGTTCTTCAACGCTGAAATTACAATGTTTGAACAGATCAATACGAACATGGTAGCCAACCCCATACTCATACCGTTCAAGGCAGAGGAGGTTGTACCCAATGTGGGACACATACCCAGCAATAAGACGAAAGTCGGGTTTTCTCTGATGATACCGTTCATCAATATCTTAAAGTTGCTCATTTCTCACCTCCTTCTTCTGTTTGTGTTTTACTTGTAGCTCCACTTGTTCCGTCGGCTCCGCCTTTGTATGCACTATAAGCGCGGTTTACTGCATCCAGAAATGCCCGGCTTGAAATAGTGGCTGCCGTAATGGCATCTACATCTCCGCCGTCTTTTGTTACAGACAAATTTCCATTTGTCATAGAACGGCCAATTATGCTTTGCTTGTTTTTGTCCGTGCGAAACCATTCCTGCATTTTAGAACCCAATCCCGGGGTTTCTGTATGTTGCAGTACTGAATAATTCAGCAACTTACCTTCCGGATCGAAGCCTACTATTACTTTAATTTCACCACCAAAGCCTTTCTTTGTGTTACTTTCTACAGCGGCTCCTACAAATTTACCATCTTTCGTTGCCGGATAGATGATTAAAGAATCGCCTTCGGAAGTGACAGCTTTATAAGCCTGTTCAGTCGGGTTGTTATCAAATTCCGGAACAACCTGCTGTATTGCGTTTTGCAAAGCTGCAGCTTTTGAGGCTGCAATTGGTTCCAGAGTGTACATATTTACGCCTGCTAATATTGCTCCGGCTACCAGACAGATAATTGTCAGGGATAAGAGCATATTGGGTAATGTCGATTTTAATTTTTTCATGCTTACTTCCCTCCGAAATGTTTAGGTTTGATATAACTGTTAATCAACGGAGTAAATGCATTCATAATGAGAATGGCAAATGACATGCCTTCCGGATAGGAACCAAACAAACGGATAACCGTAGTTAAAATACCGATTCCTACACCGTAAACCAGCATTCCGTTCTTACTCATAGGGGATGTTACATAATCTGTTGCCATGAATATGGAACCTAATAATAAACCTCCTGATAGTAAGTGTACAAACGGATTTGCATACTGCAGCGGATTTACCAGATACATAATACCGGTGAATACAAATACAGTTGCCAGTATTGAAACCGGGATATGCCAGGTAATGATTTTTTTCCATAACATATAGATAAGTCCCAGTATTAATGCAACAGCACTGACTTCGCCTAAACTACCGCCCATATTTCCCAATAACATATTACCGTAGGAAGGTAATTGGGTTATTCCTTCGTTCATTAATGATAATACGGTTGCTCCGGTTTGAGCATCCGTATAGGTCATAGGCAGTTCGCCGGTAACCGGCCATGTAGTCATTTGTGCGGGGAAGGAAATCAGCAGGAATACACGTCCTACCAATGCCGGGTTAAATATATTGTTGCCCAAACCTCCGAATGACATTTTTCCAATACCGATAGCTGCTAAAGCTCCGATTACGATGATCCAGACAGGAAGGTTGGACGGCAGATTAAATGCCAGTAAAACGCCGGTTAATATAGCTGACCCGTCATATAGTGTTGCTTCCTTTTTCATCAGGAATTTTTGGATCAGATATTCGAATACCAGGCAGGAGACAACAGATGTTACAGTAACAATGAGCGCTCCCAGTCCGAAAAAGTAAAGCGATACCAGAAAAGCCGGAATAAGGGCAATCAGTACACCGTACATATTTTTGCTTATGCTGTCGCCACCGTGAATGTGAGGCGAAGGCGATACGTATAATTTGTTTTCCATATTGCTCTTTTTTATGACTTTCTTGCCCTGATAATTCCCATTACTTTACCTTTACCCAAACGGATATAGTCCAGTAACGGACGATTGGCCGGACATGTATAGCTACATGAGCCGCATTCAATACAGTCTGTTATATAATTCTTTTCTGCGAGTTCCCAATTTGTGAATTCGGTAGAGTTCATCAATAGAGTTGGATTTAAACCCATTGGACATACACTGACACATTTGGCACAGCGGATGCAGTCGCGCATAGGTTTACGTACGGATTCTTCCTTATTCATAATCAGCACACCGGAGCTGCCTTTTGTTACCGGTACTTCTGCGCTGATTAAAGCTTTTCCCATCATCGGGCCGCCACCGATAATCTTGCCTGTGTTTTCAGGAATACCGCCGGCCGCATTGATCAACTCCTGGATAGGAGTGCCGATGCGAACCAACAAGTTGGAAGGATTGGCTACGCCTTTACCTGTAACGGTAACTACGCGTTCAAACAACGGTTTGTTCTTTTGTACTGCTTCATAAACGGCATAAGCTGTTCCTACATTCTGTACCACTGCTCCGGCAGAGATAGGAAGTGCACCGCTTTTCACCTGACGGCGGATAACGGCGTCGATCAGTTGTTTTTCTCCTCCTTGCGGATATTGAACTTTCAAAGGCATGATTTCGATCCCGTTGAAATTGGCTGCTAACTTTTGTAGGTGAGCGATTGCATCCGGTTTATTATTTTCGATGCCTATAATAGCTTTGCTCACATTGACAGCTTTCATTAGCAGGGTAACGCCTACCAGGATCTGTTCTCCTTTTTCCATCATCAACGAATGGTCGGATGTAAGGTAAGGTTCGCATTCAACAGCATTGATAATAACAATTTCTGCCTTATTGCCCGGAGGCGGAGTAAGCTTTACCTGAGTAGGGAAGGTAGCCCCTCCCAAGCCTACGACTCCGGCAGCAGCTATTTTATCTACGATTTCTTTAGATGATAGTTTGCAATCCTTAACCAACGTTTCGTTGCGGTCGATGGATTCTTCCCAATCATCTCCTTCTACATCTATATAGATAGCGGGACGTCTGTAACCGCTTGCGTCGAGAGCGTTATCTATTTTATTTACTTTGCCGGAAACTGATGAGTGGATATTGGCCGATACAAAGCCACCGGCTTTGGCCAGAAGCGTACCGACTTTTACCGTGTCACCCTTCTTTACTACTGCAACAGCCGGAGCACCGATATGCTGTCCTAACGGTATGATAACCTGTTTAGGTGCAGCTAGCGTTGTAATCTTTTTACCGGCAGACAGTTTATTTTCGGGCGGATGTATACCTCCGATTCGAAATGTCCTTAGCATACTATTAGATTTTATTTTAATTTGTTTTTTCTTTGACCTTTTCTTGTGGGGCGGCAACTTCCTTTGTTACCGGCGTCTTTTCTGTTTTTGGAGCAGGTGTTGGTTTATCAGCTCCGGTTTTTGTGTCCGTCGCAGCTTCCTTGCGGGGCGGGAAGTTCAATTCGTGGATAGCGCCGGTCGGACATACGGCTACACACTTGCGGCATAAACGGCATTTGGTATAGTCGATATAAGCAAGATTATTTGTAACGGTTATTGCCTCGAACGGACATTCTTTCTCACATTTACCGCAACCTATACAAGCGTTTGTACATGCTTTTCTTGCAACAGCTCCTTTGTCTTTATTTACGCAGCTGACATAAATACGGCGGGATTTCGGGCCTTTTTTACGCAGTTCGATGATGTTCTTTGGACAAGCCTTTACGCAGGCACCGCAAGAGGTACATTTTTCTTCGTCTACTTCCGGTAGTCCGGTTTCTATATTGATATGAATAGCATCGAATGTACAGACGTTTACACAGTCTCCGTAGCCCAGACAACCGAAGGAACAACCTGTTTCCCCTCCATATAATGTGGATGCTATGGCACAGCTTTGAGATCCGTCGTATTGATTATTGCGTGGGCGGACCGAGCATGTACCGTTACAACGGACAACTGCAACCATCGGTTCCGCACTTGCGGCTTCTTTACCCAGGATAGATGCAACTTTTGCCATTGTAGGTGCTCCACCGACCGGACATAACAGCCCGTCTAAAGTATCAGCTTTTACGCAAGCTCCTGCAAAGCCTGAACATCCCGGATATCCGCAACCTCCACAGTTTGCACCCGGTAAAGCTTCCTGAACCTGTGCAATACGGGGATCTTCATAAACTTCAAATTTTTTGGAGGCGGCGTATAATAACAAAGCACCGATTGCTCCAATTACTCCTAAAGAAATAACGGCAATTAAAATCATGATATTATTATCAATTAAGTTTTTTCAAAGTAAAAATAAATCGTTTTTTTAGTTTATCGCGTAAAAAATATAAGATGCAATAATACACTGCTAATACAAAAAGGCCGCAAAGTCCACTGATGGTTTCTTTCCATTGCAGGTTGTTGCCCATAACTATGGCGATGACAACAATAATCAAGGGAAGAATAAAAGCCAGCAACACAGCTTGAAGACCTAATGAACTTTGCCCGCAAATCGTAACGTTTTCGTTTATCCGGAATTTTCCGGTATAGTCGGGAACTTCAATAATTTTGTCTTTACATTCGGATGCTGCACACATAGACTTTGCATGGCATCCTGAACAGGCCGATTGTTGTGTAATTCTGACAAAGACGAGGTTTCCTTCTATCTTTTCTATTACTCCGTTATGATTTATGCTATCACTCATATTTGTAATCTCGACATTGCAAAACCGGGGCAAAAATAGTCATTATTTAGATATTATGTCATGATTAACAAAGTTTAGTATGTGAATATTTTCAATTCTTCTTACCATTTGTAATTAAACCCGAAACTAAGCAACTCATTAATTTGAAGATAAGAATCGAAGTCTTCGTTTTTGGCAACAGCATCGTCATAACGGAGGTTTAAAGATATAGTGGTTGAGAAGAACCGGCTGATAGCCATTGTTAACCGGTTTTCAAATTCGCCCAATATGCGGTCGTAACTGGTGAAGTAGTAAAAACGCGAATACCAGCTTACATTACGGTTAAACTGGAATGTAGCAGTAGCATTGACCGTAGAACCGAACTGGCTTAACTTGTTGTTGAACTTTCCGGTTGCTTCGTCTTTTTTGAAACCGTGGCGTCCTAAATCGATATCCTTATCTATACTATACATAAATGTATAAGAAAGAGGTGCGAGATTTATAGACATCGTCAGGTTTTTATGACGTTTGTTCGCAAATTTTTTATTCAGGTCATATTTCATACCGAGACCGAGGTTAACACTGAATGGTGCTAAAAGAGCAGCCATTATGTTATTTGTGTTTTCCTGATAATTGGAAAATAACTGCGTCTGGAATGTGGCATCAAATGTATAATACCATTTATTGAATGCTCTGTAACCAAAGTTGCTGTGGACGCGGAATACGTCATCGCCTATTTTATAGTCGCGCAAAGTATCCTTTGGCGCTGTGTATAGATTCGTTTTCCACTCCAGTTCGTTGGTAAACTGTATTTTGTCTTTATTATAATTGTATACGAAGTATTGGCGGTTTGTCAGGTTTAAAGTACTTACACCTCCTTTATGCCAGTTCGGCGAGATATAATTTTGTGCAAACTGGATGGCGCTTTCAAAATGTGATATCCAGTAACGTCTTTCCGGGATGAATTTAACCGGAGCATCGACATCGCTGAAGCTAGCTTCGTTTTCTATTTTTAGAGGTAAATCTTCGTAAGTCGTTTTCTTGATAGCCTTTGGTTTTATGACGTCCTTGGGCAAATCATTTAATGAATAGCGGAAATAAGTTGGATAGTTATTTTGTACATATTGATATGCCAGATCTTCTATCTTACGATTCAATAGTTCATTTTTAAAAATTGTATCAGTTTGGACAAGAGGTTTTAATATGCTTTTTGGTTTCAGGGAATTCGGATCAAAGAAGTTCAGGTCTTTAGGAAGAACTTCTCCTTTGAAGACGATTGGCATAAACAACGGGTTTACAATAATTGTATCTTTGAAAGTCATGTTTTCATTAAAAGCTGTAGAGGCATCACGTACCAGGTGTGCCCAATACAATGCTTCTTCGGAAAGTTCCAATTCATCCTTTTTCAGAAAACGGAGCAGGCTTTCGTTTGGAACAGATGGGGCGGAATAGGTTTTATTTTGCTTTTCGAATTGGGAACGGATATCTACAATTTTATTTAAGTTCTTGTCGTCAAGGTTGACGGAAGGAATTGTGTCTGTTATGATTTCTGCCTGTGATGCCTGCTGTATGGCATTGCCTGTTAGAATATTAGATTCCTGAGCCTTCGTTGTGAAGTGCAGCATGGACAATAGTCCCAATAATACACATGCGCTATACCCTTTCATCATCATAATACCGTTTTACATTTGTTAGCTATAATGCGTGCAAAATTAGCCAAAAAGAATGATATCTACTAATCTTTTACATCATATAACAATCTTTTCATCCGGATGATTTTATATGAGCTTCTGTCGTTGTCATTCGACCCTTTGTGGTTTGATTTATTGTATCGCACAATTTATTGAAAACGATACGGATATTTATTCTTTTTACCAAGCGCAAAATTAATTACTACCTTGCTAAAAATTAATTTTGACCCGGGGCGAATTTAATTTTGTCCTAGGTCAAAAGAATAAAAGTACAGGATTTTTTATATAAATAGTCGGTGGGGTATTTTAATGGGTAATTATATTTTTATTTATTGGTGTGTATAATGGCATATACAATCATTGTTGAATGTAAGTTTTGGAATGTATCTTATAAGTTTTGAAAAATATAAATATGGTTTACTTGTTGGTATGTGTAAATGAAAATCACTAACTTTGCAGTTTTGAAATACAAATATGCTAATAATAAGATAACTAAAATATTACTAACGTGGCAGATACAAAGTACATTTTCGTTACGGGCGGTGTAGTCTCTTCATTAGGAAAGGGCATTATTTCCGCATCATTGGGTAAATTACTTCAGGCAAGAGGTTACAAGGTTACTATCCAAAAGTTTGACCCGTACATTAATATCGATCCGGGTACACTGAACCCGTATGAACATGGTGAATGTTATGTAACCGTAGACGGACATGAGGCTGATTTGGACTTAGGTCATTATGAACGCTTTTTGAATGTTCAGACGACCCGTGCAAACAATATTACTACAGGACGTATTTATCAGAGCGTAATCAGTAAGGAGCGTAAAGGCGATTATCTGGGGAAAACGGTACAGGTCGTTCCTCATATCACTGATGAAATTAAGCGTAACGTAAAATTGCTGGGTTCAAAATATAAATTTGATTTTGTAATTACGGAGATTGGCGGAACAGTAGGCGATATTGAATCATTGCCTTTTATTGAAAGTGTCCGTCAGTTAAAATGGGAATTAGGTAAAAATTGTATTTGCGTACATCTTACTTATGTGCCTTATATAGCGGCTGCGAAAGAATATAAAACGAAACCGACGCAACATTCTGTAAAACAGTTGCAGGAATTAGGTATTCAACCGGATGTGCTGGTGTTGCGTACCGAACATGAACTTAAAACGGATTTATTACGCAAAGTCGCTTTGTTCTGTAATGTGGCGGAAGATGCGGTAATACAGTCAATAGATGTCCCTACGATTTATGAAGTTCCGTTGGTATTGCAACGTCAGAAAATGGACGAAATAATTTTACGCAAAGTTGGATTGGAAGTTGGAGCTACACCGGAATTAAAACCCTGGAAAGAGTTCCTTGCACTGAAGACTTCTGCTACGGAATCAGTAAAAATAGGATTGGTTGGTAAATATGTAGAATTGCAGGATGCTTATAAGTCTATAGACGAATCTTTGTTGCAGGCTGCTATTTATAATCACCGTAAACTGGATTTGCATTTATTCCATTCTGAAAAGTTGAACGACAGCAATGCTGCCGAACTATTGAAGGATATGGATGGAATACTGATTGCTCCGGGATTCGGGCAGCGTGGTATTGAAGGTAAGTTTGCAGCTATTAAATATGCCCGTGAAAATGATATACCTTGCTTGGGTATATGTCTGGGTATGCAGTGTATGGTTATAGAATACGCACGTGATGTGCTGGGTATGACCGATGCTAATTCGACAGAGATGGAACCGAATACGGCCCATAAGGTGATCGACATAATGGAAGAACAGAAAAATGTAACCAATATGGGCGGTTCAATGCGTTTAGGTGCATACGACTGTACTTTGAAGAAAGGCTCTAAAGCTTATGAAGCTTATGGCAAAGAACATATACAGGAGCGCCATCGCCACCGTTTTGAATTTAATAATGAATATAAAGATCAGTTTGAAGCTGCCGGAATGAAGTGTACGGGTGAGAATCCGGATACCAATTTAGTGGAAGTCGTAGAAATCCCGAAATTGAAATGGTTTGTCGGCGTACAATATCATCCTGAATATAACAGCACTGTCGTGAATCCGAATCCGCTTTTCCTTAGTTTTGTGAAGGCGGCTGTAGATAATAAAAAATCGAAGAAATAATAGATGGACAAAAATACAATAATAGGTTTCCTGCTAATAGGCGTAGTCTTATTTGGGTTTAGCTGGCTGAACCAGCCTTCGCCGGAGCAGTTGGAGGCACAACGCCGTTATAATGATTCGATCGCGAAGATTGAATATGCTCAACAGCAAGAATTACAAAAACAGGAAAATAAGACGGCTGATGCCGAGGAGGCATTAGAAAGCTTACCCGATTCTGTACGTGTAGCCCGTTTGGAGAAAAGTTTCGGCGTATTTGCTGAGGCTATGGTAGGAACAGACAGCTATACTGTATTGGAAAACGATCTGGTAGAACTTCATTTGAGTAATAAAGGGGGACGTGTCAGTTATGCACGTCTGAAGGAATATGATACTTATGATTCGAAACCTCTTGTTCTTTTTGATGAAAATGATTCTAAGTTTAACTTTACACTGGTAACGGCTACAAACCGTGTTGTCAATACAAGCGAATTGTATTTTACTCCGGTAAAAGGTAATGACCCGAACACAATAACAATGCGCCTTAGTACGGGCGAAGGAAGTTCTTTGGACTTTACGTATACATTAAAGCCGGATGATTATATGCTTTCTTTTTCAGTAAAGGGTACAGGCATGAACGGCGTGTTGGCACCGTCTACCAACTCTCTTGATTTGATGTGGCAGCAAGGTATTATCCAGCAGGAGAAAGGACGTAAGTTTGAAGACCGTTATGTGGGATTGTACTATAAATTTATATCCGATAATGTAGAATACTTGAGTGAATCTAAAAGCGACAGCAAGCAGATCCCGAACCGTCTGAGATGGATTGGTTATAAGGATATGTTTTTTTCGACAGTATTGATTTCGGATACAGGCTTTGAAGCAACTACTTTGGACTCGGAAGTGGTTCCCAGTGGCGACATATTGAAGCGGTTTAAAGCGACTACGTCCGTTCCGTTCGATTTGCAGGGAAAAGAATCTACAGACTTCCGTTTCTATTTCGGTCCTAATAAATTCGCTTTGTTAAAATCTTTTGATAAAGATGTAAAAGTGGAAGACCAGCAGTTGGATCTGGAAAAGCTGGTTCCGCTGGGTTGGGGTATTTTCCGTTGGGTAAACCAGTATTTTGTTATTCCGTTGTTTGATTTTTTGGGTTCGTTTATCCATAGCTACGGATTGATAATATTCTTGTTAACATTAATAGTGAAGATTATTTTGTTCCCGCTGACTTATAAGTCGTATATGTCTTCTGCCAAACTGCGTGTATTGCGTCCGCAGGTAGAAGAGATTAATGCTAAATATCCGGGACAGGATAAGGCTGTGGAGCGTCAGAAGGCAACGATGGAATTATATAGTCGTGCCGGAGCCAGCCCGATGAGTGGCTGTTTGCCGATGTTATTGCAGATGCCGGTTTTGGTTGCTCTGTTTATGTTCTTTCCGTCGGCTATTGAATTACGTCACCAGAGTTTCCTTTGGGCGCACGATTTATCTACGTACGACGCTATTGTAAGCTGGAATACGCAGATACCTATAATCTCGACCTATTTTGGTAATCATATCAGTTTGTTCTGTTTGTTGATGACTATTACCAATATTATATATACAAAGTATAATATGGAAATGACCAATACAGGACAACAACAGATGCCGGGTATGAAGGTTATGATGTATATGATGCCGTTGATGTTCTTGTTTATTTTTAATAACTATGCATCCGGTTTGACATATTACTATTTTATTTCTACATTGATAACTATTATCCAGACACTTGTATTCCGTTATACTATTAACGAAGATAAGCTGCTGGCTAAATTGGAAGCCAATAAAAGGAAGCCCGTTAAAAAATCTAGCTTTATGAAGCGTCTGGAAGAGGCTCAGAAAGTTCAGCAGGCTCAGTTGGAAAAACAAAAACAGCAGAAAAGGAAATAAAGTACGACACGAATATTCAAATTGAAAAAGGAGAAACGGATGTATGAATCGGTTTCTCCTTTTTTTCTTGAATTTTTAAATATGATTGATATTTTCCAGTAAAAACTGTGAACATTTGTATAGCCTAATTTGTATAATATATATAGATAATTCGTTTGCACCGTAATAGAAATAAGGTCCTGGTGTGTTGGAATTAAAAAAACGTTGGGCCTTTCCTACCATATTATTCGTAAATAATGGCAAAAAAGATAATTGTGTTGAGGGGAGTAGTTGCTGTGATATTTGTAACTGCGTGTTTTTTGTTTTTTAATTATTCCTATCCGTTTTATTTGTTCCACTCAGGGCAAATGCCTGTTCCGGTGCCTATTTCCGATTTGTCTTCCTATTTGGATAAACCTGCTGTATTAGCTAGTTTTATAGGAGATTTCTTGAGTTCTCGGTTTTCTTCGCCTACTGTGGCAGCGAGTGTAATAACTTTGGTTTTCTTAGTTGAGTGGTTTATCATTACCAAGATGTTGAATAAATTCAATATTGGGAATATTGCTATTTTGTATGCTCTTTTTCCGGTTGTATTTGAATGGATATTCTATTGCCAATTGTCAAATTCGCTATCTTCCACCTTGTCGATAATGATTGCTTTGGTTGCATTTTATCTTTATGCAAAAATAAAAGGAAAGTGGGCGTCTCTTATTCTTGGGATTGCAGTGCTTCCATTGATTTATTTTGTGGCGGGCGGACGTCTGATAGCTTTTTCTTTAATGGTTCTTCTATACGAAGCGGAAAGTGGCAGGGTTCGTTGGATATATTGGGTGATACTTTTGGTTTTGAGTTATTTGTTTCCTGTTTTGGGTGCTTGCTATTATGATATCTCGGAAGAAGAGGCTTATCTGTATCCTTACATAATGATACGGGCTATGGTGCCTGCCATGGTTTTAGTATTTGGTTTGCTGGTATTGCAGATACGAACTGTCAGAAAAATAAAATTGAATGTAAAGTCTGCTTCTTTCTTAATTATATTGTTGGTCTTTATCCTGATTGCAGGAACTAATGCACAAAGAAAGTGCATCCAGAAGAAATTTAGTTCTCCGGATGCTATAGGCCTGGTTAAGGCTATTACCGATTCTTATTTGTGGGAGGCAAGGAATTCAAGGGCTTTTTCCATATCCTCGGGAGTGTCTATGCCGATTGTCTCCAGTTCAGTAATTCCTACTTTAATCTTATATCCGTTTTCCAACCAGCGCAGTTGTTCCAGACTTTCCGCCAATTCTAAGGGAGATTGCGGTAAACAGGTGATTTCTTTAAGAACATTTGCACGGTATGCATATAAACCGATATGTTTATAATAGGTATGATTGGGTAACCATTCCGTATATTTTTTTCCTCTCATATAAGGAATTATAGAACGACTGAAGTACATGGCTTCATTGTTCTTGTTTAATACAACCTTTGGAGAATTGGCATTGAACAGTGTGGTTTCGAAATCGTCATCGGGACGGAATGGCTTCACCAAAGTTGCAATTTGGACACTGTCATCGGAAAAACAAGCTTTGACTGTTTCTATTTGTTTGGGTTGAATAAATGGTTCGTCGCCTTGGATATTTACGACAATATCATATCCATTGCCTGTTTTACAAAAGGCTTCGTAGCAACGATCTGTTCCACTACGGTGTTGGTCGGAGGTCATAACAACGTTACCTCCGAATGCCTTTACTGCATTTTCAATCCGACTATCGTCTGTGGCAACACAAACAGCGTCCAATACGTTTTGCACTTGTTCGTAAACACGTTGGATCATGGGTTTTCCTCCCATATCGGCTAAAGGCTTTCCCGGAAAGCGGGTGGAAGCGTATCGTGCGGGTATAATTCCTATAAATTTCATATTTATATGATTTATGTACTTTGTAATAGTAAAGTTATAATTTTTTACCTTCGCTCAGGCGGAGAACTTTTTCCCGTTCTCCAACGATCCAGATAATATCGCCTTCTTCAAAAACTGTACTGGGAGGCGGGTTCATGATGGATGTAGTTCCTCGTTCGATACCAATGACCAGACAAGCGGCTTTGTCTCGTATTCCTGATTCAACAATGGTTCTTCCGATTAATCGTGAGCCGGATACGATGGTGAACTGTTCCATATTTATTTCTTCGATATTGCCGGAGATTGTATTGGTATTGGATAAACGGTATCGTTCTTCTATATACTTGCGGAAGTGTTCCAGATCGTCGTCTCCTCCTACAACAACTAATTTGTCGTATGGATATAAGCGTTCATTGCCTCCCGGAATATTAATCCGCTTGTTTCCACGTATAATAGTTACAATGTTTACATTGCATTTTTGTCTGAAATTGAGTTCCAGTAATGTTTTGCCCATACTGGGTGAGTTGGGACGAACTTCAAAATCGGCTAAGTGAAGGTCTCTCTCTAGTAAATGGTTGGCAAAGCGTTGATTGATCGGAGCTTTTTTCTCTGCTTCTGTTTCGCGGGCAGTTAAATTGCTGAAAAAATGACGCTCCATTAAAATGGACTGTTTTTTTAATTTTTTTGAGAATATAATTATAGCGATCACGGCAGAGGCAACCGACAATACAATCCCCACTTTCAAATTTAATAGTTGGGCAACGGGGAGCATAACCATACCTATGCATAAAAGTATACGAAGTATGATAAGCGAAACCAGAGGCCCCCGGTTGTATTTACTGTCATTCCATAATTGTAGAAATTCTTCCGAGTGGTTTTTTTTCATCATAATAGCCCGTAGCATAGGGGAAATCAAAGCAAGAATGAGGCATAATGCTAATATAGCTCCTTTGATACCGGGTATTTCCCTGGTGATAAGAGGTGCCACAAACTCGAGCCATATAAAGATAAGTACTAATGATATGGCTGTATAAGTTCCAACAATACGCATTAATGCTTTGAGAAGTTTATCCCATGCGCTTTTTTGCCGGATTGTATTGGAGCCGGAAGAGTAGCGTACCAAAAATTTTTTCCAGGAATTAGGTATGACCCGGTCTGCTATTTTGTACGCAGGTTCGGCAAGCCGGATCATGTAGGGCGTAAAGAATGTGGTTATTACAGATACAGCAACCACTATAGGATATAAATAATGATCTGTTACTTTCAGCGTTAATCCTAAAGAAGCGATAATAAATGCAAACTCTCCGATTTGAGCTAAGGAAAAACCTGATTGTATTGCTATTTTTAATGGTTGGCCTGATAGTAATACGCCGAAAGAAGCAAATCCGATTTGTCCTATCATTACTACTAGTGTCAATATGATGATCGGTACTTTATATTGCCATAATAGCACTGGGTCTATTAACATTCCAACAGATACGAAAAAGACGGCACCGAATAAGTTTTTTACCGGTTTTACAAGGTGTTCGATGTTTTCGGCTTCAACTGTTTCAGCTAGGATAGAACCCATAACGAATGCTCCGAGTGCAGCAGAAAATCCGGCTTTCGTTGCTATTATAACCATGCCGAGGCAAAGCCCGATACTAACGATTAATAATGTTTCATCATTTAGAAAACCCCGTGCTTTTTTCAAAAAGGAAGGAATTAGATAAATACCGACAACAAAACAGAAAAGAAGGAATGCTCCTAGTTTTATTACACTGTTAAGTAATTCAAGGCCTTCTACATGTTTACTGACGGCAAGGGTAGAAAGTAATACCATTAGTAAGACGGCAAATAAGTCCTCGACAACCAATATGCCGAAAACAACACCGGCAAAACGTTGGTTACGAAGTCCCATATCATCAAAAGCTTTAAAAATGATCGTTGTGGATGACATGGAAAGCATACCTCCTAAAAAGAGACTGTTCATGTGCCCCCATCCAAGAGAGAGCCCGGTTATATAACCCACTGTCATCATGCCGATAACAACAGTAATTGCTCCGATGACGGCTGTTCCGCCGACTTTCATTAATTTCTTAAAACTGAAATCCAGTCCTAAGGCAAAAAGAAGAAAAATGACACCAATGTCTGCCCAGATATGAATACTTTCTATATCGGATACTGTTGGAATTTGTTCTATAGCCGGTCCGGCGAGTATTCCGGCAACAATGTAGCCTAAAACAACCGGTTGCTTTAACCATTTGAATAACAAGGTTACTAGCCCGGCAGATATAAGTATTACAGCAAGGTCGGATATTAGCGGAGCTATTTGGGACATAGTTTCGTTGATTTTTCAATTGGCAAAGTTATGTATTTATTTTAATTTTGCAGGTCAAAAACTCTGCCAAAATGAAGAAGAGGCATCCAATAGAAACATTGATAGAACAAGGAGAGCATCAGCAACTCGATTTTAAATTTGAAGTAAGTGATAGTAAAAAAATAGCACGTACTTTGAGCGCTTTTGCGAATACGGATGGAGGGCGTTTACTGATAGGAGTGAAAGACAACGGAGCTATATCGGGTATAAGGAGTGAAGAAGAGTATTATATGATAGAAGCTGCATCGAAAATGTATACTCGTCCCGAAGTGCCTTTTACTGCAACCAAATGGGATATTAATGGTAAAATTGTGCTCGAAGTTTATATAGCACCGGGCATGGATAAGCCTTATTGTGCTCTGGATAAGGAAGACAAATATAAAGCCTATATACGTGTTGCAGATGAGAATATACTGGCAAATGAAGTTTTGGTACTTTCGTGGAAGAAAAAGTCGAAGCCGGAAGGTACTTTATTAAAAATAGGCAAACCTGTTGAAAAGTTGTTTGCCTGGCTGGATAAACATGATAGTATAAGTATTGCCCAATTCTGCCGAGTTGCTCATGTTAATTACTATACCGCAAAAAATATTTTAAGTGATTTGATGGCTATGGGTACCTTACATTATATTGTCGTAGAAAAACATATTGTTTATCAGAAACAAACAGTTAGATAAAGTAGATTGTATAATCAAATTTATCTAACTGTTTTACATTGTTTTTATATTGTTTCTACATATACTTGGGCATTTTCAAAACGAATAACTTTTACCCGTTGCCCTTTTTCTATAAAACCACTCTCGGAAACACCATCGTATAATTCGTTGTCAATATTTACTTTCCCGGAAGGACGCAGGATGGTGGCGGCAATGCCTTCTTTTCCTATTAAGTTGTTAAATATGGGAGTAGATACAGCCTTTTCCAAATCTGCATTTAATGCTACTTTCTTAAATATGCCTTTGGTTCCTATTTTACTCGATATCCAGATACTTAGTACAAAACTGATTCCAATCCCCATGAGGACGGTAAGGGATGCCCTTCCTACTTCGGTCCCGGAAACTCCTTCAAAGTTGAAGTCTGTGTTGTTCAAAAGACTCATGGTGAGTCCGGCTATTATACAAATGATCCCACTAATGCCAGCTATTCCGAATCCCGGAATGATAAATATTTCAGCAACGATTAATATAACGCCGGCTATAAATACCAGAATTTCCCAGTTCTGAGCTAATCCATCTATATACAAAGGTGCAAAATAGAGTATAGCTGCAATAAGGGAGGCTATAGACGGAAATCCTAAACCTGGACTTTGCATTTCAAAATAAATTCCTCCGATAATAATGATAATAAGTATGGATTGAACCATCGGATTCATAAGGAACCCTTTGATATTGTCGAACCAGGATGGCGTATATGATTCAAGTTTGTAATTTTGGAATCCTAGATATTTGGTTATTACTTCGTCTGTCGATTCTGCTATACCGTCGCAGTAACCCCATTTCCGGGCTTCATCAGCCGTGAAAGTCAGAACCTTTCCTGTATCTATCAGGTTGGGTATTACTACTCGTTCGTCTACCATAGCTTCGGCAATACGAGGGTCTCTTTTCCATTTGTAGATCGTATCTCCTTGTTGTATAATAGTGTCTTTTCCGAGAGCTTCGGCCGTAGAACGTATCATAGAACGCATGTATGACTGATATTTATCAGGCATGGCTGCTCCCGTTTGATTTACTACGGTTGCAGCTCCTATATTGGCTCCTTTGCGCATATATATCTTTTTACATGCAATGGAAATGAGTGCACCAGCCGAAGCTGCGTTGTTATCGATAAACACATATACCGGGATCGGACTGTAAAGAATAGATGTCCGCATAGAATCGGCTGCTTCTAATAATCCTCCGTATGTGTTTAAATGGATTAAGACAGCCTTTGCTTTTAGCCTTTGTGCTTCTATCAATCCGTTACTAAGATATAGACGGGTGGTATTATCTATTTCTTTTTTTATATCGATTTGATATATGATTGTTTTTTCATTTGCGTTGGTTAGCAATAGAATAGAAGGATAAAATAATCCGAGTAAAATGAATGTTAATAGATTTCTCATTTAGCTTAATTCTTCTTGTTTTTTTGTTATGTTGCATTTTGTAATATTCTACTTGTAAATATTGAATTTTAAGGCCCGGTTTTGTTGTAAATTCTGCTCATTTTCAGTAAGTTTTATTGTTAAAATATTAAGTTACGATTTTTAATATTAATATTTCTCAAATGGATATTTATTTCAAATATTATATTTACATTTGTACATCCTTCAACAGTGAAAGGATAATACTTTTCAGGTATTTAACCTTTAATTATAAACTTAGTATGAATGCATTGCAATTTCAGAAAAAATTATTGAGCATGCAAGAAAATATGATGAATTTTGCATTAATGCTCACAGCAAACAGAGACGATGCTCAAGATTTGATGCAAGACACAACGCTGAAGGTATTGGATAATCAGGAAAAATTTGTTGATAATATCAATTTCAAGGGTTGGGTTTTGACAGTTATGCGTAATATTTTTATAAACAATTATCATAAAATTGTAAGAACACAAACGGTTGTAGACCAAGGAGTGGATCTGTACAATTTGGATGTTGTGAATGATTCGGGATTCGATACGCCGGACGGCGCTTACCAGATTCAGGAAATTACGAAAGCTATTAATAGTTTGAATAATGAATTGAAGATACCGTTTTCTATGTTTTTGAGTGGTTATAAATATAATGAGATCGCAGATAAACTGAATGTACCTCTGGGAACAGTGAAGAGCCGTATTTTCTTTGCCCGTCAGGAACTGCAGAAAATTTTAAAAGATTTCAGGCATGGTTAAATAATTACACAACATAATTTAAGTCGTCTTACTGTAGTTAGTAGGGCGGCTTTTTTGTTTTAAATAGTTGCTATTTAAGATATACTTTTAAATAAATCTGTAATTTTGGTGCAAAATTGGAATAAGATGAGAAGTTTTGCAAGTGATAATAATTCAGGAGTGCATCCTTTAGTTATGGATGCTGTAGTAAATGCAAATGATAATCATGCTATAGGTTATGGCGATGATCCATGGACCACTGACGCAGTTAATAAAATTAAAAGTGTGTTTGGAGAAGTAGCATCTCCTTTTTTCGTTTTTAATGGAACAGGAGCGAACTCAATAGCTCTGCAGGCCGTTACTCGTCCATTTAACAGTATTATATGTGCTGAGACGGCACATATAAATGTAGATGAATGTGGTGCTCCTGCACGAATGACAGGGTGTGCTGTTGTAACAATTTCTACACCGGATGGAAAATTGACACCAGAGTTAATAAAGCCTCGGTTACACAATTTTGGTGTCTGTCATCATTCTCAACCGAAGGCAGTTTATATATCTCAGGTTTCAGAATTGGGAACCGTCTATACGATAGAAGAAGTTAAGGCTATCGCCGATTTGCTTCATTCTAATAGTATGTATTTGCATATGGATGGAGCGCGTTTAGCTAATGCCTGTGCCTATTTGAAGTGTTCGATGAAGCAATTGACAGTTGATGCAGGTGTGGATATTTTAAGTTTTGGCGGCACTAAGAATGGGATGATGATGGGGGAAGCTGTTGTTTCTTTCCGCCCTGAAATAACCGAAAATTTACAATATTATAGGAAACAGTCTGCACAACTGGCTTCCAAACTTCGTTATTTGTCAGCTCAATTTATTCCGTATTTAGAGAATAATTTGTGGTTGGAAAATGCATTGAGAGCAAATATCAGTGCAGGTAAATTGGCTGAAATACTGAAGCAATATCCCCAGGTTAAGTTTACTCAGAAGATAGAATCTAATCAATTGTTTTTTACAATACCTTCCGAAGCTTTGAAAAAATTGCAAGAGGAATATTTCTTTTATATGTGGAATGAAGAGATAAATGAAGTTCGCCTTGTGACATCGTGGGATACAACGGGAGAAGATATAGCTCATTTTGAACAAGTATTAAAAGAAATATTTGCATAACTGAATATAGAGGTTTGTTTTTTGATTATTTAATTATCCTGATTGAAAGACTTGTTGTGCAGTCTGCCTAAATGATATTTTTTGTATTTTTGTTCCAAATACATAGAAGGGGGACATTATGAAAAATTTGATTTTGTGGGCTGCAACTGTTTTATTGTTGTTACCTGTCAGTGAAACCTTGTTGGCTGGGAATAACCAACAGGAAAGAAACACATTGCGTATCATGAGTTACAATATACGTAATGGAAAAGGTATGGATAATGTAACAAATTATCAGCGTATAGCAGATGTAATAAACCGGATGAAACCGGACGTGGTTGCAGTGCAGGAAGTTGATAGTGTGACAGGGCGCAGTGGACAAACAAATGTTCTTCAGGAATTATCAGAACGTACATTGATGTTCCGGACTTTTGCTCCCGCTATTGATTATAACGGAGGCAAGTATGGGATTGGTGTGTTAAGTAAAGAAAAACCTGTTAGTGTCCAACGTTTTCCGCTTCCCGGCAGGGAAGAAGCCCGGGCATTACTCGTTGTGGAATTTGAAAAGTATATATTTTGTTGTACGCATCTGTCTCTTACACCTGCTGATCAAGAACTTTCATTACCTATAATTCGTAAAGTTGCACAAGAATCCAATAAACCTTTTTTTATCGCCGGTGATTGGAATGCAACAGCAGCATCATCTTTACTGGCTGACATCCAGAAAGATTTTACAATTATAACAAACCCGAAGCAACCTACTTTTCCTGCAGATGAGCCAGATAGCTGTTTGGATTATATCGCTGCATATAAAACGGAAAATCTTCCATTTACCCGTTTGTCTTGTTTTGTTTGTAATGAACCGGTAGCTTCGGATCATCGTCCGGTTATTGCTGATATTGTATTTAAATCAAATAAAGAAGACATATTTTTGTCTGCTCCTTATTTGCAAAATCCGCTAGAGGGAGGTATTACGGTTATGTGGCAGACTACAGTACCGTGTTATAGTTGGGTAGAATATGGTACAGATACATTGAATCTGAAACGTGCACGTACTTTGGTTGACGGGCAGGTTATATGTAATGATTTGCATAATAAAATACGGCTGGAGAATATACAGGCCGGCCAGAAATATTATTATCGTGTTTGTTCTCAGGAAATAATGCTTTATCAGGCCTATAAAAAAGAGTTTGGAGAAACAGCGGTGTCTCCTTTCTATTCCTTTACTTTGCCAAAAGCTGACGATACTGATTTTACAATGTTGGTATTTAATGATTTACATAAAAATGTCTCAACATTGGATGCTTTGTATGAACAGGTAAAAAATATACCTTATAGCTTTGTGGTTTTTAATGGTGATTGCGTTGCAGAATCGCATACGGAAGAAGAGGCTTTGTCATTCTTAACATACCTGAATGAAAAGGTGAATGCCAGTCAGGTACCTGTTTTTTATATTCGCGGTAATCATGAAATTCGAGATGCCTTTTCAATCGGGTTACGCAGCTTGTTTGATTATGTTGGCGATAAAACCTATGGCGCGTTTAATTGGGGTGACAGCCGTTTCGTGATGTTGGATTGTGGTGAAGATAAACCGGATACGACATGGGTTTATTATGGATTGAATGATTTTACGAGGTTACGACAGGAACAGCTTGGATTTCTAACTAATGAACTTAAAAGCAAGGCGTTTAAGAAAGCTTCGAAGAAAGTTTTATTAGGGCATGTTCCTCTTTATGGAAACGGAGATAAATATCAACCTTGTACTGAAATTTGGGGTGAAATATTGGCTAAAGCTCCGTTTGATGTCAATATCAGTGCACATACCCATCGTTATGTATATCATCCTAAAGGGTCGATAGGTAATAATTTCCCCGTAATTGTGGGAGGAAGCAATCACTCTGATGGTGCAACTGTCATGGTGTTGAGAAAGAATGGCAAAAATATGACTTTGCAGGTATTAAATGTAAAAGGAGAAACGTTACTTGATATAAAACTATAAGAGTCCCGGAAATGAATATGAATAATGAGGAGCAATTCGTTGAGGCCATACAACCTGTACAAGAGACTGATCTTATATATGGAATAGATGATCGTCCTCCTCTGAAGGAAACTCTATTTGCTGCTATACAGCATTTACTGGCTATTTTTGTAGCAATTATAACCCCGCCTCTTATTATTGGCGGGGCTTTAAAGTTGGATTTGGAGACAACAGGTTTCTTGGTTTCTATGGCTCTTTTTGCATCCGGTGTGTCAACTTTCGTACAATGCAGACGTATTGGAGGTGTGGGGGCCGGGCTTTTATGTATACAAGGAACCAGCTTCTCTTTTATTGGCCCTATAATTGCCACAGGGATGATTGGTGGTTTACCTATGATTTTTGGAGCATGCCTGGCTGCAGCTCCGGTTGAAATGATAATTAGCCGTACATTTAAATATATGCGTAATATAATAACACCTTTAGTATCGGGTATTGTTGTATTGTTAATCGGGCTTAGCTTGGTAAAAGTCGGTGTGGTAGCTTGTGGGGGTGGATATGCGGCCATGGACAATGGTACTTTTGGAAGTATTCGCAATATAGGTGTTGCTGCAATTGTATTATTTAGTGTGCTATTCTTTAATCGTTGTAAAAATAAATATTTAAGAATGAGTTCAATCGTTCTTGGATTATGTATTGGTTATGGATTAGCTTTTGCTTTGGGTATGGTAGATACTTCAGCTGTTCTTGGACAATCCCAGATGGGCTTTAATATTCCGGTACCGTTTAAGTACGGTATTGAATTTAGTATTTCTTCTGTTATTGCGATAGGTTTAGTCTATTTGATTACGGCGATAGAAGCAACGGGTGATATAACGGCCAATTCTATGATATCCGGTAAACCTATAGAGGGAAAAGAGTATTTGAAACGGATTTCCGGAGGCGTGTTTGCTGATGGTATGAATTCTTTTATTGCAGCCATATTTAACTCTTTTCCTAATTCCATCTTTGCGCAGAATAATGGAATAATTCAGCTAACAGGTGTTGCCAGTCGTTATGTAGGCTATTATATAGCAGGAATATTGATCTTGTTGGGACTTTTCCCTATAGTAGGCACTGTTTTTTCATTAATGCCGGATCCTGTATTGGGAGGTGCTACATTATTAATGTTCGGAACGGTTGCTGCTGCAGGCATTCGTATTATTGCGGCTCAAGAAATAAACAGAAAAGCAACCTTAGTATTAGCTGTCAGCTTATCATTGGGGTTAGGTGTGGAGTTAATGCCTGATATTCTTAAAACAGCTCCGGAAACCATTAAAGGTATATTTTCTTCCGGAATAACAACCGGAGGATTAACAGCCATTTTTGCAAATATATTTATTAGAGTAAAGGAAGAAAAAATAAAATAGAAGCCTTATGGATTTACTTAAACAACGTATTTTACAAGATGGAAGGTGCTATCCAGGCGGAATTCTCAAAGTGGATAGTTTTATTAATCATCAGATGGATCCGATGTTAATGTATAAGATTGCTGAAGAGTTTATCCGTCGTTTTAAGGGAACAGAAATAAATAAAATAGTAACAATAGAAGCTAGTGGCATAGCTCCGGCTATTATGGTTGGCTATATTATGCAATTGCCTGTTGTTTTTGTGAAAAAGAAAAAACCAAAAACAATGGATAATATGCTTTCAACAACGGTCCATTCGTTTACGAAAGACCGGGATTACAGTGTTTGTATTAGTAACAGTTTCCTGACTCCGGCAGATAACGTCCTTTTTATTGATGATTTTCTTGCTTTTGGAAATGCTGCTATAGGAATGGTTGAACTGGTTCGTCAGGCAGGAGCAAAGATCTCCGGTATGGGATTTATTATAGAAAAAGCATTTCAGGATGGAGGAAAAACATTGCGTAATATGGGAATTCATGTTGAAAGCTTAGCTATTATAGAGAATTTGGACAATTGTAAGATTAGTGTTCGATAAATTATGAAAACCTGTTTAATATCTATGCTATTAGGAATACAGCTTTTATGCCCTTCTGTATGGGCAAAAAACATAAAAGCTGATGGTCTGCAACGTAGTACGCCTGAAGCTGAAGGCATATCTTCTTCGGCAATTCTTCAATATATTGATGCTGTAGAGAAGAAAAATTTAGGCATGCATAGTTTTATGCTGCTCCGTCACGGAAAGGTTATTGCTGAAGGCTGGTGGAAACCTTATCAACCGGAATTAAGACATATTGTACATTCTGTCAGCAAAATGTTTGTATCAACCGCTGTTGGTTTTGCTATCGATGAAAAACTGATGACTTTAGATGATAAGGTGATGTGTTTTTTTCCGGAATATTTACCGGATACAATCACTCCCTACCTCGAACAATTGACAATCAGACATCTTCTTACCATGTCGGCAGGTAATGAACCTGCTCCCGTATTTACTTCTGCAGACGGAAACTGGGTGAAGGCGTTTCTGGCAACGCCGCTTGTAAATAAACCGGGCAGCAAATTTGTATATAGTTCATATGCGACTTATATGGTTTCTGCTATTTTACAAAGAGTTACAGGGCTGCCTGTCCGTGACTATTTAAGGCCTCGTTTATTCGAGCCTTTAGGTATTTATGCTGTTTTATGGGAAGAAAGTCCTGCTGGTATTAATTGCGGAGGATGGGGGTTAAGGTTGAAAACTTCCGATTTGGCTAAACTGGGGCAATTGTATTTGCAAAGAGGTAAATGGCAGGGAAAGCAACTCCTTTCTGCATCCTGGATAGAAGAGGCAACAACTTCTCATATTAGCCCGCAACCGGATTTATCCCCCGATAAATGTACAGCAAATGATTGGGCACAAGGGTATGGTTATTATATATGGAGATGTTGTAATAATGCGTTTCGTGCAGACGGGTCCTCCGGACAATATATAATAGTAATGCCTGATCAGGATATGGTAATGGCTATTACTTCCGAATCTCCGGATATGAAGGAAGAACTAAATCTGGTATGGAAATATTTTCTTCCTGCTGTGAAAGATAAAAAACTCCCGAATGATAAGGACGCATATAATGCTTTGATGTCGAAGATGGCTACTCTTAGCTTGCCTATGCCTTTTGATAAAACTACTCTGCTAGATGATAAAACAGTGGTGCGTCATTATTCGGTAGAGCCAAATGAGCTACATATCAATCATATTTCTGTTAAGGTTGCAGATGATAAATGTTTTATGACATTGGTGACAGACGATGCTTCACACGAATTTGTTTGTGGTAACGGTCAATGGATTTATGATAAAACAGAGCGTAAAAGCCCTTATTTTGTTTCTTTGCGGCATAATTCTTCGGGTTTGTCTCCGTTTGATATAGCCGGATGTTTTGCCTGGAAAAATAAAAATGTATTGCAGATAAGGTTACTGTATTTGGAAGACAATACTTTTGAAACATTTTCTATTTCTGATGATGGAGAAGAAGCTACAGTTACATTATATAGAACTTCTGATACGAAACTGCCGGATGTCAGAATGAAAGCTCATATAGAATAGATGAATTTCAAATCCGTTTGATTCAACAAACGGATTTGAAATTTTAGCGGGTTGATTTTTGATGAAGCCCGGCTTTTAATAAAGCGGGAATTTCAGATGGTTCATTTGCTATTTTGATGCCGGCAACTTGCAGTGTTGCAATTTTTTCGGTTGCCGACCCCGATCCTCCTGAAATGATAGCTCCGGCATGTCCCATCTGCTTGCCAGGAGGAGCAGACTGACCGGCAATAAATGCTACGACAGGTTTGGTAACAGAATCTCGGATATACTGAGCAGCCAATTCTTCGGCATTTCCGCCTGTTTCGTCTATCATTGCTATAGTTTCGGTTTGCGGGTCGTTTTGCAGCATTTCAAGTAATTCGCGGAAATTTTTTATATGAAACAAATATTTTATTTCAACGGTTGAGCGATATGCCGTATTATTATTGTATTTGGAAGTTCAGACTAAATAAAATACATTTGTCTTCATTATGAAACGAACGGATTTGATTTTAGTATTGTTGCTTTTTTGCCTGGTTTCCGGTCAAATAATCGCAAATACAGGAGAAAAAAAAGTACTTAATATTGTTTTTATCGGCAACAGTATAACATATGGTGCGGGTTTGTCTGATCCTAAGCATGATGCTCCTCCTGTAAAAGCTGCCATGTATTTGGAAAAACAACCGGGGATTGCGTCTGTAAAGTTTGCAAATATGGGTGTCAGCGGTTGTACGACGGTTGATTATTTGCCGGAAACGGGAACATTGTTTTCGGGCATGCAGAAAGTTGCTGATAAATTTAAAGATGATAAAGGCTCAATGATGATCTTTTCTATTATGTTAGGCACTAACGATAGTGCCGTAAAAGGTACAAATGGTTGTCCTGTTTCTCCAGAGCAATATCAGGTTAATATGCGAAAAATTATTGATAGGTTGCTGGTTCTTTATCCTTCTTGCATAGTAGTTGTGAATCGCCCGGTATGGTACAGCCCAAATACCTATAACGGCGCTATGTATTTACAGGAAGGCCTGGAACGGCTTCAAGCGTATTATCCAGAGTTGAGGAGGTTGGTTTCTTATTACAGTGAAATAAATCCGGGACGTGTATATCTGGGAGATACACTTGGTTTCGATTATTTTAAAAAACATGCTGAGGAGGAATTACAAAAAGAGCAAGGCAATGCCGGAATCTTTCTTTTGCATCCTAACCAAAAGGGGGCTCTATCATTAGGTGAGTTGTGGGGAAAGGCTATATATAGTATTATATAAGAATTTTTTCAGGATAAGTTCGGCCCCGGACATATTATCAGTGACACAACGTCTGCAGGCAAATTTTTGAAGAAGAATTGTTGCCTTTGTTGTTACCGGATTTAAGTAGTGAACGGATAAATGAATCTGCATAGCTGGCTAACCAAGTTTGTAATGTTCTCTTTTGCATAGTTAGCATCCATTGCTTTTTCTAAAGTAATAGGAGCAGGGGTGATAGAAAATATGCCCTGAAATCCGGCTTTGCTGATTTCTTCTGCATTTTCGACACTTCCGGCTATAACGACAACCGGAATGTTTTGTTTCTGTGCTTCGCTTAAAATACCTGAAGGAACTTTCCCCATAATGGTTTGTTTGTCTACTTTACCTTCGCCGGTGATGATGATATCTGCATTTTTAATGTGGTTACTGAAATCGAGTGTTTCCAATAAAAGCTGTATGCCGGGCTTGAGTGTTGCGTCTAAAAAGGCCAGAAAGCCTCCGCCCATTCCTCCTGCGGCTCCGGTACCAGGTATCATTGTTATGTCTTTGCCTGTAGTGGAAAGGATTACATTTGCAAGAGAATACATGCCTTTATCCAGCAATTGTATCATAGTAGGGTCGGCCCCTTTTTGGCTGGCAAAAATGCAGGCAGCCCCGTTTGGCCCGCAAAATGGATTATGGACATCGCATGCTATGGTAAAGTGTGAATTTTTCAGATCCGGGTGTACATGCGACATATCGATTATAGCAACCTTATCCATTATTCTGCCTCCGGCTCCCAGGATATTATTTTCATTATCGAGAAAACGGAATCCCAACGCTTGCAGCATGCCAAGTCCGGCATCGTTCGTGGCACTTCCTCCTATGCCTATAATAAATTGCCGGCATCCTTTGTTTAAAGCGTCTTTAATCAGTTCGCCTGTCCCATAGCTTGTAGTAATCATAGGATTCCTTTTTTCGGAAGGAATAAGTGGCAGGCCGCTAATGGTCGCCATTTCGATAAATGCCGTTTTGCCATCACCGGATATGCCATATTGTGTTTCAATTATTTCCATTAACGGGTTGTGGGCTGTTAACCGGATGTATTTTCCACGGGCTGCAGACATTAGGATATTTAATATACCTTCGCCTCCATCGGCAATAGGCAATTGTATAACTTCACATGCAGGATAAACACGTTTCACTCCTTCTGCAGCAGCCTTTCCGGTTTCAAAAGAACTGAGGCAACCTTTAAATGAATCGATAGCAATGACAACTTTTTTCATGTACGATGAACCGGTGTTTGTATTAGATTTCAAATGTAGTAAATATTCTTGTTCTGGTAGATGAACTCATAGTTATGATTTTTTTGATTCATAGTAATGATTTTGAAAAATCATTACTATGAGTTCTTTTTTTGTTAAATGCAATTGTAGCGATTCTGGTTTGTAAATGTTATCTTTGTCTTAGTGGGTATTCCTTGTAGGTCTCAACATTTGCAGGTAAGGAAAATTGGGATAAATATCTCATTAAAGAAAGGAGAATAATTATGAAACGCAATGATTTGTTATTTATGATAGAACAGGCTGTGAAAGCACCTTCGGGGCATAATACGCAGCCGTGGCTGTTTCGTTTACTTGAAAATGAAGACAAAGTAGAATTATATCCAAATGCAGATAAGGAGCTGAAAGTGGTGGATACGGATAGGAGGGAATTATTCATTTCTTTGGGATGTGCTGTTGAAAATTTGTCTTTGGCAGCTTCTTCGAAAGGATATTCTTTGGATGTAAGTATTACGGAAGATGGAGTTATTACGGTGCAATTTACCTTTTCCGACTCTGTAAAGGAGCATGCTTTATTTAAACAGATAGGAGAACGGCAGACAAACAGAAGTGTGTACAATGGATCGGTTTTAAAAGAAAGCCTTATTTATTCATTGCAGGAGATTGGGAAAGTAGATAATGCAAATGTATATATGTGGTTGAATGGTAGTCCTGAATTTTGTGTGATAGCCGATTATGTTTTGAGAGGAAATGAGATTCAAATGAAGAGTAAAGAGTTTAAGAAAGAACTGTCCGATTGGATCAGGTATAATAGGTCGCATACGTTGCAAACCCGGGATGGGTTGAGTTATGAGGCTTTTGGAGCGCCCGATTTTCCCAGGTGGATGTCTGAATTGATCATGAAGAGTTTCCTGAATCCTTTTATGCAGAATAAAGGCGATAAGAAAAAAATACAGTCTTCTTCTCATTTTATTTTATTTACAACCCGGAATGATTCGGTCGTTGACTGGATAAATTTAGGTCGCACATTAGAACGGTTCCTTCTGGAATTGACGAGCCGGGGTATTGCTTATGCATTTCTTAATCAACCATGTGAAGTGAAGCCCCTTTCGGTTGGTATGGCACGGTCTTTATTATTGGAAAAAGAATATCCTGCCATATTGATACGGATTGGGTATGGTAAGAAAATGCCTTATTCTTTGCGAAAACCGATAGATGATGTTCTTATATAACGTTTGATTGGATTTGACTGTAAAGTTTAAATATAGAAATGCAGATGACTCCATATCTTTTTGTATCTTCACCAACAAAATCTAATATATTATTGTTCTTTAATTCATTAAAGAGGTATTTTTATGGTGATAGCGTATTTAAGTGTAGGAACGGACAGAAATCATTTGGATATTCAGCGTGATATAATAACCAAATTTGTTGCTACAAAAGATAATTTGCAAGTTGATAAATGGATAACTGATGTAACAGGAGAGAAAGCAAAACAAATGGGGCAGAATCTTAAAGATACATTAGACCGCGTGAACGAAGGTGATATATTGATCGTATCAGATATTACGCGTCTTAGCCGCTCTGTTTTCGAAATGATGGAGATATTGTCTTTGTGTCTGACGAAAAAAGTTTCTCTTTGGTGTATTGAAGACCGTTATATATTTGATTCGAGCATGGATAGTAAAAAGATGGTCGAGGCTTTTAAACTGACCGAATCTATTGACCATGCTTTGATATCTATGCGTACAAAGGACTCACTTATCGAGTTGAAACATGCGGGGAAAAAACTGGGCCGTCCGAAAGGTTCTGAGTCTAAGCAGCTTTTTTTAGATGCTAGCAAAGAAGAAATTATCAGCATGTTTGAACGTGGCGAAACGGTGACTTCCATCTGTAAGTATTATAATGTATCTAAGAATACATTCTATAAATTCAAGAAGAACTACGGATTGTAATTAATACCAGTCTTTTTTCTTCATGTAGAGCCAGGTGATGACTCCGCATATTACCATAACAGACCATGCTATAATATAACCGTACCTCCAATCCAACTCAGGCATGAATTTGAAATTCATGCCCCAAACACCTACCAGGAATGTAAGTGGAATGAATAGGGTAGATACAATGGTGAGCCGTTTCATAATTGCATTCATGCGCAAATCATTGTTGGATATGTAAAGATCCACTAATGATGAAATGATCTCCCTGCAACTTTCCGAAGACTGTATGATGAATGATAGTTGATCTGCCAGATCATTGTAAACCGGAAGTATATCAGAGCTGATAATTCCATTTTCACTGCGTAGTAATTTGGAAAACTGTTCTTTTAATGGTTGGCTGTTTTTTCGGATAATCATGTATTCATGCCGGCGTTGCTGGATAAGTGAACCCATGTTTTCCTGGCTGTTTTTTATATCCAGCAAAGTTTCTTCTATATCTTCCAGCATTTCTTCCACTTTCGTTACACTTTCGACAATGTTTGCAATTATTGTATTTAACAGGAATGCCAATAATAATCCGCTACCTTTTTTGCGAATACTAAGCATATTGGACTCGAGAGCTTTATAAGTGGCTTCAAATACTGGATTACTGCTTTCTGTAAAAGTTATTACCGTATCTCCGGCTACCAGGATACTGATATGTTCGGTTCTTATTTCTGTGTTAGCGTCGTAGTAACACGAATTCAGAATGATAAGCAAACGGCTTTCATATTCTTCTATCTTCACTACATGTTGAGGGGTCAGGATATCTTTAGCGTCCAGATTATGCAAACCAAAGTCTTGTACAATGCGGGTGATGGCTTCTGCATCTGTTAATCCGCTAACCTGAAACCAATTCATATAGTTAGTGTCAACTAATTTGTTGAAAGTATCCGTTGTTTTGATTTCACGCGTATGTATGGTCGTTTCATTATATTGTGTGAGACGGATGCCGGTTACTGTTTCGTGTTCGCCGACATAGAAATACTTGTCTGATAAATTTCTATTTGACATGCGTCTTCTTTTGTGCGAATTTGCCTCTTTCCGTCTCATATATTATCTGCTTTTATTCTAGTTCTACTACGGTAATACCGGCTCCGCCGAATTGCACATGCTCATCCTGGAAATGGTGCACTCCGGGTACTGTACGCAAATAGTCCCGTATTAATTGCCGTAATATTCCGGTTCCTGTTCCATGCAGGATACGGACACGGCCGACGCCAACCTGAATAGCATCGTCAATGAAATACGTTACTGTTTGCAAAGCTTCATCACCCCTCATACCTCGAACATCTATTTCCTGCTTAAAGTTCAATTTCTTTTCGTGCATATGGTCGGACGTCTGGTTGCTGACAAAGGTGCTTTTCTGGATTTCACGCTTGATTTGTCCTTTGCTAACTTTTTCCAGCTGTTCTAGCTTTACAGTGCTTTTTATCATACCGAAGGCCACAACTGCTTGTTTGCCTTGTAATTCCATAACAGTTCCAGCCGATACTTGCCCTTTTAAACGAACGTTGTCGCCAACTTCTATTATGTCTTTATTAAATGCAGGTTGGCTTGTCGTTTTTTGCTTTTGTTTTTTTCGTTCATTGCGTTCTTGAAGTTTAGCCATTTTGCGGGCTATCTTCCCGTCCTCCTCTTCGGTAGTTTGTATAGAGGTTTTAAATTCTTCCAAAGCTTTTCGTGCCAGCTTTGTCTGTTCCTTTTCGGCTTGTGCTTCTTTTATTTCGCGAATTGTATTTTCAATTCTTGCATTAGCCTCGGAAAGAATACGTTCGGCAGCGTTTTTTGCCTCTCGCATGATTTCTTTCCGCTGTTTGTTTACAGCTTCCAGGTCTTGTTCGTAACGGGCAGTTATTTCTTCCAGCTTTTTCTCCCGCTGACGTATATTTTGCCGTTTGCTTTCCCAGTATCGTTTGTCACGGACAATATCTTGCAAATATTTATCCATGTCGATATAGTCTGATCCTACTTTTTCGGAAGCATCGGCTATGACGTCTTCCGGTAGCCCTATCTTTCTGGCAATTTCGATAGCGAACGAGCTTCCCGGATTGCCAATGGAAAGTTTAAATAAAGGTTGCATCATGTGACGGTCATACAACATGGCTCCATTTACAACACCTTCCGTATCTTTTGCAAAATGTTTCAGATTTTGATAGTGGGTCGTAATTACTCCGAAGCTTTTGTTACGGTTGAAACGGTCTAATAGGGATTCTGCAATTGCTCCACCGATCTGAGGTTCCGTTCCGCTGCCAAATTCGTCAATCAGAATGATTGTCTTTTCGTTGCAATTCTTTACGAAATATTTCATGTTTGTAAGGTGGGAACTGTAAGTACTCAAGTCATTTTCAATACTTTGTTCATCACCTATATCAATAAAAATATGTGAGAAGATTCCGGTTCGCGAACTTTCATGTATCGGAATCAGCAATCCGCATTGTAGCATGTACTGTAGTAAACCTACGGTTTTCAGGCAGACTGATTTGCCTCCTGCATTCGGTCCGGATATAATTAAAATACGCTTTATTTCATCCAGGTAAATATCCAGAGGAACGACTTGTTTCCCTTGTTTCTGCAGTGATAAATAGAGCAAAGGATGTTTTGCCTGAGCCCAATCAAGTTGTTGCTTATCTTCTAAAATAGGCTTGATTGCGTTTATCTGGTTGGCAAAGAGTGCTTTTGCGCGGATGAAGTCTATTTCTGCCAGAAATTCGTAAGATTGTAGTATGTCTGATGCTATCGGACGGACTGTATTGGTAAATTCCGTTAGAATACGGATGATTTCCCGTTTTTCATCTCCTTCCAGTTCCCTGATACGGTTATTGGCTTCTACAACTACTTCCGGTTCGATAAAGACTGTTTTTCCACTGGCTGATTCGTCATGCACAATTCCTTTTATTTTTCGCTTAAAAGCTGGAGCTACAGGAATCATCAGGCGGCCATCCCGCATGGTGGGAGTTACATCTTTATCTACAACCCCTTCTGATTGTGCGGAGCGAAGTATGGATTGCAAGCTTCGTGAGATACCACTCATTGTTGAAGTGATGTCTTTGCGTATTTGAGCCAGTGTGGGGGATGCATTGTCTTTTACTTTTCCGAACTTATCTAATATTGTGTCTATTTTTCCTATCAGTTGAGGAAAAACTAAAATATCGCCGGCTAACTCTGTAAGTGCCGGATATTTTATCTCTTCGTCGTTTGTGGGGCGGAAAAAACTGACAATATCATTGATTGTTTGCAAAGATCGTTTAAGATCAAACAGTTCTTTTTCGTCCAACCAGGTTCCTTCCGGGCGTATCCGTTTTAAAGAGTGGCGTACGTCAAAGAAATAATTGGCTGGAAATTCATCTTCACCGTTTATGATTTTGAGAAATTCCTCAGTTTGTTGTAATCGTTCGGTTACGGTTTTATAATTTGCCGAGAATTCCATTTCGGCAACCCGCTCTTCACCGAGCGGGCTAAGGCATTTGTCTGTAATTAAGTGACGGATTTTATCAAACCCTGTCTTCTGTTCAAAATTTTGTGGATATATCACGTGTTTGAATTCATTTATTTAATCTCTACCGTCGATTCTGTTCGGATGGTAGGACGGATAATAACTTCCAGTTTGGTTTTACCTCGTTTTATATAAAACGTGCAGGTGTTGAGCCCTGACAGATTAATATAAGGTGCAAAATTGTATAAATAAGAGAATGCTCCCAGATAGTTGGGGTTCTGTATTTCATCTGCTATTTGCGGATATTTGAATGTATCCCATAGCATACAACGCGTGAAACCGTTTGCATCGGTAAACCGAGTTTTTGGATCACGAAATGGCATCGTGTTCGTTATGAATTTTTTATATGCGGAAGAAAATTCTTCTGCAGAATGATCCATTTTGTTACGGCCTATTTTCTCAATTATGTCTTTCGGACGAAGTCCGGCTGCATAAGCGGGAGAATTGCGGTTTACATCACTGATCAATTCCAGGCGATCTATATCATAACTGATACCTGTATAATTATATGATTTATTATTGACACCGAATTTTACATTGTGGGTATATTTTATGTATGGATATTGCATGCACATTAAAGGAACATGAATTTGGGCATATGTATCCAATCGATAGGAATTTTCCAGTAGTTCGTTTGCTTCACATTCCCATAATACACGCCCGGGGATGTCTTTCTGGTCTATCAGGCGGAATCCGAATTGCAGCAAATATTCGGCTTCGGATTCATTTGCAGAACCATTCAGAAATGGAAACTTTTCCATTTTGTTGAGTGAATAATTATAACGGTAAGTAGGTTCCTTGTTTACTAATACTTTGTTTGCACCTTTGTAATTTGGGTTTTTATCAAAGAAATAGAATGTTTGTATCAGTATGTCCGGTTGCTTATTATCGAGAGTCATGCCTTTTTTTGTAAATTCTTTTTCGATAGATTCATTGATTGCCGTTTCTAATTTATGGTTGTTCTGATCAATCGGAGCGAATGCAAAAGTTTTAAACCTGGCGAAGTTCACAGAATCTGGAGTCACAATCGTTTTGAAAGGACATGTAAATTCACGGTCGCTGGTTGTTTCCAGACTATACATGGCAAAAGCCGAAGCCAATTGATCTTCTGTTATAGAATTACTTTTTTTACATTCTTTTTTTACGATAGCTTGCTTGAATGGCGTAGAAAGATTACTGATTGTTAACACTACGTCGTTCTTTTCGGCAGGATTAAGTAATTGGCTGATTTCGTTTGCCGAAAGGTCAATAACACGAATTCCGTCAATTTCTTCTATAATATCGCTTTGACTAATACCGGCTTGTTCGGCAGGCGTGTATGGAATAACACTTTTAATAACCGGCTTTCCTTTTCCCCAGTTATTGTTTGTACTTATATCGTATGTGAAACCTAAACGACAAACTACTCCGTTACGGTTTTGTGCAAAACCTATAAGAAAAGCAAATAACAACAATGCTGACAGAATCGCTCTCTTCATAATATCTAAAATTCTTATGTTTTTATTTTAAGCCTAAATATATGCAAAGGTAAAGATTTTTTCTTATATAGAATAGTTGGCAATATATTTGATGCTATTCTGGTGAAAGACAGTATGGACGGCATTATCTGCATGCTTTGAAAAAGTAGGTGTATAATGGTGTATATTGCTTACAATTAGATAGTAATAAAAAAATAAAATAAATTATGAGCAAGATGAATCCTAACGGGAAGAAAGAAACTTCTCCGAAAAATGAACAGATGGCAAATGAGGATGCGACAAATTTGCAGGATGAACAGACAAATGCGACAGAAGAAACTGACGCTTCTGCCAAAGTGTCGGATGAATTGAATGCGCTAAAAAGAAAATATGATGAGTTAAATGACTCGCATTTGCGTTTGATGGCTGAGTTTGACAATTATCGTAAACGTACTTTGCGTGAAAAATCGGAACTTATAAAAAATGGAGGTGAAAAGGCCATAATAGAGCTTCTTCCTGTAATTGATGATTTTGAACGTGCACTGCAAAATATTCATAAGTCAGAAGAGGCGAATGACATAAAGGCTATTGTGGATGGTGTTGAACTGATTTATAATAAATTTGTGTCATATTTGTCGCAACAAGGTGTAAAAGCAATAGAAGCTGTTGGAAAACCTTTTGATACGGAAATGTTCGAAGCTATCGCTACTATTCCTGCCCCTGACACTGAAATGAAAGGTAAAGTGTTGGATTGTGTACAAACAGGATATACATTGAACGACAAAGTGATTCGTCATGCAAAGGTCGTAGTAGGTGAATAAGCAAAAAGAAGCAAATAACAAATACTAAGATGGCTAAAAGAGATTATTATGAAGTGTTGGGCATTGATAAAAATGCATCGGCAGAAGAAATAAAGAAAGCATACCGCAAGAAGGCTATACAGTTCCATCCCGATAAGAATCCGGGGGACAAGCAGGCGGAAGAAAATTTTAAAGAAGCTGCAGAAGCCTATGATGTATTGAGTGATCCTCAGAAACGTCAACGTTACGATCAGTTTGGTCATGCCGGGGTAGGAGGTGCTTCACAAGGAGGTGGCTTTGGGGGCGGTATGTCAATGGAAGATATATTCTCTCAGTTTGGCGATATCTTTGGTGGTCATTTTGGCGGTTTTGGCGGATTTAGTGGCTTTGGAGGAAACACACGCGGCGGACGACGCGTAAATCGTGGCTCGGATTTGCGTGTAAAAGTGAAGTTGAATTTGAAGGAAATAGCCAACGGCGTTGAGAAAAAAATTAAGGTCAAGAAATACGTTTCTTGTAATAAATGTCATGGCAATGGAGCAGACGGTGACGATGGCTCAACTACATGTTCAACATGTAAGGGTAGTGGGGTTGTAACGCGTATAGCCAATACAATTTTGGGACAAATGCAAACACAATCTACATGTCCTACATGTGGTGGAGAAGGTAAGGTAATTACTAAGAAATGCCCTGAGTGTAATGGTGAAGGTATTGTACGTGATGAAGAGGTCATTACTATAAACATTCCGGCAGGTGTTGCTGAAGGTATGCAGCTTTCCATGAATGGAAAAGGAAATGCGGCACGTCATGGGGGTATTAATGGCGATTTGTTGATTCTTATAGAAGAGGAAGAGCATCCTGAACTGATTCGTGACGAAAATGATTTGCTATACAATCTGTTGTTAAGTGTTCCTCAGGCTGCTTTGGGAGGAACGGTTGAAGTGCCTACGATTGACGGTAAAGCGAAAGTTAAGATTGAACCGGGTACGCAACCAGGTAAAGTGCTTCGTCTGCGTAATAAAGGATTGCCTTCTGTTAATAGCTATGGCACAGGTGATTTGTTGGTGAATGTGAGTGTGTATATTCCGGAATCTTTGTCGTCTTCCGAAAAAGATATGTTGACGGGATTGGAGAATTCTCCTAATTTCCAACCGAATAAATCCATGAAAGAAAAAATATTCAGCCGGTTCAGAAATTTATTTGATTAATGTTTATTTGATAATATGGTATGGAGGACAGCTTGCAGATTTCTGCAAGCTGTTTTTTTATGATTGAAAACATGTTTTATAACACAGTGTAGTTAAATCAGGTTAAATTGACGAGAAATCCAAATAAATATTAGTGTTGCACAGCATAAAATTCATATCTTTACACTGTGTTTTTCATGGTATTAGATTTAAGGTTAACAATGAGATTGGTTGTCCGTGAGGATGACCTTTTCTTTTATATGAGCTTTCTGAAATAGGAAATATTTGCGTACGTTTGTATAGCCGATAAAAATATCCTTTTCGGAAGAAATACCAGTTCCTTTCGAGAGAATTTATATTTTCATTCGGAAGGAATTTTTTTGAACCCAGTAAAAGTATGAAACCATTCTTATATCAGATAGCGGAACTTTTCTATCAAGAATGTGGGGCGGATGTGAGCCGTTTAGCATTTGTATTTCCAAATCGTCGTGCAGGACTCTTTTTTCAGAAGTATCTTTCTGAAGTGGCTGAAAAGCCGTTGTTCTCACCAACTATTCTTACAATCAATGATTTATTTGTTCAGTTAAGCGGTAAGCAGTCTGCCGATCGTATTGATATGCTTTTTACTTTATATGATATATATATTAAGCAGAGTGGCTCTACTGAAACGTTCGATGAATTTTTTTATTGGGGCGAAATGTTACTGAACGATTTTGATGATATAGATAAATATATGGCTGATGCCCGCATGCTTTTTACTAACCTGACCGATCTGAAAGAAATAGAAGATGGTTTTTCTTTTTTAAGTGAAGAGCAGATTGCTGCTATACAAACTTTCTGGTCTTCATTTTATCCCAAAAGTGATACTCCCAATCAACAGAGTTTTCTGGCCGTTTGGCAAATCCTTTATGGGCTATATGCAGAATTACGGAAAACATTGGATGCTGAAGGAAAAGGCTATGAAGGCATGATATTCCGTGAAGTTGTGGAACAGTTGGAAAAAGGACAAGCCTATGACTTACCTTATGATAAAGTCGTTTTTATCGGTCTGAATGCATTGTCGGTAGCTGAAGAGCATTTTTTGTTGCAGTTGCAAAAAATGGGTATTGCCGATTTTTATTGGGATTATGCTTCCGATAAAGTAACAGATCCTGATAATAAGGCTTCCTATTTTGTTGAGCGGAATCTGAAAAACTTTCCTTCTCAATTGGCAGTTGATGTAAATAAGTGGACAGACGGTAATACTACGGGGTCAAAAACTATAGAAGTGATAGGAATACCTTCCGGTATAGGCCAGGCCAAACATGTTTATTCATTATTGGAGGATTTATGCAAGCAACAAGAGTTGAGTGCGGAAAAAGCGTTGCGAACCGCGATAATTTTACCGGACGAAAATTTGTTGATTCCGGTATTGAATGCTATTCCTGAACAAATACGCCGTATTAATGTAACAATGGGTTATCCGTTGGCAGGAACTCCAGTGGCTTCTCTAATGGAATATATTCTGGCTTTACAAAAGAACGTACGGTATGTAGACGGACGACCTGCGTTTTATTTTAGGGATGTACTGCCTGTTTTGAACCATCGTTATGTAACCACAATAAATCCGGATATAATAACTGTTTTGGTAAAAGATATTACTGAAAATAATAAGATATATATTTATCAAGAGGAACTGAATAAAACACATTTATTAAATATCTTATTTATTCCGGTTACTGGTGTATATGAGTTTTCAGATTACTTAATCCGGGTACTTCAGGAACTTAATAAGATGATTAATCCGAAGGAGGAAAATGAAGATGGTGAAAACGAAATTAGTTGCCAACGGTCTGCCGATATAGAACAAGAGTTCCTGTTTCATTATTTTACCACAGTCAACCGCATGAAAGAAGTTATGTTGGAAGCTGGCATAAATATGAAAATTGATACTTATTTCCGTCTTTTGAAGCGGATGACGGATATGATAACTATTCCTTTTCAGGGTGAACCGCTTTCGGGCCTGCAGATTATGGGGGTGCTGGAAACACGTGCTTTGGATTTTGACCGTCTGATTATCCTTTCGATGAATGAAGGTGTTTTTCCACTCCGTAAGGCGGCTAATTCGTTTATTCCTTATAATCTCAGACGTGGTTTTGGATTGCCTACTTATGAACACCAAGATAGTGTTTGGGCTTACCATTTTTATCGTCTTATTTATAGAGCCAGCCACGTGAGTCTTTTGTATGATACACGAAGTAATGGTTTGCAGACTGGAGAGGTAAGCCGTTTTGTCCATCAGTTGCGCTATCATTATGAGATGCCGTTGGCTCAAAAAATTGTAGTGTATAACGTATCCTCTTCTAAAACTCCGCCTCTGGAAGTAAAGAAAAATGAGGAAGTGATGAAGCAATTGGATGAGTTCTGTTTTGGAGGTAATAAGGCTATTTCTGCCAGTACTATTAATACATATTTAGATTGTCCTCTTAAATTTTATTTTTCAGTGATTGAAGGCGTGGAAGAAGAAGAGGAAGTGAATGAAACTATTGAAAGCAGTATGTTCGGCCGTATTCTGCATAAAGTGATGGAAGAGTTATACCAGCCGTTCTGTGGTAAAATGGTGACAGCCGATTTATTAAAGTTGATACGGAAAGACACTGTAATGTTGACTGGTGTTATTGCCCGTGCCTTTGCTGAAGAATTCTTTAAGACCGATGTAATTCGTCCGCTTACGGGACAAAACTTTCTGATCGGAGAAATGATTCGTAAATATGCGGAAAAGATATTGGAACAGGACGGTAAGCTAACGCCTTTCTTGTATTTGGAATCAGAGAAAAAGATTAATCACCAGATTATGCTTCCGAAATGCAAGAAAGAAATTCGCTTAAAGGGATTTATTGACCGGATCGATCAGGTGGGTGATACGGTTCGTATTATCGATTACAAAACAGGTTCAGGGCTTTCAGCTTTCGGCAGTATGGAGAGTCTTTTTGATAAAACGGAAAAGGAACGTCCTAAAGCAATCATGCAGGTGTTTATGTATGCTTGGATGTATAGCCATGCCAAAGATAGAAAAGGTATGTTGGTTAAGCCGGGCATTTATTATATGCGTACGCTTTTTACTCCGGCGTTTGACCCTTCTGTCTATTCCCGTTCGGGACGTGAAAAACTTCCGGTGAATGATTTTATTGAATATATCGGAACTTTTGAGAAAGGATTGTATGATTGCCTGGATGAAATGTTTGATCCTAAAGTACCATTTAGTCAAACTCCTATAGAGAAAGCATGTATATATTGCCCATTTAAAGGAATCTGCGGGAAATAAATCAGAAAAGGAAACCTAATGAGAAACTCATAACATTGGTACGTTTGTCTATCCGGATGTTGTTCTTTTCGGAAGGAGCTATAGGGGCTTTGTCTTTAAAGTCCGATTCTACCTCATTCAGACCAAACTCGTAAGCAAAGTCAAAGAAAAGCCGTCCGATGCTTACTCCCAGTCCGGCTGAGAGATTGATGCCGAAAGGAGTACTGTCACTAATATATTCATGTGGCGATGCATTGGCAAAATTGGATGTGTAAGCCACTTTGTAGTTGTATTTGAGTTTTGGACCTAGCATTAAACTTAGTCCGTAAGGACCTTCTTTTACAAAATTATATCCTACCAAAATGGGAAGTTCCAGGGAGCTGGTTTTCATATTCAGGTCATTTTTCGGATCAATAACGTTAATGTCCGGTACTCCATTTGTTATATCTTCTTCAGGAATATTAAAGTGGATTTCGCCTTCCGAACGGTGCCAGGCAAGACTGGGCTGTAAGAAAAAGCGTTCAATGTTGACACGGCAAAAAACGGCTGCTATATATCCTACCTTATATTCTACACGTATATCCGTAGCTTCAACACCATATACAGAAAGAGAGTTGACAATCGGAAACGTAGCATTGAATCCTACTTTGCCGCCAAAGTTAAAAGCTTTATCTTTCAGGTATAAAAGATTTTCGGCTTTACCCGGCAAACAAAGCAGGAAAAAAGCAAACAGAAGGTAGATTTTTTTCATAGCTCTATTTTTTCTTTTGTACAGACCAACCGAATTTACCCACAAAATCACCTAACCCATAATATTTTCCGTGTGAATAAGCTAATATGTCAGCCATTTGTAAATTAAAAGCTTTGGTTTCGGGGTCCAGGTATTTATCATCTGCCAGCACATTTACTACATCGGCAATAAACATGTCGTGGCTACCTAAAGCAACCACCTCTTTCACCCTACATTCTATACACAAAGGCGATTCTTCTATAATGGGTGCGTTTACAATAGAAGCTTTTCCCGGAGTAAGATTCATTTCTTCAAATTTGTGATGGTCTTTTCCTGAGTTTACGCCACACCAGTCGGTTGCGTACGCCAGATCCCGAGTCGTCAGATTGATTACAAATTCCATATTCTTTTTCAGGATAGGGTATGAATATCTTTCCGGACGAACGGATATATAACACATCGGAGGGTTGGTACAAATTGTGCCAACCCATGATACGGTTATAATATTGTATTCGGATGGATTATTTCCGCAACTTACCATTACGGCAGGTAACGGATAAATCATTGTTCCCGGTTTCCAATCGTGTTTCATTTGATTATAATGTCTTCTTTGTTAATCTTACGTTCGCAATAACGGCATTTGATGGTACCTTTTTCTTTGTCAATAACGCTGAAACGTGAAAGCATCGGCTCATTATTGGTGATACATTTCGGATTGTTACATTTCACTAACCCAACCAGTTCGTCGGGAAGAGTAACAGTCTTCTTTTCTACAACCTCATAATCGCGGATAATGTTTAATATAACATTAGGAGCAATCAAGGCAATACGGTTAATTTCATCCTCTTCAAAGAATTTATTGGCGATTTTTATTACGCCTTTACATCCCATTTTGCTGCTGTGAAAATTATTTCCGATTGTGATTGTATTATTCATTTTTTCTAATCCCAGAAGTGATGCCACTTTAAAAAGCTGGCTGGGAGGAATATGATCTATGGCCGTGCCGTTTTCAAGTGCGGCAACCAGCAATTCTCTTTTCTTTTCTGTTGACATAGCTAATTAATTTTCGATTGGAATATTAAGTACTTCACAAATGATAGCCTGACGTGCAAATAAACCGTTGCGTGCTTGCTGGATATAATAAGCTTTCGGATTATCGTCTACGTCATAAGCTATTTCGTTTACCCGGGGAAGAGGGTGAAGTATGCGAAGATTTTCGCGACTGTTTTTCAGCATGTCGTTACGTAAGATATACACATTCTTTACGCGTTCATATTCTTCCAAATCGGTAAAACGTTCGCGTTGTACACGAGTCATATATAAAATATCAGTCTGGTTGATTATCTCTTCCGTGAAGTCCGTATGTTCATAATACTTAATGCCGTGTTTGTCACAGAAATTTTTTTGTTCATCCGGCATTTTAAGCTCTTTTGGAGCGATGAAATGGAAGGTAGGATTGAAATGGGACATTCCTACAATCAAAGAATGCACGGTTCGTCCATACTTCAGGTCGCCTACCATTGTGATGGTCAGATTATCCAGACGGCCTTGTGTTTTAAGGATGGAATATAGATCCAGCATTGTTTGTGACGGATGTTGATTGGCTCCGTCTCCGGCATTGATAATCGGGATGTTTGTTACTTCCGATGCATAACGTGCTGCTCCTTCCAAATGATGTCTCATGATGATAAGGTCTACGTAATTGCTTACCATCAGGATGGTATCTTTTAATGTCTCTCCTTTGGACGAACTGGTAGTAGAGGCATCCTGGAATCCGATTACGCGTCCTCCGAGACGGTTTACTGCTGTTTCAAAGCTCAATCGTGTACGTGTAGAGGGTTCGAAGAACAGAGTTGCTGCTACTTTTCCTTCCAGCAACTTACGATTCGGATTTTCCTCAAACTTTCTGGCATTATCCAGTATACGAAGAATGTCCTCTTTAGAACATTGATCGATAGAAACTAAACTTTTACTCTTCATAGATTGTGTATATCTGTCTTGTGTATGCAAATGTATAAAAAAAGCGGAGACTGGCTTGCCTCCGCTTTATTTTATTTCTTATTTAAAATACTGAAAAGCTTATATATTTCGGCCTTCCCTTTTTCCATATCGTAAATATTTATGTCACCCAGTTGTTTGGCATTGGTTATTGCCTTTTCCAAAAAGGGTTGAAGTTTTGTGTAAATATCCTTGTTCTTCTGCTTATAGAATTTCTCCGTTTTCTCATAACCATCAAGTATGGTGTTTTTGAATTCTTTTTCTAAGTCATTGTAACAGGTATAATATTTACTAGTGTTTTTTATATGCAAAAGATACCAGTATTCAAGGCATGGTACATTAATAAGTATATGTACATTTTCATGCTTTTTCAAAAGTTCCATATATTCTCTGAACTCTGATATTTTTGTTTTTTCTCCTTTGGGAGTTTCGCAAGTTTCTTTCAGAATGACATCGAAGTCAATAACCCAGATGATACTCAGATAATTATTGAGGTTTTCTTCTATAGTTTGAAATTGTTCTTTTAAGGTTCTTTTTTTGCATAATTCAGGATCTACCTTGAAGTTTTTCAATGAATTCTTTTCTTTATACAAATCGAGATACCATTTTTCTGTTTTTCCGTCTATAACGATCAGGTGTATCTGTTTTCCATCCCTTTTAGTTCTCTTGGCTCTTTCCATCATTCTTCAAGTTCAATGTAATAATCACCCAAATTCGGTGTTGCTCCTAACTTTCCTATCTTGTATGCATTATATACGGAACTTGTATTCCGGATTACCGAAGTATTGAAGTCATCTAATGAATACAAATCTGTACTGCTGTCCTCTTTTCTTTCGGTGAACCAGATCATGTCATTCCTGAAGATGTCTTTTTCTAAAAGGAATTCCCGGAAGTGGGTAGTAAGTATTAACTGTGAGTGTTTGCTGTTTGTTAAGAATGTTAATAGAAAATACTTTAACAAATCCGGATGAAGTGAAGATTCTACTTCGTCTATTGGCAGAATCTTATTCTTTCGTATTAATAAATCCAGTAAACCGCAAAACTGATAATACCGTTGTGTTCCTGCAGATTCTTGCTCATATTTTAAGCTATATGAGTCGTTGCCGATATGATGTTGAAGAAGTATTCTTTTTTCTTTTACCGGATATGTTTTTTTTGTTTCATCCAATGTGTCTTCTTCATTTTTTATATCCGAAAGTAGAAATAACTGCCTTAATACATCTTGGTTTAATATTCGCGTAGTTTCTTCTATAAGAATATCGGAAATATTGAAATCGGCTTTTTTCAGTAAAGAAACAACGTTGTTTTTATTTATTTCTTTTGTTTCAATTCTGCTTGATATATAACTGAATAAATTTGTTTTTGGTGTTATAATAGGTAATAAGTTATCTTTGAACCAACGGGTTACTTCATGTAACTCATTAAAGTCTATATTCGTTTTTTGGAAGCCTCCCAATACGGTGTTATTCCATAAAGTATTTGCTTCCAATGAATTTAAAAATTCTTTTTTTAATGATATTTTGTTTCCCAGTGAAATGCTGGTCAGTTGTTTTTCTAGATTGGTTGCTCTTTCGTAAACTAAAGACTTACTGGGGTTATATATATATAATTTTTCACTGATGACAGCATACTTCGTCAATTGAATCTCGTACAGATATTTTACTTTATTCTGTATAAACTCCAATGCGAAAGAAGTTGGCTGCGAAGAACTGGTATTATCAAGAAGAAACGGTTCAAAGTTGAATTTACTATCTTTCTTGTCAAGAGGCTTTAAAATAGTTCTACGTAAGAAATTGAGTGATTTTAGTATTGTTGTCTTGCCCGATGCATTTGCACCGTAGATCAATCCTAGCTTTAATAACCTGATAGATTTTCCGTTACTGAGTTCAACCGGTATGACATAATATTCTTCCAGATCTTTTGAATTGGTTGCTTCGAAAGATAAACAGATGGTGTCTTTTATAGAACCATAATTCTGAATGCTGAAATTTACGATCATATTTATTCCGGATTTGCTATTACTTGGCAAATATAACTATAAAATCGATATTTTTGTTCGTTTAGGGGGATTTGTAAAAAAACAGAGCACAACAAACTAAATATTTGTTGTGCTCTGTTTTTTATAAATATTCGTCCTGTTTTTATTTCAGGTAGTCCGTCAGGCTTTCCGGTAAATAGAATGTGTTGTTTTTGTCAACATATACAACTACAGAGTTGAGCCTTATTTCGTTTTCTCCTTTTTTACCCATTTTTATAATGTTTGAGAAAGGGGTGATTGTCAGTTGTTTTTTCTTGTCTTTCTTGTTGGTTACAACTAATGTAGGAGAGCCTTTTTCGTGAGTGGCAGGAATTATTTTGCAAGTATAATCCTTGAATACATCCATATGGCGGGCAAAATTCTTGCTTGTTAACTCTTCCAGTGTATTATGAGTTAATCCGAGCAGAGAGCACAAATATTCGTTTATTTCTATATTTGTATGCATACCGATCGGTAAAGTTCCCTGTGGATGATAAGCTGCTAAAAATACTTCTTCTCCGGTATGTCCGCTTGTTGTGAAACCGAAGCAGGTTCTTGATGTCAGGATATGAGCCATAAGACCGGTTAAAGAGCCGCTGTATAAAGAAGAATTGTCGTCCGATTTGCGTTGATCAGCCGGAATAGGACTGTTCTTGTAGTCAGGGTTGTTGTTTAAAGCATCCAGTTCTTCCGGTGTCAGTTCAAAACCTGCATATTTACGGAAAATGTTTTGTACTTCCGAGTTCGGTTCGCTGTTTAATTTCTTGGCAAAACCTTCGGCTGTCAGCTTATACAGTGAAAATTGGTGGAATAGCTGATCTTTGGTTAGTTTATCATAACCTTTGCAACTGGCTTTTCCTATGCTGATACCGCTGTTTCCATGATCGGGCATAATAACAACAGCTGTTTCTCCATTCTGGCGTGCAAATTCCAAAGCAGCACCGCAAGCGCGGTCAAATGCCAACATGTCTGTAGCCATACCAACCGGATCATTTCCGTGGGCAGCCCAGTCTACCTTACTGCCTTCTACCATCAGGAAGAAACCATTCTGATTTCTGGATAGTTTATCTATTGCTTTGCGGGTCATTTCTTCTAATGAAGGTTGTTCGTCCGGGTTACGGTCAATGTCGTATGCCATTTCTTTTTCTCCGTATAGCGCCCACATTTTGTCTTTGCTATCGGCACGCATGCCGTTAAGATCGTTTTTATATACGCTGTAACCGTTAGCAAGCAGGTAATCTTCCATCTCTTTGTTTAGGATGGAAACGCCTCCTCCGATAACTACATTCAGGTCATTATGTACCATCTGCGGTGCGATCCATTCATATTTTCCGCGGTTATAACTATGGGCGGAACAGTCAGCCGGAGTTGCGTGTGGAAATTCGCATGTAAATACTAAACCTGTTGATTTGCCTTGTAATATTTTAGCCGCTTCGAGTACGGTTGTCAGCGGTTGGAATGCACGGGACGGGTCAGTAGGATAAATGTCGTTATCGCCGTCATTTTCAGGATAAGTAGACACATAGCCCGTACGGCTCGGTTGGCCGGTCATATAACAGGATGTAGTGGGTGCAGAGTCGCCGATAGGTGCATTGGATGAATGCGTACGTACGGTTCCGCATAAATACGGGTCGATGTTCAACTTCGGTTTATCCGGATTTGTGTACCATTGCAACCAGCGTGCCATAGATACGGTGGCAAGTGAAGTGCCGTCCGGTATAAGGACTATCACGTTCTTGACTGGTTTCACATTCTCAACATCAGCTGCTTTTGATGGCACTATGATTAATGCCAATAAAAGCAAAATAGCTATTGTCTTTTTCATATGTATAAAATTAATGTAAGTTTAAGATAACTCGATTATTTCTTCATTGCAGCGGGTCAACTTTTCAATACCGGTATCAGTCACCAGAAAACTATTTTCTATACCCACAGCTCCTACGCCGGGAATAACAAATTTCGGTTCCAGGGCAAATACCATATTGGGGGCTAGTTCTTCTTTAGAACGGGGTGTTAGTACAGGCAATTCGTTTATTTGGATACCGATGCCATGCCCTATAAACTTAGCTTGTTGCTTTGTTCCCATGAAATAGGGGGAAAGGCCTTCTTTCTCCACGATTTCCATTGCCGCATTATATAAATCTGCACAGGCTGTTCCTGGCTTAGCATTACTTTCTATTTTATTTTGTATGGTAAGGGCAACCTGATGGGCGCGGTAGGCCAGGTCTGTAAGTTTCCCAACGGAGAAAACGCGTGTCATGTCAGTCATATATGGAGTATAGTTCCCTGCCATATCTACCATGATGGCTGTTCCTTCTTTTAAAACCGTTCCGTTTGCCCCCAAAGGACACGATGCATCCATTCCAGCTCCACCTAAAGCAAAATCAAAAGGAGAAGGGACTTCTGCATTTTCTCCGGCCAGAATACTTCCCATGAATATGTCCATATTGGCGCCGAATGCCCTGAATAAACCTATCGATCCGTTTTTTCTCATTCGCTTTTCTATTTCATACTGCAGTTCCAGGTCTGTCATTCCGGGATGGAAGCATTCCGGAATTTCCGCATAAGTAGCAACGTGGTTTTGGGCTGATATCCGGAATTGTGAAATTTCCCGGGGTGTCTTTATCATCCGTAGCGTACGCATCAGAGTGGTTGCATTGCCTGTTTCTTTTGGATTAAAAACAGACTGCAACCGGACGAAATCATTATAAGTTAATTCGTCTGCTTCCAATAGCAGTTTGCCAGGCATTTTTAGTCCTTGTTTTGCAAAAGTTTCTGTTATCTGTTCCGGTTTGCGTATATAAACTACGTTATTGCCTGATAACCCGTTTGGCCGTTTTACAAAGAACCAAGGAGTCCCTTCTGCCGGTATGTAAAAATATCCGCTGTAAATGCGACCGGTCGTATAATATAGATTAACATCTACGGTAAGTAAGCATCCGTCTGCTTCTATTTTTTGCATAGCTTGTTGTATGCGTTTCCATTTTAATTTCAGGTCACCAATCAATTCTTCTTGTATCATTTTTTTGGAACTTTTTATTTTTATCCAAGCATCAAAGGTATTAATAATTGTAAGGAAAAAGAGCTGTTCTATATTAATTATTGATTAAAATATGTCATAAATACCTACATGTAGGTACTTCTTTGTCATTTTCCGAAATCATCCCGATCTTTTTTCAAAACCATCCCGATGAAATTAAAAAATCATCGGGATGGTTTGCTTTTGTGATATTATTTGTAATGCCTCATTGGATAAAAGATTCGTAGATTACGGCGAAAAACAGTATATTTGCATAATCCTGTAGAATGATATTATAGAATTACGGTTTATGACAAAAATACAAGAAACACTGGCTGCACTGCCGGAAGATAAAAAAATACAGTTTATACCTGTTTTTGGTGATATAGATACTTTTTATACGGTGGTTTATCTTATTGCCCGTAATGAACATATAACGGATATTGAGAAACCTGAACGTTATGAAGACAGATTGCAGATGATTCGTCAGATACGTGCGAAAGTAAAATGTTTAGTAAATTCTTTCGGGCTGGATGGGGAAAATATAGTTGCTGATATTGCGAGCGATTATTTTGAGGATTATGTTAACTATAAGGAGCCGGAATTTATTATTACGAATGATGAATTTATTGCTATTGTCCGGAAAATTTCAAAAGCCTGATATAAATCGATATATTTCTAAATCTAAATAACATGAAACTAAAAAACACGTGTGCAGCCCTGCTCTTGTTAGTGGCGACAGGAATAAATGCACAAATTCAGTTGGTAAAAGACAATAAACCCGTTTCGAGGATTATTGTAGACAAACAAAATGCTGTGGATGATCAGGCTGCACTTTTATTGCAGGATTTTGTGACCCGGATAAGCGGAGCAAAGTTACCTATAGTTTATAGTAAAAAGGCAAAACCGGGGGATGTCGTAGTAGGAAAAGGAGATACTTCGGGATTAACCGAAGACGGTTTCCGCCTGGCGACGGATCAGGGGATTCTTTACATTAGTAGCGGAGGAGATAAAGGTTCTATTTACGGGGTCGTAACATTACTGGAGGATTACCTGGGAGTTGCATATTATACGGCAGATACCTATACAGTTAAAGAGCAGTCTACTATAATTTTGCCGAAACTGGATCGTGCGGAAAATCCTGCATTCCGTTATCGCCAGAGTCAGTGTTATGCCTTGAAAGATGATCCGGTTTATAAACTTTGGTTTCGTTTTGAGGAACCTCAGGAAGTATTTGCAGGAGGTTATTGGGTGCATACGTTCGACAAAATATTACCATCGGATATATACGGAGTTTCCCATCCGGAATATTATTCGTTTATTAATGGAGAACGCCGTCCGGGCAAAGCCAGTCAGTGGTGTTTGACAAATCCTGAGTTGTTTGAAGTGGTAGCACAGAAAATAGATTCTATTTTTAAAGCAAATCCGGGAATGAATATGATTTCGGTTAGCCAGAATGACGGGAACCATACCAATTGTACTTGTCCGGCTTGTAAAGCTTTGGATGACCGGGAGGGAGGACCTTCGGGAAGCCTTATCCATTTTCTGAATAAACTGGCCGAACGTTTTCCTGACAAGGAATTTTCTACTTTGGCCTATCTGTATACAATGCATCCCCCAAAGCAAGTAAAACCATTGCCGAATGTAAATATTATGCTTTGTGACATAGATTGCAAACGTGAAGTTCCGTTGACGGATAACGAATCGGGACAGGACTTTATGAAAGCAATGGAGGGTTGGTCTGCTATCAGTAAAAATATATTTGTATGGGATTATGGAATCAATTTTGACAATTTTGTTTCTCCGTTTCCTAATTTTCCAATATTGCAGAAGAATATTCAGTTATTCAAAGAACATAATGCAACAATGCATTTTTCGCAGATAGGAGGCTCCAAAGGTGGCGATTTTCCGGAAATGCGTGCTTATATGGTGAGCAAACTGATGTGGAACCCATATCTTAATACAGATTCGCTGATGCAAGCCTTTATGGATGGTTATTATGGTGCTGCTGCTCCATATATTTATCAATATGAAAAACTGTTGGAAGGTGGTCTGCTGGCAAGTAATGTGGATTTATGGATATATGATTCTCCTGTTACGCATAAAGATGGCATGTTGAATGCCAAATGCCGTAAACGCTATAATGAATTGTTTGACCAGGCAGAACAGGCGGTTGTATCAGATAAAACTCTGTTAGACCGTGTACGTCTTTCGCGTTTGCCATTGCAATATGCAGAACTTGAAATTGCACGTGCTGAGGGTGGGCATGATGTAGATGAGATAAAGGCAAAGTTGGCCTTGTTCGATGAAAGAACGGCTTACTTCAACGTGCCTACGCTGAACGAACGGAGCAATTCACCTCACGAATATTGTCAGTTATATACGGAACGTTATCTTCCGGGTAAGGCAACCAATCTGGCAAAGGCAGCGAAAGTGATCTGGCTGACACCCCCTTCCGGCAAATACAAAGCAACAGGAGAAACAGCCCTTACTGATGAACTGTTTGGCGGAACTACCTTTGTGGAAAGCTGGGTAGGTTGGGAAGGCGTAGATGGCGCTTTTATCCTGGATATGGGAAAAGAAACGGAATTTTCGTCAATTGAAAGCGACTTCTTGCATCAACTGGGGCAATGGGTGTTGCTGCCTAAGAGCGTTACTTATTCGGTATCTGCCGATAACAGGACATATCAACCTTTCGGAACAAAGTCTCTGGATGAAGACCGGTCTGTCCAGGTAAAATTTGTCCAGGTAAAATGTGAAGCGGATGCACCTGTGACAGCCCGTTATATAAAGGTAGAGATAGAAGGTGTGAAGACATGTCCGTCATGGCACTACGGGGTAGGTTACCCGGCCTGGTTCTTTATAGATGAGGTAACGGTAAGGTAATATCTTGCGTATAAATAAGTGAAAAGTTATTTTAATGGGATTTTAATCCTGTTGAAATAACTTTTTTTGTGTCTCTGTACAGTTATTATCCAATAGATAACAACTATTTTTGTCAGTTCCAGAAATTCGTTTTCCGGATCAGAAGTCGTATGTTGGGTTAAATGGATGATATATAGTATAGATAATGAGGCGTTGTGATAAGTTGGTACATTGGATTTCTTTGCAGAAGCATCTTTTTTTTGTTTTTGCTTTTTTATTTGTTGTGCCTAATTTTGTGTTATTCTTTACGGAATCCTTGCCAATAACGGTTGGAGTGGCTTCTATACTATTGCCGTTAGCTTTCTGGATGGGATTATTATTGTTGACCCGCAAGCCGGGCATTGTAGTCTGGTGCTTTTTACCTAAAGTGATATTGGATGGGGGGCAATTAGTATTATTGTATGTTTTCGGCCAGTCTGTAATAGCCGTAGATATGTTTCTTAACCTGACAAGCTCTGATGCATCGGAGGCCAGTGAGTTGTTGGGGAACTTAATTTTGATAATAAGTTGTGTGTTCTTTTTGTATACGCTTCCTACTTTATGGTTAGCTTTCAGATCGATTCGTTCTAAAAAAGTTCTATCTGCTTCTTTTAGAAAAAAATGGGCGAAAATAAGTTTGCTTATGTTTATTACAGGCGTTGTATTCTGTTTTTTATCTCCTTTACAAGATTATCGTTTTTCTCTTAAAGATGATATTTATCCGGCAAATGCTTTATACAATTTGTATTTTGCTATAAACAAAGCGGAGAAAAATGCGAATTATTCGAAAACATCTGCAAATTTTAAGTTTGATGCAACGAAGCCTGTGCAGGCGGAGGGGCGGCGTGAAATATATATATTGGTAGTAGGCGAGACTTCAAGAGCAATGGAGTGGAGTCTTTATGGCTATGACCGCGAAACGACCCCTTATATGGAAAAACTTGCAGGATTAGCACATTTTACGGACGTGGTTACTCAATCGAATAATACGCATAAAAGTGTGCCTATTATCCTTTCGGCAGCATCGGCAGAAGATTACGGAGTTATATATAGCGGAAAAAGTATTGTTACGGCTTTTAAAGAAGCAGGTTTTCATACGCTTGTGATAGCCAATCAGAAACTGACTACTTCTATGATCGGGGCTTTTTACCGGGAAGCCGATACTTTTATAGACATGAGCCAGTTTAAGGCAGGTTCTTATTTAACATCTTTGCATGACGGTGCTATTTTACCGTATTTGCAAAAGGAACTGGATAAATCGAAAGGAAACGTATTTGTGGTACTTCATACTTATGGCTCTCATTTTAATTATCATGAACGTTATCCGAAGGAATTTTCAATATATAAACCCGACCAGGTAGAGGGTATACGGGCATCACACAAAAAGATATTGCGGAATGCTTATGATAATTCGATAAGGTATACGGATTATGTATTGAATGGAATTGTTGAAATTTTAGGGAAGACGAATGCATGTGCTTCCATGATGTATCTGAGTGATCATGGAGAAGATATATTTGATGATTCCCGCAACCGTTATCTTCATGCTTCTCCGATACCGACTTATTATCAGTTGCATATACCTTTATTGATTTGGTTTTCTCCGGAATATCGTGAAGTATATCAGGAGAAATACCAGACCGTAATGGCTCATCAATCTATACCGGTGAGTACAAATACGGTTTTCCATACTATGCTGGATATAGCAGGAGTACGTACTTCTGTTGCCGATTCGACACTGGCCGTGTCGAATCATGCTTATATAATCCGTGACCGGATGTATTTAGGGGATCATGACGACCCGATACCATTTTGGAAAGTAGGCTTGAAAAAAGCAGACTTTATAATGATGGATAAATGGAACATTGCTTACGATAAAGACTGATTTTTTTATAAATGAGTAGTCAAAACAGACATATAACAAGTAAAGTTGTTTTCGGCTATATATTATTGATAAGTATAGCTGTATGTTCTGTTGCTTACACTTATCGGATTGTGCAGCAAGTGGCCGGAGAAGAGCAGCCAGACAGTACTTCAAGGCGTAAAGTCTATTATGTTACGAATACTTTGTCTCTTTTGTATGAAAGTGAAGCTTTGGGACAACTGGTGGGAATACCGGATAATGATTTGACGCATTTTAACCGAACACTTAACAAAGCCCATCAGAATATGGATACGTTGCGTGTGCTGATATCGGATTTGCAACAACAAGCAAAAATAGATTCAATAGATATGATGTTGGAGCAGAAACGCCGGAATACTCTCAATCTGTTGGAAACCTGGAATGAAGCTAATGCAGAACGTCTATATACTGAAAATATAGAAAAAGTAATAGCCATACAAGATACTGTGGAAGAACGGGTTGAGTTGCAGGATCGGATTCATATAAAAAAAGATACAGTTGTGATTCCTCAGAAACGCCGGGGCTTTTTTCGACGTCTGGCTGAGGCTTTTTCTCCTTCCAAACAAGATACGAACATCGTAGTGAATACTACGCGCGAGATTGTATCGGATACACTTTTAAATGCTTTTAGTCCATCTGATACGATTGTAAGTGTATTAAAAAGCATACAGGATAGTGTAGCCGGGCAACGTAAACAATTAATAGATCTTTTAATGGTGCGTGCTGTGAACTTGCGTTATAACAATAGCGTGATAACTAGTAAGATAAATCAAATGTTACGCGATATTGAAGAGGAAGAGGTTAACGCTTCTCTTGGGCGGATGACTAAAAAACAGGATTTGCTTCGTGAAACTTCCCATTTAATCGCAGGCATAGCTATTATTTCGGTTATTATTGCAGTACTATTTTTATTCTTTATCGGTCGCGATATTTCACGTAGCCAGTATTATCGTTTGCAGTTGGAAAAGGCGAAACAATACGCTGAAAATCTTTTGCGCAGCCGCGAGAAATTAATGTTGACAATCAGCCATGATATACGTGCTCCGCTTTCATCCATAATAGGTTATATTCAATTGTTATTGAATTTGCATCCGGATGAACGTCAAAGGTATTATCTGGAAAATATGACTGGTTCTTCCAATCATATTTTGTCATTAGTAAACGATTTACTGGATTTTCATCGGTTGGAATCCGGGCGAATGGAGATACATCGTGTTCCATTTAATGTAGCCACACTATTTAATGAGATATATACGAGTTTCAAGCCTCTGGCAGATGCGAAAAAATTGCAATTTGTCATGAACCTGAAAGACCGGTTTATGGATAAAGCTTATGTAGGAGATCCTATCCGTATACGTCAAATAATTGGTAATCTTTTGTCCAATGCCATTAAATTTACTCAAGAGGGGCGGGTTGTGATGGTTGTCTCTATTAATGAAAATGAGGCGGTTTATCAGCTTTCTGTCATAGTTTGTGATTCGGGACCGGGTATACCCACGGAGGAACAAGGCCGTATTTTTGGCGAATTTACCCGTTTGCCGGAAACGGATGAGGAAGAAGGGTTTGGTTTGGGGTTATCAATTACCCATAAACTTATATCATTAATGGGTGGAGAATTATCATTACAAAGTACATTGGGGGAAGGAAGTGATTTTACTGTGATTTTACCACTTTCTTTATCGGATATACCTGTTCAATCTCCAACTCAGGAACGGGAGAATGGTAATGTTGTTCATACTTTTGATAAACGGGATATCTGTTGTCTTCTTGTAGATGACGATCCTTTACAGCTAGCTTTGACAGAAGAACTTTTGAAACAAAGCCATGTAAAAGTAGTATGCTGTACAAATCCGCATTCGGTACCTGAGTTATTGAAAAATACTTTTTTTGATGCAATAATTACGGATATTCAAATGCCTGGTATGGATGGTTTCCATTTGTTGGACATGATACGGACTTCGGGCATACAAGGTACGGAAAAAGTACCTGTTATTGCTCTTTCTGCGAGTGTGTCAAAAGAACATGATCATTATTTGGATGCAGGGTTTACGGCTTTTCTTAATAAGCCGTTTACAGCTACACAGTTAATATCTTTGTTGAATAAGTTGTTGACTATAAATCTTGAAGTAAAGACGGAATTGAACTTTTCGTCATTAACAGCATTTGCAGGAGAGGATAAAGAAGCATCGGCTTCTATTCTTCATACGTTTTCGGAGGAAACGAATAAAAGCATAGTACTTTTGCAAGAAGCAAAATCTAAACATAATAGGGAGGAAGTAGCACGATTGTCTCATAAATTAATACCTCTTTTTACGATGTTAGGCGCTAATACATTGGTTCAGCAGCTAAGGTTGCTTGAAAAAAACGATGAAGAGTTGTCTGATACCGGTTGGATGCATTTGTTGTCCGAAGTTATAGAGCAGGCTGTTGTTATAGTAAAACAGGTAACAGGAAATTAGAATTTGATGTATCCTAATTTGGTATATTTTATGCCTCGTATTTCAATATGTTTTAAGATTCTTGCTGACAATAAATGTATTTTTTCTTCCACTTTGTATGCATGGGTATAACAACTTAAAACACGTGATTCGAAACTGTGCTCTTTTGCTTTGTATGTAAACAGGAATAAATTTTTATCTGTGTCTATAGCAGTAATAAGTTGATCTACGTAAAAATAAGTACTCCCGTTCTCTATCCTTGTTTTATAAGGGTCATCTTCAATCCGTACTTTTGTTATTGTCAGATTTAGGTTGGTGAGCTTATCACCAGGAGTTCCAACAAAAGAACTTATTGGCGTTTTGTATTTTTTGCGGGTATATAAATCTATATATATCTGGCTATAAGTGACAGCTATCTCTTTAAATCTATGTTCACTTTTTGTCTGTGCCTCATATTTATCGGCAAGCCAGCATACATACCGTGGATCTATTGTGTAAATATCCTGTAAGTGATGCCCTCTGTATTTTCCGAAAGAAATAATGTCATCGCCATGGCTAAAAAAAGAATCTGTTTTGTCGGTTATGTATAGCGGTAAAAAGGAGTTTGCCACCATGTGAATAGCTTTGTTTATTGAACTGATTGCATTTAATTCTAAATTGGAAATATATACGGATGGATGGTGAACAGCATTAAGATTAAAAAACCAAAGCGTGTAATAAAGTGTTTTATTATTAGGAACAAGAATATAATAACAACTTTTGTCGGTTATTTTTCCTTTGTTGAATGTCTCTAATTTGTCAAATATGAGTTTTTCAACCTCTTTGGATATGTCTGGTAATTTAGTATTCATCTTATCGTCTAAGATAAGACTTTTTTGCTAATAAGTCAAACAGGAGTTAAAACTAAAAAATAATAAGAGTGAACAAAATGTGTGATAGCAGGTGTGGATAAATTCTACAATTGTGGAAGGGTATTCTACATAAATAAGAAAAGAATTTTTATGTAAGGAAACATTATATGCTACTTATCTGTTCATAGATAGTATTTTATGGATTTAAAGGCGTGCTTTTGGCAGACTTTGGCACGAAATTGGAATTGATTTAACTGAAATCGAAAATTGGCGTTTCTACATTTAAACCGTTATAAACAAAAGATTCGCAAGTCCGAATATTCTATTAAGTCTGTAAAATGAAAGGGCATTCCATATTGGATGCCCTTTTTGTTTGTCTTTTCAAAATTCCTTTAATACCTTTGTGTAACATTTAAAACGTATAATTATGCCATCAATCCTTATAGTTGAAGATGATATAACTTTCTCCCTGATGCTGACGACATGGCTTGGCAAAAAAGGTTTTGAAACGGCAAGTGTGGCATCTGTTTCGGAAGCAAGGCAAAAAATAGAAGGTGGTAAATATGACCTTGTTGTATCAGATTTGCGTTTGCCGGATGAGGATGGTATTTCATTATTAAGATGGTTGAAAGGGAAATATCCCGTATTACCTTTGATCATGATGACTAGTTATGCGGAGATTCAAACTGCTGTACAGGCTATGAAATTAGGAGCGGCAGATTATATAGCAAAACCTCTGAACCCGGAAGATTTATTAAATAAAATAAATGAGGTATTCAAATCTTCTGGAAATAAGACGATAGAACCGCCTGTTGTTAAATCTGTTAATGAATCTCAGAGTTCTTTATATATAGAAGGACAAAGTTTGGCTTCACAACAAATGTATGAACATATTCGTTTGGTTGCCCCTACGGATATGTCTGTATTGATAATGGGAGCAAGCGGTACAGGCAAAGAGCATATAGCACGTCGTATTCATGAGCAGAGCAACCATAGTAAAGCTCCATTTATAGCGGTGGATTGTGGAGCTATTCCAAAAGAATTGGCAGTCTCAGAATTTTTCGGACATGTGAAAGGCTCATTTACCGGAGCAATAGAAAATAAGACGGGTGCTTTCGTTGCGGCACAAGGGGGTACGATATTTTTGGATGAAATAGGAAATTTATCTTATGAAGTTCAGATACAATTATTACGTGCTCTTCAGGAAAGAAAAGTGAAGCCTATTGGCAGTAATCAGGAAATAGCTATAAATGTACGCCTTATTTCTGCTACTAATGAAAATTTGCGCCAGGCTATAGATAAAGGGGATTTTCGTGAAGATCTTTATCACCGTATAAATGAATTTACTATCCGGATTCCGGATTTAAAAGAAAGAAAAGAAGATTTATTGTTATATGCAAATCATTTTCTTGATTTGGCAAATAATGAATTGAATAAAAATATAATCGGATTTGATAGTGCTACTTTGCATTTATTCCAAACTTATTCATGGCCGGGTAATTTGCGCCAGATGAAGAATGTTATTAAATATGCAACTTTGCTTGCGGCCGGCCGCTACATTACATGTGCGGAGTTGCCGGAGGAATTAAAAATTCCGGAACAGTCTTTTTCTAATATTCAATTGAAAAATGAAACGCATGAGAGGGATTTAATTAAAAAAGCATTGATAGAAGCCGGATATAATAAAACACGTGCTGCCCAGTTATTGGGAATTGATAGAAAGACTCTCTATAATAAACTGAAACTTTATCAATTGGATTAATTTTTAAGAATAATGTTTTTTGTAAATTTAATAAATCTATAATAAACATATTGCGTTGCGTATTTTCTGATCTCCTTTGTTTTTTATATGATATAATCTGTTTTTCTTAATTGTGAATAAATGTTATAAGTATTGATTTCCTTTGTTTTTTGTATGCATCGATAGTTTTTATTCTACTATATTTGCAGCGAGGGTAAATATAATAAAATGTTTGATTATGAAGTGCATATTAAAAAAGAGGGCGATCTTTTTCATTCCTGTACTGATGATACTGTTTTTTGCATGTACAAAAGACGTATATGAAGGTGAAGATCCTAAAAAACCGGATTCAGGTAATACTAGTGGCATTCCTGATGATTTTGATTTTACAACTGTAAAAAAAGCGAAATTGACTGTAGATGTAAATGATCAGTTCAATGGGAAATATTTTTATGTTGTGGAGGTATATGATGCAAATCCTTTTGCATCAAAAAGTGCTAATCTGTTAGGGAAAGGAGTTGGTAAAAAAGATGCTCCTTTTGTTGTGGATTTAATCTATCCTCTTATTTTAAAAAACGTATATGTAAAGCAAACAGATCCTCTTCAACGTGAGAGCGTGAAAGCTTGTGATGCGACAGTTGACGTAATAAATTGTACATTTGGCTCTGTTGCTGCAACAAAAAGCCTGTCTGATACTAATTTGCGTAGCGGAACAGTTTTATCTGCTTCAGATTATCCTTTGCCTGCTGATTATACGGATTTATCTGACGTATCTGATGGTTATCAGTTACAAAATGGAAATTATTATATTCCGGAAGGTGTCTTATTAAATGCTAGTAAACTAAAATCATATTGGGCAGGAAATTCAGCTTTATATGTTGCCGGGACAGTAACTTTAACCAATTGGTATATGGCCAATAATGATAAAATTATTGTTTTACCTGGAGGAAAAGTTATTATAAATAGTATGTCTGGAGGGACAATTGGCCAGTCGAATACTATGGTTGCTGTGCATGGCTCTACTGCTTCTAAGTCGGAAGGCAGTATAGAATTTACATCAGGAAGCATTCAAGTTGATCCTGGTGCTACTATAATTAATGATGGTACTTTGATCGCAAAAACCTTAAAAATCAACGGAAAGGTTATTAATAATGGTACCATGGAGATTACAAAAAATGGAAGTGGTGGAAATTTTGATCAATTATTGCGTAACGCGTCATTGGTAATGGCAGGTAGTACTTCTTATTTTGAAAATAATGGGCATTGTTCATCAGCAACTTTTGGGTCTGTTCAGGGAGCTATACTGATTAATAGTTGCAGCTTGGATATAGAAAATAAAATGTATTGTGATGGTACGGATATTGAATTGGTAGACGGTAGTTTGTTTAAATGTGACGAATTTAAAGGTAATGGTCTTAACGTCAATATGTTTGGCTCTGCTGTTGTGAAAATTGAAAAATCAGCGACTTTTGTATGGAATAATAAAATAATCGGACATAATGTTGATCAATTTATACCTACAATAATGATGAAATCATATATTGGGGGAAGTGGTGAAGGTTCCGCCTTTTTTGGTGGAATATTAAATTTGATTTGTTTATCTGATTTTTCGGGAGATTGTAAAATGGAACAAGGGGTGACTTTATCACGTGTTCCTGTTAATGCAGTAGCTCCGACAACTTGTAATGATGACGGAATAGAAGAAAACCCGGGAAGCGGAACACCTTCCGATCCGAAGTTTCCAATAGAAGTTGCTCTTTCTACATATTATATTTTTGCTATGGAAGATGGCTGGCCAGGGAATAGCGACTATGATATGAATGATTTGGTTTTAGGTGTGAAAAACTTTATTTATTCTCAAGATAAGGATAACAATGTCGTTTCGATGGAAATTAATTTAGACATGAGAGCTTTGGGGGCTACTAAAAAGTTAGGGGCTGGTGTGCAATTGGATAAAGTAATCCCATCTTCGATTAAAAGTGTAACTAGGACTGCATTGAATGATATTTCTGTAAATAATTATTTTGTTTCTTCTGGAAATGGGGTTGAAGGCTCATCATATGCCGTAATTCCGTTGTTTGGTAATGCGCATGCTGCATTTGGAGTGCCAAACGGACAAATAACAAATACATATAAAGGTGCGGATGCGGTTGTTTCTGGAAACATTCTATGTAAAATAGATTTTACGGCACCGGTAGCTATGGAGAACGTAAATGTAAATGCGTTGAATTTCTTTATTGTGAATGGAGGTGATTCGAACAACAGATCAGAAGTGCATTTAGCAGGTCGGATTCCAACAGAAAAGGTGAAAGGTGATACTAATGGATATAAGTCGGATGATAACATGATGTGGGGCTTTATGATTCCATACGATGATTTTAAATATCCATTGGAAGGTATAAATATTATGGAGGCTTATCCTACGTTTGCAAATTGGTGCAAATCCGGAGGGACACAGGATACTGATTGGTATAAACATCCGGTGGATGATAAAGTATTCACTGAATAAATAAAAAAGGTTTCGGAGATTGCTTCCGAAACCTTTTTTATTTATTTAATCAAGCATTAAACTGATAAATGCTTTTTTGTCAGGATAATCCAACAAATGCTGTGTTAATGTTTGAATGTCCATATTCTCTAAATCACTTTTAGATAAAGGACTATGAGGGTGTTTGGAATGCCAGTGATGTATAAGTCGTTTTGTATCTATTACTTTAGCCATACCTTTGGGCATTGTACTGGGAGGAGTTGGTGATATTTCGCAGATTGCTTGATTTACATTGTTTTGTAATGTGGCTTCCTGAAGTAAAAGAGCTTTTATATCTTCATTGTCATACATCAACTCTTTTGCGTAAATATTTTTTTGTCCGTTTGAGTCTATAAATAAATGAAGGAAGATCATACCTACAGGTTGTTCGTTTTCATTGAGTGCCGTAAGCATTTGTCCTCCATTAAGTGCCAGGTCACGAAGAATAGTTACAAAATCGTCATAAGTATGTAATACGCAGCATGTACGCTCCCTGAGTTTTTTATCGAAGTATTTATACAATGTGTTCATTGAATCGACCTCAGGAGGAACTACTGTTAATAATGGCTTTTGAACGACTATTTGAGGACGGATATAGGTTTCTGTTGTATAATCGAAGGCCTCGATGTAACCCTGTTCACGGTAGTAATCGAATAACCTTGTGTTTGCAGGTATTAATGCAGTTATTGCAACATCCCGTTTTTTCATTTCTTCAAAAGCTTCTTGTAGCAATTGTTTCATTAATCCTTGACCACGTTGTTCAGGAACTGTACATGCACCTGATATATATGCTACCGAAATTTCGGTACCAAAGTAGGTCATTGTGTATGGGAGCATTTGTAATGCAGAAACAATTTGTCCGTTTCTTTCGATTGTTAGCGTATTATCATCTTGATATACGCGATCAAAATAAAGGTCTATAAATGCTTCGGAATCACCGAAACATGTTCTCCATAAATCTTTTACTTGTTGTTTTTTGTTCATAACGCTATTATTTTAGTATTGGTTTTTTTATAGCGGCACATTTTTCAAGTAGAATAGTAGGGTTATAAGAAAGCTTGGCTTGGCGCAGACCTGGTATACCTAAATCTTCTTCCCGGTTGACATATATATATTGTTCGGGCAGATGAGATGCAAATTCTTGATTTACTAAGGTGTATGCTCCATCATAATTTACATCAGCTTTTTCTACATGAACAGCAAATGTGTTGTGATTGACCGGTGCTCCAAAAGAAAATGCCACAATCTCTCCTGCGACACAGATGGCTCCTCCAATTAGTCCCAATTCATTGTAATGATGGAGGGCATAAGTCAGTGAACGACGTTCGTCATTTAATTCTTCGTCATCTTTCTCTGTTAGGTTGGCTTTATACCATTTGCATTCTAATTCGAGGCATTGAGGAACTATATCTGGGGTGATAGGCATATATTCATAAGAATATTGCTTTTTAAAATTATTGATATGATTGCGTTTGGATTGGTATTTTTTTCCTTTCAGAGAAGCCAAATTCTCACGAAGATATATATAGTCATAATAGTCTCGTTCAGGAATGTAATAAAAATCTTTAGGTAAAACCCTTTCTAATTCTGTTTTTGCGTCAGGAGTAATTCCTAGCATACATAGAGGATGACCGTGTTTTAGAGAATCTTCTTCTAATAGATTAATTATAGATTTTAGGTCTCCTTTACCTACTGGCATCATATATGCAATTCTACTTTTATCTTCAATCCAGAAACGGATTAAAAGATATCCTTCTACGATAGCAAATTCGCTATTATATAGAAATCGCCAACTACACATGTTGGCGAACGAAAAATCACAGTTGCGATAATCGCTTGGAAAAGTGAATGAAGTGATAACTTCTCTGTCATCCAATGTTATAGGTTTGAAAAATATTTCCATTGTTTTGTTTGTTCTTTTTATAGTGTGCAAATATAGAACTAATAAGGATGTTTGAATGTTCAGACTTTATAAATAAACTTGATTCACTTATAAGTATTTTAGATAGTGCTTTTTTATTTGAATAATTATGAAATGCGGTATCTGATCAAAACTAATAACTATCTTTAAATGTTTATTGAGCAAATCAATTCTTTAAATGCATAATATATGGGGAATAGTATAAATAGAATATTGCCAATAGACCTATATCATATGGTTTCTGTACCTGAATTAGTACTGGAACGAGCATTAAAAATATATCATGTGAAAGATGGGAAGGGAGAGGCTTTGCCTTCTTTTGAAACAGGTACATTAGTTGTGATTTGTACCGGAGGCTCTTTTTCTTGTAAGGTAAATAAAGACGATTGTAATATAGTAAAGGGACAGGTTTTACTTGCTGCAGGTGAAGGTGTAACAAGTGTAAAATCATTTATAGAAACTAACTTTAGCGGTATAGTTGTCTTTGTCTCGGAGGAATTTTTGATTAACCGGCAACGTTTGATTATTCGGGATATTACTGAGAAAGAAATAAATGAAGCAATGACTATGCTTAACTTAATAGAGTCGCAATTGAATACTCCCAGGGAAATACGGGCTAAGGTAATTGAATCTTTGTTGAGAGCTTTAGTTATCGGTTTACAGTATTCTGTGCATGAAGAGAGAATAGAGAGGGATGATATTCCTCTTTTTTTCCATGATTTGGCTTTATTGATTAGTCGTTACCATCATTCTCCGGCTTATTTTTATGCAGAAAAATTAGGATTGAGTTCACCGGAATTTAATATGAAATGCCGTCAATATTCTCAAATGACAGCTGTGGAATGGATTGCAGATTATGTATTGTTGGAGGCAAAGGATCTACTTCGTAAAACACGTTTACGTCCATCGCAAATTGCTATTATGCTGGGATTTTCGAACCAAGATACATTCTCCAGATGGTTTCGGCGGCTGACGGGAGAATTCCCATCCGAATGGAAATGAATAATTATAAAACAAATATATTATGAATCTACTTTTTGAAAACGCAAAAATGAAAGGGAAAATACTTCTCTGTAATACTTTGCATGAAAACAACACCGCTTTGAGAGATAAAGAATTTTATAAATTTATATGGATACTTTCTGGTGAGATTGAACTGGAAATTGATCATCAAAGGGTTATATTGAAAGCTAATCAGTTGATGTCTTTATCTCATTTGTACCGTTTGGAGTTTGTACGGATAGAAGGTGAATATATTGCTTTATTATTCAATAGTAATTTTTATTGTATACATGGAAATGATCACGAAGTTTCGTGTAATGGCTTATTGTTTCATGGATCGTCTCAAATAGTTATTTTTGACTTAAAAGAAAAAGAACGTGATAAGTTGGAAACTTTGTTAGGCATTATGCAAGTGGAGTTTGAAGATTGTGACCATTTGCAGGAAGAAATGCTTCGGGTTCTTTTAAAACGTTTTATAATTCTTTGTACCCGTATTGCTGAGAACCGTCATGGTGTAGCTCCGGAAAATGGCTCACAATTTGAAATAATCCGGAAATTTCATGTATTAGTGGATACATATTATAAAGAAAAGAAACAGGTCCAGGAATATGCAGATATGTTGAATAAATCTCCTAAAACTTTGGCTAATATATTATCTTCTTACCATCAGCCTTCAGCCATCCGTATTATACATGATCGGATTAAGGCAGAAGCTGAACGATTATTACTTTATTCCAATAAAAGTGCGAAGGAAATAGCTGTAATTTTAGGATTTGAAGATCAGGCAACTTTTAGCCGCTTCTTTAAAAAAACAACGGGCCTGAGTACTTCAAATTATCGTTCTGTCTATAAAAATAAAGCTGAGAAAGTTTTAGAATAGGAAAAATTGCAAATTATAATAGGAAAATAACCATTTCTTACGTATAGAGCAGCCGTTACTTTTGCAATAATAATATTAATACCTGAATATAAGTGATTATGAAAACAAAAGTAACAGCTTTTTACAACGAGTTTCTTCATTTAGCAGCATCTTCTAATCGTACCTTTACTTTCAGGAGCAGGCAGATTAGTGATAAAAGATATAGCTATTTTAGCCGGAGCCCTTATTCTTCTTTCTGATACGGCTCGAAGACTTTTAAAGAAATAATACGAACAATTAGGTTAAAATAAGTGTTGTTTTAATAGTTAATAATAGGAGAAAGGACGGCAATGAAAAGATATAATGCAATAATTATAGGTTTTGGTAAAGCAGGAAAAACATTAGCTGCAGAGTTTGCGTCTCGCGGATGGAGTGTTGCAATTATTGAACGTTCATCAAAAATGTATGGCGGGACTTGTATTAATATTGGTTGTATTCCGACGAAAACACTGGTACACTTGTCTAAAGTTTTGGAGTATCGGAGACCTGCTAGTTTTGATCAATATGCAGAAGAATATAAAAAAGCGGTCAAAGCTAAAAATGATTTAACTTCTTTTCTCCGTAAAGTAAATTACGAAAAATTAAATACAAAAGATAATGTAATTGTTTACACAGGTGAGGCTTCATTCCGTTCTCCTTATGAAATTTTAGTGAAGTCTTCTAAAGAAACCATACAAATTGAAGGAGAGAGAATTTTTATTAATACAGGGGCTTCGACAATTATTCCTAATATAAACGGTATAAAGGGAAATCCTTATGTTTATACAAGTACATCAATTATGGAACTGAATAAATTGCCCAAGCGTTTGGCTATTATAGGTGGAGGGTATGTAGGGTTGGAGTTTGCTTCAATGTTTACAGGATTTGGTTCAAAAGTTACTGTTTTAGAGGCAGGTGAACATTTTATTCCCCGGGAAGATAGAGACATTGCTGCGGCAGTCAAAGAAGTATTGGAAAAAAAGGGAATAAATATCCATCTGAATGCAATTGTTCAGACTATAGAGCATGATTCTAAAAAAGCATCTGTTATTTACAGGGATGCGATAACAGGCGAAACAACAAAAGTAAATGCGGATGCTATTTTATTGGCAACAGGTCGTCGTCCTAACACAAAAAGTTTGGACTTAGAGGCAGCTGGTATTAAAACAGATAGTAGAGGTGCTATAGTTGTAGACAAGCATTTACGTACAAATGTAGAGAATATCTGGGCGGTTGGAGATGTACATGGAGGACTTCAATTTACCTATTTATCTTTGGACGATTACCGGATTATCAAGGAAGAATTGTTTGGTAACGGGCATCGTAACTTGGACGATAGGCAAGCAATTGCATATTCTGTTTTTATAGACCCTCCTTTGTCCCGTGTCGGAGTAAGTGAAGAAGAAGCCTTGAAAATGGGTAAGAATATAAAAGTAGCCAGAATGCTTTCGGCTGCTAATCCCAGAAGTCGGACTCTCGGCCAGCCGGAAGGCTTATTGAAAGCGGTTGTGGATAAAGATACAGGATGTATTCTGGGGTGTACCCTTTTCTGTGCCGATTCTAGTGAAGTTATAAATATAGTGTCTTTAGCTGTGCGGACAGGTGAAAACTATACATTTCTTAGAGATAATATTTTTACTCATCCTTCAATGAGTGAAGCATTGAATGATTTGTTTTCTATGATAAATTAAAATAACAAAGATATGGATAATTTTGAAAAATCTGATATTGGACTGATTGGTTTAGCCGTGATGGGTGAAAACTTGGCCCTGAATATGGAAAGTAAAGGTTTTAAAGTCTCTGTATATAACCGGACAGCTCCTGGTGAGGAAGGAGTTGTTGGCCGTTTCCTTGAAGGACGGGGGAAAGGGAAAAACTTTATAGGAGCCTTTTCTATAAAAGATTTGGTTGAGTCAGTTAGCAGACCCCGCAAAATAATGATGATGGTTAAAGCCGGTTCTCCGGTTGATGAACTGATAGTACAACTTGTTCCGTATTTATCTCCCGGCGATGTTATCATTGACGGAGGCAATTCGGATTTTCTTGATACAGAACGCCGTGTAAAGGAGGTTGAAAGTTTAGGAATGTATTTTATTGGTACCGGTATATCGGGTGGCGAAATCGGGGCATTGTATGGACCTTCTATTATGCCGGGTGGTTCGCCTGCAGCCTGGCCGTTGGTAAAAGATATCCTGCAGGCTATAGCAGCAAAATTGGATGATGGGACTCCGTGCTGCCAATGGATTGGTCCGGGTGGTTCAGGGCATTTTGTTAAGACTGTACATAATGGTATCGAATATGGAGATATGCAACTTATATCAGAGGCTTACTCGCTTTTAAAAAATCTTGCAGGATTGGATAATGAAACATTAGCACGTGTCTTTGATGAATGGAATAAAGGTGAATTGGATAGTTATCTGATTAATATTACGGCAGATATACTTCGTTATAAAGAAGGTGGTACTTATTTGTTGGATAAAATTCTTGATGTGGCAGGCCAGAAGGGAACCGGTAAATGGAGTGCCATTGCTGCTATGGACGAAAATGATCCGTTAACTTTGATTACAGCGGCTGTTTATGCACGTATGCTTTCTGCATTGCAGGATGAACGTAAAAAAGCATCGGGGCTATATCCATATGTAGGTATTCAAGAAGAAACAACTCTTTCGACAGAAGAGTTTCGTATGGCTCTTTATGCATCTAAATTGGTTTCGTATGCACAAGGATTTTCTCTCCTTCGCCGTACTTCCGAGCACTACGGGTGGAAACTGGATTATGGTACTATAGCAATGATATGGCGTAAAGGGTGTATTATTCGTTCTGTATTTTTGCAGAAGATAACGGAAGCATATCGTAAACAACCGGAGTTGGAGAATCTGTTGTTTGATGATTTTTTCCGTAGTAAAATACAAACTTCGCTTCCTGCTTGGCGTAAATCTGTATCTGAAGGTGTGATGAATGGCATCGCTTTGCCTGCTATGAGTGCTGCACTAAGTTATTTTGACGGACTGAAAACGCTTCATTCTGCTGCAAATCTTATCCAAGCGCAACGTGATTACTTTGGAGCTCATATGTATGAACGGGTGGATTGGGAAAGAGGGAAATTTTTTCACACAAACTGGACTGGTGAGGGAGGACAGACAGTTTCCGGTAGTTATAACGTTTAAAAAGAATAGTATGAAAAAGGCAGATGATCAATTATTAGTTATATTCGGAGCATCGGGTGATTTGACTGGCCGTAAGTTGCTTCCGTCCCTTTTCGAATTGCATGTTCGGGGTTTGCTTCCGAACCGTTTTTGCATTTTAGGAGCATCCAGGACTAACTATTCGGATGAGGAATATCGTACATTTGAGCGCCAGCATATTATTGATGAACAGAAAGGTAAAGAATATAGTGAAGAGCAACTTGACCAGTTCCTTGATTTTGTTTATTATTTATCGTTCGACTCTAATAATACGGATGAGTATTATAAATTGCGTGAGCGAATTGAGTTATTGCAGAGTAAGTACCAATTGCCGGATAAAATTATATATTATCTGGCAACTCCCCCGATGATGTATGAAGTGATTCCGCGATGTTTATTGGAAAGTGGATTGAATGCTTCCCAATCAACGGATGGTTGGAGACGCATCATTGTTGAAAAACCTTTTGGTACTAGCTTTGAATCAGCGAGAGCATTGAGCGAACATCTTCGTCATATTTTCCATGAAGAAGAAATTTATCGTATAGATCATTATTTAGGGAAAGAAACGGTACAAAATATATTAGTACTTCGTTTTTCGAACGGTATATTTGAACCACTCTGGAATCGTAATTATATAGAATCTATAGAAATTAGTGCAACAGAAACGTTGGGAGTTGAAAATCGTGGTAAATATTATGATTCAGCGGGTGCGATGCGTGATATGATTCAGAACCACCTGATGCAACTTATGTCGTTTGTTGCGATGGAATCTCCTGCCATTTTTGAACCGGAACCTATTCGGGATGAAATAGTAAAAGTATTTCGTTCTCTTCGTCCGTTTAAGCCAAAAGAAATTGATACACAAATTGTCCGGGCTCAATATAAAGGCTATCGGGAAGAAAAAAATGTTGCGCCGGATTCTACTACAGAAACTTATGTGGCTATGAAATTTTTTATTGACAATTGGCGTTGGAGTGGAGTTCCGTTCTATTTTGTAACAGGGAAAGAGATGCCGGAGAAAAAATCGGAAATCGTCATTCATTTTAAATCAACTCCGCATAAATTGTTTGTGGGACAATGTTCGGGAGGTTCGTGCAATAAGCTTACAATTCGGATTCAACCGGATGAAAGTATTTCTTTGAAATTCGGATTAAAGATGCCCGGCGCAGGTTTTGAAGTGAAACAGGTTGGTATGGATTTTCGTTATGATTCACTTTCTAAGACTTATCTTCCGGATGCATATGAACGTCTTTTGTTGGATGCAATGTTAGGCGATAGCACATTATATGCACGTAGTGATGCTTTGGAAACCAGTTGGAAATTTATAGATCCAATTCTTCATCACTGGAAAGAGGAAGGTGAGAAGAACTTATTTTATTATCAGCCGGGAGAAAATGGCCCGTTCCAGAAAATAATGTTGGGAATGGTGGAAAAGCCTTGTTCCTGTAAAAGTAAATAAAGAGAATATATGAAAATAGAATATTGTAAAGATTCAAAAACAGCGCTTCGTATTATGACTGAGCATTTGACTCAGCTAATGCAGGAAAAAGGTTTAGAGCCGTTTAATCTGGCGTTGTCGGGAGGGGAAACTGCAAAACAAATGTTTTCCCTTTGGGTAGAAGAATATAGAGATAAAATTGATTGGAATGCACTTCGCTTTTTCTGGGTAGACGAACGGTGTGTTCCCGCTTCAGATTCTGATAGTAATTATGGACAGGCAAATCGTTTGTTGTTTAAACCTCTGCACATTCCGGAAGAACATATTCATCGTATTAAAGGAGAGAAAGAACCAGGGGCAGAAGCTATGCGTTATTCGTGGGAAGTAAAAGAATATCTGCCGTTATTTAACTTGATGCCTACTTTTGATTGTATTATATTAGGCATAGGAAATGATGCACATACAGCTTCTATTTTTCCTAATACAATGGAACTATTGTCAGATAGCCGTAGTTATACAGTTTCTCAGCATCCAGCCAGTCATCAGTTTCGTATTACTATGACAGGTACCCTTATTCTTAATAATTCACCTTTGTTGATACCCGTTTTCGGAGAAGATAAGAAGGCTGTAATAGAGCATTTGGCAGATCGTTTTTCTCCATCAAACGATACACCTGCTGCATATATTTTATCACATGCAGTAGATGCAACGGTATATACTACAGAATAGGATGCTGATGTGTGGAATCTTATTCTGGCTTCTTTGTAATCATGTTTTAACCAGATAGTCCATTATATAATAATGGGCTTATTATGTTATTGTTAATTGTAACCTTAGTTTCTGTTTTTTGTTTTTAGCTAAAATGACTAATATAAGCTAATATTTGAATATATCATTTTTGTGTTTTCCTCTGTTTATTTTTCACATGGTTTTTTATATTAATTAGTTATGGAGAATAAATTTACAATAGGAGCAAATGTTAGCCGTAAAGGTTTTGTATGGTTTGCCGACCAGTTAATAGAGGAAAAAAAGAAAACTGGTCATTTAGGTTTAGTACGGGTTTATCAAAGTAGTTTGAAGTCTTTAATCCTTTTTGTGGGGAATACATGGATTCCTTTTCATATATTGAATCATGAATTTATTAGAGATTATGTAGAGTGGCTTGAAAATAGAGGGATAAGTCGTAATACAGTACATTTTTATTTACGGAACATAAGAGCTATTTATAATCGGGCACAGTCTTTGGGATGTATATCTTCGCGTAAAAATCCTTTTGAAGGTTTTTCATTTACTCCACAACCAACAGTTAAACGCTCTCTTAGCAAGAATAAATTACGGAAAATATTGGATTTGAATTTAGTATTTGGAACTCCAGTTGCCTTAACAAGAGATATGTTTATGTTTAGTTTTTATTCATGTGGTATGGGATACGCCGATATGGCTTATTTACGCCATTCAAATATACATGAGAATATGATCCGTTATCAACGCGTCAAAACGAAGAGAGAGGTCGTTATATTTCTGGAATCTCCAATGTTACATTTAATTGACAGATATCGCCGGGAAGATAGTGATTATGTTTGGCCAATCTTGTTGGATGATGCATCACTTGAAGAAAATTATCAACGTTATCGTAGTGGCCTCACTGCGTATAACCGGAATCTGGCACGTATAGGGGAAAAGTTAGATATACAGGGACTCAGTTCGTACGTAGCCCGCCATACGTGGGCAACAGTCGCCCGTAATAATTTAATGCCGACAGCGATTATTAGTACGTGTTTGGGGCATGCCAGTGAACGAACAACGCAAATTTACTTAGATTCTTTTAATTCTTCTTTGATACGACGTATAAATAAAAAGGTAATTGAACTATAAATCCAGGTTTTATTCAAATAGAATGATTAAAAAAACAAAACACTCCAGATTTTAAATTGCTCTTGAAATTCATGTTGTGTCTCAAAATAAAACAATGTGCATCTATTATCAATAGGTGCACATTGTTTTATTATTTGTAAATACCGTCACAAAAATAGTGAAAATAAAAATACCAAAACACTTATAATTCACCAATGAAACATAATTTAACGATCAATAATACTGACGAGTTAGCCTATTTTAACAATGGCATTATTTTACAATTAATCTAAAAGAAGGTTATAGATGTGTTGTATATGATTGAAATACAAAGATGTAGTGTCTTATGTGCACCTATTGATAATAGATGCACAATTAAACTTAGAAGCTTAAGTAGTGAAAAAAGTTCTGAACATATTGTTATTCTGTATATTGTTAGGGGTAAATGAAGTGTTGGCACAGAATTATTTACCTGCTAATTCTTATTTGTTTTCTTTTCCAGAAAATCAGAATTTTTTACTAGTCGATTATGGGGATAATGCGTTTGCTTTGCAATGTATGAACGAAGATCTTCTTTCCGCCCGTTCAAAATTATTGGATAATAAATCTCATATTTTAATTGTTGCTCATGTCAGCGCTTATGATTATGCCGAAGGAACTGTTATTAATGAAGCTTCACTTCGTGCAAGTCGTATACGTGCATATGTTAAATCCAAATTGAATATTCCTCATGAATGCGTGGCTTTCTACATTGATAAGAGTGGAACATACAGGGATAGGGTAGATGTATATTTAGTAGGATCACCTCTTCCGTGGTTTGTTAATCAGGAAATCTGCTATAGTGAAAGTCTATATCCTGTTGCTGTTAAAGATGCTATTAAACGATACGGAAGTGTTCCTTATGTTGATTTCTATTCACGGGGTTCTTCAAATGGAGAAAGTCGTATCATTTATGTTATTACGGACGAATTGTTTGATGACTCGGAGCTGGAAGACTATCGTTTGCTTATTAAAAATAAACCATCTGTTTCTGTTACCGGAAGAGTGATGACAGAAAATGGGACTCCGGTACTCAAAACACAAACGGTAAAACCGGCAGTTAAATCAACTACCCCGTCTGTTGTACAGAAAGAATTACAGACTGCACATTATGTCTTTCCTTTAAAATTTGCAGTAAAAACGAATTTACTGCCTTGGTTTAAAATTGTTTCTTCTCTTGAATTGGGCAATGGAAATACAGGGATTCAGATAGGTTCTTTTATGCCAAACCTGGAATTAGAATACTATTTTGCTGATAGATGGTCGATTGCTTTGGCCGGTAAATATGCAGACTTTTCGTATAAGGGAAAGGATGATAATAAATGGTCCGTATCAGATATTACATTATCGCCTAAAGTGTGGCCGATTGAAAAAGGCTCTTTTAGTGGGCTTAGTGTTGGATTGTTTGGACAGTATGGTGATTTTGATATACGGGGGGAGAAAATTAGTGTGGATGGATTGTATGGTCGTACCGGACGTTTTTGGACAGCAGGTGCTTCAATCGGTTATTTAATTCCTGTTTATTCCGGTTTTTGTATGGAAGCGGAGTTGCAGACCGGATATCGTTCTGTCTTTAATGGAAAGAAATACAGGTATGACGAAATAGATAATAAAAATTATTTGGAGACTCGTTTTTCGTCTACCGGATTTATGGTTGGGCTAAAAATAAGTGTATTGTATCGTTTTGGATTTTAAAGGAAAGAGTATGGTGAAATGTAAATATACACAAGTCCTATGTTTGGCCGGAATCATTGCTTTAGTTGCCGGATTATCAGCCTGCGTATATCGTTCTACAGACGAAGACTGGGATCGTAATGGAAAGGTTCGTTTGATATTGAATTGGAAAACGAAGGATAAACCCTCGGACATGATCTATTATTTTTATAAGGAAGGCTCTTCTGTTCCTATTCTTAGGTATGGCAAATCTTCCGGATATGAAGGTACTCTGCCTGCCGGAATTTATCAGGTTGCCGTTTGCAACCCTGATGGTACGAATATAGACTTAGATATGGATAATGGCTACGATGCTGCCCGTGCAGTTGCTCGTCCTGTTTCTTCTTTGAAAGCTACGGTGTCGCATGTTGCCCAGCCTATGAATTTGTATGGTACAGGTGAGGGAAAACTTGATGTTAGCGGCCCCGATTGTAGCACCAATGAATTATATCCGGCTTGTTTGGTTAAGCAAGTGGAGTTGAATATTAAAATAATTGGTTTGGATGGTATCAGGAAGATAGATGGTTTTATTAATGGTGTTTCTCCTGAAATACATATTCCTACGGGGAAAGCTCTTTTTGACCGTGTGGCTTCTGTCAGATTTACTCCGGAACAGATTGCAGGTGATGTATATGCTACATCGCTTAATTTATTTGGTTTTTGTTGCGGAGGTGAAGGTGAACGTGCGGAGTTGTTTCTTAACGTTACCAAGAAGGATGGTAATGCTTTTACTTCATCAACAGATATAAGCGATCAGGTGAATGACGCTTTTAATGAAAGTTTATCCACTTATATAGTATTGGATTTGGAGATTTCGCCAGATAAAATAGATGGGATAAAGATAGAATTGACCGACTGGCATAAAGGGGTTGCCGGGGTTGAAACCTATGAGTAGTATATAGAAATTACGTAAGGGTATGAAATTTGTATTGTGTTTTTATCGTCTGTTAGCTCTGATTGTATTATTTATTTATACAGGAACGGGGTGTTCGTCGGAAAAAGATGATTTTTCCGGACGGCGCGAAATTGTTTTACAATCACAGCTAGGTTATGCAGGTAGCGATAATTATGAAAATATAATAGATGATTCTGTCTTTTTTGCGAAAGGTGTCGAATCAAAAAACTATACAGAAGTCTGGAGTGCTGCCATGCAATCAGTCGGCCGTGTCGTTTTTGCAGAACCGCGTTATTATCCCGAAGATAATAGTCAAGTATACTTATGTGGTTTTATACCATCGGCTGAGCTGTCGGATAATAATCAAGTTTCATATATACTAGACGGACAGCAAGATATTATGTTGTCGGAAGAACAGGCAGGAAGCATGAACGATATGTTCTGGCAGGATGAAAAACGTTTCGATTTCATTCATTTGCTTACACAGTTACGTTTTCAGATTCGTTGTGATGCCGAGGGTGCTTTACGGAATTTATCCCTTAAATCAATTATAGTAGAAGGTACACAAGCAGAAGCAACTTTGTCTCTTACAGATAAATCTCTCCAATTTACAGGTCCAAAAAAAGACATTATAGGATATGACTATACAGATGGTGATGTCGTTTTGCTGGGTACGGATAATGTATCTGTCCCTGGTGTGGTAATGATCCAGCCCAATGTACCTGTCTATATTTCTGTAATCTTGCAGACGTCTGTTGGCAATGAAACAAGGTTTGAGCATTTGCCTGTGGTTTTTGAAGAAGAGGGAGGAATGTCTTTGGCAGGAACTTCATATCTCTTATCAATAAATGTACATACGAAAGGAGTCATTGAATTGTCTTCGATAGTTGCCAATTGGATAAGGGGTAGTAATGGAATGGGAGTTATAGAGTGAATATAAATTATAAGTATTATGAAACAAAGTTGGATTTGTTCGGCATTATTGGCCGTAACGATGTGTGGTTGCTCATCTGATGATGGAATGACCGGTAATGGTAGTGATGCGGAAATCAAAATTGGTGCCACTGTATATGGAACAATTACAAAAGCTCCAGTCACAACAGGTGATGAGTTTACTGCTGCCATTACTGCTTTTGAAGCTACAAGTGAACCAACAGACTGGACTGTAGCTCCAAGTTGGCAAAATTCGGTAACACTGACGGCTGCCGAAACTTCAGCAGGAGATAAAGTGCCGTTAAATACTTCCAAGACATATCCGACAAATGGAAATGTTTATATGGCAGCTTGGCATCCTAATATTGCTTCTGTGAGTGGTGTCGTAACCTTTAAGAAAACTGGAACGGAAGACATTATGTGGGGTGGAATAGTGAATGGAAGTAAAATGAAACCGGTTGGAGCTTTTGCTTTTACGCACGCATTAACTCAATTGGTTTTTCAGGTACAGGCGTCTGAGGCGTATATGGAAGATAGCCCTAAAGCAGTAAAAGCCATAAAGGTACAAGGTGCACAGTATGCACAATCCATGAATATTAAAGATGGTGGAATTACTTATGCCACTGCAGCAGAAGTTCCTGTACCCGGTGCTCCCGAAACACCGCTGGCATTAACTACTACGTTGGTTAAGTTTGGTGAACCGTTAATGATAAATACATTAGACGGAGTAAAAGTAAAGATCACGTATGGCGATGATACCATAAGCAAAGAAATTACTATTAAAAACACAAAGGATCAGCAACCATTGAAAGCATTGGCAGGCAATTCACATCTTATTTCTTTAGTATTCCAGAAGAGTGGTGAAGTTACAATTGAAGGAACTGCCTCTGTTGCTCCTTGGGAACAAGGTGCGGAAGGCTCAGGTACAGTTGAATAATAATTATTAATATAAAATAGAACGTTATGAAAACAAACAAGTATTTATTAGTGGGTATGCTGGCTGTATGTGGTTTATGCAGTTGCTCAAATGATGAAGAACCGATTGATAACGGAACAGCAAAAAATATTGAATTAAGTGCAGGTATTAGTACAACTACCCGTGCTGTGATTGACGCCGATTATAGTAAAGATTTGAATGTATCTTTCGGACGCTTGGATAATCCTTTTTCGAACACTACATGGGCAGCGGCTATTGATGCTGTTCGTGCCGGAGGTAGCGGAAATACTTCAGTAACATTCGGAACAACACAAACATATTCAGTATCTAATGGAGAGTCTGCATTAATTGGGTTCTATCCCCAGGCTAGTTTCGCTACTACATCTAATCCTGCAAAGGTTTCTTATACGATAACGGGAGATGAAGACATTATGGCTACCGACGTACAAAAGGGTGCTGCTAATAATCCTTTTCAGCCATTTACCTTTCAGCATTTGCTAACACAATTGCAATTCAAATGTGTGGGTTCTAGTGAAGCAGTTGCAAAATGGTCTGCTATTACTTCCATCACAGTGAAAGCGGTGCCTACAGCATTAGAACTTTCTATCGATAAAACAAGCGGCGCTTCTTTAGCACCTGCTGCAGCTCCGGTAAATGCAGATTTAGCTGTATTGAATTGTCCTGCGGCTGTTACACTTTCTACGGAAACAAATCCTAAGACCGGTTATTTGATGCTATATCCTACGTCGGGTATGGGAACAGCAGCTTCGGCTATTACATTGGAAGTGAAAGCTACTTATGACGGTATGGAGAAAACATTAACAGTACCTATCAATAATATAGCAGATGGAGTTAAAGCCAGTCAATCTCACATGATTACCCTGAACTTTACTGTAACGGGAGAAATTACCGTAGAAGCCGGTATAGCCGAATGGATACCTGGTAACAGCGGAGGTTCTTCTGTTGTTCCAAACTAATGTTTTTAAATGTAGCAGGAGATGAAGATTTTACTAACGACAGTGACCGCGATGTTCCTTTGGGGATGTATGTCTTGTTCGGATGGAAAGGATGATCCGATTCCTGTTCCGACGGAGGTGCATTTGGAAGGGGCTATTGGCTCTGCAACCCGTACAGTGATAAACTCCGGCTATGAAAAGGACTTGGATGTATGCTTTGCCCGTCAGGACGAGACGTCGAAAGGAGCTGCTGTGTATGGGAGCTGGAACATTTGTCTGGCTAAGCGGACAAATGGAAACGGACGCAGGCCGATTGTTTTTGCAGAATCCCAGTTATATCCGATACAGGGAGAGAATACTCGCCTGCATGGTTACTATCCGGCGGATAATGGGAAAGCGACATTAGTTAACGGAGGTGTACAATTTTCAGTAGACGGAACTACCGATATAATGGCTACGGGACTTTTGACGGGTAGTATGGATGCTCCTGTTACCTTGTGTACATTCCGCCATTTGCTTACGCAGTTACAATTTGTTTGTTACAGTTCTCATCCCGATAAATGGGGAAGTATAAAGAACATTGAAATTGTGGGAGTCCATACTAAGCAGGAGCTAGATCTTGTGTTGGTATCTCCTTCGCTGTCTAATGTTTCGTCGAATGGTGATGTACGGGATTTAACAGTTCAGGATATTCGGGATTTGCCAATTCCGGAAGTAACAGATCCCGGGAATGCTTTGCCGGATGCCCAAGGATATGTCTTGTTGCCTGTGCAGCCTGTCGACGGTACAAAAGAGCATCCGCTTTACGTCCGTATAACTACAACGAAAGACGGAAGAGGAAATGAAGTTCTTACAACATCCGATGTTTGTTTGTCGGTAGAAGGAGGTTTCCAGACAGGCAAAAGACATTTGATAACACTTTCCTTTACTGATGGAAATAGCATAGATGCTGTTTCTGTAGGTGTGGAACCCTGGACAGATATGGATCAGGAAGAAATACCTGTATGAGGAGAGAGTGAGCGAAGCGAACTAAACGAGAAATTAATATAAATCAGGTACTCCGTAAAGAGGACCATAAAAACAAATGGATATGAAGAACATTATGAGAGTTGGCGCCTTTGCGGTTGCCATGTTTACAGCAGTAAGCTGTTCTGAAAATGAAACGGATATTCCGCAGCCGGATAATAATGGACAGGTTGCATTAGGAGTAACCACCAATCTGAAAGTAGATGCCGGAACGAAGTCTGTTACGCGCTCTGTTGTAGTAGGCAATAAGATTACCTATAACAAAGACAATTATGCTGATAACGATTCTGTGCCGGGCATAGGTATTGCAATCTTGAACAAAGCCAAGAATGCTTGGTACTCACCGGATGGCTCTAACCATACTGCTTATGCCACTTCTCATCAGGTTTGGTTTGTAGGTGATGAAGCCGGAGCCAACTGGCTTTCCATATTAACGAAAGGCGCTACCCATGCAGATCAGGAGGAGACCCCTTTCTACCTGACGAAAGATGTTGGTTGCGTATATGCTTATTATCCTTATAATGCAAATGCTCTTAGTGGCGTAACTCCTTCATCGGAAGCTGATTTGAAAGTTCCTGCTAATCTTTTGGCAACAGGCACTATCGATGCTCAATATGCTAATAATGCAGCCATGAAGTGGGATGGTGCTAAATGGGCTTCAAACGGTTCTACTAGCAGTGCTGCCCGTAAACAGAAGATCGCATCTCTTGACGAAAAAGACTATATGTATCATGACGCAACTGTTGCTGGTGGCCGTTATGTAAATAATGGACATGCCGATGGGTTCGCTGTTGTTAAACCGGATGCTGATGCAGATAACGCAAATGAAAATAATCCGGGTTGGAAGATTGGCTTGAGCATGAATCATGCGCTGTCTATGGTATCTTTCCGTGTATATGATGGTGGAAAGTTAAGCACTTCAGATGTCACTCTTAAATCGATTGTAATAAAGAACCATTCGGGTGCTACTAATTTTCTGGGAGAAGGTACGATGTCTTTGGTTGACGGTACAATTACAACAAGTGGTAGTGCAGCAACAATCACCCGCAACATAAGCAATTACATATTGAAACGCCAGATAGAGACAGGAGATACAGAAAGCGAAAACCAATTTATAGCAGCAGGCACAGGACTGAATGCCGTAAGCGGTAAGACTGTTTCTAAGGCTGTCAGCATGTCGGTTTATCCTATCTCATTTAGTGATAATGAAATAGATGTGACAGTTACCTTAAATGACAGTAGTAACGATATGGTCTTTACTGTTACTCTTCCTGCTATGGAATGGGTAGCCGGTAGTAATTACATTTATACATTGATGGCTGGTAAGAATAAGCTGGACGTTGTTAGTGTAGATGTAACAGACTGGGTAGACGAAGAAATAAGCGAAGAAATACCTCTATAATCCTCTTTTAAGTACAAAGCCCATGAAACAGTTTTTATATAACCTGTCGCTCATTGCATTGATACTGCTGTGCTCATGTACAGAGGCGGAGACCTCTTTGGGCACAGGCCATGAAGGCGAAGGCGATAATACGGAAGAGGGAGTCCCTTTGAGTGTTAAGAATCTGGGCTTGTCAGTGGAGGTGGAATCGAGAAGCATTGTTACGGGAGTGCCTCCTGTTGCTACACCGGGTAACCCTAACCCGCTCCAAACAGTGGGACTGTTTGTTACGCAGGATAAGAACGGAATAACGTACCCGTATGATGGCAACTACAGACAGGTATTCAAGTACAATGTTTCGGCTTGGGAGCCTGATCTGGATTTCTATCCGATGCTCTATCTCTTTTCCGAAAAGGGAACGGTGTATGCCTATTCTCCTTCTGAGAAGAGCGTAAGCTTAGCTTCGGAGAATGGTACGAAAGTACCTGTCATGAGTAGCGTCTCGGTAAAGGACAAGCAGTCGTTTATATTTAGTGATGGCGGAACCGGAGCTCCGGGAGATGTAGCAACCGATGTACAATGGGAACTGGATGGTCAGGAAGACTACCTGTACGGTAAAGGCACTGCTATCGTAGACCGTTGGCATCCTCAGGTGTCGCTTACATTGAGCCATGCCCTTGCTAAAGTGAGCTTCCGTATCATCGAGTCCAACAGTGGCTCCGCCTTGTCGGAGTCGTATGTGATGTCTCTGGTACTGAAAGGGACAGGAGCTTTTAAGAAGGCTTCCAGCGCCAAGTTGAATCTGGAAACCGGCGAATTGAGCGGTTCGCTTACAGCGGTAGACCAACTTTCGTTCATCCCGGTAGGGGAACCGCGAAAGGTAGCAACCAATGTAGCTGACAGGTCAAAGGCTCCCATACAGGCATTCGGGCTGGCTATTCCGGTAACGGCAACGGGGGTGACCCTTGAGTTTACGGATGATGCCAAACGGGTGTTCACCATGAAGCCGCAAAATGATGGTTCGCCTACGACATTCAACATTAACTGGGAGAAGGGCAAGAACTATATCTACAATATCGAGATACAACCTCAGGGTATTGTGATAACAGATTTACAGGTGACCGACTGGATAGCCGGAAACGGTAACGGTGAGGACATACCTGTTGAATAAGTTGATAGTTTACAAGTGACCTGTCAACTTATAAAGGGTGGGCGGGGAGAGATACCCCTCCCATTCACAAGAGAAAAAACAAAGAGACATGATGAAACGATTCCATTTATATAAGACAATTCTTTCATGCCGTACCCTGCTGGCTACCGTTTGTTTGTTGGCAACGGGATGTACGGGCAGCATGGTAGAAGATGTCGTTCCCGACGAAGCTCAGCCGGTAGAGTTGAGCTTTAGTCGTCCTGATTTGGGATTGACGGTGGTCACAGCGGGCGGTTCATCTACGAAGGCGCAGGTACGGGCCGATGGAGACCCGACAGCTCTGCCCGAAGGTGCAACCGTACGTATTGCTGCCTATCTGATAGGACGTTTGGGTGAAACTGTGACCAACCCGGCAGACTTTTCTACTGTTACTCCCAATTTTCAGGCTACCTACGTTGTGGGGGCGGATGGTTCATTATCTCCTTGTCTGGTAGATAATGAGGGAAAGAAAATAGAAGGTACTGCAAAAGGCATGTTTGTGCGTAGTGGTAAGTACGACTTCTATGCCATATCTCCGGCACGTCCGATTACGAATGCAGGAGGCACAAACCAGATAACAAATATCCCGCACAAAGAGGATGTAATGGCCTCCTGTGCACGAACGGTTACCATATCCAAGTCTTCAAGCACTGTAACCTTACAGACATTTAAACGAAAGTGTTCTTTGGTCGTGTTCAATGTGGCCTGCGACGCTTCGAGCGCTGTTTCGGTGATTAGTTTGAGAGGAACCGCCCTGAAGCTAAGCTCCATTTCCAAGTCGGGGGCAAACCTGGTTGCCGGTGAGAGTGAAGAGATTTCCAAGACCGGATCGGAGGCTACCGATGCCGGCACAGTCTCTTTTGTTGAAAGCGACTTTCAGGCCGTAGATCCCGCTTCCGATCCAGATAACCTGGGATTGAACAAAGTGATAGGAATCGTCCTTCCTAAAGATGGCACTCCCTTTAATATAGCCGTAACGGTAGAGCGTGATGGTAATTCGGTAAACCTGGGTGCAACGGTCAACAAGAACATTGCATTTGATTCCGGCAAGAGATATGTCTTTACCCTGCAGGTAAAGAACGATGTAAGTAAACTGCTTATGCGTGTGATGGACTGGAATACCATTTCGTTTACAGACGATAATGTAGGGGGAGCCGATCCCGGCAATCCGAATCCTTCCGACCCGGATATTAATGAGGGTATAGGCGTAGGAATTGTTATAGCTGAATGGACTAATATTGATTGGAGTGGTAACGGTAATGTAGGTTGAGATGATAATGGAAAAACAAAATACAATGAAACAGGCAAATAAAGTAAATAGTGACAGGTATGCAGATATCCGGAAACTACGTGTCGGGCTTTCGCTGACATGTTTGCTTCTTTTTGTTTTGCTGATGTTTCTGGGTGCGTGTTCGCAAACGGAAGTAGAAGAACGTCCTACAACGGGAGGCGAAGGAAAGGAAGTAGATGCAACATTCCGTATGAATGTTCTATCCAGCAACTCACCCTCTTCGCGCAGCCTTCTGTTTACAGGAAAGGAAACGAAAGAGTCGGTAGATACCGTATTTACGCCTTCCACAAGGGCAACCAATGCAATGGATAAAACGGCCGAAGACAACATAAGCAACCTTTGGGTAGCCCAATACGACGATACGGGCAAACTGTATAGCCAGTATTTTGAAAGCGGCGCTTTTACAACCAATCCTTCCGGTGGTATGGAAGTGAACTTAAAGCTGAAGACCTCGGCTGCATGCCGCATTTATTTTATTGTTAATGCCGGCGACCTGGAATCGTTTATTACCAGCGAGGCCGTATTGAAGACTTATACGAAAGACTTTGCCGTTTCGGCCGACGGCCTTCCCTCGGGAAGTCTGGGTATGACCGGATTATGGACAGGAGCCATAACGGATGCCGGAATAACCAGCTCGGTGGATATGGTGCGTCAGGCGGCTAAAATAGCTTTTAAGTATACAATCGGTAATGCCAACGGGTTCTCGTTCACCCCAACCAGTGTGACGTTGAACAATGTACCCGGCAAATCACAGTTTATAGAACCTGATGCACAACTATCGTCGGTTTCATATAAAAACTATACCGGAATAGTAGACAACACCTCGGCAACTATGTACTGGTATCTGCCCGAAAACAAGGCAGGCATAGTAAATGGAGCTAATGCCGTATCATCCGAGAAAGAGAAAGTAGGCACAGGCGTTACGAATGCAACATATATCGAAATACAGGGTACGGCCATACAAGACGGCGTTACTTACGAGAATGTCTCCGTCAAGTTATACCCCGGCGGCGATGCCACTCACATGACGAATACGTACAACAATTATAACGTTTCGCGCAACTGCGCCTACAATATGACAATAACCCTTACCGGAATAGACTTTGCCGATAAGCGCGTTACGGTAGGCAAAGTACCCGATATTATTAACCCCGATAATCTGGAAGCAGCCAAAGGTTCGTCCAAAGATGTGCAGGTAACAGCCCGTCCGGGTGTGCAATGGAGCTTTATGCTGCCTACATGGCTCTCGGCAATGATAGGTAGTACTTCGGCAGGAGCAGGCGCGGAGATCACATACAACGGGCCGGCCAAGATCACGTTTACGGCCGTATCTGCCAACCCTTCGGCCGAAGAGCGGTCCGACAACTTTACGATAGACGGTAAAGTTGTTACAGTCAAACAAAGCGGCTCCGTATTGGCCGTTAATAACCCGGGGCAGATGGACGCCGCTGTTAATTCGGTGAGCACTAATGCGTGGGTAAATGCAACGAAAGGACTGGCGATTCAGGCAACAATCAGCGGGGCGGACTGGCTCTCGTTCGCATCTCCTTTGTCTACTGAGGCTACAGGTGCAAATCAAGACCTGACGTTTAAAGCTACTACCAGCAACCCATCAAAGAATACCCGCCAGGCCACAGTAGTGGTGAAGGGCGGAAACTCTATAAGCAATGGCAGCTACCTTGCTTTGTCTAAAAACGTAACGGTTACGCAGGCCGGTTCTACCGTAACAGGCAGCTCGGTAGACGTGGCAGCTACGCCGGTGTCTAATGCTTCGGTAACTTTTGGCGCCACTCCCGGATTGACCTGGACTGCTTCCACCGGTACAGCCTGGATTGCGGTAGGCACTACCAGCGGAAGCAACACGGCAGCAAGCAATACCGTAACTTATAGTACGACAGCCACCAACCCCGGCAGTGCCAAACGTGCAGGTACTATCACGGTTACGGCCGGCGGACAAGCCGATAGCCCAACAGGTACACTAACTGTTAACCAAGCCGGATCTACGCTCGCAGTAAGCGGGGCTGCTACGATACCAAATACAGGAACCCAGTCTGCCTCCTCTACCTTTACTGCTACGCAAGGTCTTTCGTGGGTAGTGTCTAAGAGCAACCTGGACTGGTTGACGCTTTCGGGCACGCTCAGCGGTACGAACAATACGACCGGCTCTGCGCAAAGTATAACCTATAGCGCCCCGGTAAATCCGTCCGCCTCTGTCCGCTCCGGTACTATCACGGTGAAAGCCGGAAATGCCGTAAGCGGCACCGATGCCGGACTTACAAAAACTATTGCCGTTAGCCAACCCGCATCTTCGCTTACCGTATCGGCTAATGTGAACCCATTGGCTGCAACGTCCGGCGCTAGCGGTACTTATACGCTGAATGGAACGAGCGGATTGAGCTTTAGTGTTGCCAATGCCGTTTCTTCCTGGTTGACATTGACAGGTACTACTACGGGGACGACTAATGGCTCCAACCAAACATTTACTTATAAAACAGCTTCGGTGAATCCTAATTCAACGGAACGTAGCGGCAATGTAACGGTAACAGCCGGAAATATATCGAAAGCGGTAGCGATCAGACAAAGCGGTTCTACATTCTCGGTAAGCAACACCTCCGTAAATATAGCAGCCACTGCCACGAGCGGTAGCATTACGGTTACGGGTACAAGTGGCTTACCCTGGACAGCTACCCGTAAGAGTGGAAGTACGGCCATTTCTGCCGGAACGTCTTCATCTACAGCCACCGGATCGGCACAAACGTTAAAGTTTAATACTTCTGCCAATACGGGCGATGAGCGTTCTGCTGTGTTTACTATTGCAGTAACGGGGGGTAATCATTCAAAAACGGTTACGGTTACGCAGGCGGCAGGGCTTATGAATAAAATTACCATCAACCAGGCCTTGGCCAATACATATAAAATTTGGACAGGAAGTAACACCGCTTACCCTCCATTCAATTATGATGGCGGCGCTTCTTCCGGTACAACGGGTTCTGATAGGAACGGTAGTTCTTCTGCGTTTACAGTCAGTAAGGAGTATTCCATCGAGGTTGAAAAGACTGAGCGTGGTACTACTATATCCAATTACGCTGCCGCTATTAGTTATTGTAAAGGATTAGGTACAGGTTGGCGTGTTCCTACAATGATAGAGTTAAAGGGAATATATGATAATAGAGCTACATTGCAAAACAACGGTTGCGCTCCGTTCCTCAGCAAGTGGTACTGGAGTAGTTCGGTCTACAATGGTAATGCCGGCAACGCTGCATATTGCACTTCAGCAATGGCAATTACAGTAACGCTACACGAGCAACAGCAATGGCTATGTTCGCTGTGTCCGGGATATCTGATCAATTTAACAATTTAACAATTTAAACGAGAAGCCGGGGCTTGCCCCGGCTTCGAAAAAAAATAGAGTTTCCTTAATCTAATTAAAACAAAGAAAATATGGCAACAATCAATGCAATTGCGCACAAGAACGAACTGACAAAAGACGATCCAAACGATTATTACCTGTTGCCGCAGGTAACAGCTTCGCTTTCGGTCGAGGATATAATAGAACGTATCGCTAAACGGGAAATAGCAACTACCAGTGTGAACGGGACTGCTTTTGTTCACCTTTTTCTGAAAGAATGCGCCGCGGCAGCGGCGGAAGGAAATAACATTGTGACCGATTTGTTCCGTTCTTCCATCAGTATCAAGGGATGCATCACTTCAAAAGATCTGGGACACGAAATAGATGCAAACAGGTTGCGTGTCTCCATCAATCTTACACAAGGAACAGAAGCGATCGAGGCTATATCCAAAGCCAGGGTATATGCCTATTTGCAGCCGGGAGCCACAGGCCCCATTATTCAGAACGTATGCGATCCTACCACCAACGAACCCAATCAGTTGCCTTTCCGCGGCATGGCGCTTATCCAGGGAATGAACCTGTCGCTAAAGGGAGACGACCCCACGGTAGGCATCACCTTTACGCCTGTCGATCCGGCCGAAGGAGACAGCCCGGTGCTTATCCAGGCAAAGATGGTAACACCCAATACTTCGACCAAGCTGCAGTTTGTGCTGCCGGCCGAAGTCACGACGGGAGATTGGAGGGTGAAGGTAACTACGCAATCAAGCGGTAGCTATACAACCAAAGAACCCCGTTCTTTTGAATATCCGGAGGTGGTTTCTGTTTATTGATAATTGCAAGCATAATTCCAAACACTTTGCAAGCATAATTCTAAAGTGTTTAGACTTATAACTCTAAAATGTTTGCAAGCATAACTCTGGAGTGTTTAGACTTATAACTCTAAAGTGTTTGCAAGCATAACTCTAAAAGGTTTGGAGTTATAACTCCAAAGTGTTTGGAATGGTAATTTTGAGAAATAGGAGATTGAGAGATATAAAATAAGGTAACTAATCTGGACTTCGGAATACCCTGCAGTTACGGCTCAGGGTAGTGTAAGATTTGGATGAATCCGGTTGCCCACAGGGCTGAGAGGCTCTGTTAAGATTCCACCGGGAAGCCCCGGCAGGCAAGTTATAAGTGGCAACTACACCGTTCATCAGCAACTACTACTGGAGTAGTTCGGTCTACAATGGCAACGCCGACAGACGCTGCAAACTGAACTTCAACAATGGCAATTACAATTGGAACAACACGAGCAACAGCAACAACTATGTTCGCTGTGTCCGGGACTCATTGAAAGTCTGCAAGCTGTTAGTCCGGCTAAAAAAGAGAAGAGGAGGATGTAAAAAGAGATAAAGAAATAACTAATCTGGACTTCGGAATACCCTTCAGCTACGGCTCGGGGTAGTGTAAAGATTTGGATGAATCCGGTTGCCCACAGAACAGAGGTTCTGTTAAGATTACGCCGGGATGCCCCGACAGGCAAGTTAGAAGTGGCAACTACACCGTTCATCAGCAATTGGTACTGGAGTAGTTCGGTCTACAATGGCAATGCCAGCAACCGCTGCATATTGAACTTCAACAATGGCAATTACAATAACAACAATACGAGCAATAGCAATAAATATGTTCGCTGTGTCCGGGACTCATTTAAGGTTGGCGCTCATAAAAATGTTTGGTTTTTAGGAAAACAAAGTATAACGTGATTAATAGATAAGAGTATTTAATAATAATCTGGACTTCGGAATACCCTGCAGTTACGGCTCAGGGTAGTGTAAAGATTCGGATGAATCCGGTTGCCCACAGGGCTGAGAGGCTCTGTTAAGATTCCGTCGGGACGCCCCGGCAGGCAAGTTAGAAGTGGCAACTACACCGTTCCTCAGCAAGTACTACTGGAGTAGTTCGGTCTACAATGGTAATGCCGGCAAACGCTGCCAGTTGAACTTCAACAATGGCAATTACAATAACGACAACACGAGCTGGACCAATGGGTATGTTCGCTGTGTCCGGGACTCATTAAGGGTCTGCAAGCTGTTAGTCCAGCTAATAAAGAAGAGGAGGAGTAAGATAAAGAGATAGTAAAATAAAGAGTAATAACTAATCTGGACTTCGGAATACCCTGCAGTTACGGCTCAGGGTAGCGTAAAGATTCGGATAAATCCGGTTGCCCACAGAACGGAGGTTCTGTAAATATTACACCGGGATGCCCCGGCAGGTAAGTTATAAGTGGCAACTATACCGTTCCTCAGCCAGTGGTACTGGAGTAGTTCGGTCTGGAATGGCAATGCCGGCAACCGCTGCATATTGCACTTCGGCAATGGCAATTACAATAACAACAACACGAGCAACAGCAACAACTATGTTCGCTGTGTCCGGGACTTGTCGGGAATCTTTAGACAGTGGAGGCAGATTAGAAAGAAAAAGAGAGTGAATAAATATAAGTAATAAACAGTTTGAACTTCAGAATACCTTGCAGTTACGGCTCAGGGTAGCGTAAAGATTCAGATAAATCCGGTTGCCCACAGAGCAAAGGTTCTGTTAAGATTACATCGGGATGCCCCGGTAGGTAAGTTATAAGTGGCAACTTCACCGTTCATCAGCAACTGGTACTGGAGTAGTTCGGTCTACAATAGTAATGCCAGCAAACGCTGCATATTGAACTTTAGCAATGGCAATAACAGTAACGCTAACACGAGCAACAACAATGGCTATGTTCGCTGTGTCCGGGACTTGTTTAGAATCTTAATGATAGTCAGGTTTTGACCGTCTAAAGAATGAAGAGAGAACATAGAACATAAGAGAATATGTAATGTAGATGAAATGAAGATAGATTTTGAATCATTAGTGGAAGCGTGGCTTGATTGTCGCCGGGCTAAAAGGCGTACACCGGTTGCGATGGACTTCGAGGTGGATGCCGAAAGCAACTTGTATAACCTGTATAAGGAGATAGAAGAGGGTACATACAAGATATCACGCTCAAATGCTTTTATAGTGCTCCAGCCGGTGAAGAGGGAGGTGTTTGCAGCCTCTTTCCGCGACCGGGTGGTTCACCATTATTTGGCTGCCCGCATAAACCCCTTGTTTGAAAAGGAGTTTATACTGGACAGTTATTCATGCAGGGTAGGAAAAGGCACACTGTTCGGGTTGAAACGCCTGAAACGTTTCATAGCCCAATGCTCCGCCAACTATACCGAAGACTGCTACGTGCTGCAATGCGACATCCGCGGCTTCTTTATGAACATAGACCGCCGCTTGCTGGCAAACAAGCTGGATGCTTTCCTGAAAGAGAAGTATAAAGGGGACGATTTGGAGACTATTCTCTATCTCACTAATATGATAGCTTTGGATAATCCGGTGTCGAGGGTGCATGTAAAAGGGTTCCGCCATCTGTGGAAAGGCTTGCCTAAAGACAAGAGCCTCTTCTCGATGAACGGTATGCCTATGCCTTGCGACAAGGCGCCGAAGCAGTTGGACATGTTTGTCTGCAACAAAGAACTGGGCTTGCCCATCGGCAACCTGACGAGCCAGTTGTTTGCCAACTTCTACCTGAATAGCTTTGACCACTATTGCAAAAGTAAACTGCGACTGCGTTACTATGGACGGTATGTAGACGATTTCTTTGTGGTACATCAGGATAAGGACTTCCTTAAAAGCCTGGTACCCGTTTTTCAGACATTCTTGCGTGATGAACTGGGGCTTACCCTGCATCCTAAAAAGATACGGTTGACACATTATTCCAAAGGAGTCCGCTTTGTGGGCGCTATCGTGAAGGGACGGACTATAAAGACGGGCAAACGCGCCATAAAAGGCATGCGTAAAACAATTGGTGAGTATAACTACAAAGCTTCCCGTCGTCCGCTCAGTGATGATGAAGAAGAACATTTCCTTCAGAGCCTTAATTCGTATCTGGGTCTTATGAGGCACCATAATAGTTTTAGCCTGCGGAAGAAGGTGCGCGAGTGGCTCTCTCCGGCGTTGGATAAGCTTTATTATTTCACCCCAGAGAAGATCGTACGGAAAGAGAAGGTGCGGTTGCTGCGCCACCAGGCTGTACGGAATATATGTGCAAATATTATGAGATGTCAGAAAAAGGCCGGGCTGGTTCCCGGAAACTACGACGATTTATACATGGAAGTGTATGCTGCCCGGTATAATTGTCCAGAAATATTGAATCATGGCTTTACATACTGAAACACCGCTTTATCTGCGGACAGTGGAGTTGATTAAAATGATTTACGCCGTGTCGCATCATGCCCCGCGTGAATACAAGTATACGTTGATGCAGGATATACGGCGGGATGCGATGAATCTTACACGCTGCATTTACCGTGCTAATGTGTCGCAAGACAAGACGCCGCATTTGATGCAGCTTGTCGACGAGTTTGAATTCCTGAAACTGGAAATACGCCTGTGCAATGAATTGAAGGTAATAGATACCGGCAGCTATGCCAAGCTTGTATTGATGATGGAAGACATCGGACGGCAGATTACAGGTTGGCGCAAGAGTATAACAAAGTAACAAACATAAATATATAGATTATGAATAAGACAGATTTGGCAAATGCGTTGTCGGAGAAGATGGATATTACACAACAGGAGTCTCTCCGCTTTATTGGCTCTTTGATGGAAGTTATAGGCGAAGAACTGGGAAATGACGGTATGATTGCTCTTCAGGGATTTGGCTCATTGGTTCCCTGGAAACAAAAGGAACGGCCCGGACGAAACCCCCAGAATGGAGCTCCTTGTACGATACGTCAACGGATGAGTGTCAAGTTCAGGCCGGGTAAGTTCTTGCTAGAGTCGATCAACAGACAAAAATAGATAAATAATGAAGGTGAAAATTGTAGGAGATATAACGGGGCTTGCTTTATTAATGGCATTACCCTCGTGCGGATCAGGGCGACAGGCTGTGGAGACGCAATCGGAGTTTATACCACAACAGGAAGTAACAGAGAGGAGAGACCTGGCCGTGCAGGCATCCGGATTGGTACGCCGTAAAGAGATACCGATGGTACAGGTAGACGCCTCCTCTGTGCTTAGCCGTATGATTAATTATATAGAGCCTGAAACGGCGGTTATGACGCCTGCTGTTACCACACAGCAATTGACGGCATATATAGACTTTCCGGCTAACGGAATAACCATAAACCCAACTTATGGAAATAACCGTGCGGAGCTGGCCAAGCTGAAAGAGCAATTGATGCCGTTGCTCCGCCAAGGGAACCAAGTAGAGTCGATTCGCCTTACCGGTTATGCCTCCCCCGATGGAAATACCAAAGAAAATGAGCGTCTGGCAGGTAACCGTGCTATCCAATTCAAAAACTATCTGCTGAAGCAGTATAAGTTTCCTGATAACGGAATGATTAGCATCGATTGGGTAGGCGAGGACTGGGACGGCCTGGCAAAGATTATAGCTAAATCGGGCAAGCCGTATGCACGCCAGGTGTTGGCTATTATAAACGGGCGTCAGGATGCTGATAGTTGCCGTCGTCAGATACGTGCATTAGACAAGGGCAATGTATATAAAGATATTGAGAAGAACTTCTTCTCGCGTTTGCGCCGTATGGAACTGGCCGTGTCTTATAAGTCGCAGGCAATGGTTGCCTCCAAACAATCGGGTATGGATATGACGGAGTTGGCACAGAAAGTATATAGTGCTCCCGATAAGCTAAGTCTGGATGAATTGTTGCAGGTTGCAACTTTGTACCGTCCGGGTACCGAACAGTATCGCGAGGTGTATGAATTGGCAGCTTACCGTTTCCCTTCTTGTAAGGAAGCCGTCTTGAATGCGGCAGCAGCTTCTATTGCTTTGGGAGATGTCGAAGCTGGCCGTTATTTTCTGCAAGGGGCGGGCGACGATCCGCGTTCGTGGAATAACAGGGGTGTTTTGTGTCTGATGAATGGGGATCTGGAAGGAGCTATGAACTTCTTTCGTAAATATCTGCCCCAGAACCCGAGACTTGCGCGTCAAAACATGGAAATAACCAAAGAGATGCAGAGATGATGAAATAGTAGTTATAAGGCTAGGGGAGGTATATGTTGGGAAACAAATACACTCCCCGAATTTCATTTACTATAAAAAATAAAGGCAACATACATTTCTGTATGCTGCCTTTTGTGCTTATTCTTCAAAAAGTTGCGGAGGCAAGACTCGAACTTACGACCTTTGGGTTATGAGCCCAACGAGCTACCACTGCTCCACTCCGCGATATAGTACAATCATCGTTGATTGTGAGTGCAAAGGTAGTAAAGATATTATACAATCCAAATTTATTTACAAAATGTTTGTGTAATACTCCTTGTACTTGCAATGGAAGGATTGATTAGCAACGTTTTGTTACATGTTAATAATATTGAAATTGTGAGACTCGTATATGCGTAACCTCTTTTTTAAAGAATGTATTTCGTGTTGGAGAGTCTCCATACGGTTAAGTAGATGGTGAATTGCATCTATACCTTCCATATTAATGGACAAATCATAATACATACGTGTATATTGTTCCACCTCTTTTAATTGGGACGATAAAAGGTATCTTTCGCCATCTACAATGTTAATGTCTATCAGGCCCCCTTCTTCCAATAAAAGAATAAAGGAAGGGTCTATATGGCATTTCTGGCAGTATTCACTGACAATAATTAGTTCTGTTTGCATAATACACTACTGTTTTAATTAAGACTTTGTATTTCTTTGAATAGTTCCTTTTGCTTTTCTGTCAGGTTTGTCGGTATATCTATAGAATATGTGATTATAAGATCTCCGAATTTCCCTTCATTTTTATAAACGGGGAACCCCTTTCCTTTTAAACGTACTTTCGTGTTGTTTTGAGTTTCGGGCTTCACTTTTAACTTGACTTTGCTATCCAATGTATCAATAATCTGTTCGCCTCCTAATATCGCAGTATACAGGTTTAGAGGAACTGTTACATACAGGTCGTCGCCATCGCGTTTGAAACGGTTGTCTTCTGCAATGACGAATGTTATATATAAATCTCCGGCAGGTCCCCCGTTGATGCCGGGTCCTCCTTGTCCTTTCAGTTTTATTGTCTGGCCGTCAGCCACGCCGGCCGGTACGGTGATACGCAAATTCTTTCCATTTACGGTGATTACCTGTTTGTGTGTTTTTGCAGCATCAGTTAATGACAAGCGTAATTCGGCAGTGTAATCTTGTCCCCGGAAGCCATAGTTTGCATTGCTCCCTCCGCGGCTGCGTGATCCGAACATAGATTCAAAGAAATCAGAGAAACCACTTCCGTCACTTGACTCCGACCAGAATGTACCGTCTCCATTACCTCCAAAGTTTGCCCTTTGTTGGCGATATTGCTGTTGTTGTGCTTCATACTGGTCGGCATGTTTCCAGTTTTCTCCATACTGGTCATATTTCTTTCTTTTTTCAGGGTCGCTCAGAACTTCGTTGGCTTCATTAATTTCTTGAAACTTCCGGTGAGCGTCAGGATTGTTCGGGTTTAAATCCGGATGATATTGGCGGGCCAGTTTTTTGTATGCTTTTTTTATTTCGTCTTGCGAAGCTGCCTTGTTCACTCCCAAAATGTTGTAATAATCTATATAGGCCATAATATTATATGTTAATTCCGTTATATGCTATCCGTTAGTATATACTCAATAAACATGCCACAAAAAGGAAAGTTGAGAGGAAAAACACATATTTTCAAATCATCGGGATGTTTTTTTCAAATCATCCTGATGAAATTAGAAAAACATACTTATGAAATAAGAATTCATAAAGAAACGTTCCTGAATAAGTAATGGAGGGATAAAAAAAGAGAGCGCCATATTGTTGTGACACTCTCTTTCTCTGTTGCGGAGGCAAGACTCGAACTTACGACCTTTGGGTTATGAGCCCAACGAGCTACCACTGCTCCACTCCGCGATATGGTACATATCATTCTTGATTGCGAGTGCAAAGGTAGTATATATTTTTTAATAAACAAGTAATTTGCCGTGTTTTTTGGAGAAAGGATAAAAGGAAAGGCCAGTTTGGATTGATAGAGTAGTAGGTTATTTCGATAAAATGTAGTTTTGTTCTTGGTAGTTAATAATTTTTCCGGTACTTTTGCGCACAGTTTTAATCAAAATGTGCAATACAATGCCGATGACAGTTTCTAAAACACGTGACATGTTGGTGGATGTGGCCAGACAATTGTTTGCTCGCCTGGGGGTGGATAACACAACGATGAACGATATTGCACATGCATCAAAGAAAGGAAGACGTACATTATATACGTATTTCAAGAGCAAAAATGAAATTTATCTGGCTGTAGTCGAATCAGAGCTGGATCAGTTGCATAAAATGCTTCTGGATGTGGCCGGTAAGGATTTGCCTGCAGATGAAAAACTGATGACTTTTATTTATACTCGTCTGGATGCAATAAAAGCACTCGTATTTCGTAACGGAACGCTGCGTGCTAATTTCTTCCGGGATATATGGCGTGTCGAAAAGGTACGTAAAGGTTTCGATATTCGGGAGATAGAGATTATCAAAGGGATATTGGATGCGGGTGTAAAAGAAGGAATCTTCCGGATGCCGGATACTGATATTACCGCTTTGGTGCTGCACCATGCTTTAAAAGGTTTGGAAGTCCCTTATATCCGGGGAATTATGGGCGATAATATTAATCAGCGGATTAAAAGAAGAGATAATGTGATGAACTTAATATTCAACGGAATCAAGATAAAGTAAAACCAGAGATGTTTATTAACGCAACAGGGTTTTATGTGCCCGAAGAACGGGTACATAACCAACATTTTTTGGAATTAAATGGGTTGACAAGTGAGTGGATTGAACAACGCACAGGTATTAGAACGAGGTCTAAAGCTAAACCCGAAGAGAACATTAACACAATGGGGCTGGAAGCTATTAAAAATGCACTTCCTGATCTTCCATACGACATTACGGAAGTAGATTTGATCGTTGCCGCCTCATATTCGCCTTACGATACAGTAGCAACGGCTGCACATATTGCTCAGCATGAGTTCAACATAGTAAATGCAAAGGCTTTGTATCTATCTTCTGCCTGCTCTTCTTTTGTGAATGCACTTGAAGTTGTGGAAGGATATTTTGCAATGGGTAAGGCTACGAAAGCTCTGATTATCTCGGCTGATAAAAATTCTGCTTATTATAATGAGACAGATCCGAAGGCCGGCCATTTGTGGGGGGATGCTGCTGCAGCGTTTTTTATTTCAAAAGAACGTGTGACGGAACATGATGCACAGATTGTGGAAATCTTTACACAAGGCCTTGGACATCTGGGTAAAGGACCGGAAGGTGTGCAATTGCGTCCGCGTGACGGCGGTATTATGATGCCGGAAGGACGTGATGTGTTTATTCAGGCTTGTACTTATATGCCGAAGAATGTATTATATCTATTAGAGAAGAATGGATATACGTTAGATGATCTTACCTATTTTATAGGCCATCAGGCAAATATGCGTATAATGTCGAATATAGCAAAACAATTAAACCTGCCTGAAGAAAAGTTTTTGCATAATATAGAAGAATTGGGTAACACCGGTTCTGTAAGTTCTGCATTGGTATATGCTCAGAATGCTACTGGTTTCAAAAAAGGAGACGTGGTTTGTATTACCGTGTTTGGTGGTGGATATTCTGCAGGTGCTTGTTTAATAAAATGTTAAATGATTAAAAATAAAATCGTATGAAATTATTAGAAGGAAAAGTTGCTATCGTAACCGGTGCTGCTCGTGGTATTGGAAAGGCGGTTGCTATGAAGTTTGCTGCCGAAGGTGCAAATATTGCTTTCACAGACTTGGTAATTGATGAAAACGGTTTGGCTACACAAAAAGAACTTGAGGCTTTAGGTGTTAAAGCTAAAGGATATGCTTCAAATGCTGCTAATTTTGAAGAAACTCATACAATTGTTGCTGAAATATTGAAAGACTTTGGCCGTATAGATATTTTGGTAAACAATGCGGGTATCACAAAGGACGGCTTGATGATGCGTATGACCGAGTCTCAATGGGATGCTGTTTTGACAGTTAACCTGAAGTCTGCATTTAACTTTATCCACGCTTGTACACCTATTATGATGAAACAGCGTTCGGGCAGTATCATTAATATGGCATCTGTTGTAGGTGTTCATGGCAATGCAGGGCAATGCAACTATTCTGCATCTAAAGCCGGTATGATTGGCTTAGCTAAATCTATAGCGCAGGAATTGGGCTCTCGTGGTATTCGTGCTAATGCGATTGCTCCGGGATTTATTATCACGGATATGACTGCCGCTCTTTCGGAAGATGTAAGAGAAGAATGGTGCAAGAAAATTCCTTTGCGCCGTGGCGGAACACCTGAAGATGTAGCTAACATTGCTACGTTCCTGGCATCTGATATGTCCTCTTATGTATCAGGACAGGTTATTCAGGTTGATGGTGGAATGAATATGTAATATGGAAGTAATCTACGAAGACAATCATATCATTGCGGTAAATAAAACCTGCCGCGAGATTGTTCAAGGAGATAAGACCGGTGATACTCCTCTTTCAGACTTGCTAAAGGCTTGGCTGAAAGAGAAGTATTGTAAACCCGGAAATGTTTTTGTTGGTGTAGCTCATCGACTGGACCGCCCTGTCAGCGGGGTTGTTTTATTTGCCAAAACCAGCAAAGCGCTTGCACGGCTGAATGAAATGTTCCGCACCGGCCAAGTGAAAAAAACATATTGGGCAATAGTGAAAAATTGTCCTCCGGCGGAAGAAGGTGAGTTGGTGAATTGGTTGGTTCGCAATGAAAAGCAGAATAAAAGTTTTGCTTATGATGTTGAGCGACCTGATTCGAAGAAAGCAATTCTTCATTATAAATTAATAGCTCATTCGGATAACTATTATTTGCTGGAAATAGATTTGAAAACCGGCCGCCATCATCAGATACGTTGTCAGTTGGCAAAGATGGGATGCCCTATTAAAGGAGATATGAAATATGGTTTCGATCGTTCCAATAAAGATGGAGGCATCAGTCTGCATGCCCGTAGTGCAGAGTTTATTCACCCCGTTTCCAAAGAAAGTATAAGAATAGAGGCTCCTGTGCCTGATGATAATTTATGGAAAGCGTTTATCAACGCTTTGTAAAAAGAGACTATTCGAAGAAATAGTCTCTTTTTGTTTCTTAGACTTGTCGAATAAAGCTAGCGGATAAATAATAGCTCCCTGTATTTGGGTAGGGTCCACATTTGGTCGTCTACCACCAGCTCCAGTTTGTCGATATGATAGCGTATGGCTTCCAGCATAGGGACAATCGTGTCGTGGTATGCTATAGCCTTCTCGCGTTCATTCTCTATTTTATTGGCTTTTTTTCGGGCATTTACCATTTCGTCTACCTTTTCTTTGATGAAGATGGTATGGTTGGCAATGTCTTCAATGATTTCAAGATTCTTCGACGACAGATGCACTGCTTTTTCGGTTGGGAATAAATCTTTCATTTTGTATACGTTGTCAATCAGGGAAGATTGGTATTTCGTGGCCATCGGGATGATGTGGTTCATGGCCAGATCGCCTAGTACACGAGCTTCTATTTGTATCTTTTTAGTGTATGTTTCCCACTTTACTTCATTGCGGGCCTCAAGTTCTTTGCGAGTCATGACGCCGGTAGATTCGAACATCTTTACACTACTGTCTTTCAGATAGGCATCGAAGATAAGAGGTACACTGGTTTCGCAATCCAATCCCCGGCGGATTGCTTCGGCTTTCCATTCATCGCTATATCCGTTGCCGTCGAAATGGATTGCTTTGCACTCTTTAATGTCTTTACGAAGTTGGTCTATAATAGCTGTAAATTTGTCTTTACCTTCTGCAATTTTTGTGTCTACAGTTGTCTTGAAATGTTTTAACTGGTCGGCTACGGCCGCGTTCAGAGCTAGCATGGCAGATGCACAGTTGGCAGACGAGCCTACTGCGCGAAACTCAAAGCGGTTTCCGGTGAAGGCAAATGGCGAAGTACGGTTGCGGTCTGTATTATCTATCTGCAGTTCGGGTATACGGGCTATATCTAATTTCATTCCCTGTTTGCCGGCTAGATTGAAGTTTTCGCTGTCGCTCTTTTCCAGATGATCTAATACGGCAGAAAGCTGTGATCCCAGAAAGCTGGAGATAATTGCCGGAGGTGCTTCGTTTGCTCCTAGGCGATGGGCGTTGGTAGCGGACGAGATACTGGCTTTTAGCAAGGCATTGTGGATATATACAGCCTTTAGCACGTTTACTACAAAGGTGATGAAACGCAGGTTGTCTTCAGGAGTTTTGCCTGGAGCCATCAGTAAAATACCGGTATCGGTACCCAGCGACCAGTTGTTGTGTTTACCTGAACCGTTTACTCCTTTGAATGGTTTTTCGTGAAGTAACACCCTGAAGCCATGTTTGCGACTGATCTTACGCATCAATGCCATAATAAGCAGATTGTGGTCGTTAGCCAGATTGCATTCTTCAAAAATAGGAGCTAGCTCAAATTGGTTTGGAGCAACTTCATTATGACGCGTCTTTACTGGGATACCCAGCTTGAGCGCTTCTATCTCCAAATCTTTCATGAACTCCATTACACGAGTCGGAATAGCACCGAAATAATGGTCTTCAAGCTGTTGGTTTTTACTGCTTTCGTGTCCCATCAGGGTGCGGCCGGTCAGTAGCAGGTCGGGGCGTGCAGCATATAAACCTTCGTCAACCAAAAAGTATTCTTGTTCCCAACCTAAATAAGAGTATACTTTTTTGACATCTTCGTTGAAGTAGTGACAGACGTCTACTGCAGCTTTGTTTACTGCTTCCAAGGCTTTTAGCAGAGGAGCTTTATAGTCTAACGATTCTCCGGTATAAGCAATGAAGATTGTTGGTATGCAAAGTGTATCGCCTACGATAAAGGCTGGTGATGACGGATCCCAGGCTGAGTAGCCACGGGCTTCGAATGTATTACGGATACCGCCGTTAGGGAAGCTGGATGCATCCGGTTCCTGTTGTATGAGCAGTTTACCAGAGAATTCTTCTATCATGCCTCCTTTTCCGTCGTGTTCTACAAAAGCATCATGCTTTTCGGCTGTTCCTTCGGTCAGCGGATGAAACCAGTGTGTGTAATGGGTTGCGCCCATTTCGAGTGCCCATTTCTTCATACCTGCTGCTGTGGCGTTGGCAGTTTCGCGGTCTAGCGGTGCGTTGTTGTCGATGCAGTCTATCAATTTAGCATACGCTTTTTCGGGAAGATACTTAAACATTTTCTGCCGGTTGAAAACGAGTGAACCGAAATAAGTTGCCGGCCTTTCGGTTGACGCCGGGACTTCTGCTGCCTTTTTCTCGAAAGCGGCCTCTACTACTCTGAATCTTAACTTTGACATAGTACCTGTTTGTTGAAGTTATAGTGAATATATAATAGTTGTTGTATAGTGCTGGTTAGAGCGTGAATAATTAGCCTGATTGATGGTCGCGACCTCTCTATAGTGTCTTTTTATGTAGATAACCGATTTATTGGTGTAGCCATTTTTTTAATCTGTCCATAGCTTCCATTGTGTCGTTTCTGTCTCCAAAGGCAGTGAGGCGCAAGTAGCCTTCGCCACTGGGACCAAATCCTACACCTGGGGTTCCTACTATGTTTACTTCGTAAAGCAGTTTATCGAAGAACTTCCATGAACTTAGTCTGTCGGGTGTTTTTAGCCACAGATAGGGGGCGTTGGTGCCGCCGTATACATTCAGGCCGCATGCTTTGAGTCCCTCTTTCATGATTCTTGCATTTGTCATATAGTAGTTTATAGTTTCTTTAACTTGTTTCTTTCCTTCGGGTGAATATATGGCTTCGGCTCCGCGCTGGGTGATGTAGCTGGTGCCGTTAAACTTGGTACTCTGACGTCGGTTCCATAGTTTGTTCAGTTGCACGGTTTCGCCATTTAGTGTAAAAGCGTTCAATTCTTTCGGTACTACGGTGTAACCGCAGCGAACTCCTGTGAAGCCAGCTGTCTTTGAGAAGCTGCGGAATTCGATGGCTACCTTTTTTGCTCCCTTTATTTCATAGATAGAGTGGGGTATATCTGTGTCTTGGATATATGCTTCGTAAGCAGAGTCGTACATGATAATGGCGTTGTTGGCTAAAGCATAATTGACCCATTTTTTTAGTTCGTCTTTCGATAAGGTTGTTCCCGTTGGGTTATTAGGGTAACATAAGTAGATGATATCTACCCGCCTGTCGGGCAGACTGGGGATAAAGTTGTTTTCTTCCGTACAGGGTATATAAACGACGTCGCTCCATTTGCCGTTTTCGAGTATTCCCGTACGTCCACTCATCACATTAGAGTCGATATATACGGGATATACAGGATCTGTTACGCCAATACTGTTGTCATGGCGGAGCATGTCTCCGATATTTCCGGTGTCGCTTTTGGCTCCGTCGCTTACAAATACTTCGCTGGGTTCCAGATAGACGCCACGGCTGGCATAGTCGTTTTTCAGGATGGCATCAATAAGGAAAGAGTAGCCTTGCTCCGGACCATAGCCGTGGAAGGTTTCTTTCGTTGCCAGCTCGTCCACGGCCTTATGCATGGCTTCTATAACGGCAGGGGGAAGGGGTTGCGTAACATCACCGATCCCCATGCGGATGATTTTGTCTTTGGGATGGGTGATTTTAAAGCTGTTTACCTTCTTCGCGATGTCTGAGAATAGATAACTGTTTTGCAATTTGAGGAAATGTTCATTAACTAGTGCCATATCTTGCTGATTTGATTTATGCTGTTTATTGTTTATTATAAACTTATTGTTCCGTCGAATACTTTTATGGCTTCACCTGTCATATAAACATGGTTGGATTCGTTATCCCACCGGATAGAAAGTATCCCTCCGTCCATAATTATATTAGTAAGCCTTCCGCTTTTGCCATTCACAATGGCAGCTACAGCGGTTGCGCAGGCTCCTGTTCCACAAGCCTGGGTAATGCCTGATCCTCTTTCCCATACCTTCATTCTGATTTCTTCTTCGGTTATAACTTGTGCGAATTCTATATTGGTACGATGGGGGAATAAAGGATGATGCTCCAACAGAGGCCCTATTTCGGAAAGGTTCACCTTGGCTATATTTTCCACAAAAATAACTAAATGCGGATTACCCATCGATATAACGGTACCGATATATTGTTTGCCTCCTGCTTCCAGTTCCAGAGCTATTTCGCCAATGGTAGGGGCACCCATGTCTACGGTAACCAGGGTTACTTTCTTCCGTTTGACGGTTAATTGCAATTCTTTGATGCCTGACAGGGTTTCCAATGTGATGGTTTTCTTTTTTGTCAGACCTTTTTCGTATACGTATTTGCCGATACAACGGGAGGCATTTCCACACATCATGGCTTCTGAGCCGTCTGCATTATAGATGTGCATGCTGAAGTCGGCAATATCTGACGGGCCTATTAAAACCAATCCATCCGAACCTATTCCTGTGTGAGGTGCACTCCATTTGACGGCTAGTTCCTCCGGATTGGCAAGAGGATAGAGCATTGTGTTGACGTATATGTAGTCATTTCCGGTTCCGTGCATCTTTGTGAATTTGACTTGGTGTGTCATTTTTACTCCTTGAATCTTGTTGTTGTAACTTTTTGTTTTGTAACAATACAAATATATGACGTTTTGTGATTTAATGTTGCTTATATATGTCTGAATGCTTATTAAATATTGCTCTTGTAATAATTTGTGTTGTTAATATCCATTTTTGCTTATAATCTGTAATTAAAACCAATTGTTCAAATATTATTTGTAACTCATGACTAGCTTCTATTAGATAATAAGTCATGCTTATGCGGTGAAATTATAACTTGTGTGGATGGTATATGGCCTTCTTTGTGTTAAATGGGAAGCGAAACAGAGATAATTCTGACAAAATGGAAATAAAAAAAGAGGCTTAAAATAATAAAAGAGGAGCCGTTCGATAATTCGAACGGCTCCTCTTGAATAGCAAATCAGTAAAAGAATGTTCTACCGGTTAGTTTGCTTTAATCTTGAATGATTTTCTTGCATTATCTTTTATAATTGTAACAATATAAATGTTATCTTTTGCTAAAGAAGGAATAGCGATATATTCGTTTGTTCCGGAGATAATTCCATTAGTAAGTTTAGCTCCATTTATGCTGACAACAGAATAGGTAGCTTTATCACAGTTTTCAACATAGATTCCGCCTTCTTGTACATATACATTTGCATCTTCAAGAACAGGAGACGCTTCGTTGCTGGTGATAACGCCAAGTGCATTAGACTTAACGAATGCGGTAGCCATCGGGGTGTCTGATCCTGCAGGCGTAAATTCAATCTTGATCTTTTGGTCTGCAGTAGGAACTGTAGCCTTTATAGCCATAGCTTCAGCTAATGTATTGCTTTCATTTCTTGTTTTCATTGTTACATTGACAATGACATTACTTTCTTGCAGGCTTATAGCTTCTAATGTTGTCTTAACATTAATAGCCATTACATTGATTGTTGGTTTAGCAGTTTCGCTTTCGTAATACACAGAGTCTATTGTTATATCAATATTCTGATTCATGTCTGCTTTCAGATTACCGATAATGCCGGCAACCAAAGATGACATCATGTTACCGAATGTGGTGCTTAAAGAAGCAGGCATTGTAATAACTTGAGCTGAAGTTTTAGTCCATTCCAAATCTTCACTGTTAACAACACCATCACCATTAGTATCTGCAGAAGGAACAGCACTGATCTCATTTGTAGTTGTTAGTAACATATTAGCTCCATTTACAGAAATGACAGGAGTTAACTTACGGTAGCCGTTGATTTTGCTGTCCGTACCATAAGAAGCTAAAACAATTGCTTCGACAGGCATACCTGTTGTTGATTTCAGGTTTGCATATACTGTGGCATCGCCCATAGGAATAGAAGCAGTAGGAGCCTGTAATGGTTTGCCAAACAAACTGGCTTTGATAGTACCTGCCGTCATTAACTTAGTCATGTCTAAAGTTACCATAAAGTTAGGTACTTCTGCCAAGCTGCTAACCATTCCGCGTAAAGCATCTTCCATTACAATAGAATAACTTAAAATGCCATTGCTGCCTTTTGTTTCTTCGATAGATAACAGATCGCCTGCTTTTAACGGGAAGTTTTCAATGCTTGACCCCAGACCTGCTAATAAAGGACTTAAAGATAAAGTAGCGCGGAATGAACTGTATGGTAAAATAGTACCTTTGTCTCCTGATGTGAATGATACGGTTAGCAACTCGCCAAGTACATCAATAGAAGCAACAATTTTGTGAGGTATTTTTATACTGACAGGGCGTACACCCATTGCAAATGTGAAATCTTTAGATTCGCTGAATGTTAGTTTTACTTTCTTTAACAGGCTGCTTACAGCATCAGGCATACCTGTCATTTTGATAGAACTTAAATCTACATTCATGCTGTCAGGAATGACATCAATCACTGTTGGAGTGGCAGCTCTTGTAGCCAAGCCTTGTTGAAAAAATAGAGGGGATGAAACAATACCTTCGATTGTAGGATTCGTTAATGCCATGAAGTCTACACCCGAAATAGTTTTAACCTGATCAAATATGGCTGGCACTATCTCTTTAACGATAGCAGCTTTTTCTGCATTTGTTAATTGGGGCTGGTTCTGCGCAGAACCAGTGAATGTTGTTGCAAACAACATTACCAATGCACTAATAAAAGTAAAGATTTTTTTCATATATACACGATTTAAATTATTAATAAACCTCGACAAAGGTATCATATAAAATAAAACGTTCAAGGATTTTTTCGAATAATTATTGGTGTCGAATAATATAGCAACAATATAAAATTCAGCCTCTGTTGATAATGAATTTTAATGGGAAGCTTTGTGTATGCCCGTTACAGAACGTCCGCTTGGGTCATTTCTGTTTTTGAAAGAGGTGTCCCAAACAAGTGCCTCTGCTGTTGAACAGGCTACACTAGGTACGCTTGGTACACTCCGTGCAGCACATTCACTAGGGAAATGTTCTTCAAAAATGCTGCGATAATAATATTCTTCTTTATTTTGTGGCGGATTAATCGGAAACCGTTTTGTTGCATGAAGCATATCGTTGTCTGATACGGCTTCCGCCGCTATTTTTTTTAATGTATCAATCCAATTGTAGCCAACACCATCGGAGAATTGCTCCTTTTGTCGCCATACTATTTCGTGAGGAAGCATTTTCGAGAATGCTTCGCGTAAAATCTTCTTTTCAATGATTTCTCCGGGGCACATTTTTGCTGTAGGATTAAGGCGCATTGCCACATCCAGAAATTTTTTGTCGAGAAACGGAACGCGTCCTTCCACTCCCCATGCACAAAGGCTTTTGTTTGCACGCAAGCAATCATATAGATAAAGCTTTCTGAGTTTGCGGATAGTCTCTTCGTGGAATGTTTTTGCATCGGGAGCTTTATGAAAGTATAGATAGCCGCCAAATATTTCATCAGCACCTTCGCCGCTAAGTACCATTTTTATCCCCATACTCCGGATTACGCGGGCCAATAAATACATAGGGGTAGAAGCTCGTACGGTTGTTACATCATAAGTTTCGATGTAATAAATCACATCCCGTATGGCATCTAGTCCTTCTTGTATGGTATAGTTTATTTCGTGATGTATGGTACCGATGTGGTCTGCTACTTTTTGGGCGGCCGCCAGATCGGGAGCTCCTTTAAGGCCAACTGCGAAAGAGTGGAGTTGAGGCCACCAGGCATCTGTTTTTCCATTATTCTCTATTCGTTTGGCGGCATATTTTTTAGCGATGGCTGATATAATGGATGAATCTAGCCCTCCCGATAGGAGCACTCCATAGGGAACATCGCTCATGAGCTGGCGCTGGACGGCTGCTTCAAGAGCGTTATATAATTGTTTTATATTGGATGGATTGTTTTTTACATTATCATAATTTGTCCAATCACGGGTATACCATTTCGTTAGTTCCCGGTTTTTACTATAGAAATAGTGTCCTGGTAAAAACGGTTCATAATGGGTGGCATATCCTTCCAACCCTTTTAGCTCGGAAGATATTAATAGATGTCCTTCGTTGTCATACCCTATATAGAGAGGTATAACGCCTATTGGGTCTCTGGCGATGAGGTAGATATCTTTCTCTTCGTCATACAGTGCAAAGGCAAAGATCCCATTCAGGTCTTCTAAAAAGTTAATGCCTTTTTTCTTGTAGAGTGCGAGGATCACTTCACAGTCCGATCCTGTTTGAAACTCATATTCATCTTTTAATACTTCGCGTAGTTCACGATGGTTGTAGATTTCTCCATTAACGCAAAGAATATGTTTGCCATCTGCGCTGATTAAAGGTTGTCCTCCTGAAGCGGGATCGACGATTGATAAGCGTTCGTGTGCAAGTATTGCAGTCTTGCCCTGGTAAATGCCGCTCCAGTCGGGGCCACGATGACGTATTTGTTTACTCATTTGTAAAGCTTGTCTGCGATAAACGGAAGTATCGCCATGTATATTGAATATTGCTGTTATGCCGCACATAGTTGTTGTTCTTTATAAAGTTATTTGTTCATTAAATATTTATCTATTTCTTCTGCTGTTTTTCTTCCGGATGCCATAGCTTTTACAACCAGACTGGCTCCGCTGACTGCATCTCCACAGGCAAAGACTTTATCCATAATTGTCTGGTTTTTTTTGTTTACGGATATATTCTTGCGTTCGTTGACTGGTAGTGAGAGTTCTTTGATCAGTCCTTCTTGCTCCGGGTGCACGAATCCCATGGCAAGGAATATAAGGTCGGCTTCTATAATCTCTTTCCTGCCGGTTTTTTTTATATCAGGACGACTACCGTTTATAGGAGATGTCCATTTCACCTCTTCCACTTCTACTCCTGTAAGTGTGTTTCCATTTCCTATAAATCGACAGGATGCCAAATTCCAACGACGTAGACATCCTTCTTCGTGGCTACTGCTGGTTTTTAATATTTGCGGGTACATGGGCCAAGATGTTTGTGGATTGTACTCTACCGGAGGTTTAGGCATAATTTCTATTTGCGTGACATTTGCCGCTCCATGACGGTTAGCCGTTCCTACGCAATCGCTGCCAGTGTCGCCTCCTCCGATGATGAGTACTTTTTTCCCTTTACAGTTAATAATGTTTTTAGGTGGAATCTGGATACCTTCCAGTTTGCGGTTCTGTTGAGATAGCAATTCCAGTGCAAAATGAATGCCTTTCAGGTTACGTCCTTCGATTGGCAGGTCACGTGGAACTTCCGATCCGATGGCTATGCAAATAGCATCGTAGGAATCCAGTACATCTTTTGCCAATATCTCTTTGCCTACCATCGTGTTTACTTTAAAGATGACACCTTCGTCTTTCATCAGCCGTATCCGGCGGTCTATGATGTTTTTCCCTAATTTGAAATTTGGGATGCCGAAGCGAAGTAAACCACCCGGCAGTTCGTCTTTTTCAAATAAAGTGACTTCATAGCCCCGGCGATTCAGTTGTTGCGCTGTTGCCAATCCGGCCGGCCCACTACCAATAACTGCAACGCGTTTTCCATTGCGGACTGGTTGTTTTGGTGTGATATAACCTTCACGAAAAGCCATTTCTATGATAGCTGCTTCATTTTCACGGATGGTGACAGGTTCATTACAGCTTAATTTCAGCACACAGCTTTTTTCACAGAGAGCCGGGCAGATACGTCCGGTAAACTCAGGAAAGTCGCATGTTTGTTCCAACACGTGGTAGGCTTCTTTCCAGCGTCCTCTGTAAAGCAGGTCTTGCCATTCGGGCTGTTTATTACCCAACGGGCAAGCCCAGTGGCAGAAAGGTACGCCGCAATCCATGCAACGTGATGCTTGTGTGCGCCGGTCGTTGCTGTTCAATGTTTGTTCTACTTCGCTGAAATCGCCTATGCGTTCATGTACAGGCCTGTAGCCTGCTTCTTGTCTGTGTATGGTTAAGAATGCTTTTGGATTTCCCATTGTTGTACTTCTTTTTAATGATGTTTTGTTTGTTATTAATTCCATCCGTTTTGGTGATAAGCTGTCACCTTACCGCGTGGTAGTTCATCACCTTATCGCGTGACGAGGTCTCACCCGGCCGGGTGGTTCCGGAGTTAATAATCCCGTTGCATTTCGGCTATTTTTTGTTGTAGCTTCATCATCTGTTCTTCCTGCAGTACCTTTTTATATTCTATCGGGATGATGCAGATGAATTCTCCGGAGTATTTGTTCCAGTTATCGAGCATTTTTCTGGCCAGTAGGCTACCTGTATAGCGGTAGTGCTTGCGGATTAATTCGTTCAACTCTTTATTGGTATTACTGTCTTCTATGAGTGATAATTCCACCGTTTCCATGTTACAGAAGTAATCAAAATCGCCGGCTTTATTCCATACATAGGCTATTCCTCCGCTCATACCTGCTGCAAAGTTTCGTCCGGTTTGCCCAAGTATGACCACACGTCCGCCTGTCATATATTCGCAACAGTGGTCACCTACCCCTTCTGCCACAGCAATAGCGCCGGAATTACGTACACAAAAACGTTCTCCTGCACGTCCGTTGATATAGACTTCTCCACTAGTAGCCCCATACATTAAAGTATTACCGGCAATAGTGTTTTCTTCGGCTCTGAAGGTAGATTGTACAGGAGGTATCAGGCTGATGCGACCGCCGCTTAATCCTTTACCTAAATAATCATTGGCTTCTCCTTCGAGGCGGAAGTGGATACCATGTGCCAGAAATGCTCCAAAACTTTGTCCTGCAGAACCTTTGAATTTGATGTTTAAGGTATTGTCTGGCAGGCCTGTATTACCATAATGTTTTGCAATCTCACCGGATAACATGGCTCCTACTGAACGGTCTGTGTTGGCAATGGTATAGTTCAGTGATATTTCGTGCTGAAACTTGATGGCAGGCATAGCATGTTTAATGATGTCAATGTCTTTTACATTGTTTATCAGGTGCGCCTGCTTTGTCGTTTTGTGAATGGCATTTTGTTTACCTTCTGCCGGAAAATGAATTAGCTTGTCAAAATTAAGCAGATCATGCTTGGCAATTGAGTCTGATGGTTTACGGATAAGCAAATCCGTATGTCCTATAATCTCATCCAAACTTTTAGCGCCTAATTCAGCCAGATATTCGCGGACTTCTTCTGCCAGGAAAGTGAAAAAGTTTACCAGATACTCACTGCGTCCGCGGAAACGCTTGCGTAGTTCTTCGTCTTGTGTGGCAACTCCTACCGGGCAGGTATTTATATGGCATTTGCGCATCATAACGCATCCCAGGACAATAAGGGCAGAGGTGGCGAATCCAAATTCTTCAGCGCCGAGCAAGGCCATTAGAATAATGTCGCGTCCGGTTTTCAGTTGTCCGTCGGATTGCAGGCGAACTTGTCCGCGAAGATTGTTGAGGACTAATGTTTGTTGTGTCTCGGACAAACCTAATTCGGGTGACACACCGGCATAGCGAATGGAACTTACAGGAGAAGCACCGGTACCACCTTCGGCACCGGAAATGATAATACGGTCTGCTTTGGCCTTAACCACACCAGCAGCAATCGTTCCTACTCCGCTTTCGGCTACCAGCTTAACACTGATTTCGGCATGCGGATTAACATTTTTCAGATCAAAGATAAGTTGTGCGAGGTCTTCTATAGAGTATATATCATGATGAGGTGGCGGCGAAATCAGTGAGATGCCCGGAATAGAATGACGTGTTTTGGCTATAATGTCGTTTACCTTATAGCCTGGTAGTTGTCCTCCCTCGCCGGGTTTTGCTCCTTGTGCGATTTTAATTTGTATTTCATCTGCATTTACCAGGTATTCGGCAGTAACTCCGAACCGGCCGGATGCCACTTGCTTGATGGCAGAACGAAGGGATGTGCCATCTTTACCAGGAATAAAACGTGCCGGATCTTCTCCTCCTTCTCCTGTATTACTCCGTCCGTGTATTTGGTTCATAGCTATAGCGATGGTTTCGTGTGCTTCACGACTAATTGATCCGAAGCTCATTGCACCGGTAACAAAACGTTTCATAATATCGCCAACAGGTTCTACCTGTTCCAGTGGTACGGGTTTCTGTTTTCTGAATGTAAGAAAGTCGCGTAAAAAAATAGGTGTCTCCTTATTATCGATCAGGTGGCTATACTCTTTAAACTTTTTGTAACTTCCCAACCGGGTAGCGAGTTGAAGGGTAGCGATCGTTTCCGGGTTCCATGCATGTTTTTCTCCATCTTTACGGAAAGAATAGACTCCGGCGTTGGGAAGTGGGCTGCCTGATGTTTGTTTGAAAGCCTCTTTGTGCATGGCAATAATATCGCTGGTAATTTCATCTAAGTGGATACCTTCTATATTACTGGTAGTTCCTCCGAAGTATGTGTTTGCTAGTTCGCTGCTGAGGCCGATAGCTTCGAATAGTTTGGCTCCACGGTAACTTCGAATAGTGCTGATACCCATTTTACTGATAACTTTGAACAATCCTTTACATATTGCTTTGATATAATTCTTGCGGGCGGTTTCGTAGTTAAGCTGGATGATTTGGTTGTCTACGATATCTTTGATAATCGCAAATACCATATAAGGGTTGATAGCACTGGCGCCATAACCCAATAAAAGGGCAGCATGCATTATCTCGCGCATGTCTCCTGTTTCTACGACAAGAGCTGTCTGTACGCGTTTCTGTACTGAAATCAGATAATGATGTACGGTACTGACTGCAAGTAATGACGGGATGGGAGCATGTTCTTTGTCTATCCCTTTGTCACTAAGTATAATGTAGTTTGCCCCATCGGCAACGGATTGTTCAGCTTGCTTACAGAGTTTTTCTAATGCAGATTGAAGTCCTTTGCATCCTTTTGCTACTTCAAATAACATGGGTAGTTTGACTGATTTGAACCCTTTGTATCTGATATTACATAAAATATCTAATTGTGTATTTGTAAGAATAGGATGATTTAGTTTAACCATTTTGCAATGGTTTTCATTCGGACTGAGGATTTTGTTACCCACAGCCCCGATATATTCTTCCAGGCTCATAACTAACTCTTCGCGGATCGGATCAATAGGTGGGTTAGTGACCTGTGCAAATTGTTGCCTGAAGTAGTTGTACAATAGTTGTGGGCGGGTGGACAAAGCTGCCAACGGTGTGTCGTTTCCCATAGAACCGATCGGTTCCGTACCATTTGTGGACATAGGTATGAGAATGCGTTCTATATCTTCCCTGTTGTAACCAAAAATATGTAAACGTTGGTCGAACTGGCCTACAATATGAGGAATTTTTCTTCCAGACTTTATTTCATCCAGTTCTACCCGGTTGTTGGCAAGCCATGTACGATAAGGTTGGGCGTTTGCCAGTTCCTTTTTTAATTCACTGTCGTAATATATTTCACCTTTTTCAGTGTCGATGAGAAGTATTTTCCCCGGCTGTAAACGACCTTTTTCTTTGATCTCATTTGGCTCGAAGTCTATTACGCCTACTTCCGAGGCTACTACCATCATGTCATGTTTCGTAATCAGATAGCGTGCAGGTCTTAATCCGTTACGGTCTAGCATACCTCCGGCATAACGACCATCACTGAATAGAAGTGCTGCAGGGCCATCCCATGGTTCCATAAGGATGGAGTGATATTCATAAAAAGCTTTTAAACTTTCGGAGATAGGGTTTTTCTCGTTGAAACTTTCCGGTATCAACATTGTTATAGCATGAGGAAGGCTCATTCCGGAAGCTACAAAAAACTCGAGTACGTTGTCAAGAGAGGCACTGTCACTCATGTTTGGTTGAATAATAGGGCGTATATCTTCTATATCGGGAATGTTGGATGAAGACAGGACACTTTCACGAGCTTCCATCCATCCGCGATTTCCGCGAATCGTATTGATTTCCCCGTTATGTGCAAGCAGTCGAAAAGGTTGTGCCAAACTCCATGTGGGAAATGTGTTGGTGCTAAAACGTGAATGTACCAATGCCAGCCCGCTGGTGAAATAATGGTTTGTTAAGTCAGGGAAATAGTGACGCAGCTGCATCGACTCCAGCATACCTTTATATATAATACTTCTGGTAGATAAGGATACGATATAGAAGTTTTCTTTTCCAGGTAAATTGGCTGAAGCGATCTTTTTCTCAATTCGTTTACGAATGATGTATAGCTTTAGCTCCATAGTTTGTTGGTCATTACAGCCGGTAACAAATATTTGTTTAATATCCGGTTCAGTTTCCTGTGCAGATTTTCCTAAAATACTTGTGTTAACCGGTACTTTTCGGAGATGCATTAATGTTAGCCCCTCTTTTTCTATTTCTTCTATTATAATGCTGAGTATGGCAGTTTGTTGTTGTTCATCTTTGGGTAGAAACACAAGTCCGGTTCCATATTTACCTTTTTCAGGTACAGGAATCCCTTGAAGTAAAATAAATTCATGGGGAATCTGTAACATGATGCCAGCACCGTCTCCAGTTTTATTGTCAGCCCCTTCAGCCCCCCGATGCCGCATATTTTCCAATACTTTTAGAGCCGATTCAACAATGTTGTGTGATTTCTCTCCATGAATGTTAACTAACATTCCAACTCCACATGCATCGTGTTCGTAAGCAGAGTTGTATAAGCCTCTTTGACTGGTGAAATGATCTTTTTTGCTCATTTTGTATATCTATTTGATTTATTATTTCTGTAATATGTGTCTAAATGATATGCAAATATAATTTTATGTTTCATATTGGAATATATTATTGTCTCTTGATTTTTGTTTAATTTAGGTCCGGGAAGCAACAGGCTTTAAATTGTTAGATAAATGAGCAGAAATACTTATAATTTATAGTTTTATAGTAGGATGTTTTTAGCTAATTGTTATTTTGTCTATTTGTCTGATGTTTTATATATAAATTAACTAAATGCTGTATTTGATAATTATTTGTGTTAATATGTTATTTATTGGGCTTATTTATAATCAATATGAAATATAATATTTGTAACTTTGTCGCCGTATTAAAATAAAACCCCAATGGAAGTACTTAAACATGAGTGTGGAGTCGCCATGATTCGGTTATTGAAACCTTTAGAGTATTATTACGAGAAGTATGGAACCTGGATGTATGGGCTCAATAAACTTTATCTGCTGATGGAAAAGCAGCATAACCGCGGACAGGAAGGTGCCGGTTTAGCTTGTGTTAAACTGGAAGCAAGTCCCGGCGAAGAATATATGTTTCGTGAAAGGGCACTTGGAACAAGTGCAATAACAGATATATTTTCTGCTGTTCATCAACATTACAAAGAACTACCTTCCGATAAATCGAATGATCCATATTACGCCAAGGCTAACCTTCCTTTTGCAGGAGAGCTTTATATGGGGCATCTCCGTTATAGTACCACCGGCAAATCCGGTATTTCTTATATCCATCCTTTTTTACGGCGCAATAACTGGCGTGCCAAGAATCTGGCTCTTTGCGGTAACTTCAACCTGACAAACGTAGACGATATTTTCCATGAGATAACAGCTATCGGTCAACACCCGCGTAAATACTCCGATACATATATCATGTTGGAGCAGATGGGGCATCGTTTGGATCGTGAAGTAGAACGTCTTTATTGCAAGAGTGAGGCAGAGGGGTTGACCGGAATGGATATTACCCATGCTATAGAAAATCAGATTGATCTGTCAAACGTACTGAAACGCTGTGCTCCACAATGGGATGGAGGTTATGTAATATGCGGCCTTACAGGTAGTGGCGAATTTTTTAGTGTACGTGATCCGTGGGGTATTCGTCCGGCTTTTTACTATGTGGACGACGAGATTGCTGTACTTGCTTCGGAACGTCCGGTTATACAGACTGCAATGAATGTGCAAGTAGAGGATATAAAAGAACTGAATAGGGGAGAAGCCCTCTTTATCAATAAGAAGGGAGAAATCCGGACTTCACAGATTATAGAACCGAAAGAGAATAAAGCTTGCTCTTTCGAACGTATCTATTTCTCCCGGGGTAGCGACGTAGATATATATAAGGAAAGGAAGCTACTGGGCAGCAATCTGGTGCCCGATATACTGAACGCTGTAGATCATGATCTGGATCATACCGTCTTCTCTTTCATCCCAAATACGGCGGAGGTTGCTTATTTTGGTATGCAGGAGGGATTAAACAATTACTTGAACCGCCTTAAAACCGAACAGATTATCGGCAGCAAACGCCTTCTTGATGAACAAGAGTTGTCTGATATCCTTTCTAAGCGCGTTCGTTGTGAGAAAGTGGCGATTAAAGACATAAAATTGCGTACCTTTATAGCCGAAGGCAACAGCCGTAACGATCTGGCTGCTCATGTATACGATATTACTTACGGAAGTTTGGAGCCGTATATAGACAATCTGGTCGTGATAGACGATAGTATTGTTCGCGGAACAACTCTGAAGCAAAGCATTATCAGTATCCTCGATCGCTTGCATCCGAAGAAGATCGTCATAGTTTCTTCTTCTCCCCAGGTTCGATACCCGGATTATTATGGTATTGATATGTCGCGGATGAGCGAATTTATAGCCTTTAAGGCAGCAGTGGCATTATTGAGAGACCGGGGAATGGAAAACATCATCCTGGAGGTTTACCGGAAGGCAAAAGAACAACAGATGGCAGGGAGAGATCTGATCGTAAACTATGTAAAGGAGATTTATGCTCCTTTTACCGACCGGGAGATATCGGCTAAGATGGTTGAACTGCTTACCACGGAGAAGACCCGGACAAAGGTGGAGATTGTCTATCAGACTTTGGAAGGGCTGCACGCATCTTGTCCTGACCATCCGGGCGATTGGTATTTTTCGGGCGATTATCCGACACCGGGAGGAGCACGGTTGGTAAACAAAGCCTTCATTAATTACATGGAAGAAGAATATTTAGTCAAATGACACAACATATGGATTATATGCAGAAAGAAAAAAAAGCAACATTGATTCTGGATGACGGTACTGTTTTCCGAGGCATCTCTTTTGGTGCTGATAAAAACATTGCCGGCGAAGTAGTGTTCAACACTGCCATGACAGGATACCCGGAAAGTTTGACCGATCCCTCTTATGCCGGTCAGTTGATGGTCTTGACTTATCCGTTGGCAGGCAATTATGGAGTACCTCCACGCATCTTCAATGAAGAAGGGATTGCAACCTTTATGGAGAGCGAAAAGATACATGCGGAAGCAATTATTGTGAGCGACTACAGCCATGAATATAGCCATTGGAACGCGGTGGAAAGCCTTGGCAACTGGCTCAAGGATGAGGGCGTTCCGGGCATTTATGGCATTGATACCCGTGCGTTGACAAAGAAGTTGCGCGAACATGGTGTAATGATGGGACGCATTATTATTGGAGACGATGATAAGGAGAATGTGTCCGGTTTCGGGCAATATGGAAATGTAAACTATGTGGATAACGTATCCTGCAAAGAAGTTATTACGTATGCTGGAGGGAAGAAACGTGTTGTGTTAGTTGATTGCGGAGTAAAACATAATATTATCCGCAGCCTTTTGAAACGGAATGTAACGGTAATCCGTGTGCCCTGGGACTATGATTTCAATCAATTGGAATACGATGGATTATTTCTTTCGAACGGCCCGGGCGACCCCGATACCTGCGATGCTGCCGTACAGAATATCCGTAAAGCGTTGCAGGGCGATAAGCCCATCTGCGGCATTTGTATGGGAAACCAATTGCTGGCAAAAGCCGGTGGTGCTTCTATCTATAAATTGAAGTACGGACATCGCAGCCATAACCAGCCGGTACGTATGGTTGGTACGGAAAAATGCTTTGTCACCTCCCAGAATCATGGTTATGCAGTAGATAACGACACATTGGGTACTGAATGGGAACCGCTCTTTATCAATATGAACGATGGTACCAACGAAGGCATACGTCATAAGACAAAGCCCTTCTTTTCCGCTCAGTTTCACCCCGAAGCATGCAGCGGCCCTACAGATACGGAGTTCATTTTTGATGACTTTGTGGCTCTGCTGTGACAGGACAGGTTTGCGAGAAGCTCAAATTTAACCGCAGCTACATCTGTAATTAAATTGTAGGGCTTCGCATACATGTCGGAAGTTTAGGGTGACTTAGTAGCCGGGTAGAAATAGCCTGTTGTTTTTAACTACTTTGCTTCTTACATTACGGATTGGCATTAATAAAGAAAAGATAATAATACAATGAAAGAAAATATAAAGAAAGTCCTGGTACTAGGTTCCGGCGCACTTAAGATAGGTGAAGCCGGCGAGTTCGACTATTCGGGCAGCCAGGCATTGAAGGCTATCAAAGAAGAGGGTATTCATACGGTGCTCATCAATCCTAATATTGCTACGGTGCAAACGTCCGAAGGGGTTGCCGATACGGTTTACTTCCTGCCTGTCACTCCTTTTTTTGTAGAAAAGGTAATTGCCAAGGAGCGTCCTGACGGTATTTTATTGGCCTTTGGAGGGCAAACGGCACTGAATTGCGGTGTGGTTTTGTATCAGAGTGGAGTATTGGAGAAATATGATGTGCGCGTATTAGGAACGCCGGTGCAGGCTATCATGGATACGGAAGACCGCGAACTGTTTGTCCGTAAGTTGGACGAAATCGGTGTGAAGACTATAAAAAGTGAAGCGGTAGATAATATCGTTGATGCCCGCCGTGCAGCCAAAGAACTGGGATATCCGGTTATCATCCGCGCAGCATATGCGTTGGGTGGACTTGGTTCTGGCTTTTGCGATAATGAAGAAGAGCTGGATGTACTGGCGGAAAAAGCCTTTTCTTTCTCCCCGCAAGTATTGGTAGAAAAGAGTTTGAAGGGGTGGAAAGAGGTGGAATACGAGGTGGTGCGCGACCGCTTCGACAACTGTATCACTGTCTGCAACATGGAAAACTTCGATCCGCTTGGCATCCATACAGGTGAATCGATTGTGATAGCTCCTTCGCAAACGCTTACTAATAGCGAGTATCATAAGCTCCGTGAGCTGGCAATCCGCATCATTCGCCATATCGGCATTGTAGGAGAATGTAATGTGCAATATGCTTTCGATCCGGAAAGTGAAGATTACCGGGTGATTGAGGTAAATGCCCGCTTGAGCCGTTCGTCGGCATTGGCATCAAAGGCAACTGGTTATCCGCTGGCATTTGTCGCTGCCAAGTTGGGGCTGGGTTATGGTTTGTTTGATTTGAAGAATTCGGTGACGAAGACTACGAGCGCTTTCTTCGAACCGGCTCTGGACTATGTGGTTTGTAAAATTCCGCGTTGGGATTTGGGGAAATTCCACGGCGTAGCCCGTGAACTAGGCAGCAGCATGAAGTCGGTAGGCGAGGTGATGGCTATCGGACGTACGTTTGAGGAAGCCATTCAAAAAGGTCTTCGTATGATTGGACAGGGAATGCACGGTTTTGTAGAGAATAAAGAACTGGTCATACCGGATATAGATAAAGCTTTGCACGAACCGACCGACTCCCGCATTTTTGTTATCTCGAAGGCTTTCCGTGCCGGTTATACTGTAGACCAGATACATGAGCTTACCCGGATAGACCGCTGGTTCCTGCAAAAGCTGTATGGTATTATGCAAACCGATAAAGAACTGCGGGCATTTGATATGAAAGGAATACAACGTTGGCGGTTAGACCCGGCCTTGATTCGCCGGGCGAAGGTTCAAGGTTTCTCGGACTTCCAGATTGCACGGGCTCTTGGTTTGGATGATGATATAGAAAAAGGAATGATGCAGGTGCGTCAATTCCGTAAAGAACATAACATACTGCCTGTTGTAAAACAAATCGACACGTTGGCTGCCGAATATCCGGCTCAGACTAACTACCTGTACCTGACTTACAGCGGAACAGAGAATGATGTGCAATATGTCGGCGACCGCCGTTCGATAGTTGTGCTGGGCTCCGGTGCATACCGTATCGGCAGTTCAGTCGAGTTTGATTGGTGTGGAGTGCAGGCGTTGAATACGATCCGCAAGGAAGGTTGGCGCTCTGTTATGATCAACTATAATCCTGAAACCGTGTCGACAGACTATGATATGTGTGATCGCCTTTACTTTGACGAACTGACTTTCGAACGTGTGATGGATATTCTCGAATTGGAAAATCCGCACGGCGTGATTGTCTCTACCGGAGGTCAGATACCAAATAATTTGGCTATGCGTTTGGATGAACAACATGTCAATATCCTCGGAACTTCTGCAAAGAGTATCGATAATGCCGAAGACCGTGAAAAGTTCTCTGCCATGCTTGACCGGATCGGTGTAGACCAGCCCCGCTGGAAGGAGCTTTCTTCGATGGAAGACATCCATGCTTTTGTGGATGAAGTCGGGTTTCCTGTATTGGTTCGTCCGAGCTATGTACTGAGTGGTGCTGCTATGAATGTTTGTTCTAATCAGGACGAGTTGGAACGCTTCCTCAAGCTGGCCGCCAATGTGTCGAAAAAACACCCGGTTGTAGTGAGCCAGTTTATCGAACATGCCAAGGAGGTGGAAATGGATGCTGTTGCCGATAAAGGTGAGATTGTCATGTATGCAATCAGCGAACATATCGAGTTTGCGGGTGTCCATTCCGGCGATGCAACTATTCAGTTCCCTGCACAAAAACTGTATGTGGAAACAGTCCGTCGTATCAAACGCATCAGCAAGCAGATTGCAAAAGAACTGAATATCTCCGGCCCGTTCAATATTCAGTATTTGGCCAAGGGCAATGAGATAAAGGTGATAGAGTGTAATCTCCGTGCTTCCCGAAGCTTCCCCTTTGTGAGCAAGGTGTTGAAGATAAACTTTATCGAACTGGCTACCCGCATTATGTTGGGATTGCCTGTCGAAAAACCTAATAAGAATGAATTTGACCTGGATTATGTAGGTATCAAAGCTTCCCAGTTCTCCTTTAACCGTTTGCAAAAAGCTGACCCTGTATTAGGTGTGGATATGGCCTCTACCGGTGAGGTGGGTTGTATAGGTGATGATCTATCCGAGGCCGTTTTGAAGAGTATGCTTTCGGTCGGTTACCGTATTCCGGCAAAGAACATTCTACTTTCTACCGGTACGCCGAAACAGAAAGTGGCAATGCTTGATGCGGCAAAGATGTTAGCGGCGAAAGGCTATAACCTTTATGCTACCGGAGGTACATATCGTTTCCTGACAGAAAACAATATACCCTGTACTCAGGTGTACTGGCCGAGTGAGCAAGGCGAGCCGCAGGCACTTACCATGTTGCATGAAAAGAAGATTGATATGGTGGTGAACATACCCCGTGATCTTTCTGCCGGTGAGTTGGATAACGGTTATAAGATACGTCGTGCTGCTACAGACCTGAATATTCCGCTTATCACGAATGCCCGTCTGGCAAGCGCTTTTATCGAAGCCTTCTGTACATTAAGTATAGACGATATTCAGATTAAAAGCTGGCAGGAATATAAATAGTTGATATAAGTTTTGATGAACTTTTTCTATGTTTGGATATATCAATTAATTTCTATCTTTGCGTTGATTAAAAACGACTTTGAATGAATTCCCAAAGAGATATAGCACATAAGATTGTAGAGCTATCGTATCCTCCGTTTCAAATAACTGAAGAAGCTGTAGATAAGTTGGCCTCTATATTAATCCGTACAGACCTGAAGAAAAATACAATATTCCTGAATGAAGGGGAAATCTGTAAACAGATAGGATATGTAGAGAAAGGCATGATCCGCCAGTTTTATTTTAAAAACAAGAAAGATCTGACAGAACATTTTGCATGTGAGCATAGTATTTTTATCTGTATTGAAAGCTTTCTTCGTCAGCGTCCGGCGCATTTGATGGTAGAAGCTCTGGAAAATACAGTTTTGTATGGGATTCCTCATGATCCATTATTGAAATTAGCTTCTGAAAATTATGAGATCGAAGTCATTTATCGTGGCTTGTTGGAAGATTCTCTCATTTTATCACAGCGGAAAACAGACTCATTCCGTTTTGAAACGGCTAACGAGCGTTATAACCGTTTGTTGAAAGAACATCCCGAAATCATACAGCGTGCACCATTGTCTCACATTGCTTCCTATCTTCTTATGACGCCGGAAACGCTCAGCAGGGTGCGTGCCAGTTTGCAGTAAAAAACAGGGAGGTGATTTTTACACCTCCCTGTTTTCGTATTAAGTAAGCTTCATTTATTTACAGTTTTCAAGAATAGCCCTTGCTGTCTTTCCGTCTACATTCTGACATTCGCCAAAAGCAACACCGCGTTTGTTGAAACGATGTTCTATTTCGGTAATTGTTTCGTCACCGATGTTTACTTCTGATAAACGGGTTTGTAATCCGAGACTACGGAAGAACTGTTCTGTTTTTTCTATTGCCTTGTCTATTCGTTCGTTGGCCGAACCATAGTTGATGCCCCAGACACGTTCACCGTATTGGAGAATCTTGTCTTTTTTCTGGTCACGGAGGGTGCGAAGGGTTCCGGGAAAAACAATTGCCAGTGTAGCGCCGTGGGTCAGGCCATGGAGTGCTGTCAGTTCATGCCCGATCATGTGAGTTGCCCAGTCCTGCGATACTCCCATAGATATGAAACCGTTTAATCCCATTGTTGCAGACAGCATAAAATCGGCCATCAGATTGTAATTCTTGGGATCATTTTTGATTTGAGGGGCTATTTCAACGAGAGTATCTAGTATTCCTTCCGCCCAGCGATCCATCAGCCGGGATTGTCCGGTGGTTGTCATATATTGCTCCATCACATGTACAAAAGTGTCGGCAATTCCGCAGGCTATCTGGAAAGAAGGTAATGAGAAAGTCGTCTCCGGGTCAAGTATGGAGAATACCGGATAGTCGCTGTAAAATGGGTATTTTTCTTGTGTCTCCTTGCAGGAAATTACAGCCCCGTTATTCATTTCCGAACCAGTGGCGGGCAGGGTGAGGACAGTTCCCATTGGAATACAATCGTAATAAGAACCTTTTTTTACGAGGTCCCAGGCATCTCCGTTATAATTCAGCCCGGCAGAAATCAGTTTGGTTCCGTCTATAACTGAGCCACCGCCAACAGCAACCAGGAAGTCTATCTGCTTCCCTTTTCCCAACTCGATAGCTTTGCGGAGAGTTTCGATGGTCGGATTAGGTTCGATACCCCAGAATTCTACAATATCACGGCCTTTAAGGGCTCTGATTACCTGATCGTATACTCCGTTTTTCTTTATGCTTCCTCCTCCAAACGTTACCATGATGTGGTGGACGGCTGGAATGGCCGTTGTTAACTTTTCGATCATACCCTTGCCGAAAATCAGGCGGGTTGGATTGTGAAATGTGAAATTGTTCATCTTTTCGGATTTTAATTTATGAATAAAACATCACGAAGATTGCTATTGTTTCAGAGCTTCCAGTAACTTATCGACTGCTTCCGCAGGTGTAGCTTCGCTTTTTAGCAGTTGTACAAACTTACTGCCGATGATAGTGCCCGATGAATTGGCTACGGCTGCTTCGTAAGTAGCTTTATTGCTGATGCCGAAACCGATCAGCCGTGGGTTGTGCAATCCCATTGCATTGATGCGGCGGAAATAGGCTTGCTTTTTTTCATCGAAATCTTTTTGTGCCCCGGTGACGGCAGCGCTTGATACCATGTAGATAAATCCGCTGGTATGAGCGTCAATGAGACGTATGCGTTCTTCGGAGGTTTCGGGGGTAATGAGCATGATGACTTTTAGATCGTAACGGTCGGCTATGGGTTTGTAATCTTCCATATAGTCGGCATATGGAAGGTCGGGAATGATAACACCGGATACACCTGCATCTGCACAACTTTGGCAAAAAGCCTCAAATCCGTATTGCATGATAGGGTTGAGGTACCCCATCAGAATTACAGGAATATGTATATCATGATGTATTTCTTTTAATTGTTGAAAGAGCAGACGGAGAGTCATTCCGTTTCGCAGCGCTTGTGTGGCTGCTTCCTGAATGACGGGGCCATCGGCCATTGGGTCAGAGAAAGGGATGCCTACTTCCACCATATCGATGCCTTTGTTTTGAAGGGCTTGAAGGGTGGCTGCCGTATTGTTGAGGCCGGGATAACCGGCTGTGAAAAAGACGGACAGTATACCGCCTTTTTTGGTGTTGAATAAGTTTGTGATGCGATTCATATTGATAATATTAATTAGTAGTTAAGTAGTCAAGTAGTTAAGAATAATAGCGACTCTGACTACTTAACTACTTTGACTTCTTAGATTTCTTGACTTCTCTGATTGCGGAGAGGAAAGTTCGTAATTTTTCTACGTCTTTCAGTCCGGGTTGGGTTTCAAAACCGCTATTCAGGTCTATGCCGATAAACCGGGGATGGCGGAAATGGCGGATGCCTTCAATACTGTCCGGGTTGATTCCACCACTCAGTAGAAAAGGAGTCTCACCTTTATAGGTTGATAGAATATTCCAGTCGAACTGTTGTCCGCTACCTCCGTAAACATTGCATTTGGTATCGAAAAGGAAATAGTCAATACGTCCTTCGTATTTTACCGTCTGCTCCAAATCTTCGGCGGAAGCTATGGGGATGGCTTTAACAATGGCATAGCCCCGTTTCTGAAGGGTGTAGCAATCGTCCGGACTTTCATTGCCGTGCAGTTGCAGGTAGTCCAGGCCGAAAGAGGTAGCTGTCTGTATCATCGTCTCAACGGAAGCATTGACAAAGACACCAACCTTTTTCAGTTGACAGGTGCGCAAGCGGTATTCTTGAAGATGATTGTCAACTGCTTCAAATCGTCTTGGCGATTTGGGGTAGAAGATAAAGCCTATCCAGTCCACGTTCAGCCTGGCAACGTCGCGTATATTGTCCGGCTCGCGCATGCCGCATACTTTTACGATCATGATAATTGTTGGATTAGCCGGGTTAATGCTTCACCCGGATTTCCGGTTTTCATAAACGCTTCACCCATGAGGAATCCGCGGAATCCACCTTCGCGCAGCCGTATAATCGTTTCGGCATCCGATAGTCCGCTTTCCGAAACTAGCAATGGTGCTTTCGTTTCCTTTTCCGCATGTTCGCGTAACTTCTCTGTCAGACGGAAGGAGTTTTGCACATCTGTATGGAAGGTTCCGAGGTTACGATTGTTTACTCCCAGCATGTCGATGCAATCATTCAAGTGATCCAGTTCTTCGGCGGAGTGCACTTCGAGCAGTACTTCCAGTTGCAGGCTGTGTGCCGTCTCTGCTAATTGCCGGCACTCTTCAACGGTGAGGGCGGCAGCAATCAGAAGAACAGCATCGGCACCCATTACCCTGGCCTGAAATAGTTGGTACGGATCAATAATGAAATCTTTCCTGAGCAACGGTAGCGTGGATATGCGCCTCGCCTTTTGCAGATCACCCAATGAACCTCCAAAAAAATTATGATCTGTCAGGATGGAGCATGCTGCAGCACCACCCTCCTCGTAAGAAGGCACGACAACCGCTGCGTCAGCTTTCGGAAACAACCATCCCTTCGATGGACTCTTTCGTTTGAATTCCGCAATGATCCCAGCTGATGACTCCAGCGCTGCCCGCATGCTGAGCGGCGCTCTGTCGAGGCGGTCGCTTGCCATGCCGAGCATCGTTTGTAGTGGAACAGCCTGTTTATGTTGTGCCACCTCCAGACGTTTGTTGACTATAATATCGTTTAATATATCTTTCATAATCTGTTTTATTTCTATTCTATATCTTTTGCTTGCAGCTGCATCTTTATGCTTGTGCAGCAAGTAAAAGGAGTTACTGCATCTTTTCCTGTCTGGCAATCCAGGGCGATCAGCTATTCAGTGATACAAACTTTTTGAAGGTTTTTAACGCTTTTCCGCTGAAAAGCGCCTCTTTTGCTTCCGTGAGACAATCCGCTATCTTTTTATCAGGACAGATTACTTGTATGGCGAATGCAGCATTTGCTATTACACAATTGGTTTGTGCAGGTGTGGCGGTTCCCGAAAGGACTGCATCAAAAATACGGGCGGCATCGTCTACGGTTGCTCCTCCGTCCAGATCGGCTTCCGTGCATCGGGTAAGTCCGAGCATTTCGGGGGTGTAGAGTTTTTCTTTCTCTGCCATGGCAACCTTAAATTCAGCCGTAAGCGAAATTTCATCGTACCCGTCCAGACTGTGTACTACGGCGAAATGCGTCCCGCTCTCTTGATACGTGTAGTTGTAGAGCCTTAACAGTGGCAGGTTGTAGACTCCTAACAGTTGATAGGTCGGAATCACAGGATTTACCAACGGCCCCAACATGTTGAAAAAACTACGCACGCCCAGGCTTTTGCGAACGGAGGCTACAGCCTTCAAGGCAGGGTTGAAGAGTGGGGCATGCAGGTAGGCGATGCGGCACTCGCCGATGGAACGGCGCAGATGCTCGATTTCGTTTGTAAATTTAACGCCGTGCTGTTCCATTACATTGCTGGCTCCGCTTACCGATGTGGCTCCATAATTGCCGTGCTTCACTACGTTGTAGCCTGCACCTGCCACTACAAAACACGCACAGGTACTGATGTTGAATGTGTTCTTGCCGTCGCCTCCCGTACCTACTATGTCGATAGGCTTGTACTCGGAAAGGTCGATGGGAATTCGCATTTCGAGTAATGCTTCCCTGAAACCCGTCAGTTCTTCTACGGAAATGTTGCGCATCAGAAATACGGTGATGAGGCTGGCTATCTGGGAGTCGTTGTAACTTCCTCCGGCGATGTTCTGAAGTATTCTGCGTGCCTCGTCACGACCCAGATACTGATGTTCGAACAATCTGTACAATATATCTTTCATGCAAATGATGTTTTTAGCCAGTTGCTTATAATGATCTTGCCTTTGGGGGTAAGAACGGATTCGGGATGAAATTGTATGCCGCGGACATCATACCGCCGATGGCGCAGGGCCATGATTTGTCCTTCTTCGCAATCCTCGGCAGTGACTTCAAGGCAATCGGGGAAGTTTTCGTGCGAAACGACCCACGAATGGTAACGCCCGGCGCGAAATCCGGGTTCGAGTCCTGCAAAAAGGGGATCGGGGGCGATGACACGGATGTCTGAGCAAACGCCGTGGTGTACGTTCGCCAGGTTGATTAGCTTTGCACCGAATGCTTCGCCGATGGCCTGCTCGCCAAGGCAGACGCCCAGGATGCTTTTTGTTGGCGCATAACGGCGGATGAGAGGAAGCAGAATGCCGGCTTCTTCCGGTATGCCGGGGCCGGGTGAAAGGAGAATCTTGTCGAAACGTTCTACTTCGTCCAGTGCAATCTTGTCGTTGCGGTACACCTCTACATCGGCGTCCAGTTCCTTCAGTATATGAAGCAGATTATAGGTGAAGGAATCGTAATTATCGAATAAAAGAATCTTCATTGTCTTGTATTTGTTTATTTATATTTGTGTGTAATTCTGTCAAGCCTCCGGTTAATTAATAAGTTGATTGGCCAGGTCGATTGCTTTTTTCAGTGCTCCCAGCTTATTGTTTACCTCCTGCAGTTCGCGTTCGTCATTGCTTTTGGCTACTATGCCGGCGCCGGCCTGATAATAGAGGACGTTTCCGCGGCTCACAAAAGTGCGGATCGTGATGGCTTGGTTCAGATCGCCGTCCATACCGATAAATCCTATGCAGCCGCCGTAAGCTCCGCGGTTGTGTTTCTCTATCCCGGTAATGAGCTGCATGGCACGAACTTTGGGTGCACCGCTCAAAGTTCCGGCCGGAAAGGTATCTATATAGGTTTTCACCGGGTTACTTTCCGGATCGACCTCTCCGCTTACACGTGATACGAGGTGGATTACATGGCTGTAATATTGTACCTCTTTATAGAAATCTACTTGTACATCGTGTGCGTTCCGGCTTAAATCGTTTCGGGCAAGGTCTACCAGCATGACATGCTCGGCATTCTCTTTCGGATCGGCCAGAAGCGCTTCGGTACGCTGGCGGTCTACTTCCACATTTCCTGTTCTGAAGGCTGTTCCTGCAATCGGATCGATGCTGGCATGTCCATCGGCTACTTTGCAATGCGTCTCCGGAGAAGAACCGAAGATGCGGAAGCCTCCGAAATCAAAATAGAATAAATAAGGTGACGGATTGATACTGCGCAGGGCACGATAAACCTTGAAATCATCCCCTTTAAACGGTTGCTCGAAGCGACGGCTCAGTACGATTTGGAAAACGTCGCCACGCAGGCAGTGATGGATGCCCTGGCGCACCATAGTTTTGTATTCGTCGTCTGTGATGGGAGAGGTTTCTTTACCGACAGATTGAAAATTGTAGGAGGCGTAGTTACGGTTTTCGATCAGTGTCTCGATTTCCTGCAGGTTGCCTTTTTCGCCATCAATAACCAATTCCACCAAGGCGAGTTCGTTTTTAAAATGATTGAAGACCAGTATATACTTATATAATATGTATAGCATGTCGGGAGCATCATTTTCTTCGTGGTGCGCTTCCATGACCGGGATATTCTCAAAATAGCGTATGGCGTCGAAGGCTGTGTAACCAAAAAGACCGCAAACTTTCCGGTCGGCTCCTTCTATGCTGAAACTGGACAGGAAGGCATTCATTGCATCTGCAACGTTATGCGTTTCGGTTATCGGACTTACTTTGCGACTTCCGTCAGGATAGACCGCCGTACATTCGCCATTGTTGATGCCAATACTGGCCAAAGGGCAAAGAGCTATGTAAGAAAGGCTGTTTTCATTTCCATGAAAATCAGAGCTTTCCAATAGCGCCGACTCCGGGTATATATCCCGCACTTTCAGATAGATGCTTACGGGGGTATGAAGGTCGCCCATCACACGCTTGCTTATTGTTTTAAATTTATAGTTCATAACGGTGTTATTTAATACCAGTTTACATGATATTCAATTAGTTGTTTTTATAATTGATATATGTCTCCATATCCTTGTCTCCACGTCCTGAAACTGTCAGTACAACAATGTCTTCTTTTTTGAAATCAACCTTAGGCAGAGCACCCAGCGCATGTGCGCTTTCCAATGCGGGGATAATGCCTTCAAGTTCGGTTAGTTCGAAAGCGGCTTTTAAAGCCTCGTCATCATCTACGGCCAGTATCTTTGCCCGGCGACTGACGGACAGGTTGGCATGAATTGGTCCGATACCGGGATAATCCAGACCGGCGGAAATGGAGTAAGGCTCTTCTATCTGGCCGTCTTCGCTTTGCATCACCAGGGTACGGGCGCCATGGATGATACCCTTTTTGCCAAGTTGGATGGTAGCGGCACTCATGCCCGAATGGATACCTTTTCCTCCGGCTTCGGCAAGTACGATCTTTACGCGTTCGTCATCAATATGGTGGTAGATGGTTCCGGCTGCATTACTTCCTCCGCCTACACAGGCAATCAGGTAATCAGGATAATTCCGGCCTTCTTTTTCTTGTAGCTGTTTCCGTATTTCTTCGCTGATAACCGATTGTAGGCGGGCAACCATATCCGGATAGGGGTGAGGACCAACAGTAGAACCGATGATGTAATATGTATCGGAGGGATGACAACACCAGTCGCGAATGGCTTCGTTTGTGGCGTCTTTCAGTGTCATGTTGCCGGAGGTGACGGGAATAACAGTTGCGCCGAGCATCTCCATTTTTTGTACATTAGCGTGCTGACGTTCTACGTCCGTTTTACCCATGTACACAATACATTCCATGTCCATCAGGGCGCACACAGTGGCAGTAGCAACACCATGCTGACCGGCTCCTGTTTCTGCAATGATACGGGTTTTGCCCATCCGGCGTGCCAATAGGATTTGCCCGATTGTGTTGTTTATCTTGTGGGCGCCCGTATGATTCAGGTCTTCCCGTTTGAGGTAGATTTTGCAGCCGTATTTTTTACTTAACCGCTTGGCAAGGTAAAGGGGGGAAGGACGGCCTACGTAATCGCGGAGCAACTGATCGTATTCAGCTTTGAAGCTTTCGCTATCCAATACTTCGAGGTAAGCATTCTGGAGATCTTTTACGCATTGGTGAAGGATTTCCGGGACATAAGCTCCTCCAAATTCACCGTAGTAACCATTTTTGTCTACTTGATACGTTTTCATCTTTGATTCTTTTATTTTGTTGTTTTTATGTTTTTGTGATAAAAAGAAAAGAGGCCTGCCGCAAGTGCGACAGACCTCTTTATTGTATTTTGTACTATTCAGGTATATACATATAGGCTTCGTCCCTTACGAACTTTTGAGTTGTACGGAGCGCCACCACCAATATGTATTTACTATGAATGTTTTCATTTTGTTCTCTTGTTACGGCAGCAAATATAGAGATTGTATAATAATCTGCAAATAGTATTGCTGTTTTTTTTGAAAAAATAATTTGTGTGTCCTTTATTATGATATAAATAAATCATCCCGGTCATTTATAAAAAAGATCCCGATGGTTTTATAAAATCATCGGGATCTTTTTACTAAAAGTGAATTCTTGTCCGGAAATTTATTTCAATGCTTTTTCAATAGCTGCTTTTACCATCGGTTCCATGATTTTGTATCCCTTGGTGGTAGGGTGTACTCCGTCTGACGCATTTTCGGCAGAAAGACCTCCTCGTTCATCAACCATTGCAGTATAATAGTCCAGATAAATAGCCCCTGTTTTATCTGCGTAATCCTTAATCATATTGTTTAATTCTTTTACCAGTGGAGCAGGCTTTACACCAGGACGCCAAGGGAATTCGTATGCCGGAAGTGTAGAGCAAAGGATAACTTTAATATTGTTTGCCCGGGCAAGATCGGCCATTGAAGCTATGTTTTCGAACGTGTTCTTTAATGGTACGGCATAATCATTATATGCAATGTCATTTATACCGGCAAGAATAACTACTACTTTCGGATGAAGATTGATTACGTCAGGACGGAATCGCACCAACATCTGGGATGTTACCTGTCCTCCGATACCTCTGTTTGCATAATTGTTGGAAGTAAAAAAAGCCTGATTGTTATTCCACCATCCTTCAGTAATGGAATTTCCCATAAATACAGCCACCGGTTTCTCTACGGTTGTGTTCGCTTTTGTAAATTTACCGAAATTGGCCCAATCTTTATATTCCGGTGTTTGGGCTGAAATGAGAGTAGCACTTAAAAGGCATATAGCCGATACGATTAATTTTTTCATGATACAATTAGATATATTCAATTAGTAATGGAACAAAAGTAGAAATAATATCTGTTTTTTATGTATGTTTGCCACAAGTATAATTATAAACTTTGACATCTATGACATCAATTATTATTATCGCTGTTGTTGCGGTTATTGTTATTTGGGTAATTTCATTGTATAACTCTTTGGTGAAGCTGAGAAACAACCGGGAGAATGCATTTGCTGATATCGACGTGCAGTTAAAACAACGTTATGATTTGATTCCGCAATTGGTAGAAACAGTAAAAGGGTATGCGTCACATGAAAAAGAAACGTTAGAAAGAGTCATCAATGCTCGTAACGGAGCCGTTAATGCAAAAACAATTGATGAAAAAATTGCAGCAGATAATATGCTGACTTCCGCACTTTCCGGCTTGAAGATCACTTTGGAGGCTTATCCCGACCTGAAAGCAAATCAAAATTTCCTTCAACTGCAGGAAGAGATTGCAGACCTGGAAAACAAATTGTCTTCTGTAAGACGTTATTTCAATTCGGCAACAAAGGAACTGAATAATGCAATCCAAACTTTCCCGTCCAATATTATTGCCAATATGTTCGGTTTCCATAAAGAAACAATGTTTGATTTAGGTGAACAGCGTGCTACGTTGGAAGAGGCTCCGAAAATTAAGTTTTGATAAGGATGCAATACGTTGGTATACATACACAGCAGAGGCAGAATAATTTTCGTTCCATGCTTTTGCTTTTCCTTTTTCCCTGTCTGGTGATAGGGCTGTTGTATGCGTTTTGTTATTTATTGCTTTTACTGGCTTATAATGATGATGGCCTGACACAGACGCAAATGTTGAGTTATTCCACGGCTATGTTTATTCATTTTGCTCCGTATGTATTGGGTGGTGTTTTGCTATGGTTTATTATTGCTTATTTTGCAAATACCAGTATTATCAATTCGGCAACCGGCTCTCGTCCGTTGGAACGAAAGGATAATAAGCGTGTGTATAATTTGGTGGAGAACCTATGTATGGCTCAAGGTATGAAAATGCCAAAAGTGAACATCATTGATGACGATTCTTTGAATGCCTTTGCCAGTGGAATTAATGAAAATACCTACACTGTAACATTATCCCGGGGCATTATTGATAAGTTAAATGATGAAGAACTGGAAGCGGTGATTGCCCATGAACTTTCCCATATTCGTAATCGGGATGTACGGTTGCTTATTGTTTCAATCGTATTTGTCGGAATTTTTGCCATGTTGGCTCAGATAGCAATGCGCTCTGTTTATTATTCTTCATTTACCTCATCACGGGACAGGGAAGGAAAAGGGAACGGAACAATTGTGATTGTTTTGGTAATGTTGGTTGCTGCGGTGGGATATTTTTTTTCAATGTTAATGCGCTTTGCAATTTCCCGTAAAAGGGAATACATGGCAGATGCCGGTGCGGCAGAGATGACTAAAAATCCTCGTGCATTGGCTAGCGCTTTAAGGAAGATCTCAGCTGACCCTGATATTGAAGCTGTTCATCGTGAAGATGTTGCACAACTTTTTATAGAACATCCGGGTAAACAGGCAGAGAGCGCTCTGAGTGGCCTGAGTGGTCTTTTTGCTACGCATCCACCTATAGGGAAGCGCATCCAAATATTGGAACAATTCTGATAATTTGATTATTTTGTGGGTTTTTATTGCGGTTATTGCGAATATATTATGCATTAATAAATATTATACAATATGTTTTGATGACAAAATGATAGTTGCTGCCTTTGCGTTATGTAAACGAAAGGTAGCAACTGTTTTTATATATGAATATACATAGGAAAAAGAAAGCTTCCATCTTGTTGATATATACGGGTGGAACCATTGAATAAGAGAAATAACGATACCCGAAAATGGTTATCTATGAAATAAGAATTAAGTTTATAAAAACATAAATCGATATTAAAAATGAATATCCGTTATTTATAAATGGTTTGGCTATTACTAAAATGGCTGCAGCTATGGCCAATTATCAACTGGGATTAAACTGAGAAGATAGCATATAAAAATCAAACAGGAAAGGGCGTATTATAGATATGTATATAATACGCCCTTTCTTTTAATATATTTCTTTTGCTATCTTTTGAACACTGTCCGAAGCCATCATCGTATAAAAATGGAGGCTCGGCACACCATGTGCGATCAGGTCTTTACATTGTTGAATACACCATTCAACACCAACTTCTTTAGCTTCTTCATCGTTTTTACATTTGCGGAGTTCGCAAGCAAAGGCTTCCGGTATGTCGGAACGAAATATTTTAGGAAGTACGGTCAGTTGATTTTTGAATACTATCGGCTTGATTCCCGGAATAATAGGAACAGTAATACCCTCTTTGCGACAGCGTTCTACGAAAGCATAATATTTTTCATTATCGAAAAACATTTGTGTTACCAGATAATCGGCTCCGTTTTTAACCTTCTCTTTCAGGTAAAAGATGTCAGATTCCATGTTGGGGGCTTCTTCGTGCTTTTCGGGATAGCATGCCATTCCATACGAAAATGGAGTTTCATTTGCTTCAAATGCCGAACCGTCTATGGCAATTCCTTTATTGAAATTGTTTACCTGCTTCTGTAAATCGGTAGCATGTTCATGGTATTGGTTGGTCTTTTGGTCGGCATCTAACGTTTTTATGTCTCCTCTCAATAATAACAGATCGTAAACACCCAGAAAGTTGAGATCGATTAAAGCATATTCCGTTTCATCTTTTGTAAATCCTTTACATATAATATGGGGCACCGCTGTAATTCCATATTTGTATTGTATGGCAGACGCAATTGCTACAGATCCGGGACGTTTACGGATGTTTACCTTTTGGAGGTTTCCATCCGATAATGTTTTATATATGGATTCGCTGTGATGGGAGGTTATATTAATGTATTTAGGATTAAATTCCCTGAGTTTATCAATTACGTTGTAAACTTTTTGAATACTATTTCCTTTTAAAGGAGGTAGTATTTCAAAAGAAAAGGCAGTGCTTTTACTGCTTTTTATCAAGTCGATTACTTTCATATTGTGTTTTATTTTGTTGCAAAAGTAATAAATCTTACCTGTTTTTACAATCAAACAGTTTCTTCGTATTTTTTGTCTGTCCGTTCCTGCAGGATAGCGTCGGTATTTGCGATTGCCCAGTCTACAAGATTCTTTAAAAGAGGAATCAAACTATTCCCTCTTTCGGTAAGTTTATATTCGACACGTGGCGGAACTTCCGCATAGATGGTTCGGCTGACTAATCCATCAGCTTCCAATGCACGAAGAGTAACTGTAAGCATACGTTGTGAAATGTCTCCGATACTTTTTTGAATGTCATTGAATCGCATCGTATTGTTGGCATTTAGAGTAATCAGGATAAGCATACCCCATTTACTGCTGAGGCGGCTTATTATGTCACGGATCGGGCAAAATCCCGTAGGGTGAAAATTTTGCATAATTTAACCTGTTCTAATGGATTGTGTTTCAATATTAGTTACTTCAATGTAAGTGACTGACTTTTATGTGCCTTCTTGTTCGCATGAAAGAGTCAGTATATATTTGCGATACAAAAGTAATAAACTTACTATTAATAACTATTGTCTCATCTAATTTTATAATGTTATGGCAAAGCAAGTAGCAGTTTTAGCAGTTAATCCGGTAAATGGATATGGTTTGTTTCAGTATCTGGAATCTTTTTTCGAAAATGGTATTCCATATAAAGTGTATGCAGTTTCCGATGGAAAAAACATACGTGCGAATTCTGGTATAATGATCCAGGCTGATGATGTTGTAAAAAATTTAATAGGTCATGCTGATGATTATGATGCTTTGGTATTTTCATGTGGTGATGCAGTGCCTGTATTTAAAGAACATGCTTCGGAAGCATATAATGTAGATTTATTGGCAGTAATTAAAGAGTTTGCAGATAAGGGCAAGTTAATGGTTGGGCATTGTGCTGCTGCACTGATGTTTGAAATAGCCGGAGTGGATAAAGGCAGAAAATTGGCTGTTCATCCTTTGGCTAAGCCAGCTATCCTGAATGGTGTAGCAACGGATGATGCCTTTGTTGCGGATGGGAATTTCTATACTGCACAATGTGAACATTCTGTTTCTTTATTAATGCCAGAATTGATTGAAGTATTGAAATAAAAGTACAACTTTTTTTTGTATACGGGGCATTAATACATGTTTGTAGAGAATTGAGATAGAGATACGGCTTATGTTTATAGATGTTTATCTTTGTACGTATTTTTGTGTCATTCTATAGTTTTATTAATATCTTTGCGTTCAATAATCTAATAACGTAAGATATGGAAAGTATAAATTGGTCTGATCTGTCTTTCGGATATATGAAGACGGATTATAATGTAAGATGCTATTACAGGGATGGAAAATGGGGGGAATTGGAAGTTTCTTCTTCGGAGATTATAAACATCCACATGGCAGCTACATGCTTACATTACGGACAGGAATCTTTTGAAGGCTTGAAAGCTTTTAAAGGAAAGGATGGAAAAATCCGCGTATTCCGTATGGATGAAAATGCCAAACGTATGCAGTCTTCAAGCCGTGGCATTAAGATGGCTGAGCTTCCGGTTGAGAAATTTGAAGAAGCTATACGTAAAGTTGTCAAATTAAACGAACGCTTTGTTCCGCCCTATGAAAGCGGTGCTGCTTTATATATTCGTCCGCTGATGATAGGTTTGGGTGCCCAGGTCGGAGTAAAACCAGCTCCAGAATATATGTTTATGGTATTTGTTACGCCTGTAGGTCCTTACTTTAAAGGTGGATTCAAGCCTTCAAAAGTATGCATTATGCGTGATTATGACCGTGCTGCGCCTCATGGAACAGGTACGATTAAAGTTGGTGGTAACTATGCCGCCAGTCTGGTAGCCGGCGAAAAAGCAAAAGAACTGGGCTATGCCGCAGTGTTATATCTGGACCCAAAAGAAAAGAAGTATCTGGATGAATGTGGCCCCGCTAATTTCTTTGGTATTCGTGGAAATAGTTATATCACGCCGCAGTCTAATTCTATTCTTCCCTCTATTACAAATAAAAGTTTGCAGCAATTAGCTGAAGATATGGGGCTGAAGGTAGAACGCCGTCCGGTTCCGTTTGATGAAATCGCTACTTTTGAAGAAGCTGCAGAATGTGGAACGGCTGCAGTGATCGCTCCGATTTCTCAGATTGATGATATTGACATGAATAAGTCGTATATAATATCCAAGGATGGTAAGCCTGGTCCTGTTTGCGAAAAGCTTTACAATAAACTTCGTGGTATCCAATACGGTGACGAACCCGATACCTACAACTGGGTTACAATCATTGAATAATATCTTTTAGTAAATAATAGTTGATAAGTGATAGTTTTGAATTAATATTTTATGGTGAAAATTGCTAACTCTGTGTTGCAATATTAAGAAGATTAATTATCTTTGCCACGTTTATAATTTGATACAGTTGCAGGAAATTGTTAACTGTCACTTGTCAACTATTAACTGGAAAAGTGGAAGCATTCTTTAAAACACATAAGTATTTGGTGGAACATTTGCAGGCACCGGTACGTAGAGGATTGATGGATGAAATCAACTGGGATGACCGGTTGATCGGTATTAAGGGTTCCCGCGGTGTAGGCAAAACTACATTTTTGCTGGATTACGCCCGTGAATATTTTGGCGCCGATAATAAAGAATGTCTGTACATAAATTTGAATCATTTTTATTTTACGGAACGTACACTGGTAGATTTTGCTGCTGAGTTTAGAGCAAAAGGAGGTAAGGTGTTGCTTATAGACCAGGTGTTTAAATATTCGGGTTGGTCGAAAGAGCTCCGTTACTGTTATGATAATTTCCTTGATCTTAAAATCGTTTTTTCTGGTTCTTCTGTAATGAGGTTGAAAGAAGAAAATCCCGATTTGTCAGGAAAAGTTGTTTCTTATAATCTGCGTGGTTTTTCCTTCCGTGAGTTTCTGAATTTAATGTCGGGAAATGAATTTCCGGCGTATACTTTTGATGATATCCTGCAAAATCATCAGGATATAGCGAAAAAAATTTGTTCGGTTGCAAAACCGATGGCTTACTTTCAGGATTATTTGCATCATGGTTTTTATCCGTTCTTTTTGGAAAAACGTAATTTTTCGGAGAACCTGTTGAAAACTATGAATATGATGTTGGAGGTAGATGTCTTGTATATAAAACAAATAGAACAAAGCTATTTGCCAAAACTGCGTAAACTGCTTTATTTGTTGGCAACAAGTGCTCCCTGTACTCCTAATGTGAGTCAGTTGAGTAAAGATATTGAAACGTCACGTGCAACGGTAATGAATTATATAAAATACCTGACAGATGCCCGTTTGATGAATATGCTCTACCCTGTGGGAGAATCGTTCCCGAAGAAACCGGCTAAGGTATATATGTATAATTCGAATCTGATGTACCCGATTCGTCCTATGGAGGTGAATATGGGGGCTGTGCGGGAATCCTTCTTCTATAATCAGTTGTTGAAGGACAATACTTTAAATGAAGGAGTGAAAAATACTCACTTTTTAGTGAATTCCAAATATAATTTCCGGATTGAAGAAAACATGAAAGTGAGAAACAATCCTGATTTATATTATGCTGTTGATAAGACTGAAGTAGGGGATGGAAACATGATTCCGCTTTGGTTGTTCGGTTTTTTATACTAATTTGAACTAATGAGATTCTTTATTAAATACTAATAGTTTATAGGTCTATGACAAAACAGAAGAAATTTTTAACCTGTGATGGTAATCAGGCTGCTGCACATATCTCTTATATGTTTAGCGAAGTAGCTGCTATTTACCCAATCACACCATCGTCTACAATGGCTGAGTATGTGGACGAATGGGCGGCTGCCGGACGTAAGAATATTTTCGGCGAAACTGTTATGGTACAGGAAATGCAATCTGAGGGTGGCGCTGCAGGTGCCCTTCACGGTTCATTGCAGGCTGGTGCTCTGACTACAACTTACACTGCTTCTCAGGGTTTGTTGTTGATGATTCCTAACATGTACAAGATTGCTGGAGAATTGCTTCCATGCGTATTCCATGTATCTGCCCGTACACTGGCTTCACATGCTTTGTGTATTTTTGGCGATCATCAGGATGTAATGTCTGCGCGTCAGACAGGTTTCGCTATGTTGGCTGAAGGCTCTGTACAGGAAGTTATGGATCTTGCAGGTGTTGCCCACCTGGCTACAATCAAATCTCGTGTTCCTTTCATGAACTTCTTCGATGGTTTCCGTACTTCTCATGAAATCCAGAAGATCGAGGCTTTGGAAAATGAAGATCTGGCTCCGCTGATCGATCAGAAGGCTTTGGCCGAATTCCGTGCTCGTGCTTTGAATCCTGAAAATCCGGTTGCACGTGGTATGGCTGAAAATCCGGATCATTTCTTCCAACATAGAGAATCAAGTAATTCTTACTATGAAGCCGTTCCTGCTATTGTAGAGGAATATATGAATGAAATAGCTAAGATTACAGGTCGTAAATATGGTTTGTTCGATTACTACGGAGCCGAAGATGCAGAACGCGTAATTATCGCAATGGGTTCTGTAACGGAAGCTGCTCGCGAAGCTATCGATTATCTTGTAGCCAAAGGTGAAAAGGTTGGTTTGGTTTCAGTTCACTTATATCGTCCGTTCTCTGCTAAACATTTCTTGGCTGCTATGCCAAAGACTGTTAAACGCATTGCGGTTCTGGACCGTACAAAAGAGCCGGGAGCAAATGGCGAACCGTTGTATCTGGACGTAAAAGACTGCTATTACGGTGTTGAAAATGCTCCGGTTATTGTTGGCGGCCGTTATGGTTTAGGATCAAAAGATACTACTCCTGCCCAGATTATTTCCGTATATGAAAATTTGGCATTACCGATGCCGAAGAACCAGTTTACAATTGGTATAGTTGATGATATCACATTCACCTCTCTCCCTCAGAGAGAAGAAATCGCTTTAGGTGGCGAAGGCATGTTCGAAGCTAAGTTCTACGGTTTAGGTGCTGATGGTACAGTTGGTGCAAACAAGAACTCGGTTAAGATCATCGGTGATAATACAAACAAATATTGTCAGGCATATTTTGCTTATGACTCTAAGAAATCAGGAGGCTTTACTTGTTCTCACCTGCGTTTTGGCGATCATCCGATCCGTTCGACTTACTTGGTAAATACGCCGAATTTCGTAGCTTGTCACGTTCAGGCTTACCTGCGTATGTATGACGTAACGCGTGGTTTGCGTGAAAACGGTACATTCTTGTTGAATACAGTGTGGAACGGTGAAGAACTGGCTAAACATTTACCCAATAAGGTAAAACGCTATTTTGCTCAAAAGAATATTACCGTTTACTATATCAATGCCACACAGATTGCATTGGAAATAGGTTTGGGTAACCGTACAAATACAATCCTTCAGTCTGCATTCTTCCGTATTACAGGTGTAATACCTGTTGATCTGGCTGTAGAACAGATGAAAAAATTCATCATGAAGTCTTACGGCAAGAAGGGCGAAGAAATTGTAAATAAGAACTATTCTGCTGTAGATCGTGGTGGTGAATATCAGAAACTATTCGTTGATCCGGCTTGGGCTGCCCTGCCAGATGATGAAGAAGTGACAAATAATGATCCGGCATTTATTAATGAAGTAGTTCGCCCGATTAATGCCCAGGATGGTGACTTATTGAAAGTATCGGCTTTCAAGGGTATCGAAGATGGTACTTGGCATCAGGGTACTGCTAAATATGAAAAACGTGGTGTGGCTGCATTTGTTCCGGTATGGAATGACGCAAACTGTATTCAGTGTAACCAGTGTGCTTATGTATGTCCTCACGCTTCAATCCGTCCGTTTGTATTGGATGACGAAGAACAGAAAGGTGCAAACTTCCCGATGTTGGATGTAAAGGCTCCGGCTACTATGAAGGGTATGAAGTTCCGTATTCAGGTATCAGTTCTTGACTGTTTGGGTTGTGGTAACTGTGCCGATGTTTGTCCGGGCTTCAAGGGTAATAAGGCATTGTCAATGGTTTCTTTGGAATCTCAATTGGCAGAAGCTCCTAACTGGGAATACTGTGTTGAAAATGTGAAGAGCAAACAACATTTGGTAGATGTGAAGATGAATGTAAAGAATTCTCAGTTCGCTACTCCGTTGTTTGAATTCTCTGGTGCTTGTTCAGGTTGTGGTGAAACTCCATACGTAAAACTGATTACTCAGCTATTCGGTGACCGTGAAATGGTTGCTAATGCTACCGGATGTTCTTCTATCTATTCAGGTTCAGTTCCTTCAACTCCGTATACTCTGAATGAAAAAGGACAGGGTCCGGCTTGGGCTAACTCATTGTTCGAAGACTTTTGCGAATTTGGCCTGGGTATGGAATTGGCTAACGAAAAGATGCGTGAACGCCTGGCTAACCTGATGAATAAGATCGTTGCAGGCGAACATGCTCCGGCTGAAGCTAAAGAAGCTGCAGCTGCATGGATAGCAAACATGAACGATGCAGACAAGACTAAGGAATTGGCTCCGCAGATTATGGCATTTGTTGAACAGGGAATTGCCGAAGGCTGCCCGGTTTGTGCTCAGATCAAGGAAATGTCTCACTTCCTGGTAAAACGTTCACAGTGGATTATCGGTGGCGACGGTGCTTCTTATGATATCGGTTACGGTGGTTTGGATCATGTAATTGCTTCCGGCAAGAATGTTAATATCCTTGTTTTGGATACCGAAGTATATTCTAACACTGGTGGTCAGTCTTCAAAAGCTACTCCGGTAGGTGCAATTGCCAAATTTGCTGCTTCCGGTAAGAGAGTACGTAAGAAAGACCTCGGTCTGATGGCTACTACTTACGGTTATGTATATGTTGCACAGATTGCTATGGGTGCCGACCAAGCTCAGACATTGAAAGCTATCCGCGAAGCTGAAGCATACGATGGTCCTTCTTTGATTATTGCTTATGCACCATGTATTAACCACGGCTTGAAAGCTGGTATGGGTAAATCTCAGGCTGAAGAAAAAGAAGCTGTAGGATGTGGTTACTGGCATTTGTGGCGTTACAATCCTGCTCTTGAAGCAGAAGGTAAGAATCCGTTTACACTTGATTCTAAGGAACCCGAATGGGCTAAGTTCCAGGGCTTCCTGAAGAGTGAAGTACGTTTTGCTTCCTTGATGAAACAGTATCCGACAGAAGCTGCCGAGCTGTATCAGGCTGCTGAAGACAATGCTAAATGGCGTTATAACAACTACAAACGTTTAGCTAATCAGCAGTGGGGTGTTGAATAATTGAATATATTATTCTTAAATAAAATAGAGAGACTGTCTGACGACAAATAGTCAGGCAGTCTCTTTTTTTGTTGCCTACCCTTTCTTTTTTTGTTGCCTACCCAAATACTGTCAGATACCAAATTTTACTTATTAGTGTTCATATTCGACGAATTTTATTCTCTATCTTTGTTATTAAATTAATAGATAAAAAGATTTTAAGTTATGATTAAGGCTGTATTTTTTGATATTGACGGAACATTGGTTAGTTTTAAGACTCATGTTGTACCTCAGTCTACGATTCATGCACTTGACTTATTGAGGAAAAGAGGGATAAAAGTGTTTATTGCAACCGGCCGTCATTTAAGCTCTATCAATAATCTGGGAAATTTGGAATTTGATGGTTATGTTACTTTGAACGGAGGATATGTTCTGGCGGGAAAGAATGATGTGGTTTATAAACATAGTATTCCGGATAAGGATGTAGAATCTTTGGTTCATTATCAGGAGAAAGAAGGCTCATTTCCATGTGCCTTTGTTATGGAAAATGAAATTTTTATGAACTATACGGATAAGGCTGTTAAGGATGTTTTCCGTTTATTAAACTTTCCGTCGCCTCCTATTCGTCCGGTAGCAGACGTTTACGGCAATACTGTTTATCAACTAATTGCGTTTTTTACTGCAGAACAGGAAAAACGGATTATGTCCATTTTGTCACATTGTGAGTCTACCCGTTGGAATCCTTTATTTACGGATATAGTTCCTGTCGGAAGTAATAAGGGGATAGGAATAGATAAGATGTTGGAACATTTCCGGATCAATCTGGATGAGTGTATGGCTTTTGGTGACGGAGGGAATGATATTGCTATGTTAAAACATGCAGGAATGGGGGTTGCGATGGGTAATGCGGCCGAAGATGTAATGAAATCTGCAGATTATGTAACCACTTCGGTGGATGATAATGGCATTTATAATGCATTAAAGCATTTCAACATTATTTGACCTGAATTGTTATTCAAATAAAGGGGGAATTATGATAGACGAATTAGTTCAGTTTAATCGTGGGTTCGTGAAGAACAAAGGGTATGAAAAGTATATAACAACCAAATTTCCTGATAAGAAGATTGCTATTGTATCTTGTATGGATACCCGTCTGACCGAACTGCTTCCGGCGGCCTTAGGCTTGAAAAACGGAGATGTTAAGGTGATCAAGAATGCCGGTGCTATTATATCGCACCCGTTCGGTAGTGTGATCCGTAGCTTATTGGTTGCTATTTATGAGCTGGGAGTGGAGGAGATTATGATTATTGGTCATACTGATTGCGGAGCTAAACATATGAATAGTGCTGAGTTGATTGAGAAAATGAAAGCACGCGGAATACCTCAGGACCATATAGATATGATGCGCTATTGCGGTATCGATTTCGAATCGTGGTTGCACGGGTTTCATACATCCGAAGAGTCTGTTCATGAAACTGTAGAGCAAATATATAAACATCCCCTGATACCGAAGGATATTGTGGTAAGAGGATTTGTAATTGATTCAATTACAGGAGAATTGACGCCTGTGGAATGAATGAATATTCAATAGAATGCAGGCTTTTTAAAGGCTAAAAAAATGAAAAACGAAATAATTTATTATGTTGTACAACATTTTATCAAAAAAAATGGTTATCTTTGTAGCGTACTAAGGAAAAAGATTGTATAGGACGTGTATTATTAACCCAAGCTTTCCAAGCGTGGAAAGTATAAATTAAAATGATTATGATGATGAGAGAAAATGAAAAAAGCTTACGTGCTTTAGCGATGTTGCGTTATCAGGCAGACCGTTATCAGGCTGTTGGAAATGGTTCAATGTGTCAACGGGTAAATGCTGAAATTCGTCGTCTTATGGACGAAATGAACGCAATTGCAGTAAAGAATTAATTAATACTGCAATTTATTTGAATTAAACAATACTTTAAATATCCTCACCTCCGTATAAAACGGGATGGTGAGTTCGAAAAAAGGAATGATCCGGCTTTCTACGCTGCCAAAGAGCGATGGAAAGCCTTTTTTGTTTTCAATGAAACCTTTATCTTTGCAATCAGAGCTTAAAACTATTTCTATAAATAAACTCAGAAACATAACGGGATGAATAAATCAGGATTTCTTTTAGTATCATTGTTTTTAAGTACTGCCCTGTGGGCACAATCTCCCCAGCAAAAAGGTTTGGATGTAATAAATCAGGCAACTGCCGAAGCTCATATCGGCTTCCTGGCTAGTGATGAGCTGCAGGGACGCGAAGCCGGTTTCCCCGGTGGGCGGATAGCTGCAGAATATATAGTTGCCAATTTGAAATCCTTCGGGATAGAGCCATTAGGCGGTTCATACTATCATCCGTTTGAAGCTTATCATGTAGAACGACAAAAGAATGGCCGTTGGCAGGTCCATCCAGATTCTATTTCAAGGTTGAAAAAAGGGGTACATCAAAAGCTGTCAATGAATAATATTATAGGGAAGATAGAGGGAAAGAACCCAAATGAATACGTGATAGTAGGAGCTCATTATGATCATTTGGGTATTGACCCGATGCTAGCCGGCGATCAGATATATAATGGGGCGGACGATAACGCCTCGGGCGTTTCTGCCGTATTACAGATTGCGCGTGCTTTTCAGGCTACAGGCGAAAAACCGGAACGAACAGTTCTTTTTACTTTTTGGGATGGAGAAGAAAAGGGGTTACTCGGGTCTAAAGCCTTTGCCCAGTCTTTCCCTGAAATTAGTAAAGTAAAAGGATATCTCAATTTTGATATGATAGGCCGTAATCATATAGAAGAGCGCCCTTCCTATTTTGTTTACTTCTATACAGAGTCGCATCCTGTTTTTGGTAAATGGTTGAAAAACGACATTAAACAGTATAATCTGAATCTGGATCCTGATTACCGTCCATGGGATAATCCGACGGGTGGGAGCGATAATGGGACTTTTGCTAAATTAGGTATTCCTATTATCTGGTATCATACGGATGGACATCCTGATTATCATTTACCGGGTGATGAAGCTTCAAAAATTAATTGGGACAAAGTAGTCAATATCACAAAAGCCTCTTTCCTGAATATGTGGAATATGGCAAATGAAAAAAGTTTTTAAGAAGATAAGAAAAGGCTATCTCCATTGTGGAGATAGCCTTTTCTAGTATATGATTTAAACGAAGTTTATTTCTTCATTTCCCACCACAGAGGATTATTGGTGTCATTTACACCGCCGAGTAATTGCATAGCCTGGTCGTAACTATCTTTACTGTTCGTTTCTAAGCTAGATGGGTAACGCATCCGTTTTGGATAAAATTCCCATTTACATTCTTTTGCTGTACTTTTGGTCAATGGCACTTCATGTGCTGTTGGATTGTAATCTATTTCTACTGCCTGGTTTTCGAAGAAAGGTAATCCCAAACGACGGTGGTCAGACCAAGCTTCCAGAGGCAACCATGGATTCTGAGCGATATATTTTTGTGTGATAATCTTCGTCAGATGATCATTGTTATACTGTCCGTTTTTGTAGATAGAATTCTTCGGATAAGTATAAGTCATAGTCTTTGCTTCACCGGTATAACCGTCATAATAGGTTACTTCATGCGGAGTAGCTTCTACCGTATGATTAAATGCAACAGACGTACCTACGCGGTTATAGTCTGTAGATTTCAGATAATCGCCAAGAAATTGGGATACTTCATTGTATTCGAAGCTTGCAGCAATCCCCGATTCATAATTAGACTGGGCTGTTCCGGGAACACTCCATCCGTATACAGCTGCTTCTGCCAATAAGAAGTACGTTTCCCACGGAGCAAACCAAACACGTTTGTTGGTGCTCATGCGGAATTTTTTGGCAATTGAAGGATAGTTCTTCGAAGCACCGGTCAGTTCTGTTGATAAACTGGATTTTTTATCCCATTTACCGGCAACCCACGTATTCCATGTATACTTAACGGTTAACTTCATATAATCCTTATTGTTTTTGTCAACAAGTTCTCCTGTTGCCGGATCTGCCAAACGGGCAGTTGTTGCAGGTTCTCCGATATAATCGGAATAAATAACATTGTCTTTATACCCCGGAATGTTATACAGTGTAAGTGCGCGCGGGTCGATTTTGTCGGGTAAACCGTCATAAAAGAAACCGGCGCTCGGATCATTCGTAGAAGTTGGTAAATGCTTATCAAAGCGTAATCCCATATACTTCGTGGCGCTTTTGATCTTCACATCGTTTTTGATCTCATCAGCAACCTGAATATCGATGCCCCCTAAGCCAAGGAAGATGTTATTCATAGTAGCCGATATAGGTTGCGGGTTCCATGTACGGGACATAACACCGGCAGCACCATCCCATCCGTCTTTTTCCTGTACCTGAGCCATGTCGTTCAATGTAGTGATCAGATCGCCTTTAGCTGCGTTTTCAAATTCACTTTTGGCTAAAGCTGGGTTGGCTACGGTCAAGCGCATAGCCAAACGTAAGCGTAAAGAATTGCCGTATTTTTTCCATTTCTTCATGTCTCCTTCATAGAACTGGTCTGAAACGTTATTGGCTCCCGTAATCGGAGACATATCTTCGGCTTCATCTATTTTTGATACGGCATCTTTCAACTCTGCTAAGATAAATGTATAGATTTCTTCTACACTTTGGTAAGGGGCAACACTTCCATCAAATTTATTGATTGTTGGAATCGGGCCGAAGCAATCTGCCAACTCTGAAATCAGATAAGCACGCCAGATACGGGCCATTTGATATACGTTTTTTTCGTATGACTTAGCTGTTCCGTCTGCAATGCGTTTTTCGGCGAGGTTAATAGCTGCATTTACATTGTTTAACCAACCAACACCGTAGCCTGTCCCAAAATAGTCATTATTCCAACCTTCGTTATCTGCACCAATAGTAAAACCACTGGAACGGTCAAAACGAGCAGCACGTTTCCATGTCAATACGAATATACGTTCTGCAATATGGGGGTCCATTTGTGCTTCAGTTATCGATTTGTTTAGCAAGTGAGCAACCTGCACATTGTCTTCGCTTACGGCGTTAGGGTCTTTGTTTATCTCTTCAAAATCGCTGCATGCTGTGAATAACAGTGCTGCCGAAGAAGCAAGACCTATCATTATTTTATTAAATGTCTTCATACTTTAATTTTCCTTTCAATTAGAAACCAACTGTAACATTAAATGTATATGAGCGGGAAGTAGGAGCCGCGCCCAATTCAATACCGGTAGCATTGGTATTTGTTGTCGACACCGATTCAGGGTCAATACCTTCCAAGTGGCTTGCAATCATCCACAGGTTGTTTGCTGTGAAAGATAAACGCAAACGTTCCAGCGGTGTTTTTGCCAATAACTTCTTGTCGAACGTGTAGCCTAGCGTTAAGTTACGAAGGCGAACGTTTGTTGCGTCATAAAGGAATGCTTCTCCAACACCCAGGTTGCCTGTACCAACGCGTTCCCAGTATAACTGAGGAGTAACAGATGTGTTATTTGCTGTATAGCCATCTCCGGAAGCTGTAACAGAATTCGGTACAACAAATTCTTCACGAGCACCGTTTACGACTGTTCCTGCTGCCGAACCATTGTAATACATTTTAGCTGTTGTAGCCGAATAGATTTTACCACCGATACGTGCGTCAATCAAGAAGCTCAAAGAGATATTCTTATAATTGAATGTGTTGGTGATACCAAGCATACATTTAGGTTGCTGGTTTCCTAAATACTGCAGATCAGAAGTCAACAAAGGTAAACCTTGTGCGTCCACAATAATTTTGCCTGCGTCAGCACCACTTTCCACACGTTGGAATTTCTTACCGTATATATCACCGTACATACCGCCGGTATGGGCTACTACTTTTACTTCGTCATTGAAAGAACCGTCGGATAATCCCATTTCTTTGATACCTTCGTACAGGTCGATAACCTTATTGCGGTTGAATGATAAGTTAGCAGTTATGTTCCAGCTAAAACCTTTCGGGTTCTGGAAGATATCTGCATAAGCCATAAGTTCCACACCTGAGTTCTGAATGTTACCGGCATTGATCTTTTTGCTTGAATAGCCGGAGAACGGGTCTAGCGGTAAATCCAACAACTGGCGGGTAGCGTTACTCTTATACCACGCGAAGTCGATACCTAAGCGGTTGTTGAGGAATTTCAAATCAACACCGGCTTCCCATGACTTAATTAACTCTGAGCGTACATCCGGATTAAAAAGTACACTTCCCGGACTGGCAACCGGATTTCCGTATGGGTCTTTGCTCATTGAATATACTGTATACAGTTGATATGGATCCAAGTCATTACCCACTTCTGCAAAAGAGGCACGTACTTTAGCGAATGTCATCCATTCTGGTAAAGAGCCTCCGTTTTTTTGAACCATATCCGATATTACGGCAGATAAGCTAACAGATGGGTAAAAATAGGAACGGTTTACCTTGCTCATGGTAGACGACCAGTCGTTACGAGCCGTGATGTCCAAGAACATCCAACCGTCATAATTGATCTGGAATGAACCGTATAATGAATTCATTTTGCGTTGCGTCAAAGTATATTCAAGTCCCATCTTATTTTTGTCAACAGCATTGTTGATGGAGAATAGGTTCGGGATCAGTAAGTCGCCGGTAGAGATTTTTTCTACGGATCTTTTTTGTATCATTAAGTTACCACCAAATGTTACAAAACCACCGAATTTACCGAGCAGATTGTCTTTTTGAGCTGTAGTCAGGAAACTGAAGTTGTTTTCGTAGAAAGTTTCAGAACCTTCGGAGTAATTACCTTTAGGAGTAACATTTCCTCCTGCATATAGTTTGCTGGTAGTTGTTGTTGTATAGTAGTCCGTACCACCTTTTAATTCAACGTTCCACCAGTCAAAAATCTTATAAGACAAAGACATCGTACCCAGGAAACGGTTACGTGTATCTTCATTTGTTCTGTACTGTTTTGTCCAGTACGGGTTTTCCTGCGGTGTACTTTCCGTATCCCACCAAATCATATTGCCGTCTTCGTCCAGACAATCTTTCAGATCGAGGATATTGATTGAACGAGGTAAGTTGTAGATAGTGCTGAATGCATTTGACTGGTTGATACCTTGGAGAGGACGGTTATGTCCGATGTTGTTCAGGTAGTTAACCTTTCCATCCAGTTTCCAGCGCTTGTCCGGACCAAATTCCATTGTACCGCGCAAGTTAATAGAAGTCTTGCTCAGTTTTGCACCTGGAACAATACCTTTGTCGTCAGAACGATTGATAGAAGCGAATACCGAAGTACCTTCGTTTGCCTGCTGGAAAGAAATACCTTCGTTAAATGATACACCTGTATCGAAATAATTACCAACGTTGTCATAAGTATACATCGGTACATTTTTACCATTCCAACTATCGATGTTTACAGAGCCGTCGGCTATAGGACCCCAGCTGGCACGTGATTTCACATCATAAATGCCGGTTGATCCTTGTCCGTAAGAATTTTGGATGTCTGGCTGCATAAACATAGTTTCGGCAGTTACTCCTGCATTAACAGTGATACCCAGTCCTGACTGTTTTTTACCGGATTTAGTGGTGATCAAAATAACACCGTTACCGGCACGGGAACCGTAAAGAGCTGCTGCAGAAGCACCTTTCAATACGTTCATCGATTCGATGTCTTCCGGATTAATATCGGAAAGACCGTTACCCATGTCAGGTCCTTTGTTACCCCATGCGTCGGCTACACCGCCCTGGAAGTTATCCATAGGTATACCGTCAATTACGATCAAAGGTTGGTTTGTTCCTGTGATAGAATTGTTACCACGAAGAACAATTTTGGAAGAAGCACCCGGACCACCGGAAGAACGAACAACCTGCAAACCGGAAACTTTACCGGATAAGGCGTTGGTCACATTGCTTTCGCGAGAATCCAGGATAGCGTCACCTTTCAATTCTTGCGTAGCATATCCCAATGCTTTCTTTTCACGTTTGATACCTAAAGCAGTAACAACTACTTCATCCAGTTTCTGAGTGTCTTCCGCCAGATTGATTATTCCCAAAGGCTGGCCGTTGTAAGTGATTTCCTGACTTGTGTAACCAATGAAAGATATCTGGATGACATCTCCTTTTTGTACACCTTCCAATGCGAAATTACCGTCAAAGTCGGTAATGGTTCCATTGGTTGTTCCTTTTACAACTACAGATGCTCCGGTAACAGGACCTAATGCATCTTCTACTGTACCTGTAACTTTTCCCGATTGTTGGGAAATGTTGGTACTTTGCTTAACAGGTGCAAGGTCTGCATAGGCGTTTCCTGAGAAACACAAAGCACCTGCAAATAGAATTAAGCTGACAGGTTTAAAGTTTTTCAACATAACTGATGGTTTTATTTAAATAAATAGACATTGTCTTGGCGAAACAAAAGTCTGTTATTTGTTCGATAAAAAGGAAGAGCCAGTTAGATTATGCGTTTAAGAGTGTTATTTGTTTTACCATAGTACTAAAAGAACTCTGCTCATTTTATATTCGTGGCAAATATATGAAATATTTATTTCACTGTGTTATTTTTCTTAAAAAAATATGGAAAGCCTTCAAATTTAACATAGTTAGTTTCTTCATCATTGAAAAGCTATGTTAAAATGTTTATTATTCAGTGATTGTTGATTTGTTATAGATTTTAAGAATATATACAGGTTTCTACTGCTGTTATGACAATAACTGTTATATCATTATAAAGCTGATTTTGATATTAGGAATGTGTGTTATAAAATGTCGTTTTTAGACTGATTATTCTGTTGATAGCTTTCCTTTTAATACAAATTGTTTAATGCGAATCAGTAGTTAAGGTAGTTATCAGCCACCGATATAAACCGACAGGTTCTTTTAGTACTATGGTAAAACTAATAACAAATTAAACACCAAGCCTCAATAATACGTTTTTTAATTATTCGGACGGTAACATCATAGTAGACCGGAATACCTTCGTAATAAGTATATCTTCCGCCGAAGCCAAACTGAATATCTCAGGTAGCGGATTTATCAAAAAATTTCATCGTGATGATTTTTTCAATTTATAGTTATGATTTCTAAAAGTCATAACTATGAATTCGGTTTTAAGTACAATAAAATGTATGGAACGTTTTGGTAATAAAGCGTCCCATACTATGTTAAAGTCAGAACATATCTTGTGTTTTTGTGTTTATAGTGAATAAAAGATATCGCTTTACGCTAAACATCGTGTAATAAATTAAACAAAAAGCATTAGTTATGTTGAAAAAATTCAGACCAGTCAGCCTGATTCTTCTATTGGGTGCGTTGAGTTTCACAGGAAGCTTATATGCGATACCCGGCACGGAAAATCCGGCAGCTAGTGTTCCCCAGCAGACTTCAAAGGTGTCGGGGACAGTGGAAGATGCTCTAGGGCCGGTGACCGGGGCGTCTGTAATTATTAAAGGAACAACCAACGGTACGATTACCGATTTGGACGGTAATTTTACTCTGGACGGAGTGAAAAAAGGAGATATTATCCAGATTTCTTTTATTGGCTACGTTCCACAAGATATTCCCTATACAGGACAATCTACTTTAACAGTGCATCTTTCTGAAGATACCCAGAAGCTGGATGAAGTTGTTGTGACGGCACTCGGGATGAAACGTGATAAGAAAGCATTGGGATATGCAATGCAGGAACTGAAGGGAGACGATTTACTTTCTTCACGTGAACCTAATCTTGCCAATTCATTGTCCGGTAAAGTTTCGGGTTTGCAGATAGTTCGTTCCAGTAATGGGGTTGGCGGTTCTTCAAAAATCGTACTTCGTGGTAATAACTCGTTAACCGGCAGTAATCAACCTCTGGTAGTAGTGGATGGTACTCCTATGGATAACTTCACTGGTGGTGTAGATGACGTTTGGGGAAACTCGGGTGCGGATATGGGTAATGGGCTGTCTGATATTAACCCGGAAGATATAGAGTCTATGACTGTATTGAAAGGTGCTTCGGCGGCTGCCCTGTATGGATCACGTGCAGGTAACGGGGTTATCCTGATTACAACGAAATCGGGACGTAAAACCGAAGGATTGGGTTTAACTGTCAATGCCGGTATAACTGCCGAGACTATTTTTCTTAAACCTCACATGCAGGACGATTTCGGACAGGGTTCTGTCGGTATTTATGATAACCAATCCCGTTTGAGTTGGGGGCCTAAGGCCGAAGGGCAGACTGTAAAGGATTGGCTTGGGCGAGATGTGCCATTGCATACGTATGACAATATTGATGCATTTTTCGGTACGGGCACGTCTTTTAATGAAGGGGTAAGTTTTCAGCAGGATATTAAAGGAACTTCTGTTTTTGCATCTGTTAATCGTTCGGATGATGCCAGTATAACTCCCGAATCGAAATTGAACAAAACCAATATAACGGTTCGTGCTACAACATTCCTGGATGAAGCAAAAAAATGGAAAGTAGATGCTAAAGTCAACTATATTAATATGAATGCACATAACCGTCCTATTCAAGGGGTCAATCCGTCAAATGCATTCAATACGATATATAATTTGCCCCGTTCTTTGAATATAAAAGAATTTGAAAACAGTGTAGATGAAAATGGTAAAATGGTTTGGTATGATGCTTCCAATAATCCACAGGAAAACCCCTATTGGGTGACGAAGTATCGCCAAAATGAAGATACGCGTAATCGTTTGTTGGGTAATTTATCTTTGAAATATGCTCCGACCGATTGGTTTGACATTGAATTGAGGGGGGGAACCGATTATTATACAACAACAAAGAATGAAAAGGTATATGCCGGTGGTAATACAACTCCCAGAGGCCTTTACAGTGAAGGATCGGAAACTTTTTATGAAAATAACTTCAGCTTTTTGGCTACAGCCCGTAAAGATAATCTGATAGACCGTTTGGGAGGGTTTATAACATTTGGCGGAAACCTGATGCAGCAGCAGCGTTCAAAAATGAATGCAAGTGCAGGCGAATTGCTTGTCCCGGATTTGTTTTCATTAAATAATGGCGTTGATAAACCGACGGTAACTTCGGAACTGATCCGTCGTCGGATGAATTCTTTGTATGGTTCTTTGCAATTGAACTGGGATGGCTACTTATTCCTGGATATTACTGCGCGCAATGACTGGTCGTCAACAATGAGTAAAGTGAATCGTTCTTATTTTTATCCGTCTGTCAGCCTCTCAGGTGTAATTTCGGATATGGTTCCTAAATTAGGGGGGGCAATGCCGGACTGGTTCTCATTTGCTAAAATTCGCGCATCCTATGCAGAGGTTGGTAACGACCTTGATCCGTATCAGTTGTATAACTATTTCTCTGTGGATAAAGATCAAAACGGAAATACTATAGCCAAACCGGGTAAAGTATTGTTTGATTCTTCTGTACGGAGCGAGTTGATCAAATCGTGGGAAGCCGGTTTCGATTTTCGTTTCTTTAATAACCGTTTAGGGATAGATTTTGCATGGTACAAATCGAATGCAACCCGCCAATTATTAGACTTGCCGATGGATCCGTTCTCAGGGTATGCTTCCCGTAAAGTAAATGCCGGTAATATTCAGAACGAAGGTGTGGAACTTTCACTGAATGGCGAAATTTTTAATAATCCCCAGGGTTTTAACTGGAATGCAACTGCGCAATTTTCTCTGAACCGGAATAAAATTATAGACTTGTATCCCGGTGTTACGTTATATAATATCAAAACGTTTGATGCCGTGCAGATTGTTGCTGTACAAGGAAGCCTTTATGGCGATATATACGGACAGACATTTCAGCGTGTAACAGATGAAAATAGTCCTCATTATGGAAAGATTGTCGTAGGAGAGGATGGTTTGCCGCTTATTTCAACGGATAAGAGTAAGGTGGGAAACCAGAATCCGGATTGGATGCTGGGACTTACCAATAACTTTTCTTATAAAGGGTTTAACCTGAGTTTTCTGATCGACTTCCGTATCGGCGGCGATATTTATTCGGCGACAGCTTCCGGTTTGTATACCCGTGGTAATGCTGCCGGAACAGTTGTTAATGGCGACCGCCAATCATTTGTGGTTCCTAACAGTGTTGTTCAGAAAGGAAATGGTTATGTAATGAACGAGGTTAAAGTAACTCCTCAGAATTATTGGGAACGAATAGGGTCTACCGGAAACTACGGTTTGCCGGAAATGTATACTTATAATGCTACTAATGTCAGATTGCGTAATATTACTTTGGGATATGACTTCAATCGCCAGATGTTGAAAAAGACTCCATTCCAGCGTGTTCGTCTTTCTGCGACATGTAATAATGTGTGGATGATCCATTATAATCTTCCGGGTATTGATCCTGAATCTGTAGCAGCAACAAATACGAATGCTACGGGATTTGAAAATGGGGCAGCGCCAACTAGCCGTTCTTATACCTTTAATGTTACAATCGGATTTTAATGGTAAGAGAATTAAAAAAATATGATATATAATATATGTATAAGATTATGAAGACAAAAAATATAATATTGGCCGGAATACTTGCCCTTGCCGGTTTATCTTCATGTAATGATTTTACGGAGATAAATGAGGATCCGAATTTAGTGGGTGAAGGTAAGGTTAAACCGGAATGGTTTATGAATGCTTCTATTATAGGGGCACAAATGAATCCTGAAATTGCCGAACGTGTATTTATCCTGACCTGGGATCGTGCATCACGTTTTAACAGGGGTAGTGGTTTTACATTAGGTACCGACAATAATGATTACATGACTCTTTATTTAAGTAATGATTATGCCGTGGGGTGGTTGAATAATGCAACGAAAGCTGTTCAGCTTGGCCAAAAGAAAGTGGAAGAAGGAGAAGCCGAACAATATCCTTATTATAAAAATGTAATACAGATGGCGCGAATCTGGCGTGCGTACCTGAATTCGGAAGTAGCGGATGGGTTCGGACCAATTCCTGCAATCTCTGCATTTTCGGGTACGCCGGCTCCCTATGATGGTGTCGAAGAAATATATACATTCATATTGTCGGAATTAAAGGATGCTGAATCAGCTCTTGATCCGTCTATCGACATGTCGGCGATGGCAAATGAAGATGCTTTTTATGCCGGAAACGTGAATGAATGGAAAAAATATGCCAATTCTTTACGTATGCGTCTGGCTATGCGTATCTCGGGAGTAGATCCGGGGTTGGCACGTTCCGAGTTTGAAGATGCTGCTTCAAAACCATTTATATCAGAGCAGGCAGATATTGCGTCCGTACAGGAAAAAGACGGTTGGGGAGATTTGACCGGTGTCATGTCCCGTCCATGGAATGGTCAGGCTATGTCTGTAACTTTCAAAAACCTGGTTGTTGGTTTAGGAGGCCTCGAATTTCCGCTACCGGATTCTTTAAAGAGTCACTTGAAAAATCCGTATGAATATATGGGATTGTATTTGAATCAACATTTCCCTTTGACAACAAATGATCCGTGTGCCGGTTTTTATTTTGACGGCATACCTCAGTTTGTTGATCCGAGAGCTCCGAAATTATTTAGTGTAGTTGGTTTTGACGACGGTGTTGTTTACCCTGGCTATATCGGGGCTGCTTCGGAAGTACAGCCGGTAGGTTTGCTTAATCCGAATAATACAACGGAAGTTATGGTTACTGTTAATCCGAAATATACGTGGACTACTTGGGTTGCAGGAGAATGGGATACGAAAGGTGGTCTGGTTAGTTCATTGACCGGTAAAAACTATAATTATCCGTCTATCGCCAAACAGTACCGTATGAATACGAATAAAAGGGTATTCTTTGGTCCGTGGGAAAGCTATTTCCTGCTTGCTGAAGCTGCTGTTAAAGGATGGAATGTGCCCGGAACAGCCAAGTCGAATTATGAACAAGGCATAACCGCAAGTTTTGAATATCACGGTTTGCAAAATGAAGTGGCGGATTATCTGGCTTCCAAGGACTATAACCGTATAGGAACTTCCGTTAATTTTGATCATACGACAGAAGCACAATCTTATACCGTTAATTATGTAGACCCGTATACAAAAACGAATAAAACGATGACTTATCAATATCCGAAGAATACAATTTACCGGGGTGGTGCATATAATAATGATGTGTTGACGAAGATTATCACACAGAAATATATTGCTCAGGTACCTTGGTTGCCCGAAGAAGCATGGAGTGATCATCGTCGTTTGGGATTACCATTCTTTGAGAATCAAGCTGTAGAGAAGGACTATAATCCGTTGAATCAGGTACCGTTGACTGTAGCAACTTCTAAAGAAAGCCGTTGGGATTTCTATCCTAAACGTTATCGTTATCCTGCAAATGTTCAGACAAATAACCTGGAAGGATACCAGCAGGCATTGAAACTTTTAGGAGGACCTGATCTGACAACAACATTGTTATGGTGGAATGGCAGATAACAGGAAAAGATAAAACAAAAAGAGGATGTGTTTGCACATCCTCTTTTTGTTTTATGAAAATGGTTAACCGTTGTCGGCTTATTTTTGAAGAGGTTTTATGCGTATGTTTCTGAATTTAATAGCAGAATCATGTCCGAGGAATGCAATATGCCCTTTGGAGCGCAATAAGCCCGGTTGTATTTTTTCAGCCGGAATACCTTGTGTAACCTTTTTGAGATTTGTATCCAGTATAACAGTTCCGTTTAGAATAACTTTTATATTGGCTCCATCAGCAATTACTTCTTCCACATTCCATTCACCTACAGGCTTCAGATAACCCCGTTTTGCGGGGGCGTAATTGTATAGTCCTCCGTGATATTGATAAGGTTTTAAATCTTTATACTGAGGATCTTCGTTATCTAGAATTTGTAATTCCATCCCTAAATATCCTTTACCTTTGGGCATAACGATATGGCGCAATCCTAATCCGTTATTTGCCCCTGGTGTTAATTGGAATTCAAAACGTAAAACAAAATTGTCGAATTCTTCTTTCGTGTATAAGTTACCTATTCCGGAAGCCTTTTTAACGATACATCCGTTTTCTACAAAATATTCATCGGTATTATTGATCCAGTTGTCCAACGATTTTCCATCGAACAGAAGTTGGTAACCCTCTTTTACCTCTTTATCCGAAAGTTGGTTTAGCTTTTGGCCTTGTGCGCAAAAGCAACAAACAAAAAGTATACTTGTTATGATGTTATAGATTTTCATAGAGTTGTATTATTTTTTCTTTTTTATTTCCTTTAAATTTTCCGCATCCCAGTAAATAGCCTCTCCGCGCATATAACTTTCATAACTTAACAGGGCAGGAGCGGCCGAGCGTACGCCGAATAGAACATCTGCGGTAAGAGGTGTTTTATTCCGTATTCCGGTAAAGAAATTATTAAAATGATCGTAATGTCCGCCTTTGTAATCCGGCATAGCAACGAAAGTATATTCGGTATCGGAGTTTTGAACAGGAGTATCGATACCTTGTCCTATTTTATTCAATGCTTCCAAGCACTGAATATCCAGCGGATGGAATGTTTTTAGGGTTACTTTGTCCCATTCGACATCCAATGTACCTTCCGAGCCGACAATGCGGAAATTCGTACTTCCCCATTTTTTAGAAACGCCATCTATAAGATTTGCCCCCAACTGGACAGTGAAAGCACCGGTATTATTTCGATCCGGATAGTCGAAATAACCCAGCATAATATCCGGCGTATCCCGGTAACCATCCGTATGGTAACGGATTCCACCTGTAGTATAAACTTTTTCCGGTCCTATGGCATCCATTATGAAATGCAGACTGGCTAATACATGTACGTATAAGTCTCCGGCAATCCCGGTTCCGTAATCTTTCCAATTTCTCCAGTAAAAGAAACGTTGTGCATCAAAATCATGTTTAGGTGCATTTCCAATGAATTGTTTCCACCAGATTGTTTTTTCCGATGCATCTTCCGGTATGGAATAATGCCCTAAATGCCTGGGGCCTCCGGTAAATTGCCCATCGATGAAATTTATTTTTCCGATAATTCCCGATTGCACTAATTGACGGGCTTTTCTGTTACCTAATGAGGCCATGCCTTGACTTCCTGCCTGGAAGTAGGCACCACTAACCCGTTGTGCATTAATCAAAGCTTTCCCTTCACTGATTTTGTGGATAACAGGTTTTTCACAATAAACGTGTTTCCCTGCTTTCATTGCAGCAATAGCAATCGGTTGATGCCAATGATCGGGGGTTCCGATTAATACGACATCCACATCCTTGCGTTTCAGGATTTCCTGATAATCTTTTGTAACGAAAAGATGGTTTCCCCATTCTTGCTTTGCCAATTCCAGGCGAGCGTCATATAGATCGCAAACAGCAACTAGCTTAATACCTTCTATGGATAAAGCAGTGTTGGTGTCTGCTGTTCCCATACCTCCTTTACCTATTAAAGCAATACGGATTTCTTTTATATCCGATTGGTCTGGTATTCGGGGTGGGCTTGTTATTCTTTCTTTTCCTGAAAGAAACTGAGGAGCAGAAGGCAATAAAATACCTCCTGCGATTAGTTGTTTAAGGAAGTTTCTTCTAATAGTCATTATGATTTATAATTTATAGATTAGTTGTTAATTGCAAATATAATAATACTTAATTTGTTTCGTAAAATATGAATGATAATATAATGCAAAAAAGAGGGTATATCGCTTAGCGATATACCCTCTTTTTTGCATTATTGGATTGTGAAGGTGAAATTATTGCATACCTTCAGTTGTAATGTCTTTGTTGATTTTCTTTACCAATCCTTGAAGTACGGCACCCGGACCTAATTCAATAAAATGGTTTGCCCCGTCGGCAATCATATTCTGAACACTCTGAGTCCAGCGAACCGGAGCTGTTAGCTGGGCAATAAGATTTGCTTTGATTGTTTCCGGACAAGTTTCAGCTTTGGTGCTGACGTTTTGGTAAACCGGACATATCGGTTTCTTTATTGTTGTAGCTTCGATAGCTGCAGCAAGTTCGGCACGAGCCGGTTCCATTAGCGGAGAGTGGAATGCTCCACCAACTTTTAGTTTTAGTGCACGTTTAGCGCCTGCGGCCAATAATTTTTCGCAAGCAGCATCGATACCTGGTACACTACCTGAGATAACAAGCTGTCCCGGGCAGTTGTAGTTTGCGCAAACGACTACATCGTCTATACTTGCACAAATTTCTTCAACAGTAGCGTCCGGCAAAGCTAAAACGGCAGCCATTGTAGACGGGGTAGCTTCGCATGCTTTCTGCATAGCCATGGCACGTTTGGAAACCAGAACCAGACCATCTTCAAAGGATAAAGCATTAGCGGCAACCAAAGCCGAAAATTCGCCCAAAGAGTGTCCGGCCGTCATGTCCGGTTTAAACTGATCCCCTAATGTTTTTGCTAAAATAACAGAGTGCAAAAAAATGGCAGGCTGTGTAACCTTTGTTTGTTTCAGATCTTCGTCTGTTCCGGCGAACATCAGGTCTGTAATGCGAAATCCGAGGATTTCATTAGCCTTCTCAAACATCTCTTTTGCAAGTGGATTGTTATCGTAAAGGTCCTTTCCCATTCCGACAAACTGTGCTCCCTGACCAGGAAATACGTACGCTTTCATCTTTCTAATTGTTTTCTAATTTTACTTTTTTAAGACGCTGCAAAGGTAATAAATTTGGAATAATAGGGGTACTATTCGTTACAAATACTATCTTTGCCCTGTGTTGAAGATAGAATATTAACATTTAATTATAATAATATCATGAACGAATTACTATTTCTTGGAAATTTAGGAACAGGCGAAATTGTTATTATCGCTATTATTGTATTGTTGCTTTTTGGTGGTAAAAAAATCCCTGAACTGATGAAAGGCATTGGTAAAGGTGTAAAGAACTTTAAAGATGGTGTAAAAGGTTTGGAAGACGATATTAAACTAGACGATAACAATACAGATAAGAAGTAAAGAAAGATGCAACAAGAAGAAATGTCATTCTGGGATCACCTGGAAGAACTTCGTTGGACTTTATTTCGATCTATTTTAGCGCTCTTTGTTTTTGCTATCGGTAGTTTTGCTTTTATGCGTGATATATTCAATCTCGTCATAACTGCACCCTGTCGTCCCGATTTTATTCTTTACAGATGGTTGTGTGAACTAAACCAATGGCTGATTAATGTAAGCCCTTGGCTGGATGTGTTGCCGGATTTTTGCAATGATAATTTTCATGTGGAAATTATTAACATAAAACTGGCATCGCAGTTTTTTACTCACATGACCACTTCTTTCTGGTTAGCGCTTGTGCTGACATTTCCTTATTTAATGTATGAAGTTTGGAAATTTGTTAGCCCGGCTTTATATGAGAATGAAAAGAAAAATATCCGTTGGGTATTTTTCTTCGGAACAATAATGTTCTTTTTCGGATGTGCTGTCGGTTACTTTATGGTATTTCCAATGACACTTCGTTTTTTGGCTACTTATCAACTAAGCCCTGATATCAAAGAACAAGTTTCTCTGGATTCTTATATGGATAATTTCCTGATGCTGATCTTTGTTATGGGAATAGTCTTTGAGATGCCGTTGGTATCGTGGTTGTTGTCGAAGCTGGGATTGTTGCATAAAGGATTTTTCCATAAATACAGACGGCATGCTGTTGTGGGATTACTGGTAGCTGCGGCATTTATTACGCCGAGTAGTGATCCGTTTACACTGAGTGTTGTATTCTTCCCGTTGTACGGTTTGTACGAACTGAGTGCTTTCTTTGTGAGAAAAGCGCCGAAAGAAGACGATGACGGAGATGAAGACGATGACAAATAAATCGAAAGTACAATAAAATAGTTGTACAAAGATGCAATCTTTTTGAGGTTGCATCTTTTTTTATATCTTTGTAAAAGCTCAAAACAATAAAGAAAATAGCATGAAGCACAAATCCTTATTGGCGCTCTCCTTACTGGCTATTGTAGCCTGTACGCCTGAGAAAAAACAGGAGGCAGACTATGCACAATACGTAAACCCATTGATAGGTACCGATTTTACGGGTAATACGTATCCCGGAGCACAAGTCCCTTTTGGGATGGTGCAATTGAGTCCTGACAACGGGTTGCCTGGCTGGGATCGTATTTCCGGTTATTTTTATCCTGATACGACAATTGCCGGTTTCAGTCATACGCATCTTTCAGGCACAGGTGCAGGCGATTTATATGATATCTCGTTTATGCCTGTAACCCGTCCTTATAAAGAGGCTTCGGCTCCTCTGGGCATTTATTCTACATTTTCTCATAATGATGAAGCAGCTTCGGCCGGGTATTACCGGGTATTGTTGCAAGACTATAATATTAATGTGGAACTTACGGCTACAGACCGTTGCGGTATTCAGCGCTATACATTTCCTAAAGCGGAAGCATCCGTATTTCTAAACCTGAAGAAAGCTATGAACTGGGACTTTACGCTCGATTCTTATGTAGAAGTGGTAGATTCTGTTACGGTTCGCGGATATCGTTTTTCACAGGGATGGTCTCCCGATCAGCGGGTTTACTTCCAGACCCGTTTCTCAAAACCTTTTACAGCTTATCATACGGATACTACTTCAATTATAACTAAAGAAAAAGGTTGGATAGGGACGGCTTATGTTGTCCGTTTTGATTTTAATACCCAAAAAGATGAACAGATACTTGTCAATACTGCTATTTCGGGCGTGAGTATGGATGGTGCAGCCAAGAATCTGCAAGCCGAGGTTCCCGAAAATAATTTTGATAAATATTATGACCAGGCTGTAGCTAAATGGAATAAGGAATTATCTAAGATAGAAGTACAGGGCGGTAATACAGATGACAAAGTGAAATTTTATACTGCGTTATATCATGCAATGATTGCCCCTACGCTATATAGTGATGTCGACGGTTCTTATTTTGGACCGGATGGCAAGGTTCATAAGGCGGAAGGCTGGAATAACTATTCTACATTTTCTTTGTGGGATACCTATCGAGCCACTCATCCGCTGTATACTTATATACAGCCTGAACGGACAAATGATATGGTACAAACATTCCTGAATTTTTATGATCAAAGCGGAGCTCTTCCTTTATGGAATCTTTACGGACATGAAACTAATATGATGATAGGTTACCATGCCGTGCCGGTTATAGTGGATGCCTATTTAAAAGGTATTGGCAACTTTGACCCCGAAAAGGCACTGCAAGCATGCATTGCTACTGCAAATCGTGATGATTACAGAGGTATCGGATTTTATAAGGAAAAGGGGTATGTGCCAGCTTACAGTGACCCGAAGAAGTGGGAAAACTGGTCGCTTTCCAAAACGATGGAATATGCGTTTGACGATTATTGCATTGCTTTGATGGCAGAAAAAATGGGTAAAAAAGAGATTGCCGATGAGTTCTATAAGCGTTCGCTAAATTATCGCAATTTGTATAATCCCGCTACTTCATTTATGCAGCCTCGTGACGAAAAAGGAAATTTTGTATCCGGTTTCAGCCCGGATGATTATACCGAAGATATTTGCGAAAGCAATGGCTGGCAATATTTCTGGTATGCGCCGCAGGATTTGGACGGATTGATCGGATTGGTGGGAGGTGAAGAACGTTTCACACAAAAGTTGGACAGTATGTTTACGTATAGTCCTGCTAACGAAGAATTACCGATTTTCAGTACCGGTATGATCGGCCAGTATGCCCATGGCAATGAACCAAGCCATCATGTTATTTATTTATATAATAAAGTTGGCCAGCCTTGGAAGACGCAGCAATACGCAGCCCGGGTAATGCATGATCTTTATAAGAATGCGCCGGACGGTATTTGTGGAAATGAAGACTGTGGGCAGATGTCTGCCTGGTTTGTATTCAGCGCGATGGGATTTTATCCGGTTAATCCGGCCGACCAGCAGTATGAAATAGGTACTCCTCTTTTCCCGGAAGTAAAGATGCACTTGGCAAATGGCAAGACGTTTACAGTGTTGGCTCCTTCCGTGAGTGTTGATAATATTTATATTCAATCTGTTAAGATGGATGGAAAACCGTATGATAAAAGTTATATTACCCATGACCAGATAATGAGTGGCGCAACATTTGAATTCGAAATGGGAAATAAACCGGGACCAGTCTGGTATAAGTAAAAAGTAATGGATATATGTTTTTATATTTAGATGCCTGCCCAACTTTAATTGGGTAGGCATTTGAATGTAATAGGGTAGGCAACGATTTTCAATTGGATAGGCAATTATTTCCGGAGGAAACATTATCTTTGAAACATTCAATATATATATTAGCAGACATTAATATCTAAACTATATGTTAAGGCATTTACTTATCCCGGTTATTATATTGTTTTCTATTGCATCTTTTTTACAGGCGCAAGAACGCGAGTACGTAATTGTTGTACATGGCGGAGCCGGAAATTTAGGAAACCTATTGAATAATACAGAGCAGTCCGCCCGGTATTATGCCGCTCTCGATTCGGCGTTGGTAATCGGAGATAATATACTTTCGGCTGGAGGGGCAGGTCCTCAGGCTGTTATGGCGGTTATTAATTATTTTGAAAACAATCCGTTGTTCAATGCCGGAATAGGGGCGACCTGTACTGCAGAAGGAACATTTGAATTGGATGCTTCTATAATGGAAGGTAAAGATTTAAGTGCCGGCGCTGTTGCAGGTGTGAAACATATAAAACATCCGATTAATGCAGCCTATGCGGTAAAAACAAAATCGCCTCATGTTATGCTTAGTGGTTTAGGTGCAGAAGAGTTTGCAAAAGAGCAAGGACTTGAAATGGTAGATGACAATATGTATTTTGCTACTTCAAAAACATTGGAATGGATCGAAAAATTAAAGCGGGAGAGTAAAAAAAACGGGACTGTTGGCTGTGTTGTATTAGATAAAGATGGAAATCTGACTGCCGGGACAAGTACCGGAGGGATGTTTAAGAAACGGTGGGGACGCATTGGAGATTCTCCGGTAATTGGCGCCGGAACGTATGCCGATAATAATAGTTGCGCTGTTTCCTGCACTGGTCATGGGGAGTATTTTATTCGTCATGCAGTAGCCTTTAACCTTTGCGCCCGTTATAGATATCTGAAAGAACCAATTGAACAGGCGGCTGATTATATTATAAATCAGGAATTGAATGCAGATGCCGGAAACGGAGGCCTGATTGCGGTTGATAAGCAGGGGAATATAGCTATGCCTTTTAATAGCGAAGGTATGTTTCGTGGCTATGTGTATAAAGAAAAAGGGAAAAAAACTACAGTGAAGAAGGTAGGAATAGGTAAAGAATTGAAGTAGTTTGTAATAATAGTAATATGAAAAAGATCAGTGTTTTATTAGTTGTGTTGTTAGCCTTGAGCGGTTCTGTGGGTGCACAGAATTATTCTTTTAATGGTTTGGATATGAATATGGGTACACTTTCCCGGTTATCTAATGCCCGGACTCGTTCTATCAGCCCTGAAAATTATACGGGAGAACGTGGTAAGGGAGGCATGGCTGATCCGGTAAAAGACAAGGATGTACGTAATAAAGCTAATTCGTGGGCTGCCGCAAAGGATTTAGGAAAAGGATGGAAAGTAAATCCTTTCATCATTGTAAAACCGGGTGAAACGATTACAATTGCAGAGATTGAAGGTTCGGGAGCTATCCAGCAAATATGGATGACACCGACAGGCAATTGGCGTTTCTCTATTCTTCGTATGTATTGGGATGACGAAAAGGAACCTTCCGTAGAATGTCCTGTGGGTGATTTTTTTGCCAGTGCCTATAATGAGTATGCTCAGCTTTCTTCTTTGGCTGTTTGTGTAAACCCCGGAAGTGCATTTAATTGTTATTGGAAAATGCCATTCCGGAAAAAAGCAAAGGTATGCACCAGGTGATTCGCCCAGATGGGTTGTACCGTGCAGTAACAGCTTTCGGATTGTATCGTTGGCATATATTGGATCCGGTTCGTTTTGATAAGGATCTGAAAGTAACTATACAGGATTTGGGATGTCGTCATGATTTCCGTTACAATAACCAGAAGTCGGATATTTCATCTACTTCTTTCTGGTATCAAACAGAACCGCATGCAAAGTTTCCTGCATTACCAAGCAAGGACGATTTGGAGATTCCTAGATGGTAATGGCTTTTTTAGTTAAATCAAGAATGTCAATGCTATTATAATAGTAATAATGAATAATCGAAGTTATATGAATATAAGTAAATTCAGCACTCTGTTAGGATGTGCCCTGATTTTTTGTTTGTCGTGTGCAGAAAAGAAAGCCGCGGAAGAAAAAGCATTTTTCCAGAACCCTATAGTAGCTCATGGTGCTGACCCATGGATTATTAAGCATGATAGCATATACTATCATTGTGCGTCAACGGAAGACCGCACAATTTCTGTCGGTAAATCTGCTTTATTGCATGTCCCAGGAGAGTTGAAAAAAGTATGGCAGGCTCCTGATATCGGTTGGAATTCGGATTGTGTTTGGGCACCAGAACTTCATTATTGGAATGGACATTGGTATATTTATTATGCTGCCGGCGAAAGTGGCCCTCCTTTTATTCATCAGCGCACCGGTGTGTTGGAATCTGTAACAGATGATCCTCAGGGAGAATATGTAGATAAAGGTATGCTGTATACGGGGGATAGTCTGGGTAATTGGGACTCCAACCGTTGGGCGATTGATATGACAGTGTTTGAATTGAATAATCAACTTTATGCAATTTGGTCTGGATGGAAGAATTTGGAGACGACGGATCATACTTCCCAGATGTTGTATATTGCCAAGATGGAAAACCCATGGACGATTTCATCTAACCGTGTTTTGATTTCCGCTCCTGATAAACCTTATGAAATAGGAGGAGACTTGGATTTGAATGAAGGCCCTGAAGTGTTGAAACATAATGATGACCTTTTTGTTATTTACTCTTGTTGTCAATCATGGCTACCGACATATAAACTGGCCTCTTTACGTTTGGCTTCCCGTGATGCCGATCCGATGGATCCGGCTAGCTGGATAAAGAGTGAACAACCTGTTTTCCAAGGAACGGAAGATGTTTATGGCGTAGGACATGCTTCGTTTACAGTTTCCCCTGATGGTACGGAGGAGTATATTATTTATCATTCAAAAAAAGATACAATACCGGGTTGGAATCGTGATATCCGTATGCAGAAATTTAGTTGGAATGAAGACGGTACACCTGATTTCGGTATTCCATCTCCTTTGTCGGAACCACAGCCTGTTCCCTCCGGTTCGAAAATTGAGGCTAAGATATCTCTAACATACAGCAATCCTTTGTCTGTGCAGTTTGGCGATCCGTATATTCTGTTAGCTTCAGACGGACGTTATTATATGTATGGTACGGGTGCCGGTGCGGTGGATGGTTTCTGCTGTTATTCGTCGGATGACTTGGTGAATTGGAAATCTGAAGGACAGGTTTACCACGGAAATACACCTCAATCGTGGGCTGTTGCCAACTTTTGGGCTCCGGAAGTTTATGAAAAAAACGGTAAATATTATATGTTTTTCAGTGCGGATTGGCGTCATAATCCAACCAAGGAAGAAGAGAATTTCCGTATTGGCGTGGCTGTGGCTGACAAACCGGTTGGTCCGTTTATAGAGTTACAGGATAAACCGTTGTTTGATCCCGGATATCCGGCAATAGACGGTAATATCTTGCAGGATGATAATGGCAAATGTTATATATATTACTCACGCTGTTGTTATAAACATCCGGTCGAAAGTGAAATTGCAGCCGAAGCCAAGAAGAAAGGCATGTTTGATACGATTGAAGAAAGTTGGATATATGGTGTTGAGATTTCGCCCGATTTTACTCAGATAATCGGTGAGCCGGTCATGCTGCTTCGTCCTCCAGTGTCTTTATCAGATAAGCAGAGTGAATGGGAGAGCCGTTCGGTAACTTCCGGGGAAGTGAACCGTCGTTGGACAGAAGGTTCTTTTATTCTGAAACATAATGGACTGTATTATATGATGTACTCTGCCAACTATTTTGGAGGTGCGAATTATGCGGTTGGCTATGCTGTTTCGGATAATCCGTTAGGCCCGTTTAAAAAGGCTGATAATAACCCGGTTTTAGAAAAGAATGTGGAGAAAGGTGGTATTGTTACGGGAACGGGGCATAATAGTGTGACTTGGTCGAAAGACAGGAAACAGATGTATTGCGTATATCATGGCCGTACCCAAAAGACGGGTGAAGAACGTGTTGTATTTATTGACAAAATGCATTTTACTCCGGAAGGCTTGTTAGTTGTAGATGGGCCGACGACGGAGGTACAAAACAGGTAAACATGGCAAAGACAAAAACAGTATATGTCTGTTCCAACTGTGGGACAGACTCTCCAAAATGGCAGGGCAAATGTCCGAATTGCGGAGAATGGAATACATTTGTAGAGGAAGTGGTTGCTAAAGACACTTCTTCACGCCGGTTTGTTCCGGGAATGACGGATAATGTGAAAATCCGTCCTGTTTTATTGCGTGATATAACGGCAGAAGAAGAAACGCGAATTGATTTGAAGGATGCGGAATTAAATCGTGTACTGGGAGGTGGTCTGGTTAAAGGTTCTTTGGTTTTGATTGGCGGAGAACCCGGTATTGGAAAATCGACACTGGTTTTGCAGACGGTGCTAGGTTTGAGAGGATTGAAAACTTTATATGTTTCAGGAGAAGAAAGCAGCCGACAGTTGAAGTTGCGTGCGGATCGGCTGAAGCATGATACCCCGGATTGTTTTATTCTGTGTGAGACAAATCTGGAGCAAATATTTGTACAAGCCCAGAATGTACAGCCGGATTTGTTGATTATTGATTCGATACAAACAATTTTTACCGAATTGGTGGAATCGTCTCCAGGAAGTGTTTCTCAAGTGCGGGAATGTAGTGCTGCCATCTTGAAATATGCAAAAGAAAGCGGTGTTCCTGTTTTATTGATCGGTCATATTAATAAAGAGGGAAGCATTGCCGGTCCGAAGGTCTTGGAACATATAGTTGATACGGTTCTTCAGTTTGAAGGCGACCAACATTATATGTATCGTATTTTACGTAGTATTAAGAATCGTTTCGGTAGTACTGCGGAACTGGGAATTTATGAAATGAGACAAAATGGATTGCGTGAAGTAAGTAATCCGTCTGAGTTACTGCTTACCCAGAACCATGAGGGTTTGAGTGGTGTGGCGATTGCTGCGGCAATTGAGGGCGTTCGTCCGTTTCTTATTGAGACACAGGCTTTGGTCAGTTCTGCTGTTTATGGTACTCCGCAGCGGAGTGCTACGGGATTTGACCTGCGCCGGATGAATATGTTGCTGGCGGTTCTTGAAAAACGTGCAGGCTTTAAGCTGATCCAAAAAGATGTTTTTATGAATATTGCAGGTGGCTTAAAGGTAAATGATCCTGCAATAGATTTGGCTGTCATTAGTGCTGTTCTTTCGTCCAGTTTGGATATTAGTATTGAAACAGGTGTTTGTATGGCCGGTGAAGTGGGGTTGTCCGGCGAGATTCGTCCGGTAAACCGTATAGAGCAACGTATTATGGAAGCAGAGAAATTGGGATTTTCCGGTATTATTATTCCGCATAATAACCTGAAAGGGTTTGAATCGAATAAGTGCAAAATTCAGATTATTCAGGTGAAAAAAGTAGAAGAAGCATTCCGTCATTTGTTCGGATAATATAAAAGTATGGTAACAGAATTACAATTTCGCCTTTTGCCGGAAGAAACGGCTAATGAACAGGCATTAAAATTGGTTGCTGCCCGTGAAATGGGAGAGACCGCAGAAAACATCCGGGCTGTTCGTGTATTGAAGCGCTCAATAGATGCCCGGCAGCGTATTATATATGTTAATGTAAAGCTTCGTGTTTTTATTAATGAATTACCTGAAGAATCCGAATACCAATCTGTAGAATATAAAGATGTGACGGATAGGAAGAATGTGATTGTAGTAGGGGCTGGACCTGGAGGTTTGTTTGCGGCTCTCCGCTTGATAGAGCTTGGTCTACGTCCGATCATAGTTGAGCGTGGAAAAGATGTACGTGAACGGAAGAAAGATATAGCTTTGATAAGCCGTGAGCATAAGGTAAATAATGAATCTAATTATAGTTTTGGAGAAGGAGGGGCTGGAGCCTACTCGGATGGAAAACTTTATACTCGCAGTAAAAAACGTGGTTCGGTAGATAAGATTCTGAATGTCTTTTGTCAGTTCGGTGCAAGTCCTTCTATTTTGGCAGATGCACATCCGCATATCGGAACTGATAAATTACCCCGTGTGATTGAGAATATCCGTGAACAGATCAAAAAGTGTGGAGGTGAAGTCCATTTTGAAACACGAATGGATGCGTTTGTAATGAAAGGAGACGAAGTGGTCGGAATAGAAACGAATACAGGCAAAACTTTTTTTGGACCTGTTATTCTTGCAACCGGACATTCTGCACGTGATGTTTATTATTATTTGCATGAAAAAGCAATTCCAATCGAAGCAAAAGGCATTGCTGTAGGTGTTCGGTTAGAGCATCCGCAGGAATTAATAGATCAGATACAATACCACCGGAAAGAAGGACGTGGCAAATATCTGCCTGCTGCTGAATATAGTTTCGTGACACAGGTAAATGGACGTGGCGTTTACTCGTTTTGTATGTGTCCGGGTGGTTTTGTAGTTCCGGCGGCAAGTGGCCCGAAGCAGGTTGTTGTTAATGGTATGTCTCCATCCAACCGTGGCTCTCGCTGGGCTAATTCGGGTATGGTAGTGGAAATTCATCCTGAAGATTTTCCCGAATTTGCTTCATATAAAGAGTTAGCATTGATAAAGTTTCAGGAGCAGTTAGAAGAATATTGCTGGCAAAATGGTGGCATGAAACAAGTTGCTCCAGCACAACGTATGGCAGATTTTATACAGAAAAGAAACTCCTTCGATTTGCCTGTATCTTCTTATACGCCAGGGTTATTGGCATCACCTCTTCATTTCTGGATGCCCGAATTTGTCACCAGCCGGTTACGTGAAGGACTTCGGTATTTCGGTAAAGTTTCCAATGGGTTTTTAACAAATGAGGCGACAATGATTGGAGTGGAAACGCGTACCTCTTCTCCTGTCCGTATTGTACGTGACCGGGAAACTTATCAGCATGTTACAGTAAAAGGCCTCTTTCCTTGCGGTGAGGGTGCCGGTTATGCCGGAGGAATTGTTTCTGCGGCTATAGACGGCGAACGATGTGCGGAAGGGGTAGCTATGTTGATAGCAAGTCATTGATTTGTTCCATTAGAGCAATGCGTTCTAGGGAGAAAGTTGAGTCGTGCTTTTGTATGTATTCTAATAATTCTTTAGCCCGAAACAGTGTTTTTTTATTATTAGGATCAGGTTGTATATAACTGTCTTCAATAAGTGTTTTTGCTGCTATTTCCATGCGGGATAAACCTTGTGAATCTTCGCAGTCCAGAAATCGGCGGAGATCGTCTATTGAAGTTGTAAGTAAGAAATCTCTGTCTAATTTTAAGGATGTATAAACAGTTTCAATTAATTCAGGATTGCGTCCGCCACCATTTAAGTTACGATTGAAGATGATCTGAGCAATTACTTTGCCCAGCTCTTCGATCTGTACCATAATAAAGTCTCTTTTTAGCATAAGCTTAATGATTTTTTATTTAACGGTTATACTTATAATTCGTATATCTTTTTGGGGTCTGTCGTAAGCATCACGAGGCTGTGAGGCTATTTGATCAAGAATTTCGAAACCTTCAATAAGCTCGCCGTAAACAGTATATTCTCCGTCAAGATAGTGATAACCACCTACGGTTGTATAAGCTTTCCGTTGTTCTTCAGTGAATATTAAATGGCCTGGAGTTGCCAGAATAAAAGAGTCTATCTTTGCACTGATAGAAGCTGCCAGTTTATTATATTCTTGCGGGTTTTCCTCACGAAGACGTTCTACTTCCTCACGAACCGGTTCATAGAATTGTTTTAATGCTTTTTTGCGGATAGGTTGGTTCTTTATCCGTTCTAATGTGTCTAATCTTCCTTCGGTATAGACTTTTCCTTGTACGATGAAAAATTGAGACATATCCGATTTCTTTTTGGGGTTCACGTCATCACCTTGCCGTGGAGCAGCTATGGCACCTTTCTTACAGAAATATTTAGGATTAAATTCCGGCATAATTTCAGAAGAAGAGTCTCCGAAACCACAACGCGCCCCTGCTGGTGCATTCCGCGTGTCAGGTGCGCCGCCTTGTATCATAAAATCTTTAATAACCCGGGAAAATAATGTTCCATTATATTTTCCGGCCTTGGCTCTTTCGGTAAAGGCACGGACATGATTTGGCACATCATTATATAATTTGGCTTTCATTACTCCGATATTTGTCGTTATCGTTACTGTTTTTTCTTGTGCCCTTATGTGGAGGAAAGAAAATGAACTGACAATAAGCGCTATAATTATTGTATTGTATGTTTTATTCATGGCAATAACTGTTTGTTGGGTAAAGATAATACTTATGTTGTAAAACACAAAACAAATGTCTACCTTTGCACCCTTATTAATAAGCAATAAGTTTTTAAAATATTTAAATAATATGGATTGGATAAATGATTTGTTATGGGGTGAAGGCATAGGGCATTCTATATTATTGTTGTCTATTGTGATTGCTGCAGGTATCCAACTGGGTAGAATTAAGGTGTTTGGTGTGTCTTTAGGTATCACACTCGTATTGTTTGTGGGGATTATACTCGGACATTTTGGTTTTACGATCAACTCTAATGTAATACATTTTTTTAAGGAGTTTGGATTAATTTTATTTGTTTACTCTGTTGGTATGCAAGTTGGCCCTGGTTTCTTTTCTTCATTTAAGAAAGGTGGAGTGACTTTAAATATGTTGGCTTGTGGAATCGTATTTCTTGGGGTAATAACAGCAATCGTTATTCATTATATTACGGGAGTATCGATGTCTACGATGGTTGGCATTCTTTCCGGTGCGGTGACGAATACGCCTGGGTTGGGGGCTGCTCAGCAAGCATATTCGGATATGTTCGGCGTTTCTGATAAAACGATAGCTCTGGGTTATGCAGTGGCTTATCCGCTGGGTGTGATTGGTATTATTCTTTCTACGATTTTTATTCGTTATGTATTTCGTATTAGTTTTGAGAAAGAAACGGAAAAGCTTAATACGGAAGATGATAAACATATAAATGAAGCGAAGCCCATATCTTTGATAGTCAAAAATCCGGCTCTTTTTGGTAAGAAGGTCAGCGAGTTGTCAAATTTGCTGGAGCATAGGGATTTTGTTATTTCCCGTGTATGGCGTAATGATAATAAACAAATCGAAATAGCTTCTGCCGCAACTGTTTTACAGGAATATGATAAAATATTTGTCATAACTACCGAACAGGATGCTGAGACGATCAAAGCATTTATCGGCGAAGAAATAGATATGGAACGTAAACAATGGATACGTATGGAAAGTCAGTTTATCAATCGCCGTATATTGATTACAAAGCCTGAACTGAATGGAAAGCATTTAGGACAATTAAAATTGCGTAAATTATATGGTATAAATATTACGCGTATTAATCGTGCCGGTGTGGATTTGGTTGCAACTCCTGGATTAAGATTACAGGTAGGTGACCGTGTAAATGTTGTAGGTACTGAAACTGCAGTATCTAATGTTGAGAAAGTTTTAGGTAATTCCATGAAGCGTCTGAATGAACCGAATTTGATTACTATTTTTATAGGCATTGCATTAGGTATTATTTTAGGAAGTATTCCTATTTCGTTTCCGGGTATTCCTCAACCCGTGAAATTAGGGTTGGCAGGCGGCCCTCTTGTTGTGGCTATCCTGATAAGCCGTTTTGGATATCAATATAAATTGATTACATATACGACCCAAAGTGCAAATTTTATGTTGCGCGAGATAGGTATAACACTTTTCCTGGCATGTGTAGGATTGAGTGCCGGTGATGGCTTTGTAGATACGATCGTGAACAACGGAGGTTTGGCATGGATAGGTTATGGATTTATAATTACTGTAGTTCCGCTATTGATTGTAGGATGTATTGGCCGTTATTTCTGTAAAATCAATTATTTTACATTAATGGGGCTGATAGCCGGAAGTACAACTGATCCTCCGGCATTGGCTTATTCAAATGCAACGGCTGGAAACGATGCTCCGTCAGTGGGATATGCAACTGTATATCCGTTAACAATGTTTCTGAGAGTACTTACCGCTCAGTTATTAATTTTATTTTTTGCCTGATTCTGTAAAAACAATAACAATTATTGCTGTCCGATAAACTATTTTAAATTAGATTATAAAATTTCCAATAACTATGAGTGGAAGTACACATGGATAGCAATAAAAGGATATATGTTTTTATTTACAAAAGACAGCTCTTTAGTAAGCCCTTTCTTGCTTGTATATTTACTAAGTTTTATAAGACAGTAAATAATAACAAATATTTTCTTTTATGGATTAAATGAATATATTTGTTAGCTAAAGAAATAATAGAATATCATGGAGAAAAAAAACTCGGTTATTGGTGTAGATCTTGGAGGCACAAATATGCGTGCAGGTCGTATTAAGGATGGTATATTAATAGCAAAGAATACAATCCCTACACCAAAACAAGCGAAAAATTGTGAGGAAACGTTGGGTGCTTTAATAGAAGTAATACATTCTGTATGGGATGAAAGTGTGACAGCTATAGGAATAGGTGTTCCCAGTGTCGTAGACCGTATGCGGGGCATCGTGTACAATGTTGCTAATATTCCACATTGGGAGGAAGTACATTTAAAAGAGATACTGGAAAAGGAGTTTTCTGTTACTGTTTATGTCGATAATGATGCAAATTGTTTTGCTTTAGGCGAACGTATATTTGGAGATGGACGTGATATTGAGAATTTTGTAGGACTTACCTTAGGCACCGGACTAGGAGGTGGTATCATTCAACGTGGAAAATTGCTTTCAGATGCCAACTGTGGTTCAGGAGAGTTCGGTATGTTGCCTTATAAAGATAAAATACTGGAATACTACTGTAGCGGTTCTTACTTTATGAATGTATGGGGTGTTGACGGAAAAGAAATGCACGCCCGTGCTATGAGAGGGGAAGCTGAGGCTTTGGAAGCCTATCGTCAGTTAGGAATTTATATTGCGGCAGCAATCAAGATCGTAGTATTGACAGTAGACCCGGAAATGATTATTTTTGGAGGTTCTGTAGCCTCTGCTCATATGTTGTTTGAAGAAAGTATGCGTGAAAATTTAAAAGATTTCGACTATCCTAATTCTATAAAAAAATTGCAAATACGTTACTCGACAATGGAAGATCCGGGTATTGTCGGTGCGGCATCTTTGTGCTATTAACTAAGGTGAAATCTTTTGCTTGTATTCTAAAGCCGTGCAGAATGTGAATGGAAACTGTGCGGCTTTATAATAAACGGCTGTAGTTATTAATTATCTTATTTCTAAAAGCAACGTATATATGCTAATGAGTATCTGTCATATAAATCGTCTTGTAAGCCATGTCGATAACGGAATGAAATGATATTCTTTTTAATTTCATAATTTAATTTGGTACGGATGGCCATTGGGCGGTCTCCGTTATTTTTATATCCTTTAATTCCGGATAAGTCAGCATTGAGCGTGAAACTTTTGTAAATACCGGAAATACCTCCTCCATACGAAATTGCATCATTCTGGCGATGTACCGTGTTATTTGTCATCCAGCAATAAAAACCAACCATTGCCTGTATGCGTAGAGACATGCTTTCGTCGGCCGATTTTAGAAGGGTTCTTCCAGCCGTAATATCAAACCAGTAGGAGGCAGCATCAGTAAAACGTGCGTCACATAAACGGCCTCCGCTTGCTGTTTTTAAGTTTAGACTGACCATTACATCTGCCCATTTTTCACTGCGGACTACTTGTACATAGGTGGTTGCTATCAAATCTCCAAAACATTTAATGGGAGGGGTCAGTTCTACGGCTGAACGTTCATCTCTTGTTTCGGGAGTCATTTTGTAGTTCTCAATAATTACACCGCTTAGTTCAATGCCTGCACGCCCCTTTGCTATTGGGATAAAGAGCCGGGCAAATAAATCTTTTGTTTTATCTCCTTTATAATAGCTATATTCTCCGCGTAATTCTATTTCCCAACGTTTCCCAACACTTCCATTTTGTAATTCAGGCATGGGGAAAGCATTCGGTCCGAAATAGCGTGGCGAGTAGGTTAAAAATTCCATTTTATCACGCCAATCTTCACTAAAAACTGCCGATGGAATAAATAATAATATGGAGATGTAGAGGACTGTTGATTTAAAAAAATGTATCATGTTATTTATAAGTTTGAAAGTACTTGTATTTGTAGAGCCACAAATGTACTGTTTTTGGAGTTATTCTGTTTCTTTTATATAATGAATATATCCATCTTTTAATATAAAATGTTCATCGTGTTCTGCTAAATACCGGATCGCAGTGATACTTTTTTCTACAGGGAATGGTAAAGATTCGGCGAGAGTCTTAATGTGCATGGTCTGCTCTTTTAGCGTATTTTGTAATGCTTTCCGGATATCGTTAAACATTTTGTTGCTTAATCCGGAATCATTTCTTGCCAGACATATATCACAACAACCACAATCCTCCGATTTTGTTTCGCCAAAATAAGCTAGTAACATACGACTTCGACAAACAGAATTCTCATCAATATATTTTAATATTTTGTTTATACGTTCTTCAAAACGCTTTTTGCGCTCGTTATAAGCCTGATGTGGAATAACCAGATATTTTTGATCTTCACGGGTTCGCGTATAAATAATGAGCGGTGTTTTTTTATGAGGGATGTAATTTACGACTCTGTATTTGGAAAGGCCAATTAACGTATCGTATATCTCTTGCTGATTAATCCCGGAACGGCTTGCTATCAAAGCCTCGTCTATATATACGTAATCTGCAAATAATCCAGTGTATGACCGTAGTATAGTTTGTATAATCTCGTCTGTTTTTTTGTCTTGATGTAAATGTTTGTAGAGTTCATCGCGAGTGGCTGTAAATAGTAAACGCGATGCATTGTCTACTTCTTCCGTATATTCAATATAGCCTGATAGCTCTAATATTTTTAATGCATGATGTGTTTGAAGCAAAGAAAATTTGAATACAGAACAAAAATCAGATAATGAAAAATCGTGTACGGTGTCTAACCCGTAGCCTACAGCAATTTGATAATAATTGCCCAAAGCCTCATAGACCCGAAAAATGAAATCTTTATCAGGGAATTCATCGGCCAGACGTTTTTTTAACTTTGCATTGTCTATGCCGGAACATAAAGCTACAGCATAAGCTTTTTGTTCGTCACGTCCGGCACGTCCGGCTTCCTGGTAATATTCTTCTAGTGATCCGGGCATATCCAGATGGACAACTAGTCGGACGTCTGGTTTATCTATGCCCATTCCAAAAGCATTTGTGGAAACAATTACACGGCATTCATTATTTTTCCAATTATTTTGCCGTATAGTTTTCTCTTCACGGTTTAGTCCGGCATGGTAGAAGCTTGCCGATATACCGGCTTGCTGTAACAAACCTGCAATTTCTTTCGTCCGCTTTCTGTTTCTCACATAAACAATGGTACTTCCTTGTATTCTACCTAATATGTATATGAGTGTATTGATTTTGTCTTCAGTATGACGTACAATATATGAAAGGTTCTTACGGGCAAAACTTTTTTGGAAAACATTTTTTTCTTTGAATGACAGTTTTTCCTGTATGTCATTAACTACTTCAGGTGTAGCAGTTGCCGTAAGTGCCAGAACCGGGACGGCTGAGGGTAGCTCTTTACGAATCTCTGCAATATTAAGGTAGGAGGGACGGAAGTCATATCCCCATTGTGAAATACAATGACTTTCGTCTATAACAAGTAAGCATACTTTCATTGCCTGCAACTTTGAACGAAAAATTTCAGTACTTAGCCGTTCTGGTGATACGTATAAGAATTTATAGTCGCCAAAGATACAGTTTTCTAGTTGGGTGATGATTTCTTGCCTGCTCATCCCAGAATATACAGCAGTGGCTTTGATTCCCAACCGGCGTAAATTATCGACCTGGTCTTTCATCAAAGCTATAAGAGGGGTAACTACGATACAAATTCCTTCCATAGTCATAACCGGAACTTGGAATGTAATAGATTTACCTCCTCCTGTGGGCATCAGTCCGAGTGTGTCTTTTCCTGCACACACAGAATGAATGATATCTTCCTGTAAAGGACGGAAAGTCCGGTAACCCCAATATTTTTTTAATATCTTATGGTAGATATCCACAAGTGTCCTTCATATATCGTCCGGCTTGATATCTTTTATCATCAGCTGTAAAGAAGTATTTCCGTTATAGGTGTTTTCTTCTATTGTATAGCAGATGTTAAAAGGTTTCATGCCTTTTATATGCTCACTAAATTGATACATTCCGAAAGCAATGCCGTGGATAGGTGTATTGGAATTGCCGTCTATAACTTCCAGTTTGATATGTTCCAGGTCTTTACCTACAAGCTTGCTTGTACCATAATCTTTGACATCTAAAGAACAAAATACGGGTTTTTGATTGTCTGGGCCAAAAGGACTCATTTTCTTCAGATCATTCATGAATTTGGTATTGATGTCTTTTAAGTCTAATATGGCGTCAATGTCAATTTGGGGAGTCATTTGTTCCGGAATAATTTCATCGGCAGCTAGTTGCAGAAAGCGCTCTGTAAAAGCTTCCAGATTTTCTTCTTTTAAAGATAGACCGGCCGCATAGGTATGTCCCCCAAAATTTTCCAGTAAATCCCTGCAACTTTCTATAGCTTTGTAAATATCAAACCCGGTGACAGAACGTGCAGAACCTGTTATTAATTCGGATGATTTGGTTAAAACGACTGCCGGACGATAGTATTTTTCTGTTAACCTGGAAGCTACAATACCAATGACACCTTTATGCCATCCCTGGTTATAGACAACAATGGCTTTACGATCTTCCATGTTTTCGAATTCGTCAATGATAGCATTTGCTTCATCGGTTATTTTTTTGTCCAGTTCCCGTCGTTCTTCATTATATTGATTGATATTTTCACTCTTTTCCCTGGCGGATTCACTGTCTTTCGAAAGGAGAAGTTCAACAGCTTCTTTTCCGTTCATCATACGTCCCGAAGCATTGATACGCGGTCCTATTTTGAAAACAATATCGCTGATAGTAATTTCTTTTCCTGTTAATCCGCAAATGTCTATGATACCTTTTAATCCTAAACTTGGGTTGCAATTTAATTGCTTCAACCCATAATAGGCAAGTACTCTGTTTTCTCCTGTAATGGGAACAATGTCAGAGGCGATACTTACAGCAGTAAGTTCCAATAGTTTTTCTAAATCTGAAAATGGAAAATTATTGCTTTTGGCAAATGCCTGCATGAGTTTAAATCCTACCCCACATCCCGATAAGTGTTCGTAGGGGTAGATTGAATCAGCTCGTTTGGCGTCCAACACAGCAACAGCATCCGGTAATACATCATCGGGCATATGATGGTCGCAAATAATAAAATCAATACCTTTCTGTTTGGCATATTCTATTTTTTCGATAGCCTTTATGCCACAGTCCAAAGATATGATTAATGATATATCATTCTCCGCCGCATAATCTATACCTTTGTAAGAGATGCCGTATCCTTCATCATAACGATCCGGAATGTAAAAATCCAGACTTGATGAATAAGGGCGTAAATATTTATATACAAGAGATACGGCAGTTGTTCCGTCTACATCGTAATCACCGTATATTAAAATTTTTTCTTTATTTCCTAAAGCCTTATTTAACCTTTTGACCGCTTTATCCATGTCGGGCATGAGGTACGGATCATGAAGATCATTCAGACTGGGTTTAAAGAATTTTTTTACTTCCTCAACGGAAGTAATTCCCCTCTGAACAAGCAGAAGACCTATAACCGGATTGAGACCCAGTTCGGCCACTAATTCGTCTCTTTTATGTAATTCTTCTTCTGTTGGGGTTCGAAAATTCCATCTGTTAATCATTATATATTGTTTTTTTCTTTTTTCTAGCTATCGATGCATTTTGGGCATAAATACCACTTATGCAATATATTTCAATCCGTAAAGTTAGGAATTAAAAATCGTATAATAACTACTGCTTAGTGAAAATAGTTTTTTTCTTATTATTTTTTTGAAGTCCGCGAAACCTTTGTACATTTGTCAAAATAATGTAAAGAAAATGCAGGAAGACATAAAAAAAGCCTGTGAAGTAATGCAGGCCGGAGGGGTAATTCTTTATCCTACAGATACAATTTGGGGTATCGGCTGTGATGCTACCAATGAAAAGGCTGTACAGAAAGTGTATGAGTTAAAGCAAAGAGTAGATAATAAAGCAATGCTGGTACTGATTGATAGTACTGCTAAGTTAAATATGTATGTATCCGAATTGCCTGATATTGCCTGGGATTTAATAAATGTGGCCGATAAACCATTAACAATTATTTATCCTACAGCTAAGAATCTTGCCTCTAATTTATTGGCAGAGGATGGTAGCGTTGGTATACGTGTTACGAATGAGGAATTTTCTCGTGCTTTATGTGAACGTTTTCGTAAACCGTTAGTTTCTACTTCTGCTAATGTGAGTGGCGAAAAATCTCCTGCAAACTTTTGTGAAATCTCTGAAGACATAAAAAATGGAGTTGATTATATTGTGCAATATCGTCAGGATGATATGAGTAAGGCACAGCCGTCAAATATTATTAAGTTGGGTTTGGGAGGACTTATCCAGGTAATCAGATAGAATGAAAAAAAGCTGGCAGGCAGGAAAATATATTATATCGGATTTTCTATCGGCATCATTAGTTTGGCTGTTGTTTAATCTGCTCCGTTACGATGAAGTTGCTGTTTATGGTGGTTTTCGTACGCTGCAAGATTATTTGTTATATATATATATATGGGGCGGCCAGTTTCTACTTCCATTTTTCTGGATTTTCTTATATTATATTTCTGGATATTATAATAAGCCATTTGGAAAATCGCGTTTAGTAGAATTGTTTTCTACTTTTTTGACTGTACTTATTGGCGTAGTTCTTGTTTTCTTTATATTTGTACTGAATGATTTACCTCGTTCTTTTCATATTTATTACGAACTATTCTTTTCATTGTTTGGACTTCAGTTTTTGTTAACTTATATTCCTCGTTTAATAATAACCCAGAATGGCATACGAAAAATAAAACGGAGGGAATGGGCCTTAAATGTTCTGATAATAGGTGCAGGAGAAAAAGCAGTTTATATTGCAACAGAGTTATATAAATTAGGCTATAATGTAATTGGGTTTATACCTGAAGATAAAAATATACCGATTAAAGTTACACAGCAACAGATTCTCGGTTCGTTGGCTGATTTGTCTGATTTGATAGAAAAAGAGTCTGTTGATGAATTGGTTGTAGTGCTAGACAGTTCAGATAGCCAAAAGTTGTTGGACATATTGTACTCTCTTTACCATTATAAACGTCCGATAAAGGTGCTGGCAGATAAATCCAACGTTCTTTCGCGGGTAAAAATTAAAACTATTTACGGTATTCCTTTGATTGACGTTACAGATAATAATTTTTCACAAGTTGAGAAAAATGTGAAATTTTTTATGGATAAGGTATTATCAGTGTTGGTATTGATATTATTATCCCCTCTTTATTTATATATAGCTTGGAGAGTGAAAAGAGATTCTTTTGGTCCCGTCTTTTATCGACAAGAACGCATTGGATATATGGGACAACCTTTTGTAATGTATAAATTCAGGACTATGTATGTTGATTCTGAAAATAATGGTCCGTTATTATCTGTAGAGAATGATCAACGTGTAACTCCTTTCGGCCGTTTTATGCGTAAATACCGGTTAGATGAACTTCCCCAGTTCTGGAATGTATTAAAAGGAGATATGTCTATTGTCGGGCCTCGCCCGGAACGTAAATATTTTATAGATCAGATAGTAAAGAAAGTTCCCTTTTATTATTTGTTACACAACGTTCGTCCGGGTATTACTTCATGGGGAATGGTAAAATACGGATATGCAGGTAGTGTAGATGAGATGATAGAGCGGTTGAAGTATGATATATTATATTATGAAAATATGTCATTAGTATTGGATATTACTATTCTGATATATACAATAAAAACAGTTATTACAGGCAAAGGTATTTAAAATGGCTAAAGAAGGATTATTTTATAAATTTCTGTTGTGGAGAGAGAAACGGATAAAAGAAAAACATTTTATTCTGATTATTAGTTTCATCGTGGGAATTTGCACTGCAGCATCAGCAATTATATTAAAACAGTTAATCCATTTAATACAGCATTTGCTTACTGCTAATTTTGCTGCGGATGGAGTAAATTATTTATTACTTCTTTATCCGGTTATTGGCATTTTGTTGGCCGGTTTATTTGTGAAGTATATTGTTCGGGATGATATAAGCCATGGAGTGACAAAGATTCTATATGCTATTTCTCAGCGAAAAAGCCGTATCAAACCTCATAATACATGGTCTTCCATTGTAGCAAGCTCAGTTACGATTGGTTTTGGTGGATCTGTAGGAGCGGAAGCTCCTATTGTATTAACGGGAGCAGCTATAGGTTCCAATTTAGGACGTATTTTTCGGATGGAGCAAAAAACATTGATGCTTCTGGTTGGTTGTGGTGCTGCCGGCGCTATTTCCGGTATTTTTAAAGCTCCTATAGCAGGTCTTGTTTTTGTGATAGAAGTTTTAATGCTGGATTTAACAATGACATCTGTATTACCGCTACTGATATCTTCCGTAACGGCAGCTACTGTTTCTTATATATTTACAGGTACAGAGGCTATGTTTAAATTTTCTCAAACGGAAGTTTTCGAAATACAGCGTATTCCTTATGTGTTATTATTAGGTGTATTTTGTGGTTTAGTATCTCTTTATTTTACTCGTGTGATGAACCGGGTAGAGGGTATGTATAGAAAACTTGGAAGTTATTGGCATAAATTTTTGTTGGGAGGTGTAATGCTAAGTATTCTGATTTTTATATTTCCGCCTCTTTATGGTGAAGGTTATGATACGATAGGCTCTTTATTAAACGGGCAATTCTCCCATATAATGGATAAAAGTTTGTTTTATGATTTGAATGATACTTATTGGGGAGTTATTCTTTTTCTATTATTAATAATATTGACGAAAGTCTTTGCTTCCAGCGCTACAAATGCTGGGGGGGGGTGTGGTGGTATATTTGCTCCTAGTTTATATTTGGGATGTATTGCCGGATTTGTTTTTGCACATACTTCAAATTATTTTCCATTTACAATGTATATATCTGAGAAGAATTTTGCACTGTTAGGTATGGCTGGAATAATGTCTGGAGTAATGCACGCTCCACTGACCGGAGTTTTTCTTATTGCAGAACTTACCGGTGGATATGATTTATTTCTTCCATTAATGATTGTTTCTATAAGTTCTTATATAACAATCCTGATGTTTGAGCCTCATAGTATTTATTCTATGCGTTTGGCACAGAAGGGAGAATTGCTTACTCACCATAAGGATAAAGCGGTATTAACATTATTGAGTATAGATAATGTAATAGAAAGGGATTTTGAAACGGTATCACCGGAAATGTCATTAGGAGATATGGTAAAAGTGATAGCTCGAAGTCCCCGGAATACTTTTCCTGTAATTGATGAAAAAGGGGTTTTACTAGGAATTGTATTATTGGATAATATCCGTAATATAATGTTCCGGCCAGAACTTTACAATCGTTTTCATGTTTCTAAATTTATGGTGTCGGCACCTGCTAAAATTCGAATTAGTATGCCGATGGAACAAATAATGCAAACTTTTGATGATACAAAAGCCTGGAATCTTCCGGTTGTGGATGATGAAGGACATTATATAGGCTTTATGTCTAAATCAAAGATTTTTAATTCGTATCGTGAAGTTTTGGTTGATAATTTTTCAGGAGATTAAATAAAAATGAGAAAAGAAGACTTGCGTATTGTTTATATGGGTACTCCGGACTTTGCAGTGGAGAGCTTACGTGTTTTGGTGGAAAATGGCTATAATGTAGTAGGAGTAGTTACTATGCCCGATAAGCCGATAGGCAGACACGGCAGTGTTTTGCAATCCAGTCCTGTTAAACAATATGCCGAATCAAAAGGTTTGCCTGTTCTGCAACCTGAAAAACTTAAAGATGAAACTTTTTTGACTCAATTGAAAGATTGGAATGCCGATTTGCAGATAGTAGTTGCTTTTCGAATGCTACCGGAAGTTGTTTGGGATATGCCTCGGTTGGGAACATTTAATTTGCATGCTTCTTTGTTACCTCAATACCGTGGGGCTGCTCCTATTAATTGGGCTGTAATTAATGGAGATAATGAAACTGGCGCAACCACTTTTTTCCTTACTCATGAAATTGATACAGGAAAAATTATTCTTCAAAGACGTTTGCCTATTGCAGATACGGATGATGTTGGGACAGTGCATGATTCATTAATGCAAATGGGGGCAAAATTAGTGACGGATACCGTAGACTTGTTGTTGGCCGGTAAGGTTGATGTTGTTTCGCAAGAAGATTTTTATAAAGATTTATCGGAGCTTCGCCCTGCTCCTAAAATTTTTAAAGATACTTGTCATATTAATTGGAATCAGCCAGTAAAGAAGATATATGATTTTATCCGTGGTTTGTCTCCCTATCCGGCTGCTTGGACGGATTTGGTTGCAGTGGATGGTTCCCGCCAGGTATTGAAGATTTATCAGACAGAAAAGCGTTTGGTTAATCATGACATTTCAGTAGGAACTATTTGTACGGATAAGAAAAGCTATATTGATATAGCTGTGGAAGACGGTTATTTGCGCTTGTTGTCCTTACAACTGGCAGGTAAGAAACGTATGAATGTAACAGACTTTCTCAATGGAAACAAACAAATTGGTGATTATACCGTTGAGTAAATGAATAGGGCCAGGCGGGTTATTTATATTGTCTTAGGAACCTTCTTTTTGATATTGGGTGCAATTGGTATTTTTGTGCCCTTACTTCCTACAACTCCGTTTTGGCTTCTGACATGTTGGTTTTACATTCGTGGTTCCGGATATTTATATAATAAAGTAATGCAGAATCGCTATTTTGGTCCATATATCCGCAATTTTATAGAAGATAAAGCTATACCTATGCGTTCTAAAGTTATATCAGTTGGTATAATTTGGCTTTCAACTATATCTACTACAGCTTTTTTGATTGAGAAATGGTGGATTATACTTTGTCTTTTCTTAATCAGTGCCGGAGTAAGTTGGCATATTTTATCATATCCTACGAAACAATAGTATATAAGAGGTTGTCTGTTGTTTATATAGATGCCATTCCTTTTTCTGTTACTGTGTGAGGAATAGTGAATGTAAAAGTAGAGCCTGCCCCTTCTTTTGAACATACCGAGATTGTTCCGCCCATTTTCGTAACTAGCCCTTTACAGATAGCTAACCCTAATCCGACTCCATCTTTTTTATTCATACCAATTTGAGTGAAACGGGAAAATATATTTTTTATTTCTTCCTCAGGAATACCGCATCCTGTATCGCTTACGTAGAATCGAATGAATCCATCTTCACACTTGTAGCCAAAATGTATATTACCAGTGGTAGTGTATTTTATTGCATTTGTAAGCAGGTTTATCAGAACCTGGCTTAATCGACTTTTATCTATATATAAAGTTTGATCGGAACAAGGATCTAGGACAAATTCAATTTCTTTTTTCATTTTCAGTTGTATGGTCATGTATATGTCTTTCATAAGAGGTTGTAAAGGCACATTTACATAGTCAAATGTCAATAGATCTGACTCAATTTTAGATATATCCAGTATATCATTTATCAATTTAACCAATAATTCATTGTTTGTTTTGATTATGTTTATGTATTCATGTCGTAAATTCAGGTCAATTTCATCACTAAGTAGTTCGGCAAAGCCTACGATTGCGTGTAATGGCGTGCGGATATCATGCGTCATGTTTGCAAGGAATACCGATTTTAATTGACTTGATATCTCAGCTTTTTCTTTGGCTTTTTGCAAGATTTCTTCGTGCTCAATGTATTCTTGGTTATCTATTATACATCCTACAATTAAACAGGGTTTGCCATCATTGTCAAATTTTTTGGTTTTGCCTGTTATTTCGTAATTACAGTATTTACTATTATCATTTTTTAATTCGAAATTTGTTGTGAATTTTTCAAGCTTTTCTTCTCTTATTTTATTAATAAGATGAAGTAATTTGGCTTGATCTTCTGCTTGTTGTAATGAGGATAAAGATTTACAGATATATTGATTCTTTTGCAATAGATGATTTTTGCTTCCGTAAAGCTGGATGCATTGATTACAATGCACTTTGTCGCAGGTTTTAAATTTATTGAAATCAAATGAGTATAATGTTGCACGGCTGTTTTGCAAAGCCTGTTCCATTAGAGTTTGGTTTTCGGAAACCTTGTCTGTTGGCTTATTATTTGCTTTATTCGGTTTTGCCATTTCGTTTTTTCTGATGATCGGTTAAAAAAGTATTTTCAAAAAGATGATTTAAAAAGAATAATGATTTATCCGTTATATCGTATTTCTTTTTCATGGAGTAATTGATATCAATCATTGCTCCATTAATATCATATAAAGCTTCGCTTATTGGAGGATGATAGTTAAAGTATTTAAACGGCACTTGGCTATCGTTAGAAAACGTATCCATAATTTTACCCTCAATAAAGTTTTACCCTTCCTAGATAGTATGCAAAATAAGTAAAACTTTGTTTGTAGAATATTGACTTTATCGAGAATTGTTTACAGAATAACAAAATATAACTATTGCTTTTTTTTGTCTGATGTAAATATTTGATTTAAAGTTTTTTTGTGCATTTATTTGTGCTTCTTTGATTTGCTTTGATTTTCTATGTGTTTGGGATAATGTTGTTTGGTGGGGAGTAATGAGATGGGATTAAGTTTTACTGATTTTATAGTTATTTGAAGTTTCTGTCGGTTAAATATATATTAACATAGTATTAAGAAAAAAGGGATGCTTTTGCACCCCTCTCATCAATATAATTTAAAATAAACACCTAACGGAATAGCAAATTTGAGTAAAGCGTAGCGAACAGACTGAAAAAGCGTTCGTTACGCTATATTTTTCTCTTGTTCAAAAGCCAAGAAGAGACAGAATATGGACAAACGCAGCAAAAGTTCAGTTACTTTATCATTACCCGTGCGATGATGCAAATTTCTTGCGAAACCTAAATTTTGCATCGTTTGGCGTTATGTGTCGTATCTGTCGGTAACTCACTATGAATTAATTTTGTAACCAAAAAAAAGTGAGTTATGAGAAGTACATTTAAGGTATTGTTCTACGTGAAGAAAGGCAGTGAGAAACCCAACGGCAACCTGCCTTTGATGTGTCGCATTACGGTGGACGGAGAGATTAAGCAGTTCAGTTGCAAGATGGATGTTCCCTTGCGCCTGTGGGACGTGAAGAACAACCGTGCTTCGGGTAAGAGTGCCGAAGCGCAAAGAATCAACCGTGCCGTTGACAAAATCAGAGTGGAGATAAACCGCCGTTATCAAGAGTTGATGCAGACGGACGGTTATGTCACTGCTGCCAAGTTGAAAGATGCCTATCTCGGCATCGGTATCAAACAGGAAACCTTGCTAAAACTGTTTGAACAACACAACAGCGAATTTGCCAAGAAAGTGGGACACAGCAGGGCAAAAGGAACATTCCGACGTTATGTTACCGTCTGCAAGCACATCCGTGAGTTCCTACCCCATACCTACAAGCGTGAAGATATTCCGTTAAAAGAGTTGAACCTCTCGTTCATCAACGACTTCGAGTATTTCCTGCGTACTGAGAAAAAATGCCGCACCAATACCATTTGGGGCTACATGATTGTGCTGAAACACATTATTTCCATAGCGAGGAATGACGGTCGTCTGCCGTTCAATCCCTTTGCAGGGTACATCAACTCTCCCGAAAGCGTGGACAGAGGGTATATTACGAGAGAGGAGATACACACAATGATGAACACCGATATGCCCGACAAGACACACGAGCTTGTCAGGGATTTATTTCTGTTCTCCACCTTTACAGGTTTGGCATATTCCGATGTCAAGAACCTTACGGAAGACAACCTGCAAACATTCTTTGACGGAAATCTGTGGATTATCACCCGAAGAAAGAAAACTAACACGGAATCCAATATCCGATTGTTGGATGTTCCCCGAAAGATAATAGAGAAGTACAGGGGTATGACAAGAGATAATAAAGTATTCCCCATGCCGAGTAACACGACTTGCAACAAGAAGCTGAAAGCCATTGCCAAGTTGTGCGGTATAAAAGTCCACTTGACCTATCATGTAGCAAGACATTCGGCAGCGACCACTGTGCTGTTATCCAACGGAGTACCCATTGAAACCGTCAGCCGACTTTTGGGACATACCAACATAAAAACGACCCAAATTTACGCAAAAATCACAGCCCAAAAGATTAGTCAGGATATGGAAACATTGTCGCACAAACTGGAGGATATGGAAAAGAACATTTGCAATGCCATTCAGTAACCCTTAAATCAAACGATAATGAAAGAGGAAAGAAACATCATAACAATGAACGAGTTCGGCAATGTAGTTATGCCGAAAGATATACAGGCAACCGCCATGAGTGAGTGGGAGCTTTGCGAGTTGTTCAATGTAACCGCCCCGACTATCAGGGCAGGGATAAAGACACTCTGCAAGAACGGCATTCTGAATGAGTGTGAGATAAGGCATACCATCCGACTGTCCGACAAGTGCAGCATGGAGGTTTACAGCCTTGAAACGATAATCGCCCTTGCGTTCCGTATCGGCACATACAGTGCGAAGCAGGTGCGCAATGCCGTTCTTGAAAGACTGTACTTGCGAAAAGAGAAAACAAGCATCTTCTTTTCGCTGAACACCAACGGCATAGCCAAAGCCGAATACTTCTCGTAGCTGAATTGGTTGCACGACTGACGGAATCCATTCATTCAGTCACGAATAGAGTAATCAAGCCAGCGTGTCAGCATATAATCTGACCGACATATCAACAGGAACTCCAATTTTTTCTCCCGAAAAGCGTAATCCCCACATTCGTTTTTTGGGAGTTTTTTCGTCTGTCCTGCCCGACTTCCGTTCCAAACCATTGAAAGTTTTTTCTTCGGGGGCTATTTGTCACCGTTCTGCCGCGTTTTGCGTAACAACTTATCCGATAAATGCTTATACTTTTGTAGCTGGTATTTTTCAAACTTAAAACCATTTGATTATGTCAGCTAACAAACAACAAGACAGCCACAGACCGCCATCGGATGGTGGCATGGCAAAGGAGGAATTCATCCGAGTGGGGACTACGCTTTACAAGATTGTGGAGCAGCCCAAACTGAACGGAGGGTATGTAAGGAAACGCATAGCATGGAACAACGAAACCCTGCGCCAAGACTACGGCAAGGACTACATCGGCAGCGTTCCCAAGTATGACGGCTTCTGCACCGTACCCGAACACATCGGCTACCATCCCGTGGTCGGCAAGTTCCTTAACCTCTATGAACCGATAGACCACCAACCTAAAGAGGGCGATTTCTCGCATATCCAATCTTTGGTAGGTCACATCTTCGGGGAGCAATACGAGTTGGGCATGGACTACCTACAACTGCTCTACTTGTACCCCATTCAAAAGCTGCCTATCCTGCTGTTGGTATCAGAGGAACGCAACACAGGCAAAAGCACATTTCTGAATTTTCTAAAACTCCTATTTCAGAACAATGTAACCTTTAACACCAACGAGGATTTCCGTAGCCAATTCAATTCCGACTGGGCCGGCAAACTGCTTATCGTGGTGGACGAGGTGCTGCTCAACCGTAGGGAGGACAGCGAGCGGTTGAAGAACCTAAGCACCACACTTTCCTACAAGGTGGAAGCCAAAGGCAAAGACCGTGACGAGATAGCGTTTTTCGCCAAGTTCGTGCTATGCTCCAACAACGAGTACTTGCCTGTAATCATTGATGCAGGGGAAACACGCTATTGGGTACGCAAGATAGACCGCTTGCAGTCTGATGATACCGACTTCCTGCAAAAGCTGAAAGCGGAGATACCCGCCTTTCTTCATTTCCTGCAACACAGAACACTATCCACCGAAAAGGAAAGCCGTATGTGGTTTGCTCCATCGCTGTTGCATACCGAAGCCTTGCAGAAGATAATCCGCAGCAACCGTAACCGACTGGAGATAGAGATGCACGAGCTGATACTTGACATCATGGATAGTGTCGGCACGGACACATTCTCGTTCTGCTACAACGACATTCTTCTGTTGCTGGTACACTCGCAGGTAAAAGTGGAGAAGCACCAAGTCCGAAAGGTGTTGCAGGAGTGTTGGAAACTTACGCCTGCACCCAACGGACTGACCTATACCACCTACCAATTCAACTACAATCGGGAGTGTCGGTATGAGCCTGTAAAACGGGTCGGTCGTTTCTATTCTGTCACGAGGGAACAACTTGAATCCCTGTAATATCATTCTTTTTTTTGTTGAATTGATGAATAAGGATATAACTATGCTGACAATAAACAATATACACTCTCAACAAAATCTCAACAATCGAAAAGAGAAGTTGAGAGAGGAACAGCACCCGATTGTTGATTTCTCTTTTGGCGAGTGGTTTGTTGAGAAGATGTTGAGCAAATATCTTTCTGTAAATAAATGTGTTATATAAGCCATTCAACAAATCAACGTTTTTACAATCATCATCAAATCTATAGAATATCATGAACATACAAGAAGTTAAACAAATCAGAATCGCAGACTATCTGCAAAGTTTGGGTTACACGCCCGTCAAGCAACAGGGCAGCAGCTTTTGGTACAAATCACCGCTGAGAGAGGAAACGGACGCATCTTTCAAGGTAAACACAGAACTCAACAAATGGTACGATTTTGGACTTGGCAAGGGCGGTAACATCATCGCATTGGCAGCGGAACTCTACCATACGGAAGATGTAACCTGCCTGTTGAAGCGCATAGAGGAACGGACACCATACATCCGCCCTGCATCGTTTTCTTTTGGCAAGCAGCAATCCGACAACCGCACTTATCGGGTATTAAGAGTTGGCGAGCTGTCATCACCTGCGCTCATTGCCTATCTGCAAGAAAGGGGGATAGACATTGAACTCGCCAAAAGGGAGTGTAAGGAACTGCGGTTTGAGAATGCCGACAAACCCTATTTCGCCATCGGCTTCCCGAATATGGCAAGAGGGTATGAAGTGCGTAATAGATACTTCAAGGGATGTGTCGCCCCGAAGGACATCACCCATATCCGACAGCAAAAAGAGCCACGAACCGTCTGTTATCTTTTCGAGGGCTTCATGGATTATCTCTCGTTCCTGACCATCCGAGTAAAGAACAATCCGCAACACCCACGATTGAATGCACAGGATTACGTCATTCTCAACTCCGTTTCCAACCTCTCGAAAGCGGAAAGCATATTGGCAACCTATACCCGAATCGGCTGTTTCCTTGACAATGACACAGCAGGACGGAACGCATACGCCAACCTGCAACGGATGTTGGGTGACCGCTTGCAGGATATGTCGGTTCACTATGCAGGGTATAATGACTTGAACGAGTACCTGTGCAAAAAACTCTTGTCCCAATCGACAGAGCCGATAAAGGAGGAGAAGCAAGTACAATCCGCAAGGCGGATGATGCAGCCACCGAAAAAGAAAGGGCTGAAAATATAGAGGGGAACAGGTTCGCTTTCCCAAGGGTATTTAGACAGAAATACCATAGCTCAATAGGGCGTTTTCTTCACGCATTACACGGTAATGCTAAAAACTCCCTATCGAGCCAAAGGGAAATCCCTTTGGAAACCCTGAGAGCCAATGCCACAGGCAGAGAATACACTCATAACAATAACCGTAAAAATCAAACTACATGGGATATTTTTCATTGGACATAAAGAAAGCAAAAGGTTCATCGGACACCGTACAATCCGACCATATAGAGAGAAGAATCATACCTAAAAACGCAGACCCGACAAGAACGCATCTGAACAGGGTACTTATAGAATACCCCGATGGCGTTCATGGCAGGGATGAAGCGATTGCCCACAGGCTGAACACGGCAGGCATCAAGCGGAAGATTACACATGACCAAGTCCGTGTAGTCCGAGTGGTTCTGTCGGGAACACATGAGGACATGATGGACATACAGGAAAACGGAAGACTTGACGAATGGTGCAGCGACAGCATCCAATGGCTGCAAGCCACATTCGGCAGGGAGAACGTGGTTGCCGCCCATCTTCACATGGACGAGAAGACACCGCATATCCATGCAGCCATTGTTCCCATCGTGACAGGTGAAAGGCGCAAAGCCAAGAAAGAGCAGGAAGACGGCAAACGGAAGTATCACAAGAAAGCAAATACCGTCCGTTTGTGTGCCGATGACCTGTTCAACCGTCAGACCTTGATTGCGTACCACGACAATTATGCAAGGGTTATGGCTAAATACGGATTACAGCGAGGTGTGCGAGGTTCCGAAGCACGGCACACCACCACGACACAGTATTATCGGGACATACAGAAAAAGAACGCTGCCCTTGATGCAGAAAACAAGCGGTTACAGGAGCAGAAAACCGAAACCGAACAGGAACTCAGACAAGCCAAGAAAGAGGTACAGACCGAGAAACTGAAAGGTGCAGCCACCACCGCAGCGACCAACATAGCTGAAAGTGTCGGTTCTCTTTTCGGGAGCAACAAGGTCAAGACTTTGGAAAGGGAGAACACCGCCCTGTATCGGGAAGTTGCCACCCATGAGGAAACCATTGAGATACTGCAAAACCGCATACACACGATGCAAACCGAGCACAACCGCCAGTTGTTGGAAATACAGCAGAATCACCGTAAGGAGATGGCGGAAAAAAGTGTCAGACACAAAGATGAAGTATCAGGTTTGAAACGCATTATCGAAAAGCTGTGTGCATGGTTTCCTATGGCAAAGGAAATTATGAGAATAGAGAGCCTGTGCCGCCTTGTCGGGTTCAATGAAAGGCAGACCACGACATTGACTTATGGTAAGCCTTTGATATACGAGGGCAAACTTTATTCGGAGGAACATAATCGGAGTTTTACGACAGAAAGAGCAGGCTTTCAAGTGGTGAAAGACCCTGCGGACAAGTCTAAACTGACACTCGTAATCAACCGCCAGCCCATAGGCGAATGGTTCAGGGAACAGTTCGACAGGCTACGGCAGAGCATACGACAGCCAATTCAACCACAAAGGAAAAGTAGAGGAATTACATAAGTAGTTAAAACAGATTGCAATAAGCCTCCGATAATCGTATTTCCCTATCAGAGGCTTATTGCTGTTTAGATTTAGTTACGTTTCATAAATCATGATTTTTGTTTTTGATTGTCGACCTTTCTAAGTTGTGGAAGACATAAGGCTATTATAGCGAGAAGCAGAATAGCCATACCTGAGAACAAAAACCAACGGTTTACCCCGATTTGGTCTGCAAATGCACCCGACACTACCAACCCAAGCGGCATGGCAAACGACATGATGCTGCCAAGAAGTCCGAAAACACGCCCTAAATACTCGGGTTGTATCTGTTCTTGAAATAGCGCGGTCTGTACTCCATTATAGAATGGGGCAGAAAAGCCCATCAACGTACAACATATCGCAAATATCATAAAACCATTGGTTGGTAGCAAGCCGGAAACAGTCAATGACACTCCCATAAGAAAGATAGAGCCGATGATATTTGCCATGCGCTTTTTGAAACCTCCCCATGCGCCCAATAGAAGTCCGCCCAACAACATACCAACTGCAAAAACAATTTCCACCACGGAAGCATGCAAGGTACTTCCCTCGAAATAATTCATACTCATCAGCGGAAATAGCGCATTGATTGGCATATAAATGAACATATTGATTGCTCCTATCCAAAGCAATGTGAAAAGAGCTTTATTTTGTCGTATTGCGTTATAGCCAATGCGCAGTTCGGTGAAAAAGTTTTCTTGCTGCAGCGCTTCAATCGGTTGTTTTGGGATGTGAACCATTGCAACAGTGATACAGGCAATTATTGCTCCGAATACGTCAAGGGCAACCGCAGAATTCAACCCCCATTTTGCATAGAGAAAAGCGGCAATTGCCGGACTTAGGATGAAACTTGCCGATTGGATGGACTGGGTGTAGCCGGCACATTTGACTAACTGTTCTTCAGGCACTAAAAGAGGTGTTACCGCACTTAACGCAGGGGAATGGAATGCAGTGCCAACGCTTCTAATGAAGAGGATGAGCATTACTATCCATACAGGTAGTTCCGCTGACAGGGAAATTACGGTAAGTACCAGTCCAGCACAAGCTATGATGACATCTGCACCAATCATGACCATTTTCCGGTTCCAGCGGTCAACAAGTACTCCGATTGCAGAACCTAAAACCGCTTGAGGTAGAAACCCAACCAAGGTCGCCATTGACAACACCATCGCAGACCCTGTTGTATTTGTCAGATGCCAGATGATGGCCATTTGAAGAACCCCACTTGTTATCAGGGACACAGCTTGCCCCGCCCATATTGTATAGAAATCTTGTTTCCAATTTCTGATTTTTTCCATTTGAATTTTTCCTTTTATCTTTTGAATGTTTCTTGATTTTATAGCACAAAAAATCTCTCGACAAGCCTGAAATAGCATGCCGGATTACAAAGACAATGACATTCAAATCGAATTAATTAGATTTGAATGTGGAAAAATTACCAAGGTTTATGATATGCAATATTAACGGTGTTTTTACCTGTTAATATTGTACAATTGTTCATAATCATATTGAAAACCACTATATATGTTGCGACTTATCTTAATTGGGATGGTATTATATGCACACCGAATCCGCTGCAAAGTTACAATAAATTATTCGATTTTTGCACTAACTAAAGTAAAGAATTTCAATGCTTCCTGAATTTTGCCTTTCCTTTTTTATCCAAATCTGCAAAAAATAACGGCATAAGCAAATAGGTATATATCGAAAGGCAAAAAATGGCGAATACTGTTTGTATTGGATACTATATCAAAGATTTGTCGTATCTTTGCACCTGAAAGAGTTATTTGATAGTAAAACACCGCAAAACGCTGAAAATCGCACGGTTTCCTAGTCGTTACCATTACTTTTCAGATACTCCGTTAAATGTTTATTCATCAAACGGTTAGACGAAACCGTTCAGAATTTAAAATAGAAATTTAAACTAAAGAAATGGGGCTTATTTTTTATATCCCCATTTTACTAATTCAGACTGACCCATTTTACCATGCACGTAAAACCAGAATAGCCCAAGGCTGACGCCCTAATAATTCAATGTAATGACTAAACAATCTTTTTACCATAATACCTAACAAATGTGTTTTACAACACAAATATACGGGGTGTTTTGATACGTTGTACTCTCAAAAAGCAATTAAATGCAACGTGAATATGATTTCTTGATATATGATAAAAAATGTCACCCTATTACAGAAATGTAACGTCTATGAGATATTAATGAAGTTCTCCTTATGTATTTCTACTCATAATTATGACTTGATCAGATCATAACTATGAATCGAACAGATCATCCGTATGATTTATATAACTCACACTTGTGATTCGATTCGTTTTTGGTGTATTTTATACGGATAGTGTGTATTGGAGAGTCATCTAACGGTGGAATGTTGGATATCTGTTGTTGAACCTATATCCGATACCTAGCATTAAAAAGTTGGGGGTATGAAAGTTCTGGAGATTATATCCTATATGGATAAAAGAACTTCGGGTAACTTCTATTTTCAGTGCCAGTACTTGATAAAGCGCTTTTAAATCGCCGCCGCCATGCAATACGTTGGCACCTATACCTAAATTGACAGTGAAGTATGGCATAACATATTCTACGCGTCCGGAAAGTCCGAGTGCCAACTGCTTATTAAGCCCGGGCTTATAAAATTGCTGTTCGGTGCCTACAATATAATCTTCGGTATAGACATTAGCACTTCCATCGTAAACACCGTCAACAGATACTCCGGCACGGAACTTATAGTTGATATTATACATTGGTGCAAAGTTGAACCCGAATACCGGATAGGTTTCCGGAGAAGCTACCTGTTCATCGCCATAGGCAACACCTTTTCGCCGCCATGATCCGAATAATAGTAAATCATAACTGATATGATGTGGAAATTTCGGGATTTTGAGGTGATCCGAAGAATTAGAAAGAAAATTTTCTTCTCTGTTGAAATTATATACTAATCCGATTTTAAGACCGGTTGTATTCAGACCTGAATTTGGATATTTGGTATTGCCATTTGAGAAGTGAGTAAGGTCGACTCCTGCATTCAGGTCGAATAACCGTGATAACTTCCAGTTAAGATAAAAGTTGACATTAAGATAAGCGTTAATCTTCGAACCGATTACTTTGTTATAGGAGTTGTAATCGAAGTCGTAAGGGTGCCAGCCGGCAGATATGCCGAAATTCCATTCGTAATTGAATGATAACCGCGGACTGAATCTGGCTAATCGTGCTCCTTGAAAAATATATGCAGCAAACGGATCACCTAAATATTTTTTTTCACTAAAGGTGTAATAGGCTAGTCCTATTCCTTGGTAAGCTCCTCCGTAGATACGGTCTGTATATGTGTTGGGACGGAATTGAAATGAGTATCTCAGGTGTGCGGAAATAGAACTTCTGATTAATTTCCCTGTTTCATTTTCTCCGCGTAAAAAAGGATTTGTCGGAATGATATAAGCCGGACGGGCTTCTATTCCAAGTTTGTGAATAAAGCGATGGGAGGAAAAGGTACTGTCTGTTTTATTTTCGGATTCGTTATTATTAGGTAAACTTTCAGCGAAAGCTATATCGGATAAGAAAAGCATTATTACTGAAATCACCACAACCTTCAACATCTCTAATAGGCTTTTCATATGTAGTGTTACTCCTTGTTATTTGTAAATATTTGAGCTTTAACTCAAAGTGACCTACAAACATAGTTATACTATTTGAAATATGCGGTATAATGATTTGGAAATTTACTATATATTAAATAAAGAGACCGGCTTATTGTTGTTTTGTGCCGGTCTCTTTGGTAGTTTTACTTTTTCTCTTTTTTGTCAAACCATTTTTCCTGGATGGTCTGCATTAATTCGTAGAAATTAGGGATCAGGGCTGTTGCAAATATAGTATTGATAGCCATACCAAATACAACGGCTGCTCCTAATGCAATACGGCTGGCTGCTCCTGCACCGGAGGCAAACAGTAAAGGCATTACTCCTAAGACGAATGCAAACGAGGTCATCAATATAGGACGTAAGCGGACATGTCCGGCTTCGAGTGCGGAATCGCGAATGGTGTTGCCTTGAGTATGAAAATCTCTTGCAAATTCGATAATAAGAATACCGTTTTTTGCAGAAAGGGCGATCAGTAAGATTATACCGATTTGTGTATAAATGCTTATAGGAACTCTCATGACAAAGCATCCCAATACGGCTCCCAGCAAAGCAACAGGCAATCCCATGATGGCGGCTGCCGGGCTTGTCCAGCTTTCATATTGGGCTGCCAGAACAAGGAAGGCTACCAATAGTGCCAATATAAAAATCGTACTGGTTGTAGAACCGGCTTTTGTTTCCTGATAAGCAACAGAAGTCCATTCGTAGCCGAAATTATTTCCTAATTGCTCCTGTATCAGTTCTTCCATTGCTTTGATTCCTTCGTTTGAACTGTATTCAGGATTGACAATACAGGTTATAGCAGCCGAAGAATACATATTGTACAGGTTAATTTGATTCAACCCCAATTGTTCTTCGACTTTTGTGAAAGATGAAAACGGTACCATTTCGCCGGAACTGTTTTCCAAACTTAAACGGAGAACATCATCTATTACTTTCTGGGATTGATCGTTTGCCTCTATCTTTACCTGATAGATATGTCCGAATTTTACAAAATCGTTTACATAGGCTGCTCCCATATAATAGCTTAATGTAGAGAATACATTATTAAGTTGCAATCCGAGCAATTGAACTTTATCGCGGTCAATGTTCAATAAATATTGCGGAACATTAGCCTGATACATGCAAGATATGTTTAATAACTGAGGCTTTTCGTGATAATGTTCCATTAATGTCTCTATTGCATGTTGCATTTCGGTTGGCCCCAGATTATTACGATCTTCTAATTGCAGTTGTAAACCTCCGGATGCACCTAGACCGGGTATGGCTGGAGGTACCATGCCAAATATCTGGGCTTCTTGTATTCCGGAAGCTTCCATATTGAAACGATTTACGATAGCTTGGGCTGTGTGTTCTTTACCTTTACGGTCTTTCCAGTTTTTCAGTATAACGAAAAAGGTTCCCGCATTAGGTTGTTCTCCACCGCCCATGATGGAAAAGCCGCTAACACTCACGTATGATTTTACTTCCGGATATTGGCTTAATATGTCATTGATTTTTTTGACAACAGTTTCAGTACGATTCAGGCTGGCTGCAGGAGGTAATTGAGCGACAACAAGGAAATATCCGTCATCTTCTTCCGGTATAAAACTGCTGGGCCATTTAATAAACATCATAATTGCTATAAACGTGATAACAGCATAACCGAATAGGGTAACTGCCTGGTTTTTCAGGAAATGGCCAACTACGTTGTCATATAGCTTTTGAGTCTTACCGAATAGTTTGTTGAATCCTCTGAAAAGGAAAAATTTTGATTCTTTCGGGCTTGGCTGCAGAAATAAGGCACATAATGCCGGGGTTAATGTGAGTGAATTGATTCCACTTAATACTGTTGCCGATGCAATAGTCAAAGCGAATTGTTTGTAAAGCTGCCCTGATATGCCACTGATAAAAGTAGTAGGAATAAATACAGCCAATAAAACAAGAACTACGCCGACAATAGGGCCTACTATTTCTCTCATTGCTTCTGTCACGGCTTCACGGGGTGTGTATTTGCCAGTGTCTAATAAACGGGTGGAGTTTTCTACTACGACAATGGCATCATCTACAACGATGGCAATTGCAAGGATAAGACCGAATAATGTCAGCGTATTAATAGAAAATCCTAATGCAGACATAACAGCCAGTGTTCCTATTAATGAAACAGGTATTGTGATACATGGAATAATTACAGCCCTGAAATTTTGCAGGAACAGGAAGATCACTAATACTACCAACAGAGTTGTTTCAATGAATGTAATAAGTACTTCATGTATGGAGGCATCTATTACGTCTGTTGTATCCAATGTTACCTGGTACTCTATGCCTTCGGGAAGATTGGAGGCCAATTGTTGCATTTTGGCTTTTACTACTTTTGACACATCTAAAGAATTAGAGCCCGGTAGCTGATATATGGCAATTGCAGCACTTTCTTCTCCGTTTAATTTAGAGACGACATTATAAGATGAACTACCCAGCTCGATACGGGCTACATCTTTTAGACGGAGAATTTTTCCTCCATCCTCAGTTCGTAAAATAATATTTCCAAACTCCTGAGCATCGGTCAGGCGTCCGCGAACAGTTAATGTGTATTGAAACGGATCATTTGCATTGGCAAGCGGCTGACCCACATATCCGGCTGATACTTGTGTGTTTTGGGTAGAAATAGCCTGGAATACCATTTCCGGAGTCAGGTTGCGGATACGCATAGCGTCCGGATCCAGCCATACACGCATGCTATAATCGCCGGCTCCCATAACGCTTACCGAACCTATGCCTGGAAGACGCGTTAATTCATCTGTCAGGTTTAATTGTGCGTAGTTGCTTAAATAAAGTCCGTTATACATAGGCTTCTGGGAGCTTAATGTAAGCAACATGACAATGTTGGAAGATTGTTTTTTTGTTGTAATACCTTGTACAATTACGGCTTCGGGCAGACTGCTCTGGGCTATACTTACCCGGTTTTGTACCATGACGGTGGCCATGTCAATATCTGTTCCGACAGCAAATGTTATGGTGAGAGAATAAGCTCCCGAGCTTGAGGAATTGGAACTCATGTATAACATTCCGTCTACACCGTTTACTTGTTTTTCGATAGGCAGACCTACGGTTTGTGCCACCGTTTCTGCATTAGCACCCGGATAAAAAGCTGATACTTGTACGGTAGGCGGTGTGATCTCGGGATATTGGGCAACAGGTAGTATATTTAATGTTACTATCCCGGCTACTACAATAATCAGAGCAAGTACTGTAGCGAATATAGGCCTGTTTATAAAGAATTTAACCATGATCTTTTATTTTATGGGCTTAATAGTCATACCATCTCTTACCTTTAACAAGGCTGTTGTGACATAACGTTCGTTAGGTTGAATGCCACTGATAACCTGCCTTAGAGTGTCGTTTATCAGTTGTCCGGGTTCAATATGACGGTATTTAACTATGTTGGAATCATTAACGATATAAAGGTATTTTCCTAACTGGTCTGTACCTATGGAAGCATCTTGTACTAAAATTGCTTGTTTCTCTTCGGCATAAGGTAATGTGATCGTTACATAAAGTCCGCTTTTTAATAAGCCTTCGGGATTGTCCAGGTTTGCACGGACATTTAATGTACCTGTCGATAAATCTACATTCGGGGATAAATAATCCAGTCTTCCTATATAGCTTTGTTTGCCGTCTTTTCCCAGATGGACTGTGATTTCTTTAGGTAGTTTTACTTTTCCTTCGTCGCTCCGGGCATTTAGCATAAGCATTTTCATAAGTTGATTGTCTTCAATATTGAAGTTGGCATACATAAGGTCGTCTTTATAGATAGTTGCCAATGTTACGGGTTGCAAGGAACCGTTAATGTAATTACCGATATCATATTTTCCCCTTGTTACACTTCCGTTGAATGGTGCACGTATATAGCAATAACTTAAATTTTTTTGCGCCGTATTTAGTTCAGCTTCGGCATTCTTGACCGATGCTTCTGCTTCCGATACGGTTGATTGTGCTTGTAATACTTGAATCTGGCTTACAGCTCCGCTCTTTACGGCTTCTTTCATTCTCTTGTAATTATTTTGAGCATAAGTTAGCTGTGCCTGGGTCGTTTTTAAAGAAGCTTCTGCCTGTTGAACATTGTTTTTGTAAATGTCCGGTTCAATGATATATATTAAATCTCCTTTTTTTACTTTTTGCCCCGGTTTAAGATAAGAGGTTTGTAAATATCCGTTTACACGGGCAACAAGATTGACCATGAGTTCGGATGTTAAATAGCCCGGATAGTCTTTTGTCAGTGTAATGTCCCGTATTTCGGGAGTCGCTACGCTAATGGAAGGAACTGGCATCTCCACAGGGTGACTGTTTTTTCCTTTACAAGCGGCCAGCAATAAAAGGGTTACTATTGTAAAGCTATATTTAATAATCGTATTCATTGTGCTTTATATTTATATTGTCAATAATTAGTTTTCAGTTCAATTATTACTTTCGCTCCATCCTCCGCCTAATGCCTGGTAGAGCTGAATAAGGCTGAGCAGTGAATTTCCTTTTGCCTGTGTGAGGGCATTTTCGTATGAAAGCAGAGAGCGCTGTGCATCAAGTACATTTTGGAAAGGGCTGAGTCCTTGTTTATATAAGTCAAGTGATAGAGTCAATGTCTCTTTCCCTTGGTTTACTACTTCCCGTAAGGCAACAATCTGTTTGATGGAATTCTTGTATGCGCTCATTGCATTATCGACTTCCTGTACGGAAGTTAAAACCGTCTCGTTAAACTGGCGTACGGATTCGTCCAATTGGGCTTTTGCCAGCCGGGTGGCTTGCATCAGCTTTGTTCCCTGGAAAAAATTCCAGGTAAGGGTAGGGGCTATTTCATAAGTCAAGCTATTATGGTTTGCAATTTTGTCGATGTCATGAGATGCAAAGCCCACGGAGCCTTTAACGAATATCTGGGGCCACCAATCCGATTTGGATGCTCCTAACGAAGCCGCGTATGCGTTTACCTGCCGTTCGGCAGAACGAATATCCGGCCTGCGTAATAATAGATTGGCAGGAATGCCGACCCCCACAGGTTCGATATATTCGGGTAATGGTTGTTGGGTTTCTGTTATTTTGCGTACATCCCATGGATAAAGTCCCATTAAAACTCCAAGTGAATTGGTGTATTGAATGATTCCGGCTTCCAGCATCGGGACGGATGATTTTGTGTCGTAATATACGGATAGAGCTTGTGCAACATCGAGTTTTGAAACAAGTCCGGTCTCAAATCTTTTTTCTGTTATTTTCACTACGGCCAGTTGGGATTCACAGTTTTTGTTTACGACTTCCAATTCTTGTTGCAGTTCCCGTAGGTTAATATAAGCGGATGCAACCTGAGCGCAGAGGGAGACCATAACAGCATTGTATTCTTCTTTTGAAGCGGCAAAGTTTTCTTTTTGGGCTTTTACCCTGTTGCGGATACTGCCGAAGACATCAATTTCCCAATTCATATTAAGCGATGCATCCGTATATTGAGTGACGGATTGAGGCAGTTGTGTGGTATTGCCACTGCTTTGTTGTCGCGTCCATCCTGCATTTAAACCTAGTGTTGGTGAGTAACTGCCTTGTTGTATGCGAAGGTTGGCTTTTGCCATGGCAATACGGTCGGCAGCCATTTGAACAGAATAATTCTGTTTTATGGCGACAGCTATCAGGGAATCGAGTAGCGGATCGTTGAAGTTGCTCCACCAATGGTCGTCTACAGGTAATGTTTGTTGGAAATCGTCGCTGTTTTCTTGCCAAGTCTGGGGAAGTGCCCGTTCAAGATACTTCTGTCCGTTCTGGGCGGAAAGTAAAACAGGCGAAAGAAGGCAGAGTACGGCATAACACCATTTGCGTAAATATACGTACATAATATTCTTGTTTAGATTTATTTCATAACATTTAAAAGTAGGAATTGTTCTGTTTTGTTTTCTCCGTTAACATAACTATAACGAACGCATTAAACCTTCAATAAACAGGCAGTGATGGCGGTACGGGCGATTTCGGAAAGGTTCTTTTTGCATATACGGTTCTTACGAACTTCTGCTTGATATGTGGAAGGCAGGAGGATTAAACTAACAAAACTACGTTGGTACAATCTTCAGATAACGGAAGGTGTGTTTGATTATCCTTCAAATTGTGTACCTTTGTCCCGCTTATAATAAATGAACGGTTGATTGTTTAATTTGATAGAATTAAGGATAGATTTATGCAAAAGTCCGACTGCATTATTGGTATCGAACATGTCTATAAATATTTTGGAGATAAGGCTGTACTGAATGATGTAAATTTGTTTGTTCGCAAGGGCGAGTTCGTTACTATATTAGGACCCTCGGGTTGTGGTAAAACTACTCTTTTACGTTTGATTGCCGGGTTTCAGACAGCGTCGGAAGGCGAAATATCCATTGCTGGAAAAGATATTACACAAACACCCCCTCATAAGCGCCCTGTCAATACCGTATTTCAAAAATATGCACTTTTCCCGCATCTTAATGTTTTTAACAACATTGCCTTCGGATTGAAACTTAAAAAAATGCCGTCTGCTACCATAACCAAAAAGGTAAAGCAAGCCTTAAAGATGGTGGGGATGACGGATTATGAATACAGGGATGTAGATTCTCTTTCCGGTGGACAACAGCAACGTGTGGCTATAGCGCGTGCAATTGTGAATGAGCCGGAAGTGCTTTTGCTGGATGAACCATTGGCTGCCTTGGATCTGAAAATGCGCAAGGATATGCAAATGGAGTTGAAGGAGATGCACAAATCTTTAGGTATTACGTTCGTATATGTGACGCATGATCAGGAAGAAGCTTTGACACTCAGTGACACTATTGTTGTCATGAGCGAAGGGAAGATTCAACAGATTGGTACACCGATCGATATATACAATGAACCGATAAATTCGTTTGTTGCAGATTTCATTGGAGAAAGTAATGTGCTAAATGGTTTGATGGTAAAGGACAAACTTGTTACGTTTGCCGGGCGCGAGTTTGAATGTGTTGATGAAGGCTTTGGAGATAATGTTCCTGTCGATGTGGTTATCCGGCCCGAAGATATTTATATTTTTGAACCCTCGGAGGCCGCAATGCTGACAGGTACGGTAACTTCTTCGATCTTCAAAGGTGTTCACTATGAAATGATGGTTCAAACACCGAATGGATATGAATTTATGGTACAGGACTACCATTGTTTCGATACAGGCATGGAAGTAGGGTTGCTGGTGAAGCCATTCGATATTCATGTTATGAAGAAAGAACGCACTTGCAATACATTTGAAGGAAAATTGGTTGATGCTACCCATGTGGAGTTTTTGGGATGTGTGTTTGAATGTAAGGAAGTGAAAGATATCGATCCGGAAACACCGGTTAAGGTTGAGGTGAATTTTGAGCACGTTATTCTGGAGGATAATGAAGAAGACGGAAAGCTGACCGGCGAGGTGAAATTTATCTTATATAAAGGAAACCATTATCATCTGACTGTTTTTACGGATTGGGATGAAAATATTTTTGTAGATACAAATGATGTATGGGACGACGGAGACCGGGTAGGTATTACTATAGCCCCTGAAAATATACGAATCATTCATTGATAAAAAGGAAAGGATGTGATTACTAAATTCTCAGCTTTTTTTATGCGGCGCAGGAATTGGACGATTCCATATGCTGTTTTTCTTGCCATTTTTGTGGTAATGCCGCTGCTCCTGATTCTAATTTATGCGTTTACGAATGCGGATGGTGCTTTCACTTTTGCCAATTTCAGGAAGTTTATGATGCACCCGGAAGCTATAAATACATTCGTTTATTCGATAGGGATTGCTATAATAACAACGTTAATCTGCCTTATTCTGGGATATCCGGCTGCTTATATATTAAGCCAGGCGCGGTTTAATACATCCCGTACTATGGTCATGCTGTTTATCCTTCCTATGTGGGTAAATATACTGATTCGTACATTGGCTACTGTTGCATTGTTCGATTTTCTTGATTTCCCTTTGGGAGAAGGTGCTCTGATATTCGGTATGGTTTATAATTTTCTCCCGTTTATGATTTATCCGATTTATAATACGCTCCAAAAAATGGATTCCAGCTTAGTTGAGGCGGCACAGGATTTAGGGGCAAATCCTCTCCAGGTTTTTATTAAAACAATCTTTCCATTGTCAATGCCCGGAGTAATGAGTGGCGTGGTTATGGTATTTATGCCAACTGTTTCCACTTTTGCTATTGCCGAGTTGCTTACAATGAATAACATCAAACTCTTCGGAACAACAGTACAGGAAAATATTAATAATGGAATGTGGAATTATGGTGCTGCTCTTTCTTTAATTATGTTGATATTGATAGGAGTCACTATTTTATTCAGCAATGATAGCGATGACACATCAAATGAAGGAGGTGTGATATGATGGCGAAATTTATAGCGAAGACTTATTTATGGTTGCTTCTCGTATTGCTTTATGCTCCGATATTGATTATAATGATATTCTCTTTTACGGAAGCCAAAGTATTAGGAAACTGGACAGGTTTTTCTACTAAGTTGTATAGCTCTTTGTTTGCAGGCAATGTGCAACATTCATTAATCGGTGCTTTGTGGACGACATTTGCGATAGCTATGCTGGCGGCCATTATATCGACGTTGTTGGGAAGTGTAGCAGCCATTGGCATTTTCAATCTGCGTTCGCGTACTCGCCAGGTTGTTAGTTTTGTAAATGCAATACCGATGATGAATGCAGATATTATCACAGGTATATCTTTGTTTTTACTGTTTGTGAGTTTCGGGATTTCTCAGGGATTTACAACCGTACTTCTTGCCCATATTACTTTTTGTACCCCTTATGTGGTATTAAGTGTGATGCCCCGTTTAAAGAAAATGAATCCGAATGTGTATGAAGCCGCACTGGATTTGGGGGCAACACCTTTTCAGGCGTTACGCAAAGTTATTTTTCCTGAAATACGGCCGGGTATGATTAGCGGATTTATTTTGGCATTCACTTTATCGATTGATGATTTTGCCGTAACTATTTTTACTATAGGAAATGAAGGATTAGAAACGTTGTCTACCTTTATTTATGCAGATGCCCGTAAAGGAGGGCTGACACCTGAGCTTCGTCCTTTATCAACTATTATCTTCGTTACAGTGTTAGTATTATTGATTATTATAAATAAACGGGCTGAAAAAGCAAAAGCCAGATAAATAAAATGAGTAAAATTTTAAGATTCTTATGCCTGTTAACCTTTTTGATTGGTTTGCTTTCTTCATGTTCCAGAACAAAGGAAGAACGTAATAAAATATTGAAAATATATAATTGGGCAGATTATATAGATGAGGATGTATTGAATAATTTCCCGAAATGGTATAAAGAACAGACGGGTGAAGATATAAAAGTTATCTATCAGGTTTTCGATATTAATGAAATCATGCTTACCAAAATTGAACGTGGACATGAAGACTTTGATTTGGTTTGCCCTTCCGAATATATTATTGAACGGATGTTGAAAAAAGATTTATTGCTCCCGATAGATCGAAACTTTGGTAAGACTCCCGATTATATAAATAACATATCTCCTTATATAAAAGAGCAATTGAATAAACTGAGCCAGCCCGGACGTGTAGCTACAAATTATGTCGTAGCTTATATGTGGGGCACAACCGGATTGCTTTATAATGAAAATTTCATCTCTCGTGAAGAGGTTATGACGTGGGATTGTTTGTGGAATCCTGAATATAAGGGAAAAATCCTGATGAAAGATAGCTATCGGGATGCTTACGGAACAGCCATTATATATGCCCATACCAACAAATTGGCAGAAGGCAAAGTTTCTGTTGAACAGTTGATGAATGACAATTCGCCTGAAGCAATCGCTTTGGCTGAAAAGTATTTGAAATTGATGAAACCGAATATTGCCGGCTGGGAAGCAGATTTTGGAAAAGAAATGATGACTAAGAACAAAGCCTGGATGAATCTTACCTGGAGCGGTGATGCAGTCTGGGCTATGGAAGAAGCGGCTGCTGTTGGTGTGAATCTTGGATATGAAGTTCCGCAGGAGGGAAGTAATATATGGTATGACGGCTGGGTTATTCCGAAATACGCATGTAACGTAAAGGCAGCCAGTTATTTTATTGATTATATTTGTCAACCGGATATTGCTTTGAAAAATATGGATGCAATAGGCTACGTTAGTGCTGTTGCTACCCCCGAAATACTGGAAGCTAAAATTGATACGACAATTACACAATATTCAAATCTGAGCTATTTTTTTGGAGCTGGTGCGGATAGCATACAGATTAATTTAGTCCAATATCCTGATCAAAAAATAGTAGAGCGATGCGCAATGATCCGTGACTTCGGAGATGAAACAGAACTTGTATTGGAAATGTGGAGCCGCGTTAAAGGAGATAATTTGAATACGGGCATTCTCTTGTTGATATTTACGGTATTCGGGCTACTTTTTGTATGGATCGTGATTCGTAAGATACGGAAATATAAGCAGAAACAGCGTCATCGCAGACGTCGTAAACGTTGGTATAAATAAAGAACATTATGGATGGTATTAAAAATATAATCATAGATTTAGGCGGAGTTATTATTAATTTGACGCGCAATCGCTGTATCGAGGCTTTTGAACAACTGGGAGTAAGTAATGTCCGGGAAAATATCGTAAATAATTTTCAGCACAAAGATCTTTTTATGAAACTGGAGTTAGGCTATATTTCTCCGGCTGACTTTAGGGATGGTATTCGTGATTTAGCTAAAAAAAATCTTACAGATCGGCAAATAGATGAAGCCTGGATTGCCATGTTGGGAGATGTGCCCGAATATAAGCTTGATCTGTTATTGAAACTTCGGAAAAAATACAATACGATGTTGCTTAGTAATACCAATGAAATTCATTGGAAATGGATTGCCCAAAAATGGTTTACTTATAAAGGATTACAGGCCGGTGATTTTTTCAATAAGATATATCTTTCCTATGAACTGCACATGCTAAAGCCCAATACTGATATTTTTGAATATGTCCTTAATGATGCCGCTATTCGTTCAGAAGAAACTTTGTTGATTGATGATGCATTACCCAATTGCCGTACAGCTGAAGCGATGCGTATACGGGCATATACAGTACAGCCCCGCGAAGATTGGTCTCATTTGTTTTATTAATAATTAAACTTTTAACTTTTCAATCAGAACTAATACGGTTATCATCTGTTTTATAGACATCAATTTAAAACCGATTGATATTCGTGATATGAAAAAGTTATTAGTTCTGTTATTACTATTGCCTGCTATGTTGGGGAGTTGTTCAAAAAGATGAATTATCTCCTATGCCCTTTATACGGTGTCGACAGGAGCTATTGTTCGGGATAATATTTTATAAAACTTCGGGTAGGTGAGTATAATTAAGGACACGTTTGGCACTTACTGCCGCTATTGGGGGAATATTTGATGAAGAAAGCGGTTCCAATGGGCTTTGAAGTTGCCAATTGGAATGAAAAAACTGAGAACATTGATTTTGAAGGGAATTAAATATCCTTTACCCTCAATATATTGTACGAAGTCCCTACATCGTACACATCATTCCCGTCTACCTTCTTGATGTATTTTACTACTCGGATGGTGACGGGAAGTATTATTACTTCATATAATGATTTTAGTACTGCTTGTGTAGCAATCATTATTAACAGCTCACTTGTAGGAATTAAACCTCCGAAAGCAATAGGAAAGAAAATAAGTGAATCAGCACTTTCGCCGGCTAGTGTGGAAACTATTGCGCGTAGAGAAAAATGCTTCCCTTGTGAAGCAATTTTCATTTTGCTCATTACATAAGCATTTAAAAAGGAACCGATAAGGAAAGCAATCAAACTTGCTATTGCAATGCGAGGTGCCATTCCAAATACAAAATTGAATCCTTCTTCTCCTTCCCAAAAAGGTGCAGCGGGAAGCATTACGGCAAGTTGTGCAAGTCCGATCACCAGAAAATTGGAAGCAAACCCGCTCCAGATAATCAAACGTGCTTTTTTGAATCCCCAAACTTCTGCAATACAATCATTAATAATATAGGATATTGGGAAAACGATTAATCCTGCCGTAGCAGTAATACCTGCTACCTGTACGACTTTTGTTTCTAAAAGGTTGGACGCTACAAGGCAAATATTGAATAAGATACCTAGCAGCATGAATGATATTGTAACTGTTTTTTGCATCTCTCTTGTTTTTAACGAGGTTAATCAAGCACTCGGGATTGCAAAGATAGGCATTTTTTTAGAAATGGTGGGAATATGTAATACCTATTGCATGTTTGTAATTGTTTAATTTATAATCGCTTCCGGTAGAGAAACGTATTCGATCAGTATTCATTCGACCGTTATAACCGGTATTGTTAAATATTTCTGCGTATGCAAATGGAGAAAAGTTGTTTTTGAAATAGGCAGATAAATAATAATAGAAAGATGTTTTTATGTAAAAATCGTGTCATGAAGCAGCGTTTGTCATTTCTCTGATTAGTTGGCCCGCAAATATAATGAATATCAAATGGAATCATGATAGGCTAATCAGAATAAATTCAAAATATATGTGTTTATTAAAATGTAAAATTAAAATATTGGTTTGATTAAGATTAAAATGATGGTTATTTATTTTTCTGTAATGTAAATGATTGATATTTTTGCAGAAACAAGAGTAAAAAAGCGATAAAATTAGATTCATGGAAGATTTTAGCTTTGAAGCACGAGTGCTTCATACTCCATATCAGAAACCTGATATCTATGGAGCATTGTCAATGCCGGTTTATAATACGGCAGCTTATGAATTTGAGACGGCGGAAGCAATGGAAGCTGCTTTCTGTGGACATACGACAGACCACGCTTATTCCCGAATAACAAATCCTACGGTCCAATACTTTGAAGATCGCGTACGTGCAATTACTAATGCAGTGAGTGTTACAGCTTTGAATTCAGGAATGGCGGCAATTACAAATACTCTGATAGCGCTTACTCATGCAGGAGGAAATATTGTAACTTCTCCTCATTTGTTTGGCAATACGTTTTCATTGATGAAAAACACATTGGCTGCGTTTGGTGTAGAAACGCGGTTTTGTGATCTGACGAATGAAGAAGAGGTTCGTGATAATGTTGATTTGAATACCTGTGCAATCTTTCTTGAAGTAATTACCAATCCTCAATTGGAAGTGGCCGATCTCCGGATGCTTTCTTTTATAGGTAAAGAATTTAGAATACCTCTGATTGCTGATACTACAGTTGTCCCATTTTCTGTATTTCATGCTTCAGATTTTGGTGTGGACATAGAAATAATATCTAGTACAAAATATATTTCAGGCGGGGCAACTAGTATTGGAGGATTGATTATTGATTATGGAACTGCAGACTGGAGCCATTCCATACCGTTGAAACATTGGTATGAACAGTTTGGAAGCAATGCTTTTACAGCACGTATGCGTAAAGAAATTCATCGGAATCTGGGTGCATATATGACTCCTCAGGTAGCTTACATGCAGACTTTGGGGCTCGAAACGATGCAGGTTCGTTTTAACCATCAGGCTTCAACTTGCCTGGAACTGGCAAAATGCCTTCAGAAGTTGGCAGGGATAGAATCTGTAAATTATACAGGACTGGAAAATAATCCGTTTTACACTATAAGTACAACGCAGTTCGGTATTTATCCGGGAGCGATGTTAACGTTTGATTTGGCTTCTCGTGAAGTATGTTTTGCTTTTATGAATAAGCTTAAATTAATACGTCGTGCAACTAATTTGTTTGATAATAAAACACTGGCAATTCATCCGGCAAGTACTATATACGGGGGATTTACCGAAGAGCAACGGAAAGCGATGGATATAAGTCAGCAAACCATACGTTTGTCGGTTGGCTTGGAATCGATAGACGATTTGTATAATGATATCAGGCAAGCTCTGGATTCTGTTAAATGAAAACAATAATTTTAGCGGATAATCAAGATATTACCCGTGCCGGTATTTTATATATATGTGAGAGGATACCTGGCATAGATTCCATATTGGAAGCGGAAGACAATAAGCAACTATTGCGTTTGCTGTCTATATATCCGGATGCCGTTATTGTTTTGGATTATACCTTGTTTGATTTGGCAGGTGTGGATGAACTTATTATTTTACAGACCCGTTTTAATCATTCCCACTGGTTGTTATTTAGTGATGAATTGAGTGAAGAATTTATTCGTAAGATCCTTTTTAGTACTGAAACCGCCAGCATAGTAATGAAGGATGCTGCGTTAGACGAGATTCAAAAAGCTATTCATTCAGCATTAACTTCTCAGCGTTTTATAAGCGATCGTATTTCTGGTTCGTCAGTAAGCAAGCTCCCCGCTAAAGAGTTGGGAGAACGTCCAATTTTAACTGTAACAGAAAAAGAAATACTGAAATTAATAGCATCAGGTAAAACGACAAAAGAGATTGCTGCAGAACGTTTTTCCAGTGTTCATACTGTAACTACTCACCGTAAAAATATTTTCCGGAAACTCGAAATCAATAACGTTCATGAAGCAACTAAATATGCTTTGCGTGCCGGAATAATAGATTCTGCCGAATATTATATTTGATTAGATTTCTTCTTTGCTCTATATCCTTGTATGATAAATAATATTCCTGTAATGATTAATGCGGAAGATAGTCCTGTATAAAATACGGAAATAAAAGAATTGGGAAGAAGTTGTAATTTCCGGATTGTTATACCGAAAGTAATCATAAATGCCATGATTATCCATCCTTTGATATCAAAGAAGGAAAAGGGACAATTCTTCTTTTCTTTTTTCAATGCTATGCGGTCACGGTGTTTATAAAATAGTTTTTTGAATACAAGATAGAAAAATAGCAAAAACACAATAATAGCTTCACATACTTTAAATAACGGGTTTTGTGCATCATCTATCCAGGTCAAAATACCAATTCGTAAAATATTTGTCCCTGCAATGATCCATACAAATCCTGCTATAAATAATAAAGTCCGTTTATGTACACCGTATTTCATTTACCGTTTGTTTCCTGCAAATATAAAAATTAGTATGAAACTACTTCTCCTTTTTCATTCATAAAAACTCTGGTTTTTTGCCCTTCTTGTGTTGTGGTATATGTAGAAAATCATCCTACTTTCTCAAGCCGGATGATTCCTATAGAATGATAATAAAAGGTTTGCCTTTTGATTTACTATAAATATAATTGCAAAATTGATGCCATGCCTTTCTGGATTTGATTAAAAATATAATATCCTGTCTATTAAGTAGGTATGAGGGTTGTTGTCTGTGTGAAGTATAAGTTTGTGGTGTAGAAGTTGTGGAAAGGTGTGTAATATTTCCACAACTTCTGCAATGTGCTATTATTTTTATAAAGGATATTCGTCAAAAGCGTATAGCACTGTAGACAAATACCTTTCTCCCGTATCAGGTAATAACGTTACAATTGTTTTTCCCGAATTTTCGGGAAGCTGGGCTAACTGTAATGCGGCATATACCGCAGCTCCGGATGAAATACCTACTAATAGTCCTTCTTGTTGAGATAATTCTCTACTTGTACGAATAGCATCATTGTTGTCAACTTGTATGATTTGATCTACAACGTCCGGATTATAAATCTTAGGTATAAAACCGGCGCCTATACCTTGTATCTTATGAGGTCCGGGTTTTCCACCGGAAAGAACAGGAGAGTCGCTAGGTTCTACTGCTACGATACGAATGTTTGGATTATGCTTTTTTAGTCCTGTTCCGACTCCACTGATTGTTCCTCCTGTGCCTACTCCTGCAACAAAAATATCAACTTTGCCGTCTGTATCGCGCCAGATTTCTTCTGCGGTAGTCTGTGTATGCTTCGCCGGATTTGCCGGATTTTCAAACTGCTGTAAAATAATAGAGTCCGGATTTTCTTTATGTAGTTCTTCCGCTTTGGCAATAGCTCCTTTCATGCCTTCAGAACCTGGTGTTAAAACCAGGTTTGCCCCAAGAGCTTTTAAAAGATTACGTCGTTCAAGGCTCATGGTTTCAGGCATTGTCAGGATTAGTTTATATCCTTTTGAGGCAGATACAAATGCTAATCCAACTCCCGTGTTTCCACTTGTTGGCTCTATTATTGTGGCTCCGGGCTTTAGGAGTCCTTTCGTTTCTGCGTCTTCAATCATAGCTAATGCTACACGGTCTTTTACGCTACCGGCTGGGTTGAAATATTCCAGTTTTCCAATCAATTTTGCTTTTGCTCCTTTTTTTGCATTGAAACTTGATAACTCCAGGAGAGGAGTGTTGCCGATTAAATCTGTCAGCTGTTTTGCTATTTTTGCCATATTCTGAAAAATTAGTTGTTCATATTTTTATATAACAAAGGTAGATATGTCTTTTCATATAGTAAATACCATAAACAGGGTATATTGCCGGAAAATAAAAAATAATTTATCCCGATGATTTTTGAAAAACGTCCCGATGATTTTACAAAATCATCAAGGGGATTTGTTAAGGGAATAAAGATCGAATTTAGTATAAATATATTGTCATTTTTTATTAAACGACAAAAAATGCTATCTTTGACGAAAATTAATTAACGCGAATGCCATTAATGGCATATATGTTTGTATCGTTACGATACAAACAATGTGTCTATATATGTATTTGTGAATGGAATGAACAAATGGGCACGACCGTATTTGGGAAATGTTTTTTATTTGTTTCCGATTATTTGATATTGAAGTTGCCAACAACTAAATTGTAATAGCAGAATGGATGAAAAAGAACTCATATTGCTAGTCAGACAAGGTAATCAAAGTGCATTCACTACCTTATATAAAAATTATTGGCGTCAGGTTTATAATTTTTGCCGTTTATATCTGATCGATAAAAATGCAATAGAGGAAGTTGTTCAGGAAGTATTTGTCAAGGTCTGGGAGTCTCGAGATTTTATCCGTGAAGATGATAATTTCAAAGGGCTTCTTTTTATAATTACCAGAAATCTTGTGTTCAATCAGCATCGTAAAAATGTAAATGAAGACTTCTATAAAATGACGATTCTTGCTGCAATGGAAGACTCATATAATATGGAAGAGGAGATAGATGCTCGAAATCTGTCCGAATATATAGATCAACTGATAGCCGAATTACCTCCGCGTCGAAAAGAAATATTTAATCTTAGCCGGAAAGAACATTTGAGTTATAAAGAAATAGCCCAACAGCTCAATTTGTCTGAAAAGACAGTGGAACATCAAATAAGCGAAGCACTGAAATATCTGAAACAAAATGTATATATGTTATCTCTTTTTCTTTTTTGATCCATTCGGGGGGAAATTATTATTTCATTCGGAAGAAAGTAAAATTTCATTCGGATGATTTTTTTTTATCTATGGATGGGGGTAGTATTAGTTTGGTGTGTATTTATATATAGATTGACTAAAATTAATGAATAGCGACAAGAAAGACATATTAAAGAAATTAATGCATGAATCTTTGAATAAGGAAGAAGAAACAGCATTGATTAATAGACCTGAAATTTCAGGAAAAATGCTTTGCCAGTGGGATTCTTATGATGGCGCTAGATTTTCGGAAGAAGATGGGAGTCGCATTTGGGGTAATATCCGGAAAAGGATAAATGGTAAAATCAGTAAGCAAGTTGTGTTCTATAAAGTATATAGTTTGGTAGCATCAGTGGTATTAGTTTTAGGTTTAGGTGGTGCTATTTATTTTGCTGACAGGGAACCCGCTCCATTAATGTTTGTAGCAAGTTCCGGTATAAAGAACTTCGAGCCGGTTTCATTACCGGATGGAACAGAGGTGCAGATGGGCCCTGGCAGTAAAATAGTTTATCCGGAAAAGTTTTCCGGAAAAACCCGGGAGGTTACTTTGGAAGGTCAAGCATTTTTTGATGTGGCAAAGAATCCCGGTAAACCGTTTATAGTTCATACGCCGGATATGAAAGTAACAGCATTGGGTACCGCTTTTGAAGTGTTTAGCTATAAACATGAAAATAAGCATGAAATTATTCTGCTGAACGGAAAAGTGAAAATCGGGGTTAATAATGAAAAACACCCTAGTAACAAGGAAGTGGAGCTTTTGCCGAATGAGATGTTTGTATATGACAAATGGAATAAAACGGCCAGTGTGCGAACCGTTAACGCCGATAAATATTCGACGTGGAGAAATAACGGCATATTAAGTTTTGAAAATGAAAAGCTGAATATGATAATTCCGCGTTTGGAACAATGGTTCGGTCGAAAAATAATTTGCCAGAAAAATGTTGCAGATAGTTACCGTTTTACATTTAAAGTGAGAGACGAATCGCTCGAACGTATTTTGTATATACTGAGCAAATCGTCTCCGATAAGATACGTCGAAATGAATGGAGATTATAAATTATATTTAGAAAAATAACAAACTATTAGCCTAATTTATTTCTATGTGGGAAAATACATCTTAAGTCTAACAAAAGTTGGAGGATAAACTTGTCATCCTCCAACCAGTGAGTTCTTGATGGCAGGCAAAGGAGTTGAGAGGCCAAAAGCCTGCTAATTATTCACCAATAACATTACAAAGTTATGAAAAAAATCAAAGAACGGGATAATTATGTCCCGGGATTTAGAAAAACAATTCGTATTATGAAAATGACGACATTGTTATCTGTGTTTGTGGCTTGTAGCATCTCTGCATCCTCATATTCACAGAATTACAAAGTATCGTTGAGCAAGCAAAATTGTAGCATTATTGAAGTTTTGAGGGAAATCGAAAAATCAAGTGAATTTACATTTTTCTTCAACGACAACCAGGTAAATGTAAACAAACAAACAAGTGTAAATGTAAAAAACGCATCTTTAGAAGAGGTGTTGGAACAAGTATTGCGTAATACCAATTATAAATACCAGATTATTGATCGCCAAGTGCTGATTAAAACTAAAGAAGCCGAAGCTGTAACAATGTCTAGCCAGCAAAAAAGAATCGTTACTGGTACGGTAAAAGATGCAATGGGTGAGGCGGTTATTGGCGCAAACGTAATGGTAAAAGGTACTACTACCGGTACGGTAACAGATCTGGATGGTAATTTTAGCATTGAAGTTCCTGCCGGTGCTGTTCTTTTGGTTTCTTATATCGGATATATGGAGCAAGAAGTTGCAGTAAAAGGAAATCAGCCGGTTACTATTGCTTTACGTGAGGATACACAGAAACTGGATGAAGTGGTAGTTGTAGGTTATGGTACGCAGAAGAAGGTTACATTGACCGGTGCCGTATCTGCGATTAAGAGTGACGATATCGTAACAACCAAGAATGAGAACGCTCAGAACATGCTGACCGGTAAAGTTCCTGGGGTACGTGTTGTACAGAAATCTTCAGAGCCAGGTTCTTTCAACAACTCATTTGATATTCGTGGTATGGGTAATCCATTGATCATTATAGATGGTGTGCCTCGTGATAATATGTCGCGTCTGGATGCAAACGATATTGAATCATTATCAGTATTGAAAGATGCCTCGGCTGCTATTTATGGTGTGCGTGCTGCAAATGGTGTTGTTCTAATCACAACGAAGAAAGGTAAGGAAGGTTCTTTGGAACTTTCTTATGATGGAAATGTAGGATGGCAGAATCCGACAGGTTCGCCAAGGAGTGCAAGCGCTGCGGACTGGATGACATTGAAAAATGAAAAAGCGATGCACCGTTTGGAAGGCGGTATTCTTCCTTACAGCCAAGAAGAGATTGATGCTTATCGCCGTGGAGATAAGGTTGGAACAGATTGGTGGGATGCTTGTATGCGGACATTGGCTCCTCAAACACAGCATACATTAAGTGCTACCGGAGGTAATGAAAAGACAAACTTCTATATCAGTACGGGTTATTTGTATCAGGAATCTTTCCTGAAGAGCAAGAGCTTGGATTATAATCGTTTTAATGTTCGTTCTAACGTAACAAGCAAACTGACGAATCGTTTGACCGTTTCATTAAACATGAGCGGTATCATGGATGAGAAGAGCCAGCCGTATGAAAACTCCGACTGGATTATCCGTGCTTTCCAACGTGCTCCGGCTACGCAGCCTATCTATGCAAATAATAATCCGGAATACTTGCAGAACGGATGGATCGAAGGTGATAACCCTGTTGCTATGATGGATGCCAATCAGGTTGGTTATAAGAAATATAACAACAAATGGTTCCAGACTTCAGCAGAGGCAACCTATGATGTTCCTTATATCGAAGGGTTGAAGGCAAGGGCAATGTTCAGTTATGATTATCAGATTGCAGATAACAAACTATATCAAAAAACATATAATCAATATACGTATGATGAGGCTTCGGATACATATCAGAAGCATGGACGTGTAGGAACAAGCAAGTTCCGCCGTGAACACTATACAAAAGAAGCGTTGCTTTATCAGGTGGCATTGAACTACAGCCGCTTGTTTAACGAAAAGCATAATGTGAACGGTTTGTTATTGTTGGAGGGTAGCCAAAGAAACGGAGATAACTTTTTCGCTCAGCGTGAGTTATCATTGGCTTTAGATCAGCTATTTGCCGGAAACAGTGACAATCAGGAAGGTAATATGAGTACCAACTATGATGTGGACGATCCTTCTAAAAGAGATTTATATAAGGAAGCAAATTTAGGTTTGGTTGGTAAATTCGGATACGATTATGAATCGAAATATCTGGCTGAATTCAGTTTCCGTTATGATGGTTCTTCTAAATTCGGAACAGGTGCACAGTGGGGATTCTTCCCTTCAGCTTCTGTGGGATGGCGTATTTCGGAAGAGGCATTCTGGAAAGATTCCAAACTTTCATTTGTGAACAATGCAAAACTTCGCGCTTCTTATGGAAAGATGGGTGACGACCGTGCATCAAACTATCAGTTTGTAAATGGTTACTTGTATCCGGGCGGAGGCTTTGACGGTCAAGGTGGAGCAGGAACAGTATTTGACGGAACATTTGTTTCGGGTGTTCAGAGCAAAGGTATTACAAACCCGTATATCACTTGGTATATCTCTAAGACATTGAACATAGGTGCTGACGTAGAGATGTGGAATGGTCTTCTGGGTGTTTCGGCCGACTATTTTACACGTGACAGAACCGGATTGCTGGCAAAGAGAGATCTGAGTTTGCCGGGAGTGGTAGGTGCCGAACTTCCGCAAGAAAACTTGAACGGTGACTTTACACATGGTGTTGAAATGGAATTGACCCACCGTAACAGAGTTGGTGAAGTAAACTACAACCTGAAAGGTATTTTCTCATATACTCGTACGCAGACTACTTATCAGGAACGCGGCAGAGCTGGTAACTCGTATGAAAACTGGCGTAATAACGGAAACGACCGTTACAACGATATTAAATGGGGAAAAGGTGATGGCGGACGTTATACATCGTATGACTATATATTGAACAGTCCTATTTATGCAGATAAGAATGTGCTTCCGGGCGACTATATTTATCTAGACTGGGATGGCGACGGACAGATAACAGATCATGACACTCATCCGATAGGTTATACAGGCAAGCCAATGATCAACTTTAGTTTTGCGGCTGGTGCTGAATATAAAGGATTTGACTTGAACCTGTTGTTTCAAGGTGCTGGTATGAGCTACGTTAGATATATCGAGCAGTTGCGCGAACCGATGTGGGGTAATGATTACTCAAATGCATTGGAGTATTTTATGGACAGATGGCATCCAGTCGATCCTACGGCAAATCCATATGCACCGTCTACTATTTGGGTTCCGGGTAAATTTGGTTATACAGGAACTGTAGCGGATGAAAATTCACGCTTTAATTTTTATAATGCAAGTTATCTGCGTTTGAAAAGTGCTGAAATTGGTTATACTTTACCTCAGCAATGGGTTTCTAAAGCAGGAATCAAGAGTGTAAGAATCTACTTGAATGGTTATAACCTTTTCACTATAAAGGGAGTTGAAATCGATCCGGAACATCCGGAAGATAGCTATGGTAATATGTATCCTTTGAACAGAACGTTCTCTGTAGGTGCAAATGTTAAATTTTAATCTCGTTCAAAAGTCATGAAACTTTCAAAATATATATTATTGCTTGCTTTAACGTGTGGCATGCCTTCGTGTCTTGATTTGGATATTCCACCGTTGAATGTTGTACAGGATGATGATGTTTTTGGTACGGAAAATGGAGTAAAGAGTTATCTGGCGCGTTTATACAGCCAGCAGTTTATTGAAGATTTCCGTTATTCGCATACTCGTGGATTCAATAACTCGTTTGCATTCCAATCTACATTTGGTATGACAGGTGAGGCTTTGAACCGTGATATTCATGGAGCGGAAACCGAGTCTAACCAGATATGGAATGATGCTTACAAATTGATCCGTGAAACAAACTATTTCCTGGAAACATTGCCAAAATATGCATCCAACTTCTCTAAAGAACAGGTTGACAACTGGATGGGAGAAGCTTATTTTACGCGTGCTTTCACTTATCATGCCTTGGCAAAACGTTATGGCGGTGTACCAATTGTAAACAGTGTTCTTAAATATCCAGATCAGCCGATAGAAGAGCTGACGGTAAACCGTTCTTCTGAAGAAGCTGTATATGAGCAGATGGAGAAGGATTTTGATGAGGCTTATAAATTGCTTCCGGAAACCAGTCAGAAAGGCCGTGCTAATAAATATGTAGCTGCAGCTTTTAAAGCGAGAGCAATGTTGTTTGCCGGTTCTATTGCAAAATATAATGAGGTAGACAAACGCGACGACAAGGATAATACAATTCGGGTTTGTGGTGTTTCAAGAGAGAAAGCGAAAGAATACTTCAAGAAAAGTTATGACGCCGCTTGTCTGTTGAAAGGTAAATATACATTATATAAAGATGGTTGGAAGGCTGATGATAAGCAGGCTCAATATCAGAACTATGTGGATATGTATTTTGCTGAAAACAGCCGCGAAAATATCTTTATCCGTCAGTATAAATATCCCGAATCGGTACATGGTTATGATGCTTATAACATCCCACGTCAGTTTCGTACAAATGGGTGGACTGCATCAACAAGCCCTACGCTGAGCTTTGTGGAAATGTTTGAAGGATTTCCTAAGAATGCACAAAACAAGATTCAGGTATTCGATGAGAATGGTAAATACAAACTCTATAATACCACAATGGAACTGTTCGAAAATGCAGAACCACGCTTGCGTGCAATCGTGATTTTACCTGGCGACGAGCTGAAAGGCGAACAGGTGGAAATCTGGAGAGGTATTTACACAGGTGAGGTTGCCAATGGTATTTCTCGTTTGCAGTTGTCGGATGAACCTGCCGAAAGATATGAAAATGATCCGCATTGTAAGGATCTTATTGTAAGTTCGCAGAGTGCAGAAAACCAGACCGTGCGTGTTTTGCCTAATGGTGAAAAGATGAACGCCAGCGGTCGTAGCGGTTGTTTTTATGACAATGGAGAATGTACGATAGCCGGCTTTGCTGTGCGTAAATGGATTGATCCTTCTATTCCTGCCGCTTTGGTTATGGAAAGACGTTCGGAGCAGGCTTGGCTTGAAATGCGTTATGCCGAAGTGCTGTTAACTCGTGCCGAGGCTGCTGTTGAGTTGGCTGAAGAAGGAGCTGCAGACGCTGACTATATGCAGGACGCTTTTGATTGTATCAATGAAATTCGTGAAAGAGCAGGTGCTACTTTATTGACAAGCAAAGCCGAATTGACAAAGGAAATCGTACGTGTTGAAAGACGTAAGGAATTGAGTTTCGAGAATAAAGTATGGTGGGATATGAGACGTTGGAGAACAGCTCACCGTGAGCAGAACTCTACGCTTTATAGATCGTTGTTTCCATTCTATGCAGAAAAAGCAGGCAAATGGTTCTTTGACGCTCGTCCGGATGATAAGAACAAACGCTTTACATTTGATGAAAGATGGTATTATAATCAGATACCGAATGATGAAATAACAAAAAGCGGACTTACTCAGAATCCAGGTTATTAATCTTATAATACAGAGAAAATAAAATGAAAAAAGTAATATGTTATTTATCAATGGCACTGTTGCTGCTGGCTGGCAGTTCTTGTACCAAATTTGATAATTATGAAGAACCTGCCGAAACAATTAAGGGAGTAGTATTTGATAAAAATACCGGAAAGCCCTTACAAACAGAAGTGGGTGAAGGTGGTATCCGTATTAAGTTGATGGAATATAGTTGGAGTGATTCTCCTACTCCTTATTATTTCGGAGGAATGCAGGAAGGCAACTTTAATAATACCAAAATATTTGCAGGCGAATATGGTATTACGGTAATGGGTGCTTTTGTTCCGCTTGCCGAAGAAAGACATAAGGTGAAAGGTACATTGGATCTGAAGTTTGAAGTAGAGCCATTCCTTAATGTTGATTGGGTAGGCGAACCTGTTGTCAATGCTGATAAAACTGTAACGGTGAAAGCTTTGATCAAGAGAGGTACCAATAACAAGGATTTCCAGCAAAATGTGTCTGATGTTCGTTTCTTTGTTGTAGCCGGCGCTCCTTATGTTGGCGAGAACAATAAGGATGACCGTTATTCAGTGTATATCTCAGGTACGGAAGCCAATAATATGTTGGGCACTACAGTATCGTTGACTACAAAAGCTCCTTTGGAATCGGGTTTTACTTACCATCTTCGGGTTGGTGCTCGTATTGACAAGGAGATTGAAGGTAACAGACGGTATAACTATACTGAAATGGTTACGCTGAAGATGCCTTGATTGAATAAATCGTAAGATATTTGTATATATTGGGGGCGCCTTAATTAGATAACGTGATAAAACGACTATTAAGGTGCCCCTTTGTTTTTTTCTTAAATATAATAATCTATGAAGACGAATGTAAAAAAAGTATTGACTTGTTGTGCTTTATTATCTTTCATTGCTTCGGGCTGCCAGTCCGGACAAAAAGCAGTGGAAAATCAAACAGAAAAAAGAGAGAGGACTGCTTTTCAAACCGGGCAACCCTGGAAACCAACTACCGATACGCGTGCCGATGTGGCCATTGTATACGGGGTAGGAGGGAATCCTTCTGAGAAAAGAGCGAATATGACATTTGAAGAACGGGTACAAAGCTGGCGTGATAAAGGCTACACAACCCACTTTATGACTGGTATTGCTTGGGGTGAGTATCAGGATTATTTTACTGGAGAATGGGATGGAAAGTGGCATCTGGATGAAGGACAGGTAACTATGAAAGGGGACACAATCTGGCACGGACACATGGTTCCGTATATTGTACCTTCTATGAACTTTATCGAATACATGAAGGAAAGACACATCAAACGCGTAATAGATGCAGGCATTGATGCTATCTACCTGGAGGAACCGGAATTCTGGGCACGTGCCGGATATAGCGATGCTTTCAAGCGCGAATGGAAAGATTACTATGGTTTTGACTGGCGTCCGCAGCATGAATCTGCCGAAAATACCTATTTATCTAACAAATTAAAATATCATTTATATTATCGTGCCCTGAATGAGTGTTTTACCTATGCAAAAGAATATGGTAAAAGTAAAGGGATGGATGTTCGTTGTTATGTCCCTACCCATTCTTTAGTGAATTATTCTCAGTGGCAGATTGTAAGCCCCGAAGCAAGCCTGGCTTCTTTACCTTGTGTGGATGGATATATTGCCCAGGTATGGACCGGCACTTCACGTGAGCCGAACTATTTTAACGGGGTAGCAAAAGAACGTGTATTTGAAACAGCGTTTCTTGAATATGGCTGTATGGAGTCTATGACTGCGCCAACAGGCCGTAAGGTGTTTTTCCTTACAGACCCGATTGAAGACTGGCCTCGCGACTGGGCGGACTATAAGAAGAACTATCAGGCAACCTTTACAGCCAAGTTGCTTTATCCGAACAATAACAATTATGAGGTAATGCCTTGGCCGGATCGTATCTATGAAGGTCTCTACCGCACTAGTGCCAATAGTGAAGAGAAAGCGTTGATCCCACGTTTCTATTCTACACAGATGCAGGTTATGATTAATTCTTTGAATGATATGCCCCTGTCTGATAATAAGGTGAGTGGCTCGTCGGGTATCAGTGTGTTGATGGCTAATTCGTTGATGTTTCAGCGTGCTCCGCAACCTGTAGCAGGATATGATGATCCGCAATTATCAAACTTCTACGGACAGGCATTGCCATTCCTTAAGCGTGGTGTTCCGGTTCATTTGTTGCACCTTGAAAATGTCTCTTATCCGGAAACATGGAAAGATACAAAAGTGCTGTTGATGTCATATTCGAATATGAAGCCGCTGGATAAAGAAGTTCATGAACATATTGCCGACTGGGTAAAAAATGGCGGTGTGTTGGTATATAGTACGCGTGATACGGATCCTTTCCAGAATGTACAGGAATGGTGGAATACAGGAGAAAACAAATATAAGACTCCGTCTGAACATCTGTTTCAGGAAATGGGTATTGCTAAAGACGCTAAAGAAGGAGAATACGTTTGTGGCAAGGGTACGGTTTACGTGATTCGCAAAGACCCGAAAGAATTTGTACTGGCCGCTAACAGTGATGCTGACTTTGTAGCAACAGTGAAGAACCTGTATGAGGAAAAGGCTAATGCCGGCACACTGGAATTTAAGAATAGTTTCTCGCTGTCAAGAGGAAACTATGATTTGGTATCTGTGTTGGACGAGAGCGTAAGCAATGAACCTTATGTATTGAAAGGTACTTTAATTGACTTGTTCGATCCGAAGTTGCCCGTTCTGTCTGAAAAGGTAGTTAATCCCGGCGAACAAGCCTATATATATAATGTAGGACGCGTAGCTAATCCGGAAACTCCGCAGATATTGGCCGCTGCTGCTCGCGCTTACGACGAAAAAGCAGATAAAGGCAGCTATTCATTTGTGGCAAAGAGTCCCATAAATACAACAAATGTAATGCGCGTGTTATTGCCTGCTGCACCAAAATCGGCTGTATTTACAGATGCAAAAGGTAATGAAATAAAAGAAGCTACATGTGAGTGGGATGAAACAAGCAAAACTTGCCTGTTAGGATTTGAAAATAATCCGGAGGGTGTAAAAGTTTCACTGAAGTGGTAATAGAATGATGAATATAAAGAAAATAGCAGGCGTTCTTTTTTTAGGGAGCGCCTTTCTCTCTGCTTTTGCAGGAGAAAAGGATTGGGTGGAATATGTAAATACCTTGCAAGGGACAAATTCGAAATTTGAACTTACACGTGGCAATACCTATGCGACAACGGCTATGCCGTGGGGTATGAATTTCTGGACTCCACAAACCGGTTTGGTAGGTGACGGATGGATTTACCAGCATTTTAAAGATTCTATCCGCGGATTCCGCCAGACCCACCAATGTAGTTCGTGGACAAATGATTATGGTGCCTTTTCTATTATGCCGGTAGTTGGTAATTTGGCCGTAGATCAATATGGAAGAGCAACCCGCTTTAGCCATGATAAGGAAGTGGCAAAGCCAAACTATTATAAGGTAACTTTCGAAAACGGGCAAACGACGGAAATGTCGCCTACCGAGCGTGGCGTTTATTTTCGTTTTGCCTATCCGCAGGGTAAAGATGCCTATCTGGTGCTTGACGGGCATCGCGGCGGCAATATGGTACGTCTGTATCCGGAAGAAAACAAGATTGTCGGTTTTACGAGCAATGGCAATCATTCTTGTCCGGATGGATTTGCAAATTATTTTGTGCTATATTTCAATAAGCCGTTTAAGAGCTATGGTACATGGAAAGATGCTGATGGAAAGAAAACGGAAAACAGCAAGGATGCTAACGGCAGTCATGTTGGAGCCTATGTTCAGTTTGAGTCCGGAGCTGTGGTGGAAGCAAAAGTAATATCCTCTTTTATCAGCATAGATCAGGCAGAGATGAACTTTAGGCGGGAATTGGCCGGTTTAAAATCTTTGGAAGAAGCCCGTGAGTTGGCTGCCGATGCATGGAACGAACAACTCGGTAAGGTGGAAGTGGAAGGCGGAACGGAAGAAGAAAAAGCAACATTCTATTCTTGCTTTTTCCGTTCGATGTTGTTCCCGCGCAAGTTCTACGAATACGATGCCAATAATAATCCGATCTACTACAGTACTTACGATGGCAAGTTGCACGATGGATATATGTATACCGACAATGGTTTCTGGGATACGTTTCGCGCCCAGTTCCCACTGAATGCGCTTTTGCACCCCGAGATTCATGGACGTTATGTAAACTCGTTGCTGGATGCTTACGATCAGAGCGGATGGTTGCCAACCTGGTCGTTTCCGGGACATAACTGTGGTATGGTAGGTAATCATGCGGCCTCTTTACTGGCGGATGCTTATGTGAAAGGTTTCTCATTCGATACCGACAAAGCATTGAAAGCCATGCTGCATGAGGCAACAAATAAAGGACCTCACGGACCTTCCAATGGGCGCGACGGCTGGGCGGATTATTTTTCTTTGGGTTATGTGCCTTATCCTGAATATCGCGAATCGGTTGCGAAGACGTTGGAGTTTTGCTATGATGACTTTTGCGCCTATCAGATTGCTCGCCTGTCGGGTAATGATTATATGGCGAAGCTGTTCGGAAAGCAGATATATAATTATGAGAATGTATATGAACCTTCCACCCGTTTTATGCGCGGACGTGATAAAAAGGGTAACTGGACACCAAACTTTGATCCGAAAGAATGGGGTGGCCCTTACACAGAAGGATGCGCTTGGCATTATCATTGGTCGGTTTTCCATGACATACAAGGCTTGATAAATTTGATGGGTGGCGAAAAGAACTTTGTGGCGAAGCTAGACTCCGTATTCTCCGAGCCAAATACTTTTAAGGTAGGGACGTATGGCTACGTAATTCATGAAATGGCAGAGATGGCTATGATTAATATGGGACAGTATGCGCATGGAAATCAGCCTATTCAACACATGATTTATCTCTATAATTATGCCGGCGAACCTTGGAAAAGCCAGTATTGGGCACGTGAAGTGATGAACAAACTCTATAGTTCGGGCCCTAACGGTTATCCGGGTGACGAAGATCAGGGACAAACCTCGTCATGGTATGTGATTAGCGCAATGGGATTGTATTCAGTTTGTCCCGGCACAGACCAATACGTGATAGGCAGCCCTGTCTTTCCTAAGATGACGATTCACTTGGAGAATGGCAAAAAGCTGGTAATTGAAGCAGACGGCAATTCGTTGGACAACCGTTATATCCAGTTGTCCAGCCTGAACGGCAAACCGTTTACACGCAACTGGCTTACATATAAAGAGCTGACCGACGGCGGAGTAATCCGTTATAAGATGGGAAATAAACCGAATATATCTCGTGGTGTTACGGTGAAAGACCGTCCCTATTCGGTGTCTGCTAAGTAGTTGATTTGTTGTTTATTAAAAAGATATATCTTTTGTATCTTAAACACATGTCTTTGCAATTCGAAAGTCATGTCTTTGGATTGCAAAAGATGTATCTTTTTTTGAAGAATATATTGTCTGTTTATTGTTGTTTTGCAGAGGTATACTTTAGCTGTAATCCAAGAAAGATTGCTCCCGGAATAAATAAAATAACAGCAGAAGACAGTAAGGCTATTTGCAGCGAATAGATATCATTTAGCCAACCGATGAACGGAGCAATTGCGGCAAACATCAGACGGATAATGAAATTGCGGATAGAGAGTACGGTGGCTCGCATTTCGGAAAATGTCATCTGATTGATATATCCTTTGAGGATAGGTGTGGCAAACCCTCTGAAAATATAAAATATAAACAAGATAGCGAGCCCTGCATATGTAAGATTGAAGGCTAGAGCTACGTAACCTCCGATGATAACGCTGAGAATCAGTATTCCCATTTTTTTTAACCCGAAATAACGATCTACGCGGTCTGAATATAAGGCGGCAAAACCTACGGTGAGGTTTAAGACAGTCCAGATAACACCGTAGTAGGATGTAGGCGTTTCCAAATGCATCAATAGGGGTTGTACGAGCCAAGCCATCGTGAGAGTGGCAGCCCCGATAATGCCGGAGAACATAATATTATAGCAAAGCGGCCTGTTAGTTATCAGGGAGTATTTTATAATCCGTATGATCTCGGAAACCGGGTTTTGTATCTTGTTTTTTATGTTGAACTCCTTTAATGCCAAAGCGGCCGGAATGCCCGAAAAGGCAATAACAGCCTGTATATAAAATGGAAATCTCAAAGAATAGGCGGCCAGTAAACCTCCGAATATACCTGCAATTGCTTCCGCAAAGTTGCCGATCATGGTGATACGCCCTTCGTAGCGTAGATATAATTCTTCTTTTTTATAATGTAAGGTGGTGTCATATAGCAAAGCGGAGTCTGCCCCGTTTACTAATGTCTGCCCCACACCCAGTAATATTTCGGCAATAAGGAAAGCATGGAATGTGGAAGTGAAAGAATAACATAAATAACCTCCGAAAAATAGAAAGCATCCATATATTAGGCACTTACGTCTTCCCCAGACATCCGCCAGATAACCCGACGGTATTTCTAAAGCTACAGCCGCAACAGAATAAACACTTTTGAGAATAAAGACATCTTGTAAGCCAAGCCCATGTTTTTCATAAAACAACACAATTATAGGCATTACCAGGCTGAACCATTTGGATAGCTTGATCAGATAAAGAGCAAGGATGTTTCTTCTCATGTCGTTATTAAGCGTGAAAACCGGCATTTCAACTGCAAAAGTAGCAATTTAAATCGTATTTATTTCCAGCTTAGGAGGCAGGATGTAAAAAAAGTTGTTACTTTGCGACCGGCTTATGCTATTAATTTTTGAATAAACAGTAGTAAATTATAACGAAAAAATAGTTTGATACCATGATTTGGAACGAAACAATTGAATGCATGGACCGCGAAGAGATGCGGAAATTACAAAGTATCCGGTTGAAACGGGTTGTTGAACACGTATATCATAATAGTCCTTTTTACCGCAAAAAGATGCAGGAGATGGGAATAACACCTAATGATATTCAATCAATTGATGATATAGCCAAGCTCCCTTTTACAGTTAAACAAGATCTTCGGGATAACTATCCATTCGGCTTAATGGCAGTTCCGATGTCTGAGATTGTTCGTCTGCATGCCTCTTCCGGCACTACAGGAAAGCCTATTGTGGTAGGTTACACCCGTAAAGATTTGTCAGTTTGGGCTGAAGTTGTAGCAAGATGCCTGATAGCTTATGGCTTGACAAAGAATGATGCAGTGCAGGTTTCCTATGGCTATGGTTTGTTTACCGGAGGGTTGGGGGCTCATGCCGGAGTAGAGAATATAGGTGGAACCGTTATTCCGATGAGCAGCGGTAATACGCAAAAACAAATCCAGTTGATGCACGATTTTGGCGCAAAAGGTTTGGCTTGTACACCCTCTTATGCCCTTTATCTGGCAGAAACAATCCGCGAATCAGGTATTCCTTTGGAAGAATTTAAATTGAGAGTAGGTGTGTTTGGTGCAGAACCATGGACCGAAAATATGCGTAAAGAACTGGAAGAAAAGTTGAATATAAAAGCCTATGATATTTACGGACTAACTGAAATATGTGGCCCGGGAGTAGGGGGCGAGTGTGAATGTCAGAACGGTACGCATTTATGGGAAGACCATTTCTTTCCTGAAATAGTTGATCCGCAGACCTTGCAGCCTGTAGCACCGGGTGAAGTAGGCGAATTGGTATTTACCACCCTGACCAAAGAAGGTATGCCGATGATACGTTATCGTACGCGAGACCTTACATCGCTGATCTATGAAAAATGTGCTTGCGGTCGTACAGCTGTTCGAATGAACCGTATTTTAGGACGAAGTGACGATATGTTGATTATTCGTGGCGTAAATGTTTTCCCATCTCAAGTAGAATCCGTAATTTTGGAACTTTCGGAGTTCGAACCGCATTATTTGATTGTAGTAGACCGTGTGAACAATACGGATACTTTCCAGATACAGGTGGAGGTGCGCCAGGAATATTATTCGGATGAGATCAATAAAATGATTGCCCTGAAGAAAAAGATTGCCAACCGCATGCAAAGCGTGATCGGTTTGCAGCCTGATATTAAGATTGTGGAACCGCGTAGCATTGAGCGAAGCATGGGCAAAGCCAAGCACGTGATAGACAATCGTAAGTTAGTTTAACCCCTTTAAAAATTAAGGTACTATGTTAATTAAACAATTATCTATCTTTCTGGAGAATAAGAAAGGCCGTTTTACGGAAGTTGCTAAGATATTGGGCGAAGCAGGTATAAATATGTCTGCGTTTACGGTTGCTGAAAATTCCGACTTTGGAATTCTTCGTTTAATAGTGTCAGATACGGATAAAGCAATTAAAGTATTGCGTGATAAGTTGTATGCAGTGAGTGTTGCTGAAGTAGTTTGCTTACACTGCCCTAATCAGCCGGGAGCGTTGGCTAAAGCTATGGATATAATTACATCGGCAGGAATTTTTATTGAATATATGTATGCTTTTTCACAGGGAGATGCGGCAAATGTTATTATTCGCCCGGATAATGTAGAAAAGTGTGCAGAGGTTCTAAAGGCTAATAAACTGGAGCTGATTGCAGCCAGTGATTTGTATAAGTTATAAATATTAACGTTTTGCGTTTCGTTTATTTGCTAGGAAGCACTAACTTTGCGCGCTAAAAGTATGTGAATGAAAAAGGTTGTATTTCTATTGATGATGATTACAGTCTTATTATCTTCTTGCGGAGAATATAATAAGATTTTGAAAAGTACGGATTATGAACTCAAATATTCATACGCAAAGAAGTATTTCAATGCGAAGCAATATTCAAAATCTGCTACTTTGTTGGAGGAACTGGTTACAATCTTTAAGGGAACTGCTTATGCCGAGGAATCTTTGTATTTGTTGGCACAAAGCTATTATGGCCAAAAAGATTATCAAACGGCTGCACAATACTTCCAGACTTATTACACGACTTATCCGAAAGGTGAGTATACTGAATTAGCCCGGTATTATTCTGGATATGGTTTATATCTGGATTCTCCTGATCCCCGGTTGGACCAGAGTCAGACGTATAAGGCCATTGAACAGTTGCAGCTTTATTTAGAGTATTATCCTCAGAGCGAACATGCCGAAGAAGCACAAAAGATTATGTTCGAACTGCAGGAAAAGTTAGCTTATAAGGAATTGTTGGCTGCCAGATTGTACTATAATTTGGGTACTTATTTGGGCAACAATTATTTATCGTGCGTAATTACTTCGCAGAATGCTTTGAAAGATTATCCTTACTCAAAGTATCGTGAAGAGTTTATGTATCTTATTATTCGTTCAAAGTATGAATTGGCTTTAGTCAGTGTAGAAGAGAAGTTGCAGGGTCGTTATCGTGAAGTTGTTGACGAATACTACAATTATATGAACGAATATCCGGAAGGAAAGTATGTAAAACAGGTACAGAAATTCTATGATTACGCCAGCAAACGCATTTCAGATGCATATTAATGAAATTAATCAATAAAACGAATATGGATTACAGAAAATCAAATGCTCCTGCGAATACAGTAACCCGCGACATGATGAAATTGTCCGAAGATACGGGTAATGTATACGAAACAGTAATGATTATCTCTAAGCGAGCTAATCAGATTAGTGTTGAAATGAAACAGGATCTGGAAAAGAAACTTCAGGAATTTGCGTCTTACAACGATAATTTGGAAGAAGTTTTTGAAAACAGAGAACAGATTGAAATTTCGCGTTATTATGAAAAGCTTCCTAAATCGACTTTGATCGCAGCCCAGGAGTATGAAGAAGGTAAGGTTTATTATAAGAACCCTGCTAAAGAAAAAAATAACTTCTAATAAGAATTTGATGTTACAGACAACGGAAAGGCTGACCCGGTAAGAGTCGGCCTTTCCATTTAAAAGACTAAATATCATGTTGCAGAGAATACAAACTGTTTATTTGCTTATTATTGTGGCATTAACTATAGCCACATTGTTTTTGCCTCTTGCCGTTCTTCAGGTAGGAGATATGTTATTATCCTTTGATGCTACGGGTGTTAATACAATGGCTGTTCCGTCTGAACTGATTTATCCGACGTGGGGGCTTTTTGCGTTGACTGCAATTATTGCTTTAATAGCACTGATTACTATATTTTTGTTTAGAAAAAGAATGCTGCAAATACGTTTGTGTATATTTAACGCTCTTTTGATGGTCGGTTTTTATGCCTTGTTTGCCTTTTTTGTATGGAATGTAAAAAATCAAGTGGGAGAGGAAGATATGGTATTTGCTGTTAAGATAGCATTGGCATTTCCTTTAATTAATCTGATTTTGGACTATTTGGCTATCCGTAATATCGGAGCAGACGAAACGTTGGTTCGTTCATTGGATAGACTGAGATAAGAAAAAAGATATAGATATACTAAGTCCCGCCTTACACTCAACTCGTTTAAAGTGTTAAGACGGGACTTTTTATTTACAAAAGACATGTCTTTTTGATCATTTGAATTATTAGGGAAAGTTCTGACTTTTATTTGATAACCGGTAGCAGATAGGTTAGTTTTACTGATATAATTTGTCCGGAAGATTTAGAAAAGAAATCGGCTTTACGACTATTATAAATATCACCTAAGGCATAATAGTAACGTCCTTCAAGTAAGAAATAACCGATTCCTGTGCGCAATTCAAGTCCTGGCCCTCCACATAAACCCCAGTCGAATTTTTTGTCGATAGGCATAGTGTGTTGTTCGTTTGTAATATTAGGTTCTGCACCATTCAGGTTTTCTTTTGTACTTTCGCTTAATGCATAACCTATTTTAGGGCCAAGGTTAACAAATACCTTGAAACGTTTGCTTCCGAAATAAATATGAGTCAGGAAGGGTATTTCGATGTAGTTGATAGTGCGGCTGTACTCGTATTGAGGTTCGTCCTTGAAACTCTCTTTCCAACCCTGCTGCGTGAAATTGACTTCGCCTTGTAATCCTACGTATGCTTCTGTATTCCATCGTACAGTTAAACCGCCGGTATATCCCATTAACATGCCGGTTTTTACTTTAGGGTAGAAGGAAACAGATGAAAAGGTTGTCCCGAAATTAGCACCTATGGCCAGTTCCTGTTTGAATTTATCTTGTGCGTGGATCGTATTGTAACTAACCCAAAACAAAGCGGCTAATGTGAATATTTTCTTGATCATCTTAATTCAGTCCGTGTTACCGTGTAATCATTATTATAATGGACAATGAAGAGGTTTGTATTGATGAATCCTCCCCAGTTATTAACGCGGTGGAAATCAAATCCTGTTTGTATGCTGGCGTACTTAATCTTATCCAGATTGTTTTCAAAATTGGCACCGTATTTATGAATAGCGCTTATAAAATACATACCGGTGTCAAAGCCTAAAATACCGTATTTAGGGAAAGTATTAATAAGGTTTTTGCTGTACCATGTTTTATATGAGGTATAAAAGTTCTGTACGTTGGCTGCCAGATTGTCAGCGTAGAAGTTGCTATAGATATACGTATTGAGGGCATAAAAATCTTCCAGGCATTCACGTGTATAGGTTTGCCATTCGGGGTAACCGAACAGGGTTATACCATATTCCGGTGTTGATTCGGCCAACATCCGTAACGGTGATTTTATTTTGTTGAGCGCGTCTAAAGATCCGGAAGTCGGAATGACTACGTTACGTTTATCTTTACTCATCAATTGTTCTATGTCTGTTTGGAATGTTTCGGCATGATATGGTAATTCCTTGTATTTTATTTGGCGGCCTTTCATTTCCGCTTTAAAAGCTTTGATGAAATCAGTTTTTTCTTCTTTGTCTTTTATATCCAATAATATAATGTTGTAATCCGCAAAAAGATCGCATCCGGCTTGCGATGCTTTTGAATACAAATAAGAATGAGGAGTATTTACCTGGAATACGGATGCATTTGACAAGACGTCATCGTTTTTGGATGTAAAAGGAATGATATATTTAATATTGTGCTTTTGAGCGAAGTTTGCTACGGGAGTAATTTGTTCGTTCTGTACGGCGCCAATGATCAAATTAGCATCTCTGAGAGCATCTTCCTTGAGTATTTCATTTAATTTTTTAGTTCCGTTGCCAGTGTCATACACAGACAATTCGATATTGCATCCCATATTGCGCATACTGTCTACTGCTAGCAGTAAGCCTTCATAGTATTCAATAAAACGGGAAGTTGCGGCGGAAGCTACGGATTCATTAGTCATAAATGGGAGCAGCAATGCTATCTTTATCATATCTACCCGTTTAATGTCTTTCGGTGTAGATAATAAGGCATTTACATCATGCTCTTTTGGGGCAACAGCCATCTCTGTTACTGTTTCTTCGGATTGTACAGGTATTTTGATAACCATGCCGGCCTTTATTCCGTTTTTTAATTTGGGATTATATTTGATTAATTCATTACTGGAAATATTGAATTTCCTGCATATGCGGTACATTGTTTCTTTTTTCTCGATTGTGTACTCAATTTCTTTGGTTACAGTTTTCTTTTCTGTAGTAGGCAAGGCTTCTATTTTTGTTGCCGGGATACGGATAATTTTACCAATGTTAAAGGTTGATGCAGACAATCCTGGGTTTGCCTGTATAATGTTTTCTGCCGGTACAGCATATTTTACAGATAGGGAATATAGTGTTTCTTTTGGTTGTATTGTATGATATGTATAGTTGCCGGCAAGATTTTTATCGGAAGAAGAGGCTGTGTCTTTTTGGGGTATTTTTAATACGGCACCGGCTTTGATACCTTCTTTACTTTCCGGATTCAGACGGTAAATATCATCTACACTTACGCCATACATCGTGGCAATGGCATATACTGTTTGTCCTTGTTCAATAGTGTGATAAAATATGTCGTCGCTTTGTTCGTAAATGGTCGAAGCTTTTTTGTGATTACTCTGTGAATAAAGAGATACACTGATGAAGCTGAAAAAAAGTGTTACTACGTATACGCTGATCTTATTCATTTGCTGTTTAGAATATTTGCTACAAAGATAATGTATGTCCGTATAAAATACTAACGAAATATCTTGTAATATTGTAAAATTGGTTTTCCTACCTTCTGCTAATTGCGAACTACATCTGTGTTATTCAGGTCGCTAATCTTTTTAAGAACAGATGCCTACCCAAATTAAAGTAAAATAAAAGGGGGACATTTCTTCACTAACATACACATCGTTTATTAACTTATAGGATAAATGTTTCTAAAAATCCCTATCTTTGTAGCCCCTGATATGAGCCTTGTTTAAGTGTCAATATCAGAGATTAAGAAGAAGTCTATATGTTAAAAGGAATTTTAAGGAAGTCAGGTGTAATTATTTATTTACTATTTGCTGTTCTGGCTGCGTACGCCCAATATCGCGTGACTGGCGGAAAAGGAGCACCTATGCTTGCGGAAGATGATACAAAGAACCGTTTGCAGGTATATATGGTTTATGGAGTAAATAATACAGAGATAAGTTACACGTCATCATCAACTTCCCATCAATGGTACCGGTATAAGACCCGGATGCAGGACGCAGAAAAAATTCCGTGTATTCAGAACGGCACTACTTCCATAATTCGGAATGTAGAAGATGGCTATGGTTATTTTGTGGGTGAATCCGCCATTATACAGCAACGTTATGTGTGGATTATCGATTATGGTAAGCATGCTTTTAACATATCCGGCTTATATGTGTCGGATAAAGGGAACCCTTGCTCTGCAGTGCGTTTGACAGGAACGGCAGAAATGGATAAATTGTCGTATCGTACTCCTTCGGGAATGGAGAGTGAAGTAAAGCGCGAATTTGAAATTGTTTATAATACGATGGAGTATTCGAAAGATTTGAAAGTGTTTTCTCGTATAGAGAAGAAGGTGGCAACTTCAGATCCTTTCTCTGTTTCTTTGCCGGCTCCATTGTGTGATACGGATTTTTTATTGAAAGGCGACCAGTTTGCCAAATACTTTAATGTTGAAAAGTCTATAAGTACGGGAGAATATCCGGCTGTTGCTATTGAAATGTATGCTGACTCCTCTTTTGTTGCAGACGAATCGTTAAATATGTCGACTACAGGGGACGGATTTTCGGCACCGGTCACTATCCGTTTTACTGCCCGTGCGAATGATCCGGTAGCGGCTATTTATGTGTGGACTATTTATAAAACTCCTCAGGATGGAAATTCGGAAGATGAAGAGATCGAACCTATTATCCGTTATCCGGGAGAAGAAATAGAATATACATTCCAGCAGGCAGGAGAGTTTACAGCCCGTCTGGAAGTAAGTGACCGAACGGGTGTTTGTTCGGATATGGAAGAGATTCAATTATCAATTTCAGAATCTTTCCTTGATATACCTAATGCATTTTCGCCGGGGACAACTCCCGGAATAAACGACGAATTTAAGGTCGTTTATAAATCATTAGTCCGTTTTAGCGGAACTATCTTCAACCGCTGGGGGTCTCAAATGTTCCATTGGACTGATCCTTCGCAAGGATGGGATGGTAAAAAAGGGGGAAAATATGTTCCGCCCGGCGTTTATTTCTATGTGATAGAAGCAACCGGTTCGGATGGTAAGAAATATAAAAAGAGCGGAGATATTAATCTTCTTCGCCCCAAAACAATAGATGATCAGATTCATGACTAAGAATAGTGTTATTAGCTTTTGTGCTGGAAGCTTAATTTGCCTGACAGCGTGTTTGTCTTTAGGTTCAAATGATTCGGAAAAGGAAATGGAGCAACGTCCTGTTGTTTCGTCGATGACTGTTTCTCCGGAAATTCCTAATACAGTGCCTTTCTGTGGTAAAATGATCGATATTACCCGGTATAATATGCGGGAAGGGTTTGACAGGGAATTAAGTAGTTTCACTTATTTTCATGCCAATACAATGTTGCTTATAAAGCGGGCAAACCGTTATTTCCCGATTATCGAACCCATTTTGAAAGCAAATAATATCCCTGACGACTTTAAATATCTGGCCGTGATAGAAAGCTTTCTCGATCCTCGCGTAACTTCCCCGGCAAGAGCCGTTGGAATGTGGCAGTTATTGGAAGGGACGGCTAAACAATATGGTTGTTCGGTTACTCCTACGGTTGACGAACGTTGTAATGTGGAGAAATCAACTCAGGCTGCTTGTCGCTATTTGAAAGCGGCATATAATAAATATGGAGATTGGGCTGTTGTGGCTTCATCATATAATGCCGGTATGGGACGTATTTCGGGAGAATTGCAAAAACAAGATGCCGATAACACTTTTGATCTTTGGTTAGTGGAAGAAACTACCCGTTATGTGTATCGTATTATGGCTATAAAGCAGATATTTGAGAATCCGTACAAATATGGATTTGTGCTTCGTGCCCGAGACTTGTATAAACCTTTTGAGTGTACGGAAGTTGTTGTATCTTCGGATATTCCCGATTTGTCTGTTTTTGCTAAAGAGCACGGTATTACTTATGCCGACTTAAAACGCTTTAATCCCTGGTTGCGCGACCGTAAACTTATAACAGGAGGCGCAACATATAAAATACAGATACCACAGGAAAAGGATTTGTACTATAAAACACCTAATACCGTAGTCCATAATCCGGATTGGGTGGTGAAATGAAAGAAGAGAAAAGAATGAGTAATCAAGATAAATTAGAGGGTGGGCGTATTTCCGTATGGGGAGCCCGTGTTCATAATCTTAAAAATATAGATGTAGAGATACCACGTAACAAATTGTCCGTTATTACGGGTATGAGTGGTAGTGGAAAATCTTCTTTGGCATTCGATACCATTTTTGCAGAAGGACAAAGACGCTATGTGGAAACCTTTTCTGCGTATGCCCGTAATTTTCTGGGAAATATGGAACGCCCAGATGTTGATAAAATAACAGGCCTGAGTCCGGTTATCTCGATAGAACAGAAGACAACAAACAAAAACCCCCGTTCTACGGTAGGTACAACAACTGAGATATATGACTTTTTCCGTTTGCTCTATGCCCGTGCCGGTGAAGCTTATTCATATCTGAGCGGTGAGAAAATGGTGAAGTACACCGAAGAACAGGTTCTGCAATTGATCCTTGAAAGGTATCAAGGCAAAAAGACCTATTTGCTGGCTCCCTTAGTGCGTAATCGTAAAGGACATTATAAGGAACTGTTTGAGCAAATCCGTAAGAAAGGATACATTAATGTTCGGGTTGACGGTGAATTGAAGGAAATATTTCATGGCATGAAGTTGGATCGCTATAAGATGCATAGCATTGAGGTCGTTATAGACAAGCTGGTCGTATCCGCTTCCGATGAGCGTCGTTTGAAAGAAAGTCTGAAAATTGCCATGAAGCAGGGAGATGGCTTAATACTTGTACTTGATGCCGATACGAATGAAGTACGTCATTATAGCCGCCGCCTGATGGACCCGGCTACCGGACTTTCATATAGCGAACCTGCACCACATAACTTTTCATTTAACTCGCCACAGGGAGCTTGTCCGAAGTGTAAAGGATTAGGGCAGGTCAACCTCCTGGACATGGAGAAGATCGTTCCTGATCCTTCTTTAAGTATATACAACGGAGGTATTGTAGCTTTGGGAAAGTATAAAAACTCGCTTATCTTTTGGCAGATAGAAGCTATTTGTGATAAGTATGGCGTAACTATCAAGACTCCCGTTAAGGATATTCCCGAAGAAGCGATAGATGAAATTATGAACGGGACGGACGAACGTCTCCAGATAAAAAACGATTCTTTGGGTAATTCCAACTATTTCCTGTCATACGAGGGAGTTGCCAAATATATAATGATGCAACAGGAGAACGAAGCCTCCGCCTCTGCTCAGAAATGGGCCGGACAGTTTATCAAAATGTCTGTTTGCCCCGAATGTAATGGGCAGAGACTTAATCAGGAAGCCTTGCATTATCTTATCGCAGGAAAGAATATAGCCGAGATATCAGCTTTCGATATATCCGAACTGAATGAATGGGTAAAAGATCTGGAAGACAGGCTTGATCCTAAACAACGGCAAATAGCGGTGGAGATATTGAAGGAAATCCGTTCGCGCCTGAAATTCCTGTTGGATGTAGGCTTGGATTATCTTTCGTTAAACCGTGCTTCGGCTACCTTATCCGGAGGAGAGAGCCAGCGTATTCGTTTGGCAACCCAGATAGGAAGCCAATTGGTAAATGTACTCTACATACTGGATGAACCCAGTATCGGTTTGCATCAGCGGGATAATGTCCGTCTGATAAATTCCCTGAAGCAATTACGTGATACAGGCAACTCCGTTATTGTTGTAGAGCATGATAAGGATATGATGCTCAATGCCGATTATGTGGTAGATATGGGACCTAAAGCAGGCCGTTTGGGAGGAGAAGTGGTATTTGAAGGAACACCAGCCGAGATGCTCAAATCAGATACGCTTACTTCGGCTTATCTGAATGGCAAGACCGAAATTGCTATTCCCGCCGAACGCCGTAAAGGAAACGGACAATTTATAACAATCAAAGGAGCGAAGGGGAATAATCTCAAGAATGTGGATGTCACTTTCCCTTTAGGCACATTTATATGTGTGACAGGTGTTTCCGGCAGTGGGAAGTCTACTCTGATAAACAGGACTCTGCAACCCATACTGAGTCAATATTTCTATCGTTCATTGGAAGATCCGTTGGCTTACGATTCGGTAGAGGGCATAGATAATATTGATAAAATAGTGAACGTAGACCAATCGCCCATAGGCCGTTCGCCCCGGAGCAATCCGGCAACATATACGGGCGTCTTTTCAGATATACGCAGCCTGTTTGTAGACCTGCCGGAATCGAAAGTGAGGGGCTATAAACCCGGACGTTTTTCTTTTAATGTCTCCGGCGGACGCTGCGAGACCTGCAAAGGCAATGGTTATAAGACGATAGAAATGAATTTCCTGCCCGACGTGCTGGTTCCTTGCGAAGACTGTCATGGCAAACGTTATAACCGTGAAACGCTGGAGGTTCGTTTCCGGGGTAAGTCCATAGCCGATATATTGGATATGACGATCAACATGGCGGTGGAGTTCTTCGAAAATATCCCCTCTATTTTATCAAAAGTGAAGGTCTTGCAAGATGTAGGCCTGGGCTATATTAAGCTCGGACAGCCTTCTACTACCTTATCCGGAGGAGAGAGCCAGCGCGTGAAGCTTGCAACGGAATTGTCCAAACGTGATACGGGCCGCACTCTGTATGTACTGGATGAACCGACTACCGGACTGCATTTTGAAGACATACGCGTCTTGCTGGGCGTCTTGAATAAGTTGGTAGATAAGGGCAACACCATTATTGTGATAGAACACAACCTGGACGTTATCAAAAGTGCCGACTACGTAATAGACATGGGACCCGAAGGCGGCCGCCGCGGTGGACAAGTTTTGTTTACCGGTACTCCCGAAGCTCTTGCTGCGAGCAAAGCAGGCTTTACTGCTCCATTTTTAAAAGAAGAACTAAAGAAGTAAACAGAATGAAGAATCCCATTCAAATGATAAAGCAATGTGCCGAGAAGGATGAACCTTACTTCGTGTTGCGCGGACAGGATATCTGTGCGCTTCCTGCTATCGAAACCTATTTTGAAGCTGTGAAGAAGCACGTAAAAGATCCTTATTTTATAGAAGAAATTGAAGAGATAATGAAAGACTTTCGCGCTTATCGCGAAGAACAAAAAACACATATACCTGATTAATTTATGGCAAACGACAGTTACAGAACCATCAAACAAGTAGCAGAAGGATATTATACGGAAAAGCGCAGCCGCTTTATTTCGTATGCTATTCCGGTGCGTACGGTCGATGACGTGAAGATGCAACTGGAGCAATACCGTAAGCAATACTATGATGCCCGCCACGTATGTTGGGCTTATATGCTTGGAGCAGACCGTCAAACCTTTCGTGCCAATGATGACGGCGAACCCTCGTCTACGGCCGGTAAGCCCATTCTTGGGCAGATCAATTCGAACGAACTGACAGACATCCTTATCATTGTAGTCCGCTATTTTGGAGGAATTGAGCTGGGCACCAGCGGGCTCATTGTAGCTTACCGCACAGCCGCCGCCGAAGCCATTGCTGCCGCCGAAATAGAAGAACGAACGGTAGATGAAGATATTACCGTTGTCTTTGAGTATCCCTACCTGAACAGTATCATGCGCATTGTAAAAGAAGATAATCCGGTGATTATCTCCCAACACTTCGACATGGACTGTGAAATGACACTCCGTATCCGTCTGGGAGAAGCAGAACGTCTCAAGAGCCGCCTGCTTAAGGTGGAAACAGCCCGGCTTCTATGAACCGGACCTCTCCACTGTGGCTATTCTATGTTTTGCACCGTAGGGCACGGAGTCATCTCCCTACCTGGGGGGATAACTTCTCCCTACCTGGCGGGATGATTTCTCCCTTACTAGGGAGATAAATTCTCCCTAGTAAGGGGGATTGCTCAGTACCGTACGCTGCGAACCTCTTCACAGCCTAAAGCGAAAGCGTAGGGAGGGGAGAGTGGGGAGCCCTTTGGCTAACCGTTATCAACAAAACTTATATATCAATTGTTTCAATTAATAAAATAGATTTGCGAATGAAAAAAGTACTATTGTTTTCTTTCTTTTTAGTGTCAGGATTGGTTGTTTCACAAATATTGCCTTCTCTGGCAGGTGATAACTATTCATTGGTAAAGACAGTGTCTAATACCTTTCTCTTTGTTTGTCTGTCATTCATTATGATTAATGTAGGCCGGGAGTTCGAGATTGATAAGACACGCTGGAAATCATATACCGAAGACTATTTCATCGCAATGGCAACGGCTGCTTTTCCCTGGATATTTGTGGCGTTATATTATATGTTTATATTGCTTCCCGAAATGTATTGGGGGCAATGGGACGCCTGGAAAGAGAATTTATTGCTGAGCCGTTTTGCCGCGCCTACTTCTGCCGGCATCTTGTTTACCATGCTGGCTGCGGCAGGACTAAAGGCTTCGTGGGTGTACAAGAAAGTGCAAGTGTTGGCCATCTTTGACGACCTCGATACTATCTTGCTGATGATACCTTTGCAAATAATGATGATAGGCTTACGTTGGCAGTTGGGCGTTATTATCCTGGTCGTTGTGCTTTTGCTTATTCTGGGATGGAAAAAAATGGGTTCGTATAATGTGCGCCAGGATTGGAAGGCTATTTTGACCTATGCCGTCGTTACTTTTGCCATAACGCAGATTATTTATCTGGTCTCTAAAAAGATGTATGGTGAAGACGGCAGTATTCACATAGAAGTGCTTCTTCCTGCATTTGTTGTAGGTATGATTATGAGACATAAGCATATCGATACAAAGGTAGAACATCGTGTGGCCGATCTTATTTCTTACCTTTTTATGTTTCTTGTGGGTGTCAGCATGCCGGTATTCCTGGGTATTGACTTTGCGGGACAGTCGTCCGAAGTGGCCACTATTACGGGGGCGCAACCCATGATGTCATGGCCTATGATTATTTTGCACGTAGTGGTTGTTTCTTTCCTGTCTAATATAGGAAAACTGTTTCCTATCTTCTTTTATCGCGAACGGCGCAAGCGTGAACGCCTGGCGCTTTCGATAGGTATGTTTACCCGTGGAGAAGTGGGAGCCGGGGTTATCTTTATAGCATTAGGTTATAATTTAGGAGGTCCCGCCCTTATAATTTCCGTGTTAACTATTGTGTTTAATTTAATATTAACAGGTATCTTTGTCGTCTGGGTAGAGAAACTTACACGCAGCGCATATAAACTGGAGCAAGCAGAAAAAGCCGAAGCTGTGGGTTGTTAGAAAAACATACGGAGATGCATCCGCCCAATGGTGTATCTCCGCATAATTTATTTTTTATGGACCGTACTATTCATGTTATCCTTAAACCGTTGCGCCGTTTTGCCATACAAAAAACGAACGCTAGTCTGTTGCTGTTTATGGCCACTGTTATAGCCATGATCTTAGCCAATTCCCCTTGGGAGGGTACGTATCACCAATTATTATCTTTTCCGATCAATTTGCAGGCTTGGACATTCAATTTCTTTTCGCACCAGGGAGAACCGATGTCCATGTTAGCTTTTGTGAATGATGCCCTGATGGCCGTCTTTTTCTTTGTGATTGGCCTCGAAATCAAACAGGAGATACTGATAGGGGAACTATGTTCCGTACGGAAAGCGTTGCTTCCTGTAATTGCGGCATGCGGAGGTATGATAGTTCCGGTTCTGTTTTATATACTGGTATGTAGTTCCGGGCCGGAGGCCAGAGGTGCTGCAATCCCGATGGCTACAGACATAGCTTTTGCTTTGGCTGTTTTAGGATTATTGGGCAAACGGGTGCCGCTGAGTATGCGTATTTTTCTTACGGCTTTGGCCGTAGTGGATGATATAGGTGGGATTATTATTATTGCTTTATTTTATAGTGGCGAGATTGCTTCCGTGCCGTTATTGATATCTATTGCTATTTTGGCATTGCTATATGTTGGCGGTAAACTCGGGATTCATAATAGTCTGTTTTATTATGTGGCCGGCTTTATTGTGTGGTTGTTATTTCTGGAATCGGGGGTTCATCCTACTATAGCCGGGGTATTGGTGGCATTTACGGTTCCTGCACGTCCGGTGGTTAAGCTGGATGATTTTACTTGCGACATGACCGGGTATTTGGATATGCTGGATTATACGGAGGTGAAACAGTCAAAGCAAGCGGCGGTGTTGACTCCGACTCAAATCCAGGTACTTAATAATATCCATTCTTTGGCGGATAAGACAATCAGCCCGTTACAGAGTATTGCCGATAAGCTTCATCCGTTGGTAAATTACCTGATCCTTCCTTTGTTTGCATTTGTTAATGCCGGAGTGACCTTTGGCAATATTCAGCCGCAGACGTTGCTGAATGTTCCGTTGGCAGTGTTGGCCGGTTTGTTTGTTGGTAAGACAGTGGGAATATTCTCCTTTTCATATCTGTTTGTTAAATCCGGCATTGTTTCTATGCCCACAGGAATGAGTAAACGGACACTTCTGGGTGTGTCTATGTTGGGAGGAATCGGTTTTACGGTGGCCTTGTTTATTGCCAACCTTTCTTTTGGTTCGGATACGCCTGTAGGCATTGATCTTTTGAATCAGGCTAAACTTGGTGTGTTTTCCGGATCGTTCATTTCCGGTTTATGCGGTTATTTGTTGCTGAAGAAAATGTTACCTAAAGAGTAATAATACCTTCCTGTTATTTTACTTCAAACATAATCTTTCGTTGATTACCTGAGTTGTCAATGAGGGTGAGAAGATGCTTTCCGGCAGGTACGATGCAAGCAATCTGATGATTCCCGGTTGTTTCCCCCAAATAAGACTTGTCCAGGTGCCAGTATATTGTTGCCTCTTTACGGGCATGGGCGGCTTTGAATACAAATTTCTCTTGTTGACCTGAAAAGCCCTTTGGCAGGAATAGTACGGCATTATGTTCCGGATAAATCAGTTCTATTTGGCGGCTTTGTACTTGTTCGCATCCTGGTTTAAACGGAGGAAGCGGGATATAATCTATGTGGTAGTTTTTATAATAATATTCTTGTGAAGGTGGTAATATGAACCATGAGCGTGTAATCATATTGTTTATCGATTCACATGAACTGTTTACTCTGTATTTGCCATTTGCAGAAAGATGTACCAGTTTATGATAAGGACATATTGTTGTATTGTTACCGGAACGTGGTATATATAGTGTGTCAACCTGTTCACATATAGCAGAAGCTTTGTGGCCGCTATGCCTGCAAATAGCAACTTGTTCCATTTCGTCGTAAGGCATGTCGAACCAGTCGTTGCCCGGGAGTAGGGAGAACAAGTCAAATAATACAGGGGCGGCATTTCCTACTCCTGTCAATCCCGGACGTCCTTCCCCTGACGCATTTCCTACCCAGACACCTACCGCGTAATGAGGTGTGAAGCCTATAGCCCATGCATCCCGCCCTCCATAGCTTGTTCCGGTTTTCCACGCAATTTTTTTCATCGATTCAAATTGTTGCCAGTCGGCTTCTTCTTCCGGACGGTTTAGGGCGGACATGGCTTCTGCCGTAAACCATAAAGAGGCAGCAGAAAGGGAAGGGATGTCTGTCAGCCTTTTATCAGTAACGTATTGTACGGGATTTCTTTCTATTACGGGAAAAGGACTTAAAGGATGTATGTCGGCAGCATTATATCTTCCGTTATATTTCCGGTAATGTGACAACACTCGCGATATGGAGGCATATATGCCTGTAAGGTCCCATAAAGTACCTTCGGCTCCTCCCAGGATCAGGGAGGCTCCGTAATGTTCTTCGGGAAAACGTAAGGTCGTCATTCCCCATGTTTTCAGTAGTTGCATAAAGCGTCCGGTGTTGTATTGGGATAGCATTCGTACTAACGGCACATTTAGAGAACGTTCTATTGCAACATGTGCAGGAACGGCTCCGTAGAAGGTTTTATTGAAATTCTGGGGCATGAATCCGTTTATATTTAAAGGGACGTCCGAAATCAGAGTTGAGGGTAAAATTAATCCGTCATGTAACATTCCGGCATAAAGTAAAGGTTTTAATATACTACCGGTGCTACGTGGCGAGGTAATGATATCTACCTGATTTCCTTTCTTATCATCGCCTTTGAGAGTAACATTCCCGGCGTATGCTATTACTTCTCCTGTTTCTACATTGGTAATAATGGCTGCTAAGTTGTTAATATGGTTTGAACTATACTCTAAGGCATAACGGTTTACCATTTCTTGCACTTGCTGTTGTAATGTTTGTTTTACCGACGTGGTGATGCGCTCACCCGGCATATCCGCTGCCAGCCTTTCTAATAAATGAGGTGCATCATTGGGCAACGGTAGAGGAGCATCCGGTAGAGGTTCCATGCAGGATAGTTCATATTCGGTACTGTCAATGATATTTTGGTTTACTAACAAACCAAGAAGCTTGTCTCTTTTATCTTTGAGTTGTTTACGGTTACGTCCGGGATGAATCATTGCCGGTGAGTTTGGCAATACAGCCAATGTTGCATATTCTGCCCATGATAAATTATCGAGACTCCGTCCGAAATATCGCCAGGCTGCGGTTTCTGCTCCGATTACGTTCCCGCCGAAAGGGGCATGAGAAGCATATAGATTTAATATTTCATTTTTGCTGTAGATTGTTTCCAGAAAAACAGCCCAACACATTTCTATTCCTTTTTCATAAAAAGACCGTTGTTTGTTTCCTCTGGCAATACGTGCTAGTTGCATGGTAAGGGTGCTCCCTCCGCTTATAATACGTTTGGCCTGGCTGTTCAGTTTGAGGGCACGTGTTATCGCTACTATGTCTACTCCCGGATGATAATAGAATCTTTTGTCTTCGTAAGTTATCAGACATTTGGCGAATTTCTCGGGTAGTGAGTCTGTTGCAGGAAACCTCCATTGTCCGTCAGGTGCAATACGTGCTCCTAACAAGTTCCCTTCGGCCGAGTAAAGTAGTGTAGAATAGATGTCAGGAAACAGAGTGCGCGGAACAATAATATACATGATCCCCCATAGAATACCCAAAAGTGCAACGAGGCTCATAAGTAGTTTGACAGGTCTGCGTTTTATGTTTTTGTAGAACATCTTTTTATTCTGATTAGGACGCTAATATATGGATTTTTCTATTTTTAGATAGACTGATTAAGAGAAAAGATTATCTTTGTCATAGACAGTATTTACGTTAATATCAATCGTTATGGCAAAGTATCTGTACTTGATTTGTTCTTTATATCTTCTTACATTGTTTTCCGGTTGTAATACGAAGAATAGTGATAACGGAGAATTGGCATTCAGTCCCTATGTAGAAGCTTTTACTTCTGGTAAAATATCGAGATATGCTCCCGTGTATTTGATTCTTAATCAAGAAGTCCCGGCTGATAAAATGAATGCGGAACAGTTAAATAAACTGATTCGTATAAAACCGGAAGTAAAGGGTGCTTTTTCTTTCGAGAATGGGCAGACTATAGTGTTTAGACCTGCTAAAAACTTTGAACGCAATACGGCATATAAAATCACTGCAGATCTTTCCGAGTGGTTTGATGCCAAAGGAAAAGACAGGTATTTTACTTTTAAATTCTCTACAAACCCGCTTACCTTTCGGGCTAATGTGGAGTCAATAAATGTGAATGCTAAAAATGAGAATGGATATGATGTTGTGTGCACTTTGTATACACCTGATAAAGAAACACCCGAAACTGTTGAGGCTCTGATTCGGTTTTCGGAAAAAGTAGAGACTGTCTGGCTGCATAGCCCGGATGGTAAGAAGCATCAGGTTTCCTTAATGAATGTAGCAGCCGGTACTGATGGTGCACGTAAACTGGTTGTTTCTGTAGCTCCCAATAAATCTGATGTTCAGGAAGATGATCTTTTGTCTGTTGATATTCCCTCAGTGAACGATTTCTCTGTGTATAGTGTTAATTATGTTTCCGAACCGGAGAAATATGTAGAGATTGCTTTTACCAAGTTATTGGATATAACGCAAGATATGCAGGGACTTGCCTTTATAGCCGGTAATACATCGGAGACTGTGAGTATGGATGGCAATAAACTTCGTTTATATCCGGATGCCCAGCGTGAAGGTGTGCTTAATGTTCATTTAAACAGGGAAATAAAGAGTAAAAGCGGTTTGAAGCTGGGACAGGATGTTGTCCGGCAAGTTGATATAAATACTTCATTGCCCGCCGTTCGTTTTATTGGAAATGGGGTTATTATTCCCCAATCAACGCAACTGACTGTTCCTTTCCAGGCAGTATATCTTCGTGGTGTGGTAGTACGTGTAATTAAGGTATTGGAACAAAATATCGGTCAGTTTCTACAGGTGAATAATCTGAATGAAACTTCGGATCTTATGCGGGTTGGCCGCTTGGTTGCGCGAAAGACTATTTTTTTAGACGATGACGCTTCCCTGGATATTTCCAAGTGGAATACTTTTGCTATTGACCTAAAACAACTGATACAACCTGAGCCTGGAGCTATTTATCGGGTCGAATTGTCTTTTAATAAAGAATTGTCCGCTTATCCTTGTGACGGAGGAACGAAAATTTCAAAAGAACAAATATTGGCAGAGGATGAGATAAAGTTCAAAGAAGAATGCAGCCGTTTTGATGATGGCGGTTATTATTATTACAATGGAGATTTTAACTGGTCGGATTATAACTATAACGAACGGAATAATCCTTGTTCCAACAGTTATTATTATAATAAGGTAACAGGAAAAAATATACTGGCAACCAATCTTGGCCTTATGGCTATGGCCGGCGGGGATAATGAAATGACTGTCTTGGTGCACAATATAGTAAGTACGCATCCCGAAAAAAAGGTAGACGTAGCAGTTTATAACTTTCAACATCAGGTTTTAGCCAAAGGCGTAACGGATGATAAAGGTTGTGCGAAATTGAAACTTGCTTCCGGCAAGCCTTTCTACCTGATAGCCTCTTTAGGCAAACAGCGTTCGTATCTTCGTGTGGATAATGGATCGGCTTTATCGTTGAGTTCGTTTGATGTATCGGGAGAAGTGATACAGAAGGGGATTAAAGGTTTTATTTATGGAGAACGGGGCGTGTGGCGTCCGGGTGATACGTTGCATTTAGGTTTTATGCTGAATGACGGTTTGAAACAATTGCCGGCTAATCATCCTGTTGTTATGGAACTATATAATCCGTTAGGACAACTTTATACCCGAAAAACACAGACACAAGGCGTGTTGGGAACTTATGTGTTTGACATGCCCACCGAACCGGATGCTCCGACAGGTGCCTGGAATGTAAATGTTAATGTGGGAGGTGCTACTTTTACAAAACGGCTACGTATTGAATCCATAAAACCGAACCGTTTAAAAATAAACCTAACGATGCCGGAGAAGACTTTGTTGCGTAACGAACCTATAGATGCCCATTTACATGTGGAATGGTTGCAGGGAGCAACAGCCCGCAATTTAAAATATGATATACAAGGAACGTTTATCCCGGCACCTACAAGTTTTACGGGATATAAGGATTTCTACTTTGACGATCCCTCCCGGGTATTCAATAGTGAAGAAAGCAAATTGATTTCCGGTACTACGGATGGAAATGGGAATGCGGTTATTCAAGCCCGTTTCGAGGCGGGAACTTCTGCTCCCGGAATGCTTATGGCAAACTTTGTAACACGGGTATATGAAGAATCGGGCGACTTTAGTATTGATGCTAACCGGATGCTTTATTCTCCATATCGGCGATATGCCGGAATCAAGTCTCCGCAACAAGAGAAGGAACAGTTGAATACCGGAACAGAATATACATACGAGGTTGCTTCGGTTGACTATTTAGGTAATCCGCAATCTAATACGGAGCTGGAAGTTTCTATATATAAAGTATACTGGTATTGGTGGTGGAGTTCGGACAATAGCGATTTGGCAAATTATGTTTCTGAGTCATATAACAAACCGGTTAAGAATTTCACGGTTCGTACCGGGACAAACGGTAAAGGGCAGTTCAAACTCTCATTTAATGACGAACAATGGGGAACTTATTTTATTTCGGTTAAAGATAAAGATAGCAAGCATTCTACCGGTGTGATGAGCTATTATGACTGGCCTTACAATGAAGGTCGTCGTAATGCCGACGGTAGCCAGGCTGCAACCATGTTGAGTTTTAAGACTGATAAGGATAATTATACTCCGGGTGAGAAATTGATTGTTACTATACCTTCTTCCAAAGGGAGCCGTGCTATTGTGAATATTGAGAATGGAAGCCGTGTACTTTCTACTATGGAATATGAATGTGGCGATGGACAAACTATCATTAAGCTGGATGTTACGCCTGAGATGCAACCTAATGCATACGTGTATGTTACATTATTGCAACCGCACGGAATTACGCAAAATGACTTGCCAATCCGGTTATATGGAGTAGTTCCGTTTACAGTTACTTCTCCTGAGAGTCATCTTACTCCGGTAATTCAAACACCGGATGAAATAAAGCCAGAAAGTAATTATACGGTTGTTGTTTCAGAGCAAAGCGGTCGCGAAATGGCTTATACGTTGGCTATTGTGGATGAAGGGCTTTTGGATCTTACCCGTTTCCGTACACCCGAACCATGGAAAGCTTTTAATGCGCGTGAGGCTCTGGGAGTCAATACCTGGGATTTATATAACTATGTGCTGGGAGCTTATGGCGGACGTATTGAACAGTTGTTTAGTATTGGTGGTGACGATGCTTTGAATAAAGGCCCGAAAGCGATTGTAAATCGCTTTAAACCAGTAGTACAGTTTGAAGGACCCTTCCTATTGAAGAAAGGGCAGAAGCAATCTCATTCTTATAAGATGCCAAATTATAACGGACGGGTAAAAGTGATGATAGTAGCCGGTAATGGTGAGGCATACGGCCATGCTGATAAAACTGTGATGGTGCGTAAACCGGTGATGTTGCTTGGAACTTTGCCACGGGTAATTGGCGTAGGCGAAGAGATGATAGTTCCCGCCACTGTTTTTGCCACCGAAGATGGTGTGGGAAATGTGGATGTTTCTATTTCTTGTTCGGATAATATGCTGGTTGTGGGAGAGGATGCAAAGATTTTGAATTTTGGTAAGAAAGGAGATAAGCAAGCTCAGTTCCGTATTCGTGTGAAAGATACTCCGGGGGTTGGACATATTACGATTACGGCGGTTGGCAAAGGTGATAAATCTGTATATGAAGCCGATATTGAAATCCGTTCCGTACGGCGTTCTCAAACCAAAGTAATTCCTGTTACGCTGGATGCCGGAAAATCATGGAAAGAAGCAGTTAAATTACCGGGAACTGACGGTACAAATACATTGACCCTGGAAATGTCGGATATACAGCCTGTTAATTTGTCTGCGCGTCTCGGTTATCTTCTTGGTTATCCGCATGGTTGTATTGAGCAGATTATATCAAAGGCATTTCCACAATTATACCTGGAGGAATTTGTGTTTCTTTCGAAAGAACAGGAAATTTCTACCGAGAGCGCTGTAAAAGAGGTGCTGCGCCGTTTGCGTTCATATCAAACTGTAGATGGAGCTTTCTCTTATTGGCCGGGCGGAACCAGTACGAATGGATGGGGCACTGTTTATGCTACCCATTTTATACTTTCTGCCGAAGCACAAGGTTATCTGGTGCCTGAATCTGTTAAACGTAATGTTTTGAATAACCTGCGAAGAGTGGCCCGGGATTGGAAACCGGTTCAATCCTATTATCAACGTTCGGAAGAGATGACGCAGTCTTATCGTTTGTATGTGTTGGCTCTGGCTCAACTTCCTGAAGTGGGAGCTATGAACAGACTGAAAGAAAATACTTCATTGTCTGCTGTGAGCCGCTGGATGCTTGCTTCGGCATATGCTTTGATTGGCCGTCCGGATGTTGCCAATACTTTAATATCTAAAACTACAAATTTGAAAATGGACTATTCCGAATATGATTTGACGTTTGGCAGTGATCTGCGTGACGATGCAATTCGTCTTATGACGCTCTGCTTGCTTGATAAAGGTAAAGAAGCTGCCGGTATGGCAAATGAAATTTCAAAATCTTTATCTTCGGATGAATGGTTGAGTACACAAAGCACTGCATTTGCATTAGTTAGTTTGTCCGAATATGTAAAACGTTACCAGGTTGGTGAAACAATGGATTTTTCTTATTCCTGTGCCGGAAAATCGGAAAAGGTAACTAGTCCCAAGAATATATGGTCTGAAGTATTATTGAAAAAAGCCTCTTCTTCTGCTTCTTTGGAAATTAAGAATACGGGTAAGTCTACTTTGTTTGCCCGTGTTATCATGGAAGGAATACCTGAACAGGGTAAAGAAGAAGCATATTCAAATGGTATAACAATGGCCATTAGCTATGTTGGTATGAATGGCCGTCCGGTAAATGTGGACAGTCTGGAACAAGGAACGAATTTTGTTGCTGTTGTGACTATAAAGAACCCTGCGGCACGTGGCTTTAATAATTTGGTACTTACCGAAATATTTCCTGCCGGATGGGAAATACTTAATACGCGTTTCTTGAATGAAGGTGCAACAAGTGTACAAACGGTAGGAGTTAGTTATCAGGATATTCGCGACGATCGTGTATATAGTTACATTGATAATCTGCCTTCAGGCCGACAAGTGACAGTGAAAATTAATCTATGTGCTGTTTATCCGGGACGTTTCTATTTGCCGCCTGTATATTGTGAGGCTATGTATAATAATTTGATTCGGGCTAATACAGCCGGTCGACAGGTCAGTGTACAATAAGATTGCATATTTTTTCCAGACAGGCTGAATCTGTTTCGTCGAAACTGTTCAGTTTGTCACTGTCTATATCCAATACGGCTATAACTTGCCCTTCTTTAATGAGGGGTACGACAATTTCCGACTTTGAGGCTGAATTGCAGGCTATATGTCCCGGAAACATATTTACGTCGGGAACAATAATTGTATGTGCTTCTTTCCATGCTGTGCCGCATACGCCTTTTCCGTATTGGATTCGTGTACAGGCAACAGGTCCTTGAAAAGGAGATAATACCAATTGTTCGTTTTTTACAGTGTAAAACCCAACCCAAAAGAAATCGAAAGTCTGTTTTAATGCAGCTGTAATGTTGGCCATGTTGGCGACGAAATCAGTCTCTCCGTCTACCAGTGATTTAATTTGTGGAAATAAAGTTTTGTACTGATCCTCTTTATTACCTTGCCTGATGATTAATTCTTCTGCCATATTTTATAATCCATTATACAAAAGCAAAGGTAAAAATTAAGTCTAAAAGTGTGTATCTTTGCAGAAAATATAATATATGGCAAAACAAAACTCTCCTTTGGTATTAGGTACCGAGCCTGTCGGTAAGTTACTGACCCAGTATGCAATTCCGGCCATTATAGCGATGACAGCTTCTTCTCTTTATAATATGGCAGACAGCATTTTCATAGGACATGGTGTTGGTCCGTTGGCTATTTCTGGTTTGGCTTTAACTTTTCCGTTAATGAATTTAGCAGCAGCTTTTGGTTCGCTTGTTGGCGTCGGAGCTTCTACTTTGGTATCTGTTAAGTTGGGACAAAAAAATTATGAAGGAGCCAATAAGGTTTTGGGAAATGTACTGATGTTGAATATCCTGTTAGGGGTTACTTTTACTTTTGTTTTTCTCTTTCTGTTAGATCCGGTTTTATATTTTTTTGGAGCCAGCGAAAATACGATTTCTTATGCGCGCGATTATATGCGGGTTATTTTATATGGCAACGTTGTTACTCATATGTATCTGGGATTGAATGCTGTACTTCGTTCTTCGGGTTTCCCTAAGTTGGCAATGTATGCAACATTGGCTTCGGTTGTAATAAACTGTGTTTTGAATCCTCTTTTTATATTTGGTTTCGGATGGGGCATTGAGGGTTCGGCCTGGGCTACGGTTATTTCTCAGGTGATTTCACTGATGGGACAGTTTATTCATTTCTCAAAACCGAAACAGTTGATTCATTTTCATCGTGGCATATTTCATTTGAGATCAGAAATTGTAAAAGGAATCCTATATATAGGTATGTCCCCTTTTCTGATGAATATGTGTTCGTGTCTGATTATAATTTTGATAAATAGAGGGTTGAAAGAATATGGAGGCGATATGGCGATTGGTGCGTATGGCATTGTAAACCGTATTGTTTTTCTCTTTATTATGATCATAATGGGTTTCAACCAAGGTATGCAGCCTATTGCCGGGTATAATTTCGGAGCCCGCCAGTTCCATCGTGTTACGGAAGTAACTAAACTGACTACTAAATGGGCTGTTGGAGTAGCTACTTTTGGATTTTTATTATGCCAGTTGTTTCCTTCACTGATCGTACAGTTGTTTACTGTGGATGATGAATTAATTAATGCTTCCGTGTATGGTTTGCACATTGTGTTTGCTGTATTTCCGATTGTAGGATTTCAAATGGTGGCAACAAACTTTTTCCTTTCCATAGGTATGTCCAAGAAAGCTATTTTCTTATCACTTACCCGTCAGTTGCTGTTCCTTGTACCTTGCTTGATTATCCTTCCCCGGTTTTTCGGGACACTCGGAGTGTGGATCAGTATACCGGTGGCCGATGCAACTGCAACTATCGTAACGGCTATTGTTTTGGTGAATCAGTTTAGAAAATTTAAACGTATGCCGAAAGAATAAAAAAAATTGTATCTTTAACGCTGTAATATTTTTAACGATTTACTCTATGGATAATAGGATAGTATTAACCATCGGCCGGCAGTTTGGAAGCGGTGGACGAGAAATAGGACAAAAACTGGCAAAATCTTTGGGCATTGCCTATTACGATAAAGAATTGTTGTCCGTAGCGGCAAAAGAAAGCGGATTGTGTGAAGATGTATTTGAGCAGGCTGACGAACGTGCTTCAAGTGGCTTGGCCTATGCTTTTACAATGGGCTATTCGTATATGAGTATGTTTACTCCTTTCAATGATATTTTGTCTAACGATGCACTATTTAAGTTGCAAAGTGATGCCATCCGGAAGTTGGCCGAGACCGAATCGTGTATTCTGGTCGGACGTTGTGCCGATTATATCCTCCGTGATGATACTGCATGTATCAGTTTCTTTGTCCATAATACAATGGAAAATCGTATTCAGAGGATTTTGGAGAGTCAGCAAATTACTGTAGAGCAAGCGAAAGAATTGATAGTTAAAACGGATAAATCCCGTGCCGCTTATTACAATTACTATACAAATAAAGCTTGGGGCGTCGCTTCTTCGTATAACTTTTCCATAGATGCTTCTGTATTAGGTATTGACGAAACAGTGGCCTTTATGAAGAGTTTTGTTGAAAAGAAGCTCAGTATGAAACCACCGCATTTCGGATAATTTATTTATTCCATCTTCTGTATTTTTTCAAGTCGTTTATCAATACCGGCACTGAGGTCGGTCGTAATAAAGCTACCATTCATATTTTTAACTCATCCCGATGATTTTTACAAAACATCCTGATCATTTTCAAAAATCATCGGGATGTTTTGCAGCGAAACGTTCTTCTTATGCATCTTAAATTGTAGACAGCGTGTATTGTCTGTGATAGATAGTTAAAGTATATATAAATGCTTTGATTCCATTAATAACAGGCTATATTTGTACCTATAGTGCAAGGTGTTTATTCTTTAAAAAGAAATACTAGTTAAACCATCGGGATGGTTCAATGTCTAAAATATAAATATCGATTAGGAATATATAAATGAAGAGGAGAAAAAATATGAAACCCATGAAATTAACATCTGTGATAGTTATGCTTCTGGTGACTTTCAGTGTTGCTGCCCAGGAAGAATTCTTTGATGATGTGTATTTCTCTTCAAGCAAGAATAAGAAGAAAGAAAAAGTAGAAGAGAAAAACGTAATACAAACAAAGAGAGAAGTCGCATCTTCAGCCACCTCAGCTTATGGTGCAAGCAGGGATGTGGACGAATATAACCGTCGTTACACTTCTGTAGATGTAGACGAACCTTATAATGATGACGATGAATTTACGGAAAGTGATGTTGTACAAACAAAAGCTGCTCCCGAACGTCGTTCCGATACGGAATATACAGAACGTATTATTCGCTATCATTCACCTAGTAAAATTACAATAGCTGGTGCCGATCAGGTTGATTTGTATTTGAGTGACGGATATTATGGTTATGGCTATGATACCGATTATTCAGATGGAAATGCAAATGTAAACTTCAATATCAATATAGGTAATAGCTGGGGTAACCCATGGTATGGCGGAGGCTGGTATGATCCTTGGATTGGTTACAGTCCTTGGTGGACTTACTCCTCATGGTATGGACCTCGCTGGGGCTTTGGTTGGGGCGGATTTTACGCCGGTTGGTCAAGCCCGTGGTATGGTGGTTGGTATGATCCATGGTATGGTCCATCATGGGGATGGGGCGGCGGCTACTGGGGTGGCCATTGGGGACACCATCATCATTATCCGTATTATGCAACTCCATATACGAAATATAATAACGGACGTACTTCTGGCGGCAGAAGCTATGCCGGTACAAGCACATATAACGGACGTACTTCCAATGGAAGAAGTTATGCAGGCGACCGTTCTACTTCTTCTTCATTAAGAGGAAGTTCTACGACGGGACGAAGTAGTTCGGGACGTGTATCTTCATCTGACAGATCCGGCACATATTCAAGAAGCGGGGCTTCCGGAGCCGGCAGCAGATCCTCTATAGGACGTAGTTCTTCATCATCATCCGGTAACCGTTCGTCATCAGTGAACTCCAGCCGTTCACGCGTGATTGAAAGAAGTAGCAGCGCTGGTCGTTCTTCGTTCAGCCGTCAATATACAGCACCGAGCCGTACTTATAATAATAATCGTTCATATAATAATAGTAGCCGTTCATCATCATCCGAAACCAGAAGTTACACAGCTCCTTCCCGTAGCAGTGGTTCTTCCATAGGTTCTTCAAGTGGTAGTTTTGGTGGTAGCCGGTCAAGTGGCGGTAGCGTTAGGTCAGGAGGTGGCGGAAGCCGTTCCGGTGGTGGCCGTAGATAGAAAGGATATCAGGTTGATTAAATAGAGAATAAGATGAAAAAGATATTGATCGTAATGTCGGCACTCGCTTTATATAGCAGTGCCGCTTTCTCACAAGGCGAGTTAGATGCTTTTAGATTTGTTCAGAATGATCTGAACGGAACAGCGCGTTATTTGAGTATGGGTGGTGCGTTTGGTGCTTTGGGCGGAGATATTTCGGCAATGCATAGCAACCCGGCTGGATTGGCAATTTATCGTAGTTCCGAAATTGTTACAACGTTAAGTTTGTCCAGTGTTTCTGCCAAATCTGATTGGCTGGGTAATAAAGTTGATAATAGCCGTACGAGAGTAAATTTTGACAATATAGCTTATGTGGGTTATTTCCCGACCTCCAATGATGCAGGTCTGGTGAGCTGGAATGTTGGTTTCTCTTACAATAGGGCAAAAAACTATAGCCGTAATTATACTATGAGTACCGGCGGCGGACTGAACACATCCCTGTCCGATTATATTGCCGAGTTGTCAACGCGTTTAGCTCATCGCTCTCCTGGTTTTATTGCAAACGACCTGAAAGACGGAAAAGGGCTTGACCCGTATGCTAACGATCTGCCGTGGATGTCTGTTCTTGGCTATAATGCCGGTTTTATGAATCCTATCGGAGGTGATAGGAGTAGAGAGTTTTCCAGCTCTTATATAAATTCGGGAACAGGAGAATGGCTGAAGCAGACGGGAGCCGATTTGAACGTGACGGAGAGAGGTGCAATTGATCAGTATAATATAGCTTTCGGATTAAATTTTTCTGATGTTTTTTTGTTGGGAGGTACGTTGGCTATTACGGATTTGAATTATGATTATTCTTCCTGGTATAATGAAGTATTTACGGATGACAGTAATCTGAAACTGGAAAATTCCCTTAGCACGGATGGTACAGGTTATTCTTTTAATATAGGAGCCATTGTTCGTCCGTCAGACTATTTCCGGTTAGGCGTTGCATATAATTCTCCTGTCTGGTATAAGATGACAGATTATTTTTACGCAAAAGGTTCTTCGCGTGTGATGGGGGGCGATCAGTGGGCTACTACCCCTGATGGTGCATATTCGAATTACCAGTACCGTTCTCCTGATAAATGGTTGTTCAGTGCTGCTGCAATTATCGGAAAGTATGGGTTAATCAGTGTTGATTATGAGCTAACCAATTACAAGAACATGAAAATGTATTTTGAAAACGGTAATGAAAACCTGGAAACAAATACGTATATAAAAGAAGATTTTGGTATTGGAAATACTTTACGTGTAGGCGCGGAAGCCAGAATAACACCTCAGTTTTCGGTACGCGCGGGTTATGCTTGGAGCGGTAGTCCGGTAAAAGCTGATTTGAGAGACCAGAAAATTGAGACAGTTACTGTAGGTACTATTCCTAACTATACGATAGACCGGGGTGTGAACAATTATACAATAGGTCTTGGTTATCGTTTTACACCTAACTTCTATGCCGATTTGGCGTATGTGTATACAGTACATAAAGAAGATGCTTATAATTTCTCTAATTTATATCCAATGGAAGATGGTGATATTGAAATCCTTAATCAGGGAGCAACTTTGAAAACAAATACGACGCGTGTGGCTTTGACATTGGGCTATAAGTTCTAAAAAGCCATAGTTAGTTCAGAAATGTCCCCTATTTGTACGTGAAAAGTACAGGTAGGGGACATTCTTTTTATAAAAAGAAATGAAAAACTTGCCTAATTAAAATAGTTTTTGTTCTTTTGCTTCCATAATAAACATTGTATAACATTAAAACTTCACAGCCTATAGCATAAACGTTACTCAAGGAAACTTAAAATAAGAAAAGTAATGAGTACATTAAAAATGATGACCGACGAAGATCTGGTTGTCCTTTATGCGCAAGGTGATAATGCTGCATTCGATGTTTTGTTAAGTCGTTATAAAAGCAGCATCCATTCCTATATTTACTTTATAGTACGCAATAGAGATCTTACGGAAGATATTTTCCAGGAGACCTTTGTAAAAGTTATTATGACTATTAAGCAAGGCCGGTATACAGAGAACGGGAAGTTTAAAGCATGGATAACGCGTATTGCCCATAATCTGATTATTGACTATTTCCGTCAGGAACGTAGCGAAAATACAGTCTCCAATGATGAGGTTGAAGTAGACCTTTTTAATAATATAAAACTTTGCGATGGAACAATCGAAGATAATATTGTACGTCGTCAGGTTCTTTCGGATGTGAAAAAATTGGTTAGGCATTTGCCTGATAGTCAGCGTGAAGTGTTGGAAATGAGGTACTATCAGGATCTCAGCTTTAAAGAAATTGCTGATATAACCGGTGTAAGTATCAATACGGCTTTAGGACGTATGAGATATGCTATCCTGAATATGCGCCGTATGGCGGATGAAAACAGCATAGAATTATCTTTGGTATAATTTGATAAAATAATATCATTTCGTGCAATAAGTGGAACAAGGTAACGTTTTAATATCAAAAGAAAAAACAGTTGCCTATGAAAAGACTTTCTACTCAATGTATGAATGAAGCGGACAATAAAGCCAAAAAGAACCCTGATGACAAGAACAGCATGCCTCGCAAGCAAACGCTGGATTTCCTTAGTCAGTTTGCAAGGGTTTATCATGCAGAACCTCTGTTGAGAGCAGACCTCTGCGGTTTAGTAATGAATTAAAGAATTAGAGAAAGAGAACATTTATTATGTAAGTGTTCTCTTTCTTTTTATGTACCTTTGCAAAAAACAAAAGAGTATTTATGAAACATTTAATAGCACCCTCTTTATTGTCTGCGGACTTTATGCATTTGCAGGAAGAGGTAGAAATGATAAATAATAGTGATGCAGACTGGTTACACTTGGATATTATGGATGGCGTATTTGTTCCGAATATCTCTTTTGGCTTTCCTGTGCTTGAGGCATTGAAGCCTATCTGTAAGAAACCAATGGATGTTCACCTGATGATAGTTGAGCCTCAGAAGTTCGTCAGGGAAATTGCAGCTATAGGTGCGTATATGATGAATGTACATTATGAAGCAAGTACGCATTTGCACCGTACGGTGGCAGCAATTAAGGAAACGGGAATGAAAGCGGCAGTTACTCTAAACCCGCATACTCCGGTTTGTCTATTGGAAGACATTATCCAGGATGTGGATATGGTATTGCTTATGTCTGTTAATCCGGGTTTCGGAGGACAGCGTTTCATTGAACATACAGTGGAAAAAACGGTCCGTTTGAAAGAAATGATAACCCGTAAAGGTTTGAATACTTTAATCGAAATAGATGGAGGCGTTAATATGGAAACCGGAAAACGACTGTTAGATGCAGGTGCAGATGTCTTAGTGGCAGGTAGTTTTGTTTTTAAATCTCCTGATCCGTTACAGACGATACGGGATTTGAAAGAATTATAATAAAATACATAAAATACCAAACCTTGACATAAATGATTGAAGAAATTCAAAAGCGGCCTTTTGTGAGGCCGCTTTTCTTATGGATAGCCGGAATCTTGTTACAGTTAATATTTCCTGACTGCAATCTTTCTGTTTTGCTTTTGTTTTCCTCCGGTACATTCTTGTTATTGGCATTCTGTTTCGAAGCGAACGGCAATAGATGTTGTTATAATTACCGCTGGACATGGGGATTTGTTTTTTCTTGTCTGCTAATAACGTCATCCATGTTTGTTACCGCAGGAGTTGAGCGGCAAGATAATCATGTTAGCCCTGCTGTAATACAGCAATTTGCTATGAAAGAACAATCAAAATTGGCCGACTCTTTTGATTGTTTACACTTGACAGATGAAGAAAAATCGGTTTTAGCTACAATAACATTAGGATACCGGCAAGCTATGAACCCGGAGGTGAAAAGAAATTTTTCGACAGCCGGTGTGGCACATATTTTGGCTGTAAGCGGTTTTCATGTAGCTATCGTTTGTGGTTTTCTTTCCATTGCTTTGGGATTTCTTCCAAAGAACAGAGCCGGACGATGGACTAAGTATATTTTAGTAGTGGTTCTTTTATGGAGTTTTGTTTGTGTCACAGGTATGGCCGCTTCAACTGTCAGGGCTGGTTGTATGTTGTCTTTTTACCTGACAGGAAAAGTTTTGCGGCGTACAACAGATAGCTATAATACTTTGGCTGCCGCGGCTTTTTGTATGTTGGTGTACGATCCGTTTTATTTGTTTGATATAGGTTTCCAGTTGAGTTATATAGCAGTATTCTTTATCCTGTATTTACAACCGTCATTAAGGAATTTTATTTATGTAAGAAATCCTTTGTTGTCGATTCCCTGGAATTGGATTACAATAACAATTGCGGCGCAGGTTGGCACGGCGTTACTTTGTTTATTTTATTTCGGACGGTCATCATCCGTGTTTTTATTCACGAACTTGCCTTTAACCTTTATTGCAACAATGCTTATTCCGATGGCATTTTTATGGCTTATGTTGCCTCAATGGTTTCCTGGCCTTGACTGGTTGCAGCGGGGCGTGGAGATTTTAACGCAATGGATGGTGAAAATTGTGGATGCTTTCAGTCACATTCCAGGAGCTATGTTTATTATTCAACTTGATTTTGTAAGTTTGATAGTTTGCTATGCTATTCTTTTGTCATCGTTGTTATATTTACGTTTGCATCGTCCGGTATGGCTACTTTTATCATTGTCTTTATTGTTAATTATAATGTTTGCTGAAGTTATTAAAAGGTATTATGTATCCTGAAACATAAAAAAGTCGTACCTTTGGCTTTGAAAATTTAGAAAGATTATATGATTACAAAAATCATTCACGAAGAAAAGATTCAGAAAGCCAAAAAGTACGTAGAAAAAGGCGAAAGTTTTGTTATAGTAACACATGTATCACCGGATGGTGACGCGCTAGGTTCATCTTTAGGTTTATATCATTTTCTGACTGCTTACGGTAAAGATAATGTTTCGGTGGTTGTGCCAAATGGATTTCCTTCATTTTATAATTGGATGCCGGGACGTAAAGATATAGTGATCCATGAGAAATATCCGGATTTTGCCGAACAATTAATACGTGAAGCGGATGTAATCTTCTGTTTGGATTTTAATGAACCGAAGCGTATAGAAAAGCTGGCTCCGGTTGTTATAGCTGCCGAAGGACGTAAGGTAATGATAGATCATCATTTGAACCCGGCCGATTTTTGTCGTGTAATAATGTCTTATCCCGAAATGTCTTCTACCAGCGAAATGGTATTCCGTTTTATTTGTCGTATGGGCATGTTTGACCTGCTGGATAAAAATGCTGCCGAATGTATTTATACGGGAATGATGACAGATACCGGCTCTTTTACATACAATTCAAATAAACCTGAAATTTATACGATTATCAGCGAACTAATAAAGAAAGGCATAGATAAGGATCTGATATACCGTCAGGTGAATCAAGTCTATTCGGAATCCCGCTTACGTTTGATGGGGTATGTCTTGTATGAAAAGATGAAAATATACCCTGGATGTCATACAGCACTGATTACATTGTCTGATGAAGAATTGAAGCGTTTCCATTATGCAACCGGAGATACGGAAGGTTTTGTAAATCTTCCACTCAGTATAGAAGGTATATGTTTCAGTGTATTCATTCGCGAAGATTCGGATTATATGAAAATATCTTTACGCTCTGTTGGCGATTTTCCTTGTAATCAGTTTGCCTCTAAATATTTCAGTGGAGGAGGACATAAAAATGCTTCCGGTGGCGAATATTATGGAACATTATCGGATGCCGTTGCCGTTTTCGAAAAAGGATTAGAGGAATTTAATCCTAATAAAATGGAAGATTTGAGTAAAAATGCGTAAGATGTGATGGAGATTATTTACATTTGCCAGTCATTATATTTAAAGAGTTACAGATGAAAAAAGGTTTTAATTTCTTGTTGATTGTGTGTGCTGCGCTGGTGGCTATATCATGTAGTAAAACGAAAACGTATACGGATATGCTGAAAGCAGAAAAGAAAGCTATAAACCGCCTGATTGATGAAGAGGGAATTGAAGTATTGGATGATTATCCTGAAGACGGTGTTTTTAAACCCAATCAATTTGTGAAGCTGGATAATGATGTTTATCTGAATGTGATTGATTCAGGTAATGGCCAACGGGCGGTACTTGGACAGACACAGGTGTTGTGCCGTTTTATTGCAAAACCATTGCTGGGTGATACCTCATCTTTTAATACTTTGTCGGAAAGCAACACTTTTCCTGTAGAGTTTACTTATGGGATTAATCAGCCAAAAACTTCTTATTATGCAGATTTTGTAGGGGAAGGACTAGCCAGCGGCCTGGCCTATGTAGGTGACAGTTCGTATGTGAAATTGATAGTTCCGTTTAAAAGATTTACTCAGCAGACCTATTTTAACACGAATGGTATTCCTGTCTATTTTAAGAAGGTAAGGTATATATTTGAAAAATAATCTGACTTATGACTCTAATTAAATCTATTTCCGGTATTCGCGGTACAATTGGTGGTAGTCCGGATGACGGGTTAAATCCGTTGGCTATCGTGAAGTTTGTGGCAGCTTATGCTACATTTATAAAGAAAAGCACAAAAGTAAAGACAAACAAAATTGTTGTAGGACGTGATGCCCGTATTTCCGGTCCGATGGTAAAACAGGTGGTATTGGGTACACTTACAGGTATGGGATTTGATGTTGTGGATATTGATCTTGCAACTACGCCTACTACCGAAATAGCCGTTACTATGGAACAGGCTTGTGGTGGAATTATTTTAACGGCGAGCCATAATCCGAAACAGTGGAATGCTTTGAAGTTATTAAATGAACGGGGCGAATTTCTGAATGCTGCAGAAGGTAATGAAGTATTGGAAATTGCAGCAGCAGAAAATTTTGAGTTTGCCGATGTTGACCATCTGGGTAAGGTAACTGCAGATAATACCTACAAACAAAAACATATCGAAAGTGTTCTGAAGTTGGATTTGGTGGATGTAGAGGCTATTAAGGCTGCCAACTTCCGTGTTGCTATCGATTGCGTAAATTCGGTAGGTGGTGTTGTGCTTCCTGATTTGCTTTATGCGTTAGGTGTAAAAGAAATCTTTAAGTTGCATTGTGCTCCCCATGGTAATTTCTCTCATAATCCGGAACCATTACCTGAAAATCTGACAGAGATTTCGGATTTGATGAAACATGCAAAGGCTGATGTAGGCTTTGTTGTTGATCCGGATGTAGACCGTTTAGCTATTGTTTGTGAAAATGGCGAAATGTTTAACGAAGAATATACGCTGGTAGCCATTGCCGATTATGTTCTGAGTCATACGCCGGGTAGTACGGTTAGCAATCTTAGTTCTAGCCGTGCCTTACGTGATGTAACCTGTAATCATGGTTGCAAATATAATGCGGCTGCAGTAGGAGAGGTGAATGTTGTAACAAAGATGAAGGCAACCGATGCTATAATAGGTGGCGAAGGAAATGGCGGTGTTATTTATCCGGCAAGTCATTATGGTCGCGATGCATTGGTTGGCATAGCTTTGTTCTTGTCTCATTTGGCAAAAAAGAAGATGAAGACCAGCGAACTGCGTGCAACTTATCCTCCGTACTTTATTTCAAAGCAAAAGGTTCAACTTACCCCGGAGATTGATGTGGATGCAATCCTTGTAAAGGTAAAAGAAAAATTTGCCCAGTATGATATTACCGATATTGATGGTGTAAAGATTGACTTCCCTGATAAATGGGTGCATCTTCGTAAGAGTAATACCGAACCTATTATTCGTATCTATTCCGAAGCCCATACAATGAAAGAAGCCGAAGAATTAGGCGGAGAATTGATTCAGATTATCAATGATATGTGTAAGTAGGAAATATAAGAAATAATAATGACTAGTCCTAAATAACCGTTACAGTTATTGGACAAAACTAACACATTTATCACAGTTCAGCAAGGCTAGCCTTGCTGAACTGTTTGTTTTTGTAACTTTTAATTTTAATCTGCCTCTGATGGTGCATATACTCCGGTGTTTTGTATCCGCACGAGTAATGTGGTCTGAGATTATTATATTTATAAACAGCATCCTTTACCAGACGCTTCATCTGCGTCAATGGAAGATTAAGGTCTTCAAGCAGAAACTCATGTTTGAGTATCCCGTTTATCCTTTCTGCTATGGCATTTGCATAAGGATCATAGGATTCAGTCATGCTCGGTATGATATGATACCGTTTCAATAATCTCTGATATGCATCGGAGCAGTATTGTATACCACGATCTGAGTGATGTATTAAGGGTTCCTCCTTCACGGTTTTTCCGCGTAAACAGGCAATTTGTTATTTCCCGCATGGCTGTAAAAGATATAGACCTATGGTTTAACAGCCGTTTGTCTGTCAATCTGAAAGTGCCTGCTCCCGAAAAGATACTGGTAAGCAAAGCCCGCGTTTCGGAGTTTAAGGAATGGTTTACTTCCTGATATTATATTTTTTTCTTGAGTGTAAAGAAAAATGTGACACCTTTTCCCAGGCTGCTTTTGGCCGAGATTTGCCCTTTATGGAAGTTGACGCCATTCTTTACAATGGATAAACCTAGTCCGGTTCCGCCTACTTTACGGCTTCGCCCTTTGTCTACCCGGTAAAAACGTTCGAAAATACGGTTGATATGTTCTTCAGCTATGCCGGTGCCATTGTCGGAGAAACTGAAGTAATAATACTTAGGATCTTCCTTATAGCAGTTTACTGTAATATGAACTTCTTCACCGGCATAAGCAATTGCATTATCGTACAGATTGCGGAATATGGAATAAAGTAGTGAATAGTTGCCGTATATGGTTGGATTATCCGGTAAGATGGCTTCGGCTGTAATTTTCTTTTCTTCCATTTCTTTGGAGCATTCTTTCTGTATTTCCGCTATTAATTTGGGTATATTTACTTCCGATAAGTCAAACATACCTGCAGCTTCATCCAAACGGTTTAATACGGATATATCGCGGAGTAATCCGGTTAGCCGGGTACTTTGTGAATAACAACGTTCCAAAAAGAATTGGCGTTTGTCGGGCATTAAATCCGGATTGCTTATAATAGTTTCCAAATATCCTTGAATGCTGCTGACCGGTGTTTTCAGTTCGTGCGCTACGTTTTGTGTTAGCTGGCGTTTCATACGGCTTTCTTCTTCCTGTCGCGAAATATCGTTAACAGATAATTCGTAACTGTTATCGAGGAACAGGATGCATTCAATTAGAAATATTTTTCCGTTTTTGTCGACGGTAACAGATTGGCGGAGTACTTTATTTTTTCGGTTTTGCAGGTTGATTGTCTTGGTAAGGAAAGTGCGGATTGGCTCCATTTCCGGAATATCCAGGACATCTTCTGCCTGGTGTATCTGTGTATCGGATATGATGTTCAGGAATTGGATAAAAAGGATATTGGACAGTATTTCCTTCCCATCGGCAGTGAACATGGCAAAACCTTCCTTAGAATATTGGAAATGCTTGATAATCTTATCCCGTTCCATTGAAAGCTCGTCTTTGGCCTTCTGCTGGCGATGATAAAGTGTAACGATATTTTGTGAAATGTCACCTAATTCGTCATTCGGAAAAGTATAGTCTGTTTCGGGTATCTGCCCTTTTTGGATGTTTAAAGCAAAGTCGCGTAGTTTTGAGATAGTCCGGCCAATATTGAATGTGAAACGTGAAAGGACAAAGAAGAAGATCAATATCATTAAGACTGCAAAGTAGATAAAGTCTTTATTGATGGAAAGGATTCCTTTTACGTATGGATCGTAAGGCAGGGCGGTACGGAAAATATATCCGCCTATATTGTTGGCCGAATAGAAATAACGTTTACCGGTTGAACGCGACGAGCGGATGGCGAATCCTTCGTTGTATAAACGGGCTTTGCGTACTTCGCTGCGATCGTTATGGTTGCTGAATTCTTCTGTTCCGCTGTTGTCAAACAGTACTTTGCCGGAAGGGTCGATAACGGTTACCCGGAGCTCTTTATGGGGAATATCTTCAATGAATTGTCTGACAGCAAGATTGATATTGTCGGTTTGCTGGTTTTTGCGGAATAATTGGTAGTTGTAATTGCTTAACACATTATTCAGCTTCTCCTGTGCAAATTCACGTTCCCGCTGATATTGGAACAATAGGAAGCAAACAGAGAACCCCAGGAACATAAAGAAAATAGACCAGAACAGCCGTTGGCTAAATGGGACCCGGTTTCTTTTTTCTTCTTCAATCTTGACCATATTTGCCTTCTGTTAAAATTCGAAACAGTAACCGAAACCTAAGCGGGTTACGATATTCTTTCCATATATGCCTATCTTCTTTCGCAGACGCGTAATGTTAACGTCTATAGTACGGTCTAACACATACACTTCGTCTTTCCAGATACGCGACAGAATTTCTTCTCTTGAAAAGACATTCCCTTTATTTTCTAACAGTAGCTTTAGTATCTCGAATTCTTTTTTGGTAAGAGCTACTTCTACGCCATCCACGGTAGCTTTAATGCGTTTGGTGTCCATAACCAATGTTTCGTAAACCAAAAGGTCGCTTTCTTTGGTTTGCTCTTTATTTGCTGTCCGCCTTAATACGGCTTTGACACGTGCTGTAACCTGGCGGATAGAGAATGGTTTGGATATGTAATCGTCGGCTCCCAGGTTAAATCCGGTAAGCATGTCGTTTTCCGTATCTTTGGCAGTTAGGAAGATAATGGGAATGTTTGCTGTGCTTTCATTTTTACGTAATATGCTTGCCAGTTTGAAGCCGGATATTTCTCCCATCATTACATCAAGCAGTAGTAACTGGTAAACGGATAAATCCATCTTTAAAGCCTCTTCGGCACTGAAAGCAGTATCTACTTCATAACCTTCTGTTTCAAGATTAAACTTGAGGATTTCACATAAATCTTCTTCATCATCTACTACAAGGATCCGGGTTGTTGCCATACTCTTTATTCTTTTTACAAATATAATTCTTTTTGACAAAGGACGATGTTTCTTATTTCGGCTAAGTGAAATATATATTACATTTACGTGAAGATAGACATTGTTTTCAAAGTCTGTTTTCACAAATGATTGAAATAATAGTTGATTACTGTAAACGGCGTAAGTGGCGCAAAAATACGGAATATTATCAGTTTTCTAATGAAAAAAATAGCCATTTAGAAGTTACTATGAAGCTCTTGTCATTTTATTACTTTAAAGCCAAGTTTCTTAACCTCGTAAACTAAATTCCCAACCTCAAACATTATAATATCTTTTCCTTTATACTACCTATATCTTTGCTCCTGTAAGCTTACAGAGATAGTTAATATAGGCGGATTCCGAAAAGCCTTTGAGAGAGTAGGAAAATTAGTATTTAATATTATGGCAGCAGAAGAAAAAATTCCAATAGGTGGCGTTTTAGTTACGCCTGGAAAATGTCCGAAATTCACAATGGATGGTAGAAATTATCACTTTACACTACATCAAGAGAAAAAACATGTTACATTGGAGAAGCCTGATGGAAAAGATGAAGCTCATTATTTTTTTCGTACAGACCCGTCTACAAGTGGACCAGGATATGTAGTAACAGGTTATAAAGAACCTGGAAATCATGATCTTGATGAACTTAAAAATGTAAGCAAATATGTTAAGGAGAATTATACAGAAATCTTAAAAAAAGCGTTCCGTGGTAAAAAATAAATGAGACAATCGCCTAGAATATTACTGCTCTAGGCGATTGTTTTATGATGTCTTGTTCAATATCGCAGGGTCATCTGATCTTTTTTTCAAAAAATCATTGTTAATTATGTAAGGAACAGTTTACTGAATTCTTTTTCGAAGTTCGGTGTGAAAACCTGTTTTCCTAAATTGGCTTTTATCTCTTCCAACGGCCAAAAACGGCCGCCGTCTAATTCTTCCTTATCAGGAGTAATTATTCCGTTGTATGTTGTGCGGAAGGTATTCACCAGTTCTTTTTCTATTGCAGATTCGAATACATAGCTGGTAATGAATTCCGGAGTGAACTCTGTTATGCCTAATTCTTCACGCACTTCACGGCGCAAGGCTTCTTCAACCGTTTCTCCGTAATCGATATGCCCGCCCACTGCAGTGTCCCATTTGCCCGGCTGGATATCTTTTGTCATGGAGCGTTTCTGCAAGTATAAATCTCCATTGTCGTTAAATATATGGAGGTGGATGACCGGATGTAATTGTTTGCTTCCGCTGTGGCACTCCTGCCGGGTTGCTTTTCCTATTGTTTCACCTGTTTCGTTTACAAGTGGGAACCATTCTGTTTTCATTCCTGTATAATTTGTGATACAAAAGTTGTTATTTTCCAAGCCCCTTTATAACTTCTGCCAATTCTTCATCCGATAATCCTTCACCATATGTTGTGTAATCCAGACGGAAGGTGCAGCCGTTCTTATATTCTGAACAACCATAGGCCGTTTTTCCACGTAGGATGGAGCCTTTTTTGCAGATGGGGCAGACGGGTTTCTTTGTACGGGGTTTCCGGGGTTTCCTTTCTTTGCCCTTTTCTTTTTTTTCTTTTTCTTCAACCGGTACTTGCTCGATAGTGATAGTACGGTTGCTTTGATCGGAGAGGACGTTGTTGACAATTTGTCCGACAAGCTGCTTTAGTTCTTCCAGAAAAGTGCGCGCTTCGTAGGTGCCTTTTTCAATCAGGCGAAGTTTCTTTTCCCAAAGCCCGGTAAGCTCGGCACTTTTCAGAAGTTCTTCGTTTATGGTGCCTATCAGTTCTACACCCGTTGCCGTAGGAAATAAGTTCTTCCGTTCTTTCCGTATATAATTGCGTTTGAACAGTGTCTCAATAATAGCCGCACGGGTAGAAGGACGGCCAATGCCGTTTTCTTTCAGGGCATCGCGCAATTCATCGTTATCTACCAGTTTACCTGCTGTTTCCATAGCACGTAGCAGGGTTGCTTCCGTATATGGTTTGGGTGGCTGTGTCCATTTCTCTCCTAAAGTTGGCTTATGAGGGCCGCTTTCGCCAACTTTAAATTCGGGAAGTACGCCTTCTTCTTCTGACGGTTCTGCATCCGGGTCTTTTTGCTCGGCACCGAATACTACGCGCCATCCGGGTTTCAGTATTTGCTTTCCGGTTACCTTGAACTCTACTTTTCCTACTTTTCCTAATACGGTAGTTGTTGAGATGTCACAATCCGGATAAAAAGCGGCAATAAAACGGCGTACTACCAAATCGTATACTTTTCGTTCATTATCTGTCAGGTTTCTTGCCTGTACGCCTGTCGGGATTATGGCATGGTGGTCGGTAACTTTGGTATTGTCGAATACTTTCTTACTTTTCGGAATCTTGGCTGAGAGCACAGGGGCTGTCAGTTCTGCATAATCGGCCAGTCCTTTAAGCGTATTGGGCACTTTGGGATAGATGTCTTCACTCAGGAAAGTTGTATCTACACGGGGATAGGTGGTTATTTTCTTTTCGTATAATGATTGTATCAGCTTTAATGTCTCGTCGGCCGTAAAAGCAAATTTCTTGTTGCATTCTACCTGCAAAGATGTTAGGTCGAATAACCGGGGAGCATATTCTTTTCCTTTCTTTTCGGATACATTTGTGACGGTAAAGTCTTCTTGTTGTACAATCTCGAGGAATGCTTCTCCTTCTTCTTTCTTTGTAAATTTTCCTTTGGTTGCAGAAAAGGTGGTATTCCGGTAAACGGTCTTCAGCTCCCAATAGGGTTCCGGTTTGAAGTTCTCTATTTCTGCCTGCCGGTTGACTATGAGTGCCAGTGTGGGTGTTTGTACGCGCCCGATGGAGAGTACCTGTTTGTTCTGGCCGTAACGCAACGTGTATAAACGGGTGGCATTCATGCCTAGCAGCCAGTCTCCTATAGCCCGGGATAATCCGGCTTCGTATAGTTTGTTGAAATCTGTTTGTTCCTTTAATTCCCGGAAACCTTCACGAATGGCTTCTTCTGTCAATGATGAAATCCACAAACGGTAAACCGGGCATTTGCAGCCGGCTTTTTGCATTACCCAACGCTGGATAAGTTCCCCTTCTTGTCCGGCATCACCACAGTTTATTACCATTTCGGCATTTTGCATCAGGCCTTCTATTGTCTTGAATTGTTGTTCATAAGTAGGATTATTTATCAGCTTGATGCCAAAACGGGGAGGTATCATCGGGAGGGAACCGAGGCTCCACCGTTTCCAGTTGTCAGTGTATTCGTGCGGTTCCTTAAGGGTACATAAATGGCCGAATGTCCAGGTTACCTGATAACCGTTACCTTCGATATACCCGTTCATTCGTTGGGTTGCACCGAGGACTTCGGCAATTTCGCGAGCCACACTGGGCTTTTCGGCAATACATACTTTCATCAGCTCCGTTCCTTTTCTGAATTGTGAGGCAAAGGTATATCATCCCGATCATTTTTTCAAATCATCGGGAAGATTTACAAAAAACATCGGGATGATTTTAATTGCCTTCTTTTGGTCTTTCTCATAATTTGGTTTAGTTTTGTATGATGTAAAATATATATCATGAACAACAAACTAATGGTATTGGTTGCTGCATCCGCTTTTTCCTTGTCGGCAGTAGCTTCAAATTATACAAATATCGTACTTATAAACCTGGATGATGCAGGCTATGGAGATTTCTCTTTCAATGGTGCTTATGGCTATAGTACTCCTAATATAGACCGGATGGCCGCCCAGGGGATTCGTTTCACACACTTTTTGGCAGGCCAACCTATCAGCGGTGCTTCGAGAGCCGGTTTGATGACAGGATGTTATCCTAACCGTATAGGTTTTGCCGGTGCTCCCGGTCCGGATTCCAATTATGGTATTCATCAGGACGAGATGACAATGGGAGAGTTGCTGAAACAAAAAGGATATAGCACGGCTGTATTTGGCAAATGGCATTTGGGAAGCCAGGAACAATTTCTCCCTTTGCAAAATGGCTTTGACGAATACTACGGGCTCCCGTATTCTAACGATATGTGGCCATTCCACCCGCAACAAGGCGAGATATTCAATTTCCCCGATTTACCTACATACGATGGAAATAAAGTGATAGGGTATAATACTGACCAAAGCCGGTTTACCACCGATTATACCACCCGGTCGGTTAACTTTATAAAGAAGAATAAAAACAAGCCTTTCTTTTTGTACCTGGCACATTCCATGCCTCATGTCCCTTTGGCAGTATCGGATAAATTCAAAGGTAAAAGCCAACAGGGATTGTATGGGGATGTGATGATGGAGATAGATTGGAGTGTGGGAGAGGTGATGAAGACATATAATGATCCTGAATACGCAGATATAATTAAAGAAATGAAGCGGGAACTTCTTGAATTGCGCAAACAATATAAAGATACGGATCAGGAAACCCCACGGATGCAGGAAATTATAAATACCTGTTATTGGTAAATGTGATGTTGACAATTATTAAATCATATACTCATGAATAAATTATTTTTTTCTTTAGTAACAGTACTTCTTTGTATGAATCAGGCATTTGCTCAGTCGGATGCATTTTATTTTGTTCAGATGTCAGACCCGCAGTTCGGGATGTTGGATGGTAATAAATCTTTCACAAAAGAAACGAAGTTGATGGAACAGGCTGTGGAGGCTGTAAACAAGTTGAATCCGGAATTTATCGTTTTTACAGGTGACTTGGTGAATGTCTGGAATGATAAAAAACAGATTTCCGAATTCCGGCGAATCTTGGGGCAGATAAAAAAAGAAATCCCGGTGTATGTATTGCCTGGCAATCACGATTTTGATGTAAATGTTTCAGACGAAGCTTTTCAGGCTTATCTGGATGAATATGGCTATGACAGTTTTAATTTCCAGGTTAAGAACACTTGCTTTATCGGCTTGAATAGCCCGGTTATCTTCGCCGACAAGAAAGATGAAGAACAATCGCAGCTGGTGTGGATGGAAAGAATCCTGAAAAACTCACAGAAGTGTAACCATCGTATCCTTTTCAGCCACTATTCTTTTTTTGTGGAAACACCGGATGAGGCAGACCAATATTTCAATATTCCATTGACGAAGCGCGGAAATTATATTGATATGTTTAACAAATACAATGTCGATGCTATGTTTTCAGGACATTTGCATCGGAATGCCAAAGGTTCTGCAGGTAATTTTAAGATGATAACTTCAAGTGCATTGTGCTATCCGTTAGGTGAAGACAAAGTTGGTTTCCGTATTGTAAAGGTTTATCCGGACCGTATCGAGTCGGATTACTATGATTTGGATAATATTCCTGTAAAAGTAAATTTATAGTAATTGCATAAAAATATGAAGGAAACTATTTACGGTATTTTGTTCCTGCTCTGTGGGTTTAGAAAATTTGTTTATTCTTAACCTGAAAAACCGTGCCAATCTTATTTAGCGTTTGTTATAATATTGTAAAGACTTCAGTCTGATAGAACGATTTAAATAAGTTTGGTATGGTACGTAAATTATTAATTCGAGATTTAACTCTTCGTGATGGTCAGCAGTCTGCATTTGCTACAAGAATGTCACAGAAGCAAATAGACCGCGTTCTTCCTTATTATAAAGATGCTGGTTTTTATGCCATGGAAGTATGGGGTGGGGCAGTGCCCGATTCTGTAATGCGTTACTTAAATGAAAATCCGTGGGAACGCCTGGAAAAAATAAAAGCGATAATAGGAGACGCATCCAATCTTACTGCCCTTTCCCGTGGTCGCAACCTCTTCGGTTATAATCCGTATACGGATGAGATTATAGATGGCTTTTGCCGGAATGCCATTCAGTCGGGTATAAGTGTTATGCGTATTTTTGATGCTTTGAATGATGTGGACAATATTAAATCTACTATTCGTTACGTTAAAAAGTATGGTGGAAAAGCGGATTGCGCCGTTTGTTATACGATAGATCCCCACCATTCGGCAGTAGAACGTATTAAGGCAGCTTTGCATGGACATCCTCTGCATAAACCAATCTTTACAGATGAGTATTTTCTGAATAAAGCTCTTTTAATGGAATCGCTGGGGGCTGATATGATAACTCTGAAAGATATGAGTGGCTTGATTCCTCCGGGACGTACGGCAGAACTGATACGGCTTTTAAAAAAGAACCTGAAAGTCCCTGTGGATTTTCATACACATTGTACGCCCGGTTATGGTTTGGCATCCGTATTGATGGCAATAGTGAATGGTGCTGATATTGTTGATACAAATATATGGAATTTTGCAGGTGGCCCGGCCGCACCGGCAGTTGAATTGGTTTATATTTTTTGTAGGAAGATGGGAATAGAGCTCGATTTGAATATGGAAGCTGTTGCCAGGATTAATGCGGAATTGCTTGAAATACGTAAAGAATTATCTGCGTTTGATACGGCAAAGAAGCTACCGAAGCACTTTGATCCGCTGGAAGATAAAATTCCTGCCGAAATAAATCGTTTCTTTAATGATGCTATTGAGGCTGCGCGTAAAGATAAAGAAGATGATCTGCTGCTTTATTGCCATGCAATAGAAGAATATTTTGATTTCCCAGAGCCAAATGACTTGGTGAAGAAAGCTCAGATCCCCGGAGGAATGTACACGAATATGGTTGCCCAGTTGAAGCAATTGGGACAGTCTGATTTATTGGAAAAGGCAATGTCATTGATCCCTCAGGTCAGAATGGATGCAGGATTGCCTCCGCTGGTTACTCCTACAAGCCAGATTATCGGTGCTCAAGCTGTGTCTTGTGCTTTGGATGAAGAAAACGGGCGTCCGATGTATAGTAATCCTTCCAATCAGTTTATTGCATTGGTTAAAGGTGAATATGGTAAGACGCCTATACCGGTTGATCCTGCTTTTCGTTTGAAAATTGCCGGTGTCCGTGATGAGATGCCTTATGATGGTTCATCTTATGTGATGCAGGAAAATCTTGTATTGGAAGAAAGTGGTGTATTGTTAGCTGAAAATGAAAAGGAAATCCTTTTGTTGGAATTATTCCCTACTGTTGCGCGTACGTTTTTGACAAAGCAAAAGATGAATAAATGATACGGGTTTAAAAGAGCTGACTTTTAATCGTAAAAGTCCCGTCTTAACATTTCAATTGAACTGACTTTTGAAATGTTAAGACGGGACTTCTATATTTAAAAGAATTATCTTTTTTATTACATAATTGAAACAGGAATCTTATCTATTCTTCTTTGATGACGTCCGCCTTCAAATGGTTCGTCAAAAAAAGAATTGACAATTTTAGCTGCTTCCTCATTGCCGACAAAACGGCCGGGCATAACTAATATGTTTGCATCGTTATGAGCTCGCGCAAGCCGGGCTATTTCTTTATTCCAACAGAGCGCTGCACGTATGTTTTGATGTTTGTTGAGAGTCATTGCAATGCCGTTTCCTGTACCACAAATAGCAATACCCGGATATACTTCTCCCTTTTCGACAGCTTTAGCCAGCTCATGGGCAAAATCGGGATAATCGCAGCTTTCGGTTGAATAAGTTCCGAAATCTTTGTAAAGTAATCCCTTATTATCGAACACTTGCTTTAGATACTCTTTTAATTCAAAACCAGCATGGTCGCACGCTAAACCTATCATTTTCATTATGCTAATAAATCTTTTACTTGCTTATATACGTTTTGTCCTGTGAAACCTAATTTTTCATCCAATACTTTATACGGTGCAGAGAATCCGAAAGATTCTAATCCCCAGACTTTACCGTTTGCGCCAACCAGGCTTTCCAGATTAACCGGCAAACCGGCAGTTAAGCCAAATACTTTGTTACCTGCAGGAATGATTGATTCCTGATATTCTTTACTTTGGTTGCGGAACAAACCTTCCGATGGAACAGATACGATACGAACCTTAATACCATCTTTACGAAGCAATTCTGCTCCTTCTACCAGTGTCGATACTTCCGAACCTGAAGCAACCAAAACTACGTCAGGATTTGCATCTTCATTTACAATGTAAGCTCCTTTTTCTGCCTGCAATGCTTCTTTGTAACGGTTGTCTTTGGCTGGCAGATCGTTTATATTCTGTCTGGAAAGGATTAATGCTGTAGGAGTATAAATATTTTCCATAGCCATCTTCCATGCAACAGTTGTTTCTACAACATCGGCTGGACGAAGTACTAAAACTGAATTATGTCCTTTATGATTTTTCAGTTTTTCCATCAGGCGGATCTGTGCCTCTTGTTCTACCGGTTCATGGGTAGGACCATCTTCACCAACACGGAATGCATCATGTGTCCAGATAAATTTGACAGGTTGTTCCATTAATGCAGCCATACGGATTGCTGGCTTCATATAATCTGAGAATACAAAGAATGTACCACATGCGGCAATGATACCACCATGTAAAGACATACCGATGCATACGCAGGCCATAGTTAATTCTGATACACCAGCCTGGAAGAAAGCACCACTGAAATCACCTTTTCTGAATGAATGTGTTTTCTTTAAGAAACCATCTGTCTTATCCGAATTTGAAAGGTCGGCAGAAGCAACTACCATATTTTCAACCTGGGTAGCCAATACGCCTAATACGGTTGCAGAGCCTCCGCGTGTAGCTTGATTCGGCTTTTGTTCTATAGCTGCCCAGTCTATTTCCGGAGCAGTACCGGAAAACCATTTTTTCATCTTGGCTGCTAATTCCGGATTCTGTTTAGCCCAAGCGTCACGAACCGCATAACGTTCGGCAACGATAGTTTCCAGTTCTTTGGCGCGTTTTGTATATAATTCGGCTACTTCAGGGAATATGGTGAATGGATTTTCCGGATCACCTCCTAATGCCTTGATTGTTTCCGTTATTGAAACACCAGCTGCCGATAGAGGTTGACCATGTGTGGATACTTTGTTTTCGTAGCTGCTATGATCTTCTCCTAAAGCACCTTTTCCCATAATTGTATTACCAATGATTAGGGTTGGTCTTTTGGATTCGGCTTTTGCTTCTGTTAAAGCCTGGCGTATTTGATTTGCGTCATTACCATTAATTGTAATGACTTTCCATCCCCAAGCTTCGTATTTCATGGTTACGTTTTCTGCTGTAACTTCTTCTACAGTGGTAGATAGCTGTACGTTGTTGGAGTCGTAAAACATGATCAGGTTGTCAAGACCCAGAGTTCCGGCAACGCGTCCGGCTCCTTGTGATATTTCTTCCTGAATACCTCCGTCAGAAATATAGGCATAAATAGTCTGGTTCATAACTTCTCCCAAACGCGCTTTCAGGAATTTTGCACCAATAGCTGCACCTACGGCATATGTATGTCCTTGTCCTAAAGGACCGGAAGTGTTTTCTATGCCATGCATTACGTCTACTTCGGGATGTCCCGGAGTGATACTGCCCCATTGGCGGAATTGTTTTAGTTCGTCCATTGTGTACTTGCCTGTAAGTGCCAGAACAGAGTAAAGCATAGGAGACATGTGCCCGGGATCAAGGAAAAAACGATCTCTGCCTTCCCATCTCGGATTTTTAGGATCGTACACTAAAAACTCTGAGAATAGTACGTTGATAAAATCAGCACCACCCATAGCACCGCCCGGGTGACCTGAATTTGCTTTTTCCACCATTGAAGCAGCTAAAACACGAATATTGTTTGCTGCTCTATTCAATATTTTAATATCATTCATTTTGGGAGAATTATTATTTTTTGTGCAAAGATAGTTAATCTCTTTGTATCAGTCATTATATCAGTGAAACAATTCGTCCGGGGAAAAGGTTTCTTTCATCCTGTTTTTTTGTAAATGGGCTGATAATAAACAAGGCCTTGAAGAAGAAAGTAGAACTTTCTGTGAAAGAAATAGGATAGTGTTTGTATGAACAAGGTCTTTTAAAAAACTTTTAAGAAGAAAAGGGGAGGCTTTGCAAAGTCTCCCCTTACTTTATTTAGCACAGTTTTCTGGAACCGTCACTAATCACAACATCATATACTTTCGGATTGCGTCCGAATTTTTCTTTATATGTTTTTGTTGCTTCTTCAATAAATGCATCATATTTGTCTTCTTTTACCAAGTTTATGGTACAGCCGCCAAATCCACCGCCCATGACACGTGAACCTGTTACGCCGCATTTCTTGGCAATATCATTCAGGAAGTCCAGCTCTTCACAGCTCACTTCATATAGTTTACTCATACCATGATGAGTTTCGTACATTTTTTTACCTACTGTTTCGTAATCGCCTATTTCCAAAGCATCGCAAACATCCAGTACACGTTGAATTTCTTCAATTACATATTCTGCACGCATGTAATCTTCGGCTGATATTTCATTTTTAACTTCTTTCAGCCAATCCATAGTTGCATCACGCAAAAACTCTACGTGTGGATGATTTTTTTGAATTGCTGCAACAGCTCTTTCACAAGATTCACGACGTTTATTGTATGCAGAAGAAGCCAATTCATGTTTAACTACTGAATCAAGCAGTACTAATTTATAACCTTCCGGGTTAAATGGGAAATATTGATATTCTAATGAACGGCAATCCAGACGGATAAGACTTCCGGCCTTACCGAATACGGAAGCAAATTGATCCATAATGCCACAATTAACACCACAATAGTTGTGTTCGGTAGCTTGTCCGATTTTTGCTAATTCGAATTTGTCCAGACCGCAGTTGAATATTTCATTTAAAGCAAATGCATAAGTGCTTTCTAATGCCGCAGAAGAAGACATTCCGGCTCCCAGAGGAACGTCGCCGGCAAAAGCTGTATTGAATCCGCCGATTTTGCCGCCGCGTTTGATGATTTCACGACAAACGCCGAAGATATATCTTGCCCAGCTTGCACGAGGTGCGTCTTCTTCATTCAATCCGAATTCTACATAGTCTTTCAGGTCAATGGAATACGCGCGTACTTTATCTGTTCCGTTGGCTTTTATTTCGGCTACCATGCCCTTATCTACGGCTCCGGGGAATACAAAACCACCGTTGTAGTCGGTATGTTCACCTATCAGGTTAATACGCCCCGGTGAAGCGTATACAGATCCTGTTGTTCCGTCGAAATGTTTGATAAAACGGCTTCTTACAAATTCTATATCCATGATCTTAGTCTTTTAATGAGGTTAAAAACAATTTTATTTATAAATGAAAGAGATTAGTTAAGTTGTACGATCAGACAATCTTAACTAATCTCTTACCTTCGTCTATTTTGATTTTGAAGTATTATTCTACAGGAATATCTTTATTTACATTCTTGCTGCCAATCAATGCGTAGTAAAGAATATATGCAAGCCCCAGGATGATTACCCAGAAGCTGGCAATGAAACCTGCTGCATCGGCTACTGCACCTTGAACCAATGGCAGAATACCACCGCCGCAAACCATTACCATAAAGATGCCCGAGGCAGCAGCTGTATATTTACCCAATCCTTCTACTGCCAGGTTGAAAATACCACCCCACATGATTGACGTACATAAACCGCAAAGAGCCATGAACATGATTCCGATAGGAACTTCTACCATTCCGAATGAAATATCAGACAAGAATACCGGCATACTAACTTTTGTGTCTTCTGGAGAGAAGATCGCAATCAAGATAAAGATAATACCTACGGTTGCAGCCGTTGTCAGCATGACTTTACTTGAAATCTTGGCTCCTAAAGATGCACCGCATAAACGACCAACCATCATAAGGAACCAATAAGTGCCAACTAAAGATCCGGCAATTGTTGTATCGATGCCGATTTCAGGAGAAGTAGCAAACAAATTCATAAAATTAGGAATACCAACTTCTACACCTACATACAAGAAGATAGCAACAGTTCCCATGATAAAGTGACGGAAAGAAAGAGCACTATGCTTATCAGGAGTCTTTGCTGCCTCTTTAGCCATAGCCATGTGAGGTTCAGGTATGTCCATAATGAACAGAACGATAAATACCACGGCGAAAATACCCATAGCCAGGAATAAGGCCGGGTTAGCGTTGCTAATCTGTGCTCTTGCAGCATCACCAATCAGATAGCCTACCAATACCGGAACGATAGTTGCACCGATAGAGTTTACAGAACCTGCAATCTGAATCAATTGGTTTCCTTTGTTGCCACCGCCGCCAAGCGTATTCAACATTGGGTTTACTACAGTATTCAACATACACATAGAGAAACCAGAAACGAATGCACCAGTCAGGTAAACGGTATAACTACCAACTACACCAGACAAATAAGAAATAGCTACACCACAGAAACCAACGATAATTGCTAATAATGCAGTTTTCTTATAACCGATTTTCTGCAATAATAAACCTGCCGGAATACCCATAAATGCATAGGCAATGAAGTTGGCAGCATTACCCAGCTGAGACATAAAGTTGCTGGCTGCGAATTGATTTTTAACGATAATGCCAAACGGGTTCTGTAAACCTGTTACAAATGATATCATGAAGAATAAAGCCACCATCATGATAATTGGCAACGTGTAATTTTTTTGTTTGGTAGATTCCATTGTTTTTAATGTTTTTAAATTTATTGATTAATAATTATTTTTCTGCTTTGAATTTGTAGATAGTTGTGCTACCGAATATTTCGCCCGGACGTAGAAGGGTAGAAGGATATTCCGGCTTATTCGGGCTGTCGGGATAATGCTGCGTTTCCAGACATAATGCGGCACGTTCAGGATAACGTTGACCTTTTTTTCCTTCAAAATTTCCAGTCATCCAGTTTCCTGTATATAATTGTACACCCGGTTGTGTGGTATATACATCCATAATAATGCCGGTCTTAGGAGAAAGACAACGTGCACAAAAAGAGAGTTCATCGTCTTCTTTATTTAAAATATATGTGTGGTCGTAGCCTTTTCCAAAAACCAGTTGTTCAAAGTCATCGTTAATGCGTTCGCCCACTTCATGAGGAGTGCGGAAATCCATAGGTGTACCTTCGACTTTTTCTTTAGGCCCGTAAGGTATGGCCGTACTGTCGGTTGGTAAATAATAATCGGCATTAATTGTTAGAATATGATCTCCGATGTAGGGATCTCCGGCTCCGGATAAATTGAAATAAGAGTGATTGGTCAGATTCAGAACGGTAGGCTTATCGGTTGTGGCATGATAAGAAATAACAACTTCGTTATTATCTGTCAAATGGTAAGTTACGATCGTTTGTAATTTGCCGGGAAAACCTTCTTCACCATCAGCAGAAATATATTCTAATGTTACCGTTTGTTCGTCCTGTTGAAGTATATCCCATACCTGGGCATTAAAACCTTTTATTCCTCCGTGGAGACTGTTTGGTCCATTATTAATAGCTAATTTGTCATATATTATACCGTCAATAGAGAATTTTCCTTTAGCGATGCGATTTCCGTAGCGACCGCAAATTGCTCCGAAATAAGGTTCTTCAGAAGTTAGGTAATCATCAATAGATTTATGCCCTGTAACTACATCTGTTAACTTCCCATTTCTGTCAGGAACCATTAGCGATATAATTTTTGCGCCGTAATTGGTAATGGAAAGTTCTGCTCCTTGTCTGTTTTTGAGAATACAGAGCATTGTATTTTTTCCGTCTATGAGCTTGTTGAAATCAGTAACCATCAAGCCAGACAGCGTGTATTTGTTTTCCATGTATATATTAGTTATTCAAAATTGAGTGTAAAAGTAACTTTCTTCTTTGTATTTATGTAATAATAAAAGGATGTTTTAGAGCATGCTTTTATTTTTTAAGCGGCTATTTTGAACATTTGTTTGTCATTTATAGCTGTTTAGTGTGTCTTTGCTATTATGAAGATTGTTCATGTTTGCTTTCAAAGTCTGCTATGAAGCTTTTTCCTGCAATATTTCGGCAAAAGGACGGTTTGTCAATTTGCTTTCTATCCATGAAAGAAAATCAAATGTTTTTAATAAGTGCCGTTCATATTTATCTTGTTTGATTTTGCTGATGTCTTTTTGATAATGGGCCCATAATTTGTTTTGCATTTTTTTATAAGATGGGAGCGGGTATGCCTGTACAAATCGAAATATGAGTTTCTCGGTGATATACACTTGCTTTTCAAAACTGATATTCCGCTTTATAGAACTGATTTCGCTGATTAAGAAATCATAATTGCCTAACTCTGCCTGTAAAAGTAAGTTAATGAGCCGGGCTATTTTGTATGAAGGCAGAGCATAAAATAGCTTGCCTGAACTAAATATTTTTTTTATTTTCTTTTTAGCATTTGGTATGTCTCCGCAACTAAGATAAAAAATAGCAATGTTGGTATATAATTTTAATTGGGCTTCAAGTTCCAGTAAATCGCTTTTTTTGATTAGACATTCTTCATGGTTATCTATTAATTTTTTTGCTGATTTGAAATCACCTGTATTCTGAAAACTCGCTAATTCATATTGAAAAATGCGAGCTTTTATATCTAATACAAATTCTGTCGGGTAATCTTTGTTTTCTAGTTCTTTGAGTTTGGTTAAGAAAAAAGGCATTTCTTTATATAATCCGGCTGTATGCAAACTGTCTAATATGCCATGAATGGCACTTACATAATAAATAGGTGGATTTAATATCAAATGTTTGTTTTTTTCAAATAGGTTAATCAGTTCCTGATAATGCCGTATTGCCGATTTATAATTACCGGAGTTCAGATAATAGGTCGCTTGAAATAATAAATGTAGCTTAGTTGCTTCAAAACCTTTGTAAGAACTGTTTGCTATAAGATTAAGTTCACTTAATACCAGATCGTTCAGATCTTCTTTTTGTTTGTCAGAACGTGAATATCCTTTATAGATTAAGCGGTGTTTTAAAATATCATATAGTTGCCGATGCATATTCACATTTCTCGAATACTTCATCGTCTCTTGTATTTTCATTTGTTTTGTTACTAGTTTCCGTTCGCTTACTCCTTCAAAATTAAGGGTACTTAAATATCTTATTTCGGTTCGGAAAATTAACAATAATAATGGATCATTTTCATAAGCTGTGGCCAGCTTTTTAGCTTTTTCCAGTTCTGTAAAGGAATCGTCAAATAAAGCTCTTTCAAATAAAATATCTGCTTTGGAAATATAGTTAAATATTTCGGTTTGTATGTTTTGTTTTTCCCTCAATTTAATTAAGCAATCCAAAATGACTCTGTAAAGATGTTTTACGGCCATGTCGAAACTGCAGCCATTTTGTTCTTTGCAAAAATGGGTGTAAACTTCATCCATGGATAGTTTTTTATCCAATAAATTAAAAAGGGATAAGTATACCTTTTCTCCATTTTGTAGGTTGGCATACAGGCGAAAATACCTTTTTTCCGCCTTTGTCAGAGAATTTACTAAAATGACAAGAGAAGATGCTTTATTCATAATAGTATATTGTTTATAAAAGATACAAAATAATTGTGTAATTGAATATGATAAATTGAATTATTTACCCAATTAGATAATCCCAAAAATAATTCTTTTTATTTAATCCGAAAGACAATATCCGTTTGTTTTTAATTTTGGGTTTATCATTTTGCTTTAAAATTGTTATGTTTTCTGTTAAGGGATGTGTTTACCTTTGTTCTAAATCATCTCGATGTTTTTGAAAAATTATCCCGATGATTTGAAGAAAAGATCGAGATGATTTTGTTTTATACAAAATCCAGGGTTGGAGTAAAATCCAGGATATTCACGGAATTAATGTTTAACTAAAGATAATTATTAGTGAAAAAAATGCAGGAACATAGAATATTGGTAGTTGGCAGCAGTAACACTGATATGGTGATTAAAACCGAACATCTTCCTCGTCCGGGGGAGACTGTTCTCGGAGGAACTTTCTTCATGAACCCCGGAGGAAAAGGTGCTAATCAGGCAGTTGCCATTTCTCGTTTGGGAGGGAAAGTCTCGTTTGTGTGTAAGACAGGTAGTGACATATTTGGTCACCAGTCCCAACAATTGTTTGAAGAGGAAGGTATCGATACTTCGTATATTTTCTCCGATCCGAATCATCCCTCGGGTGTGGCGTTGATAACGGTAGATGCACATGCCGAGAATTGTATTGTTGTGGCATCGGGAGCTAATGCAAATTTGCTACCATCGGATCTGGCTCAAGCTATTGAAGCTATTGATGAGGCAGATTTAATACTTATGCAGTTAGAAATACCTATGGAGACTGTCGAATATGTGGCCGAAATAGCCTACCGTAAAAATAAGAAAGTTATTCTTAATCCGGCTCCTGCATGTCCTCTTCCTTCGTCTTTGCTTCAACATTTATATATGATTACTCCTAATGAGACCGAAGCAGAAATGATTTCCGGAATAAAAATTACGGATGAAATATCGGCAGGAGAGGCTGCCAAACGAATTTCGGATATGGGCGTCCAATGTGTCATTATCACATTAGGTTCAAAAGGTGCGCTGGTTTATCAGGATTCTGTGGTGGATATTATTCCTGCATTAAAAGTAAATGCAGTTGATACAACTGCGGCAGGAGACATATTTAACGGAGCACTTACTGTTGCACTTTCCGAAGGGCGTGATTTACCGGATGCAGTACGTTTTGCATGTAAGGCTTCGGCTATATCCGTTACTCGTGTTGGAGCGCAATCTTCGGCTCCGTACCGGAATGAAGTAGATATATTTGGTTAATCTTCAAAAATAAGACTATCATGAAAAAAAAGACTTTTCTTGCCGTAGGTTTAGCTATGATGCTTTGCTGTTTCAGTTCTTGCAACCAACAACAGGCACCTGCAAATCAGACTACGGTTCCCAAAGATTTTACCATTAGCCGTGAAGTTTTGATGGATAAGATCAAAGGCGGCTGGGCCGGACAAACGATAGGTTGCTCTTATGGTGGACCTACAGAATTTAGGTATAACGGAACGATGATTCAGGATTATGTTACTATTCCCTGGCCGGATGGCTATATAAAGTGGTGGTATGACACTTTTCCCGGATTGTATGATGATGTTTACATGGATCTGACATTTGTTGAAGTGTTTGACCGGTTGGGATTAGACGCTCCTGCCGATTCTTTTGCAGTTGCATTTGCTAATGCGGGATATACATTATGGCATGCTAATCAGGCTGCAAGGTATAATATTCTGCAAGGTATTATGCCTCCGGCTTCCGGCCATTGGCTTAATAATCCGCATGCTGATGATATTGATTACCAGATAGAGGCCGATTATGCAGGCTTGATGTCTCCGGGTATGCCTAACGCAGCTTCTGCTATTTCGGATAAAATAGGGCATATCATGAATTATGGCGATGGTTGGTACGGCGGTGTGTATGTAGGTGCTATGTATTCTTTGGCTTTCATATCCGACGATATTGAATTTATTGTTACGGAAGCATTGAAAACAATACCCGAACAAAGCACTTATTACCAATGTATGAATGATGTAATCCGTTGGCACAAAGAATTCCCGAATGATTGGAAACGTACTTGGTTTGAATGTGAAAAAAAATGGAGTCAGGATATAGGCTGCCCGGACGGAGTCTTTGTCCCGCTTAATATAGATGCGGTTATTAATAGTGCTTATATAATAATAGGTCTGTTGTATGGTGAAGGGGACTTTTATAAAACGATGGATATTTCGACACGTTGCGGACAGGATTCCGATTGTAACCCGGCTTCGGCTGCAGGTATTCTCGGAACTATGCTGGGGTATAGCCACATTCCGGAATATTGGACAAAAAATCTGAAGGAAGTTGAAGACATAAATTTTGCTTATACAACTATTTCTCTGAATAAAACGTATCAGATGAGTTTTGATCAGGCTATGCAGATGATAGAACGCAATGGTGGAAAAATAGAAGGGAATGATATTGTTATAGCTTGCCAGCAGCCTGTTCCCGTAAAATATGAGAAAGCATTTGAAGGGCAATACCCAACGGGGAAAATTGCTATAGATAAAAATATTACTGATGTAGGCGAAGTAACGTTTGATGGCACTTCAATCGTGTTTAAAGGCTATGTAAAATCGCCGGATCAGGATTATGTGGCAAAGGCTGAAATGTATATAGACGGCAAGCTGGTAGAGACAGCTAACCTGCCAGCGTCATACATAATCCGTCGTAATGAATTGTTCTGGAAGTATCAGCTGCCAAAAGGAAAACATACTGTTTCTTTCAAATGGTTGAATCCGATAGCGGGTACCTCTGTTATGTTTGGTGAGGCATTGGTCTATTCGGATGCACCTTTGCAGGTAGCCCACCGGTAACAGATTGCCATATGGGTAAACGGAAAAGACCTTTGCTTAAAAGAAAAAGTTCCTCATGCAGAAATGGCTGCTATTCTTGAAAATTATATGATGCATCAACCCGTAATAAAATAAGAAAGATATGTTTATAGTACAAAATTATTCGTTGGCAATTGTGTTTTGCGTGATTACCATGCTTTGTTGGGGATCATGGGGAAACACTCAGAAACTGGCTTCTAAAACGTGGCGGTATGAGTTTTTTTATTGGGATTACGTGATAGGGGTACTGCTCTTTTCAATAATCTCTGCTTTTACTTTAGGAAGTTTCGGGACTGAAGGAAGTAGTTTCCTTACAAATCTGGCGCAGGCTGATATGTCGAGTTTGGGTAGTGCTTTTTTAGGAGGTATTATTTTTAATGCGGCTAATATTTTACTTTCTGCGGCAATTGCAATTTGCGGTATGTCGGTTGCTTTTCCGGTAGGTATCGGACTGGCTTTGATATTGGGTGTTTTGGTAAATTATTTTGGAGCAGCAAAAGGCGAACCGTTATATATATTTGTTGGCGTGGCTTTTATTACGGTTGCAATACTGTTGAACGGACTGGCTTACAAAAAAGCGTTGGTGGGTACTCGTAACGTTTCGGCAAAGGGAATTTTTATTTCTATTGCAGCCGGTGTGATTATGGCATTCTTTTACCGTTTTGTAGCAGCGTCTATGGATTTGGAAAATTTTGCTTCTCCCGCAGCTGGTAAACTGACCCCATATACGGCCGTATTCATATTTTCATTAGGAGTTTTTATTAGTAATTTTTTATTTAATACGTTGGCAATGAAACATCCTGTAGAAGGAGAGCCTATTTCTATATCCGGCTACTTTAAAGGAAATATGAGCACTCACTTAGTGGGTGTATTGGGCGGTGTGATCTGGTGCATAGGACAGTCTTTTAGTATGATTGCTTCTGAAAAAGCCGGCGCCGCAATTTCGTATGGACTAGGCCAGGGAGCAACATTGGTCTCAGCCTTATGGGGAATCTTGATATGGAAAGAGTTTAAGGGAGCTCCGCAAATCTCAAACCAGTTGAATATAGGTATGTTTATCTTGTTTATTATAGGACTGGGTTTCTTGATATACGCAGGAGCATAGCAAAAATAGATTTGGGTATATTTTTATAAGACAAGAACCGGATTAATGGTTCTTGTCTTTTTTTTATATTTATGTCATGAAAAAGCCGTACATTTGCCTTTGTTTCTTGTTTATTGGATATGTACATATACTAAAAAAAGAAATCAATGAAAGAAGAAGGTGATGTTTTTAAAAAGTTTCGGGATTCTTTTGAAAAGATGGACGGACATTTCCATATACTTGAGCAGCGTGTGCCTGTAGAACTTCAAATGGAGTACTTTAAGCATTCGGAAGAAAAAAGAAAGGAGAACCAACCTCCTCGTCCATTGTCAGATCAGGAATGCCTGGATGTTTTCGGCCTTTTGGCTAGTGGCAAAGAGACTGAGAAAGATGAAAAAAGAGAACTCCTTACTTTGCTTGCAACATCTAAGAATGTAAAAGCATACAGTTTGCTGAAAGAATACGTACAAACTCCTGACCCGGAAGTTACCGATTGGGCTTTTATGGCACTGATGGAATGTCGTATTTCTTTGGAATCGGAGCTCTCGGATGAAAAACAGATTTATATATCTACCGGATTAGGAGGAAAAGGTGAGAAACTGCGTTTTTATGTTCTGATTTTGTCGACGGATAAGAAACCTTTTGCAGATTATCAGAAACAAATTATTGAACGCGAATTTGCTTATTTCCTACCTAAAGTCGATTGTGAAATAGAACGTCTTACAATTGGAGAAAAATTTGTGGAACTGGTCTTTTTAATACCTGTTCGTGCTGATATTAAAGGAACACTCGATATAGTGATAAATGAGTGCAACCAATATGGTAACTTTCTTTCCGATATTTTTACGATAACGAATGTAAAGGAACTTACTCATGCTGAAATAGAAGAGATTATAAATAAGAATGGAAACAGTAAAACAAGCGATTAAATATGGTATCGTAGGTATAAGCAATACTCTCATAACAATGGTAGTTATTTGGGTTATGATGAAACTTTTCGGGTGTCGTGAAGGCCTGTCCAATATTACAGGATATATTGCCGGTATTTTGAATAGTTTTGTCTGGAATAAACAATGGACATTTAAGTCCAGTTCTTCAGGATGGGGGAAGAGTGCATATCGTTTTGCTGTAGCATTTGTTATTTGTTATTTGTTGCAATACGGATTGGTTATGTTGCTGAATAAACATTTAACCATCGATCATTATTATAACCACTTGATAGGAATGGCATTTTATACAGTGATTAATTTTATAATGAATAAGTTTTACACCTTTAAATCGTAGAAAGAAGGATGAAAAGACTGGCAGTTATTGTTCCTTGCTACAATGAAGAGGCCGTTATTGCGGAATCTTATCGGCGTACAAAAGAGGTATTGGCTTCTTTGCCAAACCCTACCGAGATTATTTACATCAATGATGGAAGTCGTGATAAGACACGTGAAATGCTGGATAATATTGCGGCCAACGATCCTGAAGTAAAAGTAATCCATTTCTCGCGCAACTTTGGACACCAACCGGCTGTTACTGCCGGCATCAATAACTGTGAGGCGGATTTGGCTATAATTATTGACGCTGATATGCAAGATCCTCCGGAATTGATTCCTGATATTTTAGCACTACAGGAGAAGGAAAATGCGAATGTGGTATATTGTGTTCGTAAATCACGGGAAGGAGAAAGTGTTTTCAAACTGTTTACAGCTAAAGCGTTCTATCGGATCATGAACTATATGAGTGAAGTCCATTTTCCTTTGGACACGGGAGACTTCCGTTTGGTAGACCGTAAGGTTATGAATGAATTTGACCGGTTTAAAGAACGGGGGAAATATATACGCGGTCTAATTAGTTGGGTTGGATTTCACCAGGTACCTTTTTATTATGAACGTGAAGCTCGTATTGCCGGAGAAACGAAGTACCCGTTAAGTAAAATGGTGAAGTTTGCTTCTACAGCTATGTTATATTTTTCTAAGAAACCGCTACGGTTGGCTACCAGTTTGGGGTTTATTTCAGTACTGGTGGGTATTGTATTGGCAAGTTGGTTTACTTTGGGGAAAATATATGGATTTAGTAATGCCGAGACAGGATGGACTTCTATCATGACTTCTGTAATCTTTTTTGGAGGAGTTCAACTGTTGACTGTTGGTGTTCTGGGGCAATATGTCGGTATTCTATTTGATGAGATCAAAGCACGCCCGGAGTATATTATAGATGAGACAAAGAATTTTAAATAAAAAATAGAGTAATAAGAAAGGTCATGATTATACATGACCTTTCTTATTACTCTATTTTTTATGAGTTGTTGATTTATTTGAGGTGTTCGTACGTTTACTGCTGCTACGGTTTCCGCCGTCTTTACGTGAACGTCCACGTTGGGGAGTTGCATGTTTCTTAGGTTCGTACAAAGGTGTTTCCCCAAATTTAGGGTCTATAGGAATTTTATAAACTGTTTTTTGAAGAAAATCTTCAATTCGTTTAAATGAAGCTTGTTCGTCGGTTGAAACAAATGTGATGGCAAGCCCTTCTCCGCTTGTTCCTCTGGCTGTACGTCCGATGCGGTGTACATAGTCTTCCGGGTCATGAGGAATATCAAAATTTATAACGAGACGAATATCATTGATGTCTATTCCTCTTGAAACTACATCTGTTGCTACTAAAATGTCAATACGGCCATTCTTAAATTCTTTCATTACTTCTTCCCGCTGCGATTGCTCTAAATCGGAGTGCATCGGAGCTACATTGAAGTTCATCCGTTTTAAAGTATTGGCAAGTTCTTTCACTTTCATTTTTGAAGAAGAAAAGATAATAACCCGCTGTGGGCGACCTTGGGAAAACAGGTCTTCTAAGATGCTTATTTTTTGTGTCTCATAGCATATATAAGCCGTTTGCATGATTGACTCTGGCGGACGGGAAATCGCAATTTCTACTTCTACCGGATTTTTTAATATGTTTTGGGCTAAAGTGCGTATTTTGGGAGGCATAGTAGCCGAAAACATAATAGACTGACATGTAGGAGGGAGTAGCTTATATACTTGCATAATATCTTCGTAAAATCCCATATCCAACATACGGTCGGCTTCATCAAGAACGAAAAATGAAACTTGGGATAAATCTACTGAACCTAATTTAATATGTGATAATAGGCGTCCCGGGGTTGCAATTACAATATCAGCACCCATTTCCAATCCTCTTTTTTGTTGTTCCCAGGCAATACCATCAGTTCCACCATATACTGCTACTGCAGACACAGGGATGAAATATGAAAAACCTTCTATTTGTTGGTCTATTTGTTGGGCTAACTCACGGGTTGGAGCCATTATTATAGCATTTATTGCATTTGCAGGATGTTCTCCTTTGCTCAGTTCATTAATTACAGGTAATACATAGGCCGCTGTTTTTCCTGTTCCGGTTTGGGCACAAGCGATAATATCTTTTCCTTCTAATATAACTGGGATAGTAAGCTCTTGTACAGGGGTTGTTTCTATGAAATTCATTGCATCAAGCCCATCTAAGATCTCTTCTTCTAGTTGTAATTCATCAAATCTCATCTTACATCATTAAATTCTCGGTAAAGATATATAATATTTGGCAATATATGATCTTTACCTAATTACTTCTTTTTTTGCATCTTTGATTTGAATGATATTGGTTGATTTTCTTTGTCTTTTAGTTGCTTATATTGAAAAATGAAATACCTTTATAGCCACAATTGTGGCTTTATTTAAAATGGCAAGTATGAATAGTGGTGAAGATATTAATAATCTTCAGTTAAAATTAGAAGAAAAAGCAAAAGATAGCCTTGAACTTCATGAACTGATTAATACTATTTTAGATCATCTTCCGCTGGGTGTTTTTGTTAAAGATGCAGAGGATCAGTTCCGGTATCTTTACTGGAATCGTTTTATGGAAGAAATTACTGGTATTAAAACATCAGCCATAGAGGGACATAATGATTTTGAAGTGCATTATGGTGCGGTATTGTCAAAAGAAGAACGTTTGAAAACGGATCTTGAGATTCTGAAAACCGGTAAAACACTCGAATTTCAGGGACGGATACAAACAACATCCGGTACATATAAAGATATTGAAATTACAAAATTTCCAATATTCCTGAAAAATGGAAAACCTTTGCTACTTGCCTTATGGCGTGATGTTACTTCCAAGCGAGAAGTAGAAAATGCACTAAAAAGGACTCGTACGTTAACCAAGATGGCATTACGTACAAGTGATATCCGCACTTGTTCTATTTTTGTAAATCCTAATAGTAAATTAAATTATGAAGATTCCATAGTAAGCCTGAATAACTGGGATACGAATGATGAAGAAATGGTAAACGTGCCATGGAAAGTGTTTGCGTCCAGAATACACCCGGATGATTATAATTTATATATTGAGAATTTCCTAAGGCTTTGCCGTGGTGAGGTTAAAGAAACGAAACAAGAAGTCCGGGTAAAATATCCCGGATCGGAAGATTATACATGGCGTGATACTTCTGCTTATATTTATGAATGTGATGAAAATGGAGATCCTACTGTTTTATTAGGCTGTTCCACAAATATTCAGAGCCGTAAAGATCAGGAATTAGGTATGGAAAAAGCTCTTCAAAAGGCGGAAGATGCAGATAAAATGAAGTCTAAATATCTGGCAGATATGAGCCATGAGATTCGTACTCCGTTAAATGCAATTACAGGTTTTGCCGAATTGATGGCGTTTGCCGATTCCGATGAAGAGCGCTTATCTTATTATGAAATTATAAAGACCAACAATCAGCTTTTGATGCAGCTTATCAATGATATTCTTGATTTGTCGAAGATCGAAGCCGATGCTATTAAAATAAACTACACTCCGGTAGATATAAATGAACTGATGGACACTATTTATGCATCGGCAAAATTGCGTGTAGTCGGAAATGTGACAATGAAATTAGAAAAAGACAAGCCTGCCTGTAAATTTGTAGCCGATCAGATCCGTTTATTGCAGTTGGTAAATAATCTGGTAAACAATGCTATAAAGAATACGAAAGAAGGCTGTATTACTATCGGATATAAAAGCTTGCCGGATGAACTGTATGAGTTTTATGTACAAGACACCGGTGTTGGTATTGCAAAAGAGAAAATGGAATCCCTTTTTAATCGTTTTGTTAAATTGAACGATTATGTGGAAGGTATAGGTTTGGGGTTAGCTATTTGCAAAAGTCTGGTTACAAAAATGGGAGGTTCTATTTCTGTGGAATCCAAGTTGGGAGAAGGTTCCCGTTTTTCATTTATATTGCCTTGCCATAGCAAAGATCTCAAATATCATCGTTTCCCGTAATAACGTTTGTATATCTTGTCATATAAACCATTTGCGCGTATTTGGTTGAACCAGCTGTTTAAACTATCCAGTAATACCGGTGAGTCCTTACGTACTGCCCATGATTGGAGTTGTGTAAAACTAATATCCGTATCAATATCTATTTCAGGAAGTTGTTCCTTGGACAGACGAGCCATTTGTTGATCACATACTGCATAATCTATGTCTCCTTTAGCTACCATAATAGCTAATTGTTCGGACGAATAGAGCTCATCTTCTTCTACATAAATAGTATCGCCGATTTCTATTTCCAGATTACGGAGACGTAAAAGGGCAGGAGAGTCTTTGGGTATATATAAAGTCTTTTTAGCTAAATCCAATTGATTGCGAATGGGCTGTTTACCTTCGTTAGCTTCGGCTGTACGCTGAACTAATACTTGTTTGTTTAATACGATTGGCTCTGTAAAGAGATACTCTTCTTTGATTTTACTTGTAATCGGGATGTTGCGGGCAATGATGTCGCATTTATTATCAGATAATTTTTTAAAACTTTCGGCGAGGCTCATTTCCAAATGAGTTTGTACTTCTAACCCGGATAACTCGGCAATCGCTTTACCCAATTCATATTGAAACCCTTCTATCGTATCTCCTGATATGAAATAGCCGGACTGGTTGTATTCGGTTACCATTCTTAATACTCCTTCTTTTTTGATCTGCTCATAGTCACGAGGAGGTATTTCATGTGTTTTATGTTGCCATAACATGATCATGGTTGAAACAGCAATAACCAATAAGATAAAATAAAGAATCAGCAATTTCTTATTTCTCATACCATCTAATTATTGATAATTATACGTATGTATTAATTATTGAACATAACAGCTACACCCATCTTGAGTACCATCGGATCAAGAGGATAGTGCGATAGAGAGAAGTAGTTCGGGTCTACAAACTTGGAGCTTAAGTTATATGCCATCACAAAGAAACGGGCTTGTTTCAGGTGGAAATTGGCATAGGCGTTTATTAATGGATAATTACCCACTTTAACTTGTTCATTAGGTCTTTGCAATTGGAATTGTTGCGTAGCCGGTTCATAGTATGGTGCATAATAAGCTGTATTGTAATACATATTTGCACCTAATTGTATGGTTAAAACTTTTGCCAGTTTAAATGCAACATACATGTTTGTATATAAACTAAGCTGAGGTAAAGGTAATACTTCTTTATCACTGCTTAACTGGTAAGCAACTTCATTTTCCCATCCAAAGGCACGATATTTCAGGTCTTGTTTTAAACGGGCAGAGATAACTTGAATGTTCCCGTTCTTTTGTTCTGGGTATCCTTTATGATTGAAGAATATATAATTCTGTATACTTTCCACTCCGGCGGATAGTTTTGTTTTTGTTGATTCCAGATTGATCTCTCCACCGGCGTATACTTGTTGTATTTTTTTGAAGTCGTTATCCCACCAAAAAAACGAAGAATGGAAATGACGCACATAAAAAGCCGGGTTCACATTCTTTATGTACGCATCAGCTTTGATAACAGCATCTTTTTTGAATAAAGTAAAACGGGTTTGCAGATTTCCTGTTACACGTAATTCTCCTACATCACTACCGAATAACCCTAATTCTCCACGTGCATTGAACGTTAGCAACCGACCCTGGCTTTTTGATAATTCAGCACCGATGAAGGATGAAAATTCATCATAAATTTGTTGCGTTTTTGGAGTCACGAGAATTTGAGTACCGGATATCCCGTCTTCTGTGTCATAAGCTGCAGGTAATTTAAAACGACGTTTCTCAAAGTTTATGTAAGCTGTTAATCCGAATTTTACCCAATCCTGGAATCCTTCCCGCAATGATAGCCCCAATGTGTTGCTTAAACTCCAATAGGATGTACGGTCTTCTACCACTTGCTTGTTTTCTGAATTTTCCGTATCTATAAAATGATCAACATAACAGGTGTCGATACCTTGATCTCCGGAGCCAAAATGTCTGCGGTTGTCTTTATATTCAAAAGTGTGAATGATGCTGGATACAGGTACAAATACTTTTTTTGCGTTGCCTTCTTCATCCGTTTCATCCAATTCGCGTTCAAACCCTAAATTGTATCTTTGGGTAAAGAAATATTGCTTACCACGTACGCGATTCCAAGTATCGGAAAAACGTACGGGAAAAGCTTTCGTGTCGGTTGCACGTTTACTGTCGAAACCTTCTACCGGATTGTCCGGGTTTGTGATGTACCGATCGTTTGTGAGCCCTCCGTTTTCTTTATTAATAAAGTTGAAGTTGCTCAGATAGGCATATAAGTCGTATTTGTCGGAGAGATAGCTCCCGAATAGCCGGTAACTCAAAAGTTTGTTCCCATTTGATTCGTAATGGCCACGGCTGTAAATATAGTCCAAGTCGCCTCCTATATTTATCTTTTTCCCAAAATTCAGGGTAAGAGTTCCTTTTAACCGTTCATCCTTATTCTGGCTGGAACCGGCCGTAGTGTACATAATATCCGTATATGGGATTTTTGTGTCGTAAAAATAGGCGTTTTCGGGTGTCGTGATATAGTAATCATACGGATCGGCAAAAATGAAATCACGGGCTTCTTTCCGTTCAAAAAACATTCTTGTTTGGGCGGCCGAACCAATGTTTGCCTGATAGCCTACAGCTAATGACTTACTTTCAACCAGGGTAGAATTTGCATAATTAAGTCGTCCCGTATCTAAAGGGGCAATGTAAGGCTCTCCTAATAAAGGTGTAAGATGATAAGCAATGATACGTTTGGATTTTAATGCGGCACTGTCTACTGCCAGCAGACTGTCGGGTATATCTTTTTTTGCCGATGAAAGATTTGCTAGCGAGAAACTGCCTCGTCCACCTCCTTCCCGGCGATCCTGTGCTGACATAGTTACGGTTTCACACAGGAAGAGTAATATGAATAAATAATACTTCATGGGCTGCAAAGATAATAATATACCTCTTTTGAATTCAAAAGACGGGACTTTTTAAATGTTAAGACAAGACTTTTACACTTAAAAGACGGGACTTTCGATGCCAAAAGAGGTATCCTTGTTTTTGCAGAGTTTGCAAATTATATTTTCTTGATAATTTCCATTCCTTTTTTTATGGCTGTTTCGTTCATCGGTATTAGCTTATGATGCCGTTCGGGCAAAGATTTCTTTAACCCAAGCAGTACATTTTCTAATTTTACCATTGGAACGATTTTAAGCAGACCTCCAAGGATAAGCATATTAAATGCTTTTTCATTCTTCATTTCCGTGGCAACATCCATAGCATCTACGCGATAGACAGAGATGTCCGTACGTTTTACGGAAGTATGGATCCCGTAACCGTCATAAATAAGAATACCGCCCGGCTTTACTTTACTTTCAAATTTATCCATTGATGGTTGATTCAATATGATAGCAATATCATATTCGTTCAGAACAGGAGAACTTATACGGTCATCACTTAAAATTACTGTCACGTTGGCCGTACCGCCACGTTGTTCGGGACCGTAAGAGGGCATCCAACTTACCTCTTTTCCTTCCATCAACCCGGAGTAAGCCAATATTTTACCCATTGATAAAACTCCTTGGCCTCCGAAACCTGCTATAATTATTTCTTGTTTCATCTTACTATTATTCAACATTTTTTAAGTCACCTAACGGATAGAAGGGGAACATGTTCTCTTCCATCCATTTGTTTGCTTTTTCCGGTGTCATTTTCCATCCGGACGAACAGGTAGAAACAAATTCAACAACCGAGGTTCCTTTGCCGGACATTGAATTTTCAAATGCTTTACGCAACATTTTCTTTGCTTTCTTTACAGCTGCCGGAGTTTGTACGCTCTGACGGGTTACCAGGCAAGTTCCTTCCAATTCTGCAAGTAAATTACTTATTTTAAGAGGATAGCCGTTTAAGGCAATATTACGTCCGTACGGACAGGTCGATGTAGGCATGCCTTCCAACGTGGTGGGAGCCATTTGTCCTCCGGTCATACCGTAAATAGCATTGTTTACGAAAACGATCACGATATTTTCTCCGCGATTGGCTGCATGGATAGTTTCTGCTGTACCAATAGCAGCCAGGTCACCGTCTCCCTGATAAGTAAATACCATTTTTTCGGGATTTAGCCTTTTTACGGCAGTGGCAATTGCCGGTGCACGTCCATGAGCAGCTTCAAGCCAATCTATATCGAGATAATTATAAGCAAATACGGCACATCCTACGGGGGAGACACCTATTGTTTTTTCTTCCATATCCATGTCGGCAATTACTTCGGCAATAAGCTTATGTATAACACCGTGGCTGCAACCGGGGCAGTAGTGCATGGAATTTTCATTCATTAATCTGGGTTTTTCATATACCAGATTTTCCGGTTTAATTATTTCGTTGAGTTCCATATGAATAATTTTTCAATTTGTTAATATGCCAATGGATTTGCTCTAAAGACCAGCATATTATTAATTAATAAACCTTACTACGTATTGTGCTAATCTCAGTACAATAGCAGCTCCGCCACAATACAAGAATACACTGCGGTCGTTAACTGCAAAATAACATATTACGGCAGCAATAGCCAATAGCATAAAAAGCAATGTCAGTATTTCGTCTATTTTACTTCCACGTTTCATAAATTGATAATTTTTAATTCTCAATTATCAACGTCTTTAATGCATCCAATACTTCATCCGGAGTAAATACGATACCTCCTAAACGTCCGAAATGCTCGACTTTTACTTTACCGTTTACAGCCAGGCGAACATCTTCTACCATTTGTCCGGCATTTAACTCAACAGAAAGCATGCCTTTTACCTGACCGGCATATTTTGCAATTATTTTTGCAGGGAACGGCCACAAAGTGATAGGACGTAATAAACCCAGTTTAATGCCTTCTGCACGGGCATTCTCTACTACTTTCTGGCAAATACGTGCTGAAGAACCGAAAGCGATCAGCAAATACTCTGCATCGTCACAAAAGAACTCTTCATAACGAACTTCGTTTTCTTCGATTTTTTTATATTTAGCCTGAAAGCGGATATTATTCTCTTCCATTTTTGCCGGATCCAGCTCAAGGGAAGTGATAACATTAGACTTGCGATTGGCCGTTTTTCCCTGTACAGCCCAAGGACATTCTGCAATAATTTCTTCTTCGGTTCTGCGTTTATGGAATGGAGGCATAACCACTTTTTCCATCATCTGGCCAATGATACCGTCTGCTAAGATGATAGCAGGATTAGAATATTTGAACGCAAGATCAAAGCCTAAACCAACAAAGTCTGCCATTTCCTGTACGGAAGAAGGAGCTAGAGTTATTAACCGGTAGTCGCCGTGTCCGCCGCCTTTTACAGTTTGGAAATAGTCGGCCTGACTGGGCTGGATTGTTCCCAGTCCCGGACCTCCACGCATTACGTTTACAATCAGACAGGGAAGTTCTGCTCCTGCTATATAAGATATACCTTCTTGCTTCAGACTTATCCCCGGACTGGAAGACGAGGTCATTACCTTTTTTCCTGTTCCGGCTCCACCATACACCATATTGATAGCAGCCACTTCACTTTCTGCTTGCAAAACTACCATTCCTGTAGTTTCCCACGGCATTTCAGCCATAAGGGTTTCCAAAATCTCGGACTGAGGAGTGATCGGGTAACCGAAATATCCATCTACACCATAGCGGATTGCAGCGTGCGCGATAGCTTCATTACCCTTCATTAATTTTATATCTTCTGCCATATCTTTATTTTCAACTTTCAATTATCGATTTTCTTTTTGTAGATGGTTAAACAACCGTCCGGACAAACCCAACCACAACTAGCACATCCTATGCATGCATCCGGATTTTTCATGTACACATAATGGTACCCCTTGTTGTTAACTTCCCTGGGATGTAGTTCCAGTACATCTGATGGGCAGGCTACAACGCAAAGGTTGCAGCCTTTGCAGCGTTCCGTGTTTACAACAACAGCTCCTTTTATCTTCGCCATAATTATTCTGTTTAAAATCTATTGTTTCATTCAAGTCGCCAAAGTTAGCAAAAACTTTGAAAAGTGTTTCCTTTTCGCTGTAATTAGTAACCAAATCCTGTCAGAAGAGTGGAAAAATGTACTATATTTGCAACGACTTATCATAGGGGTGCCTTAATATACAGGCTGAGATTATACCCATTGAACCTGATCCGGGTAATGCCGCCGAAGGGAAGAAGGTAGAATGATTGAATAAAAGAAAGCGTTTACCTCTATGTGCTTTCTGATGTTTTTAACTCTAAATTATAATTGGTAATGGAACAGATTGTTTCAACAGGAATTATTGATTCCTATTTTGCAAAGTTAAAGAGTAATTTATCAGTAGACGTAGCTATCGTAGGTGGAGGCCCATCCGGTATTGTTGCTGCTTATTATTTGGCAAAAGCCGGAAAGAAGGTAGCGCTTTTTGACCGTAAATTAGCTCCCGGAGGAGGTATGTGGGGTGGTGCTATGATGTTTAACGATATTGTAGTACAGGAAGAAGCTATGCCTATTGTTAAAGAATTGGGCGTGTCTTATCATGCTGCGGGTAATGGTACTTATATTATGGATTCTGTTCATACCACTTCTGCACTGATTTATCAGGCGACTAAAGCAGGGGCCACAATTTTTAATTGTTATTCGGTAGAAGACGTCGTATTCCATAACGATGCCGTAGCAGGCGTGGTGGTAAACTGGGCTCCGGTAATCCGTGAAGGAATGCATGTCGATCCATTGACTATTATGGCAAAAGCTGTTTTGGAAGGTACGGGACACGATTGTGAAGTTGCCCGCACAGTTGCCCGTAAGAATGATATTAAATTGAATACACCTACCGGAGGCGTGATAGGAGAACGTTCTTTGAATGTGGAATTAGGCGAGTCTACTACTGTAGAAAACACGAAAGAGATTTATCCCGGATTGTTTGTCTCAGGTATGGCTGCTAATGGTGTAAGTGGCAGTTTCCGTATGGGGCCTATTTTCGGGGGTATGTTGATGAGTGGTAAAAAAGCCGCCGAACTGATTTGCGACAAGCTGGGTAAATAACCGGAGGTAATTTTATTTAATGATATATTGGCTTTAGCTGCATTTATATAATGTTTGGCTAAAGCCAATTTTATATTTATATTTGTCTCGTCCGGTTAAAAAACCGGCGTCCAGATTAGGAATATGTTTAAAACCACTATTATGAAGAGTCGACTAATGAATCTTTTTCCGGCTATTTTATGCCTTCTTTTTTATTCGGTTACCACAAATGCGATAACCGGTAAGTCTTCGGATATTGTTATTGAAAACAGTCAGATGCGTCTGGTCATCAGTTCGGATGGCAAGGCACGTAGTTTGATACATAAATCCAGCGGCCAGGAATGTCTGGATACTCAGTCGGAACTCCCGGTTTGTGCTATAACTCAATATAGGCCTTATGATAATGAGAACTTTCTTATGTTTCCGGCCAAGCCCCGCACTTTTCCTTCAAACAAAGTAGAACGGATTGGGGATACCTTGCGGGTTGAATTTGAAGATACATATGATATTGCTTATATACCGATGCATATTACGGATGACTATATCCATTTTACTCTCGACAAGATTGATTACCGTATTGAAGATTTTGGAGTAAAACGCAAAACAGAGATCGATGAATTTACTCTTATGCAATTGCCTGTCCGTAAACGTGAAAATTTCGGTGAATGGCTAAATGTTGTATGGGATGGAGATGTGGCAGTGAACCTTCTTGCAACTTCTCCGTGTACCCGTATTGATGCTTTTCAGCAAAAAAATGCAATTAACTTATATGCAGGCCTTGACTATCAGGTGAAATTGTTTGGAGCCGGTGCTGCATTGATAACCACGTCAAAAGACCGGTTGTTGCCATGTATTGACCGGTTGGAGCGCGATTACAATATGCCGTTGGGTGTTGAAAGCCGGCTTCGCCAGGAATATCCTTATTCTTATTATGAATTGCGAAATGTGACGACTGAAAATATAGATGAACATATCTCTTTCGCGAAAAAAGGCGGTTTTAAAACCATTGTTATTTATTATGTAGACTTTGCGAAATCTTGCGGCCACTATCCCTGGCGCAAGGAATATCCGAACGGAATGAAAGACCTGAAAGAAATAACAGACAAGATATATAAAGCCGGAATGATCCCGGGTTTGCATTTGCATTACTCAAAGGTTGGACGGGATGATCCTTATTTAATGGGGGATAATCCGGATACGCGCTTTAACCATGTGCGTAATTTTACTTTGGCGCGTCCGGTCGATTCTACTTCTACAGTTCTTTATATAGAGGAAAATCCGGAAGGAATACAAATGGAAAAGAACCGTACATTGCTTCAGATAGGAAAGGAGTTGATATTGTATACAGGCTTTACTACCACTCCTCCATATCAGTTAACCGGTTGTACGCGCGGTGTAGGCGGCTCTGTTCCCCGTGTTTATGATAAAGGCGAAAGATTCGGGCTGTTGGATGTAGACGACTGGCCTTTATTTGTCCGTGTAGATCAGAACACCGGCTTACAAAAAGAAATAGCTGAAAGGTTAGGGCAGATATATGAAGGTGCCGGTTTCCGCTTTGTCTATTTTGATGGCGCCGAAGATGTTCCTATGCCTTATTGGTATAATGTATCCCGCTCCCAATTGGCTGTTTATAATGAATTAAGTCCAAAACCATTATATGCCGAAGGCGCTTTGAAGTCGCATTACGGATGGCATATTTTGAGCCGTGGAAATGCTTTCGATATTTTTCCGCCGGAACGTATTCGTCCTGCAATGAAGAAATATACAACGCGTGCGGCACGTCAGATAGCAAAAGATTTTACATCGGTCAATTTTGGTTGGGTAAATTATCTTGCTCCTTCGGAGAAAACAATCGGCATGCAGCCTGATATGTATGAATATATATGTAGCCATGCGGTTGCATGGAATAGTCCTATTTCGTTGGTAGGTAACCTGAATGATCTGCGGAAACATCCTCGTACGGATGATAACCTCCAAGTTATTCGCTGGTGGGAGGAGGCCAAGTTGAAGGGAGTTTTTACCGAAGCGCAGAAAGAAATGCTGAAAAATCTTGATCAGGAATATATCTTATTAAAAGATAAGGGCGGGCGGTATGACTTATATCCTTATAAACAAATAACTACAGATGCGGAGCTTCCTATCCGGGCATTTGTTTTTGAGAAACATGGTAAAACATGTATTGTGTATTGGCATATGTCGGGAAGTGGAGAAGTGGTGTTGGATATAGACAAACGTAAAATCCGCTTGTCGGATGTTGTAGGTAAACGAATCCCGATACGTGAAAAAGATGGTAAGGTTGTTATACCTGCTGCCGGACGTTTATTCCTGGATATTGACTTGCCTGTAGAAGAAGCTATTTCTTTATTCAGAAAGTCACTGGGATTGCTTTGATTAAAGCTTCACTTTTGTTTATTATAAATCGCCCCGATCATTTTATAAAATCATCCCGATCATTCGCAAAAAAGATCGGGATGATTTAAATAGCTGTTCGTTTTTATAAAGAATTGACGATTTTTCTCTGTTCTTTGAAAAAAAGGATACGTTGCATTTCTCCGCTTTCCGAAATCAAAGTGGAAAACTTTTTTAAAGATTGCAGCCACTCTTTCTGTAAATCGCAGAAATCTTTGTCCATTGAGGTAATAGAGTTGATTGCATATACACGAATGAGGCTCAATTGGATGTTATTAGCTTCGAAATAGCTGTAAGTTGCTTCAAAACTTATGTTGGATATATATATATGTACATCTTTTCCCGTATTGAATTTACCTTTAGTTGCAACTTCTTCCAGTTTATCCAGTAAATCCAATAATTCTTGTTTCAGGCATGAAAGCTCTTCTTCTGAAATGAGGTGTATGCTTACAAAATATTTTATATTGTTCACAAGCGAAAAAAACATCATGTTATCCCATATATAATTTGTAGTATGAATCCGTTGTGTTTCATAGATAAAATCATTCTGGGCATTAATCAACTCGTCGGACAATTTCAGTTCCGAAATTTTTTTGATACAATTTACTTTTTCGTGCTGATACATCCACATGAAAAGCCGGAAGCGTGATAAATTGTCATATTTCAGATAAAAAGTCTGAGGTATGATATTGGATGCCGTACTTAGTTCTGCTGCGGGATTATCTCTGAAAGCCTTGAATATTTTTACATAATGGTTGATAATTGTGTAATAGCTTTTTATCGGGTTTGCATGGTGTATCATATTCAGATTGAACATAGCGTTGTTTTGTGCGCTACTACTGGCTATGTGGTCTAAAGATACACCCAGTTTTCGTGAAATAATGATTGCTTCATTGAATGTGAAAGGTACTTCTCCACGCATACGCCGGTAGACAGCTTCTTTCCCGATGTACAGAATATCCATTAAAGTGTTGGCTAAATTTATTCCATCGGGTATTTTTTCTTTCATTGCTTCAATTAACCCGTTGTTTAATACATCGATTGTCATTTGTAAGACTCCTATGTTAATTTGTTGACTATTATATTTGTAATAAACAAAACTACAATCCGTTTGTTTCGAAAAACGCAAACTTTATCTTTTTTACCGGATAAAGTTTCGTTTTACAAGCCAACCTGTTTGGATACTTGTCAAACTAGAAACTTATTTCTTCTGTGATACATTTTATTAGCTACAAATACCTGAATGAACGGACATAACTTTGTAATGTTGAATAAGAATGTATAATTTAATATGAAAGAGAAGGTGGGCGATTTATAATGAGGAATTTACGAATATAGTTGTATCTCTTTCAAATAAAAAAAATACTTTATATCTTTGTTGCGATGTTGAAAAAGACAAAGAAATATATTATTCGATATGTGATGCTTCTGGCAGGTATCGTGCTGTTGATGTCAGTAATAGTTCCGCATCATCATCATGAAGACGGATTTCCTTGCTATAAATCGTTAGCAGAATCGCATCATGCCAATACGACACACGGATGTTGTTGTGACGGACACAACCTTGCCTTTTTCTCATCATTACAATTGCACGTAACAGATATGGATGCCAATATGCATCTTTTCCCCCTGTTAGTGTTGTTTGATTATGTAAATCCTCCCGAACCGCTTTTATGCGATTGCCCTTTTCATAAAGAAGGTGCCGTCTATATAGAATCGCTGCACGATACGTGGATCGTATCGGCGTCCGGACTGCGTGCCCCTCCTGTGTGCTAAAATAAACTTTTTCGGATGAAATTTAAATTTCTTTCGAAAGAAATTTTGTTTTCTCCCGGAAGGATTGTTTTTTCCTTCCATAATAATAAGCACAAAAAATAAATCACATTTATGAAAAAGATATCAATCTTATGGGTGCTTTGCGCCTACATTTTTGCCGGATGTGCAGGAAATGCTTCACAATCCGGACATGAGGGACATGATCATTCACATGAACAAGAAGCCCATGACCATGAACACGAAGAAGCAACCAGTGAACATATTCCCGGTGAGGTGATCTTTAATCAGGCATTGGCGGAAGCTGTTGGTTTGGAAACAATAGATTTGCAGCTTGCCCCGTTTACCAATGTTGTTAAGACAAGCGGACGCGTAATGGCGGCTCAGGGAGACGAATCGGTTGTGGTTGCTACTGTGCCCGGTGTCGTTACGTTGGGCAGTCTTCCTTTTGTGGACGGAACATCTGTACGTAAAGGCCAGGCTATCCTGAGCCTTGCTTCCAGTGGCATTTCTGATGGTAATATAGCTGCCAAAGCTAAGTATGCTTACGAGACGGCGAAGAAAGAATATGAGCGTATGGAGCAATTGGTTGGCGATAAGATTGTTTCGGCCAAAGATTTTGAACAGGCCCGTTTGAATTATGAGAACGCAAAGGTGGCCTATGAAGCTGTGGCCGGCAAACAAACGGCAAACGGAGTATCTGTGGTTTCTCCTATCAATGGTTATCTAAAAAATATACAGGTGAAGGAGGGCGATTATGTTTCCGTAGGTCAGCCTATTGCTACGATTTCACAAAACAACCGTTTGGTGTTGCGTGCCGAAGTTTCGGAAAAGTATTACAACGAGCTGCCGGCTATTACGTCGGCCAATTTCCGTACTCCGTATGATAATGCCACATACAAATTATCCGAACTCCACGGACGTTTGCTTTCCTATGGTAAATCGTCTGATTCAAATTCTTTTTATGTTCCTGTAACATTTGAATTTGATAATAAAGGAGCCGTTATTCCCGGTTCTTTTGTGGAAATTTATCTGCTATCGTCTCCTATGGAAAATGTATTGAGTGTACCAGTGTCTGCATTAATAGAAGAACAGGGAGTTTATTCTGTATATGTTCGTTTGGATGAAGAAGGTTATCTGAAGAAAGCGGTTACCCTTGGGGCAGACAATGGCTCGGAAGTGCAAATCCTTTCCGGTTTGCAACCAGGAGATAAGGTGGTAACCAAAGGTGCATATCAAATTAAGCTGGCTTCGGCTTCCAATGCTATTCCGGCACATTCTCATAGTCATTAAATCCGATAGTCATGCTGAATAAAATTATATATTACTCGCTGCATAATCGGCTGGTTGTTTTGGTTTGTGCCGTGTTACTGATGGTTGCCGGAACCTACACTGCGTTTAATACGGATGTGGATGTGTTCCCGGATTTGAACGCTCCGACTGTTGTTATTATGACGGAAGCAAACGGAATGGCGCCCGAAGAGGTAGAACGTTTGGTTACATTTCCAGTAGAAACTGCAGTAAACGGGGCAATGGACGTACGTCGCGTACGTTCGTCTTCTACGACAGGATTTTCTATTGTATGGGTGGAATTTGATTGGGGGACAGACATATACCGTGCCCGTCAGATTGTATCTGAAAAGCTTGCTGTTGTAGGTGAAAGTCTTCCTGAGAATGTGGGTAAACCTACACTAGGTCCGCAATCTTCAATTTTGGGAGAGATGATGATTATAGGACTCACTGTAGACAGTACGAAGAAAGAAGTTGTGCCTACTACCGAGATGGGTTTGCGTACAATTGCCGACTGGACGATCCGTCCTCGTTTGCTATCTACAGGAGGTGTTGCTCAGGTTGCTGTTATAGGCGGTGATATTAAAGAATACCAAATCTTATTGAATCCCGATAAAATGAGGTTTTACGGCGTTGGTCTGGATGAAGTACTGACTGTTTGCCGCAATATGAACCGGAATGCTAATGGCGGCGTGTTGTATGAGTTTGATAATGAATATATCATCCGTGGTGTTCTTTCTACTGCTAAAGCAGATGAAATTGCCAAAGGTGTGGTTAAGACAGTGGATAGTTATCCGGTTACTTTACAGGATATTGCTACTGTTAAAGTAGGTGGTAAGAGCCCGAAGTTAGGTTTGGCTTCGGAACGTACAAAGCCAGCTGTGCTGGTCACTGTTACCAAGCAACCTAATACAAGTACAATAGACCTGACAAATAAATTGGATGGCATTATTGCAGACTTACAAAAAAGCTTGCCTGCTGACGTGCATATCTCAACGGATATTTTCCGCCAGAGCCATTTCATCGACAATTCTATCAATAATGTGAAGAATAGCTTGTTTGAGGGAAGTTTCTTTGTTATCATCGTGTTGTTTATCTTTTTGATGAATGTACGTACAACAGTTATTTCACTGGTAGCACTTCCGCTTTCATTATTGGTTACTATTATGGTACTCCATTACTTAGGGCTGACGATTAATACCATGAGTTTGGGTGGTATGGCAATCGCTATCGGTTCTTTGGTGGATGACGCGATTGTGGATGTAGAGAACGTATATAAACGGATACGTGAGAATCGTTTATTACCTGAAGGAGAGAGACGTTCTATCCTGGAGGTTGTTTTTGACGCATCTCGTGAGGTACGTATGCCGATATTGAACTCCACGCTGATTATTGTAGTCAGCTTTGTGCCTTTGTTCTTTTTGCATGGAATGGAAGGCCGCATGTTGATTCCTCTGGGCATTGCTTTTATTGTATCGCTGTTTGCCAGTACAGTAGTTGCACTGACGTTAACTCCGGTTTTGTGTAGTTATCTGCTGAATAGTTCTAAAGGAAATAGTGCTGCAGCTTTGAAAGAATCCTGGGTGGCGCTAAAACTGAAAGTTGTTTACGGCCGTGCATTGAAAGGTGCATTAACTCATTGGAAAATAGTAGTAGGATCTACGTTGGCGCTTTTTGTGGTGGCACTGATTGTGTTCTTTGGTTTGGGGCGTAGCTTCTTGCCTCCGTTTAATGAAGGTTCGTTTACCATTAATGTGAGCACGTTGCCAGGTGTTTCTTTGGATGAATCGGACCGTATGGGACGGCGTGCGGAGGAATTATTGATGCAGGTTCCTGAGATACAGACTGTAGCACGCAAAACCGGTCGTGCCGAGCTGGATGAACATGCTTTAGGTGTGAACGTTTCCGAAATAGAGGCGCCTTTTGTATTGAAAGACCGTAGCCGTGATGAGGTAATGAACGATGTTCGTAAGAAACTTTCCACTATTAGCGGAGCTAATGTAGAGATAGGGCAACCTATTTCACACCGTATTGATGCGATGCTTTCGGGGACGGAAGCTAATATTGCAATCAAGCTGTTTGGTACGGATCTGAACCAGATGTTTGCAATCGGTACTCAGATTAAAAATGCCGTTCAAGGTATAAACGGGCTTGTGGACTTGAAAGTGGAACAACAAATAGAACGTCCGCAGTTAACTATCACTCCAAAACGTGAGTTGTTAGCCAAGTTTGGTATTCCTCTTCCCGAGTTTGAAGAGTATGTTAATGTGATGCTGGGTGGAGAAGTTGTCAGCCAGGTTTATGATGACGGTAAGACATTTGATTTGACCGTGAAGACTTCAGATGCCAGTCGCGCAACAATGGAAGACATCAGGAACTTGATGATTGATGCGGATGGTAAAAAAGTGCCGTTGAGTTATGTCGCTGATATTCGTTCGGTAACCGGGCCTAATACAATTAACCGCGAGAATGTGCAGCGTAAGATTGTAATTAGTGCTAACGTTTCCGGTCGCGATTTGCGCGGTGTGGTAAATGATATACAGCAAAAAGTTGAGCAGAGCATCAAGTTACCGGAAGGTTACCATATTGAATATGGCGGACAGTTTGAAAGTGAAGAAGCGGCTAGCCGTACATTGTTATTTACATCGTTTATATCACTCTTGGTTATCTTTCTGCTATTGTATAATGAATTTAAGGATGCAAAAGAAAGTGGTGTTATTTTGTTGAATTTGCCTTTGGCTTTGATAGGTGGGGTTTTCATCCTGTGGTTTACTTCAGGTGAAATCAGTATTCCGGCTATTATCGGTTTCATTTCGCTGTTTGGTATTGCAACACGGAACGGAATGTTATTGATAAGTCATTATACGCAGTTACGTTCCGAAGGCTATGCCTTGAAAGATGCTGTTATACAAGGATCGTTGGACCGTTTGAACCCGATCCTGATGACTGCGTTAAGTTCGGCGCTGGCTTTGATCCCATTGGCGTTGAATGGCGATTTACCGGGTAATGAAATCCAAAGTCCGATGGCCAGGGTGATTCTGGGAGGTTTGTTGACTTCTACTTTCCTGAACGGATTTATTATACCGATTGTTTATTTATTGATGAATAAGAATAAGGAGTAAATTATGAAACGATATATTATTATAGCTTCATTGGCTTTTGTGGCTTTTTCAGGTTCGGCGCAGACTTCTATAGATCATGTTCTCCGCAGTATTGAAGAGAATAATAAAGATTTGAAAGCAAACAGCCAACTTACGACAGCAATGAAGCTGGAAGCGAAATTGGATAATAACCTGCCTGACCCTTCGGTATCATATGTACATCAATACGGTAATAGGGAAGGTATGGGAATCCAAGGAGAGTTGGTTGCATCACAGTCTTTCGATTTTCCTTTGGTTTATGCCCAGAGGAATAAGCTGGCGAAAACGAAATCGGTTGGAATGGATAGACAACATGCCGGGTTTCGCCAACAAATCTTATTGCAGGCAAAAACGGTTTGCCTGGATTTGATTTTGCTTAACCAACAAAAAAAATTATTGGAAACGCGTTTGCAGAATGCCAAACAGTTATCCGAGTTGTATCAGACGCGTCTTACAACAGGTGATGCCAATATTCTGGAGACGAATAAGATTGATCTGGAACTCTTGAATGCGCAAAATGAAGCTCGTCTGAATGAATCTGCGCGTATAGCAAAGCTGCAGGAATTGACAACATTAAATGGTGGCGTTCCCATTTCTTTTACTGATACGGAATATGCTTCGGTTTCAGACATTCTTTCTTTTGAAGATTTGAAGCTGGAAGCGATGGAGGCTGATCCGCAACTGCTTTCTTTGCAGAGTGCACAGGCAACGGCCTTACGGCAGATTAGCGTAAATAAAGCAAAAGGCTTGCCGGGTTTTGAGTTGGGTTATCGTTTGAATATGGCTACCGGCGGAGAACGCTTTAATGGCTTTTTGGTAGGAGTATCCATTCCGTTGTTTTCTAATCGGAACAATGTGAAGCAGGCAAAAGCGCAGAGCTTGTATGCCGACTTGCAATTGGAGAGTACTACTTCTTCGGTGGAGAGCGAATTGTATCAATTATATAACCAATCGGTTGCGTTGAAGACTTCAATGGATGAATACGATCAGGTGCTCAAAAGTCAGAATAACTTGGCATTGCTGAATAAGGCCATTCAATCCGGACAGATTTCCATGATTGAGTATTTTGTGGATGTAACCACTTATTACCAGAGTATGCAAAACTATATGCAGTTGCAGAACGAATACCAAAAAGTAATGGCTCAGTTGTATAAATATAAATTATAAAATATTTTTCCACCCTGCATGCAGTATTTCAGGAATCATTACATTTACTATATAAAAGCACTATATAAAGAGAGATGAGTGAGTCTGAAGTGACGGACAGATGCAGGGTGGGAGATAATCAGGCCCGCAAAGAGCTATATGAGCTTTATGCGGAAAAGATGTTGTGCCTTTGTTACCGATATGCCGGCGACATTGATGTGGCGCACGATCTCCTCCATGATGGCTTTCTTAAAGTCTTTTCTTCCATTTCTTCTTTTACATATAAAGGCGAGGGCAGTTTACGTGCCTGGCTAAGTAGGGTGTTTGCAAATACGGCTTTGGAATATTTGCGCAGAAAGGATTTATTGCGCCAGGGTATATCTTTGGATGAAGTGTATGACTTGCCAAATGAACCGGAACCTGATGCATGCAATCTTTCAATGGATATTCTTATGCGCTTTGTTACGGATTTGCCTTATGGTTACCGTACAGTATTTAACCTGTTTGTTTTTGAGCATTGGTCGCATAAAGAGATTGCGGCACAATTGCATATAAATGAGAAGTCGTCTGCTTCACAATTAAACAGGGCACGTAAAATATTGGCTACCCGGATTCGGGAAGAACTAAAGAGAATAGAGTAACGATGGATAAGGAACACGACATATTGCATATATACCGTGAACGGCAAGATGAATTTCATCTTCCGTTACGGGATGGCGGATGGAATAGGCTGGAGAAAGAGCCAGTTCCTCAACCTGTTGTAGTTCGTCGTCTGAACTATCGCCGGTGGGCGGTAGCTGCAGCGATATTAGTTTGTGTTCTTCTTTCTATACCTATGTTTTTACCAAAAGAAGCTGCGGTACTTGTCTCAGATAGTCAACCAGTGAAGGTTGTAGAGCAGAAGAACGGTCCGGTTATGGAAAAACCTTCAGCTTTACCGCAGCATTCTAATGATCCTGTTCGAAAACATTTGATACGTCAGATAACGTCTGTATCTGTAGTTTCCGAGTCTCCTGCAATTGCAGAAGCAGAGCATGTTCTCTCTAAACCTGAATTGGAAAAAGAAAGTGAGGCTGTTTCTAAAGAAGTACCTGTAAAGACTCAGAAGTCAAAGAGTTCTGATGTTGGACCTGAACCGGAACACAAAAAAGCATTATCAAAAGAAGTTGTAGACCAAAATAAAAAGAACCGGAAAAAGAAATCCGAAGGATGGTCATTTGGTGTGGGTGGTGGTAGCGGCAAGACGGTCAGCGGAATGAATATGTTTAGTAATGATGATATGTGTAATTCTCCGGGCGATATGCAACCTCCTTTTGAGAATCCTGATGATCCTGACGAAAAACCTGATAATCCTGAAGTTGAGTCGTCAGCAACTCTATTGTCAACCAGAGCTGAACAAAGACTGCCTCAAATGAGAAACGCATCTTATGAATATGTGCACCGTATGCCTTTGTCTGTAGGTTTTTCTGTGAAAAAAAACATTACAGGTCGTTTCGGATTAGAGAGCGGATTGACCTATACTTTCCTTTATTCCGATATTAAGCAGTCCGGTACGAAAGGATATATAGGAGACCAACGTATCCATTATCTTGGTATTCCGCTGAAGGCGAACGGGACGGTTTACCGGAAAGGTATTTTCTCTATGTATCTCTCAGGTGGCTTCCTGGCCGAATATTGTGTGTCGGCTAAACGCCGCATTATCCATGAAATAACAAAACCGGAGATGAATAGATGGCAATTCTCTGTCAATGCAGCGATTGGAGCAGAAGTTAAACTGATTCATCCTTTATCCTTATACCTGGAACCTGGAGTTGGCTACTATTTTGATACAGGCGATGATATGCCGACTATCCGGAACGAACGTCCCTGGATGTTCGGCTTGCAATTGGGGTTACGACTTTCTTATTAAACAGTATTAATCTTAAATAATAGAAATATGAAAAAAGTGATGCTTTTAGCAGCAACAGCCATTTTTATGTCCGCTTGTAACAATGAAGATACCTGGTCGCCTCTTCCACCGCCAATACCTCCCAAACCGGCACCGGAGATGGTAAGTGTTGATCTGAATGTCTGGTTGGCAGAGAATACAGAGGCCGACCCGGCTGTACAGTTTGTCTCCAAATGGAATGAAGGACACCGTATTCTGGGATATTCCATGAAAACGAAGGAGGCTTTTGATGCTTCTTCCAAATCGGCTGCAGCAGAGACAAGAACTTCGGTTATAGACCCACGAAGGTTATTCTATCTGACAGATGGAATAGGAACGGACCTTGGTGTTGTTAAAGGCCTGGTGGCAAAAGGAGATGATTCTCTGGTTATTTTCCGAACGTCAATGGACATGTTACGGTTCAACTATGTGAAGCGGCAGTATAGGACAGACTCTGTTCCCGAAGTATTCCGTTATGACGATCTGATGGTAGGAACAGCTAAAATAGATACTGTAAACGGGACGGTGATAACGATGAAACATGCCACTTCCATTCTGGATATCAAACTGGTTAATAAGACAGGTTTGGATTTGCAGATTCGCAAAGTAACGGTTCGTCCTGCCGATGTGAATTGTTGGCCGTTCCATACATCTATGGATGAATGTATTTATATTTATTATGGCAGTATTGACGCAGGAAGTGCCAATACGCTGGTGGCCGAATATTCGAAAGGATATGTGGCAAAAGAGGCGACTTTTACAGTACGCCATTCATTGTTCCTTATTAACGATTCTATTTTGGATGGTAAGGCTTTAATCTATTCTGTCATGACGGATTCTGGAATGTATAGTTATACGAAAGTCGGAAAGAAATATGAAGGAGGAATGCGCCATGTGGAAGAAATAGTAATGGAAGGGCAATAGCCTGTAAATAGATGTGCTATTCAATAAATGTCCGGAATTGTAAAATATTTTTACGCCAGTGTCCAATAATAAGACAATAAAAAAAGTGAATATATATTTATTTTGTTGTATGATAGTGTGTTATATGTTTTGGCATACTATTTGCTATAAACAATGAAGTTTAAAACATAATTGATGGTTTCTCTAAAGAGAAACAGTCCTCTCTCTGGTACGTGAGTATAAGAGAGAGGTTTTTATATTATGCTTTTGTTCCTTTCATTGATAATTTTTCGAGAAAATAAACCAATGCAAATCCAAGTATCATCAAACCTATAGCTTCCCATACTAATTGATTGGGCATAATATTAGCTTCTATCAATGGTTTGATTTCACCGTGGCTGTCGGTATAAGTTTCTATTATTTCTTTCCATGGCCATACTTTATTAAGCGAACCTAGCATAAATCCTGCTAATACGGAAATTGTAATATCGTGGAATTTACGTAGAGCAAAAGACAATACTCTTGAAAAAGAAGTGATACCTATGATTGCTCCACAGATGAATGTAAGCATTATCGGAATATTGAATGTCTTTACAGCTTCCATTATATAGAAATATTTTCCCATCAATACAAGAATAAAACTTCCGGAAATACCTGGTAATATCATGGCACAGATGGCTATTGCTCCACTAAGGAAGATGAAAGGCAGGCTGTTGGATGTTTCAGCAGGTGTCGCAACAGTTATATAATAAGCAATAATAGCTCCGATGATGAAACTCAGGATGGTTTTCCAATTCCACTGTTTGATATCTTTAGCAACAAACCAGGTTGAGGCTAACACCAAGCCAAAGAAGAATGCCCAAACTAAAATAGGATGGTAAATCAATAAATAGGTGATAAGCTTGGCTAATGAGAATATACTGATGCCGATACCTGCAACAATAGACAACAGGAAGTTTGCATTGATCGCTTTCCAGAAAGCGGCAATTTTTCCTGTAAATAATAATTTTAAAGAAGTTCCATTGATACTTTTGATAGAATTGATCAGTTCCTCGTAAATACCAACAATAAAGGCTATTGTACCTCCTGAGACACCGGGTACTACATCTGCTGCGCCCATTCCCATGCCTTTAAGAACCAAGAGACCGTAGTCTTTTAGATTTCTGTCCATTTTTAATTAATTTGTTAGTTACTGTTGTCTTTGTTTTTTAAAAATTCTTTTGCAAGGTCTTCCGGCGGAATGTGGCGGCTGATAAACGGATTGTTCAAATCTATTTTATCAAGGTTTATACCTGATTTTTTCAGGAAATTCATCATTTCCACAGGAGATGTTTGTTCATAATATTCCTGAAATCTCTTGATATCTCCCAATGATAAATAAGCCATAGCCATGTGGATATTCATATGAGGTATATCCGGGTTCCGTTGTAAGATCTTTTTGTAATAGAGTAATGCTTTTTCTATATCACCTTTCAGGTATAAATATTGACCTGCCCGTAAAAGGCTGTCACATCCTTCTTTAGTACCTTCTTCTTCTGCAGAGTCAATAGCTTTGAACAAATAGTCGGTTATTTGTAGTGCTTGTTCTTCATGATCATTTTCCAGATAGGTAAGAGCCAAAAGGGACAGTATCCGTACATTATCAGGAAAAAGTTTGATTGTTTTATTCAACATGGATGTAGCTTCTTTCTCCCTTTCGGTTTCCAGACAGCAACGGATAAAGTTTACGTAGACAGAAGGATCCTTTTCTGTATCGGTTTGCTTTAGAATTTCTTTTAATAATTTATAGCCTTCATCAAACCTTTCCAATTTAACATAGCACTCAGCCATAAGAGGTTTTACCCTGTAAAAAGATTCGCTGTCTATTACTTCCTTGTATGCTTCCAGTGCTTTTTCGTAATTCTCGTTCATATAGAGGCAGTATCCTCTTAATACTTTTAATTCAGGATCCGAATCATCACAGGTAAGAGCAAAGTCAAATGCTTCGATAGCCTTGTCATAATCAGGAATCATGGAATATAAACGTCCCAATGTGAACCAGTAATCATTGGAATATGGATTCTTATCTATTAATTCGTTGCATATATCAATTGCTTCCTGTATTTTTCCTTCGGCTTCCAATAAAAAACATAATTCATTTTTAAGAAGTTGGTTATCTGGAAAGATTGTTAAACCAAGCTCCAGAAGTTCACGGGCTTCTTTCTGGAAATCCAGATCGTTCAATATTGGTATAATGCATTCGAAGATGGCTTCAGAATATTCGCAGTCATTTGAAATAAGATCTTTAGCGAATTTAATAGCTTTCTCCGATTGATCTGTATAGCAATAACATTCGATTCGTAGAATATCCAGGTCTTCATTATTCGTTTCACCAATGTTTTCGATGAGTGCTAAGGCTTCTTCGTAATTATCGTTATATGCATATCGCCTACATTCTCTGATTTTCAGGGTTGTATTGTTTGGATGAAGTTTTAGGCCAAGCTCTAGTATTTCATCATAGTAGGCGTAATCGTCAGACTCTTCAAAGCTTTCAAGCAAATCATCAATCTCGTCGGCATCAAAATAAGGTTCTTTGCCTGAATCACGAGTATCCAGATAACGTTGCAATAAGCGTGAGATATCGTCTTTTTTCATGTCTTAATATTTAGTTAAATGCCAATATGCCAATAAAGTTATTATTGGTACATTGGCATATTGAAGAATTGACTCATCATTTTTATTTAGTTTTGATTTTCGACCATGTATCTTTCAGAGATACAGTGCGGTTGAAGATCAGATTTTGAGGTGTAGAATCTTTATCTACATTAAAATAACCGATACGTTGGAATTGTAGATAATCCAAAGGCTTAGCATTTGCCAGGTATTTCTCTACATAACAATTTGTCAATATTTTTAAAGAGTCCGGATTGATCATTTCCTTCATTGCGTCTAAGACAGAGCAATCCTTTGCTTCTCGTATAGCAATTAGTTCGTCACGCGGATTTTCTACTTTCCACAGACGGTCGTATAAGCGCACTTCGGCAGGTAGGCAATGTGCACAGCTTACCCAGTGTAATGTACCCTTTACCTTACGGTTGCTGTCAGGCATGCCGCTTTTGGTGTTCGGATCATATTCGCAATATACCTCTACGATTTCGCCGTTATCATTCTTCTTACAACCTGTGCATTTTACGATGTATGCATTTTTTAAACGAACTTCCTGCCCAGGTGTCATTCGGAAGTAGTTTTTCGGTGCATCTTCCATAAAGTCATCACGTTCCATCCATAGTTCGCGGCTGAATTCAATGTGATGGCTTCCTGCCGACTGATCTTCCGGATTATTGATTGCTTCCATCTCTTCCACTTGTCCTTCCGGATAATTGGTGATGATTAGTTTTACCGGATTGATAACAGCGGATACACGGGTTGAACGTGCATTCAGATCATCGCGAACGGCACTTTCAAGCAGGGCGAAGTCATTCAGGGCATCATATGTAGTGTAACCTATTTTGTCTACAAATTTACGTATCGATTCCGGAGAATAACCACGTCGACGGAATGCGCAGATAGTAGGCATACGCGGGTCATCCCAACCGTTCACTAATCCTTCTTTTACCAGAATCAGCAGATTACGTTTGCTCATTAACGTGTAATTCAGGTTCAGTTTGTTAAACTCTGTCTGATGCGGGCGATTGTCGTCCAAATCTTTACCTTCTTTCAACCAATCAATGAATAAGTCGTATAACGGACGGTGAGGTACAAACTCCAATGTACATAATGAGTGTGTAACCCCTTCAAAATAATCGCTTTGTCCGTGTGCAAAGTCATACATCGGATAAGCTTTCCATTTATCACCCGTACGATGGTGCGGAGTCTTGATGATACGGTAAATAATCGGATCACGAAAATGCATATTGGGGTTTGCCATGTCTATTTTGGCACGCAATACCATTGAACCTTCCTCCAGCTCGCCGCTGTTCATTTTCAAAAATAGTTGCATATTTTCTTCTATCGGGCGGTCACGATACGGACTATTGGTTCCCGGTTGTGTGGGAGTTCCTTTTTGTTGGGCGATCAGTTCGGCACTTTGTTCATCAACATAGGCCTTTCCTTCTTTGATCAATTGTATGGCGAAATCCCACAATTGTTGGAAGTAATCGGAGGCATAATATATTTCGTTCCAATGGAACCCCAGCCATTTGATGTCTTCCATAATGCAGTCAACATATTCCATATCTTCCTTCACAGGATTGGTATCGTCGAAGCGGAGGTTGCACACGCCGTTATGGCGTTCTGCAATACCAAAGTCCAGACAAATAGCTTTGGCATGTCCGATATGAAGATAGCCGTTCGGCTCCGGCGGGAAACGAGTCTGTACGCGTCCTCCGTTTTTACCTTCAGCCAAATCTTTTTCAACCATTGCTTCAATGAAGTTCAAGCTTTTTTTACCTTCTTCTTCGTTTGTACTGATGTCGCTCATATTATTATGTATTTTTCCAATAAGGGAACAAAGGTAATGAATTCTTTGCTGCTTACATAATGATGCCTCCTTTTTCCTATATTTGCTGCTTAATTAATAATAGATATTGGTTACATTATTTTCCTATGCCGGTTATTTCTTTGGCGGATTGGAGATTGTGCAAGAAAATCTCGAATTGCTTATTGTTATTATTATTTTTGTTTCTGTTTCTGTTTTACCTGGTATAATTGAAATACTCCGGAATAAACTGAAAGCTAAAAGAGACTGATAAGCAATGCAATATTCAGTATTGTTACCATTGCGCCCAGCAGTAGTAAAATAACCATAGTGGAACGGCTGTTTGCATAAACTCCCATAACTTTTTTGTTGGAAGTCAGATAGACTTGTGTAAAAACAGTTATCGGTAACTGAACACTCAGGAACATTTGTGATATAATCAATCCTTTAAACGGGTCTCCGATCACAAATATGATAAGTAGAGCAGGAAGGAAGGATAGCAATACACCCAACTTGGAGTGCAGATCGCTATGATTGTATGGTTCTCCATAGAATCCTGCAAAAATAGAGGCTCCGGCAATACCTGAAGTAATGGTCGAAGAGACACCTGCTAATAACAGAGCTGCTGCAAAAATAACGCCAGCATTGCTACCAACTAGCGGTACTAGTAATTGTTGTGCCTGATCCAGTTCGTTTACAGCAACTTTTTGCTTGAAGAAAGTTGCTGCGGCCAGTATAATCATAGCAGAGTTGATAGCCCAGCCAATTACCATAGATAATAAAGTGTCGTAAAATTCATACTTCAACTGTTTTTTGATGACAGTTTCGTCTTCCAAGTTCCATTCACGGCTTTGTATCACTTCCGAGTGCAGAAAAAGATTATGGGGCATTACAACAGCACCTAATACGCTCATGATAATAAGTAACGAATTGTCGGGGAAAGATGGTTTTATCCAGCCTTGAATTGCTTCGCCCCATTGTACATCCACCAAGGCAAGTTCGTAAAGGAATGATAGCCCGATGATGGAAACAAACATGATAATCCATCTTTCAATTTTGCTGTATGTATTGCTTAATAACATGGCTATACATGCAACCGTTACGATTATAGAGCCGATTTTTATTGGAATACTGAACAACATGCGCAAAGCGATTGCGCCCCCCAGTATTTCTGCTAATGATGTAGAAATACTGGCCAGCATAGCTGAACCTAGAATCGGGCGGCTCAGAATACGTGGCAGGTATTTGTTGGTTGCTTCCGAAAGGCAAAGCCCGGTGACAATTCCTAAATGGGCTACGTTATGTTGTATAATGATCAGCATAATGGAAGAAAAGGTTACGACCCAAAGCAATGCGTAACCAAATTCGGAACCTGCTGCCAGATTGGTTGCCCAGTTTCCCGGGTCAATGAAACCAACGGTAACCAGAAGTCCGGGACCAATATATTTTAATAGATCTAATGCGCCTGAGCTGGGATGATGATTTTTCTTTAGTTTGTCAAGTATATTCATGTTTTTCAAATGTAGTTGTTTTTGATTTCTAACACTGCAAAGGTAAAATTTGTTGTTAAATTTTATATAACATAAGGCTATTGAATATCTTTAAGTGTTTATTGATTCTTTTTATCGGCAACAGTTTGCTATTTTTCTTAGAGTAAAATTAGAGAGACAAAAAACACATCCGGGAGAAAATTAAATTTCATCAGCGGAAATATGTTAAGGAAACATCAATATAAATGTCGTCTTTTTTGTGGAAGGAGAACTTTTCAGGGTTATGCTTCCTCCCGATAAACGCATAATCTGACGGGAAATGGAAAGTCCTATACCGCTTCCGCCTTCTTTGGTAGTAAAGAACGGTATGAAAATATGTTCGGCCTCTTCCGGAGGAATAGCAGGGCCATTGTTGCTTACTTCAATAAATACTGCTTCATCTTTATTACAGTAAGCTGTTAATTCGATTAAACCGTTTTCTTGTTCATGGCCAATTGCTTGCATGGCGTTTTTAAGTAGGTTCAAAACAACTTGCGAAATGAGGTTTTCATCGGCATAAACAATTAAATCGGTTGGTTGGACATCTATCCGAATGCTTATATTCGGATAATTGTTGTGGTACCGGGCAAGCTGCACCATCCGGTCTGCAAACTTCGATATATAGAATAATGAGGGTTGCGGAGTTGGGATATGAGTAAATTTACGGTATGACTCAACAAATGAAATTAAACTTTTTCCTGTTGTACTGATAACTTCCAGACCATTCCGGATTTCTTTATTGGCATCTCCATGGATGGAAAGTAAAGTGTCGCTTAATGAAGTCATAGGGGTTACCGAGTTCATAATTTCGTGTGTCAATACGCGTGTCAGTCGTATCCACGAGTCAATTTCTTTTTCGTCCAGTTCGCTGTTAATGTCATTAAGCGCAATAATACGGACATGTTTTTCCTGCAATGTCATTTCAGATACGCGCAAGGAAAGATGTACGGTTCCTCTTTCGTTATTAAAAGATATTTGGTGTTTCTCTCCGGGGAGCACGGACGATATGGTTTGCTCTAATTCTTCATCAATACGTCCTAACTGTCTGACATGAGTAAAAACAGTTAGCCCGAGCAAACGCAGAGCTTCGTTGTTTGTTTGAAATATAACACCTTTGTCGTCTATAACTAAAATCCCCGTATTGACGGAGTTCATGATAAGTTCGTAATACTTTTCTTTTTGGAGCGCTTCGGCTTTGGCATGAAACAGAATTTGAGTGATGCGGTTTAATGATTCGCTAACCATTTTATCATTTGATGAACGGCCGCTGGTTGCATATTTGAAAGCATAGTCGCTATTGTCTATAGCATCAAACATAAATGCTATTTTTTGCGCATTACGTTTATACAACGTGCGCATCATCTGTATACTATATAGCCATGCTATGCAGATAAGTATGCAAAATTCCCAGTATTGTTGCAGACAACAATACGTGAATGCTCCTGTAGTGATAAGCAGTAACAGAAGCCGGAATGTAAGACTATAGTATATACCTTTTAGCATCGCTGGTAATCGGGTGTTGAAAATTATGACAAGCTATATTTCAATTTCCAATCAAATTTCGTATCTCTTTATTTTATTATATAATGTTTGTCTTGAGATTCCCAATTGGTTGGCTACTAAAGACAGGTTCCCTCCAAATTTGTCCATAGCATTTTTTATCATGTTATATTCCATTTCCTCTAATGTGGTGATCTCTTTTGTCTGCGTCTCTTTTTTGCGGGGAAAATCAAAGTCGTTGCTATCTAAAGTGTCACCTTCACAGATAATAACCGCTTTTTCAATGGTGTGCTCCAATTCGCGGATATTTCCGAACCAAGGTTGTTGTTTTAGTTTTTCTTGTGCATCGTTGCTCAGATGCAAAGTAGGTTTACTATAGAGATTTCCATATTTGGAAAGAAATATTTCAGTTAATGGTATAATATCTTCCAAACGTTCCCGCAGGGGAGGAATTTCAACATGAATCGTGTTGATACGATAAAGCAAGTCTTCACGGAATTCTTCTTTTTGTACCATTTCCTGTAAATCCTTGTTGGTAGCGCAGATCAGACGTATATTAACAGGTATGGGTGTATTGCTTCCTACGCGGATAATACTTCTTCTTTGCAGGGCTGTCAGAAGTTTAGCTTGTAGGTGAAAGGATAGGTTGCCTATTTCGTCAAGGAACAAAGTGCTGTTATTGGCAACTTCAAACTTGCCCGAACGATCGGTACGGGCATCCGTAAAAGCACCTTTTACATGGCCAAACAGTTCACTTTCAAATAATGTTTCTGTAATGGCTCCCATATCTACAGGTACCATAGCTTCGTTCTTTCTATTGGAAAGCAGATGTATTTCCCTCGCCAGCATCTCTTTGCCTGTACCGTTTTCTCCGGTAATTAGAATATTGGCATCTGTTTTTGCAACTTTATCTATCAGTATGCGCAGTTGCTGCATGGCGTTGCTTTCGCCCCAAAACATACCGCTTTCCTTTGATATGAGCTGCTTGTCATTTGTTTTTTTCTGATTAGACGAACGTAAGTTGTATGCAGTTTGTAATGTTTCTATTAATTTGGCGTTATCCCACGGTTTTACGATAAAATCGGTTGCACCGTCTTTAATGCCTCGTACAGCCAGATCTATATCTGCGTAAGCCGTAAAAAGTACAACTTGTACGGATGGATATTCTTTTTTTATTTCCGAGAGCCAAAAAAGCCCTTCGTTACCGTTATTAATACCGGAACTAAAATTCATATCCAGTAATACAACGTCTATGGGTTCATCGTGTAATGTCGATTTAATCTTATTGGGCGTAGAGATTGTGATTACTTTTTCAAAGCAAGTACCCAGCAGCATTTGTACGGCTGTAAGAATTCCTTTGTTATCATCTACAACGAGTATGGTTCCTTGTTTTGCCATTTATTATATTAAGTGTAATGAGTACGGCAAAGATAATGTATACTATCAGAATTACTCCAATTCTGCTAAACAAAAAACAAACTCATAATTATGACTTTTCAAAATCATAACTGTGAATCAAAAAAATCATCGGGATCTTTTTATAAAATCATCCAGATGTTTTGAATGGATGACCGGGAATATTTATTGTCTTGTCCAATAATTTTACAATACTGTCCAATTTTTTGACACTGTACTGATTTTGTTGTTTATGTAATGGTTTGATAAATAGTTTGTTATTTGTTTTGGCATGCTCTTTGCTTCTTTACTGGTAGAAAATAATAAAGAAATGAAACAGATATTACTTACAACAATTCTTTCGTTTGGTTTGGTTACTACAACAGTGGCACAGGAGAAATTCTGGTCGCTAAATGATTGTATGCGGTATGCCGTTGAAAATAGTCCGGCCGTAAAAAAACAAACATTCACTTATGATACGTATAAGGCAGAACGTAACGCATCGGTAGCTTCTTTCTTTCCAACGGCTTCAGCCAACGTAGGCGCCCAGTATAATTTTGGCCGTTCTATTGACCCGGAAACAAATACATATAATAATACGTCTACCTTTAATAACTCGTACGGCTTGAGTACCCAAATTCCGATTTTTACCGGCGGCCAGTTAATAAATCAATGGTTGTTAGGAAAGTCGAATGTGAAAATGGGTAAGAATGATATTCAGAAGAAAAAAGATGATCTGGCATTGGAAACGATGCAGGCGTATGCAGATGTTGTATATTATAAAGGTACAATCAAGATAGCTGCCGAGAAATTGGAGGAGAGCCGGCGTACACTTTATAAAACAAAACGTCAGGAAGAGCTTGGACTGAAAGGTAAAGCCGATGTTGCCCAATTTGAAGCTCAGGTAGCTACGGACGATTATACGTTAACACATCAGCAGAATCTTTATAATACGGCATTGTTGACATTAAAGGAAAAGATGAATTATCCTTCCGATCTGGAACTGGAAGTAGATACGCTTTTGCCGGATGTTTCATTTGTTACCGTCAATGAGAATGTAAATGAAATATATGGTTATGCGGAGGAGAATAATCCTACATCCCAACAAGCTGATTTTCAGTTGCAGGCTGCTAAATATCAATATCGTATGTCTAAAGGTGCTATGTTGCCTCAAATCTATTTTAATGCGGGTATTTCTACAAACTATTTTGAAAATCTGAAATCGGAGGCATCTCCGGCCAGCTTTAACAGTCAGTTTAAGAATAACCGTGGCGAATATTTAGGATTTACTATTAGTTTTCCGTTGTTCAACGGTTTGAGTAAAGTAACGAACCTCCGTCGTTATCGTAATAATTTGCGTATCGCAGAAGAAACGAAAACGGAAGTACTTCGTCAGTTGCAGAATGCTGTTGAACAGTCGGTTTTAGATCGTGAAGGCTATGCAAAAGAGGCTATTCAGATGGATAAACAAGTTAGTTCGAATGATTTGGCATATCGCATAACACTTCGCAAGTATGAAGAAGGTTTGATGAGTTCCCTGGATGTACAAACAAGTTCGAACAACCTGCTTACTTCAAAGGCTAATCTGCTACAGAAAAAGCTGATGTATTTGATGAAGAGTAAATTGGTTGATTACTATAAAGGAAAACCGCTTGTGGAAGCTGAAAATTGAGAATAGAAAATAATAAATTAAGAAAAGAAAAATCAAAATACAATGGATATACAATTAGAAAAGAAAAAAGGCGTTCAAAAGAAGCACATTCCGTACATTGCAGGTGGAGCTTTATTTGTAGTATTGCTGGGATGGATTATTTTTGGTGATCATGCTTCTACATTAAAAGTGGACGCACGAGGCGTTAGTATTGGTGATGTGACCCGTGATCAGTTTAACGATTTCTTTCGTGTTGATGGCCAGGTACAACCGATAACTGTTGTGCAACTTAGCCCCGAAGAAGGAGGTATTGTACAGGAAAAGGTGGTTGAAGAAGGTGCTCATGTGAAGAAAGGAGACATTATTGTACGTCTTAGCAATTCTAATCTGGATTTACAGATATTGAATGCCGAAGCCGAATTGGCGGAAAAGCAGAACTTTTTGCGTAATACACAGGTGACAATGGAACAAGATAAGCTGACCAATCAGACTGAAAAATTGCAGTATGATATGGATATGACGCGTTCTTTGCGTGCTTATCGCCAGCAAGAACAATTATATAAGGAAAACCTGATTGCAAAGGAAGATTATCTGAAAGCAAAGGAAGACTATGAATTATCATCCAAGAAACATGCTTTGATAACGGAACGTTTACGCCAGGATTCCCTTTCCCGTACTATTCAGATGGAAGAAATGGAAGCTAGTTTGGCAAATATGCGTAAAAATATCTTGTTGATACGCGAACGTAAAGAAAACCTGAATGTTCGTTCGCAAATTGCCGGCGAGTTAGGATTGCTGGATGTTGTCTTGGGACAGAATATTACTCCGGGTCAGAAGATCGGACAGATTAATGATTTGTCTGACTATAAAATTGAAGCTATGATTGACGAACACTATATAGACCGTGTAAAACCGGGGTTGAATGCAACCTTTGAACGTCAAGGTTCTAACTTTGCTCTTTCCGTACGTAAAGTCTATCCCGAGGTACGTGATGGTAAATTCCGCACTGATTTGGTTTTTACGGGAGAACGTCCGGATAATATCCGTAGCGGACAGACCTACTATATCAATCTTGAATTGGGCCAACCTACCGAAAGTATTATCATACCAAAAGGCACGTTCTTCCAGAGTACAGGAGGAAGCTGGATATTTGTTCTTGATAAAGACGGAAAGAAGGCATATAGACGCAGTATAAAGATTGGTCGCCAGAACCCGCAGTATTATGAAGTACTTGAAGGACTTGAGGCAGGGGAAAAAGTTATTATCTCAAGTTATGAAAGCTATAAGGATAACGAAGTGTTAGTACTTGAATAATTACTGGCAACAAGAAACAAAAATGTATGAAAAATATAATCATTGCCTTTCGTTCTCTTTTCAAGAAAGGAAGGCATAATATAATGAAGATTGTCTCTTTAGGGGTAGGACTGGCTGTTGGATTGGTATTGATAGCGAAAGTCTACTTTGAACAATCGTATGATAGTTTCTATCCTGATGCCGACCGTATTTTCCAGATATGGGAGTGTGTAGAAAGAGATGGAGAATTAAAAGATTGGGGACGTACTAGCGGAGGAACTGCCGGCCTGATGAAAGAGAGTATTCCGGAGATAGAGATGGCTACGCGTATTAATCCGTATGGAACATGGACGTTTACTATGACGGATACACAGCTTAAATATAAAGGCAAAACTGTTTTTGGTGATAGTTGCCTGTTTGAAATGTTACCTCGTCCTATCCTGTTAGGTAATGCGAAAGAAGTTCTTTCTACTCCGATGCAGGTGATGATATCCAGCCGCATGGCAAAAAAAATCGGTGGAAATGTAGTTGGAAAAACTTTCGTTGCCGACGATGCCCCGGGGCGCGTGCTTACTATTGGCGGTGTATTTGAGGAGATACCTGAAAATGCATCCGACCGTTACGATGTTATTATTTCCATGCCTTCTTCACCTCAGTTTATGCGTGCGGAATCGCATACGAATCTGTTTGGAAACGACCGTTATATCAGTTACATCAAACTTTATACCAAAGCATCTGTCCCTACTGTACTTGAAGGAATGCTTAAGATTGTTTACAAGCACTTTTCGCCGGAAGAACAGGCTAAGCAAGGGTATAAGTTTTCATATACTTTGCATGCAATATCCGATATACATAAGGACGATGCGCAGGTGAAACGAATGGCATGGCTGCTTTCGTTGTTGGCATTTGCTTTGCTGTTTACTGCGATGATGAATTATATATTGATAGTTATATCCGGTATTGTGTCCCGTTCCAAAGAAGTGGCTGTTCATAAATGTTATGGAGCTGCCGGTAAAAATATTAATGGTATGATGCTGGGAGAAGCTTTTGTACACATGATTCTTTCGTTGGTGTTGGCTGCTATTCTGATCTTTGCGTTCCGTGGAACGGTAGAGGAGTTGTTAGGAGCGTCACTCGAAGCTTTACTACTTTCAAAAGGTAGTTTGATCCTGTTGCTTGTTTGTGGGCTTATCTTTTTAGGCAGTGGTTTGATGCCCGGTTATTTGTATGCCCGTATTCCTGTGGCTTCTGCTTTCCGTAATTTTAGAGAGAATAAACGTGTATGGAAATTGGCTCTGTTGTTTGTGCAATTCATTGCTGCCGGTTTCTTGTTTACGATGTTGATCTTTATCGGCCGTCAGTATAATTATATGGTAAATGACAATCCGGGTTATGAGTATGAAAATCTGGCTTATAGTGAATTGGCTGGTGTGGATTCTACTGCTCGTCGTAAAGCGGTAGACGAATTGATGCGTTTACCGGAAGTCGCAGCGGTTACAACTTGCTATCAGTTACCTTTTGCTGTATCTTCCGGCAACAATATAACGCTACCTGGTTCGGACAGAGAATATTTCAATATAGCAGATCAATATAGTGTGGGTAACGGTTATCTGAAGATTATGGGAATTCCGGTCATACAGGGACGTTCTTTTACAGAAAATATAACTAATTCGAACGAGGTTATGGTGGATCGCCGGTTTGTTGAGAAGATGAAACTATTGGCAGGCTGGACAGACGATGTGATAGGGAAAGCTATTTTAGTGACAGAACATGGGGGAGATGAATTAACAGGGCAAAGATCTCCGTTCACAATCTGCGGTGTTTACGAAAATTTCCGTTTAGGTTCGATAGCCAGCCAGGATGAGCGCCCTACGGTTATGTTCTATTCTAAAACGCCCTCTTATAATTTGTTGGTAAAATTCCACAATCTGGATGCAAGAGGAATGGAGCACGTGCAGAAGGAGATTTCTGCCCTTTTTCCAAACAACGATATTACACTGAATGCTTTCCGTACGGAGATAAAAGATATGTACAACGAATCCCGTCAGTTTCGTGACTCCGTGCTGATAGGCGGTTGTATCACTCTGCTTATTGCCCTGATAGGTCTGATAGGTTACACGAACGACGAGGTGAACCGCCGCCGTAAGGAGATTGCCGTCCGCCGGGTAAGTGGAGCTGAGGTGATGGAAATTATAAAACTGTTCCTCCGTGATATAATACGTATTGCACTTCCTGCGGTCATATTAGGCGGTTGCTTTGCCTTCTTTGCAGTGCAGAAATGGATGGAGCAATTCACAGAGAAGGTGCCGCTCGCATGGTATATCTTTATTGGTTGTGGAGCGGCAGTGTTGCTGGTTATTCTGTCAGTGGTTTGTCTGAATGTACACCATACGGCAAATGATAATCCGGTAAATAGTCTGAAGAACGAATAGGGATACACAGTGATAGATTTTTATGATGAATAAATAATATGGAATACAATGAATAATCTACTTAATTTAAAAGCCTTCGCTAAATTTATGAGCCATAATAAGGCCTATACTGCTATCGATATATTCGGGTTGAGCGTATCGTTGATGTTCGTGTTGCTGATTGCGGTTTATACCGTGCAGGAGATATCTACCGACAGCCGCCACACAAAGGCCAACCGGATTTATCTGGTGGGTAATGAAAACTGGATAGAATCCGGTGCAGCTATGTCGTATAAGATAAAAGACCGTTATCCGGAGGTAGAGAAGGTTTGTCCGGTGATGTGTTCTGCAGCCGGCGAAAAGACAAAAGTAGTGAGCGAAGATAAGAAACTGAATGCCGATCTGATGTTTGCCGATTCTACCTTCTTCGACTTCTTTGATTTTCCGTTGCTGAAGGGAGACCGTAATCAGGTGCTCTCAGCCCGCAACTATGCTGTAGTCTCTTCTTCTTTTGCTCGCAAAATGTTCGGAGCGGACGATCCGGTTGGTAAGCCGTTGTTGGTAGGCGATACCATTTCGGCCATTATTAGCGGAGTTATAGGTGACATGCGTCATTCATCTCTCCCTGAGGCCGACGTTATTCTGCGTTGGGAGCAGATGGCGTGCTTTAATTCGAGTCTGGCACCCGATGCATTGAATAATGCCGGAGCTACCGTTGCTTTTGTAATGGTGCGTCAAGGCAGTAATTTCCCGTCCCGGGCTGCAGAGATGGCGGAGTGGATGAAGACGTTCTACTGGCCTTACGAGATAAATATTGCAAAAGAGGCGAAGATCGTTTCACTGAAAAACTTCTACTTCTCTGGTTTGGGAAGCAATAACCTGCATACCGGCGATAAAAAGTTTGTATTAGTGTTGATGTCTATCGGCATCCTGATCCTGATTTTTGCCGTAATCAACTATATTAACCTGACTGTGGCGCAAGCCGGTTTCCGTGCCAAGGAGATGGCAACACGCCGTCTGCTGGGTTCTTCACGCGGCGAACTCTTTCTCCGCCTGATGCAGGAGGCTACGTTGCTCACGTTCATATCTATGATTATCGCTATCCTGCTGGCGCTGGCAGCTGTTCCGTTTGTGAACGACTTGTTGCGGACAAAACTTGATCTCAGTGTACTGTTTACACTGCCCTGGCTACTGTCGCTGGTGGGTGTGCTATTAGTTGTGGGCGGACTTTCTGGTTTGCTGCCTTCGCTTATCATTTCGGCTTCGAAGCCTATCGAAGTGGTGCGCGGTACGTTCCGTGCAAAGACGAAGATGGTATTCAGCAAGTTTTTTATCGTCTTCCAGAATGTGATAACAATCGCTATGATTGCTGCTTCTATCCTGATGGTGGAACAGATATTGCATTTGATCCACGCTCCGCTGGGATATAAGATGAACAACCAGATTGCAGTCGTAACCAATGCAGTGAAGGGGGAACAATATTCGGCGCTTGTGAATGAGTTTCGTCGTCTGCCGTTCGTCAAAGCCGTAGGGAAAACACGGGGGATACCGTTGCTGGGTGCTAATAACAATACGGCCACCCTGCAGGGAAAAGTTCTTTCCTGGCGGCAGTTCGTGATGGATAAAGAATGTATGGATATCCTGGGGTTGAAGATACTGCGCGACAATCATCTGGCCGGCGGCGACGGTTGGTATGTGAGCCAGTTTGCCTTTAAGGAGATGAACCTACCCGAAGATACTCCTTCGGTTACCTTCGATAACAAAGGTTGGTCGTTCCCCATTGCCGGGACGATACAGGATTTCCAGTTCGGCGATGTCACCCGTGATAAGGTTCCTATCATGTTCCGCTTCCTGAAGGATGACGAACAGCCTTGGGCGATCCTGGTAGAAACACAAGGCGATATTTTTACAGCTAATAAAGAGTTGCAACGTGTTTATGAAAAGGTAATAGGGCTTGAAGCCGAGACATGCATACTTGATGAAGAACTGCAAAAGGCTTTCGATTCTCAGATTCGTCTGGCGAAGATCGTGATTGTCTTCTCTGTGATTGCGGTTCTGATCTCGTTACTCGGCCTGGTTGCTATGTCTACCTACTTTATCCAGCAGCGTTCCAAAGAAGTTGCCGTGCGTAAGGTGTTTGGCTCGACTAATAAAGAGATATTGATAAAATTGGTACGTACTTTTATGATCTATGTAGGTGTTGCTTTTGTAGTAGCAGTCCCGATCATCTATCATTTTGGTAATGATTGGCTGTCCAATTATTCATATCGCATAGCGTTAAATCCGCTTATCTTTATTGCTGCCGGTCTGTTCTGTTTTGTCATCTCGTTTGCTGCAGTATTCGTGCAGAGCTGGCGGGCTGCCAATACCGATCCGGTGGAGAGTTTCCGTAAGGTACAGCAGTAGAAATTATACAAAATATAAATAAGAGAAAACAGAAATGAGAACAATTATAAGGAACTTTATCAGCGTGTTGCGCCGCTTCAAGATGGCGACAATACTTAACATACTAGGGTTGTCGGTTGCTTTTGGTGCCTTTATGGTAATTCAGATGCAGGTGGATTATGACCGTACTTTCGATACGTTTCATAAAGATTCCGAGGTAATTTACCGGGTAGACCTTCAATGGGAAGGCGATCCGGTGCAGGCCATTTTCTCCCGTCCGATGGCGGATGCCTTTGCCCGCTTTTCCCCTCATATCAAGGCCGGAGCTTTGACATATCCTTTTTGCCAGGAGACACTTTTTACTGTGGATAAGGATGGAGATAAAGAGAGTTATTTTGAGAAGAGCCTGACGGTTTACCCTTCTTTCACCGATGTGTTCCGGTTTGATATGACAGAAGGAAGCGATAAAGCGCTGAATGAACCGAATAAGATTCTGTTACCCGAAAGCCTGGCACGTAAAATGTTCGGCAGCGAATCGGCAGTAGGCAAAGTACTCGAACCGAGGGAGACACATTCGATGATGGCCGGCTTGTTTGAGGAGAAGAGTGGACGACTCGTTGTGGGAGGTGTGTATAAAGACTTCCCCAAGAACAGTATTGTAGAGAACGTGATCTATAAGCCGATGGATGAAAAAGAAAATGCACACCACTGGGGTAATTCCAGCTATTACTTTTACATCCGTCTGGATTCGCCCGAATCGGCAAAGGAGCTGGTAAACGACTTTCTGGCTTACTATAAGAAGAACGATTTGGGGAAGAATATCACTTGGTTTAAAGGCGGGGTTAATTTCCGCCTTGTACAACTTCCGGACATCCATTTCACGACGGACGTTACGTACGATTCTACCCCTAAGGCAGACCGTCAGACGCTGTGGGTACTGGTCGCAATTGCCATCGTGATACTTATTATTGCCGGTATCAACTTTACGAATTTCAGTATGGCGCTTACGCCGATGCGCATCAAAAGTATAAACACTCAGAAAGTATTGGGAAGTCCGGATAGTACGCTTCGCTTTTCTTTGCAGATGGAGGCTGTTTGTATCAGTATGATTGCCTTTTTGCTGGCTTTATGGATGGTGTCTATGCTGGGGAAAACCCCGTTGGCTTTGTTGGTGAATGCGGAATTGTCGTTGGCAGCTCATCCTTTGCTGGTGGCTGTCACAGCCGGTGTTTCCATTGTCTTGGGTCTGGTAGCAGGCTATTATCCATCCAACTATGTCACTTCTTTTCCTCCTGCACTGGTGCTAAAAGGGACTTTTGGTCTTTCGTCTCAAGGACGCATGTTGCGGAATGTACTGATAGGCATCCAGTTTTTTGCCTCGTTTGCGCTGATCATCGGGGCTATGTTTATGTATCTGCAGAACCGTTATATGTCTACCTCTTCGTTGGGATACGAGAAAGACCAACTGATTGTTTCCAATATTACTCAGTTGGTGAAGGATAAGAAAGAGGCGTTTGCCAACCAGCTGAAGTCGTATTCGGGTATTGAGGATGTAACTTTCGCTTCGGTACTTATTTCGAACCAAGACCGGTTTATGGGATGGGGACGTGAACTGAACGGGAATAATATCCAGTTTCAATGCTTGCCGGTAGATGTTGCTTTCATGGATCTGATGGGAATAAAAGTAAACGAAGGGCGTGGCTTCCGAAAGAGTGATGAACTGGCAAGCACGGGTTGCTACGTTTTCAACGAACGGGCCAGGAATATGTATAATATCCGGTTGGGCGATAAGATATATGGAGACGAAGTGATCGGCTTTATGCCGGACGTCAAGTTTGCCACCTTCCGTACGGAAGTGACTCCGATGGCATTCTACTTCTGGGGCAACAAGCCGGAGATGGAAGAAAACCTTTCGTATGCCTATATTAAGGTAAAGGCCGGAACCGATCTGCATGCGGCTATGCAGGAGGTGAAAGGCGCCTTGAAGAATATCGATCCGGATTATCCTTTCTATGTCCGCTTCTTCGACGAAGTGCTGAATAATGCGTATGCCAAAGAGAGAAGCTTGAGCCTGCTCATCACACTATTTAGCCTGATAGCTGTATTCATTTCGATTGTAGGCGTATTTGGATTGGTGGTGTTCGAGAGCCAATACCGCCGCAAGGAGATAGGCCTGCGTAAGGTGATGGGGTCTACTACATCTCAAATACTGGTTATGTTCAATAAAACGTATTTTCGCATTTTGCTGGTTTGTTTCGTGTTGGCGGCTCCGGTTGCCTACTTTGCGATAATTCGCTGGCTCGAGAACTTTGCTTACAAAACGCCGGTCTATGCCTGGGTGTTTCTACTAGCTTTCCTGCTGGTGTCAATGATAACCATTTTGACGGTTACGTTCCAGAACTGGCGTGCAGCGAATGAAAATCCGGTGGATAGTATTAAAACAGAATAATTAAAACATAAATAAAACAAATACGATTATGATCAAGATTGAAGGTTTAAGTAAGTTCTTCCGTACGGAAGAAGTAGAAACAATAGCATTGAACAAGGTTTCGTTGGAAGTAAAGGATGGCGAGTTTGTCGCTATCATGGGCCCTTCCGGTTGCGGTAAGTCAACCTTGTTGAATATTCTCGGCCTTCTGGATAACCCTTCTGAGGGTAATTATTATCTGGGCGATCTGGAAGTAGGCCATCTCAAAGAGAAGGAACGCACGCAGGTTCGTAAAGGTAACATAGGATTTGTGTTCCAGAGTTTCAACCTGATAGATGAATTGAATGTTTTCGAGAATGTAGAGCTTCCATTGACTTACTTAAAAATAAAGGCTTCCGAACGTAAGCAGATGGTAACGGATATCTTGAAGCGAATGAATATCAGTCACCGTGCTGCCCATTTTCCCCAGCAGTTGTCCGGAGGTCAGCAGCAGCGTGTGGCTATCGCCCGTGCAGTGGTTTCCAACCCGAAGATCATCCTTGCGGATGAGCCTACCGGTAATCTGGATTCAAAGAATGGGGCGGAGGTAATGCAACTCCTCACCGAACTGAATAAGGAAGGAACCACCATTGTAATGGTGACCCACTCCAAGCATGATGCGAGCTTTGCCCACCGTGTTATCAATTTGTTTGACGGTAGTATTGTATCTTCGGTTAGTGAGTTTATCTAAGTTTAGTTACCGTCCGCTGAAGCGGACGGCCTAAAGTATGTTCTCTTTGTAGGCTTTAGCCTAAGTTCGGTTGCCGTCTACTTTAGTGGACGGATTAAGGGATGTACATTCCTGTTGGCTTTAGCCAAATTTCTTTCCGGAAATCTCCTTTTAGCTTTCTTCTCCAATTGGGCTAAAGCCCTTGAAAGGGGAGAATCTACTGCCTCCGTCGGTTAAAACCGACGGCAATTGAAACCGGGCTAAAGCCATATTTTATCTGCCAATCAGATATCCCGGACACAGCGAACATAGTAGTAGCTGGGGCTCGTATTGTTGTAATTGAAACTGCCGTCGAAATTAAGGATGTACATTCACCGTTGGCTTTAGCCTGGTTTTAGTTACCGTCCGCTGAAGCGGACGGCTTAAAGAAGGTTCTCTTTGTTGGCTTTAGCCTAAGTTCGGTTGCCGTCTACTTTAGTGGACGGATTAAAGGATGTACATTCCTGTTGGCTTTAGCCAAATTTCTTTCCGGAAATCTCCTTTTAGCTTTCTTCTCCAATTGGGCTAAAGCCCTTGAAAGGGGATGGCTCTACTATCCGTCGGTTGAAACCGATGGCAATTGAAACCGGGCTAAAGCCATTTCTATCCATTAATCAGATATCCCGGACACAGCGAACAGAGAAGCTGCCGTTCGTGCTGCCCCAATTGAAATTGCCATCACTGAAGCGCAGTAGGCAGCGGCCAATGACAATACCACCGTAGACCGAACTACTCCAGTAGTACTTGCTGCCGAACGCAGCGAAGCCGGATATGGACTCTAGTTTAGACTTATTCTGATACATGGCGAACAACTCGATCTGAGTAGGAAGACGCCAACCGCTACCCAAAGCTGTACACTGAACTTTGGCATTATCATTATCATATTGATAAGTACCTGAAGACTGAGTCTTAGACACTTCGATGGAATACTCCTTAGTGACGGTAGCAGTAGAAGATACACCCTTATAATCGGAACCGGTTGTGCCTGTAACTGTACCACCATCATAATTGAATGGAGGATAAGCTGTAAGGTCAGACTGTTTCGCCTTATAAGCATCGGCTACGGACTGGTCGATGGTGACCTTATTTGGTGGTACTAATGTACCCCGCACACAGCGGATATAGCCGGCGCTGCCGCTCGTGCCGTACCAACCGTAATTGCCACCGCTGAAGTCCAGTACGCAGCGTCTGTCGGCATCGCCATTGCAGACCGAACTACTCCAGTAGACACTGCTGATGAACGCAGCGCAGCCGCCGCTTTGCAATGTAGCTCTATTATCATACATACCTTTTAACTCTATAATTGTAGGAACACGCCAACCTGTACCTAATCCTTTACAATAGTCAATAGCGGCAGCGTAATTAGAAACAGAACTGCCACGTTCAGTCTTCTCGACTTCGAAAGAATAAGGCGTATTTACAGTAGCGGTAGAAGAAACGCCCATATAATCGGAACCCGTACCGGAAGAAGCGCCACTATCGTAATTGAAAGGTGGATAATTAGTTAAATCACTTCCTATCCAAGTTTTATATGTATTGGCCAACGGTTGATTAACCGATACCCACACAGAAGCCACGCTGTGCCATATCCGGGGATCGTCATTCTTGTAATATAGGTTGCCACTACTATTCGTTACATAGTTTCTAATGAATTCAAGTGAATTGTTTACGTTTACTGTCAGCGTGTAGTTTGTGTGTCGGCGTAGCGAGAAGTCGCTTACATCGCTGCTTTTGCCCATAAAGACGTCGAAGTGGCATGTGTAGGCATCGTCTGTTGCGAGGGTTTTGCTTCCCGTCAGCGTTACCCTCGCAGCATCGGGTGCTTTCAGCCTGTTTCTTTCGGTGGCGTTAGTGGCCGAGTAGCCGGATTGTACATTCTCTCCTACATACCAGGTTGCGGTGTTTGTGTTTAGGGAGGTGGAGTTCTCCACTCCTGCGGTGTTAGTGTTGTTTCCTGTTCCGTCGTAGTTGTTTTTTGTTCCGAAGCACTTTTTTCCTGCGTTTACGAGTTGGATTCCTGTGCGCGGTATGTTTCCTCCGCCTTGTGAGGTATAGGGTATGGAGAAGGTCTGATTCACTACTGTTACTTTCGCCAGCGTGCGGTAGAGCTGTACGGATGTCGTTGCGTTTACTCCACCGGCAAATAAATTCACCGTTGCCGTTCCGGCGTAGGGTACGTCTGCATCCGAACTGATCGTGTTCGTCATCACCAGCGCTTGAAAGGCGGCATAGTTTCCTGTGAAGTTCGCAAAGCTTCCTGTTCCTCCCGTGCTGGCGTAGTTGTTTGTTGCCGCATTGTCGTTTGCTACAATCACCAGCCGGCAACTTGTTGCTGCCGGGTCTGCCACGTTTGTAAAGGTTACTACTTTGTCTGTGTTTGCCGTCATGGTTCCGATGTTGGCTCTGCCGTTGAACGTCCCGTCACTCTTAAAAAGGAGGGCGTAGACGTTCTTCAGCGTTGTTGGCGCTTTGGTGGAAGGCATATCCGCAGAACAACTGTCAGTATCACTCGATACCAGTTCGTAGTAGAAGCCAGCTTGCGCGGCTTCGCTTTCCGGGGCTGCTTCTCGGATCAGCGCTCTCGTCTCCGGTATGGCTTCTACGCCGGTTTTGAGTGTAAGTGTCAGGGTGTGTCCTGTGGTGGGGTCTTTTTCCAGTCCGTCATCGTCATCGTTGCATGCGGTCAATGCAGGCAGCATTGCCAGCATTATCAGGAACCCGGCCGCGAGGGCCGGGTTCCGAGGGTTGTTGTTCTTTTTCATATAAAATGTGTGTAAAGGGGGTTATACAATCGGCGTGTCTGGCTTCTTGTTTTTGCCGGCTTTTGCCGCAATCAGGTCCGAGTACTTTTTGTAGATCTGGTTTACGGCGTCTATAAAGGCTGCGGTTTCTGGTGTCGGTTCCATTTCTTGCATGGCGTTTACGCGGCGTACTATCGCATCCAGCGCTTCGTCTGTTGCTTTGCGTGCTTCGGAGGTTTCTACTTTTACACGTGCCGTGTATTCGTCCGTGCGTGTCCGGTCCAGGTCTTTGTAGTCTTGGTTTTGTTGGCTCAGCAGGCTTACGAAGTTTTCCAGTTTCAGCAGTTCGATGTCCGCTTTCGCAGCATCTCCTCCCAGGTCGTTCAGCAGTCCGTCTATCCCGGCTGTTTCTTCGCTGAAGGCTTTTTCGTTGAGTGCGTGATAGGCTCCTAAGATGGCATCCAGCCGTTTGGCTGCCAGTTGCAGTTGTTCGGTGGGGCAGATGCAGTAGGCTTCCACTATGTTTACCATGAACCGGAAGGTGAGGTCTCTGTCTGCGTCCAGTTTTTCCAGTTGTTCTGTGCTTGCGCTTTTTGTGATGCGGTTCACACAGTCTTGTTCCCGTGCAATGGCGTCGGCGTAGGTTTTTCGCATTTCGCTGATCTTGGAGTCTGCCACGCTTAGAGGTGTAAGGCGTTGGTTTATTTCCTCGTTCATACCCAGGTGTGCCGCGTTGCTCAGTCGTGAGCGTGAAACGGTTCCGATCGCTTTTGTTTGTTCCATAACTTTGAATTTAAAGAGTTAATATTAGGTTGAAAATTGAGAAATCCGTTCTGTAGAGGCTCTGTAGGTGTACGGAGGTATCACCGGAGCTCCGGCAAGGGGTTTGTAGGGGTACAAAATGGCTGCCGGCGCGTCTGTAATGGTTTTGCAGGCCTACAAAATGGCTGCAGCTACTCCGGTAATGGTTTTGTAGGGGTACGGAGGCTTCGCCGGTGCGTCGGTGATACTTTTGTAGGTGTACGGAGGTTTTCCGTGTGGTACGGACACACGTTTTGGGCAGGCTGCAAGGGCAGCCTGCTATGTTTTGATTGTTTTTTACGTGAAAAAGGCGGGTGGAGGAAAGGTTACGTTTTTTTTGCAAAATTTCCTTCTTCATGAAGAAGGACTGCGGAACATACATGTTCCGCAGATATATGTCTTATACAAGGAATGTATTTCATCTTGTTTATGAGATGTTGCGGGGGCAAAGATAGGTAATTCTTGCGCGGTAAGGAAAAATATCTGCGTAAATCTGCGCTTGTTTGCCGTGCTACCCGGGAACTTTTAAAAAAGATTCTGCGTATAGTTTATGTTTTCCAATGCCAGTTTATATCCTTCGATAATATCATGCATTACGTCTGCAACCGGCTGCAGTTCCCAGAATTGGGAAGCAACCTGGCCTATTTCCAGTTCGCCTTCTTTCAGATCGCCTTCAAAGATACCTTTCTTGGCACGTCCTTTGCCTAATAATTCCCGTAATTCGTCGGCAGAGGCTCCGCGGGCTTCGGCTTCTTCTACTGCTGTGGCGAAGTCTCCTTTTGCCAGACGGGTAGGAGCAAGCTTTTTAAGTAATAACCTGGTATCACCTTCCTGAAGATTCAGACATAGTTTTTTAAAGTCTTCATGGGCCGAACTTTCCCAGGTGAGCGCAAAACGTGTCCCTATTTGTACGCCTTCGGCTCCCAGGGCAATGGCTGCCAGCATAGATTGACCGCTTCCGATGCCACCTGCTGCAATCAATGGCAATGAAGTGGCTTTGCGAACGGATGGGATAAGGCACATGGTGGTGGTTTCTTCGCGCCCGTTATGCCCTCCGGCTTCAAAACCTTCGGCTACAACAGCGTCTACGCCGGCTTCCTCGCATTTGGTTGCAAATTTGGAACTGCTTACTACATGAGTAACAATGATTCCGTGTTTTTTAAGAAACCCTGTCCATGTTTTAGGATTACCGGCTGAGGTGAAGACTGTTTTTACCCCTTCTTCTACAATTATATCCATGATTGTTTCTATCTCCGGGTACATCAACGGCACGTTTACGCCAAAAGGTTTGTCCGTAGCCGCCTTGCATTTGCGGATATGTTCGCGGAGCACCTCGGGGTGCATGGAGCCTGCCCCTAATAAACCCAGTCCGCCTGCGTTACTTACGGCAGAGGCCAGTTTCCATCCGCTGCACCATACCATGCCTGCCTGGATAATGGGATATTGAATCCCGAAAAGTGTTGTAATTCTATTCATATTCTGTTACATATTCTATGTCAGGTTGTTTTATATATTACCGGTTTGTTGTTTAAGCATTATGCGAAAATAAGTGATACTGATGAAACAACAAAATGAATGGCCGAAGTGTTACAATATTAACTAAACAATAAATACATAGAGATATGCCGGAAAAAATATTAAAAACTTTATGGGACGAGAGTGATGAGCTGTTTGATGAAACAGGATCAACCAGGTCGGTGTTGTCAGACGATTATACTTCGGGAGATGTTAAGGATTTGACAGACGATATAGAGAACAAGATTGATGAAGAAGACGACATCATAAAAACCGAGTTGGGAGAATAACATTCTTTATCCGTCCCCGGAATACACAGAAAGGCTATATCATAATCGGGAATTTTCCGAATTTTGGTATAGCCCTTTTTATGCCTGTTTACCTAATCTTCCTTATATTTGCAGGGAGTATCCCGGATGCATAAATGATGCAATGGACATGTATAAGAATTTCCGCGGGAAAGAATCGGGGATTGAAATAATATAACATAAATTCTATTAATGATGAAACAATTAATTATGGCTACCGGATTGGCGCTCGTATTGGGAGCATGTTCTGGCAAAAAGGCTGAAGTTGCGGAAACCGGCAATCCGTTTCTGACAGAGTTTACCACTCCATTTGGTGTTCCTCCTTTTGAGCAGATAAAACTAGAGCATTACAAACCTGCTTTTCTGCAAGGAATGGAAGAGCAGACAAAAGAGATTGAAGCAATTGCAAATAATCCGGAGAAACCTACATTCGAAAATACGGTTGTGGCATTAGACCAAAGCGGTAAGCTGCTCCGGAAGGTAAGTGCTGTTTTCTTTGGCCAGAACAGCGTTAATACAAACGACGAAATGCAGGCTTTGAATAAGGAACTGTCTCCATTACTGTCGAAACATGATGATGATATAAACCTGAACCCCGCCTTATTTGCACGGGTAAAAGCTGTTTATGATAATCAGGCAAATTTGAATCTGGATAAGGAACAGACAAAACTATTGGACGAAATCTATAAAGACTTTGTTCGTGGAGGTGCTAACCTGGATGCGGATAAGCAAGCTAAACTACGGGAGTTGAATAGTGAAATATCCATGCTTCAACTTACATTTGGCCAGAATGTGCTGAAGGAGACCAACGCGTTTCAACTGGTAATTGATAATAAAGATGATTTGTCCGGGCTACCGGAAACATTAATTGCCAATGCTGCATCTGCTGCAAAAGCTGCCGGGATGGAAGGCAAATGGTTATTTACGCTGCATAATCCAAGCGTGATGCCTTTCCTTCAATATGCTGATAACCGTGCTTTACGCGAGAAAATATTTAACGGTTATATTAGCCGCGGCAATAACAATAATGCCAATGATAACAAAGAAGTCGTACGCAAGTTGATTACTGCCCGCCTGGAAAAAGCCAGGTTGATGGGATATGAAGACTATGCTGCATTCGTACTCGAAGAACGTATGGCAAAGAATGCAGGTAACGTATATAAACTTTTGAATGAAATCTGGACTCCGGCCTTATCCAAAGCCAAAGAAGAACTGGCAGACATTAATGCCGAGATAAAGAAAGAAGGCGGCAACTTTGAAGCCCAAGGCTGGGACTGGCGTTATTACTTTGAGAAAGCCAAGAAGGCGAAGTTTGACTTAGATGAAAACCAGATCCGTCCGTATTTGAAATTGGATAATGTGCGTGATGGCGCATTCTATGTTGCCAATAAATTGTACGGCATCACTTTTACACCGATAAAGAATATCCCATTACCTCATCCCGAGGCGCAGGCATTTGAATGTAAAGATAAGGATGGAACCTATCTGGGCGTGCTCTATTTTGACTTTTTCCCGCGCGAAAGCAAACGTCCCGGAGCCTGGTGCGGAACCTATCGTTCGCAGACATATCAGGATGGAACCCGTCTTGGTCCGGTGGTTACTATAGTGTGCAACTTTAGTCAGCCTGCTGCCGGACAACCGGCTTTGTTGAGCGCTGATGAAGCAGAAACATTGTTCCACGAATTTGGTCACGGGCTGCATAATTTATTTAAGGATGTACATTATTACGGTGTGTCCGGTGTACCTCGCGATTTTGTAGAACTTCCTTCCCAGGTTATGGAACATTGGACATTTGAACCTGAAGTATTGAAGGTTTATGCCAAACATTATCAGACCGGAGAAGTAATACCGGCCGAACTGATAGATAAACTGGATAAGAGCGGTAAATATGGCCAGGGCTTTGCTACAACCGAATATCTGGCCGCTTCTTTGCTTGATATGGATTATCATGTAATGAAAGAAATCCCGGCAGGTTTGGATGTGATGAAGTTTGAGAGTGAAACGTTGGGAAAGCGTGGCATCTTAAAGCAGATTCCATCCCGTTACCGCACTACTTACTTCAACCATACTATGGGAGGCGGTTATACTGCAGGATATTACAGTTATATCTGGGCAGAGGTGCTGGATGCGGACGCTTTCGAAGCCTATAAGGAAACAGGCGATATATTTAATCCGGAGGTGGCAGATAAATTCAGGAAATATATTCTGACTCCCGGAGGAATAGACGATGCGATGGTAATGTATGTGAACTTCCGCGGAAAAGAACCCGGGACAGGACCATTGTTGAAGAACAGGGGCTTGAAATGATTCATAAAAAGAGTATACGTGCTGTTTGTTTAAAGGACGTATACTCTTTTCTAAAAATATATATGTGATGCAATGCCATAAAAGGTTGGCATCGGAATAGAAAAAGGTTAGCATCCTGATTGCAACGTTCGGCAACAAAACAAATTCTTCCCTTCCTTTAGTTTGTATATTTCCGGGGATATCCGGCGAAGATGGCAAGTAAAGCTCCGGCTCCCAGTAAATAAGGATAATACAGATATTGCATAATTTCGATAGGCGAGGTGTTGCCAAGCCCGGAAGCCATTAATAGTTGTGCTCCATAAGGTATGATACCTTGTACGAAGCATGAAAAGATATCTAACGTGCTGGCACTTCGACGCGGATCGACATTAAACTTATCCGCAATATCTTTTGCAATAGGACCAGCCATTATCAATGCTATCGTATTATTGGCCGTGCATAGGTTGGCAAAACCGACTAAGCCGGCAATACTGATTTCGGCTCCTTTGGAGGAGTGGATATGTGATGTTAATTTTTGGATGATCCAGTCTATTCCGCCATTGTAACGAATCATTTCGAGCATACCTCCTGCCAGCAGAGTGACAATAATTAATTCCCCCATATTGGTAATCCCCGATCCCATAGCTGCATTCCATCCCCACACGTCGAAACTTCCGGTAATCAACCCTACAATCCCGGATAGAATAATCCCGATAAAAAGAACAAGCATCACATGCATACCACATATAGCCGTGATTAGAACCACCAGATAAGGCACTACTTTTCCCCATTCGATGGAAGAAGGTATATAAGCCTCACGCACTTCACTACCCATAAAAATATATATGAGCCCTGTAATGATTGCGATAGGAAGGGCGATCCGTATATTTACCTTGAACTTATCCGACATTTTGCATCCTTGCGTGCGGGTGGCTACAATAGTGGTATCGGAAATGAAAGACAGGTTGTCGCCAAACATTGCCCCGCTAACAACAACACCCAACATTAAAGCGTCAGGCATTCCGGTCTTGCCGGCTATACCTACGGCTACGGGAGCTAAAGCTACAATGGTTCCAACGGATGTACCTACGGAAATGGATATGAAGCAAGCTGCAATAAAAATGCCTGCCGCCAGCAGATTGCCAGGCAAGATAGACATTGCCAGGTTGACGGTTGCATCTACTGCACCCATGGCTTTGGCAGTTTGGGCAAAAGCTCCTGCCAATATGAATATTAATACCATCAGCATGATATTACTGTTGGCTGCTCCCCGGCAAAATTGTTCTATCCTGTTATTTAATTTTCCACCTTTTGAAATAGCAATAGCAACAATAGACGATATAACAAAAGCTACGGTTATAGGCATTTTGTAAAAATCTCCGGCCAGAATCGATACTACCAGATAGGATAGTAAGAATACGGCTAGAGGTAATAAAGCCCATGCGTTTGGTGTATGGCTGAGTGTTTTCTTTTCGAACTTTGAATACTGCATCAGAATGAGAACCGGAGAGCTATACGGACACCGCCTTTTTTAATATTAGGCTGGTCCAGGTAAGTCAACCGGCGATAATAGTCTATTCGTAAAATTTTGAAAATATTTTCCAGACCGACACTGGCCTCCATATAAGGAGTGTTGCCCAGAGGGCTTGTACCATCGGGTAATGTGAATAATCCGGGAGTCAGTGCCGGATTGTTTTTATCGGTCAAACCTCCATAAACCCCGCTGAAGGAGACTACTTCACGCAGTTTCAACCACTTTACCCCAGGTATACGGTTCAGTATCCATCCTTTCAGATAGTAGGTGAAATAGAATGATACATATTGGTCTGTCACAAATTCCAGGGCGCGCATCATATTGAATGCTTCGGGTTGAATTGTGATAGACTGGTTTGTATTTGGCATAATCAATAAGGGGAAAGGCACTTTATCCCACACTTTACCTGCTTTTACCTGGGCATCGATATGACCGAAAGAAGATAACCAAATACGTTTCTCCGCACTGATTTCCGTATGATTATAATTGTAATCTCCGCCTAATACGCCTTTTATACCTAATTGATGTGACAATTTGAATACCGGGGCATCTTTTGATAGATTGAAGACAGATCCTTTACCCGAACGTCCGTTGTAAGCACGTTCTCCCGGAGCAAAACGTAATTGGGCTCCAATTTCTGAGGTCGTAATACTTTTTATACGTGTCTTTGTACCATCCGCATTTTCAAGATCATAATGCAATGTTCCTGCAGCTTCATTATTCTCGTTTCGGGCCCAGGTTTTAAATGTAAGGCCGTTTAACCATTCCTTTTCGTATTGGAACATCGACTTGCGGATGTATTGCATCTTCGTAACAGGTTCTCCCACTTTCCAGGCAACGAACATATTGTCTTTGCTGGTAAACAGGAAATCCTGACCGGGTGTATATACATCATATTCCTGTATGAATGAAAGATTATTTACAGGGCTTTCTCCTTCGTGATATGCCTTTTTATTAAAACTATGCGTCAGTTTGACATTGTATTTCAACTTTCGGTCATTAACCCCGTAGGCCAGATAGCCACTTGCAAACCAGTACGGATTTAGGTTTGCCGTAGTCATGCCCCCGACACGCATGCGGAAACCTTCCAGGTGGTTGGCACTAAAGGTGGTGTTCATCGGACCGAAATCAAACTTACTTTTACTCTTATCGCCGGTAGTTGGTATGTAACCGGATATAAGAATTTCAGCAGTCTTGATGATGACATTAAATGCCGGTACTTTACGTAGCTGGGCTAACAGATCATCTAATGCATTTTCTTTTTCTTTTAATGGAATATGCCGGTTATTTATCCAGAATGTGTCTGTCTGAGCTGTCGCTTCCGGCAAAACATGGAGAGGGCCTAAAAGCCCGAATACCGAATCTGCATTCTGTATGTTGAAATTATATTTGTCGAAATTTCGTAGCTGGTGGGCATATAATTGCTGGGTTCCTTTTACGATATAGAAGTTGACGTACGTATTTTCATTGCTTAATACCCAGGTACTGTCCGGCATACGTTTAAATTCTTGTTCGATGCGAAGTTTATCTACCCAGTTCAGGTTAATCTTTGCAGGTGTGTTTAAAACAAACTTTTTTACTGCATAATTGCCATCCAGAGTAATATATAGCCGACCTGTGAAACCGTAACTCTGACTGTTTACCGGAACAAAAGCCAGGTCTACGCATTTATCGCCTGACACATCCAGTGTGTCCATAATATAATACTTATAATAGGATGTGGCAAGGGTGGAGGACAGGGGACTTACGAACCGGTTTAAGAGGATATTAATGTTGTTGTCAAAAATATTTACTCCTTTGAATATCTCTTCAAGGTTGGAAGTTATACCTCCTCCGTCATCTAATGTCTTATCGATACCTTGCTGACGCTTTGCTTTTGTTATCGTTTTTTCTGTTTTCGGACTCTTACGGTAGTAGATATCGGATAGGGTTTCACGGACAGAAATTGTTAAGATAGGTTTGCCATTGAACTCGGATGTATCCAGGTAGTTCTTTATAAATTTGAATTTCTTGAGGAATTTGTTTTTATCCAGATTCGGATTGAAGTTGTCTAAAGACATACTGAGTTTTTCGTATGCTTCGGTTTGATATTCGTCTTTTGCCTCAATACGGTTGTCATTCTTATGTTCTATTACTTTTTTTATAAGTTCAACTGCCGGATTGTCTTTTCGGCTATATTTTTCTTTTTGGGGCTTTATTTCGATTTCTGCGATTTGGAAAGAGGTAGGGCGAAGCATGATATCCAGATTATCATTCTTTTTACCAACATTCAGACGTACAGTTTTATTATCATATCCTAATGATGAAATAATAAGGTTTTTGAGTCCTTTGTCATTCTGTAAAGTGAATTTTCCATTATCATCGGTCATCGCGCCAATTGTGGAATTTTCGAAAATGACAGACACGAAAGATAATGGTTCTCCTGTGACAGAATCTTTTACAATACCGGATGCGGTAGTGATACTTTGAGCGTATATGACAGATGTTCCGGTTACTGTAAGTAACAGAATCAGGAGTAATATATAACGAATCAGTTTTACCATAACTATTGTTATTCCTTCACGGATAATATAGTTTGCAAAGGTACATTTTTTCTTGTTAGGAGAGGGAAGCCGGCTATTAATAATCATTAATCACACTATTGTATCAAAACTATATATACTTAAGATGACAATGTATTTATCCGGAAAAGAAAGTCTTGTCTTAACAATTCAAATAAGTTGATTTTTTGAATTGTTAAGACAAGACTTTTATATTCAAAAGAGATGCCATTTAATAGGCATCTACGATACTGAAACTTTTTAACTGTTTGTCAAATGTTGTTTTGTCGAGCTTTGTTGTAACATGGATGGTTACCGGTTCGCCGGGCAGCAAATCAAAATAGTTGTCCGAGAAAAAGTTATCTATACCATCTATGCTAAGGAATACAGCGCGCGCAAATACATCACTTTGCAAAGTGACATTGAAACCATCGGCTGCAGGGACAGAAGTCATTTGTATGTCAGCTTCAGGAAAATCTATGTCTTTATAGCGGGTAAAGAAGTAATTATTGGAAACAACTTCTTTCGTGTTGTTTTCGGTGAAGCGGGTGTTCACAACTACTTCGTTCTTTTGTTTTCCTCCCAAAACAGATTCTATCGGTACCGAAAATTGTATTTTACTGGTGTTTGCGGGTAAAGTAACATTATTCTGTTTTTCAAAAAGTACATTGCCTTTCAGATCCATTACCCGAATATCCAGTTTCCCTTTAGTAGATTTTAGGCGATCTGATACGATCCATACGTTTAGGTTACTATCTTCTGCAATTGGCGAAACTAAAATGTCATTGAATGCCTTTTTAGTAAAATAATGCTGTGCTTTCCATCGTCCGTAATAATCGCGGCTAGACCAGGAAGCTACAGGCCAGCAGTCGTTATGTTGCCAGAATAGGGATCCCATATTATAAGGCATCATACGGCGGTGTGCTTCCATTGCCGTTTTCATAGCATCTCCCTGCAACAATATACTCATATACAATGTGCTGGGGAAATCTTTTGGTTTGCGATATTCATCAGATGTAATCTTCTCGATCCGGGAATTGGCTATCTGTCCACCACGTTGGTGTGCCATCATTACATCCGAATAAATATCATGGTCGCGTTCTTCAGGTGCGTATTTCAATACGGATTGATATTCAGGAAAAGATTGGAACCCGTATTCAGAAAAAAAGCGGGCTTTTACTTTATTGAAATGGGCTACGGAATCAATACCTTGCCATACACCCCAATAGTGTGCGTCGCCGTTTGGATTCCAGTTGGGTTTACCACTTTCACATTTTGCATCCGGATCGCCTCCATAAGGGGAAGATGGCCAATAAAAGGTTGTAGGGTCATATTCTTTTACAACGTCGGCAAGCAAATGATTGAACAGTTTTTTTGTATCGTTACGCAATTGTTCGGTTACGCCGTAAGCATCGAATTTTCCCATCCAGCCCCAATTGAACCAGGCTGTATGTATTTCGTTGTTACCACACCAGATTGCTATGGACGGATGATTACGCAGACGCACTACGTTTTCGATGGCTTCTTCCCGGATGTTCTCTTCCAGTTCCGGTGTTAACGGATAGATGCTGCAGGCAAACATAAAATCTTGCCATACCATAATACCATATTTATCGCAAAGATCGTAAAACAGATCGTTTTCGTAAATACCGCCGCCCCATACGCGTAGCATATTCATATTTGCATTAACTGCATCTAATATAGTTGTCTCGTATTGTTCCGGTGTAACGCGTGGTAAAAAATTATCTTGTGGAATGTAGTTCGCTCCTTTTGCAAATACAGGAACTCCGTTCAATTCAAAATAAAAAGTATGACCATCTTTATCCGGTTGGTTGACGACACGAATACTGCGAAGTCCCAGATTGGTTGTTTTAGTGTCGGTCACTTTTCCGTCCATAGTGATAGTAGCTGTGAATGGGTATAAATGAGGTTCACCCAAACCGTTTGACCACCATAACTTCGGATTGTTGACTACCAAATCCGTTTCTATCAGGTTTACACCTTTCTTTACCCGTGTTTTTTTATTCCAACCGGCTTTAATGCCATCAGCTTTAATTGTCAACAAAACCTCACCTTCTTTATCTGCTTTGAATTGAACGTGGGCTTTAATGTCTGCACGTTTGGCATTGACGTTTGTTTGTTCGTAGAAGATATTGTCAATAATAGCATCATTCCATCCGATCAGATAAACAGGACGCCAAATACCGCTCGTCACGATACGTGGTCCCCAGTCCCAACCATAATGGTAGCCGGCTTTCCGGGCAAATACACTTACTTTTTTATCGAAAATCCCGCCGTTTTCAGATTGGTCGTTGCCAGCTTCTACAGGGAATTTCAGGGCATCAAATTTAGGAAGATCTACTTTGATGGGAGAATGGAAGTAGATGCGCAACTCATTTCCGTCTCTTTTTAATAAGCTTTTTACGCTTACTTTCCATTCGCGGAACATATTGTCGGCTTTCAGAATGCAAGAATCATTCAGATAAACATCTGCATACGTATCCAATCCTTTAAAGTCGAGTTCGATATTGTCTTTGTTGAAAATGTCGGGAGATACGTTAAGTGTTGTTTTATATTCCCAGTCTTCTTTATCTATCCATTGGATACTGCGTTCATTAAGACGATAAAAAGGGTCGTCAATAATCTTGTTGTTCATCAAATCTGTCTGAACAACTCCAGGTACGGTTGCCGGGTACCAATTGTTACCTCTGACTTGTTTAAATATCCATCCTTTGTCTATCTCCTGTTTTGCTACGCCATTGGCTTTAACCGGAGGCGCAGCCGACAATACGGAAGCCAGTGCTAAGGAGGAAACTACTGTTTTGTAAAACATAGGTGTTTAGATTTAATTATTTAATGATGTTATTATATTATCTGTAATTTTTTACAGAGCCTTATTGTTTTCATTATTCACCGGATTTTTACCTTCCGGGGTATAAAGATACTTAATACGGTTGGCATACGTTTTTTCTACTTTACCGCGAACAATCTTCATGGTACTATTAACCATGCCGTTCTGTTCGGTAAAGGGTTCGGGCAGAATTGCAAAAGTAGTGGGTAACCACCGGTCGGGAAACATATTCCCTAATTCACCTCCTTTGCGGAAACGATCAATTTGTTTTTGGATAATGCGGATTGCTTCTTCCTTTCCTTGATCGGTATCTAGTGTGAGGTGTAAGTGTGTCAGATGCTTTTTTAGCCTATCTTTGTTTGGAACAACCAATGCTACGGTATATGGATTTTGATTATTGTACAATAGTAATTGGTCTATACTTGATGAGTGTTCAATTAAGGCTTCTTCAATTCCTTCAGGGCTATATTTTTCACCATCACTTCCGATCAAGAGACTTTTAAAACGACCTAGTACATATAATAATCCGTCATTTCCCATATAACCCATGTCACCGGTATAAAGCCAACCATTTTTTATCGTATCTGCTGTAGATGCAGGGTTTTTCCAATATCCAGCCATTACATTTTCGCCTCTTATAACGATTTCTCCTTTTTCTCCTGCGGGAAGCTCATTTCCTTCATTGTCACATATTTTCAGGTCCAAAGGTTTGACTAATACGCCGCTACTGCCGAATGTATGATGCTTGGGGCTATTTGTAGAGATTACCGGTGTAGCTTCGCTTAGCCCGTAGCCTTGGTACATAGGAAGCCCGATCGCATAATAGAATTTTTGCAGGTCTTTATCCAAAAGTGCTCCTCCACCAATGAAAAATCGTAGTTGTCCTCCAAAATTCCCACGTATTTTGGTAAACAGAATACTGTCAAAAAAGCTAACCAGTGGTTTAAGTAACATCCTCCAACCACGTCCTTTATTTTCCCCTCCGTTACCATTATATATATAGGCAATCCGCAGGCCGGTATTGAAAAGGCTCATGATAATTTTGCCTTGGCTTCGTACGCCTTGTTCTATGTTTTTTTTGAAATTTTTGGCTAAGGCCGGAACACTCAGGATCAGGTAGGGCTTAAATTCTTTAATGTTGACCGGTATGTTTTTGAGTGTTTCCATACCTGTTTTTCCTACTTGCACGGTTGCAACGGAAGCCCCTTTGGACATAAAGATATAGAAACCTACAACGTGTGCAAAACAATGATCCAGAGGTAAAATAACCAAAGTTCGCCAATTGCTGTCAATATCTACGCATGTAAGCGATTGCTCGATATTGGCTGTGTAATTGCGATGAGTCAGTATGACTCCTTTTGGGTCAGCAGTTGTACCGGATGTATAGGTTATGGTTGCATAATCGTCATTTTGCAGAGATTGCCCGACAGAAAGAAACTCGGATAATGAATGCTGAGATAGCCACTCTTTTCCCATATTAATAACTTCGGATAATGAAATTTCATTTTTCCGGTATTCTGTTTGCTCGTCAAATATAATTATTTTCTGAACCAGAGGCAGTTGATCTATGATATTCCGGATTTTTTTCAATTGGTTGCCGGATACCATGATGTATTTGACATCGGCATGTGTAAGGCGGAACAGAAGATCGTTTGCTTCTTCCAGTTTTATAGAAAGCGGAACATTGGTTGCACCGGCATAAAACATAGCCAGTTCTCCTATTATCCAGGCATTGCGTCCTTCACTAAGTAACGCCATATTGTCGCCTTTTTTTACTCCTAAAGCTATAAGTCCTGCACCAAGTGCGTAAACCTGATCTTTTACCTGAATGTAGGAAGTTGGTTCGTATTGGTCTTTTGTCTTTTCCCAAAGGAAAGGATTGTCCGGATATTGTTGTACCGAGTTTTCAAAAAGGTCAATCAGCGTCTTTTTCATTTTTATTTGGTATCTGTTTTAGTTTCTCACGGAAGAATTTATTATTTCGTGAGAAAGGTAATTTTTACTCTATTTCTTGCAAATAGCTACAGGCCATTTCCACTGTTGGTACGTTTTTTATAACGATACTGCGTTTTCCATTCTGATCACGTAGTGTACATTCGCGTGGATGGCGCTGAATGAATGAGAGTAACCGGTCAAAGGCTTCGCTCTGGTAGTATGGACTTTCCGGGTTGGATATTAAGAAAATACTCATTCGTCCGTTTTTCAACATAATTTTTTCTATACCTAGCTTTTTACCCATACGGCGAAGACGGACGATGCGTATTAATTCTTTTCCTTCCGAAGGTATTTTCCCAAAACGGTCTTTCAGACGTTCGGTAAAGGCAAGGATATCCCGCTCTTCTTCCATATTGTCTAATTCGCGATAAAGAGAAATACGCTCTGAATCATTAGGAATATAGGAAGGAGGAAACATTAGTTCCAAGTCGCTCTCGATATGTGTTTCACGTACAAATTCATTTCCTGTTTTGTATTTCCCGCTTTCCATATCCGCATAAAGCTCAGAGAACTCGTCATTTTTTAATTCATCAACGGCTTCTTCCAGTATTTTCTGGTAGGTTTCATATCCCAGATCGGCAATAAACCCACTTTGTTCTGCGCCAAGTAAATTTCCTGCACCCCGGATATCAAGATCTTGCATAGCTATATGAATGCCGCTTCCTAATTCTGAGAAGTTTTCGATGGCCTGCAAACGGCGACGGGCTTCTTGCGTAAGAGTTGATAATGGAGGAGATAAAAGATAACAGAATGCTTTTCTGTTGCTTCTTCCTACACGTCCGCGTAACTGGTGAAGATCCGATAACCCGAATTGCTGGGCATTGTTGATAATGATTGTGTTTGCATTCGGTACGTCAATACCGTTTTCAACTATGCTAGTGGCAATTAATACATCATATTCGTAATTAACAAAATCGATAAGCTTCTTTTCCAGCTTATCCGGTGCCATCTGGCCATGTGCTACAACTATGCGTGCATCTGGAACTTCACGATGTATCAATGCTTCCATCTCAAAGATGTTCTGAACGCGGTTATTGATGAAAAACACCTGTCCGTTACGGCTCATTTCAAAATTGATAGCTTCGCGGATAATGTCAGGATTGAAACGTTCTACCTCTGTTTGTACCGGATACCGGTTGGGAGGAGGGGTGGTGATGCTGGAAAGGTCGCGTGCACCCATTAAAGAAAATTGTAATGTTCTGGGGATAGGTGTAGCTGTCATGGTAAGCGTATCGACATTCACTTTCATGTGACGGAGTTTTTCCTTAACAGTGACACCGAATTTCTGTTCTTCATCAATTATAAGCAGTCCCAAATCTTTGAATTTAACGTCTTTGCTTACAATACGGTGTGTCCCGATCAGAATATTTATCTTTCCTTCTTTTATATCTGTTAGAGTTTCCTGGATTTGTTCATTACTGCGTGCACGGCTTATATAATCTATGCGGCAGGGGAAGTCTTTCAGACGTTCGGAAAATGTCTGGAAATGCTGGAAAGCAAGGACTGTCGTTGGAACCAATACTGCTACCTGCTTGTTATCCGCTACCGCTTTAAAAGCAGCACGTATGGCAACTTCCGTTTTACCAAAGCCAACATCCCCACAGATGAGACGGTCCATAGGACGTAAACTTTCCATGTCATTCTTTACGTCGGCAGTTGCTTTCATCTGGTCTGGCGTGTCTTCATAAATGAAACTGACCTCCAGCTCATGTTGCATAAAACTATCAGGACTGTAAGCAAAACCTTCTTCCTGTTTACGCTTGGAATAAAGGAGAATCAAATCGCGGGCAATATCTTTTACCTTTTTCTTGGTTTTCTCCTTCATTTTTTCCCAAGCACCGGTTCCCAGCTTATTCAGTTTTGGGGGGACTCCACTATCTTTACCTTTGTATTTGGATAGTTTATGGAGAGAATGTATGCTGACAAAAATGATGTCGTTGTTCTGGTAAATCAGTTTAATGACTTCTTGAACTTTACCGTTTACTTCTGTTCGTACCAATCCGCCAAATTGTCCTACGCCATGATCTATATGTACAATATAATCTCCAATAGTGAATTGGCTGAGTTCTTTTAAAGAAAGCGTTATTTTTCCACCGCGTGCTTTGTCGCTTTTTAAATTGAATTTGTGGAAACGATCAAAAAGCTGATGGTCTGTAAATAGACATATCTTTAATGTCTCGTCCGTAAATCCTTCGTGAATGGTTTTATTTACCGGCGTGAAATGAATATTATCTCCTCTGTCTTCGAAGATGGCACGGATGCGGGCAGATTGCTTTTCTACATCACTTAATATGTAAAGAGTATAGCCGCTTTTCAGATATTTCTGGAAAGATTCGCTAACCATATCGAAATTCTTGTGATAGATAGGTTGAGGTTGTGTGCTGAATGTAATTGTTGCATCAGCGGTGCCGGTCGAACGTGCTCCAAAATTGATACGGCGAAAATCCAGTGCTGATCGCAAGAAATCTTCTTCCGTTGTTAGTTTGTTCCGTATGTCATCAATGCTGGCGAAAGAATCTTCGTCTCCAATCACCGGAGCGTCATTCCATATACTGCCAATGCGTTCTTTGCACCAGGCTAAGTCGCGTGATGCTAAGATTGTATCAGACGGCAGTGAATTAAGCAATGAATGTTTGGAACTATTGTTTTTCAGCATCTCAGGGACAATGTAGATACTTTCCAGTTTTTCTTTGGAGAGTTGTGTTTCTACATCAAAAGTACGTATTGTTTCTACTTCATTGCCAAAAAAGTCGATACGGTAAGGAAATTCGTAAGAGAAAGAAAATACATCAAGAATACTTCCACGAAGAGCGTATTGACCGGGTTCATATACATAATCCACACGCTCAAACCCGTATTGGTCCAGAACATCGGAAACGAATATATTATCCAGCTTTTCTCCGGTATTTATTTTAAGCGTGTTTTCTTTTAAAGTTTCCCGGGAGACAACTTTTTCTGCTAATGCGTCAGGATATGTAACGATAATAAAAGATTTGCCAGTGTCTTGAAGCATACTAAGTACTTCTGTCCTTGATATTTCGTTGGCAGCATCAATATGTCCATACTTGATGGCGCGACGGTAAGCGGAAGGAAAAAAGAAAATCTTATTACTTGCCGTAAGTTGTGTAAGGTCATGATAAAAATATCCGGCCTCTTCCTGATCGTTTAGAATACACACAAAGCTTCCCCCTTTTTTTGTAAAAAGAGAAGCGATTGTCATTGCGGCACCCGAACCGTTTAATCCTTTTAAGAATATATTACGGGAAGTTTCTTTATTTAGTAGGGTGTCTAACGCTGCCACCTGAGGATGCGCAGCATATATTTTTACTAATTCTTGTACCTCCAATTGTATAAATGAATAATTGATAGACGCAAAAGTACGGAAAATGTCGTAATGTATTATTTAAATCGTCGAAAAATAAGTTGATATTGCTAGTTTGCCAATTCTAAATAATGTATTACATGCTTCACAAAACAGAATAGGTGTTTTTTTATATGGTATCTATTTTTGCTTTTGTAAGCTTACGGAATTAATTAATTCATAGGCGGGTTCCGAAAAGCCTTTGAAAGAGTAGGAATTAAAAATTAATTTATATGTGTAATAATGTAAAAGATGCAAATGCAGAAATGAATCAATCCAAGCAGGAATTGCAGGATACCAATAAACAAGAAGTTTGCCAGTGTTTTGCCGCACCAAGTTTGCCAAAGTATTTATATCACGGTACGGATGAAAAAACGGCCGATTTAATTGATAAGACAGGTTTAGGTGGTACACATCCAAAGCCATCCGTGGTGAATCCGGGAAGTGTGGTGAAAATGAACCGGGAAGTATGGTGTGCTACTTCTATAGAAGAAGCAGTTGGATCGAAAGGGGGAAAAGTGAGGTATGAAATTGATACAGAGCAAGTCATTGGTTTGCACTTGGGTGAATTTATACAAAAGAGAGGATTTTGGGTGTTTATAGGCACGATACCTGCCGATAAGATGAATACCTGTTGTATTAAACATATAATGAAATCAAAGAAATAAACAAACATATCATGGCAGGTTAATCCTGCCATGATACTAGTATAAACCGATCATTATTTCATAGAAATATTTAGTCGAATATCTTCCTTTTTTGATATACTTTTCAGATGGCAGGGCATTTTCAAATATACAAGGCCCTGTTGTACCTCCTCCCAGCTTTGGAGGAGCAGGATCGAACAGATAAAAATATCCGTTTTCTTGTTTTAGGGCAACCCAATGTTGATAGCGTGTCAAGGCTAATAAATATTTGTGTTTATAGGTTTGCTGTTTGAAATCATCAGACAAAATTTGTTGGCATCGTGAGTTTGTTAATCCGGAAAGGTCTTCTTTTAATATTTCAGACCGGAAGATGCTTTCTTCTTTTTCTTGAGAATAGTATAATATGGGAGACAGGTGGATTGATTGGCAATAGGTTACAATTACGGAAGGAAGAATATGGTGACTGTTTTTCTGCATGTTTACCGGATTATTAATGAACCGGGTACAAACACTGTTGGGGGATTTTCTGAGATATATTCTTTGTGAAGCTTGTAACTGGTTGTAAATAATATGTCCCAAAGGTATTTTGTAAGAAGTTTTGAATTGAAAGAATCGGTTTTGTCCCAAATCTTTCAGTATTGCGGCTAATGCATAACCGGAGCATCTGTTATTCCAATAACCTTGATGTTCACACCCAAATGAAAAATCGTGATATGAAGTATGTCTGTTCATAGCTGTTTTATGTTTATTATGTATCGACGAAAGTATGGGATGTGTACTGCGAATGAAAAAAGTTTTTTTCGGTTGTGAAAAATACTTTGTGGATAGAATCAAATGTTCTTTATTATTTGGAGTTACTTGGAATTCTATGATGTGGAATGGGAAAGTAAAGTGATTGATTTATACAAAAAATATGTAACTTTGAGCTGTATTTTATTGATAGTTTTTGTTGTTCGAAATAAATAATTGACAATTAATATATTAATCAAGGTATGTCAGACAGTATTGTTATTATTCCTACATATAACGAGAAAGAAAATGTAGAAAATATCATCCGTGCCGTGTTTGGTTTGGAGAAAGAATTTAATATTCTGATAATCGATGATGGTTCTCCGGATGGAACTGCCGGCATTGTGAAAGGTTTGCAGAATGAATTTCCAGAACGTCTTTTTCTTGTAGAACGTCAAGGCAAGCAAGGTTTGGGTACAGCATATATTTGTGGCTTCAAGTGGGCTATTGAGCATAAATATGATTTTGTGTTTGAGATGGATGCAGACTTTAGCCATAATCCGAATGATTTGCCAAAATTGTATGCGGCATGTACCGGACAAGGAGCCGATGTTGCTGTAGGTTCCCGTTATTGTAATGGAGTAAATGTTGTAAACTGGCCTTTAGGACGTGTGCTGATGTCTTATTATGCTTCTGTATATGTCCGTTTTGTTACGGGTATGAAGGTGCAGGATACAACAGCAGGATTTAAGTGTTACCGCCGCGAAGTTCTGGAAACAATGGAACTGGATAAAATTCATTTTAAGGGATATGCTTTCCAAATTGAAATGAAATTTACAGCTTATAAATGCGGATTCAAGATAATTGAAGTTCCTATTATCTTTATCAATCGGGTTTTAGGTGTTTCTAAAATGAATTCTTCTATATTTGGAGAAGCTTTGTTTGGGGTATTAAAGCTTAAATGGTGGAGTTTCTTTAGAAAATATCCTAAACGGAAATAATTAAAGTATAAACTTATAAATGATCCCGATCATTTTTATAAATCATCAGGATCATTTTATAAAATCATCGGGATAAAAATGAATAAGGTGTTAATCCATAATGCTCGCATCATTAACGAAGGCCGTATATTTGACGGCTCCGTGATGATAGATGGTGATAAAATTGCTGCAGTTTATGAAGGTCAAATATCGGATGCCGTTAGGTCGGAAGCAACGGAAGTTATTGATGCTACCGGAAAATGGCTATTGCCGGGTGTGATAGATGATCAGGTTCATTTTCGTGATCCGGGATTGACGCATAAAGGTGATATGGGCACGGAAAGCCGTGCTGCAGTTGCCGGAGGTGTTACTACTTTCATGGATATGCCGAATACCAAACCTCAGACTACGACAATTGCCGACTTAGAATGGAAGTTTAATAGGGGGGCAGAAGTATCGGTAGCTAATTATTCATTCTTTTTTGGCGGCACGAACGACAATATGGATGAAATCCGTAAATTAGATCGTAGCCGTATTCCTGGTTTAAAGCTATTTCTTGGTTCGTCTACCGGAAATATGCTGGTTGATAAAAAAGAATCTTTGGAGCGGATATTTGGAGAAGCAGGTATGTTGATCGCTATCCATGCAGAGGAAGAAGAAGTGATAAAAAGAAATATTGCTTACTATACGGGAAAATATGGTGATGACCTGGATATTTCTTTCCACAGTAAAATTCGTAATGAAGAGGCTTGTTATGCTTCTTCGGCTAAGGCAGTGGAGCTTGCTACGCGTTTGAATTCCCGTTTACATATATTGCATTTGTCTACAGCAAAGGAACTGACGTTATTAGATAATAGTAAACCCCTTAATGAAAAGAAAATTACAGGAGAAGTCTGTGTGCATCATTTATGGTTCCATGATGGAGATTATGCCTTGTTTGGTAATCGTATCAAATGGAATCCTTCTATAAAAACTCTGGAAGATCGTGAAGCTTTACGAGCTGCCGTTAATGATAATACAATCGATATTATTGCAACAGACCATGCTCCGCATCTTCCGGCCGAGAAGGAAGGCAGTTGTTTGAAAGCTGCTTCCGGCGGACCTCTTGTTCAACATTCATTGATTGTAATGCTGGAATTGGCGATGGAAGGCCGTTTTACATATGAGAAAGTTGTGGAAAAAATGGCTCACATGCCGGCTGATTTATTCCATATAGAAGAGAGAGGATACATCCGTCCCGGTTATTATGCCGACTTAGTATTGGTTGATCCTCAATCTGCATGGACTGTCTCAAAAGATAATATATTATATAAATGCGGATGGTCGCCTTTTGAAGGTTATACTTTCCACCATGCCATATGGAAGACTTTTGTTAATGGGCAGTTGGCATATAGCGATGGTCGCATAAATGACTCTGTTCGCGGTATGGAAGTAAAATACAATAATTGATTATTGGATGTGTATCAGTTTGTGGGTTTGCAAGCTGAGTTTCCATTTGGGATGTGCTAGTATATAGTCTACCACTTCTTTCGTGTTTTTGCAAGAGCAAGGCTGCAAATAATGATGTTGTGCCGGAAGTTCAAGATAGGGTGATACATCTTGTCCGGTATAAACTACTTTTACTTCATCCATGCGGTTTAGTAAAACCGGTGCGTCTTGTTTAGGAGAACAGGTTACCCAGTCTATAGATGCGGGAATGGAGCGAGTTCCGTTAGTTTCGATACAAACTATTTTCCCGGCCTGATGTAATTGTTTAATAAAAAGGTCATCTATCCATAAAGATGGTTCTCCTCCTGTTAAAATTACCATGTTGGCAGGATAACCGTCAATCGTTTGCAGAATATCTTTGTCAGACATTAATTCTCCTGATTCATGCTGTGTGTCGCAAAAATTACATTTTAAATTGCATCCGGAAAAACGAATGAATATGGCAGGAGTTCCTGCATGAAATCCTTCTCCTTGCAGGCTGTAGAAAATTTCATTAATCTTTCTCATAAATAGCAGTGTTTCCTTCCGACTCTTGAATTTCTACTTTAAAACACGAATGCAGTTGATCACATATCCATCGGGCAATGTTTTCTGCCGTAGGATTAAATGGCAGTATTTCGTTTAGGTTTTGATGATCAAGAGTTGATTTTACAATCTTTTTTATGTGACTGAAATCTATCACCATGCCGTCGGCATTTAATTCTTTGGAACGACAGTAAACTGTGATAATCCAATTGTGACCGTGCAGATTTTCACATTTACTGGGGTAGGAGAGTCTGAGGCTATGGGAAGCCGATATCTCCATGCGTTTAATAACTGTGTACATATAGAAATTTTTATAAGTTTGAAATCTGCATCTAATGTCACCTTGATGCAGGCACAAAGATATAAAAAATTACGCTTTATTCATTTTGGTTTAATGCTTTCATCGAGAAATGGAAAGTTGTACCTTTTCCTTCTTCCGATTCAAACCATAGTTTCCCGTCATGTAATTCAACAAAATCTTTACATAACATCAAGCCAAGGCCAGAGCCTTTTTCATTGTTTGTTCCGTAGGTCGTAAAATGGGTGCTTTGATTAAGTAATTTGGCTTGATTTTCTTTTTTGATGCCTTTGCCGGTATCTTGAATAGTGATAATAACAAAGTCTCCATCGGTTTTACTTTTTATAGTGATAGTTCCACCTTCAAAACTGAACTTTAAAGCATTGGAAATTATATTACGGACAATGGTTTTCAACATATCAATATCTACGGATCCCATTAGTTCGTTATCAAGTCCTTCTAATAGAATATTGACGCCTTTTTGAGCCGCCATAGGAATATACATTTCAGCTGTACTTTCAATGATAGAATTGATTTCAGTCGGCTGTTTGTATATTTTTTGTTTGTTTAACCTGTTCTTGGCCCATTTTAATAAATTATCAAGTAAAAGGAATATTTCTTCTGATGTTTTGTTCATCATCTGAAGCATTTCAAATACTTCATCACCTACTTTTTCTTTATCTACCATCATTAGAATGGCATTATTCATCATTTTTAAAGAGCCAAGAGGCGAACGTAAATCATGTGCTATTACAGAATATAACGTATCGCGTGATTCTATTGTACTTTCTAATTCTTGTTTGATTCGTTTAATACTGTATAGTTCGTAACGGTGAGCAACTCGTTTTACTAATTCTTCACGTTGAAAAGGTTTGGTTACATATTCGGTTGCTCCTAACTGGTATCCTTTTACAATACTCTGCATGTCACTTAAAGCAGACATAATAATTACAGGAATATTGTTTGTTTCCGGATTGCTTTTTAAATGTTGAAGCACTTCATAACCATCCATTTCCGGCATCATAATGTCAAGCAGGATAAGGTTAGGATGTCTTTCTTGAGCAAGGCGCAAAGCTTTTGCTCCACTATCGCAAGTAAGAAGAGTATATCCTTCCTTTTTTAGTATAGCTTGCACTAACATGACGTTTGTTGGTACGTCATCTACGATTAAAACTGTATAGTCTGATGCCAAGTTGTTCATCTGATTTAGTAGATTTCTTGATATTCAAAAAGTATCAATACACAAAAGTATTAAATATGTTGATATGTTTGAATGTTTTTACTCTCATTTTGTATTTATTTTTTCAAATTGTTTCTCTTAGCCTTTATCCAAGCGCCATTGCCTTTGTTTTTCTTGAGGTAGAAAAAACCTTTTATAACGTTAATGTTCATGAATAAGAAATAATATGGTATGAAGAGCGATTTACTCCTTAATTGACGTTGTTCAAACTGATAACCTGCATAAGCCATTATATAAAACAGAGTTTGTAAAATAAATATAGCTGTATAAAATAAAGAACCTTTGATAAGTAAAAGATTTAGGGGTATAAGTATAAACAGAAATAGAGGAGTGATTGTCCAACGTAAAACACGATGACTGATGTATTGAAAGCTTAATGTTCTGAAACGGAAAACATTCAATAAACTGCGTAAACGCCAGATCGACTGCAGTCCTCCGGCAGCGATACGCATTTTACGCTTTTCTTCTTCCTGCATGTTAAGGGATGCACTTTCTATGGCATAGGCATTTTTGCAATAAGCAATTTTGTACCCTTTTTGTGCAATTCGTAGGGACAGAATGAAATCGTCAAGCAAAGTATCATCCGGCATTTGTTCAAATAAATTTGTCCGGATTGCAAATAATTCACCTGCAGCTCCAACTGCCGAATACAGCCGGAAATCCAAATCTTTTAAAGTCGATTCATATTTCCAATAAATACCTTCGCCGGCTGTTGCACCTTGTTTTGCTTGTATTTCAACACGTTTTTCTCCGGCCACACAACCTACTTTTGAATTAGAAAAGCATTTGATAATTTCAGTTATAGCATCTTTATTCAACATTGTATTGGCATCGGTAAATACAATAAAAGGTGTTGTTACGAATTTTATTCCGCGGTTGAGTGCAGCTGTTTTTCCTTGACGTTTAGGTTGATATAATGTAGTTACTTCCGGATATTTACTTAATAAGTTATTCGTATTGTCTGTTGAACCATCAGTAATCCAAATGATTTTCAGTTTATCTTTTGGATATGCCAAAGCTTGACAATTCATCATTTTATCACGGATAATATCTTCTTCGTTATATGCAGCAATGAACAATGTAACTTCCGGTAAGATTTCCGGGGCTTGGAAAGAGTCTGATTTTCCGTAGAATAATTCTTTTACTTTTACAAGTATGAATAGTAATATGCCATATCCCAGATATGTGTAAAAAACAAGGAAAACAGCAAACCAGAATAGTATTTCAATTATAAGCCGATAGTTTTCCATAGGTATTATTTTTGATTACAAATATGAGCCCGCTCATTGTCCCTTTTATTAGCGGGGTAATTAGATTAACTTTATTATTCATTACATATGTAATGAATCGTTTTAGAAAAACGATTGTTGACTGGTAAATGTAAGATGCTATTTTGTCGGTTTTTTTGTCAATCGTTCTTTGAGCATAGATGAATCGGCTGCGTGTGTGGTAATATACTTGTAATGGGCTTTGCTGGCCTACACTGGCACTTTCTTTATGTCCGATTTTTGCCAGTGGTTCATACCAGATGCTAAATCCGGCTTTATGCATATATGTGCACCAATCCAGTTCTTCATAATATAGGAAATAATATTCAGGCATTATTCCATATTTTTCGATATCGGAAGAACGGATAATCATGGCAGCACCATGTGCAAATGTGGTTTCCTGTGCTTCGTCAAATTGTCCATTGTCTATTTGTTGATATCCGATAGCTTGATTTCTGAGAGTAATTAAACTCATTGGTGTTGTACCGGCATATTGGATTCTTTTAATTTCCGGCCAGCAGACAAGTTTAGGGGATACACATCCTATTTTTTTATCACTTTCTAGACGTTTGATTAAAATGGATAATACTGGCTGTGATATGATTGTATCATTATTTAAAAAGAATAGATATTTGCCGGTTGCCTGTTTTATTCCCAAATTATTTCCTCCGGCAAATCCTAAATTTTGATCGCTTCTTATAGTTACAATGGCAGGATATTTTTCTTTAAGCATCCTGTCTTCACGTTGTTTGGATGCATTGTCGACTACAATTAACTCATACGGATGATTTTCATTCTTTAACAAGGATTCAATAAGCTCACATGTGTCGGCAAATCCATTGTAATTAACTGTGATTATTGAGACTTTGTTATTCATCCTTAGTGATACTGTGTGGTGTGTTATTAAATCTCATATCATTATTCCTGACTCTATATAAGGAGGCTATATAACTTTTTATTAAAACGATAAATAGGAGGGGAAGTTTAAATATACTGATCATAAAATCTTTAGTATACATGCTCTTTGGTATTGCTAGTAAATAAGTTAGAGTTGTTCCAATACCTAAATAACACCATTTGACTGCAAGGGAATGGGATATTAATCCGGAAATTAGAATTAGTAGTATAATCAATATTAATCGCAAAGGTCGGGGGAATGGTATCCATTGGATACATTTATCAATATAATTGAAATTGAATTTTTTAAAATTGAAATTTTTTATCAAAGATATGAACGCTAATATCTGAGCATGAAACCAACGGGATCTTTGCCGGACTAATATTTCTTTTTGGGATGTTTTTTCGTCATATACATAAATATCATTGGCATAGTCTACAAAAACATTTTGTGTGGCTAACAAAAGCTCTAATTCTTTGTCTTCGGCAAAAGTATAACATTGTTTCATGTTTTGTTTTAACCATGTAAAATCAAATACCATACCAGATCCAATAAGTGCTGCGGATAATCCTATATTTATATGTCCTTTGCGAAAAACGGTATTGTTTATTTCTTCTGCTATTCCATCCCAGATAGCAATGGACGTATTATCATTCTTTTTAGTCCGGTGTGTTTGTAAGGCTTTACAGTTTTGTGTGACTTCATTTATACGACTGAGAAAATTTATGTCTGTAATGTTGTCGGCATCCATAATAATAACCTTATCAAAATTCCTTAGGTTTTCTAAAGCGAGCGTAAGTGATTTATGCTTCATGCTTTGTTCAAAATTTGCAATAATGAGTTTTATTGGTAGCTGTGATAATGCTTGATTTGTTGAGTCTTGCATTTGATCCGATACGACAATTACCTGATATTTATCCTTCGGATAATCCTGACACAAAAAATTTTCTATAGATTCTATTATAATTTTGTCTTCTTTATATGCAACATAGATGATTGCAAAACTTTGTTGTTTTATATTGGATTGAATATTCTTTTTTTTAGGTATAAATGAAGCGAGTGTAAAAAAGAAATCGTAGGCTGTAAATAGCGTTACAATGGTAAAAAGTATGATGTCTATAATGAGAAAAAAATTCATTGCGCTTTTTATGCAAAATTAAAAATAATATTTTAATAAAAAGTGAAAGATGAAGTTTAAATAGAGAAAAAAGTGTTGATATTTAAAGCCTATCCGGCCAATAAAAATAAAGGATTTTTTATTGGTCAATTATTCAATTCAAACTTAATAACTTATACCAATTTTAATTGTTCTTCGTTTTTATGTAGTTATTTTGCACTGAATAATCATGTGGCACCATAGATACGGAAATCTTCCAGCTCCTTTAAATTTTATATCTTTGAAACCGACTTGTGATAATTGTCTAGATATTGTATTCCGTGACCAAAATTTAATATGCCCTCCAACCCATAATGCGCTGTAATGATAATCCATTTTTCCTGCTAATGCCAACATGATATTTTTTAAATAGCCATGATATGGAGTAGATAAAATAAAAATTCCTTCATCATCATCTTTTTCTAAGTTGTTTTTCAGGATATTACGGACCAGAACGACAAATGATTCCGGATTATATAGATGTTCAATGACTTCTGTTGAAATAATGGTTTTGAATCGTATATTCTGTAATTTGGCAGGTAAGTTATCTGTCTCTATATTGTTCGCAAAAAAATGTCCGGGATGCTTTCTATTGGCTATAGCAATGCCTTTTTCTGAAAAATCGATGCCATAAACACAATACCCTTTATCTATTAGTTTATTCGCAAAATAACCATTTCCACAACCAATGTCGAGAATTGGAGATCCATCTTTAGGTAACATCTTTTCAATGGGGTCACATAGATATCTATGGTAGAAAGCTGGTGCATCATCTTTCCATCCAAAATCTAAAATAGCAGGCATATTTTTATCACGAATTTATAATTTCTGTATTTGTGACAAATATAATTTATTTTTAATAACCAGATGATTTTTTGATAGACTTTTATTTCAAATAGGCAGATTTAAAATAGCTCATTCCAATTTCGATTAATTTGTATATTTCTAATTCTGCTTTTCGAGTTAAAACAATTCTTACTTTATCTATCAATATGCAAGCTAGTATTATCAATAGTGCGTATAAGATGAAAGTGGATACCAGTAATATATTATTATGGATAATTGTGTCTAAATAAATAATAGATTTTGTGCAATAAGCCCGGATATATTGGTTATCTTGTAATATATATATGGCTAAACTGGATGATGCCATCCAATTAATCGTTTTGTTCTGAAATTTCATGTTTTTAAAGAGGAAAAAGAAAGATATGGCTGAGATAATTACAAATGGACTATTGTATGGATAGGCTAATTGTTCAATTTTTTTGATGTTAATGTCAAGGTATCCTATACCCAATGCGATTGTAGCAATTACCAAAGATGATATAATATAAGTTGATAGGGAAATTATTTGTATGGTTTTAGGCGAATATTTTGTAAGGTCTACATATAAATAAAGATATCTGCCAATAAAATATAAATAGATGAAATTCATTATATTATATCCATTCGGGTTTATTGGGCCTTTAAATAAGTATCCGAAATAAAAAGTTAATATGGAGAGTGAAATCAAAATTTTTATATATTCTTTTTGAGACAGGTGTTGTATTGCTTTGTTAAGTATAGGAGATAATAATAATAAATATACATAAACTTGTATAAACCACAATTGTGAGTAAGAAAAAGGCATAAAAGAACAAATAAATTCTTTTATGTTAAAATGACATCCTTCTGTGTATAATTTGCAAAAGTAAATACATACATAATAGAATATACATGTCAGATATAACTTTATGAGTTTTTGCCAGCTATCTTTTATCCCATAGTATCCTGAGATTAGTACAAAACAATTTACGGCAATTATTAGGAAAGCATTTAAGATATAAAACTGGGTATTTTGTGGATTGAATTTAACTGTGTATAATTCCATCCCATGAACAATAAAATGATGTATGATTATATAAAACATGCAGACCAATCTAAGTAATTCTAAATTAGAGTTTCTTTGCGATTTAGTATGATTTATTGGATTCATGATTTTTATCAGTTTATGTCGTTGTTACTATGGTAAATATAAAATTTATTGAGTTGTATATTAATGAATAATTTGATATTACTTATATTATTGCTTTTAGTACAGTTTTCATTTGGTTAGTCCATGAAAGGGAAGAAATTGAATTTCTGATTTCAGAGGGAGATAAAACTAATTTTTTATGGAAATCGATAATATTTAAAATGTTTATGTAGCTCTCGTCTGCCGGAACTTTCATAATATACGGCATATTCTCAAAATCATTATCGGTCTCAGAGTAAATGAATGACAACCCTCTGGCTGCATACTCTCGGTTTTTTAAAGTTTTTATGTGGGTAATACCACTTCTGTGTCTTGCCAGACTTCCTATTGCCATGTCTGCATGTTCAAATAGCTGGTCTAATTCATTACCGTATTTCGCACCATGGATGATAACGTATTTTTCTAAATGATTTTGTTGTATCAAAGGTAAAATTTCATTTCTTTCTCTGTCGCTAAAAAAATCACCGACAATATGAAAATATACTTTATATTCGGGAAATGTTTCGTAATAATGGGCAAGGCTTTTAATTAATCTGTCGAATCCATGCCAATAGTGAATTTCTGCAACTCCTATTAAATGGAGTTCTTTATTTGTATCGTTGATGGTTTGTTTTAGTTTTATTTGGCTGAAATCTATTCCATTTGAGATCTTTATAGTTTGAATTCCGAAAATTGAATTATAGTCTGAAAAAGTAATGATTCTATATAATTGCTTTGCAAGGAGATAGCGAAAACATTTATCGATCAAAATTTTCCGCTGTTTTAGCAAACCTGCATATTCTTGATCGTAAGGATATGTCGGAATTTCCATCAATATCTTTATCCCGGCTTTTCGTATTTTATATGCCATCCATAATGTAAAAGGATTCGCATTATGGTTAGAACGCATATAGACAAAATCAATATTTTCTTTTTGTATGTATTTTAAAATTGATGTATATTCTATTCTTTTTAATATTTTACTTTTTATTCCGTTTCCATAATCACACAAAATAGTCGAATCTATAAGCCTTTGCTTTTTATCATTGTCTTCTTGTAAATAACAGAGCCTGGTATCAATGCCACATATTTGTAAAGCGTTGACCTGATAATGGATTTTTTTGCTAATACCATTGGAGGGATTGAAACCGTGAAATATAAGGAATAGGGCTTTCATCTCTGTATTTTTGACTTGATAAAATTAATAATGTTGTAAGTACCGGTTGTTTGGATGTATATGGTAAATGAAATAATAAATAGTGTAGATTTTATTATTAAGCTTACGATTAATGAAAAATCTTTGGTTGCGTATTGTACTGGGAATAAAATCAGAATTAAGATAATTGATAATATCGCAGGAGAGCAAAGTTGCTTTAATAGATATTTTATATTACGTTTTAATGTAGATGTATACATTAAGATATAACATTGAAAAAAATTTATTGTAAATGTAAGGCAGATGCACCAAGCTACTGCTTCTAATTTTTTAAATAAGAATATGCCGATCAGAATTGCGGTTACATTTAATGTTGCGGAAAATAATCCGCAAATAAAAAGGTTTTTAGTATCGTTTGCTGCTTGGTATATGGAACCTGATGTCGACAGTATAATTTGTATACCAACAGATAACGATAGTATCTGGAATACAGCAATGGAAGGATACCATTGTTCGCCAAAAATAAGCAGGATAATTTCTTTTGCACAAAACCACAATAATACGGAGAGAGGAAATCCGATAAAAGCTAAGTAATGGATCACTTTTTCGTAAGAGACGGATAGTTTTTGTAAATCGTTCTGAAAGTTGGAGAAAATAGGGTGCATTACAGGTGATATAACATGGGTGATATTCTGAAGAGGTAACATCATTAATCGGTATGATTTTTCGTAATAGCCTAATGCTTGCATATCCATATATTTACCTATCAGTAATTTATCAAGGTTCCTGCTGAAATAATTAATTATATTGAACATGAACTGGTATGCTGAAAAACTGAAAATCTTTTTTATTGAAGCAATCCCTAAAGTTAGCCGTAATTGTAAGGGCTTTTTTCTGTATGAAATGAGGAATAGTAAAATACTGGAAAATATAGGGTTGATTATTAATGCATATAAACCTGCTCCTAATAAGGCTGCTGTGACGGCTGCAACTCCTCCTATTATTTGTATACAAAGACTTCTGTATGCAATGAACTTAAATTCTTTTTCTTTATATAATAAGGCATTAGGGACAATGTTTAGAGTTGCGAAAAAGAGATTTACGGTTAATAACTGACTAATGGTTAATAATATATTATCTTGATAGAACCAGGCAATAGGCCATGAACATAAAAAGAAAATTATTGATATACAGATACCAAGCCAAAATGTGAAAGAAAAGATATCGTTCAAATCTTCTCTACATAACTCTTTGTTTTGGATAATGGCCGGACTTATTCCTAAGTCACTGAAAATATTGAAAAATGAAATTATTACAGTTGCAATTGCTACGACACCGAATTTTTCAGGAGCTATTAAACGTGCTAAAATACCAGCAACTACCAGGGAAATAATAATACCCGAGTATTTAGAAATAGCTGTATAAAATACACCTGATAAAAGTTCTTTTTTAGTGTCTGTCATATTTATTATTCTGTTATTTCTAAAAAAACAGGTCCTTTATTTTGAGTTGTTTTTCTATTATGCCGACTTTTAGCAAAGACGAATATGCTTTTACATATGTATATTAGTGGCTTTAATGATTTATATTTTATCATGCAAGTTACTTCATCTATTATGAGATTAGCGTACGCCTTGACAAATGCTTTGGCTAATGTATTATTGATATTATTGAAGTCGACCAGAAAAGCAGAGGTGTATTTTAAATAAAATATTTCGTTTGGTTTTCTTTTTCTGTCTTCTCTGTCGTGTACTGCTATTAAATATGGGCAAACTCCTGATTTGTATCCATGGAAGTGAATTCGATGTAAGAAATTATTATCCTCACCATAATGATAAAAAACGGGAGAGAAACCTCCTGTATTCATTAGACATTCTTTCGAAATCAGCCAATGAGCAGCCATAACAAAATCAACTTCGTATACTTCTTTACATTTCTGCAAATAAATATCAGATAAAATGTTGTCTTTATTTTTCCCAATTGATAGTGCAGCGAAATAATCGTCTAATTTATCTTTCGGTGCATTTAACTGCATTGGGCTTAATACACCGTATTGAGTATTTGATTTTTGAATTTTAATCAATGTATCGAAAGTATCAGGTTCTACCCAAGCATCTTGATTTAAAAGGTAAACATAATCGGCTTGATGCCTGAGTGCATATCCAATACCTATATTATTGGCTTTTCCAAAACCTAGATTTTTATGATATTCAAATAGTATGACTGAAGGATAATCTGCTTTTATGATTTGAACCGTATTATCACTGGAGTTGTTATCAACAACTAGTATTGTTGATGTAATGGTTGATTCATATATACTATTAAGACATTTATGAATCCATTTAGCTCCGTTATAAGTTACAATTATTACATATAAATTATCCATGTACTTTGATCCATTCTTGTTTATTTGTATCATAATGTTTTATAACTTTTGCCGGATTACCAACTGCTATGGAATAATCAGGAACGGATTCTGTAACAACACTTCCTCCACCTATGACAGTGTGCTTTCCTATATGAACACCTGCTGTTATTATACTGTTTGCACCGATCCAAGAGCCATCGCCAATATATATGGGAGCTACGGTAACACCTTGCTTTCGGATTGGTGTTTTTATGTCTTGATAATTATGGTTAAGACCGGACAGGACAATATTTTGTCCTAATATTACATCATTTCCGATATTTACAGGACCAATGATCGTGTTCCGTAAACCAATGAGTGTGTTCTTGCCTATGTGTACGGCACCCACCCCGTTATCTATAACGGAATAATTTTCTATCAGACTGTTATCACCCAAAGAAAAATGATTAATAGGACTGATATTCATAATAGCAGACCTCCTGATTTTAGAGCGTTTGCCATACTTAAATAAAAATGGATTGAGTAGTTTTACCCATCTTCTGGGACAAGAACCCCTTTGGTTCATTATTAGAAAATGAACGAGCCCTTTTAATTGGGGATTTTTGTTGACTTTTTGTTTCAGAAATTCTCGATCCATTTGATTAAATTATTTGATTGTATAGAGATATAAGGCTTTCTGCGGTGTTTTTCCAGGAAAATTTCTTTACCCGATGTAATCCATATTGCACTTGTTCTTCGTAATAGATAGTGTTGTTTTCTAATTCTAACAACTTCTGGGCTATTTCATTTTCGTCATAAGGATTTACTAAAATACCTTCAGACCCTGCAATCTCAGGCATAGCAGAAGTATTGCCTGCAATAACTGGAGTACCGCAAGCCATAGCCTCCAACATCGGTATACCAAAACTTTCTCTTAAAGATGTGTATAAGAAGGCAAATGCTCCGCTATATAAATAGGGGAGATCTGTATTTGGTATGTATCCGGGACAGGAAAGGTAAGGCTTTATATTTTCTATGTTTAACTCTTCTAAAATCAGATTAAGAACATCTTCTTTTAAGTCTGCGATTAATAGCGGGCGTTTTACTTTTGATTTTTTTAAATATATGCTATATGCTTGCAAAGTACGCTGTACATTTTTCTTGGGATCAGTATTTCCTAAGAAAAAAATATAATTATCAGCAGTGATATATTTTTGTGCAATAGGTTTAGGTGAAGCAATTGGATAAAAATGCTGGTTGTATCCATTATAGATTGACATGATTTTTTCATCGGGAAGATGAAGTGCTTCTTGTATTCGGTCACATTCAAAATGAGATACTGTGATGATTTTCTTACATTTAGAAAGAATGCGCGGTACGACTATTCTACGATAATGCCATCCCATATTTTGGTACCAAGATCTGCTTTTGCTTTGACGGGGCTCTAAAAAGATAATGTCGTGTAAAGTTAATATTAGTGGTACGGGTGAATAAATAGGTGCAGTGTTGCTTGTACAATGTAGGATATCCGGTTTTATTTTAGCTACAGCCAATGGAAGCGCAACCTGTTCCCAAAGTGGGTAGGAGGGACATTTCACTTCAATAATATGTACATTGTTTGTTTCTTGCAGACAATGGTCTTCTCCCGGCCTTACGAAAATATAATATTCATTTTCATGATCTATTTTTTGTAGCTCTTTTATGCTTTCCAAAGCTACAAAATCCATACCATGTTTGTTTGTCCTAAAAATACGTTGTGCTTCAATGGCTATTTTCATTTGAATTGGAATGTTTTGTATGCATGTGTTTGTTTTTCCCTCCCTTTAACCGGAAGAGATTCAGGAACATTAAAATGAAAAGAAAAGGTAAACAGAGAATTGCTTTTTTTAATTTTCTATCAACTAAATAGTCTGGAATTGCTATGCTTAAAGTAATGCCTAGTAAGACCAATAATCCCCACCATTTAAGAGCTAGCGTGAAGTTAACGATAGTAAGAAAAACTGCCAGTAACGTGATAAACCCTAGCAATAAAATACGGGGAGGCATCATCCATTGGAATATTTTGTCACAATAATCCCAATAGCCTTTAAATATAGCAGAGGGTAATTCCGTCAGTCCTGAAAATAAATTACTGAATTGAGTAGAAAGCCAACGCTGGCGTTGATTATAAAATTCTTTATTTTTCCGGACTTTTTCGTCAAATGTGTATACGTTTTCTAAATATTCAATATATATATTCTGGAGAAGTAGTCGACGTTCCATATATTTATCTTCTCCGATATCATTGATGTTTTGTATGATATCTTTGAAAATGTCATATTCGAAAGCCATGCCGGAACCACTGAGACCCGAAGAAAACCCTAAGCGGGTATGTCCTTTTCGGAAAATAGAGTTGTTAATTTCTTCACTGACAGCATCAAGAACTGCAGTGTTGGTATCCCTGTTTTTGGCAATTCTGTGAGTTTGAATTGCTGAACAACCACAATAAAACGCATCATTTATTTTGTCTAAATAATCGGGCTTGACAACATTGTCAGCATCTAATATAACAATATTATCGTAATATAATGATTGAGATTCCATATACTTAACAGCCTCTCGCAATGCACGGACTTTGAAACTTTTTTGTTCGTTCATTTTGATGACTTTGACGTTTAGGTTTTGTAATTGCAGATTTGTTTGATCACTCATCATGTTTGAAATTACAATTATCTCATAAAGATCACGCGGATAGTCTTGGTTTAAAAAAGAACGAACAGAATCAATAATTACTTCATCTTCCATATAGGCCGGGAATAATATGGCATAACGATATTTTTTAGAAGCTTTAGGAAAAGTATACGGAGCTTTTCTTGTTGAATTGAATGCAAAAACAAATAGATATAAAACGAAAATAAAGAAAAACAAAAATATGATTGCATCAACTAATTGAAAAATATATTCTTGTTTTTCAAGCCAATTATGTCCTATATTGAAAATTTGTTCTACCATAGTTTTATTTACTTGTATTTATCGTAGACGATGAACAATTTATTTCGTTATCAAAATATTTAGCATTTAGTACAATAGTTAAACCCATAAAAGCAATTATCATAGTGGGAAATTGTCCCCAAAAAGAATTGCCGTAAGCACTAATGAACATGCCAAATATACCACACAGCCATCCTGTCAATTGTCCTTTTAATTCAGGATCTCGTATTTTATAGGCTAAAATCCAGGCGCCTCTTCCTATGCTGATAAAAATCATGCCAAGATAAATAACTAATCCAACGACACCTGTTTCTACCCATATTTTTACATACCATGAATCTGTAGGGATAGAAGTTGTAAATCTGCGGGAGATTTTCCAACCTAGTCCGTCTCCGGATAATCCCAGTCCTTCACCAAATGGTTTATGTTTAAGATATGTACCCAATTTGCGCTGATTCTCTTTACGTACATTGAATGAGGCATCTTTTGTCGGGGTAAATGCTGTACGCATACGCCGGATCATAGTGTTGCCCTGGCCAATTGTAGTGAAAGCAAAGAATATATAAATAAAAACCAACGTGCTACCACTTGTTATAATGGCTTTTGCATTTTTACTAATCAGGATAAAAAGAGCTAATCCTGCAATGGGGACAATCATCGCACCTCTGGTTCCGCTCAAAAACATGGCATATATCGCTAATATTGAAACGATCAAATAATATATTTTCAGCCATTTTGTTCGTATGTAAAAAGCTGATATACCAAAAAGTATCCCGGCGCATCCCATGTTTGCACCAAAGTTACTAGCGTCAGTGAAAAATGAAAAATAACGGGTTCCTGTGCTGAGTAAATGGGTTGTATCATCAATTAGCCAGATACGTTCATAAAGATCAAATCCTATAAATTTTTGAATTATAGCTTTTATAACTGCAATAATAGTAAAAAGGGAGAAGATAATTAATAATGCTTGAATGGTTTTATAACGCGTACATAACAGAGATGTCAAAACCGAGATTATGAGACCATTAATTATCAGATTCCGGGATAAAAGCCACCCCTGGAATACAGCAGAAGGATTTACTAATTCAAGAATACAATAAACCACCCAGATGAAAGAACTAATAGTTAATATATTAATAGCTCTTTTCCATTCTATATCATGTAAAAGGGTGCTATGCATAAATATCAGAATTATAGCAAGCGCATATAATATATCCATCAGCACACTTATTCCTTCTATATTAACATATCGGGTAATACCCATTATAAAATAGTTAACGGTAAAAATAACGAACAGAAGTACTGTCGGAATTTGTAGTATGTATATACTTAATATACATATTAATGGAATAGCTGCAATTGTAATGCCAAGTCCTAAATTGTTGAATATTAAAGCCACGCCAATTCCTCCCAACCCTATTGCGAATAGAATATACAACAGATTGATGGGAATTTGATTCCTGATATATGTATTATCACATGGCTTCATGTAAAGTTATTTTTTTATGGCAGAATCTTTTGCTGTAAGTCCCATATACATCATTCTGTTGGCAATGGATCTCATAGAACTGACCGGGGGAAGCTGTCCGAAGAAATCTTCTACCGCTTCACGTGAGGCATTATTCAGATAAATATATAATGGTACATCTTTTATTATGCCTTTCAGGTGGTTCACATATTCATCATCACTATATTTCCAAACTCTACGTGCGTTGGCAACTAAAATAGTTACATCGGATTTTTCTAAGAGGACAACAGGCAAACTCTCTTTTTGGACTGCCGGATATTCCAATAAAAGAATGTCTGGCTTTTTATGGGTTTTGTAGAGTATATTAAATTCACTTGCCGTAATAAAAGATGCAGTAATTGGAAAATCTTTTCCTGCTACAAGATAGAGTACTTCCAAACCCTGTTCTTCCCATTGGGATTTTATATATTTGGCTATAAAACTTTTTCCTTCCTTTGGTTCAATACTAAGAAGATTAATAACGAGGGTTTTGTCTTTTCTTAAATATTGATTCAAACGATTACAAAGATATGATGCAGAAATACGATTGCACATTTTTATAAAACCTCTATATCGTAATTGGGCATTTCCTGTAAAAGCCCCTAATATAGGAAGATGGGTAAGGCGACGGGTACGTTCTGCATCCCGGAGCGTGCGATCTAGAAGCTCAACAACTAAATTGAACCCGATAATAAATATCATGGAAGTAAGGAATGCAGCTATAATAAGTAGCATTCGTTTACTTTTATCACTTGTTAATGGAAAAACAGGTTCTGTAATAGTATTCAGATTTGAACTAGTCAATAACAAGTCTTTTTGTTTCATTTTTGCCATATTCAAAGCATGTAATACCTCTTGATAAGATGCTTCAACTAATTTAATTTCCCTTTCTTGCCGGTTAATTTGTGTTCCTACAGGAGAGTAGGTCTGATATTGCTCCTTAAATTCTTGTTTGCGTTCGTCCAATATTTTTAGATCAGCCTGAGCTTTGGCACGAATCAGTGTTTGTTGCAGCCATTCATTAACGAGATTGTCAATGGCAACACCTTCTTTGCTTTCTTTGTAACTGTTTATCTGATTTGTCAATACGGCAATCTTTTGTTCTGCATTTTTTAGTTCTTCTTTATATCTTTTTAAATCGTCGTCGGCATCTTGTTTATCTTCAGATGTGAAAATTTCTATTTCAGTTATCTTCCCGTTGATGGTGGAAATTTGTTCAAGTGTTTTTATAAAGTCATCATTAACAGAAACAAGCTTTGTTCTTATATCCATGTATTGATTTAGCTCTTCTAGTATTTTAGTCGCACTTTCGTATGCCCTTTTTGTTTCTTCATAACGGTTTTCGTAATCTGTAAATGAAATGGCAATGGCTTTTGTTTGTTCCAAATAATTGATGACACTATTTTCTATATTGTATTGAGTAAGTTTGTCTTCCAGGTTCGTTAATTGAGTTCTTAATCTTTTTAATTCATCTTCGTAATACTTTACAATATCGTTCACTGTTTTATAACGTAGAGCACTGTAAGAATTACGTAATTCCTCACTTGTTAGTTTAACCGTACTTAATGCAATACCTGGGTCTGGAGATTGATAGGAAATATTAATCAAATCACTATTTCCCATACGTACAATTGAAATTTTAGACAGTGCATCACTGCTGTAAAAAGGATTATTCCCATTGAATAGTATATAAAAAAATCCCCGGGGATCGTCTTCTTTATATTGATTGAAATTTGCGACAGTTTTTTCGAAAGAATTTTTATCTACTAACTTTATTATTTCTTTGGGAGTAATAGCAAGTAATTCTTTGTAATTCTTTGCTGTGATATAGATATTGTCCTCCAAAGGGTTTCCCTGAATTAAATCTATGGCTACTAATTTCAATGATACTTTTTCTTGTGAACCTTTGGATTTAGTTAAGTTCACAATGTTGTCGAATGTGTTATTGATAGATTGCCAATCAGGCCTGGACTCATCACTTAATCCGGACTGCGAAGTGATACCGGTATAAATGCTGGTACTCACAGTATAAGTCTTTCCTAAAAATTGTGAAAAATAGATCACAAGGGCTGTAATAATGGATGTCCCGAATATTAACTGGTATCGGATTCTATATAAAAAACGTGATATATAGAGTGTTATATCCATTACCTGTTGATGATTTTGACATTTGTGAGCATCTCTAATAAAGTAACAGCATTATGCAATGTGGCTCTGCCTTCCTGGTAGGTAATAACAGCGTTAGATCGGCGGCTTCTTTCCATAGACAATGCAATGATGTCAATTTTTCCATTGATAAAGTCTTGTTCGGATATTTTCATCTGAGCGTTATATAAAGCTGCAGCATCAGATTTAGCTTTTAATGTAGCTAATTCTTGTAAAACATTATTGTATGCTTCAAGTATTTTGAGCTTACGTTCTTCAATTGATATTTCATATTCATAATCCAACTGGCGGAGTTTTGCCCTTGTAGCTCTTGTTTTTTGTTTTTGCCCAAATAAATTACCGAACGGTATGCTTACTGAAATACCTCCGTTATAGGTATGTTGGTTGTTTCCTATACTGGTTAGAAAAGGATTTTCATCTGTTGTCGATGTCGTGGAAAGTGAAACAATGCTGCCATATTGATATTGTCCATATATACGGAAATAGTTAAGCCATTCTCTTTTAGTTACTTTCATCTCTGCATCAGCTTCTTCACGTTTTGCTTCGAATATTTTAATAGAAGGGTGATCATAAACTGATTGTAAAAATACAGACAATGAAGGTAACTGTATGCGTTCGTAATCATCCAGCATAGCTTGGATAGAGTCGCTTCCCGAACGAACTCTTACTTCTGTTGCCTTATCGAAATAAGTTTTTTTCTGCTTTTGGGCAAAAACTAAAACAGGAGTGAATAGTATAATTATGACTAGAAATTTTTTCATAGACCAATGTATTATATAATTTATCTTATACATTCTCCTTTTGGATGAATGCCGTAAATGTCTTGAAAATAATTGTCATATCCAAAATGAAAGAGAACGATTTGGCATATTTTATATCTAATTGTTTCCTTTCTTCTGCAGACATTTTTCCGGCATCTCCACGTTTCTCTACTTGCCACAATCCGGTTAATCCGGCCGGAGCCATGAATCTCTGTATGTATTCGTCACTAGTAAGTAATTCGGCTTCGTATAAAGGTAGCGGACGATTCCCTACAACTGACATATCACCTTTTAATATATTAAATAATTGGGGCAATTCGTCAATGCTATACTTACGTATAAATTTACCTACATGAGTTATTCGCGGATCGTTTTCCAATTTGAAAAAAGTGTTGGAACGCTCTGTCTGTTTCGTTTTTAAATATTCGTTTTCTGATGTTTTTTGATTGTCCGAAAACAGAACAACTTGGCTTTGGTCATATTCTGATACAGATATAGTGTCGTTTTTTTTATTCATTGAAGCGCAACCTGTATCATCTTCGGCCATATACTGATTCAACCGTTTATATTCGGCCAGTCGTCTGTCGGCGTCGGCATACATGGAGCGGAATTTGTAAAAATAAAATATCTTATAATTACTGCCTACACGCTTGGCTTTATAGATAACCTGTCCTTTGCTTTCCAAACGGATAGCCAATGCTGTGGCAAGAAGAACCGGGGATAGTAATAATATAGCCGATAAAGATGATATAATGTCAAAAAAACGTTTCCATGGAGGCATTTTGAATGTGCTTAAATCACATTCCGCAAGAGTGTCATTTGTCTGGGTTTTGTTGTGATAGGTTATGGCAAATGATATCATTTTGTTTATTTCTTCCTTTGTAATATTTTGAGAAATAATACAATCTATACCCGCTTTCAAATAAGGTAGTTTTTCTTCTTTTGGTAAGGGAGAACTTACCAGAATAATATAAATATTGGGATATAATTGTACTAACTGTTTGATTATATGGACATCCGTACTTGTGTGTTTTCTTTCAAAAAATATACAACATTCAATCTCATTGCTTTTCTGATTGCTTGTTTGAGAAAGCAAGTTATTTACCCGCAGACTATTTGAGCAAATGGAGATATCCTTGTTTATTGCTTTTTTTAAATGTTCTGCAATTTGTATATTATTTCCGAAAAAGACGTAATGCATCTCTATCTAAGGATTCTTTTTATTCTAACTCGTAATTCTTCCGGGTTAAATGGCTTTAAAATAAAGTCTTCAGCGCCTTCTTCAAATAAACGTATTCTGTTTGCACTGCTTTCAACAGAGGATAGAATTAATACTGGAATGTCTTTAAACATTTCATTAGACTTTAAATATATCAAAAAGTCTTCACCTGTCATCTCCGGCATATTCAGATCGGAAATGATTGTATCTGGAATATTTCCCTCTTTCAACCATGCAATTGCTTTGATCGGATTTTCAACATATTTTACTTCGTAAAGAGATAAGTAAAGCATGATGATCTTCGCAATCTCTGGTTTGTCATCAACTAAAAGAATCGATTTTTTCATACAACAATACCAAAGTACCCGTTTTTACATCTTTAAATGTCATACTGCAAAAGTAAAGCAATTATTTTAGAAAAACTATATAATTCATTACTTTTTTAGTCCCATATGAGACTGGATAATAAAAATGGGATATATAAAAAATAATTATTTAGTTTTGTACAATCAAATATGCGAGATAATAAATGGATAGATTAAAATTATATTTTTTGCCCATATGGCCTTTTGTATGTGGGTTGTTTTTTTTTCATTTAACAGGATGTAGGCCTGAAATGCCAATTACCTCTGTTATAACCATTGATGCAGAAAGCGTAACACTCTCTACAAATAAGGAATTATACGGGTTGTCTTTTGAAGAAATTAATCATGCTATAGATGGCGGAATATATGCCGAACTGATACAAAACCGTAGCTTTGAAGATGGAGTTCCTCCTTTGAATTGCCCTTTTGATGCTTCCCGGAATTTATTAATTACTCCTAATGGATGGACTTTACCTTTTATAAAACCCGATTCTATACCTGGCTGGCATTGTCTGTCTCCAAATACAAATATATATCCGGATAGCAAAGAGTTAATCAATGATGCGAATAAAAGGTCATTATTGGTTTCTGCAAATGCATCTGCTGAAGGGGGGAGAGGTGGTGTTGTTGCTGAAGGTTATAAAGGAATACCACTCCGAAAAGGTGAAAAATATAATTTGTCGTTATTTATTAAAGGTGCTACAATAACCCCGAAGACGGTTCATGTTACATTAGAAGATTCGGTAAAGGCTTCTGTATTGAGTGATATCGCAAGTTTTCCTGCATCCTATGAATGGAAGCAATTTTATCATACTTTTACAGCTAACCGTGATGTAGACAATGCTGTTTTGACAATCTCTGTCGATACATCTGCCATATTTTGGTTGGATATGGTTTCTTTATTGCCTGAAAAGACTTGGAATGGCAGGCCAAATGGTTTGAGAGCTGATTTGATGGAAAAAGTAAAAGCTCTTAATCCTGCTTTTATTCGTTTTCCTGGAGGAAGTTTTGTTGAAGGATATACAGCCGGTACTTATCCGGTCTGGAAAGAAACAATAGGAAATGTGGCTGGACGTAAGCACTTTTGGGGTGTTTGGTCTTATGGCACTACCAACGGCATTGGCTTTCATGAATATTTGCAAATGTGTGAAGATCTGGAAGCAGAACCTGTCTATGTTGTTAATAGCGGTGTGACAAGCCAAAGCCGCCGTCCCCGTTATGAAGATATAACAGCTATGGATAAACTGGTGAAGGACGCATTAGATGCTATTGCGTATGCAAATGAACCGGCCGATTCTACTTATGGAGCTATGCGTGCCAAGAATGGCCATCCCAAGCCATTTGGTTTGAAATATATAGAGATTGGTAGTGAAAATTACGGGCAAGAATATGCAAAACGTTTTGCTTTGTTTCGTGATGCCATTAAAAAAGCTTATCCGAATATAACTGTTATAAGCAGCTCTTTTATTTCACGTAAAAATAGAGCAGATTGGGTTGACTCGCATTTTTACTCAACAGAAAACTTCTTTATCTCTAATAATGACCGCTATGAGACGGATAAGAACTATCGTCGTTCTCAAGGTGTTTTTATCGGAGAGTTTGGTTCCGTATCGGAAAAAGAGACAAGTACATTGCAGAATGCAATAGGTGAGGCGTGCTTTCTTATTGGGGCGGAAAGTAATCCGGATATAGTTAAAAGACTGGCTTATGCGCCAGTCTTTATTAATACTAATTTTGAACGTAACCGTTCGGCAATGATTGCATTTAATAATACACAGATTGCACTTTCGCCATCATATTATTTATTACAGATATTTGCCAATAACCAGGGAGACGAGGTTTTGAAGACGGAGGTCGATACGTATAAACGTCCTCAGATTACATTCGGCAGAGCTGCAATTGAACTATTTGACAACAGCTATGATATTAAGGATGTTAAAATAAATAATACATCAATAACGGACGCAGTTGTCCAAACCGGCGGATGGAAAATAGATGATGGCACTTTTGTTCCTGATGCAAATCGTTGGAACTATGTATTAATGGGTGATTCTACTATGCATGATTATGAACTCTCTGCGACTATCCAGCGGACAAAAGGTAGCGGACAAATACAATTTCGTTTACGTGATAACGGAATGGTGGATGAAAAGAGTAATTATATAGGCATGACAATCGGTGCAGGTGTTTCTGAATTATATCAACAAGCTGCTACTGTAAGGGATTCCCTTGTTGCACTTAAACCCTTTGCTTTTGAAAATAACCGTTGGTATACAGTTAAATTATCTTGCAAAAATGAGCAGGTCAAATGCTATGTGGATGATGTTTTACTACATGAGGTTAATTTACGGCCGCTACCTTCGTTAGTCTCTGTCGCAACTTTGGATAAAAAGACGAATACGATTTTATTGAAAGTGGTTAATACTACCCGCCATGAAGAAAAGACCGAACTGAAGTTAAATGGTATAAGCGTAAAAAATAATGCTGAACTGATTCAACTGGCCGGTTCGCCGGAGACGATGAATACAATTTCTGTTCCGGACGCTATTACCCCTGTTAAGAAACGCGTTTCCTTTTCTATCGGAGGGCCTATGGTCTATAAATTCCCGCCTAATTCTATTACGTTGTTGAAATTAGAGGTAGACTGATATAAGCTACAAGAGAATATAAAAAATCCTCCCGTATGTTTCATATAATACGGGAGGATTTCTATATAGCTGGAGTTTGTATTAATGCACTAGCATTTCAGGAGTAATAGGGGTAAATTCGCTAGCATCCGCCTTACGAAGCAAAATACTGCCATCATTCCAATTAGAAGGCCAACCACCGATAATGTGTCCTAAGAATACAACTTTAATTTCGTGTAAGCCTTTTGCCAATGCAACAGATGTGTCGTGGCGAGAGAAACGTTTTACTTCGCCCTGGTTGTTGATTAACAAATTATTGTCTATCCAAACTTCTTCGTTATTAGAAGAAACGTAGTACACGCCGTCTTCCGGAATATTTACATATCCTGTAGCAACAGCACCATATTGTTTTACACCACGCATGGATTCGTCTGTTTTTTCAACGCTGGTAAGTTCTCTCAGGCTTTTAATATTAGAAGTCTTCCAGTCCTTAGCGTCAGCTAATTGTGACGATTCCAGGAAATAACCGTATGTAACGTCCATTTTTAACCCTGGTGTAGTTTGTGCTATTTCTTTCGCCGGAGCTAATTCCTGTTTTTCTACAGTAATGACACGCGTCGGACTCATTTTACCGGAAGGTAAGACAGAACGGATTTTCAATACGCCTGATTCGGTAAACGAGATTGGTGTTTCGTATATTGTAGATTCGGGAGTCGGTTCGGAACCATCTGTTGTGTAAACAATTTTTATTGGACGGGTTGTCTTAAATTCCAATGTTGTCGAATCTGTAAATGCTACGAAATTACAAGAACCGTTTGGCTGTTCGGGCTGCGGAATATGGTAGTTGATATCATGCCCGTCCAGACGAACGTAGGCATTATCTATTCTGCGCTCAAAGTCTTTATAGTCTTTTCTATTCATTGGAGTCCACGCAATTTCAGCAAGAGCCATAATTCGCGGGTAAATACGGTATTCCATAAGATCTGTATTATACATATATTCCGACCAGACATTACATTGAACACCCTTGATGAATTTATCTTTACCTTGGGCTACCAATGTATCAGGTGTAGGATTGTAGCTATACACTTTGCTTAACGGATCGTAACCACCAATAGAAACCGGTTCTATCTTTGAATCTCCCTGGAATTGGTCGATATACATACCGTTGCTTCCCGGAGTCATTATTACTTCGTGATCCATGCTGGCTGCGTCAATGCCGCCTTCTTCTCCACGCCATGACATTACAGCTGCGGTAGGAGCTAAACCTCCCTGAAGGATTTCGTCCCATCCGATAATCTTTTTGCCATGTTTTGCCAATACTTTTTCCATTCTTTGAACAAAATAGCTTTGTAGTTTCTCTTCGGCCGAATGTTTTGCATCACCCTTTAAACCTTCTTCTTTAATACGTTTCTGGCAAAGAGGACAATTTTTCCAGCTGTCTTTGGGGCATTCGTCGCCTCCGATATGGAAGTATTCACCAGGGAACAAAGGAACGACTTCAGAAATTACATTTTCCAAAAATTCGAATGTTTCTTCTTTTCCGGCACATAATACAACATCTTCGACCCCCCAGATGACACGCGGAGTAATTGATTCGCTTTTACAAGATAATTCCGGATATGCAGAAATGGCAGCCAGTTCGTGGCCTGGTATTTCAATTTCAGGAACTACTGTTATAAAGCGGTCTGCTGCATATTTAACGATGTCCTTGATTTCGTCTTGTGTATAGAATCCGCTGTATTCCGTACCTTCTCCGTCAATACGCTTAGAACCGATTTCTGTAAGTTTGGGGTATTTTTTGATCTCAATACGCCAGCCTTGGTCGTCTGTCAAATGCCAGTGCATGCGGTTTATTTTGAAAAGAGCCAATACATCCAACTGTTTCTTAATATTTTCTACAGGGATAAAATGACGGCACGGATCAAGCATAATTCCACGGTAGCCAAATCTAGGTTCATCCTTGATGGTAACGGCTGGAGCTGTCCATGCTATTCCTTTTACAACGGAAGGACTTTCTATTTCAGCCGGCAATAGTTGCATAAATGATTGCATACCATAGAATAAACCTTACGGGGTTTTAGCTTTAATGTTGGTATTTTCTGTGGTTACATCTAAAGTATAACCTTCATCGTTAACGTCCAGGTTTTCATCTATAATTAAAGAAATACCATTAGAGACTTCTTTGTCACTTACGGCTACTTGATAACCGGTGGCAGTATTCATTTTGGCAGCAAAAAATGCTGCTACCGTTTTAGCTTCTGGCGTAGAAGCGTAAATCTGCGTGTTTTTGTTAAGCTTATAACTTCCTTCGTTTTGAACCAGACTTACCGGAGTCGGAATAATGTTGATTCCGTCGTTATATGGCATCTGTTTGGCTGGCTCTTCACCACAGGAAGCTAAAAGACATAATGCACTTGTTGCACAAATTGTTGCAATGAGCTTTTTCATGTGTTTTGAATGATTGTTGATGGATTGTTTATTTCTAAAATGGAGCGGGAAATGTCCGCTTTTTATCGGAAAGGGTAGGAGTCATTTCCTACCCTCTATGTTGTCGGATATGATTACCATGCAAAAATAGGATACTCTTTCATGATACTGTTAACCTTTTCGCGGACAGATGTGATAGTTTTGTCGCATTCGGGAGCGGAAAGTACAGTATCCATCAGTTCTACGATTTCAGCCATTAACGGTTCTTTTGCACCACGGGTTGTGATTGCCGGTGTGCCAACGCGGATACCTGAGGTCTGGAAAGGAGAACGGCTGTCGAAAGGAACCATATTCTTGTTGACTGTAATATCTGCAGCAACTAAAGCTTTTTCTGCTACTTTCCCGGTTAGATCAGGGAATTTTGTACGCAGGTCAATCAACATACTGTGGTTGTCTGTGCCACCGGATATAATTTTATAACCTTTGTCGGTAAAAGCTTTAGCCATTGCTGCTGCATTCAGTTTAACCTGAGTTTGATATGTCTTATATTCCGGTTCGAGAGCTTCGCCGAATGCTACTGCTTTTGCTGCAATAACGTGTTCTAGCGGACCTCCTTGTATTCCGGGGAATACAGCTGAATCTAATAGTTGAGACATCATTTTGGTTTCACCTTTTGGTGTTTTCTTACCCCAAGGATTCTCAAAGTCTTTACCTAGCAGGATAATGCCGCCGCGTGGTCCACGAAGAGTCTTATGTGTTGTTGAAGTTACAATATGTGCATATTCCAGCGGGTTGTTCAACAAGCCTGCTGCAATCAGACCTGCAGGGTGTGCCATGTCGATCATTAATAAAGCACCGACTTTATCGGCAATTTCGCGCATACGTTTGTAGTCCCAGTCACGAGAGTAGGCCGAACCGCCACCAACGATCAATTTGGGCTTTTCGCGTAATGCAACTTCTTCCATCTGGTCGTAGTCTACACGTCCGGTATCTTCTTTTACATTATATTCTGTAGCGTGGTATAATACACCTGAACTATTTACGGGAGAACCGTGAGAAAGGTGGCCTCCGTGTGCTAAATTTAATCCTAAAAATGTATCTCCCGGATTTAATACTGCAAAAAATACGGCAGCATTGGCTTGTGCTCCGGAATGAGGTTGTACATTTGCCCATTCTGCATTGAAGATCTTTTTTAATCTTTCAATGGCGATTGTTTCGCTTTGGTCAACTACTTCACATCCTCCATAATAACGCTTGCCAGGATAACCTTCTGCATATTTGTTGGTTAAGCAGCTTCCCATGGCTTCCATAACCTGGTTGCTTACAAAGTTTTCGGAAGCGATCAACTCAATGCCTTTTAATTGACGTTGATGTTCCTTTTCAATGATGTCGAAAATGATTTTGTCTCTTTCCATTACCTGTAAAATTGGTTTGTTGTAATGAATCCTCTTTTGTTTGCATATAGTGAGGATCGATGCAAATTTACGATAAAAAATTATATACAAGACTAAATTGTTTCAAAATTATGTAAGGTAACTGTTTGGATCATCGTGATGATTTTTTGAAATGATCCCGATGATTTTTATAAAAGATCGTGATGTTTTTTTTATACTTTACCGACCTTTATAGTCTTGAATATAATCCGCCGGCCTTTTTTATTCTCATAAAAAGTTTTACATTTGTGCATTAACAACCTAAAGAATACAAGTGATGATGAACTATTCCAATTATTTATATATCGCTATACGTGCAGCTTTGGATGCCGGAAAATCTATAATGGATATATATACTGATCCGAAATCTGATTTTGGGATTGAACGAAAGGCGGATAATTCGCCTCTTACTATTGCAGATAAAGCGGCTCACCGTTTAATTTCGAATGCGTTATCAGTAACGCCATTTCCTGTTTTAAGTGAGGAGGGTGCTGAAATATCTTATGAGGAACGTTCCAAGTGGGATATTTTTTGGATTGTTGATCCTTTGGATGGAACGAAAGAATTCATTAAAAGGAACGGTGAATTTACAGTTAACATAGCTTTAGTCTCAAAAGGCACACCTGTATTGGGTGTCATTTATGTGCCTGCACGAAAAGAATTATATTTTGCTGCGGATGCAGCTTATAAATTAACAGATGTAGATAGCAGTAACCAACCCTCTATGGATGAACTGAAACAGAATGCAATTCGTTTACCCGTTTCTATTGGCCATCAAGGAGTAGTAGTTGTCGCCTCGCGTTCACATCAGTCTGAAGAAACGACTAATTATATTGAAAACCTTCGTAAACAAGGCAAGCCGGTTACTTTAATCAGTAGTGGAAGTAGTCTTAAAATCTGTCTGGTTGCTGAAGGTTCGGCAGATGTGTATCCTCGTTTTGCACCTACGATGGAGTGGGATACAGCAGCAGGGCATGCAATTGCTATAGCTGCCGGTTGTAATATTTATTTACTGGATGAAAAGACTCCTATACATTATAATAAAGAAGATTTGCATAACCCATGGTTCATTGTGAAATGATTTGTGCCAAATATAGAATCTTTTGGTTCGAATAATGTATAAAAGACAAAATAGTATTTAATGTGTGAAAAACAACTGATATTCTTATTACCTTTGTGCCTTACCTGAAAATATTTTAGACAGAAATAGGTGGCATGGACTTTGAAATAATATTTGTATTGCTGGCTTTGGTTGGCATGATTGCAGCTCTTGTGTGGGATTGTATGCGTCCCGGCATGGTTTTGTTGACAGTTGTTGTGCTGTTTTTATGTGTCGGAATATTGACTCCGAAAGAGATGCTGGAAGGATTCAGTAATAAGGGGATGATAACGGTTGCTATGCTATTTTTGGTCAGCGAAGGTATTCGCCAAAGCGGTGCATTGGGGCAACTGATAAAAAAACTGCTTCCACAAAGGAAGACAACTGTTTTCAAAGCCCAGTTACGTATGCTGCCTCCGATTGCTTTTATTTCGGCTTTTCTAAATAATACTCCTGTTGTTGTTATTTTTGCTCCAATTATTAAACGTTGGGCAGAGAGTGTTAAACTGCCGGCAACAAAATTCCTGATCCCTTTGTCTTATGTTACTATTCTGGGAGGTATTTGTACTTTGATCGGAACATCTACAAACCTGGTGGTGCATGGTATGATTTTAGAAGCCGGTTATCAGGGCTTTACTATGTTTGAATTGGGTCGTGTAGGTATCTTTATTGCAATAGCAGGAATCATTTACTTATTTATTTTTTCGAATAAATTGCTTCCTGACGAACGTAAGGATACGTTGATAGATGATGGTGAGGAAGAAAATCAGGGGAATTTGCATAAAGTCGAAGCCGTTTTGGGCTCACGGTTTCCCGGTATAAATAAAACATTGGGCGAATTTAATTTTACAAGGCATTATGGCGCTATTGTAAAAGAAGTGAAAAGTGGAGGAGAGCGATTTACCAATAATCTTGAAAATGTTGTACTTCATGAGGGCGATACGTTAGTTCTCTGGGCTGATGATTCTTTCATTCCGACATGGGGTGAGTCTAGTGTCTTTTTAATGTTGGCTAATGGCAGTGACGGGACAGAATCTGTTTCCAGGGGTAAACGCTGGCTGGCTTTAGGATTATTGATCTTTATGATTTTGGGTGCTACTATCGGTGAATTACCGTCTGTAAAAGAATTGATACCCGGCATGAACCTGGATATGTTTTTCTTTGTTTGTATTATTACGATTATTATGGCGTGGACAAAAATATTCCCTCCTAAAAAATACACAAAGTATATATCTTGGGATATATTGATAACAATAGCTTGTGCATTTGCAATCAGTAAAGCTATGGAAAATTCGGGCTTTGCCGCAATGATTGCCAGTTATATTATTAGTATGGCGGATAATTTAGGACCTTATGCATTACTTGCGATCTTATTTGTTATTACGAATATATTTACAGAGCTTATAACAAATAATGCTGCAGCTGCATTGAGCTTCCCTATTGCTCTCTCTGTAGCATTGCAGTTAGAAGTAGATCCGACACCGTTTTTTGTTGTGATATGTATGGCTGCATCAGCTAGCTTTAGTACGCCGATAGGTTATCAGACGAACCTGATCGTACAAGGTGTAGGTGGTTATAAATTTACTGATTTCGTAAAGATTGGGTTACCGCTTAACCTGATTACTTTCTTAATTTCAATATTTGTAATACCAATGATTTGGAAATTTTAAATACCTCTGAATAGAATGATGAAAGAAACGCACTCTACAAATATTTATCCAATTTTTGACCGGATGTTGGGTAGAGAAGATAAAGAGGCTTTGTTAAAGCAGCATAGTGTGATGATTTGGTTTACAGGACTGAGTGGTTCCGGTAAAAGTACAATAGCTATAGCTTTGGAACGTGAACTGAATAAAAGAAAGTTACTATGCCGTATTTTGGACGGTGATAATATCCGGAGTGGCATCAATAATAATTTAGGCTTTTCTGCAGAAGACAGGATAGAGAATATACGTCGTATAGCCGAGGTTAGTAAGTTGTTTATTGATACGGGAATTATTACGATTGCTGCTTTTATAAGCCCTAATAATGAAATGCGGGAAATGGCATCTTCTATTATTGGGAAAGATAATTTTTTGGAAATATATGTTAGCACTCCGTTGGAAGAGTGTGAAAGACGTGATGTAAAAGGGCTATACGCAAAAGCCAGAAAGGGTGAGATAAAAGATTTTACAGGTATATCTGCACCTTTTGAGGCTCCGTCATGTCCTGCTTTGTCTTTAGATACTTCTAAATTGAGTGTGGAAGAATCGGTAAATCTTTTGTTGGAATTGATATTACCAAGAGTTCAGAATAATTAAAACTGTCATTTAAAATAAAATATAATCGTATGTCGGAATATAAATTAAGTCATTTACAGGAGTTGGAGGCGGAGGCTATTCATATTATCCGCGAAGTAGCAGCTGAATTTGAAAATCCTGTTATGCTTTATTCTATCGGAAAAGATTCATCTGTAATGGTGAGATTGGCAGAAAAAGCTTTTGCTCCGGGAAAAGTTCCGTTCCCGTTAATGCACATAGATTCGAAATGGAAGTTTAAGGAGATGATCCAATTCCGGGATGAATATGCAAAAAAGTTTGGTTGGAATTTGATCGTTGAATCCAATATGGAAGCTTTTCATGCTGGCGTAGGTCCTTTTTCCCATGGGAGTAAAGTACATACCGATTTGATGAAAACACAAGCTTTGCTTCGAGGCTTGGATAAATATAAATTTGATGCTGCTTTTGGTGGTGCCCGACGTGATGAAGAAAAAAGCCGTGCCAAGGAACGTATCTTTTCTTTCCGCGATAAATTCCATCAGTGGGACCCTAAGAACCAGCGTCCGGAGTTATGGGATATTTATAATGCACGCGTCCATAAAGGAGAAAGCATCCGTGTTTTCCCGCTTTCAAATTGGACGGAATTGGATATCTGGCAATATATCCGTTTGGAAAATATTCCGATAGTTCCGTTATATTATGCAAAAGAGCGTCCTTGTGTTGAAATAGATGGGAACTTGATAATGGCAGACGATGAACGGTTACCGGAGCAGTATCGCAGCCAGATAAAGATGCGTATGGTACGTTTTCGTACATTGGGCTGTTGGCCTTTGACCGGAGCTGTTGAAAGTGAAGCAGATACAATCGAGAAGATCGTAGAAGAGATGATGACTACAACAAAGAGCGAACGTACGACTCGTGTGATAGATTTTGACCAGGATGCTAGTATGGAGCAGAAAAAACGGGAAGGTTATTTCTAAATTATCAATTCGCTAAGAAGAATATGACAACATTAAATATAAAGGAATTTTTAGATAAAGACGAACAGAAAGATTTGCTTCGTCTGCTGACAGCAGGTTCAGTTGATGACGGAAAGTCTACATTGATAGGCCGTTTGTTATTTGATAGTAAAAAACTATATGAAGACCAGCTGGATGCACTTGAACGTGATAGTAAGCGCATGGGTAATGCCGGTGAACATATAGACTATGCATTGCTTTTGGATGGTTTAAAAGCGGAACGTGAACAAGGCATTACTATTGATGTTGCTTATCGTTATTTTAGTACGAATAATAGAAAATTTATTATAGCTGACACTCCGGGGCATGAACAATACACCCGTAATATGATAACTGGCGGATCTACTGCTAATCTGGCTATTATTCTTGTAGATGCACGTACCGGCGTGATTACTCAAACGCGCCGCCATACTTACTTGGTTTCTTTATTGGGTATCAAGCATGTTGTTTTGGCCGTTAATAAAATGGACTTGGTAAACTTTGATAAGCAGGTCTTTGATACTATTGTTGCTGATTATAAACAGTTTGTAACCCCGTTAAATATACCGGATGTTACTTGTATTCCTTTATCAGCTTTGGATGGGGATAATGTAGTGGAAAAGAGTGTGCGTACTCCTTGGTATGAAGGGCCTTCTTTATTGGATTTCCTTGAAAATGTACCTATTGACAGAGATCGCAATTTTGAGGACTTCCGTTTTCCGGTACAGTATGTGTTACGTCCGAATCTCGATTTTCGTGGTTTCTGTGGAAAAGTTGCAAGTGGTATTGTTCATAAAGGAGATACGGTGATGGCACTGCCTTCCCGTAAAACTTCAAAAGTAAAAAGTATTGTGACTTATGACGGTGAGTTGGATTTTGCATTTCCTCCCCAATGTGTAACGATCACGCTGGAAGACGAGATAGATGTTTCTCGTGGAGAAATGCTTGTCCATCTGGATAATCTGCCACTCGAAGATCGTAATTTTGAAACTATGTTGGTATGGATGGATGAAGAACCTATGGACACGAATAAACAATTCTACATCAAACATACGACAAGTACAACTCGTGCACGTGTAGACAGCATTCGCTATAAAGTGAATGTGAATACAATGGAACAGTCATCTGTTGATCATTTGGAACTAAATGAAATCGGACGTGTTATTTTTACAACAGGCAAAGAATTATTTTTTGATTCATATCAGAAAAACAAGCAAACCGGAGCTTTTATTCTTATAGATCCGATTACAAATAATACTTCGGCCGTAGGAATGATTATAGACCGGGTAGATGCAAAAGATATGTTGACAGAAGATGCACTGGCTGTTTTGAATTTACAAGAGTTGGGCATCGGTAAAGAGCATTATGAAGCGATTGAGGTTGTTTGCAAGGAATTAATCCGTCAAGGTGTTCATGTTAAATGTGTTACAGATTAATATAAATATATGGGATTACTGGAGTTTGATAAACTGCCTATTAATACGTTGGTAGGAGCAGATTGGGATACTTTTAAAAAAGTAACGGATCGTCAGAGTATAGATAAGGAATATCAAAATAAATATTATCTGACAAAAGGTGTTTGCCGTTTACTGAGTTTATTAAACCCGATAGAGGAAAAGTACTATCGTAAATTGGCTGACAAGCCTTTGGAAGCTGATCCTCTTTTTATATTGGGGCATTGGCGTAGTGGAACAACCTTTGTTCATAATGTTTTGGCGTGTGATAAACATTTTGGTTATACTACGACTTATCAGACGGTATTTCCTCATTTGATGCTTTGGGGACAACCTTTCTTTAAAAAGAATATGTCATTTCTGATGCCGGATAAACGTCCGACCGATAATATGGAGTTAAAGGTTGATTTGCCTCAGGAAGAAGAGTTTGCCTTATCGAATATGTTGCCATACAGTTATTATAACTTTTGGTTTTTTCCGCAGCGCATGTTGGAGTACTGTGATCGTTATTTGACATTCGATGCAATAACGGAGCAGGAGCGGGAGGTATTTAAGAAAACATTCATGAAATTGGTAAAAATATCTTTATGGAATACTCAAGGTGCTCAGTTTTTAAGTAAAAATCCTCCGCATACGGGGCGCATTAAGACATTGTTGGAAATGTTTCCGAATGCAAAGTTTATATATCTGAAAAGAAATCCCTACACTGTATTTGAGAGTACGCGAAGTTTTTTTACTAATACTATCAAGCCTCTTAAATTACAGAATATTTCAAATGAAGAACTAGAGCATAATTTTGTGGAGGTTTATAAGCGCCTCTTTTACAAATATCAAGAGCAAAAACATTTGATACCAAAAGGCAACCTGGTTGAAATAAAGTTTGAAGATTTTGAAAAAGATGCTTTTGCTATGACGGAAGATATATATAACAAACTGAATCTATCTTCATTTAATGAATCGAAGCCTTATATTGAGAAATATCTTGATAAGAAAAAAGGATATAAGAAGAACCAGTATAAATACGAAGATAAGACGATTCGGGTTGTTGAAGAAAATTGGGGTATGGCTCTTAAAGAATGGGGGTATGATCTGTAAAACTGTTTTGTTGATTAAGAATAAAATAGAATGAATAAGTTAAGTAAGATACTGCTAAGCATAGTTGTTTCCGGTGGTTCGTTGTTTGCACAGGAAAAGGAGGTTCCTCTTTCCTATGGCGATATGAACCAATGGATAGTTCGTGAAATCCATGAATCCGGAATAATAGGAGGTAATACCAAATATCTTTATGAATTAGGTCCTACAGATACAATTAAAGGAAATATAGCATATCGTAACAAAGGAGGCTCTCCGTGGGCAACATCTAATGTAATGGCTAAAGTTGCAGGTGTTGTTAAGACAAATACATCTGTTTTTCCGGAACGTAGAGATGACGGTTGGTGTGCCCGGCTGGAAACTCGTATGGAAAGTGTAAAGGTTTTAGGTTTGGTTGATATAGAAGTTATTGCTGCCGGTTCTATCTTTTTGGGAGCGGTTCATGAGCCTATAAAAGGAACTAAAAACCCGCAAAGTATGTTAGGTGCTGGAATAGCATTCACTGGTAAGCCTAAAGCGCTTCGTTTTGATTATAAAACGAAGATGGTTCCGGAGGATTATCGTATACGCAGTACCGGTTTTAGCAGGCAGTCAAAACTTGCGGGCGCAGATTCTATTGAAGTTAATCTCTACTTGCAAAAGCGTTGGGAAGATAATGCCGGAAACGTATATGCAAAGCGGATTGGCACAATGGTACACCGGTTTACTACCTCTACAAACGGATGGGTAAATGCTGCAACTTTTCCTATTTTATATGGAGACATTACTTCACATCCCGAATATAAACCTTATATGAGGCTTCAAGCCGAAGAACGCTATACTTTAAATAGTAAAGGGAAAAGTGTTCCTGTAAAAGAAGTGGGGTGGGCTGAAGAAGGTGAGACGCCAACACATATAATCACGCAATTCGTCTCAAGTAACGGAGGTGCTTATATCGGTTCTCCGGGTAATACATTTTGGGTTGACAATGTGAAATTGATATATTAATTAATTGAAAATTGGAAATGGAAAGTTGGTAATTCAAGGTAGTGTTTGTAATTTTCCGTTCTCAATAACCATTTTCAATTATGAATGAAATAGAAGCAAAGATAAAGGCCCTGCGTGATGAGCTGGAGCAACACAATTATAATTATTATATACTTTCTTCTCCGGTGATATCAGACCAGGAGTTTGATGTGAAGATGAAAGCACTGCAAGCTCTTGAAAAAGCTTATCCTGAATACGCAGATCCTACCTCTCCTACGCAAAGGGTCGGTAGTGATTTGTCTAAAGAGTTTGAGCAGGTAGAGCATAAATATCCGATGCTTTCTTTAGGCAATACATATTCGGAAGAGGAAGTCCGTGATTTTTATGAACGTACGGAACGTCTCTTGAACGAACCTTTCGAAATCATTGCCGAATTAAAATATGACGGTACCTCAATTTCTCTTATATATGAAAATGGACGTTTAGCCCGGGCTGTTACTCGTGGGGATGGAACCCGTGGAGACGATGTTACGGCAAATGTAAAGACAATCCGTTCCATTCCTTTAAAATTAAGAGGGGATAATTACCCTGATGAGTTTGAAATCCGAGGAGAAATATTATTGCCCTGGTCCGAATTTGACCGGTTAAACAAGGAGCGTGAAGAACAAGAAGAGCCATTGTTTGCAAATCCCCGTAATGCGGCATCCGGCACATTGAAACAACAAAATCCCCGCATTGTAGCCTCTCGAAAGCTGGATGCTTATTTTTATTATTTATTGGGAGAAATGCTTCCTGCCGATGGCCATTATGAAAACTTGGAAGCTGCACGTTCGTGGGGCTTTAAAATACCTGATGTTATCTGTAAATGTAATAGCTTAGAGGATATATTTGATTATATATCTTACTGGAATGTTGAAAGGAAGAATCTTCCGGTGGCAACAGATGGTATTGTGTTAAAGGTTAATTCTCTCCGTCAACAAAAGAATTTAGGTTTTACGGCCAAAAGTCCCCGATGGGCTATTGCTTATAAGTTTCAGGCAGAACGTGCTGTTACCCGTTTAAATTCCGTTTCTTTTCAGGTAGGGCGTACCGGGGCTGTAACTCCGGTGGCTAATTTAGAGCCCGTGCAGTTGGCAGGAACAGTTGTTAAGCGTGCATCATTACATAATGCCGATATAATAGAAGGATTGGATTTGCATATAGGAGATAATGTCTACGTTGAAAAAGGGGGAGAAATTATACCTAAGATTGTAGGTGTTGATCTTGATTCCCGCTCTTTGCTTATAGGAGATAAAGTCAGGTTTGTCCGTACTTGTCCGGTTTGTGGAACCAAGTTGGTTCGTCCGGAAGGAGAAGCTGCACATTATTGTCCGAATGAAACGGGATGCCCGCCTCAGATTAAAGGACGGATAGAGCATTTTGTTACACGCAAAGCTATGAATATAAATATCGGCCCCGAAACGGTAGAAGATTTGTATAATGCTGGCTTAATTAAGAATTCTGCCGATTTATATACTTTACAAATACCCGATTTATTACTTTTAGAACGTTGGGCGGAGAAAAGCGCACGGAATTTAATGGAGAGCCTTCTCGAATCAAAGCAAGTTCCGTTTGGGCGTGTATTGTATGCATTAGGAATCCGTTATGTTGGTGAAACAATCGCTAAACGGTTAGCCAATGCATTTCATTCTATGGCGGAATTGGAAGAAGCATCATTTGAAAAACTGATAGAAGTAGATGTAATAGGCGAGCGTATTGCTAAAAGCGTAACAGATTATTTTGCTGACGAACAGAACAGGGAGTTGGTTAATCGTTTAAAAGAATATGGGCTGCAAATGACTGTTTCCGAAGAAATGATATCTGATCGTTCTGATAAATTACAAGGGTTGACGATTGTTATTAGCGGAACGTTTTCTAAACATTCCAGGGATGAATATAAAATGATGATCGAACGGCACGGAGGGAAGAATAGCGGTTCGGTCTCCGGCAAAACCGATTATATTCTTGCAGGAGAAAATATGGGTCCGGCTAAATTGGAAAAAGCTGAAAAGTTGGGTGTTAAAATAATTAATGAAGACGATTTCTTAAATATGCTAACTCAATGATTTTAACTAATTATTTTATAAAAAGGAAAGTTCGCTCGTTGGTAAATAAAGGTTCCAAACGTGATCATTGTTTCCGAGGGATGAAAGAAGCCCGTACGGTTTTGGTAATGTACGATGCCAAAGACCAGAATATCATTGAGCCTTGCCTGGAAACAATCCGGATGATGCATAAGCAAGTAAAAACCTTTGTTTATGGGACAGCGGAAACGGAGATAGATTCGGATTCAAGTGTTTCTTTATGTGCCAAAACTGATCTGGACTTTTGGGGATTTCCGAAGGAATCTGTATGCAATAAACTGAAAGCTATTAATGCAGATATATTGATAGACCTGTCCAAACCGTTTAATTATGTGTCGCAATACCTTATGTTATTGCATCCATGTGACTTTAAGGTCGGTATCAAAAGAAACGAACAAGATTTATATGATCTTTCTATTTCTGTGACAAGCAGAGATGATATCAAACATTTATTCGGACATATATTATTTTATTTGCAGACAATCCGTTCAAAGTGATATAATTTCTTTATTTTTGCAGTGCTAATAACAAAAAGGAATAATTTCCCCATGGCAGACATAAATTTAAGAGGAATGGGAGTCGCTTTGATTACTCCGTTCAAAGAAGATGAGAGTGTAGATTACGAGGCGTTAGGCAAGTTGGTAGATTACCAGGTGCAGAACGGTACGGATTATTTGGTTGTGCTGGGCACTACTGCAGAAACCCCTACACTTACGGAAGAAGAAAAAAAGAAAATTATCAATTTAGTGGTAACGAAGGTACGTAGCCGTATTCCTATTGTATTGGGGGTTGGTGGTAATTGTACCCGTTCTATAGTTGAAAAATTGAAGAATGATAATTTTGAAGGGATAGATGCCATTTTATCAGTTGTTCCTTATTATAATAAACCATCACAGGAAGGTATTTACCAACATTATAAAGCAATAGCCGAAGCAACAACACTTCCTGTCGTATTGTATAATGTTCCCGGAAGAACGGGGGTGAATATGACTGCAGAAACAACATTGCGTCTTGCCCGTGATTTTAAGAACGTAGTAGCTATAAAAGAAGCATCCGGCAACTTTACCCAGATGGACGATATTATTAAAAATAAGCCGGCCAACTTTAATGTGATTTCCGGAGATGACGGCGTTGCATTCCCTCTTATTACATTAGGTGCGATAGGTGTGATTTCTGTAATTGGAAATGCTTTCCCCAGGGAATTCAGCCGTATGGTACGTTTGGCTTTGGCAGGTGATTATAATAGTGCACGTACGATTCATCATAGCTTTACGGAGCTGTTCAGCTTACTGTTTGTGGATGGAAATCCGGCAGGAGCGAAAAGTATGTTGAATGCAATGGGATTTATTGAAAACAAACTACGCCTTCCATTGGTGCCGACTCGTATCGTTACATTCGAAAAGATACGTGACGTATTACGCCAGTTAAGTATTAAATGTTAGGAGTAATCCAAAGATACAAAGTTTTACTATTCTTTTCTTTTAAGTTTTCGGTTTGGCTTTAATTGCCGTCTGCTTTAGCAGATAACAATTAAAGCCAAACCGAAAACTTTTTTTATCTATGGATCAGATATCCCGGACACAGCCTAAAGAAGGTTCTCTTTGTTGGCTTTAGCCTAAGTTCGGTTGCCGTCGACTTTAGTGGACGGATTAAAGGATGTACATTCCTGTTGGCTTTAGCCAAATTTCTTTCCGGTTGGGCTAAAGCCCTGGAAAGAGGATGGCTCTACTATCCGTCGGTTGAAACCGACGGCAATTGAAACCGGGCTAAAGCCATATTCTATCTACCAATCAGATATCCCGGACACAGCGAACATAGGCGTAGTAGCTCGTGTTTTCGTCACCGAAACCGCCATTGCTGACGTCCAGTATGCAGCGGTAGCTGGCATTACCATTGGAGACCGAACTACTCCAGTAGTAACCGCTGATGAACGCAGCGAAGCCGGATACGGACTCTAACTTAGATTTATTCTGATACATGGCAAACAACTCGATCTGAGTAGGAAGACGCCAACCACTACCGAGCTTAGTACATTCTGCCTTAGCTGCACCATTACTATATTGAGGTTGATAATTACCTGAAGGCTGAGTCTTAGACACCTCGATGGAATAAGGAGTACTTATTGTAGCGGTAGAAGAAGTCCCCTTATAATCGGAACCGGTTGTGCCTGTAACTGTACCACCATCATAATTGAATGGAGGATGAGTAGTAAGGCTATACCTAGAAGGTATAGCAGCCTTATAAGCATCGGCTACGGCCTGGTTGATAGTGACTTTATTTGGTGGCAAGTTATCCCGCACACAGCGGACATAGCCACGGATGTCGCTCGTGCCGGCCCAACCGTAACCGCCACCGCCACTAATGAAGAACAATATGCAGCGACCGGTGGCATCGCCATTGCAGACCGAACTACTCCAGTACCACTGGCTGAGGAACGTAGCGCAACCGGCGCTTTGGAGGGCTGAGCTATTTTCATGCATTCCTCTTAACTCTATAATTGTAGGAACACGCCAACCTGTACCTAATCCATTACAATAATCAGTAGCAGACCGATGAGTAGAAGCACTGCCACGTTCAGTCTTCTCGACTTCGAAAGAATAAGGTGTATTTACAGTAGCGGTAGAAGAAACGCCCATATAATCGGAACCCGTTGTACCGGAAGAAGCGCCACCATCGTAATTGAATGGAGGGTAAGCTGTAAGGTCAGACTGAGTTGACTTATAAGCCGTAGCCAACGGTTGATTAACCGGTATCCATACAGAAGCCACGCTGTGCCATATCCGGGGATCGTCATTCTTATAATATAGGTTGCCACTACTATTCGTTACATAGTTTCTAATGAATTCGAGTGAATTGTTGATGTTTACCGTCAGCGTGTAGCTTGTGTGTCGGCGTAGCGAGAAGTCGCTTACATCGCTGCTTTTGCCCATAAAGACGTCGAAGTGGCATGTGTAGGCATCGTCTGTTGCGAGGGTTTTGCTTCCCGTCAGCGTTACCCTCGCAGCATCGGGTGCTTTCAGCCTGTTTCTTTCGGTGGCGTTAGTAGCCGAGTAGCCGGATTGTATGTTTTCTCCTATATACCAGGTTACGGTGTTAGCATTTACGGAGGTGGAGTTCTCCACTCCTGCGGTGTTAGTGTTGTTTCCTGTTCCGTCGTAGTTGTTTTTTGTTCCGAAGCACTTTTTTCCTGCGTTTACGAGTTGGATTCCTGTGCGCGGTATGTTTCCTCCGCCTTGTGAGCTGTAGGGTATGGAGAAGGTTTGATTCACTACCGTTACTTTCGCCAGCGTGCGGTAGAGTTGTACGGATGTCGTTGCGTTTACTCCACCGGCAAATAAATTCACCGTTGCCGTTCCGGCGTAGGGTACGTCTGCATCCGAACTGATCGTGTTCGTCATCACCAGCGCTTGAAAGGTTGCATAGTTTCCTGTGAAGTTCGCAAAGCTTCCTGTTCCTCCCGTGCTGGCGTAGTTGTTTGTTGCTGCATTGTCGTTTGCTACAATCACCAGTCGGCAACTTGTTGCTGCGGGTCTGCCACGTTTGTAAAGGTTACTACTTTGTCTGTGTTTGCCGTCATGGTTCCGATGTTGGCTCTGCCGTTGAATGTTCCGTCACTTTTAAAAAGGAGGGCGTAGACGTTCTTCAGCGTTGTTGGCGCTTTGGTGGAAGGCATATCCGCAGAACAACTGTCAGTATCACTCGATACCAGTTCGTAGTAGAAGCCAGCTTGCGCGGCTTCGCTTTCCGGGGCTGCTTCTCGGATCAGCGCTCTCGTCTCCGGTATGGCTTCTACACAGGTTTTAAGCGTAAGTGTCAGGGTGTGTCCTGTTGTGGGGTCTTTTTCCGGTTCGTCGTCGTCGTTGCATGCGGTCAATGCAGGCAGCATTGCCAGCATTATCAGGAAACCGGTCGTAAGGTAGCGGGTTTTGATCGCTTTTGTTTGTTCCATAACTTTGAATTTAAAGAGTTAATATTAGGTTGAAAATTGAGAAATCTGTTCTGTAGAGGCTCTGTAGGTGTACGGAGGTATCACCGGAGCTCCGGCAAGGGGTTTGTAGGGGTACAAAATGGCTGCCGGCGCGTCTGTAATGGTTTTGCAGGCCTACAAAATGGCTGCAGCTACTCCGGTAATGGTTTTGTAGGGGTACGGAGGCTTCGCCGGTGCGTCGGTGATACTTTTGTAGGTGTACGGAGGTTTTCCGTGTGGTACGGACACACGTTTTGGGCAGGCTGCAAGAGCAGCCTGCTATGTTTTGATTGTTTTTTACGTGAAAAAGGCGGGTGGAGGAAAGGTTACGTTTTTTTTGCAAAATTTCCTTCTTCATGAAGAAGGACTGCGGAACATACATGTTCCGCAGATATATGTCTTATACAAGGAATGTATTTCATCTTGTTTATGAGATGTTGCGGGGGCAAAGATAGGGAATTCTTGCGCGGTAAGGAAAAATATCTGCGTAAATCTGCGCTTGTTTGCGTTTTGAACTGTTGCTTTAATTTTCTTCCGCCGGCTGGTATAAATAGCGTTTGATGCTTCGCTTCGGTGTCTTTTCGAACTCTTCCTGATAAAGTTTGAAGCACGATACTTTGCTATAGGCAGGCATCTCGGTGTTGAGCAGGTCTACATTGGCCTGCATAAGTTTTTCTATCTCACTGTGCTGAATACCGGCTTTGTCTACCTGTTCCCAATCGGGGTAGATAAGGGCAATCAACTTGCCATTTTGCGAGATAATGATAGACTCTGCCACGTAAAGCATATTATTGAGACGGTCTTCTATTTCTTCGGGGTAAATATTTTGTCCGCTAGGGCCTAGTATCATGCTTTTGCTGCGTCCACGGATAAAGAGCGAACCGGTAGAATCTATGGTACCAAGGTCTCCGGTGCGCATCCAGCCGTCAGGCATCATTACGGCTTTGGTCGCTTCGGGGTTCTTGTAATATCCAAGCATTACGTTCATGCCGCGCACCAATATTTCGCCAACTTCATTTTCAGGATCGGAGGAGTCTATGCGTGCTTCCATTCTGTCTACGATGCGTCCTACGGAACCTTGTTCGAACACATCCCATTGTGCATACGAAACCAACGGACCGCATTCCGTCATTCCATATCCTACGGTATAACGGAAATTGATGGATTTAAGAAACGCTTCCACTTCTTTATTTAAAGCGGCTCCGCCTATAACAATCTCCCCGAAGTTGTTGCCGAAAGCCGTATTTAGCTTTGTTGCAATTGTATCACGTATTTTTTGATCGATGTAAGGAACCTTCAGTAAAAGTTTGATAAGCGGTTTCTCCAGCTCTGGAAATACTTTGTTCTTGACAATTTTTTCAATGATAAGAGGTACGGCCAGTATTAATGACGGTTTGATGGTAGCAAATGCTTCGGCAATGATTTTAGGACTTGGTGTACGGGTCAGGAAGTGTACATGGCATCCTTTGTTAACCGAATTCAGTATCTCGAATGCAAGTCCGTACATGTGTGCCATCGGAAGCATACATACAATATTGTCGCCCGGATGAATAAACGGTAAATTGTCGTATGCAAATTGCGTATTGCTCCATAAGCTGCGATAAGGAATCATCACCCCTTTCGAAAAGCTGGTTGTACCCGACGTATAGTTTAGTACGGCCAGTTCTTCTGGTTTTTCCAGATGATATTTTACATCGCCGGCGGTGAATGAACGGGGATACTTTTTCCCGAAATATTCATTGATACGTTCCCGCACGGTAGTTACTTCTTTATTCTTACTATGAATAATGGAAAAATTATCCAGCATCATAAATAATCTGACGTCCGGCATCATCTTTTCATTCATATTCTCCCAGTTGCTTGAAGCGGCAAGTACGGCCTTTGCTTCGGAATGGTTAACGATATGGTGTATGTTATCCGGCTTGAATTCGTGAAGGATGGGAACTGCAACAGCCCCGTATGCCAGTATGCCGAAAAAGCAGATAGCCCAGTTGGATGAGTTTCGTCCTACCAGAGCTACTTTATCTCCTTGTTTGATGCCCGCATGTTCTAATATTATATGGAACTTTTCTATTCGGCGGGCTACGTCTTTATAATGATATGTATGTCCGTTATAGTCGGAAAAAGCGGGCAAATCCCAATGCTCTTTTATGCTGTTCTCTATCAGCTCCAAAAAACGATTCTCCATGTTGTTTTATTTATATTGAGAATAACCAGAAAGTTAAAGTGAATGTTGCAAATATAGCAAAAAACATATATGTTTGTTCGGTATTGTAATATTCTTATTTCAGTATAATTAACCGGAGTAAAAGTAGGGTAGCATCGGCTATGTTACTTGTTTGCATAAATCAAAATACAAGATGGAGACAACAAATGCATTTGGCATGAACGACCGTATCAAACGGCTACGTAAACAAACGTTTGAAGCAGAACCTTCCCTTTCTATCGAACGTGCCCTTATCGAGACCCGTTTTTATAAGGAGAATGAAGGTAAATATCCGATACCTGTTCTCAGGGCATTAAATTTCCTCGAGATATGCAAACATAAAACCATTTATATCGGCCGGGATGAACTAATTGTCGGAGAGCGTGGCCCGTCACCAAAATCTGTTCCTACTTTCCCCGAACTTACTTGCCATAGTATAGAAGACCTGCATATATTGAATACGCGTGAATTGCAACGTTATACTATTTCCCAACAAGATATTGATACTTACGAAAGAGAGGTTATACCTTATTGGAAGGGACGTACGCAACGCGAACGAATCTTTAGCCATGTACCCGGGGAATGGAAATTGGCTTATGAGACCGGTATGTTCACGGAATTTATGGAACAGCGTGCTCCCGGCCATACTGCTTTGGACGGGAAGGTTTATAAATATGGTTTGTTGGATTTAAAAGAGCGGATTGCTTCCGGACTGGCTGCATTGGACTACATGAATGATCCGGAAGCTACCGATAAGCAGGAGGAGCTTACTGCCATGTCTATCTCCTGTGATGCTGCTATTCTTTTTGCAGAAAGGCATGCGGACATGGCTGATAGAATGTCTTGTGAAGAGAAAGACCCTAAACGGGCTTCCGAGTTGCGTAAGATTGCCGAAGTATGCCGTTGGGTTCCGGCTCATGCTCCCCGTACCTACTGGGAAGCAATTCAGATGTATTGGTTTATACATTTGGGTACAATTACGGAGTTGAACGGTTGGGATGCCATGAACCCCGGACATTTTGACCAGCACCTGGCTCCTTTTTATGAAAAGGAAATAGCTGAAGGTTCTTTGACGCGTGATGAAGCGAAGGAACTAATGTCGTGTTTCTTTATAAAAGTCAATAACCATACAGCTCCCCCTAAGGTGGGGATTACGGCTAAGGAGAGCGGGACATACAATGATTTTACAAATCTGAATATCGGAGGAATAAAAGCAGACGGTAGCGATGGGGTAAGCGAAGTGTCGTATATCATGTTGGAAGTGATAGAAGAATTGCATATTCTTCAACCCGGCAGTGCGATTCATGTCGGTACGCGTACACCGGAAAGGTTTTTGCGTGCCGGATGTAAAGTAATCCGCCAGGGACATGGTTATCCTTCAGTGTTTAACCCGGATGTTTATGTACAGGAACTAATACGGCAAGGCAAGTCGTTGCGAGATGCACGCGAAGGAGGATGTAGCGGATGTATTGAAGTAGGGGCTTTCGGTAAAGAGGCTTATGTGTTGACCGGTTATTTGAATGTTCCTAAAGTTTTGGAAGTTACTTTGCATAATGGCGTAGATACTGTTTCAGGGCAGAAGGTCGGACTGGAGACAGGTAATCCGTGTGATTTTAAAAGCTATGATGAGTTATATGCTGCTTTTCTGAAGCAGATTCATTATTTTGTGGATATGAAAGTGCGTGTAAGTAATTATATCGACCGTATGTTTGCCAAGTATGCTCCGGCTACCTTTCTCTCTTTATTTATAGACGATTGCATCGCTAAAGGAAAGGATTACTATAACTGTGGGCCACGCTATAATACAACCTATATCCAGTGTACCGGCCTGGGAACTGTTACTGACAGCCTTTGTTCCCTGAAAAAGCATGTTTTTGAGGATAAGACATTTTGTATGGCTGAAATGCTGGAAGCCTTAACTACTAACTTTGAAGGTAAGGAGGCCATGCGCCAACGTATATTAAACAGGACTCCGTTCTTTGGAAACGACGACGACTATGCCGATCAGATTGCCGTAAAGGTTTACGACGATTTATATGATGCTATAGAGGGTAAGCCGAACACGAAAGGAGAGTGTTTCCATTTGAATATGCTATCAACTACCTGCCATGTCTATTTCGGCAAAGTGATGGGAGCTATGCCTAATGGAAGGCTGGCTGGCAAAGCCATATCGGATGGTACGTCTCCCTCGCATGGGGCAGATACGCATGGGCCTTCGGCTGTGGTTAAATCATTGGGTAAACTGGACCAGGTAAAAAGTGGAGGCACTTTACTGAATCAACGTTTTATGCCTTCCTTGTTGAAACGGGAGGAAGATATATCCAAACTCTGCTCTCTGATCCGTAGTTATTTTGCTATGGGAGGACATCATATTCAGTTTAATATAGTAGATACGGAGACGCTGTATGCTGCACAGAAATGTCCTGAAGAATACCGTGACTTGCTGGTGCGTGTGGCCGGCTATAGCGACTACTTTAATGATATGAATGCCGATTTACAAGCAGATGTTATTGCGCGTACGGAACAGGAAAGCTTTTAACTATGCTGGTTTTCGATATAAAGCGATATGCTATTAATGACGGGCCGGGCATTCGTATAACAATCTTTATGAAAGGATGCCCGCTGTCATGTGTATGGTGTCATAATCCGGAAGGAATATCCGGACAAAGAGAGAAACTTTATACAAAACAGAAATGTCTGGGCTGTGGTGCTTGTGTGGATGCTTGCCCCGGGCATGCCCTCCGGCTGACTTCAGAAGGTGTTTCTTCCGATGTTTCACTTTGTACGGTGTGCGGTAAGTGTGCGGATGTGTGTCCTTCGCTGGCAATGGAAATATCCGGTAAGGAATATACGGCCGACGAACTGATGAAAGAAATCAGGAAGGAAATACTTTTTATGGACTGCTCCGAAGGCGGGGTAACTTTCTGCGGAGGTGAACCGCTGATGCATCCCGATTTTTTATTGGAACTATTACAACGTTGTGGAAAGGAAGGTATTCACCGTGCTGTAGATACGACTTTGTATGCACGCCCTGAATTAGTTCGGCAAGTGATGGAACATACAGATCTTTTTCTTATCGACTTGAAACTGATGGATTCTTTTTGGCATAAGAAGTATTGTGGTGTGCCGAATGAATTAATTCTATCTAACCTGCGGATGGTAGCCGATGCCGGTAAAGAGTTCATTATCCGTATACCTTTGATTGAGGGTATAAATACAGATGAAGATAATATTCGTCAAAGCGCATCTTTCCTTGCTTCACTTCCGCAGCACCTTAAGGTTGTAAACCTACTGCCTTACCATGATATAGGTAAAAATAAACATGAGAAATTGGGTTCTGTTTATAATCCGGACCAATTTCCCATGTCAACTCCGTCAGAGAATCTACAACAGAAATGCGTAGAGATATTCCATTCGTACGGAATAAATGCAAAGATAGGGGGTTAATCGGTTACATCTTCTTTTTTCTTTAGCATACAGCCGTTATAATACTGGTATTTTAATCACTACTTTGCGGATGTTGCCTTGGCCGATGCCTGGCGCGTGGCCGTCTTCAGGAAAATAGATAACAAATTGTCCCGGATAAATCTTGGTGAAAGCGGTAGGACGATCTACATAAAAGGCAATGTCGTTGTCTTCGTTATAAGGAATCGACTCTTCTTTTAGCTCGCATCCGGCTTTCCATCCTATTTTCTCAACACCAAGCAACGGAGCTTGTATGTCGATATATTTTTTATGGGTTTCGATGGCGGCTTCTGCCTTTTCTTTGCCGAAAAGGCTTGCTATGGATGCTGTTATTTGCTTACCTTCCAGTTCATATTTGCCATCTTCTACTTTCGAAAAATCGGTTGATTTCAGGTAATCGAAAGCTTCTTTGAATAAAGGATGAAGACTTTCAAACCGTGCTGAATTACATAATGAATCTAGTATCATGGTATAATTTTTGTGTTTTTGTTTTTGGTAATTTTGTTGCCAAAGGTAACCATTTTCGGTGTACCTTTGTTATACATAATATAAATAAGGTGTAAAAGGTTATAAAGGATATTATATAATGAAAGACTTGGAAACAAAAGTTCTTCCGGTGTTGGAGATGAGTTGTGCCGTATGTGCCGGTAATGTCGAGAATACCGTAAAAGATTTGGTCGGCGTGGAGAAAGCTACTGTCAACTTTGCTGCCAATACGTTAAATGTAACTTACCATCCCGCTATAATCGATCTTAAACAGATAAGGGCTGCCATACAGGCGGCAGGATATGATCTGGTAATTGAAGAAGGAGATACAGAAGCTATACAGGAAGAAATGTCTCGTAGGCATTATTATAAATTGCGTCGTAATACGATAGGGGCGTGGTTGCTTTCTATTCCTTTGGCTTTGCTCGGTATGGTGTTCATGCATATGCCTTATGCCAACTGGATAATGATGGTACTGGCATTAACAATTATGCTCTTTTTCGGACGGTCATTTTATATAAATGGTGTCCGTCATGCGTTGCACGGGAGTGCCAATATGGACACTTTGGTTGCTTTAAGTACCTCTATAGCATTTGTATTCAGTTTGTTTAATACGGCCTATCCGCAATTCTGGTATGATAGAGGATTGGAACCGCATGTATACTATGAGGCATCCGGTGTAATTATCGCTTTTGTTCTTTTGGGGAAACTATTGGAAGAGCGGGCAAAGAATAGCACTTCTTCGGCCATTAAGGGATTGATGGGACTACAACCTAAAACGGCTCGTCGTGTTATAGACGGGAAAGAGGAAGAAGTACCTATTTCTTTGTTGCAGATAGGAGATGTAATTAGTGTCCGTCCGGGTGAAAAAATTCCTGTAGATGGTACATTGGTACAAGGGGCATCCTCTGTGGATGAAAGCATGCTCAGTGGAGAACCTATTCCTGTGGAAAAAACAAGCGGTGATCGGGTTTTGGCGGGAACTATCAATCAGAAAGGAGCTTTCACGATGGAAGCTACCGGCGTAGGTGGAGCTACGGTTCTGGCTCAGATTGTACAAATGGTGCAGGCAGCTCAGGGTAGTAAAGCTCCGGTTCAACGGATTGTCGATAAGATAAGTGCAGTCTTTGTGCCTGTAGTTGTAGGACTGGCGGTCGTAACGTTTGCGTGTTGGTTGTTGATAGGCGGCAGTAATTATTTCTCGTACGCTTTATTGTCGGCGGTCTCTGTATTGGTGATTGCTTGTCCCTGTGCATTGGGTTTAGCTACTCCAACAGCTCTGATGGTAGGTATAGGCAAAGGTGCCGAGCGGCATATTCTTATTAAAGATGCTTTTGCCTTGGAGAATATGTGTAAAGTGAATACCGTTGTATTGGACAAGACTGGCACTTTAACGGAAGGCATTCCCGAAGTAACGGATTCATTTTGGCCGGAAGGTTCCACACAACGATATTTGGATGTTCTATATACGGCGGAATTGAAGTCGGAACATCCTTTAGCTTCGGCTATTGTGCGTTCTACAGAAGCTTCCGGAGCGCAGACTTGTGATGTGGACAGCTTTGAAAGTATAACAGGCAGAGGAATCCGTGTGAATGTGGATGGCATGACTTACTGGGCTGGCAGTGCGGGGTTCTTGGAATTATTTGGTGCAACCGTATCTCATTTTACATCTGTACATATTGATAATTGGCAACAAGAGGGTAAAAGTGTTGTATATTACGGACGGAATGACGAAGTTCTGGCTGTAATGGCAATTGCCGATCGTATTAAACCGACTTCGGCTGCTGCTGTGAAAGAATTGACTAGGATGGGTATAGAAGTCCATTTACTTACCGGTGATAGTATCAAGACTGCAGAATCTGTAGCGTCTGCTTTAGGTATACGTTATTATAAGGCGGAAGTATTGCCTAATGACAAGGAGGAATATATAAAAGATTTGCAGAAAGCAGGTAAGCAGGTTGCTATGGTGGGTGATGGCATTAACGATTCGCAAGCCCTGGCACGTGCAGACGTTAGTGTTGCTATGGGGAAAGGTACTGATATAGCAATGGATGTAGCTATGGTTACTTTAATAACTTCAGATCTGCTGTTGTTGCCGGAAGCAATCCGTCTTTCCAAAAGTACGGTAAGGCTTATTCATCAAAACCTGTTCTGGGCCTTTATTTATAATTTGATCGGTATTCCCCTGGCTGCCGGAGTTCTGTTTCCTATAAACGGCCTGTTGCTGAATCCGATGCTGGCAAGTGCAGCTATGGCATTTAGTTCGGTATCGGTAGTGCTTAACAGCCTTCGGCTGAAGTGGAGTAAAATATAAACTTAAAAACAAATCGTATTATGTCTACATTGAAATTTAAGACGAATGCCAAATGTGGCGGTTGTGTGTCTGCCATTGGTGATAAGTTAAATAAGATTTTGAACCCGGGCAATTGGTCGATCGACCTGACGAAGCCGGAAAAGTTACTCATTGTAACAACCGAACTTCCTGCTACTACTATTATAGCTGCGGTAACTGAAGCAGGATTTAAGGCCGAACAGCTATTGTAAACGAGATGGTAAAACAACGACAAACCTACGGAGAAGAGCTAGCCAATGTGCTTACCCATGGTGCTGGTATGGTATTTGGGATGATAGCACTTGCTGTCTTAATATATAAAGCCGTTTATAGTGGCGATACATGGGCTATAGGGAGTGTGGCCGTGTATGCTGTATGTATGACGTTATCGTATGTTACTTCTACGCTTTATCATGCATCTGCCCATGCACGGCGTAAACGCCTGTTGAGGCGGTTCGATCATAGCGCTATTTATCTTCATATAGCCGGGACATATACTCCGTTTACATTGCTGGCTTTGCGTAATGAAGGATATTGGGGATGGAGCCTTTTTGCTACGGTTTGGATTGCTGCAATAATAGGAGTGTGGCTTAGCTTCCGCAAGATGAAGAAGAAAGACCATTTGAAAACCGTTTGTTATCTGGCAATGGGATGGGTAGTGGTTATTGCGTTCAAGCCGCTGGTAGATGTTTTCAGGCAAACCGGTTCTATGGATGTATTATACTGGCTTATTGCCGGAGGATTATCGTATACGGTTGGAACCATCTTCTTTTATTTGGATAGCCATAAGTATATGCACTCTATCTGGCACGTGTTTGTGTTGGGCGGATCTGTATGCCATTTCTTTGCTATATACAGCCTGATATAAATATTATTCCGTACTTTTGAGGTACGGAAACTTAAATCTGTTATAATATCATGAAAAAACAATTACTATTCGTGCTGCTTGCTGCCGGTATGTGCTACTTTCAGGAAGCAAAGTCACAAGAATTGCCCTCCGATGTAACGCCAAACTATACGTTGGCCCAACGTTTCACCGAAGATAAACTGAAGAATATGCTTTTCTCAACTACGGTGGATCCGCATTGGTTTCAGAAAGGAAATAGTTTTTGGTATGAGTATAAGACAACCAACGGCACAAACTGGTATGTAGTCAATCCTGCAACGAAGACAAAGCATCCGTTGTTTGATCTTGATAAGCTGGCTTCTGAAGTTACGGAAATAATGAAAACCCCGTTTACATCCCAGCACCTTCCCATACAAAAACTGGAAGCCCAAGCGGATGGTTCTACTTTTACGTTCCAGGTAAAGACCCCGAAAGACTCGGCCTATTTCTCATACAATTATAATACACGCAAACTGACAGAACTGAAAGATAAAAAAGAAGACAAATACCCTGAATGGGCTTCTATTTCTCCGGATGGCAAAACGGTGGTCTATGCCAAGGATATGAATCTGTATCGTATGTCGCGTGAGGATTATGAGAAAATAAAGAAAGACGGGAACGATAAATCCATTACAGAGATTCCTTTGACTACGGATTGTGTAAAGAGTTTCGGCTTTGGCGAACCTCGCAGCTTATTGAATACAGATACGCTTTGTAATGGCAAACGCCGTTATCCGGATGATTTGGTTTGGTCTCCCGACTCCCGCCATTTTGCCATTACACTGACCGATAGCCGTGCCGTTAAGGAGCTTTGGGTTATCAACTCCGTGGCAGAACCCCGTCCTACATTGGAAACCTATAAGTACCAAATGCCGGGAGAGGCAGAAGCTCCTGTTGAATACCTGCTTTTGTTTGACATGGATAATAACAGCTATAAGCAGATTGCTACATCTGCCTATAAAGATCAGACATTGCAGATTGCCCGTAAGCCTTTATTGGAGAAACAACGTGATATGAAGGAACAGTCCCGCTGCTGGGTGGGAGACAATAACCGTTTCTTCGTGACACGTTCGAGCAGGGATTTGCACCGTATTGATATATGCTCATATACGATTGGTGAAAGCGCTATCCGTCCTATAATAGAAGAACGTATGAATACCTATATCGAAGTCCGTCCGCTGGCCGCTATCAACAACGGAAAGGAATTGGTTCATTGGAGCGAACGCGATGGATGGGCGCATCTTTATTTATATGATGATCAGGGTAATCTGAAGAAACGTCTCACTTCCGGCCCCTGGCATGTAGACCAGATATTAAAAGTGGACGAAGCTAAACGCGTAGTCTATTTCCTGGCTAATGGAAAGGAGAAAGACGAGAATCCATATTACGAACATCTCTATCGTGTGAATCTGGATGGTAGCGGATTGCAGTTGATCTCCGCCGGCGATTACTTCCACGAAACCCGTATGGATGACGATTGCCAATACTTTGTAGATAACTATTCACGTGTTAATACTGTTCCGTCTTCCGACTTGTACGACAATACGGGACGTAAAATAATGTCGTTGGAACAGAGTGATTTCTCGCAGATGTTTGCTGCCGGCTATCAGTTTCCGCAACCTTTCAAAGTGAAGGCCGACGATGGCATAACCGACTTGTACGGGGTAATGTACAAACCTTTCGATTTTGATTCGACAAAAGTATATCCTATTATTGATTATGTATATCCCGGTCCACAGGTGGAGGCTACCGTGTACCCGTTTAAGGCCATGACGCCGCGTACCGACCGTTTGGCTCAGGCAGGCTTTATCGTTATCTCTGTTGGTAATCGTGGTGGACATCCCAGTCGCTCCAAATGGTATCACAACTATGGCTACGGCAACCTGCGAGACTATGGACTGGCCGATCAGAAGGCTGCTATCATGCAATTGGCCGACCGGTATAAATTTATTGATATCCATCGCGTAGGTATTCACGGTCATTCGGGTGGCGGATTTATGTCTACGGCGGCTATCCTGCAATATCCGGATTTCTTTAAGGTGGCAGTATCATGTGCCGGCAACCACGACAATAAGATTTACAACCGCTGGTGGAGCGAAACGCATCACGGCGTAAAGGAGGAAGTGACGGACAAAGGCGACACTGCTTTTGTGTACAATATCAAGAGCAACCCTGAAATAGCTAAGCAGCTAAAAGGCCATTTATTGCTTATTCACGGGGATATAGACAACAACGTACACCCGGGTAATACGCTTCGTGTGGTAAATGCTTTGATTCGTGCCAATAAACGTTTCGATATGCTTATTCTTCCGCAGCAACGCCACGGTTTTGGTGATATGAACGAGTATTTCTACTGGCGCCTGGTGGATTATTTCTCGCAGCATTTGCTGGGTACGTCTGAGACATCGGTAGATATACCGAACAGATAACAGACGGCTTACAATTCCAAACTCTTTGGAGTTATAAGTGCAGAGTCTTTGGAGTTATGGGTGCAGAGTCTTTAGAGTTATGGGTGCAAAGTCTTTAGAGTTATGCCTGCAGAGTGTTTGGAATTATGCCTGCAAAGTGTTTGGAATTATCAGTCGAAAAGGAAGGGGGTGTGTCAAAAGTCGGAATTAAGGAACGCAGACTACGCAGACGGAGCGCAGAGAAACGCAGACCGTATTGATTATTAATAAAATCAGTCTGCGTTTTTCTGCGTGTTCTGCGTTATCTGCGTCCGGTAATAGCGTTTTGACACACCCCCTACCTTTTCGTATAAGAAGTTCTTTTTTACAGTCCGCTAAAGTCTACCCCTTCAAATACCAGCGATGGTATCCTCCAGCTTGAAGATGTGCGCGGATCATTGCCTGCCTCTGCCAGATTGCTCCACAAAGTAAGCATGTTTCCTGTAACATTCATTTCGGAAACGGGTTGTGCAAGTTTCCCTTTTTCGACCAGAAAGCCTTCTATACCATATGAGAAATCTCCGGTTGTACTGTTACAGTTACCTCCGTTGAAACCGGTCACAAGGATTGCCTTATCTGCGGATGCAATCAATCCGTTTAAATCTTTGTCACCCGGTTGCAGAGCCAGAATGGAAGGAGAAGCAATAGTTGGTTCCATATCCATCTTGTTTGCCGTGTAGGTATCGATATAATATGTTTTAAGAATACCGTTTTCGAATACAGGCAGTTTCTTGGTTGCCACTCCTTCGCCGTCAAAGTAACGCGCCCCCGATGCCCGGATAAGATGTGGTTCATCCATTAATGTAATCTTTTCTCCGATTACTTGTTGATTCAGTTTATCAAGTAAAAAAGAGTTGCGTTGCTGGATAGAAGAACCATATAGTGCGTCAATTACGGGAGATAGGAGACGGGCCGAGTTCATGTTGTCTACAATCATCGTGTACTTGCCTGATGCTATCTTTTTCTGTCCCAGTTTCCGGAAAACACGTTCAAGGGCTTTTACTCCGATTCCTTCCTTCATTAAAGTATCGTAATAGAGGGAAGAATCATACCAATATGATTCGGGGCGGGCATCGCCTTCGCCGCGGATACTTACGCTTGCCACCAAACTAAAAGACGAACCGCATGCGTCTCCTTCAAAGCCGTTGCTGGCAACCATATATTTAAAGTCCTTTTCATCGCTGTACGAAGAATTGGCAGAGATAATGCGGTCGTCTTTTCCCATCATTTCTTCGCAGGTTTTCATAGCCAGGGCAACTTTGTCGTCCGGTTGGATAGAATCGAATTTGGGATCCAGCAACTGTAAGTCTGCACTGCCTCCTTTATAATAGAGGGAAGCATCCGGCAGGGTGCGTGCTTTATCTTCTGCCAGATAACGGGTAGAGTCGATTCCGTTACGGATAAACTTTTCCAATTCCTGCTTGTCCAGACGGTTCGTAGAAAATGAACCATAACGGCCGTCTACAAACAGGTGGATCACCAAACTGTTTTCCGAAGCCTGTTGCAGGCGGTCTATTTTCATGTCGCGAATTTCGAAAGAGCTGCTCGAACCATTGTACAGACTTACGCGCGATGCCTGGCAACCATTCTTTAACGCATATTCCATAGCCCACTGGGCTAGCTTTTTATTTTCTTTAGTTATCATATTAATTTTCTCCTCCTACAGTAAGTTTGCTAACTAAGGCAGACGGCATGCCACAGGTTACCGGACACGACTGGCCGTCCTTGCCACATGTCCACGTTCCGTTATCCATCTTGTAGTTGTTGCCAACCATTGTGATATTGGCTAGAGCTTTAGGCCCGTTGCCAATAATGTTGATATCTTTGATAGGTTGGGTCAGTTTTCCGTTTTCAATCAGATATCCGTCTTTTACGAAGAATGTAAAGTCGCCGGCGCCAATCTGTACTTGCCCGTTTGTAAAACTGGAAGCGTAAATACCTTTCTTGATTGTAGAGATCATCTCTTCCTCCGTTACGTTTCCGGCTTCCATGTAAGTGGCACGCATACGGGGAATAGGCATCTGACGGAACGATTCGCGACGGCCATTGCCTGTAGAACGGATTCCATAGTGCTTGGCACTGATGCGGTCGTGCAGGTAGCTTGTAAGAATACCTTCTTTTACGATGTATGTCTTTTGCCCTTCTATGCCTTCATCGTCTATATTTACAGAGCCGCGGTTAAACGGAATGGTTCCATCGTCTACCACATTGATATGCTCGTTGCATACTTTCTTATTTAGTTGATCGGAGAAGATGGATGTATTCTTCCTGTTGAAATCGGCTTCAAACGCATGTCCTATCGCTTCATGCAACAAGATACCTGAACCTCCGGCTCCCATTACAACGGGCATTTCTCCACCTTTAGGCTTGATGGCCTGAAAGAGTATAGACGTTTTATCTACTGCTTCTTTGGCTACTTCGTTAATAATATCATCTGCAAGGAATTCTGCTCCCATGCGGAATGCACGTGAGGCATACGAGTTTTCAATCTTACCATTGTCTTCCATAATACATACGGCTCCCAATGTTACCATAGGACGATAATCATAATACATCTGTCCTTCGGAGTTGCAGAACAGTATGTGTGAAGTCATGTCTCCTAATGAAGCCATTACCTTTTGCACCCGTTTGTCTAAAGCAAAAATAGCATCGTTCAGTTTTTGCAGGTAAGGCGTTTTCTCTTTAACAGCAATTTCGTCCCAGGGTGTTTGCACGCCGTAGAAATTGTTGACAATAGGTTCTTCTGTGAGTTTGACAGGACCTTTGGTAGCTGTACTATTTGCAATCCTGGCTGCTGTTTGGGCGGCTTTCAACATATCGTCAAGCGAAATGTTTTCTACGTATGCATAACCTGTCTGATCTCCGGAAAGTACACGTACACCCATTCCAAAGTCTATGTTGGAATAAGCACGGTTTACTGCTCCATCCTGCAAACTGATATTATTGCGGTAAGAGTGTTCAAAGAAAAGATCTGCATAATCTCCTCCTTTTTCCAATGCTGCGGACAGCACTTTTTTCATGTCGTTTTCACTTAAACCGAAATGGTTTAATGCAAATGAGATACCGGCCGCTTTATCAGCAGTGTTACCGGTACAACTTCCTAGAAAAGAGGGGGTCGCTAAAGAGCCAAGCATAACCATACCTCCTGTTTTAATAAAATCACGTCTGTTGTATTTCATATTGTTTTATATGTTACGTTCTTTTGCCCATTTCATTACATTTGCCGGCGGACGTTGTGCTAACAGTTCTTTTTTCATGAAGTCCATATAAGGAGCTACATGGTGGAAGAATTTCTTATAGCCTTTACACAAATAATTCAAGCCGGGTTCGCCGGATGTCGTATGCATGAAGCGGTTTTTGGGACATTCGCCATTGCAGGCAAAGAGGTACTCGCATTCTTTGCATTGTAATGGCAGCTTATCGTGTTTATCTGTTCCGAACTTTAGCTGGCGTTGGCTGTACATCATTCCTGTTAATGTCTGCGTTTGGATATTACCCAATTTATATTCGGGGAAAACAAAGTGGTCGCAGGCATATACATCGCCATTGAACTCCATTACGCCTGCATGTCCACAGTTCTTGGCAAGAGTACAGATTCCGGGTTGCTCGCCTATCCAGTTGGCTAGTGTGGAATCGAACAGTTGGATGTAGTATTTACCCACATCTTCTTTGAGCCATTCATCAAAAATGGTACACAGGAAGTTGCCCCACTTACCGGAGTCTACCGAGAATGATGCTAATTTGATATTCGCATCCTGCTGTTCGGGAGAAGTCAGTTGCGTGCCATCTGCGTGTTGCGAGAGGCGTTCTACAATGGGGGCAAACTGTATGTAACGGCAGTCTATTTCTTTAAAGAAATTGTAAAATTCAAGCGGGTAATCTACATTATAGTCGTTTACCACTGCCATTGCGTTGTATTCCACTCCGTGTTTTTTCAGCAATTCGATGCCTTTCATCACTTTGTAAAAGGAGGGAAGACCTTGCCGGTTTCGGCGGTATTCGTCATGAAACTCCTGTGGCCCGTCGATAGAGACACCTACAAGAAAGTTGTTCTCTTTAAAGAAGCGACACCATTCATCGTTCAGCAACGTTCCGTTTGTCTGGATACAGTTGTCTATCTGCCGGCCGTGGGCATACTTTCGTTGTAGTTCTAGTGCTTTTTTATAGAAGCTGATCGGACGCATTAATGTCTCTCCTCCATGCCAGGTGAAAAGGACTTGCTGCATGGTTTGACATTCCAGATATTCTTGGATAAACTTTTCCAGAAGTTGGTCTGTCATAATATGATTTTTAACTTCAGGGTACAACTTCCCTTTCTCCAGATAGTAACAATACTTACATGCTAAGTTACAAACTGAACCAACCGGCTTCAACATCACGTATACAGGTTTCGCAAACGGTGATATATAGGGATTATCCATAGGTGTTTTTATACGAATATGTATTGAATTACAAAGTTATGAAAAATATTAGATTAGCCTCTCATATACGTAATAAGTTAACCGAAAACAGTGGAATCATTTCTTTTTTATGGTTCGTTTGTAATCTGTTACAAATCCTTCGCATAACCAGTTGGCTAATGCCTGACGGTTGTCGCTAAGCACAAGGCGCTTTTGATCGTCACTGTTTTGTATATTACCCAGTTCTACAAACGCTGATACAGGAACCGTATGGTTGAGTACGTATAGGCTTCGTTTCTCGACTGTCCCTTTAAAACCTCGTCCCGGTTGATGCTTGTTGTACTTGCTGTTGAAAGTGGAACGGAGAGTTTTTGCCAGTTGTTTACTTTGTTCGCTTTTTAAAGAATGATAGAAAAATACATCGGTTTGTTTTCCCTTATGACGACTATCCACATGAATAAAGAGTGCCCGTCGATAAGATTCTTTATCTTTTTTATATAGTCCGTTAATCTTATTGCAACGTTGTTCCAGTCTTCTGAATTGGCTGAAAGGGATTGTGCTGCCCATACAAGTTTCTCGCTTGCTGTTGTTCAGGTATTTGGCGTTGCGTATGCCATCTTTGGGGTCTTGTATTATGATGTGTACTTTTGCTCCTTTCATTAATAAATTTCTGGCTAGCCGGAGCATGATATCGTAGGCATATTCATCTTCATGCAGCTCTGTTTTCCCGACTTTGCCAATAGCGCCCGGATCGGGACCTCCATGGCCGCTTACCAAATAAAAACATGCGTCTTTTAGTTCAGACGATGTTACGTTGTATCGTGCCAGTTCTTTACCGAATAACGGTTCGTAATTTTTGCGCCTGGTAACGGCTGTGTTCTTTTGTAGTGGAGGCAAGGTGTATTTTACACCCATACGCAGGGTGTTACCTTTCCCTAATTTGTTTTTATTTAATTCAATGAACTGTTTGTAATGCTCTTTGCCGGTACGGTTGTGTCGTTTGAGGAATAAAGTAATCCCTTCTCCTGATTTAGGAACTGCTTTCTCTTGTGCGCTTAATGTATATGCTGATATTAAAAATAGAACGATTAATACGAATGTTATCTTTTTAAAGGCCATACCCTGTTTTTTTTGTGCAGTAAAGATACGTATTTCTGTGTTAACAGGAACCAAAATGAATTATTAAAAGGAAAAAGCGCGGAACTATCTTACTGGCTTTTCTGTTTCATAGATATAAGAAATAATTATATTAATCATTTAAAATAAGTTGGTTATGAAAGATTTACTTTTAGGCTTAGGGCTTGGTGTTATTGTTGGGTATATGATCCGCCGTATGGAAGATCATGGTGATTTTGATTGTTTGCATGATGATCTGGATAAATTTGCCGATAAAACGAAACGAGCTGTTAAGAATGCGGTAGATGCCGGTAAAAATCAGGTAGAATATGTTAAAGATAGGGTTGAACATGTTACAGGTGCTGCGAAGAATAGTACATCAAATTAAGTAACGTAATAAATTGTTTTGTGAAGAGAATGCAGGAAGGATACTCCTGCATTCTCTTGTTTCCTTAAAATAGGGTAGTTAGTCTCTTGTATATCTCTTTGGTGATATAAATATCATACGAAGCATCATGAAGTTTTGTAGGGTCAAGCTTTATTCCTAATGTACGTGCTACGGTTTCTTGTTTGAAATCGGTCATGCTTGGACGTTTATCCAATAAGTGCTGGCTGGCTAATACCATTACATCTATCGAGTTTACCCAAAACCACGAATAAAAGAAATTGTCCCCGTTCTGAACGAAAAAAGCTTTTAGAAAATAATTGTCAAAAGAAGCATTGTTATAACCAACAAGGAAAAATTTGTCTTTCTTATCATACTTATCTACATATTTGGACAGCAAGCCTACAAATTTACTATATATTTCCCCCATTGGGGGATAAGACAGTATTTGTTCTTTGGTTACATTGCATATTTTCAGAGCTTCTTCTTCTATATCGCATTTCGGATGGGGGCATACATTGAAGTTGAAAGATTCTTTCGTAACGCCATCTATGATAATTTCTCCACTTAGTTGATGGATTCCGTTACGCCAGTATTTGATACCTGTTGTTTCCAGGTCGAAAAATAGTAGTTTCATAGTATTTGTGCCATGTTAGAAAATATAAATTTTCCGTAAAGGTAAGAATTTTATAGCATCCAATATGGTGCGGCGGGAAAATACAATGATATTATCTGCTACTTTGGTTATAGACAGGAGCGGAAACAACAATGATTTAGAAAAGATCCCGATGGTTTCGAAAAAACATCGGGATCTTTTTATAAAATCATCGGGACGGTTTTAAAATACCTGCATAGCGTTTTTAACTGATGTTACACCAATCAAACGATCATATCTTGTCCCCATCGGGTGATAATATACATAAATTGAATATTCGTTTTCCGTTTGATAGAAATTTCCTTCGATAGGAGCGGTTTCTCCAACAGTTTGCCCATCCGGAACAAACAGATATTGATAGTTGTAACTTCCTTGCTTTAATAATACAGCTTTTTCGTATTGGTTTGTTTCCGGGTTATAGTCCATTTTACTATTGTTGTCTAATACATTATTATATAGCTCTCCGTTTAAATAGACATTCCCTTCAGGGATTTCATCGCAAGCTAATGTGAAGTGAACTATAAAATAATCGGCTTCCGTGTCGGGATCATTACAGTTGCTGCAACGAATAAAAAAGCGTCCGTCCTGATCCTGGTCATACTGGTAACTTTCGCTGGTGCGTTTGTAATCTTTCATAAGTTCCACATTATAATACGGGTTGTGGAAAGTGATATTTTGTATATGCATACCGTTATATTTGTTGCTCAGAAACTCCATACGCCGGTATTCATTTCCTGCTTCAAATATGAGTTTTGGGTTGTTGGAATAGGTGATCTGGTTTTCCAGGATAGACATAGGTTGTAATCCTGTTACTGCATTATCGCGGCGATTGTCTTGGTACACCCATATTTTCAGGTCGGTTTGCGGATAAGGAATTGAAAAGTTTTTGTTGTTGATGGCAAAGCTTACCTGCTGGTGGCTTTGGTTTGTGTCAATGTCAGTGTTGCCACTAACGGAGGCAGAAACCCCAACGATAGGTTCTACAACAGAAAAACAAGCCGTAAATACTATTGCAGCGGGATTATCTTCCTTATATACTGTAAGAGCATAATTCCCTGATACTTTTGGTTGCACATCTTCATTCGGTATAAGAAGACGATAGTTGGTGTATTGTACGGTAGTACCCATTGAATTTGCAAAATCATCGATTGTCATACCTTGAAAACCATTCATGTATTCAATAGGAGAAAGGATAGACTTCGTCCAATCGGCATTACAATGGATCAAAGAATAAGCATAACGTACTCCTCCTGAATTCAATGCATCAAAATTTATTTCTATACGATCTTCTCCATTTAATTCGATACATGGATTAGAAAACATTTCTCCGGCAACCTTTACCTGGAGCGTTTTTATTTGCTTGTTGCTAACGTTTGTATAATACGTCGTTTGTTGTGCTTTCACCGGTATTCCGATGAAGCAGAGTAGCATTATTAGTGTACCAAATACTTTCATTTTCTTTATTATTTCTTTGCCGGTGCAAAATTATGGAATTATTTCTCTAATTATTTCTCTAAACCTGCTTTTAAGCATAAAAAAATGTTTACTTTTGCGGGAAAATTACATATAAACAATTTTAGTTGTATCATGGCAAATGTGATAAAGATTAAAAAGGGTTTAGACATTAATCTGAAGGGCAAAGCTTCGGATGTACTGTTAAACGGAGGAAATAGTGCCACGTATGCTATTGTCCCCGATTATTATAACGGTATTATCCCTAAAGTTGTTGTCAAAGTAGGAGATAAAGTCAAAGCAGGTTCTGTATTAATGATTGACAAGAACCGTCCCGAAATCAAGTTTGGTTCGCCAGTAAGTGGTGAAGTAACTGCCGTAAACCGAGGAGAAAAGCGTAAAGTGCTGAACATTGTTGTAAAGCCGGATGCGCAGATCGAATATGAAGAATTCGGCAAAAAGAATGTAGCCTCGCTGAATGGTGAAGAAGTAAGAGATGCTATCTTGAATGCCGGCTTGTGGCCTTGTATCAAACAACGTCCGTATGACATTGTTGCAACGCCTACCGATTTTCCGCGTGACATTTTTGTTTCTGCGTTTTATTCGGCTCCGTTAGCTCCAGACTTCGATTTTATTATAAAAGGACAAGAAGCTGATTTTCAGACAGGATTGGATGCTCTTGCTAAACTTACCACCGGAAAGGTATATGTTGGAATAAGGAGAGGTTCTTCCGTAAAAGCAAATAATGTTGAAATTATAGAAGTGGAAGGTCCGCACCCTGCAGCTAATGTAGGGGTACAGATTAATCATGTTAAGCCTATTAATAAAGGGGAAGTTGTTTGGACCGTTAATCCTGCTGATGTTATTATGATCGGACGCTTATTTAATAAAGGTGTTGCCGACTTTAGCCGCTTGGTTGCGATAACAGGTTCTGAAACGACAGAAAGAGGATATATCAAAACAATAGCCGGATGTACAATCGAAAGTCTTGTAAAAGGTAAGATATTGAATAATAATGAACATGTTCGTATTATCAGTGGCAATGTATTGACCGGTACTAAGGTTTTGAATGACGGCTATCTGGGTGCATACGATAATCAGATAACTATTATTCCTGAAGGTGATGATACTCATGAGTTCCTGGGTTGGGGTGTTCCCGGTTTTGGAAAGTATAGTACAAGTCATTCTTATCTGACCTGGTTGTCTGGCAAAAACAAAGAATATGTTATAGATGCCCGTATTAAAGGTGGTAAACGTGCCATGATCATGTCTAACGAGTATGATAAAGTATTCCCTATGGATATTTATCCGGAATATCTGTTGAAAGCGATTATTGCTTTTGATATTGATAAGATGGAAAACCTGGGTATATACGAAGTAGCTCCTGAAGATTTTGCTTTATGCGAATTTGTAGATACTTCGAAGATAGAAATACAGAAAATAGTACGCAATGGTCTTGACCTGATGTACAAGGAAATGAATTAATAACATTAAAAATTAGAATACATTGAAAGCGTTAAGGAATTATCTCGACAAGATTAAGCCTAACTTTGAGGAGGGCGGAAAGCTGGCGATGTTCCGTTCTGTGTTTGATGGTTTCGAAACATTTTTGTTTGTTCCGAATACAACATCAAAATCAGGCGTACATATTCATGACAGTATTGACTCAAAGCGCACAATGATAGTTGTTGTGATTGCTTTGTTGCCTGCTTTGCTTTTTGGTATGTATAATGTCGGCTATCAGCATAACTTGGCAGTAGGTGCTGATCCCGGATTTTGCATGACTTTTATTTTTGGTCTTTTGGCCGTATTGCCTAAGATCATTGTTTCGTATGTAGTTGGTTTGGGTATAGAATTTGCTGTTGCTCAGGCTAAGAAGGAGGAAATTCAGGAAGGTTTCCTTGTATCCGGTATCTTGATCCCGATGATTGTTCCGGTGGATACTCCACTGTGGATGATTGCTGTAGCTACTGCATTTGCTGTAATATTTGCTAAGGAAGTATTTGGAGGTACAGGTTATAATGTATTTAATGTGGCATTAGTAACCCGCGCATTCTTGTTCTTTGCTTATCCGGCAGCAATGTCCGGCGATCAGGTTTGGGTTCGTACCGCTGATACGTTTGGAATTGGAGGCGGTCAGGTTGTAGACGGATTCTCCGGTGCAACTCCATTAGGTCAGATTGCTGTTGCTCCGAATGATATGGTTGGTTCTTTCCAAGCCGTTGATGTTTTGGGACATCCGCTTACAACTATGGATGCATTTATCGGATTGATACCGGGTTCTATCGGTGAAACTTCTGTTTTGGCTATTTTAATTGGAGCAGCCATCTTATTAATTACAAAGATTGCTAGTTGGAAAACTATGATTTCTGTATTTGTTGGTGGAGCATTCATGGCTGCAATATTTAATATGATCGGTAGTACGGTAGCAATGGCTGTGACTCCTCTTGATCATTTGTTTTTAGGAGGTTTTGCTTTTGGTGCTGTGTTTATGGCAACAGACCCTGTAACATCAGCCCGTACGGAAACAGGTAAATATATCTACGGTTTCCTTGTTGGTGTTATGGCTATTATTATCCGTGCATTGAATCCTGGTTATCCTGAAGGTATGATGTTGGCTATCTTGCTGATGAACGTATTTGCTCCGTTGATCGATTATTATGTAGTGGAAGCTAATATTACCCACAGATTGAAACGTAGTATTACAATGAATAAATAAGAAGGAGTATGGCTACAAAGAAATTTAGATGTAAAGTATGTGGCTATGTCCACGAAGGAGATAAGGCGCCTGACGTGTGTCCTATTTGTGCAGCTCCTGCTTCAGAATTTGAAGAAGTAAAGGCTGAGAAGAAAGGAATAGACCGTAATAGTAATGCTTATACTATAATATATGCATCCGTAATGGTTGTATTAGTTGCAGTTGTGCTGGCTTTTACTTCTCAATCCCTGAGATCTTTCCAGCAAAAGAATGAAGAAAACGATAAGAGACAACAGATTCTTCGTTCTATTAATGTAACGGTTCCTGCTTCTGAAGCCGAAGCCAAATATAATGAATTGATTAAGGAAGCATTCTTAGTTAATGAAAATGGTGAAAAAGTAGAAGGTGACGCATTTAGCGCTGATGTGGTGAAAGCAGCAGCAGAACATGAGTATCCGGTATTTATTGCAAATGTAGACGGTAAAACCAAATATATTCTGGCTTTGCACGGTGCAGGGCTTTGGGGACCGCTTTGGGGTTACATCTCTTTGGACCAGGATAAGAATACAGTTTATGGCGCAGACTTTAGCCACCAGGGAGAAACTCCGGGTCTGGGTGCTGAAATTTCTAAGCCTGCGTTCAGCAAAGAGTTTGTTGGTAAACATATTTTTGTAGATGGTGTATTCAAGTCAATTGCTGTTGTCAAACCAGGAAAGAGTGTTGCCGGTCAGGATTATATTGACGGCATCTCCGGTGGTACAATTACAAGTAAAGGTGTTGATGCCATGTTGTTCAATAGTTTGAATGGCTATGTTAAGTTTTTAACTTCACAAAATCAGTAAAAAATGGGATTATTATCTAATAAGAATAAGGAAACGTTGTTAGGCCCGTTGAGTGCAAACAACCCCGTTATCGTTCAGATGCTGGGTATATGTTCTGCATTGGCTGTAACATCAAAACTGGAGCCGGCTATTGTAATGGGTATTTCAGTAACGGCTGTCGTGGCTTTTGCCAATGTAATTATATCACTGCTTCGTAATACGATTCCTAATCGTATACGTATTATTGTTCAGTTGGTAGTTGTTGCGGCTTTGGTAACAATCGTAAGTGAAGTTCTGAAGGCTTTTGCTTATGATGTCAATAAGCAATTGTCTGTATTTGTAGGTTTGATTATCACAAACTGTATTCTGATGGGACGTTTGGAAGCATTTGCTTTGGGTAATGGTCCGTGGGAATCTTTTCTGGACGGTATCGGTAATGGTTTAGGATATGCGTTGATTCTGATTATTGTTGGATTCTTTCGTGAATTACTTGGTTCTGGTACATTGCTGGGCTTCCAGGTTATCCCGCAGGCATTTTATGACTTCGGCTATGTAAACAACGGGTTGATGATTCTGCCTCCTATGGCCCTGATCGTTGTCGCCGTAATTATATGGGTTCACCGTTCACGTAACAAAGAACTACAGGAAAATTAAGAAACCATTAAACAGAAAATAGAATGGAACAATATTTAAGCACATTTGTCCGCTCAATCTTTGTTGACAACATGATTTTCGCATACTATTTGGGTATGTGTTCGTTCGTGGCTGTTTCTAAGAATGTGAAGACTGCTTTAGGATTAGGTATGGCGGTAACATTCATCCTTGTTTGTACATTGCCTATTAACTATATGCTTGAGAACTATGTATTGAAAGAAGGAGCGCTTAGTTGGTTAGGGGCTGATTTTCAGAATGTAAATCTGAGCTTCCTCTCATTTATCCTCTTTATTGCTACAATCGCTTCTTTTACACAGTTAGTTGAAATGGCTGTCGAAAAATTTTCACCGTCATTATATGCATCATTGGGTATATTTTTACCTCTGATCGCTGTAAACTGTGCTATCTTGGGTGGTTCGTTGTTTATGCAGCAGAAAGCATTCCCTAACGTGGGAGTTGCTACTGTTTATGGCTTAGGTTCTGGTATCGGATGGATGCTGGCTATTGTTGGTATGGCTGCAATCCGTGAGAAATTGACTTACTCAGATATCCCTAAACCATTGAAAGGTCTGGGTATTACCTTTATCATTACAGGTCTGATGGGTATTGCATTTATGTGCTTCTCCGGACTTAAGATCTAAGTATTAACGCATTAAATCAGAAATAAAGATGACTTTATTAATGTCTGGCGGACTTACTATTGCAACAGGGGCAGTTGTATTCCTTTTGGTTACACTGATCCTTGTAGGTGCATTGTTGTACGCTAAAGCAAAATTGGTACCGTCCGGTAATGTGAAGCTGGAGGTAAATGGGGAAAAAGAAATAGAAACTCCTATAGGTGGAACGCTGCTTGGCGCTTTGCAGAGTGGCGGTATTTTCTTGTCGTCAGCTTGTGGTGGTGGTGGTAAATGTGGACAGTGCCGTGCTCAGGTTATTGAAGGCGGTGGTGAAATTTTGCCAACAGAAAAGGGATTTTTCTCTCGTAAGCAGGTGAAAGATAATTGGCGTTTGGCATGCCAGTGTAAAGTAAAGGAAAATATGACTGTTCAGGTTCCGGATGAAGTATTCGGTGTTAAAGAATGGGAATGTGAAGTTATCAGCAATAAGAACGTTGCTACTTTTATCAAAGAATTTATCGTTGCTTTGCCGAAGGGAGAACACATGGACTTTATTCCGGGTTCTTATGCCCAGATTAAGATTCCTGCTTATTCTATGGACTATGACAAGGATATAGATAAGAACTTAATTGGCGACGAATATATGGGAGCCTGGAAAAACTTTGGTTTATTCGGCTTGAAATGTAAGAATGACGAGCCGACTATCCGTGCTTATTCAATGGCTAACTATCCGGCAGAAGGCGATCGTATCATGTTGACTGTACGTATTGCTACTCCGCCGTTCAAACCGAAAGATCAGGGTCCTGGATTCCAGGATGTAATGCCAGGTATCGCGTCTTCTTATATTTTTACCCTGAAGCCGGGTGATAAAGTGACTATGAGCGGCCCTTATGGTGATTTCCACCCGATTTTCAACTCTAAGCGCGAAATGATGTGGATTGGTGGTGGTGCCGGTATGGCTCCTCTACGTGCTCAGATTATGCATATGACGAATACTTTGAAGACTACGGATCGTAAGATGTCGTACTTCTACGGTGCCCGTGCATTGAATGAAGTATTTTATTTGGAGGACTTCCTGTCAATTGAAAAGGAATTTCCTAATTTTACATTCCATTTGGCATTGGATCGTCCGGATCCTGCTGCAGATGCTGCAGGTGTAAAATATACGGCAGGTTTTGTTCATCAGGTAATTTATGATACTTATTTGAAGGATCATGAAGCTCCTGAAGATATAGAATACTATATGTGCGGTCCGGGCCCAATGTCAAAAGCTGTAGAAAATATGCTTGATAATCTGGGTGTTCCGCGTGAGATGTTACACTTCGATGATTTCGGAGCTTAAAGATAAATCACGGTTTATTTATTACGGGGAAAGGAGAACATTCTTTCCCCGTTTTTGTTTCTAAAAAAAGCACATTACCAGATGTTTTTTTGCGGAAAAAGAAAATAAATTACCTTATTCTCCAAAAAACATGAAATATAATGCAGCGTTTAGCGTTATAATTACATCTAAGCTAATGTAGATTTAAAAGAAGTAGACATGAAGCCGTTGATATTATCATTTTTTGTAGTGTTATTGGGTTATTCTTTATTCTTTGATAAGGAGAAAGATATGAAACTACGTACTCCGGAACAGGTTATTACTACTACACCTGAAGCCATGAGATATGAATATAAATCAGATTCTATCGAGTTATATGCAAAGAAAATGAATTTGAATATACTGAAGATGATGGAAAAAAATAGTTTTTTTAATTAAAAACATCTTTTTGGTCAAATATTATTTGCTTGATAAATAAATATTGCTATGTTTGTTGCAATTTAATTAGTAACGTACAAAATATGCAATATTTTTCAACTCAATATATTCAAGATTCTCTGTGGTTTACTGTTTTGTCTATTGTGCAGAGTTTTATTTTGATACTATTCCCTTTCCCCGGACTGGAATTCCAAAATAAAACTTTCTCTTCTGAAACTATTTTCGTTTTTTCCGGAAAAGTAACAATCCGCGTTTTTTTGTCAGATATCTTTTTTAGGAAAAGCTATTTGCCTCCTCCTTATCAATGGTTGGGCTGACGAACCCTTATCCGTCTACAGTTTATGCGTTGAAGGATAAGGGGAGAGTCATTTTATAATGTGAATATTCTGTCTTTTTTTAAGGATAGAAAGTTTTTTATTTCCCCAAATCAGTATATTCGGGTATATCTTCCAGGAAAGTATATGTTTGTGTGTTGTAGTTAATTTTGCAACAGAAGTGGTGTATACCATTACTTACTGTCAGGTATTCTACCTTTAAAGCCATATTGTATCTTGCAATTTGGTCAAATACTTCTTTCGTTATTTCTATGTGAGGAGCTTTATATTCTATGATCATTAAAGGAATTAAAAAACGATTGTAGATTACTGTATCACAACGTTTTGACGTGTTGTTCAGTTTGATGGAAACTTCATTGGCCAAAAGTTCATGTGGAAACCCTTTTGTAGTAAAAAGATAATTAACAAAGTGTTGCCGTACCCATTCTTCTGGAGTGAGAGCTACGTATTTGCGTCTTACAATATCCAAAATCATGCGCTTCCCTTCTTTTTCAGCTATATTGACAGCGAATGTTGGTAAATTTAACGAGAGCATTTACTATATTTGCTAATTGATATTTTACCATCAAAGGTAGTTATTTATGAAAACAAAACAAGAAATCGTAGAAAATTGGTTGCCTCGATATACAGAGCGGAGGCTGGAAGACTTTACTAAGTATATTCTTCTGACGAATTTTACTAAATATGTCGAGATATTTGCTGATCATTTTAAAGTCCCGATTTTAGGATTGAAAAGTTCAATGCCTAACGCTTCGGCAGAAGGTATTACTATCATTAATTTTGGAATGGGGAGTGCGAATGCTGCAACTATAATGGATTTATTATCAGCTATAAAACCGAAGGCTGTATTATTTTTAGGCAAGTGTGGTGGCCTGAAAAAAGCAAATAACTTAGGAGATTACGTTCTTCCTATAGCTGCCATTCGGGGTGAAGGTACTTCTAATGAATATTTGCCGCCGGAAGTTCCTTCATTACCGGCATTTTCCATGTTACGTGCTATTTCATCCGCCATCCGTGATAAAGGGCGCGATTACTGGACGGGGACAGTATATACTACGAATCGTAGGGTTTGGGAGTACGATAGGGATTTTAAGGATTATCTGCGTTCAACACACGCTACAGGCATTGATATGGAAACTGCAACATTACTTACCGCCGGTTTTGCCAATGAAATACCGACTGGCGCTTTACTTATGATTTCTGATAAACCAATGGATGAAGGAGGGGTAAAAACCGAGGAAAGTGACCGGAAAGTGACACAAAGCTTTGTAGGTGAACATGTCTTGTTGGGAATAGAGGCTTTGTTACAGATAATAAATGGAAAGAAAACAATTCGTCATATTCGTTTCAGCTGGTAACATGGTATAAGGATGGCTAAAAAAGAATATAATTTTGAAGAAATCTGTAGGAATATAACTGCAAAAAAGTTTCAACCTGTTTATGTATTGATGGGTGACGAACCTTTTTTCATGGATAGAATTACTGATTTGTTGATAGACAGTGTTTTGGAAGAATCGGAGCGTGATTTTAACCAAATTATTATGTATGGTGCAGATACGGATGCTTCGGCAATAATCAATGCTGCACGTAGATTTCCTATGATGTCTAATTATCAGCTCATCGTTGTGCGCGAAGCACAAATGGTGCGGGATATAGAATTATTGACTAATTATGTAAAAAATCCATTAGCATCTACGGTTCTTGTTATAAATTATAAATATAAAAATCTGGATAGAAGGAAATCTCTAGCTGCAGCAGCGGAAAAAACAGGTGTTTTATTTGAGTCAAAAAAAGTACCGGATTACAAAATGCCTACTTTTATCATTTCATTAATGAAACAGCGGGCTATAGATATCGACATGAAAGCCTCTCAGATGCTCTCAGACTTCCTTGGAAACGATTTGAGCCGCCTGAATAAGGAATTGGACAAGCTGGCAATTTTATTGCCTGAAAAGGGCTTAAAACGCATCACTCCAGAAATGATCGAACAGAACATCGGGATAAGTAAAGAATATAATAATTTTGAATTAATAAAAGCCTTAGCTTCGAAAGATATACTTAAAGCAAATCGTATAGCGCAATACTTTGAAAAAAATCCAAAAAATAATCCGATACAAATGACACTTCCTGTGTTGTTTAATTATTTTTCTAATCTTTTGATTTGTTATTATACAAAAGATCGTTCGGAAGCGGGGCTTATGGCTGCATTAGGTTTAAGAGGTAATTTTCAGGTGAAGGATTATATTACCGGTCTAAGAAATTATCCTGCAATGAAAGTTTTTAATTTGATCGGGGATATACGAACTACCGACGCAAGATCAAAAGGTGTAGAGAATAGTTCTGCTACTGATTCGGATTTACTAAAAGAACTTTTATTTAAAATATTACACTGAGCCTATATTTTATCAATTTGAATAAGGAGGAAAGGGCACTTTTTCCAGAATAAAAGAAATAATTATTCTGAAAAAGTGCCCTTTCTTTTTATATTTCAGTTATTTACGCCATTTTTTACTTCTTGAGAATTTAATATTTACAACGGTCAACATAATTATACAGAAATACTGCCGATAATAGGGTGTTTAGGCTTTTTATCATTGTTAGTCTTATTCCCTTTTTTGTAAATAAGACAATATGACAGTAACTTTAAATAGGAGCATTCTCTTTTTGTTACAAATGTGATAAGGCTCACTCTTGATACAAATGTAAATGCAGTTACAAAAGTAATTCATATGATTGTGACGTTTACATAAATACAATCACACATTTGTGTTACATATGTATAGTGTATATATTAGTAAAGTAAACAGTATAAAAAGTTCAATTATTTATTTACGATATATTAAAGTATAAATAATCAAAAACCAGTATTTTATATAAGTTTATTGATTTTCTTATTTAAACTTTGCCTTTATTACTAATCTAAATGTAAACAAGAAGGCTTAATTACGCCTATTTATATATTATAATTATCACATAAACAATCGTTTATATACTATTCCTTAAGTTTTACTTTATGATATTTTACTAAGCTTTTTTAGATGTTTACAACCGTAGTGTATATCATTGTATATTTTATGTTACTGTTGTATCTGATTAGATTTATAAAAATAAATTGCACAAATGGAAATAATAATATATATTTGTGTCGTTCTACAAATGTGTATATCATTATTGTAAACAAGTCATATTGTCAGTGTTTTCATAACAATAATATCTATCAGAGATAATGAGAGATCGTATATTAAAACTAATGGAACGAGAAGGACTTACCCCTTCTAAATTTGCTGAATCTATCGGGATTCAACGTTCTGCTATGTCACATATTATATCAGGTAGAAATAATCCGAGTTTAGACGTACTTATTAAGATATTGGAGAGATTTACTTATGTAGATTCTGACTGGTTGTTATTTGGAAAAGGCGAAATGATAAGGGAACATGTATTAACAGAGCCGAATTTATTCTCTAATACTCCAATAAATCCGCCCGTAGTACAAGTTGTTCCCGAATATCGCAGGGAAAATGGGGTTGAGATACCTGTAAACACTTGTAAACAAGCTGTTGTTGAACAAGTTATACCAATAGAAAAACCTTCTAAAAATGTAAGTAAAATAATGATTTTTTATTCAGATAATACATTCGATACTTTTGTATCAGAAAAAAATAAGAAAGACTAGCTCAATATTGGGTATATATGCCATATTCATGTATCTTTGTACTCAAATTGAGTGATCATATATGAAGAAGTACATCTTAGATATGAAGGTTACTGAAAATCGTCGCCTTCATAAAAATTACTGCCTGCTAAAGCTAACCTCCGATCAGACTCTACCAGAAATGATTCCGGGCCAATTTGTGGAGGTTCGTGTAGATAACTCTCCTACGACATTTCTTCGTCGTCCTATTTCTATCAATTATATAGATAAGGAAACTAATGAGCTATGGTTGCTTATACAATTAGTTGGAGATGGAACCCGAAAAATGGCCGAATATCGTCCTGGGGATATTATCAACATTATTTTACCTTTAGGAAATGGATTTACCATTCCGGAATGTAATACTGAAAAAGTTTTACTGATTGGCGGCGGTGTCGGAACGGCCCCAATGCTATATCTTGGCGCTATACTAAAAAGTGCAGGATTGGAACCTATGTTTCTTTTAGGTGCTCGCTCAAAGGAAGATGTATTACAATTGGAACAATTTGAGCAATTTGGTACCGTATATGTTACAACAGAAGACGGCTCTTTGGGCGAAAAAGGATATGTAACCAATCATTCTATACTAAAAGCTCAACATTTTGATAGGATTTACACATGTGGACCTAAGCCAATGATGGTTGCTGTAGCTAAATATGCGGCATCTGAGTCTATTACATGTGAAGTTTCTTTGGAGAATACGATGGCGTGCGGTATCGGAGCATGTTTATGTTGTGTTGAAAAGGATAACGAAGGCCATCATGTGTGTGTGTGTACTGAAGGGCCTGTATTTAATATAAATAAGTTGACATGGCTGAATTGAATGTAAATATTGGTAATCTGGAGTTGAAAAACCCGGTTATGACTGCATCCGGAACTTTCGGATATGGTATCGAGTATGCCGATTTAATAGATATTACCCGTTTAGGTGGTATTTTTGTAAAAGGGACAACCATTCAATCTCGTGAAGGCAATAATTATCCGCGTATGGCAGAAACACCTGCAGGTATGTTGAATGCTGTAGGTCTTCAGAATAAAGGTGCTGATTATTTTGCTGAACATATTTATCCTGAAATTAAGGATATTGATACGCACATGATTGTAAATGTAAGCGGATCGTCCGTTGAAACTTACGTGCAATGTGCCGAAAAAATAGCAGAATTAGATAAAATTCCGGCAATAGAGCTGAATATTAGCTGCCCTAATGTGAAACAAGGCGGTATGGCTTTCGGGGTCACTTGTGGTGGAGCTGCAGAAGTAGTTCGCGCAGTCCGTAAGGTTTATCCTAAAACACTGATAGTTAAATTATCTCCTAATGTGACGGATATTACGGAAATTGCCAGAGCTGTAGAAGCTGAAGGTGCAGATTCTGTATCTCTTATAAATACGATGCTGGGAATGGCTATTGATGCGGAAAAGCGTAAACCGGTATTGTCTACAGTTACGGGAGGTTTATCTGGCCCGTGTGTGAAACCTGTAGCTTTACGTATGGTTTGGCAGACTTATAAGGCTGTAAAGATTCCTATTATCGGATTAGGCGGCATTTCAAATTGGAAAGATGCTGTAGAGTTTATGTTGGCAGGATCAACTGCCATACAGATCGGTACTTATAATTTTATAGATCCTACAGTTTCTGTTAAAGTAATTGATGGATTGAATGAATATTGTAATCGCCACGGTTTTAAATCTGCCAGCGAATTGATAGGTGCATTAGATGCTTAAAATAAATCCCATTCGGAAGGAATTTGGATTTCTCTCGAAAGAAATATGAATTTTATCCGAATGGGATCTTTTCTCCTTTTAGCTTTTTTCTTATTCCGTAATCTCCAAAACGGCCGGACAGTGATCTGAATGTACGGCATCATTTAATATGTAAGCATCTTTAAGTAAAGGCTTAACGGAATCTGTAACCATACAGTAATCTATACGCCAACCTTTATTTTTAGACCGCGAATTAAACCGGTAACTCCACCACGTATATTCTTGCTTATCAGGATGCAGAAACCTGAATGTATCGGTAAAACCAACTGATAGGAAGCGCGTCATCCATTCTCTTTCTTCTGGAAGAAATCCACTGTTTCTGGCATTCCTGACCGGATCGTGGATGTCGATAGGTTCATGGCATATATTATAGTCTCCGCATAAAATCAGATTAGGGCGCGATTTTCTCAATTCAACTACATAATTCTGGAAATCTTCCAGCCATATCATTTTAAAACCTTGTCTTTCATCGCCGCTGGTACCGGACGGATGATATACGCTTACAATAGAAAGATTGCCGAAATCAGCACGAATAAATCTTCCTTCATTGTCATATTTTTCTAGACCAATACCATATTCTACATGATCGGGATTCGTTTTTGTCAATAAGGCAACTCCGCTATATCCCTTTTTTTTAGCACTATAAAGAAAAGACTTATATCCCAGGCTTTCAAAGACTTCTGCCGGAAATTGTTCTGGCTGGAGTTTTGTTTCTTGTAGGCATAAAACATCAGGAGCCTCTTTGGCAAGCCATTCGGGCAGACCTTTTCCAACTGCTGCTCTTAATCCGTTTACATTATAGGTTATGATTTTCATATCTTTTTATCTTATAAATAAATATCTTGATCCAAAGATACGAACTTTCATCCATTTTATGTTGTTAGAAATCTGTATACACGATAGATTATTTCTATATATTTGCGTTAATAAAAGAAACAATTATGCTTGATCATTTGCAGGAAATACTTAATAGCACGGTTGTGACGCCTTATACGGCAACCGTACGATTGGCAATCAGCTTTTTTCTGGGCGCTATCATTGGTGTAGAGCGACAATTTAGAAGACGGGATGCAGGTATGCGTACCTTTACGCTGATTTGTATGGGTTCGGCAGCAGCAATGTTGATTTCTATTTGGATTCCACAATGTTATCCTAACTTTCTGAATGGCGATCCGGGACGAATTGCTGCACAAGTATTGACTGGCATTGGTTTCCTTGGTGCCGGCGCTATTATACAAAGCCATGGCAGTGTTCATGGTTTAACAACTGCTGCTTGTATTTGGGTGATGGCTGTTATTGGATTGGCTGTTGGAGCCGGTATGTTTCTGGCAGCAGGAATCGCAACGGCTTTTACGCTATTTGTTTTGGTTTCCTTGGAACGTTTAGAAAGAAAAATGTATCTGGATGGCGTAAATAAAGTGCTGACTATTAATTGCTCTACTTCAACTCCAGACTTAAAAGGCATACGGGAGATCCTTGAAAACAATAACATCTTTATTGTGAGTTTGTCTTACGAACATAATTATGATAAGAATACTTCCATAATTACTTATAAAGTAAATGTAAAATCCAAGTCTTCGTATAGCATTTTATTTGCTGAAATACGAAAACTTGGATATATATCCCAAATCAGATTATTGGCATAAAATGTCTATTCCAGCTCTCCTTTAAGCATCCTTCCGGCTATCCGCGCTGCATCTTCAACAAATTTGCCACACGGACGTTTGCTGTAATATTCGGATGTACGTAAAGAAGGAGTAGGGCTGTTTGATTCGGCTGCTGCTGCCGGAAGCAATTGGCGACAAATAATTGTTTGATGTTTTTCTTTAAACAATTCGGCCATTTTCTGTACCATTGCATAGTTTTTTGTACGTGCAGCCTGGTCAGAAGTATCTAATACCGGATATTTGAATCCAGCTAACATAGACATTGCGCTTACTGTTCCACAAACTTCGCGCATACGTCCCATGCCGCCTCCAAAAGAACCGGACATCATTTTAGCCATATCTAAAGTTAATTCAAAAACATCTGCATAAGCCAGAAAAACCGATTGCGAACAGTTATAACCAGAATTAAAATTTTCTACAGCTTGCTTTACACGTTCTTCAATGTCAAAGTCTTTCATAATAATACAAAATTAAAAGTTGATTATCAGAATTTATAATCAACGCAAGCTCTGTCTTCTTTAACCGGACCTATAATTCCTTTAGATACAGCAACATGTTCCGGATGGTTGGCATATGTGCTTACGTCTTCCAGGGTATCAAGTTCGGTAGTAAGAATTAGGTCCCATGTTTCTGCCGGGTTGATATTGAAATCTACGCGAATCATACGTAAAACATCTATCTTGTTAATCAAAGCTTCTAGTTTTTCTTTGATTTCTTGCATTTTTGCTTGTTTGTCAGCCGGAGTTGCAAACTCTTTTAACTTGAACATAACAATGTGTCTGACCATATCTTTATATTTTAATAGTTATATCTGCTCATCTAAGTATGAATCTTTATATCCCAGGAAATATAATATACCATCCAGCCCTATTGTGGAAATAGATTGCTTTGCCGTTGCTTTTACTTTAGGCTTTGCATGGAAGGCAATACCTAATCCTGCAATACTAATCATAGGAAGATCATTTGCTCCGTCGCCTACGGCCACAGTCTGGCGTATATCTACGTTCTCCACTTGCGCAATCAAACGGAGTAATTCTGCTTTGCGTTTACCATCTACTATATCGCCTAAATAGTTACCTGTTAGTTTGCCATCTGCGACTTCCAGTTCATTGGCGTATACATAATCTATGTTGTATTTCTGTTTCAGGTAGTTACCAAAATATGTAAATCCTCCGGAAAGAATTGCTATTTTAAATCCGACTTTCTTTAAAATATGCATCAAACGATCTACGCCTTCTGTTATAGGCAGGTTTTCTGCTATTTCTTGCATGACTGAAACATCCAATCCTTTCAGTAAAGCACAACGTTGGCGGAAACTTTCACAGAAATCAATTTCACCACGCATGGCTGCTTCTGTGATGGCTTTAACCTGATCTCCAACACCGGCACGTATTGCCAGTTCGTCTATGACCTCTGTTTCAATTAATGTAGAATCCATATCAAAACAAATCAAGCGGCGCATACGGCGGAACATACTTTCTTCCTGGAATGAGATATCTACTTCCTGTTCAGATGATAGCTTCATGAAATCAGCTTTCATTTGTTCTTTGTTTTTGGGCGTACCGCGAACAGAGAATTCTGCACTGGCTTTGGGTGTACGTGCATTTTCATCCAGCGGAATACGTCCGGTAAGTCGCTTGATATCATCTATATTCATATCCTGTTCGGCAACAATGCGCGAAACGCCTGCTATTTGTTTAGCCGTTAATTTACGACCTAAAATAGTAATAATATAACGGTTCTTGCCTTGCATGCCGACCCATTGGTTGTATTCGTCTTCCGTAATTGGCTTAAACCGGATATTCACGTCTAATTCATAACTTTTAAATAAAAGTTCCTTTAGTATTTCTCCGGAATTGCCTTCGGTACTTTGAAACAAAATGCCTAGTGATAAATGACTATGGATGTCGGCCTGGCCGATGTCTAAGATAACAGCATTGTTCTTGGCTAATATTTCAGTAAGGGCGGCAGTTACGCCAGGTCGGTCTGTTCCGTTTATATTAATCAGAATTATTTCGTCTTTTTGTACCATATTAAGATATTATAGCGCAAAGGTACATAAGAATTAGGTAAATATATGACATAGCATCGAACAAATTTCCCTATATTTGTTACATATAGAAAAAGGGATTGTTTAACTTAGAACCTGGCGACCTTAATAAGTCCTGACTGGCAGGCATATGTGTATGAGAATTCAGTTTGAGATAAGAGAGACGCTTCCCGAAATAATTGACGAAGTATTACATTCAGACAAATGGCTTACCCTTGTAAAGGAAGAAAAACATGGCTTGAAACGGGTTATTATAAAGGATCCGTATTTCGACTCGGAGGCTTCAATCGACATTTGGGAAGAAGAGGTCCATGTTACTACTGCCTGGTCTAATTATACCTATCGCATTTATTTACGTGGAAAAACTGTTTGGTGTGAGTATATCGGAGCTTACAGAGGCTTATTGGAGCAAAATCTCCTTCCATCGTTAACGCCAAAAGAGAATATACTCAATTCGGAAGTGCTGAATAGCTCTTTGTTTGGTGATAAAAAAGAAACGTTGAGAAACTATAGTGCGGAAAACTTAAAGTTGAAGAATTTTCGCCGTGATAATTTTGAAGGGGAAAATATTCTGGCCTCACCGCAAGATCATCCGAAGGTTGTATATGATGAATATATTAATGAAGGTGTGCCTTTGCCACCTCCTGAAAACATAAAGAAAAAGCCTGGTAATTAATTACCAGGCTTTTTTGTTCTATTTTACCCATATTTCCTGCCCGTTCAATATGAATTTATCAATGCCGTTTATGAATCTTTTCTCTTTGTTTTTTAATTCCGGACAGGCTATTATTTATCAGTTTCTATAGTATGATTTATTCTTTTGCCTCAGGTAAAAATCAATTTTCACCTGGGGCAAAATTAAATTTTAGCTAGGACAAAATTAATTTTCAGCAGCCCAAAAGAATAAATTATACTGTACTTTTTACTAAAAAGGCAGGAAAAGAAACACATAATATCCGGACTTGTAAATTAGAAATTGCTAAAAATATGCTGCAAAACAGTTAAATTTATGCTGATATATGCGATAAAACATATAAAAAAGCTTGTAAATAAGTAGAAATATATTATATAATTTGGTGGAAACCTATAATTAACTGTATCTTTGCTGCCGTTAAGGGTAAAGAATATGTTTCTTAGCGAAGAAACAGTCTTTATATACCTTCCTGAAAATCAGGAGTCGGAGTTTGTTTTTTCTTCTCCGATTAAGTTTAACGTAAAAATAACATTATGAAGATTAGAACTTATGTTCTCATTGCATCGGTTGCTTTCTTAGGAATGTCTGCCGGTTCAAAAGAAGCTAAGCTCACTGAGGGTGTGAATCCAGGTGATCTTGCTCCGAGAATAGAGTCTTTAGGAAATGAAAGCGATTTCAATTTCCGGAATCATTCAGGACGTTACACTTTGCTCAACTTCTGGGCGGCTTACGATGCTGAATCGAGGGCACGTAACGTGTTATTAGCGAATGAGGTTAACAAATTAGGTTCGGACAAAATTGCGATGCGTTCTGTTTCATTGGACGAAAAGACGTCTATATTTACTGAAACAGTAAAGGCTGATAAACTGGATTTATCTACGCAATTTCATGATGGACTGGGTAAGGAGTCGGAAATGTATCGGAAGTATAATCTCCAAAGGGGACTTAGAAACTTTCTGATTAACGACAAAGGAGTAATAGTAGCAGCTAACGTGACTCCGGAAAAACTTACTGAAGTGTTGAAGAAAATCTAAAGAAAGATTATTATCAAAAAGGCTGTCCTTTTAATTGAGGACAGCCTTTTTTATTTCTATGCTTGTCTAGTCCTTATCGGATAGCTTCTACTTCTTCGGTGTGCAAAGGTATCTTTTTACCTAGCAGGCGTGCGCCGTTTTCGGTAATCAGATAGTCTTCTTCGTTGCGGATACCGCTGAAGTCTTTATAAGTTGCTACTTTTTCGTAATTGATAAATTCGGTAAACTTATTCTGGCCTCTCCATAAGTCAATCAATTCGGGTATGAAGTAAACGCCCGGTTCAATTGTAAGGACAAAACCCGGTTCAAGTTTACGCCCCAGGCGTAAGGACTTGCGTCCGAATTCTGTGCTTTTGGGCTGTCCGTTGTAGCCTACGTATACTTCTCCAAGATTCTCCATGTCGTGTACATCCAATCCCATCATGTGCCCAAGACCACAAGGCATAAATAGTGCGTGGGCACCTGCTTTTACGGCTTCCATCGGATCGCCTTTTACAAAACCAAGGTCTTTCAGACGTTCCATAATTACTTTGCAGGATAATTCGTAGACATCTACAAAAGGAATACCGGGACGAAGAGCTGCAACGGCTGCTTCGTGGGCAGCTACCTGAATGTCGTATATTTCTTTCTGACGCGGCGTAAACTGAGAATCGGCAGGAATAGTTGATGACATATCACCTGCATAGCCCATTTCTGTTTCGGCACCGGCATCGAGCAATAGCATATCGCCGCTCTTAATCATGTGGCTGTGGTCATGATTATGTAACGTCTGTCCGTTTATCGTCGCGATAATAGGGAAGGAGAGTTCGTAATTGTTAGCATAGGCAACTTCGCCTACAGCTGCAGCTACATCACTTTCGCGTATTCCGGGACGTACGGTGCGCATTGCCGTTAAGTGCATATCTGCCGTAACGATACAAGCTTTTTCTATTTCTGCAATTTCTTCTTTACTCTTATAGTTACGCTGATTGACAACTCCATATATAAATGGTACGGATGGTTTTTCAGCTCCCGGACGAATACCTAACCAGGCCAGTAGCTTGATCTGATGTTCTGCACGATAAGGAGGTAAGTAATGAATTGCCTGGCCTTTTTGTTGTGCATCTTTCAGATATGTTTCTATTTCATTGAATGGTCTGACATCTTTGATTCCGGCACTTTCGCTCTTTTCTTTTAAAGTTGGCTGCGTACCCATCCAGACAATAGCATCGATTGTCAATTCGTCTCCGAAGATAATTTCACGATCATTGTCGATATCAATAATTGCTGCTAATCCGGCATACGGAAGTCCGAAGAAATAAAGAAAAGTAGAATCCTGACGAAAGTGATATGTGTTATCTGCATAATTCATTCCACACTCGTCATTACCCAGAAATAATAACAGACCGGAGCCCAGCGTCTGTTTTAATTTTGCCCTGCGGGCCATATAGATTTCTTTGTTAAACATAGTATTACGTTTTATATGTTGTTTTCAAAGATAGAAATAATCTTTTGAATAATTATGCTTTAGTAATCATTTGCGCTTTAAGTCTTCAATCAAACGTTGGGTTCTGATTAGACCACCTTCTTTTGTAAGATGGTACTGAGTGTCATAAAATAAGGAATCATTAAATACATAACGTTCCGGGTTGGATAGAAAAGGAATTCCTTGTTTTTGCAGTTCTTTTTGAATGGACAGAATCCGTTGAGAATCTAAGCTGTAATTATCTGCATGATAACATGGCGGTATTAAATATATTTTTACTCCTTTATGCTCTAGTTGCAAAATGATGCCTTTAATATCTTCAATTACTTTAGGACTGAAAGAGCTTGTGATTGGCGGGGCTGATATTAAATGATGCTTGAACTGCCAGTGTCCTATGTAATCTCCATATTCATTAAATTTTATTCGACTATAACGTTCAGGAGTTGCTTTATTTGTAAAGTGGTAGATTATATCTGTTATGACTCTCGAAATTAAAGAACTTGGAAATGCAACCCAGTCAGTTTGAAACACTAACTCTTTCCATTCTTTTTTAATTTGTAATAATTCAGACAAAGTTTCCTCTCCGTAATAACATTTAGGTGAAAACTGTTCATATTCGGGTATTATGACTAATATGTCTTTTGTTTTTAAATGAGAAATAACTTCTTTAAGCATATATTTCAGTCCTATGCCGGCACTTATACCCATATTAACAGGTTCTATATGTAGAGAATCTTTTATTAGTTCAGAATGTAATCCGAACGCAATGTTAGAACCTCCTATAAATACTATTTTAGGAGAAGAAATTTGAATTAAACGATTATGTTTATCAAAGTCTGACGCTATATAGGAGTCCGTAATATTTTTATTAGTATAGAATATTACTAATAAAATGATAAATAAAACGTAACATAACATAAAGATACAGCTACATTTAACCAAGAATACAAAGAACTTTTTCATAAGCTAAATTAGAATTGAAAATAAATAAAAGCAGATTGATCAAGTTGTCTAAATAAAAGAAGTATAATACCTATTAATATATAAATACATTTTTGGTATGTTTTGTTAGGAAAGAGTATCGCTATACCATAAGGTCTATTCCTATAAGTCCATTCTAAAATAAATAAGATAAAGATTGATAATAATGTAATTGCAGCTTGTGTTTGGGTTATCCCGATTCCTTGCATTTGGGGTACTGTAAATAACGACCAATCACACATCCCCTTCAAATACTCAAAGGCTTGCATAATTGTTTCTGCTCTGAATATAACCCAACCAATAACTACCAACAGGAAGGTTGTTGCCATTTGAATTATCTCTTTGAATGAAGGGAATAGTTTCCCTTCCGCAATTATATTTTTATATTTTCTGTTTTTGCCCAAAAGGAGCAGAGGTAAGAATAGCAACGCATGATAAGCTCCCCAGACAATAAACGTCCAGTTTGCGCCATGCCAGAAGCCGCTAACTAGAAAGATAATCATTGTGTTGCGAAATCCTTTCCATTTACCCGCACGGCTTCCGCCTAAGGGAATATAGATATAATCGCGGAACCAGGTTGTAAGTGAGATATGCCACCTGCGCCAGAATTCGGCGATATCTCTTGAGAAGTAGGGATAATTAAAATTTTGCATCAAATTGATTCCGAACAAACGGGCACAACCGATTGCTATATCCGAATAACCAGAGAAGTCACCGTAAATTTGTATTGTAAAGAAGAATGCCCCCATGAATAAGGCACTTCCACTCATCGTCTGGTAATTCTCGAAAATACCATTGGCAAATAAGGCACAATTATCCGCAACTACCATTTTCTTAAAGAATCCCCAAAGCATCTGGCGCATACCGTCTACTGCCTTGTCGTAGTCGAAGGTACGGGGACGGTTGAATTGCGGCAGCAGATTCGTTGCTCTCTCGATAGGCCCGGCCACCAATTGGGGAAAAAAGCTGATGTAAGCAAAGAAGGCAATCGGATCATGTGTCGCTTTTATTTTGTGTTGATAAACATCGATTGTATAGCTTAAGGCTTGGAAGGTATAGAAACTGATGCCAACAGGTAGAAGAATATCTAGCGTAACAAAGTCCAATTGTATTCCGAATGCTTTGAATAGAATCCCCAGATTCTCAGAGAAGAAGTTGAAGTACTTAAACAAGCATAGGATAAAGAGGTTCAGAGTAATATTGCTCGCACTAATCCATTTCTGTTTATTGCGATCACCTTCGTTTCGTTCAAGGTAAATACCACTTAGGTAGCTGCATAACGACGTGAAAGCAATAAGCACCAGGAACCTCCAGTCCCACCAACCATAGAATAGGTAACTAATAAAGATAACAAACAGGTTTTGCCATTTTAACGGTTTGAACACAAACCAATACCCCAGGAATACCAGCGGCAGGAAAATAAAGAATTCAAATGAATTGAATAACATAAGCAGAGTTGTGTCATATCTTATCTCAATTCCCTGACGATAAGCTAATAGAGTATTATAAATAAAGAGCGTGGGAACTGTCTTTATGTCTTATTTGTCATAGAGGTATCCCCATACCCACCGTACAAATAATAAACAACAGTCCCACGCCGATATGATATAACCCTCTCATCTCTGAGATGTTCATATACCACAGGCGTGAGCTATTTCTGTTGTTATTATTCCCGTACGGCTTCGAAAATTGGGGATTTTCTATGACAAGAATAATATCTTTAGAAACGCTCTTCGTTCTGATTTATGTCCTTCTGTAGCGGCTTATCTCTATAAGTCTACAGAATTAATGCAAAGATAAGCATTATTTATGGTTTGTATATGATGTCTGTTGTAGCATTTGATTCCTAATGGGTAAGAATTTATATTTTTGTACTCTAAAAGAAAACCAGTATATGTCAGACTTTTCTTATTATATGTTGATTGATAATTTAGGTTGGTTGGACAGGTTTACGGTAGTTATTGAGCGCCATCAGGTAAAAGATTAATAAGATTTTCACCGTACCAATCCCAACTAATCGAAATATTTCTTACATTGCCACTATGAATATAACCTTTGATAAGCATTATGAAAATTCAACGGATACAGGAACTTACCGAAGCGATTATTGTGTGTGGCTCAGATAAACCGGCTTGCGAGATAGATTGTGCCTTTGCAAGCGACTTAATGAGCGATGTGCTCACACTCGACTGTTGTGATGTTCTTTTGGTGACAGGCCTTTGTAATTTGCAAACGATTCGCACGGCGGAAGTTGCCGAGATAACCTATATTTTATTTGTGCGCGGCAAGAAAGTTACTCCGGAAATGAAACAACTTGCTGAAGAAAACAATATGGTTTTGCTTGAAACCGGACACTCTATGTATCATACGGTAGGAGAGTTATATGCAGGTGGACTTCCACCTATTTATTGATAAGGAGAAAAGCCGTATGCAATTTAGATTTGAACTGGAAGGAGGTAATTTTTCCAAAGCAGGATATGCTTCAAGTAATATAAAGAAAGTGCTTAAACAATTGTCTATCGATCCAAAAATTATCAAGCGTGTGGTGGTGGCTTTGTATGAAGCCGAAGTGAATATTGTTGCCCACGCATGGCGGGGTACGGTTGTGGCTGACCTGGATGCAGATAAGATTACATTGACCCTGGAAGATGAAGGTCCCGGAATACCGGATATAGAGTTGGCTATGAAGGAAGGATATTCTACTGCATCTTCTGCTGTTCGGGAAATGGGCTTTGGTGCAGGTATGGGATTGCCTAATATGAAGAAGAATGTAGATGAGTTGATAATAGATAGTAAAGTCGGTCGGGGAACGACTGTACGTATGGTTACACATTTCGGCTGAAGAAAGGAGGTTTACCCAAATGGAAGAAGAAAAGTTTTATCATGCACTTAAAATAGATAATGAGCGATGCATTGGTTGTACGCATTGCATGACGAAGTGTCCGACAGGTGCTGTCCGTATTCGTGACGGAAAAGCAATTATACGTAAAAACTGGTGTGTGGATTGTGGCGAATGCCTCAAGGCTTGCCCAACCGACGCAATTTATGTAGAGCAGGATGACTTTCAACGTATCTTTGATTATAAGAACCGTGTTGTATTGGTTCCGTCTGTCTTTATAGGGCAATTCTCCAAATATACAACCGAAAAGGAGATATTCAGTGCTTTATATGAATTAGGCTTTACCCATGTCTTTCAGGTAGAGTTCACTGCCGATATGATATATCGTGAGATGCTCCAACAGATGGAAAATGCTGATGAAAAGCCGGTCATCAGTTCTTTTTGTCCGGCCATAATACGTTTGATACAAGTTAGGTTTCCGGCTTTGGTGGATAACGTGCTTCTTGTAAAGTCTCCGGTAAATGCTACAGCCACTTATTATCATAAAGTTTTAGAGGAACAGGGCATACCATCCAATGAGATTGGCATGTTTTATATTACCCCTTGTGCCGCCAAGATCGCAGCACTAAAAGGAGCTGACGGTTATTCATCTACTATCAAGGGAGTAATTAATATGGACACCTTATATAATAAGGTATATCATATACTAAAAAACCGTCCGCGTGATTATAAACCCGAATGCCAGCTTCCTCCGACACTTACTAAAAAAGAAATGCGTTGGAGTCAGACCGGAGGTGAAGCAAAACACTTCTCCGGTCGCAGCCTTGCTATAGATGAAATACATAATGTAATTGATTTTCTGGAACGGATGGAGACAACCACAGAAGTGCGCAACGTGGACTTTCTGGAACTGAGGGCTTGCGATCGTAGCTGTGCCGGTGGGGTTCTTACATTCGCTAATCGTTTCCTTACGGCCGAACGTATTATGAAACGCTCTATGAAGCGTGACAAAGCACCACTTATATATGCAGCCGAGCAGAAAGAAGCGCTGGCTTATCTGAAACAACATATTACCATTCCACCTCTTAAACCCAATCCTAAATTGCTTTATAATGGTTCGATAGAAGAAATATTGAGTAAGATGGAGCAAGTACGTAAGCTAATGTGTTTTTTGCCAGGGATAGATTGCGGAGCTTGCGGAAGTCCCAATTGCCAGAGTTTGGCCGAAGATATTGTTCGTCACGAAGCACAGTTTAGCGACTGTATCTTTATGCAACGTAATATGGAGAAGCATGGTAAACTGGATCAGGAGCATGCTTTTCGCTTGGTAGAGAAAACATGGGGTAAAGATCGTTTAAACAAAGATTGTTATAAGAAAGGAGCTAAATATGAAGGTCAATGAGTTAGTAAAAGAATTAAGCCTGACTGTGTTTTGTGGTGAAAAAGGCCTCGAAGAAGAAATAACAGGAGGTTATACCAGCGACTTGCTTAGTGATGTGATGGGGCATGTAGACGAAGGCATGATCTGGATAACCATGCAGACACACCAGAATATTCTTGCTGTTGCTACCCTGAAAGATATATCGGCTGTTTTAATAGTAAACGGAGCTTCTCCTGATGAAGAAACGTTGCAAAAAGGTAGGGAAGAAGATGTCCCCGTACTTGGGACGTCGCTTTCCGCTTTCGAAGTAACCGGAAAAATATATCAATTATTGCTTAACGAATGAACCGGTATAAAGTAGATTTGCATATTCATACTTGTCTTTCGCCTTGCGGAAGCCTGGATATGAGCCCTCAGGTTATTGTGGAAACCGCGCTTTCGCGAGGTTTGGATGCTATAGCCGTGACGGATCATAATAGCACGTTGCAATGTCCCGAAGTACAAGCTCTGGGGAAAGAATTGGGTTTAAAGGTTTTTCCCGGGGTGGAAGTTACCACCCGCGAAGAAGCACATTGCCTTATACTCTTTCCATCGGAGGATGCTAGAGCCGCATTTCAACATTATTTGGATTTACATTTGCCGCCAATTCCGAATGATACGGAACGTTTCGGCGACCAGGTGTGGGTAAATCGCCGGGATGAAATCGTCGGAGAAATGCCTTATCTTCTTCTTTCCGCACTTGATCAAAGCATAAACCAGATAACAGCAAAGGCAAAGGCTTTAGGGTGTCTTGTTGTTGCAGCCCATATAGAACGTCCTTCATTTAGCTTGATTAGCCAACTTGGATTCATTGATCCGGCCATTTCTTTAAATGCAGTCGAATATAATGATAAATTGCGTTTTAAGGTTTTGTTAAATCAGCATTCATACTTACATGAATATGTTTGCTATTCTGCTTCGGATGCACATTATCCCGGACAAATAGGAACCAAGCCCTCTTTGTGGCAAACAGAGTATTTAACTTTCAATGATTTACGGAAAACTTATGCCGGAGATAAAGACTATAGTTTGTCTGCATCAGGACAAACCGATGAGATTGCATAGCTTGTTTCTTTCGGTAACACATTTGCTCTGCAGAGGATTAAAATAATTAAAACAGAATGAATGGATAATCTTTCTTTTCATATAACCGATATAACAGCCAATAGCATCCGTGCCGATGCAACCGAAATAGGTCTTTTGATTTCTGATAGCAAAGACGCCATAGAAATATGTGTAAAAGATAATGGTTGCGGAATGGATGCAGAAACATTGGCGCGAGTGACTAATCCGTTTTATACCACACGAACTACCCGAAAGGTAGGCCTGGGGCTTCCTTTTCTGATACAAAATGCAGAACAAACGGGCGGAAGTGTTTCAATAATATCCGAATTGGGGAAAGGGACAACTGTTACGGCCCGTTTTATTTCTACTAATATAGATTGTCCTCCGTGGGGAGATTTGCCGGCAACTGTGGCTATGTTGATTACCGGAAATCCGGATGTGAATATTTGTTTTAGTTACCAGTCAGGAAAAGAGTTTTTCGATTTAAGTACGAATGATATAAAAGAAGCTTTGGATGGTATGCCTGTCAGCCATCCAAAAGTGATGCTGTTCATAAAGGATATGATACGTGAAAATATAGGCGGTAACTAGCTATTTGTTTTCTCTTTGTAGTATTTATACCGTTGCATTACTTCCTGTACGTAATTATAGGTTTCCGAACCACGAAGATAGCCGTGTTTGCAAACCGGATCATTGTAATATTGCGGATCGCTTTTCAGCCGGACATATTCGGCAACATTACCGTCCCATTTATTAGGGTCTTTGCCATATTTTTCAGCCAAACGTTGGGCATCATAAACATGACCGATGCCGGCATTATATGAAGCCAATGTGAATTTCAGCTTTTCTTGTGGATCTTTTATGCTAGAAAAGCCTTGTCTGAACCGTCGTAAACAATCTACCCCGGTACGTATGCCTATTTCCGGATTCTTTAATTCGTGCGGAGTTACGCCTAAAGCTTTTGCAGTGTTTGGCATGATGCCCATAAGTCCTTCTGCTCCTGCCCATGAAACTACGGATGGATTGAAACGTGATTCCTGATAAGCAATAGAAGCAAGCAATTGCCAATCCCATCCGATATTGGCGGCATGCTTTCGGAATAATTGGTCGTATGGAGAAATATGTCCGTTTTTTACTTCCGGCAGTTCTGCCCTGAATGGTTCTTTGCTTAATTCAAAATAGCGTTTGGTCACGGCTTTAAAGGTAAAAGAACCGGATTTGTCGGATGCCCATTCATTGATGGCTTTGGCTAACTCCGGACTATTCTTGCGTACAGCCCATGCGGAGCGCTGCATAAAACTGACTTTCAGGTTTATATTGATATTCCAATAATAAGTTTTGTTTAGCCGGGCAGTGTTATCGTCGCTGATAGTATAGGGGATTTGCCCCTTTGAGACCATCTCTATAAGGTCTTCTGTCGTGACTGTATCTTTTTCAATATCCTTAATGTTTATTCCGCCACCAAGTTCTACGTCCAGATTATGTAGACGTTCGGAATATTTTGTATTGGGTTTGACGTAAATGTCTTTGCCTATCAATTGAGTGACATCGGTAAGTATAGTATCGCCTTTATTGGCTCGTTGCACCAGGACTTGGCTGGATTGTTCTTCGCGTCCGCAGAAAAGTACTTCTTGTTTTAGTTTGTTGGTTATTTGGATGGGATAGGCTACAACATCAGCTTCGCCGGCCTCAAGCATTTCTATTAACCGGGTAGCATTTTCGGCAACTTTGATATTGAGTTTTAAACCTTCGGATTTGGCGAAATCATTGATAAGATCATATTCGTAACCCATAGGTTGCATCTTGTATTGGAAATAGGAAGTAGAACTATACAGAGTAACAGCAGTGATTTCGCCTTTTTCTTTTAATTGTGTCAGATCTACAGGATGTGTATCAATATCCTCTTCTTTCCCTTGTTTGTTACTGTAGCAACTGCCCAAGAGAAACAAAAAGAGCAAGAAGGGGATACATTTTTTATACATTATATATATGTTTATTTCTTTTGAAGCAACACTACGTTTTCCACATGGTGCGTGTGAGGGAACATATCTACGGGCTGCACCTTTTTGACTGCGTATTTTACGCTAAGCAGACTTAGGTCGCGCGCCTGTGTTGCCGGATTACAACTAACATAAACGATTCGCTCCGGTTCGGCAAACAAAATGGTGTTGATCACATCATCATGCATTCCGGCGCGGGGCGGGTCTGTTATAATAACATCAGGACGTCCGTGTTGGTTTATAAAGTCTTGCGTAAGGATATTTTTCATGTCGCCGGCGTAGAATAATGTGTTTTCAATCTTATTCAGAGCCGAATTTACTTTTGCATCTTCTATAGCTTCAGGTACGTATTCTATACCGATCACCTTTTTTGCCTGACGAGAGATGAAGTTTGCGATGGTTCCAGTGCCGGTATAAAGATCGTATACCATTTCATTACCGGTAAGGCCGGCAAACTCGCGGGTTATCTTATATAGATTATAAGCCTGAGCGCTGTTCGTTTGATAGAACGACTTCGGGCCAACTTTAAATTTCAGGCCTTCCATTTCTTCAATAATATGATCCCTACCGCGGAATACAAGTACTTCCTGGTCGGTTATGGTGTCATTACATTTTTCATTGATTACATATAATAACGAAGTTATTTCCGGAAATTGTTCTGCAATATGCGACATTAATGCTTCGCGATGTTCTACATCTTCGTGATAAAAGCAAAGAACGACCATCAAATCTCCGGTAGAGGCAGTACGGATCATGAGAGTTCGTACAAAACCGTCCTGGTTGCGCAAGTCAAAAAACGGGAAACCTTCATGTGAGAGACAATATTCTTTAATACAGAGGCGTATACGGTTGGATATATCGTCCTGCAACCAGCATTTATGGATATCCAGCACCTTATCGAACATTCCCGGAATATGGAATCCGACACCGTTCATACATTCAAATGTAGCACCGGACTTTACTTCTTCTTCAGTTAACCATTTCTTATTGGAAAAAGTAAACTCCAATTTGTTGCGGTAGAAAGTGGTGTTTTCGGAACCCAGGATAGGAAGGATTTCTTCCATTTCTATTTTTCCGATACGTGTTAAATTGTCTATAACTTGTTTATGCTTATATTTAAGTTGTTCTTTATAAGGAAGATGTTGCCATTTACAGCCGCCACATACACCGAAATGTTCACAGAAAGGTTCTGTCCGGTTAGGAGAATATTCATGGAAATATACAGCTTTCCCTTCGGCATAACTGTGTTTTTTACGGGTAAGTTGAATATCTACAACGTCTCCAGGAGCAACAAAAGGAATGAATACTACCATGTCGTTTACCTTTGCAATAGCCTTTCCTTCTGCGGCTACATCCGTTATTGTTACCTTTTCCAGCAAGGGTAACTGTTTCTTATTTCTTGCCAATGTTGTTAAGTTTAAAATTTTCGCCACACAAATGTACATATTTACCTGATACGAATGGTAATGAGTGGTTATAAAACATATAAATTTATTTAACTTTATAAGTATAAGCTACTATTAAATAACATATATTTGTGGTATTGCAATGTTGAGATAGCAAAACTGAAATCTAAAATAATACTGTCGAATATGGAAAGAAAAAGAGTTTATACGTTCGGGAATGGAAAAGCCGAAGGTAAAGCAGATATGAAAAATCTGCTTGGTGGTAAAGGGGCAAACCTTGCCGAAATGAATCTGATTGGCGTTCCGGTTCCTCCCGGATTTACGATTACTACTGATGTTTGTTCTGAATACTATGAATTAGGAAAAGATAAAGTTGTAGAACTACTGAAGAAAGACGTAGAGAAATCTATTGCTAATATTGAAACTTTGATGAATTCTAAGTTTGGGGATGTAGAGAATCCGTTATTGGTTTCTGTTCGTTCCGGTGCACGTGCTTCTATGCCGGGTATGATGGACACAATCCTGAACTTGGGCTTAAACGATGATGTTGTAGAAGGGTTAACCCGCAAGACTGGTAATGCCCGTTTTGCATGGGATTCGTATCGTCGTTTTGTCCAAATGTATGGTGATGTGGTATTGGGCATGAAACCGACCAGCAAGGAAGACATCGATCCGTTTGAAGCGATAATCGAGGAAGTGAAGAAAGCAAAGGGCGTTAAATTAGATAATGAACTGGATGTTGAAGACTTAAAGACATTGGTGGCCAAGTTCAAGGCTGCAGTTAAAGCACAGACCGGACAAGATTTTCCGACTTCATCTTATGAGCAGCTTTGGGGAGCTATTTGTGCTGTATTTGACAGTTGGATGAATGAACGTGCTATTCTGTATCGTAAAATGGAAGGTATTCCGGCAGAGTGGGGTACGGCTGTTAATGTCCAGGCTATGGTATTTGGTAATATGGGTGAAACATCGGCAACAGGCGTATGTTTTTCTCGTGATGCAGGTAATGGAGAAGATTTATTCAATGGTGAATATCTGATTAATGCGCAAGGTGAAGATGTGGTAGCCGGTATACGCACTCCACAGCAGATTACAAAAATCGGTTCGCAGCGTTGGGCTGAACGTGCTGGTATTTCTGAAGCAGAACGGGTAGCTAAATATCCTTCTATGGAAGAGGCAATGCCTTCTATTTATAAGGAACTGGATATGCTTCAGACAAAATTGGAAGATCACTATCGTGATATGCAGGATATGGAATTTACCGTACAAGAGGGAAAACTATGGTTCTTACAAACCCGTAACGGTAAACGTACCGGATCTGCTATGGTTAAGATAGCCATGGATTTGTTGCGTCAGGGAATGATTGATGAAAAAACAGCCCTTTTACGTATAGAGCCTAATAAACTTGATGAATTGCTTCATCCTGTGTTTGATAAGAAAGCAGAGAAGAAAGCTAAAGTTTTAGTAAAAGGTTTACCCGCATCTCCGGGAGCTGCTACCGGGCAAATCGTATTTTTTGCTGATGATGCTGCAAAATGGTATGCTGATGGTAAAAAAATAGTCATGGTTCGTATTGAGACTTCTCCTGAAGACCTTGCAGGCATGGCTGTGGCTGAAGGAATTCTTACAGCCCGTGGTGGTATGACTTCACATGCTGCGGTTGTTGCACGCGGTATGGGTAAATGCTGTGTTTCGGGTGCAGGTGGATTAAACATAGACTATAAAAATAAAACAATGGAAGTGGGTGGTGTAACGCTGAAGGAGGGAGATTACATCTCAATCAACGGAACCACCGGCGAAGTATATCTGGGCGAGGTAGAAACAATGGCAGCCGAATTGTCGGGTGACTTTGCAGCATTAATGGATCTGGCAAATAAATACACCAGATTGCAGGTGCGTACGAACGCAGATACTCCGCATGATGCTTCTATAGCCCGTAACTTTGGTGCTGTAGGTATTGGTCTTTGTCGTACGGAGCACATGTTCTTTGAAGGCGAAAAGATTAAAGCTATGCGTGAAATGATTTTGGCCGATGATGCGGAAGGGCGAAAGAAAGCGCTGGAGAAGATACTGCCATACCAGAAAGAAGACTTTAAAGGTATTTTCAAAGCTATGGCCGGATGTCCGGTGACAGTTCGTCTGTTAGATCCTCCATTACATGAATTTGTGCCTCATGATTTGAAGGGACAAGAAGAGATGGCAAAAACAATGGGTGTTTCTGTTAAGGAAATCCAGAAGCGTGTGGAATCTCTTTGTGAACATAACCCGATGTTAGGCCATCGTGGTTGCCGTTTAGGTAATACATATCCCGAAATTACGGAAATGCAGACTCGTGCTATTTTAGGCGCTGCACTGGAGTTAAAGAAAGAAGGCATTGATACTAAGCCGGAAATTATGGTTCCTCTGACGGGTATTCTATATGAATTTAAAGAACAGGAAAATGTAATTCGTAAAGCTGCAGCCGACCTGTTTAAGGAAATGGATGACAGTATTGATTACAAGGTTGGTACAATGATTGAGATTCCGCGTGCGGCGCTAACGGCTGATCGTATTGCTTCATCTGCCGAGTTCTTCTCGTTCGGTACAAATGACTTGACACAGATGACATTTGGTTATTCTCGTGATGATATAGCTTCTTTCTTGCCGGTATATTTGGAAAAGAAGATTTTGAAAGTCGATCCGTTCCAGGTGTTAGACCAGAATGGTGTAGGACAATTAGTCCGTATGGCTACAGAGAAAGGTCGCACTATCCGTCCTGATTTAAAATGCGGAATTTGTGGTGAACATGGAGGCGAACCTTCTTCCGTTAAGTTCTGCCATAGGGTAGGATTAAATTATGTATCGTGTTCTCCTTTCCGGGTGCCAATTGCGCGTGTTGCTGCGGCTCAAGCAGCGTTGGAGGATTGAAAATAAAAAGAGAAAAAAAGAAAGGCTGTCTCAAATGAGACAGCCTTTTGTGTTTGAAAATTTATTTAAAGTGAAATAGAGTTGAATGCTTAACATTTTCATCGTGAACCAAACAGGGATCAGAAATGTATTATATAATATGAATTCTAAAAATGGTTTATTATGAAAAAGTACAAGATTGTAAGCTTGGTAGTATTTGTTTATATAGTTTTGCTGTTTGCGGGATGTTCTAAAAATACAATTATTTTTGAGGATGGTTGGGAAAATCCAAATAGTAATAACCCCGACGGAAAAGCATTGGTTACATTTAATGCAGCAGTAGAAGATCGTAATTTATTGACCAGGACAATGGCTCCTATGAAAAAGGGGATTCAGAACCAATTATATGCTTTTACTTCAACAAATGGAGATGGAGCTAAAGGAATACCATACGCTGAAGGGTTATATATAACATCTGCCCCCGGTGTGTTAACAGGTAATGATGGTTATAAGATGTATTTGGAATCCGGCATATATGATTTTTATGCTGTGTCTGACAACTTTTCTACAATACCTCCTAAGTTTACGTCTGGTCTGTCTGAGCCTTTGTTTAATGGCATTGACTATTTGTGGTGGCATAGTCCGGAACAAGATATCATGAGTAACCAGGTAAATATACCGATTATGTATTTACATGCAGCTACACAAGTTGTTTTTGAAGTATCGGGTGGCGAAGGAATAATTTTAAATAAGTTGGTCTCGGCCATGATTACTCCGCCGGAGACAGGAGCTCGTATGAATTTGTATACCGGAATTATTCCTCCTGCATCAATATATGATAAAGCGGATAAAATGGGTATAAACGGCTTGTTGGCTCAGTATATTATGCTTCCGCTGAAGACTACATCTCCAATGTCATTGACTTTGGAAGTAATGGTAAATAACGAGAGTACTTCTCGGATCTATAGTGTAAATGTCCCAGTTCCTAATGGAGAGTTACAATCAGGAGATTCTTATTTGTTTAATGCGATAATAGACGAAAACTCGGTGAATTTTTCTCAGGTTTCTATTAAAAGCTGGACAGAAGTGGATGAAACGGGGAAACCTCTTTATCCTACGTTGAAATGATGAATTTGTTTTCAAAGTAATTTGAATAATATTTATTTATTTCAAAATGTGCATGCGAAAGAAGAAAATGACGTATATTTGTTTCTTGATGAAAAAAGAAAAACAATATCTACGTTATGGAGCGGTATTTAATTATTAAGACAAGAGATGAACTGTTACGTATAAAAATAGGACAAATACTGTATTTTGAAGCCGACAGGAATTATACGAAATTATTATTATCGAATGGAATACAATTTACTTTTGCAATAAATATAGGTAAGATAGAAGAAATATTAGGGAAACAGGTTGCCGGGTGCAATGAAATATTGATGCGCGTTGGCAAAAGTCATATTATTAATAAAAATCATATATTGCAAATCAACTTACCTAAACAGAAATTATTATTACTTACGGAAGAAGGTAAGCCTCGGGAGTTAGTTATATCCAAAGATCCTTTGAAAGTTTTGAAAGATTCACTGGAAAAGGAGATGGGCAGGTCTGAAGAGGTTAAAGAATAAGGAATGGTAATTAAGATAGGAAAATCGGATGATAATGATTTTGTTGTTAATGATCCTCATGTAAGCAGGCACCATGCGCGCTTGATACGTGAAGAAGAGGGTTGTTGGCTGTTAGAGGATGCTAATTCGACAAATGGAACTTTTGTTAATGATTGCCAGATTCTAAAAAAACGAATTACACCTACTGATAAGATAAGGCTGGGAGATAGCTATATTGTGGTTCTTTCCGATATTCTGAAATTTAATAATGATTATAGTGAAGAGTTCGCCAAATTAAAGAAAATATATGATGATTATATTCAAGCAAAAGTTAAGATTCAATCATCCAATCAATTTAAAACAAGACTTTTTCAATCATTGCCATTTGCTCTAACCGGGGTTGTGGGAGTAATAATTGGTTTTTTAGGTAAAGGAAATCCAGAATTATTAATGATAAGTTTGTTTGTGACTGTTTGTGCTCCTACGATAGGAATATATTTAGGTGCAAAACAATCATCTAAGATACCTCAGCAATTGCAAGATATCGCCAATCAATTTAAAATAGATTATGTCTGCCCTAAATGCGGAACATTTTTAGGTGAAATACCATGGGAATCTTTAAAAAACAGGAAACAATGTCCAGTTTCAACTTGCAAGGCTAAGTGGGTGAGCAATTAACCGTTTGTATTCTAAATCCAGCTTTTTGTACAGTAAATCCAATCCTTTGATTATAAGAAAGAATTGGATATTTATTAATCCGTTACTTTTCCTACTTTTGTTTCCGGTAAAAACATTAAAAAGGGATAAGATTATGCAGGAAGAAGAATATACATTCGTTACTTTGGATAATAATGATGCCTTATTGGCAGATGCTATTGTAGTGGATGTAGACGGAGACAATGCTGGAATGCTGGATGCAGTAGTAATTGATGATAGTATAGATAGTTCTGATTTTATTACTTTATCGGATGATACTATAATGCTATCTGATGCTGACATGTTGGATATTAATACAACGGATATTGATAGCACAGATATTTCATTTATGATATGATTTCAGTCAAGTGTCCACACTGTCAGGTAGGATTAAAAGTAGACGAGGGGAAAATTCCCCTCGGAATAACTTCTTTTAAATGTCCCAAATGTAAGAAACCCATTCCTATTTCTTTTCTTTCAAAGGAAAATGTTCAGAATAATTTAAATGATTCTGAAACGATACTTGTGCAACCAATAAAGAATAGCACAGGTAAACTTACCATAGTTGCCGATACGGATACGCCGGAACAAGAATTTCTTCTTTATGAAGGTACAACGATTGTCGGGAGAAAATCGAATGCATCAAATGCTACGATTGGCATAATAACTACCGATCGCTCAATGAGCCGGGAACATATTAGGATAGAAGTGAAAAAAGATTCGAAAGGTGGTTATAAACATTATCTTTCAGACAATAATAGTAAAAACCATACGTTATATAATAGCAATTACCTAGGAGATGGAGAAGTTGTCGTACTTAATAATAATGACGAGATTATTATAGGCCGTACAGTTCTCCGGTTTAATGAATAAAACTCATTATTGCTATGAATATAACGATCGGTAAACCATATGCTGTTAGTGAAAAGGGTGGAAGGCTTAATAATGAAGATTCTATTTATCCATTGCCAGAAACAATAACTTCCGGTCAAAAATTATTTTTAGTATGTGATGGAGTCGGAGGTGCCGAGAAAGGGGAAATTGCCAGTTATCTGGCATGTGAGTCTTTCCAAACCTATCTTTCCGCATTTCAAGATGGAGATACTACCGAAGATCTTGTTAAAAAAGCCCTGCAATATACAGAAGCACGTTTTGACGATTATATAGCGTTGCATCCTGCAGCAAAAGGTATGGCAACTACTCTTACTATGCTTTATACAGGAACAAAAGGCGTTGTCATTGCGCATGTGGGCGATAGTCGTATTTATCAGTTCAGAGAAGGGGTAATAGTATATCAAACAGAAGATCATTCTTTAGTGAATTCTCTTTTTAAATTAGGTAAAATTTCAAAAGATGAAGTAAAAACTCATCCTCAAAGAAATGTTATTTTACGTGCTATACAGGGGGCTGATCATCCAACTGAAGCAGATGTTATTGTATTGGATGATGTACAAGCAGGAGATTACTTTTTTATGTGTACGGATGGTGTGCTGGAACATTATACAGATGAATTATTAGCTGCAGTTTTTGCAAAATACCATGATCCCGAAGAAATCAAAGATGCTATTATGGACACTTGCTATGGACGTACCCGGGATAACTTTTCTTTTTATATTATACCCGTTAATAATGTGCAAGAATCTCAAAGTGTAAAGCAAAATATTCTTAGTTTCCTTTATTCTTTTATATAAATAACGTACTTTTGGCAGATTAAAAAGAATTGCATTTGTAGTTATGAATCTGCCTAACGGATATCTTCTTCAAAACGGAAAATATAAACTTTCTCATGTTGTGGGTCAGGGAGGTTTTGGTATAACTTACAAAGGTGTATGGTTTACAGAACTAAAAGGGGCACTAGGAGCAATTAAAACTGAAGTGCCTATATGTGTGAAAGAATATTTCTTCAAAGATTACTGTTACAGGGATAATGATTCCCAAGCAGTAAAAGTTCACTCGGAAACAGGAAAAACTCTTTTTAACAAATTCAAAGAGAAACTTATTAAAGAAGCAAAAATATTATCGGATGTACATCATCCGTATATTGTAAATGTGCTTGAAGTTTTTGAAGAAAACAATACGGCTTATATTGTAATGGAATATATTTCGGGTAATTCTCTGAAATATATGATGGATAAAGAGGGAGTATTGCCTGAACCGATTGTTCTTAAGTATGTTCGTCAAATTGGGGAAGCTCTGCAATTTGTTCATGAGAAAAATATATTGCATCTGGATATTAAACCGAGTAATATACTTATTGACAAAGATGATAATGCACGGCTTATTGATTTTGGAGTGAGTAAACGTTATGATATAGAAGAGCAAGAAACGAGTACGACCATGCTGACTTTATCCAAAGGTTTTGCCTCAATTGAACAATACGATAATGAAGGGACTCAATTATTTTCTCCTTGTCCGGATATTTATTCTTTAGGGGCAACGATGTATAATTTGCTTACGGGAAAAATACCTACGGAATCCATACTTCGTGCTACTCGTCCTTTACAGAATCCTTCAGAAATAAATCCGGCTATAACACCTAAAACAGAATCTGCTATAATAAAGGCTATGCAGATTGTACCGACCGATCGTTTTCAGTCTATCTCTGAGATGCTTGAATCTTTAGACTTACCTGTAATAGAAAAGACAAAAACTCAATTATATTCGTCTCAGCCGGTAATGTCACAAAACGGAGATGAAACAACTGTTCTTTACTCTTCAAATACTATATCAGAAGAAGATGAAGATGCGACTATTGTAAGTGATCAGGCATTAACATCTAATCAGCTTCAGGGAAAGAAAAAGAAGAAGATTTTTTTAATTCCTGCATTTTTTATTATTTTTGCATTAGCAGGTAGTGCTGTTGCATGGTATGTATATAGGAATAAACCTTTGGTAAAAGATTTGACTGCATCAACAGATCAACAATCTGAAGAACAGCCTGTCGTATCAAATAATGTTTTACCTTTAGAAATAACAACGGAAGATAAACAAGAAGGACATAATGATATTTCCATACAAGAAAATCCTGTGAAACAAGAGGAAACTCTTAACCCGATTGTAACAGAGCCTGTCAAAGAAGATCATAATCAACAATTGGTGGTGCAAAAAAATGTAGAAGATGTACCAAAGACAGTTGTTCAGCCATCTGCTGCTGAAATAGATGCTAAATATTTAGCTATGATAGCGGCTGGTAAGGCTAAAATGGATGCTACTGATTATATTGGCGCTAAAAAAGAGTTTTTGAAGGCTAAAGATGTAAAACTTACAGAGGATGTAGTTCGACTCCTGATTGCTTGTGATACAAAACAAGAAGAAAAAGAACTAGCAGAACGTAAGGCTCTGTATCAGGAAATGATGACTTTTGGTAAATATAAAATAGTACGTAAAAAATCAACAGGTAAATATGGTGCCATTGATTCAAATGCAATAGAGCGTATTCCCTGTAAATATTTGAGTGTAGGAAAATCCGATAATGGCCGGGCTTTTGAGCGTATAGATAATTTGTATGATATTTATAATACAGACGGGGTATTGGTCAATGAAGGATTAACTTATTATTAGTTAGAATGATGTTATGAAAAGACTTTTACTATTAATAATATGCATTATATTCCCCTTAGGTTTGTTGGCTCAGCAGCAACAAACAGAATATAATAGGAAAGGAGATGATGCAATGAAGCGTCAGAATTATAGTGATGCTAAAATATGGTATGAAGAAGGTGTATCGCAATGTGACTCATACAGTATTAATCAATTGACCAAAATCTGGCTGAAGAATGAACGAATGCGTCCTTCCATGCGTAGTCTCATGAACAAATGTTTGAATTGTCTTAATGTGATGGCTACAGAGAACGATACGACTGCCATATCAAAATTGATTGTTTTTTATGAGAATGGAATAGGTACTCCGAAGAGTGAAGAATTGGCAACTTATTGGCATGAACGTTTAGAAACAATGCGTATACCGGTTATTTCAGCTACTAATGAACAAGCTCTGAAAAAAAAGAATATCTCTCGTGAACGTATGAAATTTTTCTTTGGATATTCTTATTCTATAGAGTCTCCATACGGACTGACAGTTGGCGGAGTTGCCCGTCGTTTAGGATGGTATGTCCGGTTTAAAACAAATATGTCTTTTAAAGATCATGCATCGGAATGCAACAATAATGGATTAATTGGTTCAATTATTGATTATTATAGTTTTACAAACAAGAAAAAAGTCAATAATTATGCAGGCACAGCGGGTATGGTTGTTAAGTGTACGCCTTGGTTATATACTACTGTCGGTTTGGGATATGGTGATAGGAGTGTTCTTTATGAGTATCAGGTTAAGAATGAGTTTACCGGTGCCGATGAACAAAAAGCTTGGGCTAAAAATATAGATGCTTCCTATAAAGGGATAGCAGCAGATTTAGATTTTATGATCAAATTTAATCATGTTTTTATCAGTGCGGGTTGTAACACGATTAACTTTAAATATATAGACTTGAATGCAGGTTTGGGATTCTTTTTCTAAAATAAATACGATGAAATATCTATATTCTATTATATCATTTTTTTTGATTACTAATATATTGTCAGGCTGTATTGAAGATCCGGATATGGAAACGGGTGTCAAGAATGCAAAGATTCCGACAGTTAATACACTCATTGATGATCAGCATACTATTGAAAAGCTAGCAACTACTGTTTCTTTTTATGCAGAGGTTGTTAGTGGAAACGGTTTACCTGTCGAAAAATATGGTGTATGCTGGGGATTGGAATCGGAACCTACAATAGAGAAGAATGATACTACTGTATGTGGTAAAGGATTGGGAAAGTTTAAAGGTATAGCCCATAAATTGAAACCTAATACTTTATATTATATACGTCCATATGCAATTAATGCAAAAGGGACGAATTATGGTAAAGAAATTACTGTTAATACGACAAAAGGTTTAGGTGTTGTTGCTACAGTTGTAGTAAGTGATAGTATAAAAGCAGAAAGCGTTATTTGTGGAGGTAAGATCGTAAATCATGGAGAAGGAATTATAAAAGATAGAGGGGTTTATTTAACTACACCAACGACTAAAGACTCTGTAATACCGATAATAATGAATGCAGATTCTTTTGTATGTAAAATAACTAAATTAGATACATCTACTATATATATTGTTAAAGCTTATGTAGAGAATGAATTCGGCATATTTGCAGGAGAGCCGCAGACATTTAAGACAACTAACGGGTTGCCTGTTGTAACTTCTCTCAAAGAGGTTGCAATAGGATTTACTGATGGTAGTTTTGAAGCGGAAGTTTCCAATGAAGGAGATTCGGCTGTAACAGTTCGTGGGCTATGCTGGGGATTTGTGTCGGGAACAATGTTGGAGAATGGGGATACCACTATAAATGGTGCCGGAAAAGGTAAATTTACTGGTAAAGCAACAAAACTTAAATCAGATAAGATGTATTACATGCGGGCATATGCAAAAAATGCTTATGGTACAGCTTACAGTAATGAAATATCTTTCTGGACAAAAAGTGATTTGCCACGTTTATCAGCGGTCGAAATAGCACGTACGGATATTGGGGGAACATTAAAAGTCTCCGCAGCAGTGTTGGATGAAGGAGCAATGAATGTTATAGAATCGGGTATATCTTATTCATTGACAAAAGATGATAAAGTAGGAAATACAAAGGTGGAGCTTTCTTCAGGTAAAAATTCTTATGAGGGTGAAATTTCTGGTTTGAAAGGAGGATCTACATATTATATCAGAGCATATGCTATTAATAAAGATGGAGTAATAACGTATGGAGAAGAAACATCATATACAACTCCTGATATATTTTCTGCCAGAAAAGTTTTTGAAGGTAATAACCAAATAGGAGGAGCTGTGGCCGTTACAGCAATGGGCTCTAGCGGATTAATTCTGGGTGGTGACATTGGAGCTGAAGCAACAAATGAATTCTGGGAGTACCGGGCATATAAAAATGAATGGTTACAACGAAATTCATTCCCTGTTAAGAGAAAATGGCAAACTGCTATTAATATAGGTTCTGCAGTGATTGCTTTTGGTGGTGTAGGTTCTGATAATGTAAGTACAAAAGATTTATATCTGTACTCCTTATTTACAAATTATTGGGAGCAAATAACATATGATGAAACGAATGCTCCCGATGCCAGATATCTGTCTGCAGGCTTTGCGTATAAAGACAGTGTCTTTATTGTTGGTGGAATACGTTCCGGTTCTATAACAGACGAAGTATGGTCTATTAAGCCAGCTAATGCAGAAAAATGGGTAAAGAAGAGCACTTTCCCCGAAAAACAATGTCGTGGAATAGCTGTTGTTATAGGAGATAAAATATATGCTGGCCTGGGAAATAAAGATTGGGTTACCCCGTCATACAGTAGGAAATTATATGTATCAACGGATGGGGCTAATACATGGAAGGAGTTAAATTCAATAAATGCAAACGTTCGTTGTGGTGTAGCTTTTGATAATAATATTTACGTAGTAGATGACGTTGGCTATATTTGGAAATATGATATAACCACTAATAGCTGGACCCTGAAATCTCAATTGCCGTCAGGTAACAGAGATATTTATTGCATGTATTCATTAGATGGTCTTATTTATTTGGGACAAGGTACTTCCGGTTCGTCAATCATAAGTTATGACCCCTCATGGGATAATTAATATATGAAAAGAATAGAGGCTTTAGAGCACATACAAAGCAATGTAAAATATCTGTCGGCTTTTGATTTACCGGAATATAAATATATTCCGTTACATCAGAAACCTTCACCTTCCATAGCTTCCGTCAGGGAAATAATGACTTTGTTACGGACTATTATTTTCCCCGGCTTTTTTGGTACCGAGCAGGAAGCACAAGTTGATTCTATCCAGTACTATATGGGGGTGAATCTTGAAAAAGTGTATGATTTATTACAGGAGCAGATATATAACGGACTCTGTTTTGAAGTTGAACGCTGCTGTGATTCTAAGGATCGTGCATCACAAATTGCGGTAGCTTTTATTGATAAAATCCCTCACATAAAGTATCTTCTATCTACTGATGTTAAAGCTATTCTGGATGGGGATCCGGCTGCAAAGAGCATTAGTGAGATCATTTTTTGTTATCCCGCCGTACATGCAATACTTTATCAGCGGGTTGCGCATGAATTACTAAGGTTAGGAGTACCAGTCTTACCCCGAATTATTACGGAAATGGCGCATTCCGATACGGGGATTGATATTCATCCGGGCGCACAGATAGGTGAATATTTCAGTATAGACCATGGTACAGGTGTGGTGGTAGGTCAAACTGCTATTATTGGCAACCATGTCCGGTTATATCAAGGTGTAACATTGGGAGCAAAAAGTTTCACGTTGGATGACGAAGGTTTGCCTATGGATGTACCCCGCCATCCGATTATAGAAGATCATGTAACAATATATTCGAATACTTCTGTTTTAGGAAGGATTAGAATAGGCCAGGGGTCAATTATCGGAGGTAATATTTGGTTAACCTATAGCGTTCCACCTAACTCCAAAATTCTTCAAACAAAAGCTATTAAAGACGAATAAAAAACAATATTTGTCTTTCTATTTAATAACCTATACTAACATTTCATGAAAAAAATTTCAATTATTTCCAGCCTGCTTCTTTTAACTATAGCAATGCAAGCGCAAACTAATTTTTGGGAAAATCCTAAATTAGTAAATGAAGGCGTGGAGAGGCCCCGGGCTACGTTTGTTCCTTATGAAGAAAAAAAAGAAGCTATGACCGGTGATAAATTTTGTACTCCATTTGTCCAATCTTTAAATGGAATATGGCGGTTTAAATTTAGTGCTAAACCTTCTGAACGCCCTATGGATTTTTATAGGACAGATTATAATGATAACCACTGGAGTAATATACAAGTCCCTTCAAACTGGGAATTGCAAGGATTTGGGATTCCGGTCTATACGAATATCCCATATATATTTCCGACAAATCCTCCTTATTTGGATAATGATGATTTACCTATAGGATCGTATCGCACGTCATTTAAACTACCTGAAGGTTGGGATAACCGTGAAATTATTCTTCACTTTGAATCAATTGCCGGTGCTGCAACCATATGGATAAATGGTAAAAAAGTAGGCTATTCCAAAGCTTCAAAAACGGCTGCTGAATTTGATATTACAAAATACTTGAAAATAGGAGAGAATCAATTGGCTGTGGAAGTATTTAAATGGAGTGATGCCTCTTATTTGGAAGATCAGGACTTTTGGCGTTTGGCAGGCATTGAGCGGGATGTCTATTTGATAGCCCGTCCCAAAATTTCTATCGAAGATTTTTTTGTTATCGGAGATTTGGATAAAGCATATAAAAACGGCGTTTTCAGCATGGATGTAAATATTCGTAATTTTACAGAACAACCTGCTGATAATTATAGTGTAGAAGTTGCCCTTTCAGATGAAGCCGGTAAAAATGTTTTTATTAAGAATGTATCAATACCTCAGATAGCAGCAAAAGGAGAGAATAAGGTTACTATTTCCCAGGTAATTAATAATCCGAAACAATGGAGTGCTGAGTTTCCTAATTTGTATGATGTAACCGTTACATTAAAAGATGTTTCAGGAAAAACTGTAGAGCTTACAGCTATTAAAACGGGATTCCGCAAAATAGAGATGAAAAATAGCCAGGTATATATTAATGGCACTCCTATTATTATTCGTGGTACGGATATTCATGAACATAATCCGGAGACAGGGCATACTCTTACAAACGAAACGCGCATACAAGATATTCGTCTTATGAAACAGTTCAACTTGAATGCAATCCGGATGAGTCATTATCCACAAAGTCCTGACATGTTCAAACTTTGCGATAAGTATGGTCTTTATGTTATAGATGAAGCTAATATTGAAGCACATGGTTTGGACGGTTTTGATACTTCCCGTCATCCTTCTTTCAGTAAAGATTGGTTAGGACAGCATATGGACAGGACACAACGTATGGTTGAACGTGATAAAAATCATCCATGTGTAATAGGATGGTCTACCGGAAATGAGAGCGATTTTGGTCCCAATTATATTGAAACATATAACTGGATGAAGGAGCGTGACCATACGCGTACCGTTCAATGCGAACGTGCTCCGGAAAGTGAACTTTATTCAGATATTATTGCCTGGATGTACACTTCCCCCGATAAGCTTCAACAGTATGCAGATCGTACTGATACAAACCGCCCGTGGATTCTTTGTGAATATGCCCATGCAATGGGAAATAGTACTGGAAATTTCCAGGAATATTGGGATATTATTTTGAAATCTCCTAAACTACAAGGTGGTTTTATTTGGGACTGGGTTGATCAGGGTTTGGAAACTACAGATCCAAATGGCCGTAAATATTACTATTATGGAGGTGATTTCGGTGGAGATCGCTGGGTAAATCAGGAAAATTTCTGTGCAAACGGCCTTATTAGTGCGGATCGTACTGTGCATCCGGGGTTATATGAAGTAAAAAAAGCATATCAAGGTATTTACTTTGAACCGATAGAAGTGGAGAAAGGTAAAATTAAGTTGGTTAATTACTATCAGTTCACCGATTTAAGTTATTATGATTATGTATGGTCTTTTCAAATAAATGACAAAATTGTTGCGACAGGAACTTTTGAAGTCTCAGGAAAACCAGGTAGTACAGTTCCCGTAATGATCGCATTACCTTCTTATACACCCAAAGCCGGCGAGGAATATTTTTTGAACTTGAAAGCCCTGCAACGTGAAGGTACAGAATTAATTCCTTCTGGCCACATTGTTGCATCAGAACAGTTGATGTTTCCTAATAGCAACTATTTTGGAAAGGAAACAAGTTCTAAGGGAAATTTAAAGATTCACAAAGTTGATAATATATTAACTTTTGAAAGCGAAGAAATCAAAGGTTCTATAAATTTAAAGAATGGTTTGCTATCCAGTTATAAGAATGGAGATGACGAACTTATTACTTCCGCTCCAGTACCTAATTTCTGGCGTGCTCCGACAGATAACGATTTTGGAGAGAATCTGCAGTTGATTACTAATATATGGCGTACAGCCGGTGATAACCGTAATTTGGTAAATATCGACGTGAAGGAACAAAATGCCAATGGTGTGGAAATAGTAGCTAAATATAAATTAAGATACATAGATGTAGATTACACATTATCTTATCTTATTATGAACGACGGAGCTGTAAAAGTAACTGGAGCTATAGATATGGGAACAAAAGATATGCCGGAGCTTCCTCGTTTTGGAATGAAGATGCAACTACCGGTTACGTTCGAAAATGTGTCATATTACGGACGCGGTCCGTTAGAAAACTATTGGGATCGTCAACGTTCCATGTTTGTGGGGCGCTACAATAACAAGGTAGAGGATATGGGCTTTGAATATATCCGTCCGCAAGAAAATGGTAACCGTACAGGTTTGCGTGTAGTAACTTTTACCGATAATAAAGGAAATGGTATTGAACTTGAAGCCGTAGGTCAGCCACTTAATTTTACGGTCCGTCATAATTTAGATGAAGATTTTGATCCGGGTCTGACTAAAAAACAACAACATATATCCGATATAGATCGTCGCGATATAGTTGCTGTAAATATTGATATGCAACAACGAGGTTTAGGAGGTGATGATAGCTGGGGGGCTAAACCTATGGATAAATATCGTTTACAGGATAATAAATATAGTTACAGCTATATTATACGTCCTGCGAGAAAATAATTAATTGGAATTTGTAAAACAGACGGGGAGTAAGAGGTCCATAAAACCTCTATACTTCCCGTTTTTTATTGAATAAAACGAAAAGATAGTGTTTGTATGTCATGAAACAACGATCAGTATAGTAATGCTATAAGAATTAGGATGATACTTCCGGAATATTTATCTTTACGGCTAGTTTAATATATGATTAAGTTGAAAGACATATGAAAAAAAGTTTGTTGTATTTATTTACCATAATATGTTCGCTATATTTTATTACAGCATGTAGTGATGATGAGAAGCCTGTAACATGGCAGGATATTTCTAAAACATATACAGGCAACCAGTTGGATTTGGGAACGTCTTTGATAGGTTCTGTTGGTTCTGTTAAGTTGGAAGCTGTATCTGCAGATAAAGTAAATCTGGTATTAACCGATATACTTCCCGGAGAAAATGAAGTGACATTATCTGCGATATTAATGAAAGGAGGGGAGTCATCGTCTTTTCCAGGTGATTTTATAATAAAGGGTATGGCTACCACTTCAACTGGTGAGCTTACTGTAAACGGTTATATTCTGAAAGGTATATTGAAATTGGATATTGTTCGCGAGATGACCTCTTCTGTTGTTGGTAATTGGGATCTGACAATACAAGATGGGAAAACGGCTGATGTGTTCATTTCCGTTAAAGGGACACCTTTGGATGATTTATTGAATAGTATGGGACCTGTTGTCGGCCAGTTATTGGCACAAAAAGTAGAAAAGGTCTCTGTTTTATTTGGAGAAAACGGACAATTAGTAGTTGGGTATAAAATGCCGGGATCGGATGCTATAGATCTTCCGCCTGCAGAAATAGCTCCTGTACTTGTAAATCTTTTGACATGGTATGAAAAAGACGGTATAGTATATATTGCTGCCCGTAAGGATATTGTAGATATTATTGTTGCTTTGATACCAAAATTGTCTGAGATTGATATTACTCCTTATCTGTCACTGCTGGAATTGAATGGTAGTTTTTATGTTTTACCTATTCATGCCACGATAGAGGCAAACAATGCCAGGTTATATGTTACAAAAGATTTTGTGCAAAAAGTATGGCCATTGATTAAAACATTAATACCTGCAGACAGTCAATATGCATTTCTGTTACCTATTGTTGATAGTGCTATTAACTCAGCACAGTCAATAGAGATCGGGTTAGGATTTACCACTCCTTGTATAATCCCGGCAGACTAAAACCAAACTCCTTTATTCTGGTTATCTCGGTGCTTTAAGATAGAGGTAAATAGCAATGAATGTATAAAGGATATTAGGAATCCAAGCTGCTACCATAGGACTAACATATCCATTAATAGCAAAAGTGGATGTAATGGTCATAAATAGAATGTATGAAAAACTTAATGCAAGGCCAATACCGATGTTCATACCCATTCCTCCTTTTATTTTTCGCGAAGAAAGAGATGCTCCAATAGTTGTCAGGATGAATGCTGCCATAATGGTAGCAAAACGTTTATGATACTCTATCTGGAAAGTTTGTATATTTCCGATACCGCGCTTTTTTTGACGTTCAATATAAGTATTTAATTCCGGGCTGGTCATTGTTTCGCAATCGTTTACAGATATGAGGAAATCGGAAGGAACAATTGTTAATGTCGTGTCCTTGCGAGTGCCTTGTGTAATATGTTCGCGCATACCGTCAAAATCGCGTATCATATAGTCGATAACTGTCCACTGATATAGAGAATCATACTTAATCGAATTTGCTGTTAAGCGGGATATTAATTTTTTATCATCAAAATTTTCCAATGAGAAACGATACCCCATATTTGATTTTCCGTCATAACGATCAAAATAGGCTATTACACCAGGTTCTACCTCCAATTGCATGTGGCTGACATATTCTTCTTTTTTGTTTCTGATATATTTATTCTGAAAATCGATACGGGTAATATTGGCCGGTGGAATAATAAATGCATTTAGGATAAATGTAACCAATGCAATGATTGTTGCTGAGATGGCGTAAGGGACCATAAGGCGCCTAAAACTCATACCACTAGCCAACATAGCTATGATTTCAGACTTGTCGGCCAGCCTTGAAGTGAAAAAAATTACAGCAATAAAAGTAAATAAAGGACTGAATAAGTTGGCAAAATAGGGTACGAAATTCATGTAGTAATCGAATATAATAGCCTTTAATGGTACGTCCGGATTAAGGAATTTATCGATTTTTTCATTTATGTCGAATACTACCGAGATTGAAATAATCAAGGCTATAGCGAAAATGTATGTTCCCAGGAATTGCTTGATAATATACCAGTCTATTCGCTTGAGTTTATATTTCATATCTTATAGTCTGTTAGATAATTGACGTACCATACCACTTTTCCATGTCGTAAAATCGCCTGAAATTATATGTTTGCGGGCTTCTTTTACCAGCCAAATATAAAAAGCAAGGTTGTGGATGGAAGCAATTTGTAATCCTAAAAGTTCGTTTACTTTTATCAGGTGATGTAAATATGCCCTTGAATAAAGCGTATCAACGTATGAATTTGCATCCGGATCGATAGGAGAAAAATCGTTCTCCCATTTCTTATTTCGCATATTCAATGTACCAAAGCGAGTGAAGATTTGTCCATTTCGCCCGTTACGGGTAGGCATTATGCAGTCAAACATGTCCACTCCGCGTTCAATGGCTTCCAGTATGTTGACCGGAGTTCCGACTCCCATTAGGTAACGGGGTTTGTCTTTAGGCAAAATCTCATTTACAACTTCGATCATTTCATACATTTTTTCTGTAGGTTCACCTACCGCTAGTCCTCCAATAGCATTTCCATCAGCTCCTTTTTGGGCGATGTTCTCGGCAGCACGCCGACGTAAATCTGTATAAACACAACCTTGTACAATAGGGAAAAGGCATTGACTATAACCATATTTAGGATCTGTACTATTGAAGCGTTCAAAACAACGATTCAGCCAGCGCTCGGTTAATTCAAGGGACTTTCTGGCATATTCGTAATTGGCATCTCCCGGACAGCATTCATCAAAAGCCATGATAATATCTGCGCCGATCGAGCGTTGTATATCCATTACCTTTTCCGGACTAAACATGTGTCTGGATCCGTCAATATGTGAACGAAACTCTGCACCTTCTTCATGCAACTTACGGTTATCTGATAATGAAAAAACCTGAAAGCCTCCGCTATCAGTCAGTATAGGACGATCCCAGCTATTGAATTTATGTAATCCGCCGGCTTGCTCCAGAATATGGATGCCGGGACGTAGATAAAGATGGTATGTGTTTCCTAAAATGATTTGTGCATTAACGTCTTCTTTTAATTCTGTCATGTGTACGCCTTTTACTGTTCCTTGTGTACCGACAGGCATAAAAATGGGCGTCTCAATTACACCATGATCGGTAGTAATTAATCCTGCCCTTGCATTTGATTTTGTATCGTTGTATTGTAATTCGAAATTCATGCTGAAAAATTTGTCGGCAAAGGTAGTGTTTTTCTATCAGAATCCGAAGTCTTCTACTTCTACCTTTTTTACCTCTTCCTCTTTAGGTTTTTCTACAAATTTATGTACTGTATTTGACTTTACAATAATAGCTCTCATCGGGCGTACCGGGCAGATGGACTCACAACCGCCACAACCGATACATAAATCAGGGTTTACATCAGGTATAGTCAACGTACCTTTATACGGAATCATGTGTACTGCTTGGGTCGGACAGTGCTCCGAGCAAGCACCACAGTCTGTACCTTCCGTTTTTACAATACAACGGTTAATAAAAAAGGTAGCAATACCTACTTGAGTAGTTGCTTTTTCTTCTTTAGTAAGAGGTTGTATTGCATGTGCGGGGCATACGTCAGCACATACAGTGCATTCATAATTACAGTAGCTGCTTATGTAAGCTAAATGAGGTTTCAGCATATAATCGAAACCATATTCTGTTCCTGCCGGACGGAGTACTTGACTGGGACATTTCACGACGCAAATATGGCAAGCTGTACATTTATCTTTAAACCGCTCCAAACTAAGTGAGCCGGGGGGAGTAACTGGCAGCCATTTTTGTCCCTTTCCGCAAGATGCTCCATTTCTGTTTCGCTTGCGTTTTCTTACTCCATTTGCTATAACGGATATTACAGGAAGACTTGCAGCAACAGTAGTAGCAGTAGCGATAAAAGTACGTCGACTATTAGTCTGAACCTCAGCACTATTAAGAGTTTGTGCTGTTTCTGTCTGGTTTATTTCTTTTTTGAATAAAGACCTGAAGCGATATTGTAATCCTCCTTTGGCACATGATGAAACGCAGTTGAAACAATCTACGCAGCGGGATGTATCAACCGTTAAATCCTGACTGTTGATAGCTTCTGCTTTACAAGTGTGTTCGCAATTTCCACAATGAGTACAAGCGTTTTTGTCGAAAGAGATGCTGAACAACGAGAAGCGGGATACCAAACTAAGAGAAGCTCCTATCGGACATAATGTGTTACAGAATAATCGTCCCCGGAATACAACCATAATTATGAATACGAATAGTGCTATGATTGCAGATATTAAACCGGCCGTGGTGACAGTGCTGATTGTTACATGGTATAATGAATAGTTATCCATCTTCATCAATACATCAGCCAAAAGATTGTTGCTCCACATAATAACAGGCCGGAATAAGTTTGTGGCTATACGTCCGAAGTTACTGTATGGGTCTAACAGTAAACAAAGTTCCATAATGCCCAATGCACCCATAACGATTGTAAATGCAAGTAGCGTATAACGTAAAACGTTTGCCGGTCTATGATATTTGAACCTGCGAACCCCGTTTTTTTTCTTTTTGCCTATACAATATATCCGATTGATGATATCTTGTAAAATTCCGGCAGGGCAAATTGTCGAACAATAAATACGTCCGAAAATCAGGGCCAGTATTAACTGTAATATAACAATTCCTCCCATACCGCTTAATATGGCAGGCATTAACTGAATATGTAATAATTTACCTGTTTTGTCGGGTAGTATGCCTGCAAAATCAATAAAAAACAGAAATATAGGTACGAAAAAGAGGATTGAGAGAAGTACCCGCAATCCTTTTAAGTAATTAGTTCGTTTCATCCTTTATATTTTTATACGTTTAATGGTTACCTTATCCAGATTGGTGGTTCCTAACTTTAGTTTTTCACCTTTTTCCAGATGACTGACGGCAGCCATATCGAGTTGTTTTACCTGATTAAACAATTTTAGAGCGGCAGTATCAACCGCTACTATGTTAGGAGATACAATTAATGATTTCAAAACGGCAACATCGGCAGCAGTTTTGCCTTGAGGGCCATTTTGATGCATGATGCGGTACGCATCTACAATATTTAATACCGGTTTCTTTTGCCATGTGCAGATGTCTGCTATGCATTGTTGTAAATCATTTTGATGGAAAAAGCGCCGGTCCCATACAATACCCATGTAGTTCTTCATGGCGCACGTCATTTTTGCACCTCCATGATTTTTTAATACAGGAACATTAATCCATACATCTGCTTCAAGCAGTGCTTCATGTATTTGAGCATTTTTTAAATTTACCCCGTTAGGTATAGCTACTTCTTTGTAATACTTTTCATCGTTTCCCGGCATTATTATTCCTCCTGCTTCTTTAACAGCAGCAGCGATACCGCTTGTTTCATAACATTTTTGCCAGTTGTCGCATGTATGGTCAAACACTGTCACTTTTTCTGCTCCGGCAGCAAAGCATTTTTTCACCAAAGCTTTTACTAATTTAGGATTTGTATTTCCTGCCATTTCGGGTGTCCTGTCCCAACCGATATTAGGTTTTATAACTACCTTTTGTCCTTTTTTTATATACTTTCCGATTCCTCCCAGGACATCTAATGCTTTTTCAAGCATCACTTCCGGTTCGCCTCCCATTACGGCAACCATATCAGGGACTTGCTCTACAGTTATAGTATTAGTGGAAAGGGCAGCATGTAAACCTTCAAAGTTTAAAGAAAATGCAGTACCTGCTATAACACTGGTCTTTAGGAAATCGCGACGTTTCATCTCTTAATAGTTTAGAATTACTTGAACAAAGGTAGTAATTATCTGATAATAGATTATCTTTGAGTGCAAAAAAATAATGATCTATGATTTTAAACACATATATTCCTTTGAGATCGTTTATAAATGGATGGAGCAGAAATAAGACTGATACAGAACTTATTTTTTCTGCTGTTAATCTGATGCATACATTTTCTTTTGAGGATTATGGTCTGGGGCTTCTTCGTAGAGCAATCGGTTTATATGAACAAAAAATGAATATCCATCCGGATAATAGTAAACAAGCAATTCCTTTTTTTCGGGAAAATAGACGAATGCTGGTTGGCCCTGAGATGGAAATGTATATTATTTCCATGTATGAGAATGATTTGGTACCGCCATACTTGCAGATGGCTGATAGTCCTATCCTGAAAATTTCATTAGACTATGAATCATTAGCCGAATATTGTTTATTGGAAAATTTATATCTGATACGTTGTAAATATGATGAAGAACTGTCTTTGCAGACCTTTGTCAAGCAATTAGAGAGAGAATACGATAAGTTCTTTTTTGACGAAGAACATACGGGATTTACGGCAGACTCCCGTTTCTTTTCTATGCTTTGTAATGCCTGCATGGAAGTAAAAAGGCCGGAAAAAATGGAAGAAAAGGAATGGAATGTTGCTTTATTCCGCCATCCTTCAGAAGCTGAATATGGTTTTGTGGAAGGAAAATTGACGCCTTTTATATCAATTCCTGTTCCTGTAAATTGTATAAAAAGGATTTCTTTGTTAAACAAAGACGGAGATATTTTGTCATTCAGTGCTTTGGCAAGTTTCCTTCAAAGTAAAGGTTTGGCTCCCGAATTATACCTGGAAGGATTGATAGAAGAGTGATATTATAAAATGATCGGGATGATTTTAAAAAAACATCGGGATCATTTTATAATATCATCGGGACGATTTGTTTTTTATAAATTGATAAAAACAGACATATGAAAACATTAACGGATGAACTACTTACAATTCAGGTTGCCGAACGTGGGGCGGAGTTGTCCAGTATCGTATCAAATAAAACGGGAAAAGAATACCTGTGGCAAGCCGATCCCGTTTTTTGGAAACGTCATTCTCCTGTACTTTTTCCGATAGTGGGAAGCCTATGGAATAATGAATACCGTTATCAGGGTATTACGTATAAGCTTTCCCAGCACGGATTTGCCAGAGATAAAGATTTTACGTTGCTCTCTGAATCTGCCACAGAAATTCGGTTTGGACTGGAAAGTAATGAAGAAACTTTGGAATTATATCCATTCCCGTTTATATTGGAAATAGGTTATTTGCTTCATGAAAATAAAATTGATGTATTGTGGAAGGTGAAAAATACCGGACATAAGGACATGTATTTTCAGATAGGGGCACATCCTGCATTTTATTATCCTGATTTTAATTCGGAAAAAGAAAAGAGAGGATATCTTTCTTTTGATAAAAAAGAAGGGGTGGAGTATATTCTTATATCAGAGAAAGGCTGTGTTTCACCGGATAAGTATTCTTTGGCTTTACAAGAGGGGCTGCTACCGTTGGATATCCATACATTTGATAATGATGCTTTGATATTTGAGGATAGCCAGTTAAAAAAAGTGGCATTGTTGGATAAAGACAGAAATCCATACGTGACATTACATTTTACTACGCCTGTAGTAGGATTATGGTCTCCTCCGGCTAAAAATGCACCGTTTGTCTGTATCGAGCCATGGTATGGGCGTTGCGATTCGGTTTATTTTAACGGTGATTATAAGGATAAAGATTGGATACAACACCTATTGCCCGGAGCAACATTTGATGCACATTATACGATAGAGATAGGATTAAAGGATAAATTGTAAAGGTTGCTTCCGGAATATTTGACTACCTTTGTTGCAATTTATTTAATTAATGTCATTACCATGGATCAAAATACTAAATCACAAATTATCGGTTTAATTCATCGTGAAGTTATACCTGCAATTGGCTGTACAGAACCTATTGCAGTTGCTCTCGCTGCTGCTAAAGCTGCAGAAACATTAGGAAAAGAACCTGAGAAAATAGAAGTGCTTTTGAGCGCCAATATTTTAAAAAATGCCATGGGGGTTGGTATTCCTGGAACAGGTATGGTTGGGTTGCCTATTGCAATTGCCCTTGGTGCTTTAATAGGTAAATCATCTTATGGCCTGGAAGTTTTACGTGATCTTAATGAAGAGGGTCTGAAAGCCGGTAAAATGATGGTGGATCGTAAATGTATACATATTTCACTTAAAGAGAATGTCGATAAGCTTTATATAGAAATAAATTGCTTTGCTGGAAATGATTCGTCAAAAGTGATTATTTGCCATGAACATACTCATATTATATATGTAGAAAAAAATGGAGATGTGCTGCAAGATTGCCGCGTTTCAGGGTCATCAAATGAAGATATGTGCAATGATAATGATTTGCGTTTATCTTTTTCTACAGTGTATGAGTTTGCAACAGAAATGCCATTGGATGAGATACGGTTCATTTTACAAACTGCCGAATTAAATAAAAAAGCGGCCGAAGAATCTATTCAAGGGAATTACGGGCATACGGTGAGTAAGACTGTTTCGGGAAAATATGGTAAAAAATATTTGGGAGAATCTACTTATACCCACATGTTAGCCGTAACGGCTGCAGCCTGTGACGCACGTATGGATGGTGCAATGATACCGGTTATGAGTAACTCTGGTAGTGGAAATCAAGGTATTGCTGCGACATTACCTGTTTTATCATTTGCCGAAGATATAAAATGTACGGAAGAGCAGTTGATCCGCTCTTTAATGTTAAGCCATTTAATGGTGATTTATATAAAACAGAGTTTGGGGCGCTTATCTGCTCTTTGCGGATGCGTAGTAGCTGCCACTGGTGCCAGTTGTGGTATAACATGGTTGATGGGCGGGAGTAAAATACAGATATCGTACGCTATTAAAAATATGATTGGTAATATTACCGGAATGATATGTGACGGAGCCAAACCCAGTTGTGCCATGAAAGTTTCCAGCGGTGTTTCTACTGCCATGCTTTCGGCATTGATGGCTATGGAGAATAAAGTAGTAACTTCCGTAGAAGGCATTATAGATGATGATGTAGATAAATCCATATCCAATTTAACAGCTATAGGCTCGCATGGAATGGAGGCTACAGATAAACTTGTATTGGATATTATGACAGGAAAATCTTGTTGATATAATCCTTTTTTTTATCCAAAATATGCATACTATTTAAGGAGAAATCCGTATGTTTGCTACACACCTTCTGTAGGTGATTGTTTCCCTTAAATAGTATGTACTATGAATAAAGTAAAGACATTAGATGATCTTCGTAAAATGCGTGACTCTTTTCGCGCATCTTTAGATTTGCGGGAAAAAAGTGACCATCCTGAAAAAATGATTCAGATAAAAATTTCGATGGCAACGTGTGGAATAGCTGCCGGAGCAAAAGATATAATGAATTATTTTATTGAAGTACTCGATAGGGAACATATAGACGCATTGGTTACTCAAACCGGATGTATGGGGTATTGTTATGCCGAACCTACTGTCGAGATATTGGTTCCGGGGAAAGAACCTCTGGTATTCGGGTATGTAAATAAGGCAAAGGTGGATGAAATTATATCTCAATATATACGATATGGAATATTAGTAGACGGAATCATCCCTGTTTCTTATACAGCTGTTAAACCTGAATAATAAATACATTTCAAATACTAGAAAGAATGGCACAATACACTAATTATATTTTGGTGTGTGGTGGTACCGGTTGCCGCGCATCCCAAAGTGAAAAGATCATAGGAAATCTGAAAGCTGCTGTAGAAAAAAACGGATTACAGAAAAATGTACAGGTAATCCGCACCGGATGCTTTGGTTTCTGTGAAAAAGGCCCCGTCGTAAAAATGATTCCGGATAATACATTTTATGTGCAAGTGCAACCGGGTGATGCCGACGAACTTGTTAAAGAACACCTTGTAAAGGGGCGGAAAGTAGAACGGTTACTTTATGTAAACCCGGAAACAAATGAGCAGATTTTAGACTCCAAACATATTGATTTTTATAAAAAACAACTTCGTGTTGCATTACGTAATTGCGGTTTTATAAATCCTGAGAATATAGATGAATATATAGCCAGGGACGGCTATGTGGCATTAGGAAAAGCAATTACGGAAATGACTCCGGAAGAGGTAATAAAAGAAATTATGGATAGTGGACTCCGTGGCCGTGGTGGTGGTGGTTTTCCTACGGGCTTGAAATGGCAGATAACACGAAAAGTACAGGCTTCTCAAAAATATGTTGTTTGTAATGCCGATGAGGGTGATCCGGGAGCATTTATGGATCGGTCTATATTAGAAGGTGATCCTCATTCGATTGTGGAAGCTATGGCTATTAACGGATATTGTACCGGAGCTAACAAGGGGCTCGTATATATTCGTGCAGAATATCCTTTAGCCGTGGAGAGGTTGATGATTGCTATTAAGCAGGCAAAGGAATACGGTCTGCTAGGAGATAATATATTTGGTAGTGGTTTTTCATTTGATATTGAGATACGATATGGTGCAGGAGCATTTGTTTGCGGTGAAGAAACAGCATTAATTCATAGTATGGAAGGCTTACGCGGTGAAGCTACCGTAAAGCCTCCGTTTCCAAGCGAGCAAGGATATAAAGGTTATCCGACGAATGTCAATAATGTAGAGACGTATGCAAATATTCCGGTTATTTTACTGAAAGGAGCAAAATGGTTCAGTAGTATCGGTACGGAAAAGAGCAAAGGTACAAAAGTATTTGCTTTAGCTGGAAAAGTAAATAATGTCGGTCTGATAGAAGTTCCGATGGGAACTACTTTGAGGGAAGTAATATTTGGAATTGGCGGAGGTATTAAAGATGGTAAAAAGTTTAAAGCTGTTCAAACCGGAGGACCTTCCGGAGGATGTTTGACAGAAAAACATCTGGATCTGCCGATTGACTATGATAATCTGTTGGCTGCCGGTTCTATGATGGGATCAGGAGGAATGATCGTTATGGATGAAAATGACTGTATGGTTGCCATGGCAAAATTTTATCTTGATTTTACAGTAGAAGAATCATGTGGTAAATGTGCCCCGTGCCGTATAGGAAACAAGCGTTTGCATGAGATTCTACAAAAAATAACTTCAGGTAACGGAACGGAAGATGATCTGGATAGATTGCGTAATCTGGCAATGGTTATAAAAGATACGGCTTTGTGCGGATTAGGACAAACTTCTCCTAATCCTGTCTTATCCACTATGGATAATTTTTATGACGAATATCTGGCACATGTACATGATCATCGTTGCCCTTCTCATCAATGTAGAGAGCTTACCCAGTATTATATCAATCCGGAGAAATGTAAAGGTTGTACATTATGTGCCCGCGTTTGCCCCGTACATGCAATTACCGGAGATCGGAAAGTACCACATGTTATAGACTTGCAAGTATGTATCAGGTGCGGAACTTGTATGGACAAATGTAAGTTCGATGCGGTATATGTACATTAAATTCAGATAATCATGGAAACTGTAAAATTAATTATAGATAAGAAACAGGTTGAAGTTTCAAAAGGTACTACAATATTGGATGCGGCTAAAAGCGTAGGCATACAAATACCTACACTCTGTTATATGAAACTGGAAGATTTGCATTATGAAAATAATCCGGGAGCCTGCCGTATTTGTGTAGTTGAGATAGAAGGACGTCGTAATCTGGCTCCGTCCTGTAAAACAGAATGTATCGAAGGAATGGTCGTAAAAACCCATACGCCACGCGTTATGAATGCCCGTAAAACTGTAATGGAGTTAATTTTATCCAATCATCCGGCAGAGTGTCTTACTTGTAGTAGTAACGGACATTGCGAATTGCAGGTTATTGCACACGATTTAGGTATAAGAGAAATACGGTATGCAGGCGAACAATCTAAATTCCAGATAGACCGTTCGCCTTCTATTGTCCGGAATATGAATAAATGTATCATGTGCCGCCGTTGTGAAACGATGTGTAATTCAATACAAACAGTGGGGGCACTGACTGCAGTGAACAGAGGGTTTAATGCTGCTGTGTCTACAGCGTTTGAACGCGATATTGCTGGAAGTACTTGTTCCTATTGCGGCCAATGCGTGTCCGTTTGCCCTGTTAATGCATTAAGTGGTAGAAATACGCAGCAACCGGTGTTGGACGCATTAGCTGATCCTGCAAAAATAGTAATTGCCCAAACGGCTCCGGCTGTACGTACTGCATTAGGCCGGGATTTCGGCTTTGAGCCGGGCACTCTTGTAACGGGAAAGATGGTTTCTGCTCTTCGCCAGTTGGGTTTTGATTATGTGTTTGATACTGATTTTGCCGCCGATCTGACTATTATGGAGGAAGGTACTGAGCTATTACAACGTTTGGGCAAATATCTGAATGGGGACGAAAAAGTAAAGATTCCAATGATGACAAGTTGTTGTCCCGGATGGGTAAGTTTTGTAGAACAACATTTCCCTGAATTAAGAGAAAACCTTTCAACAGCAAAAAGTCCGCAACAAATGTTTGGAGCAATAGCAAAAAGTTACTTTGCTAAAATATTAGGAATAGATCGCAAGAATTTGGTGGTCGTCTCTATTATGCCGTGTCTGGCGAAAAAATATGAAGCCAGTAGACCTGAGTTTTCGGTTGATGGCAATCCAGATGTCGATATTTCTATTTACACCCGCGAATTAGCCCGGCTGATTCGTTATGCCAATATTGATTTTAATGAGTTACCCGATAGTGATTTTGATCATCCTTTAGGAGAGTCTACGGGAGCAGGTATTATTTTCGGGACAACGGGAGGCGTTATTGAAGCAGCCTGTCGTACGGCGTATGAATTATTTACAAAAAAGGTATTACACAAGGTTGATTTTGAAGAATTGCGGGGTATGGAAGGCATCAGAAGTGCTACCATTGATTTTGAAGGCGTACCTGTTAAAATAGGAATTGCACATGGTTTGGGTAATGCCCGGAAGTTAATAGAAGAGGTAAAAAATGGCACTTCACCTTATCATGCGATAGAAGTTATGGCTTGTCCGGGGGGTTGTATAGGAGGAGGAGGGCAACCATTCCATAGAGGACGTATGGAAGTGTTGCGTAAACGTGCAACAGCTCTTTATCAGGAAGACGTAAACAAACCTCTCCGTAAAAGTCATGAAAATCCATATATACAAAAACTGTACAAAGAATTTCTGGGAGAACCATGCGGTCCATTGGCCCATAAATTATTACATACACACTACATTGACAGGAAAGAGATCGTAGGGCTGTATATGCAAACTGATAAAAGAGATTAAGCTATGGATACAATACATTTGCCACAAACGAAAGTTGAAGAATTACATACTATATGTGCAGAACATAACAATGACGCAGGAGAACTGATTAATATACTACATGCAGCCCAGGGACTGTTTGGATATTTGCCAAGAGAGGTACAGGAGATAATAGCTGCGGACTTATGGTTGCCCGTTTCCCGCGTATATGGAGTTGTTACTTTTTACTCATTTTTCACTATGACTCCGAAAGGTAAATATCCCATATCCGTATGTTTAGGTACAGCATGCTATGTGCGTGGTGCTGAAAAAGTGATGGACGAATTTCAGCGGCAGTTGGAAATAAAAGTAGGAGAGACAACATCGGACGGGCTTTTTTCTTTAGACTGTTTACGTTGTGTAGGAGCTTGCGGTTTAGCTCCGGTCGTTACAATAGCAGGAAAAGTCTATGGACGTATGACTCCGGAAAAGGTCAGGGATGTACTTTCTGAGTACTATATGCTGGGTGAATAGTTAATAGACAAAAACAATGACTCGATAGAATTATTCTATCAAGATTTTTTAATATTTATAAAAGGTCTGTTAATAGAATATTCTACCTTTGCGTCAAATAAATCTAAAACAACCAATTAATTATGCGTAACACTATTTTTTGTAAAATTACGGCATTACCGATCGGATTACTTTCACTGGCATTTAGCATTTCCAGTTGTAGTACCACCGATTACAAAAAGTATGCTGGTGATGAAGCTAAGCAAGTAGCATCTATTATTCGCGAAAATGGATGTTTGCAGTGTCATGCAGAAAATGCTCCAGTTCCATTTTATGGAAAATTGCCTTTTATAGGATCAGTAGTTAAAGCTGATATGCTGGAAGGTACACGCTACCTGGATCTTACTGCAATGGTGAATGCCTTGGAAAACGGTCTGCCAGTATCGGAAGTAGATATGGCCAAGGTAGAAAATACAGCTCTTAGTGGAACTATGCCTCCTGCAAAGTATTATACAATGCCCATGCATTGGGGAACGAATCTTGATAGTGAAGAGAAAGCGGTTATCATATCATGGGCAAAGAATGTCCGTAAAAATAGTTTTCTATCACCCACAGTTGCAGAAGAGTTTGCAAATGAACCGGTGCAGCCGTTAATGACTTCTATTCCGACAGACTCTGCAAAAGTAGCTTTGGGATTTGCTTTATATCATGATACACGTTTATCTGGAGATAATACAATTTCGTGTGCTACCTGCCACGGATTAAACACCGGAGGTGTAGATCGTAAACAATATTCGGAAGGGATTAAAGGACAACTTGGAGGCGTAAATGCACCGACTGTATATAATGCAGCTTTAAACTGCCTGCAGTTCTGGGATGGTCGTGCTGTCGACTTAAAAGAGCAGGCTGCCGGCCCTCCGTTAAATCCGGTTGAAATGGGTAGTATTTCTTTTGATGAAATCAGTGATAAACTAGCTGAAGATAAGGATTTTAGTAAAAAATTCTTAGCCATATATCCGGAAGGGTTTAACCAGTCTACAATTACGGATGCAATTGCAGAGTTTGAAAAAACATTGCTTACACCGAGCCGTTTTGATAAATATTTGATGGGAGATAAAGATGCTCTTACTGCAGATGAATTGGAAGGTTACCAACTATTCAAAGACAATAAATGTGCTACTTGCCACGTTGGTATAAATATAGGAGGACAGTCCTTTGAATATATGGGTATTAAAAAGAACTATTTTGATTATCGCGGTACAGGTTTAACAGATGGTGATAACGGACGTTTTGCTGTAACAAAAAATGAGTCTGACCGTCATAAATTCAAAACTCCTACACTACGTAATGTAATGATTACTTATCCGTATATGCATGATGGTAGTATTAAAACTGTAGAAGATGCCATTCGTGTTATGCATCAATTCCAGATAGGCAAAAATATTACTGATCCGGAAATTAAGAAGATTATAGCATATCTGAATACATTGACCGGCGAATATAACGGAACAATGTTACAGTAATGTAATACAAAAATAACAAGTATGCCCTTTCGCTTAGTCTATATCATCTTTTTACTTGCTGCTTATCAGAGCAGTGAAAAAATATGGGGACAAGAGGAGGGGCTTGCTTCTTATTATCATGAGCGTTTCCATGGCCGCAGATCTGCCAGCGGACGTTTGCATGATAGTGGTGAGTTGGTAGCTGCTCATCGTACTTATCCCCTAGGCACTTTTTTGAGAGTGACAAATTTGTCTAATATGAAAAGTGTTATAGTTTGTGTGACCGATCGCGGTCCATTCCGAAAAAAACGTATTATAGACCTTTCACCGGCTGCTGCCGAAATATTGGATTTTATAAAAAAAGGCATCACAAAAGTAAGATTAGAGGTAGTTCCTGCTGCATTAGATTTGAGATACCTTGATTTGATTTATCCGAAAATACCTTATTTGGAAACCAGTCATTTACGAATCAATCCTCCTTATAAAGTAAAATTTACAAAATAGCGTCTAATCAAATTCTAATTTCAACTAAGAGCATTCTAACGTGATAGATAAAGTTGCAGACAAGTATTTTTATAAGTGTCATAGAAATCTACAAACTCAAGAAGACAGATATTACGTTTACGAAAATTTTTATTTATCCCTTTTATGAAGATGAACGTAAATTCAATATAATGGTTCGTTACGAATCTTCATTCCGGAGAAGTGAAGAGGAAATTGGAAAGATTCTTGTACCGGCACGTGATGGTACAATGGTTCCAATAAAAGAACCAGCCGATATTCGAACGATAACAGGACTGCTTATCATATATCGTGAAAATCATACACGTTTCTGTACAGTGAAGTTTTCTGTACGAGGACGTGATATGGGAACGGCTGTTGCCGGCGGCACTTAGCTATGGTATCGGATCGGAGATCCAGCGTCCGTTAGCTATTGTTATCATCGGTGGACTTATAGGCGCAACATTTTTCACTTTGTTCGTCTTTCCTTTGATGGTAGAAGCTTTTTATCGTCGTATGATGTATGATAAAAACGGAAAATTACTGCAACGTAGGTTGTAATATTATATCTTTGCAAAACAGGTAGTTTAAGAAAAGAATTAAATATGGCTAAAATATTATTGGTAGAGGACGAAGTTAATATAGCCTCATTTATAGAACGGGGACTAAAAGAGTTTGGCCATGATGTGCATGTTGCTTATGATGGTGCTACCGGATGGGAATTGATCCAAAAAGAGAGTTTTCAGCTTTTAATTCTGGATATTATTATGCCGAAGATAAATGGATTGCAGCTGTGCCGCCAATACAGGCAATTATATGGATACCAGTCTCCTGTTGTGATGCTTACAGCTTTAGGAACGACCGATGATATAGTCAGTGGCTTGGATGCGGGTGCAGATGATTATCTGGTTAAACCTTTTAGCTTTCAGGAATTGGAAGCCCGTATTAAAGCCCTGTTACGCCGTTCGGGCAATGAAATGCCAACCCATGCTCTTTGCTGCGGTAGCCTATCTTTAGATCCGACAGGTCACCGGGCTTTTCGCGATAATACGGCAATTGATCTTACAGTGAAAGAATTTCGCTTGCTTGAGTATTTTATGCAAAACCAAGGCGTGGTTCTTAGCCGGCTCAATTTGTTAAAGCATGTTTGGGATAAAGATTTTGATACGAATACAAATGTTGTAGATGTATATGTGAATTATCTTCGTGCCAAAATAGATAAAGACTTTGAACATAAGCTTATTCATACGGTTGTTGGGGTCGGATATATGATGGAAGCATGAAAATAGGCAATAAAATAACATTGTTTTATACAGCTATTACTGTAGGCATAATAATGCTGGTTGTCGTTGTTTTCTACTTTGTATCAGCCAATTATATCACACGTCTTTATTACTCGTATTTAACGGAAAAAGCATATGCCACAGCCGCAAAGCATTGGGAAAAGGACGAGGTAGATACAGATAGTTATGCCAGGATTCAACAACATTATGAAGAAACTCTTCCTGTGGCTACGGAAATACTGTTGAATGCAGATAGTATTGCCGACACGCATACAACACTGGAACGTTATCTTTCAGAAAAAGAAATTAAGGAATTATACAATGGTGAAGTAATCAACTTTAGCCATGATTTTAAGGTTGGTACTGCTGTTTATTATCCGGATAACGAAGGCAATTTCATAATTCTTGTAATATCCAATAATCAATATGGAAGTGAAATCCAGAAACGTATAGGCGGATTATTGCTGATCTTATTGCTTATTGGTATTATCCTTATATATCTGGTAGGGAAGCTTTATGCTATTCGTATGGTGGATCGGATAGATGCAGCATATCAGAGTGAAAAATCATTTATCGGCAGCGCTTCCCATGAGTTGAATAATCCGTTAACTGCGATACAGGGAGAATGTGAAATCAGTTTGTTGAAAGAACGCACACCAGAAGAATACCAAGCCGCATTAGAACGTATAGCGGCGGAAACAAAACGGATAATTACATTGATGAAGCATCTTCTATTTCTTTCTCATGGCGATAAAGAAATTGTGAAAAATGCCCGTGAAAATATTCCTTTAGCAGACTTTTTGATGCGATTTGTGGATGGCCGTATAGGTTTTTGCACAGATAATTTTGCATATACATTCCAAGCAAATCCATATCTGCTGAAAATAGCAATCAGCAACCTCTTGAATAATGCGTGTAAATATTCTAAAGATACACCTGTCGAAATGCGTTTAAACGGAGCTATACTTGAAATTACAGATCAGGGCATAGGCATTCCAGCTGAAGAGATAAAGCGTATTTATCAACCGTTTTACCGTGCTAGTAATACACGTGAATATGCAGGACACGGTATTGGTCTTAGTCTTTCCATGCGGATACTGACCACGTATGGAGCAAAAGTTGATATTATTTCAGAAGAAGAAAAAGGGACTACTGTTCGGATTGAATTTCCATAATGGAATCGGAGCTGGTTAAAAGTCCTTTAGCCGGTCCTGCTATTTTTACCGATTCAGGTGTAACGCCTTGTGCTTCTTCCTGGCTAATAAGTCTGCGATCTGTTAAACGTGCCGTAATTACAGAACATTCATATCTGTAAATCAGTTATTATTAAAAACAGATATTATGGCATATAAAATTGCGCTTTTCGGTGCTAAACCGTATGATATAGCTTCGTTTGATAAAATAAACGAACAGTATAACTTTGACATACGCTACTTTAAAGGACATTTAAACAGGAATAACGTGGTCTTGACTCAAGGCATGGATGTGGTATGTATTTTTGTTAATGACACTGCTGATGCCGAGGTAATAAATGCTATGGCTTCCAATGGAGTAAAGTTGCTGGCTTTACGTTGTGCAGGTTTTAATAATGTGGACCTGTCTGCGGCAAAAGATAAATTGCCCGTCGTACGCGTTCCTGCTTATTCACCTTATGCTGTAGCAGAATATACGTTGGCATTAATGTTATCGCTAAATAGGAAGATACATAGGGCTTACTGGCGTACAAGAGACGGTAATTTCTCGTTGAATGGCTTAATGGGATTCGATATGCATGGTAAAACGGCCGGTATTATCGGAACCGGAAAGATTGCAAAGATATTAATCCATATTTTAAAAGGACTGGGCATGCACATTTTAGCCAACGATTTATATCCTGACGAGAAATATGCTGTTGAAGAAGGATTTACTTATGTTCCATTAGATGAATTATATAAACGTGCAGATATTATATCGCTCCATTGTCCGTTGACAGAACAAACACGTTATATCATAAATGATGACTCTATTTCTAAGATGAAGGACGGAGTAATGATTATTAATACAGGTCGTGGACAACTGATCAATACAAATGCATTGATTGAAGGTTTGAAAGAAAAGAAAGTGTCGGCTGCAGGCTTGGATGTTTATGAAGAAGAAGGTGACTATTTCTATGAAGATAAGTCCGATAAAATTATTGATGATGATGTTTTGGCAAGATTGCTCTCATTTAATAATGTGATTGTTACTTCCCATCAGGCATTTTTTACGAAAGAGGCTTTGCACAATATTGCTGAAACGACATTCAAAAATATCGATGATTTTCGCAAGGGGCTTCCTCTAATCAATGAAGTTACAAAGTAATATTCTATAAGGAGATTATTATTTATCGCTGATTTATTATATTTTTGTGGCCATTGTCCGGTGTGAGCCAGGCAATGGCTTTTTAATGAAAATACGATTTATGAAAATAGATAAACAAACCGGTTTAGTCTTGGAAGGAGGAGGGATGCGTGGTATATTCACCGTAGGTGTATTAGACTATTTTATGGATAATAATATCCGTTTCTCTTACACAATTGGTGTTTCTGCCGGAGCAAGTAATGGCATTTCGTATGCATCCTGGCAACGGGGACGATCCCGTTTCAGTAATATAGATTTACTTAAAATATATAATTATATAGGCTTACGCCGTTTACTGCAAGGCAAAGGTTATATAGATCTTGATTTTTTGTTTTATACATATCCCGAAAAGTATTATCCTTTTGATTATGATACATATTTTCGTTCTTCCGAACGCTTTGTTGTGGTTACAAGTAATTGTTTAACAGGAAAAGCTGAGTATTATGAAGAAAAAAAAGATCCTAAAAAACTGCTTGATGTATTAAGAGCATCTTGTTCCTTGCCGGTTATGTGTCCTGTAGCTCACGTAAACGGGATTCCTATGGTAGACGGAGGTGTTTGTGATGCTATTCCGGTTCGTCGGGCTATAGAGGACGGTTACAAAAAAAATGTCATTATTCTAACTCGCAATAAAGGCTATAGGAAAGCTAATAAAGATTTTTATTTACCCGGATTCATTTATCGTAAATATCCGGCAATAAGGGAACAGCTGAAGTTACGTTATCGTAGTTATAATAATGTTTTAGATTATATCGATCAATTAGAAGCGGAAGATAAGGCTATTGTTATTCGTCCTCAAAACCCAATCACTGTTGGACGTACGGAACGGGACGTTAAGAAACTATCTGAATTATATGATGAAGGATATGAATGCGGGCGCATGATAAAAAGAGGTGACTTTTGAAATCAATATTTTTGTCTTGATATTTCAAAAGTCACCTCTTCTAAAGGACAACAAATCTAAAGATTAATCCTTGCATTTGCTATGTACATCCTTGCTAATCCTCATAGCACAGAAATTAGGACCACACATCGTACAATACTCTCCATCAGTTACAGCACTTTCTTTATAGTACTGCAATGCACGCTCCGGATCAAGGGCCAGATTGAACTGGTCTTTCCAACGGAAATCGAAACGGGCTTTACTTAAAGCATTGTCACGCACTTGTGCGCCAGGATGTCCCTTTGCCAAATCAGCTGCATGTGCAGCAATTTTATATGCAATAACACCGTTGCGCACATCTTCTTTATTTGGCAATCCCAGATGCTCTTTAGGAGTAACATAACAAATCATAGCTGTGCCGTGCCAAGCAATCTGTGCACCACCGATGGCAGAAGTTATATGATCGTAACCTGGAGCGATATCGGTCGTTAAAGGGCCTAGTGTGTAAAAAGGTGCACCATGACAGGCATATTGTTGCTCTTTCATATTTTCGTGTATTTTATTCATCGGCACATGTCCCGGTCCTTCAATAATAACTTGCACGAATTGATCCCAGGCTACTTGTGTCAATTCTCCCATTGTATGCAATTCGGCAAATTGAGCAGCGTCGTTGGCATCGTAAATAGAGCCAGGCCGTAAACCGTCTCCTATAGATACGGCAACGTCATAAGCTTTTAATATTTCGCATATCTCAGAGAAATGAGTGTAAAGAAAATTCTCTTCATTATGAATCTGCATCCATTTGGCCATAATTGAACCGCCTCGTGAAACAATTCCGGTCAGACGCGTCTGCGTCAATTCTATGTGTTTTTTTAATAAACCTGCATGAATTGTAAAATAGTCTACACCTTGTTCTGCCTGTTCTATTAGAGTGTCGCGGTAAATTTCCCAGGTCAGATTTTCTACACATCCGTTTACTTTTTCTAATGCCTGGTAAATAGGCACGGTTCCCATTGGTACCGGACAGTTTCGAATAATCCATTCACGTGTTTCATGGATGTTGTCTCCGGTGGAAAGATCCATCAAAGTATCGCCACCCCATTTGCAGCTCCAGACAGCTTTCTCTATCTCTTCATCTATACCGGATGAAAGAGCCGAATTGCCGATATTTGTATTGATTTTGACAAGAAATTTTTTACCAATAATCATTGGTTCTGCTTCCGGGTGATTAATATTGGCCGGAATAATGGCACGTCCGGCTGCTATTTCTTTACGAACAAAATCCGGTGTTATATATGATTTCAGTCCCAATGCTTCAATCTGTTGGTTTTCGCGAATGGCAACATATTCCATTTCCGGTGTTATGATGCGTCGTTTGGCATAATACATCTGAGTGATATTTTTCCCTTCTTTGGCTCGATAGGGCAAATGGCGCTTGGGAAAACGGATTGAGTCGAGTGTTTGGTTTTCTAATCTTTCACGGCCATATTCTGAGGTAAGCTCACTTAACTGGATTAAGTCACGGCGACGTTCATACCAGTCTTCACGAATACGGGGAAGACCGGCATTAATATCAATTGATATTTTGGAATCCGAATAAGGACCGCTTGTGTCATAAACAATCACCGGATTATTCTTCTTGCATATCTTTTCGCCGTTATCGTCTATCGTCACGGTATCTAACAGCTTGATTTTACGCATACCTACCTTAATTTTATTAATCTCTCCCGGAATATATATTTTCTCAGAAGAAGGATAAGATACACGCATGTTTTTCTTTGTTGCCATATATTTAAGTTTAATATTTATCTCCGCAATATTTTTTTATCTCAGATAAGAATTTCCGGGTCGATTCTATAGGATCCGGAGCATTAACAATAGATCCTGATACGGCAATTCCATCGACACCTGCATCAAATAAAGGACCAACATCTTCTAAACGGATACCGCCTACAGCGACAATAGGAATCATACATCCGGATTCTCTGCACTCATTTATTATTTTACGATACCCTTCCAGACCTAAAATAGGACTTAATTTCTTTTTCGTTTCTGTATAACGATAAGGCCCCAATCCTATATATGAAGCCCCTTCTTTATCTGCATGCAATATGTCTTCCAAAGTATTGGCAGTAGCGCCTATATGAGAAATAAGGCTCCAATGACAGCTATCTAAAATTTGCCGGGCTTCAGATAAAGGCATATCCTGTTTACCCAAATGAATAGCCCTGGCGTGACTTTCCATAGCCATCTCCAGATTATCATTCATACAAAAGATATATTCGGGATCCGATATTTTAAGTTGGGAAATTGCCCTGGCAATTTCTATGTCAAATTTATCTTTCATACGGAGTTGCAACCAAGTTCCTCCGCCTTCATAAAACATTTTAGCCTGATCCAATTCTGTATATTTGCCGGAACAATTTGTAATGAGCATCAGACGGTTTGTATTTTTTATCAATGAATAGCCAGACATAATTCTAATGATTTGAATCGTTTTATAATATTATTTACTTCTTTTTCAGAAGGAGATTGGCCCCATAATGCTCCTAATACTGCTACGCCTCCGAAAGCTATATCTTTGAGCTGCGGTATAGTGGAAATGTCAATGCCTCCCAGTGCAATTACTTTCTCATTAATCAGACCTGTTTTTGATGCTTGCCATAGTATGTCTAAAGGAAAGCCATTTCCGTAACCTTGCTTGGATATACTTTGAAAAATAGGGCTGAGAAACCGGTAATCAAATTTTGCATTCTCTGATATTTCCTGCAAACTATGGCATGAACAACTTATGCTTCCCGAAAATCCGTTGGGAATAGTATTGTTTCTTCTATTTAGATGGATTCCTTTAAAATGATAAGGATTACCGTTTGCAACCAGTCCAAATTGATCGTGTAAAACAATATGTGAGTAATATTGAGAAGGTATTTCCAAGATCAACTTCTCTAATGCAGATCGGCTACAATGCGGTTTCCTGAGATGCAAACATCCCATTCCTTCCCTAAACAGATTGGAAAGGATTTCTCCTTCGCCACAGAAGAAATATGGTGTTGTTATAACAAACAATTTTTTCATCCGTGTAATTTTATTTTCTGTAAAGGCACCGGAGAAAAGAAGTGATTCGTTGCACCATGTCCATTACCGACACAGACATCAGCTCCTTCTGCTAAAGCGTTCGTAATGTATATTTTTGCCATACGTACAGATTCCTGTAAATTATTGCCAAGAGCTAAATATGCAGCTATGGCCGATGACAAGGTACAACCGGTACCATGTGTATTATTCGTATGAACTGTTTGAACTTCAAGATGTATTGGAGCCAAATCCGGCATGATAAGAATATCCTTTGTCGTTATACCGGCCAGATGCCCGCCTTTTATAAGAACTGAGCGACATCCCATCTCTTGTAAACAACGGGCAGCTTTTTCCATATCCTTTTCATCTTTAATATTGATACCGGATAAATATGCTGCTTCATCAACATTGGGAGTAACCAAGGCTACGTTAGGAAATAATTCATCGATAAGTACATGTATTGCATTATCTTCCAAAAGCTTCTTCCCACTTGTTGAAATCATAACAGGATCTAATATTGTATAAGCGGGAGCAAAGATTTTTATTGATTCTGCAACAATATGGATGGCTTCTTTATTATGAAGCATACCTATTTTGACAGCATCTATTGTGAAGTCCAGAAAAACGGCATCTATCTGTTTTTTCAATAAATCGGGAGTAACGGCTTGTATTCCGTAAACAGTTTGTGTATTCTGTGCTGTTATTGCAGTGATAACCGATATTCCAAATACACCCAATGCAGAAAATGTTTTCAAATCTGCTTGTATTCCTGCTCCACCACCACTATCGGATCCTGCGATAGTTAGTGCTGTTGGATAACGAAAAATATTGTTTCTATCCATTTTTCTTATCAAAAAGGAGGGAAAAAGCCTCTGTGCTTTCCTACGACGGCATTACCCGTATCAGGTTCGAGGGTATGATCTCAGCCCATACAGTTTGGCACCCCTTTATGTAATACAAAGGTATAAAGATTAAAGAATATTACAAAAAAGAAGTGTTAAATTTAAGAAAGTGTCCTTTTTAGAACGCTTCTGTCATATTCATATAAACGGCCATACCTTTTTGGTTCGGATCTTTACCTACATCCAGCCGGAAATTCTTCCCCGGTTGCATCTGTATACGAAGACCAACTCCGTAGTTAAATTTCCATTTACTCCAATCTACAACAGGAGCATTTCCTATAGTACCTGTTCCTATCCATCCCACGAAACCACATTTTGCCCAAAAGTTTCCGCTTTTGTATTTTTCTACACTACCGAACATGTGACGATATTCAAGTATGGCATAAGCCATTGTCTTATCACGGTATTTCCCCCAGTAATAACCACGTAAATCAAAAGGAGAACCGAATGACGGTAACTCGGTAAACGGAATATCACCCACACTTATCAATGAGCGTGCAACCCATGCTAAAGTACTTCGGGGACGAAAAACCTGCTGGAATTGACGATATTCCAGATCAAACATTCCATAATTGTATGCACCTCCGAAGTATTTGCTGTATACCCTGGCTATACCACTAAGTAACATACCGGAACTAGGGGTTGCAACATCATTCCGGGTATCATATTGTATTAAACCGCCAAGACCTATGTTAACATATTTCAGTTTGAATTTCTGAAAATAAGGATCCGCCTGCATAACCGGATTAATGTCTGTAGATTTCGTATAATTGATATCAAATAAAGCACCTGTATATAAATGGGGTTTGATTTCCCATACAAAGCGGGGATAAAGCTGGAAATAGCTTTTATGGAACTTGGTGGTAGAATCGCTTTTTTCAGTGTGTTCTATGTTTTCATAACCTTTGCCAAAGTAATGGGACGGCTCATTTCTATATCCGTAACTAATATAAATACGGAACTTATTCTCATTAAAAAATAGAGTACCTGCACCGGCAAACACCATTGTCCCGTTTAATGTAATATTGAATCCGGCCGGAATAAAAGAACGTTGTGAAATTGTATCATTCTTATTTAATCTGAAGCTTGCCAATACAGCTCCACCCACACCTAATGACGCTTCAGGTGTATATGACGGGCCGCCAAGTATAGACCACCAGACATTTTTCTTTGCACGTATGGAATCTTTACGCAACTGTTTATAGTAACGGTTACGTTGCTTCTCATTCATTGGCTTACCATCTATCATAAGAGGTTCAGGTGACGGAGGGGCAATGATTGTGTCTTGTGAGGTTGCTGAAATATTGCTGACGGAAGATTGAGACGAATTTATCCCCTGTTGCGCATATAACGATTGCAAAGATATCATCCCGATTATTCCTGCAAAAATGAGAAATCCTTTGTAAAACATTTACTGTCTTTTTATTTTGAGCTGCAAAAATACAAAATAGGAATGATATCTTTATTAGTTTAAATATTTAATAACAAAGTGGGGACACAGAACTTTGTCATTATCCCATACCTGTATATAATAATTTACAGATATGGAATAATTGTAACATATATACCTGTAATTATAGCAGAGGTTATAACCCCGGATATATTAGTTACCCATTCATAGTTATGACTTTTGTAATTTATAGTTATGGTATTAGAAAATCATAACTATAAATTACAAAAGTCATAATACGACAGTCCTGATACATAATTGGAGTGCTTACTTATCCTTTATAAAAGACAAATAGCAATTATTAATTATGGAAATCTGTTTAAATAATAATTTTCCGCAAGACGTAAATCCAGTGGCCTGAACGGATGCGGAGAGAAGAGAATTTTAAAGAGTGGGTTGTTAATAATGTCTCTGATATTTTATTAAGGATACTTTGTTCTTTTTGTAATAACGATTCGAGTTGGTGTGAAGCAATGGTAGAAATAGTTTCGGATATATAACTTTCAAAGAGTAATAAAAGTTAGTGTATTCTTTGTATATTTGCACAACGTTGTGAAATATTATACAACTTGAACCAATAAACATTTGATATTCAATTAAGAATATAATACATGAAAGAGAACGAAATGGTTTTTGGCATACGTGCCGTAATCGAAGCTATACAGGCAGACAAAGAAATTGATAAAATATTAGTAAAACGAGAATTACAAAGCGATCTTTCCCGTGAACTGTTTGGAGTATTAAAAGGACGTGATATTGCAGTACAACGTGTTCCGGCTGAGCGTTTGGATCGTTTGACCCGTAAGAATCACCAGGGTGTGATTGCGTTTATGTCTGCCATAACCTATCAAAAGCTCGAAGATATAATTCCATTCTTATACGAACAAGGAAAAAATCCTTTCATAGTATTATTGGATGGTGTGACTGATGTACGTAATTTCGGAGCTATAGCCCGCACATGCGAATGTGCAGGTGTTGATGCGATTGTTATTCCTGCGAAAGGTAGTGTTACAGTGAATGCCGATGCGATAAAGACTTCGGCTGGAGCCTTACATGTTTTACCCGTATGTAAGGAAAAAAGTATAAACCAATCAATCCGTTTTTTACAGGAAAGCGGCGTCAAAGTTTATGCTGCCAGTGAAAAAGCAACAGAAAATTATACTGATATACACTATGAAGGCCCTGTCGCAATTGTAATGGGAGCCGAAGATACAGGTGTTTCAATGGAGAACCTCCGTATTTGCGATAGCATGATAAAAATCCCTCAGTTTGGAACTATAGGATCCCTAAATGTATCTGTAGCATCCTCTATACTGATATACGAAGTGGTACGTCAACGAATGAAAGAATAGGAGAGAACTATTTATTCTAAATATATATATACAATGAAAAAAGTTATTGCAACAACTAAAGCACCGGCAGCTATAGGCCCTTATAGCCAGGCTATACAGGTAGGAAATATGCTGTTTGCTTCAGGACAGTTAGGCATTGACCCTGCTACGGGAAACTTTGTAGAAGGAGGAGTAAAAGAACAAACTTTTCAGGCATTTAAAAATGTTCACGCTATCCTGGCAGAGGCCGGTTATAGCATTAATGATGTGGTTAAGACTACCGTGTTTTTAGCAGATATGGGAGATTTTGCAGCAATGAACGAAGTGTATGCTTCGCAGTTCGATGGCTCTTTTCCTGCACGTTCAGCCGTTGCCGTTAAAACCTTACCTAAAAATGGTCTGGTAGAAATAGAAGTAATTGCCGTTAAGGCTTAATTATAATTTAGAGGGAGTGCTTCAAGACAATCTGGATGTATTCCCTCTGTTCATTTTAGAATAAACCGCAAAATAACAGTTAGAATGAAATCAAATAACCACAAATTATTACCATACATACTTGTTTTTTTACTAGCCTTTTTAAGCCACAACGTAATGGCGCAAACTGCTATAAATATATGTGCTCATGCGGACAATGATCTTTTTCAGTTACTTACTAAAGAAACGTTTAATGTAAAACGTTTTGACACTCCTGCCCAAGCAATAGAAGAAGCAACAAAAGGAAGCGGTGTTATTATAACCGCAACAGAATATCCCAATCAACCAACAGTTATCAACCAGGATCTTTATAAGCTGGCTAAACAGAAGCAATTAAGGTTATATGTGGAGTTTATCAATGATTATCCAGGTGTGCAGATAACAAAAGATATTTATGCAGGTAAATTGGAACGGGGTGTTATTTCTTCCAAATTCTTTTCTACGTTAAAACCAATGAGCTTGTTGGCATTAAATGATTGCCACATATATAAAGCGGCAGTAAAAGATCCTTATATTTCGTATGCAAAAGTTGCAGGGTTCGATATTGCACAGTACGGTTTGACAGATACGGAAGTTTTTCCCCTTTTATTCAAGGAAAAAAATACGATGATAGCAATGTCGTGCCTGTCTAATTTTAAAACTGCCCGATATGCTCCTAACGCTTCATGGAAATCCGTATGGGAGCAAATACTATCCTGGGTTGCTAACAAAAAAAATATAACTCTGTCAAAGTGGGAGTCTGACCCGCAACCATCTTATTCCGAAGATGCTATATTGCCGGCTGATGCCCGTGCTGTTTCTATACGTAAAGGCACCGAGTGGCTGTATAACGGACGCTTTTTTATACATCCGTCGTGGAAAGCCCGTGCACAGGAAATACAAGGTGACGGGCTAATGCCTGTTGGTCCTCCGGTTCCTCCCTGCGAACTGGTGGGTAATGGTTCCGACGGTATTCTGGAAGGACATGCTTCTACTATTTATTATGATGGTACAGAACAATATCGTTATTGGTTACGAAATGACGTACAAGGAGAAGTCGCCTTTTTACTGGCTTCTGCCGGCAATCTGCTGAATGACAAAAAATATGAAAGAACTTCAGAACATCTGATGGATTATATGTTTTATGAAGCGAACTTCAGGAAAGGTCCGCGTGCAGATAAAAACAGTCCGTCTTATGGCCTTTTAGGCTGGTCTGAAACACATCCGTATGTATTCTATAATGATGATAATGCCCGTTCTTTGTTAGGCGTAATAGGGGCTTCGGCTTATCTGAAAAACGAACGTTGGAATAAGTTTGTGGTAGAATGTATACTTGCAAATTTAAGGATATGCAGCAAGCAAGGTTTCCAGGGAGGACGGTTAGAAGAGCCGGATATATTGGAAAAAGGTTGGAAATATTATGGCGAACGCGACTACACCAATCCGCATCCCCATTTCGAATCGTGGATGTGGGCTTGTTATCTGTGGTTATACGACAAAACCGGATATAAGCCTTTGTTGGAAAAAGCAAAATCAGGCATTCGTATTACAATGGAGTCTTATCCTGATAAATGGGGATGGACAAACGGCATTCAGCAGGAACGTGCACGTATGGTATTGCCATTAGCGTGGCTGGTTCAGGTAGAAGATACACCGGAGCACCGGGCTTGGCTAGATACAATAGTACAGGAAGTATTAAAGAACCAGGTAGAATGTGGTGCCATTCGTGAAGAGTTAGGCAGTAGTTCTACCGGAATGTTTGGCGGTGCTAAATCTAATAGCGACTATGGATTGCATGAAGCTCCTCTGATTGCAAAAAACGGCGACCCTGTAGCAGATATGCTATACACATGCAACTTTGCTTTCTTCGCTTTAAACGAAGCTGCACATGCAACCGGAAATCCTCAATACAAGGAAGCACTTCTGAAGCTGTCGGACTTTTTAATCCGTATTCAGGTAAAAAGCAAGAACCATAAAGATCTGGACGGAGCATGGATGCGTGCTTTCGACTATAACCGTTGGGATTATTGGGCTTCAAATGCCGATGCAGGATGGGGAGCATGGTCTACACTTACGGGATGGATCCAGAGCTGGATTGTCGGCACACAGGTTTTAGTTGAAAAGGACCGGTCGTATTGGGACTTTACACAAAGCATAGATGTCTCAAAGGAAATGAAAGAAGCAATGTGGATGATGGAATAAAATACAGTATATGAAACGCATATATTTAACTTTGGATATTGGAGGCTCCTGGATAAAAGGTCTTGCCGTACCTTATATGAAGTGCATAAAAGAGTACAAGATCGATCCTAAAGAAATAAAAAGGGTAAAAAGTCGTCTGGGAACGGATAAGACTGTTGATGACTTTATTGAAGCTCTTCAGGAATTGATGGATATTTTAGTGTGCCCTGATTGTGAAGTATGTGCTATTGGGATTTCCACTGCCGGAATAGTAGATTATGCAGGAACCCGGGTCTTGTTTTCTGCAGATCATCTGGCTCCGTTGAAAAATAATAAATGGATTGAATGGCTGAAAGATAAATATCAGGTACCTGTTGTGTTATCAAATGATGCGGATGCTGCTGCGGTAGGAGCATCCGTAGCCGGATATCTTGAAGGCTATCGTACTGTTGGCATAATGCCTATCGGTACAGGATTAGGATTCTCCCTTTGGAGAAACGGACGCAGATGGACTCCTTCTTATAGCCAACCGTTATTGGGTAGTATAGAAACACCCGATGGCAGTTATGATCAACTGGCCAGTGCATCTTTGCTTGCATCCGTGCATCCTGATAATAATTTGGTTGCAGTTTTTAAAGAGGCTGCATATAAAGAAAAAACAGATGAATATCTGGAACGTTTGGTACAAATAATACGGACGACCTATTATCTGTTCCGGACAGATCTCATACTGATAGGAGGCGGGTTGGCCCATGCGGTACAAGCAGCAGGTTATCCTTTGGCTGAACAGATTACAACAAGATTACAGGCATCTCCGGTTTTGACCGGAGATATTATAGAAGTCCGTTTAGTGCAGGAAGCAAATGAATTACCTTTACTGGGTGCATTATTAATTGCGGTGGGAGAACAATACGCCCAATCATTACGATGCATTCCCGAATATAAAAATCTTGTTACAGAAGAGCCGTATGATCCTTCTCTTCAATTGCATAAAATGGACACAGCAGATTTAGCATCCCTTTTATGGAAAACCGAGCAGGAGGCCGGAACAGCCTTGTCTGAGTCATTATCGGATATTGCAGAAGTGGCAGACGTAATAGCAGAACGCCTGAACAACGGTGGACGTCTTATATACGTAGGTGCCGGAACGAGCGGACGATTGGCTGCTGTCGATACGGTGGAAATAGCTTGTACTTTTGGTTTCCCACGTGAACGTGTTCTTACATTAATTGCCGGAGGAGTAGCTGATGCTGCTATTGACATCGAGACAAATTTTGAAGAAGATGCCAGTTGCGTACCCGAAATGATATTGGCAAACGTTTCGGAAAAGGATGTTGTTATTGGCATATCTGTTAGTGGAAGTGCATACTTTGTCCAATCCGCATTAGCTTATGCAAAGACTATTGGTGCTTATACGGTCTTTATACAGGAAAAAGAGGTTGTGTCTGTTCCGTTTAGCGATAAAGTTATAGCCTTGCATACCGGTAATGAGGTTATTGCAGGCTCTACCCGGATGAAAGCCGGTACAGCCACAAAGAAAGTACTTAACTTCATCTCTACCATCGCAATGATACGACTAGGCAAAGTATATGGAAGTTATATGACGGAAGTGGAATGTATCAATAATAAGCTCATTAAGCGGGCAAAGAAAATATTACACATCTTATTCCATATGTCGGAAGAAGAAGCTATGCGGCAACTGGAAATCCATAATTACAGATTGAATGATGTGATAAAAAGCAGATTCGCGGATGCGTTGGCGAAAAAGGTCGAGATGTAGATAGCGAACATCGCTCACTGGCATCATTTGCAGTTCTATTTTGGTGTTTGCGTCTAACTGTAACGGAAAATTACGCAGTTGTCCGGCCAACCCATCAACATCTGTATATGGAGGAAGCTTTACATACATTTGCAAAGTAGCAAATGACCATATCTGTTTCACAGAACTTTCAATGAAAGATTTCTGTTTTTGTAAATCCTCGATATATAGTATCGCATCAAACGGAAGATTCGTATTTGGCGGAGGATCTTTCACAACTGCGGTAACTGTATAGGGTGGATGCCAATCAAGTAAGGTACTCTTTATTTGTTTTCCAATAGCTTTTTCCGCATCTCCAAACATACGTACGGCCACCGTTTCCGAAAGGACTATATTATTTGTAATTTGTAGCGGTTGTGGATTACCACAGATAACAGCCTGAGGAAAAACACTGAAAAAAGTATTGTCCGCAAAGATCGTATGCAACCGGATGTACGGCATTTTTTCCGAACTGCAATTATTTTGCTCGACAAAGAAAACGCTCGAAGCTTGCATTGCCGGAAACTGATCTTGCAGTTTTCTCTCTAAAATACCCGAAACCAGTTCGTTTACTTTGCCCGACTGTTTATCCACTGAATAAATGCGGTAAATATGATCCGAACCAGGATAGAAACTGTCGTAGGAAGTCTCATAGCGCATCCAGTAAAGAGCCGGGACAAAACAGGCTAGTGCAAAAGCTAAACTCAGAATGCCGGTAAGCGATTGTGTTTTATATTTCCATAAATTGCGGAATGCGATTTTTAAATATAGTATTACCATAAAGTCTGTTTAAAATTATTTGAAATAAAATTCCAGAGATATACCAGACCGATTTAAAGCAAACAAGGCGACAATATATAATAAAAGTATTGAATTAACAAACTGGATAAAGAATATAATTTGTACATGATAACCCACGACCGGCAAGACTGTTATTCGTACCGGGAAAAACAGTATAATATACCCTCCACTTTGTCACCTTCTGTCACTATCTTCGGGGCTTATTCCTAAATTGCAAAACGATCTGGTATCGGGTGTAAATTACTGATAAATATATTATTGTTCTGTTATTACGGGATTGTATCTGCAACGCTTTAGTGCTTCCGGCGAACACTTTTTTATTACTTTTGGCTTGACCCAAAAGTAACCAAAAGGTCAAGGCTGCACCGTCCGGGCTACTCCGGCAAAAGACTTTGCTTAACCAGCGGAACTCGCTTCGCTCAGACAGCCGCTGGTTTCGTCGCTACGTCTTTTACCTGCGTTTGACGTCCAGCCGCTGATGCCGGAAGTGAGAAAGCAGAGCTTTCTTTTGGGATGGCCGATAGAGCCTGCTCTTTTATGGCTTTAGCCTGGTTTCAATTGCCGTCTGCTTCAGCGGACGGACTAAAAGGGGATATATCTGTATTGGCTTTAGCCAAACCCTTTTCTGGAAATTCTATATTGTCTGTATGCAATAAATTGCTTATTCAGGCATTAGGAAAAGTGTTCGCGGAAGTGTTAAAATGAAATCTGTGGATAATTTTTCGGATTTTGAAACACCCCCCGAAGATAGTGACAGAAGGTGACAAAGTGAACCCTTAAACGACCTTTTATTGAGACCCATATATGACAGTATTTGGGTAGGCAACTGAACTGAATAGGGTAGGTATCCGAATTAAATGAAAAGCAGACAAGGAAAAACTTATCTGCCGAACAGTTTATTAATTAAATCCTTTCTTCCCAGTTTTTGCAATGCTTGAGTTATTTGCCGGCGAAACTCAGGTTTGTACCAGAAAAAGAATTGTCGTTGTGCCAGTTTTTGTTCTTTACTGCGTGCCGTAAAGATTTTCTCCAGCGTATAAGGATGATAGCCGGTGTAATACATCTCGGTAGCCAGCGTCATAGGAGTAGGAGTAAAGTCCTGCACCTGCTCCAACTGAAAATGTAATCCTTTTGTTAAAACTGCCAGTTCGGCCATATCTGTTTCCGTACAACCCGGATGGCTGGATATAAAATAGGGTATAAGCTGTTGTTTTAAGCCCTGTCTTTGATTTACCTTGTCAAATATCTTTTTAAACTGTCCGAACAATTGGAAAGACGGTTTGCGCATTTGTTTAAGTACTTCGTCTTGTGTGTGCTCTGGTGCCACCTTTAAACGACCGGAAACATGACGGGCAATTAATTCTTCCGTATAAGTCTGTGCAGACCGGTTTAAGTCTTCATCCGTATAACGATGTAAAAGCAAATCATAACGTACCCCGCTTCCTATAAAAGAACGTTTGATTTCCGGCAAACTGTCCACGGCTTTATATATTTCCAGTAAAGGCGTATGGTCGGCATTCAGGTTTTTACATACGACAGGGAATATGCAGGACGGTTTTTTACATTGGCTGCATATTTTCTCGTCTTTGCCTTTCATACGGTACATATTGGCCGACGGACCGCCCAGATCGCTCAAATAACCTTTAAAGCCGGGCATTTCCGTTATCGCTTTCACTTCTTTCAGTATGGACTCTTTACTTCGTGAAGAAATAAATTTGCCCTGATGGGCAGATATAGTACAGAAAGCACATCCCCCGAAACAACCCCGATGCACATTCACCGAGAATTTAATCATCTCGAAAGCCGGGATTATTTTTCCTTTGTATTTAGGATGGGGAAGACGCGTATAAGGAAGATCGAACGAAGCATCCAACTCTTCTTCCGTCATTGGTGGGAAAGGAGGATTTACAACAATGGTCTTTTTCCCGACAGCCTGTAAAATACGGGATGCGTTGTATTTATTTGATTCTTCTTCAATATGTTTAAAATTTTTTGCCTGTTTTAATTTATCACGCAGACACTCTTCGTGCGAATAAAGTTCTATATCACCAGGCTGTAGTTCTGCCTTATCCGACAAATAAACGGTTTGACGGATATCTTTTATAGAATGGAATGATTCCCCGGCTTGCAGGCGGCGAACTAATTCCCTTATTGGTTTTTCACCCATTCCATATATCAATAAATCAGCAGGACTGTCGGCCAAAATGCCCGGCCTCAGTTTATCTTGCCAATAGTCATAATGCGTAAGCCGACGCAAAGAAGCCTCTATACTACCTAATACGACAGGAATATCGGGATATAACTCTTTTAATATTTTTGTATAGACAATACTCGGATAGTCCGGTCTCATTCCAGCCCGGCGGTCTGGTGTATAAGCATCATCGCTGCGTAAACGCTTATTCGCCGTATAATGGTTAATCATTGAATCCATCGCTCCGGCTGATACGCCGAAAAAGAGGCGGGGAGTACCCAGTTTCCTGAAATCTCTGTAGTCGCCACGCCAATCCGGTTGCGGAACAATAGCTACACGCAGTCCTTCGGCTTCTAATATCCGCCCTATAACGGCAGCACCAAAAGAAGGATGGTCCACATAGGCATCTCCACTGAATAAGATTACATCCACATAATCCCATCCTCGCAATTCAACTTCTTTTTTGGTTGTTGGCAACCATGCGTCCGGTTTAAATGTTTTCATGATGCAAAGGTACTAAATTGTAGTTATATCTGATCATGGTTATAACTTCTGCTTATGGAGTATTCATTTTTATGATTGGTATACATGATTTAGAATCTTTACATTTGTTGCCGGAAAGAAAATAGCAGGCAAATAAACAGTTATTAATATATAATTTAAAATCAGATCTTATGAAGACGCTAACAGACGAAAAACTCACCATTGTAGGTGCTGCAGGTATGATTGGTTCAAACATGGCACAGACAGCCATTATGATGGGATTAACTTCAAACCTTTGCTTATATGATCCCTACGCTCCTGGATTGGAGGGCGTTGCCGAAGAATTGTTCCACTGTGGTTTTGAAGGTGTTAATATTACATTTACCTCTGATATAAAAGAAGCTTTAACCGGAGCTAAATATATTGTAAACTCAGGTGGCGCTGCCCGTAAAGCCGGTATGACACGTGAAGATTTGTTGAAAGGTAATGCTGCTATCGCAGAAGAATTCGGTAAGAATGTAAAGAAATATTGTCCGGATGTTAAACATATTGTTGTAATTTTCAATCCTGCTGATATTACAGGGTTAATTACGTTATTATATTCCGGTTTAAAGCCGTCACAGGTTACCACTTTAGCTGCTTTGGACAGTACCCGTCTGCGTAGCGAACTGGCCAAACATTTTGGTATTTCTATGGATTTGGTTAACAATTGCCGTACCTATGGAGGTCATGGCGAACAAATGGCTGTTTATGCGTCTACAGCAGAAGTAAACGGTAAGAAACTAACCGATATTATCGGTACTGCCGATTTGACAAAAGACCAGTGGACAGAAATCCAGGCAAAAGTGACTAAAGGTGGTGCAAATATTATTGTTTTGCGCGGTCGTTCTTCTTTTCAGAGCCCGTCTTATGTTTCAATTGAAATGATTGCGGCAGCTATGGGTGGCAAACCATTCCGTTGGCCTGCCGGAGCATACGTGTCAAACGGCAAGTTCGATCACATTATGATGGCTTGGGAAACATCTATAACAAAGGATGGTGTTGCATTGAAAGATGTCAAGGGAACTCCGGAAGAAGATGCGGCTCTGGCAAAAAGCTACGAACATCTTTGTGCTTTGCGTGATGAAGTAATTGCTATGGGAGTTTTGCCTCCGGTATCGGAATGGCATGCATTAAACCCGAATATTAAGTAATACGTTTTTCTTATAATATACTTCACATTGCATTACAATCCTGCCGGTCTCATCTGACTGACAGGATTGTTTTTTATTTCATGCGGAAAGTTATAATTTCCTTTCCGGATACATAGCTGCCCACCATTCCGGTTCATCTTTCAGCCATTTGGCAAACCAGGCAAAGATAGTATTTTGCCATCCTATACGTTTGCTGTAGCCTACAATGCCGTGGTTCTCTCCGTCTACCTGAACAAACTCTACTGTTTTGCCCAGTAGTTTAAGGGCAGCAAACATCTGAATGCTTTCCCCGACAGGAACGTTTGTATCAGCGTTACCATGCAAAAGTAAAAGGGGGGTATTTATCTTGTCTGCATTAAATAACGGACTTTGTTTTGTGAAAAATTCCGGATTATTCCATGGATAAGTACCTTTGTTAGCTACGGAACAATAGCCAAATCCCCAGTAACCTTCACCCCAATAACTGCTTAATGCACTAATACCTGCATGGCTGACAGCTGCAGCAAAGATAGTTGTCTTGGTCTGTAAATACTGTGTCATAAAGCCTCCATAGCTGGCACCAATACAGCCTATTTTCTTTTCATTCACGAAAGCGTGCTGTTTACAAAACTCTTTTGTTCCCTGAATAATTTCATCGGCCGTTTTTATGCCCCAGGCATTAACGTGGCGGGCAGCAAATTCTTGTCCGAAACCAGTAGTACCACTAGGATTTAGCGTATAGACAACATAACCCAAAGCTGCATACATGTGCATTGAATAGCGCATTTCCAACATACGGTTTGTGGGCGATGTACCTCCATAATAGTAAACGATCATTGGATATTTCTTGCCGGGATCGAAATGGGGAGGCAAGTAATAACGTCCTTGAATGGTAGTTCCGTCAGTTGATGTAAAATTCCAGTCATGCACTTCACCCAATGCAATGTCTTTCAGTTTATCGGAAGAAAGATCGTAAACCAAACGGCTCTTTCCGCCTTTCAGATCATAAGTATAGAGGCGGTTTGCATTAGAAACGCTTTGTCCATAGAAGAACAATACAGGAGCGTTATCAGCCAATGAATAGCCTGTAATAATATCTTCGGTTAAAGCAATCTGTTTGATTTTTCCATTAGCCGGATTACAAGAAAAAAGGCGCTGGAAATCCTGGTCTTCTGCCTGGATATAGATTTGTCCGTCATAACGATTCCATACTGCATCTATTACATTAGGATTAAATTCTTTTGTTAAGGGAGTTGCTTTATGATTGGCCAAGTTATAAAGGAAAAGTTGCCCGTCATAATCATTCGACAATTGCCCTTCTTTGATATTTAAGCCTATACCTTCGAATGCATCACCGGAACCGGCCACCAAAAGCTGTTTTCCGTCAGGAGAAAAAGCCGCCTGATTAACATAAGGTTTTTTTTCCCAGATGGTATCAATTGCCATTGTTTGCAAATCCATTCTATATAATGAATTACGTCCGTGAGGCAAAGATGTATATACATTATCGTTGACACTGAACAGCAGATAACGGCTGTCGGCACTTATGTCATTAATATACGTACTTTGGTAACCAAAAGTCAGTTGTTCATAAAGCCCCGTGTGAAGATCATACCGCCAGATAAACGAACGGTCGCGGAAACCAGGCAAACGATCTCTGGGTTCCAACACGCGGATCAATTCGTTACCTTCTTTAGGCCCCTGTTCTTCGATAGTAAAAAAGAGAGATGCTTCATTCGGAGCAACTATAAAATGTCCGTCCGGCAGATCATTTACCAGAATATTTTCTTTCATTGTTGCCGGGTCCACGGTTACAAGCTCTTTACCTTGCAGACCTTTGCGCGTATAATAGAATAAATTGCTCTCAGGCATCCAACGGGCATTGGTAAGAAAACCGTTATCCTGCAACAATATGCGTCCGGTTGAAGCATCCATTAACTGCGTATATGATTCGCTTTTGCCTTCAGGGAAACGATTTACATACTTTACCAAAGCGTATTTACCGTTAGGTGAAACACCTATTCCCCTGAAATCCTGACCTTCCATTATATTGTTCAATGTATAACGCTTTTCAGGGTTTAACGAAGCTGTAACTACTGCATCTTCCTTACTTTTAAATATTGTTTTAAAAGAAGGTTTGCATGTATCAGTTTCTGCAGTCAGGTATTTAATAACAATTTCATAACGGCGCGGCTCCATGACCAGTTCAGAAGTAGACCCTACAGATTTGTTATTGACATATACGTCAAAGGCGCCGTTGCCTGTTACTTCTAGTGTACCTTTCACATATCTGTCACTATTTAAAAAGAAAGAAAACAGATGAAGGGCATATCCTTTTTGCGAGGCCGGGAAAGAAACAGACCCGGCTGTGTCTGCCTGAAGTATTTCGGGAGAAGACAATGCCCGATCGAACGGCAGTGTGGATTTAAGTAGATTTTTTGCTTCAAACGGCTTCCCGTTTACATTTACGGTGTCAACCATAAACGGTTTGTTTACCACAATAGGGCCGGCATATTTGTATTGCATTACCTTTATATTGGTGGCTGCCTGAAGTGTTAGTGCAGCAAACAATAATACCGGAATTAAATAAGTTCTTTTTTTCATATATATTATATTTACAATTTGCGTAAACCGCTTACCAAATAATAGTCATCGGAATCGTATATAGAGTGTATAGTGAAATAAGGTTGCATCCAATCCGCCAATTCTTTTGCTGCTGGTAAACCGAAAGACAATTTGCCGGCATGCTTGTTATGATGACTGTTTATCTTATTACGTCCTTCACTATGGCAAATAACAAGCTCTCCATCCGGAACAAGAAGGTCTGCCAAATGAGAAATTGTTTTTTGCTGGTGTTCAAAATGAGGAAAAACGCTATAAGCAATGATATAATCAAACAATTCTTCCTTCATATCCAATACATTTGCATGGCGGAAGTCTACAATTGAAGTTGCATATTTGCTTTTCGCCATTTCAATCATTTGTCCGGAAATATCTATAGCTACAATACTAGCGGGAGAATAGGGAAGGAGATACTTTTCGAGTACACCCGTCCCGCATCCTATATCCAGAATACGTAAGCCTTTGTGCAGAGTGGTTTGTTCCAGTATCGTGTTAATCTTATCCGCATCATGCGTACAAAGTTCATCCCAACGATCGGCTAAGGAATCAAAAAAGCTTGCTATTTCATTCATTCCATTGCTCCTTCCCAAATATAGCAGTCCTTAAAGTATTCCTTTAAATCCGTTGGAGATTCGAATAATCCGAATACAGATGAACCGGAGCCGGACATAGAAGCATAAACAGCCCCCCTGGCATACAAAGTTTGTTTGATTTTCTCTATTGCCGGATATTTTGGAAACACACTGCCTTCAAAATCATTTTTCATGCTATTTCTCCATTCGGACACAGGTTGTTTGATAATCTCTTTTAATGAAATATCAGGTTCCGCAGGAGTAACCAACGAATAGGCTTCGGGGGTTGATACTGCCACTTCCGGCTTTACCAGGCATAAATAGTATCCTTTTAATGAAAGAGATACATGTTCAAACTGATTACCTGTTCCATTCGCAAACACAGGTGTATTACGAATGAAAAACGGACAATCGGCACCAATATGTGAAGCTATTCTTTCTAACTCATCATCCTGTATATTTAATTTGCAAAAATCATTGATCAGCTTCAGCATAAAAGCGGCATCGGCAGAACCTCCGCCCAATCCTGCACCAAAAGGAATGGCTTTTAGCAAATGAACTTCCAGTGGTGGAATTTCATACTTTCCCTTTAATATATTCAAAGCCTTAACAACCAGATTTTTTTTAACTGGAGCATCAACAGGAATACCGGTTTGATGAAAAGAAAAGGTTTTGGCTATTACTATTTCCAGGGCATCCTTTACAGGAACCGGATAAAATACGGTTTCAATATTATGATAACCGTCCGGACGTTTACTTACAATATTCAGTCCCAGGTTTATTTTGGCATTCGGAAAACAAATCATATTTATTGATATTTTTGTATTATGGTTCTGCAATCATTTCTTCTGCAATGATTTTAGCTTCTTCTTCCGGTTTTTTAATATTGGGTAATTCCAATCCGTAACCTTTGATCCTGTCTTCACGCTTCAATAATAATGCAATCATAAGGGCTAAGATACCGAAACAAGTAAATATCATCATCGGAATAGTGTAATCGTATGTCGGTTTTTTATTTACATATCCGGTAATACAATATTTATCAAGGACTTTGCCGATAAGATACGGAACTCCCATCAATCCCCAGTTTTGTACCCAGAATATCAGAGCATAAGCCGTACCCAGTTTATTTTCGGGGATGATTTTCGGAACAGAAGGCCACATAGCCGATGGTACCAGGGAGAAAGCAATTCCCAACAAAAGAATCAGTCCGAGTGCGATAACCCAGTTGTTTAATGCAGGAATAGAGAACATGAAGTGTATGAATACCAACATGATTGCACCAACAATCATAATTGTAGCGCCTTTTCCTTTACGGTCATACAGGTTACCGAAAAACGGAGTAAGCAGAATATTTCCGAATGGTAATAAAGCGGGAATCACACCAGACCATTCAGGATCGATACCAAACTTATTGATCATTAAACTCGGAGCATATTTCAAAAATGGGAATACGGCAGAATAAAATAGTACGCATAAAAGAGCTACGTACCAGAATCCTTTCATTGAAATAATGGAAAAGATGTCTGAGAAACGGAACGGCTCTTCGGCTTCTTCTTCCGTATTTTCCAGTTCTTCGTCGCGGCGTTTATCCATTACCACAAATACGATGAACGACAACAGACCTATACATAATAATATTAATCCGATTAAAATCGGCATGCTGATAGAGTTGTTGAATGCTTTACATAACAATGGAGTAACACCTATGGCCAACCCTGTTCCGATACGTGCACAAGCCATCTCCAATCCCATGGCAAGAGCCATTTCTTTACCTTTAAACCATTTTACAATAATCTTGGAAACGGTGATACCGGCAATTTCCACTCCAACACCAAATATTGCATATCCCAGTGAAGCTACCAGTAATGTATATCCCCATTCTGTTCCCAAAATAGTTACTGTCGCACCGTCGAAATTATGTGAGATACCAAACCATTTAATGAATACACCAACAATCATAATACAGGTTGCCATAAGGCCGGTAAAACGTACACCCATTTTGTCAAGGATCATTCCCCCGAATATCAACATAAGGAAAAATACATTAAACCATCCGTATGCACTGGTAAATTTACCATAATCATCTCCTGACCATCCTAAACCGCCTCCACCTACAGGCGTTTGAAGTAAATCTTGGAGTGGAGCCATCATGTCCGTAATAAAATATCCGCAAAGCATGGTGAATGCCACAAGCGCCAAGACGCTCCAGCGGGCCGTTTTAGACTCACTTAGTTTTCTTTGAATCTGTTGTGTCATAATATTTGATATGAATTAAGTTATTCGTTTGTTTGAAATAGGGGAATAGCATCGGCAACGATAAAGGTGCTGCCTCCAATAAAAACCAGGTCATCTTTGCCAGCCTTTTTTAAAGCTTTTTCCACAGCTTCCCGAACGGTCTTGCAAGTAATACCAGATAAGCCGTGTATGGATGCTTTCAAAGCAAATTCCTGTGCCGGCATTGCACGTTCTACAGATGCTTGTGTAAAAAAGTAGTTAGCCTCTTTAGGCATCATGGATAATACTCCGTCTACGTCTTTATCGTTTACCATACCTATTATCATGTAAAGATTTTTATAATGTTTGGCTATGCCTTCCAATTGAGAACTCAAATAGTTCCAACCTCCTATATTATGTCCTGTATCACAGATGACTTTCGGTTTGTCTTGCAACTTTTGCCAACGCCCCATTAGCCCGGTTAATGTCGTTACATGGCTAAAACCCTCCCGGATTGCTTCTATCGGAATGTTTATACCGGAACGGGTTAAAAGACTGAGTGCCGCCAATATTGTACGGTTATTTTTGCATTGCGAGAAACCGCCCAATTCTCCGTGCAGTTTCCCGAATTCCAATGAATCAATCTCCCAGCCATCTTCTGTCCGTATCGCATTATTTATTAATTCCACACTTTGAGAAAAGTAAATGGGTGAATTTTGTTTGCGGGCTGTTTCTCTGAATACTTCTGCCACGGAAGAATCTAATCCTTCTCCGATTAAAACAGGAATCCCAGTCTTAATGATCCCTGCTTTTTCTGCAGCGATCTTCTCTACTGTATCACCCAGAAACCGGGTATGATCAAGGCTGATATTCGTTATAATACTTAAGACAGGAGATATTATATTAGTACTATCCAGTCGTCCTCCCATACCAACTTCGATAATGGCATAATCGACCTTTTCATTACGGAAATAATCAAATGCGATAGAGGATGTAAGTTCAAAAAATGAAGGATGGAGAGATTCGAAAAAGGGGCGGTGGCGTTCAACAAAACCGGTTACATATTCTTTAGATATTTTTTTTCCATCGACTCGGATACGTTCCCTGAAATCTACCAAATGAGGGGAGGTATACAAACCTACTTTATATCCTGATTGCTGTAAAATAGCAGCCAGCACGTGACAGACCGAGCCTTTGCCATTTGTTCCTGCCACATGAATCGTCCGGTATGATTTATGTGGATTTCCTAAGTAATTATCAAGAGCTATACTTGTTCCAAGACCCGGTTTATAAGCAGAAGCACCGCTGTGCTGGAATACCGGAATACTGGTATACAAATAGTGTAATGTATCTTCGTATGTCATGTTTTTGTGATTTGTATTGTGCAAAAGTAGTCAATTTTATTTTACCTTTGCCTGCTGTTAATAAAAATGAAGAATAAAAGGAAATGGAACAACAACGTGTTGTGTACGCGCCTCAGGGGGATGTTTGCTCAAAGATGATGCTAATTGATGTCCAGGGCGATGTAATAACCAATGTACAAATTATAGGTGGTTGCCATGGTAATGCCCAAGGGATATCTGCCCTGCTTGTGGGAATGAATGTAAATGAAGCAATCAATCGAATGGAAGGGATAGACTGTCATGGACGCGGTACATCCTGTCCGGACCAACTGGCACAGGCTTTAAAAAAGTGTATTTGAACCATTATATCGTTAGTTTATAATCATTTTATATCCTATTCCGCGTACATTTAATATTTTAATTGACGGGTCGCGAGATAATTTATGCCTTAATTTGGTAATAAATACATGCAGGCTGCGCGAATTGAAAAACGAATCATCTCCCCATAAGTCCAGTAGAACCTCCTTCATTGGTAATATTTGATTGATATTTTCACACAACCGTTTTAATATTTCCGACTCCCGGTTACTAAGCAACTCTTTATCATCACAGAAAGAAAGAGTTTGGGTAATAGAGTCAAATTCATATTGTCCGATACGGAAATATGTCTCTTGTGGCTGCTTTACGGTTATTTTATGCAAAAGGGCTTTTATACGTACGATCAGTTCTGCTATGCCGAAAGGCTTCTTTAGATAATCATTTCCCCCTAATTCAAAACCTTCTACTACATCATTTGCCGAAGAACGGGCAGACAAGAATAATACAGGAATTGTACAATCGTGCTTTCGTATTTCCCGAACCATCGTAAACCCATCCATTTTAGGCATCATGATGTCTGATACGATAACATCCGGTTTAGTTTCCTTGTAACGGGCAATACCTTCTTCTCCATCGGCAGCTAATATGATTTCAAATTCTTTACCATCCAGCGTGTCTTTTATAATCATGGCAAGTGTAGCCTCGTCTTCTACCAGCAGTACTTTTATCTTGTTCATATTCCTGTTTTATTTTTGATTAATGAAATGAAGAGTGAAAGTAGAACCTTTAACCGGCTTGCACCTGTGATTTAATCTCTTCATATCTGTGAGCCGGTTAATAATTCACGAAGAAAAAATAAAACAGACTGTTAATGTCATTAAAATGCCGGCATAATAAGATAAATAAGCTTTATAAGATAGTTTTCTCCTATAAAACTTTTCATTCTAACGAACATTCATATTTTAAAATAAGTATATTTGTAGGGAACGCAGATAATATATGTTCTTTTAGGAACATTCATGTTTTGTCGTTCAATGTTGAATAATCATTAAATCGAAAGGTTATGGGAGCAAAGAAGAATTTTGTGCTGGATACCAATGTTATCCTGCACGATTACAAATGTATTGAGAACTTTCAGGAGAATGATATTTATTTACCTATTGTGGTGCTTGAAGAACTGGATAAGTTTAAAAAGGGAAGCGACCAGATAAATTATAATGCGCGTGAATTTGTACGCGAACTGGATGCATTAACCAGCAACGATCTCTTTTTGAAAGGAGCTTCATTAGGACCGGGAAAAGGAACACTTCATGTTGTAACCGGGGATAAATACCAGGAGAAAATAGCTCTTTCATTTCCGGAAAAGACGGCAGACCACCGCATTCTTTCCTGCACATTATCTATTGCGGAAAAGAATCCGAAGATCAAAACAATACTTGTTACCAAAGATGTAAACCTACGGATGAAAGCTCGTTCACTGGGTATTCAGGTTGAAGACTATATTACGGATAAAGTAATTAATGTAGATATTTTTGAACGTGCCCAGGATACTTATGAGAATATTGATCCCGATTTAATTGATAAAATATATTCTTCAGCAGACGGTGTTGATTCCGATTTACTGGAAATCAAATCAAAACTAGACCCGAATGAATGCTTTATATTAAAGAGTGTACGAAACTCTGTACTAGCTCGTTATAATCCGTTTACGGATAAAATAAAGAAGGTAGACAAAGGTACAAACTACGGTATTCAACCTCGTAACGCGGAACAAAGTTTCGCTTTTGAAATATTGAATGATCCGAATATTAAACTGGTAGGATTAACAGGAAAGGCAGGTACCGGAAAGACTTTGCTAGCTTTAGCTTCTGCCTTAAAACAGGCAAATACATATAAGCAGATATTACTGGCTCGTCCCATAGTGGCTTTAGCAAATAAAGATATAGGATTCCTTCCGGGGGATGAAAAACAGAAAGTAGCTCCCTATATGCAACCTTTGTTCGACAATTTGAATGTAATTAAAGCCCAATTTGCACCCGGAAGCCCGGATACGCGCAAGATTGATGATTTACAAAAGAATAATCAACTGGTCATCGAAGCACTAGCATTTATCCGCGGACGCAGTTTATCTGAGACATTCTGTATTATAGACGAAGCTCAAAACTTAACTCCTCATGAAATAAAAACAATTATTACCCGTGCAGGAGAAGGCACAAAAATGGTATTCACCGGAGATATCCAACAAATTGATTCGCCCTATTTGGATGCCCAGAGTAACGGTTTAGCTTATATGGTTGATAAAATGAAAGGACAAGAATTATTTGCTCACGTCAACCTTATAAAAGGAGAACGCAGCCAATTATCCGAATTGGCATCAGATTTGCTTTAAAAATTATACAGTTGACATGGGAAATGGTTGAGTTGAGAAGCTCTTTTTGCCGTTTACATGTCAACTGTTATTTATTCCCACCTAACTATTCCCTATCTTTGGAGCTCTATTTAATGTCTTTATTATGGAAATTCAAACTCGTAAAAAAGAAATAATGAAGGTGACGTTGGTTGGCTCCGTAGGGAACTTTCTATTAGTTATCTTTAAATTTATTGCCGGATTTGCAGGGCATAGTAGTGCTATGATTGCAGATGCCGTACACTCGTTATCCGATTTTGTTACGGATATGATTGTATTGCTTTTCGTTAATATATCTTCCAAGCCGAAAGATGAAAGTCATGACTATGGACATGGTAAATATGAAACATTAGCCACATCAATTATCGGTATTGTTTTGTTATGTGTAGGAGTAGGGCTCTTTTGGGAAGGAGCCAATAAGATATACGACTTTTATTTCAGAGGCGAAACATTGGAAAGTCCCGGTAACATTGCGTTGATAGCTGCCATTGTTTCAATTATCATAAAAGAAGCACTTTATCAGTATACAATCTTAGTAGGTAAACGCCAGAACAGTCAGGCAGTTATTGCTAATGCATGGCATCACCGTTCGGATGCTTTTTCATCTATAGGGACCATGGTAGGTATTGGTGGAGCAATTCTTTTAGGTGAGAAATGGCGCGTTTTGGATCCATTAGCTGCCGTTATAGTGAGTATCTTCATTGTTAAGGTTTCATTTGAATTGGTAATGCCGGCTATTAATGATTTATTAGAAAAGTCGTTGCCAAAAGAGGTCGAAGACGAAATTCTTTCTATAGTTACTGAATCTCCGGAGGTAAAAAATCCTCACAATTTGCGCACGCGCCGCATAGGGAATGATATTGCAATTGAAATACACATTCGTATGGATGGCCAAATGACAGTTGCACGTTCTCATACAATTATGTGTGAAATAGAAAGAAAGCTTCGCCAACGATTTGGTTCTGCTACTCATATCGGTTTACACGTAGAACCAATAAAATAAAGATTTAGACGAGGTAGAAGATGAATAAAGACATACAGTTATTTCGTGGAGAAGTTTTTTATTTTACAGATTCTCCATTAGAAAGGAAAGATGCTTATTATTACTACCCGGACGGAATACTAGTAGTTTCCGAAGGGAAGATTGTAGAGTCAGGTAATTATGATGTAATACATACCCGTTATCAGGGAATCCCCGTAACAGATTATTCGGGTAAATTGATTATGCCGGGTTTTATCGACTCGCATATTCATTACTCCCAATCAGAAATTATAGGTATGTATGGTTGCCAGTTGTTGGATTGGCTGAATGATTATACTTTTCCGGCCGAAGAAGCATTTTCTTCACCTGAACATGCCGAACAAATAGCTCGTTTTTTCATCCGGGAGCTATTAAAGAATGGTACGACTACATGTATGGCCTATGCAACTGTACATCCTATATCGGTAGAATCCCTTTTTGCCGTAGCATCCGAATACAATATGTGTATGCTGACAGGTAAAGTACTGATGAACCGAAATGCCCCCGAAAACATATTAGACACAACCGGAAAAGGAGAAACAGAAACGCGTTCATTAATAGAATCATGGCATAGGAAAGGACGTAACCGGTATGTCATTACTCCTCGTTTTGCTATCACCAGTACGCTGGACCAATTAGAAAGTGCCGGACGTTTGCATGCCGAATATCCGGATACCTATATACAAACCCATTTATCAGAGAATAAAGACGAGATAGCTTCCGTGCTTTCATTATGCCCGGAACACTCGGATTACCTGGAAGTTTACGAACGAACAGGATTGCTGACAGATCATACGGTTTTCGGACATTGTATTCATTTATCAGCAAAAGAATGTGAACGTTTGGCTTCTGCCAAAGCTATTATAGCTCACTGTCCGACTTCCAATTTATTCCTAGGAAGCGGACTATTCAATATGCCCCAAGCCAATTATTATAATTTGCAAACTACATTAGCCACCGACGTAGCAGGTGGAACTTCCTTTTCAATGCTGCGTACTATGGGCGAGGCCTACAAAGTACAGCAATTAAACGGCTATCCTATATCTTCGTTGGAATTATTATACAAATGTACATTAGGCTGTGCAAAAGCTTTACATCTGGAAAATGAGATAGGAAATTTTAAACCCGGTTGTAATGCCGATTTCATTGTAGTGGATTATGCTTCTACCTCATCCCAGCAATTACGCAAAGAGCATCTGGTACGTATTGGAAAATGGAACATAGAAAATAAACTCTTCGGTTTACAGATATTAGGAGATGACCGCGCTATTCAGGCTACTTATTTAATGGGTGTCCAGGTTTAGCAATCTATTTAAAATATACACCTAACATATTTGCTTTAATAAATAAATTAATTATATTTGTCCGTCTGTTATTGTAAAATGTTTTACAATATAAAAGGTGTTATATTTAAATATAATAGGTTGGTTAGGTTTAAGAATAGATAACTGAATGTTTCAAAAAGGAGAATACTATTATGATTAAATCACTATTCAAAACATTGGCTGTTGCTTTAGTAGGCTTTTCTTCATTGAATGGAATATATGCGCAGGATGTACGTGATAAAGTATCTTATGGCGATATTAAGCCTAAAGCTCCATCTTCATTACGTTTTATGAGTTACAATATCCGTATTGGCATAGGGATGGATAACGAAGTAGATATTGCACGGGTTGCAGAAGTAATCAAACGTGTTAATCCAGACGTTGTTGCTCTTCAGGAAGTGGATAGTGTAACAGAAAGGGTTAATTGGGCAAATCAAATTATGCAATTATCGGAATTAACAGGTATGTACCCAATCTTCGGTCATGCAGTAGACCGTTCCAAAGGCAAATATGGCATAGGTATGCTTACCAGAACCAAACCGGAAAGTATCCGGAAAGTACCTTTGCCCGGCGATGAAGAACCCCGTTTATTAATCATTTCAGATTTTAAAGATTATGTTGTATGCAGTACGCATTTTTCGTTGGTAGAAAAAGACCGTGTAACATCGGCCGGTATTTTAATTAAAGAGTTAGAAGGGATAAAGAAACCAGTATTGATAGGGGGAGACTTCAATGCGAAACCGGGTAGTAAGCCGGTAGAGATCATGAAAAGTAAATTTGATCTATTGAGTAGCGAAAGCTTCATTACTTATCCATCTGACACTCCGAGAGTATGCTTGGATTATGTTTGGGGATTGAAGCAGAAAGGTTACAAATATAACGTTACTCAGAGCGTGTCTATTAATGAACCAATGGCGTCAGACCACTTGCCGCTTGTTACAGACATAAAGCTCTAACAATAGATTTATTAGGGGGAGAAAAAATAAGGGTAGACGTGATGTCTACCCTTATTTTATTTATATGAACTTTTCTTATTTATAAGATTCGCCCTTAACAGCAGCAATACCCGGAAGAACTTTACCTTCGATTGCTTCCAGCAAAGCACCACCACCTGTAGATACATAAGACACACCATCTACCAAACCGAACTTATTAACACATGCTACAGAATCGCCTCCGCCTACTAATGAGAAAGCACCATTCTTAGTAGCTTCTACGATAGCGTTACCTACTGCACGTGAACCGTCTGTGAAGTTTTCAAATTCGAACACGCCTGTAGGACCGTTCCAAAGGATTGTTTTAGACTTTTTGATAACATCGGCATAGATTTCTATCGTCTTAGGACCTATATCAAGGCCTTCCCAACCATCAGGAATTTCATTTACGTTCGCATAAGCAGTTTTAGCGTCGTTACTAAATGAATCGGCTATTTTAGCATCAACGGCCAATACAAGATTCACACCCTTTTCTTTTGCTTTCTTTATCAGATCAAGAGCAAGATCCAACTTATCGTCTTCAACAATAGAATTACCAATCTTGCCACCTTGTGCTTTAGTGAAAGTATAAGTCATTCCACCAGTGATGATCAGGTTATCTACCTTATTCAACAGGTTTTCGATGATTTCGATTTTTGAAGAAACCTTAGAACCACCCATGATAGCTGTAAACGGACGCGCAATGTCGTTCATTACTTTTTCAACGGCTTTCACTTCTTTTTCCATCAAGTAACCGAACATCTTATTGTCTGTATCGAAGTAGTCTGCAATCAATGCCGTAGAAGCATGCGCACGATGAGCTGTACCGAATGCATCATTTACATAGCAATCAGCATAAGAAGCTAATCTCTTTGTAAATTCTTTCTGGCTTTCTTTAACGGCTTTCTTGGCAGCTTTCTTTTCTTCATCGGAAGCATCCTCAGCCAAACCTCTCGGTTTGCCTTCTTCTTCTGCGTAGAAACGAAGGTTTTCAAGCAACAATGCTTCGCCCGGTCTTAAAGCAGCTGCTTTAGCGCCGGCTTCTTCGCCAATACAGTCATTAGCAAACTGAACTTCTACACCTAATAAATCGGAGAGGTGTTTCTGAATATGTTTCAAAGAGTACTTGTCAGTAACGCCTTTTGGACGGCCCAGGTGAGAACCGATAATTACACTACCACCATCAGCCAATATCTTCTTTAAAGTAGGAAGAGCAGCGCGCATACGAGTATCGTCTGTGATGTTGAAGTTTTCATCCAAAGGAACATTGAAGTCAACTCTTACAAATGCCTTTTTTCCGGCAAAATTGAAATTGTCAATTGTTTGCATAACTATTGTATTTAAATTCAGTATTAAAATGTATCGTTTAACCGCGTGCAAACTTACGCAAAAATATTTTATTTAGGTGTTACATTTATATAATTATTCGGTCAGTTTGAATCTCAATCTAAGCCGCCCTTCGGCATAATCATAATTAAGCAATTTAAAATGGCCGATTTCGGATGTGTTGTTTACATGAGTCCCGATACAGGCACAAGCATCATAATCTCCAACCCTTACAATACGTAGTGTTTCGCTTGCTTCCTCGGGCAATTTACTTAAATCTACAATTTTTCCGGCATCTTCACGAGACATATAGTCTATTGTTACAGGCAAATGTTGATCAATTACATTATTGACCTGTTGTTCTACTTCCGCCATCATCTCCGCAGAAGGTTCTTCCGTAAGTTGATAGTCGCATTTACTCTTTTTCCGCTCGATATGTGCATTCTTTGAGCGCGGACACCCAAACATACGCACCATTGTCTGATTTAAAATATGTTCGGCAGTGTGCATAGGTGGATATTCTTGTTTGTTGTGTTCGTTAAGTTGGATCTCTTGTTCCATATTAATTATTTTGATTGATTAAATTTACTACTACTTTTACCATAATGTCTTTTTCTTCTGTACGGCTTTCTGCAATCATTAAGGTGAGGGCGACTAATGTATTATCAACGATACGTTTTTTTCCGCTTGGATGGTAGAGTATTCCGTTGTTTTCCATGAACCAAAGGAATAGCATAGCTGCAATTCGTTTATTACCATCACTGAAAGAATGATTCTTTGTTACCAGATAAAGTAGCATGGCTGCCTTTTCTTCAATACTGGGATAAAGTTCTATGCCATCGAATGTCTGGTAAATGGTTGAAATCGAACTTTTGAATGATTGGTCTTTTTCATGTGCAAACAGTTCGCTTTCCCCGAATTTCCCTTTTAGGCTTCGAATGGCTTCTATTGCGTTTTCATATGTGGCATGAAATCTATCTCCTTTTGTCGTATCCTCGATGATGAGTTGCTGATAATCGTATTTATCTAAAGTATCGAGGGCATAGACATAATCGGTTACGACAGCTAATAAACCTTTGGACTGGTCGGATGTTAGCTGTTCTTGGTTTTTGAGCGTATTACCGAGGATACGAACGATGTCTTTTAGCTCTTGATAATGTTCTAATTTTATCTTTTGGTTGATGGCATAACCTTTAATAAGATAGTCTTTCAATATTTTGTTGGCCCAGATACGGAATTGGGTACCACGTATTGAATTAACTCGATAACCGACCGATATTATCATGTCTAAATTGTAAAAAGGAATATATCGGGTTACTTTCCTTTTCCCCTCTGTACGAACTTGTGCAATTTTTGCACAGGTTGGTTCTATCTCTAGTTCATGGCTCTTGTAAATGTTGTTTATATGACGCACAATAGATGTACGGTCTGTTTGGAATAACTCGCTCATCTGCGCTTGCGTCAACCAAACGGTATCTTTTTCCATTTTAACATCCAGCTTGATTTCTCCATCTTCCGTTTGATAAATGATAATATCGTTTAAGGATGGGTTAAAATCAATGGTGTGCATAGGTGGATATTCTTGTTTGTTGTGTTCGTTAAGTTGGATCTCTTGTTCCATAATTGTTTTCAAAATTATATTTCTCTCTCCAAAATACTATATATGTTTATATCTGCATATTCGCCGGAAGATAATAGTTCTCCATGACGGATGGTACCTTCCATTTTAAAACCAAGGCGTTGGGGGATTGCGTTACTAGGATGATTACCTACAGCACAACATATCTGGACACGGTGCATATTTCGTTCGCGGATAGCCCATCGGCTAAGGTATTTTACACTTTGTGTCATTATTCCCTGTCCCTGATACTCAGGCAACAACCAATAGCCAATCTCTGTCCGGTGATTAACATTATCCGTATTTACAAAACCGATAAGACCGCAAAACTCTTTTCCCTTCTCTATCATAAATACAATATTTCTGTCTTGATATGGAACAGATAGAGTTGCATGCAGAAAAACTGCTTCATCTTCAACCGTATGCAATTTAGGAACAAATGGCAACCATGTTTTCAGATAATCCCTATGCAAATCTATTGCCTGCCAGATTGTTTTTGCATCTTCCAAAGTTGCTTCGCGGATTGAATAGTTTTCATTGATTTTTGCTTTCATATCTCATTCTCATATTATAAAAGCAAAGATATAAGGTTATTTTGTCCGGTAAAAATTATCCCGATGATTTTATAAAATGATCGGGATGATTTATAAAAGTGATACTGATGATTTTTCTTTATTTATATTTTGTAAAAGTATTATCCGTACCTTTGCCGACTGTAACACTAAAAGAAAAAATTATGTCAGTTGCAAAAAGGGACTTAGAGGATAATAGAAAGGTAACAACCCATCGCCTGATGGAAATGAAGCAGCGCGGAGAAAAAATCTCAATGCTGACAGCTTACGATTTTTCAATGGCTACACTTATAGATCAGGCAGGTATGGATGTAATTTTGGTGGGAGATTCCGCTTCTAATGTAATGGCAGGTAACACAACAACCTTACCAATTACGCTGGATCAGATGATCTATCATGGTAAGTCCGTGATGAAAGCGGTTAAACGTGCTCTTGTAGTTGTAGACCTGCCGTTCGGAACCTATCAGGGGAATTCCAAAGAAGCATTAGCTTCTGCCATCCGTGTAATGAAAGAAACACATGCCGATTGTATCAAACTGGAAGGAGGGTCGGAAGTAAAAGAGTCTATTGAACGTATTTTATGTGCCGGCATTCCTATTATGGGGCATTTGGGATTAACTCCTCAGTCCATTAATAAGTTTGGTACTTATACTGTTCGTGCCCGTGAAGAGGCAGAAGCCCAAAAACTAATTGATGATGCTCATTTATTAGAGGAAGTAGGTTGTTTTGCCTTGGTATTAGAAAAAATACCGGCTGCATTAGCTGCTCGTGTAGCTTCCGAACTAACAATTCCGGTTATTGGCATTGGTGCGGGAAATGGAGTAGACGGGCAAGTCTTGGTAATGCATGACATGTTAGGTATAAATCAAGGTTTCTCGCCTCGTTTTCTACGTCGTTATGCAAACCTTGCCGAAGATATAACCCGTGCCGTACAAGCATACATAGAGGATGTGAAAACACAAGATTTTCCAAACGAAAAAGAACAATACTAGACTTTTACCACAACATAACATTAACCGAAGCTCCTAAAGCTAAGGCGTTTAATGTTTTATGAGTTTCATATTGTACTGCTTCTCCTTCCTGGTTAGTCGAATAAGAAACAAACCGGGAAGGAGAACAGTTATAATCTATAAATACTCTCACACCAAGATTTTGCTTGACAATATATATACAGGCCAAAAAAAGAAGGATTACGTTTATAATCGAAAAATTCAAAGCTAAGGTTATTCCTGATAATATCCCTGTCCTTGAAGATCAAATCTGCCAGATAATAGGTAATATAAGGATGTTACTATAAAATGAATTTTGTCTATATTTGCTTAAAATGTACGATATGAAATATCATTTACTAATCGGAGGAGTTTCTTCTGGGAGTGGAAAGACTACTTTTACATTAGGATTATTACGGGCATTGAAGAAACGCCGTATGCAAGTACAACCTTTCAAATGCGGACCGGACTATATCGACACCCAGCACCATACAATGGCATCAGGACGCCCATCTGTAAATCTGGACTATTTTATGATGTCCGAAAAACACATGCAAGAACTATATAGCCGGTATACATCTGATGCCGATATTGCAATAACCGAAGGAGTTATGGGACTGTTTGACGGTTTTGACGGTATGAAAGGAAGCAGTGCCGAAGTTGCACATTTATTGGATATTCCAGCTATTTTAATTGTAAATGCTAAAAGTACAGCATATTCTTCCGCTGCCCTTTTATACGGCTTCAAACACTTTTACAAAGGAGTCAGAGTGGTTGGTGTTGTCTTTAATTTTGTGTCGTCTGATACACATTACGAATATTTGAAGCAGGCTTGCAAGGACGTTGGAGTAGAAGCTCTGGGATATTTACCTAAGCAGCCGGATATAAATATTCCCAGCAGGCATTTAGGACTTTCGCTGGAAAATGATTTCTGTTTTGAATCGTTTGCCGATCAAATAGCTGACATCGTAGAACAACATGTAAACATAGATCGTCTACTTGAGTTAACGCCATGCAATGTACTTTCTGAAATTAAAGAAAATATTGCACCAATAAATGAAAACTTCCGTATTGCTGTTGCTCAGGATGCAGCATTTAATTTTGCATACGAAGAAAACCTCCGGTTTTTGAACCGCATAGGGAATATTTCCTATTTCAGCCCACTAAAAGATATATGTCTGCCAGAAGCCGACTTCGTTTATTTGCCGGGAGGATATCCGGAATTATTTCTTGAAAAGCTCAGTAAAAATTATTCTATGCTGGCGTCAATAAAATCTTATGCTGAAAACGGAGGAAAGCTGCTTGCCGAGTGTGGGGGAATGATGTATCTCTGCAAACATATAGTAGGAATGGATGGAAAAAGCTATCCGATGGCTGACCTATTGCCTCAAAAAGCAACAATGGAAAATATGAAACTAACTCTGGGTTATCGCACTTTACTGTATAATGGATATGAATTAAAAGGACACGAGTTTCACTATTCTCACACATTCCCACTGGCAGATACTTTACATTCGGTAGCAAAAGCTTATACGGCAAAAGGGAAGGAGGCAGATACTCCGTTATATCGTTATAAAAATGTATTGGCCGGTTATACTCACTTATATTGGGGAGATTCATCCTTAAATACTTGGTTTATTAATTATCTGAAAGAAAAATAAAATGAGAATTTATACAAGAGGTGGAGACAAAGGTCATACCGGCATTCATGGTGGAGAGCGGGTGGATAAAGATGACATACGGATAGAAGCCAATGGAACATTGGATGAATTGAACGCCCAGATAGGGATTGTCCGGACATTACTTCCTGGCGAACATGACTGGCAGGAATTGTTGGGAAGAATTCAAAGAGAAATGATGACAGTTATGTCTAATGTGGCAACTCCTTCTACAATCCGGGCAAAGAATCCTAATAAAATATCAGAAGACCTAGTCCTTTTTTGTGAAAAACAGATAGATATGTTGTCAGAAAAAATGGGAGAGAACAGCTATTTCGTATTGCCGGGAGGTACTCCTGTATCCGCACATTTGCATTTGGCCCGTACAATTGTACGTAGAGCCGAACGCCGTTTATGTACATTGAATCGTAAAGATCCGGTTCCTCCTCTTATCATGCAGTTCGTAAATCGCTTATCCGATTTGTTTTTCGCTATGGCACGGTATGACATATTCTGTCAGGGTGGAACAGAAGAACGTTGGCACTCGTTTCTTTATAAACGAGGCCGGTAAAAGCTATTCTTCTTCCGACACAGCAATCAGATCAGCAACTGTAGCCTGGGTTTCCTTGATCAGATCGGTAGGGGAGATTTGTATTTGCAGTCCACGTTGCCCGGCACTTACATATATTTTATCAAATTGTGGAGCCGTACAATGAATGTAGGTTGGAAAATGTTTTTTCATACCAACAGGAGAACAGCCGCCGCGAATATAACCGGTTAAAGGTAGTAGTTCTTTCATAGGAATCATCTCACACTTTTTATTGCCGGATACTTTTGCTGCTTTTTTTAAATCAACTTCATGATCTCCGGGAATAACACATACAAAATAGCCACTTTTATCACCATGCAAAACTAACGTTTTGAATACTTGTTCAATGTCTTCACCCAGTTGTTCTGCTACATGAATAGCGCTCAGATCGTTCTCGTCTACCTCATACGGTACTAACTGATAAGCAATTTTTGCCTTGTCAAGCAGCCGCGCTACGTTGGTTTTATTTATCTTCTCTTTCATAATCACAAGCTTTTCATAGACAATTGCACACGTTTACGAATTAAATCCACACTAAGTACTTTTACTTTTACATGTTGATGAATGGATACGATTTGTGTAGGATCACTAACATATCTATCAGCTAACTCCGAGATATGGACTAAGCCGTTTTCCTTAATACCAATATCTACGAAACATCCGAAATTTGTAATATTAGTAACAATACCCGGTAATATTTGCCCTTCTTTCAAATCTTCTATTGTTTTAACATCCGGATCAAAAGCAAAAACCTGGATGGTCTGACGAGGGTCCCGCCCCGGTTTATCCAGTTCTTCCATAATATCCAGTAATGTAGGCATACCAACTTTATCAGAAACGTATTTATCTAATTTCAATTTATTCTTTATCTCCTTGTTCGAAATAAGTTCCGCTACAGAACATTGTAAATCTTTTGCCATTTGCTCTACAATGGGGTAACTTTCCGGATGTACGGCCGAATTGTCCAATGGGTTTCGGCCACCTTGTATACGAAGGAATCCGGCACTTTGTTCAAATGCTTTATCTCCCATACGGGGAACTTTTAAAAGCTCTTTGCGAGAAGTAAAAGGGCCGTGTTCAGTTCTATAGTTTACAATATTTTGTGCTAATGTTGGTCCTAATCCAGATACGTATGTCAGTAAATGTTTGCTGGCTGTATTTACATTTACGCCAACCAGGTTTACACAACTCTCTACAGTCTGATCAAGACTTTTCTTTAATGCGTTTTGTTCCACATCGTGCTGATATTGCCCTACACCAATGCTTTTCGGATCAATCTTTACCAACTCGGCTAAAGGGTCCATCAATCGGCGTCCTATACTGACAGCACCACGCACCGTAACATCGTATTCTGGAAATTCTTCACGTGCGGTTTTTGATGCGGAATAGATAGATGCCCCGTTTTCGCTTACTACAAATACCTGAACCTTTCGTTCATAACGAATATTAGTAATAAACTGCTCTGTCTCACGGCTGGCAGTTCCATTACCAATCGCTATTGCATCAATAGCATATGTTGTTACTAATTGAGATACTTTGGATGCAGCTTTGTTCTTTTCATTCTGTGGCGGATGCGGATAAATAGCTTCATTATGTAACAAATTGCCTTGTGCATCCAGACAAACCAACTTACAACCGGTACGATATCCAGGATCAATACCCAATACACGCTTTTGGCCTAAAGGAGGAGCCAAAAGTAATTGGCGCAAATTTTCTGCAAATACACGAATAGCTTCTTCATCCGCTTTAGCTTTACTTAAATTGGCAAACTCAGTTTCTATGGATGGTTTAAGCAATCGTTTAAAAGAATCATCTATGGCTTCAGCCACCTGGTCAGAAGTATCATTACGCCCTTTCACAAAACGTCTTTTCAATCTATCCAGACAAGAATCTGTATCCGGTGATATGCTTATGCGGAGTATTCCTTCTGCTTCTCCGCGGCGTAAGGCCAACAACCGATGGGAGGAACAACGGCTCAAAGGTTCGCTAAATTCAAAATAGTCTTGATATTTAGTGCCTTCTTCTTCTTTACCTTTTACTACCTTTGAAGAAATAACAGCTGTATGACTAAATGAATTTCGCACTGTATTACGAGCATCCTCGTTTTCATTTACCCATTCGGCTATAATATCGCGCGCACCTTGTAAAGCATCTTCTACACTCTTAATTTCATTTTTCACAAAATCTTTAACGCGATCAAAAAGCCGGCTTTCGTTTTGCATCATTATTACTTTAGCCAAGGGTTCCAGACCTTTTTTACGGGCTATTTCAGCCTTAGTAATACGTTTGGGTTTATAAGGAAGGTAAATATCTTCTATTTCCGTACTATCCCATGAATCTTCAATACGTTTTTTTAAATCCAGTGAAAGTTTTCCTTGTTCTTCTATTGAGTTTAAGATTGTCTCTTTTCGCTTTTTTATCTCTGTCAGTTTATCTAACTGATCTTTGATATTGCTGATTTGCACTTCATCCAAACCACCTGTCGCTTCTTTACGATAACGGCTAATGAAAGGAATTGTAGCTCCTTCATCTATCAACCTTATTGTTCTTTCAACTTGTCCTGCCGGAATATTTAATAAACGCGAAATAAGCGCATGAAATAGCATAATTGTAATTTTATTTATGATTCGTACTACAAAGATAACAATTGCATTTTAATTCTGTTTTGCCGGATTAGTTCTTAACCTGAATATTTGTTCCTTTCACGTTCATTTATTAGATTTGCCAATCGATATACCTTGATAAACAACAAATATCATCAGAAGTGTGAATAAAATAAATAACTCTTTAAAACAGTCTTACAAAGACCTCTCCAGCTTATTGTCTAACATAGTCAATACTGTTCCCATGTACTTGTTTGTGAAAGACACAGGAGATAATTTCCGTTACGTATATTCCAGTCCTATGATGAATATGCTGTACGGACGCTATCATGATGAAGTCGAAGGTAAAACAGATTTTGATTTATTTATTGATCCTGTAACCGCACAAGCATTTCGTGATAAAGACATGGAAATTGTAAGTACAGGGAGAATGCAGCATTTCGTAGAACAGATAATCGATCCCCAAGGGCTCTTACGCTCCATAGATACTATCAAAACACTTGTTCCACGAGAAGGAAAACCTCCTTATCTATTGGGAATATCGTGGGATATTACAAAACAAAGTCAAACCGAGGACGAATTGCATCGATATAATAAACGGCTGGCTATGTCTTGTCAGGCTGGGCGAATATATCCGTGGGTATGGGATATGATTAATAACACGGCAGAGATTTCAATAGTGGACAACGGGCAAATCAAGCAGATTTCTATTACCCATGAAAGTTTTACTGATAAAATTCACCCTGACGACCAACAGATGTATCATGATCAAACAGTCGATTTTATTTCAGGAAAACAAGATACGCTTCGTTTTAGTTTCCGATGCAATTTCTTTACGGAAGATGAATATGTATGGTATGAAAAAGTAGGAGAAGTTTATGAATACGACCAAGATAAACGCCCTTATAAATCAATTGGCATACTTCGGGACATCACAGCAGACAAACGTCATGAAGAAGACATGAGAGCTAAACAGTTAGCAGAAGAGAGCGATCGTATGAAATCTGCCTTCATTGCCAACATGAGTCATGAGATACGTACACCCCTGAATGCCATTGTTGGTTTTTCCACATTAATGGCTCAGACAGAAAATCCTCAAGAAAAGCAAGAGTATCTGAAAATTATAGAATCAAGCAATGAGTTTCTGTTACAGTTGATAGGGGACATATTGGATATTTCTAAGATTGAATCAGGAAAATTGGAATTTATTTATTCATCTTTCTCTTTAAATGAATTATTTGCTACACAAGAATACACTTTCAAGATGCGTGTCGAGCCTGGTGTAAAAGTCATATTCGAAAATACGGATTCCAATTACAGCATTATTTCAGAAAAGACACGATTAACGCAGGTATTAAGTAATTTCCTCTCCAATGCAATCAAGTTTACAACGGAAGGATCTATCCGTTTTGGTTATAAAGTAATTGAAAAAGGTATTTATGTGTACGTAACAGATACAGGCATAGGAATACCTGAAGAAAAACGGAATACCATATTTGAACGTTTTGTGAAATTAAATAATTTCAAACAAGGTACAGGATTAGGACTTTCTATCTGTAAAACCATAATTCACATATTAAATGGAGAAATAGGGGTTGAATCTGAAGAAGGAAAAGGTTCAACATTTTGGTTTACAATACCTTGCCATCCGATTAAGAGCAATTAGTTCAAGCAGATGATTTGATCAGCCAGACGTCTTAATTCATCAACATTATGTGATGTAAATATAATGATTTGCCCACTCTTTCTCTGTCTGGACTTTATATATTCAATAATACTGTTACGTACGGCTTCATCTAACCCTTTAAAAGGTTCATCCATAAGAATTAAAGGAGATCGATACAGCAATGCCCTGGCTATGGCAACCCGTTGTTGCTGACCGTAACTAAGTGATCCTGGATAGACTGAAGCTATTACATCATTTAATTGCATTTCTTTCAGAATTTCTTTTATTTGTTGCAGTACTTGACTTTGAGGTATCAAACGGGCAAGAGGCAAAGCAATATTTTCTGAAACAGTAAGCCACGGTAAAAGTTCCGGTTCCTGAAAGACAGATGCTATACCATAATTAAGATTCGCTGTTATTTTACCACGAACCGGTATTAATGTTCCGTTTACCAAATTCAGCAATGTTGTTTTTCCTGCTCCTGACGGCGCGGATATACCATAAATCTTTCCCGGTTCAAATGTATAAGAAAAAGAGTAAAAACCATATTTATATCCTACTTCAGATACCAAGATAGGGGAAAGATTATATTCTTCCCTTTTTACAGATGAAGAGAAGCGAATATTTATTTTTCTGACAGAAAGCCAATTGATTCCTTTGTCAAAAAGAAAACTGACAAGAATAGCAACAATTGTCCACGCCATTAACTCGGGAACAGCAATAAAACTTTGTGCACGTTTCATTTCACTACCAATACCGAATGTGCATTGAGAAAGTACTTCCCCCATAATAATAGCCCGCCACCCGAAACCAACAGCAGAAGCCAGTCCACTATAAAGAAATGGTTTCAACTGCGGATAGATCACTTGTACCAAAGTATTATATCTCCCTATATGAAATAATGAAGCCATCACAGAAAATCCCGATTGCAAATTACGTATTCCTTTCGTCAGATTTTCTGTGAGTAAAGGAAACATAGTTAGAAAAGCGATCATTAGCGGAATACTCTCCGGATTTAAAAAGATAAGTGCAAGTAAAATAAAAGAGATAACAGGTACCGATTGCATAATGATCAGTAATGGGCGGAATAGCTCATATAATAACTCATATCGGGCAAACAAGCTAGCGCATACCGAAGCTACAGCCAACGATAATACCATACCGATTATTCCCCGGGCAATTGTAGCTCCTATAGAAAAATAAAATGTTTCTGCAGATAATAACTCAGTCAATGTATGTATTAACCGCGGAAGGGTAGGGATAAGCTCCGGTTGGTCCAATATATAGGCAAAGACTTCCCATCCGATCAACAATAGAAATATAGAAAATAATATAGTTATCTTTTTTTTCATTCTCTTTTTGATATAAAACTGCTATCCGGCAATCTACCACCTAAAGCTTTGGGTTCATATTGCTCTATTAAGCGAAGAAAAGAATCGATACTCTGTTGTGCTTCTTTTGCTGTTTGGTAATAAATTTTACAACGTTCTATGCATTCCGGAGTAAGCATTCCGGGAGCAAACACATGTCTTTCTTCCAATATTCTGATTGCCTCTACAGGGTGTTCCACAGCAAATTGGCATGAAGCTCGTAATATACTGTCTAACTGTGAAGCATCTTCTGAAAGTAAAATATTGCAGACTATTGCAGTTTGAGGGAATTCCGGAGATAAACCTTCAGGATTATTCAAATCTCCGATGATACGTAATGTTGTATCTTTTCGCAAAGCCATACTGACAAAAGGCTCACTCAAAACAACCATTTCAGCTTTGCCGGCCAGTAGAGCCTGCAATACTTCCGGCGCCGTACTGAATGAATAATTCATGGAATATGTCAACCTTTTACGATCTAAATAATAACGAGTCAAAATGTCAGGAGTTGTACCTGTACCAAACAAGTACAATTCATTCTTAGAAGAAGGAAAATTTTTACCTATTAAATAAAGTGTGCCCCATAAAGGACAGCCTAGTAAAGGATAACGAATTCCTTTATTATATAAATTAGCAGCACTTATCATAGGAAGTACCGCAATATCTGCTTCTCCCTTAATCAAAGATGCCTGTATAATATCAGGAGAATCAGCAATAGTAATAGACACTGCCTTTCCATTAACTACGGGTGGAAATTCTAAACATTGGGCAAAAGCAATTGCAGAAGGCCCTTTCAAAACAGAAACACGTATAACATCCTGTTCCTTTCCTTTTTCTGTTTTTTTACACCCGGCAATGTATAATAAAACTATAAACAGACAGAGATACTTCATAAACAAAAAGTTTACGGCAAAGGTAATAAATAGTAGAAAAAGAAAAAGTTCCAAGAGAATATCAATCTCTGGAACTTTTCTGTGACCGCGACAGGATTCAAACCTGTAACCGGCTGATCCGTAGTCAGCTACTCTATTCAGTTGAGCTACGCGGCCAATCTTTATATTTATGTTTAAACTTGATTCGAGATGGTGACCGCGACAGGATTCAAACCTGTAACCGGCTGATCCGTAGTCAGCTACTCTATTCAGTTGAGCTACGCGGCCAATCTTCTATTTATGTTTAAACTTGATCTTGAAATGGTGACCGCGACAGGATTCAAACCTGTAACCGGCTGATCCGTAGTCAGCTACTCTATTCAGTTGAGCTACGCGGCCATTATTTCTTGATTGCGAGTGCAAAGGTAGACTTTTCTTTTATATATACAAATATTTCATCCTGTTTTTTGTCTTCCTAGTCTAACATTTTAGGGTTAAATATTAAGTAACCAATGTTTAACCCAACATTGAAATTCTTACTTGGATAGCTATATCCATTAGCATACAAGCTGATAGAAAGGAATGGTAATTGTAATACCAGAGCTGCTTCGCCCATATAATCAAACGAATGAAGAAATTTACCATAATAAGGTACACCTATATATGTATCATTTATGGGAATCACTCTTTTCTTGATTTCATACAAAGGAGCAAATCCATACATATCTAATCTTAAATGCAGCAACTTGCTGAACTTAAGAATAGGAGAAACTCCCACTGCAACATACTGATTTGCCCGGAATGCTTCATTAAACACAATTTTACTGTGAGGAGTAGGAGTGAATGCCGGAGCTTGCAAAACAGAAGATGTGTAATTATTCATCAGGTTTTTACTGGAAATTACCATCTCTGCCAAATATCCCATATTAAAGAGATTATTTAAATGTTGATACCATAACCAACGGCCTTTCATTTGCAACCAACTATGAGTTGTCTGCTCGAAAGGCTCTTTTAATGACTTATTCGCAGACGGTTGATATTTCTCTATCCCTGTAACATATTGGGCAATGACAAACTGCTGACGTCCGCTAATGGGGAACTGTTTCGAATCCAATGAATTTTGTTCAATGCTTAAAGAACCACTGAATAAATCATACCTGCTACGATCAAATGATGCGTCAGGAAAAGCCACTTTCGACGTTTGCAGATAATAATCGTTCAATTGTCCGTAAGCAAAACCTATTTCAGCTTTAGCTTTCGTTAAAAAGGCAAAGCCCAGTTTAAGTTTCATATATAACTCTTTTTGTTTTATGAACGAAGGAACAACATCTTCATAAAACAAAGACTGGCTTTCCGAAAACCTTCTTTCCGAATATACACCTTGCCAGTTTACATAGGATGGAATACGTGACTGAAGATAGACACGTCCGTTCAACATTACTCCGCTAAAAGAATTACCTACCTGGAAGTTTGTATTCACATCTGCGGCAAAACGCCCCAAATATTGATACCCAAGTCCTAAATATAACTGATTGGCCTGATGAGACGATACATTTCCGCCAAAACCGACAGAGACTTCTTCTTTCATCTTCACATCCAGATACAAGTCAAATTTCTTTTCTTTCCTGTTGTATACCGCATGAGGCATAATCTCTTTTATCTTTGAATAAGTGAGCATCTTAAAGTATGCGCGCTTGAATTCTTCCATCGAAAATTCACGATTAATGTCTCTATGCAACTGTGATTCTATATATTTACGCTGAGATTCCGAAACACCTGTAACATAGATGTTCTGGAAGATCAGGGGAGGAAGATTCTCTTTATATACCTTTCTACGCATATTCAGACTATCCAGAGAGACTCTTCTCGGTACACGTTGTTTGATGGAATCAATTATAGACATAGTCCGTTTATATCCAATATCCATCAATTCTTTTGATTTTTGGAAATCTAGTAATGAGACATTGGGAAAATTAAACTTAATCATCATACCTTCATCTTCCGGCACATCATAATCTGTTTTTTGCATAATCATCGTTTCCAATTGACTATAAGCATTGCTGGACGGCTTATTATTTCCCCCCGCCACAACAGAGCCAAATATAAAATCAGGATGAAAAGCATCTTTCATAGGATTAACGGGGAAATTATCATAAATACCTCCGTCAAAAAGCGGTACACTATCTTTCCAGATAGGCTGAAAGAAGAAGGGAAATGTCATTGAAGCACGAACAGCATCCCCTAAATCTCCATTTTTAAATACAATAGCTTTTTTAGTATAAATATCGGATGCCACACACCGGAAAGGAACAAACAAATTATCGAAATTCCATCCGGCTTTTGCCGTTGCTTGCGAAAACAATGCCATAAAGGCCTGATTCATCTGGATTGGATTGATCAGGCTTTGCGGCAAAAAACTGGCTTTAATCTGTAGAGAATCGGACATATCTATTGAAAAATGAGCAAACTCGGGAGTAGGATAGGGTTCTTTAAAGTAATAGATATATTTTTCTTCCACGGTTCCGCTTTGCCAATAGCTAAATTCCTTAGATAACATCAACTCTAACATTTCTTCGGGCGTATATCCCATAGCGTAAAGACTTCCCACAATTGCGCCGGCCGATGTTCCGGTTATATAATCTATAGGTATCCCGTTTTCTTCTAATGCTTTTATTACTCCCAAATGTGCGGCTCCCTTAGCTCCACCGCCACTAAGTACCAAACCTACTTTCTGAGCCGATAATGGGTGTATAAGTGTAAAAAAAAAGGCTATGAGGATTGTAATTTGCTTCATATTTATGCTTCAACTCTGTTTATGGATTCAAATGTACAGGTTATTTTATGTAATACAAACAGAGGTTTGCATATTTTTGTTTTCAAAGCGGGACTTCTTATTGAATAAACCTACCTTTTCAAATCATCAGGATGTTTTTTATAAATCATCGGGATGATTTCGTGAAATGATCGGGATGATATTAAAACGAAACAGGCGCTTCATTATAAAAATGAAGCGCCTGCAATAGAAGATTCTTTAATATATAACTATTGACCAATCATTTGAACACTTCTTTTGATAAAACGGCTCAAAGCCTCACCCTTCAACATGCCATTACCCAGTAAAGCAAGATCAATCAACTGGCTAACCATATTATTGGAATTAGCATATTCACTTAAAATAGTATTGGCTTTTTCGTGAAGTTCTGCAATTTTATGGCTTGTATTTGTCATATCTTCTTTTTCCTGGGAAGATATTTCTTCTTCTTTTTTCTTACTCTGAGCTTCACGAAGGTCTGCCTGACGAGTCTGCCAACCTTTCAAATCGGCAAGGATCGGTTTTAATGTTTCACCGCATGCATTTTCTTCATCCGTCAAAACTTGTTTGATCAGTGAATGATCTGTGTTTAATACCAAATTGTAGCTATCCGGCATTTCACCATAAAATGACATACCCGGTTGCATAGACGACATTTCGCGCATACGGCGCATATATTCACCCTGTGTCAGCATAACCGGATTAGCATTTTCGCCCAGTGCTTCAAATGTAACATAGAATTCTGTCTTTTCAATTTTAGGCATCTGGCTTTTGAAGACTTCTTGTAAAGCATTTTTTTGATCTTCATCCAATGTAACTTTTCCGGAATCTTCCTTGCGAATCAAATTATCAATAGTATCACTGTCTACGCGGACAAAGCGTGTCTTCTCAAACTTCTGTTCCAGTTGGCCAATAACGTGTACGTCCAATTGGCCGTCCATAAGCAAGACACTATAACCTTTATCTTTTGCAGCTTGGATGTAACTATATTGTTCATCTTTTTTAGTCGTATAAAGATAAATCAAATTACCGTCTTTGTCGGTCTGGCTGTCTTTAACCAATGCCTTGTATTCTTCAAATGTATAATAGACATCATCTACGTCTTTCAATAAGGCAAACTTGGCTGCGCGATCATAAAATTTTTCGTCTGTCAGCATACCGTATTGGATGAACAACTTCAGGCTATCCCATTTTTCTTCAAATTGAGGACGTTCCGACTTAAATATTTCTTCCAGGCGGTCTGCAACTTTTTTAGTGATATGATTAGATATCTTTTTCACATTCTGATCACTTTGCAGATAAGAGCGGGAAACATTTAGCGGAATATCCGGAGAATCCAATACGCCGTGAAGCAGAGTCAGGAATTCCGGAACAATACCTTCTACAGAGTCCGTTACAAATACCTGATTACAATATAGCTGTATCTTATTGCGATGCAAATCTATATTGCTCTTGATACGCGGGAAGTACAGAATACCAGTCAGGTTGAATGGATAATCTACATTCAAATGAATCCAAAACAAGGGTTCTTCGCTCATTGGATAGAGGTCACGATAAAACTTCTTATAATCCTCGTCTGTCATATCAGCGGGTTTACGTACCCATGCCGGTTTGGTATCGTTTACAATATTGTCTTCATCCGTATCTACGTATTTACCGTCTTTCCATTCCTGTTTTTTCCCAAAAGCAATGGGTACAGGCAAGAAGCGGCAATATTTGGTTAACAGCCCGTTAATCTTATCCTTATTAAGGAAGTCTTTATTGTCATCATCAATATATAGTATAATATCAGTACCCCGGTCTGCTTTTTCGGTTTCTTCCATCGTATATTCGGGCGTACCGTCGCAACTCCACTTCATTGCAACAGCACCTTCTTTATATGATTTGGTAACAATTTCCACTTTCTTTGAAACCATGAAAGAAGAGTAGAAACCGAGTCCGAAATGACCAATAATGGAAGCCGCATCATTTTTGTATTTTTCTACAAATTCTTCGGCTCCGGAAAATGCGATTTGGTTGATATACTTATCTATTTCTTCGGCTGTCATACCGATACCACGGTCGGAGATCGTGATCGTATTGTCGTCATATTTTACGTGAACAGTAAGATCACCCAGATCACCTTTAAATTCGCCTACGGATGAGAGCGTTTTTAGTTTCTGGGTAGCATCTACAGCATTTGACACTAATTCACGTAAAAAGATTTCGTGATCACTATACAAAAATTTCTTGATAATAGGGAAGATGTTTTCGCTGGTAACACCAATGTTTCCTTGTTTGCTCATAATCTTATGTCTTTTATTTATTGATTACTTTTATCATTTACCCTTATTTATACAAAATAAATGCCAAAAACCGGATGACTGACATAACGTAAAATGAGGGTGACATTATTGCAGGCGGTGTGTCTTCCTCCAGTAATTTCCGAAATATCATCCCCTAAAAAAAGAAATTCCTTCCGAAAGAAATAAAGATTTCTCTCGGAAGGAATCAAAATAGAGTAGAGAGGAAACGGGGCTATTCCGCAGCCTCTTTCTTTTTAATATCGGTTGTTATTTTCTGTTCTTCGGAATTAAAGTCTACTGTAATCGTATCGCCATCTTCGACAGATGCACGTATAATTATTTCGGCCATTTCGTCTTCCAGATATTTTTGGATAGCACGTTTTAACGGACGGGCACCAAACTGTACATCATATCCCTTGGTTGCGATAAAATCTTTAGCCGCATCTGTAATAGATAACTTATATCCCAGATTAGCCACCCGCTTATACAGACCTTCCAGTTCAAGATCTATTATCTTATGGATCGCTTCTTTGTCAAGCTGGTCAAACATGATAATATCATCTACACGGTTCAGAAATTCGGGAGCGAAGGCTTTATTCAACGCTTTCTGGATAACACCGCGAGAGAAATCCTTATCTGTCTCTCCTGCAAGCGACGTATTAAAACCTACCCCCCGGCCAAAATCTTTCAACTGACGAGTACCGATGTTTGAAGTCATAATAAGAATTGTATTCTTAAAGTCAATTCTACGTCCCAAACTATCTGTCAAACGTCCTTCGTCCAACACTTGCAACAATAGGTTGAACACATCCGGGTGAGCCTTTTCTATTTCATCCAAAAGAACGACAGAGTAAGGTTTACGACGCACCTTTTCTGTTAGCTGACCACCTTCTTCATAGCCCACGTATCCCGGAGGCGCTCCTACAAGACGGGACACAGCAAACTTCTCGAGATATTCGCTCATGTCTATACGTATTAAAGCATCTGATGAGTCAAACAGATATTCGGCCAATTTCTTAGCTAAATATGTTTTACCTACGCCGGTAGGCCCTAAGAACATGAAGGTGCCAATAGGCTTATTCGGGTCTTTCAAACCAACACGGTTGCGTTGAATTGCTTTCACAATTTTCTGTACCGCATCATCCTGTCCGATTACTTTATTCTTTAAAACTCCTGACATTTCAAGCAATTTCAGGTTTTCCGCTTTTGCAATGCGTTGAACCGGAACACCGGACATCATGGCAATAACTTCTGCAACTTTGTCTTCATCAACTATTTCACGATGTTCCTGCAGTTCTTTTTCCCATTTAGCCTTTTCTGCTTCCAGTTGCAACAGAAACTGGCGCTCTTTATCCCGGAAACTAGCTGCCAATTCAAAATTCTGAGATTTTACGGCTGCCAGTTTTTCGTTCTTTGTATCTTCAATCTTAGCTTCGAGTTCTTCTATGTTCTTTGGAACTACAATATTGGAGATATGCACGCGTGAACCTGCTTCGTCCAACGCATCTATAGCTTTATCCGGAAAATTTCGGTCGCTGATATATCTTTCTGTCAGCTTCACACATGCTTCCAATGCTTCCGGTGTATAGATAACATTATGATGTTCTTCATAACGGGGTTTGATATTATTCAATATCTGAAGAGTTTCCTCGGCTGTGGTCGGATCAACAATAACTTTCTGGAAACGACGCTCCAAAGCACCGTCTTTCTCTATATTTTTCCGGTATTCATCCAAAGTTGTGGCACCAATGCATTGTATTTCACCACGTGCCAAAGCAGGTTTCAACATATTGGCTGCATCCATGGATCCGGACGCAGAACCTGCTCCAACGATAGTATGGATTTCATCAATAAACAGAATTATATTCGGATTCTTTGCAAGCTCATTCAGAATAGCTTTGATACGCTCCTCAAACTGTCCGCGATATTTTGTTCCTGCCACAATAGATGCCATATCAAGACTGATTACGCGCTTATCAAACAAAACACGGGAGACTTTGCGTTGAATAATACGTAATGCAAGTCCTTCTACAATTGCAGATTTACCAACCCCCGGTTCTCCAATAAGAACAGGATTGTTTTTCTTCCTACGGCTTAAAATCTGTGCAAGACGCTCTATTTCCTTTTCGCGTCCAACTATCGGATCTAAACGATTCTCGGCAGCAGCACGTGTCATATCCGTACCAAAGTTATCTAAGACAGGCGTATCATTAGATGACTTTGGCGATGCTCCTCCTTGTTGTGCACGAGGTGATTCTTTACGTGCAGAAAAACTTTCCTCTTCATCATCCTCTTCGTCATCTGTAAATCCATCGCTTATCTCGTCAAAATCATCCTCTTTTATACGGGTTAATCCTGTTCCGCTTACCAAATTATTGTAAACGGCACGGTAGTCGACACCAGCTTCATTCAGGACTTTAGCTGCAACATTAAATTCTTCTTTCAGTATAGCCAGAAGAAGATGCTCTGTACCTGTCTCTTCACTTTTGAACATACGGGATTCCAACATACTCATACGTAAAACACGCTCTGTCGTTTTGCTGATTGCTATTTCATGTACTGAATCCTCCGAATCAAATGTATTCTTTATTTCCTGTTCTATCTTTTTCTTTATATCTAAAGTATCGGCGTTCAACTCACGCAATACCTGCATGGCTTTCCCGTCGCCATCGCGAATGATGCCAAGCATCAAGTGTTCCGGTCCGATATAGCTGTTTTGAAGCCTCGCAGCTTCTTCACGGCTATACTCAATCACATCAATTAATCTTTTTGAATAATTATTTTTCATACTATATATTAATGTACTAGTCTATGTGCAAAGTTAATAATCTCTTCTAACTATTCATCAAATTTCGTGCCATTATTCACAAATGGGAAGAGAAAAGGCTTTATAACTAAAATTTCGTGATAAAAGCTTTCGTGATAAGCGGAAAAGCATTACTTTAGTGCAATTTTTCAGAGGTGAAATATTGAGTGTAATTAATATAAAACTAAATGGTTGATCAAGACAGAATTATTAAGATTAACATTGAGGAAGAAATGAAATCTGCATACATTGATTATTCAATGTCTGTTATCGTTTCTCGTGCTCTTCCTGATGTTAGGGATGGTTTTAAGCCGGTTCACCGCCGCATCTTGTTTGGAATGAATGAACTGGGAAATACATCCGACAAACCTTATAAAAAATCTGCGAGAATTGTTGGTGAAGTTTTAGGTAAGTACCATCCACATGGAGACTCGTCCGTGTACCTTGCGATGGTTCGTATGGCACAAACCTGGTCTATGCGTTATCCGTTAGTAGACGGGCAGGGAAACTTTGGATCCGTTGACGGCGATAGCCCTGCTGCAATGCGTTATACAGAAGCTCGTTTGAGTAAACTTGCCGAAGAAATGCTTCGCGATATAGATAAGGATACTGTAGACTTTCAATTAAACTTTGATGATACTTTAAAAGAACCTACTGTTCTTCCTACACGTATACCTAATTTATTGGTAAATGGTGCTTCCGGTATTGCTGTTGGTATGGCAACCAATATGCCTACTCATAACCTAAATGAAGTATTGAATGGTTGTATGGCATATATTGATGCCCGTGGAGAGATTGAAGTAGAAGACCTGATGCAATATATCAAAGCCCCTGATTTTCCAACCGGAGCAACCATTTATGGATATGCCGGCGTGAAAGAAGCTTTTGAAACGGGTAGGGGACGTATTGTATTACGCGGTAAAGCTGAAATAGAACAAGACGGCAATCATGAAAAGATTATTATTTCCGAAATTCCTTATCTGGTTAATAAAGCAGAGCTGATTCGCTATATTGCTGATCTGGTAAACGAAAAGCGTATAGAAGGCATCTCTAACGTTAATGATGAATCGGACCGTAGCGGTATGCGCATCGTTGTGGATGTAAAACGTGATGCCAATGCAAATGTTGTATTGAACAAATTATACAAGCTAACTGCTTTACAATCCTCTTTCAGTGTAAACAATATTGCCCTGGTTAATGGCCGTCCAAGACTGCTGAACTTAAAAGACCTTATCAAAGCTTTTGTTGAACATCGTCATGAGGTAGTAATTCGCCGTACTAAGTTTGAATTACAAAAAGCAGAAGAAAGAGCTCATATTTTAGAAGGCTTAATCATTGCTTCCGATAACATCGACGAAGTTATCGCTATCATCAAGTCTTCTAAAAGTCCGGTGGAAGCCATTGAGCGATTAATGGAAAGATTCTCATTATCGGATGTTCAATCCCGTGCGATTGTTGAAATGCGTCTTCGCCAATTAACAGGACTTGAGCAAGATAAGCTGCGTGCAGAATATGAAGAAATTGAAAAGTTAATCGCATATTTGAAAGAAATTCTGGAAAATGATGATCTTTGTATGAAGGTTATCAAAGATGAATTACAGGAAATCAAAGACAAATTTGGAGACGAGCGCAAAACCGATATTATATATGCTTCTGAAGAACTGAATCCGGAAGATTTTTATGCTGATGATGAAATGATCATTACAATTTCACACATGGGCTATATTAAGCGTACACCGCTTAGCGAATTCCGGGCACAAGGTCGTGGAGGAGTAGGGGCTAAAGGTTCCGAAACACGTGATGAAGATTTTGTTGAGTATATATATCCTGCATCAATGCATGCAACGTTGCTAATCTTTACAGCAAAAGGCCGATGTTATTGGTTGAAAGTTTATGAAATACCGGAAGGAGCTAAGAACTCTAAAGGCCGTGCTATTCAAAACATCTTAAATATAGAATCGGGTGATAAGGTAAATGCCTTTATCCGTGTTAAAAAGTTAACAACTGATACAGAGTTCATCAATTCCCACTATTTGTTGTTCTGTACCAAAAGAGGTATAATTAAAAAGACCTTATTGGAAGCATATTCCCGTCCTCGCCAAAATGGAGTAAATGCCATTACATTACGTGAAGATGATGGATTAATCCAGGTTTGTATGACAAATGGAAATAATGAGGTATTAATAGCAAATCGTAATGGCCGTGCCATCCGTTTCCATGAAAATGCAGTTCGTGTAATGGGACGTACAGCTACCGGAGTAAAAGGTATGACTCTCGACGAAGACAGTATTGACGAAGTTGTAGGAATGGTTTGCGTAAAGAATAAAGAAACCGATACGATACTGGTTGTATCTGAACAAGGTTACGGAAAACGTTCTAACATTGAAGATTACCGTATAACAAATCGTGGTGGTAAAGGTGTGAAAACAATCAATATTACTGACAAGACTGGTAAACTGGTTGCTATAAAGAATGTAACTGAAGAAAACGACTTAATGATTATAAATAAATCAGGTGTCGCTATTCGTGTAAAAGTATCAGATTTGAATGTAATAGGTCGTGCAACTCAAGGTGTTCGTTTGATTAACCTTGATAAACGAAATGATGAAATAGCTTCTGTTTGTAAAGTGATGTCTGAATCTGAAGAAAAAATAGCAGAAGAAAAAGCAGAACTGGAAGCTTTGAGTGAGAGAACCGTAAATGAAAATGTTGTATATTCGGGCACAAGTCTTGAAGATGTTGATAATGAAATCAATAACGAAAATAATGATCCTGAAAATACAACAGAAGAATAATTTAAACAAATAGAAATATTAATCTCAAATTAACATCGCAATGAAACGAGTATTATTAACAGCTGCACTATGTATTGCAGCATCTGCCTCATTCGCGCAGAAAAAAGCCGTAAACGAGGCTCAAAGTATTGCAAAGGGAGATAAACCGGATTTTACTGAAGCAAGAACTCTCATAAAAGGAGCTCTGGAAAATCCGGAGTCTAAGGATGATCCTAAGACTTGGTATGTTGCCGGTTTTATTGAAGACCAACAGTTCAGCAACGAAAGAACAAAACAAGTGTTAGGTCAACAACCAAACGAACCTGTTATGTATGAAGCGTTAGGTAATGTATTACCATATTTCAAGAAAGCTTACGAATTGGATCAGTTACCCAACAAAAAAGGTAAAGTAAAACCTAAATTCACAAAAGATATTAAAGGCATTTTGGGAGCTAACCACTTGTATTATATAAATGGTGGAGCTTATTATTTCGATCAGAAAGATTATCCAAAAGCTTATGATTTCTTCCAGCAATATCTTGAAATCTCAGATCTGCCAATGTTTAAAGGCGAACAAGTTGCCGAAAAAGATTCAAATTACATGACCGTTCAATTTTATGCAGCTGTTGCAGCTACACAACTTGGCGATTCTCAGAAAGCTATTGCAGCATTGGAACGTGCAAAAAACACAGACTATAGAGCGAATGACGTATATCAGTATTTGTGTTATGAGTATGAACAAGCCAAAGATACTGTTAATCTGGAAAAAATATTAGAAGAAGGTAGAATCAAGTTCCCGGATGAAAAGTATTATTTGATGAGCTTAATCAATAATTATATCTACTCTGATAGAAATGAAAAGGCTATTGAATACTTAAATACTGCAATCGCTAAAGATCCCAATAATCCCGAACTTTATAATGTAATGGGTAGAGTTTACGAAACAGGTTTGAAAGATTATGACAATGCAGAAAAATTCTTCCGTAAAGCATTAGAATTTAATCCGGACTATACAGATGCTCTTAGCAACTTAGGTCGTATATTTTATAATCAAGGTGTAAACAAACAGGGTGAAGCCAACATGATCAATGATAGCAAACAATATCAGGAAGAATTAGCTAAAGCTAAAGATTTATTCAAGAAAGCACTTCCATATTATGAAAAAGCTCATCAATTGAAACCAGAAGATAAAGAATATATGACAGCATTAAGAGGCATCTATTATAACCTAAACATGGGTAAAGAATTTGATGCCATAGAAGCTGAAATGAATCAATAATTATAATGATCAAAAAATAAAGGGACAGTCTTTAGTAAGGGCAGTCCCTTTATTTTTTGTATTAGTTTTGTTTAGTTCCCAATTTTATCTTCCAAGATACTTATTAAACATAATCGTAATTATAATCCAAAACCTTTGAATATCATATTAACTCCTGATTTCATGCAAAAACAAAAAAAGCCCGTATACAACTTCCCAGTTACATACGGACCAAACAAATAACAAACTCTACTTATATGAAAAAACAAATACTACTAACAAATTATTATGAAATTGACAACGGTTATTTGTCGCTTTCATTTATATAACAAGGAACAATATCAATAGTTCAAAATACATATAATTTTTTTCGTGTTTTTTCTACGCATGCATTACCAACAACGGCGTATCAGTATGAAATAACATTTTCCTTGCAATACTTGGATTGAACATACGAGCTAATAAATTTCTACGATAAGTGCTTAGCGCAATAACATCGATATGCTTATCACGTACAAATTTTTCTACTGCAATCAGCAAATCTCCATCATCTAAAACAGTATGGCTTATATTAGCATCAGGATAATGTTTTTTGAAATATTCGCGGACTCCTGACAAACGTATTTCATTCCATTCATTTTTACTCGTCGAAATATTAAAAAGATGAATATGTACATCATATCCTTTAATGATCTCCATAAATTCATCGAATGCAACAAGGTCGCGTTGATTAAAAGACGTTGCAAATGCTATATTTTTAGCTTCGCCCAAATCATTAAATGGAACATTTTCAGGAATAGCTAATACAGGAACTCTGTTTACTTCTATTACTTCACCCGTAACACTTCCTATCAGATCCATGTCTTTCTGGCTCTTGCCTCGAGTACCCATAACAATCAAAGTAGGATGATAATCTTTGCTATATGCAATGATTTCTTCTTCTGGTAATCCTTCCCGTAAGACGTAATCATATTTTACTTTTGGCAATTCTCCAGAATTCATCTTCCGATTAATATGCATACAGATATTTTGCATATCCACTTGTACGCGTTTCAATACATTCTGAACAGATTCCTCTTCATTTACCTGATATGCAAGCGTATCACCCATTGGTATTGCAGACGGGAAATATGGACTAAAATATGCATGCATCAACATTACTTCTGCACCTACTTTATGTGCATAATTAATACCAAGTTCACATGCTTTTATCGAATAATCAGAGAAGTCTATTGGAATCAAAACCTTTTTCGTTTTAGACGTTTCAGTTTCTGCTTCGTCTTCTTCACTTAACCATTTATGGTCTTCAATTATGCGTAAAGCATGTGGTAAGTCACTTTCCTTAATTCTCACACGTACACCCGCAGAAATTACAGGTTGAATCTGATTTACATTCATAATGTAAACTTCAATACCTTCTGTTTCCAGTATAGTTTTCAAAATCTGAGCCTTTTCATACGTGTGAATAGCTAATGTAACCAATTTGTCTTCCATACCAATTAATTTTATTTATTAAACAATCGGAATAATCTAAAAGTTGGTCTAAAAAAAAAATCCCAAAGCATCTCTTTATTTCAGCTATGGGATTTTTTATAAAAGTTGAAAATATCTTTACGCTTCCTGTGCTATCGACACTTCGTCTTTTTCAGCAAGTATCTGTATAGCACGCTCAAATATTGTTGTATCATCTAAAACAACCAATCCTCCATCCGGACCTGGTTCAATATGTATACCACAGCTTTTTCCGTCTTTAAAATTATGTCCGCCAAAATAATTACGAACAGTTTCGACTGATATACCCAATTCATCTGCGATACGATGAGTACTGCCGTCAGGCAAATTGTCTTTAATTCTACGCAATTCGTTAAATGTGATCGTTTTTGTCATGGCTTCCTTATTTTGAAGGTTAATACTTTATTGTTAATTTTGATGCCACTAACTTAGCAATTTAAAATTACAGAAGCAAATTAATTTCATTGAAATAACATTATAACCCTTATGCTTTACGACATATTATAACAAAATGTCACCTAAGACAATTAATCAATAATTGATTGAATATCAAAATCATAAGAATAGTAGCCCATATAGCATAAACAATCAGATTCTTCTGTTTTGTGGTATAAATGAATGAAGGTAGCTTCTCCCCTGCTCCATCAACAAGCTTACAACGTACGTGTACATATATATAATATGTCAAATAACCGAAAATTATACCAGCTATTGCACCGGGAATAATATCTGTAATAAAATGAACACCTAAATATATACGTGAGTAAGCAGTCAAAGTAGCCCATATAAATATGGTCCAAGTAAATAATCTGTATCGCAGCAGTAAAGTCATCAAAGTCGCAAAACCAAAAGCATTCGCCGCATGGCTTGATATAAACCCATATTTACCTCCACGATATCCAAATACAGTTTTCACCTGATCCATAAAATCCGGATGATGAGTCGGACGGAAACGTGTAAAAATAGGCTTGCATACATGGGAGGCAAATTGGTCACATAAAGTTATAACCAATACAATAGCCAATAAAATAAGAATCCATTCTTTCCAATTCTTTTTGTATACTATCACTAAAAGAATAAATACAGCCAATGGCAACCAGACCACTTTGCCCGAATAAAGCCACATAAACTGATCAAGGAAAGTAAAATTGCTACCATTAAGCATAAAGAACGCATCGCGTTCATAAACCAACAATTTTTCTATCATTAACTAGATTTTTTCTATGTCTTTACTTGGCATCCAACCAACATTTCCATCTTCCAATACGATCTCGCTCCATTCGCCAAGTGTACTTTTAACAGATACTTTAGTACCTTCATGAAGTATGAATAAATCCGTACCACTAGCATCCGGAGAACTCTTCACTGTAACTGTAGGTGCAAAAACAATAGCATGCGTACGATTAACAAGTTCATCTTTCTGATGTTTTGCAAAGATATTGGAAAAAATCACCAACACCAAAAACACAAGCCCCAAGTAAAAACCAGCCTTTTTCAAACGAATCCATCTTGAAAAGAAAAATAGAATAAGACAGCCTATAAATAGGATAAAACATACAATTCCCATACGAGCCCATGAATCTACAGCTGCATTATTCTGAATTGCATTAAACCAATCCGTCAGGAAAAAATTCTCTATAGGTTCAATTTTATCAATAGACTTTTGTCTTGCCATTTGCAAGTTAAAACGAACATCGGCATCACTTGGATCCAGAACTAATGCACGTTCATAATTCAATATTGCCGGTGCAATTTTTCCTGCTTTATAGTATGCATTTCCCAAATTATAAAAAATCTCTGCCGATTCGCCATTACTTTTCAGAATGTTTTCGTAAAGTTCTATAGCTTTGTTATAGTTTTCTTTTGTATAAGCTTCTTCCGCTTCTTTTATAGCCGTATCTTGAGCATATACTATATTCCATGCAAAACATTGAACCAAGAATAAGAAAAATAATATCTTCTTCATATATCTATGTATCTTCATTTCCTTACTTTTTAATTGTATTCTCCATTTTACCAATGGCATCTACCGTTAAATCATATAATTTATCCATTGCATCAGAAGCCTGAGACGGAGCATAACGAGCAAATTCACATGTATTCAAGATATCCATAAACTCATTAATCAGAGTCTCTTCTACTCCATATTTTGTCAATTCCGCTTCTACATTGTCTTTACTAAGATTTGCTTGCGGTATATTAAGTTTATCGCTTAAATAGCCCCATAAAGCACGAAGGACTTCGTCATAAAACTCTTCTTTTTTATTTTCCTTCATTAATTTACCCGCAATCTTCAAACGCCTTACTGCCATTTTATTAGCTTTCTTGGTACGTACCAACGCAATATTAGAATTCTCTTTGACCTGTTTACGGTAAATAAAGAAAAATACAACAAATAATATAGCCGGCACTAAATAGCACATAAAATACATAGCCGAACCAAAGAATATATCATTTGTTGATGTAAAGGTCACACCCTTGGTCTTCAAATAACGAATGTCTTTGCCAAGATACTTTACACTTTCTTTGTTACTGAAGTTAGACATAACAGGTGCATTACCTTCTTCCTCTTTGCCCTTTTCAACATGAAGCTTATAAGGTTCACTAGTGAGTGTTTTATATGAGCCACTTTTCACATCAAAATAAGAAAACGCAATGGCCGGTATCTCAAAGTCTCCTGCATAACGCGGAATGGCCATATATTCAATCGTTTTCGATCCATTTACCCCTGCAGTCGAAATTTTAAAGTCTGTTTCAACTTTCGGATCATAAACATCAAAATCATTCGGAAAAACGACTTCTGGATTTTTTATCAACTTGATATTTCCACTTCCCGAAATCTTTAATTTTATAGTAACAGCATCATTTGTTTTTACATTATCAGAACTTATGCTAGAAGCCATGGTAAAGTTTCCTACTGCACCCGAAAATGACGCAGGCTTTCCCGATGGCAACGGTTTAACGTTTATAGTAACAGGAGCTGTTGTGAGTATCTTATTTACATCTTGATAAGAATCAAAGAAATCATCAAAGATACTACGGACTTTTTGTTGTGTAGCTATACGGATAACGGCATCAAATTTTCCTCCATCGATTGTAATGTTTCCCGAACGCTGTGGAAACAACACCGTCTGTCTAAATATGACAGTGAAATAGTTACGGCCATTATAATGTTCTTGTGTCCACTGTTTATTGGGCAAATCTATCTCTTGTACCAAAAATCCTTCAAACTCGGGATATTTCATATTATTCAATGTACAAGGACGAGTAGCATACAACTTATATGTAACTAAAAAACCTTCTTGTTCAAATACATTCCGATTAGACACTTCCATTCTTACAAAGTAATCGTCTTTACCGATAGCAGTAGCAGAACTGTTGCCACTTCCTTCATTTCCATTGCTACTGTTATTTGCTTTATCAGGAGGAAGTACTTTTATAACTAATCCATTAGACGTATAATTTGCACCTTTTACTTTTATTGATGCCGGAGGAATATTAAATGTACCTTCTTTTTTAGGCATCAGTATATACGTATAACTAATAGATGTTTCACTTTTACTTTGACCATTTGTCCAACTACTGCTATATGACGTAGATTGGGATGGTCCCATCAAAACATCAAAATCAGACAATTCCTGCACTCGAAGATCTTTACATTCGGCATTAACAGTATAAGTTAAACGGAATTGTTCTCCCATTACCACAGCATCAGGCGCAGTAGCCTTGAAAACCACATCGGTTGCTTTTACAGTAATACCTGCTGTTAATATAAGAACGAATAAGAAAATTAATTTCCTCATTATGATTATATATTTCTTTTAATTACCACTCTTTATCTGTTTTACGACGTTGTTGCTGTTGCATTTGCGCCTTCTTCACTTTCTCTTGCGTATCTTTTTCATCCTGCAAGAAAGCATCCAACATTTGCTGAGCATTATCTTTACTCATTTGCTCGTTTTGCTGTGGCTGTTCTTGCGTTTTATTCTGTTTATTATCGTCTTGTTTCTGTTGCTGTTGTTGTTGCTGATCATCTTTCTGATCTTTATTTTCTTGTTTATCCTGATTCTGCTGATCCTGGCTTTGATCTTCATTCTGTTGATCTTGCAACAATTTTTGAGCTAAGGCCAGATTATAGCGCGTCTCATCATCTTTAGGATTTAAACGAAGAGATTGTTTATACGATTCCACACTCTTGCCATAATCCTTTTTTTGCATAAAAATATTTCCGACATTATGGTAAAGCTGAGCCAAACGGTCTTTACCTTCCGGTGTTTCCACCATTTTTTCTCCTTGTCCGGCAATCAATTGATATTGTTCGGCTGCTTCGTCATATTTTTTCTGTTTATAAAGAGAATTTCCTAAATCATAAGTACCTTCGACCGAGCGGGGATTTACATCCAGACTCTTTCGATAGGCAATTTCTGCCTCCGTATACTTTTCGTTTTGATAAAGTTTATTCCCTTCACGTACATTTTTACGTTCAGCCTTTTGGGCAAATATAGTTCCGCTACAGAACACAAGTGCCGATATATATATTATAGTTTTCTGCATATATTTCATCGTCCAATTCATAATTAAGAGAATAATTTCACTTTCCTGAATATACGATTCTTACGATCCAGTGTCATAAAATCTGCAATCAGCAAGAACAAAGCAATCCATGCAAATATCTGGAACCGTTCATCATATTCGGAATATACTTTGCTATCCAATTCCGATTTATTCATTTTATCAACCTCTTTTTCCAATGCTTTTAAAGCGGAATTTGTGTTATCAGCACGCACATACATACCATTTCCCGCTGCTGCAATCTCCTGGCACATTTGCTCATTAAGCTTTGTAATAACAACATTCCCTTCTTTATCTTTCATATAGTTATTACTTCCCGGAACAGGTATCGGAGCACCTTTTGGGTCACCCATACCTACAATATTCACATGAATACCTTTTTCAGCAGCAGCTTTAGCTGCACCTACAGCGTCATCTTCATGATTTTCGCCGTCCGTAATCAAAATAATTGCTTTATCCGATGTCTCATTTGGCGTGAATGATCGAGCAGCCAAGTTTATTGCTGCACCGATAGCAGTACCCTGGCTGGAAACCATAGATGGGTTAATAGAAGACAAAAACATCTTCGCCGAAATATAATCGGAAGTAATCGGTAACTGTGTAAAAGCATCTCCTGCAAAAACGATCAGTCCTACTTTATCATTTGTAAAACCATCCGTTAATTTAGCCAGCATTTGTTTGGCCTTGTCCAAACGATTCGGGGTGACATCTTCGGCAAGCATGGAATTTGAAACATCCAGACAAACCATTATTTCTATTCCCTGACGTTTTACAGTTTCCAGTTTAGAACCAAACTGAGGTCCTGCAATAACAAAAATAACCAATGTAATGGCTCCGAACAACAGCCAAAATTTCAAGTGCTGGCGCTTAGGTGACACTTCTGGCATCAATTCAGCCAATAAAGCTGGGTTACCATATTTTTTAATTGCTTTTTTCTTCAGTATTAAAGCATATACATAAAATGCCACTAATGCCGGCAAAATGAACAGCAAGTATAAAAAGTCCGGATGTGCAAAACGAAACATAAGCCTTTTTTTATTTTATGGTATATTTCTCAACAATGTATTTCTCAACAAAACTTCCACCAGTAACAAAGCAAATACCAATAAGGCCCAGTTCTTATATTCTTCCTGTTTCTTACTGTATTCCTGTACACTGATTTTTGTTTTTTCCATCTTATCAATCTCAGAATAAATCTCTTTCAGGCTCGCATTATCCGTAGCACGAAAATACTGACCGCCTGTTGTTGCCGATATCTGCTTTAATGTCGGTTCATCTATCTCTACCGGAATATTCTGGTATTGAATACCAAATGCCGTCTGGAACGGATATGGAGCCATGCCTTTTGTTCCTACGCCGATTGTATATACACGTATGCCAAAAGTCTTGGCAATTTCGGCAGCAGTTACCGGCGCTATTTCTCCTGTATTATTTGAACCATCAGTCAGAAGTATAATTACTTTTGATTTAGCCTGACTATCTTTAATGCGGCTAACGGCATTAGCCAGTCCTAAACCAATAGCAGTTCCGTCTTGTATCATACCGCTTTGTATATCCTTAAAAAGATTCAGCAAAACTGTATGATCCGTAGTTAACGGACACTGAGTAAAACTTTCTCCCGAAAAAACAACCAAACCAATATTATCATTCGGCCTGCCGTTTATAAAAGATGCTGCTACATCTTTGGCTGCTTCTAAACGGTTAGGTTTCAAATCCTGAGCCAACATACTTCCGGAAATATCCATTGCCAGTATTATATCTATACCTTCCGTTGATGAATTTTGCCAGCTATTTGTTGACTGCGGACGAGCTAAAACCACAATAAGTATTGCAACAGCAGCCATTCTTAAAACGAAAGGGATATGACGCAGATATACTTTCCATGATGTTACTCCCGGTACATTAAACGCCTCAGAAGAGGAAACCTGCAAACTTGCCTGACTTTTGCGTAGTTTGTAAATGTACCATCCGATCATCGGGATGAGCAACAACAATAAATACAGATATAGGGGATTTGCAAATATCATTTTTCTTCTTTCATTATATTTGAATCATTCTTTTCTCCTGGTACTTCCTCTGCTTTTTCAGCTTCAGGAGTAGCAACTTCTTCCACACGTATTGTCTGATTAATGAATGTGTATGCATTAGTCATGCTTAGATCATTTTCATCAGGTAGCGGATGCATCTTTGCAAATTTTACATAATCAGACAACTGCAAAATCTGCTTTAAGTTATTAAATACAGGTTTTGCATCTGCTTCATCACGGAGCACATCCAGAATTTCTGCAGAAGTCATTTCCATTGCATTGACGCCAAAACGTTCAACAACATACTTACGCAACGTTTCCGTTATCAAAGTATAATATTCCTTGTTACGTCCCTGCTGCCATAATTTCTGTTGCTTAATTTCGTCCAGTTCCTTTATAGCCTGTTCGTGAGGCGGAAGTTTTGGTTCCGGCTTCTTAAACGGTATCAGCGATTTTTTGCTACGCAGACGTTTGATAACGTAAGCAATTACACAGATCAGGAATAAAGTTAGCAACACCCCATAAATGATCGGATAATAGTCCGCCAAGACAAAAGGAGGCTTCCATATATCCTTTATATCATTAAACTCTTCCGGTTTATCTGCATTAACAGGTATAGTAGAAACCTTTAGTGCGACCTGATTCGAATAAATGGTATCTAAACCGTCTATCACCTTCAGCGGCGGCAATAAATATAAGGAAGAATCAAACGAGGTTATCAATACATCTTGTTTAATTAACAAGCGGTTATTCTCAATATCCACAGAATCCGGCTTAGAAAGGTTTAACACTTCTACGCCAGTCATCAACGTATCGTTAGGAATAACTATTTGTACAGGACGGTCTTTATCCGTCGTTACTGTCAGATGTAATACTGTCTGTTCACCGATTAATATGGCAGCCGAATCGATTGCAACATCTATCAAGGTTTTCTGCGCATAAACCTTCCCGCTCACCAGGGAAGTAGTCAGTAAAATAAACAGTATGCCTTTCTTTATCAGTTTCATTAGTTCGCTTTAATTACGTTTGTCAAATAGAGCAATCAATGCTTTCACATAATCATCTTCCGTGCGGATAGAAACAGAATCCACTCGACATTTCTTAAATGAATCACTCATTTCACTCTGCCGCTGTTGCCACCATTCCTGATAAGCCTCGCGAACACGAGCAGATGAACTGTCAATCCATTGTTCCAAACCGGTTTCTGCATCCTTAATTTTCATTAGTCCAACATTAGGAAGTTCTGCCTCACGACGATCATACACCTGGATAGCAACTACATCATGCTTACGATTAGCTATTGTCAGTGCATCCTTGAAACTTCCCTTATTAATAAAGTCGGAAATAACGAATGCAGTACAACGTTTCTTGATTGCATTTGTCAAATATTTCAGTACTTGGCTAATATCTGTTTTTGTATCTTCCGGCTGGAAGTCAATCAGTTCACGAATGATATAAAGGATATGCTTTTTACCCTTCTGGGGTGGAATAAACTTTTCTATCTTATCGGAGAAAAAAACAACACCTATCTTATCGTTATTCTGTATGGCAGAAAACGCCAATGTTGCAGCTATCTCCGTAATGATCTCCTTCTTCATTACGTTTACGGAACCAAACTCCCGGCTTCCGGATACATCTATCAGCAGCATCACCGTTAGTTCGCGCTCTTCCTCAAATACTTTGATATAAGGACGAACATATCTCGCGGTTACGTTCCAGTCGATGTCCCGAATATCATCGCCGTATTGATATTCACGTACTTCGCTGAATGCCATACCACGACCTTTAAATGCCGAATGATATTGGCCGGCAAAAATATTACGTGACAGACCACGGGTCTTTATTTCAATCCGACGAACCTTCTTTAATAGTTCACTAGTTTCCATTGTTTCGTTTCCTTTAATTATTAAACTGATTTTTTATTCCTTTCGGATGAAATTTGAATTTCTCCCGAAAGGAATCGGAATTTCTTCCGAACGTATCAATAATTAGGGAACCTCAATCTTGTTCAAAATTTCGCTGATAACTTCTTCGGAGGTCAAGTTGTTTGCTTCAGCTTCATAACTCAAGCCGATACGGTGGCGCATTACATCGTGGCATACGGCACGAACGTCTTCCGGTATAACATAACCTCTGCGTTTAATAAACGCATAAGCCCGGGCAGCCAAAGCTAAATTAATAGAAGCACGTGGAGAAGCTCCGAATGAAATCATGTTGGATAAATTTGCCAATCCGTGTTCCTGAGGGAAGCGGGTAGCAAATACAATGTCTACAATATAACGTTCGATTTTTTCATCCAGATAGACTTCGCGAACAATATTGCGTGCTTCAATTATTTCTTGCTTGGAAAGTGTCGGTTTAATTTCAGGTCTTGCACCACTTATATTTTGACGGATAATTAATTTTTCCTCTTCTTTTTTCGGATAATTAATAATAACCTTCAACATGAAACGGTCTACCTGTGCTTCTGGCAATGGATAAGTTCCCTCCTGCTCGATCGGGTTTTGTGTAGCCATTACTAAAAACGGCTGCGGTAGTTTGTAAGTATGCTCACTGATGGTGACCTGGCGTTCTTGCATGGCTTCCAAAAGCGCACTCTGAACTTTTGCCGGAGCACGGTTAATTTCATCAGCTAACACAAAATTAGCGAAGATCGGACCTTGTTTTACCTGGAATTCTTCGCTTTTCTGACTATAAATCATTGTACCGATTACGTCGGCCGGAAGCAAATCCGGAGTAAACTGGATACGACTGTATTTCGCATCAATCAGCGATGCCATCGTTTTAATAGCCAAGGTCTTTGCCAAACCAGGAACACCTTCCAACAGGATGTGTCCGTCTGAAAGCAGACCTATCAATAATGATTCAACTAAATGTTTCTGACCAACAATAACCTGGTCCATACCCATCGTAATCATGTTCACAAACGAACTTTTGCTTTCAATTCGCTCATTCAACTCACGAATGTCTACTGTCTGACTCATAGAATTTCTTTATTTTGTTGTTACTGTTTTTTGCTTTACTTTTTTTAGATGCACAAAATTAGAAATGTTAAATTCGTAAGCTTCACTTTTGCAGTTAAATAATACTAACTTGCATATTGTCGTTTTGTTTTATTTTACTTAAAAAAGGTGCTTTTTATTTTCCCCCGGATAATATTTGAGTTTGGAGAGCAGCAGCTTTAGCAATCGAAGTACTGCTATGTGCATCTATACCATAAAGTTCTGGTAAGGGAATAACTATTTCAGTGCCGACAGGAACATTATTCGGATCTGCAATGACATTTTTATTATGCTCATATAAATATACCCAGAAAATCTTATGGCCATAATGTTCAAGAGCTACCAAAGTCAAACGGTCGCCTGCTTTGATCTTGACTTTTACCAAATCATTTTTCGCAGGTTTTGCTGTAGCTTGTACGGTCTCTTTTATCTTAACCGGCTCTTTTTCGGGTATTTCTATTTTTTCGGTCATTGTATCTGCTGACGTTACATCCAAGGTATCATTGTAATCAACTACTGCCATATCCAATGAATCCGAAAGTATTGCATTATCAGGCTCTTCTTTCTGTTCTATTTCAAAGGAGCCATTGCCATTACTATAATTATAGGTAAAAAATGGTTTGAAATCAAAAAACAGATACACGCCAACAATACCAACCAAGACGAATGTAAAAAGTACGATAATCATCCGTTTCAAAAAAGAGTGCTCGTTACGGTCGTAATCTTCACGCATAACTTCCTGAAAAGAATAATCCGGATAATCGGCATATTCATTTACTCTTTTTTCAGATCCGGATACATCTTCAATAGGTTCAATAGGCGGCACTTCAGCTTCTGGAGTTTTTTGTTGCTCCTCTTGTTGTTGTTCTTTTTTTTCAACCACCACTTCCTCTAAAGACTCCTGAGAAGTTTCTATTATCTGTTCTTCTTTTTGAAGAATATCTACTACCGGCTCTGAGGGAGTTGTTGGAAATTTTTCGTCAATAATTCTTTCTTCCGGTATTATTTCCTCTACTGATTCATCTTCTGCTTCTCTATCCGAATCATCATCATTAGATTGGTCTGTATCAGAAAAATCCACATTTTCATTAACTTCTGTTGTTTCAAAGAATGAAAAAGGTTTATTTACCAACTCTTTTAGTTCCTTATCAGGAAGAAATGAAAACTTATAATGTTCCGGAATTAAAAAACGTTTCCCTGTATTTACGTGGATACTTTCACGTTTTTCTACAGCTATGATTTTAAATGTTCCCAACCCTTTTATCTTAACGGATTTATCGGTAAAAACACCATCCATCACAACCGAAATCAACACTCTGAGAAAACGTTCTGTTTCCTTTTTATCTTTACCAGTATACTCTGCAAGCAAACCGGCCATATCTTGTATTGTGAGCCGGCTATTCATTATCACTCAATTCTTTAAGTTTTGTTTTAATTGTGGTTCCCGGTTTGAATACCGGAACTAATTTAGGAGGTACTAAATAACGTTTTCCATTTGCAGGATTAACAGAAATACGCTCCGTTTTCTTTTTTATTTCAAACTGTCCAAAGCCCGAAAGATATATAGAATCGTTATCGATTAATTTAGATCCCAAAATAGAATTGAAAGCAGACAACATTTCCGCAGTATCTTGTGCAGTCCAGTTTAATTTATTAGCAACCTCCTCTATCAATTCTTTGTTTTTCATACTTTCCATAAATCTAGATTCAGCTGCTATATTAGTTATTTTTTTGTAAACCGACAAACTTATTTACAGTTTTTATATCAACCTAACACTTTGCCATACAGGTCGAAAGCCTGTGCATCTTCGACTTCTACATCATAAAATTCACCTAAGGTTAGCCGATTGGCTTTGTTAATCAAAAGCTCCGGGTCAACCTCCGGGGAATCAAACTCTGTACGTCCAATGTAGAAACCGTCTTCTTCCCTGTCTATAATAGCTTTAAACGTTTTACCAATTTTTGAGGTATTTATTTCAGAAGAAATACGTTCCTGAATACGCATTATATAGTCCAGCCGTTCTTCTTTCACTTCCTGCAGAATCTCGTCTTGGTAACGTTTATATGCATATGTACCTTCTTCATGGCTATATGGGAAAGCCCCCATACGTTCAAACCGTATTTTCCGGATAAATTCAACTAATTCTTCAAAATCTTTTTCCGTTTCACCCGGATGGCCAACCATCAATGTTGTTCTTAAATGAATGCCGGGAACTTCTTCTCTCATTCGTTGTATAAGGTCGTACGTCTCCTGTTTAGTAATATTACGACGCATCCGCTTTAACATATTATCACTAATATGTTGAAGAGCAATATCCATATATTTGCACACATTCCCACGCTCACGCATTACGCGCAATAAGTCGTAAGGAAAATGAGCCGGATAACCGTAATGTAAACGTATCCATTCCACTCCCGGTATATCGGATATACGTTCTACCAATTCCGGTAAAGCATATCGCTTATATAAATCAAGTCCATAATATGTTAAGTCCTGAGCAATTACCTGGAATTCTTTTACCCCTTGCCGGACGAGCAAACGAACTTCTTCCTCAATAGTTTCCATAGGTAAAGATTGGTAATGTCCGGTACTGATAGGTATGGCGCAATAAGAACATGTGCGATCGCAACCCTCTGCAATTTTAAGATATGCGTAATGGCTGGGGGTCGTAAGCACACGGTCGGCAGATAAATCCTTATTATAAGATTTACCTAAATCAGATATAAGTTGTTTCCAGTTAAATTTTCCGTAAAAATGGTCTACTTCGGGCAGTTCTTTCTGCAGATCTTTCATAAAACGTTCAGACAGACATCCCATAACAAACAGCTTACCTATCTTTCCTTTTTTCTTCGCTTCTCCCAATTCAAGAATCATATTAATAGATTCTTCCTGAGCATCGCCAATAAATCCACATGTATTTACAACGACTATTTCACCATTAATTTTATGAGGGTCATGCTCTACTGTGTAGCCATTGGCTACAAACTGACGCATAATCTGCTCTGAATCCACCAGGTTCTTCGAGCAACCTAATGTTATAACGTCTACCTTATTTTTTCTCATTCTCCAAATAATGAATTTACAAATTCCTTCTTCCGGAACACCTGTAAATCTTCGATACCTTCTCCTAAGCCAATATATTTTACCGGAATACGGAAATGATCGGAAATACCAATCACTACACCACCTTTGGCTGTTCCATCCAGCTTAGTTACGGCAAGCGCATTTACTTCTGTTGCCGCTGTAAATTGTTTTGCCTGTTCAAAGGCATTTTGTCCTGTAGAACCATCCAAAACCAATAAAACTTCATGAGGAGCGTCTGGAATAACTTTTTTCATTACATTTTTAATTTTGGTAAGCTCGTTCATCAGATTTATCTTATTGTGCAAACGTCCGGCCGTGTCTATTATAACAACATCCGCGTTATTTGATTTGGCAGAACTTAATGTATCAAATGCCACAGAAGCAGGATCGGATCCCATTTTTTGCTTCACAATAGGTACACCTACACGTTCGCTCCAAATAACCAACTGCTCAACGGCGGCTGCACGAAAGGTATCGGCTGCACCCAAATATACATTTTTACCGGCTTTTTTAAACTGATAAGCCAATTTTCCTATAGTTGTGGTTTTTCCCACACCATTCACCCCAACAACCATAATAACATATGGTTTATGCTCTTCGGGTATAGTAAAACCATCGGCATCTTCTGTATTATTTTCTGTAAGTAAACTAGCTATCTCATCTCGCAATATAGCAGTCAACTCGTGTGTATTAACGTATTTATCCTGAGCTACTCTTTTTTCAATGCGGGAAATAATTTTCAATGTTGTATCTACACCTACGTCCGATGTTATCAATACTTCTTCCAAATTATCCAATACTTCGTCATCCACCTTATTCTTACCTGCCACAGCCCTGGTAATTTTGGAAAATACGCTTTCTTTCGTTTTAGATAATCCTTTGTCTAAAGTTTCCTTCTTTTCTTTACTGAAAAAGCTAAATATACCCATATTTAAATACTTAATTTATATCAGATTGAATAACACCGCTAAAGTACTACTTTTTTTATTAACTCATCCGGTTTTTATAATCTTCATAACCGAAAGTACGATAAACTTCCAATTTATCCTCTTTGCTCCATAAAGCTAGAGAAGGATGCGGAATACCGTTAAACATAGTTGTCTTAACAATTGTATAATGAATCATATCTTCAAATATAAGTTTGTCGCCTACAACCAAAGGTTTGTCAAATGACCAGTCGCCCATATAATCGCCACTCAAGCAACTGTTACCACCTATGCGATAGCTAAATTTGCCTTCTCCCGGATCCACCGCCTGACGAATAACCGGTTTATAAGGCATTTCCAAACAATCAGGCATGTGACAAGTAAATGATGCATCAATAATAGCCGTTTTGATGCCATGATTTTCTACAACATCCACAACAGTTGTCAGCAAAAATCCTGTTTGCCAGGCAAACGCACTTCCCGGCTCCATTATAACCTCCAGATTCGGATATTTTGCTTTAAATGATTTCAACAGACCAATTAAATGCTCCGTATCATACCCTTTTCGCGTCATTAAATGCCCTCCCCCCATATTGAGCCATTTTATATAAGGCAGAAAACGGCCGAAGCGCTTCTCCACCTCCATCAATGTCTTCTCCAGGTCATAAGATGAAGATTCGCATAATGTATGAAAATGCAATCCTTCTATTCCTTCTGGCAATTTGTTGCCTAACAATTCACTTATAACTCCCATGCGTGAACCGGGAGCACAAGGATTATAGAGTTCCGTTTCCACATCCGAATATTCCGGATTAATACGTAATCCACATGAGACTTTATTACCATCGGCTTGTATCATTGGATAAAAACGCTCAAACTGCGAAAGGGAATTAAATGTAATATGACTGCTATATTTCAGAATAACAGGAAAATCCGCTTCTGTATAAGCAGGAGAATACGTATGCGCCTTGCTTCCCATCTCTTCGTAAGCCAATTGCGCTTCATATTTAGAACTTGCCGTGGAATAAGGGATATATTCTCTAATAATAGGAAATGATTTCCACATGGCAAACGCCTTAAATGCAAGGATTATATTCACATCGGCACGCTCTTTTACACTTTTAATCAGGGACAGGTTATTCCGAAGTAAACGTTCTTCCATCACATAACAAGGTGACGGGATTTTGTTTATATCAATCATTTAGTTCTCTTTTATCCATAATTAGCTGGCAAATGTATGAAAATCTTATAACAATTCCATTGTTGCAACCATTAAAACAATCAAAATAACAAATCTGTTGCCAGTCTTTTTTTATCAGGGTAGCATTAAAATAGAACATGGCAGGCAACCGGCAGCAATTTGGTCGGCATCAAAATCCGAAATGTCCCAAATATTTATAATACAGTCAGTTTAGCAAATTTAAGTAATAATTGTTTCTGACCGAAATGAACAAAGTCAACCGATGCCTTAGCATTACCTCCAGTACCTTCTATCGCCATAACCTCTCCTTCGCCAAAACGGTCATGGCGAACTTTGGCACCTACAACCAAACCGGGCAAGTCTATATTTGCTACAGACGATGTACTTATAGTTGCAGATTCGATTTTAGTCAAATGAGAAGGTTGGGGTTGTTGGAATGGAGAGGTAAATGCCGGACGTTGCTGATATTTATCTCTCATAGATGCGAAAATATCAAACGAGTTTACAGACGATGACGGTATATCCAGATACCGGCCATCAATATCTTTCAAAAAACGGCTTGGTGAACATATTGAACTTTGTCCGTTACGATATCTACTTTTAGCATAAGTCAAAATACAATTTTGTTCTGCGCGGGTTATAGCCACATAGAACAAACGCCTCTCCTCTTCCACTGCGCGCGGATTATCTTTTGACAATTGAGATGGAAATAAATCTTCTTCCAACCCGACAACAAAAACATTCCTGAATTCCAAACCTTTGGCTGCATGCACTGTCATCATTGTAACTTTATTAGCCTGTTCCTCCTTATCATTATCCTGATCGGTCAGCAAAGCTACTTCTGCAAGAAAACCGGCTAAAGTTACTTGCTCGGCACCTTCTTCCTTTCTTATTTCACAATACTCGGCAACACCTTTCAGTAGTTCCTGAACGTTCTCTGTTTTACTAACTCCTTCCACCGAACGGTCTTGCAATAAATTATTGATTATGCCGCTTTGTTTTACCACAAGTGCAGCCATATCTTCTGCTGAGAGGGTTTTATCCTGTTCAATAAATCCTTCAATTAATTCACGGAAAGCGGTTAATTTATTGGAAGTTCCGCTATTTATAGAAACAGTATATTCCAAAGGCGCCTGTAATACAGTCCACATACTTACATTATGCTGGCTGGCGGCAGCCACAAGTTTATTGACTGTTGTATCGCCAATTCCACGAGTCGGATAATTAATCACTCTCTTTAATGCCTCTTCATCATGCGGATTTATAATCAAACGAAAATAAGAAATAACATCCTTAATCTCTTTCCGTTGATAGAATGACAAACCTCCATATATTTTATATGGTATATTCCGTTTACGAAGAGCCTCTTCCAAAATACGTGATTGCGCATTCGTCCTATATAATATAGCAAAATCTGCATAATCATACTTTGGGCCGTTCATCCTCATTTCGCTTATTCTGGCAGCAACAGCGTATGCTTCTTCATAATCGGAATAGGAAGCGATTACTGCAACCTTGTTCCCCTCTTCATTTTCCGAATAAACAGTTTTTCGTATCTGCTCTTTATTTTTATCTATCAAACTATTGGCTGCATTGACAATGTTCTGTGTCGAACGATAATTACGTTCCAGTTTAAAGATACGGCATCCTTGATATATATTCTTGAATTGTAATATATTATCAATATTCGCCCCGCGAAATGAATAAATACTCTGTGCATCATCTCCCACTACACAAATACGTCCGTGTTCTTCGCAAAGACGTTGTACAATTAAATGTTGTGCAAAATTCGTATCTTGGTATTCATCAACCAGTACATATTGAAAATGCCTGCGGTATTTTTCCAATATGGCCGGATGATCCCGAAATAAAATATTCGTCTGTAATAATAAATCGTCGAAATCCATAGCTCCGGATTGTTGGCAACGGCTCTGATAACGCTTATATATCTCACGCAGCAAAGGGATCTTTGCATTTATATCACTTTCTACCAACTCTTTATTCTGTTCGTAAGCTTTCCACGTTATCAATGCGTTTTTTGCATTGGAAATACGGCTCTGAACCATTCCGGGACGATACACCTTATCATCCAATTGCATCTCTTTTATAATTGCCTTCAGAAGACTCTTTGAATCGGATGCATCATATATTGTAAAATTAGACGGATAGCCGATATATTCTGCTTCATAACGAAGAATACGTGAAAATATAGAATGGAAAGTACCCATCCACAAGCGTCTGGCCACTTGTTCGCCGGTGATAGCCGCAATACGTTCTTTCATTTCCCGTGCGGCTTTATTGGTAAAAGTCAGAGCTAAAATACTCTGAGGCGGTAACCCTTGCTGTAACAGCCAGGCAATTTTATAAGTAAGTACCCTTGTTTTACCGGAACCTGCACCGGCAACAACAAGAGATGCCCCTTCACAAAACATTACCGCTTCTCTTTGATTTTCATTTAATTGATTCAAATATTCTTCCACAAACTATCCTTTTTAGTATTGCAAAGGTATAAAATTCGTATTGATTAATACAGATAAAAGTTATACCTTTGTTCACATAACAACAAATTCACATAATAATGAAAAAATCAATTATGAGTCTGCTAATGGCAGCCAGCCTGGCATTCCCGGCTATCGCCCAGCCAGGTTACACTCCAACCAAAGAAAATTTGGACGCACGGAAAGAGTTTCAGGATAACAAATTTGGAATATTCCTTCATTTCGGCCTCTACAGCATGCTTGCCGATGGCGAATGGATCATGACGAATAAGAACCTGAACTATAAAGAATATGCCAAACTGGCCGGTGGTTTCTATCCATCTAATTTTAATGCTGCAGAATGGGTATCGGCAATAAAAGCTTCGGGGGCAAAGTATATTTGTATCACAACCCGCCATCACGATGGTTTTTCACTTTTCAATAGTAAATATACAGATTATAATATTGTAAAGGCAACTCCGTTTAAGCGTGATATTATCAAGGAACTGGCAAAAGAATGTCATAAACAAGGTATAAACCTTCATTTTTATTATTCGTTACTGGATTGGTACCGGGATGATTATTATCCGTTGGGACGTACCGGCCATGGAACAGGAAGAACCACGCACGGAGAATGGAAAACATACTACCAATTCATGAATAACCAACTTACAGAATTACTGACCAATTACGGAAAAATCGGCGCAATATGGTTTGACGGCTGGTGGGATCATGACCAGGATCCGGATTTCGACTGGCAATTCCCCGGAATGTATGAAAACATTCATAAGCTACAGCCGGCTTGTCTGATTGGTAACAACCACCACATTACTCCTTTTGCAGGTGAGGATATCCAAATATTTGAACGCGACCTTCCAGGAGAAAACACAGCAGGTCTTTCCGGCCAGGACATCAGCCACCTTCCTCTGGAAACTTGTAATACGATGAATGGCATGTGGGGATACAAGATCACAGACCAGGATTATAAATCTCCCAAAACATTAATACATTATCTGGTAAGGGCAGCCGGAATGAATGCCAATTTATTAATGAATATAGGCCCGCAACCGGATGGTGCATTACCTGCCGTATCAGTGGGACGTCTGAAAGAAATGGGTGATTGGATGAAGATTTACAGTGAAACAATTTATGGTACCCGCGGTGGATTGGTTGCTCCTCGTGACTGGGGAGTAACAACTCAAAAGGACAATAAATTATACGTCCACATTCTTGAGCTGCAAGATAAAGGATTATTCTTGCCTATTACAGATAAAAAAGTTCAAAAGGCCATTTTATTCAAAGACAAAACTCCTGTCAGATTCACACAAGATAAACAGGGAGTGCTCTTGAAACTGGCAGAAGTTCCAACCGACATAGATTATGTTGTAGAATTAGAACTCAAATAAATCTTCCCGATCATTTTGTAAAATCATCCCGATGTTTTAGTAAAAACATCGGGATGATTTCTTATAAGCTCACTGTATGGATCGATATTAACCCAGCATGCTTTTTACAAAGAATTATATCGGTACATTAAGAATTTACAACAGGAATCCGGCCATAAAAATTAAGAATATCGTTATATTTGTACTTTAATCAGTTAAAATCAAGGCGCCATGAAGTATAAATTATTAGTCCTCGATATAGATGGAACGTTACTCAATGACAATAAAGAGATAACACCCCGTACACAAGCCGCCCTTCTGAAAGTACAACAGATGGGAATACATATCGTATTGGCATCAGGCAGGCCTACCAATGGCGTAATGCCGATAGCCAAGAAATTAGAATTAAATCATTACGGAGGTTTTATACTGTCGTACAACGGCGGGCAGATTATCAATGTCCAAACCGGAGAATTACTTTTTGAAAAGCGGATAAATCCGGAAATGCTTCCTTACATAGACAAGAAAGCTAAGAAAAACGACTTTGCAATTTTCACCTATCACAAAGATTATATCATTACAGACAAACCGGATAACGAACATATTAAGCAAGAAGCAATACTCAGTAATATGGAAATAAGAGGCGTAAACGATTTTGTTGAAGCTGTGGATTTCGCCCCTTGCAAATGTATGCTGGTAAGTGATGACGAAGAAGCGTTAATCGGTCTGGAAAATCATTGGAAGAAACGGTTAGGTGGTGTATTGGACGTATTTCGGTCTGAGCCTTATTTTCTGGAAGTGGTTCCGCAGTTTATTGATAAAGGAAACACATTAGGTGTATTATTAAGTAAACTATCCGTTTTACCGGAAGAAGTAATTGCTATCGGTGACGGTGTGTGTGATGTTTCCATGCTACAGGGAGCCGGACTAGGCATAGCGATGGGAAATGCCGAAGATTCGGTAAAAGCATGTGTAGATATTACAACTTTAACAAACAATGAAGACGGTGTTGCTTTTGCTGTCGAAAAAGCTGTTTTATCAGCTATCCGACCAACAGAAATTCCGTTAGAACAGTTGAATATGCGTGCACGTCATGCACTAATGGGAAATCTGGGGATTCAATATACTTACGCTTCGGAAAACCGGGTTGAAGCAACAATGCCTGTTGACGAACGGACACGGCAGCCTTTTGGAATTTTACACGGAGGAGCTACTTTAGCACTAGCAGAGACGGTTGCCGGCCTGGGTTCTATGATCCTGGCACAACCGGATGAAATTGTTGTCGGTATGCAAGTAAGCGGCAATCACATGTCGTCGGCCCATGAAGGAGATACTGTGCGCGCCGTAGGAACCATTATTCACAAAGGGCGTTCATCACATGTCTGGAATGTCGATGTATTTACTTCCACCGATAAGCTGGTTTCTTCCATCCGGGTAGTAAACAGCATACTGAAAAAGAAATGATAACAGAAGATAATCAAAAAATAATAGATTCGTTAATAGAACAAGGAAAAAGTTTTGCCATATGGCGCATTCCCGGAGAAGATGCAGTCCATTTTCGGATGCAATCATCCGGTTCTCCTTGTTTAATTTATAACATAGAAGACTTGAATAAACGGAGTGGTTTTGTAATCGCTCCGTTCCGGGTTTGTAAAGAACACCCCATTGTGCTAATCCAACCAGACTGTTTCAGTCTGCCGGAGTTTACAGAAGAAAAAGCATACATCCGGAAGAAAAAAGAATTTCTCCCGGAAGAAATCCAAAATTCATCCGAACAGAATGAAAAAGAAAGATATGCACAATGCTTCTCTATTTTCAGTCAAACTCTGCATAAAGGTGATTTGGATAAACTCGTTTTATCCCGAAACCGAACAATTGACAAAAAGGATGAATTTTCACCCGGCGCAATGTATTATGCAGCGGTAAAACGTTACATCCGTTCGTACATATACCTGTGCCATACGCCTGCAACCGGAACCTGGATCGGAAGTACCCCGGAAATACTGCTTGCCGGCCATAACGGGCAATGGCAGACTGTAGCTCTTGCCGGAACCCAACCAATACAAAATGAAGAAATTCCCCAAAAATGGGATGACAAAAATTGGCGCGAACAACAGTTGGTAGCATTCTATATCCGTCATCAACTGGCATCCCTAAATATCAGGCCTCATGAAAATGGTCCTTATGCCATACGTGCCGGAGAAGTATCCCACCTGAAAAGTGATTTCAATTTCTCTTTACCGGATAGCAATAAGTTAGGAAATGTATTAGCTTTGCTTCATCCTACACCGGCAGTATGCGGATTACCCAAAAAAGAGGCTTATCAATTCATCTTAAAAAATGAAGGATATGACCGCAGTTATTATTCCGGATTTATAGGATGGCTGGAGCCACAAGGCAGAACAGACTTATATGTCAATTTGCGTTGCATGCATATTGAAGAAAAGGCATTAACTTTATATGCCGGCGGTGGTTTATTAGCATCTTCCGCCTTGGAAGATGAATGGCAGGAAACGCAGGACAAGATGCAAACAATGCAACGATTGCTTAAATAAAAAACGATACACATGTACTCAGACAAAAAAAACATTCTTCAATTAGTAGCTTTGTTAAAAGAATATGACATCCGTAATATTGTTTTATGTCCCGGAAGCCGTAATGCTCCGATTGTACATACATTAGCAAACCACCCTTTCTTTCAATGTTACTCTGTGACAGACGAAAGAAGTGCCGGCTTTTTTGCTACCGGATTAGCATTACAAAGTGGAAAACCTGCTGCTGTATGCTGTACATCAGGAACGGCATTGTTAAATATACACCCGGCTGTAGCAGAGGCCTTTTACCAGCAAGTGCCACTTGTTGTTATATCTGCAGACCGGCCTTCCGCCTGGATCGGACAAATGGACGGGCAAACTTTGCCACAACCCGGCGTATTCAATTCCCTGGTGAAAAAATCGGTAAACCTGCCTGAAATACACACGGATGAAGACGAATGGTACTGCAATCGTCTGGTCAACGAAGCTCTGTTGGAACTCAACCATCATGGTAAAGGACCGGTACACATTAATATCCCGGTTTCAGAACCTTTATTCCAGTTCACTACCGAAGAATTACCAGAAGTACGCGTTATCACGCGTTATCAGGGACTAAATGTCTATGATAAAGAATACAATAATCTGATCGAACGTTTAAATAAGTACAATAAACGCATGATGATTGTCGGACAAATGAATCTGATTTATTTGTTTGAAAAGAAAATCTGCAAACTATTATACAAACATTTTACCTGGCTAACCGAACATACGGGCAATCGTACTGTTCCCGGAATTCCCATTAAAAATTTCGATGCTGTAATTTATTCGTCTCCCAGTGATAAACAAGAAAAACTTATACCAGATTTGGTTATTACTTATGGAGGGCACATCGTATCAAAACGATTGAAACAACTTCTTCGTAAACATCCACCCAAAGAACACTGGCATGTGTCGTTGGATGGCGAAGTGGCTGATTTGTATGGTTCCATAACTACTGTAATAGAAATGGATCCGTTCGAATTTTTGGAGAAAATAGCTTACATGCTCGAGAGCAGCAAAATTTGTGAATATCCGAAGATGTGGGAAGCTCTTTCAAAAAGTATCCCAGAACCACAAGTTCCCTACTCGGAATTGTCAGCCATAGGCTCGCTTATCAGAACTATACCTGCAGAATCGGCCTTGCATTTGGCTAACAGCTCTACGATTCGCTATGCCCAACTTTTTTCTATTCCCGAATCTGTTGAAGTATGCTGCAACAGAGGTACCAACGGAATAGAAGGTTCGATGTCTACTGCTATCGGTTATGCTTCCGTTTCGGAGAAACTAAACTTTATTGTAATCGGTGACCTGAGTTTTTTCTATGATATGAACGCTTTATGGAACAATTATATCCGTAATAATGTACGTATCATGCTACTTAATAATGGCGGAGGAGAAATATTTCAGTCTTTACCAGGTTTCAAGATGACTGAACAAACACACAGGTTTGTTACTGCAACTCATTCCGCTACGGCACAAGGTTGGGCAACAGAGCGAGGATTTCAATATATGGAAGTCCATAATGATGAAGAATTGGCAGAAGCTATGAAAACCTTTGTACAAGTAGAATTTACAGAACAACCATTATTGATGGAAGTATTCACAGATAAAGCAAACGATGTGAAAATATTAAAAGATTATTATCACCAACTTAAATAAAAAAAGATATGTCAGCAAAAAGAGATTGGACGACCATTAAAGAATACGAAGAGATTCTTTTTGACTTCTATAAAGGCATTGCCCGTATCACAATCAACCGCGAACGCTACCGCAATGCTTTCACCCCAACAACAACAACAGAGATGAGCGATGCTCTATACATTTGCAGAGAGCGGCAGGATATTAATGTGGTTGTACTGACAGGAGCCGGAGACGTTGCTTTTTGTGCCGGAGGCGACATGCACGTCAAAGGTCATGGAGGCTATATCGGTAAAGACGGCGTAGCCCGTTTAAACGTATTGGATGTACAAAAACAAATCCGTTCACTGCCAAAACCTGTTATTGCAGCTGTTAATGGTTTCGCCATTGGCGGAGGCCATGTATTACATGTCGTATGCGATTTAAGCATAGCCTCCGAAAATGCAATATTCGGACAAACAGGACCACGTGTCGGTAGTTTTGATGCCGGATTCGGATCATCTTATCTTGCCCGTATCGTGGGACAGAAAAAAGCACGCGAAATATGGTTCCTTTGTAGAAAATACAATGCACAGGAAGCTTTAGATATGGGGCTTGTGAATAAAGTAGTTCCTCTTGATAAACTGGAAGATGAATATGTACAATGGGCAGAAGAAATGATGTTGCTCAGTCCGTTAGCCCTTCGTATGATTAAAGCCGGGCTTAATGCGGAATTAGATGGCCAGGCAGGAATACAGGAACTTGCAGGAGATGCGACAATGTTGTATTATATGACAGAAGAAGCCCAGGAAGGTGGTAAAGCATTCCTGGAAAAACGCCGTCCGCAATTTGAAAATTATCCCAAATTCCCTTAATACAAAGGTTTTATGAATATACAAATCTTCCCCCGTCTTTTACACTTCAAACAACCGGCCGGGACATCCAGAGGTGTTTATACCACACGCAAAAGTTGGTATTTAATACTCACATCAAAGGAAGAACCGGGACGATTTGGTATTGGTGAATGTGCTCCGCTGCCCAATTTAAGTTGTGACGATTTGCCAGACTATGAAAATATTCTGAAAACTGTATGTGAATCTTTCCAATCGAAACAAATCATAGATAAGGAAGTTCTTCGCCCCTATCCGTCAATCCTATTCGGAATAGAAATGGCTGTCCGTCATTACGAAACCGATAGTTATGCTTTATGGAATACTCCCTTCTCCCGGGGTGAAACCGGAATTCCTATAAATGGGCTAATCTGGATGGGAAGCCATGGCAAAATGCTTGAACAAATCCAGAAAAAAATGGAAGCCGGCTTTCGGTGTATCAAATTAAAAATCGGAGCTATCAATTTTGAAGAAGAAATAGATTTATTGAAATATATACGTAAACATTTTTCCTCCAAAGAAATTGAATTGCGTGTAGATGCCAATGGAGCTTTTTCGCCGAAAGATGCATTAGAGAAGCTAAAACGATTAGCAGAGTTAGACCTTCATTCCATAGAGCAGCCTATCCGTGCAAAACAATGGGAAGAAATGGCTCAGCTAACAACATTGTCTCCTTTGCCCATTGCTTTGGATGAGGAACTGATAGGATGCAACACTTCAAAAGAAAAAGAAGAATTATTAACAACAATCTCACCTCAGTATATAATTCTAAAGCCATCATTACACGGAGGTTTTTCCGGATGCAAAGAATGGATAGAAACAGCCGGTAAATTTAAAATCGGCTGGTGGATTACTTCTGCTCTCGAATCAAATATAGGATTGAATGCTATCGCTCAATGGTGCGCAACGTACGACAACCGACTTCCACAAGGATTAGGTACAGGTTTACTTTTTACCGATAATATAGAAATGCCGCTCGACATCAAAAAAGATTGCCTATGGTATAATCCGGATGGAAAAAAACCCGACATTTATTCTATTAAACAATAAATTAAATGAATCGTGATTTGTCAAACAGTTAGTTATGCACACAACTACTTTAAAAGAATATATACTTGATATTAAAAAACAACATTTGACATTAGAAGGTGTTGTATATACGCAAGATAACATTGAGGATTTATTAAAAACAAATACGAATCAGGATACCGAGTTCAGAAATGATCTATATGCTTTCTTAGCAGACTGGTTCAATGAATCTCCTACTATCACTTTGCAAACATCAGGCTCTACCGGAAACCCGAAAAAACGAACCGTACGGAAAGAACAAATGATGCAAAGCGCAATAATGACCTGTTCATTTCTGAATTTGCAAAAAGGGGACAGAGCCTTACTCTGTATGCCGTTACTATATGTGGGCGGGAAAATGATGGTTGTACGCTCATTGGTTGCCGGATTAAATCTGGTTATTCGTACACCATCCGGACATCCGATGGCTGGCGTAAACACTCCATTTCGTTTTGCAGCCATGATTCCTTTGCAAGTTTATAATACATTACAAGTTACGGAAGAAACAGAAAGACTCAAACAAATTGACATCTTAATCATTGGAGGAAGTGCTATTGACAATGCTTTGGAAAAACAGATAAGAAAACTTCCAAATTCAATCTACTCGACTTATGGCATGACAGAAACACTCTCACATATTGCTCTTCGAAAAATAAACGGAAAAGGCAGATCTGTACGATACATGCCATTCCCATCAGTCAATATTTCACTCTCTCAGGAACAGACATTAACAATACATGCACCTTGTGTGTGCGACAACATATTAGAGACAAATGACATAGCACAGATTTTTCCTGATGGAAGTTTCTCTATCATCGGACGAAAAGACAACGTAGTAAATAGCGGAGGGGTCAAAATTCAGATAGAACAAGTTGAGAAAGCTCTTAATTCTATTATTTCCTGCAACTTTGCTATAACTTCTATTCCCGATCCTAAATTTGGAGAAGTGCTTATTTTGTTAATTGAAAAAGAAGAAGATATTGCACAACACATAAAAGAGATTTTACCCAAATACCAGCAACCAAAGCGTATTTATAAGGTAGAATCCATTCCATATACAGGTAATGGAAAGATAAACCGTCCGGAATGCAGAAAGCTCGCTATTAAATTACAGGTAACAAATAACACTATATAATTATGAAACACTTATTTATTGTAATGTTTTCATTGTTGATATACTCGTCAGCATACGGACAGAGTAACTCTTGTTGTCAGCTACCGCAAGATCCAACAACCGAAAAACAAAAAATGTATGCAACTGCCGATTATATCACTTTACTGGATAGCACTGCCGTTACAGTACAACCTTCGGGATCCGGCTCTTTTGTAATATACAAGAAAATAAAAGTACAAACACCTAAAGGAGCGGTTCAAAATCGGATTATTAAATATGATTATGATCCGTTGACTGCATTTGCAGAGTTTCGTTATGTCACAATCTATCGTACAAACGGAGATGTGATTAATCTGGATATTACTCAAGCTTGTGACTATGCCGCACCGGCACGGGCTATTTACTGGGGAGCACGCCAAATCATGATGGAAGTAGGCCGTCTTTATCCCGGTGATATTATAGAATATAAAATTGCAAAGAAAGGATTTACCTACGCCCTCCTAGCAGGAGATGATGATGAATCACGTTTCGTCCCTCCTATGTATGGACAATTTTATGACATTGTTCCTTTCTGGGCAACAGAACCTACCGTACGCAAAGTATATACAGTTTCCATCCCTATGGAAAAAGATATGCAATTTCAATTCTATCAGGGAGAATGTACTTCGTCAATGCGGTATGAAGACGGACTGAAAGTCTATACTTTTGCAATGAAGGATATGCTGCCATTCAAAAAGGAGCCTAATATGGTTGACTTATTTGACTGTGCACCCAAACTGATGATGTCGTCAACCCCCAAATGGCAAGATAAGTCTCTTTGGTTTAATAAGGTAAACGAAGACTACAATAGCTTTGCACCACTCCCCGAAGCCCAGAAAAAAGTAGATGAACTGATAAAAGGCAAAAGCACGGAAATGGAAAAGATTGCCGTTTTAACACATTGGGTTGCAGACAATATCCGTTATGCTGGCATCTCAATGGGGAAAGGAGAAGGATTTACGCTTCATAATACCAAAATGAATTATACCGATCGCTGTGGTGTTTGTAAAGATATTGCAGGGACATTAATTTCATTCCTTCGCATGGCAGGATTTGAAGCTTATCCGGCTATGACAATGGCAGGTAGCCGTGTCGAAAGTATTCCGGCAGACCATTTTAATCATTGTGTTGCCGTAGTTAAATTATCTAATGGAACTTATATGCCGCTCGATCCGACCTGGGTTCCTTTCTGCCGTGAATTATGGAGTAGTGCCGAACAGCAACAGAACTATTTGCCTGGTGTGCCTGAAGGTTCCGATTTATGCCTTACTCCTGTTTCCGCACCTGAAAACCACTATATACGTATCAAAGCAAACAATAAATTAGATATTAATGGTACTTTACGCGGACAATTTACCATTACTGCAGAAGGACAATCAGACAGTAACATTCGTAGTATTTTTACCCGAGGTTGGCAGTCTGACTGGCAAAATACTCTGGAAAAGCAATTGCTAAATATATCACCTAAAGCAAAATTGCTAAAAGTGGATTATGGTAAAGATCCGAAAAATTATCAGGCAGCGCCTATACGGATGACTTTCACATATGAGATCCCTCAATATGCTTCCGTTGCCGGAAAACACATAATATTTAAACCTATGGTGATGAATAATTTGTATAATCAGGTAAAAAGCTATTTGCGTATTAACACCGATTTAAAAAACCGCAATTACGGATTTAAAGATGCCTGTTCCCGTTTGGTAGAATTGGACGAAACAATTCAATTGCCGAAAGGATATACAATGATGCAAACAGACAAAGAAGACCATAAACAAAGTACGGCCGCCGATTTTGATGGCTCACTCAAACAAAAAGGAAATACTATTGAGCTTCATCAAAAACTTTCCTTAAAAAAACGTGTTTATGAAGCTGCCGACTGGGAAGGATTCCGTGCAGCAGTAAACGCCCATAAAAGTTTCGGAGACTATATAATAATTGAAAAATAAAAACCATGAATAAAATAAATAAAATATCCGTTCTTCTCTTTTGCTTGCTGTTTACCTCAATATCTGCATTTGCAGCATCAGAAGCAGAATACAAGAAAGTGGGAAAAACATACAAATTGAATTCTGATGGCAGTCAGGAATATCGCTACGCTATGGAGTTAACACTCTATACTCATACGGCTATGAATGGCACGTATGGAGAAAGTTTCATTTTGTACAACCCACAATATCAGGAATTACAAATACATTCTTCTTATACCGTACAAAAGGATGGTTCTATTGTTGAAACTCCTCCAAACGCTTTTGTAGAAGTCTTGCCCCGTTTTGCAGCAGACGCCCCGGCTTATAATAACTTAAAAGAAATGGTGGTAGTACATACCGGATTAGAGTTAGGAGCTACTATTTATCTGGATTATTCTATTATATCCAAGCCTGGATTCTATCCGGCACTCGATATAGAAGAGCTTCTATCTGCAACTTCGCCGGTAAAAGAGTATTCATTGACAATTATTGTTCCTCACAACACAACTCTTACGTATCATCTCTATGATTCGAGCGCGAAAGCCATTGAGACAAGCAGCAACGGGCAAAAAACAGTAAATTGGACTTTGCATAATGTTCCAGCCTCTTCCCGTGAAGCATTTCTACCGGAGAATAACGATGGTACGCCTCGTCTTATTGCTACAACTTACACATCACAATCCGAAGCTCTTGGATATATGAAACAATGTTTCAATAATTCTATGAATTATGAAAGTAAAGCGTTTGCACAATATATTACAGAAAACGCAACCAATGATAAAGAAAAGATAGAAATTACTCAACGCCATGTTGTTGAGAATATAGATCTATGCCCAATTCCTCTGGATTATACAGGATTCACCATTCGCAACGCAGATGATGTATTACGTAGCGCTTATGGGACAGCAACAGAAAAAACACAATTACTCTGTTCTATGCTTAATGCAGCTGGTATAAAATCGGAAATAGTTGCTTTCTATCCTGCAAATATAGATGCAAACATTGCAGGTATTCGCAGTATAAAAAAATTTATGGTAAAAGCGACTTCCAACAGTGAAGACCTGTATTTGTCAGCTTTTAACATGGAACCAATTAATGTAAAAGCCCGGGGCATATTAGATAACATTTTCACACTTGATGGAAAACAAATCCAGGTGAATACCCAACCTCTTATTATAAAAGAAAACAAAGAAATAAATATTGATGCCTCTATGGCAAAAGGTGGTTTTATAATTTACACATTACCTGTTCTATTAAAAGGTATAGATACGTGGAATATTTCATCATTGCCTAGCAAACGCACCGGATTGTTTGAAATACCCTCTCTCCTACAGGAAGAAATTACCTACGCAATAAATAATGCTGAAGGATTAACATTAAAAACTCCAGTTGGACAGACCGTGGTAAGTAAGCCTTACGGAAAAGTTACACAAACAATTACTTCCAAAGACAGTACCATTGAAGTAATTCGCACCATCGAATTGAATAAGCAACAATTTACTCCGGCTGAATATAGCGATTTGCGTGTTCTTCTTAATGAATGGACAGATCCAAACAATAGATTATTATTATTTTCAGAAAAATAGAGAAACAGGTTCTACACCAGATTGATCAAATAAAAGCCCTGCGAATTAAAATAATTCCGGGGCTTTTATCTTATAGGAAACATAACCCGGAAAAGAAAATACCATAACCAATAAATAGATTGATTTCTCTCTGGATGAATACCGATATTTACCCTGTAAAAAGAGATAATTCATGATTGGTTTACTAAAGGCTTTATATCAAAAGTTTAAACAACATGCTGATTGGTGGGCTGATTATACAACGGAACTATCTGTCGTAATAATTAGCATTACTGCCACATTTTATGGCGAAAACCTGATAGAAAATTATATAGAGGCAAATGAAGATCTCCAGGTTATGCAAATGATGGTAAACGAACTAGAGTATGATTTAGTTGAGCTTTCCAACATACAAAATCACTGCAAAGATGAAATCGCATTTTCTGAATTACTTTACCGTAATATCATCCAGAAAGAAAATATTGACGAAAATATTGTAAACCGATACTATAATCATCACCGTCTTTATTACTATTGGTTCCTGAAAAATAATGCCTTAGATATGACAAAAGTATCAGGCACCATGCAACGAATGAAAAACAAGCAATTATTGCTTCAACTGTTTGAATGCTACGAATACATTAATATCATAAAAGATATGGATACTCACTATAGAGAAGTCCGGATTGAACAACTCTCCAATTTCTATGCCCATCTACCAAATAATGCACACGTCCCGACCGCAAAAGAGCAATGGAAGCAAATAGCACAAGATAGCACCTTTTGTCAATACATGCTGACTACACTTCCGTTAATGGCAAAATCTATAACCAATACAAGTATAAATACGCAGAAAGTACTCCATAAAACAATTAATATGATCAATGAGGAGTATAAATAAATTCATTTATGGACGAGTTATACAGATTATCAAAATATTCCGCATTATAAACTGAAACATGCGAGCCTATCGTCTTCAACAATTAGCAGAATATGATCGTCATCCAATCCGTTTTTCCGTAGCAATTGATAAATGGGCAGCATAAGCATTCGTCCGCCGGGAACCGTCTGATGTATTATATTCCAATATTAAATGTTTTCCACTATATATAAATCAGCCAATTGGAAATAGGTGTATCCTGATTCTAATCCGTATAATTGATGCATAGGAATATTTTTACCCCCTATCCATTGACGTATGTATGCACCTACACAATCGCCTGTTTTTTTTACCATTGAACCTATTATATCGTAATCAGAATCCTGTTTGCTTTTGTTCTTGCAATATTCCCCTGAAAATATCATCATTATACGATAAGTCACCGAGTCCACCCGGAGTAAATAATACGCGGACCTCATATTGTGTACCTGCTACAAAAATAACAGGAACTCCTCCTACAGGCTCTCCGTTTGTTCCATTAGCTATATCCTGACTAGCAAAATGGATTATTGAAACTCCGGGTATCTCAGGAATATTTATACGCCAGGTTGCATATATAGCATTTTCAGATGTTCTTTTACCATTGATCCGAATAAAAATACCGTCATCCGATACAAAAGAATATTCATACGAATCTTTAAGAACAATTTTGATCCCTGTAATATCTGAAAATAATTGACATGGCACATCACTCGATGTAACCTGAACAACGTATTCACCATCCATATATCCATCCAATTGGCATGTCAGCTTATCTACCGGATAACAAAAATAAGAATGAAACTTTTGTACAACTTCTTTACTTGTTTTACAATTTGTATAATCTGTTTCTTCTTTTGAACAAGACAAACATAATATGGCCAATAATGCTAAAGTGACAGATTTCATAATACAACCTCCTTTTATTATTTATTTATAAATTGATTCGGTTGCAAAACTAGATGAATGCTCTTGACAGAATAATTTTATTTTTTGGTTTGGTGATATTCCTTTTTACAATATTACCGGATAATTTCTATATATCCGGAATTATACCTAAACCAAAAAATAAAAACAATAATCCAAAAAGTTTCTTGCTGCTAAAATAATCAGACTTGTATTTTTGCTTCAAACATCATTCTATTTACAATATTATGAACAAAATTATCATTACATCAATACTACTTTCTTATTGTTTTTTATTTTTATATGATTGTAAGAAACAGACTGATACATCATCCATTGATTACATCTGTGGAAATTGGATAAGCATACAAGGGCGACCGCGTATCTCTATCCTTTCAACGGAGAGTGGTTACATTGCTATAGTGCATCATATTACTGTAAACAGAGAAAAATATCCTATTATTTATCCCATCTTACAAACCCAATATGGAACCTATATTCAAGCAGAAGGACGTATTTTTATATCATATAGCAAGAAAGACAGTACTCTGTTTCTATCCCCTGGTGGAACTTACATCAGAGAGGAATATAAATAAAAAATGATCAGTGTAATTCACTGATATTTCATTATAGCTTTCACCGAGCTCTTTAATTCTATTTTTAGCATGAACACAAAATCTGAATCTATCTGTCATGTAAAAGACGGATTATTTATTCGCCAAAAAGATTTCTTCCGTAAATATCTGTATACCGATATCCAATGGATAGAGGTAGATGGAAGTTACTGTGAAATTCATCTAATGCAAGGTACTAAAATTATTATTATTCATTCATTGACGGAGATGGAACAAAAATTACCGTCAACCATCTTTGTACGCATTCATCGCTCTTATATTGTAAATATGCATAAAGTGGATGCTTTTATAGGAAATATATTATATGTTGGAAAAAAACAATTGCCTGTAAGCTGTCCTTACAGTCAACAAGTATCTGCATGTTTCGATATACTGGAAGAAACAAAATCGCCATTCAAATACAGAAAACGAAAAAATAAAAAGGATATTCCTTCAACTAAAGAAGATAATTTCCACGACTAACGTTTATCCATAGTTTTGCATCGTAAGCTTACGAAAACAACAGTATTAAAAACAACAATTAAAAAAGGAGATTATTATTATGGCTATTGACAAAACTCCGTCGCAAGTTGCAACCAATGCATTGCAGGCAATTCCTTTTGGATCAATTATTGGCGGCCCATTACAAGCATGTATTGAAGCTCAGGCTATGGCAGCACAAACAACCTGGAAATTTATTCAGGAAGTCGGCTTGAACGAAGATCCGGAAACACACGAAAAAACAGCTGTTACCGTATCTTTTTCATTCTTACAAGGAGGACGCATGGTACAGTTGAATGTGCCTTTGTTGACAATCGTTCCTATTCCTTATATCGCTATCCATAGTATCGATATTAATTTTAAAGCCAGTATTTCTGCTTCATCATCCAGCACGTCAGAAGTATCAGAGAACACAAGTATGGGCGGTAGTGCTGAAGTGACTGCCGGTTTGAAAGTTGGCCCGTTCCACATGGATGCAAAGATGAATGCCAACTATTCATCAAAGAAAGACTCTAAAGCTACAGAAGAATCAAAGTACAGTGTAGAATACACTATGGACGTGGCTGTAAAAGCCGGTCAAGATAGTATGCCTGCAGGTCTTGCCAAAGTTTTGGAATTATTAGGTAACGCTTTGGATGTATCCGATCCTGAAGGTACATTGGAAGTTAACAGCACCCGTTTTACAATTAACGGACAGGAAAAAGCACGCTTAATAGCAACGTACAAAAACAAAAACGGCCTATTGTCTCCAAAAGCATTGAAAATTAGCGGCGGAAACTCAAATGGAGAAGACTTTAAGATAGATGGCGACAGTAAAGTTATCGAATTGAGCGCAGGTACATACAAAGTATTTGTAGAAGGCGGCAAGGAAGTCGAAATCAAAGTCGAAACTGCATCAGCCAACAATAATGCTGGAGAAGATGGTATAGAAGATTAAAAGCAAAAAGTTAATTAAAAAAATCATATTATGGCTCAGTTAAGTTCAGTAATAGGCTCTATTTTAAGAGACATCATTTCAGCACAGCATGAAGCTAATCTTTACTCGCTGGCACTTAGCGAATCGTACGGAAAAGACGGAAAAGTAAAAGATTTCCAACTACCAAACGTTATGGTAAGCGATATGGAATTAGAATTGAAGTATGGTGTAAAAAATGCATCGGAAAGTCAACAACAGTTCAATATTAAGTACAATAAATTCAGGCAATTTCTGAATGAACTTTGCGAAGAAACAGCAAAAGTTGTAATCAGTAGCGTTATGTCCACTATAATGACCTCGGACATAGAGGGTAAAGAAGGTGAAAAACACTTTTTTGAAAGACTTAAAAGTGAAACGGCTTTCCATAGAGAATTCTGGGCTTTTCTGAGTCGTAATATGAGAAAAGCTTTCCGGTCAAACATATACGAAGCGGTAGACAGAAACAATGGTTCTATCAAACAAGAAGTTATATTAAGTAGAATCACAGACGTAGTCCGAAAGAAGTTTCTATATGATACTGATCTTGATGAACTATTCTCTGGTACAGAAGGCGATAAACTACGTGAAACAGCAGAAGTAAATATGCAAAAAGCTATTTCCGGATTAATTGAGAAGCTTTCCAAAGATGCCAACTTCAAAAAGTTCAAATCATTTCCCCAACTAGATGTTGCTATTACAGCCGAAGAACTTATAAATATGCCGGAAGAAGCAATCCATTCGTTTAAATTAAAATTTAGTCCACGCAGTTTTTCCCTTTCGCAATTAGAAGAAGAAGAAAACTATGAAGACTTCGTTATGAAATAAACAAAAGTTATGGAAGATAAAAAGAAAAGAACCAATAGCAGCCAGGTAATGGAACTACAGCAATTAATAGCAGGTCCGTTAATTGCAACTATTGAAGCCGATGCGTTATCGTCCCGTAGTTATCTGGATTATCTGATGAAAATAGCTTTTGATTCATACGATCCGGCAACAGGTAAAACAGGAAAAATACGGATGCTGACTTTCAATTATACCAATCAAGATGTGAATGGAAATAAACAGCAAAGTGTAAGCATTCCATTGTTAACACTCGTACCTCTACCTCTACTACAAATTCAAGAAGCCGATTTCGACTTTGACATCAAAATTCTAGATGCGTTAACAGAGACTACTGAAGAACATTTCTCTACAGAAGAAGGAAAAAGTGTCAGTGAGGATAATAATGGAGGATTCAAACTTCGTGCATCATTAGCACCTAAACAAAGTGACGGAACAAATTCCGGTAATATCCAGCAAAGCTTATCAGCCAACATGAAAATCAGGGTTAAAATGCGTCAGGCCGATATGCCTGCCGGATTATCAAACTTACTCCATTTAACGGCAAACAATGTGCAAGTAGAGGATATTGAAGTTGAAGAGGTAACCGAAGAAGAAGGAGGTAAATAATGGCAAATATAGAAGACAATGCCCGTGAGCAAAAAGTCGGGCTCAAATGCCCGCAATGTGGAAAATTTATTCATACATCAATCTATGAATTAATTACATCCCGAGGATTACAATGTCCTTCGTGTCATCTACAACTGACGATAGACCGGACAAAGTCCAAACCCGCAATAGATGCTTTACGAAAAGTAAAACAAGCTCAAGATAATCTTGAAAAGAAAAGTCATTTTAACAGATAATAAAAATGGGATTTGATTTCTTTCGTAAATTAAAGATGCATATATGGCAATTAGTCAGCCGTAAAGGAAAAAACGATCACCAAAAAGGAAATGGATGTTACCAAAAAACAATCTATTTCCTTTTAAAAAATCAATCTCCGATTGGTAAGGCTAAAAGCAAACGACATCCGGAAATAAGGATTATTAAAGTAAGCAGCTTTACAGATGCTTATCTTTTTTTCCTCCGCATGTGTGATCAACGGCTTTTAGAAACACGTAAAGCGGCCGATTACTTATATTACAGTGTAACTTTCCCAAACGGGAAAGGCTATATTGAGTTATCTGATAAAGTCGGAAATATACACAAAAATACAGTAGCTATACTAAAAGTAAAAATTCCCGATTTAAAACCAATTTTTTCTGAAATTAGATTTATAACAACATAGACATATTATGAAAACGATAAAATTAAGCAATACAGGTAAAGATGTCCGTTATCTTCAGGAGCTATTACTTCAAAACGAATATAAACAAGAAATAAATGGTACATTCGATGAAGCCACACGTGAAAATGTCATTCTGTTTCAAAGTAAACATAACCTGGATACCGACGGCATTGTGGGTATTGTATGCTGGGATGCTCTGACATTTTCCAACAGACCTGCACAAGAAAAAATAACTGAAGAAGATATTATTTTAGCAGCAAATATGTTAGATGTGGAACCGGCATGCCTCAAAGCCGTTTTAAAAGTTGAAACCGGCGGACGTGGTGGTTTTTTGGCTCCGGGTAAGCCTGCAATACTTTTTGAAGCTCATCATTTCTGGAGAGAACTAAAAAATGTCGGCATTGATCCTGTCCCTTTACAAAAAGAACATCCTAATATATTATCTCCAACATGGAATCAAGAGCTTTATAAAGGAGGAATAAAAGAGTATGACCGTTTAAATGAAGCCATGAAGATTCATGAAATAGCAGCCTTGATGAGCATCAGTTCCGGCATTGGTCAAATTATGGGCAGCAATCATAAATTATGTGGAGAAAAAAGTGTAATCGTTTTTATGGAAAAAGAAAAAAAGAGCGAACAAAATCAACTCCGCCACTTCATTATATTCCTACATAAGTCTAAATTAGCTCAATTCTTAATCGACAAAGACTGGGCAAATTTTGCAAAAGGACATAATGGTCCCAGCTATGAAAAGCACCAATACCATCTGAAATTAAAAAGTGCATACGAAGAACTGACAAAGCAAAAATAAGTAACCTTATCTTTTATTCTTCATTTCAAAAAAATTATATCTATAGAAGATCATGAATTACATGAATATTATAATTATGACAAAATAATGACATACAAATCAACATAATATTTTGACACAACTGCACAACGAGTATAATCTTTAATTCAATTATATAGTATAATTACCATTAATTTGATCCGATTTTCAACAAAGTTGAATCAAATTCTTAATATTCTACTAACAATGCTCGGTGAAAGCTATTTGGAATATCTGGAATTTAATAAGCGATGCCAGAGCTATTCTCTGACATCGCTTTTACATCAAACTACTATTACAAAACAAAAAATTTCCTGCTCCTGCACCGGCAAACGAACGAATACCACTGCCATCCATTCGTAAATATACGCCCGGATATTTTACAGACTCGATAGTTACAGTACCGTCACTTTGTGCTTTAATATTAAACTTTCCTGTATCTTCCATACCTTTCTGACAGTTTACAACACCACCTCCAGATCCTGTTTTAGATGATTGAATATATAACGGCTTTGAAAAATCTACATTCATAACAATAATCTTAAAAAATTAAACTTTTATCCTTTTGTAAGCTTACCTTACAAAGATGAATCTAAAAGAATGTACTCAAAAAATTAATATTTGAAATGTATATTTTCCTTTGTAAATAACTTAATATTCCACTTTTTGAAACAACTATAAGGACATATTTCCCCTTTTTAAACAACAAAGAAAGGCTTCCCAAAAGGAAGCCTTTCTTCAAAACCTATTCTTTAATTTAATTATGCTACCGGAAGTGTTCCTCCAATCAAAATAACAACCAGTAAAGCCAGAATTGCATATAATTCAGGGAATACGGCCATCACCATAGTTGCACCAAAAACATTATGACCGGCACCAACACCTGCAATACCGTTAGCACAAACCTGAGCCTGACGGATAGAAGAATAAAGGCCGGCAAATCCTAATACCAGACCTGCACCAAATACACCACAAGCTGTTAGCCATGAAATGCCTTCGACCAAAAATTTCTGCATCATAAAATAACCAACGAATCCATACAATCCCTGTGAAGATGGCAATGCACTTAATGCAATATAAGTACCCAGTGCATCCGGATTCTTCTTCATTGCACCTACAACAGCGTTACCACAAATTGTAACACCATAACTACTGCCGATAAAGGTTAAACCTGTCATCAATGCAATACCCAGATAAGCTAATAAAATTGGTCCCATAATAAAACTGTTTTTTTAATTTATTCTTTTGTTGTTACTTAAATTACTATTTATAATTGTTTAAAAGGTTTGTATTCCTTACCGCCACCTTCAAATTCAGCATTTTTATAATACTCAACGAAAATAAGACGAAGCGGATGCACCAATGAACTAATGGTACACAAACCTATATTTATCGAATGTCCTACCAGAAGGATCAGTAACATACAGATAATACGTGCTACAATATTCATACCTTCCGTCATATCCACAGCCAGTGAATTAAACACGCCTCCTAAAATGGAGCCGGTCAGTCCAATTGCAAACAAACGGATATAAGATAGTGTATCACCCAATAGCCCGGAGGCCATATTATAAGTGTTCCATAATCCGGTTCCGAAATTCAGGAATACATTCTTGCCCGGCGTATTGTAAAGGAACGCAACCAGCAACCCTAATCCGGCAATTCCAAGGAAGATATCAGATACTATTTCCGGTAAATGAACATTCAACATAGGAAGACCAAACACACAACACAAGGCCGTGATAATGAACACCCATGCAAATGGAGCAACACCATATTTCGTACCTTTCTGAGACATTGTTTTTAAAGCTGCAACAGCTTTACCAAATATAATCTGAACCAATCCGATAATAATTGAGAATGTCATCAGATTATCACTATTCACAAAGTACTCCTTAACGGCTGAAAATGCAGGAACCTTTGCCAATTCTATACCAAAGAATGAACCTGTACAAGTACCAACAATAACCGCCGCTAATCCCAAATATTGGAATAAGGTCAAATAGGGTTTAAAGTCAGGATTTACCTTTCTTTTCAGAATCGTACAAACTATAAGCACTAACAGGCCATATCCTCCGTCACCAAAGCAAAGCCCGAAAAACAACATGAAAAATGGGGCAAAGAAAGGTGTGGGATCAAATTCCGTATAATTAGGCAACGAAAACATACGTGTAATCGGTTCGTATAGTTTGCTGAACTTATTATTACGTAATTTGATAGGAACAGAATCACCTTCCTCTATTTCCAAAGCGTGGAAGAAATATCCGTGTTTTTCCAAACCTGCTTCCATCGCCGGTGCATTTTCTGTAGGAACCCATCCTTCCAATAACATCAACTTGTCACCAGCTTGTTTATCCGTTTGAACTAAAGCATTTGCTAAATTAAACTCGTTTTGCAAACTCCGGTCAAAAGCATCCAACGTATTATAATCGTCGACGGCCATCCGTTTCAGCTCATTTTCAACATCTTTAATTTCTTGAAGACATTGCTTGTAGCGGATATTCAATTTAGCTATTCCCATTGCCGGCATTTTAGGACGGTCGGCATCGATATCAATCAATGTACCTTCTTTAGTTATTGTTACAAAATAGGTAATCGACTGAAAATTATTTATGAGAAATGCATTATATAATTCACCCCAAACCGGTTCATATTTAGCTGTCGGACAAGAAAAAAAAGTAATATCATATCCGGCTCTTTTCAGACGATTAATATTTTGATAACTAAACTCGCCCCATATCGACATATAGTCAATATCCTTTTCCAGAGATTGCTTATAAGCTACAAGTTGAGTTTTCTTTTCTTGCAGTTCTTCTATTTTATCAAGCAACTTCAAACCATCCTTTTTGTCAAGTTCACGGGCCGGAGCTAACTTAATATCCTTTTCTGAAGCATGCAGATTCTTAAAGAAACGCATCAAGACATTAACCCTTTTGCGTTCAGACAGAAGTTTTTGAAGGTTGTCATCATCAGTAATAGATTTTGTTTCCCGGATATGGACAACCCCCAGTTCACGCAATAAGCTCAGAAAGGTATCATATTCCTTATGGTATACCATATAGGCATATTTGCTCATCTTTACTATCATACTTCAGCCTCCTCTTTTTCTTCTTTTGCCTTACGTTTTTCCTGATTAGACCGCATGATCTTTTGTGAAGATTTAGAAAGACTCTCTTCATCTTCCATAAACCGTTTCACTTTACGAATCGCATCTTTATAGCCCGGAATCTGCACTTTTTCAAAAAGGTTTACTTTTTGAGTAGTCTTTTTCCTGGCATGCTCCAACAACTCCAGCTTCATATTCGAAAACTCTGCTTCAATACCCGTACGAGCCAATTTTTTCAGCAACTCGATACCGTCGGTATACCAGGCAGGAGCATTAAAAAGACTATAGTGTCCTATTTCAAACTTTATTTCGTCGAGTATAGGAACAACCACACCGGCTATTTTCTTTGTCGAAAGAGTCACATCCTGCACTTTAATCAATTCAGGATTAAACTCATTCCACAAAGCAACCATGTCTTCATAACTCTGAATCTCTTGTTCCAGCTGAAGTTCCAATCTATTCGCTTCATCTTTGGTTCGCTTCACTTCGATACGCAACGCACTTTCCTTGCTCTTAATAGTAGGCAGGGAACGTTCACGCATCTTCAGTTGCTTTTCCAGTTGCTGAAGTGATGTTTTATTATATTGAAACTTTATTGCCATATTTATATATTTTAGATTCCATTCGGAAAAAAATCAAACTTCTCTCGGGAGAAATTCCAATTTCGTTCGGAAGGAATTATTTCGGCCAATATTTATCTACCAGCGCCTGCTTAATATTTACTTCTTCCGGAGTGAAATAATGTGCAAACAAATTCCATGCAACATCAAGCATTTCTGTTGTATCCAAATTAACATCAATAGCAAGCAATTTTGATGAATAATCTTTTGCAAATGCCAATGTACGGTTGTCGTAGTCAGTCAGGTCAAAACCATTTTCAAGCTTAGTCTTCGCATTGGCGGCATCGGCGTACAAACGGACTGCCGCATTCATTACCTGAGGATGATCTTCACGCGTTTTCTTTCCTGTTACCAACTGTTTCAAACGTGATAAGCTTCGGAATGGATCTACAATAACCTTACCTACGTCACTGTCACGACGAAGATACAACTGGCCTTCCGTAATATAACCGGTATTATCAGGCACTGCATGCGTAATATCGCCGCCAGACAATGTGGTTACAGCAATAATCGTAATAGAACCACCTGCCGGGAACTGAACTGCCTTTTCATAAATCTTAGCCAGGTCAGAATATAAAGAACCCGGCATTGAGTCTTTTGAAGGAATCTGATCCATACGGTTAGACACAATAGCCAAAGCATCGGCATAGTTAGTCATATCCGTCAACAACACCAATACTTTTTCATTCTTCTGAACTGCAAAATATTCGGCGGCAGAAAGAGCCATATCCGGAATCAAGATACGTTCTACGGAAGGGTCTTCCGTTGTATTGATAAAACTAACGATACGGTCCAACGCACCGGCATTGCTAAATGTATTCTTGAAAAACAGGTAGTCATCATTTGTCATCCCCATACCACCTAAGATAATCTTATCCGACTGAGCACGTAATGCTACCATAGCCATTACTTGGTTAAAAGGTTGGTCTGGATCGGCAAAAAACGGAATCTTCTGTCCTGTCACCAATGTATTGTTCAAGTCGATGCCGGCAATACCTGTAGCGATCAACTCTGAAGGTTGTTGACGACGAACCGGGTTTACAGACGGACCGCCAATTTCCACTTCTTTTCCTTCGGGCACCGGACCGCCATCGATCGGATCACCATAAGCATTAAAGAAACGGCCTGCCAACTGATCTCCAACTTTCAAAGAAGGAGCTTTACCCATAAACACTACTTCTGCGTTTGTACGAATACCTTCTGTTCCGGAAAACACCTGCAGCGTAACTTCGTCGCCGATAATCTTTACTACCTGAGCCAGTTTTCCATCAACGGAAGCCAACTCATCATACCCGACACCTGTTGCTTTCAACGAACAGGTAGCTTTTGTTATCTGGGTAATTTTCGTATATATTTTTTGAAATGCTTTTGTTGCCATAACATTATTTTTAGCTGACGGTTATCATTGTTCAACTCGCTCCTTAACCAAAGCATCCAGTTCTGCATTGAACTTTTTAAACTGGTCACTTTCATATTCGGAATAGTTCATCTGTTTGAAGATATTAATCATCTTCTTAAAATAATCCATAACTTCCAGGAAAGTATCAAACTTAAAATCAGCACGACAGATATTTACTACCTTATCCAGCATAAATTCCTGACGGGCCAGTGGAGTTACGGCGTCAATTGTATCAAAAGCGTCCTGCTGTAAAATAACAAAGTCTATAAGTTCAGACTTCCAAAATGTAACGTGATATTCAACAGGAACTCCATCGTCACCCAAAATATTGATTTGCTCGGCAATTTCCTTACCACGCAACATACGGGTTTTGATTTCATTTACTTTCTCGATCCAGGCAGGAGAAATATGTTTTGCTATATATTCTTGAAATTCGGGATATTCGAGATACTTGGAATAGCTGTCAATCGGATTTACAGCCGGATAACGTTTACGGTCTGCACGTTCCTGCTCCAGCGCATAGAAACAACGAGCTACTTTTTTCGTATTCTCTGTTACGGGTTCCTTTAAGTTACCGCCGGCCGGAGATACCGTACCAATAAACGTTACAGATCCTGTTGCATTATTATTTAAGTGTACGAAACCTGCGCGGGCATAGAAATTTGCCACAATAGCCGACAAGTCCATAGGAAACGCATCCGGTCCGGGAAGTTCTTCCAAACGATTGGACATTTCACGCAACGCCTGTGCCCAACGGGAAGTAGAGTCCGCCATTAGCAAAACTTTCAATCCCATACTACGGTAATATTCTGCAATTGTCATTGCCGTATATACAGAAGCTTCACGTGCAGCAACTGGCATGTTGGATGTATTTGCAATAATAATGGTACGTTCCATCAGCTTACGTCCCGTATGAGGGTCTACTAATTCAGGAAATTCAGTAAAGATTTCCACAACCTCATTTGCACGTTCACCGCAGGCAGCAATAATTACAATATCAGCTTCAGCCTGTTTGGAAATAGCATGCTGAAGTACAGTTTTGCCTGTACCAAAAGGTCCGGGAATAAAACCGGTACCACCTTCCACGATCGGGTTAACAGTGTCTATCGTACGAACGCCTGTTTCCAGCAATTTATAGGGACGGGGTTTTTCTTTATAGCAGGTAATAGCTTTCTTTACCGGCCATTTCTGGATCATAGTAACATTAATATCGTTACCATTCTCGTCTGTAAGGACAGCTATCGTTTCGTTGATGGTATATTGCCCGGCCGCAATTACGGACTTTACAGTAAATGTACCTTGAAATGTAAAAGGCACCATAATTTTATGAGGTTGGAAGTTTTCATCCACTTCACCCAACCAGTCACCGGCAACAACCTTATCCCCGGCTTTCGCCAATGGTTTGAAATCCCACTTTTTATCATTATCAAGCGCAAATGTATATTCTCCACGCTTCAGGAAAACACCATCCATCTTATCCAGGTCATTCTGCAAACCGTCATAATTACGCGACAACATGCCCGGTCCCAACGTTACCTCTAACATGTGTCCCTGGAATTCGGCCTCATCACCTACCCGCATACCACGTGTACTTTCAAACACCTGTACAAAGGCATTCTTACCTATTACTTTAATTACTTCCGACATCAGTTTCACACCTCCGACGGAAATGTAACAGATTTCATTTTGAGAAACCGGCCCATCCACCTCAACGGTTACCAGGTTGGATACGATTCCTTTTACAATTCCTTTCGTAGCCATAATTATTTATTATTGTTTCTTTTAAATTCTTCCAACGCATTTTCACTTCCCTTCTTCATTGCGCCTATTATTTCACGGAACGTTTTCTCGCCTGTATTTTTATCCAAAGTTACCCAACGTTCTATCATTTCCAGCTTCAACAGATAAGCAAATACACTTTCTATATCAAACGTTTTAAAAAACGTGTTATCGTCAAGCCATTTCCATTTCAGAATATCTACTTTTTTTTCACGTACTATAAGATCCGATTCTTCTGCTATCCGCTGTAGTTCGGGTAAATAATCTATAGTATCGCCTAATCCGAAGTCGCGCGCATTAGAAGTACGAATACTTTCTGCAACGTCATTATGCCCCACGATATAACCCGCCTTATCAAAACCATATTTACGGCAAGTAATGGCCGTTAGCATATTGTTTATATTCAGGTTAAGTTCAAACCACTCTCTTACAAAAGCATTCCCGCAATCCATCGCGTATGAATAATATAGAGCAGCCAAACGGTCTTCCCACGAAATATACTCCTTTTCTCCTTTATTTTCCTTAGCTTCTTCTGCCAAATAAAGCTTGAAAAATTCAACGAAATAAGAAGGTATGTTATTGTTTTTAGGAGGTTTTTCTTCTTCTTTCAACGCCTTATAAAGTTCGTTGAATTCGTCGTACGTAATCCTTCCCCGAGGATCAGAGTCTCTGTCCGGATATTTGGCATGATTAATCACGTTCAGATTCTCATACTTGAGAAAAAACAGATCAATCAATTTCCTGTCAGCATCAGACAATTGATTATCAATCTCTTGCCTGAATTCGGCAACAGAATAAGTCAGTTTGCTATCATCTAATGCAATATTGGGGAGTCCGGCTATTAAGTAATAATACTTACTCATAATTTAGAATAACATTTCTACCAACTGCGGACGAAGAAATTCCTTGAAGAATGTCACAAACTCCTCTTCACCAAAGGTTACTTTATAGGAGCCGTCAGCCGGAATAATTGCGAATGAGGTTTCTTTACCGTTTACTTTCTCTATCTTGACACCTTTATTTAGCAGGTCTTTAGCATTAGTTTCAAAATATTTGGCAAGTGCATCCGCATCATTTGTCTGAATAGTAAGAGCTTCATTTTGCACCCATTCTTTTGTCATATCAAGGATTACTTTTTGCATAAATGCCTTATCAGAAACAGCCGCTTTCACATTTGAGGAAACGATTTCTCCTGTAATGAGGTTTGCCACTTCACTCTTTAGCGCCTCAACAGATTGGGTAGCAAATAATTTTAACTCTGCTTCCGTGTTTTTCTTCAATTCGGAAGCCTGTTTTTCAGCGGCGGCAACTATGCGTTTTGCTTCTGCTTCTGCTTCACTTATAATAGTTTGCTTCTGTGAATTAGCATCTGCAATAATCCGTCCAGCTTCTTCATTCCCTTTCTCTACTCCTTCTTGGTAGATTTTGTCGGTCAGTTCCTGAATTTTTGTATCCATTTCCTACTTATATTATAAATTATATTTTCACTTATAGTAAACGCCCACAAAGATATTCTTTTCCTTGAATAAACCTCATTTTAAATGTGAAATCAAGCTAAAATGCAGTCCCATTTATTTTAATTTGTACATTTGTTCGTTTAAAATAAATATAATATGTTCTCAATTAAAAAAGCAACAACAGATGATTGTTTAACAATTCGTTCCCTGGCTTTCCGTACTTGGGGAAACACTTATGGAAGTATTCTATCCAAAGAACAGTTGGATTACATGTTTGACATGATGTATGCACCGGAAAATATCCTCAAACAAATGAACGAATTACATCACCAGTTTTTCATCATATTCAAAGACGATGAACCGGCAGGCTATTTATCTATCGAGAAAAAAGAAAATGATTTATTTAATTTTCAAAAAATATACTCGCTACCCGAAACCCACGGAAGTGGCATAGGGAGATATATCATAGAACAAGGCATTGCTTATCTGAAAAGCATCTGTTCTACCCCTTTTACCATAGAATTATATGTAAACCGGCATAATCCGGCTGTCAACTTTTACAAACATATGGGATTTGAAGAAGTCGCAATCCGCGACCACCATATCGGAAACGGTTACTATATGAACGACTTTATTATGATAATGAAGCTCCCTTGAAGAATCTGATACTTACTTTGCCAACAGACCCTATAAAAGTAGAATAGGTGTCCGGATTTCTCCACAAAGCCAAGTAATACAAAGCAGGCATGACCGCATTTTATACACTCAGAATGGAGACGATAAAACGTGGAAGATTGAAAGGTTGGCTCCATAAGAAAAAATGTTCCCGATGATTTGTACAAATCATCGGGAACATTTTATAAAATCATCGGGATGTTTTTTATTTCTTGGCATCAGTTGTCTTTTTAGGATAATCTACAATCCGTATAGTCGTTACCTTTACGGAATATATAACTGCCAATTTATCGTTTGTAGGTTCCCCCAAAGCTAACCGGTACTTCAACATCTTCCTTCTTGCTTTTTCTCTGTTCATAGCAGATCCGTTTTATAGTTAATACTAACACAGTAACATTTTTGTATATACAATTAGTTCCTGCCTTTAAGAAAGATTTGCAGCTTTTTTCTCTTTTCCTTCAGCAATTTCTACTAAATAAACGCCAAAACATATTAGCAAAATAGCTGTCGTTTGCATCCAGCTAAAACGATCCTGACCTAAAAGTAAAGAAGTTATAGTTGCCACAATCAGTATCAAATAACCATAAATGGCAACCAATGTCGTACTCAAATATTCTAACCCGACAGGAACAAGGAAATAGGTCAGTACAGTTGGAAATATAAGTACAAACATCAACACAACAAATGGCCACCATTGAAATGCATCCGAAAACAAACGTGCCTCGAACCCATAAAAAGGTAAAATGATTAAACTGGAAAATGCAGCTCCCGTAAATGTATAACGTAGCATCGTTATCATATCCACCGACATTAAAACCCGTTTACTTAACACCAGATATACGGCATAAAACACAGAACTTGCCAGACATAGCATATTCCCATTAAATGCATCCGCCGCCAAATCATCACTTTTTTGCGTCAGAATACAAAGCAAGGCACCTCCCAATCCAACGGCAATGCCTAAAATCTTCATAAATGTAACCTTCTCTCTATAAAACAGGACCATGATTACAAACACCCATATCGGTTGCAGACTGGTGAATATAGAACTCGACACGGGTGTAGTTTTACTTAATCCTATCAGGTAAAGGAACATAAAACCATATATTCCGATCGCCCCTAAAAGAAACAACATTACTTTATCTTTCGATGAAGCCGGTTCTTTTTTCATAAACAACCCTATGATCCAAAATGCCACCGCTGCAAATACACACCGCAAAGTAGCCCCCAGCAGAGGACTCAACCAAAACGGCAATAAATACTTCAAGGCATTCATGTTCAAACCGCTGAATGTCTTACCGACAACCATACTGATATTCGCTTCTAACTTTTTATTCTTCACTGTTTATACTTGTTTTATAATTTATCATCAAATAAGAATGAATCTCGTTTTACATAAGCAAAGACAGCCGCAATAAGTGCAATACATCCATTAAAAATAAAAGCAAACTGTTGGGATTTTATATCAAACATCGACTGGAAAAAATCGATAATGAACGGGCATGATAAAATAGCCAGATAATTCATTGACATGACAAACGCAAGCGCCAAAGTCACTTTTTTCGGAATAGCCGTCCGCGTAGTTTTATCATAAGCAATCGGCTGGATAACACCATATCCCAATCCTATTAAAATACATCCCAAACCAATCAACCACTCGGTTCGCGAAACTACTATCAAGGCCATCCCTACAGCAATACTCAGCAAACTGTAAAACTTCGTCTTATTCCTGAGCAAGCCTACTATCTGGTTCAGCATAAGGCCCGGTGCCATAATAGCCAAAAAGAACAACGAAATCATCAGTCCCGAATTGCCACTCGTAAACTTATACTCCTTCATCAGGAAAGGCAGGTTAAAACTAATGATTATAACCAAGTAAGTAGCTAACCCGTAGAAAAGCATAATCTGGATCAGCTTCTTTATATCTACTCCGAGTTTACCTTCTATAACCACCTGACCGGATGGTATTGCCGTCGTTTTTTCGGAAACCGTAGCCGGTTCCACCTTGTCCATATTATTCTTTAAATAAAACGACAGGACAATGGAAACGATAGGCAACAAATATACGGCAAATGGCAGATGCCAGTTAATTTCGGCAAGATAGCCGGTAACAATCGTTGCTATTACCAATGTAACGTTTGTAATAGCAGAACTTAACCCAAATTGTTTCGTACGATACGCCCCGATAAAAAACTTAGAGATCAATCCTGTCGATAAAGGTACTATCAACCCCGAACCTATTCCCATCAATGCACTGACTGCAATTAATTGCCACATTTTATCAGACAGCAAATATAACACACCGCTAAGTGCAAAAATAATCAGTCCTGATTGCAACAGCCATATCGTATTTACTTTCTCATTCAGTTTACCAGCCAAAATAATGAATGGAATAATCAATAAGGAAGGCAACGATGACAACATCTGGATATCCAGTTCCGTCGATTTGGGAAAAATAACGGCCAATTTCCCCAAGATAGGAGACACTGCCAGACCTGGTAACGCGTTTAAGGCTGATATAGACCATATGCCCACCAGTGTGATTAAAGGGATGGTTCCCTGTCCTGTTTGTATTTTCATAAGATACAGTATTTATTCTACGAAAAACAAATCATATACGATGAAAGTTTTGCATATATCGGTCGAGTGTGCTACGGCACTAAAAAACGCCAAATAATGTAAAACGGCAAAACATTCGGAAAAGACATCTGTTTGGCTATAAACGCTCGATGGGACATAAATTCCCATTGATTCAAACATATTATTAACATCAAAAACTAAATCAAAATGAAAGACTCAGATTTCAGAAAAGGTGATGCCAAAACGGCAATTTTCGGTTCCGAAATGATGTTGAATCCCTCTCCGGTAGATAAAATACCTGATGGTCCTACGACCCCGGAGATTGCGTACCAGATGGTAAAAGACGAAACCTTCGCACAAACACAGCCACGTTTGAACTTGGCAACCTTCGTTACCACATACATGGATGACTATGCAACCAAATTGATGAACGAGGCAATCAATATCAACTACATCGACGAAACGGAATATCCGAGAATTGCTGTTATGAACGCAAAATGTATCAACATAATGGCTAACCTTTGGAATTCTCCGGACCCTGAAAAATGGAAAACAGGCGCACTGGCCATTGGTTCATCCGAAGCTTGTATGCTAGGGGGTGTTGCCGCATGGTTGCGCTGGCGTAAAAAAAGACAGGCACAAGGAAAACCAACAGACAAGCCTAATTTTGTTATCTCGGCCGGATTCCAGGTTGTATGGGAGAAATTCGCACAGTTGTGGCAGATAGAAATGCGCCAGGTACCTTTAACGTTGGACAAAACAACGCTTGATCCGGAAGAGGCATTAAAGATGTGTGATGAAAACACCATTTGTATCGTCCCTATCCAAGGTGTTACATGGACTGGTCTGAACGATGATGTGGAAGCCCTTGACAAAGCCCTTGATGCTTACAATGCAAAAACCGGTTATGACATTCCGATCCATGTAGATGCTGCCAGCGGTGGTTTCATTTTACCATTCCTGAATCCTGAAGTAAAATGGGATTTCCGCTTGAAATGGGTTCTTTCCATCAGTACGTCAGGACATAAATTCGGATTGGTTTATCCGGGGTTAGGCTGGGTTGTCTGGAAAGGTAAACAATACTTGCCTGATGAAATGTCATTCAGTGTAAATTATCTGGGAGCCAATATTACACAGGTAGGTTTGAACTTCTCTCGTCCGGCTGCACAGATACTGGGACAATATTACCAATTTATCCGTTTGGGATTTGAAGGTTACAAACAGATACAGTATAACTCTTTGGAAATTGCCAAATACATCCACGATGAAATAGGTAAAATGGTTCCGTTCGTTAATTACAGTAAGGAAGTTGTAAACCCGCTATTCATTTGGTATCTGAAACCGGAATATGCACAGAAAGCAAAATGGACACTTTACGACCTGCAGGATAAATTGCAGCAGAGCGGCTGGATGGTTCCTGCTTACACATTACCGGAAAAACTGGAAAATTACGTAGTTATGCGTGTTGTCGTACGCCAGGGATTCAGTAGAGACATGGCCGACATGTTGCTTGGAGACATTAAGAATGCCATTGTAGAACTTGAAAAACTGGAATATCCTACTCCTACCCGTATTGCCCAGGATAAAAATATTCCTATTAAAGGAAAAGTCTATACACATACCGGTTCAGGGCATTCAACAAAAAAGTAATCTATGGAGAAGCATATAACATTAGCACAATTGAAAGAGGTTGCACAGAAGGCATACAACCAGTTCAAGTCCAACACGGACGGTAAGAATGCCGACTATATTCCTTATCTTGCCAATATAGACAAGAACCTCTTCGGTATCAGCATCTGTCTGCTTAACGGGCAAACAGTCGAAATCGGTGATACGGAGTATCGCTTTGGTATCGAATCGGTATCAAAAGTACATACCGCCATCCTTGTTTTGCGTCAGTACGGCGCGCAAAAGCTACTGGACATGATCGGAGCCGATGCAACCGGACTTCCATTCAACTCCATCATAGCCATATTGCTGGAAAACGACCACCCTTCTACTCCATTGGTAAATGCAGGTGCCATTACAGCATGTAGTATGGTTCAGCCGGTAGGTGATGCAAAAAAGAAATGGGATGCCATTGTATCCAACATAACCGATCTTTGCGGAAGCGCTCCGCAGTTGATTGACGAGTTGTATAAATCAGAATCGGCAACGAACTTCAACAATCGCTCTATCGCCTGGTTGCTGAAGAATTACAATCGTATTTACGACGATCCCGACATGTCGCTTGATCTTTATACACGCCAATGTTCTTTAGGAATTACAGCCAAGCAACTTTCTGTAGCAGCTGCTACGGTTGCCAACAAGGGAGTAAATCCGGTTACCAAAAAAGAAGTATTTGAAGCAGATTTGTCGCCCAAAATCACATCCCTGATTTCTACCGTTGGCTTCTACGAGCATACAGGAGACTGGCTCTATACCTCCGGTATTCCGGCAAAGACCGGCGTAGGTGGCGGCGTAATGGGCGTATTGCCCGGACAGTTCGGTATCTCGGCTTTCGCACCTCCATTAGACGGATCAGGCAACTCTGTTAAAGCGCAGCTTGCCATTAAGTACATCATGAACAAGCTGGGATTAAATGTCTTTGGCGGAGATCACGCTGTATTTGGATAAAAAGCCCGGAATTAAGGAACGCAGGTAACGCAGACTATATTAATTATTAATAGAAGTCTGCGTTACCTGCGTTCTCTGTATACTAAAGGGACAGTTAAATCTAATTCATGCCCTTGTTTCGTAATACCTACGAAGTTAATAACATCGTTCTTTTAAAACCGTCAGACTACTCTGACGATTATAATACGCTCGTTCTACGGTCGGCAGATCATTAAAATAAGGTCAGAAACATACGGCTCGTTATAGCTGAAGGTGTTTTTTATTTCTCCGGCTGGCTTGGTTTAGCGTCTTTGCCCGCATTTGTGGTTTCGTCTGCATTTTTATTCTGATAATATTCCATTTTTTGAGCATTTGCTTTCTGTACAATGCTTGTAACGTAGACAGTAAAGATTGGGAACATCATCATACCCAGTGCAGCAAGCACTACAGACAGAATACGTCCGGTTGTAGTTACGGCCTCAATATTCGATCCTACAGTCGTAACGTCCATGAAGGCCCACCACAGCGCATCACCGTAATTGTGAACCCCGGTGTTCACTCCCAATTCGAGCACATAGAAAATAAGGCTGGAAAAATAAACAGTGGCAAACAACATCGTTATATAAGAAACAAATAACCCCGATGCTCTATTATAGGATAACCAGCCAACTACAATAGCCAAGGCATATCCACCTCTTACCAAAGGAATAAATTGGATAAAGTAATTTACCTCCTGCGAAAATTCAAGTTTGAAGTAATGAATAATGTACTGGTAGGGAATAGCTACAAGAAAGAAGATAAAATGCGAACGAATATAACGCACTTTATTTTTCGATAAGAAAAATTCAAGAAAGAAATCGAAAAGAAAAAACAAACATATCCACAATTGTATCTTCTTGTACGAAGGTTGCGTGTAGAATTCTATATTATTAAATGTATCGAGCGAAATGCTTATCACCAAAAAGAGGGACATAAGCAAAATCAATACATGCAACACTCCGTAAATACCCTTTTTACGAAGTACGATTTCATAAAGAGCCATCTTCATTATATTATTTTTTAGTAGTTAAGAAGTCGGGAAGACTGTAGCTAACTACTCGTCTTCCCGACTTCCTGATTAATGACGATAACAAAAGCATCGGAAAAATTGTTCCACAGCGAAATATGTTAATTAACCAAGTTTGACAAATCCGTCATGAAACATCTCCAGAGTTGTATTGTTATTACCACAGACTTAAACGCAAAGTGACATTGTATTCACTTTTTAAAAACATAAATCTATGGCAAATATTAACAAAGCAGTGAAACTGGGAGTGTTTACTCTCGCAATCATGAACGTAACGGCAGTTGTATCTTTACGCGGACTGCCGGCCGAAGCAGTTTACGGACTGAGTTCGGCATTTTATTATCTTTTCGCCGCAATCGTATTCCTGATCCCTACTTCTTTAGTAGCCGCCGAACTGGCCGCCATGTTCCAGGATAAGCAAGGTGGTGTATTCCGATGGGTAGGCGAAGCATACGGTAAGAAATTAGGATTTCTTGCAATATGGGTGCAATGGATCGAAAGTACGATATGGTATCCTACCGTACTTACATTCGGTGCTGTGTCTATTGCCTTCATCGGAATGGATCATCCGGAAGATATGTTGCTTGCCAATAATAAATATTATACGCTGGCAATTGTATTGATCATTTACTGGTTGGCTACTTTTATTTCCCTGAAAGGTTTAAGTTGGGTTGGTAAAGTTGCCAAAGTCGGTGGCATGGTAGGTACAATTATTCCGGCTGCCCTGCTTATTATCCTGGGTATTATATATCTGGCAACCGGGGGACATTCCAATATGGATTTCAGCGGCAGCTTCTTCCCGGACTTCTCCAAATTCGATAACCTGGTTCTGGCAGCTAGTATCTTCTTGTTCTATGCCGGTATGGAAATGGGTGGTATCCACGTGAAAGATGTAGATAATCCTTCTAAAAACTATCCGAAGGCTGTATTTATCGGCGCTTTAATCACAGTTATCATTTTCGTGCTGGGTACATTCGCATTAGGTATTATTATCCCTGAAAAGGACATCAACTTAACACAAAGTTTGCTGGTTGGTTTCGATAATTATTTCAAATATATACACGCTTCATGGCTGTCTCCCGTCATTGCCATAGCATTAGCATTTGGTGTATTGGCAGGCGTATTGACATGGGTTGCCGGTCCTTCCAAAGGTATCTTTGCTGTTGGTAAAGCAGGTTATCTTCCTCCATTTTTCCAAAAAACCAATAAATTAGGTGTACAGAAAAACATTCTGTATATACAAGGCGCAGCAGTTACTTTATTGAGTTTACTGTTCGTTGTTATGCCGTCGGTACAAAGTTTTTATCAAATCCTGTCACAACTCACAGTGATCCTTTATCTGATAATGTATATGTTGATGTTCTCCGGTGCTATCGCATTGCGTTATAAAATGAAGAAACTAAACCGTCCTTTCCGTATTGGTAAAGGAGGAAACGGTTTGATGTGGATTGTCGGCGGACTTGGATTCTGTGGTTCACTATTAGCATTCATATTAAGTTTCATCCCGCCGAGTCAGATTTCAACAGGAAACAACACCGTATGGTTTGCCGTATTGTTTATCGGAGTAATTGTTGTAGTAGCAGCTCCGTTTATTATCTACGCAGTCAAGAAACCGACATGGGTTGATCCTAATTCTCAATTTGAACCGTTCCATTGGGAAGAGAACAATACGCAAAACACACAGAGTACTCAGAGTGCACCGAAAGCCTGATACATAAATCTGTCTGTTTATTAAATAAGAAAGGATGTATCCCTCACGGACACATCCTTTTTCTTTATAAAATACGTAGGTAGTTGTATGGACTTATTTCGAGTCCCCTGCCATACTCAATGCTGTTGTGGTTAGATAATATTTAGTAAGCATATTAGGAATTTCCCATTCCGGCATATTCCCTTGATTCAAATAACCGAGATATTTCCTTATAACGGACGAGAAATGTTTTTCATGTCCCGACTGAAGTTCAACAGGAACAACGATTTCCCAACGATTCCCCTCCTCTTTAAGGGCTACTCCCGGGTATTCCGTCTGCAAGTCGGCAATTGCCTGATCCAGCATCTGACGGTAAGTGGTTTTATTAATCTTTTTATCTCTTTCTATATATAACTTCGGTACAAATCCTTGCTCTTCTCCCTGGAGAATAGAGATGGTTCCTTTCGTCCCGCGAATAATAGATTTATGAATATCTCCAGCTCCTTTAGGCGCTTCAAAGTTCCATATCACACTTAAATCTATCAGCTTACCTTTTGCCATATATTGAAAAGAGCCGTTAGAATAGACATTCAATACGGAATCAGAAACATATTTACCGAGAAAATCCGGATACTCAGTTAATCCGGTAGACATAGTAAATTGTTGTTTTGACAACGGAGTTGCCCAATGTTTAGCCGAAAGAAGCTGTATATCTTTCTTGTAATCTACAATCTGTTCGGGGAAACACTTCCAATGGATCAGGTCTACCAGGTGTGTTGTAACATCTACTATACCTTCGCCTTGCTGCTCTACATCATAATACCATACCGGACGTATCAACGGTTTACCGGATACCACTTTATAAAAATGATGTATGCTGGAAACAGATACTGCCGGTTCCTTCTCCGTACCATCTACGAGTTCACCGAAAAGTTCCGGATTCTGCATCAAAAGGCGTTGTATCTCACTCCATACATCGTAGCGTTCCGTCATTATATCATAGAGCATTACGTTGTTTTGAGCTGCTACCCCAAATGCCTTCTCCAATTTTTCAAAACTGGCTTTGTCTATAGCCATCGGCTTATCCGAAAGGACATTGAATCCGGCAGATACAGCTTGCAGGATATAATCGGTCTTATCGCGGTTATTACCGGCAAGCACAACAACGTTATGACTTTTCTCAGTCTGTCTTTCCTGCAGCATTTTTTGCAGGAAGTCGTTGCCACGATAAACAACTTCGTTCCAATGCGTAGGTTTCTCTTCGCGGTTATTGTAAGATTGAATAAGTTTAAGATGGCTATCCAATTCCGGCCCGTCGGGTGCATAGACATAAACAGTAGAATCAACACCATCCAAGGCTTCCTTTTGTACTAATGCAGCATGGAAATGGCCGGGAGCTAATGTTATCAGTCTTACCTCTCCGTTCTGATCAGAGGAATTATCTACTGTCTTCTTCGATGCCGGATTGCAGGCACACAAGAGGATTGATAAAAGATATAGTGCATATTTCATAAATACCGAAGTCTTTTTACTTATTTATCCAGCTTAATATTTAGCAACGATTTTAGCAGCCTCGTATCTGGCTTTGTCATAAACAGCCTGCATAGATACCGGGCAACCACCCTGGCGCTTGCTTTCGTTGGAAGCTTCCATGAATGTAAAAATCTCTATAGTTTCTTCCGGTGTAACAGGAACAACTTTTGTCTTGAAAAAATTCACTATCTGAACCAGCAGGCATTCATATCCGCTATATTCGCCAACCTGGACCTTTCCGCCTTCGCAGTATGCCGTTCCACCATAAGCATCCTTACCTTGACGAATACCACGGAAAGTACCGATACGTCCGTCTTCCCAAAGACCAACTACAACATCTGTACCTTTTGCCGACGTACGTGAAACTTGTTTGCAACCTGTACCCATTACAGTGTAAAGAGTTTCCACACCATGTATACCGTACCATGCAAAGTCGGTATGAGATGGTTCGCCAGGAGCTGGAGAACAACAGTCTGCTCCCATGATCTTCCCGAACTTGCCATTACGCAAATCCTGATTTTGCGGAACATAGCGCAAAGCAGAAGAAGAGAATACAGGAACTTTGTATTTATCAGCCAGCATGAAGATGGCAATAGTTTCTGTAAGGTCTGCGGCAACCGGTTTGTCTATATACAAGGTTTTGCCAGCTTTCAAGACTTCAAGAGCTTGTTCAAGATGCAAGTTTCCATCGTTTGTTTCAAGCATAACGCAATCCACTTTCTTCAGCAGGTCTGCAATGGAGTTGACTATCTCAACGCCATTTTCTTTCGCTTTATCTATATATCCCGGAATACGCTTCATACTATTTTCTATAGTACGGGAGCCATACGGATAAGCAGCCACAACTTTAAAACCTGAAAACTCCGGTTTGGGATTCTTGCTATTCAGCATACCTATAAAGGCTGGTGAATGTGAGGTATCTAATCCTATAATACCAACTTTAACCACTTTCTGTGCATAAGTCACACCTATAGCAAGACATGCTATAATGATAATGGATAGAATTCTACGTTTCATAATGCATTTATTTTTAATTTAACTATTTCTTGTTTTAAAAGAGATGCGCTATCAGCATCCAGATACAACGTTGCTCCTTGCTTGCGTCGTAAGATGGAAGCCGGGCAAATTTCGGAAATTTCTCCGTTGATTGTATTATAAACGGCCTGCGATTTTGTCTTGGCCGGTACAATACAATACATAAACCGGGCAGATACGAGTGCCGGTATCGTCAGTGTGAAAGCATGGGTAGGCACTTCGGACAAGTTGCTGAAACAACCGTCGTGAACTTGCTGCATACGACATTTTTCATCAAGTGAAACAACTTTCACCAAACGGGGATCATTAAAATCTGCCACATGTGGATCGTTAAATGCGATATGCCCGTTCTCTCCTATTCCGAGGCAGACAATATCTACAGGGTAATCTTTCAACAACTTGGAATAACGGGCACACTCAACGTGAGGTAAAGTTGTCTGCCCGTCAATGTAGCTCACACTCTTAAAAGGTATACGGTCGAACAACCGCTCTTTTAAAAAATTGCCAAAGCCTTGTGGTGCATCTTGTTTTAACCCGATGTACTCATCCATATGGAAAGCGTTAATTTTGGTCCATTCAATAGTGGTATCGGCAGTCAATGCCTCTAAAAATTCATTTTGGGAAGGGGCAGCAGCAAATATCATATTAATTTCATCCTTTTCCTGTAATAACTTATGTATGCAGGATGAAACTTCCTTAGCAGCACTTTCTCCCATTTCCCGGCGGGTGGAATAAATCTCAACCGTCAACTCATCTTTTGTAAAATTCATTGTAGTTTTTATGGTTTTAAAATATTATATACGACATTTCCTTCTATTATAGTTGACTTGATATTAATATTTTCATCACAGATAACAATATCGGCATCTTTACCTATAGCTAAAGAACCTTTCCGTTCATCTATTCGCAAGATACGCGCAGGCGTAGAGGTAATCATTCGAATTGCTTGGGCAAACGGGATTTCTGCAACTTGTATCATTGTTCTTACCAAGCGATCTGCCGTTGCAACACTTCCTGCGAATGCTGTCCGGTCTGGTAGTTTTGCAACTCCATCTTCAATAATGACAGGTTGTCCTCCTTGCAAACTTCCTAAAACAGATGGTCCATCAGGCATGCCTGCTCCTCTCATTGAATCTGTCACCAATGCTATCTTGTCCGGCCCTTTGAACTTGCAAACAAATTGAAGAAGGCTTTTAGGAAGATGCACACCGTCTGCAATAATTTCAACAGTCATGTCATCTACCATATAAGCAGCCTCAACAACTCCTGCATATCTATATGCATTTCTACGCGTTACAGAAGACATACATGAATAAAAATGTGTAACATGAGTAAAGCCTGCGTCAAATGCCTGTAAAGTTTCTTCATAAATAGCATCCGTATGTGCTATAGAAGGCAAAATATTCCTGGACCGTAATATTCGTCCAAATTCCATAGCTCCATCCAATTCAGGAGCCAGACTCCAACGAATAATGTCGTCTGTTGCATCCAGAATCTTCATATACTCTTTAGGAGACGGATTCCGTAAATATTTAGGGTCCTGTGCTCCTCGTTGGTTATAAGAGAAGTAGGGGCCTTCCAGATGCAGTCCCAGGAAGGTTGCCCCCTTCTTATTTAGTGGTTTTACGTGATTGTATATTTCAAAAGTATGGAACAATTCTTCATTTGTACTGGTAAGCGTTGTTGGTAACAAAGCCGTAGTGCCATGTTTAGCATGCATCTCGGCAGCACCAAGATAAGCCTCGGGAGTTGCATCCATAAAATCATATCCTCCGGCTCCATGCGTATGCATATCAATAAAACCCGGTACTACATAATTACCATTTGCATCTATATAGTCTATAGTACAAACGCTATTTACGGTATCCTTCAGTTCTATAATTTTACCATCAGAATAAGCAAGGTCCTCCCTACTGATTGTACCGTCAGGAAGAAGTATTTTTCCATTCTTTATAATTGTTATTTTATTCATCTCATCTAGTTTTGAATGACCATGATTTAATCTTATGTCCATATACGGCAAAAAAGATCAGATAAAGATAGCATGGTGTCAATATCCAATAAGCATGCCGTATGGAAAACATATCTGCCAAATGACCGTATGCCAACGGAAGTACAGCATTACCGCATAATCCCATTACCAACAAAGACGAACCAATCTTGGTGAAACGTCCTAATCCTTTGATAGAAAGAGGCCATATTCCGGCATATATCAGTGAGTTGGGAAATCCCAATCCGACAAGGAACCAGATAGAAAGATTGGCTTCATGGCCGAACAAAGTTAGATCTATATGAGTGGATAGAGCCACACCAAGAGAGAATATCAATCCAAGTATACAGCAAAACTGAAAGGCACGTGTCTGTGATACATATTTGGGAATCAATACGATTCCCAGCATATATCCGAAAATTGTTGCAGTCAGTGTGTATGAAGGAAATACTTTTGCCTCAAGCAGATTTATTCCCATCGAACCGGCATAACCGATAATAGTATCAATAGCAATTACCTGTGTCCCTACATGCAGAAACATAGCAAATGCTCCCAGAATCAAGTACGGAAACTGGAATATGGAAGTGTGCGTTCCTCCAGAGCTTGCCTCTTCCTTATTTTCTTCCTCCTGATTAATCTCCGGCAATACCGAATAGCGGATAAATATACCTACGGCAAACAAAAATACACTAAGAATAGTATATGGCCATATTACCCGGCAAATCAAATCGTCAAGAACCAGATTTTTCTCTTCTTCCGTATAAAAACCAGCATCCAGTTGATCGAAAACAGCAGCATCACTGACTTTCAGGATTACGGCAGCAAAGATCAGCGGAGCGATAATACCGGCAAACTTGTTGCAGATACCCATTATACTGATTCGCTTCGCCGCACTTTCTATCGGCCCAACAATGGTAATATAGGGATTTGCCGCAGCTTGTAATATAGTCAATCCGGTTCCTATGGAAAAAAGTCCGATCAGAAAAATCAAATACGTACGCATCAATGCTGCCGGCACAAACAACAACGCTCCTGCCGCCATACAAAAGAAACCATACATAATTCCTTTCTTAAAGCCGGCTCGTTTCAGAACATATGAAGCCGGTACGGACATTACCAGATAGGCTATATAAAAAGAAAATGTTACCAGATAAGACTGGAAATGAGTTAACTCACAAGCAATCCTAAAGTACGGAATAAGAATTGCATTCACCCAGGATACAAATCCAAAGATAAAAAACATCATTCCAACAATAGTAATCGCCATGTACATGGTTCGCTTTGAGTGGATCGGTGCAGTATTTTCTACAGACATAATTTTATTCAAGGTTAATTCGATTTATGATTATAACTTCATTTCCCATCCTTTTTCATACGTACGTCCCCAATATTTATTGGCTTCGCAGTCGTTCAGAATACGTCCATTCTGATGGTCTGTGGTTAACATATGTCCAGAACGTTGAGCGATATTACCCAACTGTACTAACAATGTGCTTTTATGACCAGACAGAATATCTGCATTCAATGGAGTACCCTTACGGATACCGTCGAAGAAATTCTGGATATGAAGAGCATCCAGCTGTTCTGCCGGATTCATCAGATTACGAGGATCAATAGCAATCTGACTCTTTACGTGTTTTACAACTTTATCATCCAAATCATATACAGTATACGCATTGGCTCCAGTAATCAGTAAGCTACCTTTTTCTCCGTAGAACATTGCTCCTACCGTACTGCCTTCTACTCCACGACCATTACAGCTACGTCCTTCCCAGGTCATGCATTTATTATTGCCAAATTCTATATTGACTATCTGAGTATCCGGTGTTTCCCAGTCGTCATTATAACAATAGCGTCCACCAACAGATGTGACTTTTGTAGGGTAATCCAACTCCATACCCCAACGAAGAATATCCACCATGTGAGTTCCGTTATTCAATGCTTCACCTGTACCCCAACGCCAGAACCAGTGCCAGTTATAGTGAACAACATTATCTTTATAGGCTACACGGGGAGCCGGGCCTTGCCATAATTCCCAATCCAACCAGTCAGGAACTGCAACCTCTTTACCAATACCAATAGACGGACGATTGTTCGTATACCAGCTCTTTCCGTAATAAACTTTACCGATAATCCCGTTCTTCAACTCCCGAATACCTTCTTGTACATTCGGCCACGAACGACGTTGATTACCCATTTGTAATAATTTGTTATACTTCTGGGCTCCACTAACTAATATTTCCCCTTCTTCCGGAGAATGGCTACAGGGTTTTTCCAGGTATACATTTTTACCGGCTTGCATAGCCAGCAAAGCAGCCGGTGCATGCCAATGATCAGGAGTTGCAATAATGACTGCATCCATATCTTTAGATTCTAACATCTTACGAAGATCTTTGTCTGTCTTCACTTTATTTCCTGCTATCTTCTGGATAGCTGAAGCACACTTCTGGATAGCCCGGCTGTCAACATCACATACATGGTTAACTTCACAACCTTCCTGTTTAGCAAAGTTAGAAGCCAGAGCAAGCCCTCTTGAATTAACTCCTATAGCCCCGACTCTTATCTTGTCATTTGCTCCAACAATATTATTATAACTCTTGGCACTAAAACCTTCCAGTACGCCTCCAAATGATAGCATTGCTGTTCCAACAGCTGCCTTCTTAATAAAATTACGCCTTGTTGTCATGTTTTCTTGGTATTAAATATTAGTTTATTATTTCTATTTTATCTGTTGTTGAAAAAAGTCTGCTATTTGATCTGTCATCTCCCAAGATATTCTATTTATATCCAAAGGCTTTTGCACATTAAGTGATTCCTTTTTTCCATATATATCATATAAATTAGATACAGCATCGATACAGGATTGTACAGCCTTTTCATCTTCATATCTGTCCAACGCCGGTGCAACAATCATCAATGGACGTGGCGCTATGCAAGCCATAATTTCAGCATAATCTACCGGAACTTTTCCCGGTTCATCTACAAACCATCCCAAACGAGGAATAAATCCATGAGCATCGGCATAACTACGAATACTTGCATACTGTTTATTGCTAGTTCTCCATGGAGTAACAGAAGCTACTGCAGCTACCCCGGCAATACGGACATCCTGTGCTGCGGCTATCATACCAACAGTACCACCAATAGTATTTCCTAAAATAAATATGTTTTTATTATCAAGAAACGAAAATGCGTCTACAGCATCAACACAGTATTTAACATCTTCAACCATCTTTCCCATTTTACTCCATTCAGAGAACCGGTCATAAAAATATTGTGCTTCCAGCATACGAGTACCAAATCCGAACATGTCAATTGCCAAAACAGCAAATCCTTTATCTATAAGATGCTGGAATAAATGGCTGTTTCCCCTACCAGTCAGGTCTTTGTTATATCCATGCGCATATCCATGCGCATACGAATACGAATGCAGGTATATTATAACAGGCAGCTTAGCATCCTTTTTCCTGTTTTTAGGGACATACAGGTTTCCACACATATGATTTCCCATAGCCGTATAAGGTGCTATATGCATTATATCAGCATTAGGAACAACCGGACGTTTGGTAATCCATCCTATCCAATCTGTTTCAAAACTTGGAACGGGAACAATCTCTACAGGTTTGACCTGAGGAGGTTTAGTACCTAATAACCAATCAATATGATGCTGAATAAGTTTTTTGTCTGATAAAAATGCGATAGTGTCCCTATATTCTGATTGTAATATTACCGGATGTATCTGGTTTTTCGTTTGCTTTTCAGCCTGATGAGTCTTTGCCCATTTATCAAAAGTAAAATCGAAATAAAGATTGTTTACCCAAGGATACTGCTTCCTGCCGAATTGTATGTCCAGAAAGTCCAAACCTCTTTCCAAATCGCGAGCCATAGCAGCATGTTCTCCTAACCGGGCATATACGGCTATCTTATTATCAGCCTTCAAGAAATCATATACTTTCTTTACTGACTGGTAACATTGTTCATTCGCCCACGGGTTCAATTGTTCCTCTACTATCGAATATTGAAATAATAAAGGACGGGGTGCTATCAAAGAAATCATTAGATTCTGGTCTACCGGCAACTTATCTTCCCGTCCAAAGAAAAAACGTAACCGGGGATGGAACCAATGCGCAGCATTGGCCGTTATATCATCCAGCGTTTGATTACAATATTGTGGGTCGCTAAAGCGCCATGGAGTTATCCCTCCCGTACCACAGCTACTTGTAATAACGGCTGTTATACGATCATCAAACGCTGCCGCCCATAATGATTGTTTGCCATTACGGGAATGTCCGGTAATAGCAATTTTTCCCTTGTCTACTTCCGGACGGGTATACAAATAATCTACCACACGTGAAGCTCCCCATGCTCTACGCATCAGACAGGTAAAGTCATAATCGGGATATATTTCCTGATAATCTTGCGTATCATCTTTTTTATCGGCAGCAGCATAAACACAGGCTATGTATCCGCGTTCAACCGCCAATTGCGCCCAATTACGGTGCGACCATTGTGTCATATAAACAGGAAGCGGACGATCTCCATCTGGAATCATTAATTCTATTGTCATTTTAGCCTTATTGGAAGGACCAAAACGCATCTCTATCATCTGGATAAGTACGCCTCCCTCTTTATGTTCAGACAAGATTACAGATTGAAAAGACGACGGAGCCGGTGGGCGATGGCCTGATACCCAATATTGGTATTTATCTTTTATATCGTTCCTTTTCACCTGCCATTGATCTATTGAGGTAATATTTACCTGCTTACCATTCTTATCCATCACCAAAGGTTCAGGTAAAAACGGAACAGATACCATATTTTGAAAATCCGGCGGCAATTCTCCGGTACGATGCAACCAATCAAGCCATGTACTATCCTGTATAGTTATGCGCCGGCTTATGTTTGCCCGATGATCTTCCGGGACATTTATAGCAAGTATCTCTTTTAAGTACTGCTCACGACGTTCTTGTTCAGCAGGACTTTGTGCATATAACGCAGAACACGTAGCATACAACATACTAACAAGAGCGAATATTATTATTCTTTTAGACATACAATGATTAATTCAAGGTTGACATATTTTCGATTATCAAAGATAAAGGTTTATATACTCATGTGTTACTCAAATTACGCCTAGCTACCTTCATAAAACGTCTTTTTTATATTATCTCAGATACCAATACATAGCCCGAATATAACGTTTATAAAATGTTTTCACAATTGAATATCAAAAAAATTATATACTTTTGAGAAATAAATAATCTTATAATACCGGGATATCATGGAACTAACACTCCCTCAAAAACTAAATACACAAGAACCTATTTCATTTGACACAAAAGTACTAGTTGTAATAGGCACCAATGGAGCCGGCAAAAGTTCTTTCGGAAAAAAACTACTTAACATATATGGAGACCAAGCAAAAGAAATCTCCGGTTTACACGCTTTATTTATCAGCGGAACAAGTGATACCATTTTAGAAGAGGGCAACGAATTCTCTCATCTGCAATCAATGATTACAGAAAGACTTTTTATGCCTCGTCTTTCGGAATATGAAAAACTTATTTTGCGCTTGCAAAGTGAAGAGTTTGAAGCTGCAGTTAATTATAAAGAAGAATGTAAAACAAACCGGGAACTCATTCCTCCTGTCACAAAAATAGATCAGATACAGAAAATATGGGAGAAAATGTTCCCACATAACCGACTAGTTCGCAAATCCGGCTTCATTGAATTAGCATCTACCAGCAAAGACAGCAATTCATATACAGCAGGAAGGATGAGCGATGGCGAAAAACTAGTATTCTATCTGATTGGTGCAATCCTATGCTCCCGCCCTAATTCATTATTAATTATTGAAGAACCGGAAACTTTATTGCACAACTCTATTAAAAACCTTCTATGGGATGAGATTGAAGCAATGCGGCCAGACTGTACCTATGTATATCTTACGCATGATATAGATTTTGCCACCTCACGCCGGGACAGTAAGCGAATATGGATACGATCTTATAATGCCGATGCACAAATATGGGATTACGAGCTAATTGAAAGTAATGAGAGTTTCCCCGAAGAAGTTTACATGGAAATATTAGGAAGTCGCAAACCTATCCTTTTTATAGAAGGGACAGACACAAACAGTATTGATAGCAGATTATATCCTCTTATCTTTCCTGATTATACGGTTAAGCCAATGGGAGGATGCCAAAAAGTCATAGAAACGACCAAAGCTTTCGGGCAATTGAAAGATTTCCATACCTTGGAAAGTAAAGGGATCGTAGACCGTGATCGTCGGACACAAGGAGAAATAAACTATCTGCACGAACAACATATATATGTTCCGGATGTAGCAGAGGTAGAAAACCTGTTGATGATTGAAGAAGTTATTAAAACAGTAGCACACCGTTTAATGAAAGATCAGGACGATGTATTCATGCAAGTAAAAGAAAATGTCATTAAACTATTTGAAAAAGATTTAGAATCGCAAGTTATCCTTCATGCCAAACATAGGGTAAGAAAAAAATTAGAAACAACTGTAGACCGCAAAATAACAACAATCGAACAACTGTCTGAACACGTAGAAGACATACGGCTAAACATCCATGTACAAGAAATATACGACAATATCAAAAAAGAATTTGTTCAATACATTATCAATAGAGATTATAAAAATATACTCAGGGTTTATAATCAAAAAGGGATGTTGCCGCAAAGTAAATTATGCAACATTTGTGGCATAAACAATAAAGAAAGTTATTTGAATCTCATCCTTTCAATTCTTAAAGAGAATAAAGAAGATGCAAAAGCCATCCGTACAGCCATTAAAGAATCTTTAGGAATATAAAAAGTTATCCTAAAAGGGAGGATAAGTCCGCAAAAAATTGTTCTTTTGCATCTTGTTTTTAATACAAAAGGGAAGTCTTTTTATAAACAATAAAAATATGCGCACACCTACTCTACAATACCTTTATCTGCAAAAGCCAATCACAATGGTGGTAATTATTTGTATTATTTCAGTATTACCATGGATTGGGTTAGGAGATTTTTCAACTAAAGGAGAGCCACGCGAAGCGGCCGTTGCTACTTCTATGCTTGAAAGTGGAAACTGGATTCTGCCACAAACATATGCAAATGAATTTGCTTATAAGCCACCGATGGCGCATTGGTTAATGGCTATATTTTCATATCCGCAAGGGCATGTGTCCGAATTTACTTCCCGTCTACCGTCTGCATTAGCTTTTATCACTTTAATAGGTTTTGTACTTTTGTTTTTTGGTAAGCGGATTGTAAAATTCCAGGAAGCATTTATCGCTACTCTCTTGCTGGTAACCTGCGTGGAGTTACACCGGGCCGCTATGACAACGCGTGTAGACATGTTATTGACCACCTTCATTGTTATTGGTCTTTTCCAGCTCTACAGGTGGGAGGATAAACTGGAATTAAAAGGATTACCCGTAATCATTCCTATATTACTTGGTTGCGCTGTTTTGACAAAAGGCCCTGTTGGAGTCATATTGCCATTATTCGTTTTCTTCGTTTATTTATTGATGTTGAATAAATACAACGCCCTTACTATATTCAAAGCATTATTATATATCGGTGTTTCTTCCCTCTTTTTGCCTTTGTTATGGTATGTATCAGCATGGAAACAAGGTGGCGAAGATTTTCTTAATGTTGTATTAGCAGAAAACTTCGGACGTTTCTTTCATTTGTCAACACCAGCCATCAACTATAATTTAGGACACGAAAATGGCATTTTATACAACTTTGGAACATTAGCAGCAGGTTTTATTCCCTGGACAATTTTCTTTTTCTTTTCTTTATTCGGACTAAAAATCAAAAAAACAAATATGTCATTCAAAGAGATACTGAAAGATATTTGGCAACGCATCCGTTCCATGGAAAAAGTTCGTTTGTTCAGCCTGGTAGCTTTAGTCTGTATCATCTTTTTTTATTCCATTCCTTCAAGCAAACGTAGTGTATATTTAATGCCCGCTTATCCATTCATCGCACTATTTCTGGCACAATATGCACTTTATATCACTGAATACAGGACAAAGGTAACACGTATATTTGCTGCATTTCTGGCATCTACCGTAGCTGTGGTTATAATCGCCATATTATTAACCATGTCGGGAATTATCAATCCGGTCACAATTGTTTCTCAATATTCGTCAAATCAATCCGTATTATACAATGTTCAACTTGTAACAAATGTGCTAACATTCAAAAGCTTATTAACTACAACTATAGTTACGGTTGTATTATTATCTCTGGGAACAGTATATTACCAGATGTTCAAAAAGATAAATATTAAAATACTATACGCCACAATAGCTCTTACTTTCACAGTAAATCTGCTTATTGATGGTGTAATAATGCGTAGTATTCGAAATGGTAACTCTTCCCGTCCTTTCGCCGAAAAGATTCGTAAAGAATATCCATTAAACGATAATAATATGTTTGTAATGAATAATCTGAAAGAATATACAAACATGTACGGTTTAAATTTCTATCTGGGAAATAAGTTCCATAATTTTGAAACAGAACAGCCGGAAAGCGGCTATCTTTTAGCTACAGACATCAGTTTGAATAAGATCATACAGAATTACGAGGAAAAATACATATTCAAAATACTTACAACGACAGAATATGCAATCAGTGAATTGCGCCAGAATATGGTATTATGTAGCTTTACAAGAAACAAACAATAGAACATGAAAAAGATAAAAACTGCCCTTTTTGATTTCGACGGCGTAATAGTTGACACCGAACCTATATACGATATTTACTGGAATGAAGCAGCTCACCGCTACGGGTTGGGTATAAACGACTTTGCTTCCCTTATAAAAGGAACAACTTTACCCTATATACTGGAAAAGTACTTCTCCAGCCATTCCGAAGAATTCCGTCAAAGAGTAATAGATGAATCGAATGCATTCGAAAAGGAAATGCCGTTTCCTCCTATGCCCGGTTCCATCGAATTTTTGCATATCCTCAAAGAGCATGAGGTAAAGATAGGATTGGTTACCAGTTCGGACGACATAAAAGTAAAACGGGCTTTCCATCTCCTTCACCTGGACAATATATTTGACACAATAGTTACAGCCGACCGCATAACCAAAGGGAAACCGGATCCCACGTGTTATTTATTAGCTGCATCGGATTTGCAGGAATCCCCGGGCAATTGCCTGGTTTTTGAAGATTCATTTGCCGGCATACAATCCGGCACTTCTGCCGGTATGCGTGTTATAGGGTTAAGTACCAGCAATCCGGCTGAAACAATAAAAGATAAAGTATACAAGGTTATACCTAATTTCGAAGGTTTTACGTTTGCTGATTACCAGAGCTGGTAATCATTGAAAATAAACCGGTTAAATATCTATTTTAAAAGTCCCGTCTTTTGTGTTTAAAAGACAGGACTTTTAATTTACTGTATTACTATTTTTTAGAAATTATATCCGACACGAACACCAACCATAGGTCTGCTCAGATCTTTAATAATCAAGTATTTCACTTCCAGCCCTACACTCAGGTTGTTTGTAGCATATACTTCACCACCCAAACCAATATTGGCACCAAAACGGGTAGCATTAACTGAGAGTCCCTGGCCTAAACTTGATTTCCAAAAAGACATATCTAAACCGGCCAACGGATAAAAACCAAACATTTCACTCAACTTTACTACATAATGAGCATTTACGTCAATAGCCCATGCGCTCAACGTATTATTCTTCACATGATAGGTCAGAGACGGAGCGATACGGAAATCATCCAAAATACAATACCGGTAATCCAAGCCTAACGTAGCATTGCCTATATCATCAAACCCGTATCCGATATTAAACCCAACTGATGATCTTCCCTGTTCCGTTTGTGAATAAGCACCTAAACTAATAACGGCCAGCATAATCATAATGACAAATTTTTTCATACACTTTTATTTTAGTTCAACATTTACATCACAAATATAAACTATTTATTTTACTTTCAACCGTTCTCCGGCACTCTTTACAATACAACGGTAATATTCTTCGTCATATCCCGGAAAATCAGGTGAAGCAGACAATCCATAACCATTTTGTTTAAAATGTCCGTTTTCTTCCTTCTTCACATTACCATCCATATATTTAACCAAAAGATATTCACCCAGTTTTTTCCAACGGGTAGTTGCAGCATCAGCATTGGTTGTACTAAACCAAGTCAAAAAACGAACGGCTTCAGCCGGATTTTTTTCATATAGTTTAACGGCGGCAGCATCTATAGCCGGCAATGCTTCTTTGTAGCTATTTTCCAATTCTTGTTGAACAGGACGTATATCCTGTATCATATAGCTATATTTTCCATAAGCCATATTGGCTACCCAATTGTGAATCCAGAAAGCCGATGTCCACGAAAAATTCATCATGTCTCCATTTCCTACACGATAACATTCCGGTACATCCGTTACAGAACAATAAACCGGAGTAAATACAGCCATGTCCGCGTCGTCAACCCCAAACCAAAGAACACCGCCAACAGCATCCGGCAACCAGTTTCGCATTTGCGGAACAATTACAAAACCTGTTTGTTGTGTAGCAATTGCACGTTCGTTTGTGTATTCCTGCCCATCAACATTAAAGGTCATAGGGCGCCACCGATAAGGAACTTTATAAGAGCCGGCCCCAGCATCCTGCGTCATATCCAAGTCGGTTCCTTCAAAATGGTCACGCATCGCATTCTGAACATCTTGAACAGACAATAAACGATCCGGTTTAATGTACAAAGGCATAGGCTCCTTTGAAGGATCGCCTTTTATAAAATCGGCATATTTATCCATCGACTTATCATATTTTCGGAAGAAAGACCATACACGGGCTTCACATCCACGCAAAGCACTGAACTCATATGGACAATAAGCCTTTGCAAAACTAAAATCCTTATCTTTTCCCTTAAAATACCCTTTTTCACGAGCAAAAGAAACCACATCCGGAGAATACATACAATTTTCCTTGTCGTCAAATGGTATCTGCTGAATACGAGACTGGTTAGCATGTGCGGCAATACAATCGTCAGGAATACGTATAGCAACCCATACCGCACCTTTATTGCCTACACCTTTTCCTATCATTTCCATAATCCATGCTTCATTTTTATCGGCAATGGAAAAAGACTCTCCGCTACTGTAATAACCATATTCTTTAACCAGATCGGTCATTACCTTAATAGCTTCACGTGCTGACTTTGATCGTTGCAAGGCTATATAAATAAGACTTCCATAATCCATAATACCCGTTGAATCTTCCAATTCGGAACGACCACCAAAGGTACTTTCTGTTATAGCAACCTGGTATTCATTCATATTTCCTACAACAGAATAGGTTTGTTCTACCTGGGATATTTCCCCGAGAGGTTTACCCGTATCCCATTCATTCACCTGAAGCATTGTTCCTTTAGGCCATGTTGCAGCAGGCCAACGGTATAATTCACCATACAATGTATGTGAATCGGCAGCATAGCTTATCATTACCGAACCATCAACCGAAGCTTTTTTACCGACTAACAAACCTGTACAAGCTTCTGTTTCCTGACCGGCAAATATAACCGCACAAACGGCTATCAGTATCCATTTTTTCATCATATATAAATAAAGTTTAAGCGAATAATAACATATAAGTAGCAGCCCCGCAACAATAACCTATCAAAGCCAGAATAGAAAATCGTTTCGTATAATACATAAAATCAATCTTCTCTATCCCCATTACTGTAACACCTGTAGCAGAACCAATAATTAAAATACTACCACCCGTAACAGCACAATATGCCAGGAATGTCCAGAAACCGCCATCCGACATGAAAAATTGTGCATAATGAGACAAACCGACAGTCTGTTCTACAACAGGATACATACCCATTGTTGCAGCAACCAGTGCAACATTGTCCACACATGAAGAAAGAGCACCTATGACAAAACTAATAAGATAAGGCTCGTGCACATGCTTATCTAAAAATGCAGACATAATACCTAACTGGCCGGATGTTTCCAATGCCCCTACAGCCATCAAAATACCTAAGAAAAAGAAAATCGTAGACAAATCTATATTAGGTAATAATTGTGCTATACGTAATTTTTGAGATTCATGCATATGTAATTTACTATACATAATATCCGTGTACACCCACAAAATCACTAACCCCAACAATACGCCTAAAAATGGAGGCAGATCTGTCAACATCTGAAACACAGGCACCAATGCCAAAGACAAGATACCTATTATGAATATTATTTTTCGGGAACGTGTTGGAATCTCCGGAACATATTCATCCGCCTGTTCTTCTTCACTCATAACCCGCAATGTAGTTCCTTTTTTAAACAACCAAAAATGGGCAATAGAAAGAGGAACGAGCATATTTATTAATGCAGGAATAAAAACATGAGAAATCTGATGCATAGCTGTTACGTTCTTTCCAACCCATAATAAAATTGTCGTCACATCACCTATAGGAGACCAGGAACCGCCGGCATTAGCTGCTATAATAACCATACAAGCATATTTCAAACGGTCTGTCCGATCTGGTACCAATTTACGAAGCACAGCCATGATAACTATCGCCGCAGCCAGATTATCCAGCAACGCCGAAAAAAAGAATGTTGCAAAACTTATATACCATAACAACTTTCGCTTATTCTCCGTACGTATATAACCCGTTACGGCACGAAAACCACCATGTTTATCCACAATATCGACAATCAGCATAGAACACATTACAAAAAATAATGTTTCCGATACATTTCCCAAATGAAATACAATAGACCGGTTTGTTATGAAATTAACAAATTGGACATGGGCAGGCTGATTCAGCATATCCGGATTTTGTGTCAGAAAGTCCAGGAATATAGGATTCGATCGTTCAATAAAGATGTTATATGCATCAAACATCAAAATCATCCACAGCGAAATGGCCATAAATAAAGCTATGGCTGCTTTGTTAATCTTTATCTTGTCTTCCAGGGCTATCGCCAATATTCCCAAGACAAAAATTACAGGCATCAAAATGAACATAAATGTAATATTTTAGTTAATTTGCCGAATAAAAACGATCATAAGCTATATAAATATTTTATTTCATCAGCCCAGATAGATTCATCTGGCGTCTCTAATATAAGCGGTATATCATCAAAACGGGAATCGTTCATAATCATTTGAAAAGGAATAATTCCCATTACTCCTTTTCCTATGCTGTCATGGCGGTCAACTCTTGATCCCATATCTTTTTTAGAATCATTCAGGTGCATTCCTTTCAAATAAGAAAAACCTATAACTTCATCAAAATGCCGGAAAGTTTCCTTAAAACCATTCTCTGTTTTTATATCATATCCTGCAGCTAGCGTATGAGCAGTATCAATACATACGCCCACCCTGGATTTATCTTCTACTTTATCTATAATATATGCAATCTGCTCAAACGTATAACCAAGATTCGTGCCTTGTCCGGCCGTATTTTCTATTACGGCACAAACACCGTTCGTTTTGCCTAACGCCCAATTGACAGACTCTGCGATACGAGTTAAGCATTCTTCATCTGTCATTTCATTTAAAGAACTTCCGGGATGAAAATTCAACAAGTCAAGCCCCAGTTGTTCACATCGCTGCATCTCATCTAAAAAAGCAGCACGGGATTTCAGCAATCCTTCTTCTTCCGGATGCCCTAGATTAATAAGATAACTGTCATGAGGCAGAATATGTTTAGGTAAATAGCCAAATTCCTCACAACGTTCTTTAAAAAGAGAAATACTATTTTCTGGTAATGGAGCAGATTTCCATTGACGTTGATTACGAGTGAAAAGAGCAAAAGCCTTTGCTCCTATCGCCTGAGCATTCAAAGGTGCATTTTCGACACCTCCCGATGCAGACACATGAGCTCCTATGTATTTCATATTCTGTTTATTTATATTATTCACCTTCAATCTTACATCCGTAAAAATGAATATCAACAATAATTTATGTTTATTGTTATTCGTCCGGAATGGCAACATTTATCTATTCCGGTCAGCAAATATAACAAAAAACCGCCTTCCCCGAAAGGAAGACGGCCTTATAAAAATGTAATATAAAATTCCCCTGAATGCTTATTCTTCAATATCCGGTTGCAAGAAATCCAAAAAGCATAAAGCAGCCAAAGCTGTCCCATATCTTTTTTCGATGGTAATCCCTTCCGTTATAAAGTTAAGTTCACCTAAATAATATTTATCGTACGTCTTCTGGTGAAGATCATTGATTACACGAATCAAACGGGACTCAAGTTCTTCAATACGATAACGACCACTAACCTCACATACAAGTCCTCCCACTTTCTCATCAAAGTTTTCATCCTTGTACATCCAAGCGTAAACCACACCAGCAGATACAAACTCATCCTGGTATCCATGAGACACTGCCATGATAGTTTTCATTTCAGAACCAAATGGAGGAAGATCTATTTCATCCATGGTTGCCAGATGTGCCGTTGCTGGAATAACAGACGAATATGTCATAATATTAAAGTCTGATATACCGGCATCATAAAGAGCCATGTGATAAGAACCCGCATGTTTTTCCAGATCAGATTCACCACTACCCTTTGTAATAAAAAAGGTGTTTGGAATTAAATTCCCAACTTTCTTTACCATCTACAAAATATGTTTTACTTATTAATAATGTATTGAGCGTGCAAAAATAAAAACTTATTCGGGATTTTTCTCCTTTTCCGGGCAGAAATAAATCATCCCGATCATTTTTGCAAATTATCAGGATGATTTATAAAAATGATCGGGATGATTTTTCAAATTCTTTTTTCGTTCCTTTAAACAAATTCAATGCCTGGCATGTTATAATAATACAAACAACATTAAAACATATAAGGCCATGCTTACATTATGTCTTAGTTTATTATTGTTGATTACAAATAGTCAAATAACAGATAAAAAAGAAGAAGTCATGAAATTCGAATTAATTCAATTACCCTATGCAGCAAACGCTCTGGAACCGGTAATATCAAAACAGACCATTGAGTTACATCATGGGAAACATTTACAGACTTATGTAAATAATCTGAACAATCTTGTACCAGATACCAAGTTCGAAAACGCACCTCTTGAAACAATTGTAAAAGAATCGGATGGTGCTATATTTAACAACGCAGGGCAAGTTTTAAATCATAATTTATATTTCACTCAATTTTCACCTAAAGGCGGAGGAGTACCAACTGGCAAACTTGCCGAAGCAATAAATAAGGAATGGGGTTCTTTTGAGAATTTCCAAAAAGAATTTGTTGCTGCAGGCACAGGCTTATTTGGCTCCGGTTGGGTTTGGTTAGCCGAAGACAACAATGGTAAACTTTCAATAACCAAAGAAGCAAACGGCAGCAATCCTGTTGTTAAAGGATTAAAACCTCTTTTAGGTTTCGACGTTTGGGAACATTCTTATTATTTAGATTATCAGAATCGTCGTGCCGATCATTTGAATGCTTTATGGAAAATTATTGACTGGGACGTGGTTGGCAAACGGTACTAACCGAAATTAGCTCAAGTTTAAAATGTAATAAGAAACCGCCGGTAACATTCCGACGGTTTTTTTATTTTAGATTTCTGTCGGTTAGACTTAATCAATTGAGAAATAAAGGCAATGATTTAGCAACCATTGATTTTCAGCATTTTATAAAAAAATAGCCCAAAAGTCGAAAAGACAAATGGGCTACTAAAGTGTGTTTTAAAGTTATTCTACCTAAAAAGATTTTTTAAAAAATATCTCTATCTTATCAAAAGGAATCACTGCCAAATTATCGTATAAGTCTGTGTGGTTCGCTCCAGGGATAATAAGTAGTTCCTTATTCGCTCCGGTCAACCTCTTATAGGCATCTTCGCTGAAATAGCGTGAATGTGCCTTTTCACCGTGTATCAATAACACTGCACTGCGGATTTCGTCTATGTATGCAAGAATTGGAAGATTAATGAAAGACAGAGATGCGGTTTTATTAATTCCATCATTGGAATTGGGTGAGCGGTGATGGTAGCCACGTTCTGTTTTATAATAATCATGATATTGGCGCACAAAAAGCGGTGCTTCTTCCGGTACAGGATTTACGACCCCTCCATCACGATCGTAAGTTCCGTTTTGGTAATCTTTTGTGCGTTGCTTGTTAAGTTGTACGCGAAGCTGATAACGGTCATCGGCAGACATTGTATCAAAGTACCCATTGGCATTTACACGGCTCATATCATACATCGTAGAAGCAACGGTAGCTTTGATGCGGGGATCGTTAGCCGCTGCGTTCAAGGCAAATCCGCCCCAACCGCAAATACCGAGGATACCGATTGATCCGGAATCCACATCCTCACGGGTCAGCAGATAATCGACCGCCGCACTGAAATCGTCTGTACTTATTTCAGGAGAAGTAAGATTGCGAGGAGTACCGCTGCTTTCGCCATAAAACGAAGGGTCGAAAGCAATAGTCAGAAAACCTCGCTCGGCAAGGGATTGTGCATATCGTCCCGATACCTGTTCTTTTACTGCGCCATACGGTCCGCATACGGCTACTGCCGCCAACTGTCCGCTTGCATCCAACGGCTTGTAAAGGTCTGCTACAAGTGTTATTCCGTAGCGGTTATGAAATGTAATTTTAGAGTGGGTCACTTTTTCGCTTTCGGGAAATGTTTTGTCCCATTCTTGAGTTAATTCTAAAGTATCCATGTCTGATGAGTTTTTATACTTAATTGTTTCCGATGCCATGACATCCGTAAGTGACAGAAATATCATTATGGCAATAATTTGTAATTTCATACTATTATTGTTTTTGTTCTATCATATTTCAAATGTTTTTCTAATTTATTTGACTTCAATATTCTTAATAAACCGAGCGGGGTTTCCTGCTACCACCGTCATAGGCGGCACATCTTTGGTAACGACACTGCCAGCTCCGACAATCGCACCGTAACCAATGCGCACTCCCGGAAGAATGGTTGAATTGATGCCAATCCATGCCCTATCTTCTATGACTATCGGACGACCATAGGTTGCACTGCGGTTTTCCGGATTCGGGTCATGGTTGATGGTTATCAGATTGACTTTCGGACCGATGAATACATCATTGCCGATGGTAATACCTCCACGACCAAAGAAAGTGCAGCACTGCTGGATGAAACACCCCTTTCCGATGGTAATCGGCTTGCCATAATCAATATAAAGCGGCGGTAGCACCGTTGTACTCTCTTCGAGTGGTTTACCAAGAATCCGTCCCATATAGTCATGGACTTCTTCAGGAGTACGATAACCTGTATTCATTACTGTTGCAGTCTTAATAGTTTCGAAAATATCGGTAATCAACGCCTCGTAACCCGGTTCGTTTGGGGAAACCATCTCGCCTGACAAATCTTTTTCAAAAATATCTTTCATGTTGTTCCTTATTTAATAGTGATACCTCCGTCTACAATTAAGCCATGCCCGTTCATATAAGTTGCTTGCAGACTGCATAGCCACAATACGGCATCGGCGATTTCTTCGGGCTTACCCAAACGTCCGTAAGTAGCTATAATCCAATCAATCATTTCTTTTACAGCTTGAGTGTCGGACTAATATCTGACAAAACGGTAATATAGCCTGCACGGGCAAATGCTTCTGCACAAGCAAGACCGATTCCCATTCCTGCACCTGTCACCAAAGCCACTTTTTCTTTCATTGTTTTTGTTTCTGCCATAATTATCTGATGTTATCTGTTATAAGCTCTAATTATTTTCTGATGCAAAGGTAAGAGGTCTATGACATTACGGCTTTGTTGTGTGGTTCAAAGTGCTTTGCCGGGAAGTCCATAAATAAAAAAGTCCCGCAATCTATGCGAGACTCATTCCGTGTTGCAGATTCCTTGTAGGAGGAATACCGTATTTTTCTTTATAAACCTTCGAGAAATGCGAGAGATTCTTAAAACCGACCTCAAAACAAATCTCCGACACTTTGCGTTCGCCTTTCTGTATTAGTTCGTGGGCTGCTTCGAGGCGACGGCATATCAGCCATTCACGAGGGGAAAGAGGACTGCATTTTTTGAAATCCCGTTTGAATGTGGAAAGACTACGTCCCGTATAATTGGCTATTTCTTCCATTGAAATGTCATTCATGTAATTGTTCTCCAAGAAATTCAGAATATCAATTTTCCATGGGTCGGTAAAATCGAAAACCGATGCGTACAGATTCTTGTTCGTATTGAGCAGTACATACATTCCCTCAACCATTTTTAGTTGCAGCAACTCTTCTGACGGTTGGATGCCCGAATCGAAATAAGGTGTCATTGATTCGAACAGGCTTGTAATATCCGGACGGTTAGATGGCAACTTATACAGACTTACTTTCTCCCTTTTGGCATCCTTTGGGATTGAGTTCGGTTTTAACTTGTTGTAGAAGCTACGCAAGAATTTAGGCGTAAACATTAGAAAAATAGCCTTAAATTGCTCTCCATTCCACGCTTGTTTTGTCATGCGAACACTGAAATCCTTACAGATAAAGGCGCAGTTGCCTCTATGCAGCTTTGTTGTTTTTCCTTTTTCTTCAATTGCCATTTCACCGGAATAAATATAAACCAACACGTGGGAATGGTTTCGGTGTGTGCAGCTCATACCTCCGTCAAAATACATCGCAAAAAAGATGTCCGAATAACGTAGTGTATTGATTCTGTCTGTCATTTCTTTATTTGATTATAACTATTATTTCTTTTGCAAAGGTAACCCTTTTCAAAAGAAATAATTTTGTTGTATAGCTCAAAAATTAAATGCCTCGCCTCATTTTTTTAAGTGATAGGCTTATATGTTGATATGTCGGTACGCTTTACTCGAATTTACTTTTCCGCTATGTGTTTATTTTAGATTTCATTCGCGAAACTCTAACTTACACTTTTATATTTATTCGGAGTTACACCGACTACTTTTTTAAAAAGACGACTTAGATGATGGGGATACTTAAATCCCAAGGTATAGGCAATTTCACTAACCGATCGATTACCCTCCGAAAGTAGCTTTTTTGCCCACTCAATAGTGACCAACTGGATATATTCTTGTGCCGATTTTCCGGTTTCTTTTTTAATCAGATCACCGAAATAGTTAGCAGACAGGTGTAACTCCCCGGAACACCAGGCAACAGAAGGCAGACCCAATTTTTGGGGCTTATTTGAATTGAAATAGTCGTCAAGGAGGTTCTCGAAACGACTTAACAGATCACGATTTACAATCTCACGAGTAACAAACTGGCGATCATAAAAACGTACACAGTGATTTAGCAACACCTCTATGTTGGCCGCAATAATTTGTTTGCTATGTTTATCAATAGCATGTTCCAACTCTTCACGTATTTCATTAAAACAATTAATAATAATATGGCGTTCACGTTCTGACATGTGTAAAGCTTCGTTCGACTCGTATGAAAAGAATGAATAATTTTTAATCTGCCTATCCAGTAATGTACCGCGCAGTAGATCGGGATGGAACATAAGAATCCATCCGCGCGGATTACGAGTTTCGCCGTTATCATTTATACCTGCAACCTGTCCGGGGGAGACAAAAACAAGTGTTCCCTCCCGGTAATCATACTGATTACGACCATAAATAAGTGGACCGCAATCAAGTTGCTTGAGGATAATACAGTAGAATCCGAAATTCTTACGGCTATGACGGATCACCTCTAACTGAGACATATCAACAACACTTACCAAAGGATGATATGTCTCCACTCCTAACAACTCGTTGTAGTCTTGTATCGAATCTAATTTTATAATATCACTCATATATTCTTTTTATTATTTGGTATAACTTTCTGCAAATATAGGAAAACACATCCAACCCCAATTCAGGCATTCCTAAAATCAGGAATATTGGTTTTTGAAACTGTAATTTATCTATGGACGGGCCTTTGTGCACACTCTATCTTTGCAGAAACAATTTATAGGTGGATCGTTAAAACAACATGCTTACAGCTTTACAAATAATTATCAAATAGTAAAAAAATGGAACAAAGTAAAACTATTTCAGCTCCCCAAAGTCGAATTCACGTTCTGGATGCATTAAGAGGATTTGCACTGCTCGGTGTCATACTTATGCATATGCTGCAACATTTTGGTGTTTTTTCAGGTATACCCGCGTCAGAGCCACAATTTCCTATGCTGGATACAGCTATTCAATGGCTTTCCCAACATGTAATAATGGGTAAGTTTATTAATATTTTTGCATTTCTTTTCGGATTAAGTTTCTTTATACAAATGGATCGGGGTGCCAAAAAAGGAATTGATTTCCGAAAACGTTTTATCTGGCGCATGGTTATTCTTTTTGTGATAGGCATCGTTGGCAATAGCTTTTTCACTGCCGATATTTTACCTATATATGCTGCTTTCGGAGTAATCATGGTATTACTGTTTCCCCTAAAAAACAGAATACTGATTGTTATTGCCCTGCTTCTGTTGATAGGTACGCCCCGCATTATTTCAACGAGTTATGATCGTTTAGTAAAAACAGAACAAGTAGAAAATATGCCACAAAGACCAGTATCTAACGAAGCAAACAAAAACAGACCGACTTCTTCTGGGAAAACAATGGAAAAACCATCATTCTTCAAATCGGCAAAAAGAAACTTAACCACCGGATTTGTAGGGAAATTAAATTATCAATTTGGTTTGAACGGACGCGGATATGTAACAATGGCTCTTTTTATTCTGGGCTTAGTAGTAGGGCGTTTGCGTTTTTTTGAAGGAGTAGAAACACATAAAAAAAGGAACATACTGCTTTTTGTAGGATTTACTCTTGCTTGCTCTCTCATCAGCCTGATCCCATCGCAGGAAGTTACTTTCAGAATGCTCATGTCAGGGGTAAAACTATCTCCCGAAATGCTGTTGTCCATGGCGCTTAATGATATACATACGGTACTGTTTTCCGGAGCTTTAGGACTTGGTTTTATACTCCTGTTCCAGACAGATAGTGTTGGAAAATACCTGAACGCCATCATTCCTTACGGACGCATGGGATTGACTAACTATGTAGCACAAAGTATTGTGGGGGGAATTATATTTTCTATGTGGGGTTTGGGTGCAATATTCGGCAATTGGGGAATCACTGAAGTATTTGTCTTAGGTTTGGTTGTATATGTTATACAAGCCATATTCAGTAGATACTGGCTGAACTACTATCTATATGGCCCTTTAGAATGGTTTTGGCGTTCGGCTACCTATCTCAAAATACAACCATTTAGAAAAAGAATTAATTCTTAATCAGGCAACCTGTTTTTTGGTAAAAAATAATATTGACTATACCTCTGTTTTTAATTTACTTTCAGCGAAATTGTTTATTTTATGATGTCCGAAGGAAATTTGCCAATTATAAAGGAAAAATAGACATTTACAAAATAAACTTATAGCCATATCTTTGTTATATAAAAAACAAAACAATATAAACTAAAAAAGGAGATTGATTTATGAAAGTAACAGAATTAACAAAAGCTGAATTTCTAAACAAAGTTGCAGATTATGAAGCAAGCCCTAATGAATGGAAGTATAAAGGAGACAAACCTTGCATCGTAGATTTTTATGCAACATGGTGTGGTCCGTGTAAAATGATTGCACCGATTTTGGAAGAGCTGGCTGAAGAATACAAAGGTAAAATAGACATTTATAAAGTAGATACGGAAAAAGAAGAAGAACTGGCTGCCGCTTTTGGCATCAGAAGTATTCCTACCTTACTTTTCTGCCCCATGAACGAACAGCCTCAAATGGCAAAAGGAGCTATGGGCAAAACCGATTTTAAAAAGGCCATAAACGAAGTGCTTTTGAAGTAAGCAAACATATTATACTAAAATAGTGGTAGAGAAATGCTATGAGGTTTATCAAATCTCACATTTCTCTATTATTTTTGAGAAAAATACAATTTAATTTTCAAAACCTATTGCATGTATAAAAACAATTGCTACCTTTGCACCCGCAAACAAACAACAAACTATTCGCCTCTTTAGCTCAGTTGGCCAGAGCACGTGATTTGTAATCTCGGGGTCGTTGGTTCGAATCCGACAAGAGGCTCAAAGGATAGACAAAAGTCAATCCGGTTTACTGGAATAAGGGCAGTTACCAGAGTGGCCAAATGGGGCTGACTGTAACTCAGCTGGCTTTCGCCTTCGGTGGTTCGAATCCATCACTGCCCACTTCAACACCAAAGAGACTGGTTAACAATAAAAAGTTAGCCAGTCTTTTTTGTTGTCTACCCTTAATGTTTGATAGCTTACCCTATTCAATTTAATTGCCTACCTGAACAGTTTCAAATCTTTCCTATTTTTGTTTTCTAAAAGAGTGGCTATATCCTGAGTACCGGAGATTCCTTCCGGAAAAAATTAAATCAGTTGCTTTTTCGATAGCCAACAACTGCCAGTATATTAAATGCTATGGCAAAGAAACAAATTACTCCAAAATGTACGGATAGGTCGGCCAATGTACTGCCTTTCATATAAACCATACGCATTACTTCTACAAAATAACGCAAAGGATTAAACAATGTCAGATTCTGCGCCCATTCAGGCATACTGCTGATAGGCGTAAACAATCCGCTCAATAATATAAAAATAATAAAGAAAAAGAATGCCGTAAACATAGCTTGTTGCTGAGTAGACGACACTGACGAAATAGCAAGCCCGAATCCGGTAAACGCTATCAGATAAGCAGCTGCAAAAAGATATATAATTCCAAGATTACCTATTGGAACCAGGCCATATACAAGCCAGGCTATAAAAGTCCCCACAGTAAGCAATATCAGGCCTATTATCCAAAATGGAATTAATTTGGAAAGCAGGAACACCGATTTAGGAACAGGTGTCACATTGATCTGTTCTATGGTTCCTTTCTCCTTCTCGCCTACTACATTGAGAGCGGAAAGAAATCCACCTATAATCGTCATTAAAAAGGCAAGGATACCGGGAACCATAAAATTCTTATAATCCAAATGCGGATTAAAAAGATTAGTAGAGCAGATACCCGACAAAGACATACCGGAATCAAACCCTTTTTCTCTGTTAAAATCCTGAATGATGGAAGAAAGATAAGAACTACCCATTCCTCCCTTCGTGCCATTTACGGCATTGGCGGCAATCAGAACTTCTGCATACCCTTCCTTTCCCAACTGTTTTTCCGTACCCGCCGGTATTTCAAGAATAATATCCGCCCGGTTGCTTTCGATAGAAGCCAATGCCTGATTGTACTCAGGAGAAACATCCGTTAGCTGGAAATAACCTGAAGAAAGAACCTTGTCCGTTAGTTGTTGGGATATAACGGAATGATCATTATCAACAATACTGAGGTAAATATTCCTCATCTCGAAGTTAGCAGCAAAAGGAAGGATAATTAATTGCATCAATGGCACAAGAAATATAATTCGAGGCAAAAAACGGTCGCGCCGAATCTGCTTGAATTCTTTCTCCAATAAATATCGTAATGTTTTCATAAGCCTATTTTTATAAACGGATTTTGAAACGTTTTACACTCAGCAACATCAAAAAAGCTACCATTACTGTAAGGATAGCAATTTCTGGCAGAACAGATCCGATACCCAATCCTTTTATCATCACGTCTTTCACTGCTATAATATACCATTTGGCCGGGACAATGTTGGAAAGCCATTGTAACACAACCGGCATATTTTCTATAGGAAAAACCATTCCACTCAATAATATTACCGGAAGCATCAATACCATAACACAAACCAGCATCGCCGACTTCTGCGTGTCTGCCATCGTCGAAACCAACAAGCCGAGGCATAATGCTACAAATGCATACAATATAGAAATAAAGACCAGCAAGGTAAGACTTCCCGCAATTGGCACGTCCAGCAAAAAATACGCAATAACAAGTATGGTAACAATGTTTACCATACTCAACAACAAATAAGGAATTGCTTTTGCGATAACTATATATGCAGGCTTCATAGGCGAAACAAGTAGAACTTCCATCGTTCCCATTTCTTTTTCTTTTACAATTCCAACCGAAGTCATCATTGAGCAAATCAGAATTAAAATCAATCCCATTACACCCGGTACAAAATTATAGGCACCTTTCATCAGGGGATTATAAAGGAGATGAACAACAGGTACTAGTCGAGAACCAGAAACTGAAAACCGGGAATCTGAAGTTCCGTTTGCAATGCTAAAGTTTCCGTTATCCATTATCAATTGACTCATATATGCCGTTATTTGCGTCGCCTCATTCGGATCGGTGGCATCGGCCAGCAATTGTATGGAAGCATCATTGGAAGTTGCAAAATCTACAGGAAAAACAATAACTAAACGCACCTTGTTCCGGCGAAAAAGCTGTTGGGCTTCTTCCATATTATCTACCATTTTGTATAAATTAAAATACTCGCTGGCACTAATACGGTCTACCAGTTTCCGGGTAATATCCGTACGGCTTTGATCTAACACAGCAACGGGTACACTTCTGATTTCTGTAGTAATGGCATAACCAAATATAATAATAAGTATAACCGGAATGCCCAACAAAATCATCATAGTACGCATATCGCGGAAAATATGATAAAACTCTTTCCGGACAAATGATACAAACTGCTTCATAGATTTACTCTCCTCTTTTTGCTTTACGTGCCAAAGCATGGAATACGTCATTCATATTATCAGTATTGAAAGAAGCTTTAAGGGCAGCAGGACTATCCAAAGCTTCTATCTTACCATCCACCATGATAGAAACACGATTACAATATTCAGCCTCGTCCATATAATGAGTGGTAACAAACACGGTAATACCACGTTCGGCCGCCTGATAAATCAACTCCCAGAACTGACGTCGCGTTACAGGATCGACGCCTCCCGTAGGTTCATCCAGAAAAACGATACGAGGATCATGGATAATAGCGACTGAAAAGGCAAGTTTCTGCTTCCATCCCAAGGGCAGAGAATCCACCAATGTATTACGTTCTCCTTCCAGATCGAGCACATGAAGAAGTTCGTCGGTCTTTTCCTTCAGCTTCTTTCCGGACAATCCATAAATTCCGCCATATAAACGGATATTTTCCCATACTTTCAGATCGCCGTATAATGAGAATTTCTGGCTCATATACCCAATATGTTGTTTAATCTTCTCCGTCTCTTTATAGACATCAAAACCTGCTACACGAGCCTCACCCGAAGTTGGTGCAGATAAACCGCAAAGCATACGCATAGCTGTAGTCTTTCCTGCTCCGTTAGCTCCCAGGAATCCAAATAATTCACCTTCCCCCACGTTAAAACTGATATGGTCTACAGCTGTAAAAGATCCGAAGCTTTTTGTCAGGTTTGTTACATCTATTACATTCATTTCTGTCTCATTTTACAAAGCCATAAAACAATCTTCTATCGAAGGCCTTATAAGCTCCAACGTTACATCCGTATATCCTTTTTCCCTGATAAATTTTTCCAAACCAACTATATCATTTTTACCATCTTTCAATGCCAAATGGTGAGAATCGCCAAATGCGTAACATGAATATGTATCAGGATAAGAGCGCAAATCTATCAGCAATTTATACATAAAAGAACCATGTACTGCATATAACGGGCGAGTATATGTAGAACGAATACCTTCCGGAGTATTAACTGACAAACACTCTCCAGAGCGCATCAGTGCTATACGATCACAACGTGAAGCCTCATCCATATACGGTGTGGAAACAAGAATAGTAATTCCTTCATTCTTCAGCCGATCCAGCATATTCCAAAACTCCACGCGCGAAACAGGATCGACACCTGTTGTCGGTTCATCCAGAAAAAGAACTTCCGGGCGATGGATCAGAGCACAACTCAATGCCAATTTTTGCTTCATTCCTCCGGATAATTTGCCGGCACGACGATTTTTAAAAGGTTCGATCTGCACATAAATATCACGTATTAAACCATAGTTTTCTTTTATAGTCGTATTAAATACAGTAGCAAAGAATTTAAGATTCTCTTCCACTGTCAGGTCCTGATAGAGAGAAAAACGTCCTGGCATATATCCCACACAGTGACGAATTTCCTTATAATCCCGTGTAACATCCAGGCCGCAGACCGTAGCAGATCCACTATCCGCTAACAATAGCGTTGTAAGAATACGAAATAGCGAAGTCTTTCCTGCCCCGTCCGGTCCAATCAACCCAAACAGTTCACCTGGTTTTATCTCCAACGATATATCCCGTAAAGCCGAAACACCGCCATAACTTTTGTTTATATGTTGAACATCTATATTGTTCATAGCTATCAGTCATTATCATCAATTAAATACCGTCTCTCCATACTGTCCTATCTTTAGATAACCATCATTTTTCACCGCTATCTTAATAGCATAAACCAGATTGGCACGCTCATCTTTTGTCTGAATGCCTTTCGGTGTAAATTCCGATTTGTCCGAAATCCATGTGATGACACCAGGATATTCGCGACGTTCTTTATCTCCAAAGTCTGCAAAAACATGTACTGGTTGATTCAACTTCAATTGGGAAAGCTGATCGCCGGTTACATAAGCACGGAGATACAGCAAATCAATATCGGCAATTTTATACAAAGGTTTGCCAGCTGTCGTCACTTCTCCTGTTTCGGCATATTTCACCAAAACGGTTCCGGTAACCGGATTCGTTATACGGCTCTTTTGTAACTGGTCATCCAGTTGCATAATCTGATATTGTATGCTTTCGGCATCCGCATCGGCTCCGCCTTTGGTTTTGTCCAATGTAGAATATTGAGCATCCAATTGCTTTTGAAGAACCTTTATATTATTGACTAGGTCGTCCACTTGTTTTTGATTGCCGGCTTTTGCCTTCACCAGATTTTCCATGCGTTGTTGTTCACTACGTGCAACAGCAATCTGTTGTTCCAACGTAGCAATCTGTTTATGTATGTCCGGTTTACGGATATCCACAGACCTAAGTCCGGCCATTAATTGCATTTTACGAAAATATAATTGTGTGCTATCCACATATCCTACAACATCACCTGCATTCAGGCGATCTCCTTCTTCAATATTTAACTCCATAATCTTACCGGTTGCTTCGGAAGAAACCATCACTTCGGTAGATTCAAATGCACCGGTTGCATCAAAATCTTTCTTATTACCATTGCATGCTGCAAGTAATGCTACCAGACTGAATAAAATCAAGTGTTTCATATCTGTATAAAGTATTATTTTTCTAATTAGTTGTGTACATATAATCATATATTGACTGCAGTTGCTGAACCTTATGCATGGCAGCTGTCTGGCGTGCCATATCTTCGGCATTGATTTCACGAATCAGATCCGTTACTGAGATAACCCCGTTTTCCAATTTGGCTTCAGCAGCTTTCTTTATACTGGTACGCAGACGTATTATATCATTATCCGCACGTATCAGGTCTGTTATTTTACGAATCTCCGTATTTTGTTGTATCAATTGCAAATTGGTATTAAAAAGAAAAACGTCTTTCTGTACTTCTATCATTTGCCTGTTAACATCCAATTTCCGCCTGTCATTTTTCAAAGTGTATAGCTTGCCTAAATTCCAAGTAAGGCGAACACCTGCCATATAAAAACTACTGAATTTATCTTCCAGCATATTCAATCCCGGACGGCCATATCCTCCTTGTAAAAAAGCACCTACACGAGGCATAATTCCGGCTGTAATCTGCTTGTCCTGCATCTCCAGCAACTGGTTCCGGGCATCCAATGCGCGAAGTTCAGGACGGTTGATCGTTTGCGGCAATGAACTTCCCGGCATTAAAGGAGTTTCAAGAATGGCATCTTCTGTAATGGGCTTTCCAACCAATGTTCCCAGCATCTGGCGATAAGCCATACGCGAAGCCTTCAATTCTATCTCCTTCTGACGGGCATTCAAAAGTTCAACCTGCATACTTTCCAGATCAGATTGGTTGGCTACTCCATTAGCTATCATTGCCTCGATACGGTCTATATTTATCTGTAATTCTTTCTGAAGCAAAGCATTTTGAAGAAGTAATTCGTCTTGCAGCAAACAACCGAAATAAAGCTGATTTACGCGTTGGTTCAAAGCATAAAGATCACTCTCCAACTGTTCACGGTTAGCTTCGGCCTCTGCTTTGGTTATCTGTTTGGTTGCATGAATAACACCTCCGTCCCAAATCGTTTGATTTACTTCCGCCACAACTTGATATTGATCTTTGCCCAGTGTAGGAATCTGTATACCCGGTATAATAGCAGAAAACTTATCTGCATCAAACGGCAATTTAGTGACATCGCTCTGATAAGTAACCTTCGCATTTAATGCCACTTGGGGCAACCATCCCTTCCCTGCATTAGCCAAGTTATAATCTCTGGTACGGTTAATTAACCCGTATTGCCGGATTTGAGGATAATTATCATGTGCCCAATCATAACACTGCATAATACTAACTTTACCTTCTTGCGCCCTTAAAGGAACAATAAAGGCACTCACTCCAAACGATAATAGAATTATACAAATTGATTTCATAAATTATTCTGTACAAATAAATGATTACTTATTATCTGGTGTCAGTAAACGGATCATAATATCCGAAATAAAAGTTTTTCGTTCTTCTATAAATGCGTCAAAACGTTCTTCCTCTCCATTAAAAAAAACAGTAGTCAACGGAGAGCGTGCCAACATAGGAAAAATAACTAACCCGATTAAAGTTGAAGCCGTATAAGCCAACGGCATCTTTTTTATCAAACCTTTTTCCATTTCTTCCAGCATCTGTTTCTGTAACTTTATTAAAGGCTGCACCCGGGATGGATCTCTCATCACCACTTTGTACAAATGTTCCGGATCTCTGTTAAATTCATTTACAACAAAAATTGGGAATGAAGGATTTGACTGCATTATAGCAACATACTCGTTAACAATCTTTGGTATCTTCTCAAGGCAAGTCGTAGGCTCATTCATTATAGAATCAATATTTGGAAGCAAAACGCCCATTAATTGTCCGAATACAGCTTCAAAAAGCATTTCCTTGGTTCGGAAATAATAATGCATAGCTGTTCGGCTAATACCCACTTCCTCAGCAATATCTCCCATTTTGGTAGCTTCATATCCTTTTCGGACAAAGACTTGTTTTGCAGCTTCTATGATACGGAATTCCATATCCTGCACTTCTTCTGTATTCATACGTCATATTGTTATTATTTATTTCGTCCCATATGTCTGACATATGTGTCAAAAGTAAAATAAAAAAAGAAGAACATTATAAATATGTTCTTCTTTTAATGTTTTTTATCTTTACCCCAAAAGCATCTGTATACAATAACCAATAGAAAACTTATTTAATTGGCCTTGCTTCTACCCCTTCGAATGTAATCTTTACCGGATTAATAAAACCATCTTTATCAAAAGTCATCTTATCTATACAGGTTACACGATGGTCACGCCCTGTATCTCCCAACGGGCGACGATGATAAACAATATAATAATCTTCAGAGTTTGGTATATGCATTACAGAATGATGTCCTGCACTTGTAGCAACTTGAGGGTCCTGTTGAAGAATCTTTCCTATACGCTTAAACGGACCAAAAGGAGAATCAGCAATAGCATAAGCTACACAATAATCAGGATTTCCCCAGCCACCTTCGCTCCACATAAAATAATATTTACCATTCTTCTTAAACATAAACGGACCCTCTACATAACTTTCAGGAGTAATTTCTTTATAGATTTCACCATCTTCAAAAGGAACAAGACCTGTAAAATCATCATTCAGCAAAACGATGTTACAATGTCCCCAGCCCCCATAATACATATAGTATCGTCCGTCTTCGTCATGAAAAACAAACTGATCGATAGGTTGCGCACCATTTACAATTTCATTGATAAGCGGCTTACCCAACAAATCTTTATACGGTCCTTCCGGTTTGTCGCTTACAGCAACACCGATACCGCCCACTTCGCCTTCATGTACATCATTTGCACTAAAGAAGAAATAATACTTTCCATCCTTACTGATAATAGAGGGAGCCCACATTGCTCTGTTTGCCCACTTTACTTCCGTCGTATCAAGGATAGACGGATGCTTTGTCCACGTCACCAAATCTTTTGATGAATAGCAATCAAAAAATGTCTGTTTTTCGTATAGATCACTTGTGGTTGGATAAATCCAATAGGTATCATCATAAATAATACCTTCCGGATCGGCATACCAACCCTCAAATACAGGATTACCGCTTTTTGCAACTTCTTCCGTTTGCTGTTGCTTTGGCTGACCACACGCAAAAAATAAACTTACAGTCAACAAAGAATAAATAAGGTCTTTTTTCATCTTGAGTATATTAAACACATTAGTAAATATTACCGCTCCATTTTAGCTAGTCCGCCTTCTGAGGTTTCTTTATAAAGGCTCGGCAAATCGTTTCCAGTCTGGCGCATGACTTCTACCACCTGATCAAAACTTACCCGGTGTTTCCCGTCGGAAAAGTTGGAAAATGTATTTGCATCCAGTGCACGGGCAGCTGCAAAAGCATTACGTTCAATACACGGTATTTGAACCAATCCGCACACCGGATCACAAGTTAATCCTAAATGATGCTCCAATCCCATTTCGGCCGCATATTCTATCTGGGCTGGCGTCCCACCAAACAACTGGCTTGCAGCAGCAGCAGCCATAGCACAGGCAACACCTACTTCTCCCTGGCAACCAACTTCGGCACCCGACACAGAAGCATTCGTTCTGACCACATTGCCAAATAAACCGGCCGTAGCCAAAGCACGCAAAATACGTGAATCGCGGAACTCTCTAGAGTCCTTTAAATGATAAAGTACAGCCGGCATAACGCCGCACGAGCCACAAGTCGGTGCCGTGACAATCTTTCCTCCATTTGCATTTTCTTCAGAAACAGCCAAAGCATATGCATATACCATTCCACGGCTTCTAATGCTACTGCCATACCCTTTTGCACGGATCATATAATCGGAAGCTTTGCGACGCAGTCCTAATCCTCCGGGAAGAACTCCCTCCGCTTCCAAGCCGTTACGTACAGCTTGTTGCATAACCTCCCATACCTCAGCTAAATAATCCCAGATCGAAGGCCCTTCGCACTGTTCTACATATTCCCAATAGGAATGCCCGCTTTTCTCACACCATGCCTGAATATCCTTTATCGTCTGCATTTCATAAACCTGTGCCGTTTTCAGTTCATTGAAACTTTCGTTTGCCAACGTACCACCTCCGATACTATAAACCGTCCAACTATCTAACACTTCGCCACTTTCATCAAATGATTCAAACAACATTCCGTTCGGATGAAACGGAAGAAAGTTTTTAGGTTCCCATGTTATGTTTGTTTTAGCTACCGGCGATAATACTTCCAGAATAGCAGCATCCGTCATGTGTCCTTTCCCTGTAGCCGCCAAACTTCCATACAAGGTAACATTAAAACGTACTGCACCCCTGTTACGATCTAAAAACATTTGAGCAGCACGCATCGGCCCCATTGTATGGCTGCTAGAAGGGCCATGACCTATACGATATATTTGTCTGATTGATTCCATGTGTAAGTTTCCCAATTAAATGTGTTTATACTTTTAGAAATATATTGCGTTTATAAAGCAACCACAAAATTACATAAATAACCAATACGTTGCATACGGCAATAAGTACCTGATAATAATTGCCCATATATTGCTGCAAACCAAAAAATAAAGACTCGCCAATACACCTGAAATTAATTACCATAGTCAGCATGTATGCTACAATAGAATTCATTCCATATATCTTTAGCCAATTCAAATGTTTGTTATGTCCTTTGCAATCTATCCAATAATAAAAAATGCCCATCAGCAAAAAACAATACCCACTGCTCACCAACACCATGGAGCTAGTCCACAACTTCTTAATAACCGGCATTTGCAATCCCCACAACCAACCTGCAGCAACCATAGCGACACCAATACCAAACAATAGCTGCAGTTTATATTTACGGGTATATTCATTTTTCAATATCTGCCCGGCAAACAATCCGGTCAACACTGTCACACCAAAGTTCAGGCTACTTAATATCCATGTATAATTATACCAACCGGCAAACACAGTCTGCCCATCAACTATCGTAGCAGCATCCCGGAAACGTCCTAATACAACACGGTCTACCCATTCGGCCAGGTTGCCGTCAGGGGTATAAACACCACCTCCATAACCGTCTACCGTAACAAATTGCATTAATCCCCAATACAACAGTAACAAACCGGCCGCCACACCTATTTGTGCAGCAAAACGAATATGCAGAAACAACATGGCAGCAATCAAATATCCCATTGCTATAGATTGCAAAGTATTCGAATACAAATAAATTTTATCAAGATCCAATGCCAGTAAATTCCCCTGGCACATCATGCCAAATACCCATAATAGCAAAACGCGTTTCCCTATACGACGATACACAGCCGTTTTATCCGGCATTGCCTTATAACGCGATAAAGCAAACGGTATAGATACACCGGCCATAAACATAAAGAGAGGCATTACCAAATCCCAGGAAGAAAAACCCTCCCACTCCACATGCGAAAAGCCCCACATCAATGAATTGAACCAAGGTGCGTCAATCGCACTTTCCAGAGGATATAACACCACCTCCAGGACAACAAGACAAAAAAGGTCGAAGCCACGTAGAACATCCAGTGACTCCAACCGTTTGTAGACCGTCTTTTCCATATAATAATGATAAAAAATTTACACTTTTAAGAATATGCGTTGACGATATAAGAAATAAAGGAATCCCCAACAAATAGCAATATAAGTAACAGCCCCCATTAAAGGTTGAGCTGTTTCCGGCAACAACTTCGTTATTCCCCCGAATATAGAATTTGCAGTAAACGAGAAGTTTATGAAACGTTGTGCCAGATAAATCGTTATGGAATTCATACCGATAACAGTAAAGAATAAAGTCCAGCCCCGAAATCCTTTTACATCTATAATATAATAAAACAAAGCAAACAATATCATAGATATACCTCCTACCGTACAAACAAAAGAACTTGTCCAAAGATTTTTATTAATCGGGAAAAACAGATTCCATATTACACCGGAAACCACCAAAATAAGGCCAACTACCAGTAAATAAAGCACCTTCTTTGTCTCTGTAAACTCTTTCTTTTGTAATTTAATAAATTCGCCAGTAAACATCCCCAGTAAAGCAGTAGCTATAGCCGGAACTGTAGATAAGATTCCTTCCGGATCGTGTATTTTCAAGTAAAGATGCCCAGGCAACATGATTCTGTCTACATATCCAACCAGACATCCTTCCATACTAAACACATCCGCACCATTCCCGTCCGGAGCCGGAACAAATGCTAATAGTAACCAATAACCAATCAAAATTCCCGCCGTGATCCAGACTCTCGTAATAGTACGAGTATTCACAAACAAGATTGCAGCAAACATCCAAGCCAGGCCTATTCGTCCCAACACGCTTGCATAACGTTGGTTTTCAAAATCCAAAGACAATATACCGCCATATACAAGTCCCAATATCACCAATGTAATACCGCGGCGTATAATTTTTTTATAAATAGCCGAATCTGTCATACCCGAAGCTCTTTGCTTTTCCAGAGAGAAAGGAAAAGAAATGCCCGCAATAAAAAGGAATAGCGGGAATATCATATCTTCAAAAGACAACCCATGCCATTCAACATGCTGCATCTGCTGGGCTATAGCCTGAAAAAATGGAGTTGGAAACAATGTTGCCAAAGCAATAAAAAGAGGGCCCCCGCCCATAATGAAAAACATGTCAAAACCTCTGAGGGCATCTAATGACTGTAAACGTTGTGGTTTTTTCTGCACTGTCATTTCTATCTATATTTTAAAGTCAGACGCAAATATAAACAGAAAATTTAAAATTCATCTGCATGAAAACTTAATTTATAAATAAGACAATCAAAGGTTGATCTATTGTTAATTTATCACATAAAAACTACCTTTGCACAACTTACTGAAAACAAATGAAACAACATCTGAAACCCATCATGTTTGTAGGGACTTGCTCCGACGCTGGCAAGAGTGTAATTAATGCAGCTTTCTGCCGTATATTCAAACAAGACGGTTACAACCCAGCCCCTTTTAAGGCACAAAATATGTCTCTTAACTCCTATTCCACTTCTGAAGGTGGAGAAATGGGACGTGCCCAGGTAGTACAAGCCGAGGCATGTGGTATTGCCCCACACACAGATATGAACCCGGTTTTACTAAAACCGACAAACGATAAAAGTTCCCAAGTCGTATTGAACGGAAAACCTGTCGGCAATATGTCTGCCAAAGATTATTTCGGGATACAGAACCAGAAAGAAGAACTCTTTAAAGAAGCCTTCGAAGCATTCAAAAGACTGGAAAGCAAATATAATCCAATCGTTTTAGAAGGTGCTGGCAGCATATCCGAACTCAATCTTCGCGACAGGGATATTACCAATATGCGTATGGCATTAAAGGCAGGCGCCTCCACATACCTGATAGCAGACATTGACAAAGGCGGTGTTTTTGGTTCTGTATATGGAACTATAGCTTTGTTAAAAACAGAAGAAAAGGCATTGATGAAAGGTATTATTATCAATAAATTCCGTGGAGATGCATCTCTTTTTGAAGAAGGTAAAAAGATAATAGAAAAATTGACCGGTGTACCTGTTGTTGGCATTATTCCCTGGTTTCGTGATATAAAAATAGAAGAAGAAGATTCCGTTGCGTTAGATATGAAAACAAACACATTCCGTGACGGAAAAATCAACGTAGCCATTATCCTGCTTAAACGCATGTCCAACTTTACCGATTTCGACGTCTTGGATATGGACCCCCGTTTCAATCCCTACTATACAAATAATATAGAAGAAATAGAGAAAGCGGATATAATTTTATTGCCGGGCTCAAAAAACACATTGGCAGATTTACAGCACTTACGTGCCAACGGAATAGCAGAAGCAATCATCCGGGCGCATAAAGCAGGAAAAAAAGTTATTGGTATTTGCGGAGGCTATCAAATGATGGGCATCCGTCTGGAAGATCCGGAAGGTATAGAGGGAGAAATACCTGCAGTGCCAGGTCTTGGACTCTTGCCACAATGTACAATCATTGAAAAAGAAAAAATAACCAAACAAAGCACATTCAGTTTCTTACCCGAAAAATCCGGCAAAATTAAACAATGCCGGGGTTATGAAATCCACATGGGACGTACTACCTTGCTAAACGATGCCCCTGACAGCCCGGTTGTCTTATTGGAAGACGGTCGGCAAGACGGTTATTACCTGAGCAACCGGTGTTGGGGAAGTTATATGCATGGTATTCTTGATAATCCGGTAGTTCTTGACAATATGGCTGAAGGATTCGATAAGGAAGAAGCAAACAACCTTTTTGATTATGTAGCATTCAAAGAAGAACAGTATGATAAGCTAGCCAATCTGGTACGAAACCATGTAAATCTGGAGTATATATATTCCACATTATAAAACATCCCGATGATTTTACAAAATCATCGGGATGTTTTCCTAAAATGATCGGGAAGACTTAAGAAATTCCAACTATGCAGAGTTAATTATCATTTCAGACGATTGACTCTTGCCACGTCTTCAAGACGCACGCATACGGTAGCACCCAACTGTTCCAGAAACAACAGGGCATGGCTCTTTTTTATCTTTTTTACTTTACCGGAAACAGATTTCATAGCCCCACATAAAATTTCCACTTCATCACCGGCAATAAGAGGATGTTCGGAAGCCATTTCCAAAAATTCTTTAATAGCATCAATCTCTGCCTGCCGTACAACAGCCGGCTTGCCATTATAATATACAATACGTGAAACACCATAAACACGGATCAAATCACGTAACACAGGATCTGTACATCTAACAAAAATATAGGAACTGAATAAAGGGATATCGACCATTTTCACACGATCAGACCACACACGCGGCGTACGATGAAGCGGAAGCCAACATTCTACACCTAAAGCATCTATTCGTTCTTTTACTTGTTTTTCAGCTCGGGCAGCAGTATATAGTACATACCAATTGGTATCATTTGGCTTTATCATGCAAAATCACTCTATTAAATTGAGCGGCAAATATACTATATTTTCACCAAAACAAATATTCTTCCGATTTGGTTATTACAATACAAAGACTAAGAATGCCAATCTTAATTAATGGTAAGCACAATAAAGATTAGATAATTTATAAACAATGAATTTGTCAATTTGTTAGAAGTATATAAAACAATAACGTTTCATTCTAAAATTTTATAATTATGGCAAAAGAAACAGTCGCAATTTTACGAGGAAAACTGGACGTAGAAAATCTTTTATCTCAATTAAACGCAGCTTTAGCCGAAGAATGGCTGGCATACTATCAATATTGGGTAGGTGCATTAGTAGCAGAAGGTGCAATGCGCAAAGACGTCCAGGATGAATTTGAAGAACATGCCGAAGAAGAACGCAAGCACGCTCAATTATTAGCAGATCGCATTATTGAACTGGATGGCATTCCAGTACTTGATCCTCAAAAATGGTTTGAATTGGCAAGATGCAAATATGACGCACCGAAAGAATTCGACACAGTCAGTCTATTAAAGCAGAACGTAGCTTCGGAAAGATGTGCCATACTCAGGTACCAACAAATTGCCCAGTTTACCAACGGATTGGATTACACAACTTGCGACATCGCAAAACATATACTTGCAGAAGAAGAAGAGCATGAACAAGACCTGCAAGACTACTTAAAAGACATTGCCAGAATGGAAAATACTTTTAAGAAATAAATTTAAAAAGAATATTTGTACAGGCATGAGTTCAAAAGGATTCATGCCTGTATTCATTTATAGCCCTTTCTTACCACTATATCGAACAAAAAACAACTACAAATGCTACACAAATTCAAAATAAACAATACATTTGCAGTCTATTTATATGAATTAAACATACTAATAATACAAAAAATCATGATGTATTGGCAGAAAGACATAGAAACCTTAAATCGTGAAGACCTGGAAAAACTACAGTTGGAACGATTAAAAAAAACAATTGAATTAGCCGGACATTCTTCTTTTTATCAAAAAGTATTTGAGGAAAACGGAATTACACCCAATAGCATCCTTTCTTTAGAAGACTTGCAAAAAATTCCATTCACGACAAAAGACGATTTACGCAACAATTATCCTTTCGGTATGGCTGCAATACCGATCAAAGACTGTGTGCGTATTCATTCGTCCAGCGGAACAACCGGAAATCCTACAGTTGTACTACATTCATCAAAAGACCTGGAACAATGGGCAAACCAAGTGGCACGTTGCATGTATATGGTAGGAATACGCGATACGGATGTATTCCAAAACACATCTGGCTACGGTATGTTCACCGGGGGATTAGGATTTCAGTATGGAGCCGAGAAGTTAGGTACATTAACAGTTCCCGCAGCTGCAGGGAACACAAAACGCCAGATTAAATTTATTCAGGATTTCGGAACTACTTGTCTACACATTATCCCTAGCTATGCAACCCGTTTAGCTGAAGTAATGTATGAAATAGGTATCGATCCGCGTAAAGATACAAAACTGCACACCGTATGTATTGGAGCCGAGCCTCATTCGGAAGAACAACGTCGGCGAATTGAACAATTATTAGGCGTAAAAGCATATAACTGTTTCGGTATGTCGGAAATGAATGGCCCGGGAGTTGCATTCGAATGTACCGAACAAAACGGACTTCATATCTGGGAAGACTATGTAATTGTAGAAATTGTAGACCCTGTTACTCTCAAACCTGTTCAGGAAGGAGAAGTTGGAGAGTTGGTTCTTACTACCATAAACCGTGAAGCAATGCCGTTAATACGCTATCGCACACGCGACTTAACCTGTATACTTCCGGGCAAATGCCCATGTGGACGTACACATAAACGTTTAGCCCGCTTCAAAGGCCGTAGCGATGATATGATTATTCTGAAAGGTGTTAATATTTTCCCTATCCAGATTGAAAAAATATTAATGCAATTCAAAGAATTAGGCAGCAACTATCTTATAACGATAGAGACATTCGGCAATAACGACGAAATGCTTATTGAAGTAGAATTAAGCGACTTGTTTACTGACGATTACAGTGTGTTGCAAAGGCTGGCTAAAGATATTACGCGTCAACTGAAAGACGAGTTATTACTTACGCCACACCTCAAACTCGTAGCAAAAGGATCTTTACCCTCTCAGGAAGGAGGCAAGGCTATTCGCGTAAAAGACTTACGTAAATTTGTGTAATTGTATAACAAGATTAAAAATATACAGCCATGACAGTAAATCAAATTTCTATTTTTCTGGAAAACAAGTATGGAAAGCTAAGTGAGATACTGGCTTTACTTGCAGAAGAGAATATACGTATTATAGCTGCCACTGTTGCCGACACTTCCGAGTATGGCATCTTACGTATTATTGTCAGTGATCCGCAAAAAGCATTCAAGATACTTAAAAGCAATAATGTAAGTGCCAACCTGACTGAAGTATTGGCAATTGTCACCGATTCATGTGCAGGTAGCTTTGCCAAAGTATTGACTCATTTCACAAAAGCCGGTTTAAGCATTGAATACATGTACTGTTTTTCTATTAGAGATAAATCGATCATGATTATTCGCACAAACAACCGGGATGCTGCACGGGAGGTTATTCGCCGGCAGAATCTGGAATATATCTGCGAAAACGACTTAATAAAATTATAATCATCTCTTACCCCGGGAAGAAGAATTTTCTCCGGGGTAAATTTTATCTACTCACCATTAAAACAAATAACAAATGTTTGGAATAGACGACCCTGGTATCTGGTTGGCATACCTGCTGGCATTTGCCTGCCTTTTATATTCTATCTGGTTCGGAATAACCACATGGAATAAAGATGATAAAGAAAGTACTAACTCTAAAAAAGAAAAGGAATGAGCACACTTACTCTGGGTATTGTCGTTATTATTTACATGTTTGTCCTTGCATGGTTGGGATATCTTGGTTATAAAAGCACAAAAAATGCCAGTGATTATTTATTAGGAGGACGAAAAGTAAATCCGTTTATCATGGCTTTGTCTTATGGAGCCACATTTATATCGGCATCAGCCATTGTAGGTTTCGGAGGAGTTGCTGCAACATTCGGTATGGGAATCCAATGGCTCTGCTTGCTTAATATGTTTATGGGAGTTGTAATCGCATTTATTTTATTCGGCAGAAAAACACGCAAGCTGGGAGAAGAACATAACGCACGCACATTTCCTCAGTTATTAGGATTGCATTACAAATCCAAAGCTATCCGGATATTTATAGCCACAATAATATTCATAGGAATGCCTTTATACGCAGCTGTTGTTATGAAAGGAGGTGCTGTGTTTATTGAACAAATGTTTAATATAGACTTACACCTGGCTTTACTTATCTTTACGTTGATTGTCGCAGCATACGTTATTACAGGTGGTATTAAAGGTGTTTTATATACAGATGCGTTACAAGCAGTTATCATGTTTTCTTGTATGCTTTTCCTCCTATTCTGGTTCTATAGAATCATGGATATGGGATTCATCGAGGCCAACCGGAAGCTGACGGAAATTGCCCCAATGGTACCTGAACGGTTCAAAGATCTGGGTCATCAAGGGTGGACAGCTATGCCTGTTACCGGTTCTCCGCAATGGTATACATTAGTTACCTCTTTGATTCTGGGCGTAGGTATTGGCTGTTTAGCCCAACCTCAATTAGTGGTTCGTTTTATGATGGTGGAAAGTACAAAACAGCTCAACCGGGGTGTAATAATAGGTTGTATATTTTTAATTGTCACTGTTGGAGCAATATATCATGTCGGTGCTTTATCAAATTTATTCTTTCTAAAAACCGAAGGCGTTGTTGCTTCGGAAGCAATCAAAGATATGGATAAAATTATCCCGTTGTTTATTAACAAAGCAATGCCGGATTGGTTCGGTGCTGTATTTATGCTCTGTATCCTATCTGCCAGCATGTCTACATTAAGTGCGCAATTCCATACGATGGGAGCCGCTTTCGGAGCAGATGCTTTTCCGAAATTAGGACGCAGCAAGAACCCGAATTCAACAATGGGTGTACGAATCGGTGTATTATGTTCTATCTTATTAAGTTATATAATATGCTATGCATTAAGCGACGGAATCATAGCCCGAGGTACTGCATTATTCATGGGAATCTGCGCAGCAACTTTCCTGCCTTCCTACTTTTGTGCTTTATACTGGAAAGGTGTAACCCGCCAGGGAGCATTAGCCAGCTTATGGGTTGGCGCATTAGCAAGTTTATTTGCCATGCTATTCCTGCATAAAGCGGAAGCTGCTCCAATTGGCCTATGCAAGGCTTTATTCGGACAAGATGTATTGGTTAATGTCTATCCTTGGTATGCTATCGATCCTATTTTGTTTGGTCTTCCATTATCATGTATCACTATTGTTACAGTGAGTTTGCTAACAAAAAGATAGAAATAATAGACACAAAAAGCGAAATTAGCATTTCTTATAATTCAAAAAATATTATTTAGCAGTTATAATCTTGACAAATACATAGAAAACCATACATTTGCAATGTGGTTTTTTCATAATAGTATTAGATTTAAGGTTAACAAAGTTGGTTAGGGCTTGTCGGGAGACAAGCTTTAATTGTTTTATAGAGTTTCCTCCTAAAAGAACACGTTTGTCATTCTCCACTACCCTATGAGATACATACGCCAATTGTCCACACTTTACACAAATCGTCCTCTTCCCCGATTCCTGAATATTTGTTCTTCCAATGATGAAGTCATTATCTTTCTCGCGAATTAGTTTGTCTTTAAATGTAACAGTTCCCTGGCATTAGCCATTGATGCCTCGGTCAAAGAAGCACCGCTCAGCATACGAGCCACTTCTAGTATGCGCTCTTCGTTAGTAAGCTGCTTAATACGGGTTATTGTTCTATCGGAAGTATCTTCTTTATATACAAAGTAATGCTCTTTGCCTTTTGCTGCGATCTGAGGTAAATGGGTTATGGCAAATACTTGCATTTTTGTTCCCAAGTCTTGCATAATATCTCCCATCTTATCGGCAATATCACCAGACACTCCTGTATCTACTTCGTCAAAAATAATGGTAGGCAAAGCTGTAAAACCGGCAATCATGGCCTTTAGGCATAACATCAAACGGGAAATCTCGCCACCAGATGCAGTTTGAGCTACAGGCTGCAAATCTCCACTCTTATTTGCTGAAAACATAAACCGGATATCATCCATTCCATCATTATCCGGCTCCTCCTTTGCCATCACATCAACACGAAAACGCGTATTTGGCATCCCCAACGGTATAATCATATCAACCAATTGGCCAGCCATACCTTTTGCTGCAATTTTTCTTTGATTACTAAGTACTGAGGCCTGTTGAAGTAATTCCTTATACGAAACCTCCGATTGTTTACTTAATGATTCTATTTGTTCTTCAAAGGAGTCTATTTCTTTTAATTGGGCTTCATATTTCGATTGAATATCCAATAGTTCTTCCACGGTGGAAACGTGGTGTTTCTGTTGCAGAGAGTAAATTGTATTTAAACGCTCATTCACCCATTCCAAACGTTCGGGGTTAAATTCAACATCTTCTCTCATCGTATCAGTTTCAGATGCTAAATCATTCAAATCAATATATGCAGAACGCAAACGTTCGGATATATCTTTAGCTTTCGAAAAATAATGTTCTAAAGAATCCGCAGTTGAAAGAGCTTCTTTTATATATTGAAGTCCTCCCATTTCATCACCATTTAATAGTTCTGAAATCTTATAAAGAGAGCTTTTTATTTCCTCAGCATGTGAAAGTGTTTCTTGTTCTTGTTCCAAATCTTCCTGTTCGCCGACAATCAAACGGGCTTCGGATAATTGCTCCAACTGAAAACGAATATAATCTTCTTCCTGTTTTGTTTGAGCAGCTTTATCTTTCAATTCTTTTAATTCTTTTTGCAAGGATTGAAAACGATTATATTCTTTCCGGTAAAGAATCAAAAGAATCTCATTTTCAGCCATTACATCGACAACTTTTAATTGAAAGCGATTATCACCCAATAACAGATTCTGGTGTTGCGAATGTATGTCGATTAAACGGCCTCCCAATTCTTTCATTACAGGTAAAGCCACAGGAGAATCATTTATAAATGCACGGGATTTGCCTGAGGCAAAAAGTTCCCGACGCAAAATACAACTTTCATGATCATATTCAAGATCATTTTCCTGAAAAAAAGATTCCAGCTGATATTTCGAAATATCGAATACAGCCTCAATTATGCACTTATCGGCACCATTTTTTATACTTTTCCCATCCGCACGTTGTCCTAATACCAATGATAAGGCTCCCAGAATAATTGATTTTCCGGCACCCGTTTCACCCGTAATTACTGAAAAACCTCCGTCAAACTGAATATCAAGACTATCTATTAAAACAAAATTCTGGATAAATAACGATTTCAACATAGTTTTTTATTTTTTGAGAGGTTCCAAACGTGTTGTCTCGGTAGGATAAATATTGGAAAGGATTTTCAATCCTTCTTGCTTTTCCTGTGTGGTAGCCTTAGAATAAATACTTACGACTTCATCGAGCTTTGCATCGGAAAAGATTTGCAATAAAACAGAAGTAGGGCGTGCGCTCCGAACTTGCTCCAATGCTGGTAAAGCAGAAATTATTGTGGTACGTCCGCGATCCGGATTTGCAGCCATTTCATCAAGGCCTTTTCTATGATATGTATACCACATATCCCGGAATATACCAGAAGTATTATCTGTTAATGCAGTAGAAACAGCATGTCTGTTCTGATTGCTGTCAAATGCTTTCCAGCCTGTCCATGTACCTTGCGCCTGAGCCAAAGTTACAATTTGCTGTGCCTGCTGATAAAAAGCAGTTCCTCCCTGTGGAGAAAAACTGTCAAAGTCCAGTCCTAAAATCGTATAAATATAAAATACAATAGTTGCAATCAAATTACTGTTTACAACATTCTCCGTATATTCCAACGGTTCAAACTGAGTATATTCAAAATCGAGCTGTTTATCACGGAAATTAAGCAACGTAGTCGTATATGTCGAGTTATATACAGGACGACGTGCCTGAACTTGAATTTCCCCTTTAAAACTGTTATCGGAAGCCTCCGACATCACAATGGTAAAACTGCAATCAATCCGTTCATTTACGGCAAACGTAGCATCTGTCCATTTCTTATTATTAATAAATTCGGTCAGTGCTTTTTGTAAAGTAGTAAACACATCTTTATTAGATCCCTGAATTTTATCGCTATTGATAGTTACGCGGGCATTCAATTCCTGTGCCTGCATTGCCCAAGAAAACATCGATAAAAAGAAGAAAAATAACAGTTTCTTAATCATTTTCATTTTAATAATGTTGCCAGCTTATTTATGATATCGGCTGCCACCTCCTGTTTGCTTTTTAAAGGATACTCAATCTTCTCTCCCTGCCTGTCTATAATGGCAATTTTATTTGTATCGCAACGGAAGCCGGCACCTTGATCTCTGAGCGAATTCAAAACGATAAAATCGAAGTTTTTACGCTGCAATTTACTTTCTGCATGAAAAATTTCATCTTTCGTTTCCAGAGCAAACCCAACTAATATCTGATTCTCTCTTTTTATAGCACCTAAAGAAGCTGCAATATCTTTATTAGGCACTAAATGAAGCATCATATCTCCTTTTGTTTCACGCTTTATTTTCTCCGGTTCTTGATTCTCCGGACGATAGTCGGCCACTGCAGCACACAAAACAGCTGCATCAGATGTAGGAAATTCGGATATAGCCGCCTGATACATTTCTCCGGCAGATTCCACATCAATCCGTTTTATATTAGGATGATTAACCTTTAAAGAGACCGGACCCGCGATCAAAACAACTTCCGCTCCTTTCCGGGCACATGCCTCCGCTAAGGCAAATCCCATTTTACCGGAAGAATAGTTACCTATAAAACGTACAGGATCTATCTTTTCATATGTCGGCCCTGCCGTTATTAATATCTTTTTTTTTTCTAATTCGGTTTTTGAGGCAAAAAAGCTTTCCAAAACCTCTATTATCCGGTCCGGTTCTTCCATACGTCCTTTTCCCACCAAATGACTAGCCAACTCACCTTCGGCCGGCTCTATAATATAATTACCAAAAGAACGTAATCTATCCAGGTTTTGTTGTGTTGTAGGGTGAGCAAACATATCCAAGTCCATTGCCGGGGCAACAAATACAGGGGCCTTACAGGAAAGGTAAGTAGTAATTAACATATTATCGGCAATGCCATTTGCCATTTTGCCAATTGTAGAAGCCGTTGCCGGAGCCACCAACATGACATCGGCCCACAAGCCCAAATCTACATGGCTATGCCACGAACCATCCCGATTGGAAAAGAAATCACTAATCACAGGGTTACTGCTTAAAGCAGACAAAGTGATTGGCGTTATAAATTCTTTCCCCGCCGGTGTAATGACTACCTGCACCTCTGCCCCTTTTTTCACTAATCCTCTAATAATGCAGGCAGCTTTATAGGCAGCTATGCTTCCGGTTATTCCCAGTATAATATGTTTACCTTTCAGTATATTTTCCATATAACCTTTTTTAGTTCCATTCGGAAGAAAAAGTAATTCCATTCAGAAGAAATTTGAATTTCTCTCGGATGGAATTATTTTTATTACAAACGCATCATCAGAATTTCACGGGCAACTTTATAGTCTATATTACCATGTTCGCCCAATTTCCAGCCTCTTTGTTTCATAGGTTCAACCAATGCGTCCAAATCAAATTCTTTAATACCATATTCACTCAAACGAGTTTTCAATCCCATATACCGGAAAAAGTCTTCGGTAGCTTGAATCGACTTTTGTACCAATTCATCGGTAGTCTCTCCCGTAATACCAAACACGACTTCACCCATGCGAATAATTTTTGCCTGTTTCTCCTTGTGCATATAAGCCATCACTCCCGGAAGGATAACAGCCAATGTCTGCGCATGATCCAGCCCAAACTGAGCAGTCAACGCATATCCCATACGGTGAGAAGACCAATCCTGAGGAACACCTTGCCCGATCCAGCAGTTCAGAGCATTCGTTGCCGCCCACATCAGATTGGCGCGTATATCATAATCATGAGGGTTCTGTAAAACTTTACGGCCTTCTTCAACGATTGTTTTCATCAAACCTTCGGCAAAATAATCTTGTACTTTCGCATTTACCGGATAAGTCAGATATTGTTCTATCACATGGATAAAAGAGTCGACAACCCCATTTGCAACCTGACGTTCAGGCAACGAATAAGTAACCTCCGGATCTAATATTGCAAATTTAGGGAATACGGCAGGGCTGGCAAAATTCAGTTTTTCATGTGTGGAAACACGTGAAATAACAGCTCTTTCATTCATTTCCGATCCTGTAGCAGACAAGGTTAACACCACCCCCAACGGTAAGGCCTGCTTAATAAATCCGCCTTTTGACAATATATCCCACGGCTCTCCTTCATAGCAGGTAGCCGCTGCAATAAATTTAGTGGCATCAATAACAGAACCACCGCCAACAGCCAGGAGATAGGTTATCTGTTCCTTCCGTACCAGTTCAACGGCTTTCATACAAGTTTCATAATGAGGATTAGCCTCAATACCTGAAAATTCGATTACATTGAAGCTTTTCAATGCCTCAACAACCTGATTGTAAATACCATTTTTCTTAATACTTCCTCCGCCATATATCATCAACACCTTACTACCTACTGGTACTAAAGTAGATAAACGTGAAATCGAACCTTTACCAAATACGACTTTCACCGGATTACAAAACTCAAAATTATTCATTTTTCTATTTTGAATTAAAGCCTCTCAACTTAATTTCTGTAAACATTTTCTTTGTGTTTAACGGAAAATCGCCATTCATGATCCAGGTATAATAACCGGGGTCCGTCTTCAGAACATCTTCTACCAGACGGCCTTTATATTTACCGAAATTAATTATTTCTTCCCCCTTATCATTATAAATCATACGACCGGCAAAGTCTACATTATTATTGAAGGACGAAAATTCCGATAAAAAGTTAATATCATTTTTCAATTCGGAATATCTGTCCAACTGGGCTTTCAGCACTTCGTAAGTAGCCATAGTATCTGCTTCTGCCGTATGGGCATTCTCCAAATCTTTATTACAATAAAACTTATATGCAGCAGACAAAGTACGCTGTTCCATCTTATGGAAAATTGTCTGCACATCTATAAACTTACGCTTATTCAAATCAATATCAACTCCTGCACGCAAAAATTCTTCTGCCAGCAAAGGAATATCAAAACGATTAGAATTATATCCGGCTAAATCGCACCCCTCAATCTGTGCAGCCAGCGATTTGGCTATTTCTTTAAATGTAGGACAATCTTTTACATCCTCATCTGTAATTCCATGAATAGCGGTAGATTCGGCAGGTATCGGCATCTCCGGATTTACCCGGCGTGTTTTTGATTCCTCTTTCCCATTCGGAAAGACTTTTACGAAAGAAATTTCAACTATACGATCTTTTACTATATTTACACCCGTTGTCTCCAAATCAAAGAAGACTAACGGGTTTCTTAAATTTAATTGCATTCTATCTTTATTAATCATTCAACATCATTGGCATAAGCAACATCAGCAGGTCTTCATCTTCTTCATTTTCTGAAGGAACAATCAAGCCTGCACGTGAAGGATCAGCCAATTCCAATATGACTTCTGCCGAATTGATATTACTTAATATTTCTATCAAGTAGGTAGCTTTGAAACCGATGTTCAAGTCTGTCCCATCAAACTGGCAAGCAATCTTTTCCTCTGCAGAAGTCGAAAAATCAATATCTTGTGCAGATACAATCATTTCTCCTCCTTTTAATTGTAGCTTTACTAAACTACTTGCCGGATTTGAAAATACAGAAACACGTTTTAATGCATTCAGGAATGATACGCGGTCTATCGTAACTTTAAATGGATTTTCCTGCGGGATAACGCTGTTATAGTTTGGATAACGACCTTCTATCAAACGGCAAACCATTTCAAAATTAGAACAGTTCACATAAGCATTATTATCGTCAAACTTAATAGTCACAGCCTCCGTTTCCTTAGACAGCAAACCTTTCAATAAATTTGCGGGCTTTTTAGGCAATATAAAAGATGCCCTTTCCGGTGATTTCACCGACAAGTTACGAAGACGAACCAATTTATGACCGTCCGAAGCAACAAATGTCAAATCATCTGTATGGATATCGAAATAAACACCGTTCATCACCGGACGAAGTTCATCGTCTGCTGTTGCAAATAAAGAACGTCCAATACCATTCAAAAGCGTTTGAGCATCCATAGAAACAGAAATTGCATTTTCATTCAAAGGTTTCTGCAATGGATAAGTATCGCCTTTCTGACCAATAAAATTATACTTACCATTCTGGAAATGAATAAAAATTTCCAGGTTTTCATCATTTATATCAAATGTAAGCGGTTGCTCCGGCAGTTCTTTTAATGGATCTAGCAAAATCTTGGCAGATACGGCAAAAAGACCATTACCCTGTGCATTCATCACTTCAACAGAAGTTACCAGACGAGTCTCTGCATCAGAAGCCGTCATTGTAAGTTTATTTCCTTCCAAATTGAATAGAAAACTATCCAGGATAGGTAGAGAATTCTTAGATGCGATAACCTTACTTATAGACTGTAAACGGGATAATAGCGCAGTGCTGGATACATCAAATCTCATAGCTTTTAAATTTATCTGTTATTATTATTGTCTAAACAAAATATACAAATGATCACTATACAGAAAAATAACATCCGTGTATAGCCGAACAAAATTAAAAAAATATTTCATTCATAGCTACTCTATACTTTTAAAAGTTTCAGTATAAAAAAAGAGCCTCTTCCCTTTAAACGGAGAAGAAGCTCTTTTCATCTGCTTTACGCCTATATTACTTAGCGAAATAATCTTTTACTGCTTCATTCGGAATCATTTCTTCCTGAAAAATGTAAGCACCTGTTTTTGGAGACTTAACCATTTTAATCACCTTTGAGAAGGTACGGCCGTCACCTTTTTTAAATGTTGCAACTGCTTTTTTTGCCATCGTTTAAAATCTCCTATTACTTAATTTCTTTGTGTAATGTCATTTTCTTCAGGATCGGGTTATATTTCATCAATTCCAATCTCTGAGTTGTATTTTTTCTGTTCTTTGTGGTAATATATCTTGAAGTACCCGGCATACCACTTTCCTTATGTTCGGTACATTCCATAATAACTTGAACTCTGTTACCTTTTGCTTTCTTTGCCATTTTTCAACTCCTCCAAATTAAGCGTTTAAATAACCTTTTTCTGCCGCCATTTTAATTGCTGCATCCAAACCAACCTTGTTAATAGTACGCAAGCCTGCAGCTGAAATATTCAGGCTAACCCAACAATCTTGTTCTACCCAATAGAACTTCTTAGTAAACAGGTTCACATCAAATTTACGTTTCGTTCTTCTTTTAGAGTGTGAAACGTTGTTGCCAACCATTGCTTTCTTTCCGGTAATTTGACAAATTTTAGACATCTCTTTTTATATTACATGTAATGATTCAAAAATACTCCTTTCGCAATCAGGGCGCAAAGTAAAGCATAAATATCAATCTATGCAAATTTTCACTCCTTAAATGCACGACAAACCTCCATTTCCGAACTAGCATCACGAACAGACTGGGAGATTAATTATGTAACCGCTTATACGTTACGGGGTGCAAAGATATAAATTTATTCTATTTGCTAATAGAAAACAGCTAAAAAAACTAATATTTATTTTCGAAACAAATAAAGCAAGGTCTTTGTTTTTATTACAGATAACATAAAAACAACATAATACATATAACCATGGTACGAAATTTTAAAGAAGCAATTAAGAACCGTAGAAGCTACTACGGACTAAAAAACAGTTCCTCAATAACAGACGGTGAAATCAAAGAAATTATCGAATTTGTAGTTACTCATACACCATCTGCTTTCAATTCCCAATCTACAAGAACGGCACTTTTACTTGGTGAAAACCATAAAAAGCTATGGCAAATAACGAAAGATATTTTGAAAAAGCTATTACCCGAAGAAGCTTTTAAAGCAACAGAATCAAAAATTAACAATTCATTTGAATCAGGATACGGAACAATCTTGTTTTATGAAGATATGTCCGTAGTAGAGCATTTACAAAAATCATTTCCTACCTACAAGGATAATTTTCCTATCTGGTCTTATCAAACTTCAGGAATGCACCAATTTGCAATCTGGACTTTACTTGAAGACAATGGTTTAGGAGCATCTTTACAGCATTACAACCCGCTTATTGACGAGGCGGTAGCAAAAGAATGGAATATTAATCCCGATTGGAAACTGATGGCGGAAATGCCTTTCGGCATTCCGGCGGAAACTCCTGCGGAAAAACAATTCAGTCCTTTAGATAAAAGAGTTATAATATACAAATAGTCTATATATAGTCGCTACTATGACTTTTCGAAACCATAACGATAATTTTCCAAAATCATAACGATGAATCAAAAAAATCATAGTTATGACTATATGTAATTTCGGTTGCCCTGGCAGACGATAAATAAATAAGAATAAATCATGGAATTTGATATAGCAATTATCGGAGGCGGACCGGCCGGCTATACAGCCGCGGAAAGAGCTTCCGAAAATGGATTAAAGACAATCCTTTTTGAAAAAAAAGAAGTAGGCGGTGTCTGTCTGAATGAGGGATGTATACCGACAAAAACATTACTCTATTCGGCTAAGCTTTTAGATCATATAAAAGGTTCGGCTAAATACGGAATCCTGGCAGACAACAATCCGGGTTTTGATTTAGGTAAAATCATCGGACGTAAAAACAAAACCGTAAAGAAACTGGTATTAGGTGTCAAATCACGACTTACCGGAAACGGAGTAACTATCGTGCAAGGAGAAGCTCATATTTCAGGAGAAGAATCAAACAATATCCTGATTCATTGCGGAGAAAACAATTACAGAGTAAAGAATCTATTGCTTTGTACAGGTTCGGAAACCGTTATCCCTCCGATCAAAGGTTTTTCGGATATTGATTACTGGACTTCCCGCGAAGCACTCGATATAAAAGAATTGCCCCAATCTCTTGCCATCATCGGTGGTGGAGTTATAGGCATGGAGTTTGCTTCGTTTTTTAATAGTATGGGAGTAAAAGTAAAAGTTATCGAAATGCTACCGGAAATTTTAGGTAATATGGATAAAGAAGCTTCCGCCATGCTCCGGTCCGAATATAATAAAAAGGGAATCGAATTCTTTCTAAACACAAAAGTAACAGAAGTATCTCCCGGTAAAATAACAGTGGAAAAAGACGGGCAAATTTCGGATATTGATGCCGAAAAGATATTGGTAAGCGTCGGACGTAAAGCCGTTACGAACGGTTTAGGTTTAGAAACCCTGAACGTAGAACTTTCCCCCAAAGGAGTCAAAGTAAACGAATACATGCAGACCTCCCATCCCAACGTATATGCATCAGGAGACATTACCGGATTTTCGATGCTGGCACATACAGCCTACAGGGAAGCGGAAGTAGCCATTCATCATATACTTGGTATCGAAGACCGGATGAGCTATAATGCTATTCCGGCTGTTGTTTATACCAATCCGGAAGTTGCCAGCGTAGGAAAAACTGAAGAAGAATTAATTGCTTCCGGGCAAAATTACCGGGTTCGCAAAATTCCAATGACCTATTCCGGACGGTATATGGCAGAAAATGAAGGAGGTGCGGGCTTATGCAAATTATTGACTGACGATACCGACCGGATTATAGGATGCCATCTGGTAGGAAATCCTGCATCCGAGATCATTGTAACTGCCGGTATTGCGGTCGAAAAAGGTTATACGACCGAAGAGTTTGAAAAAAGTATTTTTCCTCATCCAACCGTAGGAGAAGTCATTCACGAAAGTTTATATATATAATGTTGTGCATTTACAATACATCTACAGACCCTTATTTCAATCTGGCTGCAGAGGAATATCTTTTCTCTACGTCTGCTGATGATATCTTCATGCTTTGGCAGAACGAACCGTCAGTCATAATCGGAAAGCATCAGGATGTATGGTCGGAGATCAATATGGCTCTGGCAAATGAACAACGAATTAAAATAGCAAGACGGTTTTCCGGAGGAGGTGCAGTCTACCACGATCTGGGGAACCTGAATCTTACTTTCATTCAAAATAACACATGCCCTGATTTTACGTTTTTTACCGGTCAAATCATAGATTTTTTGTCTACATTCGGAATCAATGCAGTTCCGGATGTAAGACAAGGTTTAACTGTAAATAACCTGAAAATATCAGGTAGTGCACAATATATAAGAAAAGGACGGATTATACATCACGCAACTTTGCTCTTTTCATCCGACCTGGATGTATTGAACAAGATATTGGATGTTCCGGAAAAACAGATCAACACCGGTAAACAACACAAATATTCCGTTTCATCCGTAAAAAGTGAAGTCACTAACCTATCCACCCTCCTTCCTTCTTATTGGTCAATCAAAGAATTTAAACAAAAGGCAATTAACTATTTCGGTGGAAATAGTAAAACTGGCACTATCTATTCGTTTAATAAAAACGATCTGATAAATATTGAACGTTTAAGAGATGAAAAATATGCTAAAACAAGCTGGAATATAAACACTTAAGCTATGCAAAACATAACATTCTGCCTCTTTCGTTTGTTTTAAAATAGGGGAAGATGATTCAGGCAAAATATACGGAATCCTACCCAACAACTATATAAATCATGTAAACGTATGGCTCTATTTGAAATAAAAATGCCCAAACTGGGTGAAAGCATAACAGAAGGCACCATCATAGCTTGGTCTGTTAAAGTAGGCGACAATGTCCAGGAAGACGATGTCCTTTTTGAAGTAAGTACAGCAAAAGTAAGTGCTGAAATTCCTTCGCCTGTAGCAGGAAAAGTGGCTGAAATCCTTTTTAATGAGGGCGACACTGTTGCTGTAGGCATTGTTGTTGCTAAAATTCAACTGAAAGGTGAAGGAGAAGAAAGCAACTCGGGTTCTCCTATTCAGGAAAAAGAAGCTCCGAAAGCAAACAATACAGAAACTAACTCAACGGAATCCGGACAAAATAAACCGGCAACAGCAACAAACGTGACCATTTCATCAGGAAAAATAACGAACGAAGATGACCGTTGGTACTCTCCCGTTGTTCTGCAAATTGCAAAAGAAGCTCATCTGTCCAAAGAGGAACTCGACCAAGTTCCCGGTAGTGGATATTTGGGACGATTAAGCAAAAAAGATATCAAAGAGTATGTTGAACGGAAAAAGAACGGAAAAGAAAATGCACCGGCAAAATCGGTAGAACCGGTAACATCGAAAGCAACACCTGCTCCACAGAGTACTGCAACTGCCGCTCCTAGTCCTAATATACCTGTCTCTAGCGAAGATAAGGTAATAGAAATGGATCGGGTACGCCGTATCATAGCGGATCATATGGTTCTTTCCAAGAAAGTATCACCGCATGTTACAAGTGTTATCGAAGTAGATGTAACAAAGTTGGTAAAATGGCGTGATCGTACTAAAGATAATTTCTTCAAACGCGAAAATGTTAAGCTAACTTATATGCCGGCTATTACAGAAGCGACTGCTAAAGCATTAGCTGAATATCCATTACTAAATTCATCTGTAGATAGTTACAAAATCATATTAAAGAAACACATAAACATTGGAGTAGCTGTGTCTCTAAACGATGGCAACCTGATCGTTCCTGTCATACAGGATGCAGACAAGCTAAATTTAAACGGATTGGCCGTTAAAATAGACACTCTGGCCACTCAGGCAAGAGATAACAAATTATCTCCTGACAATATTCAAGGCGGAACATTCACTATTACAAATTTCGGTACGTTTAAAAGTTTATTCGGAACTCCGATTATCAACCAACCTCAGGTAGCAATCCTGGCAGTAGGATATATTGAGAAAAAGCCGGCAGTTGTCGAGACACCGGAAGGAGACACAATTGCGATCCGTCATAAGATGTACTTATCCCTTTCTTATGACCACCGTATCGTAGACGGCGCTTTAGCCGGTGCTTTCTTACGCTACATTGCCGATTATCTGGAAAACTGGAACAATTAATTATCCGTTAATGACATAAATATGAAAAAGTACGATATAAATAACACAGACAAAGAAACTTTAGGTAAATGGTATTACCTGATGACTCTTGGACGAGCCCTTGATGAAAAAGCTCCATCTTACCTCCTGCAATCACTTGGCTGGTCTTATCACGCTCCATATGCCGGGCATGATGGCATACAATTGGCAATGGGACAAATATTCCATAAAGGTGAAGATTTTTTCTTCCCTTATTACCGCGATATGCTGGCTGTTCTTTCAGCCGGAATGACGCCTGAAGAAATTATTCTGAATGGTATTTCAAAAGCAACAGATCTTACAAGCGGAGGCCGGCACATGTCAAACCATTTTAGTAAAATGGAATGGCATATCGAGAATGTTTCTTCCGCAACCGGCACACACGATCTGCATGCTGCTGGAGTTGCGCGTGCCATGGTTTATTACAATCATAAAGGAATAGCGATGACTTCACACGGTGAATCCGCTACTTCGGAAGGTTATGTATATGAAGCCATCAATGGTGCAAGTAATGAAAGACTACCGGTTATCTTCGTCATACAAGATAACGGATATGGTATTTCTGTTCCTAAAAAAGATCAAACAGCCAACCGGAAAGTGGCCGATAATTTCTCGGGGTTCAAAAACCTAAAAATCATTCATTGTAACGGAAAGGACGTTTTCGATTCTATGAATGCAATGACAGAAGCACGCGAATATGCAATAGAACACCGTACCCCGGTCATTGTCCAGGCAAACTGTGTCCGTATCGGTTCCCATTCCAACTCGGATAAACATACTTTATACCGCGATGAAAACGAACTGGCTTACGTAAAAGCCGCCGACCCGTTGTACAAATTCCGCCGGATGTTGCTGCGGTACAAACGTTTTACAGAAGATGAGTTAAAAGAGATCGAAGCTAAAGCTAAAAAAGACCTCAGTGCAGCCAACCGTAAAGCATTAGCTGCCCCTGACCCCGATCCTTCAACCGTATCGAAGTATGTTCTCCCCGATCCGTACCAACCTACAAAATATCCGGATGGAAACCCCAAGCAGGATGGAGAAAAAGAGACGATGGTTACGGCTTTAAATAAAACATTAAAAGCCGAATTCCGCCATAATCCCAACACATTCTTATGGGGACAAGACATCGCCAATAAAGAAAAAGGCGGTGTATTCAATATCAGTAAAGGTATGCAACAGGAATTCGGAGAAAAACGGGTTTTCAACGCTCCTATTGCCGAAGATTATATTGTAGGAACAGCCAACGGCATGTGTCGCTTCGATCCTAAAATACATGTAGTAATAGAAGGTGCTGAGTTTGCCGATTACTTCTGGCCTGCTGTCGAGCAATATGTAGAGTGTACACACGAATATTGGAGAAGTAACGGACAATTTACACCCAATATCACTTTGCGGCTGGCATCCGGAGGTTACATTGGGGGCGGATTATATCATTCCCAGACCATAGAAGGAGCATTAGCTTCTTTGCCCGGTGCAAGAATCGTCTATCCATCGTTTGCTGATGACGCTGCAGGTCTGTTGCGAACAAGTATCCGATCTAAAGGGTTTACTTTGTTTCTGGAACCAAAAGCCCAGTATAATTCAATAGAAGCTGCTTCTTTTGTGCCCGACGACTACGAAGTCGCGTTCGGTAAAGCCAAAATACGCAGACCGGGAAATGATCTCAGTATCATTACTTACGGAAATACAACCCATCTTTGTCTGAATGTTGCCGAACAACTGTCAAAAGAACATGGGTGGAATGCCGAAGTAATAGACCTGCGTTCATTAATACCATTGGATAAAGAGACAATCTTTGCCTCTGTCAAGAAAACAAGCAAAGTTTTGATTGTACACGAAGATAAAGTATTTGCCGGTTTCGGTGCCGAGGTTGCCAGTATTTTAGGAACAGAAATGTTCCGGTACCTGGATGCTCCTATCCGGCGCGTAGGTGCATTATTCACTCCGGTAGGTTTTCATCCCGTACTGGAAAAGGCAATCCTACCGGGTGAAGAACAAATATACAAAGCAGCAAAAGATTTGCTTGAATACTAGAATATCAACTTGTAAATCAGAAATAAAATGAAAATAGGATTATTCTATGCTACCGGAACTCATAAAACGGCGTCCGTTGCCCGGAAAATACAACAGGAATTCGGAGAAAACATAGTAGATATCATCCCCATCGAAAATGCTTCCCAAAAAGACTTCGAAGCTTATAGCCATATCATAGCCGGCTCTTCTACCTGGTTTGATGGCGAGTTGCCTTCTTATTGGGATGAAATATTGCCTGAATTATCTACTTTGGATTTAAGCAAGAAGAAAGTGGCAATTTTCGGATTAGGAGATCAGAAAGGTTACCCCGACAATTTTGCCGATGGAATCGGGATATTAGCAAACGAATTTCTATCCAGAGGTGCAATATTAATAGGTGAGACTTCTCCCGAAGGCTATACATTCAATCAATCCCAAGCACTAAGAAACGATAAATTCCTTGGTTTGGTACTCGACATTGAAAATCAGCCCAAACAAACTGACGAACGTATAAAAGGATGGGTAAAACAATTAAAAGAAGAATTCAAAGAGAATAAAACAGGACCTAAGGATAGCTTTATTTGCTAATTTATAAAAACAAAAAATCCATATAATTAACTCAGAATCAAAACTTCCGAATTAGTTATATGGATATGGTATTAAACATGTTTTGCATCAAAAATATAACTTTATTTGGTGGTTACCAATATGAATATTACTTTTACATTAAACGGTACACAAATAAATAGCATTATGCAAGATATAGTAAATGGACGCTGCGGTTGGTGCGGAACCGACGAACTGTATATGAAATACCACGACGAAGAGTGGGGAGTATTGGTAACCGACGACAAAACTCTATTTGAGTTTCTTGTACTGGAAAGTGCTCAAGCCGGATTAAGTTGGATAACTATCCTCAGAAAGCGGGAAGGTTATCGCAAAGCCTTTTGCAATTTCGATGCCGAGCGGGTCGCACAAATGACCGATGAAGATGTTGAGCGCTTGATGCAGTTTGACGGCATTGTGAAAAACCGCTTGAAAATTAAATCGACCATCACCAACGCAAGACTATTTCTTGCGCTGCAAAAGGAGTTCGGTAGTTTTTACAACTACACACTTTCATTCTTTCCCGACAGAAAACCGATTATCAATACCGTTCAATCATTGAGCGAGATTCCGGTATCTTCTCCCGAATCCGATGCAATGAGTAAGGATATGAAAAAACGTGGATTCAAATTCTTTGGAACAACAATTTGCTATGCCCACTTACAAGCTTCAGGATTTATCAACGACCACTTGACAGGTTGTATTTGCCACAAAAGATGAATAACAATATGATTTTCCCATAATAAGCCTAAGACAAACAAAAAAAATTGCATAATTTGTTTTTATATTTATTAATTATATATTTACGAATATAATAATTATTGCCTATTTATCACTTTATTTTTTTGGTCTTGCTAACTGGTTTTAACAAACACACATTACTATTATGGAAGATATTAATAAGAAAAACAAAAGATTAATAATCGCAGCCTATACGATTTTAGTACTTATAGCTATTGGAACAGGTTATTTGGCTTATGAGAAAAAAATCCCTGATTTTACTTCATTTTTTTGGGGAATATCATCTAGCTTCATTGCTACAGTATTTCTCTATACAATCCTAAAGTTTTTTCTTGTTAATTCTGATGATGTTGTAATTAAAAGAATTGATGACATTCAAAAGGAAAAACTGATATCAGATGAAAAGCTTATTCATAGAATAGATGAGATGATGTCATCAAAGATTATGCCTTTGAGCTATAATATTAATGAAGCAGAATCGTTATCAAAATTCTTCAAATCCATTAATTTAGAAAAAACCGATTCCATCTATTTAACAGGTTACAGTATGGCCCACGTATTCCAACAACACAGAAATGATTTTATCGAAATACTCAATAGGAAAATAGAAGTTAAAGTTCTGCTGATAGATCCTGATAGCACCGCAGGGCAACTAATGAAAGAGCGGGTAGGTCCTACCCATATTGTAGGCGGACCACATAGGCGAACATTGAGATATATTGATGAAATTAACGATTCAGTTTCCAACAACTCAAAAATAATAGTCAGTAAGATGTCTTGGATTCCTAGCTGTTCGCTAATATTAACCAAAAATTCCAGGGAAGACTACTTTACATTAATGATCGGAGTCAATGGTTTTAATCTGAACAATGCGAATAAACAAGCTCCCCGTCGATTGTATTCTGTGATCAATTCAACATTTAAAGATGAAAAAATAGCTTTTTATCAATCTAATTTCGAATACTTATGGGAAGAAAATTCAGGGAATATATACCAGGACATAAAACAATATATAAAACAATACTCAAATATATATGAATAAGTTTGCTTTTGTATTAGTTGGAGGAATTTGCAGTGGAAAAAGTACTTTTGCCAACAAACTAGAAAAAACAGGTGACTTCTTCATTGTTTCAAAGGATAAGTGTATCTATGAAAGTGATATGTTATGCCGCGAACATATTTTCAAATCATGGGAAGAGGTACGAGAAGAACATATCAATAATCTAAATGGCAAAAATGTTATACTTGATGAAACACTGAGAATAGGCAAACTTGATAAAATTAAAGAAAAAGGATATACAATCATTGCCGTCTTACTGGAAAAAGACAGAACTATTCGCGAAAAGAGGTTGTTGCAGCGGAATGCATTAAACAAACAATATCTTTTGGAATTATCAAGAATTGCAAATATTGATTTTCATTTATGTAGTCAGGAAGTTCGTAGGAACTATTGGCGTGATAAGCATTTCCGTGATTCGATTCCCCAAAAAGAACAAACTCAATTTGATGAAATATTAAAGAAACTATATTTACTCGGCTCTACTTTTATTAAAGACGAGGAACCCAATCCGGTATGTTATAATCAGATTGATTACATCATAAATGCAGAAGATATAGACGTTGATAATGGAGTTGAGATTTCAGATATCATAAAAAAGTGTACATCATATCATGAATATAAGAAGCAATGGGCAAAAAAAATCAAATTCTGTATTTGGGATGTTGGTGGAGTCTTCTATCATTATTCACTTGAAAAGCTAAGTCAATGGTGTTCTCAAAAAACTATTGACTACCCAAAGTGGGAAAGTCTTAAAGGGACATTCAGTTTCAATGATTATATGTTAGGCATTATTACCTTTGATGAGTTATGTGTAAACATTTGTCAATACTATAGTATTCCATATTTGCCAGAATATAATTCACAGATCAAACAATGCCTGGAAATGGGCGTTGGAGAAGTATACTCTGAAACAGAGGAAGCTATTAAGTATTTAAAGAAGAAAGGAATAGTTAATTGTGTACTTTCTAATGCTTTACCTATTTTAGCAGACGATGGCAATTACCCTGAACTAATTGATTCGGAACATAGATTTTATTCATTTATTTTTCAGAGACTAAAACCTGACAATGATATTTACAAAATGATGCAAAATAAACTCAATACACCATTCGAAAATATGATTTTCATAGATGATAAAAAACGTAATATAGATGCAGCTATCGAGCTCGGAATTTATTCTATTCTTTATCAGCAGGAAAATATTAAAGATGCTATAAAGAAAATATTCGAATAATATACAGTCTCTATGAATGGTGGATGAAAAACAATTTACAAAATTATATTTGTCGAATTTTAAATCATTCTTTGGCTTCTCTAAAAGAAAGATACGTGTATTTAATATATTTGACAAAACTCGTAACTAATTCAGATGCGTTTCTTTTCCTTATTGATGAGTGTTTAGCATACACTGAATATAAATCTTCATGGGAGAATCTTTTTTACTTTCGGAATTCCGGATATCGGTCATTTTTTTAGATCGGAAAATAATCCATATAGTAGCATTTTCCCACCAAGGAGAAATGAAACACCGATTAGGATGGATCCAGCAACGATCAGTTGAATCGCTTCCGTATCAGTCTTTGTTGGAAATTCCATATATTCGGATAGCAATGCCAAAAACATATATATTGATCCCAAAGTAAACAGCAACCCTAGTAAAAGACGACTCCACAGTATCTTTTTGAAAAGTTGCATGATTAGTAATGTTACAATAGTCAGGGAAAATAAAATCATAAATATATTTACAATATGCCAACTAGCAGATAAACTATGAAAATTACTACAAGTCAGTAAAGCAAAGAGGATGATATACCAAATCTCAGGTAAAGAATCTATGAATCTTTTGGACCAAATTTTAATAATTAAGATGTTCATAAATAATTGTGTTTAATGGTTATATTTAAATAACGATCAAGGATTTTTTTTAGTATAATCTGTATTCAAGTTTATTTTGTTGAACAGGAAACAGACCTAATGATCATACGTAGTTTGTCGATATGAAAGGATCTGTAGATTATCTTAATAAGGTTCGTTTTATTTTTATTCAGTAAACATATCCCCTAATCCACAAATAAAAATAGGCTTCTTTTTTAAGGGATGGTAGTCTTGTTACGTAAGTTTACAAATAAATGAAACCGTAATGGCTACTACGGCACTTCTTGCTGGTTGGATTAATTACTTGTCAAGCTTTACAGTCTTTTCAATAAGGTTACTTTTTTATTTATCATCATAATCATTGTTTAGATATTCCCCCCCCGCAGTCACATAATTAAGGCTGGCTGAATTTGATTTTTCCGTAACCACAACAGAATATACTGCAAATCAAACAAATAGATAAGTTAGTGCGCAGGATGAGACTCGAACTCACACGCCGGAACCGGCACTACCCCCTCAAAGTAGCGTGTCTACCAATTTCACCACCTGCGCGTCAATTAAATGCGGTGCCCAGAACAGGACTCGAACCTGCACGATCGCAAAACCACTCGCACCTGAAACGAGCGCGTCTACCAATTCCGCCACCTGGGCATTCATTACAATTGAAAGGATGATCTCATTCACTCCTGCTATCTTGGGAGCGGAAGACGGGACTCGAACCCGCGACCCTAACCTTGGCAAGGTTATGCTCTACCAACTGAGCTACTTCCGCGATAACGGGTGCAAAGATAGGGGTAATTTTCAATTATCCAAAAGAACAATACAATTTTTTCATGCCTTTTATTCCCATCCGTACCCGTTGAAATGACTATATTCTAGCAACCAATTCTTTAAATAAAACAGTCATTACAGAAGCTGCTCTATCTGCTGCCTTAATAACATCGGTGCCATCATTCACGAAGTCATCGGCAAAATGATAACCTTCGTTTGTGATAACAGACATACCGAATACACGTATACCTGCGTGACGAGCAACTATTACTTCGGGAACCGTACTCATACCGATAGCGTCACCTCCCACTTTACCATAACAAGCGTATTCCGAGGGAGTTTCATACGAAGGACCTGTCAGGCCTACATAAACGCCTTTCTTCAACGGAATGTTATGCAATGTGGCAATCTCCTCCATATAACCTATAAATTCGCGGTCATATGCACGGGTCATATCAGGGAAGCGCGTGCCGAACTGTTCATTATTAGGTCCTATAAGCGGATTCGGCATCATATTGATATGATCCCGGATAATCATCAGATCGCCCACTTTAAATGTATTATTGATACCTCCGGCTGCATTTGACACTAACAGGTTCTCTATCCCCAACAGTTTCATTACGCGGACAGGAAAGGTTACCTGCTGCATTGTGTAACCTTCATAATAATGAAAACGTCCCTGCATGGCCAACACCAGCTTTCCACCCAATTTTCCACATATAAGATTTCCTTTATGTCCGGTAGCCGTAGAGCTCATAAAGTTAGGAATCTCCTTATAAGGAATAACCGTAGCCTCCTCTATCTGATCGGCTAGCGAACCTAGCCCACTGCCTAAAATAATAGCTGTTTTCGGATTCCCTACGATGCGGGATGCCAGATAAGCTGCCGTTTCATCGTATAAATCATTCATTTTATCCATAGTTGCCTCCTATTATATATCTGTTTTATTTTCAATGCTTTTCATCGCGACATCAAGTTATAAGCAATCCGCGCTGTCTGTTCCATTATCTCGTCCTCACCCGGAACTTTTTTATTTTCCATCAAAACTTTACCATTACAAATAACCGTATCTACGCAACTGCCATTGGCTGCATAAACCAGATTAGACACGAAGTTAAAGTTCGGCGTAAATGCAGGAATACGCAGGTCTATCAGATTCAAATCTGCCAAATACCTCTCTTTCACACGTCCGGCTTTTATACCTAATATAGAAGCTCCCTGTTCGGTTGCAGCATCCAGCATCTCCGCCGCAGTAAGAGCCTCCGGGTCTTTTCTCCAGGCTTTTCCAAGCAATGAAGCTAATTTCATAGCTTCTATCATATCCAGATTATTGGAAGATGAACAACCATCGGTGCCCAAACCAACTGCAATGCCCGCTTCTTTCATCTCCTTAAACTGGAAATGAATACCGGAAGCCAGTTTCATATTCGATGCCGGGTTGTGAACCACCTTTACCCCATGATCTGCCAGCATCCTGATTTCATCTTTATCCACATATATGCCGTGAGCAATCACCAAGCGGGGAGAAAGTATTCCCAATTTATATAAATAACGTACAGGCGTGAGACCGAATTGTTTGACCGAATTGGTCACCTCCTCTTCTGTTTCTGCCAGATGCAAATGGATCAGCACATTTCGTTCGGCCGAAAATTGATCTATCCACCTCAGAAGTTCGCCCGAAACAGTATAAATAGCATGTGGCCCGATTGCATATTTAATTCGATCGCCATACACATCCATATCCGAATACAGCTTTAGATTATGCGCCTTGCATTTCTCTGCCTGTTCCGGCTCGAAATGATCGAAGCAAACACCCGAAACGACGGCCCGTATTCCCATCTCTTCGACAGCATCAGCCGTTGCACGAAACTTATGATACATATCAAAGAAGCTGGTTGTGCCACTCTTTATCATCTCCAGACAAGCCAGTTTAGCTCCCCAGTAAACGTCCTCGCGGTTCATCTTTGCTTCATTCGGCCAAATCTTCTGTTCAAGCCAAGGCATCAGTGGCATATCATCGCCATACCCCCGGAAAAGAGTCATCGCCGCATGTGTATGTGCATTCACAAAACCGGGCACTACGGCCTTCTTCGTACCATCTATCACCCTATCGGCCGTAACAACCAAGTCTTTTCCAATCTGCTTTATATATTTGCCCTCAACATAAATATCCGTTTCAACGCCATCCAGGTAAACGTTCTTAATCAACAAATTCATAGGTCATCAATTAAATTTAGCTTTCATATTTTTAATCTTTTCATCGCGGATTCGCACTAACAAAGCCGATAGCTTGTCTCGCCTTACCGCAGCAAAGGCACAACTCTCCTTCACCTCTACCACACCCAGATCGTCTTTCTCCAATCCGCCTTTCTGAAACAGGAAACCAACCACATCCTTTTTGCTCAGTTTATCACGCTTGCCGCGATTGATCGTAAGTGTTACCCATTCAGGACGCACCGGTTTCTTTGTTCTCTCAGGAAGAAAGAATTCGTCCGGTTCACGCACGATGTATTCGGGTACAGACTCTATTTCATTCAGTATGATGAAAGCATTCCCTTCCGCATTCATTCGGGCCGTACGTCCGTTTCTATGAATATAAGCCTCCTCATTCACCGGCAAGTGATAATGGATCACATGCTTTACTTCCGGAATATCCAAACCTCTGGCAGCCAGATCGGTCGAGACAAACACAGTAGCGCTTCCATTGCGGAAGTGCGAGAGTGCTCTCTCCCGCTCGGGTTGCTCCATTCCACCGTGAAAATAATCATTCTCCACTCCCATCTCCGTCAGGTAATTGCTTACGCGCTCCACCGCTTCACGAAGGTTGCAGAATACCAATGCAGATTCGCCATTCAGCTCGCCCAGTAATTTATACAACGTTTCCAGTTTATCTTTTACAGGCGACTTCACTATCCGGACAGTAAGACCTTTGACCTGCTTCTCTTCCGTAAGAAAAGATAAACGAACCGGAGCCGTTATTCCAGTAAACGGCGGAATTTCCACCGAAGCCGTAGCAGATGTCAATACTCGTCTCCGTACACCAGACAGATGCGCCAATATTTCCTTCATCTCCGAAAGGAATCCCAATTCCAACGATTTATCGAACTCATCCAGAATAAGCGTTCTCACCGTATCTAAATCAATATTTCCACGCTCAATATGATCGAGAATGCGTCCCGGCGTACCAATAAGAACCGTAGGCGGATGCTCCAGGCTTTTCTTTTCCGTCCTCAACGGATGTCCACCGTAACAACAGTTTACCTTATAACCCGAACCCATCGAGCGAAATACCGTCTCTATCTGCAAAGCCAATTCACGCGACGGGGCAATGATTAATGCTTGTATTTTCTTTTCTTCGTCTGTCAGTGTAGTAAGCAATGGCAGTAAGAATGCCAACGTCTTACCCGACCCTGTGGGACTGAGCAAAACCATATCTTTACTTGTACCTGCATCCAATACAGCCTGCTGCATCTCATTCAATGCCTCAATGCCGGTATTCGTCAGCGCACGTACGACTCTTTCATCTTTCTTTATTTCCATATATTACTTCAGATATTGTTCTACCCGTTTATAAAAATCGGCTATATGAACGCCGTCCACAAAACTATGGTTTACATACAAGGCAATCGGAATTACCAGATTGCCTCCTCTCATAACAGCTTTTCCAACATTCAGCAACGGATAATTGTTGCCAAACTTATGATGTTGCGTATGCGTCATAGACGTAAAGAATAGATCCGGCGTTGCACTTACCAGGATAACATTATACCGGTCATCCTCTGATGCCCCGTTTTCAGCAGCATACGGATCACCGTCTTCCGGAATATTCCGAATGATAGAGGAGGCTTCGGCATGAAACGCTTCAAAGTCTTCTATCCAGGGAATGCGGACTGTAAAGAACTTGCCGTTGTCATTCATTTTGATCGGTGCTAGCGCATCTACTTTATCATAAAATAAAACCTGCTCCCGGTCGTCAAACCGGAACCTTAACTCCTTTATCTCGTTTACCGCACGAAGTATGGCATACAGGTAATGCAAAAAGAAAGACCGGCCGTTTGCCTTTGCTCTTTCTTTTGCCATTTCACACTCTACCTCGGAAGTCACGGAGATGCAAGGATTGATAAAATCCCGGAAGAATTGGTAATTATCCCTCCGTTCCCAGGTTTCAATATCGATAATCTGCTTCATTAATTGAATACTTATTTAAACTCCTTATAAAACCGGGCTACAGCCTCTATACCTTTATAGAATATATCCAACCGGCAACTTTCATTCGGTGAATGGATAGCGTTTTGCTCCAAACCGAATCCCATCAAAACAGTCTTTATACCCAATATTTGTTCAAAAGTAGATATAATAGGTATGCTTCCTCCCCGGCGAACGGCCAGCGGTTTCATGCAGAAAGCAATGCCTACGGCCTTTTCGGCTGCCTGGTAAGCAGGCATATCAATCGGGCAGACATAGCCTTGTCCGCCGTGGCTTGGCGTAACTTTAACCGTCACATAATCCGGAGCTACACGAGCCATATATTCTTCAAACATCCGCGAAATCTTCTCATGATCCTGATGCGGAACCAGGCGGCAGGAAACCTTGGCAAATGCTTTTGATGGCAAAACCGTCTTGCTACCCTCACCTGTATAACCACCCCAGATACCGCAAATATCGAAAGACGGACGGCAACTGTTACGCTCAAGCGTAGAATATCCCTTTTCACCGGACAAAGCCTTCACTCCGATAGCTTCCATATATTTCTTTTCGTCAAAAGGAATCCGGGCAATCATTTCGCGCTCTGCCGCAGAAACTTCTTCTACATCGTCATAAAAGCCGGGGATAGTTATACGTCCGTCTGCATCCGTAATATCAGCCATCAGCTTACACAACACATTTATCGGATTGGCTACCGCACCTCCGAAATGCCCCGAATGCAAATCACGGTTTGGCCCCGTTACCTCCACTTCCCAATAGGCCAGGCCACGCAAACCGGTCGTCAGCGAAGGTGTTTCGGCACTTATCATGCTTGTATCAGACACCAGTATCACATCCGCCTTCAACAACCCCTTGTTCTTTCGGCAAAAAGATTCCAAACTGGGCGAACCTATTTCTTCTTCCCCTTCAAAGATGAACTTTACGTTGCAATGCAGAAGATCATTTTTCAAAGCTGTTTCAAAGCCTTTCACCTGGATCATTCCCTGCCCTTTATCATCGTCCGCACCACGGGCCCAGATACGGCCGTCGCGTAATTCGGGTTCAAAAGGGTTGCTTTTCCACAATTCCAATGGCTCGGCAGGCATTACGTCATAATGGGCATATACCAAAACAGTTTTAGCTTCCGGTGAAATCATCTTTTCGCCATAAACCACCGGATTGCCGTCTGTTGGCATCACAACTGCCTTATCTGCACCCGAAGCCAGCAGGAGTTCTGTCCATCTTTGTGCACAGACCTGCATATCCGGTTTATTTTCATGTTTTGCACTGATCGACGGAATACGTATCAACGAGAACAATTCATCCAGAAAACGGTCTTTATTAGACTCAATATAAGTTTTAACCGACATAGTATTTTACTTTTAGTTTTTTGTCAAAGATAGCTCCTTTGCGCCTATTCTGCAACAGGCACTCTTCAAAATATAAACAATCCGTTTAATTCTTTTCACCGGACATTTTAATAAAAAGGTACTATACATTTATTCTTTTGACCCGGGTCGAAATTAAATTTCACCTGGGTCAAAATTAATTTTAAGCTAGGACAAAATCAATTTTCAGCCAGGTAAAAAGAATAAAAAGTCCTGAACTTTTTTCTAAATTATACGATGTTTTAAATCAGGGAAAAGGATATCCGCAACTTTAACCGGAAAGTATTCAAAGTCAACACATATGGTTAGTGCCTGAACGTAATCTTTTTATTCATCATAAAGTTAACAGCTCCATACACAAAAAGTCCAAGGAACTGAGCCAAATATTCGTTCACGTCTGCAACTTCAACCATCATTAAAAGGGAAAGAAACTGGGCGCCGTATGCACATCCGAAAGCGACCATAAACAAAGGGATTTCTTTTTTAAATTGTCCGTTGCCTGAAGAAAAAATCCAATACTTACTCCAAAAGAAATTATTTATTAAGGCAGCCACATAGCCGGCAACATTTGACCATAAATAATTGCAATCCAGCACATCCATCAATACTCCAATTACAATAGCTGTAATTAAAGCATTTAATGTTCCTACCAAAACAAAACGAAGAACACGTACAGATTCTTTCATACACACAATTATTTGTTTTATTCTGCTGCTCTTAACAGCAAAACAACTGCAAAGATAAGAAAGCCAAAACAAATACGCATACAATACAAGAAAAAGAAAACTGCCGTTTTCCTGCGAATGGAACAACGGCAGTTTATCAATACTCATTTTATAAAGAGCAGCACCCTAATTTTTTCAGCGTTCGTTAAGCGAGGTATAAACTTGCTCGTCAAGTACGTTTTTGTATGCCGGACGAATGATACGCTTTCCTTCAAAGTTAAGTTCTTCAATGCGGTGAGCTGTCCAACCTACAATACGCGACATGGCAAACAACGGTGTATAAATTTCCTGTGGAAGCCCTATCATTTCATATACGAAGCCCGAATAGAAATCTACGTTAGATGAAACACGCTTCTTTGTTCCTTTATGCTTGGCAAAACATTCAATGGCACGTTCCTCCAGTAATTCAAGAAATGCAAATTCTTCTTCACGTCCTTTTTCTTTAGCCAGTTCGCGAGCTAATTCTTTCAATACGATCGCACGAGGATCGGAAATCGTATAAACAGCATGGCCGATACCATAAATCAAACCGGTCTTATTATAAGCTTCCTTGTTTAGCATACGCATAAAATAGGTATCGATTTCATCCACATTTTTCCAGTCGGCAATATGTTCTTTCAGATGATTGAACATATCTACGACCTGTATGTTTGCACCTCCATGCAACGGGCCTTTCAGCGAACCGATACCGGCAGCTATGGCAGAATAGGTATCTGTCCCTGTAGAACTGGTTACACGTACGGTAAATGTAGAGTTGTTACCGCCGCCATGTTCGGCCTGTAACACAAGCAATAAATCCAGTGTACGGGCATCCAGGTCGGTAAAATCGCGTTTCAACATGTGAAGGAAGTTTTCCGCAATAGAAAGATTCTCATGCGGATGACGGATGTGTAACGAACGTCCTTGCGTACTATGGCGGAAGATATTATAGGCATAAGCTATTATCGTAGGAAACTTAGAGATTAGCTCGATAGATTGGCGCATCAGGTTATCGCGCGAGGTATCTTCGGGATTCGGATCGAAAGTGTACATTTCCAATACACTACGAGCCAGAATATTCATGATGTTCTGACCTTCCAGATCCAGAATATTCATCTTTGTCTTCTGCTCTAAAGGCATATTATCATTGATCAGCTCTCTAAAAGAGCTCAATTCTTCTTTATCGGGAAGCCTACCCGACAACATCAGAAAAGCAACTTCTTCAAACCCAAAGCGTTTTTCCTTAATAAGTGCATGTGCAATATCTTCGACATCATATCCTCTATAGAACAGTTTACCGGGAATAGCTTTCAGGCCACCTTCAGGAAGGCGTTCATATCCTACTACGTTACCGATTTTAGTTAATCCTACCAATACACCGGTTCCGTCTTCATTACGTAAGCCACGTTTCACATTATACATCGGGAATAACTCATTATCTATTTTACACGCGCCTCTTGCCTCTTCCGATAATTTATAAATAAGATATTCTTTCTTCATTGCGATACTATTTTAATATTATAAAAGTGATATTATAAGTTCACCAAATTCTTTGGTGCCAAGAGATTTACCGCCAGGCATAAAACGAGCCAGATCGTAAGTTGCTTCTCCCTTCTCAAATGCTTTTTCCAAAGCCGAAGTGATAAGTGAAGCCGCCTCATTCCATCCCATATATTCCAACATCATTACCGAAGAGAGCAATAAGGACGATGGATTCACAATATTTTTACCTGCAATAGTAGGAGCCGTACCATGAGTCGCTTCAAAAATAGCATGTCCGCTTACATAGTTGATATTTGCCCCCGGAGCGATTCCGATTCCGCCTACCATAGCTGCCAGCTGGTCAGATATATAATCTCCATTCAGGTTCAGGGTAGCAATAACCGAGTATTCTTCCGGAATCAGCAATGTGTTTTGCAAGAAAGCATCAGCAATGACGTCTTTTATAATCAGCTTTCCTGCCTTAGACGCTTCAGCTAAAGCTATTTCGGCTTCCTCCTCTCCTTTTTCCTTCTTAATCTTTTCGTACTGTGGCCAGGTAAAAGTCTGACCGGCAAACTCGCGTTCGGCTAATGCATATCCCCAGAGCTTAAACCCGCCTTCGGTGAACTTCATTATATTACCTTTATGAACCAGTGTCACACTTGGCAAATGATTTGTTAAGGCATATTCGATAGCTGCGCGTACCAAACGTTCGGTACCTTCTATAGATACCGGTTTCACTCCAAACGAGGAAGTCTGGGGAAAACGAATCTTCTTTACTCCCATTTCATCGGTCAAAAACTTCAAAAACTTTTGAGCTTCGGGTGTGCCTTGCTGCCATTCGATCCCTGCATAAATATCTTCGGTGTTTTCGCGAAAGATATACATATCCACTTTCTGCGGTTCCTTTACAGGAGAAACTACTCCTTTAAACCACCGGACCGGACGAAGGCATACATATAAATCTAATGTCTGGCGAAGTGCCACATTCAATGAACGGATACCTCCGCCAATAGGCGTTGTAAGCGGTCCTTTTATTCCCACCATATATTCGGTGAATGCATTCATTGTCTCATCAGGAAGCCAGTTGCCTGTTTTAGCAAATGCCTTTCCACCGGCCAAAACCTCTTTCCAATGAATTGCACGTTTACCATTATAGGCCTTTGCTATAGCAGCATTCACAATCTTCTGACTTACAGGAGTAATCTCCGAGCCTACACCATCGCCCTCTATATAAGGAATTACCACCTGATCGGGTACAATCAAACGGTCTTTTTGCTTTGTTATCTTGTCCATACTATTCTATTTAGATTATTCGTGTGCCGCATTCAGTGCAGAACCTGCCTTAAACCATTTTATCTGTAATTCATTATAGGTATGATGTACAGGGAAAGATTCTTCGGAACCATCCGAATGACGAAGTACGGCAATTAAAGGTTTACCCGGAGCAAAAGCATCTAAACCGGTAATTGATATTTTGTCATCTTCTCGGATCTTATTATAGTCATCCTTATCGGCAAAGGTCAGGGCAAGCATACCTTGCTTCTTCAGATTTGTTTCATGAATACGGGCAAAGCTTTTCGCCAAGATTACTTTTACATTCAGAAAACGCGGTTCCATCGCTGCATGTTCGCGCGATGAGCCTTCCCCGTAATTTTCTTCGGCTACAACAATAGACGAAATATCTTCTTTCTTATATTGCTTGGCAACAGCCGACACAGCATCATACATACCATCCAGCTGATTCAAAACATAATTCGTTTTACCATTAAATGCATTCACCGCACCCATCAACATATTATCGGATATATTTTCCAGATGACCACGGAAACGGAGCCAAGGACCAGCCATCGAAATATGGTCGGTTGTACATTTACCTTCCACCTTAATAAGTAACGGCATATCCAACAAGTCGGCACCATTCCAGGGAGCAAACGGTTCCAATACCTGTAAACGGCAAGATTCCGCATTGATTTTTACCTCATCCGACGAAGCAAAGGGAGCGATAAAGCCGTTATCCTCTACCGCAAAGCCTCTGGCAGGGAAATCCATTCCCTGAGGTTCTTTTAATTTTACTTCGCGGCCATCTTCAGTCTTTAACGTGTCTTTAAGAGGATTGAAACACAAATCACCAGCAATAGTCAGCGCTAAAGTCAACTCGGGAGAAGCCACAAAAGCATGTGTATTCGGGTTGCCATCTGCGCGCTTTGCAAAGTTGCGGTTGAAAGAGGTTACAATAGAATTCTTCCGGGTATTATCGTCCGTATGACGTTTCCACTGTCCAATACATGGTCCACAAGCATTCGCCATTATTACTGCACCTATACGTTCAAAGTCTCCTATAATACCATCCCGTTCCGCCGTATATCGAATCTGCTCGGAACCCGGATTAATGATCAGCGGGGCAGCAACAGGAATCTTATCTTCATACGCCTGACGGGCAATCGAAGCTGCCCGGCTCAAATCCTGATATGAGGAATTGGTACAAGAACCGATCAATCCGACTTCCATTTTACGAGGATAGCCGTTTTCTATTACTTTAGCGGCAAACTCTGAAATAGGAGTTGCTGCATCCGGAGTAAAAGGACCATTAATGTATGGTTCCAGTTCAGAAAGGTTAATCACTATCACGCGATCATAATACATATCAGGATTAGCACGTACATCCTCGTCGGCCTCCAGATACGATGAAATCGCTTCCGCTTTAACTGCAATACCTTCACGACCGGTTGCCCGCAAATAAGCAGCCATATTATTATCGAACGGAAAAAGAGAAGTAGTTGCTCCTACTTCAGCGCCCATATTACAGATAGTTGCCTTTCCGGTTGCCGACAAAGAAGATGCTCCAGAACCAAAATATTCAATAATTGCGTTTGTTCCGCCCTTTACCGTTAATATACCAGCCAGTTTAAGAATCACATCCTTGGGAGAAGCCCAACCATTCAACCGTCCGGTCAGTTTAACGCCAATCAATTTTGGCATCTTCAATTCCCACTCCATACCAGTCATCACGTCTACAGCATCAGCACCTCCAACTCCGATAGCAACCATCCCTAATCCTCCGGCATTTGGCGTATGCGAATCCGTACCCACCATCATTCCTCCGGGAAAAGCGTAGTTTTCTAAAACCACCTGATGGATAATACCTGCACCCGGCTTCCAAAAACCGATGCCATATTTACCCGATACTGTCTTAAGGAAATCATATACTTCACGGTTTCCATCGGTTGCTGTCTGTATATCAGCTTTTGCACCAATGTTAGCTTGTATAAGATGATCGCAATGCACAGTAGCCGGCACTACAGATCTGTCTTTTCCTGCATTCATAAATTGCAACAATGCCATCTGTGCTGTAGCATCTTGCATTGCTACGCGGTCGGGACGGAAGTTTACATAGTCTTCACCCCGTTTGTAAAGACGTACGGAATGTTCATCATATAAATGAGCATAAAGGATTTTTTCGGCCAAAGTCATCGGACGGCCTAAACTTTTCCGTGCGCTATCTACCCGTTTTGGGAATTTGGAATAGAACTCTTCCAGCATTTCAATATCTTGCACCATATTTTGTAGTTTTTAGATTATCAAACACCTTATCTGCAGGCTTTTTACAAATATATTAAATAGTATAATTGCTTTCATTTGAAAATGTCTATGAGAAAATAGAGTCTGTCTATAAGTCCTGAAAGTACAATCCCAATCTATTCCCCATACACTCAAACCTATCATGATGTATTATATAAACATAACGCATTTATAACTTATTTTGTTCAAGATTTCATCGTTTAAAACACTGTTTTGCTAAATCATTGATGACCGTTTGTACTACAACGTCTGAAAAGATATTCTTCTAACAAAGAAACCCATTCGGATGGAATATTGGTTCCATCCGAATGGGTTTTAAATTTCTCCCGGAAGAATCCTTTAAAAGGTTCTTCGAAATTTTCTTTCCTCTATATTAAATAATCGAGTTCTTCTTTGTAAATTCTATAATTTCGTCGATATATCCAAATGCCAGTCCGGTTACCGTATCAGCACATCCGTAATAAATAGCTATACGGCGAGTTTCCGGATCATGAAGTGCGGCACATGGAAATACCACATTAGGCACATCACCCATACATTCGTAATCTTTCTGCGGAGACAGCAAGTAAGGACCTGAGCGGAATTTAACTTTCCAAGGTTGTTCCAAGTCCAAAAGAGCAGAACCAAAGCTATACACATAACCATTACAAGAATGCAACACGCCATGATATATCAGCAACCAGCCTTCAGATGTTTCAATCGGAATAGGACCCGCACCTATCTTCATGCACTGCCATGCACTGTCTTCAAACGGTGCCGGAGACATCACATGGCGATGTCTTCCCCAGAAACACATATCAGGAGATTCACTATAGAAAATATCTCCAAACGGGGTATGGCCATTATCACTCGGACGACTCAGCATTGCAAAATTGCCATTTATCTTCCGGGGGAACATAACTCCATTACGGTTAAATGGTAAATAAGCATTTTCCAATTGATGAAATGTTTCGAAATCATACGTATATGCAACTCCGATTGTAGGACCATGATAACCATTGCACCAGGTTACATAATAACGATCTTCAACAAAACATACACGAGGATCATACGCATATACAAATTCACCTATTTCTTTATCGTCACATTCAAATTCAAGTTTCTTTTCATTAATATTCCAATGAATACCATCGGCACTGAACCCTACGTGAAGGCGCATACGTCTGTTTGTATCGTCGCAACGGAATACACCGGCATAACCACCTTTAAAAGGAACTACAGCACTATTGAATACACTGTTAGAAGCAGGCAATATATCACGTGGAATTACCGGATTTTCCGAATATCTCCACAATACATTATTACATCCTTCCGGACGATCTTCCCAAGGCATATCCGGCAATGCACTACCGGCAATCTTTAATTTATCCATATCTATTATTTGTATTAAATGTCAATCTTTCAATTTTTCGCCTTTATCATTATATGTAAAAGGAACAAAATATGCGACTAAAAATGACGGAATCATAGCAATTACTGTAAATACAAAAAAATATTTATAACCGATCCAATCGCTGATAAATCCGCTAATCATACCTGGAACCATGACTCCTAAATTCATAATTCCCGACGCAAAAGCATAATGTGCCATCTGGTGCTTGCCTGCTGCAACCTGTTGCATCATGAACAAGATCAAACCGGCAAACCCGAATCCATAACCGAAATACTCGAATATAATGGCTGCAGCAATCAATATTCCGCTTGTAGGTTGGTAGAATGCCAGAAACATATATACAAGAAAAGGAATATTAAAGCAACAACATAGTCTGAACAGCACTTTACGCAATCCTTTTGCAGAGATATAATATCCTGCAAGCACCGAACCAAATACGAATGCCGCCGCACCAAAGGTTCCATAATACAAACCTATCTCCTGTTCCGACAATCCCAATCCCTGTTGATCAACCGGAGCTTTCAAAAACAAGGGCACAATTTTAACAACAAATCCTTCTGCAAACCGGTAAAGAATGATAAAACAGATATACCAGACGATATGTTTCTTGGTAAAAAATTCGCGGAATACATCCCACAGTTCTATCATACTTTCTTTCAAGGAGACATTCTCTTTAGCGGCTTTGCCCGAAGGCAACATTTTCGTATGATACAAACCAAGCAGCACCATTATGACACCACAAAGAAACATAACCGACATCCATGCGTATACAATAGCATTTTCACCATCATATTTCCGCGAAAAATAACTAATCATATAACCTGCCAGATAGACCAATCCCCCGGTTGCCACGATCTTAGCCAGATTATAGAAAGCTCCCTGCCAACCAATATATTTAGCCTGATCTTCGGCCGACAGTTCGTCCATATATACACCATCGGTGGCAACATCATGTGTGGCACCACTAAAAGCAATTATAGCAAGCAAAGCAATTGCAATTGCAAAAAAGTTAGGCATATTCAGCACTAAAGCCACCAAACCAAATACACAACCGGTAAGAAGCTGCGTCAGTACGACAAAGAATTTCTTGGTACGATACATGCCCAACAAGGGACTCCACAAGGGTTTCAATGTCCAGGGTATCATAATTAATGAAGTCCAAAGGGCTATCTGTGAATCGGATATTTTCAATCCTTTAAACATCAGTACAGCAACCATATTCAATACAACAAAAGGAAATCCCATCGCAAAATAGACGCTGGGAATCCAGGTCATCGGACTATAGCGGCGTTTGGTAGATTTATCTTCACTCATGTCTTAATTGTGTTTTTCATGCATGCAAATATACGTAGTTTATATCAAAATGGCAACCGGGCCATCAGACATATAAATCACTTCATTTCCATTATTTCAACCGCAATACCTTCTTCTTCAATGAACGCTATTGTGAGGTGTTCATCACAAACGGCCGGACCAAAAAGTATTTTTTTCCCTTTCAACTCTTCTTCTATCGAAGGAACAATATAAGCTACATGCGCTGTAGTCTGTACCAATTCCGGGAGGCAGCTTCCGGCTTCAAAACGCAAAAATTCCAAATGATTCGGACTTTTTGAATGATCGGTTAACCAAACTTTCAATCCTTCGTTCAACACAGCTCCTTCTTTCTTCTCTTTCGTAGGGATTCCTACATGACTAAGTGTTCTCATTACTATTATATTTAAAATATTAAAATCCATTTGTTACAAGTAAATATCACTACAATCTCTTCCGGTAAGCCCAAACTGCAACTATCCCGATTATAGCAAACGCCGCATAAAGATAAACAAAAACCCCATTCACGTTATCGTTTTGACCATATGAATGCATTCCGCTTAAAAAATAATTTACGCCAAAAAAAGTCATCAACACAGAGGCAAAAGCGACAACAGAGCCAAAGTTAAATACCCACAGGGTATCCAGTTTCTTAATTAAACGGGCATGAATAACTATTGCATACACAATCATAGTAATAAGAGCCCAGGTTTCTTTTGGGTCCCATCCCCAGTATCGTCCCCAGGATTCATTAGCCCATACGGCACCTAGAAATGTTCCGATAGTCATCAATGCCAGTCCTACCAACATAGACATCTCATTCACAATAGTCAATTCACGGATACGTGCAGATAACATCTTACGGTTATTATCTTTCATAATACACATCATAACAAGATTTGTCAACCCTATCAAACAACAAATCCCAAAGAATCCATAAGCAGCCACAATAACTGCCACATGGAACATTAACCACGGAGATTTCAATACCGGAACCAATGGATTAATCTGCGGGTCCATCCAACTCAAACCCGAAACAAACAAAATAATCCCTCCAAATAAAGTAGCTAAAGCAAATGTAACAGGGCTACGACGTACAAACAGCAACCCAGCCAAAACAGTAGCCCATGCCACATACACCATCGTTTCATAAGAATTACTCCAGGGAGCATAGCCCGCAATATACCAACGCATACCCATACCATATATATGGAAAGAAAATACGGTTAATACAGCTATTCCAAGCAACCAGAAAGCAACATTGAGCCAACGTTTCCGGTTGAATAACATAACGAATGAAAAAACCAGCAATAAACCACCTAATATAAGATAGCCTATTTTACAAAGGCGAAAAACATCCATTTTATTATATTTAATCTCAGCCTGTATCTTTTCAGGACTAATATTTACCGAACTACCTTTTGCCTGCTGATACGTATTGATCATTCCTACAATTTCATCGGCTTTCTTCCAATCGCCTGTTTTCATTGCGTCCCGGACTTCTTCCAAATACCAATTCATAATATGAGAAACAAACATCGAATCTTTGCCACTGAAAACCGACAGGTTATCTCCGGGAGAATACCATTTATGGTTCGGATCTCCTTCTTTCGGAAAGAGATTGAGCATCTGAAAGTTAATTAATTGATGGAATATATTGATTTGTTCATCCAATTTCAACAAATCCTTATCAAAACGGGAACGTTCGTTTGGCATCTTATTGTACGCTTCTTCCAGTTTTTCTTGCAACTTATAATTCCCGTTACTGTCGAATACCTCTACATAAGCACATTCGTCGTCCGTCAAATCATAATAAGATGCCAGTTCTTTATTTGTCATAGAAATAAGTGGAATCCGTATCCACATTTCAGGCAATGCCAGCAAGCTCAGCAAAAATTGATCCGAATTAAGGTTGACTATTTTATCCGACTTATGTAATTTCCGGAGAATTTCCGATGAAAAGGTATTAACAGGAAGCATCCGGCCATTTCCGGACTGGATAGGAAGGGCTCCAAACTTAGCTGCATGTTCGGTATTAATAGTATATTTCTGTACAGCATCCATAACAGATGATGAACCCGGATTTGCTATTATCGGATTGGTCGTCAGAAGGAACAAAAAAAACAATAGATTCGTTGTACTCCGAAGTTCTTTCAATCGACGGCTTAACTTCATAAAACGAGAATTTTTACCGACAAAACAAAAAACAAATCCTATCACTAAAAGTATATATCCCATATACGTAATATTACGCCCCCAAACATCTTTATTTACCGAAAGCACCGTACCTTTTTCATCCTGATCATATGAAGCCTGATAAAAACGATAACCTTTTATATCCATTACATTATTCATATATACACGTTCATGTAATGTTTTTCCGTCAACGTGCACCAACAATTCACTTTCATAAGAAGAAGGACTGGCTGATCCCGGATAACGCGTTAAAGTAAACTTCACGAGTTCGACAGTAAATGGAAGCGTATAGGTAGTTGTATTATCAGAAGTATGAATAGCCATCTGGTCACTCGATTCACCCTGGCGAATATGTAAAACGCCCTCTTCTGCAAAAAAATGAGATACCAAAGCTCCTAGTAATATAATAATAAAAGCTATATGAGTAATCATCAGTCCCCATTTACCTCTTTTCAGATATTGATGTTTAATTACAACTGCAATAAAATTAATAACCAACAAAAACTGAAGTAAAAAAAATAATGGAGAATAATAAATCATAGCTTTTGCCGCCATCGTTCCATGATACTTCTCAATAAAAGTAGCAAAAGCAAGCCCTAAAGCATAAATTAATAGTAAAACAATAGTTGCCCGGAAAGAGGAAAAAAACTTTTCAAGAGTTGCCTTCATTTGTTTTTTGTTTAAATAGAGATAATAATAATGATTTATGATATTTATAATCGGGCTATTCCTTCTATTTCAATAAGCAACTCATTTCTACAAATATCAGCGCACATATAAAAAACCGGGATGTTCAAATGATATGCCTCCATCAATCTCCTAGCTTCTTCATAAAAAGAACGATCTTTTAAATAAACCCTTAATATACAAAGTCTGGCATTGCCTGCTAATTGATCAATATTCTCCATTGTAATACGCAATTGCTGCTCAAGTCCTATATCCGCCAGACTATTTTCTCCACGGATTGCAGCCGTACCCGATATATATATAATCTGGTTCTTATTGCATACAAGACTTTTTGCCCTCTCAAATTTCGGAGTAGTCTTTTGTTCACCCGAAACCGCCAATACTTGTTCCGAATATGCATAGGCTGCAACTTGTAATTTATTATCGATAGGCACAACATGCATAGAATCTTTCAATATGGCCGCATCCAGATCAACCAAAACACCTCCGAAACTAGCCCCAATTCCGGTTGCAGCAGGATAACCATTCGTCCATCGAGCCTTCTTGTAAAAATCCGTACGGGCGTTATTAAAAGATTGATAATGCTGATTCTCTCCGTCAAAAGCCGTTATATGTTCTATATAATTCCATTGACGAATAATACTATTGATAGGAAAACCTTCTTTTTTCAATACAATCATGATTGTATTGAAAACATCTGCCGACTGTTGCTCTATATTATAATTGATTACATCTCCCTGGAAACCTCCTGCAAACAGAAATCGTGCACACTCATTCTCCAGGATAACATAAGGTAATCCGCAGAAATGACGGAAAGTAACTTGTTCTTCATCTTCTAACCGATAACTGTGTACCTCCATAATTAAAGGAGCATCCATAGGTGGTTGGGATACATAGCTAAGCGCAGGCTCACGATCTCCATAATATGCCCGGATTTTCTTACGCAATATAACGCGCCGCTCTACATATTCTATATTCGATGAAGGAGTTCCAAAAAAGGATAAGCGAAGGATTGTCTCATTTTCGGGAAGCTGCGACAACAGATTATCCACCATTTCCGGAAAGCCGGCTCTCTGTGTTGCATAAACAGTATAGTGTATTTTCTGGCAATAGTTCATGTTTTCCAAATTATTCAGATATCTATGATCACTCTCTTTTTTCGGATCACGTTATGATGATCAAAAGTAAACCCGCATATTTTAAACAAGGAACGATATGTATAAAAATAAGTTAAGTATGTTGCAAAGCATTATTCATCAGGAATGGCCATATAAAAGAAGAGGCTGACAAATAGTTATTTATAACTTCTCTGTCAGCCTTTTGATTAATATCATTTTTCTATTTCTTAGAATGATCTTTCAGTTTAGCCAGCATATCCTGCGTCATTGCATCCAAATCATATTCCGGCTTCCACCCCCATTCCTGACGGGCACAAGTATCATCCAGAGAATTTGGCCACGAATCGGCTATAGCCTGACGCAACGGATCTACTTTATATTCCATTTTGAAATCGGGCACATATTTTTTAATATTGTTATATATAATTTCCGGATCAAAACTCATAGAAGCAATATTAAAGGAATTACGATGCACAAACTTGGTAGAATCGGCTTCCATAATTTCTATTGCAGCACGTAATCCATCAGGCATATACATCATATCCATGAAAGTACCGGCACTAATAGGACAAACAAATTTCTCACCTTTTGCAGCAGAGTAATAAATATCGACAGCATAATCTGTTGTTCCGCCCCCCGGAGGTGTAACATAAGAAATCAGTCCGGGAAAACGTACCGAACGGGTATCAACCCCAAAACGGATATTGTAATAATCGCTTAATAATTCGCCGGAAACTTTAGTTACTCCATACATAGTACGCGGATTACGGATCGTATCTTGCGGTGTTTTATCCTTCGGCGTATTATTTCCGAATACTCCGATAGAACTTGGTGTAAAGACTGCACAATGCATTTCACGTGCAACTTCCAGGACATTAAACAGCCCTCCCATTCCTATTTTCCAAGCCAACTGGGGTTTAGCTTCAGCCACTGCCGACAGTAAAGCAGCAAGATTGTAAATAGTGTCTACATTATACTTTGAGACAGTTTCAGCGATTTGTTGTTCGTTTGTAATGTCTACAATTGCAGACGGCCCAGATTCCAATAGTTCACCTTTCGGCTCTGCACCGGGAATATAGCCGGCTACAATATTTCCACCGTAGATGCTTCTCAATTTCATGGTTAACTCTGATCCAATCTGACCGGTAGAACCAATTACCAATACATTCTTCATTGCGTTTATTAGCTTTAAGTTTTTTTCAGCCGCAAAGGTATAGAGAATAAAACGGTTTAAATGCTATTTTCTTCTGTTTTTTAATATTATTATTCAAAAAAAAACACCACCTTTGTCTGTCACATAAACATAATAAAAACAAAACTCACATCTATAATACTAAAAAAATAAAGTTTTATGTACGGAAAACTTAAAGATTTCTTGACTAACGAATTGGCAAATATTAAAGCTGCCGGATTATACAAGAACGAAAGAATCATTACCACGCCTCAAAGAGCTGATATTAAAGTAAACGCCGGAGACGAAGTGTTAAATTTCTGCGCTAATAATTATCTGGGGCTTTCAGATAACCAGCGTTTGATAAAAGCTGCTAAAGACGCCATGGATACACACGGATACGGAATGTCCTCCGTTCGTTTTATCTGCGGAACCCAAGATTTGCATAAACAACTGGAAGCGGCTATCTCCGATTATTTCAAAACTGAAGATACAATTCTGTATGCTGCCTGCTTCGATGCCAACGGAGGTTTATTCGAGCCTTTGTTCTCGGAAGAAGATGCTATTATTTCAGATGCATTAAATCATGCATCTATCATTGACGGTGTCCGTCTATGCAAGGCTAAACGTTATCGTTATGCCAATGCAGATATGGCAGATCTGGAACGTTGTCTTCAGGAAGCACAAGCACAGCGCCATCGTATTATTGCCACAGACGGCGTATTCTCTATGGATGGAAATGTTGCTCCTATGGATAAAATATGCGCATTAGCTGAAAAATACGACGCACTTGTCATGGTAGACGAATCTCACTCTGCAGGCGTTGCAGGCCCAACCGGCCACGGTGTTGCCGAACAATTTAATGTATATGGCAAAGTAGACATCTTTACCGGCACATTAGGTAAAGCTTTTGGTGGAGCCATGGGTGGATTTACAACCGGGAAAAAAGAAATTATTGATATGCTGCGCCAACGTTCGCGTCCGTATTTATTCTCAAATTCCGTTGCGCCTGCTATCGTAGGTGCCAGTTTGGAAATGTTCAAAATGTTGAAGGAAAGCAACACATTACACACCAAGTTAATGAACAACGTTAACTATTTCCGTGATAAAATGATGGCTGCGGGATTCGACATCAAACCAACTCAATCTGCAATATGTGCCGTTATGCTATACGATGCAAAATTATCCCAGGACTTTGCAGCACGCATGCAACAAGAAGGTATTTATGTGACAGGATTTTATTATCCTGTCGTACCGAAAGAGCAAGCACGTATCCGGGTTCAGCTATCTGCAGGTCACGAAAAAGAACATTTGGATAAAGCGATTGCAGCCTTCATCAAAGTTGGAAAAGAATTGAAAGTAATCAAATAAGAAAATAAACATCTATACACCAATCAGGGTGCTGCGGAAAGTTAGTCATGTTGTATGATAACATAACAAACTTGTGCAACACCCTTTTTTTAGTAGCCTATCCTCTTCAGGTTAGTTGCCTACCCAAATTCAGTCAAATGCAAGTCTCGGCAAAGAGCCATTTCATGGGCAATATAAACTCATAGTTATGACTTTTCGAAATAATAACTATGAATCAAAAAAATCATAACTATGAGTTCGTTTTTTGTTCAATAGAATTAAGGTTAGTCTGGTTAGTAAGCATTATCTTTGTCATTACAACATTTTATAAATAAAATAACGGAATGCAACTTAGCAATTATCATAGTCATTGTACATTCTGTGACGGGCGAAGCCTGCCGGAAGACTTCATAAAATTCGCTATATCCAACAAATTCAGAGCATACGGATTTTCTTCCCATTCTCCCCTGCCTTTTGAGACATTCTGGAATATGTCCAAGGATAATATGTCCGATTATCTGATGGAAATAGAACGGCTAAAGAAAAAATACTACGATCGGATAGAAATATACGTCGGGTTAGAAATTGACTACCTGAATAAAACCTATAATGCATCGATACCTTATTTCTTGAATCTTCCGCTCGATTACAGGATCGGTTCCATTCATTTCTTACCCGTATCAGACCACCTGACAGAAGAAAACATGGTTTGTATAGACGGTTCGTTCAAAGATTACGCTTTATCCGTAAAAAAGCATTTTGGCAATGACATTCGATTGCTTGTAAAACGATATTTCAACTCAACATCAGAGATGATTGAAGCCGGAGGCATCGACATTGTAGGTCACATGGATAAAATTTACATGAACGGACAAAAATACGCCGATTTTTCAATCGATGAAGATTGGTATATAAAACCTTTCAAAGCCTGTCTCGAACTAATTGCGGAAAAAAAACTCATGGTAGAGATAAACACCAAAAACCTTTTGAAAAAAGAAGAACTTTACCCTCATAAGAAATATTTAGCTCTATTACAACAGATGAATATCCCCGTGATGGTAAATTCGGATTGCCATTACCCGCAATTAGTAAATGACGGCCGCACCGAAGCTTTCTCTTTACTGAAAGAAGCCGGATTCAGAACCACACGCGAACTAATCAACGGTAAATGGCAAGATGTAGCTATTTAAAACTTACGGAAAGTATATCTTTTACCTTCGTTTTCCAATATAAGTTTTTTACGGTCTGCTTTTTCAATGATAAACACACGCGTAGTTGAAGTCCAATCCGTATATTTCAGGAAAGATTCAACCGGTTTCGGATTCGATATAAGTTCAAGCAGTAATTTATTATCTCCTTCTTTGGTATTAAAACCATAGCAATCCCGAATGTCGTCTGAGGCCGGATCATAAATCTGATACATAAACAAGGATGTCTGGAAATTATAATATATCGTATCAACATCTTGTACTATACCGTTTTCTTCAACCTGTTGCAACTGCCATTTGCCATCCAGCTTGTCATAAACATCATTGCTACATGCGGCCAGCAATAATAGACCAATTGCAATTATTAAATTCTTTATCATTTTAAATTACTCCTTTTGTACTTGGTAAACTATAATGGTAAATATCCCTGCGTATCGCCATTTTGATAGAACGTGCCAGAGCTTTAAATATACCTTCTATTTTATGGTGTTCATTCGTACCTTCCGCTTTTATATTCAAATTCATACGCGACGCATCACTCAAACTTTTAAAGAAATGAAGAAACATTTCGGTCGGCATATCACCAACTTTTTCACGATGAAATTCGGCATCCCATACCAACCAAGGACGTCCGCCAAAGTCCAAAGCAACACTACACAAGCAATCATCCATAGGCAAAGTAAAACCATAACGTTCTATTCCTCTCTTGTCTCCTAAAGCTTTCAGCAAGGCTTCACCCAAAGCGATGGCTGTATCTTCTATAGTATGATGTTCATCTACATTAAGATCGCCTTTAACACGAATAACCAAATCGATACCGGAATGTTTACCTATTTGATCCAACATGTGGTCAAAAAAACCAAGTCCCGTCTCAATTTCTGTCTTTCCGTTACCATCCAGGTTTAGTTCCACATAAATATCGGTCTCTTTTGTTGTACGTTGTACAATGGCACGACGTTCGCCGGCATACAGAAATTCCGTAATTTTATCCCAATCGTCAGTAATAAGTACCGGAGACAACGCCATACCTTTTGCCATTACCTCCTCTCCTACACTGTCAGTATCTATTAACCAGATACTTTTAGCTCCCAAATTCTTCGCCAATTCCAGGTCTGTAAGACGGTCACCTATTACATAGCTATTCGCCAGGTCATACCCGCCATCCAGATATTTTCCTAACATTCCTGTACGAGGTTTACGGTTAGGTGAATTATCTTCAGGAAAAGAACGGTCTATCAGAATATCATCAAAAACAATCCCTTCTCCTTCCAACGTTTTCAGTATCATATTATGAGCCGGCCAGAAAGTTTCTTCAGGAAAAGAAGATGTTCCCAGACCATCCTGGTTTGTAACCATCACAAATTCAAAATCCAGATTTTCACGAAGGAAATATAAATTTCTGAATACTTTCGGATAAAATTCCAATTTATCCAGATTATCCAACTGGTAATCTACCGGAGGCTCAATAACCAATGTCCCGTCCCGATCTACAAAAAGAGCTCTTTTCATAATGGAATACTTTTCAAAGCATTTAATATCATTTTATTCTCTTCCGGCGTACCAACCGTAATGCGTAAACAGCCCCGGCACATGGTTACATTATTGCGATTACGTACAACTATGCCTTGTTTTACTAAATAATTATATGCATTATTGGCATTTCCTACTTCCACCAATAAAAAGTTGGCATCCGAAGGATAAACCTTAAACATATAAGGAGATTCTACCAAAGCTTTCTCCAAGCGTGCACGTTCATAAAGAATCACCCGCAATTCCTCACGCATGTTTTTCTCATTTTCCAACACGGCCAATGCTGCTTCCTGTGAAGGTTTACTCACGTTATACGGATACTTTATTTTATTAAAGACACCTATAATTTCAGGAGAAGCAAATGCCATACCCAAACGAATTGCAGCCGCTCCCCAAGCTTTTGATAAGGTCTGCAGAACAATTAAATTGGGATATTTATCTAATTCCGAAAGAAACGAAGGCTGGGAAGAAAAATCTATATATGCTTCATCTATCACAACAAGTCCCTGAAACCTATCCAGTATTTTACATATTTCATTCCGGTTTAAACTATTTCCGGTAGGATTATTCGGAGAACACAGAAAAACAACTTTAGTCCAATTGTCATCCAACTCTATTATTTTATCCGCATCCAGATCAAAGTTGCTATTTAATAAGACCTTTTTACATTCCACATTATTCAAATTGGCACATACTTCATACATGCCATACGAAGGATCGATCATAATTGCACAATCCATCCCGGGTTCGCAAAACGCCCTGAATATTAAATCGATAGCCTCATCACTTCCGTTTCCCAAAAATATAGAAGATGTCTCAACACCTTTTAGTTTCGAAATACGTTCTTTCAATTGTATTTGCAAAGGATCCGGATAACGGTTATATGCTGTATTCCATGGATTCTCGTTTGCATCCAGAAATACGGAAGCTTCCCCATGAAATTCATTTCTTGCAGACGAATATGGCTTCATGTTCCATACATTTCGCCTTACCAATTTTTCCAAACTAATCATAATGTCTTCAGTCTAACAGTTACAGCATTACGGTGTGCATCCAGCAACTCATTTGCAGCCATCGTCTGAATTGCGCCACCTAAGTTACGTATTCCCTCGGAAGTAATCTCCTGGAAAGTGATCTTTTTGATGAAACTATCCAGATTCACGCCACTATAAGCTTTTGCATAACCATTAGTAGGCAATGTATGATTTGTCCCCGAAGCATAGTCGCCGGCACTTTCCGGCGTATAAGCACCCATGAAAACACTTCCCGCATTCTCTACTTTTTCGGCTACATCAGAATAGTTTTCCATTTGAATGATCAAATGTTCCGGGGCATATTGGTTCGTAAAATCAATCACTTCCTGTTCATTGTCCAAAACAATAATACGGCTATGGGATAACGATTTCTCTGTAATTTCTTTACGACTCAGCTTTTCCAACTGACCTTCGATAGCCCGTACGACTTTGTCTACAATATACTCCGATGTTGTAACCAATATGGCCTGGCTATCCACACCATGTTCTGCCTGCGATAAAAAATCGGCAGCAATAAAATCGGGATTAGCTTTTTCATCAGCAATCACTTCCACCTCAGATGGACCGGCAGGCATATCTATTGCCACATCTTTCAAACTTACAAGTTGTTTCGCAGCCGTCACATATTGATTTCCCGGACCAAATATCTTATACACCTTTGGTACAGACTCCGTACCATAAGCCATTGCAGCAATAGCTTGTATTCCTCCTATCTTAAATATTTTATTCACACCCGCAACTTCTGCCGCAAATAATATGGCAGGATGTACTCTACCGTCTTTATCCGGCGGCGTACATAATACTACCTCTTTACATCCGGCAATACGCGCCGGAACAGCCAACATTAATACTGTGGAAAACAATGGCGCCGTTCCTCCCGGAATATACAAACCGACTTTCTCTATGGCAACTGCTTTTTGCCAACATGTCACGCCGGTAATCGTTTCCACCTTCTGGCCTGTAAAACGCTGTGAAGCATGGAATTTCTCTATATTTCCCTTTGCCGTACGGATTGCCTGTTGCAATTCGTCTGACACCAGATTCTTAGCTTCGTTAATTTCTTCTTCGGAAACCTGTAAATCAGAAAGCGTTACATTGTCAAACTTTTCTTCGTATCGTCTTACTGCCGCATCACCTTCTGCGCGTACTTCATTCAAAACCGGACGAACCGTATCAAATAACATACTTACATTCAATGCCGGTCTGGTCAATAATAAAGGCCATTCTTCCCTTGACGGATATTTAATGATTTCCATAGCTATAATATCATTTTCTCAATAGGGATAACCAAAATGCCTTCTGCCCCCAATGATTTAAGTTTACCAATAATTTCCCAAAAATGTTTCTCTGCTATAACAGATTGAACAGAAACCCAATCTCCATTAGCTAAAGGAGTCACCGTCGGACTTTTCATTCCCGGTAATACTTCTATAATCTCATTCAGTTTTTCCTTTGGAGCATTTAATAATACGTATTTCTTGCCTTCCGCTACTTGAATTGCCTCAAAACGGAACAATAGTTCATCCAAAATAGCTTGCTTTTCTTCCGACAATTCATTATTTGCAATCAGCAAAGCTTCGCTCTGCATAATTACTTCAACTTCTTTCAATTGGTTGCTCACCAAAGTACTGCCAGAACTTACAATATCAAAAATGGCATCTGCCAGACCAATGCCCGGAGCTATTTCTACCGAACCGCTGATAACATGAAATTCGGCTTTTACTTTTTTTTCGGCCAGATAGGCTTTCAGAATCTCCGGATATGATGTAGCAATCGTTTTTCCTTCAAACCATTCGATGCCCTTATATTCTTCCTCTTTCGGAATAGCCAGAGATAAACGGCACTTACTGAATCCCAGACGTTTTATCAGTTTGGCTTCCCCACCCTTTTCTACGTATTCATTTTCTCCAACGATGCCTATATCTGCCACGCCATTGGCTACAGACTGTGGTATATCGTCGTCACGCAGAAATAATACTTCTACAGGAAAGCCTTTTGCCGATAAAAGCAGAATACGTTTCCCCCGGTTCAACTTGATGCCGGCTTCTTCCAGCAATAACATGGTTTCGTCGTATAAACGACCTTTTGATTGTACTGCAATTCGTAACATAAGTATTTTGTTTTAAAATTATCATCTTAAAAACAAAATAAGGCTTACCGTATAAACGGCAAGCCTTACTTGTTTATTGCGAATCTTTACTATCACACAGCCCACCGAACTATTGCCCGTTGTAATGATGATGGCGATGATGTAAAGCTATTCTTTTCATTTATTTCATTATTTACGTCACAAAGTTACAATAATTATTCATTTAACAAATAAATCTGTCAAAATATTATCTATTCCAGCTTAATTTTTCACGATGCTAATTTCAAACCTATTATTCCGGCAATAATTAAGAAGGCCGATAGCAAACGCCAAATACTTGCCGAGTCATGAAAAAAGAAAATACCGATCAACAAAGTTCCTACGGCACCAATGCCTGTCCACACAACATAAGCCGTACCAATAGGGATCGTTCGTTGAGCCATATACAAAAAATAACCGCTCAGTCCCATCGATACAACGGCTAAGGCTAGATACAGAAAACGCAATCCCGTTGTCTGTGCCAGTTTCATACCAACCGGCCATCCTATTTCAAAGAAGCCTCCCAGCAATAAATAAATCCATCCCATTTCCTTACTTATTATTTATACCATTAAGTGTGGCTATAAATCTCATTTTATATTAATCAATATTAGTTTACGCGGACAGTCACACTTGTGTAAACATTGCCCAAACGAATATAGACCTCATATGTACCCGATATACCGTTAAATTCAGTAGATGTTCTATTTAAAGTCATTCGCAATACACCATCACCGGCAGAAATATCGAATACTTCAGAAACGCCGCCATACCAAAAACATTCCGTATTTTTAGGCAATTCCATTGAAACCGTTTCACCAACATAAGTTACCGTTCCGAGAGATTTTCCATACTCAGGCAGACCTTGTGCATCAGGATAAACAGAAACATATTTCACAATAGCTCCGGTTTGAACATCATCAACTGCAATCGGAGCTACGACATAAAAACGATAATAGGCAGCCCCGGTCATTATCGCCCTGGTTCCCGAAGGAAAATCAAAGACAGTTTCCGCATCAAAAACCTGATACATATTTCCTGTTGCCACAGCAACCTCACGTACAAGGTTATTTAATCTTGGTTCAACCTCTTTTCCTATTCCGCCAACATTACCAATTTCGGAAATCAGACACGAATTGGTATAGAAATTATTCGCTTTATTTATATAAACATCAGATGTTCCAAGTCGTGTCTTTCCGTTTTGCTCGTTAAGCATATTAAGAGAAACCGTTCCTTCCGGATCATCTGGCACATCATCTTTAGAACAAGATGTTCCTAAAAACAAAACTCCAGCAAACAAAAGCTGGAACAACACATTTTTCTTCATTTTTATTATTTTGTAGTTATAATAGACAAAAGTACGACAAAAACCTTTACTCTCTCAGATACTCAGCAATCTTCATAAAATTTCTTTCTAATAAATACATCTGGCGCGACATAAAAGAAAAGAATTCGCCCCAATGCTCCCGACGATGAAAGTCTATACCTTCTTTTGCCGTATAAATACGTGCTACTTCATTTCCGGCTTCACGTGTATAACAAATATCCCAGATAAGTCCGTTTGGAAAATCTTTTTCCAGAACTTCTTTGTACCAGGTCAGTTTTTCAAACATCTCAAGACGTTGGTCTTCCTGACGATGAGCAACCTCCAATATCACATAAGCACCGTTTCGTGTAGCATCGAACTTCAACTCCACTCCTTTTACTTTCGTATTCAACGTCCAAACTTTTTTCCTTCCGCGTAGATAAGGCTGAACTTCACAAAAAGCAGCAAAACTTTCCCAAAACTCTACTTTCAGGTTCTTTAATTCGTCTTTACTATACATTCATTATTTATAGATGTCTTTTCTTTTTACTTTGACGATCGTTCCGAACGATGCCAGTTTTTTCATATCAATATGCTTAGAACTTCCTACAATAGCATATACAACCGGACGTCCTGCCACATGTTTTTCATAGAAACCGGAAATATCTTTCATGTGCATATTCTCAATATCCGCCAATAACTCCCGGTTCGGATCTGTATTATATCCATTACGCAAAGCGGTATATATTTTAGGAGAAATCTGTCTGAATGAAGGATATTCATTATTCACAGAGTTTAATATCGATTGCTTAACTGCATCGACACGCGCTTCCGGACGTTCGGGCATTTTCTTTATCAACGAATCGAGTACAGTCATTGCATCCAATGTTTTGTCTCCCTGCGTAGAAAGCATAGTAACAAATGTAGCAGGCTTGTCCGGCAACTTAGCCGACGGTTGATTAATACGGGCATTTACACGATATGCAAATGAACGGAATTCCCTTATCTCCTGAAACATCAACGAAGACATATCTCCACCAAAATATCCGGTAAAGAGTTTTGCAGCATGACGCGTCTCCTCATCCTTCAACGCATCTCCCTGTATATATCCGTAAACTATACTTTGCGACACATCCGGCATATCGAAAAAGTAGACAACCGGTTCGTCATAAGACAATGTTTCCCGATAATACGGATAAGCAGAAGGAACATTAATTTCCTGAACCGGCAAATTCTCTTTTAACAAAGAAATCACCTCATCCATAGAATGTGAACCGCAATAATGGATAGAGCATTCTACTTTACGAGCCTCGTTAAAAGCGTCTACCAACTCCTGGCCTTTCAATTTCTTTATCCGGGACAACGGCAATTTCGTCCAGAAACGGGACTGTTCACCATACATTACTTTTTCCAACAATGCTTTTGCCAAACTTTCACTGGATTTCGCAAACGCTTTATTGCTTACCTTCGCATCGTCAACAATTTGGCCTAGCTTTTTATTATCAGCTTTAGCATGACGCATAAAATCACCTACTAAAGTAAGTGTTTCTTGTAAATTTGCCTCAAAACCACTCACCTTAACATCAAAATCCGTATCGCTCACCTCAAAAGCCAACGTACTTCCCAATGTCTGCAAACGATTACGAAAATCATTGAAAGACAAAGAATCCGTACCGATAAAATGCAAATAACCGGCTGTCTGGTTCAATATAGGCCGTTCCAATGCACCTATACCAAAAACCAAATGCAAAGAAAATATATCATTTACCGGATTAGGAGAAGCATACAGAGTTGCCAATGAAGTAACCGGCCGTATTTTTATATCTTTCTCGAAATCAAGCAAACGTGGTTCCAGCTCTTTTTCCGGCATTTCCTGTAATTGCTTCACATAATTGGAAGTAGCATCTTTATTCCTCGGTACTACCGGAGTATAATCCGGCTTAGGAAGATTATCCTTCGGATATTTACCCGTTTTCTTCGTTACATATAAATAGTTTTCATTGAAATATTTACGCGCCACGTCCATAACATCTTCTTTTGAAAGATCATCAATGCGGGCAACTTCATCCAAATAATCGTTCCAGCTTTTCCCTTGTGAAAAGATACGCATCATAGCTTGTGCACGCACACTTATATCTTCTAATCCGGAATCATATTCACGCTTTTGTTCAAGTTTCAGGCTCTGGAAAGTCTCTTCACTAAAATCTCCGGTTTTAATACGGTTTATTTCCTTCCAAACCAATTTTTCGGCAGCCGAATAAGATTGGACAAACAATTTCGGGACAACAAGAATTCCCAGAATGCCTGCCTCGTTCATACTCTCATTCACAGCCATAGAAGCCATAACTTTATGCTCCACTGTCAGTTTATCCAGGTAGCCGGTTCCGTTTGAATTGTTCAGAAGCGCCATTGCTATATTCAAAGCCACCTTATCTTTATGATTGGCCGGTACGCCTCTGAACCCCAATGCCATTGCTTTCACAAATGGTATCGGAACCTTTATTTTCATCTTTTCCTTACCTTTAAAAGGAGGGATCTCTACAATCTCCCTCTGAGGTGCTTCACCTTTACGGATACGCGAAAAGGCAGATTCTAAAATAGGTAAAACGGTTTTGGCATCAAAGTCGCCACTTAATATCAATCCCATATTAGATCCCACATAATACGTTTCAAAGAATTTCTGCATTTCGGATAAACGAGGATTCTTCAAACTTTCGGTACTCCCTATAATCGGATAAGCATACGGATGCGGATAAAAATAGCGCTCAGTCAATTTTTCAATTGCCTGGCTACCGATCATATCGCTATACATGTTCTTCTCTTCATATACTGTTTCCAGTTCACTCTGAAAAAGACGAAAAACCGGATTCAACAAACGTTCGCTGTTTATTTCTGCCCATTGCGTAATATATTGCGGAGAGAAAGTATTGAAATAAACAGTAAAATCGTAAGAAGTCCCGGCATTTAATTTAGTGCCGCCATATCTGGAAATCAAACGGTCGAACTCATTCGGGATAACATATTCTGCGGCCCGGACACTCATTTCATTAATCTCTTTTTGAATAGACGAGCGTAATTTGCTGTCTTGAGTAGCAGCCAATTCATCATATTTTGCGGCAATAGAATCCAATACTACCTTTTCGGCATCATAATCTGTCGTGCCGATTTTATCGGTACCTTTAAACATCATATGCTCAAAATAATGGGCAATGCCCGTATTCGGACAATCTTTAGAACCGGCTTTCACCACAACAGCACCAAAGACTTTGGGTTGTGTATGATCTTCATTCAGCCAAACGGTTAAACCATTGCTCAACGTATGCTCATAAACTTTGAGCGATTCCGGTATCTGAGCAGATAGGATATTTGTATAACATGTAAGTGCCATGATTTGCAATAGATGTTTCATCAGAACTTCATAAGTTCGTAAATATTGCAACAAATATACAATTTTCCGGACGAACAAAATAAACTAAATAGCGATTCGTATGTTATCTCATTAAGATGAAAACGATTATTATGATAAATTTAGGAACTTGGATGAACAAACTGCTTATCGGATGGGGAATAGATCCCAAAATTGCCAACACATTCGACGAGTCGATTATTGCTGTCTTAATGGTAGCCGTTGCAATAGGTTTAGATTATATTTTCCAGGCTATTTTCGTAGGTAGTGTACGAAAAATAGCCCAGAAAACCCACTATACATGGGACACTTTGATGATTAAACGGAAAGTTGTACATAATCTGGTACACGCAATTCCCGCATTCTTAGTGTACAATTTATTACCAATGGCATTTGTTAACGGCAAAGAATTATTAGTCATTTCCCAAAAAATATGTTCAATTTATATTGTCATTTCCCTACTATTAGCAATTAACGGTCTTTTGCTAATGATGCTGGATATGTCCACACTCAAGAAATCCATGAAGAACCGCCCGATGAAAGGATTTATACAAGTGCTTCAGGTATTGGTATTTTTTATTGGAGGTATTATTATTATAGCCATTATAGTCAACAAATCGCCGGCAACTTTATTTGCAGGATTAGGCGCCTCTGCCGCTATCTTAATGTTAGTATTTAAAGATACGATTCTGGGATTTGTTGCCGGAATCCAATTATCGGCCAATGATATGCTCAGGCCCGGAGACTGGATAACCATACCAGCAGCCAATGCGAACGGAATTGTGCAGGAAATTACGTTGAATACAGTAAAAATTCAGAACTTCGACAATACAATTTCGACGGTTCCTCCTTATACATTGGTCAACAATTCCTTCCAGAACTGGCGTGGTATGACAGAATCGGGAGGCCGGCGAGTAATGAAATCTATTTTTCTGGACTTGAATACGATCAAATTTTGCACACCGGAAATGCTGGATTCCTTAAAAAAAGATGTTCCTCTTTTATCCGATTATAACCCGGCCGAAGGTGTTATTCCTACAAACTCACAGGTATTTCGCGTATACATAGAACGTTATTTAACCAGTTTACCAATAGTTAACACCGAGCTGGATTTAATAATCAGCCAGCTGCAATCCACCGAATATGGTGTTCCTATCCAAATTTATTTCTTTTCACGTAACAAAGTATGGAAAGATTATGAACGCATCCAGTCAGACATCTTTGACCACTTTTTTGCTATGGTTCCCAAATTCGAACTGAAGGTATATCAATATTCAGACTAATACTCTTATAAAAAACATCAGGATCATTTTCTAAAAAGATACCGATGTTTTTAGAAAATGATCCTGATGTTTTAGTAAAATGTAAAACTCTCTACATTTATTATTATCTTTGATAACCGGAATAGACAATCAGATAAAATAACCAGATATGCACACAATTCAAGAATGGATAACCGAACGTCTGACAGACCTAGGTCTTGTTAATGATGCAGCCAGCCAATTAGACAATACTATTGTACTCTTGTTTATCATTCTTATTACAATAGCTATCGATTACACTTGCCGCTATATTTTCCTCGGCATGTTTAAAAAGCTGGCCAAAAGGACAAAAAACCAATGGGATGATCTGATTGTGGAACGGAAAATCATTAATAAAATGATGCATATCATTCCGGCCATACTGGTATATATACTGGTTCCCTTTGCTTTTCCTCCCGAAGAATTTCCTAAACTATTAATTTTCCTACAAAAAGTATGTGCTATTTATATCATAGCCGTATCTCTCCGTTTCATCAGTGCATCACTGAACGTTATTCATGAAATTTACAATCAGAAAGAAACATTTAAGGATAAGCCTTTAAAAGGATTCATACAGATTATTCAGGTAACTATATTCTTTATCGGATTCATCTTCATTATCAGTATTCTGATTAATAAATCCCCTGTTACATTATTTGCCGGTTTAGGAGCCTCGGCTGCTATCCTGATGCTAGTATTCAAAGATACAATATTAGGTTTTGTTGCCGGCATACAATTGTCGGCAAACGATATGCTACGCGCAGGGGATTGGATTACCATGGATAAATACGGTGCAAACGGAACAGTAATAGAAGTTACCCTAAATGCCGTAAAAGTAAAAAACTTCGACAATACCATTACAACAATTCCTCCTTATGCTCTCGTTACAGATGCTTTCCAAAACTGGCGAGGTATGAGTGAATCTCCCGGACGCCGTATCAAACGCTCCATAAATATAGATATGAACAGTGTATGTTTCTGTAATCAGGAAATGCTTGATAAATTCCGTAAAATATCTCTAATAACAGATTATATCGATGGGAAAGAAGAAGAATTGCACCGTTATAATGAAGAACATCACATAGATAATTCCATATGGGTAAACGGCAGAAGACAAACTAACTTAGGAGTCTTCCGGGCTTATCTTGTACGTTACCTGCAAAGTCTGCCTGATGTAAACAAAGAACTTATTTACATGGTACGTCATTTACAACCTACTGAAACAGGAATACCTATTGAACTCTATTTCTTTTCATCTATCAAAGATTGGGTTCCTTATGAGGGTGTACAAGCCGACGTCTTCGATCATATCTTAGCCGTCATTCCGGAATTCGGTCTAAGTGTATTCCAGAATGTATCAGGATCGGATCTGCGGAACTTAACCTTTAGAATTGGAAATAAATAAACGGCTGTACTCCCGCACTTTTAAATTGTACCACAATAAAAATAGCAGTAGCTAAAATAGCAGCCTGGAGTAACAAAGGAGAACGGGTAACAACTCCCTGCAACCAGTTTTCCGTTTTTTTCGGCATGAAATGCAGTATATATCCAATTACCATAAGTATAAATACACCTTTATATCCCATAACAAACTGCATAAATACTTCGGGATGAAAGTTTGTAAAAATCTGGGTAAGTACCTCTTCTACTACTTTCATCGAGCTTGCACGGAATAATATCCACCCGAAACATACCAGGTGAAAAGTAATCAATATACCTGCTATCCTATTCAGGGGCTTCATTTCGGCACCCAGTTGTTTGAAACCAAAATTACCGATAAAAAATTTATCGACCGCTAATGCAATCCCATGCAATGCGCCCCATAATATAAAGCTAACGGATGCCCCATGCCATAGACCGCCCAAAAGCATCGTAATAAGCAAATTAATATAAGTCCGCACCCTTCCTTTACGGTTTCCACCCAACGATATGTACAAATAATCCTTCAACCAAGAAGATAATGAAATATGCCAACGCCTCCAAAACTCGGTAATAGAAGCCGACTGATACGGAGAATCAAAGTTCATATTAAAACGGAAACCCAATAGCAAAGCTATACCGATTGCCATATCCGAATATCCTGAAAAATCGCAATAGATCTGTAAAGCATAACCATATACACCCATCAGATTTTCCAAGCCGGTATAAAGCAACGGAGCATCGAATATACGGTCTACAAAATTCATGCTGATATAATCGGATATAACTGTCTTCTTAAATAATCCGCATAAAACAAGGAAAAGGCCTTCGCCAAACTCTGAACGGGTAACCTGCGGAGTTTTATAAATCTGAGGGATAAAGTCGCGTGCACGCACGATAGGACCAGCTACCAACTGAGGAAAGAACGAAACATAAAACACATAATCGATCCATCGGTTAAGAGGTTGTATGCGTCCTCTGTAGACATCCATAACATAGCTGATGCTCTGGAACGTAAAAAACGAAATGCCTACCGGCAAGAAAATATCCAACGGTTGGTAGTTTATACTCTGCATAGCTGTATTTCCCAAATGATAACCCAATTCATGGCCGATAGAAGCTATCACTTCCCGTAAAAAGTTGAAATACTTAAAATAGCCCAGCATTCCCAGATTAACACATAAACTTAATGTCACAAATAATTTCTTCCTCAACTTCGATGAAGTATGGAAAATTCCCTGTGCTATACAAAAATCGGAAGTTGCAGTAAAAACTAATAACCCGAACCACAATCCACTACTTTTATAATAAAAATAAAGGGAGAACAGAGTAACATAAATTATACGTGCCAACAAATGTTTCCTGAGAGACATGTAAACTATCAGGAATCCTATAAACAAGAAAAAGAATAAACCGCTACTAAACAGTATCGGCGCATTATGATGGTAAACAAACAGTTCTCCTAACTTTTCCAATGAAAACATACTATCCATTGCATTTACAATTTTCAATTCTCACTTTTATTCTCTCTCGTTTGATTATATGTATCCATCAAAGCACGGAATAAAAGTATTCCTTGTTCCTGATAACCTTCTTTTGTAAAATGAATCCGGTCACGTCCGAACATCTGCTTTTCTTGCCACTTACGTGACGATTTTTTACCTCCTGTAGCACTAAATAAATCCCAACAAGCAATTCCTTCCTTACGGGCTACATCAACCAAAGCTTTTGCGGCACGTTGGGTATTGTCATTACGGACAAAAGTACGTTTCTTATTCACCCTAACCCGTTTATAACATTCGGGAGGCGTAGTAAGCAGTATGCAAACATCCGGCATATACTTTTTTACAAGCCGGATAAAATCTTTTGCCTGTCCTTCAAATTCCTGTGACGTAAAATTACGTCCGAAAGTCTCATTCGTTCCCAAGGAAATAATGAGCAACGAAGGATTAAGTAACGCCAGCTGGCGTACATAATTCTCATCTGTATAATTTACAAACATAGCTCCGTTTACTCCTATTGAATGGTAAAGAATACCCGGTTTACCGTTCGTCAGGTTAAATCCGTAATATACGGAATTAAAAGAAGAAGCAGGCAGCAACGTATCTGTCCCCTGTTTACGACGCGTACTATGCAATTGCAGAGTATCTGTCAAAAAAGAAATATGGAATGTATCGGCAAGTATTCCGGGAATGTGAATCCCCTTATCAAAAGATACATGAGCAGATTCTTTTGACTTCCCGGCAGGAAGCATCGGCATGGATTTATCGCCTCTGTATAAAACAGCTTGGTTAAAGGAATATCCGGCTCCATTATTAGGAGCAATACTAATATCAAAGTTTACAGAAGGTGATTCTGTCTGAATTCCTATTCCACCAATGCCAAGAGACGTTTTCTTCACCTTTTGTATGCATCTCCCTGCAATCCATTCTTTAACGACTGACGAAATAAAATAGTCATCCGGTTCGTTTGTCTTGCTCAGCTTCAATGGTGAAATCCACCCTCGTCCCGCATTACCGAACTGTTGCTGTAAAAGGCGCATTGCCTGTCCGCTATAGTGCCCCGCCTGAATATGCGAATCGCCTAAATGCACGACCGAGATAACAGTATCCTTTCCGGCCCGCAAAGAATCCAATGCTACAAAAAACGATTCTATAGAATGGGTATCATCCGTAATACGACATAAAGAATCTGTAACAGGTATTGTCGTTGCCGGCCAGGAAACAGGGACAAAAGAAGTTGTCAGTGTATCTCCTTCTGATAATGGTAGCATATTATCATCTATAACTCCTTTCGTAAAACGGGGAGTAAGTAATGCCGATATCCATATCAGTAAAAGAATGCCAATACTAGTATATTGTTTTTTCTGCTTCATCATAAAATTCTTTTTCCAACAATATGGCTTCATATAGAAAAGAAGCTATCTCTTTTCCTCCTCTGAAACTAAGGTGTGTATAATCCTTGCTTGCCCAGTTTTTTTCTACATAACGAACCATGCTATTCTCTCCTCCCATTGCTCCAAACACATTCCAGAATGGAACACCTGCCCGTTTTGCTGCCTGACGTTGTGCATGCAACAAAGCTAAAACAGCCGGCATCGTCTCAAATTCGCCATCTTCTTGTTTACTCCGGTCCGAAACACCCAACATTAATATATCTGCCTGGGGAAAGCACAACTGCAAATGGCGAATAACACCTACCATTCGTTGCGTATACCAGCCATATTGTAAAACATCTTCGCTCACTACGTTCAGACCATATTGCAGTATAATCAAATCATACGGACGTATTTTATTCAATGCCTGGCAACGGGGAATATCCATACGCTCCAATATCAGTCCAGAATTACCCCGTAAAGAAAAATTATCTACCACAACACCGGTATTATCTTCCAAAGCTACACCCAAAGCCCGTAAATCCGATGCATCCGTAAACACAAAATCGGCCTTATTAAATGCACCTGTCAATTCATACTGAGTGACAATAGCAGTAGGCGGCAACACCACATGCAAGGTATCAGTTTCTCCATTACAAACAACACTCATTTTTGTATTTTTGCTTTGTTCATAAATGAACTTTAATGAAGATACATTCTGAAGCTCCGGATAACGGTTGGTTGTTTTCATCGAAACAGAAGCTTTTTCTCCCCGGGATTCAAACATCATACCGGAAAGGGTATATGCGTGTTCATGGTCTGTAAGCATCGACCACATTGTCCAACCGTCACTATGTTGTTCAATCGTCGGACGGAATTGTGCAGCAACAGAATTTACAGGAACAAAACCTACACCTCTTCCACCGAATCGTTTCTGCATATTCGAACGAAAATCTGCAACCATAATATCGCCTTCGATAAAAGAGTCACCCAAGAAAGCGATCCTCACAGGACGCTTGGTTTGTTGCCGGTTATTCAATGCTGCAAAAAAACGTTTTAAACCGATATGGCCGGCCGAATAATCTTCAATATGCATACCTAACGAATCTGCACCTTGTACTGCATAAACGGCTTTATATAAGGAATCACGTATTACCAAAGCCATCGAATCAATATTAGCAACTTTCAATATAGAATCGCGAAAAGCAGCCGAGTCTACCGGCACCATCTTCTCTGCTTCCAATTGCTGCCTCAATGAGTCGAGAGAAAGCGACCGTGGTTTTACACGTATATCGGCCAGCAAATCAACCTTCTTTATTTTATACCCAAACAACCGATCCGGCAACCGGTACATGCCAAGACACATTACAAATGTGATCAGGAGCAGTATCAGTAATCTACCGAAATTATTATCTTTATCCATCTGCTTTTTCTTTCGGAGCTGCAAAGGTAAGGATTACAATCCAAAGTGTGAAAGAAACATATTCAGCAATGAAGGCTCCAGTAACATCGGAAAAACAAAACCGTAAACTGCTCCATAGAAATGGGCATTATGATTAATATTATCTCCGGCCTTTCTTGCCATATACTGGCAATATATCAAATAGAGCACTCCAAATAAAATACCCGGTATCGGTAAGATTGCAAAAAACAGGATTTTACCCCACGGATCAAAAAATATAGAAGAAAACAGAACTGCAGAAACTGCACCCGAAGCACCTATAGATATATAATACGGATCATTACGATGCTTAATAAGGTCATAAACCGAAGCAATAATCATCCCTCCAAAATATAAAGCCAGGTAAGCTCCGTTTCCAAAGCCCATATACTTAAATGTTTGCTCCATATATACGCCAAAAGACCAGAAGGTAAACATGTTTACCAATAAATGTGTCATATCTGCATGTATGAAGCCATGAGTAACCAACCGATACCATTCATGGTTCTTAACCGTACGGTAAGGGATAAATGCCAATTTCATAAACAACTCCCTGTTTCCGAAACATATAAAGGAGAGAACAACTGTTATGCCAATAATTATGTATGTAATCATATCTATCTCAAATTAAGGGTGCAAAGTTATATAAAATAATGATACGAAAAAGCCGGTTGAAGAATAACTTCACGCCGGCCTTTTTATAACATAACATGTATATAACTGACTATCTTAAAATAGCTTTTAATTGCTCCATATGATAACATAATGTATTCATATAAGGTTTAACCGTATTGTGATACATAATAGCTTTCGCATGCATATCTTCCAGCTCGTTCAATTTGCGATTGGCTTTACGCATTTCGCAAGCATTGTAACGAATACCGGAAATATGCCCTTTAATATTTTCAATAACCCGGTTGCCTTCGTTAAAGACCTTTTCAGCTTCTTCCGGAGCATATACTGAATAAGCTTGCAACGAATTATCAAGCAGACTTTGTTGGTAAACTCCAGCCATAGGTAAAAGTTGGTGAATAGCATGATGGCACAATGAATGTACTTCTTCCTGAAGCTTCCGCAATTCTGTTTCCCATTTCGACTCACTCAATCCGTCTTTATCAGATTCCACGCGGCTGTTAAAGATGCCGGACATAACCTTTTCCCATACTTCTGCTACTACCGATTTAGTAGCGATCGTTACCAAACTAAATCTTACTGTTGACATAATACCCAATCTTACATAAATTATACTTCTATCATCATCCCAATCGCCTCATCTTTCTTTTTATCACACAAAGATGATTTATTATTTCTTTTTAATATCATCACGACACAAAATTAAACAAATTATCACATATACAACAACAGGACAGCAATTTTATAATTCTTTAAGACTAAAACAATCAAAATGTATCATTTTTGCTAACTCCAGTAAGCAAAAAGACTTATTTATGACACATAAACCTATCAACACAAAGTCAAATTAACCAATTTTATTACCACAAATCCAAAATGAAAGATAAAAACATTCTATCTACCGATAACAAACCTTATCATCTATCTTTTTGTTATTAAATTAAAAATCACTTATTTTGTTTACATTTTAAACTGACATAACACATGAAATCGGACATTGAAATTGCACGGGAAGTTTCTCTGTGCAAAATAAAAGAGGTTGCTTCAGGACTTGGTATTCCCCGGGAGGAAGTACAAAACTACGGCAGATATATTGCCAAAATTCCCAATCATCTCATCAATGAGCAAAAAATAAAGGAACACAACCTTATTTTAGTAACAGCCATCACTCCCAATAAAGCAGGTGTCGGTAAAACAACAGTCTCAATCGGCCTTGCCCTTGGATTGAATAAAATAGGTAAAAAAGCGATTGTGGCATTACGTGAACCATCTTTAGGCCCGTGTTTCGGGATGAAAGGCGGAGCGGCCGGCGGAGGCTATTCGCAAGTGCTGCCTATGGAAAACATCAACCTTCACTTCACCGGAGATTTCCATGCTATTACTTCAGCCCACAACATGATAACGGCTTTACTGGATAATTACATTTATCAAACCCGCAATAACTGTGAAGGGCTTAAAGAGATTAAATGGAAACGTGTATTGGATGTTAACGACCGTAGCCTGCGAAATATAGTATCCGGGCTGGGTGGTTCGGCAAACGGAATACCGACTGAAACCGGATTCGACATTACTCCCGCATCTGAAATAATGGCAATTCTTTGTCTGGCAACAGACCTGGAAGACCTGAAACGCCGCATAGGCAATATATTATTGGGCTATACTTATGACGACAAACCCTTTACTGTAAGAGATTTGGGAGTAGCCGGAGCCATCACTGTCCTGCTGAAAGACGCGTTACTGCCAAACTTGGTGCAAACAACCGAAAATACAGCAGCATTCGTTCATGGCGGCCCGTTTGCCAATATTGCCCATGGTTGCAACTCCATCCTTGCAACAAAAATGGCTTTGACCTACGGAGATTATGTAATTACAGAAGCCGGATTCGGCGCTGATTTAGGAGCCGAAAAGTTTTTCAATATCAAATGCCGTAAAGCCGGGCTAAACCCCAAGCTAACTGTTATCGTAGCAACAGCACAAAGCCTGAAACTGCACGGCGGTGTGTCAGAAGACAAAATAAAAGAACAAAACATAGAAGGATTAAAAAACGGCCTAGCCAATCTAGACAAACACATCCGGAACATACAAGGTTTCGGCCAGCAAGTAATCGTCACTTTTAACCGTTTTGCTTCTGATACGGACGAAGAAATTGAACTTGTCTCACAGCATTGTAAACAAATGGGTGTAGGATTTGCCATGAATACGGTCTTTGCCGAAGGAGGTGAAGGAGGTATTGAACTTGCCAAACTGGTAGCAGATACAATAGAAAACTATCCATCCGAACCGTTGAAATATACTTACGAAGAAACAGACAGTGTACGTACAAAAGTGAAAAAAGTAGCTGAAAATATATACGGAGCTTCTTCAGTTGTATATACTACGTTGGCCGACAAAAAGATAAAACAGATAGAAAGCCTGGGAATTTCCCACTATCCTATCTGTATTGCCAAAACGCAATACTCTTTCTCATCCGACCCAAAAGCCTATGGTGTCGCCAAAGATTTTGAGTTAAAGGTTCGCGACATTATCATCAACAACGGAGCTGAAATGATCGTCGTTATAATGGGTGAGATTATGCGTATGCCGGGGTTGCCCAAAGAACCCCAAGCCAAAAATATAGATATTGTTAATGGTATGGTTGAAGGGCTAAGTTAAAATCCGAACCTATAAAACAGACAAAAAAACAGCCGTTGAAGTGTTTCAACGGCTGTTTTTTATATACATTCATTTTTTCTTGTTCCTGTCAAAAAAGTTCTTGAAGAATAATATCTGGTAACCAATAGCATTCTTCCAGTATTCGTTGGTATGACCTCCGGGACGGACAATGAAATCATGACCAATTTTATATTTTAAAAGTTTCTTATGAAAATCATTGTTCACTTCAAAAAAGAAATCGTCATAGCCACAATCAAAAATTAAAGCTAAATCGCCGCTTCGCAAACGATCAATCTGATTGATTGCAGTGTGAGCTTCCCATATTTCACGATTTTCGGATTCTGTTCCTAACTTCTCCGCCATTTCCCAGTTATTAGGGAACGGACGGATATCCAACCCTCCACTTGTACTGCCTGCAGCGCCAAACACGTCTTTATGGCGCAAAGAAAGCCACATAGCTCCATGTCCACCCATACTCAGGCCGGTAATGGCACGAGCCGAACGATCTTCGATTGTAGAATAATGAGAATCTATGTACTTTATCAATTCGCCAGAAACAAAAGTTTCATACCGTAAAGAAGGATCTTTCGGGCTATCCCAATACCAGCTATTGCGGTTACCGTCGGGGCAAACAAACATAATTCCATACTGATCGGCCAACTGGGGCAAATCCGGCCGTATTGTAACCCACGTTTTTGCATTACCACCATGACCATGCAGCAAATAAACAACCGGAACGGGAGTTTTACTCTTTTCAGGAATAACAACAACAACCTGAATATCTTTTTTCATTGAAGGGCTGTAAACTTTTATCGTATCTACAACTCCTGCCCTTACTGAAAAAGCGATTAATAACAGCAATACAAACAAAATACTTTTGGTCTTTCTCATAACGTTATTTGATATTAATAAGCTCTTGCAAACAATACGCGACGGGCCGAAGGCTTTCCTGTTACCATACATTTGCCGGGGGTCATGTCACCTTCCAAAGGCAGGCAGCGTATCGTGGCTTTCGTTTCATTCTTTATCTGCTCTTCCGTTTCGGGTGTACCGTCCCAATGAGCAAGAATGAAGTTGCCATCTTCAATCTTTTCTTTGAACTCGTCATACATATCAACCGTAATGGTATTGGCCGTACGATGATCCAGCGCTTTCTTAAAGATATTCTGCTGGATTTCTTCCAAGAGGTTCTTTACATATTCTTCTATGCCGTCGCAAGTGATGGTTTCCTTTTCCAACGTATCACGGCGCATAATTTCTATCGTGTTGTTTTCAAGATCGCGGCCACCCATAGCCAGACGTACCGGAACACCTTTCAGTTCATATTCGGCAAACTTCCATCCCGGCTTTTTGTTATCGGAATCGTCATACTTAACAGAGATGCCCATCGATTTCAATGTAGCCATAATACCGTTTACCTTTTCACTGATCTGAGCCAATTGTTCTTCACTGCGATAGATAGGAACAATCACCACCTGAATAGGAGCCAGATGCGGAGGCAATACCAAACCGTTGTCATCCGAATGCGACATGATAAGCGCACCTATCAGACGGGTCGAAACCCCCCACGAAGTAGCCCAGGCATAATCCGTCTTACCATTTTTATCAATAAAGGTTACATCAAATGCCTTACCAAAATTCTGTCCGAGGAAGTGGGAAGTACCGGCCTGAAGGGCTTTTCCGTCTTGCATCATTGCTTCAATCGTATAAGTATCGAGTGCACCTGCAAAACGTTCGCTTTCAGACTTCACCCCTTTGATAACCGGCATAGCCATATAGTTTTCGGCAAAGTTGGCATACACATCCTGCATCTTCTTTGCTTCAATTTCTGCTTCTTCGCGCGTAGCATGGGCCGTATGTCCTTCCTGCCACAAGAACTCGGCTGTACGAAGGAACAAACGGGTACGCATCTCCCAACGCATAACGTTAGCCCACTGGTTACACAGGATAGGCAGATCGCGATAAGACTGAATCCAGTTCTTATACGTATTCCAGATGATAGTTTCCGAAGTAGGACGGATAATCAGTTCTTCTTCCAGTTTGGCAGCCGGGTCTACAACCACACCTGTCCCATCGTGATTTGTTTTCAGACGATAATGCGTCACAACGGCACATTCCTTAGCAAATCCTTCTACGTGTTCGGCTTCTCTGCTCAAGAACGACTTGGGGATTAAGAGCGGGAAGTAAGCATTTACGTGACCGGTTTCCTTGAACATATCGTCCAATATACGTTGCATCTTTTCCCAGATTGCATAACCGTATGGTTTGATCACCATACAACCGCGTACGGCAGAGTTTTCCGCCAAGTCCGCTTTAATTACCAAATCCTGATACCACTGTGAATAGTTCACACTTCTAGGAGTAAGTTCCTTCAGCTCTTTTGCCATTTCTTTATAATTATAGTATTCTTAATTTTTATATTTTATAACGGGAGGCAAAGGTATAAAATTATCGTTTATCATTGTACACCATAACAGAAATACTATAACACAAAACAGCACTCTTTTACTCACATCCTTTTACTCTCTCGGACAAAACGGAGAACCTTTGCGACTGGCAGTTGCCGGTGTATCGCCTCCCCCTCCCCCTTTGCCTTAGCCTCCTGCCTTGTCCGGCGTCCCGATCTCTCCTGTCAGACCAATCTCCCTAAGTAGGGAGAAAGAATCTCCCTAGGTAAGGAGAAAAGATCTCCCTAGGTAGGGGGAAAGTATCTCCCTAGGTAGGGAGATTGATCTGACAGGAGAGTGTCAATGGTTCCGCCAGGGGAGTGTCAATGCCTCCTGCAGTCGGTAGCGGGCCGCCGCCGCTTTTGGTTGAAAGAGATAGCCTCCCCCCCCCGAATTTGTGTTACCGGACGCAGAACGCGCAGACGAACCTTTAGAACACTTCTTTCCAATGCTTTAAATTTGTCTCTATCGTATCGCGCACTTCCTGCGAACGGCCTTCCATCATTAACTTGTACATTGTCTGGGCAAAACCAAACATATGATTAAACTCAATCTTAGGAGGCATAGCCAATGCGTTCGGGTCTGTCATGATATTAACAAGAACCGGAGCTTTAAGTATCTGAGATAGTTCAACTAATTCCTTATGAGCTTCTTGTGCTCCTATTCCGCAGTAAATAGTTACCTTATCCGCTTTATTCAGCAAACCGGCCAATTCTTCAATTTCTTTTTGAGAAGGGCAAACACGCTGGCGTGTAGCAAATGGTTGTGAAGAAGAAAGAGGAGCTTGTGCATCCTCTGCTGCCAAATCGCCAGGCAGACCGATTACACCTACACCACGTGAAGAAATAGCCGCCTGAATAGCACCCTGCAACATACGGGGAAACTGGTCTGCTGTTGTAGCTACCTGATTATAATAGCTGCAATCGTCAAATAACTTTATGGTATTCGTTTCCTGAAAATATTGCGTACCGAATTCATAAGAAGGTAATGTAGAAGCTATAGCCAGAACCGGAGCACCGGAACGGTGAGCATCATATAATCCATTAATCAGATGAACATGTCCGGGTCCGCTACTTCTACCAATTGATCCGCAACTTTCTTTGCCATGATAATTCGCTTTTTGTTTTCGTTATTATGTTTTATAAAAACTATATCCGAAACAAAAAAGTTTTGCGGAAGCCGGTAAAGATTTCCAGTTGCTCTAGTCAGTTTGATAACCGTCTGTCAATGTCTTCATAAAAGCAACGATAGCTGCTTCTTCTTCAACTGTAAGACCCAGATTTCCAAGTTCATCTTTATTAACCGTAGCCGGATATTCGGCAGGAGGAAAATCTTCGATATCACGCACATTATAAAAATGCACTATTTCTTCCAGCGTTCTGAAATATCCGTTATGTCCGTACGGAGCAGTCAATGCTATATTCCGTAAAGTAGGAACACGGAATTTACCATATTGGGCACTATCTTTCAGGAAAGACCCCAATCCTAAATCAATCGTATCACGGCCATGAACGTTATAAGGTTCTGATACCATATAAAATGGATTCTCAGGGTTACAAGGTATTCCCAGGTTATCATATGTATGATCGGTAAACAATATACGGCCGGCACGTTCGTCTTTATCCAATATATGGCATTCGGCGCAAAGGCCTTTATCTTTAAATAATTTATACCCTTTTTTTTCTTGCTTGGTAAGTTTACATTTTCCCTCTTTCCATGCATCAAATTTAGATGTAAACGGACTTACTTCAGCAGAACGCTCATAAACAGATAAAGCATTATTAATACATTTGTAAATCGAATCATCAGATAATGGCTCTCCATAAATTTTTACAAACTGCGGATAATAGGGTGCTTTTTTCACTTTCTCCACAACCACCAGATAATCTTTATTCGCCATTTCCAAAGGGTTAACAAATGGTTGAGCAGCCTGTTCTTCCAGTGTATTAACGCGGCCGTCCCAGAAAAGGCCACCTATATATGTATCTTCCTCTTCATCATAATACAACGGAGGAACGAAGGATGAATAAGCGCAAGTCATTGAATTCCGGTTACTGAACCGTCCTTTAACAGCGCCTTCGGAAGTAATACGTGAATACTTATCAGCAAAACCAACTTCGGGAGTATGGCAAGTTGCACACGATTCCCCCGCCGGTTCCGATAAATTCTCATCGAAAAAGATCGCTTTACCAAGCAATTCTTTTTCATTCAAAACCGCTTCTTGTTTCAAAGAACAAGAAACAAGCCCAAACACAACAAAAACAGTTAAAACAACGAATCGCATCTTATATCCAAAATAGTATTACAAACTTTTGCTACATATATCAGGCGAAGATACGATTTATTTATTTATCCTCTGCTTCCCAGGCTATCTTTATCAGGATTTACCTCTTTAACAGCTTCTTCAACCTCCTTGTCTGTTACTTTATGAGCATTTTCAGCAGCAAATTGCTCTACAGGATATTTATTTTCCAAACGCTCTATGTTTTCATTTTCTTTTGTATCCTTTGCTTTCATAATCTCTACAGTTTAATCGGTTTATATGGCCTCTAACAGGGCTAATTGCTATATGGTTCACACATTAAACCCGAAAGCTGCAACATTCAATAATTTTTTCAATTTATTATTGAGCTTTATAGCGTTTTTTCTGTTTATCCAAAATACGAATAACCTATTAAAGTAACAGCAGAAAAAGACTTTACAATTTGGGGAATCGTTACATATTCCATAAAGAATCACATTCAAAAGAAACGGTAAGCATAAAATAATAAATGATGTATATGGTTGACCAGTTTAAAGAAAACTTTTTTGACAATTATTCTACGGAAGATGTCCGGATAGAAGCAACGCTGCGTGCCATCGCCATAGAAAACGAATCAAAAAAGGTAAAAATTAACTGGAATTGCTAAGAGTTATTGTAAATTTTTCAACTTACTGAAATAAGGTTGTCTCAACCAAATCGCCCCATCTCCCACAGCCACAAACCGTTGCTTGGCACGTGTTAAGGCCACATTTAATAAGTTAGGTTTGGATGAAGCCCAGGAAGCAGCCCCTTTAGACTTCTCATCCAGCCCCAGACATAAAATTACACCTGCTGCTTGCTTACCTTGAAACGTATGGACTGTTCCGATGTGGGCGTCCAACCACTTTTTTAGTTCGTTGTCTTCTATTGATTTATAAGTAGCCAGTGCTTGCTTAATAGGCTGACGTAATTCTTTTTTCAAGATGGATGGTATTTCCGAGAATGGAGAGATCACGAACAAATCGGGCAGATCCTGTTGGTGGCATATCTCATCAATGATCATTTGCCTGATCAGAGCACCTTGTTCCGGTACGTAATGCCGTCCACTCACCTTGCCCTCCACCTGCACAAATCCATTCTGCATAAACAGTAGAGAACTATCTGCCAAAGTAGAGTTATACATCATGCCATTATATGCGATCTCATTGGCTATGGAAAACATCGGGTCGACACAGCGGCGATGCACCCGTAGCGGAGAGCCGGTCCAAATATCATTCGTTATCCAACCATACGGATTGGCACGATCGACCATTGACTGAACAGAAAGAGAAGTCTGTATCTGTGTTTTATCCAATCCGAAATGACGGCTGATATTATTGACAATCTGCTCAGGTATTGTAACAACGGGTTCTATCTGAAAAGGATCTCCTACGATAACAGCCCGTTTAGAGCGCCAGATAGCTCCTGCCGCCGCTTGTGGAACAGCCTGCCCTGCCTCGTCTACAAATAGCCAGGGGATTGTTCCTGTTCCCATTTGACTAAACATGCGTTGAATGGAAGCAAATGTGGAAGAAATAACAGGGACTATCAGCCAAAATGTATTCCACATCGCCTGTATTTCTTTTTCCGTAAGATCTCCTCCTGTTTTAAGAAAACTGAAGAAACCCTCCAGCGTTGTTTTTATGCGGCTCGACATGACATTGGCTCGCAGTATAAACAACTCGTTCACTTTCATTGCTTCAATGAACAACTCGGATTGCAATTGTTTAAGTCTCTTCGAATACCAAGGAGAGGTTTCCTGTACCTCCTTTGATTCGATCCGTTGCCAGTATGAAGCATCGGCGTAGGCTCCTTTCAATTCCTGACGGGCGGCTTCAATCGATTTCGACAACTGGGCATAGTTGCCATTTAGTCTGTTATATTCCTTTTGGCTTTGTTCTTGTATTTTTCTTTGTTTTTCTGTACGTAAGCCAAGTGTTTGCAACAAGGCTTTCTGCTTGGTTATCTCTTCAGATAATTGATTATATTCCGAGAAAGCAGCAGAGTAAGAGGTTGTAAAATCTATATTCTTATTGATATTACTTCCGATAATTATTTTAGGTATTAAGTTCAGCTCACGTGTGTCGCTTGTCACCCCATTAAAGACAGTGGGGGTATTGGTGTAATTGGCAGCTATGCTGACATTGATATTGCTGCGGATCAAATCAAGCGGAAACCCGTAAGTCAACATGGATTGCAATGAATAATAGCCATTCAAGTTTATCGGTCGGGTAAACTGTGCCCCCTTGTTGAGTGTCACAGAAGGCATCAACTCTATATTCTCATTGGCTACAAACGTGCTGTCTCCGATGTACTTCTGTTTAAAGGTAGCTCCCAGCATGGCGATAAAAGTATGTCCGGACTTTGTCGTATGTATATAGCGAAGATTGGCTATATGCGATATTTCCTGATCCAGATAAGGGTTCCCAGCAAACAGAAACAGGGGATTTGAATTGTTGACCACAGATTGCAAATCCGTTATGGACGGCGAAGACGTGATGCTACGGTAACGGAACTGCAATGAATTGGTTTGGTCTAAGATATAGTGGAACATCAGTGAGGGAAGGACTGAAAAATAACTGCGGGAGTGCTGCTCAGATTGAGGATAGGTTAAATCTCCCTTCAAGTTTGCCCATTGGGTTTCCAGTCTCAACATGGCATTCCATCTGTCGCTCTGATAACGAATACCTACATTCCCGGATTGGGTCAGATAATCCGACCGATATATACTGGAAAGATTTTCATCCAGTTGCTCGTAGGATTCCTCGTCCGGTTGTGACACAAAAGTCTTTTGTCCGTTCTCCGAATCAGAATAATTAAGCTTATATCCCAACTGCAACTGAAGCTCATCGGATATTTTTTCAATAAAAGTCAGGTTGGAACGGAAACTGTATTGTTTTTTGATATTATTCTTCAATTGGCTATATTCTTCAGGAATGTTCTGTTCTAAAGGATTATACAATAAATCCGTAAAATCTGAACGGTTACTACCATCCGTATTGCTCATGCGTCCGCTCAGCATCCATGATAATGTTCGTCCCGGTTTTGTGAAACGATGACGGAACAGCAAATCCGCACCAAGATTATAGGCTTTGTTTTCTCCAACTGCTGTGGTACTTGTTTCATTGCTCAGGGTCCCGTCGGTTTTGTTTGTCCCTTACAATGAATTGTTGCTGTCCATATTTTGAAAGCTCAAAGATGGACGAAAAAGCAACGAACTCCGTTCGTTTATCTGGTAATCCAGCTTGAAATTGAACCGATGATTCCAGTTGGTCAGGTAATTCTCTTTATATTCTTCATAAGACATTCCAGCCAATGCTGCATCCCAATAATTACGGTTTGTTTGTTGAAGGGTCTGATTGTCTGATTTATTGAAAAAATAGCTCGAAGTTATCTTTAGCTTTTTCCCCCATTGATCTACATAATTCAGTCCCAGCCCATTGGTAGATGTAAGTCCGTCCATGCTGCCAATCATGAAGTCAGCTACGGAACTTCCACTTTGGTAACCTTTTTTCCCGCCTCCATTCCGGAATCCTTTTCTTTTGTTTCCAGAATTAGAAGATAAGATTTCGGTCAAATCTTCTTGTGAAAAATTCTGCTGATTTACATTGTTGGACATGCCTAATACTGATATACGTTGATTTTCATTAAAGAAATTCAGATTCCCATTTACCTTATAACGTTCATCAGTACCATATCCCACAGTCATCTCTCCAAAAGTTCCTTGTCGGAATCCCGTTTTCGTGACGATATTTATAGTTTTAACTTCTTCGCCATCGTCAAATCCGGTGAACTCAGACTGGTCACTTTTCTTGTCAAAAATTTCGATACTGGCAATAATGTCCGAAGGCAGATTCTTGACAGCCAGACTGACATCCCCTTCAAAGAATTCCTTGCCATCCACTAAAATCTTTTTCACTTGCTCTCCCTGAGCCTGAACAATACCGCCCTCGACAACAACACCGGGCATTTTTGCCAGCAAATCCTCAGCCGAGCTTCCCTGCATTACCTTGAACGCCTCCGCATTGTACATGAGACTGTCACCACGTTGTTCGGCTCGGGTAGCACGTCCCTTAACTGCAACCTCTCCCAGCAACTGTGAGTTTTCCTGCATATATACATTGATTTTGTTGGAAGTATTTGCTATTTTAACAGTTTCCATAAAAGCTTTATAGCCTATATAAGATATATTTAGGACATAAGTACCTGCTTTAAGCTTATTGAAATAGAATTGTCCGCTCAAATCAGTAGTTGTAAATAAGGCACTCCCATTTTCTGGAACCAATTTGACTGTTGCAGAAATTAAGACCTCATCCGAAGCCTTGTCTTTTACGACACCACTTAAGCTTTGAGCTGAAACGGACAGTGACAGGCATAGACATGCCACAAGCAAAAGTATTCTTACCATAAAAAACAGCTTTGATTAAAAGAAGAAATTGATCATTCACCTCCAAAGGAAGCCAGAATCTTATTTTTTCAATAAAAGCGGCTACCGATGACTCTTTTATCGTAAAGAACATTGGGGGATTGTATATACCGACTATTCGCTTGAGCGTATATGATTGAAAATCCAATTGAGACGTTTGTCCGTATAGCTCTCTGTGCAAGTCTTAATATGTGACCAGCCATTTTCCACGTCAAGTATAGTTTCCCCATTCAGCTCCTTTAACCGTTCCATAAAAGAAGTGACTGGAGCAATGTCCATTAGGTTATCGCCAGTCCCCATCACCGTGCAGACCGGAGTCTTGGCGAGCAGAGCAGCATCTATTGTGTCCGGATTTCCGGCTACCGGCATAACAGCGGCAAACAAGTAAGGATAGGCAGATGCCATTTTCCAAACCCCTGTTCCTCCCATAGAACCGCCCATTAGATAGATACGGTCTGGATCCACTTTTCCCTTGTTCATGTATTCATCAACAAGATTTTTTATAATCTCATTTGTCTGGACTCCCCACGTAAGGGAGTCCGGACATTGAGGTACAATCATAAAGGCATTAATACGGTTTCTGCAAAGGTAATCGGCAATCGTATAGATTGCATCTTCATTCATTTGTCTGACATTATCACTTCCACGCTTTAGTCCGCCATGCAAATAGATTACTAATATCGGTTTCTGTTGTGTGCCACCGGCTGTTATCACCGTTTCCCTGTAAGGAAGTATGATGTTATTATATGACCATACATTGAAACCGAAGTCTGAATCTGTGTATCTGCATGGTGTAGCTGATGCCCAAATGCTCATGTACAAAAGAATAGTTATGATTATCATGCGCTGCCGCTGTATTCGCAGTAAATCATTCTTTCGACTGACCACGCTTTCCTTTCTTCATGTCAGCGATTGACTGTTCTATCATCTGCTTGTAGGTCGTTTGCTGTTCGGCTGTCAGCAGAAGGCAGATGTCCGCCGTCAGTTTTTCGAGGGCTTCCCTGCGCTTTTCACGGGGATATTTCTGCTTGTTGAAATCCGCATACAATTCACGGATTTTCGTTTTCTGCTCATCGTTTAGGGTCAGCTTTTCATCCATTTCCTTGATGCGCTGTTCAGTCCGCTGTTGTGCAGTAAGCTTGGTTTTACTTTCTTGTGCAGGTACCTGCAAGGTGGTAGCGATGGCAATGGCCATCATTAAAAACATTCTTTTCATACTAAATTTCTATTATGAGTTGATAAAAAGTAGATAATAATCTCTGTCTATTTGGATTGGGGAGTATCTGTTCTGACAACCCGGAACCCCACATTGGCATAGCCTTGGTTTCCGGATCGTACATCGTCCGATTTCTCGCTGCGGCAGTCGTCACGTTTGGCATCCCAACTGCCTCCTTTCACGAGATACTGTCCGTCGGCGTCCGTTGAAGTGGTCCACTCCCAGCAGTTGCCCCAGAAGTCAATCCCTCCACAGGCACCGGTAGATTGCTTGTAGGCATCTACGGCAGTCAGCCCCGACTCCAGATGATTGGCATTCATAGCTACGTCTTTAGGCATGTGTCCGGCACCTAAGATCCATTCTTCTTCATTGGGTAATCGGTAGGTATGCTTGCTATCCTGAGCCGTCAGCCATTGGCAGTAGATCTGTGCATCATGGAGGGAAATGTTCACCACCGGATAGTTGTCCTGTCCTGATTGGTAGATGAAGCCGGGGTTAAAGGCAGCATACTCAGCATTGGTGACGGGAGTATACCCGATATAAGCCGTCGCATCGGAAGCACCACGCAGCACCATCCACGCATCCTTCGGATTATCGTCCCTTCGGGGATCGATGAAACGGAGGAACTGTTGCCGGATTCGTGTTTCACGGTTCTCCACCATCTCATCAACGATACCCTGCATGTGTTCCACAATGCTGTAAGTACGGGCTTCGCGTTCCAGTTCGCGCAGCTTATTCTTCTTTCTGGCCACTACTTTGTCGTAGCGTACCCCCATCTGGTCGAGTAACGCCTGTCTGTTGGCTTCCGTCGGATTCTTCCGGTATAGGACGAAGAGCTTATGTGTCTTGGAGTCCATTTTAGGCCGCCCTTTTTCCACCAGCGGTGCACCGGGCTTGTCAAATTCCAATTCACTTTCTACCAAATCATCAGGACTGATAAACTTACCCAACTCTACTTGCTGATGTACTCCGAAATAGTGCGCCACCAGACCGTCCTTGTAAATGGAGAACCTATATCCTCCATACAGATTGCAGAGGAGGGTGGAAATGTAGTAGTCCTTTCCGGGAGTGAACCCGGACTTCTCACTGGAGATGTAGGTAATAATGGTGCTGGTATGCGCCATATCACCGACTACGGTTTTCCCAAAAGCATCCTGACGGGTGATTGCCGTACCAGCCAGCGGAAGACCGTCCACACTTTCCACTTCTATCTTCACCACACCTGCCATCGGAAGGTTGAATCGGATGCCACAACGCTGTTCGGCACTCCCTTCATACCCGTCTTCCTGGTCGGTCTGATGAATCGATACTGTTATTTTTGAGTCGCTGTCATCCTTCTGTGCGGACACAGCAGTGGCCGTCACAATGGCAACAGCCATTGCTAAAAATATTTTTTTCATCATGTAATGTGATTAGATAATTAGATGAGATCTGTTCTTACGACTCTGAAACCGACGTTGGCATAGCCTTGGCCTCCGGAACGAACGACGTCTGATTTTTCGCTGCGGCAATCATCGCGTTCCGAATCCCAGCTGCCCCCCTTGATGATGTACTGACCCTCAGCATCCGTTGAAGTGGTCCATTCCCAACAGTTACCCCAAAAGTCAATGCCTCCGCAAGCTCCGGTGGTATGACTGTAAGCATCTACCGCTGTCAGACCCGTCTCCACATGACCCGCATTCATGGATACATCCTTGGGCATGTGTCCGGCACCTAAAATCCATTCTTCATCGGTCGGCAGACGGTAGCTGTGCGTCGGGTCATTCTGTGCCAGCCAATCGCAATAGGCCGTGGCTTCCTCTACGGTGATATTCACCACCGGATAATTATCCTGTCCGGCTTCATAGAGAAAATCCGACTTAAAGGATGCATATTCCGCATTGGTAACGGGTGCATAACCGATGTAGGCATTGGGAGCGGAAGCACCTCTCAGCACCATCCATGCATCATCAGGATTGTCGTCATTTCGGGGGTCAATGAGGCGCAGGAATTGCTGTTCAAGCCGGATGTCACGGTTTTCCACCATTTCATCCACAATTTCCTGCATTTCTTCCACCACATCCAAGGTGAGGGCTTCTCTTTCCAGTTCGCGGAGTTTGGCTTTTTTACGGGCTACCACTTTATCGTAACGAATACCCATTTGATCCAACAAAGCCTGCTTGTTTTCTTCCGTAGGGTTTTGCTGATATTGACGGAGAAGTGCCGTTGTAGTGGCATCCAGTTCCGGGCGTTCTTCTTCTACAAGCGGCGCATCCGGATCGTCAAACTCCAATTCTTCCTCTATCAGGTCAGCGGGCGTGACGAATGAGCCCATTTCCACCGTTTGATGCACACCGAAATAATGTGCCACGAGGCCTTCCCGATAAATGGATAGGCGATAACCTCCATAAAGGTCGCAAGGCAAGGTAAAAATGTAGTAGTCTTTTCCGGGAGTCAAACCGTTTTCATCCGGGGTATTGAGCACCAGAATGGAGTTGGCATTTTCAACTTCCCCGGTCAATGCTTCCCCTGACTCTCCCCATTGGATGCCGGTTGTTCCGGCCAAGGCATAGCCATCTACACTTTCCAACTCTATTTTTGTGATTCCGGACAACTGAAAATTCAGTTTCAAGCCACTGTAAATACTACGTAAATCCTGTGTACTTGGAAAATTCAACGCAGCAATCCCATTTTCATCATATCCATCGCTTCCTGCCACTTGTTCGACAAGAACGGTCATGGTTGGATTTCCACTGCCGGATACTTCTCCCGGTTGGTCTGTAATCTCATCACTGTCACAAGAAGACAAGGCTGTCGTCATCAAGAACGACAAACAGAATATGCCAAATGCTTTTAATTTCATAATTTTCATCTTTTATTTACGGTTATCTTTATTTTGAGAACGTTGAAACAGCCGGTTCATCATTCTTCTTTCCAATACATATACTTTTTCAATTTGTGTGGGCGTCAGAAATTTGCTGTACTTCAAATAATACTTCTTACGTAGGTCGAGTATCTTCTGACTATGGGCAAACCTTTCGTTCATGGCTTGTTCAGCCTCTTTATCCGAAAGATGGGCTTTCTCTCTTTTCGGTCGGGGACCTAATGCCCAGATTTCTTTCTGGAACTGGCAGAAAGTTTCTACAAACTGTTGGGCTATTTTTTCATCCATAGCCATTTCATTTGCGATGAACTGAGCCTGTGTCTCGGCCAGTTGTTCACGGGTCATACGCTGCTGTTCGCTCTTTTGGGCATACGTATTTACATGGAACACAATCATGACCAAGGCAAATACAACTACTTTAGTGATATTCTTCATTTCCTTTGTTATTATTCGTTCATAAACAGATCATACTGATAAGTCGCAAACAGGTAATCCTGATCGCTGCTGCTCAGATTGGCAAAAGCCTTTTCCACATCTTCAAAACTATTACTTGAATCATGGGGTAATAAGTTGAAGACAACCAATAATGCAATACTTGCCGCCACAAGCCCTCCCGTCACAGAATACCAAAGGCGAAAGTTGCGTTTGGGCTTGGAAGGAAGCATCTCCAATTTTACAGTTTCCCATATGTTGTTTTCCATATCATCCAAGAAACCGTCCGGTGCGGTATAAGGCAGCCGTTTACCTACGCGGTCGAAATCAAAATCTTCTTTCATACATCTAATTGTTAGCATTCATGTATTTGACAATCTTATCTTTGGCAATATGATAGCTGGACTTTACACCATCAGTTGTTGAACCGATAATTCCGGCAATCTCATCATATCCCAAATCATTATAGTATCGTAAGTTAAAAGCCAGCTGTTGCTTGGTAGGCAAGGATAAAATGGCTTTTTGCAACTTTACAGCTTCCAAATCATTGTAATCGACAAATTCATCAGCCATCAGATTGCTTAGCTCACTCGAAGAATCATCCAATGACACCCGTTCCTCTTTTTTATACCGATCCAACAGGCACAAAGCTTCGTTGGTGGCAATACGGTATACCCAGGAACGGAAAGTGCATTCGCCTTTAAAATCGGATAATGACCTGAATACCCTTATAAAAGTTTCTTGCGTTGCATCCTGTGCATCTTCATGGGTTACAACCAACCTTCGGATATGCCAGTAAACCGCTTCCTTATATTTTGTCATCAGATAGCGGAAACCTTTCTCCGGTTCCTTAGCCGTTAGCTCCACCAGTTCCTTGTCATCCTTTATGCTCATAAACAGTCGGGGATTCACTTGCCATATAGATGGAAGGTGTATTTAACTTAGTCATATCCGTAATCTGTGAGTTAATGACCATACAATGCCTGTGGTGATGGGGATGACGAGACTTGCGTACAGTCACACAGGATTGCAGCAAAAACAAGACTGTCACTCCCAGCATCAGTAGTTTCCAAATCTTTTTCATATCCTATTATCTTTTGGTATATATTTTCTTTTTCCCTCTAATTACGAGTTGTATGGGATTTTTCTTATCCATGGCAAAGGCATCCAGTTCAGCTTCTGCCGCAGCTCTACTGAGTTGCGTCATCTTGGCATATTGTTTAATCGTCAGATATTTGTTCGTTTTCAAGTAAGCCATAGCCATTGCCAATCTTTCCTTTCGATTGAATCGGTTACTGATATAATGGAGCATGTCCGGTTTAACCACAACGGTAACAACCCGATTAGAAGGATAGTAACAATAGTGACGCCAATGTTGGGCGTTTACAACTCCGCAAATCAACAACCTCACCAAAATTGGCATTCCTACCTTTTCTTTTATAGTTGTATACATAGTTACTATTTTTTTATTAGACAATTTTATCTTACATACCTTTTCATGAGCTCATTTAAATGGACGTTCTGTATAAAAGACCTTGCAGACGAATTAAAGTAAAATTGGATTAGCATTTTTTTTCTTGTTTTTTTAATTTCATAAAAGAAACAAGAAAAAATAATATAAAAAATGGACTTTTTGTCTGAAAGATAAAGTCCCACGAATAAGCCTGCGATTGTTTTTGTATATTTTTATATTTTGTTGGGATTCATAAAAGAAAAGGTGGTGTTTTTGTATAATTTGGGCGCTATTATCAACCATTTACGTAGGGATGATCGGTTTATCGACATTTAGTTTGCTGAAGATAAATGTATATCAGGTCGTATACTACATTATTTTCTCATCAGTATTTAAGATAGAAAAAAATGTTTTCATAAAAAATTAGGCGACTTCGGAGCCTGATTAACAGAGGGTTTGGCGGCAGGTATGCCGCCAAACCCTCCTGTTTTCGTTTAACGAAAACACAACTTGCTGTCCGCAGGAGCGGACCACGTTTATCCAATAATTATTGTGTATCAATCCATTGTATGGCTATTCTCCTGTGATTTTCGGGGCATTTCCATTAGGTATTTGTCGGCCGCTCTCCCCATAAAAGGATGGATATTTCTCCATAACCATATAACTTACACCCATAATTCGGGAATAAGGAGGCGAATATACGGGAAATCTGCCCTTTACATGCCCTATTGTCCATTAATGGATTGTTACTTCTACACATCTACAAATGGAGAGCGGCAGTGAGCCGTATATGCTTCATGTTTTTTCTGCATTATCTCCATTAATGGATTGCTACTTTTACACATCTGCAAATGGAGAATGACAGGTAGCCGTATACGCCTTATTGTTTTTTCATCGTTTCCATTAATGGTTTGATATTTATACACTTCTGTAAATGGAGATTTTGAGATATCTGTATCCGGAAGGGTGCGTGCGACATTGGCTTCCGGATATCAAAATAAGGATATCCGGCTATATTGCAATTCTGTGATAGCATTATCTGGATAGCGTATCATACGGCTATATACAAATATGGTTACACTATAATTCATAGTTGTGATGGAGGTGACTCTTCCCATCTGGTAACATGGCCATAATACTACGAGAAAAAAGGCAACAACCGCAGAGAAAAAACGAATGACAGGAACGATTACTGAATGACAGATTCCGACAAATAACCGGATGTAATACGGTTATTTGATAATCAGGCAAATAGAAAGTCCAGTACATGAGAATTCAGGCGATCATTTGGATTATCTGTTGGCAGTATTGAATTCACAAGCTATAACATGGTATAGCTATGTGACTAATATGAATAAAACTGGCGTTGGAGATGTTCAAGTTGGAGGTCAAAATATAGCGACTTTCCCTATACCTTTTTATGATGCCAATAAAATAGAACTCATTGAATTAGCAGAACTTGCAAACAGTATAATAAATAAAAATATCAATCTACCATTTATTGACTCTAAAATAGAGGGTTTGGTTTCAATGATATATGGATTCACGAGTGAAGAAACTAATTTTCTACATTCATTTGTTTCTTCACTCCGAAAGTCTATTTAAACAGTTTGCTGGTTTTCAATATATTGAATTTCATCTGAGGTAAGTTTATAAACATCATACATCAACTTATTGCTAAAACATTCAAAATCCGTAATACTCATCTTGCCTACTTTCAAATCATTGAAAGCAGCAAGATGAGTATTTAGTTGTTCAGTAGATAGCTTAGCAACAATAAGCTGTTCTATGGTATACTTTTTCCATCTAATTGTCCCTACTCCTGTAGTTGTCCCTACTTTAGAAAACAACCATTCAGACACGGACGAATTTAAAGCAGACAAAAGGTATTCAATACACTCGCCTTTCATGTAAAAAGAAGTTGCTTCTGGTATATATTCTCCAAAAAAGTCGAAAGCAAATTTTGATTTATCAGATATTTCTCCCCATATGATTTTTGGCTTAGAAAAATCCTCCCAATACTTGGCCCCCCAACGTTGCATAGCATACCACTCATATCGAATTCCTGTCTCTGCTTTGTTTCGTTTAGAAAGTGGTTCTTTATATTCCAACATATGGTTATATACAGCAGGATATTGTTCTTTAAACGCTTTTTCTGCCTTTTCAGAAGCACCAGTTATAGATTCATCAAATTGGTATGGGAAATGCCAAGGGATATATATTAGCCATTGCCCTGCCCAGTCATATCCATACCTCTTTATATCTCTGCCACGAAGAATCGGTCGTATAAGTTCAGCCGTTTTTTGACGTTCATCTTCTGTTTGACAATTCGCTAGTATCTCATCACGCTTTTCGGTAGATATGATAAAAGCATCATTGAAACCAGTTTTTATCCCGTAGTTGATTTGGATGTTCCAATCCTTCAAGGGTATTCCCACAGACTCAATCTTCTGCTTGATGCTCTGTTCAATGGGAGACAATATCACCCACGGGATAGAATCTGCAAAGTTACACTTCACGCCTTGTTGTTGCACGAAATCGCTCAAATTATTCAAGCCATTCGCATCTTGTACCAAACAAGCTTGTGTGTTAAAAATATTTGCTGCTTTTTGAGATAAAAGAATATTTGCTTCTACCGTTATTGCATCGAATATTTTTATGCCTGCAAAATCTACCAACATAATAGGATTGGTCTTGCTTGCGAAATAACCTCGCAAGGCTTCACCATACCCTGCACGCATCCATTTATTAGACGTGATATAGCAAAGAAAACCATTGGGAGTAAGCAGGTTCATACCCAACTCATAGAAGAGGCAGTAAATATCACCAGTGCGTGCATAAGTTATGTAACCCATGCATTCTAATACATCGGCACTCTTACCCATAGATTGTAACTGAATGTAAGGTGGATTGCCAATGATACAGTCAAATCCCAAGAAGTTGCCTTCGGCATCGAGTACTTCTGGAAATTCTATACGCCATTCGAATGCACCAAGATAAATTTTGTTGGAGCGTATTTCCTCAAATATATTTTCTAATGTCGCAATTTCTTTCTTTAAATCGGCAATGCGCTTGTCCGACGCTTTCTTTTCCTTTTTTGTCGGTTCAAACAGTTGAGGCGCTTGTAAGTTTGCCAACTCAGAGCGGCGTTTGTTCAATCTAACCAATCGTGCATCCCGGCGGTTGATCTCTGTTTTCAGTTTCGACTTGATTTCTGTTATAAACGTTTCCAAATCCTGCTTTTCGCTTTTACTTTGGGCATTTTTATATTTAGCTACAGCTTCCTTATATTGGCTGATGCTGATACTAGACTCTCGCAGTACGGTCTGAATACTGTCTGTCAAAGCGAATCGGTGAAGCAAAGAATTTCCACATTTGATGTTAATGTCGATATTTGGTAAGGTTTCTAAATAAGTGTAATTACTTTCAGCCGTATAGTAAGCATTCTTCAACAATTCAATCCACAGTCGTAGGCGGCAAATCTTCACAGAATTGGGGTTAATATCAACGCCAAATAAACAGTTCTCAATAATTTGACGCTTCTCCTTGAAAAGAGTTTCCTGCATGCGGCGACTTTCCGCATTGAGTGGGTTGTAAGCAAATAAATTACCTTCGGCATCGGTCACAATCAGCTCGTCATTTTCAATGGCAAGTTGATAGTCCGCTTTGCGGATACGCTTACCGGTAGCATCTACCAAAATACCCAATTCATATTTCAAGAGTATCAGTTCATTGAGAGCAGACACAAGAAAGTGACCCGAACCAACAGCTGGATCACACAGCCGCAAACTGTTAATTAGTTCATTAGCTTCGACTATATTGTCGATATGGTTGTATAGATCTATACGGGTGGTACAATTCCAGCCATAATAACCATTAAACTTTTGCAACACGGTCTTGGTGATTGCTTCACGGCACATGAACATAGTGATAAAGCCTGGAGTGAATACCGAACCATCCTTGTGACCATTTATTTTCTCGAATATAAGCCCTAAAACAGAAGCATTGATGAGTGTTTTTGCCTCTTCTTGCACTTCTTTCACTGCCTTCGCTCGCAAAGTTATAAGCATCGAGAAAAGCAAACAAATATTGCAGGGTGGGTAATGCGTTGACTTGTAGATTGCGTTTTTTATTCCGTAATACGCTACTCGCCAAAACAGGAAGTACCGTACGTTGTGAAAGGCTGTTTATCTTAATTGTTTTACTTTCCAAATCTGTCACCTCGAAAAGAGAACTGTTAAGATAGGGAACGTAAACAAAATCACGCATAATGGAGTGTGTGCGGCTGCTCATGTCACGTGCAAGCACTTGGAAAAAGAGTGTGTTGAGATCATCATAGTCATGAATCTTAGTTATTGAAAGAAATTTATAGATTGCATTTCCATTGTGGTATTTCAACATCTGAGCCTCCAACAGTTTCAAGAAAAGGATGCGATTCATCCAAGTAATACACAATTCCATTGCAACATTGAATAACCGTTCCTCATAATCATTCCCATACAAACTACCATTTATGTGACGCAAACAATCTTCTGCATCCAGTTGGTTAATAGTATTCTCTAGTAATGAAGCCTCGTCACGCCGTTCCACAGCTTTGCGTACAATCACGGTTTTATTATTCTCTTTGCGTTCCTCAATACCAATAATGTGTAGCAGCTCAGTGTAGAATCCACGGTTGAGCGAATTGCTGTCATTTTGGAACGATAGCTTCAAAAGATGTGTATCGCTGAATATCTTATAAAGTTCGATAAGTTTGCGTGAAGCGCTACCGTCTGTTCTATCAAGTAGGTGTTGATAGTCTTGTAAGTTAAAGTAAGTGTATTCAAGGCTATCTTTCACCTCCTCAATATAGGTTGTTGCAATTTCAGTATAGAAGAAATCGGTTTTGTTACTAGTTTTGCGTCCATCCACAAAGTCTTGAAACTCACGACGTAATTGTTTGTTGTGATAGAATTTGCGTTCAAACTCATGGGCATCAAAAATAAAGAATTCATGAATATTAGTAGCGATGAGATATTTAATATCATTGTTCTTCTTATTGACACGTTCTTTAAGATAGTATAGCAATAATTCCTGCAAAGCCTTACGATTAAGATTGTCATTAGAAATCATCTCACCTTTGTTGGTGGTACTCTTTACTTCAATCAATAACCCTATATTGGACTTGATAGTTTTATCCAATCGGATAGCCAAATCAATATCTTCTTCGGGAGCCATGTAGTATGGCTTGTAGAACGTTTCACTCAGAAAATTACGTAAATGTTCTTTTTGCGTGTGTTCTCTTTGCCCATCCACAATATTGTCTCTCAATGTGCGAAGGGCATTTTTGAATAAGTCAAAATCTGTTGTTTCAATCGCAACCTGTCTATATGCTTTGTTCAGAGCTTGATTCGGTTTGAGTAGTCCCATAATGTTTGGTAAATAAGTTAATAAAATACAAAGGTAGCCTAAAAACTTGATAATAAAGAATGAACGTATTGGTTTAACGAAAGTTTGTTCTACTGCCAGCCATTATCAACAGACAATAGCAGACAGTAGATTTGACATGATTCTACTTATTATATTGTAATAGTCAGTCAAAGTAATCTTTTCACATCCGGATCTATCACAGGTTGGATAAGTTGTTAACCTGAAGGTAATCGGTCTGATGGTATAGGAACAAGAAGAAGTCTGTAATCATGGCATTTATCCGGGTAGAGAAGCCACATCTTTTTATTGCCGGACTTCCGGCATTGCCTCATCTATGTGTGAAAAGGAGTTTTTTCTTTCACCACAACGTTCCTTTCACATACCCAAAGGGGGGTAGTGGATCCAGACCCGCTTCAGCTTTCTTTTTCCTTCCCATATGACAAAAACCGACTATCCATGACTATTCCTGCCAGTGTGCCGGTCGCGCTTGCCTCTCATGGTTTCTTCCCTTATATTCGCACTGACATTTAAACGAGTTGAAAATATGGAAATATGCTACATCGAGGCCAGTGTCCTTAAGAGGATGCTGGCACGCGCCGAGAACCTGTCCACACATGTGGACAGATTGTATGAGAGAAACCGCTGTAAGGAACCCGGAGAGTGACTGGACGGCCAGGATGTCTGCCTGCGCCTTGACATCTCGCCACGTACCCTGCAGACCCTCCGCGATACCGGACGGCTGGCGTTTACCTGCCTCCAGCGCAAGTTCTATTACAAGCCCGGGGATGTGGAGAAGCTGATGGCCTACGTCGGCATCAGACGCAAGGAGAAGGCAATGAGAGAAGGAAGGAAGAACGGAAACCTTTAAAGAACGGAAGAGATGGAAGGCATTATCGACAAGGAGAACGAACGTGTCCGCAGGTTCTTTGCCCTGCTGGACAACATGGAGAAAAAAGTGGAGCGTCTTGCCCGTGACAACCGTCCTCCCTTCAACGGGGAACGGTTCCTGACCGACAGGGAGCTTTCTGGGACGTTGAGGATCAGCCGCAGGTGCCTGCAGGATTACAGGGACCAAGGACGGATTCCCTATATCCAGCTTGGCGGGAAGATCCTGTACAGGCAGTCGGACATCGAGAAGCTGTTGGAGGAGAACTATCACGCTGCATTGGTATAATATCGTATTCAAGTTTAAGGATTGCCGCCGGAATCGTAAATACAATTCCGGCGGCAATTTTTATTTAGCCTGCGGCTTCCTTGCCGGCCGCAGGCTTTCTTCTTTCCATCAGCCAGTCCATGTCCGAGGATATCTTCCGGTCGGTGACCTGGGCGTAGACCTGCGTGCTGTCGATGTTCGTATGGCCCATCATCCTGGCGATGCTCTCTATCGGAATACCCGCGGTCAGTGTCAGGGTCCCGAACGAATGCCGGGCCATGTGGTAGGACAGGTTATCTTTCATGCCTAATACCACGCCCATTCCATGTACCTCGTACCAGAGGACGTCGCGGACCGGCAGCGGGAATACCGGCCTGTCGTCATCCGTGGTGTTGTAAAGATCCAGTATCTGTCCGGCTATGGGATGCAGCGGGATGAACGTCTCCACGTCCGTTTTGGCGCGGTGGATGCGGATATACCTCCTTCCTTCCGAGGTCCTTCCGATATGTCGGGGATGGAGAGCCCTCGTATCCACATAGGCCAGACCGGTCAGCGAGGAGAAGATGAACGTCCTGCGTGCCAGCTCCATCATCGGGTCGGGCAGCGGGGTTTCCATCATCCGCTTCAGCTCACTGCGGCTGATATGCCTTAGTTTAGGCGCTTCTTTCCTCTCGTATGCCACGTCCTCTATCGGATTGGCTCTTAGTACATCCCTGTCCACGGCGATGTAGATGAGCCGGTTGAGCCAGCACAGGCAGTGGTTCACGTGTCCGTTCCTGTGTCCCAGCTCTTTCTTGAGGAAGACCTTGAACGATTCGGCGAACTCTTCGGTGATGTCCGAAAAGGCGATGTCCTTCATCCCGCGGGATTCGATGAACTGCCTGAGGTTAAGCTGCGTGGTCTTTGACTGGCGGTAGGTGGAGGTGGAGTTGATCTCCTTGGAGCGGACCCTGAGCCGTTCGCGTTCCACCTCTCCGGCCTGCAGAAGGTATTCCGGCACGGAATTGGCACCGGATACGGTGGTCTTGAGCAGTTCGGCCGTGACCACTCCCTGGTTCCTCAGCAGGTTCCCGTACGCCTCTTCCAGCCGGTTGCGGAAGGCGGTAAGGCGGTTGTTCTCCCTGGCTGTTTTGATTTCACACTTCTTGCTGTCCCAGTCCCCGGGTTTGCAATAGATGCCTGTCGTGACAGCCGATTTCTTTCCGTCGATGCTGATCCGGCAGAGAACGGCGGTCGTGCCGTCCGATTTTATCTTGTTACGGTTGATGTAGAATAAAAGCTTGAATGTACTGCGCATGATAATGATTGTTTGGGGATTAAAGAATAAGTTTCAAATCGCGGGTTGCCTTGACGAACCTGTCCATGTCCTCGAACAGTCGCTTCGGGGTTACACGCGCGTATATCTGGGTGGTCTTTATGTTGGAGTGTCCCAGCATCTTGCTGATGGTCTCGATCGGCACCCCTTCCTCGAGCGTGACCAGGGAGGCGAAAGAATGCCTTCCGATATGTGTGCTAAGATTTTTATGAATTCCGCACACATCGGCAATCTCTTTCAAATAACTGTTCATGCGTTGATTACACAATACAGGCAATAGTTTTCCGGTACATTCTGCCACATTTTTATACTTTTCAAGTATAGAAGCTGCCACAGGTAGCACAGGAATGTTACACATGATTTTTGTCTTTTGCCGGTTCTTCCTTATCCAAAGTTCCCCTTTGTTGTCTTTTACCAAGTGTTCGGGTGATAAATCTTTCACATCGCTGAACGCCAAGCCAGTAAAAATGCAAAAGACAAAAACGTCACGTACCTGTTCTACTCGTTTAATTGTAAACTCTTTGGCGAGAATGATTTTAATCTCGTCCATCGTCAGAAATTCAGGATCGGTTTCTTCCAATTTGAAACGGTAGTAAGCAAACGGATCTTTCTTTATCCAGTCGTTTTCCAAAGCAATACGGATAATCTTCTTTAAATTCTTCAATCGGGTAATAGCGGAGTTCTGCGCACAACCTTTTTCGATCTTCAAAAAAGCATCGAACTTAGAAATGAAGTTGGCTTCCAAGTTGTTCAGGGCAATATCCGATAACTGATATTCTTTCTTAATGAATTCCTCCAAATATCGGGTAGTGGTTTCATACCGTTGAACGGTTTTACTAACAAAGTCTTTGCCGATCAGCTTACGGCTTTGTTCATTATGCTCCCTGAATACCTGCAATAGTGTTTTGTTATCTTCGTCCACACCGTAAAATAGTTTTCTCACAAGATCAACGGTGATAACCTTGTCGGAAGTTTCCAGTTCCCTATAAATTTGGTGTATGCGTGAGCGTGTGATTTCTATGTAATGGTTCAGTTCCACCGACATACGGTCTTTGCCTTTTGAATTCTCTTTAGCCTGATTCCATAGGTTTACGGGACAGCTTCTTTTGATAGAAATATCTACCATACAGCCGTTTACGGTGATTCTCATGCACACGGGTGCTTCTCCGTTCTTTAATAATTTGCCTTTCTTGATGAAGAACAATACAGAAAATGATTTTCGAGCCATTTTTACATCGTTTTTAAAGTTACAAAACTATGTATTCTCTTCCAAAGTAAGTCTATGCAAAATACTATGAATCAGTGAGAAAGATGCAAATTCGTGGGACTTTTTTGAACTAAATTTTAGTCCCACGATTTATCCACCGATAATATGCTTGAAACGGCTATTTTTTGCTACCTGCCAGAAAAAAGAAATCCCCGATAATTTTTGATTATCAGGGATTTGCTTGATTTTTCTTTCGTTTTCAGTGATCCGCCTGGGGTTCGAACCCAGGACCCCATCCTTAAAAGGGATGTGCTCTACCTGCTGAGCTAGCGAATCATCCTAATGCGTTACTTCTGTAATGCGGGTGCAAAGATAAAGTATAGAGTTTAATTATACAAATTTTGAGAGATTTTTTTTAGAATACAGGAAAAGTTTTAGAGTATACCAAAATAATCATGTACTTTTGTCTACAAACAAACTATTTATAATTATATATCTAACAATATGGCAGACGATAAGAAAATTATTTTCTCTATGGTGGGCGTAAGCAAGATGTTCCCGCCTCAAAAACAGGTACTAAAAGATATATATCTTTCTTTCTTTTATGGAGCTAAGATTGGTATTATCGGTTTAAATGGTTCTGGTAAATCTACCCTGTTGAAAATTATCGCCGGCATTGAAAAAGAGTATCAGGGAGATGTGATTTTCTCACCTGGTTATTCAATTGGCTATCTGGAACAAGATCCGAAATTGCAATCGGGAAAGACTGTGAAGGAAATCGTACAGGAAGGTGTACAGGATATTGTTGACACACTAAAAGAGTACGAAGAGGTGAACGAAAAATTTGGCGATCCCGAAGTATTGGAAAATCCTGACAAGATGGATGCTTTGATTACCCGTCAAGCTGAATTACAGGACAAGATAGATGCAACGGATGCCTGGAACCTGGACAGCCGTCTGGAACGTGCCATGGACGCTCTTCGCTGTCCACCCGAAGATCAGGTAGTTGACACGTTATCAGGAGGCGAACGCCGTCGAGTTGCCTTATGCCGCTTATTGCTTCAACAACCCGACGTATTGTTACTGGACGAACCAACCAATCATTTGGATGCCGAATCCATAGACTGGCTGGAACAGCATCTACAACAATATCCAGGCACAGTTATCTGCATCACACACGACCGATACTTCCTGGATCATGTGGCCGGATGGATTCTTGAACTAGACCGTGGAGAAGGTATTCCGTGGAAAGGCAACTATTCGTCATGGCTGGATCAAAAGACAAAACGTATGGCTCAGGAAGAAAAACAGGTGAGCAAACGTCGTAAAACGTTGGAACGTGAGCTGGAATGGATCAATATGGCTCCGAAAGCACGTCAGGCCAAAGGCAAAGCCCGTTTGAACTCGTATGAGGCTCTTTTGAATGAAGACCAGAAAGAACGCGAAGCCAAACTGGAAATCTTTATTCCGAACGGACCGCGTCTCGGTAATAAAGTAATAGAAGCGCAACACGTAGCAAAAGCCTTTGGCGACAAATTGTTATTCGACAATCTGAACTTTATGCTCCCTCCCAATGGAATTGTTGGCGTTATTGGCCCTAATGGTGCTGGAAAAACGACATTATTCAAGATGATTATGGGAATGGAAAGCATTGACAAAGGCTCTTTTGAAGTGGGCGAAACGGTTCAGATTGGCTATGCAGACCAGACCCACAAAGATATTGACCCGAAGAAAACCGTTTACCAGGTTGTTTCCGGAGGACAAGAGTTTATACGCGTCGGAGGCAAAGAAGTCAACTCTCGCGCTTATCTTTCCAAATTCAATTTTGCAGGAGCCGACCAGGAAAAGCTTTGTGGCGTATTATCCGGCGGCGAGAGAAACCGGCTACATTTGGCTCTTACCCTAAAAGCGGAAGCAAACGTATTATTGCTGGACGAACCTACCAACGATATAGACGTAAATACGCTCCGTGCACTGGAAGAAGGATTGGAAAACTTTGCCGGTTGTGCCGTTGTTGTTTCACACGACCGCTGGTTCCTTGATCGCATCTGTACGCATATCCTTTCGTTTGAAGGGGATTCGAACGTTGTATTCTACGAAGGTACATATTCCGACTATGAAGAATACAAACGCAAACAATTGGGTGATGTAGAGCCCAAACGTGTGCGTTATCGTAAACTCATTGCAGACTAATTATATAATATTAATACCATGAAGAAAAGACTAATCTCTCTGGCAGCCATAGCTGTTGCCCTTTTATGCTCTGGAAGTGAAGTTGTTGCACAGAAAACTATCAAGTTATTTAACGGCAAAGACCTTTCCAACTGGAATTTTGTAGTAGACAAAAACTCTGTTCCCGCCGATCAGGTATATTCCGTAAAAGACGGCATAATAAACATCACCGGCCAGCCTTTCGGCTATATGTACACGAAAGAAAAGTATGGCGACTACAAATTGCATTTGGAATACCGCTGGCCAAACGGTAAAGAAAAAGCAAACAGTGGCATTTTTTTACTGATCACCGATCCGACAAATCCCTTCCCGAATGGTATCGAATGCAACCTGATGCTTGACAATGCAGGCGACTTTGTTGCCCTTAACGGTGCCGATTTGGCCGAATATCAGGGCAAGCCCGGCGAGCCCCGTCCGATGTTTCCCGTTGTAAAGAAATCGGGGGAAGACACAGAAAAACCTGCAGGAGAATGGAACGAAGTAAACATCTTCGTGAAGAATGGTGTAATTACCGTTTATGTTAACGGCGCACTTAAGAATATAGGAACAAGCAACCAAAAGAGCGGTTATATCGGTCTGCAAAGCGAAGGAAAGGAAGTACAGTTCCGCAACGTAACGCTTACTCCGTGGGAATGATCTGAATAAACCATGCAACTCATCTAAACAGTGTGATGCGGCGATCAGACAAAGAACAACGATACGCCGCACACACTGATTATCGCTCCAATAATTTCCTTCAAAGTAACCTTCTGCTTAAAGAAAAACCAAGCGGGTGCCAGAATGATTATCGGCGTAAGCGCCATCAATGTGGAGGCAATGCCAGCCCCCGTATATTGCACAGCCATTAACGAGAAAGAGACACCCAGAAACGGGCCGAATATGGTTCCCCCGGTTGCCGCCGTCATTGCTTTGCAGTCGCCAAAGGAACGGACAAAGGCTTTGCCTTGCCGCATAGACAGCATTACGATCAAAAAGCCGCTCACTCCCACTATGGCACGTATCAACGTAGAGGCAAATGGAATCATTTGTACAACGACTGTATTGGCAGGATCGGCACTTTCCATATAACAGGACATTCCTAATTTACTGAACACCAAGCCTACGCCCTGCCCTACTCCGGCACCTATGCCAAATAAGATGCCTTTGGCAGGAAGTGTAAAATGCCATTTTTCGGACCCGCCACCACCCCGGCCCACAATGGAAAGACCGATACCAAACAGGGTAACCACCATTCCGGCAAGCGGATTATATTAAGTGGCAACGCCCCTATCCGCTTGCCGGCATACTCAAAACATAATGCGGTTATTGTCCACGAAGCCGCCACACCTAAAGATATAATTTCTCCCGTATAAACCTGCAAGGAGGAAAGACTGCCTATCGCCATAATGTATTTTATCCGCTAAAACGGTACCTCGTTGCTGCTTCCCTGATTCAGGAAATCGGCACCTGCCGGAGGTATAGGAGGCAAAGGTTCCGGCGCACTGTTCATATTAGAAGAGAACTCGCGGATCGGGATGTCTTCTTCTATGTTCATAAACTTGGCAAACTCGTTTTTGAACCGGAGTCTCACATCTCCTGTTGCACCGTTACGGTGTTTGGCAATGATGATTTCGGCAAGGCCTATCAATGAGTTTCCACGTTCATCTTCTGTAATCTTATAATATTCGGGACGATGAATAAAGCAAACCATATCGGCATCCTGCTCAATTGCACCTGATTCACGCAAATCGGCCAACTGGGGGCGCTTCCCTTCTACTCCTTGGCGGCTTTCAACACCACGGTTCAACTGTGACAGGGCAATAATAGGAATATTCAACTCCTTAGCCAGGCCTTTCAGAGATCGCGAAATGGTACTTACTTCCTGTTCACGGCTACCGAAGTTCATACCGCTGGCATTCATCAACTGCAGGTAGTCAATAATAATACATTTGATGCCATGTTCGCGCACCAGACGGCGCGCTTTGGTACGCAATTCAAAGACTGACAAACTGGGCGTATCATCCACATAAATAGGCGCATCATAAAGTTCCTTGATTTTAAAGTCCAGCTGCTCCCATTCGTAGCTCTCCAGGCGTCCGCTCTTAATCTTTTCGCCCGGAATCTCACATACGTTCACAATCAAACGGTTCACCAACTGCACATTGCTCATTTCAAGCGAAAACAAAGCTACCGGAGTATTGAAGTTAACCGCCATATTCTTAGCCATAGAAAGCACAAACGCAGTCTTACCCATCGCAGGACGGGCGGCTATAATGATAAGGTCGGAATTCTGCCAACCCGAAGTAATCTTATCAAGCCCTTCGAAACCGGTTCGCAGACCGCTCAAGCCTTCCTTCTGGTTGGCTGCTTTCTGCAACATCTCCATTGCATCCTTGATTACGGGATTGATCTGGGTAACGTCTTTCTTTACATTACGTTGGGATATTTCGAACAGTTTGCCTTCGGCTTCCTGCATCAGATCGTCTACGTCAATGGTTTCGTCAAATGCTTTGCCCTGAACCATAGCTGTGAAAGAAATCAGTTCGCGTGCCAGATATTTCTGGGCAATAATGCGGGCATGGTATTCTATATGGGCGCTACTGGCCACTTTACTGGTTAGCTGGGAAATATAAAAAGGTCCTCCCACTTCTTCCAGCTCGCCTCTGCGTTTCAACTGCTCGGTCACAGTCAGCATATCTACCGGACGTTGGCTGATAGCCAGGTCTACAATAGCAGAATAAATCTTCTCATGCGACTTTTCGTAAAAACACTCTGGCTTCAATATTTCACTTACTATTGAATATGCGTCTTTCTCGAGCATCAATGCCCCCAGAACAGCTTCTTCCAGTTCGCGAGCCTGTGGTTGCAAACGTCCCATATCGGGCACTACCACTGTCTTCTGTCTTCCTCTTCCTGTATTCTTGGTTCCTTCTGCCATTGTTCATTACTTAATTGGGGAATCAAAGGTAACATTTTTTGCCAAAGTATACAGAAAAAAGACTATCTTTGCGACCGTAAAAAGTAATTATCAATTATGGACGACAGTATTCCGCGAGAACAGACAGACAAGTACAAATTAATGTAGCGCGGAGGATATACCACCTCATTATCCTCTGCACTCAACAATGATGAAAGGAGGCAATAATGAGAAGTTTTCTTTATTGTGAAGCCGGCTTTGTAGAAAAAAAGCAATGGCTTCCTAACTGCTGGGTTAATGTAGAATGCCCCACTACGGACGATATCCGATATCTTATTAACGAATTCCAGGTTCCCGAATCTTTTCTTAGCGACATTGCCGACACCGACGAGCGTGCCCGCATTGAATATGAGGGAAAATGGTTGCTTACGATCCTGCGTATTCCGGTACAAAGCAAAGAGCAAGGGATTCTTTTTACTACCGTACCTATCGGAATCATCACAAATAATGAAATTATAGTAACGGTTTGCTATTATAAAACAGAACTGATCTCTGACTTTATCCGGTACACACGCCGCAAGGAAGTGGTAGTACGGCATAAATATGATTTGATATTACGTCTTATTCATTCGTCTGCCGTTTGGTATCTGAAATACCTGAAACAAATAAATTATGCCGTTTCGCAGGCAGAGAAGGCATTAGAGAAAAGCATCCGCAATGAAGATTTGCTTACGCTGATGAAGTTGGAAAAGAGTATGGTTTTCTTTAATACCTCTATCCGCGGCAACGAAGTGATGCTTACCAAACTGCAAAGTATTTTCCAGGACCCGATTTATATGGACAAAGAATTAGTAGAGGATGTAGAAACCGAGTTGAAGCAGGCTCACCTGACAGTAAACATATACAGCGACATTCTTACCGGTACGATGGATGCCTTTGCCTCTATTATATCCAATAATGTGAATACAATTATGAAACGCATGACGTCTTTATCCATTATCCTGATGGTGCCTACGTTAATTGCCAGCTTTTATGGTATGAATGTTCCAATTTATATGGAAGACATGCCACACGGGTTTATTCTCATTGTTTTATGCTCCATTTTTCTATCTGCTACGGCATTCTTCATATTCAGAAAGATCAAGTGGTTCTAATAAGCCCAGACTTTCCCAAGCCCGGATATACCGCCGCCTGTACACCCTCTTTGTCTTAGCCTCATTCGGCTTCCCGCCCTTCCCTGGTTGAACCATCCCCCTAGGTAGGGAGAAACAATCTCCCTAGGTAAGGGGAAACAATCTCCCTAGCTAGGGGGAAATAATCTCCCTAAGTAGGGAGATGCTTCAATCAGGGGAGTGTCAATGATTTCTGCAGCCGGCAGTGGGCAGCCGACGCTTTTGGTTGAAAGAGATGCCCCTCCCCCCCCGGATTTGTATTACCGGATGTAGAACACGCAGAAGAACGCAGACCCTATTGATTATTAATAAAATCAATAGGGTCTGCGTTCCTTAATTCCGGCTTTTGACAGCCTCTTCTTAATTACTTATGTGTATCTTCCAGAATATATTTAAGTACGCCTGCATTTACAAGTTCTTCCTGTGAAATGGTATAACCTCTCAGTTTCTTATCACCGGCATATACGTCCTTGATATAAATATCTTCCGGCTTATTGTGTACAGACTCTATTACCAACCGGCCTTTGGGATAGAACTTCTTATCCAGTTGGATCGTTATCTTGTCAAACGTTGGCGAAGTTACTACATAGTTCACATCTCCGGGGCAGGCCGGATAGAATCCCATCATGGAGAAAATAGCCCAGGCAGACATCGTTCCCGTATCCTCGTTGCCCGGCACACCATTCGGCGCATTATGATAGGAGTCTTTCAACAATTGACGGACAATCTTCTGCGTACGCCAGGCCTCGCCTTTAAAGTAGCTGAACAGATAAGGATATGCAATATCGGGTTCATTGGCCGGATCATAATACCCTTTATCGAACACCATCTGAAGTTTGTCTACAAACTTCTTATCACCGCCCATCAACTTTGCCAACCCTTTAATATCGTGCGGCACATAGAAGGTGTAGTTCCATGAATTGCCTTCATGGAAGCCCGGACTTGGTTCAAAGTTCTCGCCTTGCTTCGGATCGAAAGGGGAATAGAACGTCCCGTCCGGCAAAATAGGGCGAAGCGTGCCGAACTCTTTACTATAATAGTGTTTATAGCCCAAAGAGCGGTCGCGGAATAGCTTGGCATCTTCTTTCTTGCCCAAAGCTCCGGCAAAGTTGGCCAGGTTCCAATCGGCAATATAATATTCTAAAGCATGGGAGACTGAGTTGTCGTATTGTTCGCGCAGTGGCACATAGCCTTTGCTGAAATAATCGTTTGCATCCGGACGGAGCAGGTTAAATTCGCCCGGAGTAGTTGCTCCTTTGCGCATAGCTTCGTAAGCTGTTTCCACGTCGAAATCGCGTAAACCGCGCATCCATGCATCTACGATATAAGGTATGGAAGGATCACCTTCCATGGTGAGTGTCTCCCGTCCGTAAAGCTCCCATTTGGGCAACCAGCCGCTTTCCTTGTACATATCGATCATGGTACGGATTATATCGAGCTGACGTTCGGGGTAAAGTAGTGTCATCAACGTGCTGACATTGCGATAGGTGTCCCATAAAGAGTAAACTGTATAACGGTTGCCTGTTGTATGGCCAACTTTCAGGCTTTCCATCATCGGATATTCTCCGTTCACATCCTGAATAATGTTCGGATGGATCAGCAGATGATACATGCCGGTATAAAAGATTGCTTTCTCGTCATTTGTGCCTCCTTCTACCTTCACCCGCGAAAGATCGTTGTTCCACATCGCGCTGGCTGCTGCACGTACTTTATCGAATTCGAAGTTGGGTTGCTCCGTATTCATATTCAGACGGGCATTCTCGATGCTGACGAAAGAAACGCCGACTTTCACCTCTATAACTTCGTTTTCGTCTGTATCATAAGTAAACCAGACGCCAACATCATCGCCACTCATTTCGCGGGTATACTTGGTATACAGTTTATATTTGCCGGAATAGGCATCCCATTCGGCCTCTACGCCTTTCATCTCGCGTTGTTTCTTCCAATACCCCATTTGCTTGGGAGCTTTGCTCACCTTCATTACAAAATAGATAGGAAACACGGCTTGCGGATTATAGCAGAAAGTTCCCAGTAATTTGCTTCCTTCTATCTCTGTATCGTTCACGATGCGAACGGTTGCTCCCGATTCGTTTGTCAGGCCTTCACCCAGATTCATCAGGATATTGCCCTGCCCTTTCGGAAAAGTAAAGCGGCTAAGTCCGGTACGCATGCTTGCTGTGGCCTCGGTCTTGATTCCATATTTAGTCAGCGTATTGCTATAGTAGCCGGGATGAGCCGTTTCATCTTTATACTGGCTGCCGTATTCTTTATAATCTACATTAAGTTCGCCGCTTGTAGGCATCAAAAGCAAACTGCCCAAATCCGGGCACCCTACACCACTAAGGTTTACATGAGAATAACCGGTAAAGAAGTTGTTGTCCGACGTATACGGCGTAGACCACCATTGGGCATCTTTGTCGAACTTATTCGTTGCGGAACCCATTACATTAAAAGGAACAACGCTCATCATTCCTTGCGGGCATATAGCGCCGGGATTAGTTGTCCCGTAATTGCTCGTCCCTATGAAAGGATTCACATAATCTACCGGTTGTTGTGCCGATGCCATAAGGCCGCCACACAAGAGAAAGGTCATTAATTGCTTCTTCATTTATCTATTAATTTTAGTATTATTACCGAGTTATAAGTAAAAAGACTTCCCATGCGTAAGTAGAAAGTCTTCCTCCGATCTACCAGATTACTATCTCGTCTGCAAAGATGAAACCGTTGTTTACTTCTGTTGCTTTCAGGCGGATATACCGGGCTTTCCAATCGCCGGAGAACGTATATTCCTGGAAAGAAAGATCTTTATCCGTATTGGATATCGTTGTAGGAACAACTCCCCGGGATATGAAGTTTTCGCCATCTTCGGAAGTTAACAGTTCCACTTCACCCGGTTGAAAGACGCCTGGGCCAATCAGTTGCATAAAACGAATAGAAACTTTATGTATATCTGTTTCTTCTTCCATATCCACCACGCAGTCGAGGTCATTCAGATACCCTTGCCAACGTCCGTCCAAATAGGTAAGACCGCCACGATAGCCATCCAGCAGGGCATTCATTCCGCCGGCCATATATCCGCTATAGAGTTTACTGTTATAATGTATAGGTTTGTTGATGCTCCGGTGATAGTCTACTTTCTTTTCAGTAGGCGTTCCCTGCAATTTGCCGTCACGGAAAATGGCAGCTTTGATATAAGCGGAGTCTTTCACAACAATAGCTCCTTTATATAATGTTGAAGAAGCTGTAGGTACAGATCCGTCGGTTGTATAGCGGATCTCGGCCGGATATTTCTCGGCATCAAGCACAACTTCTATCAGCTTCTTTACTGTGTCTACTTTCATCACAGTTTCTATTTCGTCCGACAAGGTAAAAGTATTTATACCCATCTTTTGCAATACCGGAATATTGGCATTCATACGTGGCTTAAAGTCTTCCCAGCTACGCAAGTCTTGCGGTGTCCAGGCAATTTCGGCCAGCGCAAGAGCACGGGGAAACATCATATATTCTAAATGATCGGTTGTCTGGATATACTCAGTCCACGTATTAGCTTGCACGCCTATAATATGTTTGCTCTCTTCCGCAGTCAATGAATCGACGGGAACAGGGTTATAGCTATATACATGCTTAACCGGCGTATAACCGCCAATTGCATACGGCTGTGTTTTAGGATCGGCCTGATAAAAATCAAAATACATATAACCTCCGGGAGTCATAATCACATCGTGTCCCATGCGGGCAGCTTTAATACCTCCGTTTTCGCCGCGCCACGACATCACGGTTGCTTCCGGCGCCAGACCGCCTTCAAGTATCTCGTCCCAGCCTATCAGTTTACGGCCTTTAGAAATCAAGAACTCTTCGGCGCGGTGTATCATATAGCTTTGCAGTTCGTCTACGCTTTTCATGCCTTCTCTGGCCATCAAAGCTTGACATTTAGGGCACTTCTTCCAGGCGCCTTTCCCGGCTTCATCACCTCCGATATGGATGTATTCGGATGGGAAAAGGTCTGTTACTTCCGTCAGTATATCTTCCATAAAGGCAAAGCTCTTTGGGTTGCCAATACAGAAATCGCCGTTCTGATAGGGCTTGCCTGAGCAGGACAATTCCGGATAGGCAAACAACACTTCATCCGAATGGCCCGGGAATTCGATTTCGGGGATAATGTTAATGTGGCGTTCGGTAGCGTAGGCTACCATTTGCCTGATATCCTCTTTGGTATAATATCCTCCATAAGCACCGGGAGTGCCCTCAGGAAGGTATTGGCGGTCTTTGCCGTCCCACCATTTCTGCCAGTCGGATTCTGTACGGAAAGCTCCTTTGGTAGTCAGTTTAGGGTATTTATCGCTTTGAAAACGCCAACCTCCAGCGTCGGTAAGATGGAAATGAAGAGTATTCAGTTTATAGTAAGCCATAGCATCAAGTAGCTTAAATACCTCCTCTTTGGGGAAGAAATGGCGAGACACGTCTAGATGCAACCCACGGTAAGGAAAACGAGGAGTGTCATAGATATCGACATAAGGAATACCTTCGGGGGTGCCTAACTGACGAAGCGTCTGTTTGGCATAAAACAAGCCGGCATCGGTAGCCGCTTCCGCTTCAATTCCTTTCGAAGTGACTTTGAGCCGGTAGGCTTCGGGATTTCCACCATCAAAATTTTCATGGAGGATATACCGGATAGTACCGGATTGCCCCTCTCCCATCAGCAGGTTGGTATCGGCTTGGAAATAGCCGGTGCCAACTACCATTTCGGCAGGTTTGGGAATAAGTTTTACCCGCATGGTTTGTTTGGGTGTACAAGCTCCCATGAGGAACGCCGAAGCGACCATACAAAGAGCAACATGTTTAAATGACTGTTTTGGCAGTTGCATAGAATCGGTTATTATTTAAGTGTTTCTTTCTTGGCGGGTAAATATACGAAGATTAGTTATCTTCCCCAAGATACAGATACTAAAAAGTCGCTAAAGGAGGCCGCCTTTATACTTCCGGAAATACAAGAAACGAATGTTTTGCAGGTATTATACAAATGCATACTTTTACAAAAATAGAAGGATAATGCAAAATAAAGAACTTTGCAAACAAGAAAAGCTCAAATCGTTTCCTATTTTATTGTCCAATTCTGTTATGGATGCCGTAATGCGAGTTCATATCCAATAAAAAAGGGAAAACCTCATTTGAGATTTTCCCTTCCGTATTGAAAAAGCCGCACCGTAGATATGAACAAACTCCGTATGACAGGATTTGAGTGCTTTGTCACCTTTGTAATCCGCCGTGCTAAGCATACCCCGAAGGGCGCGGCCCGCCATTAGCAACAAGAGCTATGTCTCGGAATTGAATAAACTGATGAGTTTCCCAATCGAACAAGTGCGGCTTAACTCATCTTTCTTTTCACAAAGATATGTAATAGGATTGATAATTCCAAACATTTTCCTTGAAAAAAGTATGTTTTTATTCTCCATAAAATAAAAAAAGGCCTTTCTTCCGAAAGACCTTTTCATTCATGTATAGCATAAATTTACTTTACTTTTGCTACGATAGCTTTGAAAGCTTCAGGATGGTTCATGGCTAAGTCGGCCAAAACCTTACGGTTCATCTCGATGCCGGCAGCATGCAAAGCTCCCATTAAACGAGAGTAAGACAAACCTTCCAAACGTGCTGCAGCATTAATACGTTGAATCCACAATGCGCGGAAATTACGTTTTTTGTTACGACGGTCACGGAAAGCATAAGTCAAACCTTTTTCCCATGTGTTTTTAGCTACAGTCCAAACGTTCTTGCGTGCACCATAATAACCACGGGTAAGTTTTAAAATCCGTTTTCTTTTTGCTCTTGAAGCAACATGATTTACTGATCTAGGCATAATTCTAATCTGTTTTGAATGTTAGCGTCATCCTTTTCAGATGATCTTAATTTGCTAAATGCATTCGGTTAATAAAAATCGTTTAAAACTCGCTTAATTAAAAAGATTACTTCAAGCCAAGCAATTGCTTAACATTGCTTACATCTACACTAGCTACTAAACCTGTGTGAGTAAGATTTCTCTTCTGCTTCGTAGTCTTCTTTGTCAGAATGTGACTCTTAAAAGCGTGTTTTCTTTTGATTTTACCTGATCCGGTAAGGGCGAACCTCTTTTTGGCACCGGAATTAGTCTTCATCTTAGGCATTTTCCAATTATATTTAATTATTAAACTTGACTGCCTTTAATCGGCAGATTATTAATCTTCTTTTTCTTCTTTACCGCTGGCAGAATCAGTCTGCGGTTTAGGAGATACTACAACTTTCTTAACTACCGGCTTAGATATCTCCACCTTTTTAGGAGACGGGACACTATTTGCAGCCTTCTTTGGAGTAAGCATGATAATCATTCGCTTTCCTTCCAACACAGGCAATTGCTCCACTTTTCCATACTCTTCCAAATCGTTTGCAAAACGAAGTAACAATACTTCTCCTTGCTCCTTAAAAAGAATAGAACGGCCTTTAAAGAACACATACGCCTTCACCTTTGAGCCTTCTTCCAAGAAACCTTTAGCATGTTTCAATTTAAAGTTATAATCATGATCGTCAGTCTGAGGTCCGAAACGAATCTCCTTTACAACGACCTTAACAGACTTAGCTTTCTGCTCTTTCTGACGTTTTTTCTGTTGATAGAGGAATTTCTGATAATCAATCACTCTACAAACGGGGGGCGCAGCATTTGGTGAAATTTCAACCAGGTCTAATCCTTGGTCTTCAGCCATCTTTAGAGCCTGAGATGTTGGATATACTCCCTGTTCTACATTATCACCTACTAAACGAACTTCACGAACACGAATACGTTCGTTAATTCTATACTGTTCTTTCTGATTGTCATTCTTCATTCAAAAATGATTTATTCTCCTCGTTATTAGTTATTTAATCTTTACTTTTTTTGCCAGCGATTCATCATATCCTCTACCTCGCCATTTAAAAGCGCTGCAAAGGTAGTAATTTTCATCGAACCTTTATCACCTTCGCCCTGTTTTCTTACAGAAACTTCATTATTTTCCGCTTCCTTCTCTCCGACGATAAGCATGTAAGGAATTCGCTTCAATTCATTATCACGAATTTTACGACCTATTTTTTCGTTTCTATCATCTACAAGAACACGAATATCTTGTTCTTCCAGCTGACGGGCAATACTCCATGCATACTCATTGAATTTTTCACTGATAGGCATAATACATACCTGATCAGGAGTAAGCCACAACGGGAACTTTCCACCTGTATGTTCGATCAATACAGCCACAAAACGTTCCATTGATCCAAATGGTGCACGATGAATCATTACCGGACGATGCTTCTTATTGTCTTCACCGGTGTATTCCAATTCGAAACGTTCCGGTAAATTATAATCAACCTGAATTGTACCCAACTGCCAACGACGGCCAATAGCATCTTTCACCATAAAATCCAATTTCGGACCATAGAAAGCAGCCTCACCATACTCTATCTTTGCTTTCAAGCCTTTTTCCTGACATGCTTCGATAATAGCAGTCTCTGCTTTTTCCCAATTTTCTTCGGAACCGATATATTTCTCACGGTTTACTTTATCCCGCAAAGAAATCTGAGCTTCAAAATTTTCGAAATCCAACGCTTTAAAAATAATGAAAATAATATCCATTACTTTCAGGAATTCATCTTTTAACTGATCAGGACGGCAGAACAAGTGAGCATCATCTTGCGTAAAACCACGTACCCTGGTTAAACCATGCAATTCGCCACTTTGTTCATAACGATAAACCGTACCAAACTCTGCAAAACGCAAAGGCAGGTCTTTATATGAGCGCGGGAATGATTTATAAATTTCACAATGATGAGGGCAGTTCATCGGTTTTAACAAGAACTCTTCACCTTCTTGCGGAGTATGTATCGGCTGGAAAGAATCTTTGCCGTACTTGGCATAATGGCCTGAAGTTACATAAAGTTGTTTTCCTCCGATATGTGGAGTCATTACTTGTTGGTAACCATATTTCTTTTGAATACGTTTCAGGAAATCTTCCAATTTCAAACGCAATTGCGTACCACGTGGCAACCATAACGGAAGCCCTGCTCCTACTGCTGTAGAGAAAGTAAACAATTCCAGTTCTTTACCGATTTTACGATGATCCCGTTTCTTGGCTTCTTCCATCAATGCCAGATATTCATCCAACATTTTTTTCTTTGGGAAAGTAATACCATACAAACGAACCAGCTGTTTACGCTTCTCATCACCACGCCAATATGCACCGGCAACACTCAGAATCTTAACAGCTTTCAAATAAGATGTATTCGGCAAGTGCGGACCACGACACAAATCAGTGAATGCACCTTGTGTATAGGTTGTAATCCTACCATCTTCCAATTCACTGATAAGTTCCGTTTTATACTCTTCGCCCCTATCACCAAACATTTTCAAAGCATCCGCCTTGGAAATGTCCTGACGTTTGATTTCTTCTTTTCTGGCAACCAACTCCTGCATTTTTGCTTCGATAGCAGGAAAATCGCCTTCTTTAATAACTGCTTCACCCGGATCTACATCATAGTAGAATCCATTTTCGATAGCCGGTCCTATACCGAATTTAATGCCCGGATACAATTCCTGTAATGCTTCTGCCATCAAGTGTGCACTGGAATGCCAGAATGCATGTTTACCTTCTTCGTCTTCCCACTTGAAAAGCTTAACTGAGGCGTCTTGAGAAATGGGGCGGTTTAAATCCCATATTTCACCGTTTACACCTGCAGCCAGAACATCCTGAGCCAGACGAGGACTGATGCTTTCTGCTATCTGCATTGCAGTCGTTCCTTCGGCATATTCTTTTACAGAATTATCCGGAAATGTAATCTTTATCATAATCTGTTTACTAAAATTCTTTTACTAATCTGCAAAGGTAGTATTCTTTTTTTAATTATTGCTCATCATACGTTTAATTATACTGTATGCATTAATGATTCCGAGCTCTCCCGCCTTACTCAAATCAGCAACACCCCGATTAGCGTCTCCTAACGACAAACGGGCAAGCCCACGGTTAAAATAAGCCTCGGCAAATTCAGGATCTCTTTGAATCGCTTCAGTATAATCCTGAATAGCTGCACGGAAATCACGTTGGACACAACGCAAATTGCCCCGGTTAAAGTAAGCATATACAAATTCAGGATTCAACTTAATTACCATGTCATAATCACGCATTATCATCTCATGCTCATAAGCCCGTTTATTATCTTTCAACATGGCTGTCGATGCATCCGTGTTATTATTTTGAAGCTGCGTTTTTTTCCCCACATTAAAACTCATACTCATTGTCGAAAAATCATCATCCGATGAAGCAGACTGCGATTGGTTATAGTCCAGTTGTTTATAACGTACTACAGCCCGGTTAAAATAAGCCATCGCGAAAGAAGGATCCAATTCAACAACTTTATCATAATCTTTAATTGCTTCTGTAAAGTCCTGTACCAACATAAAATCCAAAGCTCGCCCCAAAAAAGCATTAGGGTCTATTGGATTCTGAGCGATCTTAGCCGAATATTCATCTATCGACGCAAAATGCTGGGCGATCTGATCTTCATTTAGAGCTGCTTCTTCATTAGTTAAACGAAGTTTACGCTGCAAAATCATTTTTTTGTTAAATTCTTCCAGTTTTTTATCATAATAGACTAGCTTTTTAACTGGATCGGGTTTCTCATAATATGTCAACACAAACTGCGGCTCCAAATCTACACGGACATTCCGATCCTGTACACGGCCACGCACTTCGCTCTGATATTTACTCTTACGCTCTTGTTCTTTATCGTAAACAACAAGACGATTGAATTTATCAATATTCTTATCAGACTGCTCACGTGTATTTTCCTTCTTTCCGCCATTGTTACTATTCGTCTTAGAATTGGAAGATGCATCTGCTGTTGCCGTGCCGGTTTTGCCTTCTTCCCGTTCTTTCTTCATTTTTTGTTCCAACTCGTAAGCCGTCCAGTTATCACGATCGGCACCAGCAAAATCACGCATCTTGCGTTTTGCTTCCGCACGATTATAATATCCCGGCAAGAAGTTAGGATATTGCCTTATAACAAAATCAAAATCATTAACAGCTCCGGCATAATCGCCTGTTTCCACACGCAATAAAGCCCGGTTATAATAAGCCATGTAGTTATCCGGTTCTTCTTCTATAACAACATCGAAGTCTTCAATAGCGCGATTATTATCTCCAACCTGAAAACGTAATAAACCCCGGTTAAATCGAGCTATCAGGTTACGTTTATCCATACTGATAACTTGATCGTAATCGGCCATAGCTCCACGCAAATCATTCAACTGATAACGCACAAGGCCACGGTTAATATAATAGCCTCCTTCACGAGTGTCCAAACGAATAGCTTCATTCAAATCAGTCAAGGCTTTTTTCAGATCATTTGTCTGATAATATAATATTGCTCGATTTCCATAAGCAGGAGCATAGTACGGGTCCATCTCTATTGCTTTGTTATAATCGGCCAAAGCTTTTACGCTATCTCCTTTTTCAAGATACATTGCTCCACGGGTAAGATAATTCATGGAATACTTCGGATGAGCTTCCATCAATACTTTAAACACCTTTTCCGCCCCATCATAGTCCTTCTTTTGTATATACGCAACCGCTTCATTCACGAGCATCTGCCGATCTTCACGTTTAAACTCAAGCCCTTTCTGATAGTCTGCAATTGCTTCATCATACTTTTCCTGACTTTGGCGGGCGATTCCACGTGCATAATATGCCTGAACTAAAAACGGATTGCGCTGAAGACATAAAGAACAATCTTCTTCTGCTCCTTTATAATCATCCAAATTGATCTTTGCTACAGCACGATAAAAATAGGGTTCAGCCAACCAGGGTTTTGCCTTAATTACCTGATTAAAATACTGTATAGATAAAACATAATCTTCAAAATATAATGCGTTTCGCCCGATTGCTAACACTCGATCCGTATTAATCTGTGCACACAACGAAAATGTACATATTTGTATTATTAAACAGAGTATTGCCTTTTTCATTCTAAATTAATTGTATAGGTGAAAGACGATTCACCCGAATAGGAGGCAAAAATAAGTAATTTATCTTATTCACACTCCATCTTAATAATAAAAAACTCCCGTACAACATATAGTTACACGGGAGTCTGCTTTATTACCTTATTATTTTATTTAGGTTCTATCTTTACCATCAAATGATTCTTTCCAATCTTTTCTCCCTCCTGAACACCGATCTCTGCAATTACACCTGAAACAGGAGCTACTACACGATTCAGCATTTTCATCGCTTGATGAATAAGCAATAATTGACCGGCTTCTACTGTTTCTCCTTCTTTCACTTCAATCTTAATAATAGTTCCGGGTAAATTAGAAATCACATCACCAAGAAACGGCTTGTGCCATACCTGGCGGTTCTTGTACTTCTCGGTAAGCAACGTTTTATATTTACGTGCTGTTACGATGAAGTCTACAAATTCTTTGTCTTCTTTATTTTCCATACCTATAACTAATTAGAACGGAGGCAAACCATGCTTTTTAGCCGGACGATATTCTTCTTTCTGGACAGAAAGTTTCAACGCATGCAACAACAATGAACGTGTTTCTTTTGGCTCGATTACAGAATCAATAAATCCTTTAGATGCTGCAACAAACGGATTTGCAAACTTCTCAATATACTCTTTTACTTTAGCCTGACGCATTGCATGCTGATCTTCGGCTTCCATGATTTCCTTACGGAAAATAATATTAGCCGCACCTTCCGGTCCCATAACTGCAATTTCAGCACTTGGCCAAGCAAACATAAAGTCTGCACCTAAATGACGGGAGTTCATAGCAATATAACCACCGCCATAAGCTTTACGCAAAATAACTGTAATCTTAGGAACAGTAGCTTCAGAATATGCATACAACACCTTTGCCCCGTGACGAATTACACCTGCATGTTCCTGATCTACACCAGGTAAATAACCCGGCATATCTTCCAATGTAATAATAGGTATATTGAATGAATCGCAGAAACGGATGAAACGTGCAGCCTTGTCTGCACTGTCACAATCCAATACACCTGCTAGATACATAGGCTGATTAGCTACGAATCCAACTGTTTCACCACCCATACGCCCAAAGCCAATCACAATGTTTGCTGCCCATAATTCCTGGATTTCAAGAAAATCCGAATCATCAACAATACATTTGATAACATCACGTACATCATACGGCTGTTTCGGGTCTGCAGGAACAACCTGTTCAATATTCAACATAGCAGATGGCTCTTTCGGCTCTACAGCTTTTGCACGCTCCTGGTTGTTCCAAGGAATAAAGCTGACCAAACGTTTCACCTGCTCAAAACATTCCTGTTCACTCATTGCGTAGAAATGAGCATTACCCGTAATTTCTGCATGTACACGGGCTCCTCCCAAATCTTCCATTGAGATATCTTCTCCCAAAACGGTTTTGATTACATTCGGACCTGTAATAAACATCTTGGAAATGTTTTCCACTACAAAAACGAAGTCTGTCAACGCCGGAGAATAAACAGCGCCCCCCGCACAAGGTCCCAATATCAATGAAAGCTGCGGAATTACTCCCGAAGCAATTGTATTACGATAGAATATTTCACCATATCCAGCCAAAGCTCCAACACCTTCCTGAATACGTGCACCACCCGAGTCATTAATGCCAATAATCGGACATTTCATCTTTAGTGCATGATCCATGATCTTTGTAATTTTACGGGCGTGCTGCAAACCTAATGAACCTCCGGCAACTGTAAAATCCTGCGCATAGATACAAACAGGAGCACCAAAAATCGTACCAGTACCGGTAACAACACCGTCACCAGGCAGATCCTTCTTTTCCATACCAAAGTCACGACCATCGTGCTTTACAAACAAATCGTACTCGTGGAAAGAATTCTTATCCAACAAAGAGAGAATACGGTCACGGGCAGTTAATTTACCCATTGCGATCTGCTTTTCGATAGCAGCCTCACCTCCACCCATCTCAACGACGGCTTTCTTTTCCCTCAGGGTCTGAATGTTTTTACTTAAATCTGTCATATTTATTTTTTTACTTACCTACAGCCTTAATGCGATATGAGCAGCGGGCTGTCCCTTTTATTATATTATTTAGTTTGCCTTTATTCAATTGACGGCGAATTGCCGAAATATTATCTATAAAAACATGTCCGGTCAGATGCTCACATTCATGTTGCACCACACGTGCTGCAAAATCTTCAACAACTTCATCATGTTCTTCCCAATTCTCATCAAAATATTTTACACGGATTTTTTTTGAACGGGATACTTTTTCATGTATTCCGGGAAGACTGAGGCAACCTTCTTCCATCGCAACTTCTTCTTCGCTACGTTCTACAATCTCGGGGTTAATCATTGCACGTTTAAACCCTTTACATTCAGGACAATCATCACCCAACACATCGGCATCTATCACTAATACGCGTATTGACAGTCCTACTTGCGGGGCGGCCAAACCTACACCATCCGCATTATACATGGTTTCATACATGTTTGCCACCAGTTGCTTTAATTCGGGATACTCTTTTGATATGTTCTCAGCCTCTTTCCGCAATACGGGCTGGCCATATAAATATACAGGTAAAATCATAAATTATTATATTTTTTACTTTCCAAATATGCTTGCAGGATAATTACCGCACTAATCTCATCTACCAGACCTTTTTCCTGCCGCTTCTTCTTCTTTAAACCACCTTCAAGCATAGCTTGATGAGCCATTACAGACGTAAAGCGTTCATCATAATATTCTACCGGGATATCAGGGATTGTTCGTTTAAGATGAGTCACAAAAGCCTGGATATATTTCATATTTTCGGACAACTCATTATTCATTTGCTTCGGAAGACCTACAACAAAAAGATCGACAGATTCACGCGAAATATATTCCGACAGATACTTCACAAGCTCTCCGCTTGGAACCGTAGTAAGACCATTTGCAATCATTTGCAATGTATCTGTAACTGCCAAACCGGTACGTTTCCGACCGTAATCTATTGCAATTATTCTTCCCATCGGCTGCAAAGATAGCACAATTATAATTACAGATTACACAAATTCGGAAAAAGTGTGCAACCTATATCATCAATAAGCATTCTTCTCTCCTTTGAACATATTTAAAATTGTTACGACTATAATTTTCAAGTCCAGGAAAAAAGTCCAGTTTTCGATATACCAAACGTCTCTTTTAACACGGCCTTCCATTTGTTCAAGTGTTTTGGTTTCTCCTCGATAGCCAGTCACCTGAGCCCAACCGGTCACACCCGGTTTTACCAAATGTCTAACCATGTATTTATCTATAAGTGCAGAATATTGTTCCGTATGTCTCAACATATGTGGACGTGGTCCGACAACCGACATTTCTCCTTTTATTACATTAATAAACTGGGGAAATTCGTCCAGATTTGTCTTTCGTAAAATATCGCCAATACGTGTTTTACGAGGATCATCTTTCACAGCTTGCAATGTATCGGCTTCCCGGTTTACTTTCATTGTCCGGAATTTATAACACTCAAATTCCTGACCGTATAATCCGGTTCTTTTTTGTTTAAACAAAACAGGACCGGGCGAACTCATTTTGATTAAAACACCTATTACAACATATAATACAGGATATATAGTAACCAATATAATAAAAGAAAAAACAACATCAAAAGAGCGCTTCAATGCTCTGTTATAAGCGGCTTGCAATGGTTCTCTACGTACTGTCAGCAATGGAATAGACTCCATCACTTCCATCACCAGGCTCTTCTTTATATTTCTGTAAAATTCCGGAACAATATAAAAACGAACCATATGCTTTTCCGCAAAGTTCAGTATCCTTAATATCTTCTCATCATTCGTTCCAGGCAACGTACAGTAAATCTCGTCAACATCATGAGCTAAAACGTAATTTTCCACCTCATTCGTCATTCCCAAGTAATTGGGTAATGCACTTTTCAATGATAAATTATCATCAAAAAACCCCATTACACTAAAACCATAAGAAAGATCATCTTTCATTACGCGATAAAGTTCCATTCCATTTTTTCCTGCACCAACGATAATAATCTTCTTAAAGTTATATCCTTTCTTACGGTAGATTTTCAATGATACGCGTACAATAACGCGCCATAGTGAAAATATAACTATCGCAGAAAAATAATAAACAAATAAAAAGGTCGCTAAGATATCACCAACATTTAAGAAAATGAGACAGGTTGCAAACAGAAATATCAAGAAAGTAACCAACACAAATGCCCGTTGCACAATTTTATCAATATAAACAACAGGCATGTGCAACTGCATCGGCACAAAATACAAAGAAAAGAAGTAACAGAAATTCAACAACAAAAGAATTTCCCTGAAATTATGAGCTATAGCATTTGTATAATGTTCACCCAATATATAAAATACCAACACAAAAAGGGCATTCAGAACAATTAAATCCCCTACTCCGACCAGCCATTGAATCAGATAGCTATGTTTTTTATTTAGTTCCATACAAACTTGCTAAAATCTCACAAAAGTAATCAATATTTTCGAGCAAAAAAAAGGCCACACGGATTGTGTAGCCTTTTTGTCATATAATTTCTGACAAATTAATTATTTGCACTCATAATAACAACACGGTTCCAGTTATTTACACCATAAGGCTGAACATCAGAGCCTCTCCATTCAATGGAAATCTGTTCAGATGGTATACCGTATTTATCGATCAATTCTTTAGCAACGGCTTTAGCACGTTTTTCTGAAAGGCTCATATTGTATTTAGAAGTACCGGTATCTTTATCTGCATAACCAATGACTTTAATCGGAGTCTTGTTATTCTTCATAAATTCAGCAGTATTGTAAATATTGATCTGTTGGTTCTTGTCAATCTTGGCACTGTTCAGACGGAAATAAACTATATTGTCTACATAGTTATTTACAACCTCAGTTACCACTTCTTCACATTCAGGACAAGAAACCGGGCGTTTGCTCAATTCATCATTAGCTGCACGCAAAGAGTTGATCTGATTATTCAAGTCATTCAACAAGTTATAATCCATCGGCTGAAGAACTTCAAAATCTGTCTTACCTAACTTGAATGTCAAACCGGCACTTACCTGGGCAATACCGTCAGACAAATGATTCATTTCAACACGGTTAAATTGTTCGTTCAACAAAGAACCCTGTGCTTCAATGTTAATATCTACACGTTTGCTAACACGGAATGCCATCAAAATACCTGCATTTAAAGAAGGAGATTCTGATCTTGCAAATTCAGCAGCTTCTGTTGTTTTGAAACGCTGGGCATAACCAAAACCGACCCAAGGAATAAAATGGAACACTCTTGATTCATTATAAACACCCCAGAAATTAGTTACATCCCACAACAAATCCACATGACCTGCTACATATTTATTATGCTGCATAAGTTGGGCATTGTCACCTACAAATCCGTGAAGAATACCACCGTTGAACTGAGTACGGAATGCCAAATACGGATTAAACCATTTACCAAAAGAAAATTGAGGTGCAAAATTCAAACGGTTCCCAAAATCAGCTTTGTTGTTCTGGTCTCCCAACAAAATGCTAGCACCACCAGCAACAGAAATAAACCAATTATCTCTCGCTCTGTTCTTTTTAAAATTTGTTTTATAGCCTTTCTCAGTACTGAAACCTACCTGAGGTTGAAATTCCTGCGCGGAGACAGAAAATACAAATCCTGATAATAAAGCTAAAAGTAAAATCTTAGTCTTCATATTTATAACATTTAAATTAAACAATCAATTCACCTAAAAAAAACGTTTAAAGACAACGCAAAATTAACTCATTTTTCAATTATAACAAATAAAAGTTGTATTTTGTTTTCTGCTACTCAAAATAATTCAAAATTTTATATCCCCCTTCTCTCAGGTAGGATTCTTTCTTCATCAATTTCACATCAGATAACACCATATCCTCTATTAATGTTTTAAGAGAATACTGGGGTTCCCATCCCAAACGTTCACGTGCTTTAGTCGCATCGCCAATTAAAAGCTCAACTTCCGTAGGACGGAAATACTGAGGATCAACCCCCACAACTTCCTCCCCTATACGTTTATTAGCATTTTCAAAATAAACTTCACCTACTTTTTCTTTAAATATTTTTTCATTTATAGAACGCAAAACGGCAACTTCATTAACACCTTCACCATGGAAACTTACCTCCATGCCAACTTCTTCGAAAGTCATTTTTATAAAATCCCGGATTGTCGTTGTAATACCCGTTGCAATTACGTAATCAGAAGGTTCATCCTGTTGTAAAATGGCATACATGGCACGAACATAATCTTTGGCATGCCCCCAGTCCCGTTTAGATGACAAGTTTCCCATATAAACTTTCTCTTGCATATTCAAGGCAATACGGGATATTGCGCGTGTCACTTTACGAGTCACAAATGTTTCTCCGCGTAATGGTGATTCATGATTAAACAAAATACCATTTGATGCATGCATTTTATAAGCTTCACGATAGTTAACAGTAATCCAGTAACCATAAAGCTTAGCTACTGCATAAGGACTTCTCGGATAAAACGGAGTTGTTTCTTTCTGAGGAACTTCCTGTACCAAACCATACAATTCCGAGGTCGAAGCCTGGTATATACGTGTTTTAGGAATCAAATTCAGCAAACGCACTGCTTCCAATATACGCAACACGCCTAATCCGTCAGCATTGGCTGTATATTCCGGGGTATCAAAACTGACCTTTACATGGCTCATAGCTGCCAGATTATAAATCTCATCCGGTTGAACTTCCCCTATTATACGGGTAAGGTTCAAGCTGTCTGTCAAATCACCGTAATGCAATATAAGATTACGGTTTTCAATATGCGGATCCTGGTATAAATGGTCTATCCTATCCGTATTAAACATAGACGAACGGCGTTTGATACCGTGCACCGTATAGCCCTTCTTTATTAAATACTCAGCCAGATAAGCACCATCTTGTCCTGTTATTCCTGTAATTAACGCAACTTTATTCATATTTTATTTCAAATTATCATTCACCAACCATTAATTATAAATTCTCCAGATACCATTTATATAAACGCTCAACGCCTTCATTTATTTCGACTGAATGGTGCCAACCCAGAGAATGCAGCTTCGTTACATCCGTCAGCTTTCGGAGCGTGCCATCCGGTTTTGAGGAATTAAACTTTAAATCGCCCTTATACCCGATCTTTTCTTTAATTAATGTAGCAACATCTTTTATACTAAGTTCAATACCGGTACCTATATTTATATGGGTATTACGGACTTCGCCTTCTTTCTGGCGGACATCTGCAAAATCTATATGTTCCATTATATAAACTGAAGCATCGGCCATTTCTTCACTCCATAAAAACTCACGCAAAGGTTTCCCCGTTCCCCACAGTTCAACTTCACCCTCCCGTATTCCATATTTATCCAAAACGGCAATTATTTCATTTTCCGATGCAGAACCGGAAATCGTTTCTACCGGGCGAAAATCCAAATCCTTCCGGATGAAATCAAAATTTCTCTCGAACAAACATTTTCCGAGATGTATTTTACGAATCATTGCAGGAAGCACATGTGAAGTCTCCAAATTAAAATTATCATTAGGGCCGTATAAATTTGTCGGCATAACGGCAATATAATTCGTACCATATTGCAAATTATAGCTCTCACACATTTTAATACCTGCAATTTTTGCAATAGCATAAGGCTCATTTGTATATTCCAATGGAGAAGTCAGCAAACAATCTTCAGGCATCGGCTGAGGAGCTTCACAAGGATATATACATGTACTTCCTAAAAACAAGAGTTTCTTAACTCCATTTTTATAAGATGCATGTATAACATTATTCTGAATCATCAAATTAATGTAAATAAAATCTGCACGATAACGGCTATTTGCCATTATACCTCCGACATGCGCTGCCGATAAAAATACATATTCAGGTTTTTCCGCTTCAAAAAAAGCATTAACAGCTTGTTGGTCTGTCAGATCTAATTCTGTATGTGTACGAAAGACAAAATTAGTATATCCTTTGTCCTGAAGATTCTTTAATATAGCCGATCCGACTAATCCACGATGGCCGGCTACAAATATTTTACTCTCTTTATTCATCTCTGATTCAAATTTTTTCACCTCAATAAATTAAGCAAATACTGCCCATACTGATTCTTAACCATAGGTCGAGCAATTTCAGTCAATTTTTTTGCACCGATCCATCCGGCCCGATAAGCGATTTCTTCCAAACAAGCAACTTTCAACCCTTGTCTCTTTTCTATTACCTCTACAAAAGTAGATGCTTCCGAAAGAGAATCATGCGTCCCTGTATCCAGCCAGGCAAACCCGCGTCCCAACAATTTGACTTTCAATTCTCCATCTTTCAGAAATTCCTGGTTAACCGTTGTTATTTCCAATTCACCCCTTGCCGAAGGTCTTATCCGGCTTGCCACCTGAAGAACCTTATTCGGATAGAAATAAAGGCCGACTACAGCATAATTTGATTTCGGCTCTTCCGGTTTTTCTTCAATACTCAAAACATTTCCTTCCGAATCAAACTCGGCTACTCCATAACGCTCCGGGTCATTTACATAATACCCAAAAACGGTAGCTTTCTTCTCTTTTTCAGCATTGGAAACAGCTTCTTTCAGCATAGAAGTAAAACTCTGTCCGTAAAAAATATTATCACCCAACACTAAACATGCCGAATCATTTCCCACAAAATCGGCTCCTATGATAAACGCTTGGGCCAATCCGTCCGGAGAAGGTTGTTCTGCATATTCAAAATGAACGCCATAATCCGAACCGTCACCCAATAAACGGCGAAAACCAGGCAAATCCTGAGGTGTCGAAATAATCAGGATTTCACGTATGCCGGCCAACATAAGAACCGACACCGGATAATATATCATTGGTTTATCATATATAGGCAAAAGCTGCTTGGAAACACCTTTCGTAATCGGATATAATCGTGTACCCGAGCCACCTGCTAAAACGATACCTTTCATGCGTGTACAATCTGTTAAATTTAGGGCAAATATATGTAAAATATTCTACAAGAGAGGAGTTTCGGAACTTTTCTTTGGGACGGTTTGTTACATGAGAAAATTAAAATTAAAAAACAGATTCAATATGAAGACTTTTATCGATCAAATTAATTATGCCGTAAAAAACTGGTGGATGTCATTGTTAATAGGCATTTTGTATATCATCATTGCTATTTATTTAATGTTTGCTCCTTTGGCTAGTTATATTGTTTTAAGTATACTGTTCAGTATATCGATGTTTGTCAGTGGGATGTTTGAAATTGCATTTGCAATCAGTAATAAAAACAATATTTCCAGTTGGGGATGGTACCTTACCGGCGGTATCGTCGATTTGATTCTGGGTATTCTTCTTATGGCTAATCCGGGCTTAAGCATGAGTGTCTTACCATTCATTTTAGCTTTCTGGTTAATGTTCAGAGGATTTTCAGCAACCGGTTATTCTCTTGATTTAAAAAGATATGGTACACGTAATTGGGGCTGGTATATGGCTTTTGGCATATTGGCTATCATTTGTTCTATCGGTATAATATGGCAACCGGGAGCCGGGGCATTTACTCTTGTCTACCTAATAGCCTATGCTTTACTTATCATTGGAATATTCAGGGTAATGTTAGGCTTCGAATTGAAAAGTCTGCATAAAAGAAATAAAGAGGTACAAAGCGAAGAATAACCCTCAAACTATTTTAATCATAAATCATTGTCTCACTATGCGAATCAGTAGTCAAGTAGAAATAGCATTTTATTCTCAACCACTTAACTTCTAACGAATGAAATGAATAATAGCTTCTTTAACTATTAACTCGCATAATCCTCAGATTCTGTTATTAACAAAAGAAAGTATTTTTTGTTCTAAAACACCTATTCAGCAAAAAAATCATCCCGATGAAATTAAAAAATCATCGGGATGGTTTTGAAAAAAGATCGGGATGGTTTTAGAAAATGCCAGCCTGAAAAAATTTCTATTAAATTCCTGTATTTTTTTATAGGGTTTTTATATCCTGAGCGATCCTATTAGTACAAAGAGGTTCTAATATTCACTTTAAATTAATACGGATATGAAAACGTTGTGTAAACAAATAGTAGAATGTATTATTATTCTCCTGATACTTTCAGGTACATCTTCGCTAAATGCACAAGATAACAATGGAGAATATATTACCATCAGTGGTGTTGTGAAAGATAAAAGCACAAAGAAACGACTGGAATATGTCAATGTAACTATTCCGGGCAGTAATATCGGGACAGTTACCAACGGTGACGGGGAATTTCTGGTCAAAGTTAATAATTTTGTCGTATCCAAAAATGTGGAAATTTCCCACATCGGATACAACAACTACATTATTCCTGTAAAAAACCAGAGCATTTCCGATGTTACGGTATGGCTGTCGCCTAATGCAAATGTATTGCGGGAAGTGATCATCCATGCACAAGACCCCCGTTCCTTAGTAGAAGCCGCTATTAGCAAAATTTCATCTAATTACAGTCCTAAAAGTAATCTATTTACCGGTTTTTACCGGGAAACTGCCCAAAAAGGGCGCCGCTACATCAATATATCGGAAGCAATCATAGACATCTACAAAACATCTTATGGGGAAAGGGTTGATAAGGATCGCGTACAAATATTCAAAGGACGCAAATTATTGAGTCAGAAACAAAGCGACACTTTAGTGGTCAAGTTACTTGGTGGCCCTAATCTATCAGTATATGCCGATGTTGCAAAAAATCCGGACATTTTACTTGATCTTGAATCACTGCCCTATTATTCTTTCCGAATGGAAGAAAGCACTACAATAGATAATCGCCCTCATTATGTAATTAATTTCCAACCACAAGCCATATTGCCATACGCTTTATATTACGGCAAGCTTTATATCGATAAAGAAAACCTGGCATTCAGCCGGGCGGAATTCAACCTTAGTATGGATGACAGAAATAAGGCCACCCGCGCCATTCTAAAGAAAAAGCCGTTCGGGCTTCGTTTCAAACCGCTGGAAGTTTCTTTCCTCGTTACATACAAGCAAAGAAACAACATCAGCTATCTAAGCTATATCCGGAATGAAGTGCGGTTTAAATGCGATTGGAAACGGAAATTATTCTCTACCAATTATACTATTTTATCCGAAATGGTAGTAACCGACGGCAAAGAACAAAAAGAAGGCATTCCTTACAAAGTAGCATTCAAGTCCAACCAATCGCTATCCGACAAAGTAGAAGATTTTATGGATGAAGACTTTTGGGGAGCTTACAACATCATAGAACCAACAGAATCATTAGAATCGGCAGTTTATAAGCTGAAAAAACAACATGATTAATATCTTGCTATCTTTTTCGTATATTTGAAAAAGTTTACCACTAAAAATGCGGTTATGCTGAACGACTTACTTGTACTTGCCAAGATTAAAGAAGGAAACATTAAAGCTTTCGAAAGTATTTTCAGGCTTTACTATTCGCCCCTCTGCCTGTACGCCGCCAGCATAACCGGACAAACAGATACCGCGGAAGAGATAGTACAGGATTTATTTTATACATTTTGGAAAGAACGGGAAAAGCTCCAGCTATTCCACTCGGTCAAAAGTTATTTATATGGTGCCGTACGAAACCGTTCCTTGCAAGTGCTGGAACATCAAGAGGTAAGAAACCGGTATAAAGAAGTTCTCTTGTCGAAAGAAGAAAACAGTACGTCTTCCCCACAAGAATTGTTAGAATACAAAGAACTCCAAGATTTAATCGACCGGACACTCTATCAATTACCTGAACGCAGGCTGCAGATTTTCAGGATGCATCGTTTTGGCGGTATGAAATACACGGAAATAGCAACAGCTCTTTCCATCTCTATAAAAACAGTTGAAGCGGAAATGACAAAAGCGCTTCATGCACTTCGTAAAGAAATTGAAAGTTATACAACATGAAACAACAAACAAATAAAAATATCAGTAAAACAGATAAAGCCTGGAACCAGCTATATTCAAGGCTCCAACAAGACGGACTGCTTACGGATACTGCCGAAAAAAAACGGAATGTTATCTTTTCGGTAAGGAATACAGGATGGGCGGCAGCTATTTTACTACTTTTCATATCCGCAACCGTTGCGCTATTGACAAATCGTCCTGTCAGCCCGGAGCCTGCGTTATTTACTTTGCAAAACAAACAAGATGCAACGGTTTTAGTTAAAACACTGGAAGACGGTTCTGTTATCTATCTGGCAGACAATTCCCAGATACAATACCCGGAACATTTCGCTACCGACAAAAGAACCGTATCTTTAAAAGGTAACGCTCTTTTCAACGTAAGCGGTAATAAAGAACGTCCTTTCCTGATCGAAACCGAAGATATGCAAATAGAAGTAATAGGTACTGCTTTCAACGTAAAAAACAGCAATAATAAGTTATTTGAATTATCTGTCCAGCACGGCACGGTAAAAGTAACTTACAGGCAGAATAACGAAAGTGTGTTTGTAAATGCCGGAGAAACAGCGACCCTCCTTTCGCGCCGTTTACAAATAAGTAAAACACAAGACCTGGGACAGTTTGCCCGATATACAAAACAAATGCAATTCAAAGACGAGCGGCTGGCAGACATCCTGCAAGTTGTCAATCAGGCAAATCCGGGAATATCCATAGAGACAACCCCGTCGATGAAAGAGCATCGCCTGACTGTCCGTTTCATAAACAACTCTCCGGAAGAAATTGCCCAACTGATATGTGCAGCTTTAAATCTAAAATATACGCGTGAAAAGAATATAGTATTCATTTCCGAACCCTAATTTTACGATCATGATAAAATGGGAAGCATCATACATTATTTGCTTCTTCCTGCTATTTATATCATTACCTATGCAGGCAGACGGAAATGATATGCTTGACCGGAAAATAGTCCTTTCAAAACAAAAAGGTACAATATACCAATTACTGGAAGATGTTTCAGAACGTTCGGAATTCTTATTCATATACGATAGCAAAATTATAGATAATGAAAAGAGGATAAAATTAAAAAAGAAAGAATATACAATCAGGGAAGCTATTTATGCCATTACAAGAAACAATAAAATCCAAATGCAAATTATCGGCAATCATATTCTACTATCCCTTCCGTCAAAAACAAACACGACTACTTCCATACCCATAGTTACACCGGTAATTAAAGACAGCACTTATTTCGACATTGGAGGAGTTTTACAAGACCATTATTCCAAAGAACCTATTTCTTTCGGAACTATAAGCGTAAAAGAAAATCCTATCGGAACAATAAGCAATCAGAATGGGGAATTCAGGCTCCGGCTCCCCGACTCACTCCGGCAATCGACAATTCATTTTTCACATATAGGCTACGAACCTCAGGAAGTAAGAAGTGAAATTCTTATAGATAAATACAACACGCTGGCACTCGAACCGAAAGTTATTCCAATACAAGAGGTTGTCATCCGTTTGGTAAATCCGGTCAAATTAATCCAAGAAATGCTGGATAGAAGGAAATCTAATTATACGGATCAGCCCGTTTATTTAACAACATTCTATAGAGAAGGTGTAGAGCATAAAAAGAAACTGGCCAATCTTACGGAAGCTATATTTAAAGTGTACAAAACACCATATAATAATATACAGCATAGCGACCAGGTCAAATTATTAAAAATGCACAGGATCAGTAATGAGCAAGACCATGATTCTCTTATCGCCAAAATAAAATCGGGTATCAATGCGTGCCTCACATTGGATGTTGTTAAAAACCTGCCCGACTTTCTCACTTTAGACGAAGAAAACCTGTACACATACGCGCACACTGATATTACCGTTATTGATAACAGATTGGCAAATGTCATTTCTTTCGAACAAAAAAATAACATAAGCGGACCTTTATACAAAGGTGAAATTTATATCGATGCGGAAAACTATGCCCTGCTCCGTGTGTTTTTCGAATATAATCCCAAATACATCAAAGATGCAGCCAACATGTTTATACGAAAAAAAAGTAAAGGACTTAAAATCATACCTCAAAAAGTTTCGTATACGATAACTTATAAATCATGGAATGAAACATATTATATCAATCATGTAAAAGGCGATTTATACTTTAAAATTAAGAAAAGAAAATCACTTTTTAACACAAATAATCTTCATACATGGTTCGAAATGGTGACTTGTAAAACGGACACTTCCGACGTAAAACGTTTTGTAAAGAACGAAATACTCCCTACCCGCACCATTTTTGGGGAAACAAATTTCATATATGATGAAAACTTTTGGGGAAATTTTAATATTATCTTACCCGAAGAAAAGTTATATGAAGCCATAAGTAAAATATCGTCAAAGATAGAAGAGACAGGCTATTAACTCTAATAAATCATAAAGCGAGCCTTTTCTCAAAGGCTCGCTTTATAGGTTTTTAATAGGTATTAGTCTTTAAGGCAAAAAGATTGTTTAGGTTATCTGCATGCAAAGATGCGCCATTTAATAAAACTGAGCAAATAAAAAAAGATATTATACAACACATTTTTAAAATTATCGAAACATCTTCACTGCTAATGCAATATTTTAACATTTAGACAGGGCAAAGATAAAATAAAAAGAGATTACCTCAAACAAAGGCAATCTCTTTTCAATATCCATTTAAACCAAAATTTACTGCAAACGGCGCAGTCCTATTGCTTTATTATATTGCGCTAAAGAAGCCTTTTGCTGATACCAGGTCTGGATCAAACTGCTATAAGACTGAATCCACGATAATTGGGCAGAAAGCACATCCAAAATAGGAAGTTTACCTTCATTATAGCTAAATGTATTCAAATCCAGGTTTTCTTCGGCAATCTTGCATGCTTCTTCCGCTACAGTTATTTGCTTCGTATTCTCCTTCAAACTGGTCCAGGCATTAGCCACTTCATTTGCTATCTGATCGCGTGTATTATCCATTGCATATTCCTTGCTGCGAAGAAGTGCCTTTTGAGAGTTTACCTCTTTAAAACGTGCTCCCCAATGAAACAATGGAATCTTCAATGAGGCAAACACTGCCGGAGTCCAAAGTAAGTCGGAACCTTTCACATTCAACATAGGTGTTCCCCAGCTACCTTGGAATCCTATTGCCAGTGTCGGATTATATTTAGCCTTCGACAAATTAATCTGACGTTTTTGATACTCAATATCCAATTGGGTAATTGTATATTCCGGACGGTTACGCAAAGCAACATCCTCGCCCACCTGCAAAGGCAGCATCTGATACATTGTAATGGAATCCGTCACTATTATCGGAGCCATAGGAGAAACCCCCATTAAAGAATTCATATTCTGCAACGCAATCTGATAATCCTTGTATGCCGAACTCTTATTAAGCTCCGCTTCCTTCAGCCGCGACTCTACCTGCAATAAATCCGTTTTACTGATCTGGCCGTCATTAAAACGGATAGTCAGCACATTTGCCAATTCCTGAACTATATCCACATATTGGCACATAACCTCATACATTCCTTTGCGGGCAGCTGCCGACCAATAATTCAGGTCGGCTGTATAGATTATATTATCCGTAGTTAATTCTTCCGCCTGTGATGCAATCTCGCCCTGTACCTGTGCAGCTTTATAGTTATTATAAATCTGCCCGCCTGCATAGATAGGCTGGTTTACGGTTGCACCCAGACTATAGGTATTATGATCCATTTCTATTCCGGGTATTCCGTCTCCCATTCCCAGTTCATATTTATTGATACGATACTGGTAGTTACCGGAAAAATCCACTGCCGGAAAAAATGCCGTCTTAGCAGCTTTTACAGCATGCTGCATAGCTATTCTTTCTTCCGCACTTTGCTTTATCTGACGGCTGTATTCAAGAACACGCTGTTTATACTCTTCTATCGAAAACCGGCCATCCTGTGCTTTTACAGACAAAGCTCCCAATAGTAAACAAGCTATTATTATTTTATTTCTCATATTACTTATTCAGATTTAATCTTAAAGAATATACAATAGGTAACTGGAAGTACGAATATTGTCAGGACAGTAGATATAAATAAACCGCCCATGATCGTAGCAGCCATACCGGCAAACATAGCATCACCCAACAAAGGCAACATACCAAGAATTGTAGTTCCCGAAGCCATCGTTACCGGAACAATACGCGTTTTTGTAGCTTCAATAACAGCATTTACCGGAGCCAGTCCGCTATTCATCTGCAAGCCTATTTCATCAACCAATACGATAGCATTCTTTATATTCATACCTATCAGTCCCAGCAAACCTAACATGGCAAAGAAGTCCAAAGATTTACCAAATACCAATAAACCTAATACAACCCCGATAAAGATCAACGGCAACATACACATAATCAGAATCGGTTTACGATAAAATTTCGGGAACAAGAATAACAATGTTATATAAATCAATCCGAACATTAAAGGTATATTTGCAGCAATTGCACTATTACCTTTATCTTGTTCTGACTGTTCTCCGAAATATTGCAATTTATACCCTTCCGGCACCTGGACTTTTTGCTGTATTTCCGTCCACAAATTATTAAATGCAGCCATTGTATTAGCTCCACGTTTAGGTTCGCACTGCATCATCATATAACGCTGACGGTTATAACGCTTCACTACGCTATATTCATAATCCAACGAAAAATCATCAATAACCTGCTCGACCTTAACGGAGCGGCCTTTTGCACTATAAACCGGCAAAGTCTTTATATCATTCAGGTTCATCGAATCGCGGTCGGCATCTTTCATTAAGATAGGCATAAATACATCGCCTTCGCGATATTCGCCCAACGGGACTCCATTCGTTGCCGAGCGAAGTGAATAAGCCACCTGCTGGCGAGTGATACCCAGTCTTAAACCTTTTTCCTGGGAATACAGCGGCTTCCATACCGGCACCTTGTTTCCCCAGCTATTTCGGACTTCCATTACCATATCATTCGAACGGGCAATATCCTGGGCACGCCCGGTTAATGCAACCAATGTATCTATATTATCACCAATGAAGCCAATTTCAATTGCTGCATCCGGAACCGGAGACAATGCAAATAGTGCCGAACGAGTCAAAATCTCAGGATAATTGGCAACCATATAATCATAAAACTTGCCCTCTTCCCCTTTTGCATCTTTAGCATCTTTGGTTTCAATCAACACATTTGCAAAATTAGGTTTCGGTCCTACCGACGAACTAGCCAAATAATAACGAACCGGAGAACCGCCCATTGTAAATGAATAAGACTTAATATTCTCATTCGTCTTCAAATAATTTTCAATATTCTTTACATTCCGTTCCACATCCTCAATACCATATCCTTCAGGGAAAATCAAATCTGCACGGAAGTAAGGCTTATTCATGATCGGGAAGAAACTCTGCGGCATAATACCCATAATAAACAGAGAGAGGAACAAGGTTGCAATAACAGATACCAATGTCACATATCTGCGTTTGATCAAACGAGCCAGCACCTTCTCAAATTTATGATACAACTTGGTATCGTAGGGATCTTTAGCTTCGCCCGGCTTAGCCTCTTTCAATATAAAGTTACCAAATGTAGTTGTCTGCGTTAATGCCAATATCCAGCTTAATCCCAAAGATACGGCTAATACAATAAACAAAGGTTTTACAATTTCGGCAACGGCAGCCGGAGCCAGATACATCGGCAAAAACGAACAAACTGCAATAAATGTTGCACCAAGTAAAGCCCATTGAGGTTTGGTTGCTCCATCTATCAAAGCCTGATAACGCGACAATCCACGCTTAATACCCACCTGGGCATTATCTGTCACCACGATGGCATTATCCACAAGCATACCCATTGCAATAATAAATGCAGCCAATGACGTACGGTTCAGCCCGACACCCCAGATAAGCATGATCAGCAATGTACCTCCCACAGAGAATAATAACGAGCTCCCCACCAACATACCGGCACGGGAACCCATCACCAGGAAGATAATAACAATTACAATCAACAACGATTCGATCAGGTTCAGAATAAAACCATTATTCGCTTCATCCGCAATCTTGTTTTCCGGATAAATCGTTTTCAGTTCCATGCCGATAGGGAAAAGCTGCTCCATCTCTTTCAGGTGATCTGATACGGCATTTCCTACAGCAACAACATCATCCTTTGCCCCTGTAGCCACACCTATACCGATTGCACGCTTACCATCTACACGCATTAAGTTAGAAGGCGGATCCATATAGCCGCGTTCTATAATAGCAATGTCTCCTAAACGAACCTCACTCCCGCTCTTCGTTACAATCAACTGATCGCGGATATCTTCAATACTTTTGTAAGTTCCTTCGGCATTTACACGTAGCTGATATGTCCCGGTGCCTAATTCCCCAGTATTTACAAGTAAATTCTGCGTTTGCAATACCTGTTGTATAGAATTGGGATCTATACCCAAGTTGGCCAGCTTAGGAACCGATATACGAATATTTACAACCTGTGTTTGTTCGCCATACAAATAAACTTTCTGAACACCGGGTATGGGGGTCAACTCGGTTTTTATCTTCTGCGCCCAGTCACGCATATCCTTATAAGTAAAACCTTCATCCGCAGAAAGGGCATAATAAATACCGAAAACATCCCCAAAGTCATCGCTCACATTAATAGCAGACGTTCCGGTAGGAAGTTGCGGCTGAATATTAGCTACCTTACGACGTAACTCATCCCACTTAACCGGCATATAATTCGGATCCAGTGTGGGTTGAAGTTCTATCGAGATTTTAGACATACCGAAATATGATTCCGATTTAATCTGATATACGTCAGCCATTGACTGTATCTCACGTTCAATAGGCTCTGTCACCAACTTTTCAACCTCTAAAGGGGTTGCGCCCGGATATTGCGTAACCAAGACGGCCTGCTTAATCACAAAGGGCGAATCTTCCTTCTTTGGCAATTTAAAAAAAGAGTATACACCTCCTATCAGCAGAACTGCCAAAAAGAAATATATAATCTTCTTATTTTCTAAAGAATATTTTGGTATATTCATTGTTTATCTGCTTAATCTGTTAATACTTTTACCTGTTGACCGTCAACTAATCGGGTGGCACCGGCTGTTACAATCTTCTCGCCAGCCTGCAAACCTTCCGTAACAACGACACGGTCTTTTCCCAGCAGTTCTTCTTCCTTAATCTGACGGCGTTCAACTTTTTGACTCTGGCTATTGTAAACAAATACATACATATTATTATTTCCTTCGCCTGCCACAATTGAGGAAATCGGAATCATGACTGCTCCCTCATTAAAACTTCCTGTTTCCACATGCAGGATCACGCGGCAAGAAAAGCCAACAGCGACCTTATATTTATCCAAATTAAACTCAGGATCATCTATATACAAAAAAACAGGAACGCCGGAACCATCGGGCGACGCTTCCACATATTCCTTCACTTTTGCCTTAAACCGAATGCCCTTGTAATTGTCAAACTCCACATAAAGGCTGTATGGGTTGGAAAAATAATTAATGCTCGATTCAGGCATTGTGTACTGTATCTGAAGTTTGTTCGGGTTAATCAAACAAACAATGCCTTGTCCAGCCTGCACTTTCTGATAGTTTTCAACATATTTTTTCTGAATAAAGCCATCAAACGGAGCACGCAATTTTGTTTGAGTCAACTGATTCTGTGCATATTCAAATGCTGCTTTCGCATTAGAATATGCAGCTTCGGTCGATTCATACTCCTGCTTAGAAATGGCTTGCTTGGACAACAGTTTCTCGGCACGCTGCAACTGAGCTTCCGCCGTTTGATATGATGCTTTCTTGGCTTCAAACTCCCATTTGAAATCCTGAGGATCTATTTCGGCCACCACTTGTCCTGTACGAATCTTCTGACCTTCTTCTACATTCAATGAGATGAGCGGTCCCGACATCTTAAATGCCAGGTCACTAAACTGATCAGGAGATACCACTCCACTGAATGACTTTTCCACCCTATTCAGAGAAACCACTTCCGCCAATTTTACAGGGCGAGGACCTTGCTCTTTCACAGGAGGTTGGCTACAAGATGATATCAGTGCTGCCAATGCTAAAACGGGGATTAATTTTCCACTCATTGTAAATCGCTTTTTATTATTTATTTTAATCTGTTTCTATAAAATACAACACAATGTATTGTGCTATTGTTTCGGCTAAAAAAACCATACATTCCAATTGATCCCAGCTTCCATCCTGCTCTCGTGATCGTCAGGAAAAGATGGAAAAAAGTCAATACCGGTTACCTTTTCTACACTATCAATCGGGATAGCGACCGACTCTAATGAAATATCCCTATAATCTCTATTTTCAAATAAAAATGCAATACCTTCGGGTTTATTGTTTACAATAGTACAAATTACCTTATAAAATAACGCAGGAACAGCTACCTTATTTTTCCCCATCCGTTTCAAATCGTCAGAAATTACAGGTCCGGTCACTATCAACAGCATTCTGTTATCCATTGCCCATAACCGACATTGCTCTTCAAGATCTTTCCAGATGCCTCTGTTCAGCCCTGGTTTCTGAGGACAGATATTACTAAAATAAAAAGATTCCCGCATTGCTTTTGCCGACCATTTCATATCGCCTGCCGGTGCCAAATGTCCTCTATCGTAGCCGGTTCGGGTATAATCTTCATTTGTAGCCGAGGCTCCTTTCACCATCGGATCGGGAACAAATTTATTAGAACGATTCGTTTTTTTGCTCTTTGCCTCTGCAGCAGTCAGCTCATAAGCTACCCAGTTGGCAATCCTGTAATCCGAATTATAAGAAACAGTATATCCTTCGTGCTTGACAACCTGTTCTTTCTGCTTAACCTGTAAACGGGGAATTTCGGCATTAACCGGAAGTTTAAATGATTTTGAGGAAGTTCCGGACGGTACAGCCTTTGTAATCTTCTTCTCAGGTATTTCCGGAATTTCTTGCCGATTTTCAGAAACCGGAACCGTCTTCTTTACCGGAAATAAATAATTATATACAAACAACGACGCAATTGCACATGCAACTACCACACTTATCCAAATAAACGAACGCTTCACCACAGATATAAACAGAGAAGCATGGTTTTGTTTTTTTGTTTTTTTTCGCGTCTGTGTTTTTTTTCTAGCTTTTGCCATTCACCTATTGCCACGTTGATGATCGGGCACAAAAGTAGACAAAATCTATATGTTGCACAACAGACAAAGCCGAATGTATTGGTTTATATTATGATAAAACGCGTCATTATTATGACAACAAGACAGCTTTGTTAAGGGGGTGAATTATAAATCATAGGAAAAAACGTTCGTTTATGCTATCGTAAAGTTTACTTATTTAGTTTATGTACGCCGGGGTAAAGTATTTCTGTCTTTTTACCGGGTAATAATAATTCAGCTACAGTACCTTCGGGAACTTTGATTCTAAACGCCTGTGTACGACCATTCTTCCGTATCTTTACCTCTATATTCCCATAATGCGTAGGAATCACCGCTTCTGCTTCGTGCAAAGAACCCAACTGAGGAGCGATCTTAAAGGTCTTGAATCCTGGAGATGTAGGTTCCACACCACAAACCTGCTGGCTCAATATTGTCAACGGCCCCCCGCTCCATGCATGGTTAATAGTTCCTCCGCCGAAACCATCTGCTCCTATTCCCCAACCTTCAAATAAGGTTGAATAAGGATATTCGAGCATTTTTTTATAACGTTGTTTCATCCGCAAAATAGCAAAATCGGGTTGATTCATTCTGAATAATGCTTCGAGAACATACTTCTCCATATAAGGACTTGCATTGTATTGTTCTTTAAATATCTTCAAAAGCGGTTTATATTTTTCGGGAGAAGCAAGCCCTGAAACAACAGCCATTGCCTGCGCACGATCATCTGTTGCTCCACGATAACCGGGAGCCCTATATTCTGTTCCTGTCCAGAATTTAGTATTAAAACATTTCTCGATCGTATTCATCATACGACAGATTTCTTTTGCATCCGATATTTTTCCCAACTGCACAGCAAAGGCATGCTCTGCTTTCAATGCCAAATAGTACCAACAGTTTGTAAGTACACCCATATCAACATTTTCGCCCCAGTCGCCCCAACTCCATCCACCATTACGTTCAATAGGAAGTCCACTGTCATCCGTCTTCCAAACTTCGTGCAAATAACGATGCAGGCCATCGTATATGGCAGAAACAAAAGAGCTGTCTCCACTATAATAATATTGGGTATAGAAACCATACCATCCAACCGAAGCCAACATTTGTAAAGGAAGTTCTTTTGCCCAATTTCCGGCAGGGACAGGAGAATAAAGCGTTCCGTCTGCACGCTGCCAATTTATTAACTCATAGATTCCTTTCAATGCCAGTTTCTGACCTTCGGGAGAAAGTGCGTAAAAAGCTTCTCCAAGTTCATTCACTTCATCGCCCCACCACTGAGCACGTTCACGGTCAGGACAGTCCATATAATTGTCGCGCATTGTTATGTACAATGTACGGGCACTACGCTTCCAAAGCTCATTCAGGAAAGGATCGTCACAACGAAATGCACCGTCCAGACCGGCATTATAACCTGTCTCACGATATTTGACATCCAACACCTTCACACCTTCGGGAATGATATAAAGAACCTCATGCCCGTTCATCCAGCCTAAACTTTCATATTCTTGCAGTCCGTTAGTTGTAATATACTCGGCACGAACATTCAATTCGCTACCTCCTCCATAATTATCGGTTAAAATATGAATTGTTTTTCCTTCGCCTGCCTCTACTTTCAGGTATGGCGTGACTTGCGCATTGTAAGGCAAACTACAGAAAAGAGTATCGCCTGCTTTAGAATACCTGACTTTAGGATAAGCTATCAACCCGCTATTCTTCCATTGAGGAATAGGACGTTCCACAAGTGTTCCGAATGTTTCTGTAGCAGCAACAACAAGTTGTGCACCCGGAAAAGAACCTTCAAAATCCGGTTTATACCAATCTGCTATCATCCGGCGGGCATCAAAACGGATATTGCTTTCCGCCAAACGATGATTGGGATAAGGTGCTCCGGTATTCTGATAAGCATCATAAAGTGTGCACTGCCAGCTTTCATCAGACAACAAAGTAACGTCTTCGCCTATGGCTTCAAACAGCAACCCTGCCTTTCCGCTGTTTACATGTGCAAAACCATCTTTTCCAAAATGCCAGACAAGTACGGCTATTGTATTCTCGTTCTCCCAAAGGTATGGTGCAATATCCACCACATCATAATAGGTACTATGCGGAGACCGACCACGTTTCAATCCGCCTTCAAAGACAACCATTTTTCCATTAATCCAAAGCCAATATTTAGTATCTGCGGCAATTTTAGCCAGAAGTTTATCCGGTACATGATGAATTGTGCATGTTTTACGATAAGCAAGCCATGTATTTGATGCACTCTGGCATCTTTCCGTTGTAATCCATTGAGCTTGCCCTTGTCCGGCTAGTTCCTGCCCAATTAAAAGCAGGAACACAAAACAGGTTAAAAGGAAAATAGATTTCTTCATATGTAATATATTATTATCAGAAAGTAAGTGTATGTGTTCCACTACCCAATGATTGGGTTTTACCGTCTACAATCACGTCGGCAGTACAACCGGCCGGTATAGTTACATCAAGTATCACATGATTGCCATCACGCTTCCATTCGCTCATGATACGTCCACGCACCGAATGATAATCTCCCCTGACCCAATCCAGTTCCTTCACAAAATGAGGAGTGATCAGTATATGCCCGAATCCCGGAGAAGACGGGTCATAATTAATACCGGCTAATGTATTCATCATCCAGGCAGAGACATCACCCATAAAAACGTGGTTGAGAGAAGCATCTGCAAATTTATCATTCATTTTCCAAGTTTCGGGTAAAGTAGTATATCCCATTGTTTCCACCCAATAGCCCCAGGATGGAGCTTCGGTTTTTAATATCATCTTCATTGCATCCTCAATATATCCATACTTTGTAAGCATGGCAGGGACAGTTTTACTACCAAGCAGCCCGAAATCAAGAAAACAATCATTTGCAACAATCTTGTCACGTAAAGTTTTCGCCACCAATTCCTCTTTACCTTCGGGAACAAGCCCCAGATATAATGCCACACCTTGAGCAGCTTGTGTACCTCCGGCATATTCGCCCGTTTCGGCATTGAAGAATTTTTTGTTGATGATTGCCTTTAACTCCCCGGCTTTCTGCTGATAAGGAGTTGCATCCTTCTTCAACAAACCTGCAAAACGCGCCATAAGTACATTATCCAAATAATAATATGCCGTAGAAGTATATTCCGTATTAGTAGAGGTTTTCCAGAATACCCAATCACCAATTCCATTCGCCAGTGTACCTTCCGGTGTTTCCTTCGTTTTAAGATATTCCAGATAACGTTCCATGGTTGGATACAGCTGCTCTATGCTATGCTGTGTACCATAATAATTATAAAGGGCATTCGGAATAATAAACATAGCCGCATCCCAAACCGGGCCCGGCCAATCACCATATCCCCAGGTTGCAGTAGGAATAATACCGGAAATATCGCCAATACTGTCGCGTTGGTTATCAATAAAGTCATTCATCCACTTTTCGTAGAATGTAATGCCATCGAAACCTAACAGACCAAGATCAACAGCGACATGTGCATCAGCCGTCCAGCCATTCTTTTCGCGTTGCGGGCAATCTGTGGGAATACTGTGTAAATTATTCACATAAGCCTGCATTGTAGCATCCCATATTTTAGTCAACATCGGATTACTGCATTCAAAACGCCCTACCGGTTTTACGTCCGTATGCACACTTAATGCAGTAAGACTCTGATTAGTAAGGACAACTGGTTTATCACTTTCCACTTCCACATACTGGAATCCATGATAAGTAAAAGCAGGTATAAATACCTCTTCCGTACCATCGCCCCGCAGTGTATATACGTCGGTCTGAAACATTTCGTAAGGTTTAACCGGATGGTAATAAATATTAATATTTCCCTGTTCCAGACGACCATCTTTTTTCAGCAGTTCACCATGTTTCAAAGTAATACGCGTACCACGTTCTCCTTTAACTTTGAGACGGCAGAAGCCTGCAATATTCTTCGGAAAAGAATAAACGTAAAGTTTATTGCCAAATGCTTTCATATCTGCCGGAGCATATTCTTGCGTAATACGGATAGGCGGCATTTGCTGAGCGACAACCTTAGAAGCCGGAGAGGCCGTAACTGTAACAGGCTTCCATTGGCTATCATCAAAACCTGTATTGTTCCAACCTTTTTCTTCCAATGTCGCATCATACATATCGCCACTATAAAGATCATTATAAATATACGGGCCAACGGCCGTACGCCAGCTTTCATCAGTCACAATACTGTCTGTGGAACCATCGTCATAGACTAAGCGAAGTTCGCAATACATACGGGGACGATCTCGCCAACGTGCTTTTTCGAAATCCCATACAGCAACAGACTGTACATTATACCAGCCATTACCTAACACGGCAGCTATTGCATTATCCCCTTCCTTCACCATACCGGTTACATCATGGGTAACATACAGAATACGTTTATCAAAATGTGTATATCCCGGATCAAGATAATGACCTCCTACCCTTTCTCCATTGATAAACATTTCGTTATATCCGGCAGAAGCCACATAAAGACGTGCATCCCGTACAGTCTTGCCTACAGTAAAAGTTTTACGGAACATAGGTGCAGGTTCAAAATCTTTATTATTGCCATCTGTTATCCATTTTGAAGAAAAGACAGGAAAAGAAAAATAGCCGGTTTCGAATGATGCCACTTCAGAAGTACGGCATTCGCGTCCATCGGCATCCCAAACCGTAACAGTCCAATAATAATGCGTAGCCGGTTGAAGCGACAGTTTACTTATTTCAGACATACGGTTTTCCGGTTTACTATTCTGCCAGTTCAACACTTTTTTGTTTTGTTTCATATCAGGGGAAGTAGAAACGGTGACTTCCGTATGTGTAGGTACAAAACTGTCATCAGTACTCTGATATTCCCATGTAAAGCGTGGTGAGGCAGTATCAATTCCAATCGGATCCGTCAGATATTCGGTACGCAAATTAACCGGAACAGTTCCTTCGTTCTTCCGGTCACAGCCCGTTATTATAAGTAAGGAAACGAGTAGCGAGACTAAAATAAGTTGTCTTTTCATGTATTAATATGTTTATGATTATTCTTTGATAATTACAATTTCCTCCGGTGCATCAATTGAACTTTTTACTTTTCCGTTTGCATCACGTTCATGGCGTATTTTTATTACTCCATGAGGTGTGGGAAAGGTTCCTTCCACCCATTGCAAATCACCCAATTCGGGTATAATGCGTACAACCCGGCAACCAGGTTCCACTACATGAACACCAAGTATAAATTCACTAAGCCATGCTGTCGGACCTGAAGCCCAGCCATGACAAAAACTATGTCTATACCCCTGATAACAAAATTTACCGTAATCACGATGAATGTCCTTCTTTCCTACAGGAACAAGGCTATCGATACGTGCCGCATCAGGCAACCAGTCCATATCAAAATCCTCCCAAAAGGTAGTAGCCCCCAAATCGAGCATGGCGCCCCAATAGGTACGGATAATATCTAAAGCACCTTTATAATTTCCGGCCAGTGCCATTGCACGAAGCATGTAATAACCATAAAAGGTTGAGAAGCCTTTAGCACCACCGACAGATATATACATATCATTTACTTTTCCGGGAACCATCAAGCCTGATATAGCCATAAGAGCCGCGGCTTGTTTAGTTCCGGCCGGATTCAAATACTGACCGGCTTTACGTGATAGTTGAGCCGCAGACTTACATCGAGCAGCAAGTGCTTCTTCATCCAGAATTGAACACAATTCCACTCCCGCATCAAAAGCTTGCACCATAAGTGATTGTAATCCTGCATGAACAGCTTCAGCATTCTCGCTGGACGGCCAGTCCAGAAAACGAAAACCATCCAATTGCTCTACACCCTTTTCATTTATTTTAGTAAGAAGTAGTTCTAACAACCCGGTAAGATATTTCTGCTGAGCTTTCAGATAATTGAAATCTCCCTGGTACTTATACCAGTCACGTTGAATAAGAAGCCACCAAAGAGAATAAGAACTGATTCCGTTCATCCATTGAGGTAATGGTGTAATATCACGAATCAGATCAAGGCTTTTAGGAACTACTTCGTTATAACCAAACACACTGCTCACCGTCATAACTTCAGGATGCAGATCACCAACCCACACAAGACGGTCGCGCTTAATGCCATCCCAAAGATATTCCTGCATATTAAGATGTACCGTATATGCTCCGGTCTTCCATATTTCATTCAGTCGTTCGTCGTTACAACTAAAAGAGCCCTTATATTCCAAATCACGATATATGGAGATAGCGCGGATTTCTTTCAAGTGCAGTTCCGCAGATTTATCAAGTAAATCAATACGGGCAAACCGGAAACCGGAGTTACCAGCTTCTGCCACCCCGAGCCAGGGCAGCTGAAGTGTGAAATCACGCATTGCATGATCATTAGATGCTCCATTATGACCATCAATATCACACATAGCCTCGCTGGCAGATTCGCCAAAGCGAACACGGACAGCTACAGGCTGATGTGACGGCGACATTCCTGTCACAAACTGGATTCCACCTTGAATCTCTCTACCGAAATCCAATAACACAGATGCCTGTTCCTTTTCCGTACTCTTTAGTATACAAAGATCACCGATTGCTAACTCAGATTGTCCGTTTCCCTGTTGTAACAAATTATTTATTCCTGGAATATCACAAGACTGCCACAGTATCTTTACAGGAGGAAGATACTCGCGTATACGGCTGTCACGCTGCTGAGCCCAACCGACAACAACACAAAACAAAGAAACCAGAGTAAAGTAATATTTCATGGTACGGTACACTATTCTTTTTACTCAATATAATTACAAATTGAATGCACCTACAAGATCATCGACCTGCTTGTCTGTCATTCCCTCAGGTTCATATCCGGCCATACGGGCGCTGAAATAGATTTGAGCTGCTTTACTAAGCGTATCAATAGCATCAAAACATTCTATTATATCTTCTCCTACAGCCAAAATTCCATGTTTCTCCCAAAAGACAACATCATGCTTCTCCAATTGCTTTATAGTTGCATGAGCTAACTCCAATGTGCCGGGAATCTCATATGGAACAATACCCACCCCCTTAGGCACAATAATACGGCATTCCGGTATCATACTCCACAGCGTACGCGTAATCACACCCGAATCTGTAAATGGTTTGCAATGTGTCATTCCGATAAGATCTGTCGGATGCGTATGAAGGACTACCCGGCTATCACGTCCCGACTTTCTGAGAAAATTATGCATCATCAAATGAGATGGTAATTCGGAAGTAGGTGATATAGGCTGTTCCGCTATTATTTCATATGCTTTTCCGTCAGCAGAAATACGTATTATAGCCCCATTAGCAAAAGGATCCTGAGCTATATAACGCATACGTTTTCCGGTTCCGGTCACGTAAAAAACATGTCCACACAATCCGGTCATAGACTCCGCCAGAGGAGTTAAAGAAGAGATAGAAGGCAATTGTCTTTCATCATCGCCCATCAACGAAGTAACATTTACAGAAATGTTCCCTCCGTTACGTTCGGCCCAACCTTTAGCCCATAAATAGCCGGCAACTTCTGCAATACGATCTATTTCCGCCATCAGCGGTTTATTACTTCTAAGTTCATCCATATCTGTTTCTTTATTCATTTTGGTAGTTTTTGCTATCGTTTTCCGGTTACTTCTTTCTCATAACGCTCAACCTCATTTATATATGACTCTCCTACCGGTACATCATTCTGCAAACAGAACATATCCCAGACGGCTCCCCAAGGTAAACTTTTGGCCTCTTCCTGCAAAGCCAGCCGTTCAAAATATTTACTTTCATCTTCATATTGGCAAAGTAAGCGGATAGGATCCAGTAAAGCCTGCATAAATGCTTTTTGCGTTGCCCGGCTACCGATGACATAAGCCCCGATACGATTAATCGTAGCATCAAAATAATCCAAGCCGATATGTACCCGATCCAGAGCATTACAACGAATAATCTCACGAGCCAAATCTAAAAGATCATCGGTCAAAGTCACTACATGATCACTATCCCAGCGAACCGGACGACTCACGTGCAACATTATCTCCGGCGTAAAAAGAAGTAAAGATGATACTTTGTCTGCAATACTTTCTGTTAAATGGAAATGACCTGTATCCAGTGTAACGATCTTATTTTTTTTCACCCCATAACCTAAATAGAAATCGTATGAACCCACTGTATAATTCTCCAAGCCGATACCAAACAGCTTGGCTTCTATACAATCTTTCATATTTTTATAATCAGCAGAATATATATCATCCAACGACTGTTCCAAAATGCGACGATATCTCAAACGATTAGCCGGCACTTCTTTACTTCCGTCATGAATCCACAAATTCATCATACAAGGATCATTCTGATATTTTCCCATCTCTTCACTGATCAGGCGACAACGTTTCGTATGTTCAATCCAGAAATTACGTATTTCATCATTCGGATTTGCCAACGTCAAATCCCCGCTTTTCGGATGAGAAAAAGAGGTACTGTTGAAATCCAATTTAAAGTCATTCACTTTCGCCCACTGCATCCAACTTTCAAAATGTTTCGGTTCTACGGCATCACGATCAACTTTTTTCCCCTGAAAATCGCCATATATCTCGTGTAAATTCAATCGATGCCGTCCCGGAATATATGACTTAGCTTTCAATATATCAGCGCGTAATTGATCTATTGTACGTGCACGTCCGGGATAATTGCCGGTTACCTGAATACCTCCGGATAAAGAATTACCCTGATTCTCAAAACCGGATACATCATCAGCCTGCCAACAATGCAGAGATAAAGAAATCTTCTGCATATCATTTAAAGCTTTATGCACGTCCACTCCTACCGCAGCATATCGTTCGACTGCCACTTCAAATGCCTGATGAATCAAACTTTCTTTTATCATGGTACTATTTTACTATTATAAATTAATTGTTTTCCGGATAAAAAATTTCGACAGGAAGTGATGAAGCTATAATACGCCGCATCTCCCATCTATCAGCAACAACACCCAGAGCTTTTGCCTGTACCATACAATTGCCAACAGCAGTTGCCTCATAAGGTCCGGCAATCACGGGACGCTTTATGGCATTTGCCGTAAGCTGATTCAAAAAATAATTTTTTGCGCCACCACCTATAACATGTAATTTATCTATATCAAAAGATGTCATTTCAGATAAAAGTTCAAGAACCTGCCGATATCGATCTACTAAACTTATAAAAATACAACGTACAAATTCTGCATTTTCCCGGGGAGGAATTTGACCAGTTTCGTCACAATATGTTTTAATTGCAGCAGTCATACTTACAGGATTAGTAAAACAAGGGTTATCCGGATCGACAAGAGAATAAAAAGAAGTCTTATGCTTTGCCATCTCCATAATTTGCTGATAAGAATAAAAACATCCTTCTTTATTCCACTCTTTCCGGCATTGTTCAAGCAACCACATGCCAGTAATATTCTTTAGAAAACGGATCGTCCCTTCTATTCCTCCTTCATTTGTAAAATTATGTTTGTATGAAACATCGTTAATAACAGGTTGATCTGTTTCTATTCCCATCAAACTCCATGTTCCGCTACTCAAATAAGCAAAACGAGAATCGGAAGCCGGAACAGCTACAACGGCAGAAGCAGTATCATGTCCAGCCACCGCTACAACAGGAATTTTTCCTATTCCTGTACTACGTGCAAGTTCATCAGTAAGAGAGTCTATTATTGTTCCGGGCATAACAACCGGACCAACTATGTCTGATGGCAGACCTGCCACATCAAACAATGCGGTCTCAAATTGTTTTGATCTGGCATTTAATAATTGAGAAGTAGAAGCATCCGTATATTCGCAGATTCTTCGCCCGGTTAATAAATATGATAACAAATCAGGTATGAATAATATTTGATCCGCATGTTCCAAATACGAGCACTTTTCTTTTTTTGCCCTGAAAAGCTGGAACAAACTATTAAATTCCATAATTTGAATACCTGTATAATCATATACTTCCCGCCGGGAAATACACTTGAAAAACTCATCAGGAGTACCTTTTGTATATGGATCACGATAAGCGCGCGGAAGTCCGAGTAATGAGCCGTCTTTACCAATATAACCGAAATCTACTCCCCATGTATCAATACCGATAGAATCTATATGTATTCCTTTTCCGGCACAAAGAGCCAGTGTCTCTTTCAATGAATCATACAAACGATATATATTCCAATACAATTTACCATGAATTTCAATTAATGTATTCGGAAAACGATTTACCTCCTGAATGGAAAAATGGTTTTCTTCCAAAGTTCCTACCATAGCACGACCGCTAGTGGCTCCTATATCAAAAGCTAAAAAGTGGTATTTTTTCATCATCAGATCAAGTATATCTTTTATTGATAGCAAAAATAAATAATCAAATCCTTATATTATTTATGAAAATGATATTAAACCTTTCAATTCTGACAGTCTTTTATACTCATTACAACATATTTTTGTATGTTTGCTTCCAGAACCATCCCCCGTCTTAAAATGAGTGGAATAAAAAAAGATCAGCTACATTATCTCTCTATCAGCCCAACGGACGAAGACTGGGGTATTGTCGTAACGACCATCGGTTACCAATTTATTCCTCCCAAAGGACAATATCCATTATCACGCCATCCTGAAAATTATGATTTCAAACCCCAAAACGGGCGAGTACTCAACGAATACCAGCTTGTTTATATCACTAAGGGCAGTGGATATTTTTCGTCACAATCCTGCAAGAAAAAAAAGGTTAGTGCAGGAACCATGTTACTTCTCTTTCCCGGCGAATGGCATAGTTATTATCCGGATACAGAATCCGGTTGGGATGAATATTGGGTTGGCTTCCGTGGCATCCATGTAGACAAATGTATTAAAAACAAATTCTTTAACAAAGACGAACCCATGCTTCATATAGGAATAAGTGCTACCATAGTAGGCTTGTATGAAGATATCTTAAAAATCGCCTCTCAGGAAAAATCAGGCTATCAGCAGATGATCTCCAGTATCGTTCTACATATACTGGGGACTGTTTACTACAAAGAGAAAAACAATTCCTTTACGAATACATATATCGTCGATAAGATTAATGAAGCACGTATATTAATGAAAGAACATATCGAAAATCCGCTAACACCAGAAGAAATTGCATTTCGATTAGGGCTTGGCTACTCATGGTTTCGCAGAATGTTCAAAGAATATACCGGAGTTTCACCCGCTCAATACCAATCACAACAGAAACTCCTGAAAGCCAAAGAATTGCTAACGGCTTCTTTTTTGAATATATCGGAAATAGCCTTCATACTAAAATTTGAAACTATCGGACAGTTTTCAACTTTTTTCAAGAAAAAAGAAGGGCTAACTCCTAAAGAATTCCGTGAAAGGAATCATTATTAAGTATCATAATACTTACATTAACATAATCTACAGCATTTAATATACAAATTTAAAAATTAACCAGTACTTTTGCCCGGAACAAATGGAAAACCCATATTAGTCAAAATGAATACATCCCCTGGCAGTTTAATAAATATATCCAATAATGAAGTTGATTACAAAGGAGACAATTTCCTTGAAAATTTAATTTCGTTAAGAGAGATTATGTCGAAAATCCTGAAAATTCTAATCAATTTTGAACAGGGGGCAGCTATAGATCATGCATTGCTTAAAGTTTTAGAATTTTTCGATGTAGACCGTGTCTATATCGGCATTTTAGATGAAAAAGAACGTATGGTAGACTTTACAAACGAAGTTACCTGTGATGGAATCCTATCTATGCGCGAAGACCTACTTCGTCGGCTACATACAGAAGATGTACCCTGGTGGATAAAAAAGATAAGTAACGGAGAAGATATTATACTCAACGACATAGAATCAATGCCTGTAGAAGCATGTGCAGAGCATGAACTTCTTAAAATACAAAACGTACAATCATTAATATCCATTCCTGTATTCTACGAAGGCAAAGTACGTGGTTTCATTGGCTTGGATTCAGTCAAATTAAAACGATTCTGGACAGCTTTCGACCTGGAAAACCTGCGCGTATTTGCCGACATCCTTTCCATTGCTATCGAAAGAACCCATGCCAAAGGTATAGCAAAATATACAGAAGCAGAAAAACTAAAGAGTGAATCCAAATTTCAAATCATATTCGATAAGTTACCTTGGGGCGTGGAATTGTATGACGAAAACGGAAACTTGTTAGATTTGAACCAAGCAGACTTAAACATTTTCCAAACCTCTAAAAACCTAGTACTAGGTGTCAACATGTTTAAAAACCCGAATATACCTAAATGGGTGAATAAAAAGCTAAAAAAAGGAGAAGACGTAGAATTCCGACTCGATTATAACTTCAATACTGTAAACGAGAGTGGCTATTATAATTCGGATAATTTTAAAGGCATAAAACATTTACAAGTAAAAGGTGTTCCTTTAAAAGATATAGACAACAGCATATTCGGCTACTTGTATATGGTATTTGATGATACCGAAAACCAAATGAAAAGGGAAGAAATGTGGCAAAAAGAGCTTGAACTTGCAAAAGTAAAAGAAGCAGATGTCTTAAAATCTGCATTCCTCGCAAATATGAGTCACGAAATACGAACGCCATTAAATGCAATAGTCGGCTTCTCCGATATTATTGCTGAAACATACGATCAGGAAGAAAGACAAACTTATCTGGATATTATCCATAAAAACAATGATCTTCTACTTCAATTAATCAACGACGTCCTTGACTTCTCCAAGATTGAAGCAGGTACACTGGATTATCATATCGAAAAACTGGACATAAAGGAGATATGCGGAGAAATAGTTATTGCCAACTCTATTAAAATGAAACCGGGCGTAAACCTTATATTCAGCAACAATTTACCTTCCATTTCGTTAATGACTGACGAAAAACGTATCATACAAGTTATATCAAACTTCATAAACAATGCTATCAAATTCACTAATGAAGGAAGTATAACTCTTTATTACGAAAAAATAGACGACACTATAAAAGTCTGCGTGAAAGATACAGGTATCGGTATTAATGAAACGGATCAAAAACACATTTTCGAACGTTTTGTAAAAGCTAACACATTCAAACAAGGTACAGGCCTAGGATTAACCATCAGCAAAACAATTATAGAATATCTGGGAGGTAATATCGGTGTGGACTCCGAAGTAGGAAAAGGGTCTACTTTCTGGTTTACTTTGCCATTAAACAACCCGAAAAAAACAGCATAATATAAGCCGTCTCAAAATGAAAGCGGGTGTTACGTTGATCGTAACACCCGCTTTCATTTTACCATCGATCAAAACCTATTTATCAATTGGCATCGGAGCAGCCGAAGGAGGAGGCGTTGCTATCCCCCATTCTTTATTGGCTTTTGGCCCCATTTCAAATTCCAATAAACCACCGGAAGCAATGTCACTGTGATTAAACCAAGGTTGATTCAAAGCAACGCCGTTTAATTTGGCCGATTGAATATATTTATTCTCTTCAGATGCATTATAAGCCCTTATTTCAAAGGTGTTTCCGCCACCCATATCTATTTTAACGTCTGTAAATACCGGACTACCTATATTATAAGTAGGCGAACCTGGAGTAACTGGGTAAAAGCCCATCTGGCTAAACACAACAAAAGCAGACATTCCACCACCATCTTCATCACCCGGAACTCCCATCAAATCATTGCGAAACCACTGATTAAGCAACGTACGGATACGTTTCTGAGTCTTCCAAGGCTGACCTGCATAGTTATATAAATAAGGTATATGCAAACTTGGTTCGTTTGCCATGGAGAACATACCTACATTGCCTGTATGATCGGGCAAGAATGAATAAAATTGCCATTTAGACATACCGAGCGGCGTATTGAACATCGAATCGAGAGCCGATATAAAAGCCTCATTACCGCCTATTAAGGAAATCAAATCGGCAATATTATGCTGCACGTCCCAACGATAAATATAACCATTATTCTCTCCATAATAATCGCGGGCGCCTAATCCGCCGTCATAACGGTAATCCAATGGTTCTATAAACTTACCGTCTTTATCCTTCGGATGGAAAAATTTGGTAACCGGATTAAACAGATTACGATAATTATACGCCTTCGATAAATAATAATCAGCTTCATCCGTCTTACCTAATTCCCGGGCAATCTGCGACAAGCACCATTCATCGTAAGCCGTACCCAGAGTAACAGCCACCGGCTGACGTTTCTCCCAAATAGAAACATTAGGAACAGTTTCCTTTTCTCCCGGCTTCAAAGCAGGGATATAACCATGCTCCTTGTAAAATTCATCCAGCCAACCGGCAGGAGCAGCCGACCATGGTATCAAGGTCTTCTCTTCTATTCCTTTTTTTGCCGCAATATATGCTTTTTCCAGCTCAAAACCACGTGAACCTTTACGGTAAGCATCAATAACGGTAGCTACAGCATGATTAGAATTCATACGACGGGAGTCTCCTGTTACTTCCGGGAAAGTAGGCATCCAACCCGTACCCATCTGCTCAGCCATCAAAAGATATGAATTAATAACATCATCCTCTTTCTCATTATCTATCAGGATGCGCAACGGATGAGTAGCACGGTAAGTGTCCCATATCCAATCGTCGGTATAAAACGGACGACCGTCATCTTCATGTATCTTTCCGTCAAAAGCACTATAATAGCGTCCATCTTCACTTAATGCGACAGGCCGTTCATAGCAACGATACAAAGAAGTATAAAATACAACTTTATCATCCTCGCTACCGCCGGTTACCTGGATCTTGCCTAAGGCATCATTCCAGTCATTACGTGCAATCTTGGCAACTACATCAACGTCATAAGCAGCTATCTCACGTTCAAGGTTTTTCTTAGCTTGCGCTTCATCGATAAAAGAAATACCATAACGGACGCCCAGGTTCTTTACGCCATCGCCAAAGGCCAGAACTAAAGCCGCATTTTCTCCTTCCACCGTATTATCACCGAACTTAACGGTTCTGCCTGCCAGTGCACCACAGTTTTCGGGTTTCTTATCTGTTTCGGCATACAGATATACTTTTGTCTTCTTGTCTACATATTGATAACCGCTTACTGCATTTCCTTCGGCTTTCAATTGTCCGTTACGACTGTTAAAGACAAGATAAGCAGGGCCATCTTTCTCAAAAGTAATCTTGTAAACAGCGCTTTGGTGCGACGGAGCAAAATCCACATCAATATTGTTGTCATCCAGATATACCTGATAGCGATACGGCATGATCTTCTCGCGGTCATAACTATAGTCGATAACCGGTTGCAGCCCGGCTTCGTCACCTTGATACGGACTCAGATTAAAGGCAGAACTACCTCTATGGCTGGTTACTATAATTGGCAAGCCTCCCAAACGGTCGCCCGTAAAGTCTGCCCGTTCAGGATATACACGAAGCATGCTGTTTGGCAAATGCACGGTAGGATACGTAGGAACCAGCAAATGGCTGATATTCCCCATATACGGATTTACGTAATCTACCGGGGCTTTCCGGTTTGCCGGATCATGTCCTCCTCCGGGAGCACACGAAGCCAGCACTAATGCCGAAGCCGCCACAAAACACACTTTGCCCATATGTGTTAGTGCTTTTGTCTTAAAACAACTATTCATACTGTCTACTTTTTCTTCTTTGATTTAGGTGCCGTAACCGGAGATAGTTTACTGATTCCTTCCTCGTTTACAGAGAATGAATACGGCATATCTTCCGGATTAATGCCCCGGGTATAATTAGGCTTATCACCCATCTTATAGTCGATAACGCCACCTTTGAACAGATCGTTATGATCCAGATAGTTCTTCGTATAATTCTTACCGTCGAACGTCATAGACTCGATATAGATATTCTTCTCACTATTAGCCGGAGCATTGATAACCAGGCTGTTTCCATTCTCAAAATGCAACGTAGCCTTCTTAAACAAAGGAGCACCCAACACATATTGTGTTGTTCCGGGAGCAACAGGATAGAAACCCAAGGCCGTAAACACATACCAGGCAGAAGTCTGTCCGTTATCCTCATCACCGCAATAACCATCAGGACCCGGTGTATACATGCGGTTCATTACCTGACGCAACCAATACTGCGCCTTCCAGGGCTGACCGGCATAGTTATATAAATAGATCATGTGCTGGATAGGCTGATTGCCATGCGCATAGTTACCCATATTCATAACCGTCATTTCGCGTATTTCATGGATCACCTGGCCATAATAACTATCGTCAAACAGGGGCGGGACATTGAATACGGAGTCGAGCATCATCACAAAGTTTTCCTTGCCACCCATCAGGTCGATCAATCCCTGCGGATCATGGAACACAGACCATGAATAATGCCAGCTGTTACCCTCAGTAAAGGCATCGCCCCATTTCAACGGAGAGAACGGAGCCATAAATTCGCCGTTTTCCTTCTTGCCACGCATCAACATAGTTTCCTTGTCATACAAGTTCTTATAATTCAATGCACGACGGGCATACAGCTCTACTTCCTTCTTAGGGCGTCCCAAGTCTTTTGCTAACTTCCAGATACACCAGTCGTTGTAAGCATACTCTAATGTACGGGCTGCATTTTCATTAATATTTACGTCATAAGGGACATAGCCCAGTTTATTGTAGTATTCGTGTCCTAAACGGCCTGTAGAAGACACTTCCGGATGTACATTCTCTGTTCCATGGATCAACCCTTTATACAAGGTTTCCAGGTCATCCACCTTAATGCCCTTCATATAAGCATCCACCAGAACAGAAGCCGAATTGTTCCCGACCATACATCCACGATGTCCCGGGCTGGCCCATTCGGGGAAGAACCCGCTTTCTTTATATGTATTGATCAAACCTTCCTGCATCTCCTTGCTCATCGAAGGATACATCAGGTTAAGGAACGGGAACAGACACCGGAATGTATCCCAGAACCCTGTATCGGTAAACATATAACCCGGCAATACTTCGCCGTTAAACGGGCTGTAATGAACCACCTTTCCGGCTGCATCTATTTCATAAAACTTACGGGGGAAAAGCAACGAACGGTACATGCAGGAATAGAACGTACGGAACTGGTCTAACGAACCGCCTTCTACTTCAATACGTTCCAACACATCATTCCAAGTCTTCTTTCCTTCGGACACCAGTGTTTCAAAGCTATCGTTACCCAACTCCTTCATGTTGACAGCCGCCTGGTCGAAGCTGATAAACGAAGAAGCCACACGGGCATGAACCACTTCGCCCTTCTTCGTCTTAAAGCCGATTACAGAACCAACATGGTCCGAAGTCTGTTCCTTCACCCCTTCCTTCAAAGTTGCATCGGCAAAAGTAGCTTCATAAGTAAACGGTTTATCGAACTCGATAATGAAATAGTTCTTGAAGTTACCAGGCACACCACCGCTGTTTTTCGTACTGTAACCCATTATCTTATTCTCCTCCGGAATCACCTTAATATACGAACCTTTGTCAAAAGCATCGACAACGACATACGAATTATCCGATTCGGGGAAAGTAAAACGGAAAAGGGCGGCACGGTCTGTCGGCGTAAACTCCGTCACCACGTCATACTCTGCCAGATAGACCTTATAATAGTAAGGCTTGGCAACCTCTCCTTTATGCGAAAACCAGCTGGCACGCTTATCCTGGTCAAACTCGGGCTTGCCTACAACAGGCATAATAGCAAACTGCCCGTAATCATTGATCCACGGGCTTGGCTGGTGTGTCTGTTTGAATCCACGGATTTTGTTAGCCGTATATACATACTGCCATCCGTCGCCCATCTTGCCCGTTTGCGGTGTCCAGAAGTTCATACCCCATGGACGGGCAATGGCAGGATAGGTATTCCCTGTCGAAAGTTCAAAACTGGATTGTGTCCCCATCAAGGGGTTAACATACTCTACCGGGTCGAAAGCTTCATCTTCAGTAGCTGCTACGGCTGGTTTGCTATTACAAACTAAAATGGTTGCTAAAGCGAGAACCAAAACATACTTTTTCTTCATTGTGCGTTTAATTTGCAGTATAAACTTAAGTTTCGGACGGCAAGATACAACATTTATTTCACATGTCACGTATTTCACCGAAAAACATAGGCCAACACTTGTTTATTGTAAAACAAGCTCTATATTTGTAAAAATTACTAATTATTAATCATTAACCTTCTGTAAAATCGAAGTCGAATACATGGGGTAAATCCGGTGTTGCAGCTTTAAACTGCTCCTTATAATTTGCTTTTTTGCCATTATGCTCAACGGAGAAGAAAGTATTGTTTCCCCATGAAGAAAGAACAACGCCATACTTTATATGAGGCGACAATTCCCTGGCTGTCCGTTCCAACGGACGGGAAGAAACGGCTGAAGATCCGCCCCATCCGGATCTGTCCATGCGGAAGATGGAAGCGGCATTGGGCTGGCACGAATCGAAATGATTATCGTACGATACCTGCATCATAATGATCATAAAAGCAGCGTAAGCGATACTCAGACCAAACACATTCAGCAACATCGCCATCTTGAAGCGCCACAAGACAAATATGAAATTTCGTATAATAGTCTTCATCTATTTATCCATTAAATAAACTCACTAACCGAAGATACAATACTACCGTCAAACAAATTGATAACACGGTGGGCAAAGCTCGCATCATGCTTGGAGTGGGTCACCATTACAATGGTGGTTCCTTCCTTATTCAGTTCGGTGAGGAGTTGCATTACCTCCGCCCCATTCTTTGAATCCAGATTACCGGTAGGCTCATCCGCAAGGATGATCTTCGGGTTGGAAACCACTGCACGGGCGATAGCCACACGCTGCTGCTGACCTCCGGACAACTGCTGGGGAAAATGGGCAGCACGGTGACTGATATTCATTCGCTTCAAGATATCCGTTACCATCTGCTTACGTTCGGAAGCCTTTATTTTTAAGTAAGTCAATGGAAGCTCTACATTCTCGAAAACATTCAATTCATCTATCAGGTTGAAACTCTGGAACACAAATCCTATGTTACCTTTACGAACCTGCGTGCGTTCCTTCTCTTTGAGATGGCCTACTTCCAGATCGCCCAGATAATAATTACCCTCAGAAGGGTTATCCAGCAAGCCGAGAATATTCAACAAGGTTGACTTACCGCAACCGGAAGGGCCCATGATAGCGACAAACTCGCCGTCCTTTACTTCCAACGAAACCTTGTTCAATGCTATTGTTTCTACTTCTTCCGTACGGAAGAACTTACTTAAACCTTCAATCTTGATCATAATCGTATTTGTTTTATATTATTAATTCTTACGTTAAACATAGCTGTTTACAAATATTCAAATAACATGCCAAAGTATATATATTACTATTTACCAAACGATTAACAAATCAAATAATATAAAAAAATGTCCAATAATTAGACACAGATGTCTAATTATTGGACACTTCAAGTATATTTTCCGTTACGAAAACGGAATTATATCTTACTCATCAAGCATTCATAGATGCAAGAAATTCCATATTGTCTGTTGTCTGCTCCATGCGTTGCTTAACAAACTCCATAGCCTCAATTGAGTTCATATCAGACAAATACTTACGCAAAATCCACATACGGTTTAATGTGCTTTCGTCTTGCAGTAAATCATCACGACGCGTACTTGAAGCCGTAATATCGACAGCCGGATAAATACGTTTATTGGACAACTTACGATCCAACTGCAACTCCATATTTCCTGTCCCTTTAAATTCTTCAAAGATCACATCGTCCATTTTAGAACCTGTTTCCGTAAGAGCAGTCGCCAAAATAGTAAGGCTACCGCCATGCTCTATATTACGGGCTGCACCAAAGAAGCGTTTCGGTTTCTGTAAAGCATTCGCATCCACACCTCCGGAAAGCACCTTACCGGAAGCCGGCTGAACTGTATTATAAGCACGTGCCAGACGAGTAATTGAATCTAACAAGATTACTACATCATGCCCACACTCTACCATACGTTTTGCTTTATTCAAAACAATCTCGGCTATCTTCACATGACGTTCTGCCGGTTCGTCAAAAGTAGAAGCAATAACTTCAGCATCCACACTGCGAGCCATATCCGTAACTTCTTCAGGACGTTCGTCAATCAAAAGAATAATCATATAAACTTCAGGATGATTAGCAGCAATGGCATTAGCAATATCTTTCAGCAACATTGTCTTACCAGTCTTCGGCTGAGCTACAATCAAGCCGCGCTGTCCTTTTCCTATCGGCGAGAACAAGTCTACAACACGAACAGCTATGTTATCGTACACTTTCGGAGCACGGCGAGCCGTAAGCATAAACTTTTCGTCGGGAAACAATGGAGTCAAGTGGTCAAAAGGAACACGATCGCGAACTTCTTCCGGACTACGTCCGTTTATTTTATCGACCTTAACCAGCGGAAAATATTTTTCTCCTTCCTTCGGAGGGCGAATTGCACCTTCTACCACATCCCCCGTTTTCAATCCAAATAATTTAATCTGCGACTGAGATACATAAATATCATCCGGAGATGTCAGGTAATTATAATCGGAAGAACGAAGGAAACCATAGCCATCAGGCATCATTTCCAGTACACCTACTCCGGTTAAAATTCCATCGAACTCATATTGTTTTTCCTGAGGCTGATTATTATTGTTATTATTACGCTGGTTATTATTGTAATTGTTATTCTGACGATTATTGTTTTTATTATTGTTGCTGTTATTCTGTTGAGGAGCACCCTGTTCATTCTGTACAGGACGGTTAGATGCTTCTTGTTTAGGATGTGAGGGGGCAAATGGAAAAATTTGATCGAGTACGGAATTCACATCCGGATGACGGAATACAACACGTTTTGGTTCTTCTTCCGTAGTATTAGCAGCGACCGGGGTAGTTGTTATAGTCGTGTCCGGAGTCACTATTGCTACTTCTTCGTTTGTTGTTGTTTCCGGTAAGCTTTCTTCTACTTCCGGCATGACAGGTGGTAATAATGGTTTTTCTTTTACCGTTTTTTCTACCACAGGAACTTCAACGACTTTTGATACGGTTTGTGAAGTCTTGGTTACCACTACTTCTTCTTTCTGGGAAACCGGTGCTATAGCCCCGGCAATCTTTTCTTTCTTTTCAATACGAATCCGTTTTTTACGATCCTGTTGTTGCTCTTTTTGTTCTTTCTTTTCGGCTGCAGGTTTTGCTTCCACCTTTTCAGCAGCAGGTTTTGCTTCCTGTTTTTTAGCATCTTCTTTAGGTTCAACCTTTGCCGTCTTTGTCACAGTTTTAGAGGTCTTTTTGGTACGGGTTTGCTTTTCCGCCTTTTTAGCCTCTTTTTCGGCTTGTATTCCTGCGAAAGAAATTGCTTGTTCATCAAGGATCCTATATACAAGTTCCTCTTTTTTAAGGCTACTGACTTTCTTAATACCTAACTCTTCCGCTATACTCTGAAGTTCAGGAAGAAGTTTTTCATTTAGTTCTAGAATGTTATATTTTTGCATATTGCGAAGTAAATAATATAAACGCCGCACGCACAGCCATGGAAAGACGCGTGCACAACGTTATTATTGTATCTTAATTAGTTTAAATGTTTCATGTAAAAACCGGATTGTCTAACTAACTCGAATTATTAGTAACACATCTGCGGAGTAAATCTTTGCAAATGTAAGAACATTTTTACAGATTCAGTTGAATTCAACAAAAAAATTTTACAATCAGTATATGTTTTGTTGTTTTATCTATACGAAAACGATTATCAGACCGCTCACCAACCAACCAAATGATATTATCTCCACTACATAATAACCATGTTTGTTCTTTCTGAAATATAGTATATTTATGATCGGAAAAATAATCACTTAACTTTTTACGGCCAGTCATTCCAAAAGGAATAAACCAATCTCCTTCTTGCCATGTTCGCAATGAAAGAGGAAAAGTAAGCTTATCATAATCAAAATAAGCTATGTGCTTATTTTTCTCAATATGAAATTCCTTATTTAAAACAATCTTACGGAAAGATAGTTCAACAGGTTCACTACATTCTGTTGTTTTTTCATCTAAAATATAAATTTTCGCCTCTTTTTCCTGTAAAGAAGACAAAAATAAATAATCGCGATCTTTAATCAAACGGTGGGTAGAAGAATAAAACTGCCTGCCTGATTCTCCTCGTAAAGACAAATAAATATCATCAGTTACTAATCTGGTAAAATTAAAAGGTTTCAACAACTCATACAAAATAGTATCAGGCAATGGGAAAGTGAGCAAAGTTTTTACAGAAAGGCTATCTTCCGTAACCATTATTTGGTTGCGGGCATTTTCTATCACATTATTATATATAGTTTCTACAGCCGATAAATGTTCCGCCGTTCTTGCTATTGTATTCCGTACTGCCGGATTAATCTCCTCTAAAAGCGGAAGTACTCTCAGCCGTATAAAATTACGTGTATAAGCATCCGACAAATTTGTACTATCCGTAACATATGAATAGTGTTGTTCGGCCAGCCATTTAAGAATTTCTTCACGGCTCACCGGCAACAACGGACGTACGATATATCCATTCTTAGGACGAATGCCGCGCATACCGCGTACACCTGTTCCACGAATCAGGTTCATTAACAACGTTTCTACACTGTCATCCCGATGATGAGCAACAGCTATAGCCTGAGCATCCAGCTTACAACGCATCCCTTCAAACCAAGTATAACGCAACTCACGGGCTGCCATCTCAATAGAGATATGTTTTTCTCCGGCATAAGCAGTCGTATCGAAATCGACCTTATAAAAAGGAACATGCAATGAGCCGGCAAAGTCTTTTGCAAAATGTTCATCTCTAATAGATTCATCTCCGCGTAAATGGAAATTACAATGAACAGCCATACACGGATAATCCAAACGTACAAGCAAGGCCAGCAAAGCTACAGAGTCAGCTCCGCCACTCAACCCAACTAACACAGGCCTGCCATCATCAGCAAGTAACCGGTGTTTTTCTATATATGTACGAATGGTATTTATCATGATAAGTTAATAACCAATTCCCCTCTTGAATTATAAGCAATAAAGCCTTTACTCAAGAGGGGAATCCAATATTGTCTATCTAAACAGAATACTTAATCTTCCACACCTGCCAATTCAGGGTCAATCATAATACGTCCGCAATATTCGCAAACAATGATCTTTTTACGTAATTTAATATCCATTTGTTTCTGAGGCGGAATCTTGTTGAAGCAACCACCACAGGCATCACGCTGGATATACACTACCGCCAAACCATTGCGCGCACCTTTACGGATTCTTTTAAAGGCAGCCAACAGACGAGGCTCTATGACAGCTTCCAGTTTTTTAGCTTTTTCACGAAGTTTTTCTTCGTCTTGTTTTGTTTCAGAAATAATCTGTTCCAATTCATCCTGCTTCTGAACTAAATCTGCCTTACGGCCGTCCAGTTTTTCAGTAAGTTCAGCAATTTCATTCTTCTTGGCATTAATAGCCTCGCCAAATTCGCGGATCTTCTTTTCTGAAAATTCAATTTCCAATCCCTGAAATTCAATTTCTTTTGACAAATTGTCGAATTCACGGTTGTTGCGTACATTATCCAACTGTGATTTATATTTTTCAATCAGTCCGGTAGATTCTGTAATCTTATGTTTTTGATCAACAACAGAAGTTTCAAAATCTTTAATTTCTGACTGATAATTCTGAAGACGGGTTTCCAGTCCTGCAATCTCATCTTCCAAATCCTGTACCTCCAAAGGAAGTTCACCGCGAAGCGTTTTGATCTTATCAATTTCAGTCATCATCGTCTGAAGTTGATACAGTGTAGAAAGCTTTTCTTCAACTGTATATTCTTTTTCAGCTGATTGTTTATCTGTAGCCATTCTATAAATATTTTACTGGGTTTGAATTAACACTCGATAAATGCACTGCAAAGGTAGGGAATTTTTTCGATATTATATTATAAAAGATGTCTTTTGTACAGACTTCGGATTCATAATGCCCTATAACTGCCAACAAAATACGATCTTCCACATCATAAAAGTCATTATACTTAGCTTCTCCGGTTATAAACACATCTGCCCCGTAGGCTATGGCATCTTTTATCAAAAAGGCACCACTTCCTCCGCAAACCGCCACTTCACGAATTTGCTTACCTGTAAAGGGCGAATGTTTCACGCATCCTACATGAAACAAATCCTTGATTCTTTGCAGAAAACTCAATTCATCCTCACTTTCCGCCAATTCTCCTACCACACCCGAACCTGCCTGGTTCCAAGTATTATCAAGCGGATAAAAATCAAAAGCTGGTTCTTCATAGGGATGAACGGATAGCAAAGCACGCATCACTGCAGATTTACGGAAAGCCGGTAAAATCATTTCTATACGAACTTCTTTTTCTATATGCACTTCTCCTATTTCGCCACAAAAGGGATTGCATCCTTCATTAGCACGGAAAGTTCCTTCGCCATACAGATTATAACTACAAGAATCATAATTACCAATACTTCCTGCTCCGGCATTAAATAAGGTAGTACGCATAATTTCGGCATACGCTTCGGGAACAAATGTCACCAGTTTTAATAACGCATTTTTCTGAGGACTGAGAATACGGATATTCTGTAAACCCATCATCTCTGCCAAACGATAATTTACTCCGCCTACTGCATTATCCAGATTCGTATGGGCAGCATAAATAACCAGATCATACTTACAGGCTTTTATCAAGCAACGTTCTATATAAGTAGAACCGGTAAGCGATTTAAACGCTTTAAAGGCCAAAGGATGGTGAGAAATGATCAAATTACACTCTGTTTCAATCGCCTCGTCTATTACCTCTTCGGTAACATCCAGGCAGAGCATCGCACCTGTAGCAAGCTGATTCACATCACCAACCTGTACGCCGGCATTATCGAAACCTTCCTGCAACGGCAGTGGGGCAAAATGCTCTATTTCCTTCAATATATCTTTTACCTTCAGCATATCATTCCTAATATCTGTTTTTGATTCCTTTCGGAAGAAAATTAAATTCCATCCGGGAGAAATTGAAATTTCTCCCGGATGGAATCTTTTTTACTTACACGGAATTATTCTTTTACGTTGACTTGTATGCAGAGTTCTTCCAACTGAGAATCGTCGATAATTGACGGGGCATCCAACATGACATCACGTCCGGAATTGTTTTTCGGGAATGCTATACAGTCACGAATTGAATCCAAACCGGCAAACAATGAGACCCAACGATCCAGGCCGTAAGCCAAACCTCCATGAGGAGGTGCACCATATTTGAAAGCATTCATCAGGAAGCCGAAACGAGCTTGTGCGCTTTCTTCCGTAAAGCCAAGCAAATGGAACATTTTATTCTGCAACTGGCTGTCGTGGATACGGATAGAACCGCCCCCTACTTCAACACCATTGATAACCATATCATAAGCATTAGCACGAACTGCACCCGGATCGCTATCCAGCAACGGAATATCTTCAGGCTTCGGAGAGGTAAACGGATGATGCATTGCATAAAATCGCTGATCTTCTTCACTCCACTCAAACAACGGGAAGTCGATCACCCACAAACAAGCAAATTTATCTTTATCACGCAAACCTAACTGACTGCCCATTTCCAAACGCAATTCGCATAGCTGCTTGCGAGTCTTCATTATATCATCGCCTGAAAGAATTAAAATCAAGTCACCCGGTTTTGCACCAAAAGCTTCTTTCATCTTCTGCAATGTTTCCTGCGTATAGAATTTATCCACACTTGATTTTACACTGCCATCTGCTTCCACACGGGCATAAACCAAACCTTTAGCACCAACTTGCGGACGTTTCACAAACTCGGTCAATTGATCTAACTGCTTACGGGTATAAGTAGCCGCACCTTCAGCACAAATACCGCCAACATAAGCTGCATTATCAAATACTGAAAAACCGTAACCTTTCAAAATATCCATCAACTCGACAAACGGCATGCCGAAACGTAAATCCGGTTTATCGCTTCCATATAGCTTCATAGCATCATGCCAAGTCATACGCTGAAATGCGTCTTTTATCTCTACACCACGAATTGTTTTAAACAGATGTTTTGCCATTCCTTCAAAAGTAGTAATGATGTCTTCCTGTTCAACAAAACTCATTTCACAGTCTATCTGTGTAAATTCAGGCTGACGGTCGGCACGTAAATCTTCATCACGAAAACACTTAACAATCTGGAAATAACGATCAAAACCCGAAACCATCAACAATTGCTTCAGTGTCTGGGGAGACTGCGGAAGTGCATAGAATTGTCCCGGATTCATACGTGAAGGAACAACAAAGTCGCGTGCACCTTCGGGCGTAGAATTAACCAGAATAGGTGTTTCTACTTCTAAAAATCCTTGTTTATCCAAATAATTACGTATCTCGAAAGTCATTTTATGACGTAGTTCCAGATTCTTGCGGACAGCATTACGACGCAAATCCAGATAACGGAATTTCATACGCAAATCATCTCCGCCATCGGTCTCATCTTCAATCGTGAATGGAGGGGTAACGGCCGGGTTCAGGATATTCAACTCCGAAACAATCAGCTCTATATCTCCCGTTGGTATGTTTGAGTTCTTACTGGAACGTTCGCGCACTATTCCAGTTACCTGAATAACATATTCACGTCCCAATTTATTTGCTTTTTCACAAAGAGAAGCGTCTACTTCCTGATTAAAGACAAGCTGTGTGATACCATAACGGTCGCGGATATCAACGAACGTCATACCACCCATTTTACGTGTTTTTTGCACCCATCCGGACAAAGTAACTACAAGTCCTTCATCTGCCAGACGTAAGTCGCCACAAGTTCTCGTTCTGTACATTTCTGATTTATCTATTTAATTTTCGTATACTTACAAAAGATTGTTTTCAAAACAACCCGCTCCACCGCAGACTAATACGTTAAAAAAGCTACGGCAACCGCAAAGATAAATATTATAATAATATTATTATTCATTGCTTATTATTAATTTCAAATGAACATTTAATACTTTATATTAAAGTCCGGATAAAAAGTTTTGAACCTGATGCGGCAGCATAGAACAGGTTTCATCACATGGTTCACATTGAACTCTTAGTACAGGAGGAAAATATGAGTTATTTGATAAATTGAACATAGCGATAATGCCGGGTATTACTCTCTTTAATCATAAACATGAGCATAACGAAGAACATGAACATACAAAGAAAGTTCAATTCTCCCCGCACTTCGAATTAGTTTACGACTTAATTCATTTAGAGCACTTCCATTTAGAGCCGGCCATAGATTTCTCTTAGACAAAACACGGCAACCATTTATGCTAGGTATTCATTGCGCTTATGGGTTTTAATTCGGTTGTTTCGACATATAATTATCTCAACATTATCTCGGTAACATAGGAAACAATTGTAATATTTTTTCTCTGTCCGGTATATTTCCGTATTCACAAACTTCAAAAGCTTCAAAATAAGTTATAGATTTAATCTGTTCCGGAGAATACCACTTTAACGCCGGCTCTGTATATCTATCAGACATCTTCTGCCACAAAAAATGATCAGCCGACAATTTTCTTTTACCCGTCGCGTCAGCAGGCACGTCATTTTCATAACCTCCATTCCATGGCAACCATTCATATACCTGTGATTCATGAGCACAAATAGCATCTAATTTCTTTTCTACCACAGGAGTTATATCAATTACGATATCCGGAGAAAAAGGATTTGGTTTTAGGAAACTATCCTGCATATATAAAAACACTGGAGCTTTTAACAAAGGTTCGCCTCCCGGAACCATTAACGGAACAGAAATCATATAAGCTGCATCTTGTACGATTGTTGATGCATACCGATGATCCGGGTGATAATCATTCGGGCGGTGGGTAATTACAATATCAGCCTTCCAGTCACAAATCATACGGATTACCTTTTTCCTATTTTCCAAAGTAGCCATTAATTCGCCATCATGATTATCCAAATTTTCATATACGATACCTAAATGGCGTCCGGCTTCTTGCATTTCCTTTTTTCTCCTGGCAGCTAAGGCTTCCGGCTGCATCTGATGGTGTCCTTTATCACCATTCGTCAAAGAAACGAACTTTACCTTATGCCCCATTTGAGCAAACAATGCAGCCGTCCCTCCAGCATTCACATCACAATCGTCCGGATGAGCCCCAAACACAATAACACGAATTGGCTCACCTGCACACAGACAAGAGAACAACGATACCATGACTAAAAAGATAGTACCTACAAACAGCTTTTTCATACTTAGCAAAAAATTTTAATCTTACATCAACAAACTTATTATAAAAAATCACACTGATTCTATAGTTAAAATCAATTTTATGAATAATAGAGTCTTTTTATTTTGTACTCGCACAAAAATACAAAAAACAATGCTAATTAAAGAAAAACATTTATTTATTTTTCAATCTTCCACTATTTATTATCAAAACACTTCTTCAAATTACCATTATTTATAAATTAAGTCAAATAAAATAGTCTTTTAATTATTATTTTTGCAGCATAAATATATAATTAACAACTTAATTTATTAATCTGGAGACATTTTATATTTAATACTAATTATGGATAGACGCAAATTTCTACAATTAACAGGACTAGCTGCCACTGCAGCATTGATACCGAACAACTTGATAGCATCAAAGTACAAACAAAACCCGAATATAAAACCGGTTGCCGGCTCCTGGTTCGAGTTTCTACATCATTCTCATGTTGCTGCAAAATATTGGAACCCTATTCTTTATAAATACACTGATGAACAGTGGCGGGCAATGATAAAAGATATCCGCGACTTAGGTATGGAATATCTCGTATTACTTTCAGTTGCCGATGATGGAAAAACTTTTTATCCTTCCAAATTGCAACCCAGGTATGATTTGGCTTCTCCCGATCCATTGGAAACAGTCCTTAGCGCCGCTGATGAATTTGGGCTAAAATTCTTTGTCAGCAACGATTATTGGGGAGATCCCCGCGAATTGGGTAAAATGATGACAGGCAAAGAAATTGCAGCCTTACGTGCTAAGGGCATGGAAGAGGTTGCCGAAAAATACTCCCATCATAAGAGCTTTTACGGCTGGTATTATCCAAACGAATCAAACCTTGTTGAGACAATGGATGATATCACAATAGGTTATGTAAATGATAATTCCAGACTGGCTCATGAGTTGACCCCAAATTGTAAGACAATGATTGCTCCTTACGGAACGCGGACTGTAAAAGCTGACGATTATTATGCAAAACGGTTGGAAAAACTGGATGTGGATATTATCGCTTACCAAGATGAAGTTGGCGTACAAAAATCAAAAGCAGGAGAGGTAGGTAAGTATTTTGAAGCTTTGTCTAAAGCTCATAACAAAGCAGGGCGTGCAAAAATCTGGGCAGATCTGGAAATTTTTGATTTTGAAGGGCCTGTCTATACTAGTCCGGCAATTCCTTCTACATTCGACCGCCTTTTAGTGCAAATGGAAGATGTTTCTCCTTTCGTTGAAAAAATATTGATTTATCAATATAGCGGATTAATGAGCAAACCCGGCTCAATTGCAACATTAGGACAACCTAAAGCTGATAAGTTTTATTCTGATTATGCAGCCTGGCTGAAATCTCAGCGGTAATTAATCTTTTCGGGTTGCTTCCACCAACTAGCACTTCTCAGCAAATAAATAAAAAAAGCTATCACAGCAGGAATATCCTTTCTGTGATAGCTAAAATATTTCAAGTATTATCCAAAAGGATCAGATATTCCACGGAGCACGCATCGGCTGATTGATCAGGCGATTCGCTGCCTCATCGTCAATAAACTCCAGTTTTACGGGATCAAAATTCAAAGTACGGTTCAAGCGGAGAGCAATTGTTCCCAAGTTGACAATTGTCGCCGAACGAAAACCATTTCGCTCGTTCAATGCAAATGGTTGACGGGTCTTCACACTTTCCAGGAAGTCTGTCACCTGAGGTTCCGGCTCAGGATAATCGGCCAGCTTTTTCTCCCAATTCGGAATATCACATACAAAATTCTTATACACGTTGCCTTTCGGACCTGATACATAAGGTGTTTTAGGATCACCGAAATCTTCACCCCAAAGTACGATCTGACAACCATCATCATATGTATAAGTGATAGAGCGCCATACACCTACTGCATCAGGGTGTTGCTGCGGAGCATCTACTTCCACCTTCACAGGACTGGTTTCATCTTTACCCAAAAGATATTGAACAGGATCAATATAATGCTGCCCCATATCTCCCAGACCTCCTCCATCATAATCCCAATAGCCGCGAAAAGTTTGATGTACGCGATGAGCATTATATGGCTTATATGGAGCCGGCCCCAGCCAGAAGTCGTAATCCAGTTCCTTTGGTATTGGTTGCGGTTCGAGATATTCTTTCCCTACCCAGAAAAATTTCCAATCGAAGCCGGTGTGTTTACTAATGGTCACCTTCAACGGCCAACCCAACATACCACTTTGAACCAACTTCTTTAATGGTCTTATAGGAGTTCCTAATCCATAAAATGAGTCAGAAAAACGGTATCTGGTATTTAATCTGAACATACGCCCATTCTGTTTTATAGCCTCCATGACCCGTTTTCCTTCTCCAATAGTACGGGTCATCGGCTTTTCACACCAGATATCTTTTCCCGCTTTCGCTGCTTCAACAGACATAATTCCATGCCAATGAGGCGGGGTAGCAATATGGACTATGTCTACATTCGGATCTAAAATCAAATCACGGAAATCATGATAAGCCGCTATCTTTTCATTCACCAGCCGCCTACCCTGCTCCAAGTGGTTTTTGTCTACATCACAAACAGCAACCAAACGTGTCCCCGCATAGTTTACATGGCCACACCCCATGCCTCCTGTTCCTATAATTCCTTTTGTTAATTGATCACTTGGGGCAATAAACCCCCTTCCTAACACGTGACGTGGCACAATGGTAAAAGCAGCCACCCCTCCAAGAGTCTTGAGAAATTCTCTTCTATTCGTTTTCATACATTATTGATAAAAGGCACATTGTTCTAAACCGGTTACAAATTTACAAAATAAAAAGAAATTACATCGAAAACCTGAGGGTATAAAAAAAGACCAGACAGCTAATAAAAGCTATCTGATCTTCTATGTCGGGGTACCAGGATTCGAACCTGGGACCCCCTGCTCCCAAAGCAGGTGCGCTAACCGGACTGCGCTACACCCCGTTCTGCGAATCAGGAACGTTGTTTATTTCTGATTGCGGTGCAAAGGTAGGCTTTATTTTTTAAACTCCAAACTTTGGACAACTTTTTTGTAAAAAAAATTACAACATCTTCCTTTTTCCATATTTCAAACGTATCTTGCTTCCATTAATCATTTACCCTAAATTTATATTGTCATGGAAAAAAGAAATATCACATTATATACGGTAATTGGCAACCAAGCCCGCATCCCGGAAGCTATCAAAAAACATTTCAATCCTGTAGCTAAAGAGTATGACGAAAAAGACAAACAACTAACCTTGATACTACAGGACGATACCGAAATGACATTCTTTTTCAATCACAGCAACACCAATCCCCAATTTGTAAGCAATCATCAAACAGGTATGGCAAATTACTTCGCGCAAGCTGAGACCAAGCATGAAGACATAAAAAAGAATATCATATACCAGATTCAATATTTTAATTCCATAACAGGAATCACTTTCGAAGAAAACGAAGATCAGAATCGTACCAATTACATTATTAACACAATGTTTGCTATAGCAAATGAGATAAAAGGGTTCCTACTTTTCCCGGCTATGGAAATATACAACGGAACAGGCGAACTGGTCTTTTCCATAAAAGGCGAAACAGAGTTGGAAAAATTTTCACCCATTGCAAATGCCGACTATCTGGATACCAACCGACCGGAAGACACCGAAGCCGATAAAGCCAGGCAACGACACTCTATTGAAAAGTTAAAAGAAAAAGGCATACCTTATGCTTCACATTTACGCAGTTCCATAACAGAAGCAGAAGCTCAAATACGCATGCCGGAAGAAATATTGAAACGTCTCGCATCCCTGTTTGCAGTTTCTGTTTATTCCGAAGTTATGTTATCAGAAGAAGGAAGCCGCGAAAATGCATTGGAATATATAGACGAAGTGAAAAAACGATACCCTATTTCCCTTTCACCTGCCGAAACAGCTTATATTGACAACGAATCTCCCGAAAAAAACGAATGCGTCCAGTTTGTCTGGAGATACGAATGTTGTACTGTATTGCTTTGGGCATTAGGGCTGGATAAATTAAATTACCCAGACGAAATATGCGACGTTCGCGGAATCGCTTCTATTTTATGGAACCACACTCTGGATTCTTTACAAGAGAAAATCCAGATGCGGGGAAAAGACGAAATATTAGATGAAGCCGACCTGATTCTCCGCTATAATTGGGCTTGTGTAGATGCCAGAATACACGGGAAAGAAACACCGGCATCTCTGGAAAGCGGAGTTGTACAAGAACGCCACTATGTATTCAACTGGCTAACAGGTGCCAATAATCAAGCAGAATGGGACGACATACAACCTAATACATAATATGAAAAAAGATCCCGATGATTTGACTAAATCATCGGGATCTTTTTTATAAATGGCCGGGATGAATTCCCGAAACACCAATTCTACATTTCATTATTTATAAATACGGGCAGCATAACCACCGCCGGGAGCCATTTTTATATTCAACTTGCGATCAGCCGGAACAGAAAGAACTTCCTTTTTATAATCACAAGCCGCACGATCGGCATTGATACCATCCTTAAATAATTCTATTTTATAATTGCCTTCGCCCAAGAAAGAAAGATCAAGAGTCAACTCCCGCGGTTCCCAGTTTGTCAAAGCACCAACATACCAATCATCACCATACTTACGCGCCATAGCGATATATTCGGCTACTTTGCCATCCAAAGAAACAGTTTCATCCCATACAGTGGGAACATTGACAATAAACTCCGTGCATTCTTTTTCGCGCATATAGTTAGATGGATTATCACAAAGCATATTAAACGGCGATTCAAATATCACATAAGTAGCCAACTGGCGGCAACGTGTTCCCTGACTCATAGGCTCAGAATTAACCGGACGATAATTCCAACGGGATGCATTACGCATAGCTCCCTGTGTGTAATCCATCGGACCAGCCATCATACGAATATACGGAATTGTGACATCATACGTAACCATATCATACGATTCGGGCGACCATTTCAATTGCTCCAAACCGTTTACACCTTCATAATTCAGCACATTCGGATATGTACGCTGTAATCCGGTCGGTTTAAATACACCATGAAAATCCACAAGCATCTTATTTTCGGCACATACTTTAGCTGCTTTGTAGACAAACTCAACCATCTTCTGGTCATCACGATCCAGAAAATCTATCTTAAATCCTTTCACACCCATATCTGCATAATGCTTGACCACATTTTCCATATCACGCGCAAAAGCCCAATAACCAGCCCACAAAATAATACCTACATTCTTTGCTTTTCCATAATCTACCAATTCTTGCAAATTGATTTCAGGAATCACCTGCAACATATCTGCCTGCAGATTCACTGCCCAACCTTCATCCAATATAACATACTCGATACCATGAGCCGAAGCAAAATCTATATAATATTTATAGGTTTCGTTGTTTATCCCAGCACGAAAATCGACACCATATAGATTCCAGTCATTCCACCAGTCCCAAGCGACTTTTCCGGGTTTGATCCACGAAATATCACTCACTTTGGAAGGGGAAGCCAGACGATATACCATATCACAATCGGCCAGTTCTTTATCATCTGCAGATACAGTAAACACACGCCAAGGGAAAGAACGCGTACCTTTTGTCTTCGCAATAAAATTCTCACGTTCTTTGACAAGCATCTGCAAACGGTTATGTCCGCCTTGTTCTTCTATTTTAGGATAAGGAGCATGTATTGCTTTCAAACATGGCTTATCTGCTGAGTTATTCAGAAACATTCCGGGAAATTCTTCAAGGTCGGCTTCTGTAATACAAACTTTCTTACCATTATCCAATTCCACCAAAAAAGGAAGTATCATTAAACGCTGGTTGTTCAGCTTAGTAATAGATTCGTTTACATAAGGTTGCTCAAATGAATTAAAATATTGCTTCTCAAATGTTTCAGCCTTATTGTTTACATAAGCGGCAAACGTTTTATGGTCTTTAGAAAAGTTATATTCAGCTTCCTCTCCTACCACAATAATATCACCTTTCTTTTTTGTTACAAAACGATATGCCAATCCTTCGTTATACAAGCGGAATACAATACTGTAATTACCCGCAAAGGAAATGGCAGCTTCGTTATATTCATCCTTTACTACGGATTTCTTGTAAAAAGGAGAAAGTATCTCCTTATCAACCGAAGCCTTCACCACTTTTAACACTTTAGGTTTAGCTCCCAATACTTCCCCATCCTGTAATGTCATAGAAATACTGGATGGAGCCAAAACCTCACTCCCGTCATGAGTTAACGAAAATTGAATATCATCGCCAACCGTGATCTGCGCCTGCAATACTTTATCCGGCGATTGCAGATTATAATTCTTTTGGGCCATTGCAGGCATACTTCCCAAAAGAACACAGAAAAACAATAATGCTTTTACATTCATGGTATTATGGTATTAAATATTTACATCTCAATCTGTTGTTTACTTCTTCCACCGTTTGAGTTTTGGGAAAAACTCTTTCATCTGTGCAATCGCTTCTTCTTTCGAGAATTGAGTATTACAGGCTCCGTTAAACTCGTCAAGATATTTAACGCAATGTTCAATCATCCCGTCCATTGTACAATCCTGAGTAAATCCCTCATCCTTGTAGCAATAACAACAATACTCCTGATTCACCGAACCGTCTTTATTTGTTCCGAATAATTCAGATGTTTGCATTGGCATACCACAACTCTGGCAGAAAAGATTCATATATTTTCCGTCTTTTACAAATACATTATCAATCCAATAAGTGGCGGATTCCGGAATAAACTTCAATACGCAATATTCAGGATCATTCACACCTCCCGGAAAATGTTCCAGCATCCAGTCTCCCCAAAGAGTATGTTTCAGCGCTTCGTCAGTTACAATTTCCACCTCACCAGTGTAAACAATACTATTGCCACCCTCTACAATAGACATTCCGGCTTTAGGATTAGCTTTGAAATGAGCCGTCTTTGCCGAACTTGTTCCGGTAGATACATAAATATCTCCTTTCTCATCCTTGATTTTTACCATTGCAACCGGTCGCGGATAACCATTCTCATCAATAGATGCCAATGTAATAATTTGTGCATTGGCTACTATTGCAGCAGCTTTTTCCTGTATTGATTCCATTTTCTATTATTTTAATTATACGCAAATCTAGTCATAACTTCTTATAGTTGAAAAGTACCTGTTGATATTTTTTCGCAGTTATTAATTTCTTATCTTTGCCCTTATTCAGAAACAAATGTTCTATTTTATCTATCACACACATGAGACCACTCTATCTATTACTATTTTGCTTCACATTTTCTCTGGCAAATGCACAATGGCGCTGGTATAATCCGCAGAAAACAGATATTCCGGTTATTCAGAATCAAGGCTGGACAAATGAAATAGGAAAAACATATGTAAGACTTCCCAACCGGGCTGAACAAGCCGTCAGACCGATAGTATGGGAATTGTCGCGCAACTCGTCGGGCCTCTCCATTCATTTCTACAGTAATGCACCCCGGATAAAAGTCCGCTACACGGTAAGCGGTCCGTTAAACATGCCTCACATGCCATCTACCGGTGTATCAGGTGTAGATATGTATTGTAAAGACGAAAACGGGAAAAGCCATTTCTGTTACGGCGGATATTCTTTCGGCGACACAATCCAGTATTTTTACAATATCACAGAAAAGAGTCCGCTTCATTCCCATGGATATGAGTATAGTTTGTATCTTCCACTGTATAATAGTGTACAATGGATGGAAATAGGTGTACCCGATAGCTGCGAATTGACATTCATTCCTGTTTTTCAGGAGAAACCTATTGTTCTGTACGGAACATCCGTTTCCCAGGGGGCATGCGCCTCACGTCCGGCAATGGCATGGAGTACCATCATGCAGCGGTCTCTGGAATATCCGTTGATTAATCTAGGCTTTTCAGGCAATGGCCGTCTTGAACAAGGTGTTTTGCAACTCATTACCGAAATAGATGCCCGTCTCTATATTCTGGATTGCCTGCCCAATATATATGGAAAAACAGAACCGGAAATAATCCGGTTGGTATGTGATGCCGTACATCAGATACGAGAAACAAGAAATACCCCTATCCTGTTAATCGATCATGCAGGATGTAGTAATGCAGACACAGACAGTAGCATGTTTAATGCTTATACGCAAAAAAACATAAGCCAGCACAAAGCATTTGATCAACTGATAAAGGAAGGCGTAAAAGACATTTTTTATCTTTCGCATGACGAACTCGATCTGCCATCCGATGGATGGGTAGATTATGTACATCCCTCCGATTATGGAATGGAAGCACAAAGTCGCGCCATTGAAAAGAAAGTACGTGAAATATTAAAACTACCTGTTGGCAAGTTATCTACCACTACACCCGTAACCCAACGCAGAGAGCCGCACAATTACGAATGGCAGGCACGCCATCAGGATATTCTGGCTTTAAGCCAAAAAGAAACACCCAAAGCCGTTATATTAGGAAATTCAATTACCCATTTTTGGGGAGGAGAGCCTATCGGGCCACGCCGGAACGGCACAGATAGCTGGAACAAAGTGATGCGGAAAGAAGGTTTTCACAATATGGGATTTGGTTTCGACCGTATCGAGAATGTTCTTTGGCGTATTTACCACGACGAATTAAGCGGATTCGAAGCCCAAAAGATTGTATTAATGATAGGGACCAACAACGTGGACATAAACAGCGACAATGATATTATCGAAGGCCTTCGTTTTCTCCTGTCGGCCATTCGCGAGCGCCAACCAAAGGCAGCTATCAAAGTTGTAGGCATTCTCCCGCGAAAAGATCGCGAAGCACGGATCAAACAACTTAACGAACAAATTAATAAAATGGTCGATAAAGAAAGCTGTATTTATATTGATGCCGGTGTAGCTCTTCTTGGAAAAGATGGCAAAATAGACGAATCCCTATTCAGCGATGGGGTACACCCAAATGAAGAAGGATACCGGCTCATTGCGCCGGCCATCGCTTCATTTTAAAGTAGATTCAGCAACATCAACAGTGCAGTGTTAGCAGAACGTTGGATATTTTGTTCACGAATAGCCCCAAAATGATAACATTCCGACACCACTTTATCCTTATAAGCGGCTGCAATCCAAACTGTACCTACAGGCTTATCAGGTGTTCCACCCCCGGGTCCGGCAATGCCTGATGTAGCAACCGCACAGTCACAACCTAAAACCCGAATAGCTCCCATAGCCATCTGTTCCACAACAGGCTGGCTCACTGCTCCATATTGCTTCAAATCATCTTCGGAGACTCCGAGCACATTATGTTTTACCTCATTACAATAAGACACCACACTGCCTGAAAAATATTCAGAGCTACCGGCCACAGAGGTAATCATTCCTGCAATACGTCCTCCGGTACAACTTTCGGCCGTTCCCATCATTAAATGCAAAGAGCGTAACTTCTCCCCTACCAATTCTTCCAACGGTTTGTCTTCTTCCACCAGAATACTTCCTTCCAATAAGGCATGCAATTTATTTTTCTGTTCGGATATAACCTGTTCCGCATCTTCTTCTGCGGATGCGTAGGCTGAAAGACGAAGACGGATAATTCCGGGTTGAGGAAGATAGGCCAGTTTAATAAATGAAGGTAATGCATTTTCAAAATCGGCCAGTTTAATTGCCAGAGCCGATTCCGAATAACCGGTCACCCAACAAGTCTGATGCTTGATAAACAGATCACGGCGATATTTATTTTTCAAACGGGGAATAACTTCATTCGTCATTAACCATTTCATCTCATAAGGAACACCCGGCATGGAAACCAGTACCCTGCCACCATCCCTTTCAAACCAGGTACACGGAGCCGTACCTGCCTGATTCTGGATTACGGTACATTTATCAGGAACCATTGCCTGGCTACGGGTAAGTTCATTCATTGTACGCCCGGTCCGGCAAAAAATACTTTCTATATTTTTATACACTTCGTCTGAAAAGTGCATATCGCTATCAAAGTATTTACAAAGCGTCTTCTTGGTAATATCATCTTTAGTAGGACCGATACCACCGGTCACAAGTACGATCTGTGCCCTGTGCATAGCAGCATCAAAAGCATCCAGCATATCTTGTTCTTCATCCCCAACCGTAGTACGCCATACAACATGGAAACCTTCATCACCCAATTCCCGGCCCATCCAGGCCGAATTCGTATCAATCACCTGGCCAATAAGCAACTCATCACCTATTGTTATTATCTCTACATTCATCTCATTATTCCATTTATCAGATTAGCACCCTCGAAAACGGAGCGGCAGCCATCGGACAGAAATCTTTATCCAAATACTTATAATATCCGGTAATAGCTACCATGGCAGCATTATCTGTTGTAAAAGCAAATTTAGGAATATGCACCTTCCAGCCATACCGTTTAGCATGATCAAGAAAAGCATCACGGAGCCCTGAGTTTGCCGACACGCCACCAGCAACGGCCACTTCATTTATGTGCAGGTCTTTTGCCGCCTTACGCAATTTATTCATTAAAATATCGATAACAGTAGCTTGCAACGATGCACATAAATCTTTCTTGTTATTTTCGATAAAGTCCGGATCTTCCTGCAACCTATCGCGCAGTGTATATAAAAACGAAGTCTTCAAACCACTGAAACTATAATCATATCCCGGAATATGCGGTTTGCTAAACTGAAAAGCATCCGGATTACCCTCGTTAGCCAACCGGTTTACTACCGGTCCGCCAGGATAGCCCAGCCCCATCACCTTTGCACATTTATCGAAAGCTTCTCCGGCAGCATCATCTATTGTCTGCCCTATCACCTCCATGTCGTTATAAGCGTTCACCTTAATAATTTGCGAGTTACCGCCTGAAACCAGTAAACATAAGAAAGGGAAAGAAGGAGCATGATCGTCATCCGGTGTCTCTTTTATAAAATGAGCCAATACGTGTGCCTGCAAATGGTTTATCTCTATCATCGGAATATCCAGTGAAGTAGCCAATCCTTTGGCAAAAGAAGTTCCAACCAGCAAAGACCCCATCAACCCAGGTCCACGTGTAAATGCAATAGCACTCAGTTCGGACTTATCGATACCGGCACGTTTAATCGCTTCAGCCACTACCGGAATAATATTTTGCTGATGGGCACGGGATGCCAATTCGGGAACAACTCCGCCATAGGCTTCGTGTACAGCCTGACTGGCAATTACATTTGACAGCATCACACCGTCGCGGATTACGGAAGAGGAAGTATCATCACAAGAAGATTCTATCCCTAATATCGTTACACTCATTATCTTCTTCTTTTTTCTGCAAATTAACGAAAAGCATTCGGAGCAGACAAACAGTTTAACACATATTGAACATCAGACGCCTGTCTCAAAAAACGAGATGTTTCTATAGGTTTCGTCCTAATGAAACTGATTTTTCCTTTAAAAGAAACCGAAAAAAGTAATAATCAAGTTTCCCGAAGGAAGTGGAGAGTCAAAGAATTTATGTAAATTTGTTCCCGAAAAACAGAAACGATATCAGAGGGCTTAAATACATAATCATTACCCTGCTTACTTTATTCTGGATATTCTATGCGGTTCCGGCTATTTTGGTGAGCGTTCCTTTCATTCAGAAAAAGCTATCGGCAACTGCAACCAGTGAATTATCGGCACTGCTGGGTGTTCCTGTAAAGATAGGAAAGGTAGACATCGAATGGTTCAACCGTTTGGTGCTGGAAAACCTGTACCTGGAAGACCAGGAAGGCAAAGTTTTATTCGAAGCGAACCACGTGGCAGCAGGGTTTGAAGTATTACCTTTAGTTGAAGGACGTTTCGTCTTTACAACTGTGCGCTTATTCGGATTTTCGGTAAACCTGTCCAAGAAAACACCTTCTGACAAGCTCAACCTCCAATTTGTAATAGATGCTTTCGCCAGCAAAGACACGGCTAAGAAAGATAAAAACATAGACCTTCGCTTTAATTCCATCCTGATAAAACGGGGAAATTTCAGTTACAATATAGCCAGTGAAGACACTACACCTGGTAAGTTCAATCCAAAACATGTAAATATCCGGAACCTGAGTGCAAAAATCTCATTAAAAGCATTCAACAAAGACAGTCTGAATGCAAACATTAAAAAAATGAGCTTTGACGAATCATCCGGTTTCTATCTGGACAAATTATCCTTGAACATTGTTGGGAACAGGGATAGTGCGTTTATCAACAACTTCGAAATAAAACTCCCTCAAACAGACCTGAAAATAGACCGGGCAACCATTGATCTTGCCACCGTAGACAGCATTTCGCAACTCATAAACAATGCTCCTTTAAACCTGAATATTGCCCCTTCCCAGATATGCCTGAAAGATTTGTCACCTTTCGTTCCGGCCTTCAGGAACTTTACGGATACAATCGAATTATCAGCCGAGGCATCCGGCTATATCAATAATATCGACCTGAAACGCCTGACACTGAAGTATAGCGACAAAATGCTTTTTATCGGGAAGATGGAACTGAAAAACATTACCCATCCTGAAGAGGCTTATGTATTCGGGCAGGTCAATAAAATGTATATCACTACAGAAGGATTATCGGGGCTGGTAAATAATTTCAGTAAACAGCAGATAATTTTACCCGCTCCTATCGTGAATCTGGGAACTATTAACTTTACCGGAGAAATATCGGGATTCTTCGACAACCTGGTGGCTTTCGGTAAACTTTCCTCGGCAATAGGCTCCATACAAACCGACCTTATTTTCGGCAGCAACAAAGAAAAAAATATAGCTGCCTACCTGAAAGGCCACATTGCTTCTTCCGAATTGCACATAAATGAGCTCTTCAATGAAGAAAACCCGTACGGTAACACGCGTTTTGACATCAGCCTGGATGCCAGCCGTCCGGTTAACGGATCATTTTCGGGTTCTATCAAAGCAAAAATCAATGAACTCGATTACAAGAAATACAAATACGAAAATATCCAGCTTGCCGGCAAATTCCAGAAGAATGGTTTTAATGGCTCGCTTGAAATAAATGATCCGAATGGTACGCTTTACGCCGAAGGAATATTTAAACACCAGGGCAAAAACTCAATATTCAACTTCACGGCAGACCTGCAACACTTCAAGCCGGATAACTTACACTTAACCGACAAATATGAAAATCCGGAAATATCACTGTCCATGAATGCCGATTTCACCGGAGACAATATAGATAACATCGAAGGTAGTTTTACAATAGACAATGTATCATTTAAAACAGCCCCCAGCAGTTTCTACTTAAAGAAACTGGAAGTAACGGCCTCCGGCCATTCGGACGACCGTTTGTTGAGTATTAAATCGGATATCCTGAACGGAGAAATAGCCGGGGCATACTCGTTTAAAACAATCGTGCCCAGCTTCATGAATACGTTCAAAGGCTATATTCCCGCATTAATAAACGTGACACAAAAAAAACAGAAGACACAGGAAAACAACTTTTCCTTATTGCTCACAATCGAAAATACGGAAGCTTTATCGCAAACATTAAAATTGCCTTTTACGGTGCAAACCCCAAGCCGTATCATAGGACACTATAATAACATATACAATAAGTTCAGAATAGAAGCATTCCTGCCCAAATTCAAAATTGGTAAATCCATGTTCGAATCCGGCTATCTTACTTGCGAAAATCCGGAAGATAAAGTAGACCTTCAACTCAAGGCGATCAATTACAATGCTAAAGGCTTACGCAATTATCTGGACTTGAAAGCGGATGCGAAAGAAAACCGGCTTAACACTTTGATAGGATGGGCAAACAACAAAAAACGTTTATTTAAAGCCGACCTGTCAGCCTCCGCATTATTCGTTGAAGAAGAAAACGAAAAAGCCTCTCCCACATTGCGGACAGAGATTACGGTCAACCCAAGCCCTCTCACAATAGCGGATTCGTTATGGCACATAGCTCCTTCAGGTATAACAATCAGGGATGGTAAAATAAACATACACAATTTTCATGTCTCCCACGACCAAGAATATATCCATCTGGACGGTATTGTCTCCAATGAGCCTCTCGATACGCTGAAATTGGATTTAAAGCAGATAGAGCTTAGCTATGTATTCGACATCCTGAATATCCCGGTACTACAATTCGGTGGCAAAGCTACCGGAAAGTTCAACATCAACGACCTTTATAACAGCCGTATGTTAAACACCGACCTGGAAGTTCAGGATTTCTCATTCAACCAAGTAAAACTAGGACGCCTGAATCTGTTCAGCGAATGGGACGATGCCCAGAAAGGGATATTGATGTTAGGCAGTATTTATAAAAACGACAGCACGTGGACGGATGTAAACGGCTATGTCTTTCCTGTCGGGCCGAATGACGGATTATCCCTGCATTTCGATGCAAACGACATGAATGTAGCATTCCTGCATCCGTTTTTAGACAAGGTGATCAAGAACCTGCAAGGACGCGCCTTTGGCAACATCCACCTGCACGGCCCGTTTAAAGCGCTTTCGGTAGAAGGAGACGCATATATACAAGACGCAGGCTTGGGTATCGAATTTCTGAATACATACTATACATTTTCTGACTCTATTCATCTCGATTCAAAATCTGTCAACTTACGCAACATAACAGTGCTGGATAAATTTGGCAATACCAGTAAAGTGAGTCTCAAATTCAATCATAAACACTTCCATGATTTCGACTTCCAAGTAAATGTCAATGCCAACAAAATGCTCATGTATGATGTGCCGGAGAAACAAAATCCCATGATTTACGGCACCGTATACGGAAGCGGAACAGCAACCATAGCCGGAAATGAAAAGCTGATAGACTTCGATATCAATATGCAAAGCGAGCCGAAGACATCCGTATATCTCAACTTCATGAACAACAACTCGGTCACGGATTACGACTTCATCTCTTTTGTAGATAAAAAGAAATTGCTGAAAGATACGACTGTATTGTCAACCGATTCGGTAAAGCCCCCTCTGTTTGCCAACGACGAAGGAGCCGAACTGCGAATGAACTTCTTGCTGGACATCACACCCGATGCCAATATAGAACTGATTATGGATCCTATTGCCGGCGATAAAATCAAAGGGAACGCATCCGGCAGCCTGCAAATACAATATGGTACGAAGTCCGATTTACGCATGTATGGTGGAGTGAATATTATAAGCGGCAACTACAATTTCAGCCTGCAACAAATCATACATAAAGACTTTAAAATACGCGAAGGCAGCAGCATTGATTTCCGGGGCGACCCGTTCAACGCAAATATGAACATCAATGCCATTTATAACCTGACTGCCAACCTGGCCGACCTGGACCAAAGCCTGGTTATGGAAAGCCCGCGCCCGAGCGTTCCGGTAAACTGCGTATTAAAACTGGACGGCATGTTGCGTACTCCCGCAATTTCTTTCGACCTGGAATTGCCAGGCTCCAACGAAGAACTGGAACGCCAGATGAGAAGCTTCATTGATACGGAAGACATGATGACAAGACAGATCGTATACCTACTTGTGTTGAATAAGTTTTACACCCCCGATTACTCTACCAACACGAGGTCGAGCAACGAATTCAACGCCGTAGCCTCCTCTGCCATATCATCGCAGCTATCCGGCATATTAAACAGTTTCACCGACAAAGTACAGATCGGAGCAAATATCCGTGCCGGGCAAGAAGGCTTCAACGATAGAAATACCGAAATGGAAATGCTGCTCAGTAGCCAGCTACTGGACAACCGTCTGCTGATTAACGGCAACTTCGGCTATAAAAACAGCTACTACAATACGAACCAGAAAAACGTTTTCATTGGAGAATTCGACCTGGAATATAAACTGACTAAAAACGGAGAAATACGTTTAAAAGCCTATAACCATGCCAATGATATGTATCAATACCTCAAGCAATCCCTTACCACGCAAGGTGTAGGCATCATGTTCAAAAAAGACTTTACACGTCCTTCCGAAATATTCAAACGCAGGAAACGTCTGCTCCCTCCTGCCATACCACGGGATTCAACAACAATCTCCACCGCCCCGAAAGATTCTATCAAATAAATCCCTATCTTTGCCCCCGCAACATCTCATAAACAAGATGAAATACATTCCTTGTATAAGACATATATCTGCGGAACATACATGTTCCGCAGTCCTTCTTCATGAAGAAGGAAATTTTGCAAAAAAAACGTAACCTTTCCTCCACCCACCTTTTTCACGTAAAAAACAATCAAAACATAGCAGGCTGCAAGGGCAGCCTGCCCAAAACGTGTGTCCGTACCACACGGAAAACCTCCGTACACCTACAAAAGTATCACCGACGCACCGGCGGAGCCTCCGTACCCCTACAAAACCATTGCCGGAGCTCCGGTGATACCTCCGTACACCTACAGAGCCTCTACAGAACGGATTTCTCAATTTTCAACCTAATATTAACTCTTTAAATTCAAAGTTATGGAACAAACAAAAGCGATCAAAACCCGCTACCTTACGACCGGTTTCCTGATAATGCTGGCAATGCTGCCTGCATTGACCGCATGCAACGACGACGACGACGGACTGGAAAAAGACCCCACCACAGGACACACCCTGACACTTACACTCAAAACCGGTGTAGAAGCCATACCGGAGACGAGAGCGCTGATCCGAGAAGCAGCCCCGGAAAGCGAAGCCGCGCAAGCAGGCTTCTGCTACGAACTGGTATCGAGTGATGCGGACAGCGTTGCTGTTTCCAGTCCGATGACCAAAGCGCCAACAACGCTGAAGAACGTCTACGCCCTCCTTTTTAAAAGTGACGGAACATTCAACGGCAGAGCCAACATCGGAACCATGACGGCAAACACAAACACATACGTAACCTTTACCAACGTGGCAGACCCGGCAGCAACAAGTTGCCGACTGGTGATTGTAGCAAACGACAATGCGGCAACAAACAACTACGCCAGCACGGGAGGAACAGGAAACTTTGCGAACTTCACAGGAAACTATGCCGCCTTTCAAGCGCTGGTGATGACGAACACGATCAGTTCGGATGCAGACGTACCCTACGCCGGAACGGCAACGGTGAACTTATTTGCCGGTGGAGTAAACGCAACGACATCCGTACAACTCTACCGCACGCTGGCGAAAGTAACGGTAGTGAATCAGACCTTCTCCATACCCTACAGCTCACAAGGCGGAGGAAACATACCGCGCACAGGAATCCAACTCGTAAACGCAGGAAAAAAGTGCTTCGGAACAAAAAACAACTACGACGGAACAGGAAACAACACTAACACCGCAGGAGTGGAGAACTCCACCTCCGTAAATGCTAACACCGTAACCTGGTATGTAGGAGAAAACGTACAATCCGGCTACTCGGCCACTAACGCCACCGAAAGAAACAGGCTGAAAGCACCCGATGCTGCGAGGGTAACGCTGACGGGAAGCAAAACCCTCGCAACAGACGATGCCTACACATGCCACTTCGACGTCTTTATGGGCAAAAGCAGCGATGTAAGCGACTTCTCACTACGCCGACACACAAACTACACGCTGACAGTAAACGTAAACAATTCACTTGAATTCATTAGAAACTATGTAACGAATAGTAGTGGCAACCTATATTACAAGAATGACGATCCCCGGATATGGCACAGCGTCGCTTCTGTATGGATATCGGTTAATCAACCGTTGGCCAATACATATAAAACTTGGACAGGAAGTGATTTAACTAATTATCCACCTTTCAATTACGATGGTGGCGCTTCTTCCGGTACAACGGGTTCCGATTATATGGGCGTTTCTTCTACCGCTACTGTAAATACGCCTTATTCTTTCGAGGTTGAGAAAACAGAACGTGGCAGTGCTTCTACTCATCAGCCTGCTACTGATTATTGTAAAGGATTAGGTACAGGTTGGCGTATGCCAACAATAATAGAGTTATTCGCTATGTATCAGAATAAGGCGGCATTAGAATCCGTATCTGGCTTCGCTGCATTCCTCAGCCAGTGGTATCGGAGTAGTTCGGTCTACAATGGTGATGACCTCGGACGCTGCATATTGTACTTCAACAATGGCAATTTCAGTGACAACAACGCGGGCTACGACCTCTATGTCCGCTGTGTGCGGGATAACTTGCCTGCGGTACTCACCATCAACCAGGCCGTAGCCACGGCTTATAAAAATACAGGGAATGGCCTTACAGGTTTTCCTCCTTTCAATTATGATGGTGGTACAGTTACAGGCACAACCGGTTCTGATTATAAGGGTACTTCTTCTACCGCTACTATAAGTACTCCTTATTCCATCGAGGTGTCTAAGACTCAGCCTTCGGGTACTTATCGTTACGATACTGGTGCAGCTAAGGCAGAATGTACTAAGCTCGGTAGTGGTTGGCGTCTTCCTACTCAGATCGAGTTGTTCGCCATGTATCAGAATAAGGCGGCATTAGAATCCGTATCCGGCTTCGCTGCGTTCGGCAGCAGTTACTACTGGAGTAGTTCGGTCTACGGTGGTAATGCCAATTACCGCTGCGTACTGCGCTTCAGTGATGGCGGTTTCGGTGCCTACACGAGCTACAACTACTATGTTCGCTGTGTCCGGGATATCTGATCAATGGATAAAATATGGCTTTAGCCTGGTTTCAATTGCCGTCGGTTTTAACCGACGGAGGCTGTAGATTCTCCTCTTTCAAGGGCTTTAGCCCAACCGGAAAGAAATTTGGCTAAAGCCAACAGGAATGTACATCCCTTAATCCGTCCACTAAAGTAGACGGCAACCGAACTTAGGCTAAAGCCTACAAAGAGAACATACTTTAGGCCGTCCGCTTCAGCGGACGGTAACTAAAACCAGGCTATAGCCATTACATAGCAAGGGAGCTAAAACTATCCAATAAAAGGATAAGCCCTGAACAATTCTTTCACGGACTGGCAGTATACATCCAGGATATTACTTTTGAGAATCTTCTTCCGTAACTTCTTATCAGCTTCCGGCAATAAATAATCCCACACGGTTTTGAGTTTTGCCAGAACCTGATGTTCGCCGCCTTCCAACCGTTCCTGATACCCTGTCAATAATCGGGCGTGAAAAGTTTCCAGCATTTCTTTTCTTTCAACAGCAGAGAGCTCTTTTCCTTTTTCATACTCCACTGCAAGCCACGGGTGTGCCAGTAAGCCACGCCCTGACATTATACCTTTCAACAGAGGAAATTGCGACGTTATATCCCGTATGTCTTCCAACGTTTCAATATCCCCATTATAAAAAAGAGGATGTTTGCACGCCTGGTAAAAAGCAGTAAAACCGTCCATATCCACACTTCCTTTATATTGCTGTACACCCAATCGCGGATGCAACGTTATATGTTCCAAAGGAAGCCGGTTCAATACAGACAAAAGCACCCAGGATTCATCCACCGTCTCCCACCCCAGTCTTAGTTTAACAGAGAACTGTATTTGCGGAAATTCTTCTACCGTATTCAGTAGCGCTTCTGCTTCACCTATAAAAGGTAAAATACCTGCACCTCTGTGTAAACGGGCCTGCATCGGAAAAGGGCAGCCCAAGTTTATATCTGCCCGCCTGTAGCCGTTAGCATAAAACAAAGCAGCGATTTGCCTGAACTCTTCGGGAGTAGCTGCTATAAGCTGGGGAACAACTCTGCAACAGCCGGAACCGGAAGGTAAAATATCCCGGAGTTCCTTATTTCTGAATCCGCCTTTCTCAAGACGGACAAAAGGCGTATAATAAAACTCCACTCCCCCGAATACCTGCGCATGTGCTTCACGGTACACATTATCGGTGTATCCCTGCAAAGGAGCAAAATGTATTTTATATTCCATCAGACAAACAATTCCCTGAAGAGTGAAAGTAAGCGGGCTTTTGCCAGTTCGAAGTCTTGCGCAGTTCCGAGTTCCTTCTCCAGCGATGTTACACCCTTATCTTTGAAGCCACACGGATTAATGAGGGAGAAATATGTTAAATCGGTATTTATATTCAAGGCAAAACCATGCATGGTAACAAAACGGCTGCTCTTTACCCCGATAGCGCATATCTTCCGGGCACGTCCGGGTACGTCCGGATCGATCCAGACACCGGTAGCACCATCGAGCCGTTCCCCTTTGATTCCGTATAATGCCAGAAAACGGATAACAATCTCTTCCAGGCGATCAATATACTGTTTCAATCCCAAATCCCAGCATTCCAGATCAAACACGGGATAGCCTGTTATCTGCCCGGGACCATGATAGGTTATATCTCCTCCGCGGTTAATATGGAAGAAAGAGACTCCGCGCTGCTTCAACAAATCTTCCGTGACAAGCAGATTAGAATCTTTGCCGCTTTTGCCAATAGTCAGCACAGGAAGATGTTCGCAAAAGAATAATTCATTCACTCCTTCCGCTCCGTCTTTTTTGGCAGCCAGCAAGGTTTCAAAAGCTGAGGTCTGGCATTCTAATGCATCAGCGTAGGATATGCGTCCCAGGTCATGATAGATGAAGCTCTCCATTTTTTTCTTTTTTTAATTTTGCCTGTATCTATATTTTGCTCTCCTGCTCCATAGCCCATTTCTATTTTAAGCAACTTTCCCATAAGGGACATAATTTTTGTTTGCCGTTTGAGCATATAAGGAGAAGGTTTTCCGGAATTGAATTTACGGGGATTTGGCAAAGATGCGGCAATCAAAGCTGCCTCACCTTTCGTAAGTTTTGAGGCTTTCTTATGAAAATGTGCTTGCGCAACAGCTTCGGCACCATAAATACCGTCTCCCATTTCAATTGAGTTGAGATAAACCTCCATGATTCTCTCTTTTCCCCAAATCCATTCTATCAGTACGGTAAAATAGGCTTCTATGGCTTTACGTATATACGTTTTTCCCGGCCACAAGAAAACATTCTTTGCTGTCTGTTGAGAGATTGTACTTGCCCCTCTCAGCCGTTTACCTTTTTCCGCATCAGTGCGCGCCTTTTGTATCTGTTCAATATCAAAACCATGATGATCAAGAAACAAATTGTCTTCGGAAGCAACGACGGCCTGTACCAAAGGTTGTGCTATTTCGGATAAAGAAACCCACTTATGATCCAACTTCATCTTCTTTCCGTCATGAAACTGGTCATATAAACGAATAAACATCAATGGTGTATAATATACCGGAATATATTTATAGGCCACAACAGCCAATATACTGGACAAAAACAAGAATATCAAAATGTTCCGGCACCATATCAATATTCGTTTAACTATACGCATGTCGGATTTTGTTTTAAACAGTCAATTCTTTATTCAGCCGGTCTTTCCAAATATCAAAAGCACCGCAATATTTATCGGCCTTCAGTCCGTCTGGCTCTATGACATCGATCTTCTTTAAAGAGGCAAATGCTTCTTCCGCCGATTTATAAATACCAGCACCGATACCAGCACCTTTTGCAGCACCTGCAGCTCCGTTTGTATCATACAGTTCGATAACAGTGCCTGTTACTCCTGCCAAAGCATCCCGGAAAATAGGACTTAAAAACATATTTGTATTGCCCGCACGAATTATCTCGATTTCTATTCCCATTTCATTCATTATATCCATTCCGTATTTGAATGAAAAGACAATACCTTCCTGGGCTGCACGTGCAATATGTGCCTTATTGTGTATATTAAAGTTCAATCCGTGCATAGAACAATGGATCTGCTTATTTTGCAACATACGTTCGGCACCATTTCCAAAAGGCAATACGGAAAGCCCTTCGGAACCAATAGGCACAGTTGCAGCCAGCTCGTTCAGTTCATCATAATTAATTCCCTCGGGAGCCACATTCCGCTTTATCCACGAATTAAGTATGCCTACACCGTTTATGCACAGCAATACGCCCAAATGCGGATTGTTTAACGAATGGTTGACATGGGCAAACGTATTTACCCTGGAAGAAGTGTCAAAACTTACTTTTCCGTTTACTCCGTACACCACTCCCGAAGTTCCTGCCGTTGCAGCAATTTCCCCCGGGTTTAGCACGTTTAGTGATAATGCATTATTTATCTGGTCTCCGGCACGGTAAGTAACCGGTGTTCCTTTCTTCAGCCCCAGTTCCGCAGCTACCGAACCAAGCAGTTCGCCCTGCAAACCAAAGGTAGGACGTATATCAGGAATCAAATCTCTATCGAATCCGAAGTAATCCATCAAATCTTCAGACAATGCGTCTTTCTCAAAATCCCAGAATATTCCTTCCGATAAACCGGATACCGTAGTCACAATACTGCCAGTCATTCGCATGGCAATAAAGTCGCCGGGGAACATTATCTTATATATCGATTTATACAACTGCGGTTCATACTCTTTCACCCAAGCCAGTTTTGAAGCAGTAAAGTTTCCGGGAGAATTAAGCAAATGCGAAAAACATTGCTTTTCTCCAATAGTCCGCAAAGCTCTCTCACCATAAGGAACAGCACGACTATCGCACCAGATAATGGAAGGGCGCAATACTTCCATCTTTTTATCAACCACAACCAAACCATGCATCTGGTAAGAAATACCTATCGCTTTTATATCGCTTCCCGAAACCGGAGCTTTCTCTAATGCGCCTTTAACAGCAATCTTTAAATAATTCCACCAATCATCCGGATTTTGTTCTGCCCAACCCGGCCTTAAAGCTTTTATAGGAGCTTCCTCCTTCGGATAAAAATCCGAAGCGATAGTCTGTCCGCTTTCTTCATCTACAATAGATACTTTAACAGAAGAACTAGCAATGTCACATCCTAACAAATACATTTTTATATTGAATTAATTCTTGATTATACTTGAAAATCTTTCACTTGTGTTTTTCCTTGTTACCGATTTAAGAGGCGTGCAAATATAAACAATTCTCAACATTATTCGCGTAATAGCGGTTTTATTAATACTTTTGTTTTTAACAATAAAAAAAGATCATTTATATGGACTTAAGGCAGCTTTATTTTTCACTCCGGATTTTCTGGGCGAAAATAAAAGGGATAATCAACGGTTTGGCTGAAGGCATTATTTTATTAGCTTCCATAGCATCTTTTTTTGTTCTTATTTATCAATTCGGATTCGTACAGACTCCCGAAATCGCAAAACTCCTTTATACAGCCCGGCTCTCTATATTAATGGGCTTCTTTATAGGTATTACACTTCGTTATTTTACACGTTTCAAAGACGTGATACAGGAAAAGATGCTTTATCTGGATATCAGCATTTATTTCTTACTCTTTGCTGTCTTATCTGCCAAGATATTCTTCAGAGAAGCTATTGCGCAATCTTTGCCTTACCTGTCTTTTATGACAAGTCCGATATTCGTATATATCTTAATGGTTTTACTCGGCACAATACATTTGTCGAGACAGACTTTCACATTAATGCAAAGCCACATAAAGCCATCTTTACTGTTCTTGTTAAGCTTTGTATTTGTCATCTTAGTCGGAGCCGGGCTCCTTATGTTACCTAATGCAACACACCACGGCATTCACTTCTTAGATGCCTTGTTTACTGCTACAACATCAGTTTGTGTAACCGGACTGACAACCGTAAACGTAGGCACTACATTCACACAAACCGGGCTTATCATCATCATGCTGTTAATACAAATCGGAGGAATCGGGGTAATGACATTTACCAGTTTTTTTGCACTCTCATTCATGGGCAAATCTTCATTCATCAGCAAGATGATGTTAAAAGACATGCTGAATGAAGATCGTATAGGAGGTTTGTTTCAGGTTATTATCAATATCCTTTTCGTTACCCTTTTCATTGAGGGAATCGGAGCTTATCTGATTTATCTGGATATCAGGGGATCTATTCCGGGAGGCATAACACAGGAGATTTTCTTTTCAGTCTTTCATGCTATATCCGCCTTCTGTAACGCCGGGATTTCTACACTGAGTGATAACTTATACAATCCTTTGGTCGTCCACAAACCCAACCTTCATGTATGGATTGCACTGCTGATTGTTCTCGGCGGATTAGGTTTCCCTATCGTATTTAATTACTTAAAGTTATTGCATCATCAGCTACTCAACTGGATAAAAATTCTGCTTGGACAACAAAAACACTATATTCATACTCCCCGTATTATCAATATACACACGTATATCGTCGTAATATGTACCTTGGTGCTATTAATCGGAGGAACCGCCTTTTATTTGCTCTTTGAAATCAATAATACATTGAGCGGACTTCCCTGGAAAGAAAAGCTGGCTAATGCCTTTCTAGGAGCTGTTACCCCCAGAACTGCAGGGTTCAACGTTGCAGATATGACAACATTAGCACCTCCTACATTGATGCTCACGCTTATCCTGATGGTGATTGGTGCCGGCCCGATGTCTACAGCCGGCGGACTAAAAGTTACCACCGTTTTCGTTGCATTGGTTACGACCTACAATTCCGCCAGGGAAAAAGAAAAAGTAGAAGTCCGTAAACGGGAAATAGCTCCTTTTGCAATACGCAGGGCTTTTGCCATTATCGTTTTATACTTCATCTATTTGAGCGTTGCCGTATGGATATTGTCTTATACCGAAAAAGATGCTCCGATATTCACTTTAATATTCGAAACAACTTCGGCTTTAAGCACAGTAGGACTTAGTTTGGATTTCAGCCCGACACTTTCAGAATCCGGAAAGATTATCATTATCTGCACCATGCTGATCGGACGTATTGGTGTATTTACCTTCTTCTATAGTTTATGCAAAGAATATACAAAGAAGAATTATACGTATCCACAAGAAAATATACTCATGTAATAAATAATATACTTATGAAATATCTAGTTATCGGATTAGGAAACCTGGGGCGCTCCATTGCTGAGAACCTTACACGCATTGGCAACGAAGTTATCGGCGTGGATATAGACCTTCATCGGGTAGACTCGGTAAAGCAAGCCATATCCGGAGCCATTGCGCTAGACACGACCGACCGCGAAGCATTAAGTACGCTTCCATTGACAGAAATGGATGCTATTATTGTAACATACGGCAAAGATTTCGGAACCTCCGTACAAACTGTTTCCCTACTCAAAAGCTTGGATGCAGGCAAACTGATTGTACGTTCCATCTCATCTATCCACGAAACCGTAATACGTGCCATAGGTGTAGAAGAAATAATCACTCCCGAACAAGATTTTGCTGGTAATTATGCTTCGCAAGCATTATTGGGCAATCTGTTCAAACACTGGTATCAGGTTACCGAAACACATCATCTTTACCAGATAAAAACGCCTTCCGCATTAGTTGGGCAAAGTATCGGCACCATTAATTTTGAAGAGAACTTCGGCGTACGCTTAGTGGGAGTTGAACGCGCCAAAGAAATACGGAACCTGATCGGGCTTAAGCAAACGCAATACACCGTTATAGATCATCTTACCGACGAAATTGTCATTGAAGAAAACGACATCCTGATCTTGTTCGGCCGGATGGAAGTATTGCATAAGCTTTCGGAAATATAAATCAAGGTTTTGCTGGCGAATCCAATTGTTTCACCAGCACCTTATCTATACGTGCCCCGTCCATATCGATGATTTCAAATTCGAAGTTTAACCAGGAAAATGTTTCACCTGTTTTCGGAACATGTTCCAGTATTTCGAGTATAAGGCCGCTTAATGTATTATAATCATGCTCGGCATAAAGATCTTCCAAATCAAAATGTTCCAGAAAATCGTAAAACGACAGCTGGCCATCCATCAGCCATGTACCATCGGCACGCTGGACGATCTCCGGCTCTTCACCCAGCTCCGGCACTTGGCCTATAAGTCCTTCCATAATATCTTTTAATGTAACGATACCTTGAATACCTCCAAATTCATCCGTTACAATAGCATATTTCACACGTGCCTGTTTAAACTGTTCCAAAGCATTGTACACACTTTGATTTTCAGGAACAAATTGAGCCGGACGAATCACCTGTGACAAGGAAAAATCCGGTGCATCGATACGCCCAAACAAATCCTTGAGATAAACGACACCTAATACATTATCAAACTTTTCAGAGGAAACAGGATAAATATTGAACAAGTTTTCTTGAACTTTCTTACGAATCTCCTCTATACTATCGGTTATGTCCAACCAAACCAATTCGCTCCTGTAAGTCATAATGGAGCCTACATTCCGATCGCCCAAGTTAAATACGCGCTCAACAATATCTTGTTCTACCTCTTGAACTTCTCCTCCATCAAATCCTTCTTTCACTATAGCTTTGATTTCTTCCTCCGTCACCCTGTTTTCTTCATTTGTTTTTACTCCGGTTACCTTCATTGTAATAGCTGTACTCTTAGCAAGCAACCATACAAACGGAGAGGCTATTAAAGATAGTATATTCATCGGGCGGGCTATCAACATTGATACCCGCTCTGCATATCCCATACCGATACGTTTAGGCACTAGTTCGCCGAATATCAAAGTAAGGTAGGTTACAATAATAACAATTGTGGTTTTAGCAATTCCCAAAGCATACGGCTGCAAGACAAGGTTAACCGCAATCAGATCGGCAAAATCTTTTGCAAAAGCTTCACCCGAATACAAACCGGTCAATATACCTATTAACGTAATGCCGATTTGGATTGTGGATAAAAACTTATCCGGCTCATTAGATAACTGTAGTGCTTTCTTTGCCGATTTGTTTCCACGTTTTGCTTCCATCTCCAAACGGGCCTTGCGAGCGGATACCAGAGCAATTTCAGACATAGAAAGAACACCATTTAAAACGATAAGGCCAATAATTATGACTATTTCCATTTACTATAATTGAAATATTTGCTGGGGGCGAAGATAAAATAAATATCAATCCCTGCCAATCCTTTGAAATATTAAAGATTAATAAATATCAAGCTTGATATTCAATAGAACGGTGTCTGTATCTGTCCTGTCCTGAAATAAGTTGATAATTATCAACCGAGCGGCTGACAATTGTCAACCGTATGGCCGACGACTATCAACTAAGCGGCCGATAATTGTCAACTTAATAATAGACCGGCAATAAAAAAGAAAAAACATCTCATATCAATTGCACTATCCAAGAGAAAAAAGTACCTTTGCCCGCTGAATACAAAAAGGATTAGCAATGATCAATAAGATTAAGGATCTACTTCAGGAAGTAGAGAATATGAAAGCGGCAAATGCTGAAGAGATCGAAGCTTTGCGTATAAAATACCTCAGTAAAAAAGGTGAAATATCCTTGTTGATGAATGATTTCCGCAATGTAGCTGCCGACCAGAAGCGAGAGGTTGGTAAATTCCTTAATGAACTGAAGGAAACCACTCAGAACAAAATAAACGAACTTAAAGAACGATTTGAAAACGTACAGACTGTTGATGACGACATCGATCTGACCCGTACGGCTTATCCTATTGAATTGGGAACGCGCCACCCGCTTTCAATCGTTAAGAAAGAAATATGCGACATATTCGGAAGACTGGGATTCAGTATTGCCGAAGGTCCTGAAATTGAAGACGACTGGCATGTATTCTCATCCCTGAATTTTGCCGAAGATCATCCTGCACGCGATATGCAAGATACCTTCTTCATACAACATAATCCGGATGTATTATTACGTACGCATACTTCGTCGGTACAGACCCGCGTTATGGAAAAGCAGGAACCGCCTATCCGTATTATCTGCCCGGGACGTGTATATCGTAACGAAGCAATATCTTATCGCGCCCACTGTTTCTTCCACCAGGTAGAAGCATTATATGTGGACAAAGACGTTTCTTTTGCCGATCTGAAACAAGCTTTGTTGTTCTTTGCAAAAGAAATGTTCAGCCCGGATACGAAAATCCGCCTGCGTCCGTCTTATTTCCCATTTACCGAGCCATCTGCCGAAATGGATATTTCATGTAACATTTGCGGCGGAAAAGGTTGTCCGTTCTGCAAAGGAACCGGATGGGTAGAAATACTGGGATGCGGAATGGTAGACCCGAATGTGCTTGAAAACTGTGGCATCGACAGTAAAGTATATTCAGGTTATGCCTTAGGTATGGGTATAGAACGTATAACAAACCTAAAATACCAGGTTAAAGACCTACGTATGTTCTCGGAAAACGACGTTCGTTTCCTGAGAGAATTTGAATCAGCCAATTAAGTTGAAAACCTAAATCATTTACCATGCCCCGGGCTTTTAACCCGGCCCGGGGAAAACACACAGGGATTATGATAAAGGTTTTACTTTTAATTGCAGGAGGAGCTATCGGTTCGGCACTACGCTATGGAGTTTCCACGTGGGTACAAAAGGCGATGCTTTACTCCTTTCCTTTCGGAATCCTTTCCGTAAACGTAATCGGTTCTTTTCTGATAGGCTTTTGTTGGAGCCTTGCCGAAGCGTTCAGTTTTTCTCCTAACACACGTGCATTTCTTTTCACCGGATTATTCGGCGGATTCACCACATTTTCATCTTTTACATTAGATACCCTAACTTTAATGAGGACGGGGGAATATAAACTCGCATTAATTAATATCTTTGCAAGTAACATATTAGGTTTATTAGCAGTCTTCCTGGGATTATTACTGGGTAAGAATACATTGACTTTAATAAAATAATTATGCGTAAAGAAGAACGATATAAAGGAGTATTGAACTGGTTCAAAGAAAATGTTCCGGTTGCCGAAACAGAATTGCACTACAAAAATCCATACGAATTATTAATAGCAGTTATCCTTTCCGCACAATGTACAGACAAACGGGTAAACATGATTACTCCGGCATTGTACGAAGCATTTCCCGAACCGGAAGTAATGGCGGAATCTACGCCTGAAGTGGTTTATGAATACATAAAAAGTGTTTCCTATCCAAACAATAAAGCCAAGCATCTTGTCGGAATGGCCAAGATGTTAGTCAACGACTTCAAAAGCATCGTTCCTTCCGACATAGACGAACTGCAAAAGCTGCCCGGCGTCGGACGAAAAACTGCAAACGTAATAGCCTCTGTAGTCTATGAGAAACCGGCTATGGCTGTTGATACTCATGTATTCCGTGTATCTAACCGGATTGGGTTGACAGACAATAGCAAGACGCCTTTGGAAACTGAAAAGGAATTAGTAAAACATATACCACAAGAGCTCATTCCCATTGCCCATCACTGGCTGATTTTGCATGGCAGATATGTTTGTATTGCCAGAAAGCCAAAATGCGAAACATGCGGATTAAAGCCTTGGTGTAAATACTTTTTGAAGCAGCCATGAAATAAATGAAAGCTTACCAACAGGAAATAATCGTCTGCATTGTAGTAGTCATGGCTACAATACTGGCAGTCTGGTTCTTCTTCGGAACCATGGAAGAAGAAAAGACGGCTGTCCAGACGGATTTATACAGCCTGATTGCTCCTGAACCCAATGCGTTACTTGCTGTCAACAAACCAGCTGTACTGACGAACGTAATCCTTAAGCATCAACAGCTACACGATATTTTCTCTTCTTACCTGCCGGACATCTACCTATCCATTTTGCAAAAAACACCTTCCATGCCTTCTACTCTGTTTTCGTTTCATTCACAAGGTATTGTTATGTACACTCATGCAGACGGAGGATTCGATTTACTAATAGAAAAAGAAGTGTTGAAGCCTCTTTTAGGGATATACAGTCCGCAAAAAACAGTAAAAGACGGAATAACCTTCACTTATTACCCCGAATCCGGAAGACAGTTTTTCGGATATTACCAATACCAGGGAGTTTTCGTTGCCAGTTACAGTAAGAAACTATTGGAATCTGTAGCCCAACAACAAATAAAAAATAAAAGGTCAATTACAAAAGAGCTTGATAAAACACAGCAACTGGCCGATATACATGCGCCATTAAACCTTATTGTTCCGGCAAACAAACTGGATTTATATGTCAATTTCAACGATTCTCTTCAATGGCGTATACATGACAAATGGTTACTGGCAGATGTATTTACAAACGAAGGTAAAGTATGTTGCTTCGGAAGTCAGCCCTACTTCGCATCATTAGATACACTATACAACCAAATGGCCGATACACTATCTAAAAGAATCGAAACGGTCTTTCCCCAATTACATATCACACCGGAAATATATCATGACGACAACATGGTATATTATACCGGATGCAGCCCGATGTAATACCTTTACAACCCAACCTTTAGTCCGTCATAAGCAAGATGGACATGAGGAGGAAGCTCTTTTTCCACCACTGCATGCAACCCAATCCTGTGGCCCATGTGGATAAGGTATGACTCTTTAGGAGCAATACGGGCTATATTAACAAGCGCTTCTCCCAATGTCTCGTGCGTAGGATGAGGCTGATCTTCCTTTCGAAGCGCCGTTATAATCAACATATCCAATCCTTCCAACTTTGCATATTCTTCTTCCGGCAGATACTTCAAATCCGTAAGGTAAGCCATATTGCCTATACGATACCCTAAAATCGGAAGTCTGCCATGCATAACACGGATAGGAATAACAGAAAGACCCGCCGCTTCAAATGGTTCCATACCAATACGATGTAATTCCAAATTAGGAACACCCGGATATTTATGTATCCTGAAAGCATACGGAATACGTGTCTCTATTGCTTCAGCCACATAATCTTCGGCATAAATATCAACACCACGTACACGACAGAAAGGACGCAAGTCATCCAAACCGCCAACGTGATCATAATGTTCATGGGAAATAAGAACGGCATCCAGATGGTATGTTTTATTTGTAATCATCTGCCAACGGAAATCCGGGCCGCAATCCAATAATATCGTCTTCCCTCCGGTTTCAACCAAAACAGAAGTACGCAAACGCCAGTCGCGCGGATCTTTGCTGGTACAGACTTCACACTGGCAACCAATTTCAGGAACACCCGTGGAAGTGCCGGTTCCAAGAAAAGTTATTTTCATCATCCTACATATTTAACCTCAGGAACGAGTTCTATTCCGAAACGTTCATTCACAGCCGTGCGAATACTTTCGGCAACCAAAGCTATCTCATGCCCTCTTGCGTCACCTAAATTAACCAATACCAAAGCCTGTTTCTCATAAACCCCAACCGTACCGTGGGATTTACCTTTAAAACCACACTGTTCGATCAACCACCCTGCAGGAACCTTTATTTTACCATCCGAAGACGGATAAGAAGGAATAGAAGGATAGTTTACTTTTAATTTCTCGAAATGATCCGTAGTAATAACCGGGTTCATAAAGAAACTACCGGCATTACCCATTATTTCAGGATCAGGTAATTTCTCTTTACGTATAGTAATTATAGCCTCGCGTATCGTGGATAAAGTTATTCCGGGATATTTGGCAAGTTCTTCCTTCAAGTTCCCATAATTAATAGAAAACTGAGGATTTTTTTGTAAACGCAGATTCACATAGGTTATAATATGCGGATCATTATGCTCATTCTTAAAATAGCTTGTCCGATACGCATACTCGCATTCCTGGTTAGTAAAGATACGCTTTTGGAAAGATAGCTGGTTGTAAGCTTCTACTGTCTCTATAACATCCTTTGCTTCGGCCCCATATGCACCGATATTCTGAATGGCAGCGGCGCCTGTTTCACCAGGAATCAAAGACAAATTTTCTATTCCTCCCCAACCGTTAGATACGGCATAGGCAACAACATCGTCCCATTTTTCGGCAGCACCGACACGGAGCAGAACACTCTTCTCTGTCTCCCCTGCCAGATGGATTCCTTTTATATTAGAATGGAGGATTATGCCATTGTAATCATTTAAGAACAGAAGATTACTCCCACTCCCGATATGAAGCGATAGGCATTCCTGAAAATATTCATCACGCAATATGCGTTCCAGGTCGTCTTCACTATCATACTCCATAAACCAACGTGTTTTCACAGGTATATGAAATGTATTATGTTTTTCCAGCGAGTAATTCTGTTCTATTTTCATCTCTTATTATTTTTATAACCTGACAAAATTAAGACATTGTTTCGTATTCCGCAACTAAACATTACTTAACGTTTTTTGTTTCTCTAATCGTAACAAATACGCATAAGCCTTGTTTAATAAGAAACGCAAACAAAATCGTATATCCGGATAAAGGAACTGATAAATCCAGATCAGGATGTACCTTTGTAAATGTCAAATAATCAAAAACAAGAGCACACATGAACAAAGCAGAACTTATCGACGCATTGGCCAGCAAAGCCGGAATGCAAAAACAAGAAGCTAAAAAAGCATTAGATGCATACATTGAAATCGTTACAGAACAAATGTCGAAAAACGAAGAAATTGCACTTATAGGTTTTGGTACACTTACTCCAAGAGCACAAACGCAACGTTTAGCCAGAAATCCCAAAACAGGAACTCCTGTAATGATTCCGGCACGTACGACTGTAAAGTTCAAACCGGGTAAATTTTTATTGGAGGCAATGAACGCCCACCTCAAAAAGGCATAACCCCAATATACCTGCCAATAACTTAATTGAATTGTTGGCAGGTATTTCTATATTTACTATTTTTGAAACCGAGAAATTCAGAGGTATGAAAATAGTAAATCTCGGAGAATCAAATTCGATCCTCAACCGGTTTATAGCAGAGCTAAGGGATGTAAATATCCAGAAAGACAGCTTACGTTTCCGCAGGAACGTTGAACGAATTGGTGAAATAATGGCTTATGAAATAAGTAAGGATTTTACCTACAGTACAAAAAATATCCAATCGCCTTTAGGCATTGCGCCTACAAGTACACCGGACGACCAAATAGTAATCAGTACTATTTTGCGCGCCGGCCTTCCCTTCCACCAAGGTTTCCTAAGTTATTTGGATTATGCCGAAAACGCATTTGTTTCCGCATATCGTAAATATAAAGATCGTTTAAATTTCGATATTCATATCGAATATATCGCTTCTCCCGGAATAACAAATAAGACACTTATCATCACTGATCCGATGCTGGCTACCGGCAGTTCAATGGAACTGGCTTATGAGGCCTTGCTTACCAAAGGACATCCTGCACATATCCATGTTGCTTCTATCATAGCAAGCAGACAGGCGTTAGAATATATTCAACATAAAATGCCGGATGACAAAACCACTGTCTGGGTAGCTGCACTCGACGAAGAGCTGGATGAACATTCTTATATAGTTCCCGGATTGGGAGATGCCGGAGATTTAGCTTTCGGAGAAAAAGAATAACAACAAATATATAAAAAGAAAAGCGGCCTTAATCAGCCGCTTTTCTTTTTTATGTATATTACATAAGTACTATTTCAGTTCCTTTATACGGATATTACGGAATTTCACCGGAGAACCATGGCCTAAGAAACCGATATGTCCTTTCTTATTGAACAATCCCGGATGTTGCTTACCGTCAGGTGTACCATTCTTTACTGCATCACGGATATTACCGTCCAGAATCACAACACCATTAACTGTTACGCGGATATGATCGCCATCGGCAACAATTTCCTCCGTATTCCATTCGCCAACCGGCTTAATGACTTCGTGATGATTTGGTTGAGAAGGAATAATACCATATACGGAACCATGATGTTGTAATGGAGTAATATCCTTGTATATAGGATTCTCACAATCCAAAATCTGGATTTCCATACCATTATATGCTGCATCTACATTCATCGGTGTACGGATGCCAACGCCATTATTAGCACCGGGGGTCAACTGAAAATCAAAACGATAAACAAAGTTTCCGTATTCTTTTTTAGTATAAAGGTTACCACCGAAACTTTTACTCGGAATCATAGAAATACAACCATCTTCCAAAGTATAGTCAACTGTATTTCCTGTCCATTCGTGCATATTAGTTCCGTCAAACAAGACTTTGAAACCTTCTTTTGCTTCTTCTGCAGAAAGCTTATACGGTTCCTGACGTTCCAACTCCTTTACATAGATGTTACGATAGTAAACTTTGCTACCATGAGCCTGCAATTCGATCTGGTCGATTGCCGGAACAGGAAGTTTACGATCCCAGTAATTTTCCAGAATTACATTATCAACCACCTTTTCGCCATTTAAAACAACGGTTACACGGTCACCAACCATCTTTATATAGAATGTATTCCATTCTCCCAGTTTATTATCAGCAACCTTAGATGGTGTACTCGGGTTAACCTGATTGTTATACAAGCCGCCTGAACCCACCTGAGCTCCAACATTTACACGGGAAGTATCCCAAATCTGAACCTGAGGCGTACCACGCAAGTAAATACCCGCATCTGCTTCAGGACCTGCAGGATCAAGCATCCAATCTACATACATTTCGAAATCGCCATACTGTTTTTCCGAACATAAATTATCATAACCTGTACCTTCAAATACAAGTAATCCGTCTTCAACTTTCCAATCACGGCGCATCATTTCGTCTGCCTTTTCTTGTGCTTTGGCAAGCTGTGCCGGTTTCATTTTAGCACGAACTATCGGATTTTCAACCAAACCTTTCCAGCCTGTCAAATCTTTTCCATTGAAAAGAGAAACAAAGCCCTCAGTCTTCGTCATTTCAGACAAATGCTTCTTAATAGCCTCTTTCTGATAATGGGCATCCGGATTATCCAGCACTTGCATTACTTTATTCAGCAAAGCTTCTACATTTTGACCCGTATAATCCTTATTATTTAAAGCAATATTCATAACAGCATTGGCTGCTGCCTGTTGTAGAGGTTTCTGATCCAAAAACTCACCGGCATACAACAAAGCAAGGAATGTTCCGGTTTTTTCTATCTGTTTCAGAATTTCAACTTTCTGGGCATCTGTCTTTGCTATATCCATCGCCTTGCGTAAACTCAGCAAACGGTTTTCACCGGTAAATGCAGGATTTGAAACCAACTGCACATAACGGGCAAGGGCTTTATCGAATACCTGGCTTGAAGGATTTCCCTGACAAATTGCAAATAATTCGTCGGCAGCTTCAATGCCTTTCCAGCTCAGCAATGCTTCCAAAGCAGCATCTTTTGCTGTACTCCGGCCATTTTTAACTCCGGAAACAATCGTTGCCAAAGCATCTTTATCTCCTGTCGAAGCTAATACGATATAATACAAATACTTCTTGCTCTCACCAGCCTGTAGCATACGGCGGGTAACATTAGAAACCTGCCCGGATACAGGCAAATTAGCAATAGAAGCAATTACAGCTTGCTGAATCGGGGCAATTGCATTTGCATCTGCTGTTTCCAACATTCCGCACATCTGTGTAAAGTCTTTTTCAGAAACAACGTCTTTCAATGCTTTATATGCAGCCGTTTTTACTTCCGGAGAACCAGACTTTATTTGTTCTAACACTGCATTCAGAGTTCCGTCCGCTTTACGCATAGCCAACAACTCCAAACCTGCAATCTTTCCGGCATCTGTTGATGAAGAAATTGCTTTTGCAACCGCATTATCTATATCACCCGGAAAAGCAGCCAAAGCATCCTGGCCTAATAAGATAACTTGTTTGTCATTACTTGTAAGCAAATTGGACAAAACCGGTATATATGAATTATCTCCAATCTTAACCATAGTCCAAACAGCAGCTTCTTTCACATTATAATCAGCATTACCTGCCTGTTCAACCAACACCTGACGGAATGGTAAATCAAAACGCAAATCCAGGTTCTGTATTATATCATGTTGTGAAGGTCTTTTTGCTTCACGTCCTAACCAATTCAGAATATCTACCTTTACCTCCGGTTTGGCTTTTACCATATTTTTAGCCAGCTCAACATATAATTCTTTATTAGCATAATCGGAAGCATAACTCAAAGCAGCATTACGATATTCTTTATTAGCATCTTTTAAAGCAGCCTGAACGAGTTTTGCCACATCTGCATTCTGCAACGATAACAAAATTTGTAATGCGGCATCGCGGCTCTGCGTTTTATTAGCTTTTGTAGCTTTTTTCAATAAATCATTTGCTGCCTTTTCTGCATCTTTTATATCACCCTGCCCTGCTATTCGTTTTATCAAAGCGATATATGCCTCATTAGCACCGGTTTTTTCCATCGTGTAATTAGCCTTTGCAGCAGCTTCCGCCAAATCTTTCAGGGAAGCTTTTGTTCCTACACGGCTCAACGCATATAGCACCTCTTTCTGCATGTTTTCATCCGATGAACCCAATAAGGCTTTCAAAGCAGCTTCCGAACCATCTACCTGGGCAACGGCAATAGCCTGAACAATATCCTTCTGAGTTTTCGGTGTACCCGAACGACGCATCAATGCCGATAATAAAGTTTTTCCGGCATTTTCACTATTTATTGATGACAATGCACGTGCAGCCGGGCCACTCAAACTTTCATCATTCAAATAAGTAGCCAAGGTTTCAATACACTCATCTTTGCCAATTATCTGCAGTTGACGGATAATAAATGCTTTAGCCTCACGATCGCTCACTTTGTCAAGTGCCTTCAGATAAGCATTAGCCGTAACCAAACGGGAATTCTCATTTCCTTTTGCCATTACATAATGAGAAAGTCCGCTCAAAGCATAATCCACCTTTGCATTGCTTCCTTTACCCGGTGCATTAATCATATCAACCAAAGTCATAACCGCATCTTCTCCGGCAGCACTCAGGTCGCCAATTAACTTATTATATTCAGCTTGTTGTGCAGCAGGCATCTGAGCCAACACATCGGCCGCCACAGTCTTAGATGTGCGGTTTGCCGGCGATTGTGCCATCAGCATGCTTCCGCACAAAAGCAAAGTGCTGATTGATAAATATACTTTTTTCATAATTTACAATATTCAATTTACAATTTAATTCATCAGATATTCCACGGAGCACGCATTGGCTGATCCAATAAACGATTTGCAGCTTCGTCATCAATAAATTCCAATTTAACAGGATCGAAGTTCAAAGTGCGATTCAAACGAAGAGCAATACCACCCATGTTTACAATCGTCGCAGAGCGGAAACCATTCCGTTCGTTCAAAGCAAACGGTTGGCGTGTCTTAACGCATTCTATAAAGTCCGTAACCTGAGGTTCCGGCTCCGGATAATCGGATAATTTCTTTTCCCAATTAGGAATATCGCAAACAAAGTTTTTATAAACATTGCCATTAGGACCTGATATATAAGGTGTGTCAGGATTTCCGTAATCACCACCCCATAATACAATCTGGCAGCCATCATCATAAGTATAAGTTATAGAACGCCAAGTTCCAACCGCATCCGGATGTTGTTGCGGAGCATCAACCTCTACTTTAACAGGGCTGGTATTATCTTTACCTAATATATATTGTACAGGATCGATATAATGTTGTCCCATATCACCCAAACCACCTGCATCATAATCCCAATAACCACGGAATGTCTGGTGTACACGATGTGCATTATATGGTTTATATGGCGCCGGCCCTAACCACATATCATAATCCAATTCTGCAGGAACAGATTCCGGTTCAAGATATTCTTTTCCTACCCAGAAGAATTTCCAGTCAAAACCGGTATGCTTGCTGATCGTTACCTTCAAAGGCCAGCCTAACATACCACTCTGAACTAATTTTTTCAATGGTTTAACCGGAGTTCCCAATCCATAGAACGGATCGGCAAAACGAAACCAGGTATTCAAACGGAACATATTTCCGTATTGCTTTACGGCTTCCATAACACGCTTACCTTCACCTATGGTACGGGTCATCGGCTTTTCACACCAAATATCCTTCCCTGCTTTCGCAGCTTCTACAGACATTAAGCCATGCCAATGAGGTGGCGTTGCTATATGTACGATATCTACATTCGGATCGGTAATTAAATCACGAAAATCATGATAAGCTGCAATTTTATCGCTTACCAGATGTTTTCCTGTTTCCAAGTGGTTCTTATCTACATCACAAACGGCAACCAAACGTGTTCCTGCATAATTTACGTGGCCGCATCCCATACCGCCTGTACCAATAATACCTTTTGTCAACTGATCACTCGGGGCAATAAACCCGTTTCCCAGCACGTGACGTGGCACAATGGTAAAAGCCGCAACTCCTCCCAATGTTTTTAGAAAGTCTCTTCTATTTGTCCTCATGGTAATAAATCTAATATTATACCGATTAATTGATTAATTATTTTATTATTTTAAATGAATTGTAGCAAAGATATTAATTATCCTACAAATTCTGCAGATATTCGCGCGTTTTAATAATCTATTCGCGCTGTTTTCTTTCTAACTCACACTCAATAGTAAGTGAACCCTGAAAATTCTGTTTCTTCAGTTCAGTTATTACTGCAGATAAATTCACGGTTGCAAGAATCCATATCCGCTTAAAGTATTTACTCATATACAAACAAGTCGCAAATTTAAAAATAACTGTATTAAATTAGCAAATTATTAGCAAACAAAAATTCTTAATAACAAAAGAACAGAATTAAGCTCCCATCCGAAAGAAAAATCAATTTCTCTCGGAAGAAATCAAAATCCCTTCCGGATACAATTAAAAACAGGTCCCCGATGATTTAAGAAAAACATCCTGATGATTTATAAAAATGATCGGGATCATTTTGAAAAAGGATCAGAACTTCTTCAACAAAAAAGAAGGGTTTATACGTAAATATATTCCAGCCGAGAAACTAGTACTGGGACCATCATCCTTTGGATATTCATATTCTCCGCCAATTTTATTACAAAACAGTCTTCTATATATATCCAAATCTATACCCAAAGAAAAACCTTTTCCAAAACTATGTGCATATTCTATTCCCCAGTAAAGCATCTTTGGGTTTTCGTAGGTAACATCTTTTTCTTTTGTAGAAACAGCTCCATAAAAAGGAAGACCAAACATTGAAATAAAATTATGGCACGCAAAATAGGATGTCTTTACACGAAAATCATAGATATCGGCGGAAGCACGTGCATAAAGTCCTGCACCGCTGTTAAATGGCCATAACTCTCCGGCTTGCTGATAATATCCCGTACCATCCAATTCCACATTTACATTCTTAAAGACCGGATGATTGATATTCCACACTGCCCCTACTCCGGCGGCACCGTTCATCAGAGTTTGAACCGAATTTGTAAATAATGTATCGATTTCCCCCCCTCTATGCTGGGCTAACCCTTGTATCGGAATATAGAAATGAAAACGGGATTCGGGACGATTCAGCTTAAAACGCGTGGATAGCCCAACAGTAAATGCTTCCTGATGTACATCTTCACGAAAAATAAAGCTTTCCCAATTCACCCATATGTCCAAATCCAGCAAACGGGAATTATATAATAGTTGAAGACCGGTTTCAGGATCAGCGGTTAAATTCAACTCAGGGCTGTATAAAGGCTCGATTAAATTATGATTTGCGCCTCCGTACAAAGTCCCCAAAACGATATTAACATGTTTAGACAAAGCTACCTGTGCACGAAAAAGCAAGTACACATGGAATCCTTTCTGATACTGGTCTCCCTTCCAGTTCGCAATATCCTGATATGCCATATTCGGATATTTATTTGCGCCCCAATAACGAAGAAGGTGAGCTCCTAATTCCAGTTTTATATTTTTAAGCGGATAATAAACTAATTTAGGCTGCACCCAAAGCCCAGGAAGAGAATATCCTTTCATCAAAGATGTCGAATACTCATTATCCTTGAAGAAATTTATATTATCTAACTGAAATAACAATTCTCCTTTTTTATCCGGATTTATTTTATAATCTGATTTGAAAACCAAATTGTTGATGCCTGAAGAATCCACAGAAGATTGATCCTGCAAATTATTCCCGGCCTTAGCAGAGAAACAAGCTAAAATTGATAATACAGCCAACCTGGAACAGAGAACAAAAATGGAAGTCTTCATTTGTCTTTTATAAATTTCATGCAAACGTAAGAAAAATACAGTAACAAATATAAATATGGAAATGGAACTTTTGCCATCACACCTTTTTTATTACTATTTTTAGATGAATAATAACAGTTTTGACCAATTATATTACATATATGGCCTAATTCATTCACCAAAATATTGTAATTTTGCGCGATTATTCAAATTTTGGAAGGTTACAAATGGATTATGCAATTATTGCTGCAGGCGAGGGTTCTCGATTAGCGCAAGAAGGTGTGAAATGGCCAAAACCGTTGGTCAAACTAAATGGTGTCACTTTGATTGATCGTTTAATAGACGTATTCTTGAAGAATAACGCTTCATCTATAAACATCATCGTAAATGAAGAGATGACAGAAGTACAAGAATATCTAAATAAACTACAATTACCTGTTCCGTTCTATCTGCTAGTAAAATCTACACCTAGCTCTATGCACAGTTTTTACGAGTTAAGTCATTTTCTGGATGGAAACAACGTGTGTCTCACAACTGTAGATACAATCTTTAAAGAAGAAGAATTCAGCAAATATATACAAGCTTTCCAGGAAAACGACCAGTTGGACGGACTTATGGCCGTAACAGATTTTATCGATGATGAAAAGCCGCTTTATGTTGAAACAGATAAGGATCTTATGATCCGTAATTTTCTGGACAAAAACAATAACAACTGCCGGTACATATCGGGAGGTATATATTGTTTAAAACGCACCGGTCTGGCTGTACTAAATAATTCGATAAGTCAAGGTATGTCGCGCATGCGCAACTATCAGCGTCAACTAATTGCCGAAGGTTTAAAACTAAAGGCATATCCTTTCAGCAAGATTGTTGATGTAGACCATGCGGAAGACATTCAAAAGGCCGAACAATTTCTTAAGTCATAACATATACAGCATAACATGAACGAATTAGTTATTGCAGGTATTCGCAGAGGAAACCAATTTTCGCCGAACCATATAGGCAATGACGCCGCTATTTTCTCATTGGCAGCAGAACATTTACGCCGGTTAGGTTGCACCGTAAACGAATACATCGAATCTGATTTAATTACAAAAGACATCCGCGAAAAAGCCATCTTCAACATGGTTCGCGACTGGCAATCTATCCATAAGTTGCAACAAATGGAAAACAATGGTTACTTCATTGTTAACTCCGGTTATGGTATAGAGAACTGCACTCGTGAAAAAATGACACGATTATTGATGTCCAATCATATTTCACACCCTAACAGTCTGATTTTACCTACAAATGAAGACCCAACCGAAGCATTGGAAAATGCAGGATTTTATAATTGTTGGATAAAAAGAGGCGACTTCCATGCCATTCACCGCGAAGACGTAACATACGTCCGTAATCCGGAGGAAGCAAAAAGTATTTTAAAAGAATATGCAATACGCGGAATACCTACGGCAGTAATTAACGAACATCTGGTTGGAGATTTAATCAAATTTTATGGTGTAACAGGAACCGATTTCTTTTACTGGTTCTATCCGTCAAATTTACACCATAGCAAATTCGGATTAGAAGTTATTAATGGAACAGCAAAGGGTATACCCTTTGCTGAAGCGCAGCTTCAGCAAATGTGCAATGATGCGGCAAAAGTATTGAACATTCACATTTACGGCGGAGATTGCATTGTGTCGGAAGGCGGAGATATCCGGTTAATAGACTTTAATGACTGGCCTAGCTTCGCCCCCTGCAGGGATGATGCTGCTCCCCATATTGCAAAACGTATTCTGGATTTAATAACGGAATAACACAGCTTTTCGAATTAAAATCATCTGTTTATGAATAAAAAAAACATATCTCCGGAGTTGGCATCGACCTTAAAATCGATGGATACCGAAGAGTTTATAGATATACATTTTTATCGCCCAATCGGTTATCAATGGGCACTCTTTTTTAATAAATTCGGAGTTTCCCCTAACAGTATAACCATAGCAAGTATATTCATCGGCATTGCCGCCGGCATTTGTTTTTACTATCAGAGCTTAGTTATCAATATCATTGGTATGTTACTGCTGGTATGGGCAAATTCGTACGACAGTGCAGACGGCCAACTGGCTCGTATGACTGGCAAAAAGACACCTTTGGGACGTATTTTAGATGGAACTGCCGGCGATTTTTGGTTTATCTCTATTTATGCTGCCATTTGTTTACGATTAACACCTACATGGGGTATTTGGATATGGATATTAGCAGCCGTTACCGGATTTTTCCACAGTAAACAAGCTGCCATGGCAGATTATTACAGAAATATTCATCTGTTATTCCTAAAGGGAAAGTCTGGCAGCGAATTATCATATTCTCCGATTTTAAAAGAAAATTATACGAAGCTAAGTTGGAAGAAGGATTTCATCTATAAATTATTCGAGACTTTCTACATTAATTATACGGTCGGACAAGAAAAGTTGACTCCCAAATTCCAGCAAATGATGAATCTTATCCGTACAAAATATAAAGATGAAGCACCGGAATGGTTCCGTATTTCTTTCAGGAAAAAAAGTCTTCCTTTAATGAAGTATACAAATATGCTATCGTTCAATACACGCGTGATAGCTTTATTTGTAAGTTTATTTATCAATATGCCATGGTTATATTTTGTATTCGAGCTAACAGTCCTGAACATCATGTTGGTTTATATGATTGCAACACATGAGCGCTTCTGCAGTATATTCAGTAAAGAACTCCAATCCCAATCTTAAATAATATGTTTAATCCGGAACAAGTAAAAGGTATCATATTCGATTATGGTGGAACAATCGACAGCAATGGAATGCATTGGGCTGAAGTAATATGGATGGCTTATGAAGCTTTTCAAATACCAGTCTCCAAAGATGTATTCCGCGAAGCTTATGTTTTTGGCGAGAGAACAATGGGTAAAAATCCATTGGTTCAACCACACCATAATTTTCTGGATATGCTTCATATAAAAGCAGGCCTGCAAATTAAATGGCTTGAACAAGAAGGATATTTATCTAACGAATGGGCTACAATAGAAGTGAAAAATAAAATTGCAGATTGGTGCTATTCGTATGCGCAAAAAGCAATTGATGCTGCACGCCCTATTCTTAACGAATTATCCGGACAATATCCATTAGTGTTAGTATCTAACTTTTACGGTAACATAGAATCGGTACTAGTAGATTTTAAATTGGATCATCTTTTCAAATCAATTATAGAATCGGCAGTTGTTGGAATTAGAAAACCCGATCCGGCCATTTTTAATTTAGGAATAAAAAAATTAAATTTACCGGCAAAAAACATTGTCGTTATCGGAGATTCTTATGATAAAGACATCATACCTTCGACACATATTGGTTGCCAGACAATCTGGTTAAAAAGTACCGGATGGAGTGCTTATAAAGGAGATGAAACGGCAGATGCCATTATATCCGACTTTTCACAAATCAAGATTTTTTTTCACTAGTTGAAAAACTATACCTATCCACAAACAAAAAACGGGAGGCTTATAACCAAGCCTTCCGTTTCCCTAAACTACATAAAACACTTAAAAGAACAAACTTTCCATTTAGAAGGCAACACCTAAGCGAATACCCCAGTTATTCAGTCCGTCAACCGAATAATTCAAGACTTCACCTTTGTTTGTTGCATAATTATAATAGGCTGCGATATGTACGCCGAATTGTTTCTGAGGTGTAAAGTAAATATTCATACCGACTTCGGGAGAAAGATAGAAACCCCAGTTACGATCGTAAACCTTCAAAACATTCATATAGGAAGACATCTCACTATAGCTTGCACCTAATCCGGCACCTAAATAAGGTTGGAATTGGCCTTCCGGGGCAAAGTTATAACGGAACACAGCACCAAAAGGTAACTGGAAGATAGAATGCTGCTGATCGGCAGTAATTACAGAAGTAGAACTTACCGGCAAAGTCTGACGGTCAATATACTTATTATTTGTATGATATGACAGGAATAATCCTCCTGAAATATTCGGTGTAAAATAATAACCACCTTCAAAGTGTGCTCCCCAGCCACTGGTCTTATCGGAGAAATCTTGACCGAACGGAGAATTCACCTGCCAGTCAATATTAAAATATGCATTCTTTACAACCTGGGCGCCAGCCAGAGACGGAATCGCTAAACAGGCTACAAGTAAAGCGACTAATTTTATTGATTTACTTATCTTTTTCATAGAACTCAAACTTTTACTAATTCGCATTTATTTATTTCTTGATGTACGGAGATTGTACAAATGCCTGTTCGATTGCACGAACACTCAACTGAATATCAAGTTTATTTGAACCGGATAACAAACCGCTCATATAAGCAGTCCATAATACAGGCAATTTAGAATTGGTTGCCGTTGGAGCCGGAACTTTCAAATCCAGCATTTCAACAAGTAATGAACCTACACTATAGCTGTAAACTACAGGATACGGATAATACCAGTCGCCCCAGCTTGGTCCCCAGTAACCAGGTCTCCAATATCCAGGATAATTCCACCACCAGTACGGATAGTTATAATTATCATTATAGTCCGCAAAATAATGCGTGTTTTCTACATAAGAAGCCTGCAAACCAAGATCTGCATCATCCTTTTCCATTGTACGTGTAAAACCACGGGCTTCCATACTTTTCACGAGTGTCGTGATAATATCGTCTGCTTCATTGGCTGTCCAGTACTGAGGCTTTTCATTATCACCTATTACCAATACGCTATCAGGAACATAAAATGTACTAAATGATGCAAAATTCGCGTCCTTGTCATAATTTGTAAATACAAGGAAGTCGTTGTCTAGTTTTGACATATCCGGGTCTTTCTGGCAAGAAGCCAGTAAAAGAACCAACAGAAATAAAGGAAAAATCTTTTTCATCTCATTCAACGTTTAAAACAGTTTATACTATTATTTGTGCTTATATATAAGTCACTATTGAAACAAGAAGAGATAAAAAAAGGTTGTGAAGGTTTTCTCGAGCTTATGTTAATTAACAAGGAAGAACAATTTACAAGATTCTTAAACCCTTGTTAAATAGAAATCAAACAACTATAAATCAATTTATTACAAAACATTCTTACGAATCATACAAACAACAGGTTTATGGTCGCTCCACGGCAAATTTGGAGAATCATAACGTAAACCTTCAAAGCTTCCGGAATAAAAAATATAATCAATTCTAAAGATTCGTTTCAATTCACGAAATGTATATCCAAATCCGGAACCTGAATCACGAAAACCATCCGTCAGGTTTCCTTTTATATGATTATATACATAAGAAGCCGGAGTATCGTTAAAATCGCCACATACAATAATATCTCCCGTACTATTATCTATCTGTTGACGAACAAAATCGGCCTGCATAGCACGTAATACGAAATTTTTTTTCATTTGAAAAGCCAGTTGGAATGCGGCTTCCGTACCTTCTTGAGAATTCATGCTTTCTTTAGCCTGATATAAACGAGGTTTAATTGAATTTACACTGGTTGTTTGCAAATGATTTGTAAATATCCCCAACGTCCATCCATTATCCACCATATCAGTCCTATAATCAAATTAACCACTAATACAGGCAAAAGTATCAACCCGGGAAATGCTATCCATTCCTGCCCTTCCGGATGAATATACCCTGATGCAAAACCTGCTATAGCCAGCAATGCTGCAAACAATGTCACTATCAATAATTCATATTATAAACAAACGGCCTCTGTCTCTAAATAACTAGAAACAGAGGCCATTTGTTAAAACGCAACATACAAAGAATTATTGCAGTGTTCCTTGTTTTGCCTCTTGTATCATTTTTTCATTAGCCATAATTACAATTTCCACACGGCGGTTTAATGCACGGCCTTCAGGAGTGTCATTTGAAGCAACCGGATCATGTACACCTTTTCCTTCATAAATCATACGGTCGCTACTAACGCCTTGCAGCATCAGATAGTCATAAACACTCTTTGCCCGCTTTTCTGATAAAAGCTGATTATAATCAACCTTTCCTGTATTATCCGTATAACCTACAATTTTAATATTCGTATCCGGATTCGCTTTCAGGCTTGTTGCAAAATTGCGTAATGCGCTTTTAGAAGCATCGCTTAACGTACTTGAATTGGTTGCAAACAATATACCCGAATCAAAAGTAACTTTCAATGCTTCTCCATTATTAATGGTTTCAATAGTTGTACTTTCCGGTAATGTTGCCTCCAGTTCTTTCTTTTGTTTATCCATCTTTTTCCCTATCAAAGCTCCAGCCGTACCACCTACTGCAGCTCCAATAATTGCACCTAAGGCGGTATTACCGGCTAATGCCCCGATACCAGCCCCAACAGCAGTTCCGCCACCAACACCAATAGCCGTACCTTTAGCTGTATTATTCCATGTACTGCAACTAGAAAAAACAACAGCCATACTCAACAACAAAACAGATAATAATTTAATACTTCTCATTTCTTATTCCTTTTAGTGAACTAATTTTTCTATATACAACAGTTTATCAATCGAACATGTTGATAGAATCACAGTATTCTAATTCACCTTGAACAATAAAAGTAATTTCGTCTGCATTATATTTTCCTACTCCGTCTTTCTGAGCATTCTTAATCACAAAATCAACTAATTCATCTTCATCGATATCTATTTCTTTATCGTCGCCGTCATTTTCATTCAGATATCCTTTTGACTCATAAAACTCATAGATTAAGTCTACAATATAATTGATATCGTCATTACTGAACTTGCCTTTCAGTTCTTGCGGAAGATAATTCTGAATAAACTTTACAGAATCGTCTTCATCATAGATAAAATCGTTTTTTTCGCTCATAACTCTTCATTTTATTGGTTATTAATATTTACAAAGATACTACTTTTACTTGTATAATATAACTAACATTTATTTGGCTACAATCTATCTTTAATCTTTTTCCAGGCATGCGTATCGTATAAACATGACTGACGCATCGTGTGATACATTTCCTTAAAACGGGACATAGGGATTGTAAAGCTCAAAATATCCGGTTCAAAATAAGGACGGACAGAAGGATCAAAAAAACCCAAAATGCAGCTCCTCCCCTTCTTTCTATTCTCCAGAACAGCACGGGTTATCGTACTGCAACAGCCCGAACCAAAAGGCACAGCAACAGAATCGGCTGCTCCATTATCAAAAAAAGCCCAGGTTGAAAGACCGGAAAGCACATCGGGTTTAGCAAAAAACAGCAAGGCTTCCAGATTATCAAAACTATCAATCTTATCCAAACGGGCAAAATTAAGAAAAGCCATCCGTGCCCTGGGCACTCTTAAAGAATCTAGTTGTTCCCTTACCATTTCGGGAGTCTTGCGGTATTTTTCTTTCACAGAAACAAATTCGGGTACATAGTCCGGCATATCAGCAAAACCCGTATAAAATTTACCGCCACCGCAACCTATATTATCAGCATTAAGGCTAACAAATTCACCATTCCTGACTTCCTGTATATATTTAAACAAACATCCGCCTACCTTTTCCACGATCCTAACCGGCGTATCAGAATACCAAAAAACAAGAGGCAGTTCGGTTTCTGCACCAAACGCCTCTTTATAATTTTCAATAAAGGCCTTTACTTCCATAGCAATCAAATTTAATATTTATCCTTATCTCCTGTTTTCGAGCATGGAGATATTCAAAAATAAATAATTAAATCCATAAAACTATTCAACTATTCAAAAACATTACTAAGGCTTTCGCTTTTAATCAATTTTTGAATACCAGTCCATCACCTTCGCTATCAATTGTGATCGGATGGTCTTTATTTACTTTCTGTCCCAGAATTTCTTTTGATAATTCATTAAGAACATATTTCTGGATCACACGCTTAACCGGACGGGCACCAAACTGAGGATCAAAACCTTTCTCAGAAATAAATGCCAATGCAGCATCAGTGAAATTCAGAGCAATGCCATTTTGTGCCAGCATTTTCTTCACGCCATCTAATTGCAACGTTACAATCTGACGAATTTCTTCCTCATTCAACGGCGTAAACATAATGATCTCATCAATACGATTCAAGAATTCAGGGCGGATCGTTTTCTTCAATAATTCCAATACCTGAATTTTTGTTTCATCCACAACTTTCTCATGGTTTTCAGGTGTTATCTTTTCAAAGTTCTCACGAATCAAAGACGAACCCATATTACTGGTCATAATGATAATCGTGTTCTTGAAATTAACTACGCGTCCCTTATTATCAGTCAGACGTCCATCATCCAACACCTGAAGCAGTATATTGAAAACATCCGGATGTGCTTTTTCTATTTCATCAAACAAGACTACAGAATAAGGTTTACGGCGAATAGCTTCAGAAAGCTGGCCACCTTCTTCATAACCTACATATCCCGGAGGTGCACCGATCAAGCGAGTAGCACTAAACTTTTCCTGATACTCACTCATATCTATACGTGTCATCATATTCTCGTCGTCAAACAGATATTCAGCCAACGCTTTTGCCAATTCTGTTTTACCTACCCCGGTTGTTCCTAAGAAGATAAATGAACCAATCGGACGCTTTGGATCTTGCAACCCGGCACGACTACGCCGCACCGCATCCGCTATAGCACCAATAGCTTCTTCCTGTCCGATAACACGCGTATGAAGTTCCGATTCCAGACGCAATAGTTTATCTTTTTCACTTTGCATCATCTTACTTACCGGAATACCTGTCCAACGCGAAACAACATCGGCAATATCTTCGCTGTCTACCTCTTCTTTAATCATAGCAGCGGCACCCTGCATTGTTTTCAGCTTTGCTTCTACTTCGGCTATCTCTTCTTCTTTTTGCTTAACCTTACCATAACGGATCTCTGCAACTTTACCATAATCGCCTTCACGTTCGGCTTTTTCAGCTTCGAACTTAAGATTCTCGATATCAATTTTGTTTTGCTGTATCTTATTGATCTGCTCCTTCTCGCTTTGCCATTGGGCTTTTTGTTTCTTTTCTTCATCTTTCAGATCAGCAATCTCTTTATTAAGTTGTTCCAGCTTTGCCTTATCATTTTCGCGCTTGATTGCCTCACGTTCAATCTCCAATTGTTTGATACGACGTGAAACTTCGTCCAGCGATTCCGGCACCGAGTCAATCTGCAAACGTAAACGGGCAGCTGCCTCATCCATCAGGTCGATAGCTTTATCCGGCAAAAAACGATCCGTAATATAACGCGTTGACAACTGTACTGCCGCAATAATCGCATCGTCTTTGATACGTACCTTATGATGGTTTTCATATTTTTCCTTCAATCCTCGAAGTATGGAAATGGCATCCAATTCATCCGGTTCTTCCACCATAACTATCTGGAAACGGCGTTCCAAAGCCTTATCCTTTTCAAAATACTTCTGATATTCATCCAGCGTAGTAGCGCCTATAGACCGCAGTTCTCCACGAGCCAAAGCCGGTTTCAGGATATTAGCTGCATCCATTGCTCCTTCGCCTTTGCCAGCTCCAACCAATGTATGAATTTCATCGATAAAGAGAATTATTTCTCCTTCCGATTTAGTAACTTCATTCACCACCGCTTTCAGGCGTTCTTCAAATTCACCTTTATATTTTGCACCGGCAATCAGAGCACCCATATCCAATGAGAATATCTGCTTGGACTTCAGATTTTCCGGTACGTCACCACGGATAATACGGTGTGCAAGACCTTCGGCAATAGCAGTCTTACCAACCCCCGGCTCACCTATAAGGATCGGATTATTCTTGGTACGACGGCTTAAAATCTGTAACACGCGACGAATTTCGTCATCACGTCCGATAACAGGATCCAGTTTACCACTACGTGCACGTTCATTCAAATTAATAGCATATTTGCCTAGTGCATCATATGTATCTTCTGCAGACTGGCTGGTTACGTTATTACCCTTACGCAATTCTTCAATTGCCTTACGCAGTTCATTTTCAGAAACACCGGCATCTTTCAATATCTGGGAAGCAGTACTTTTTTCCGTTAACAGGGCCAGAATAATAGGTTCCAGCGAAACATACTGGTCGCCCATTTTGGAAGAATAGCTAATTGCTTTCTGTAATACAGCATTTGCTTCACCAGATAAATAAGGTTCTCCTCCCGAAACTTTAGGCAACGAATCGATCTGGCTATCTAAAACACGATTCAAATTCTGAATATTTACACCCAGTTTCTGAAAAATAAAATTGGTCACGCTTTCGCCCGTCATAATGACACCTTTCAACAAATGAACAGCTTCTATAGCCTGTTGCCCATGTTGGGTAGCAAGCTGTACAGCTTGTTGAACAGCCTCTTGCGCCTTAATTGTAAAATTGTTTAAATTCATATAGTTATCTCCTTTCTTTTATTCTTTTTCAATTGCTAACCGCACTTACATATCTACAAAACAAATACCAAAGCCCAAAACTGACATTTTGTCTTAATATTATAAAAACAAAGGAAAAGCCACTGCCTGTCCGTCTTAACTAAACGTCAAACTGATGGTTTTTCGGTTTGAAAACAAAAGAAAAAGGGAAAAGGTTTTATATACGGTTTGGTTTCTTCAGCTACCTTTTATAGTTTAGCGGCTGGTGCATTCATCCATAAAGAATCCCGCCGGTTTGAACTTTTCAGTTTCAACCAACGGGATTCCATATTTCTAAAAAGAAGGAACTAACTATTCCTTAATTAATTTCCTTTCTTCTTATTTGCCGGCTTGCCTTTGCAACATGCTTTAGCATCTTTCTGGCAAACTGATTTATCTTTTATACAATTTCCAGCTAGGCAACCTTCTGCTTTACAAGTTGCGTTGTCACAAAATTTATCACACTCCTCTCCACACTTCTTATTGCACTGCTCAATCTTTGCAGCTTTCTTTGCATTCGAATCCTGGGCATTTACAACTGTGAAAGAAGCCATTGCTATCATAAAGGCAGCGCACATAATCATCTTTTTCATTTACAAACTAAATTATGGGTTTGAGTAATTAATAATTACGATAGCAAAATAAATAATTACCGGCATATAACACCTATTTATTTTCTTATTAAAATTTAATGCTGACAATCTTTAAGGCTTATAATGCTTCTTTCGCAAAAACCAATTACTTATAATTATCGTTCTGCAATAAAGCCCCTCCCACTTTATCTATTTCAGATTGAGGAATCGGATATGGCCACGTTTTATCAGAAATATACATTCCTTTCTCGGAAGCAACCCCCTCCGGTGTAGAAGCAAATTGTTTTATCTTATCAACAAAGATATTCCATCGTATCAAATCATAAAAACGTTGTCCTTCGGCAGCCAGTTCTATCCTGCGTTCATGACGAACAGCCTTTCGCAAATCATCCCCTTGTTTTATCTTATAATTGGCTTCAAATTCAGCCTTCGTAACAGGATCTTTAATATTAAACTCACGATAAACAGCATAGTTGTCTACAGGTGAAGTTGTAAGGAATGCTCTTTCCCGGATCTTATTCAAGACATCTATAGCTTCTTGTTGATTTCCCTTTGATTCAATTAATGCTTCCGCATACATTAGTAAAACATCTGCATACCTGATATTATAAAATGACCAGTCTGTTTTCTGCAAACCGGCATCCGGTCTTCTAAAATGATCTACATAATGTTTGCGACTTTGCAATTTGGTATAGTTATCATAGCCCGTATAATCATGAATTTCCTGATTGCCATCTTTTTTTAAGAAAATATCTCCATGAGACAAAATCGTATGTACTTTACGGGGATCTTTTGCTTCATACTCATTCAACAAATCGTACGTCGGAACTTCGCCGCCCCAACCGCCTGTCGGACCTCTGCCTACAAAGAAAATAAGAGACGGACTTCCCTTCGAATAAGGAGGATTATAACTATTATAAGTCATAAATATACACTCTTTGGATTTATATCCTTTCTCCACACTATTAAATAAGTCTTCATAATTCGGCACCAGCTCATAGGCTCCCGAATCAATCACTTTTTTGCAATCGGCTATTGTTAATTCATAGTCTTTATTGAATAATGCAACCCTGGCTCTAAATGCATGTATTGCTTCGCGCGTTACACGTCCCAGTTCCGATACCGGCAGATTTTTTGCAGAAGGTATATTCGATTCAGCCAAAGCTATTTCCAAATCTTTCATTATAAAACTATAGACTTCAGACATTGGAGCACGGGTTATGGATGATTTATCAATTGCATTCAACGGTTTTTCTACAATAGGGACATTCGCAAATATCATCATCAGATCAAAATAATAGTAAGCTCTCAGAAAATGGGCTTCTGCAATCCAACGCGCTTTTTCTTCTTTTGACACATACGCACCGCCGCTTTGGATAAGAGGCGTTTCTAAAGTAACATTTTCTAATAAAACATTACACCGGGATATGGCTACCTGAAAACGATGATTCCATACTCTCTCCAAAAGCAAGGCCGATGTCAACGGATTTCCTCTGGCTATATCCGTAATCCTTATTTTATCCGCAGCATCCGATCCTCCTTTATGCATATCATCCGTTATGCAATCAAAAAATTCATACTTAAATCCTTGATATTCATTCCCTGCCAACATAGGCGTATAGCACATCGATAACATTTTACTTCCGGCATCTTCCGTATTCAACCAGGTATCTTTATCCAATGAACCCAAAGTAGGTCTGTCCAGAAACGCATCCGAACAACTAATAGTGAGCAATAAGCTACACACAGCCAGACAAATATATTTTAATGTTTTCATATCGTATCTATTAATTTAAGGTTATAACTTCATACTCAAACCAAACATAAATGAACGTGCTTGAGGATACCACCCCATATCTATTCCCATAAACTGAGGATTCGTATTACCCAATTCAGGATCTAAGCCCGAATAACCGGTAATAGTAAACAGATTCTGAGCTGCAACAAAAACACGTAAATTCTTAATTGTAATTTTCTTTGTCAAAGATTCAGGAATCGTATACCCAACAGTCAAGTTCTTCAAACGAACATAAGAACCATCTTCTATAAACCATTCAGACATTGTAAGATTATCGCGGCTATTCGCACTAATTGCAAAGTTTTCATTCGTACTGCCTGGTCCCGACCAGAATTTATCAAAGATATCCTTAGGCGCATTATACCATCCTGTTCCTGAATAAATATCATATTTAAGAATATTCAAGATATCGTTACCTACCGATCCCTGGAAAAATACAGAAAAGTCGAATCCCTTATAATCAGCTCCCAATGTAAGGCCAAAAGTAAAATCGGGATGAGGATTACCTATCATCGTGCGGTCTTCTTCGCCTAATTTCCCATCATTATTCAAATCCAGGAACTTCAAATCACCCGGTTCTGCTTTCGGCATAATAACCGTATTGTCAGGGCCACCTCTGTAATTATCTATTTCTTGCTGTGTCTGAAACACTCCATCCATCTTATACCCATAAAAATAACCGATAGGTTTACCCGGTTCAATCATTGTATTTACCTGATTGCCCAGATGGGTTTTACCAGGAATGTTAGTACCGCCGCCAAGACTGATAACCTTGTTTTTATAGGTGGAGATATTTCCATTTACATTATAGTTGAACTCCCGTCCGATATGCCCTTGATAGTCTACTACAAATTCAAAACCTTTATTACTTACACTGCCGGCATTGCTCCACGGAGTATTAGGCAAACCTACAGAAGCAGGAATCGGGACCTGCACCAGCATATCCGAAGTCTCCCTGTCAAAATAGTCTATATTTACTTTTAAGGCATTATTAAAAAAAGCCAAATCCAAACCAAAGTCCAGCTGGCGGGTTGTCTCCCATCTCAAATCAGGATTACCAACATTTGAGCGTCCACCACTTAGCCAGGGATTCAATGGCTCACCTACCATATAATAAGAGCTATTGGCAAACTTCGTCAAATAAGCGCCGGAAGTTACATCCTGATTACCTATCTCTCCCCACGCAACCCTTAATTTACCTTGTGAAAACCAATCGCCTATAGCTTCTTTTATAAACGACTCTTCGCTAAAATACCAACCTCCCGACACGGAAGGGAATACGCCCCACTTATTACCCGCTGCAAAGTTGGAAGAACCATCCCATCGTATATTTGCCGTAAGCATATATTTATCCGCATACGAATAAAACAAACGACCGAAATACGAATTTAAAGAGCTGATAGTTATCGCTCCCGATGAAGTTGGATTCTTTGTTGCAGCATTCAGTATTTGCTGACTTTTATCATTATTTACCAAACCCTGTTTAGAAGTTACTGTCGTTTCATACCGGTTCTTCTCGGCAGACATACCTGCCATTGCAGAAACAGTATGCTTACCAAACTTATCATTATAAGAAAAATAATTATCAAAAACCCAATAATCAGTCTGGCCTATATTACGTCCAACTGTTGCATCCGACACCTGATCCGTTGCATTCAAATAATATTTAGGAGAAAAACTATCACTTGCCGTACGGGATAAATCCAATCCGATACTGGATTTAAACGACAGGAAACGGAATAACTTTATCTCTGCCGACACATTTGCTTTTAATTGCAACCCTTTCCAGACATTCTGCCCCAGCCGATCAGTCTGCGCCAAAGGATTAGGCTTATTTGAATACAAAATTCCGGCATATTGCGAAAAAGGATTAGTCGGTTCATAACCATCCATGATACGGCTCTCAAGAAAATCAGGTATTCCCGTCAGGTTATTACGGTAAGCAGGGGTAATAGGATCTGCCGTTAATGCCGAAAACACGGTACTGCTATAAGCATCATTTTCTCTTGTATTACGGCGCATTTCATATATTACATTCGTATTTGATGAAACCTTCAGCCATTTGAAGACATCGGAATCCAAGTTTACACGTCCGGTCAGACGCTCATAATCCGTTGCCTTAACAATACCATCTTGCTTCATATATCCAAAACTGGAACGATAACGCATTTTATCAATCCCTCCCGACAAAGAGAGATTATACGTCTGAGATATAGCATTCGGATTCTCAATCTCATTCCACCAGTTTGTTCCGGCACGACCGCCATTATTTTCCAGAAATGCCAGAATAGCTTCCCTTTTTTCCGGTGTCGAGAAATCATCCAGTAACGGTTTGTTTGATGCCTCATAAGCCATATTCTTATATTTCATGAATCCTTCCGCATCCAACATATCATATGTCTTTTCTGCATTCTGAAAACCTACCAGCATGTCAAATTCCAATGTAGTTTTATAAGTAGTGCCAGCCGTTCCTTTCTTTGTCGTAATCAGAATAACGCCGTTAGCGGCACGTGCTCCGTAAATAGCCTGAGCCGAAGCATCTTTCAGCACTTCCATACTTTCAATATCCCGAGGATTCAACCAGCCGATACCTGTTTGAGGCAATCCGTCTACAACATAAAGCGGATCATTGTTATTAATCGTACCTACACCACGAATACGTACTGTTCCCATAGAGCCCGGACTTCCCGAAGTAGATGTAATAGTTACACCGGCTGCTTTTCCTTGCAATGCATCCGAAGCACTCCTAAGAGGCAGATCTGCAATATCATCGCCTTTTAATTGGGAAACGGCTCCTGTCAGATCTCTCTTTTTCATAGAGCCATAACCAACAACAACAACTTCTTCCAGTTTCTGAGTATCTTCCGTTAACCAGACATCCACCGTATTATCTGTCCCTATCTTTACATCTTGCGTATTATAACCGATATAAGAAACCTGTATAATGCCACTTTCCGGCATATCAAGTACAAATTCGCCGTTTATGTCTGTTATCGTGCCATTAGTCGTACCCTTTTCTACAACATTTGCACCAATAACAGGTATACCTTGATCGTCCCTAATAATTCCAGTTAGCTTCTTAGACGTATTTGCCGGTTTTTTCTTTAATATAATCTGTTTGTTGGTGATTTCATATATTATTCCCATCGGAGAAAATATCTTGTTCAGGACGGTTCCTAATTTTTCTTTCTTTACTTGTACAGAAACAGATTGTTCCCGGTCTATATCATTGTGATACATAAATGTATAGTCTGTCTGCTTCTCAATCTCCGATATAACCGTTTTCAGTGTGGCATTCCGAAAGGATAAATCCACAGTAACAGTCTGTGCAAAACTCACCGCCGATATCCATGTCAATATACAGACAATGAATAATATTCTTCTAGATTTAAACATTGTAAATAGATTTAAGTTAATCAAAAAAATAATTATACCTTTGCACAAATACAAAACTCCTTCATTTACTGTATTAAAACACAGTAACACATAACGCGTATGGAGTATTTATTATGCTTTAAGGTATGAGAAATGGCCGTTTCTCATACCTTTTTTTATCCACTTTCCAAATAATCATTTATAAGTCAATGTCACCTCCTCTCCTTCTATTTTATACTCTATAGGGGTAATCTTATTTATTAATTGGAGCAATTCGGTTAACGATTCCGTCTTTAAGGTAAACCAATAACGATACTCTTTATTCTCATTCAGTATATTAAACTTCACCCCATACCAACGTTCCACTTTCTGAAATACGTCGTGAACATAAGCACCCTCAAAACACAGTTTATTTAATCTCCACGAACTTTCGGTATCCACATCACAAGACAGAACAGAACAATGCAGCCCAGACCTCTTAACCTCGGCTTTCTCTCCAGGCTTAAGCATTGCCAATAAAGAAGCATTGTGAGCAGATTCCAATTTTACACTTCCCCGTACCAGAGCTACCTGAATTATATCATTCGTAGAATAAGCCGACACATTAAATTCTGTTCCCAATACTTTTACATCCACAATCCCGGTCTTCACGATAAAAGAAAGTTTTTCATTTCTCACTACATCAAAATAAGCTTCACCCTCCAGATAAACCAATCTTTCTTTCGTATTATATGAGGTAGAATAAGTCAGCTTTGAATCTGAATTTAACCATACCTTTGTGCCGTCCGGCAACAACGTATATGATTTCTGTCCGGAAGGCGCAACCACAACAGTTTGAGCTGCAATTGGCACCGTATTTTCAGACATAGATTTTGTTAAATAAGGAATCGACAAACCCAGCAGAAAAGCAACGGAAGCTGCAGCAACAATCCATCTGAGATGGAAACTCTTCTTTCCCAGATTAATCTCTTTTGTTATCTTCTCCCATGTATTAAATTTACCTTTTTGAAAAGCAGATTCCGGCAAAGGAAGCAATCCGTTCCATTGATATTGCAAATCTTTCAGGACATTTTCATTTTCAGGAGAAGCAGCCCTCCACTTTTCGAATAAGATGCGCTCTTCATCATTCAACTCATCTGCAAGATATTTCGCTATTATAGAATATGGGATTATGTTATTATTCATTCTGTTTTTCTTATTTATATTTATGACACTTAAACAGAATGAAAACCCCTAAAAGCTTTTATCTTTTTTTAAAATATTATTTCGAAGTATAATGCATGGCCACAAATTCTTTAATCCGATGTATGGCTATGCCCATTTGTGTCTCTACTGTTTTTATGGAAACTCGCAGCAATTCGGCTATTTGTTTATAAGACAGTTTCTCTTCGCGGCTCAACAAATAAATTTTCTGGCACTTGGGAGGAAGATTGTTTATGGCCTGAAGCATCAACAAACCCAACTCTTTTTCGTCAACACAATTAATGGCCTTAGATACTTCATTCGTATTTTTAGCCCACGTATTCAATAAGTTTTTCCGGGTTTGCTCGTCGCGCAGATAATTCAGCATTTTATTTTTAGCACAGACAGATAGATAGGTTTTCAAATTATCAATCTCATATAAATCCCGTTCATTCCATAACTTGACAAATATTTCCTGAACAATATCTTCTATTGCCCCTATATCATGTGTGTAGAAGCTCAAGTTACGGCATAAATACCCATAGTACTCGTCATAAATTCCACGGAAAGTATTTTCATTAATAACCGGTCTGATTTTCATAGCTTCATGCCTCATTATTAATAAAAGTACGACTAACTACCAAACTCTTGATATTCACCATTTATTAATCTGAGCTGTTACAAATTCATGCATAAGCCCTATCTCTGTATTAGATTTATTCATTAATATTTACAAATATATCAGATATAAAAAGCACGTAAGTCTAAAAAACGCTTTTTTCCCTTCAAAAAACGTCTTTTAGACTTACCAGTTAAAACCCTCGAAAAAGTATTTATATCCCGAACAAGAATGTCAACCCTTTATTATCCTGAAATTTACCGGCTGCATTACCTGCATAAATTTCACCATTGACCAGCGTCAGTTTTCGTACCGGAGCACCGGAGTTAAAGTTCAGGTCTTTAAAGTTAATCCAGAATATATCAGGGCTCATTGTTGACTCAAAATAATAAACTTTATTCTTCTGATCCGACACTGTACGCCAACGTGTCGAAGCAATATTAGGCTGATCGGGAACAGATATGCCCAAAGGTACCGATACATTACGCATCACACTAAACACTCCGGCTACCGCCTGATGAAAGTTGCTTGTTTGCGGAAGAGCCTGAATATAAAATGATGCACGCACAAAACGGTCGGATGCACGGTTTGTACCGGGCAACATAACCAAACCGCCAATCTGTTTCCAATAATCATTCAGTGTAAGTTGTTTGTCGTATGTAGGAGAATTTGTCATAATCTGACATTCCCTACCTTCATGGATAATCAGATTTCCATTGATATATTCAAAAATAGCACTATTTCCGGTCGCATCCGAGATAGAAAGATGCAATGTGGATTTCGCACCATTAGGCAAATCCGGAGCATCCATACGAAAGATTTGTTTTGACAATTCGGCAACCGCCTCATCTACCGTAGCAAAATTATCCAACACATATTGTGTCCAGATACTTATACCCATAACGGGGCGGGTATCATTAGAACGAACATAAGAAGATTCCGTCAGGAAAAGTAAATTGGCAACCAAGCCTTTTTCATTCATTCCGTCACATACACCAATATCATAGCCCGCAGTTACTACACTTCCATACTTAGATGTCCAGGACACGGTATTGTCCGAAATAGCCCCCTTCTTCTGTATTCCTCTCGGATAAAGATACAGATTTGACAGCGGGTCTTCGCGCCAATCCATAGTACGTCCGGTAACAACCATATTATCAGGCCCCAAATACACGGCTCTCGTACATGCATCAATTCGTCCCGGTAGTATCGTCCCAAAGGCTACACTAACCATCAGTGCAGCAAAAACTCTTCTCTTTTTCATAAATATACTTTTTAACGATTCATTAAGTATATCTATAACAGAATGTTTTTCAGATAGGTTCTGAAGCTACAAGGAAAATCATATCTTCTTCATACCGTAATACCGCTGTTTTCCACGTCCTATCCGCATAATTTGTCCTTGTTCCAACAGATGGTTTAAGTCTTTCAATGCCTGATAACGGCTGCATTGGTTAATTATCATACAATCCGTACTTGATAGAAATTGCTTTTCTTTAATCTCGGAAAGAATATGCTCCCGGCGTATTTCATCAGGAAATTGTTCGCGTTTAGGCAAGTTGTCGGCACGTTCCAGAGGTAATGCCTTTAATTTATTTTTTAATTGTTTTGAGCAACGAAAGCTCACATTATTAAAAGCAATAGACTCTGCCCGTATCTGCTTCGGGTTGACTACACCTTTAGGGCATTTCAACGTTACACCAAAATGGCCTATTCCTTCCAATTCCACATTCTCTCCATATTTTAAATGGAAGATCAAACGTTCGGACAAAGCAGACAGTATGCCTTTTACATCGGCAGAAGAGAAAGAACTATTAGCACTTATTTCCTGAGCAAGCCGGTCGGTACCAACCGATTTGCAACCTACTACTTTTGCATATAATTCTGATGATTCGGGATTTTCTTTTCTGGGAGGTTTCTTATAAAATGAATACTTTGCACACATATATCTATAATTTTAAGTTTTGACATCGTAATATTTAATCCCGAATATAGGAACTTTTTTCCATTTTAGCAAGCTGAAAATTAATTTCATCCCTGGTAAAAATCAATTTTGTCCCAGCTAAAAATTAATTTTGCCCTAGGTCAAAAGAATAAAAGATCAGGAAAACAAAACTAATTTATCCTGTCATTTAAAATAAACGGTTCCACAAAATGTAAAAAAGAGTTATGCGTTCGACATTCAAAATTTTAATGTAATCCAAAGGATGGCTGTAAAAAAGTGCTGCTTATAATCATATTAAAAAGTACACTTTTCATACATTTGTACCGATATATTCTATCTTTAAAGCACCTCTCAACATTAAGTTAAACATTCAGAAAAGAGCCGAGTAAATACGATAGCACAAAAATATAAGAAATGAAACAAGTTATAAATCTGGACGACTGGAATAGAAAAGAGCATTTTAACTTCTTCTCAGCGTTTGACGATCCTTTCTTTGGGGTTACCACTACTGTTGATTTTACTAATGTATACCAGCAGAGTAAAAAAAGGGGAATATCTTTTTTCCTCTATTCCGTGCATTTCCTGTTAAAATGCATAAATGATACAACCGCTTTCAAATTACGCATAGAGAAAAGACAAGTGGTACAATATGATAAAATCAATATTTCGCCCACCATAGGGCGAGAAGACGGAACTTTTGGTTTTGGATTTTTTGAATATGATGCAAACCTCGACTTATTTATTGAAAATGCCGGAAAAGAAATAAACAGAGTTAAGAATAGTACCGGCTTGTCTTTTTCTGAAAATACAGGAAGAGAAGATGTTATTCGTTACTCGGCTTTGCCTTGGTTCGCTTTCTCTGAAATGAAACATGCGGGCTCAATTAAAACAGGAGACTCTGTGCCCAGAATTTCTACCGGGAAACTGATACAGGATGAAGAGAAACTTTTACTTCCTATATCCATAAGTGTTCATCACGGTCTTATGGACGGACGGAATGTAGCCGAATTTATACAGAGATTAAAAGACGGTCAAACTACATTATGATATCGATTGAATCTTTTTTATAGTAGAAAAGAACGGACTATGAATAAATTATCATTATCTTCACTTCATAAACGAGTAAACAAAAGGAAACGATATGCTTATTCTTATCTCGCCGGCTAAAACAATGACCGGCACGTCTAAACTGAAAGCTCCCGCAGAGACATTGCCCCGTTTTTCAAAAGAGGCAAACGAAATAGCGCTTAACATGACGCAATTTTCTAAGGATGAATTAGCCCGAATACTGAAATTGAGTCCAAAACTGGCTACGGAAAATTATCTGCGTTTTCAGGAGTTTCATTCGGAAGATAATAAGCCTCTACAAGCAATACTAGCCTATACAGGTGTGGTTTTCAAGAATATAAACCCAAAAGATTTTAGCAAGGAAGACTTTTTATTCGCACAAGAACACATGCGTTTTGCATCCTTTTGCTACGGACTCCTGCGCCCGCTTGACCTGATTAAGCCTTATCGCATGGAATTTGATGTAAAACTACCCGAATTAGGTTACGGAAACATGTATAATTACTGGCGCCCACGTCAGACCCAGTTACTTATTGATGATATCAAAAAAGCAGGCAACACACTTATCTATTTGGCTAGCATGGATATACAACCATCGTTCGATTGGAAAAAAGTAGAACAATCCGTACGCGTCATCACACCGGAATTCAGGGTTTGGAAGAATGGAAAAGCCAACACGATTGTTATCTATGCTAAGATGGCCAGAGGACAGATGAGCCGCTTTATCATAAAAAACCGCATTTCCGATCCGGAAGAACTTAAATCATTCTCATGGGAAGGTTTCTGTTACAACGAAAAGATGAGTGAAGGCGATAAATGGGTTTTCTTACAATCCTGACATAACTGGCAGAATCATTTAAACCAATGCCGTATTGTAATCCAGGGAGTATATATTAACATTCTCGGACCTGAATAACGCATAACGGTCTTTATACGCTCCCGCATTTCGGGTTTATAACAGTGTATCTTACATTTCCGGCACGAACCCTTTTTGTCTCCAAACGAACAACGGTCTAAGCGGGTGTGTGCGTATTGCAACAACTCCATGCAATCTGCACACAAGGTTGCATTCCCCTCCTTATGCCTGCAATAAAGACGGATCATTTTTTCGATAACTATCTTTTCTTTAGCAACCAGAGACATAGCAATTGTAGAATTCAACAACCAAGATATAAAACATACGATGACAACAAGAAAAATAAATGCCCATTCTCATATACCAGCCACCTATCAGTTACAGTCTTCATATTATCACTGAAATATATTAGTGGCAAAGATACATTTTATTTCATCCTACTACAAAAAGCTCACAAGAACCGCATAATATTTCATATTATTTTCAATAAAATGCTTAATCCCCCGTTATTAATACAAGTCACAAATCACATAACACATGAAACGGGCTTTTCTGATATTACTGGCAATTATAGCAATTGTTTGTATCAAGCAAGGATACGAATTATTTACAACAAACGAACTGACAGAAAATCATCTGGTTGGTTCGTTATCCGATATTGCCGATGAAGTGGTTGCCATTCCATTACAAACAGCAGGAAAACACTCCATCGAGAAGGTGAAAAATGTACGTAAGGAAGGTAATAATCTGTTTCTTATAAGCGAAGGAACATTGTATCGTTTCAGCCGAAAGGGAGAATTTATTTGTCGTATTACGGATCCAAATACTATTAAAGTAGCCGGTTACGTAGTGAATCCGGTAAGTCGCCAGCTTATTGTATTAGGAAATGTTGACGATATTCATTATTACTCGTACGACGGTCAGTTAATCGATAAAAAGAAACTAAAGAGTGACTTGCCCGGACATCGCATGTCTTCTATTTCTTTATACAATAATCATATCTGGACTACGGAAGAATGTATAAAAAACGATTCCTCTACCAAGGTTTCGTACCTGGAAAAACAAGTTGTAGAATATGACTCTTCTTTTCAGAAAATGAAAACACACAAATTGGTCCAGGCAAACCTGGGACGCAAGGATTGCGGAATTTCCTGTTTACCTCCAACTCTTTCCGTTTCCGGAGATACAGGGATAATCTATGCTTATTCTCCTTCCACTGAGACAAATAAGCTACTACGTGATACATTATTTTTAAAAAAGCAACAAGACAAAGAAGAACAGAATTATTCTGCAGACGGCATATTGTTGTATCCTATACGCTTCGGCAGCCGTTTCTGGGTTTCTACCTACCATAATAAGCATAATGAAAAAGGCAGCTACACATTCTGTTATGACACACTTAACAACCAATCCAGGCAAGTACAAGGCGGATTTAAAGACAACTTTTACCATACCGGAGCTGTACCAGAGTTACAGGCTATGGATTTGTATAATCAATCGTATTGTTTCTGTAAATCCGGACAGGAAATAAAAAAGGCTTTTCCCGAATATGCTAACGAGAAAAGCCCTGTATTGTTTATTGTAAAATTAAAAGCCTGAATTATTACATCCGGTTTATTATAATAACCGACCGCATATACGGAATTTCATAACCGGATAAACAGTTAGTTTATCAATAATTTTCGTAAAGCTATCGTCGGTTACTTCAAATGCCGTACCCAAGTCTCCATAATCGGTATACACCTTTGGAGTTCCGTGGAACTGAACACCCAGCTCAAACATAAAGCCTACTCGTTTTTGGGGAACAGCATGTCCGAATCCAAGGCCAACATAAGGACGAACACCAAATACCTTAAGACCACCAGAGACATTTCCATCTTTATCTACCGGAATCGTATAATCGCCAACAACAACTCCTGCTGCACCGGTTTTATCTATATATTCTTCCAGTTCATCACTATGCCCTTTTATCTTTATCATTTTGGAACCTGCAAAGTAAGCTCCGGCAGTAATAAAGAAAGTACCTTTCTTAAAGGGATAATAATTAACCAGCAGATTGCCGCTGGCACGACCAAGGCCTCCTTCCAAATCAATTGTCGGATCCGGATAAAGTTCAGCGAATTCTCCACTAAGTTCCACATCTACATCCGTATTAAACTTAATACCAGGCATAAAATCCACACCTCCACGTAAAGCAAAGTGAGGCGTTATAGGCGTAGCAACATCTACACCAATACCATTTGTACTGGCACTCAAGCCTATAGCCATCGTATTAAAAACACCCAGTTCCTTCTGAGCCAACCCAGTGTTGCTTACAGTAAACATCAATGCAACAAAGCAAATAAGTAAAGTTTGTCTAATCATTTTCATATTAGTAGTATTTGAGAGTTCTTTAATTGTCAAATTAAAACAAAAAATATCAAAAAAACAAACAGTGGTAAAGAAATTAAATTCCTTACCACTGCCTAATATCTATTCCATTATGATTAAATATTACTCATCTTCATGGTCGTCTTCCTTCATATTATGGAAAACATTTTGAACATCATCGTCTTCTTCCAGCTTTTCTATTAACTTCTCTATTCCTTCACGTTGCTCAGGAGTTACTTCTTTCAAATCGTTCGGAATACGAACAAATTCGCTGCTCGTAATTTCGAAACCATTTTCTTCCAAATATTTCTGAATAGCCGAATTTTGCGCAAACTCACCATAAATCACAATTTCGTTACTTTCTTCATCTGCGTCCAGTTCATCTACTCCGTAATCAATCAGTTCCAATTCCAGATCTTCCAAAGAAACACCATCCTTCATTGCAATATGAAATACGCATTTATGATCGAACAAAAATTCAAGACTTCCGCTTGTTCCTAATGATCCACCATGCTTATTGAAATAACTACGTACATTTGCAACAGTACGAGTAGTATTATCTGTTGCTGTTTCTACAAAGATTGCAATTCCATAAGGGCCGTAGCCTTCATAGTTCATCTCTTTATATCCGGAAAAGTCTTTTTCTACGGCACGTTTGATTGCACGTTCCACATTTTCCTTCGGCATATTTTCCTTCTTGGCATTTTGCATCAATGCACGCAAGTGAGGATTGTTTTCAGGATCCGGTCCGCCAGCTTTTGCTGCAATTGTAATTTCTTTACCCAACTTAGTAAATACGCGGGCCATATTGCCCCAACGTTTAAATTTTCTTGCTTTACGGAACTCAAACGCTCTTCCCATATCTGTTATTTTGTTATATTTTGTATAATGTTTATTATCTCAATTGTGCACCAAGTTTCTGTTCCAGATTTGTCTGAATCTTCTTCATGATAGCATCGATCTGTTTATCGTTTAAAGTTTTGCCTTCATCCTGAAGGAAGAAGCTGACAGCATACGATTTTTTACCGGCAGGAAGGTTCTTTCCTTCATATACATCGAATAAAGAAACTTCTTTCAGCAACTTACGATCACTTTCCACTGCTATCTTTTCTATCTCGGCAAATTGTACATGCTTATCAAGCAGCAGTGCCAAGTCACGTTTAACAGCAGGGAATTTAGAAATTTCGCTGAATGTAACTTTATTCTTCTTGACTTCCTTCATAAGTAATGTCCATGATAATTCAGCATAATATACTTCGATGTCAATATCCAAAGCCTTGCAAACCTTCCTGTTTACAATACCCATTGTTCCTAACTGACGGCCCGAAGCAGTCGTAATAGTCAAACCAGCCGAATAAATATCATTTGTCAGGTTACCGAAGATTACTTTATTCAGATTGACACCTAAGCGAACCAATATATTTTCCACATAAGCCTTTAATTCATAAACAGAAGATTTTTCGTTCGGATGCGCCCAGCTATTTTCAACCCGGTTACCACAAACCCAAAGCCCCAAACGGTAATCTTCACTGAACTGAGCCAATGTCTGATCTTCCTTTTTATTGTCAATATTGTAATCGTAGCAATTACCAAATTCAAAGAAACGGATATTACCATTCTTACGGTTTGTATTATGTTCGATGCTTTCCAAACCACCAAACAACAAAGTTTGACGCATGCTGTTCAGATCGGCACTCAACGGATTCATCAGCATTACACAATGGGCCACCGGATATGTAGACAACTCTTCATAGTAAGCTGAACGCGTAAGCGAATTATTCATAATTTCGTTGAAACCGCAACCGCAAAGTTGTTCAGATATCAGATTTTGCAAGTCATAGCTACGATCCGTCGGAGTCTTATAACTCAGATTAGATTTTACACTATCGCTGAACTCTATATTATTATATCCGTAGATACGGAGGATATCTTCAATTACATCCACATCACGTTGCACATCAATACGATATACAGGAACATGTATGGTTAAACCTTCTGCCGTTTCCGAAACAATCTCCATTTCCAGACTTGCAAGAATACTTTTAACTGTTTCTACAGGAATTTCCTTACCAATAAGAGAATTTACCTTCTTATAAGAAAGTTCTACAACATATGGCTTTGCCGGTTCCGGATAAATATCCTGAACAGAGCCTGTAATCTTACCTCCTGCCAATTCCTTAATCAGCAAAGCAGCACGCTTCAATACATAAATTGTATTATTTGGATCCAGACCACGTTCGAAACGGAAAGAAGCATCTGTATTCAAACCGAAACGGCGAGCAGTTTTACGAATCCACGTAGGATGGAAACAAGCCGATTCAAGGAACACATCGGTTGTTTGCTCCGTAACTCCCGAATCCAAACCACCAAATACACCACCGATACACATTGGTTCTTCCGTATTGCAAATCATCAGATCACGATCAGTCAAAGTGCGCTCCACGCCATCCAACGTTACAAACTTTATTCCGTTCGGATAAGTCTTTACAACTACTTTATTGCCTTTCACCTTTCCGGCATCAAATGAATGCAATGGCTGACCTAACTCATGCAAAATGAAATTTGTTACGTCTACTACATTATTAATAGGACGCAAACCTATTACCTTCAAACGATTCTGTAACCATTCCGGGCTTTCCTTCACAGTCACTCCTTTTATCGTTATACCGGAATACCGAAGGCAAGCCTCTTTATTTTCGACAACAACTTCAATAGCCGGAGTGTCGTCATCTATTTTGAAAGCATCTACTGCCGGACGTTTCAATTCAGCAGGTTTACCCATTTGTTTCAAATAAGCAGCTAAATCACGGGCAACACCAAAATGGGAAGTTGCATCTACACGGTTTGGTGTGATATCCACTTCCAGCACATAGTCGCTCTTTACATTATAATATTCTTTAGCAGGAGTACCCACAACCGCATCAGCCGGAAGAACTATAATTCCCGCATGGTTTGTGCCAATACCAATCTCATCTTCGGCACAAATCATGCCGTTCGATTCTACGCCACGAATTTTAGACCGTTTGATAGTAAAGACTTCATCACCACTATACAGCTTCGTACCGTTCACTGCCACCACGACTTTCTGTCCGGCTGAAACATTCGGCGCTCCACACACAATCTGCAAAGGTTCTCCACCGCCTACATTTACGGTTGTAATATGTAAATGGTCTGAATTAGGATGTTCTTCACAAGTAAGAACTTCACCGATAACTAATCCTTCCAGCCCGCCTTTAATCGTTTGAACTTCCTCTACCCCGCCGGTTTCCAAGCCGATAGATGTTAGTGCTGCTGCAACTTCTTCAGGCTGCAAATCGAAATCAAGATACTCTTTCAGCCAATTATAAGATATATTCATCGCTATAAAATTTATTCAATCAAGCAAATATGCACCTGCGGCATTCTCCGCCAACGGCAAATTGACTCGCAAAGGTACAAATAATAGAATAATTATTCAAAATGAGTATAGACTTTATTCTGCAATGTTTTAAAAACCTCATAAATCAAAGCTTTTTATAATATTTCATTCGAACTATTTTTATTCAATAAAAAAACTCTATTAAAACCCGGAAAAAACAGCATTTCCCTGAGTAGATGATGATGTACCTCCCCACCCGTGATGACTTGGGAAGATCACTCAAGATAGCCGGCATCCCTGCCCTTTGTTCAGTGTTTTTTTATGCCCGATTCGAAAAAAACTTCTTCCCGGTCCAGTCAAATTTATAGTAATAGGTTTGATACTGAGCCGATGCATACAGCACCGAAATCAAAATCCGGCAAGTTCTTGACAACTATAAAATAATGCCGTACTTTTGCAACAAATATACTTATACAAATCCATATGCGTATCGACATACTTACCGTATTACCCGAAATGATTGACGGAATGATCAATTGTTCCATAGTAAAAAGAGCTCAGGATAACGGATTAGCAGAAATTCATTTACATAATCTGCGAGATTATACAACCAATAAATGGAGGCGTGTGGATGATTATCCTTTTGGTGGTGAAGCCGGTATGGTAATGCAAATAGAGCCGATTGACCGTGCTATTTCTTTTCTGAAGAACGAACGTAAATACGATGAAGTAATCTATACCTCTCCCGACGGAGAAGTATTTAACCAGCCAATGGCTAACAGTATGTCTCTACTTGACAACATCATTATCTTATGCGGACATTATAAAGGTATTGACTATCGTATCCGCGAACACCTCATTACAAAAGAAATTTCGGTAGGTGATTATGTACTTACAGGAGGAGAACTTGCCGCAGCTATTATTACCGATGCGGTGGTCCGTCTTATCCCGGGAGCAATTGGTGATGAACAAAGCGCCCTATCGGACTCTTTCCAAGATAACTTATTAGCTCCTCCCGTTTATACACGTCCGGCAGACTACAAGGGATGGAAAGTACCGGATGTATTACTTTCCGGACATCAGCGTAAAATTGAAGAATGGCGCTTACAGCAGGCACAAGAACGTACTGCCCAACTTCGTCCCGATTTATTGAAATAGTTATTCAATTTGCATATTCAAAAGAATATGTATAGGTATTATCGGCGCCAGGAGTCCCATTTATTGCATATATCTTTTCTTGTATAGTCATACCGGTAATGTAATCTCCCATAGAAGAGAAGTTGTAAGTATACTCTGCACATTTTGTATTTGTATCAGGAAAATTATACCAATAAGCATAGGTTGGCAAATTCCTGTTTTGAGCACCGTAAGCCAGGTTTAAAGGTGTTACAACATCCATCCCCACAGGGGCAAAAGATGCTATTACGCGAAACGGGAAATTATGAGGACGAAGATTATTATTTCCATATTCATAAACCATCTCACTCTTATCCTCGGTAAAACGTACTACATTATCATCCTGCCATGTATATTTTTCAGCATCCTTATACGTCCGGGTTTCATATTTGCCGTCTATGGTCGGACTAGTAGCTATCCATGATGTTTGCACCAATGCACTTCTATTATATCCATAGTCATATTCATCACGTACATATATCTCATTCTTATAAGGATTTTTATCGGATACCTTTTTCTTTACAATAGTCTTACCGCTTAATATGTATTCCGTAGAAGTAGCATCTGCAGCATTGGTCGCAGCTACAACAATCGTATTACCCGAATACAAAAATTGCTTTTTATCTGTATTATTTTCAATAATATATGATATTTCCCCATCACTATTATATGTAATCTCTTTCACAAACTCAGGAGTTGTGCTGCCATTTTTATAGCAAGTTATTTTCGTTAGTTTATTCAGTTCCGGAAGAGACGGTTTATCATCATCACCACAAGATACCAAACCGGCGATTCCTGCAAACAATAAGAATATATACTTTTTCATTTCTGTTTGGAATTAGTCATTTGATTGTACAAAAATAGGACATTTAAAAGAATAACTGACAATATAACCATATTTAAGTATTAATATTTGAACAAACATCCTGAAAACTTTCGATTTGTATTATGTTAATCATATATTAAATATCTAACAACAAACTCATTAGTCACGGTTCTAATAAACAAAAGATAACAGCTAAAATTTAATAACATGGAGACGAATTTATTAACGGTTATAAGCATCATACTACTATTCGCCACATCTTGCAACAAACAACAATATGAAATACAAATTACTGACTTTGGGAATGCCCCCACTTTGTCACCTTCTGTCGCCATCTTCGGGGCTTATTCCTAAATTGCAAAACGATCTGATATTGGCTGTATATTATTGATTTATATATTATTGTATCGTTGTTTCGGAATCATGCTTGTAACGCTTTAGTGCTTCCCGCGAACATTTTTCACTACTTTTCTGTCAAGAGAAAAATAGTGAAAAGATACAAAGTTGTTTCTGTCACTTTTGGCTTGACCCAAAAGTAACCAAAAGGTCAAGGCTACTCCGTCCGGGCTACTCCGGAAAAAGACTTCGCTGAACCAGCGGAACTCGCTACGCTCAAACAGCCGCTGGTTTTAACGCTGCGTCTTTTACCTGCGTTTAACGCCCAGCCGCTGATGCCACAAGTGAGAAAGCAGAGCTTTCTTTTGGGATGGCCGATACAGTCTGCTCTTTTATGGCTTTAGCCTGGTTTCAATTGCCGTCTGCTTCAGCTGACAGACTAAAGGGAGATTTATTTTTATTGGCTTTAGCCAAATTTCTTCTTGGAAATTCTATATTGTCTGTATGCAATAAATTGCTTATTCAAGCATCAGGGAAAGTGTTCGCGGAAGTATTAAAACGAAATCCGATCCGGTTTGTTTTTTAACTTTTAAAATAGCGATATTATGTTGTAATATTGTCTATAATAGCATATTGTATGCTTACATGGAATGTCTGTAGATAATTTTTCAGATTTTAAAACACCCCCCGAAGAAAGTGACAGAAGGTGACAAAGTGAGCCCTTAAACGACCCTTTATTAAGACCCATATAGACAGTATTTGAGTAGACAACTAAATTGAATAAGGTAAGCAACAAAAAAAGGGACTATCCAACCTTTTGTTGTTAGATAGTCCCTCTTTAGATATCTATATATGAATTATAAAGCAAATGCAGGTTGACGATGAATCCATTGTCCACGGGTAAAATCAGGGAAATCTACCAATGCACCACCACGGGCAATAGACATTTCCGATAAACCGGAAATAGCACTCCAAGCTGCAGCATCGTAACAATCCATAGGAGCAGGCTTCTTATTCCGAATAGCATTAATCAAATCATACATCATAATATAGTCCATTCCGCCATGACCTGCTTCGGCAGCTTCAGCAGCATATTTAGCCCATAAATTATGATCATATTGTTTAAACCATTCTTCCGAATCATCCCAACGGTGAGGTTTGGATTTACCCTGGACATATACATGATTTCCATCATTCATCCACAAACCTTCAGTACCCTGAATACGGAAACCTAATGAGTAAGGACGCGGAGAGTTCGTATCATGTGTTACAATTACAGTCTGTCCGTTTGCACATTTAATCATAGAAGTGACAATATCGCCTAAGTTAAATTGTATTTTTGCCAACGGATGGTTTTCTCCACCATTATCCACAATAAACTTATGTAATCCGCGAGATTGGGTAGCCATCGCCGACAAAGAAAGAAAACGATTACCGCGATTTATATCCAAGCAATTTGCAACCGGCCCGATACCATGAGTAGGATATACATCACCATTACGATGAACAGAATGGTTTGTACGCCATTGTGCTTCGGAAAATGCGGTTGGACCCATACGAAGATCGCCACTACCCGGTTGGTATGTATAATGTTTACCATCATTGAACTTCACTTCGCGCAAATCATGCTCATAACCACAAGCTCCATGCAATAACTCTCCGAATAATCCTTCACGAACCATTCTTAATGCAGCCATGCAGTCACGACGATAGCATACATTTTCCATAATATTCAAATGGCTGCCTGTAGCCTCCGAAACATTAACCAGATCCCAGCATTCTTCCAATGTATTTGCAGCAGAAACTTCTACACCTACATAAGGAACGCCAGCCTTCATTGCAGCAACAGACATCGGTACATGCCATTCCCACGGACTGGCAATAATTACGCAGTCAAATTCTTCATTATTCAACATTTTCTCAAATTCACGTTCGCTGCCTGTATATACTTTAGGAGCCGGAACATTAAATTTTGCGATATGTTTCAATGTTGCTTCAATCGGTCCTTGCTGAATATCACAAATTGCAACAATTTTATTACCGGGAATTGCCAAGACATTATTAATATGTTCATGACATCTTGAACCTGTTCCGATAAAACCGAAACGAAGCTTACCATCATCTTTACCTACCGGTTTCTTTTTATCTTTCGCCCCCGGAGTTACTACTGTTGTAGCTGATGCCTCACCAGCTATTGCCAGACCTGCAGCACCTAAGCCTGCTACCGACATTTGTTTTAAAAATGAACGACGAGTGTTTTCCATGTTCGTATCTTTTTATTATTTCTTCAAGTTGGCAAATTTAGTTTTTTATATCTAAATTACAAATTACATTTCTAACCGAAACATTTATCGGGAATCAGAAATTCGTAATCTTACCAGTTTCTCTTTTCAATTTTTCAAACAACATCATCATTCGATGAAGTTGTTTAGGTTCCTTCTTCGCTAAATTAATTTGCTGTCCCGGATCATTTTCCACATTATATAGTTGATAACAATTACTGCGGCCGCAAAAAGAAGCATCCTCCGGATCGTTTGAAAAGTCGGGATATGGAGGTATCATTACCCAGTCCCCGTCACGCAAAGCATAATTAAAATAGCCTTCCAAAACAAGCTCTTTACGCCCATTACTGCTCCGTCCTAAAAATACAGGGAGCGTATTTTGGCTGTCAACTTTATCCGAATAAGTTTGTCCAACCAGAGACGCCAAAGATGCCAATAAATCCATCTGGCAAACCAAAGCATTAGAAACACCCGGCTTTACCACTGCCGGCCAACGAAGCAAAAACGGAATACAGGTTCCACCATTATACAAGCTTGTTTTGCCACCACGAAGAGGGCCTGCCACTTTATGGTCTCCAACAAGTTCCACGGCCTGATCCTGATAGCCGTCATCTAGCACAGGGCCATTGTCGCTGGTAAAGATAATTAAGGTGTTTTCGGTAAGCCCTAATCGATCCAGTTCCTTCAAAAATTCAGAAACGCACCAATCAGCTTCTAAAATCACATCACCTCTTGCCCCCATTCCAGACTTTCCCACAAATTTCTGATTTGGAACACGTGGCACATGAGGCTGATGTAAGCCATAATACAAAAAGAAAGGGGTATCTTTATTATCTTTCAGAAAATCTTTGGCCTTTTCCAGAAATAATTCTGCCATATCCTCATCTTTCCACTGAGCAGCTTTGCCTCCCTTTTGAAAACCAATACGGGGAACTCCGTTGACAATAGAACCGCCATGTCCCACGCTCGGATGCATCCGAAGCATTTCCGGATTATCTTTTCCTGTAGGTTCGCCCTGAAAATTTTCTTTATAACTTACAAAAAGCGGATCATCAGAATCCAAATTAACTCCTTTACCATTTTCTATAAAAATACAAGGTACCCGGTCATTAGTTGCAGCCTGAATAAAAGAATAGTCATACCCAACTTCCTTCGCTCCGGGATATACAGTCTTATTCCAATCTACAGCACCATCACCTAATCCCAAATGCCATTTACCTACAGAACCGGTTACATATCCAGCCTGTTTCATAATTTTAGGTAATGTTATCTGCTGATTGTCTATGATTAAAGCGGCATTGCCCGGTAAAATTTTTGCATCTTTATTTGTCCATGGATACAAACCGGTCAAAAGAGAGTATCTACTAGGGGTAGAAGTTGCTGCCGTACAATAACCTTGAGTAAAACGTATTCCTTCGTTGGCAATACGATCCATTCCCGGAGTATGAATACGATGTGCACCATAACAACTTAAATCGCCATATCCCAAATCGTCAGCAACTATAATAATAATGTTCGGTTGCTTAGGCTGGGTTTGAGCCAATAAAGAGACCGGCAGGGTTACCCCTGCCAGTATACTTATTATTGATGAACTTCTTTTCATTACTCAATATTTACGGATTCTGAGTCAAAGTTCCAGGATAAGCGTCAATTTCAGACTTCGGTATATACTGGACTACTAACGGGCTTGTTGCCAAAAATTCAATTGTTCCGTCATGATAACCGGGATAATGCCGGGTCATGGTATCACCAACACGATAAACATCAAAACCGCGGTCAGCCTCAAACGCAAGTTCCAACTGGCGCTCTTTCATAATCAATTGATGGGCATTCGACGCATTTAATGTCTGATAGCCCCCATTTACAATAGAGCGTTCACGTACCGTATTCAAATCTTTCAGTGCATCTGCATAATTTCCTAATTTGGCATTTGCTTCTGCACGTATTAAATAGACTTCCCCCAGACGAGATATAATAGGTGAATACAAATGCGAAACACCTTCCTGCATAGAGCATTTATAATTAAAGAATTTAGGATGTCCCTGGCTGGTATTCATAAAATAATCATCATATCCGTAGTATGTCGTACCCTCATATACAATCGAATATTTACGGCTAGCCTCATCCAGTAATGTCAGCGGATACTCTTTTGAATCCAAAACGGCAGCAACTAATTTACCATCACTTCCCACTTTCACATCACATTGCTTATAAGTATATCCGCTCACTTTACCATTTGCAACAACATTAGCAACAAAACGGAAATTACGGGTTTTATTACCTTTGTCATCAAGTTTATAGTCCGGATGTATAAATGCTTCGCGGGCATCATTACCACGGCCTGTTTCATACAAAATATCCAGATATTTGGCACTGGCATAAATCTCACCCCAACCTACCTCATTAATAGTAGCATACATACTGCCGATAGCACTCGTATAACTCGTAATGTCCGAACTGATAAATTTAACAGCAAAAATTGTCTCTGTCTGCGAAGCATCATCCGGAGCCAGTTCGTTATATCTCATAAAGCTGGAACGACTCAGCAAGCTAAACTTTCCGCTATTGATTACATCGTCAGCATATTTCAAAGATTCTTTTGCATAATCGGTATTCGGATTTTCAAAAGTACCGCTCATATACATATAGATTTTAGCCAACATAGCTTGTGCAGCATACTTCGAAGCGTAAGAAGCCGATGTATAAGTAGTCATCAACGATTCTGCCTTTTTCAAGTCATTAATTGCCTGTGCATATGTATCTTTTACAGAAGAACGGTCTGGCAATTGCAAATTGGCAATATCATCCGGCATACCATTTACAATAGGTACTCCCATATTCTTTTCCGGCTCCTGATAATAGGGACGGCCAAACACACGGCAAAGGTAGAAATACATCAAACCTCTCATATAATATGCCTCACCTAGCTTCTGGTCGATTTCTGGCGATTCGCCTTCATTAGCCATCTTCATCAAATCACTTGTCTGCGAAATTATATTATACGCATTATTCCAGGTTGAAGACAACTGTGAGTTATTTACCGTATGCTGATAAGTAATATATGTACCAAACGGATTGGTAGTAGGTTTATCTTTGCAGATATTATCACCCGGGTATTCGCCGGTACGATGGAATACATCTGATGCACTTTTCAACTTTGCATAGCACCCGTTTAATAATATGTCGAATGCAGCAACTTTGTCGGCATCAATCTTATCTTTAGAATATTTATCATATGGAAAACGATCCAGATCGCAGCTTGTCATTAATGTAACAGCGGCAAGCGCCCATATAGCTATTTTCTTCATTTGTTTTCTCTTTAATTAAAATGAAACATTCAAACCAAACATAAACTTACGAGCCATTGGATAAGGAGAAGAAGCTACTCCCGATGCTCCTGCTACTTTTTTTCCTGTAGCTATATCCGTATTAGACGGAAGTTCCGGATCTATACCGGAAAAGCCTGATATCACAAACAAATTCTCGCCAGAGAAGAATAAGCGGAAATTGCTTATATACGGAATTTTACAAGGTAGAGTATACCCAATCGTTAAATTACGCAGACGCAGATAGTCAGCGTCTTCCAAATAACGGGAAGAAGGTTTGTTTGACTGTGATAAGTTTCCATATTCTGCTTTCGGGTGCGTAGCAATATCTCCCGGTTTTTCCCAACGACTCCAACCGCTTAACAGTTTCTGCTGGTTGTAACTGGTATAACCACCATCCGAATCATAGACAGTTCTGTCGTAGTTGAAAATCTGTCCACCAACAGAATAACCGAACACAGCCGACAAGTCTATATTTTTCCATGACAAGTCGGTTGAGAAACCTCCGTAAAAGTCCGGCGTTTGTTTGCCAACTATTACCTGATGCTTAGAAGCGTCGCTATAGTTTGAAGTAGTTACGCGTTCTCCGGCTTCATTTGTTGTATACCAAAGAGGTGATCCGGTTTCAGGATCAACACCTGCCCATTCTGTAGCATACCAGGTATCCACATCTTCACCCGGCTTCAATATCTTATCGATCGGGCCTAAAATACCTGAGTTTGCATTTGCAATAACAATTTCCGATTTGTCTCCGTAAAGCTCTGTCACTTTATTACGGTTTACACCGATATTAGCAGATACATTCCAGTTCCAGTCTCCGCCTTTCAGAATGTCGACAGCCACGGTTGCTTCAAAACCATTATTTTTAACGGCTCCAACATTACGGAACATTCCTGTTACACCTGTTACGCCAGGAAGAGGCACGTTATACAGCAAATCGGTTGTTTTTTTATTATAATAATCCAGGTTAACAGTCAAACGGTCAAACAAGATAGCATCTATACCAACACCAGCCGTATATGTTTTTTCCCACGTCAAATCTTTATTCTCCACCTGGGAAATAATAGCGCCCGGAAGGCCGTTATAACCTGTACCCATACTGTACAAAGCATACTGAGGATACAACTCTGTCGGACGATTACCTACGGAACCATAACTTGCGCGTAATTTTAGTTGTTGTACCCAATCTGCTTTAAAGAAGTTTTCCTGATGGATATTCCAACCGCCGCTTATAGAAAAGAAATTACCATATTTTGCATTTTCTCCGAAGTTTGAAGCACCGTCACGACGGAAAGAGAATGACAACAGATAACGGCTGTCGTATGCATAATTGGCATTGAACAGATAAGACTGAACAGCCCATTCGTTCTGGCTACCTTTGGCTTTTTTGGGTACAATTGTCGCATCTCCAACGCTAAAACCAGGAGCGAAACCTGTAGCTATCTGATCTGTTACCTGAGCTGTATATGTATTCCATTCATACGCCAGAATCGCATTAATCGAATGCTTGTCGAATACTTTGTTAAAACGCAGCAACTGGTTGCTGTAAACACGATAGTATGAAGTAGTTTTATCTTGCAACTGACCATTTTCAGCTTGTCCTCCGGAAGAACGCGGATCATCATATTTCTTATATAAAGTACTGCCATACTTATAGTTATTTACAGAAGAGAAAGTCAACCAGTCCGTAAATTTGATATCAAAATCAAAGTTACCCATAAATTCATACTTAGTTGTCTTTTTATAGTTCCACTGCAAATCATACTGGTAGTTTACGTGGTCCGAACTTACCCAACTCGAAGGTCTGTATGCTTGAATCAGGTTACCGTCTTTATCATAAGGCGAATCCCAAGGCATGTTCTCATACATTGCACCCAGGCTATGCTGCTGGTCCATTATGTCGCTGCGCGTACCCCATACTTTCGGTTTAATAGTCAACCAGTCTGTTGCCTGGTAATCTACATTGAAACGAAAATTATAACGAGTATAGTCATATCCCTTAACTGCTCCGTTTTCATCATAAATACCGGCAGAAATGTATGTCTTTATCTTCTCGGAACCACCAGACACAGATAAGTTATAATCTTGCGCAAACCCCAACTGAGAACCGTTTTTCCACCAATCATAGTCATATCCCTGACCAATCTTATCCCATGTTTCCTGAGGAATAGCCTGTTGGTTTGCAAACGATTTATAATAACCGAGCAATTCGTCCCGGCTCATCATTTCAAAGTTACCTCTGTTCAATTGGTTTACCCCCATCTTTGCTGAAACATTGATGGTAGCCTTACCTATTTTACCTTTCTTTGTTGTAACAACGATTACGCCATTAGCACCCTGAGATCCATAAATTGCAGTAGAGGCAGCATCCTTCAAAATTGACATAGATTCAATATCCGAAGGGTTCAAGCTTCCCGCACTATTGCCAACAATAACACCGTCAATAATCCAAAGCGGGTCTGTACTACCGTTTACAGTAGATTTACCACGGATAACAACCGTACCTGCAGCTCCCGGCTGTCCACCACCGGATGTGACATATACACCTGGAGCTTTACCGGACAACAAGTTTTCAACCGAAGGAGTCGTTGCATCCAACAACTTATCGCTGCTTACCACCTGCATGGCACCGGTAAGGCTTTCTTTCTTCTGAACACCGTAGCCAACAACTACAACTTCATCCAGATTTTGTGTATCTTCTTTCAAACGGATAGTCATTTTCCCTGCGGTCGACTTCATCTCCAAAGGAAGATAACCAATATATGAAATAACCAATGTAGCATTGGCCGGAACATCTTCCAACACAAAGTTGCCATCAAAATCGGTACTTGTTCCGTTTGTAGTTCCTTTCACAAGGATATTCGCACCAATGATCGGTTCACCTGTATGCGCATCAACAACTGTTCCTGCAATCTTCTGAGTTTGTTGAGCAGCCTGTTTTTCTGATACAACCGGATTTGAACCTTGTTTAGATGAAGTTTTGTAAACGATAATTCGGTTATCGTTTACATAGAAATCAGCATGCTGATTTTTAAGTGCGCTTTTCAATATTTCCTCAACAGAACGGTTTGACATATCCATAGTGATACGTTCATTCATATTAATGTCATTGTTCCGTATAAGAAAAGAATAATTAAACTTAGCTTCGATTAAGTCAAAAAGTTCTCTCAGCGTTGTTGTCTCTGCCTGAACCGACATTATCTGTGTCTGTAATTCGGAAGCAGAAACGGTTCCAGATACTAAAGGCATACCTGCAAGCATACAAGCAGTAACCACAAGCCTACTGGTCTTTTTAAAATAGTTCATTTTCATGAAAAGTTAGATTTGTAAATAATTCTTGTTTTTTCGATAATAAAAAAATCTCGTTCTTTGAGAATAATTTAGTTTTTTCGTAATTTCTATGCCATATTTTAATAGTTTAGATTAGTACTCTTTTATTTATATTTATCTTGTATTACAATTTCATTTCCGTTTCGTTTCCACGTATATTTATGTTCCATGTCTACTTCACGCAAAATTTCGTTTAAACTATACTCTGGAGAAAAGCTTCCCGAAAATATTTCATTTTGTAATGATTCGCTATCAATAGATATATTCACATTGAATTTACGTTCCAAATCTCTTACGATCTCTGAAAACGGTTGTTCTGTAAATTTCAGATGTCCATTTGTCCAAGCGTAGGAATCATCACCTTTTATCTCAACTATTTTTACACATTTGTTCTCTTTATTAAAGCTGAACATACGGTTTGGAGCCAGCACCACTTCTTTTGACTTATGATCGTCATCATTTAAATGGATATTTACTTTCCCGGAAACTAAAGACACATCCATTAGTTGTTCATCACGATATGCTTTTACGTTAAAATGAGTTCCCAAAACTTGGATATCCAACATCTCGGCCTTTACAATAAAAGGTTTCGAATGATTCGGTTGAACTTCAAAATAAGCTTCACCTTCCAATAAGACCTCCCTCTCTTTTTGGTTAAAATCCTTACTATATTTTAAAGAAGAACCGGCGTTGACCCATACAACAGAATGGTCTGGTAAAATGACTTTTGAACGAGTTCCCATCGGAGTTACTGTTTCAAAATATGCCATTTCTTCCTTAACACTGTTTTTGCCCATATAAAAAGAAAACGTCCCTATGGAAATCAATATTAAAATTGATGCAGCAATTTTACTCCACAAACCTATTTTACTACTAACTTTATTTTGAAGAACAGTTGTATTTAAGTTTCCAAAATGCTTTTCAAAATCAGATTTCATATCCGAAACAAAAAGAGGCACGTGTGCTATAGCCCACCAATCGGTCATTTCTGAAAAAATTTTCGAATGGGATTCATCAGACTCCAGCCATTGTAATAATTCTTTTTCTTCGGCTTCAGACAGATTACCGGAAAAATAATCAAAAAGAAGATTTTCTATATTTGCGTTTTCCATTTCTTTTATTCAGATATATAATAACGTATTTTTAAACTACGTTTTATAATAAATACACACAAATGATAAGTTGCGTTTAAAAGAAATGTAATTATTTTTGAAAAAAATCATATATAAGAAGAAAAGCCGGATAAATATCCCCTAAAATATCCTTCAACTTGGATAGTCCTATCTTAATTTGTACACGCACGGTACTGGTTGCAATATTATTCTCTTTTGCAATCTCATCGTACGATTTATTATAATAAAGATATTGTACAAATATGTCACGGCATTTTTCAGGTAATTGGTTAACAGCCGATAATATTTTCTCCTCAAATTCTTTATTTTCAAGTTTTGCCAGAGGATGAGCCTCTCCTTCCACCTGATGCTCCTGTATATTCAACAAACTTTCTTGTATATCAGATAAAGGTATTTCCTGTAAATGTTGCTGGCGAAGATAATTAAGGCATCTATTCTGTATGGAACGAACCAGATAAGCATTTACAGGATAAGTTAATGATTTCCTGTTATTCCAAACATTCAAAAACACATCGTTTACAATCTCTTGTGCTGCTTCGGCATGGTATATATATTTAGTTGCCACAGCACACAGATATACGTAAAAAGCAATGTATAACTGTTCAAACGCTTTGGCATCTCCTTTGTTAATACGAGCAATTATATCTTCTTTAATAATCTGCACAGATCTATTCTTGTAAGCTTGCATTTCTCATTTGCAAACATACTTAAATATTTTGACTTTCATATTATGATTTTAACATAAAGAAAACCGGACAAACAAGATTTCTTACTTTTTACCGGCTATTTTCTGTTGTTGCTTTCCATTTTGCGCCTGTCTTTTCTTATTCCGCCAATAGCTGCCGTCTCGTTTACTGCCAAACATATTACGTTTCTTCGACTCTTCTCTCAAAGCTTCTTTCTTCTCAGCAACAGCTATTTTAACTTCCGCCGTCTCAAATTCATTACCACCGGCCACCGGTATTTGTTTGTTTATGAGCTTATGAATATCTTTCAACAACGGAACCTCCTCAACATCACAAAATGAAAAAGCAATCCCTTCCCGTCCGGCACGTCCCGTACGTCCGATACGGTGTACATAAGTTTCGGGCACATTCGGTAACTCATAATTAATTACATGCGAAAGATGATCCACATCTATGCCACGCGCTGCTATGTCGGTTGCTATCAATACACGTGTAGACCTGTCCTTAAAGTTTGACAAAGCACGTTGGCGTGCTGTCTGGCTTTTATTTCCGTGAATAGCCTCAGCACCGACTCCCGCTTTTGTCAGGACGCGGGCTACTTTATCTGCCCCATGTTTTGTCCGGGTGAATATAAGCACCGATTCAAGCGATTTATCTTGCAACAATTTTATCAGCAAATCCATTTTCTCACTCTTCTTCACATAATAGACAAATTGTTCGATTTTATCTACTGTCGAAGAAGGAGGAGTTACCTCTACTTTCTCCGGGTCTGAAAGAATAGTATCTGCCAGCCGTTCTATCTCTTGAGGCATGGTAGCCGAGAAAAATAACGATTGTCTCTTTTTAGGCAGCAATGGAAGAACTTTCTTAATATCATGTATAAAACCCATATCCAACATCCGGTCGGCCTCATCGAGTACAAAAAAATCAAGAGATTTCAAACTGATATAACCTTGTCCTATCAAATCAAGCAAACGGCCCGGTGTTGCGATAAGCACATCCACACCACTTCTCAGCGCATCAGTCTGCGGTTTTTGCCCTACTCCTCCAAATATCACCGTATGGCGTAATTTGGTAAAACGCCCATATGCCGCAAAGCTTTCATCTATCTGGATAGCCAGTTCCCGTGTTGGAGTCAGAATTAGCGCCTTAATACCACGTGAATGTCCTAAAACCTTCTGTTCTTCGAGTTTCTGTATAATAGGAATTGAGAATGCTGCCGTCTTACCGGTTCCTGTTTGTGCACATCCCAGCAAATCATATCCTTTTAATACCACTGGAATAGCTTCGGTTTGTATAGGGGTTGGAATAGTGTAACCTTCTTGTTTTAGAGCCTTAAGTATAGGCTCAATCAAATTCAATTGTTCAAATGTCATCTAAAATAATAGTTAAGCCATCACGGCTCTTTATGTAAATAATGGCACAAAGATAGGAATTTTTATTTTGAGTTCCATAATAATTAATCAAGTAGCTATAAAAATGTCTTATAACAAGCAGGATTTAATTATCTAAACCGCAATATTTCGATGCCCAATTAAAACCTGTCGTAATAGAAAATATCTTTTCTCGAATACGGCAATATACAAATTCGGGGTTTAATCACATTTCACTTCATTTTGTGCAATATTGATGTTTTTACTTTCTTTCTTGTATTCTGGGTGTAATATGGTGAGAGTATCCTGTTTGTTCAGTGTAGAAGAAGCATATTCTTCGTCTGATACAGCATGAAGTTGGATAACATGGTCTTTGACAGAGTGTTCGGTAACGGTCATACAATAGATGCGTTTTCTCGGAGTAGCTCCATTCCAATGGCGCACATTGGGCGGTGTAACGATAACATCTCCTTTGCGGATGAGCCGTTTTGCCTTACCCTCTTCCTGATAATAGCCCTCACCGTCGAGTACGAGTAAAGTTTGCTCTGCATCGGGATGGTAGTGCCAAAAATTACGGCTTCCTTTCTCAAACAGAAAGTGAACTATCATGGTTTCTCCCGATTTTTTCAGCATGGAGATTCTTACATCTCCCGTATTGTTGGCAGAGGGAGCTTTCTGTTCCAAGGGGAAGATTGCCGATTGGCTGGCACAACTGTTTAGCAGTGTTACCACGATTATTACAAATAAAAATTTATGTATCATTCTTCTATTTGTTTTATTCGACTGCAACCCCTATCCGTCCGAGCCAACCGACAAGGGTATCATGTGAGTTATCTGCTGATGAAGAACCTATGCGAAGACTCTCCAAAAAGTCGGCTTCAGGACAAAGTCGGCGGGCATCGGTTACTGTACCGGATATTCCGCTGCTGGCACTTGTGCAGAACAAGGCAATCTTCTTTCCCGATAATAGTGAGGTATGATTATGAAGGAATGCCTGCATCGGAGTAGCCATACGACTGTACCAAAGAGGATAGCCGATAAAAACGACATCATAGTCACTGAAACTGTCCAACTTGGTATTGATGGCAGGATATATTCCCGAATTGTCTATGGCATTCAGTTCCTGCTGACCGACATTCAACATCGTGTTGTAATCCGTTGTATAAGGCGTAGATGGCGTTACTTCTACCATACTACCTCCGATAATGGAGCGCAGTTCATTAGCAACAGATTTCGTATTGTTGCTCCACGTGTAATAAACCACCAAGTAACGTCCTTTTTCAGACGGTTGTGATACAGACTCGAAAACGGCTTGTAATTGAATGTTTCTTGCAGGCATATTGAACGTGTAGGAAATTTCAGTAGAGAGCTGGTTTGAATCCTCATACCAACCCATGAAAGAATAACCGTTGTATGCGGTGGCTGTTACATTGACCTCTTCTCCTACCACGTATGATGTTCGTTCACTTGTAGCCGTACCTCCTTCACCGGCGGTGACTGTGACCATATAATCGGAGACTATGTCTTCATTACTTCCATTGGAACAGGAAGCGTTTACCAAAGCAAGCAGCATGATAATAAACAGGCCGCAAATCGAACTCTTTAACTTTTTTAGTTTCATATTTTTTGATTTTATTTACATTATTCATTCTTACCTATTGTCTTACACTTGCCTATCCGCTCACCTGTACGCAAGTAAGTATAGGTCGGCATCTCAAAAAGTACGGGTTTTAATTCATCGTAATCTATTTTTCCCGATTCATTCAGCACATTCTCGTCAGCGTATGTATCAATGATAGAACAGATGAAGTTATCGAAATTATTCAATACATAATTATCCTCGACTTTACACTCCATTACTACCGGAGCATCCTTGATGACAGGTGTACCGCCATCGCCCATAAAATAGTCGAACACTCCGCTTTTGTCTGTTTTCTCTCCGCTTACCGTGCCTACATAATCAGCTTTGGGAAGCATGTCTTCGTCCACGATATTTACCGAGAATTTCATAGTCTCTTTGATGCCTTTGTTGGTGTAGTGTTTCTGAAAGAGGCTTACCATGATGTGGTCGTGACACATGATACCCACATGTCCTGCCAACATCCAGTTCACCTTGCCATCCACCATCGTGCCTATTACGATGGTGGGAGTAGGATAAAGTGCCAATATACTTCCGATATTCTTTTTCATATTCCTATCTATTTGTTTGTTCCTGCTTTTAAGAATATCTGCGACATGCTTGTCGGGGCAAGGGCATTCATATCCACCAAGTCCAAACTCTTAACCATGTGGAGCGTTCCTTGCTTGTAGGTTTGAAAATGCGTTGAAACGATGTGCTTCCGGTATGCCTCCATCGAAGCATAGATTTCCACAATCCGGATTTGATGCTTGTCACGTTTCGTCTGCATGGGGAATATACACACTACTCCCGTCTCTTCTTTTACCGAAGTGGCACCTACATTTCTTGCAGCTTCAAGATATTCGTCGAGATACTCGGGATAGACTTCTATCTCGGATATTCTGATTAACATACTGTCCGTCAATTGGTTTTGCGCAAACCCCGTTAATGAACTTATCATCATGAGTAGAATAATAACTTGTTTTTTCATTTTTTACTTCTGTTTGAATAATCGTTTGGCATTGTTCCCCCATATATCTTCCGTGTGGACTCTGAGCATATCATTAGCCTGCAATTTTTGAACAAGACTTTGCTTTACCTTTATCAAAATGTCATTTGGCACAAATCCGAAATCAGAACCATACATAATGTGGTCGGGCGTGGTGATAGAAAGAAGCATTTCGAGTATTTCCGCTGTCGGCCCTCCTGCCAAGTCATAATAAAGATTAGCCAGATTCTTCTCCACATCCACTTTGTTTGCCAATCCTTTTGATACAAGCAGAGGAAGTGCGGCACGGAATCGGGGCAGGGCGATAGGCAGAAAAGAACCGCTATGTGGCACAATGAACCGAATGTTGGGATAGCGAACCATCACGTTGTTTACTATCATATTCAACACAGCCCTTGTGGTCTCTGCCGGATATTCATAAACGAATATCGGGCCTCCGGTAAAAATGTTTTCAGGACGTTGTGCCGGAACATGCGGATGAATTATCACCACGATACCACGTGCATTCAGCACTTCCATAAGCGGGTCGAGCTTACTGTCGCCCAGATACAAGCCACGAACGTTTGTGGCAAGTTTGATGCCATCGGCCTGCAGGGTGTCGAGCGCATAAATCGCTTCGGCAATGGCTCTGTCCATATCAGGAAGAGGCAGAGATGCACAAAACAGGAACTTTCCCTGATAAGAAGCCTTAGTTCGTGCAGCCTCTCTATTGACAGAGCGGATAATCTGTGCCGATTCTTCCGTATTGCCGAAATACGGTTGTGGTGAAGGCATGGTAAGAACCGAACAATCTATACCGGCCTCTTCCATAAAAACGAGATGCGCCTCTACGCTCCACTCCGGTAACGGATAACCATCTTCCATTTCGGCATGATGACGCTTCAACGCATTCATGTAATCAGTCGTCACGATATGCGAATGGACATCTACCACTTGTTGAGCAAATGAATTTGCAGACATCCATAGCCCCAAAAGAAGCAACATGCATTTCATTGACTTTATTCTTTCATAAGTTTGCCATATTGTTCATCATCTACCGCTTCAAGCCATTCGTTGCTCGTATTCTCGCCGGAAACCTCTATGGCAAGGTGAGCAAACCAACTGTCGGCAGCAGCCCCATGCCAATGCTTTACACCGGCCGGGATATTTACCACATCGCCGGGGCAAAGAACCCGTGCCGGTTTTCCCCATTCTTGATACCAGCCTTTTCCTGCCACGCAAACAAGAATTTGTCCGCCACCTTTTGTCGCACGATGAATGTGCCAGTTGTTGCGACAGCCCGGTTCGAATGTCACATTATAAATGCCCACTTGCTTGGTTGATAAAGAAGCTAAATAGCTTTGTCCGATAAAATATTTTGCAAAAGCATCGTTAGGTTGCCCCATAGGGAACATCATCTCACGTTCAAAGGCAGCTTTCGCATCTGCCGCACTGCCACTTTCTTCGTTCCATACTTCCTTAGCCAAGCGGAATGCAGCCCAAGCCTTTGGCCAACCTGCATAGAAACTGATATGAGTAAGCGCCTCGGCTATTTCGGCACGACTAATTCCGTTATTCTTGGCACTTTGCAAATGATATTTCAAGGATGAATCCGTAATGCCCATACTTACCAGACAGGTTACTGTAATCAGGCTACGGTCACGAAAGCCGAGCTTGTCGGTTCTGTTCCACACTTCTCCGAAGAGTACATCGTCGTTGAGTTCTGCAAACTTAGGTGCAAAGTCGCCCAACTGGTCACGGCCTGCCGTCTGCTTTATTTTTTCTTGTCCGTTCATTGTCATGGCTGTTAATGATAGCATGAAGGCCATCGTTATTGTTTTATAATTCATAGACATCTGTTTATTATTGTATTAGTACATAGGATTTTCCCAAGCTCCTTTGGTATCCACTCCTGTCTTTGCCGCCAAATTCTCCAAAAGGGTCGTTTCTTCACTATTCAGGCTAATAGTCGCAGCTGCTACTGTTTCGGCTATATATTTCGTTTGGGTAACCCCGATAATGGGCAACGTGTTTTTGGCAATGGCCCATGCTATTGCTATTTGCGAAATCGTTGCATTGCGTTTGTCTGCCATCTCTTTCATGGCATAAAGTAAAACATCAAGTTCGGGCAGTATTTTATTGTAGGTTTCAAGTCCTCCGCTTCCAGATGATTCCCGAATACTTGGTCGCCTCCTGCGGCACCTGTGCCCCACGACCATGTTCCCAATGCGATTGTCGGTAATTTCTTCATTATTCTTTTCATTTTTTGGTTTGAAACAATTTTGATAATGCAAAATTAGGGAGTTTCAATCACTTGACTGCTATACACATTACAGAACGAACAACCATTTTTACGGATTATGCACTGTGCCGTATCAGTTTCATTATAAATCTATTACCTTTGTGGCAAAATGAAAAAAGAAAGTACGTATGGAAAGAATTGCAAGGATTGATACCATTCATCAATATAATGAATACATGGGAGTGGAAACGTTGCATCCACTGGTTAGCGTAGTTGATATGTCGAAATGTTCGCCCAGAGAATTTCACCGTATCAACTACGGGCTGTATTGCATTTTCCTGAAAAACATAGCATGCGGTCCGTTGCGCTATGGTATCAACTACTACGATTATCAGGACGGGACTATTGTGGCGGTGGCTCCCGGACAAATTTTCGGAGTGGAAAGCAATGAACCTATCCAACCTAAAGGTTGGGCATTGGTTTTTCATCCTGACTTACTCTATGGAACAGAACTGGGACAGACTTTGAAGGAGTATACTTTTTTTTCGTATGATGCCAATGAAGCCCTTCATATATCCGAAAAGGAACGTGAAATCATAGAACAATGTTTCAACAACATTCTCACTGAATTGAACAGGGAGATAGATGCACATACCAACAGCCTCGTAGCACGCAGTATCGGAATGTTGCTGGATTATTGCATGCGCTTTTATGACCGTCAGTTCATCACACGGCATAAAGCGAACAGCGATATTCTGAGCCGGTTTGAGAGAGTGCTCTCTGATTATATCCTTTCCGACCGTCCTCGTCAGTTAGGTTTGCCTACCGTGTCTTATTGTGCGGATAAAGTCTTTCTCTCGCCTAATTATTTCGGAGATTTAATAAAGAAAGAAACAGGAAAAACAGCACAGGAATACATTCAATTGAAGATTATAGACCGAGCCAAACAGTTATTGGGAGAAAGAATACTATCTATTAACGAGATAGCGGATGAATTGGGATTTAAATATCCAACCCATTTCACTCGTTTATTTAAGAAGAGCGTCGGCATTTCTCCATCGGAATATCGGTTGAGCTGTTAATCAATAAAAATAATATTTTAGACTGGCAGAATATGTCTGAATCCCAGCATTTGGTTGAGCCGTGGATTATCCTCAATCCCGATATACTTGTAACCATACCGTGGTGCATACTCCTTGAAGAACCGCACAAGTTCCTGCAATTCCTGTTCCTGCTTCTTGGCAAAGTTGCAGTGCACAAGAAACTGAGCGATATATGCCCGACCGTGTTCTTTACCTTGTCATTGAGCAACGTCTGTAACTCAAACTGTTCATCCATCTGTTCGGGTGTTCCCTCCACACCGACCGCTTCCAGCAACTTGGGTTTGTCCTCTCTCAGCACATAGCATACGCAACCGCTGAAAGAAGTCCCTTTCGTCTGTTTACCTATCATCTTTCAGCCTGTTTATGAGCTGGGACACTGCCTTTGCCATGTTCTCGCACTTATCGGCTACGGCAAAGAATCCGTAGGTGTTCGCCTGTCACCGCAAACGCTTTATTCATAAGCCATTCAATGCCATTTCTCCCTTTTTATTCGTTTATTCCAGAGATTTTTAGTATGTTTGTCAATTAACACCTACTTCCCTCTTTATTTATATGAATGAATTACTAAAACTGTTAAAGAAATGTTTCGGATATACTTCTTTTCGCCCTCAACAAGCAGAAATAATACAACGAATATTGCAAAAAAAAGATTCATTGGTATTAATGCCTACCGGCGGAGGTAAATCAATCTGTTACCAATTGCCTGCTATCTATTTACCGGGAACAGCAGTCGTTGTATCACCTCTGATTGCCCTAATGAAAGATCAGGTAGGTGCTTTAATTGCAAATGGCATACCGGCAGCAGCCCTCAACAGCACGACGCCGGAAGATGAAAAGCAAAATATCAAACAATTTTGCATGCAGGGTAAAGTAAAGCTACTTTACATCTCGCCGGAAAAAGTAATGAGCGAGATAGACTGGCTGCTTCCCCGATTGGATATTTCTTTAATTGCAATTGACGAAGCACATTGTATTTCACACTGGGGACACGACTTCAGACCGGAATATACACAACTATCCATATTAAAAGAACGGTTTCCTAAAGTTCCGATTATAGCACTCACTGCCACAGCCGACAAGATTACGCGAAACGATATAATACAACAATTAAAATTACACGACCCCGAAACATATGTTTCCTCTTTCGACCGTACGAATTTATCGCTTACCGTACGACGCGGACTAAATAAAAAAGATAAACTAGCCGCTATAATACATTTCATCTATGCCCATAAGCGACAATGCGGTATCATTTACTGTATGAAACGAAATGATACCGTAGAGTTAGCTCAAACACTTGCAACATACAATATAAAAACAACAGCATATCATGCGGGGCTTCCGCCGAATATCAGGGAAAAGGCACAAGACGATTTTATTAAAGACCGCATAGAAGTAATATGTGCAACTGTTGCATTCGGTATGGGTATAGATAAAAGCAATGTCCGTTGGGTTATACACTACAATATGCCATCCAGTATCGAAAATTATTACCAGGAAATAGGGCGTGCAGGACGTGATGGAATGAAAAGCGATACACTCCTTTTTTATTCAATGAATGACTTAATTGTTCTAAAGTGGTTTATAGAAGGCAGTCAGCAAAAAGAGATTAATATGGAAAAGCTACAACATATGAAACGCTATTGCGAAGCAAACATATGCCGCCGCCGTATTCTGTTAAGTTATTTCGGTGAAGAATCTGAACACGACTGTGGCAACTGCGATGTTTGCAAAAATCCGACGGAACGTTTCGACGGAACTGTTTTAGTACAAAAAGCGCTAAGCGCCATCGTCAGGACAGGCCAACGTATAGGCATGAGACTAACCATTGGGATTTTACGTGCATCCAATCAGAACGAAATCATAAAAAAAGGATACGATAAACTGAAGACTTACGGGGCCGGGAAAAACCTGTCTTATAAAGAGTGGAAAGAGTATTTATATCAAATGACTCAACTTGGTTATCTGGAAGTAGATTATACCAGAGAGAATAACTTTAAAGTCACCCCGCTCGGCACAAAAGTATTATATGGAGAAATGAAGACACAACTTGCTATTTATAAAGAGCCTGACGACCTTGAACATCCGAGAATGTTGCCTTCTTTCAAAGCACGTCCTATTCGCCCGATCAGTTCGGAATCTATCGATGAAACCTTACTTGATTCACTTAACCAGTTACGCAAACAAATCGCTGAGCGTCAAGAACAACCTCCGTATATCATCTTCTCCGATGACACACTTGAAGATATTGTAAAAAAGAAACCTGTCACCATCGATCAGTTTAGTGGGATACATGGTGTCGGACAAATGAAACTGGATAAATATGGAAAAGTATTTGTTGCCCTTATCCGTTTCGTATTGAGACTGCCAAAATCAGAATGATCCCGATGTTGTCAAAAAATCATCGGGATCATTTTATAAAAACATCGGGATGATTTTCCAAAATGATCCTTAACTTTGCATCCACAAAATAAAAAGAAGAATAAGATGGAATTACCTAACGATCCGATGATGCTTTTCAGCGTTATAAATATGAAACTGCGTGACGACTATTCATCTTTGGATAAACTCTGCGATGACATGGGAATAAACAAAAAATCCCTGATAAATAAATTGCAGAAAGCAGGTTTTGAATATAGTGCCGAATACAACAAATTCTGGTAATTATCTACCGATACTATTAATATTCGGTTCAAGCTCGCCAAAATCAATCATTGCATTGAACAGACGGTAAGATAAATATTCGCCTAAAGTATCTATTGCGATATCTTTAGTAACCAACATCCCCGCACTCAACAAAGAAGCCCTTTTCGTTCCGGGTAATAAGGGCTGAGCAGGAGTAACCCAACGCGCACCATTCCAAAAAGCAATATTACATATTGAGGTATCTGTCACCAAACCATTCTTCACAATGAGGATATCATCATAAGCACCTCTCTTTGCAAACAAATCATTTAGTTGTTCACGGTTCGTGTTTTTATAATGATAATCTATATCATCACAGCAGATCAATCGCAATGAATGAACCGGACGGATATTATACGGGAAATATTCCACTTTACAAATTTCTTCCCCATATTCAACTCGGCATTTCGTCCGTTCACGACACTTTTCCGAATCTATAATACCTGATAAATCCAACTCTGTATGAATGCCAAAAACGGCCTTTCGCGTTTGATTCAAACGTTGGTTATGATAAGGCAAATTATATATCCGCCCCTCTTCAATACGGATTGTTTCAATAAATCGGCACATACACTTTCTGTTTCATTTCATTATATTCATCCGATACATTACTTTGCGAAGTAATTCCTCCTCCACTTTTAAAATAGAAAGCGGATTGCCGTTGTTCAATAAAACGTATCATAACTGCACTATCCAGATTAAATCCATCAAAATATCCCATTATGCCGGTATAGAAACCGCGTTCGTATGTTTCCGCCTCTTCTATTATCTGCACTGTCTTCTTTTTCGGGGCACCTGTAATAGAGCCTGCCGGTAAAAGAGTAAAAAGTATTGTTCCTACCCGCGAACGCCAATCATCCGGCAAAAAACCTTTTACTTCAGAACTTACTTGCAACAGATACCCGCTGTTGGTACGCAACTCATCTATATAACGGAAACGAGGGACAGAAACACCTGTAGCTACCATACTCAAATCATTTCGTATTAAATCAACAATCGTAGCATGCTCTGCTGCCTCCTTGGGATCATTCATAATACGGTTATTCGCATCGGGCAGGGAAGCATCGATCGTCCCTTTCATCGGATAAGAAGAAATTACATTATCGCTAATACGAACAAATATTTCAGGAGAAAATACGACAAAATGCTCTTTCCATAGGAATTTATATTTAGCTATAGAATGATAAAATATCTCTTCCAATGATAAATTCGTTTGAACCTGCGTTTCGGAAGTGAGATTCACCAGATAAGAATTGCCGGCGTGAATGTTACGACTGACAATATCGAAAGATGCAGTATATTCTTCAAAAGAAACCGGAGTTATTTTCCACTCTATCTCCGAAGATAATAATTCATGAGATTCTTTATCCGTATTCGTTAAGCCATTCAAGTCATAAAGAAATTCACCCGGATTAATCAGTTCCGGCTTTTCAACAAATATCCTCTCTTGTTTGTAATCTATACAGAATAAAAAAGGCTCTCCCGACATTCCGAAATGGTTCATCCGGGAAATAGCCTCCTGCTTTGTATATACAATCATAAATAATATTCGTTTATATCAGAAACCGTTCGGTTAATCCTCCAAACGCATCGATACGGCGGTCGCGAAAAAAAGGCCACCAGCGTCTCACATTTTCACTCCGGGACTTGTCTATATCAATAACGCGTACTTCTTCTTTATTATTCGAAAATTCGGCTATCAGTTCACCTTGCGGGCCAGCTACAAAGCTATTGCCCCAAAATTGAATGCCTTTTGTTTGTCCGGAAGGATCCGGCTCATGTCCTGTACGGTTTACTGTAATAACAGGCAAGCCATTCGCAACAGCATGTCCGCGCTGAACAGTTACCCAAGCACCTAGCTGACGCTGCTTCTCTTCATCCGTATCGCTGCTTTCCCAACCGATAGCCGTAGGATAAATAAGCATCTCGGCACCACGCATAGCCATAAGACGAGCGGCTTCGGGATACCATTGATCCCAGCACACCAGTACACCCAGCTTACCTACCGATGTAGAGATCGGCTCGAACCCCATATCGCCAGGTGTAAAATAAAACTTCTCATAATAAGCCGGATCATCAGGGATGTGCATCTTCCGGTATTTACCTGCAATAGAACCATCTTTTTCAAGCACTACAGCTGTATTATGGTAAAGTCCCGGGGCACGTTTCTCAAAAAGAGACAAAACCAGAACAATGCCTAGTTCTTTTGCCAAAGCACCGAATATTTCTGTAGAAGGTCCCGGAATCGTTTCTGCCTGGTCAAACAAATTAGTATCTTCTGTCTGGCAAAAATAAAGACCATTATGTAATTCTTGCAAAACAACCAATTCTGCACCCAGATTTGCAGCTTTACAAATATTCTGTTTTAATTTGTCTATGTTGGCAGTAATATCACTACTGTTTGCTTGTTGAATTAATCCGACTTTCATTTTATCTATATAAATTTATTATATGCTTTAATTATTACTTCTCTTTTGAAAGGGAAATAACAAATCCTTCGGGATACTGCATAGTTACACAATGTAATGATCCGTGTTGCTTAATCAGCGGTAAACAATTAACACCAACGATCTCACGATCAGGGAAAGCCTGTTGTAGCGCAGTTTTCGCCACCTCATCTTTAGGTGAATTATAAAACGGCACAAGTACAGCTCCGTTTATTATCAAAAAATTAGCATACGTAGCAGGCAAACGCTCTCCCTCCCATTCCACCTTATCGGCCATAGGAAGAGGAACCAAGTTATAAGGTTTACCATCTTTCCGGGTGAAAGCCTTCAACTCTTGTTCCATCTCCTGCAATTCTTCGAAATGCTCATCTCCTTCATCGGTGCACTGTACATAAGCTATTGTATCAGGACTACAGAAACGAGCCAACGTATCAACATGACTATCTGTATCATCTCCTGCCAAATAGCCGCTTTCAAGCCAAAGAATACGGTCCAGTCCGAATATTTCTTTCAAATGATATTCTAATTGCTCTTGTCCCAGATACTCATTTCGGTTGACAGAAGACAGACATTCTACCGTTGTTAGTAACGTTCCTTCTCCATCCGATTCTATACTACCGCCTTCCAGTACGATAGGTTGCATATTAACAGGAATAACTTCTTCTGAAAAAGTTTTCGTATGAAACAGTTTTCTCGTTATCAGATTATCATAATTAGCAGCAAACTTCATGCCCCAGCCATTAAAAACAAAATCATATACGGCAGCTTGTGCTCCATCGAAAACAGAGATTCCACCATGATCGCGAGCCCACGTATCGTTTGTCTCCATCTCACGGAATATAACACGGCTATAATCCACATCACCTAACTGTGCGCGAACCATTGCTTCATCCGGACAAACAACCAGCAGCATCTCTCGTTTTATAATCTCTTTAGCAATTGCCACAAAACAAGGAACAACCTCGTCGATTATAGGCGCCCAGTCTGTCCCTTCGTGCGGCCATGTAAGCTGCACCGCACTCTGCGGATGCCATTCGGCCGGTAATATTACTTTCGCTTCCATTCTTTTTATTCGTAAAAATCAACGACAACACGACTCTCACGTATCTTCTTGCAATATGAACTAACCTCTGCATGACGAGGGTTCATTTTATAAGCGGCCAAGACCTGTTCATTCAGTTTCCACATAACAATATGTTTCAGCATAGTATTACAGTATTTTTTGCAAAGGTAATCATTTCCCTATAATACACAGTTACCAACATAATGTATAGAACTAAAACAAATATCCTTTTTTTTAATTTCAAGTAGTACACAAAACAAAAGGGCGGGAATCACTTCCTGCCCTCTTCACTAACGCAATGAATAGTGTAACCAATAAACTTAAGAATTTTTGCAATCACAAGATGAAAAAGCAACCAACATCCAAACAGTTTTTTCCTGTTCTTTCAAATAATCACTCATCAATGCAACAGTAGCCTCGTCTCCTAGTTCAGAAGCAAGAGAAAGTAATTTGCGTTCTTCTGCAATAAACAGGCTATAAGTTTCAAGGATATTTTTCAAAGCTTCATCACCACAAGATACTCCTGATATTTCTTTCACCCTGGAAACTTTCAGATATTCACTGAACTTATTTACTGGAGTTCCGCCAAGCATTAAAATACGTTCTGCCAATTCATCCGCCTTTTCGGCTGCATCGTTATACATATCTTCGAATTTGCTGTGAAGAACAAAAAATCCATGTCCTTTAATATTCCAGTGGAAACCACGAATATTTGTGTAAAACACCTGATAATCTGCCAATAACTGTTGTAAAGCTGCTACTACTTTATTTGCTGCTGATTCTTCTAAATGGATAAAATCTAATGTTTTCATACTTATTACTTTTAAATTGTTATACGTTTCGTTTTTCTTGTATTGCAAAGATACGGCACGGATAAGCCGTTGTCAAACAGATAATTTTTATATGTTCATAGACACACTTTATAAACAACAGGAAAGTTCTTTTTACCAAAGCAATATAAATTATTACAGATTATTATTACCTTTGTACAATTAGGTTTTAATATTCAATATACGACAAGCACTCTATGAACATACAACAACTTGAATACATCCTAGCTGTCGATTCATTCCGCCATTTTGCCAAAGCAGCTGAACATTGCCGGGTAACCCAGCCCACATTAAGTATGATGATTCAGAAACTGGAAGATGAACTGGGCATTAAACTGTTTGATCGCAATCTACAGCCCGTACGCCCTACTCCGGCAGGACGCAAGGTTATTGAGCAGGCACGAAACGTTTTATATCAGGCTTCACTGATAAAAGACATTGTAAATGAAGAAGAACAGACTTTGAAGGGAACATTTCGTTTAGCCGTATTACCAACAATTGCGCCTTACCTTTTGCCTCGTTTTTTTCAGCAAATATCAGAGAAACATCCGGATATGGATATACGTATCATGGAAATGAAGACTGCTCCTACCATGTCTGCATTACTAAACGGAGAAATAGATGCGGCCATTATCGCCAATCAACCAATAGAATCGCAGCTACAAGGAGATACATTATATTACGAAGAATTTTTTGGTTATGTTGCCAAAAGTGATCCTGTATTTAAAAAAGAATTAATACGTACGGCAGACATCAGCGACGAACATCTCTGGCTTCTGGATGAAGGACATTGCTTCCGTGACCAATTGATGCGCTTCTGTCAGATGGAAAAGGTAAAACTGCGCCAAGCTTCTTACCGGTTAGGAAGTTTGGAAACATTTATGCGGATGGTTGAAAGTGGTAACGGTATTACTTTTATTCCGCAATTAGCAATTTATCAGTTGAGCAATGAACAAAAAGATTTAGTCCGTCCATTTGCTATTCCCAAGCCTACACGTGAAATTGTATGGGTAACACGAAAAGATTTTATCCGTCACACAATTGCCGGGATACTGATCGAAAGTATCAAAAAATCGGTACCTAAAGAGATGCTTACGCTGCAAGCTTTTCAGAAATTGGTATAAAAATGATCTTTAAATGAAAAAAACTATACTTTTTGTTTGTAGTTACCAAAAAATCGTTACTTTTGCTGCATAATTAAAACGAACAGATTTAATGAATCGATTTAGCTTTACATACTTCTTTTATTACTTTTACTTTAGCAGAGTGAAGGCAGGAGTTTGTATGTAGAGTGTTGATGAATATAATTGAATGTATCAATAAACAATATAAAGTCCTGCCGAATACGGTGGGACTTTTTTTGTATATATAATAGTTTGAGCAAAAAGAAATAAGATGAAAAAGAAAGTAGCAATCCAGGGAATAGCCGGTTCATATCATGATATAGCCGCCCGCAGTTATTTCGAAGATGAAGATATTGAGATCGTTCCGTGTAATACATTTCGGGATGTGATCTCGATGATTAAGAAAGATCCGTCTATTCTTGGTATTATGGCTATCGAAAACACAATAGCAGGAAGCCTTTTGCAAAACCATGAGTTGATTCGTGAAAGCGGATTAAACATCATAGGAGAATACAAATTGCGCATCTCTCATTCGCTGGTTGCCCTGCCGGGAACTTCTATCCATGAGATTAAAGAGGTAAACTCCCACCCTATCGCCCTGATGCAATGTACCGACTTTCTTGACACATTACCGCATGCAAAGGTAGTGGAGAAAGAAGATACTGCCATGAGTGCCCGTTGGATTTCGGAGAATCAGCTAAAAGGACACGCAGCTATTTGTGGGAAACTGGCAGCACAAATATACAATATGGAAGTACTTGCTGAAGGAATTGAAACAAACAAACGGAACTTCACCCGCTTCCTTGCCATAGCAGATCGATGGACGGCGGACGAATTACTCCGGGAAACCGACAGGAACAAATCTTCTCTCGTTTTTGCACTTCCTCACACCGCCGGCAGCCTTTCCAAAGTTCTTTCCGTTCTCTCTTTCTACGATATGAATCTTACAAAAATACAATCCTTGCCAATTATCGGACGCGAATGGGAATATCTGTTTTATATCAATCTCACATTTACAGATTTCACCCGCTACAAACAAGCATTGGATGCTATCAGACCGTTGACAAAAGACTTAAAAATATTAGGCGAATATGCAGAAGGAAAACAAAGTGTGTAACATCACACCAGCAGCACGTGTCAACGCCGTGCAGGAATACTACTTTTCAAAAAAACTGAAAGAGGTAGCCGAAATGAATGCCGCAGGCAAGAATGTAATCAATCTCGGTGTAGGCAGCCCGGATCTTCCTCCGTCAGAAAAAACGATCGAAGCGCTGTGCGAACACGCTCACAATGCAAACGAACATGGTTATCAACCTTATGTTGGTATTCCCGAGCTTCGCAAAGGCTTCGCCGGCTGGTACAAAAAATGGTATAATGTAGACCTTGATCCTAAAACAGAAATCCAACCGTTAATAGGTTCAAAGGAAGGTATTCTGCACATCTCGCTTGCCTTCCTGAATCCGGGTGATGGCGTATTGATTCCCAACCCTGGTTATCCGACCTACAGTTCTGTAAGCAAACTGGTAGAAGCTACCCTTATTCCTTATGAACTGAAAGAAGAACTAGGCTGGCAACCGGATTTCGAAGAACTGGAAAAGATGGATTTGTCTAACGTAAAACTGATGTGGACCAACTATCCGAATATGCCAACCGGTGCCAATGCAACAACAGAACTTTATGAGAAACTGGTTGCATTCGGACAGAAACACGGCATTATCATTTGCAACGACAATCCATACAGCTTTATACTGAACGATCACCCGATCAGCATTTTGAGTATACCTGGAGCTAAAGACATATGTATCGAACTTAACTCAATGAGTAAAGCGCACAACATGCCGGGCTGGCGTATGGCAATGCTTGCATCTAACGCACAGTTTGTTAAATGGATTCTGAAAGTAAAAAGCAACATCGACTCCGGACAGTTCAAACCAATGCAATATGCAGCCGTCGAAGCATTGAAAGCCCCGAAAGAATGGTATGACAACATGAACCGTACATACGGCAGCCGTCGGGACTTGGCAGGCCAGATCATGCACACATTAGGTTGTACATTCGATGAAAAACAAGTTGGAATGTTCCTTTGGGGACGCATACCCGACGACGCAGAAAGCAGCGAAGCCATAGCCAACAAAGTATTATACGGGGCAAATGTTTTTCTTACTCCCGGTTTTATTTTCGGTAGCCGCGGCGAACGTTATATCCGGATTTCGCTTTGTTGTAAAAACGAGACATTGGAAGAAGCTCTGAATAGAATCAAGAATTTATAATTGGAATTTGATAATTAATAAAACACATCATAACATGGAAATGAAAATTGAACCTATCTCATTACCCGGATTAGATACTAAACGTCCGATTGTAATAGCCGGCCCTTGCAGTGCAGAAACAGAAGAGCAGGTATTAGAAACAGCAAAAGAACTCGCCTCAAGAGGCGTTAAAATATTCCGTGCCGGAATATGGAAACCGCGTACCAAACCAGGTGGTTTCGAAGGTGTAGGAGCACTAGGTTTACAATGGTTAAAGCGCGTCAAACAAGAAACAGGTATGTATGTTTCTACCGAAGTAGCTACTAAAGATCACGTATTTGAAGCTCTGAAAGCCGGAATCGATATTCTTTGGATTGGCGCACGTACAGCTGTAAATCCGTTTGCCGTACAGGAAATTGCAGATGCATTAAAAGGAGTAGATATTCCCATTCTGATCAAAAACCCGGTTAATCCCGACTTAGAATTATGGATCGGCGCATTCGAACGTCTATACGGCGCAGGTATCCACCGCTTAGGTGCAATTCATCGCGGATTCAGCTCATACGACAAAAAGATATACCGTAATCTTCCTTTATGGCATATTCCTATTGAATTGCGTCGCCGCATGCCGGATTTGCCTATTTTCTGCGATCCTAGTCATATCGGAGGAAAAAGAGAATTGGTTGCTCCTTTATGTCAACAGGCAATGGACCTTAGTTTTGACGGTCTGATTGTTGAATCACATTGTAACCCGGATTGTGCATGGAGCGATGCATCACAACAAGTTACGCCTGACGTTTTAGATTATGTATTAAACCTGTTAGTAATCCGTGACGTCAATCAAACAACGGAAAATCTGGCTGCTTTACGTCGTCAGATAGACGGTATAGACGAACAATTGCTGGAACTATTGGCGAAACGTATGCGTGTGTCGCGCGAAATAGGTATTTATAAAAAGGAGCACAATATGCCGATCTTACAGTCGCCTCGTTACAGTGAGATTCTGGAAAAACGCTCCAATATGGGCGAACAGATGGATTTAAGTCCGGACTTTGTAAAAGAAATATTAAAAGAAATACACGAAGAATCTGTACGCCAACAGATGATTATAATGAACGAACAGAAATGAAAATCCTGATATTAGGTGCCGGAAAGATGGGATCTTTCTTCACCGACCTGCTAAGTTTCGAACATGAAGTAGCCGTACTGGAAAACAATCCTAAACGGATGCGTTTTATTTACAACGCCCTGCGTCTGCAAAAACCGGAAGAGGTTGCCGAATTTAATCCTGAACTAGTAATAAACTGTGTTACATTAAGCTATACGATTGAAGCTTTTAAATCGGTTATGCCTTATTTGCAGCCATATTGTATCATTTCCGATATTGCATCTGTAAAGACGCATCTGAAAGAGTTTTATGAAACATGCGGTTTTCCTTATGTTTCTACCCACCCGATGTTTGGTCCTACTTTTGCTAATTTGGGAAGCCTTGAAAAAGAAAACACCATTGTAATTTCCGAAGGCGATCATTTGGGTAAAATATTCTTCAAAGATATTTATTCCAGCCTTCGTTTGAATATTAGAGAGTACACATTCGAAGAGCACGACAAAGTAGTGGCTTATTCATTAGGCATTCCTTTTGCATCGACAATGGTTTTTGCTGCCATTATGAAGCACCAGGACGCACCGGGTACAACATTCAAACGTCATATGAAAATCGCCCGTGGACTTTTATCAGAAGATGATTATCTTTTGACGGAAATTCTTTTCAACCCGAGAACTCCTCATCAAATCGAACGTATCCAGGAAGAACTTAAAACCCTTCAGGAAATCATAAAAGATAAAGATTCTATAAAGATGAAGGAATATCTGACAAAGATCAGAAAAAATATAGAGTAACGACTTTTAAAATAATCGTCCTGTATTAAGTCCTTTCAAGAGAAATTGAAATTTCATAATTATAATATTATCGGATCATAGTTATGACTTTTTTAAGTCATAACTATGATTTTTTTATGAGTAGTTATCCAACCTAACTGATAAACAAAGACAAGTTATTGTTAAATCATACTTGAAAAACGTATTCAATAAATTCAAAACAGATCATTATTTTTATCCGAATAAAATATTTTGAAAAATATTTCATCTTCCAATAGGGGTATTTTGTTATGAGCATGTCTTACTATCGTAATTTTATTCTTATTGACATGAAATATATCGTATTTTTTGTAACCGACTCTGTATTGTACATCTTATTTGGTTTGTTCTGTCTGTGCAAATGGATATTATTCTTACCTTTGCTATGCTTTCGAAACAACAATAAAGATTTATGTACTTCAAAGATATTATCGGCCAAGAAGAAATAAAACAACGATTAATACAGTCGGCACAAACTGGTGTTGTACCCCATGCACAGTTATTAACCGAACAAGGAGGAGCCGGAGCATTTCCGTTGGCTCTTGCATATGCCCGATATCTGAACTGCACGAACCGTACAGAGACCGATGCTTGTGGAAAATGTCCTTCATGCCTAAAGTTTAATGATTTGGTTCACCCAGACCTTCATTTCGTATTCCCTATTGTTGCCAAAAAAGAAAAGAAAAAGGAAGTTTGCGACGATTATCTTACCGAATGGAGAGGATTCCTGAAAGAATATACCTATTTTAACATGGATAACTGGCTGGATTATATTGAGGCCGGCAACTCACAAGCATTGATTTATTCTAAAGAAAGTGACGAGATTATCCATAAGCTTAATCTAAAAATATACGAAGCGGCATACCGCATATTGTTAGTATGGTTACCGGAAAAACTACACCCTACATGTGCCAACAAACTGCTAAAAATCATTGAAGAACCACCACAGAATACAATAATACTGATGGTTTCCGAAACTCCCGATCAAGTATTAGGTACAATTTTATCCCGTGCACAACGTATCAATGTAAAAGCAATTCAAGCTCAAGATATTGCTCAATCAATGATTTCAAAATTCGGATTATCGGCAGACGATGCTAAGCATATAGCTCATTTATCATGCGGTAGCTTTATCAAAGCCATGGAAGCGATCAGCTTGGGAGAAGAGAATAAATTTTTCCTGGAACAATTCAAAAGCATGATGCGTAATTCATGGGCCCGGAATGTCAAAGATATGAAGAACATGGCAGACGTAATGGCTGGCATAGGAAGAGAAAGACAGAAAAACTTCCTCGCTTACTGTCAGCATCTAATACGTGAAAACTTCATGTACCGTTTTCAAACGCCAGAATTAAATTACATGAACCTCGATGAATCCGGTTTCGCTGTAAAATTCGCACCTTTTGTTAATGAAAGGAATGTAATCGATATAATGAAAGAATTAGACAAAGCAGAAAAGCATATTTCTCAGAATGTAAATGCAAAGATGGTGTTTTTTGATTTAGCATTACGTCTGACTGTATTGATTAAAAGATAAAAAACCTACCTATTCCAACAATACATTCTTTTCTTATAGAATCATCTTCCCTAAAATATTCAGTAGAAGATATTTATTGCCATTCATTACCGAATAGAAATAAAAAAGCTCCGAAACCTTTCCGATTTCAGAGCTTTCTTCGCGGTGCGTACGGGACTCGAACCCGTGACCCCATGCGTGACAGGCATGTATTCTAACCAACTGAACTAACGCACCAATTATTTCTTCAAAACAAATCATTCCGTTGAATGCGGTGCAAAGATAGAGCGATTATTTGATTTTGCAATAGTTTCGGCAGAAAAAATTAGATCACACAGATTATTTTTCTACTTTTGCTTCCCAGTATAACATATTAATATAATCATGAAAAATACTCCTGTAGATTATCAAAAGGCCAGACAAGTTATTGATGGCTATGGACTTCCTGATTTCGGGAAAGCAACTATCCGCGAAGTAGTAGCCATTTCTACCCAATTGGAACAAGAGACAAAAACAGAATTTATTCATATGGAGATGGGGGTTCCCGGACTTAAAGCAGCCCAAGTCGGCGTAGATGCCGAAGTAAATGCTTTACGTAACGGAATAGCATCCATCTACCCCAATATCAACGGGATACCGGAAGTTAAAACAGAAGCTTCACGTTTTATCAAAGCCTTTATTAATATAGACGTATCACCAGAAGGCTGTGTACCGGTAACAGGCTCCATGCAGGGAACTTACGCTTCATTCCTTGTAAGCGGACAATGCACGCCCGGAAAAGATACAATCCTATTTATCGATCCCGGATTTCCTGTACAAAAACAGCAAATTACGGTTATGGGATATAAGTACGAATCTTTTGATGTTTATGAATACCGCGGAGGAAAGCTACGTGATGTGCTGGAGAAATACCTTTCCAAAGGTAATATTGCAGCCATGATATACTCCAACCCAAATAACCCGGCCTGGTTCTGCCTCACCGAAGATGAATTGAAGATTATCGGCGACATGGCAAACAAGCACGATGTTATTGTTATTGAAGACCTTGCCTATTTTGCGATGGATTTCCGTAAAGATTTAGGTACGCCATTCAAAGCTCCTTATCAGGCAAGTGTTGCACGTTATACAAACAATTACATACTACAAATCTCCGGATCAAAAGCTTTCAGTTATGCCGGACAACGCATTGGTGTAACAGCAATATCTGATAAATTATACCACCGCGCATACCAGGGACTTACACAGCGTTATGGCGGAGGAACATTCGGCACGGTTTATATCCATCGCGTACTTTATGCTCTCTCTTCCGGCACAAGCCACTCGGCACAATATGCCTTGGCTGCCATGTTCAAAGCTGCTTCAGACGGGACATTCGACTTTATATCCGAAGTGAAAGAATACGGAAGGCGTGCAGAACGATTGAAAAAGATATTCACCCAATATGGTTTTCAGATCGTATATAATCATGACTTGGATGAGCCTATTGCCGATGGTTTCTACTTTACCATCTCTTATCCGGGCATGACGGGAGGAGAATTAATGCAGGAACTCATCTACTATGGTGTTAGTGCCATATCTTTGAGTACAACAGGAAGTAACCAGCAAGGCTTGCGTGCCTGCACCTCTTTCATAAAAGATCATCAATATGAATTGCTAGAAAAACGATTAAAAATATTCAGTGAAAACCATCCGCTATAAATGACAAAAGCCCGGTAAAATTTGCGTTTATTAACCATTCTGCCGGGCTTTTTATTTGTTTTTCATCTTTAAAAGCCTTACATTGTCCGTGTTTTTCAATCAATTTATTCCCAATAACTATGGCGGCTTATAAAGATATATTCAAAATAACACATAATAATGTACTGCCGGCACAAGGCAGTATCCTTATTTCAGAACCTTTTCTTCAGGATGCTTACTTCCAACGATCTGTTGTTTTATTAATTGAACATACCAAACAAGGCTCTATGGGATTTGTATTAAATAAAAAGACCGATCTGGTTGTAAATACATTTTTTTCCGAACTTGAAGATTTATCCGAAATACCCATCTATTTAGGAGGACCCGTAAGTCCGAACCGTTTGTTTTTCATTCATTCACTGGGAAACAACATCATTCCTGATGCTGTAAAAATCAACGATCAATTATATTTCGACGGCAATTTTGAAGCACTTAAACGATATATCGTTAACGGACACTCCATAGAAGGAAAAGTAAAATTCTTCCTCGGTTATTCAGGATGGACACAAGGACAACTGGAAAAAGAGATAACGCAAAATTCATGGATTGTAAGCCGCAATGCCAACGACAATGTAATGTTTGCCGAAGGGGAATCTTTCTGGAAAGATTCGCTTAAAGAAATGGGCAGCCGTTACGAAACCTGGATAAACTATCCAAAAGATCCATACCTAAATTAATTATCTGTCAGTTTGGTGGTTATTCGTTGCATAACGTATACATCCGAATAACCCTCTTTTGTTACGATCCAATCTGTAAGAACACTTGTAAGTATAAATCCACAACGTTCAAAAAGAGCTTTGCTAGGACTATTCTTTGCAGGAACATGACTATAAAGTTGGTGTAACCGGAGAAATGAAAATGCATATTCTACCGTCAGATCCAATGCTTCCATAGCAAAGCCTTTCCCCTGATATAACCGGTCAAGCATAATTCCCACCCCAGCACGTCTATGATGAGGTTCAAAATCATACAAATCAATCATTCCGATAGCTGTCCCGTCAGACTTCAACTCTATCATAAAACGCTGCTGTTTCAATTCATATATATTCAAATGGGAATTAGCAATATATTCCTTTAGTATATATCTCGAGAACGGAGACAGCGTATTTCCAACATTCCATTGAGAAGTGTCATTCTCCCAACGGTACAGTAAATCCAGGTCTTCCGGTTCCAACGCACGAAGGCGGATATGTTCATTTTCCAACAGAGCCATCTCATTTACCGGGCGATACAAGCCGGCCGCTTTTTTTAGTATAAATATGATATGTAGCCTTTTTATTCACTATCCTGTCCATAAAAAGAAGCATTTGCTCAAAACGGACGTCGGGATAACAGAAAACATAATCGGTAAAGCCTTTCATCTGGTTGCGACGACAAATCGCATCCATCGCATGCTCTTCATCCAAATCCCAAAGGTTGACATATTCGAGTTCGGGCATACGCTTGGTACAGGTCTTCTTTATTTCTTCAAAATGTTCTTCATTACATAACACCAGCAAACGGCGGTGCTTACTTTTCTTACCTTTATTTAATCCGAACTTCCGGAAAGGAGCAGACAAGATTGCCTTAAGCCAAACCGCAACATGGATAAGGAAACTCATTACAATGCCGGAATGCGGATAATACTTCTTAAAGAAAATAATCATTGCCCCGTAAAATGCCCGGATATATTTCAGGTCTCCCTGCTTTGTACTTTCGCCTTTATAATGCAAAATACGTTCAGGCATATAAAAGTTAGTATAACCGCCAAGTACCAGGCGATACGAAAGGTCAATGTCTTCTCCATACATGAAGAAAGCCTCATCAAGCAAACCTACTTTATCCAGAGCCTCATGGCGCAACAGCATAAATGCTCCGGCCAATACTTCAACTTCATGTTGCTTATTCTCGTCCAGATAAGGTAAGCTATAACGTGCAAAACAAGGTGAATTGTAAAAAAGCTTTGACAGCCCGAACATTTTGCAAAACGAAACCCACGGCGTTGGAAACGAGCGTTTACTTTCCGCCAGAAATACACCGTGTCCGTCCAACATTTTCACTCCTATCCCGCCCGATTGAGGATTTTCATCCATAAAATAGCACAATGAACGGATACTTTCTTCACCTATCACCGTATCCGGATTAAGCAGCAATACGTATTCTCCCTTACACCGGGCAATAGCCTGGTTATTGGCCTTTGCAAAACCCGGATTATCGCAGTTCTCAATAAAAACGACTTCAGGAAACAAAGGACGCAGATATTCTACCGAACCATCTGTAGAGTTATTATCTACAACAAACACATCAGCATCCATGCCCGACACTGCAGCCCGTACAGAATAAAGGCATTGCTCCAGGAAGTATTTTACGTTGTAGTTTACTATTATAATAGATATCTTCGTTTCATACATGAGTTACATCAGATTAGCTGTTCATCTTAAATTCCGTACGGTTAACAATAGAACGTCCTAAAGTTATCTCGTCGGCATATTCAATCTCATCCCCAATAGAAACTCCACGGGCAATCATAGACGTTTTCACATCATAAGGAGCCAATTTACGGTAGATAAAGAAATTTGTAGTATCGCCTTCCATCGTCGTACTTAAAGCAAGAATCACTTCTTTCACCTCGCCACGGGCCACGCGCTCTACCAAACTATCAATCTGTAAATCACCGGGGCCGGTTCCGTCCATAGGCGAAATAATTCCACCCAGCACATGATAAACACCACGAAACTGACCGGTATTCTCTATTGCCATTACCTCTTTTATATTCTCAACCACGCAAACCGTTTCATGATCCCGTTGCGGATTGGCGCAAATAGCACATATCTCATCATCGCATATATTATGGCAAACACGGCAATACTTTACATCGCGACGCAAAGCTACCAAAGCCGCTGCAAAGTTTTCGGTATAGCCCACATCACGCCTAAGCATATAAAGAGCCAATCTCAGAGCGGTCTTCCGCCCTACTCCGGGCAACGAAGCCAACTCATTCACTGCACTTTCAAGTAATGCCGACGGGTATCTTTCACTCATTGTCTCTAACTATTTGAGCACAAAGATAACGAATAATTAGTTCTTTCCATAGCATATCTTAATCCGGGAATACCGACATTTTACCCCAAAGATACTGTATTTTTATTCTTTTGTCCTTGGTAAAAATCAATTTCCAGCATGGTCAAAATTAATTTTTAGCCAGGTAGTAATTAATTTTATGCCCGGTAAAAATAATACTTATTCCCGATCTTTCGTACAAAACATGCTGTATCCCAGATTTAATTATAGCAATGAAAGGATTTGTTTCTTTCGAAGATATAACATACTTTTGTCAACAACAAGCCAGATTCAAGGCTGCTTAGACGAATAATAAACCTAACATTTTAATGCCGTAATGGAAGAAAACAAAGAAAAGGTAAGCGGGCTGCCTGAAAATGCCTATCGGGAACTGAAAGAAGGAGAAGTATATAAGCCAATCATGTCACCCAACAAACAATACAAGGAAGTAACGCCTTGGTCGGTTCTATGGGGACTTGTCATGGCCGTACTATTCAGTGCAGCAGCTGCCTATCTAGGGTTAAAAGTAGGGCAGGTATTCGAGGCGGCCATTCCCATCGCCATTATTGCCGTAGGACTATCCAGCGGATTCAAACGGAAAAACGCGCTGGGCGAAAATGTCATCATACAGTCTATCGGGGCTAGTAGCGGCGTTATCGTTGCAGGAGCCATCTTTACGCTGCCGGCCTTGTATATTTTACAAGATAAATATCCGGAAATCAGCATAAATTTCTTTGAAGTATTTATGAGTTCGTTGCTTGGTGGAATATTGGGCATCTTATTGTTAATTCCGTTCCGTAAGTATTTTGTTTCAGACATGCATGGCAAATACCCTTTCCCCGAAGCTACAGCTACCACCCAAGTACTTGTGTCCGGTGAGAAAGGAGGCAGTCAGGCAAAACCTTTGATCTTTGCAGGATTAATAGGCGGGCTGTACGATTTCATCATCGCTACTTTCGGATGGTGGAGCGAAACGGTCAGCACACGCATAATAGGTGCCGGAGAATTGCTTGCAGAGAAGGCAAAAATCGTATTGAAAGTCAATACCGGTGCCGCCGTATTAGGTTTGGGATACATCATCGGATTAAAATATTCCATGATTATTTGTGCAGGTTCATTCCTTGTCTGGTTAGTTATCATCCCGGCTATGTCCGCCATCTTCAGTGCCGATGTGCTCACATTCGGCAATAATGCTATAACCGCCACTGTAGGCAGTATGACACCGGAACAGATATTCACCACTTACGCCCGCCACATTGGTATTGGCGGTATTGCAACAGCAGGTGTAATAGGTATTATCAAATCATGGGGAATTATACGCGGAGCTGTAGGATTAGCTGCTAAAGAGCTGAAAGGAAAAGGCGGAGACGCTGAAAAAGAAACAATCCGGACACAGCGGGACATCCCAATGAAAATTATATCCATCGGTGTAATTGTGACATTAATTATCACTTATTTGTTCTTCCACTTTGGCGTATTAGATAACTGGTTTTATGCTGTAATAGGGCTACTGCTGGTTGGTATTATTGCCTTCCTTTTTACAACAGTTGCAGCCAACGCAATTGCTATAGTAGGTACAAACCCGGTTTCGGGCATGACGTTGATGACACTTATTTTAGCCTCCATCATCCTTGTAGCCGCAGGATTAAAAGGAACGGCAGGAATGGTCTCCGCCCTCGTTATTGGCGGTGTTGTCTGTACTGCTCTATCTATGGCTGGAGGTTTTATTACCGACTTAAAGATAGGATATTGGCTGGGAAGTACACCAGCCAAACAGGAAACATGGAAGTTCCTCGGAACATTGGTTTCGGCAGCGACAGTAGGTGGTGTTATATTGATACTGAATCAGACATACGGTTTTACTACCGGACAATTGGCCGCTCCGCAAGCAAACGCTATGGCAGCTGTTATAGAACCTTTAATGAGTGGGGCCGGTGCGCCGTGGGCTTTGTATGCCATAGGTGCCGTATTGGCTATCGTACTGAACTTCTGCAAAATCCCGGCATTGGCATTTGCCTTGGGTATGTTTATCCCTCAGGAACTCAACACACCTTTGCTAATAGGCGGAGCCATCAGTTGGTACGTAGGAAGCCGTAGCAAAGACCAAGCTCTGAACTCTGCCAGATTGGAAAAAGGTACACTGCTTGCTTCCGGATTCATAGCCGGAGGTGCTTTAATGGGAGTGGTGAGTGCCGCCCTTCGCTTTGGAGGAGTTAATCTGGTGAATGAAGATTGGATGAACAGCACAATGGCAGAGATGCTAGCCATTGTAATGTATATTGCAATCATGGCTTATCTGGCAATTACTTCATTAAAAGCAAAAAAAGAATAATTCAGATCATGGAAGCACCGGTAGTAAACGTAGGTATATTAACAGAAAAGGCAGTATCATTCGTATTTAATGCAGAATACGTACATACAGAAACAGGCACTTTCCTAACCGGGGAACAACGCGCTTTGTTTGTAAACGGAAATATTGTTTTTAACGGCAAACTATATAAAGAAATATTCTTTGAACCTACTTCTCCGGACGCTTCCTTCGAATTGAAAGCTGTAACCATTGGCGTTCAGTTCCATTGGCAGCGGCAAGAAGACCAACGTTTTTACGGCGCTTTAAATTTAGTTGCCGGAAAAGAAGGTATTATCACGATCAACCAAGTAGATGCCGAATTATACTTAACCAGTGTTATTTCGTCTGAGATGAGTGCACACGCATCAAAAGAACTGCTAAAAGCACACGCTGTCATTTCCCGTAGTTGGCTACTTGCCCAGGTAGAAAAAAGTTCGATACTATCGGCCTCGGAAAAGAAATACCAAAGTTACTACAGGGACAGAGAGCAACTGATCCGTTGGTACGACCGCGAAGATCACACATTCTTTGATGTTTGTGCAGACGATCACTGCCAGCGTTATCAAGGCATTACCCGCACTTCTACTCCAATCGTAGAACAAGTAATACGTGAAACACGCGGAGAAATACTGACCGATGGTAAAACAATCTGCGATACCCGTTTCTCCAAATGCTGCGGCGGTATAACCGAGAAGTTCGAGAATTGCTGGGAACCGGTTCCCCACTCCTACCTTACCACCGTAAAAGACAGTCAATATAAGATAAAGTATCCCGATCTTACTAATGAAGCTAACGCAGAAAACTGGATAAGGACCTCACCGGAAGCCTTTTGCAACACACATGACAGTGCCATTCTGAAACAAGTATTAAACAACTACGATCAGGAGACAACTGACTTTTATCGCTGGAAGGTGGAATACACTCAAAAACAACTTTCCGAACTTATCCATCGCAAAAGCGGTATGGATTTCGGCCAGATACAAGATTTAATTCCAATAGAACGCGGAACATCCGGGCGTATCGTAAAACTGAAGATTATCGGCACACGGCAAAGTTTAATTATCGGCAAGGAACTTGAAATACGCCGTACGCTCTCAGAAACCCATTTGTATAGTTCTGCATTTATAGTAGATAAGAAAGAGGTATCATGCGATATTCCACAACGCTTTATTTTAACTGGTGCCGGCTGGGGACACGGCGTCGGATTGTGCCAGATAGGCGCAGCCGTAATGGGTGCCAAAGGATATAACTACAAACAAATTCTGGCTCATTATTTCCCCGGAGCGGAAGTTGAGAAAAGATATTAAACGGTTCAAAAAGTCCTTCCTTTATTGTATATTTGCAGGAAATAAAAATCACTCGATGAATAGCTACATTATCCTCTTTATCATTGCGGCTTATTTTGGAATACTATTATTGATAGCCTGGATTACCGGAAGAAAGCACAGCGGCAATGAAGCTTTTTTTCTCGGAAACCGTAAATCGCCCTGGTATATTGTTTCTATCGGTATGATCGGAACCTCCCTTTCAGGTGTTACATTCGTATCAGTCCCGGGTATGGTTCGTGGAATAGATATGACATATATGCAAACGGTTCTTGGTTTTTTTGTCGGATATATCCTGATAGCCAAAGTACTGTTGCCTCTATATTATAAATTACAACTTACTTCCATATACTCATATCTTGACAGCCGTATAGGGCGGCGTAGCTATAAAACAGGAGCTTCCTTCTTTTTATTATCTAAAATCGTAGGAGCGGCAGCCCGGCTTTACCTCGTTGTTTTAATATTACAGACTTACGTGTTCAGCACCTGGAACATTCCATTCGCAGTAACGGTTATACTTAGTATTTTTATGGTCTGGCTTTATACATACCGCAGCGGGATCAAAACAATTATTTGGACAGACACCATTCAGGCGCTATGCCTGGTTGCCATGCTTATTGTCATTATCTGGCAAGTAAAAGACAAGATGGATTTAAGTACCGGTGGCATGATACAAACGCTGGTAGAAAGTCCTCGCTTCCGCATATTCGAATTCGGAGACTGGCACAGTACGCAAAACTTCTTCAAACAATTCTTTAGCGGAATATTTATCACCATTGTGATGACCGGCTTGGACCAGGATATGATGCAAAAGAATCTTTCATGCAAAAATCTAAAGGATGCACAAAAGAATATGTACACTTACGGATTTGCTTTTACTCCGGTAAACTTCCTCTTCCTTGCGCTGGGTGTATTACTTTTAACCTTAGCCAACCAGCAACAAATACAATTGCCTCAGTTAAACGATGATATTCTGCCCATGTTCTGTACTTCGGGTATTTTAGGGAGCAGTATTCTGATATTCTTTACCATCGGTATTATTGCTGCGGCATTCAGCAGTGCAGACTCTGCATTAACAGCACTCACAACTTCTTTCTGCGTAGATATTCTTGGTGTAGAACAGGAAGAAGCACAAAAGGCCAAACGTACCCGGCTGAAAGTACATCTTATGATTTCCGTATTATTCGCTATTATCATTCTTATATTTAAAGCTGTTAATAACCGGAGTGTGATAGATGCCATTTACATGATTGCTTCATATACATACGGTCCGTTATTAGGCCTGTTTGTTTTCGGCCTGTTTACCCGTAAACAACCACGCGACAAATATGTTCCTTACATATGTATAGCCTCGCCTTTGATCTGTTTTACCCTGGATTATCTTGTAAAACAATATGCCGGCTATACCTTTGGTTATGAAATGCTGATGGTTAACGGAGGTATTACATTTGCCGGGTTGTGGGCAGTTTCGGCACATAACAAACAAACAAGTATACATAGTTCATAATTTATAATTTACAATTCAACCTATGGAAATAAAAAGTGCGGAATTTGTAATTAGCAATACGGATGTAAAGAAATGTCCGGAAGGAAACTTACCTGAATATGCTTTCATTGGACGCAGTAATGTAGGCAAATCGTCCCTTATTAATATGCTAACTAACAAGAAAGGGCTTGCCATGACTTCACAAAAGCCGGGCAAGACACAGCTTATTAATCATTTTATCATCAATAATGAATGGTATTTGGTTGACCTTCCCGGTTATGGGTTTGCACAACACGGCAAAAGCGGACGTGAAAAGTTAAAGTGCATTATTGAAGACTATATATTAGAACGTGAACAGTTAGTCTGTCTTTTCTTACTGGTAGATTGCCGGCATGAAGCACAAAAGATAGACCTTGAATTTATGGAATGGCTTGGTGAAAACGGTATTCCATTCACTATTATCTTCACAAAGACAGATAAAATAACCAAAGGGCGGTTGCAAGAAAACCTGAAAGCTTATAAGGAAAAATTACTTGAAACATGGGAAGAATTACCACCGATTTTAGTCTCTTCATCCGAAAAAAGAGAGGGGCGGGACGAAATATTGAATTACATTGAGGAAATCAACAAAAGTTTATAAATACACCTTTTTATTGTGGGGTGATAATAGTACGGGTGGTATGGAATCGCCAACAACTTTACCGGGAAGCAAATACAAACTATCCCGATGGGGCAAACACCCCGCCGAGTACAGTTGCCCAACCACCGGTACTCTTTTATCAGAAAATAATATCTTCACATTACGTAGAAATCCGGCCTTATTGCCAACCGGAAGAGATATAAAATAAATAAGATAAAAAATGAGGTTGTGTCAAAACGCTATTACCGGACGCAGAACACACAGAAGAGCGCAGACTGATTTTATTAATAATCAATATGGCCTGCGCTCCGTCTGCGTTCCTTAATTCCGACTTTTGACACACCTTCATTCTTTATACCTTAATAACTGATCTTGCACCCCACAAAATAACTTCGGGGCGTACCGGGTCCATAGATATATTTCGAATCGCGATCTTTACCCTGATCAAAATCACTCTGATATGCCTGGAATATATTCTGTACACCTGCATTTATCTGTAAACTAACAGAACTAAACAAAGGAATATCATAAGCCAGTTTAATATTCATATCAAAGAAATCCGGCGTTTTCTCTTCTCTATCTTCAGGAATATAACCTGCCAAATGCTGTACCAACATACTTCCTGTATAAGTTCCGGTAAGAGATGCGGACAGACGTTTCACTGGAGTAAAAACAGAAGTGAAATAACCGTAAACATCTGGTGTCCGGAACATTTTCTTTTGTGGCTGGATGCCCGGATTTGTTTCGCTCCACGTCACTGCTTCTTTATAACGGCTACGCTGTATAGTAGCACCGGCCTGCAACTGCATCCACGAATAAACCATCTTACCCTCCAAATTAATCCCCATTACGCGGGCACCGTCTTTATTACGACGTTCCAATATCAAGTTACCTTGTTCATCCTTCCCTACTTCCTGAAGGAAGAATACATCCTTTAAATCCGTATAGAATCCTTCCGCCAGAAAGTTTACCTGAACAGGCCCAAAGCGATGATAAAAATCAACCGAAGCACTTACACTGTTCGACCGTTCTTCTTTCAAATCAGGATCAAGCTGGATAATAGCTACATCGCCACCAACAGCAGCAACATGCAAATCCTCGTCAAATGCTTGCGGAGCACGGAAACCGCTTGAATAAGATAAACGTAAATTGATATCTTCAACCGGATTGAAACGTACGTTAGCTCTCGGACTAAAAATAACATGATCCATCAGGTTATGTTTATCAAAACGGCCGCCGACAAGAAAGCTCCAACGATCATTTTTCCATTCATTCTGAAGGAAAAGACTTCCAATATGTACAGTCTGGTCAACTACACGATGATAACCTAACATCTCATCTTTCAGCCTGTCATAATTATACTCCAGGCCTCCGGTAAATTCGGCAGGCATAAAAAGGCATTTATTCCAGTTGTATGAATATTGCGTACCACCAACAAAGGTCATATCAGTAGTATGTCCATAAGCGTCCGGATTCTGGTTCGTTCCATAATAACTATCACGTTTGGTATGCTGGGCCGAAGTATATACATTTAAGCGATGTTTGTAGTCTTTGGAAAACAAGTCGAATTTCAACCCTCCGCCATTTATATTATGTTCTGTTTGCTCAGCAACAAGGGACTCATGAGGAGGGCGATCAATCTGGTCGCCTCCACGACGGTATTCATTAATATTATGAAACTCGAAAGTCAGCTTAGAATAAGTGCTGGTCTTCAAATAAGAACGAAAACCTACCGTTTTTGCATTCAACTGTCCTAACTCGGAAAAACCATCGCCGTCATAATCATACGAAGCACGGTGACGGCTTTGTCCGAAAAGGTAAATTCCGGCTTTATGATCATCCGTTACTAATGAAGCATTCAATGTGGTATTATTATCAGGGCGGCTACCTCCTATCATTGTCAGGGAGTGAGCCAATTGGGCAGAGTTGCGCAATGGCTCTTTTGTTATGATATTTATTGTTCCTGCTATGGCAGAAGAGCCAAATAATGCAGAACCGCCTCCGCGCATAACTTCTACACGTTCTATCATATTAGCAGGAATCTGTTCCAATCCATAAACACCGGTAAGGGCACTGAATATCGGACGGCTATCTACCAGTATCTGTGTATAAGGGCCTTCCAGCCCATTGATTCGAACTTGTTGAAAACCACAGTTCTGACAATTGTTTTCCACACGCACTCCCGGTTGAAAGTTCAACCCGTCAGCTAAAGAGGTTGCATGGGTTGTCTCAAAAACCTTCGCATCCAATACATTCACCAGAGACGGAGCCAACCGGCGGGTCGTCTCATTCCGGTTTGCCGAAACAACAACGCCATCCAATGAAACAGCATCTTCTTCAGCTTCAAAGTTTACTTCCAAAGTCTTTCCTTTCTTAAGAGTCAATTGCTTCTCTATTGTTTTATAACCTAAAGACTTCATCACTAAAGTAAACTTACCTTCCGGAAGATTTTTCAGGTAATAGTGTCCGGTAGCATCAGTGGAAGTACCGATCGTTGTTCCGTGTAGATAGACGTTAATAAAAGAAAGATGTTCTCCGCTTTTTTTGTCCAAAATATGTCCCACTACATTAGCATCCGAAGGGTTAAGGTGCATATCATCATCTCCTGCCCATAAAACCGAAAAGGTATGACACAGGCATAGTATAAGTATAAATATCCTATTCATTGCTTGATAAAAATAATTTAATATGATCTTAATAATCTATTTGGAAGGAATAACATATTCTTTCAATGGAATATAATTCTTTCCGGGAGAAAATAGAATTTCTTTCGAAAGGAATCCTAAATCCTTCCGAAAGGAATGTTTTTAATATCAAGCTAAAACAGGAGGTGCACGAAGATATAAATTTCCTTTCACAGGAACCGGAAACGCCGGATAAACCGGCGATTCAGAAATTTCGCCTATATAAAGTGTATAAAAATGTAGTTGCAGCGGATGAACCGTTCCATCGGTCGCATGTAGCGAAGAGAGTATATGGAACAGCTGTATTTCGGCTAAGGAATTGTGATGATGAGAAGAACTATTCGAATCAGTTTTAAATGGATGAGCATGTACAATGGTTACGCCGTACTCAATATGCACGTGTGTAAAAAGTGATACACAACTATAGTACGTAATAAAAAGTACCGGTAGTAACCACTTCAAATATTTAATTATATGTTGTCTCATCCAACTTTATCCCGATTAGGGACAACAAAGATAAAAAAACAATCGTTTTTAAGCAATATTTCATTTAAAATAACTATTTAATCCTTTTAGCAGAACAAACAAAATTATAACAAAAAACAACAAACTAATTGTAAGCATCAAATAGCATTTGTATAATAATTTGTTACTTTTGTAGGCAATTTACAAAGAAACAAAATACAAAATCGATGAACATATGGCAAAAATAACGAAAGATGAAGCGCTTCGGTATCATTCCGAAGGCAAACCCGGAAAAATAGAAGTAATTCCCACAAAACCACACAGTACACAAACAGATTTATCATTAGCTTATTCGCCAGGTGTAGCCGAACCATGCCTGGAAATTGAAAAGAATCCGCTCGATGCTTATAAATATACATCAAAAGGAAATCTGGTAGCTGTTATATCAAACGGTACTGCCGTTTTAGGTTTGGGAGACATCGGCCCAATGGCAGGAAAGCCGGTAATGGAAGGAAAAGGGCTTTTATTCAAAATCTTTGCAGGCATTGATGTATTTGACATCGAAGTAGCAGAAAAAGACCCTGAAAAATTCATTCAAACAGTAAAAGCTATTGCGCCTACTTTTGGAGGCATCAATCTGGAAGACATAAAAGCTCCGGAATGTTTCGAAATAGAAACACGCCTGAAGGAAGAACTAGATATTCCTGTCATGCACGACGACCAACACGGAACAGCCATTATCTCTGCTGCCGGTCTTTTAAACGCATTGGAACTAACCGGCAAAAAGATTGAAGAAGTACAGATCGTAGTAAACGGTGCCGGTGCGGCCTCTATCTCTTGTACAAAACTATATGTATTGCTAGGAGCACGCAAGGAAAACATTATCATGTGCGACAGTAAAGGCGTTATATCAAACAAACGCACCGACTTGAATGCTGCTAAGCTCGAATTTGCAACCGATCGGGATATAAAGACATTGCAGGAAGCTGTTGCAGGTAGTGATGTATTCCTTGGTTTGTCTGTTGCCAACGTATTAACCCAGGAAATGGTTCGTTCCATGAATGCAAATCCGATCGTATTTGCATTGGCTAATCCGAATCCTGAAATCTCTTATGCTGATGCAATGGCATCGCGCAACGACATCATTTTTGCAACCGGCCGTTCCGATTATCCGAACCAAATAAATAATGTATTAGGATTCCCTTATATTTTCCGCGGCGCACTCGATGTTCATGCCAAGGCAATTAATGAAGAGATGAAACTAGGTGCCGTTCATGCGATTGCTGATCTGGCAAAAGAACCTGTTCCGGATGTGGTAAATGCGGCTTATAAGCTAAAACGCACTTCCTTTGGACGCGATTATATTCTTCCAAAGCCACTCGACCCACGCTTACTAACCCGCGTTTCCATAGCTGTAGCCAAAGCTGCCATCAAATCAGGAGTTTCTCGCAAAACAATCACCGACTGGGATGATTATGCAAACCATTTGCGTGAAATGATGGGATACGATAATAAAATGCTTCGTTCTTTCACGGATATGGCCAAGGCAAATCCGAAACGTGTGGTATTTGCAGAAGCAAACCATGTAAATATGCTGAAAGCCGCTATTGAAGCAAAGTCTGAAGGTATTTGCCAACCAATTTTATTAGGCAATGAAGAACGACTTCAAAAACTGGCAGCCGAAGAAAATCTGAGCCTTGAAGGTATAGAGATCGTAAATCTGCGCCACGACCGTGAAGAAGAACGGCGCAATCGCTATGCCCGCATTCTTGCAGAAAAAAAGGCACGCGAAGGTGTCACTTTTGCCGAAGCATGTGAAAAGATGGTTGGTCGCAATGCCTTCGGGATGATGATGGTAGCAACCGGAGATGCAGATGCGTTCATTACCGGCGTTTACAGCCGTTATTCGGAAGTGACAAAACTGGCGGAAGAAATCATCGGAATCCGTCCCACATACAATCATTTCGGAGCAATGAATATTGTTACCTGCAAAAAAGGAACTTTCTTTATTTCCGACACATTGATTAACCGTCATCCTTCTACCGACGTACTGATCGATATTGCACGTCTGACGCATGATGCCGTCAAGTTCTTTGCACATGAACCTGTAATGGCAATGCTTTCATATTCCAATTTCGGTTCCGACAAAAAAGGTAGTCCGCAAAAAGTACATGATGCCATCGATTTCTTGCATAAAAATTATCCGGAAATGGTTATTGACGGAGAAATGCAAGTAAACTTTGCTCTCGACAAGAAACTTCGCGACGAGATGTATCCGTTCAATAAACTAAAAGGCCAAGATGTAAACACATTAATTTTCCCGAATCTAAGCTCAGCCAACAGTGCCTATAAATTATTGGACGCACTTGGAATTTCCGAGACAATTGGCCCGATCCAAATGGGATTAAATAAGCCGATCCACTTTACAGATGTGGAAAGCACGACCCGCGACATCGTAAATCTGACAACCGTTGCAGTTGTAGATGCAATTGTACAGGAACAGATAGAAAAAGAGAAATAAAAATAAAAAACTTACTCTCTATAGCGCAGGTGCAACAATCTTTTTCTTTGCACCTGCGCTATATTTTTATTTCTTCTTTTTCAGGTCCATTTGAAGTTGAATACCAATCGAAACGCTCAAATCATTCGCCCATGAATGAGATTTATTTGTAACTATGACAGGAGGTATGTCCGGCAACGTTGTTGTATGGATAGCTTTACAAGATTGTATCGGAAAACGATAGCTTACATCAAAAATGACACTGCATTTATTTGATGTACGATAACCTATAGATGTTCCTGCATTGAAAAACATAGGCGACCTGTCTATTTCCAAACGGGTAGTTTTCCCATCAACCGTTGTCGAATTATCAGATGAACAACCGGCAGACATCCACCCTATTCCGACTCTTGGCATCAACTGCCACCTATTCCTTTCCACAATATATGATACTCCAAGTGCCACAGAAGGTTTTATTTTACTTAAACCTGGAATCAACTCGTCAAGAAGTGCGTTACCGATATTCTGTACTAAATCATCGGTTTGTACTTTATAGAAAGAAAGTCCTAAATCAAAATAAGCACACCAATTGCGTGCAAACGCAACATTCATTCGCATGTCAAACTGGGTAGCTACATCCGCTCGTGAACCAAACCATTCTGAATAATCATTTCCTCCGGTATTAAAATTAGAACCTAAAGAAAATGACATCATAAACGGTCTCTGCATAGATTCTATTCTATGCTTATCCTTAATAGTTGTAAAATGCTCTTTCTCTTGAGCCGTGGTCGGTACTATTCCTATGACAAATAGGCATAAAACTAGTATTCCATATAAAGTCCTTGTTCTCATAAAGGAAGATTTTAATGATGTATTTATAAAATGCAAGATTAACAAAATACTGCATAACTTCATAACCTATTTATAGGAAATCTTAAATATACTCTTGCTCATATACCTTGTTTTTTATGTCCGTAACAATGGGGTTATAACTTCCCACTGCTAAGGAACGATTAACAATTAGTTTATGAACGGACATCTAAGAGACAACGAGCGACAAATCAGCAACTTAACATTAAAATCGTTACTATTTTATTTCGCTCAATTTTCAGTAACGATTTAGTAACACTACTTTGTCCAAACGAGGCATTTTCTTGTCCTTTTCTTGTCTGCCGACAAAACGAAAAAAGTTCCGTAAAACCTTGATTTTACGGAACTTGTCTTAGCTTTTCCACCATTTGTCTTTAGTGTTCAGCGGAGAGACAGGCTCTCGAACCTATACATTCAAGAAATATCATAAAATTGCAAATTACTGATAATCACACACAATTTGGAATACATAGTAAATCTAAATCTTTCTGAATATCTTTTGCTATTCCAAATATTGGGTGTATATTTGGGTGTAGAATTTCAAACGCACCCAATTATGAATATCAAACGAAACATCATTTTTGCATTGGAAAGCCGGAAAAAGAACGGTGTGCCAATTGTGGAGAATGTCCCCATCCGTATGCGCGTCATATACGCAAGCCAGCGCATTGAGTTTACAACGGGTTACCGCATCGATGTAGCCAAATGGGATTCCGACAAGCAGCGAGTAAAGAACGGGTGTACCAACAAATTAAAGCAAAGTGCATCTGAAATCAATGCCGATCTGCTGAAATACTATGCCGAAATTCAAAATGTGTTCAAGGAGTTTGAGGTACAGGAAACCATGCCAACTACCCAACAACTAAAGGATGCATTCAACCTGCGGATGAAGAATGCCAACGAAGAACAGCAGGAAGAAGCACAGATAAGTTTTTGGGAGGTGTTCGATGAATTTGTAAAAGAATGCGGCAATCAGAATAACTGGACTGAATCCACATACGAAAAGTTTGCAGCCGTTAAAAATCACCTCAAGGAGTTCAAGGAAGATGTGACCTTTGAATATTTCGATGAGTTCGGATTGAACGAGTATATCAATTTCCTGCGTGACAAAAAAGACATGAGAAACAGTACCATCGGTAAACAAATGGGATTCCTCAAATGGTTCCTGCGATGGAGCTTCAAGAAAGACTATCACCAGAATATAGCATACGATACGTTCAAACCGAAATTGAAAACCACCCCCAAGAAGGTAATCTTCCTGACATGGGAAGAGTTGAACAGACTAAAAGACTATCAGATACCCAAAGACAAACAGTATCTGGAACGTGTCCGGGATGTTTTCCTGTTCTGTTGCTTTACCAGTCTGCGTTATTCAGATGTTCGTAACCTAAAGAGAAGTGATGTCAAGTCCGACCATATAGAAGTCACCACCGTTAAAACGGCAGATAGTCTGAGTATTGAACTGAACAAGTACAGTAAAGCCATACTTGAAAAATACAAGGACATCCATTTTGAAAACCACATGGCATTGCCTGTTATCAGCAATCAGAAAATGAATGATTATCTGAAAGAACTGGGAGAACTGGCAGAAATTAACGAACCTATACGTGAAACCTACTACAAAGGAAATGAACGTATAGATGAAGTTACACCGAAATACGCATTACTCAGCACACATGCAGGAAGAAGGACATTCATCTGTAATGCACTGGCTCTCGGTATTCCTGCACAGGTTGTAATGAAATGGACAGGGCACAGTGATTATAAAGCCATGAAGCCTTACATTGACATAGCAGACGATATTAAGGCCAATGCAATGAACAAGTTTAACCAACTCTAAAAGTATCAGTCAGTTTCACAGATTATCCATTATTAGAGTTATCTTTGTTAAGTAATAGTTAGTGATATGGAAAATAACAACGAACATAATATAAAGAAAGGTCATTTTGATGCCTTTGTCCATGCTGTCGGTTCGGAAATAGAACAGGCACAAGTCCGACTCATTACCGCAGCCAATGCCCAGATGTTGTTCCATTACTGGAAAATGGGGAATTATATACTGTACCACCAACACCTACATGGGTGGGGTGGTAAAATTATCAAAAAATTGGCACAGGCAATCAGATTCAATTATCCTGAAAAGAAGGGATATTCGGAACGTAATCTTACTTATATGTGCCAGTTTGCCCGTTTATATCCGTTAAATGTACTTCGTAGTTTTATTGAAGCAGATTCAATACTGTCGGTCCCAAATATTCAAAACATTACTAATGAAGTCCTTAAGCTCAATAGCGGACAATTTACGCAGGAGCTTACTGCGCAAATACAATCAGCTGATAATCAATCTTTAGAAATTACGCAGGAGGTTCCTGCGCAATTTCAGAATGTAGCAAAAACAGTAGCAACCATCTATAAAATAAAAATAGAGGATATAGAAGATTTATTCTTGGCGTCACCGATTGCAAGAATAAATTGGGCAAGCCATATGGTCATACTCAATAATCCGCTACCATTGGGCGTAAGGTATTGGTATATGAAACAATCTGTAGAAATGGGTTGGAGCAGTAATGTGCTGAAAATGCAGATTGAAAGTAATCTGTATGACAGACAAATCAAGAGTAACAAGGTAAACAACTTCACTGCCACACTTCCGGCACCTCAAAGCGATCTTGCCAATTATCTGTTAAAAGACCCGTATATCTTTGACTTGGCAGGAGCAAAGGAAAAGGCTGACGAAAGGGATATAGAAGAACAGTTGGTAAAGCATGTAACCCGTTACTTGCTGGAAATGGGTAACGGCTTTGCTTTTGTTGCCAGACAAAAACATTTCCAGATTGGGGACAGTGACTTTTTCGCCGACCTGATCCTATATAATATCAAGCTCCATGCCTATGTTGTCGTGGAATTGAAAGCAACGCCATTCAAACCGGAATATGCAGGGCAGTTAAATTTCTATATCAATGTTGTAGATGATAAACTGAGGGGAGAAAATGATAACAAGACCATCGGTCTTTTGCTGTGCAGGGGTAAGGATGAGGTCGTGGCACAATATGCCTTGGCTGGATATGACCAGCCGATAGGTATCAGCGACTATCAATTGAGCAAGGCAGTACCCGAAAATCTGAAATCTGCCCTACCGAGTATAGAAGAAGTGGAAGAAGAACTGACCTTATTCCTTGACAAGGACAAGAACCCATAATATAAAGTATATGGCAGGAAAGATACAGACGATGATTCCCCAATATGGAGAACTCAACAGAATATACAGAGACTATATAGATAATTACGCTTTTTCTTTTGACAGGCAGAAATTCATATCGGATTTCTATCAGGAGTATAATGACATGAAATCCTTTGAAGCCGCTATCCTTGAACTGGTGCTTGACAAGCAAAAAGAGCAATACACCTTGATACTCAACAGCCTGAAAACTGAAATAGAAAAGAGCATACAGGCTTATGAGATACGCCCGTTAAGTGACAGAGCCATAGAACGTGCTTGCTATCAGCACATGGAAAGGTATTCTCAGGAAATTGAAGCCCAGCTGGATGTTACAAGAAGTCTGAGCAAGCCGCTGAATGAAGCCAACAACAGGTATGATTCCATTGGTTACAGGGAGCATACAGCCGAAGAGGAAAAACAGGCAGAGAAAGAATATGAACGCTGCAAGGCTGAATATGACAGGGAAAAAGCCAAACTGAACAAACTCTATGATCAGCAAAAGGCTGCAAGAACAGAGGCATTCCAATACATGAAGAACTGTTGTGCGGACATATACCGTCAAAGCTGCCTTTTTCTGGATATATTGAAGAAATACATTCCTGACGGAAAGCAAGAGAATAAATCAAGCGAGCCAATCAGTCAGCAGGAAACGACAGAAGAACAACAGGAATATTTCAGCATGAAATTACTTTCGCTCATTCATGAGGTGTGCATAGGAGAACAGTTCGAAGAAATTTCCGCACTGGATTTCTATGCCAATATGAATCTTCACCCCTGCAACTGTAAGCTGAAAATAAAACCGAGAGAGAAAATACGTGTATGCTATCTGATATTCCTGATGAGCGAGAAACTCTCCAAACAGGACAGGGACAAATGGAAAGACAGAATACTGAAACTGCTGGATATTGACGACAGCTACTACAAATCCAAGTACAAGGAGCCTGTTTCAGATTTCCCCAGTGACAGCAACCAAAATTTCGCCAAGGAAATGGAACATATATTCAGATAATCCGTAATATATCCTGATACTTTACGAAAGTTCCACTTTTACCACTCAAAATAATTTTTGAGTGGTATTTTTATTTTCTGATATTCAATAAGATACAATGATATTCAGTTTGTACCGTCCCCATCCTTACCACTCATAACCCTACCTAATTTTGCATCGTTCGAGAACAGAAATAACAGCCAGTGCGCAGGGCTGATTGTTTAACGACTAAATAGATTGGACGATGACAAATATCCAAGAATTATTATCAAAACCCGTCTGGCAGATGACAGGCGAAGAATTCATATTCCTGAGTAAGCACGCTTCAGGTCAGGCCGAAGCATTGCCGCAACCCGTTACAGACACGGAAAAGAAGTATGTGTACGGAATACTCGGTATAGCCAAACTGTTCGGGTGCAGTCTGCCCACTGCCAACCGCATAAAGAAAAGCGGTAAGATAGACAAGGCGATTACCCAGATAGGGCGCAAGATTATCGTAGATGCGGAATTGGCTCTTGAGCTTGCCGGGAAGAAAACAGGAGGACGGAAATAATGGGAGGTATGCTTATGGACTATATGAAAGAAATAAAGGAGATTTCGGCAGAACAGGCAATAATCCTTTGGCAAGCTTCACGCCTGAGTCTGTCGAAAATCTACGAAAAAGCACCTGAGATTCTAAAAGTGCAAGGTTCGGTCATTGGTACACTGGGCAATTTCAGTGCATCCATCGGCAAAGCCAAGAGTAAAAAGACTTTCAATGTATCGGCTATCGTAGCCGCCGCATTGAAAAACGGTACGGTACTGCGGTATGTTGCGGAACTACCGGAAGAAAAAAGGAAGATTCTTTATGTGGACACGGAACAAAGCCATTATCACTGTCTGAAAGTCATGAAACGTATTTTACGGCTTGCTGGTCTTCCTGATGACAGGGACAATGAACATCTGGAGTTTCTCGCTTTGAGGAAATACACGCCCGAACAGCGTATCAGGATTGTCGAACAGGCTATCTATAATACACCGGACATAGGGCTTGTAATCATAGACGGCATCCGTGATATGGTATATGACATCAACAGTCCGGGAGAATCGACACGCATTATATCCAAACTGATGCAGTGGACGGATGACAGGCAGATACACATCCATACGATACTCCACCAGAACAAAGGCGATGAAAACGCAAGAGGGCATATCGGTACGGAGCTGAACAACAAGGCGGAAACCGTTCTGCTGGTGGAAAAGGACAAGAGCAACGGGGATATAAGCAATGTTTCAGCCATGCACATCCGTGCAATGGATTTCGAGCCTTTCGCTTTCCGTATCAACGACAATGCATTGCCTGAACTCATAGAGGGGTACAGACCCGAAGCGAAGAAACCCGGAAGACCGGAAGAGGAAAAGTTTGACCCTTACAGACATATTAGCGAACAGCAGCACCGCATAGCACTGGAAGCGGCTTTCGGACTGAAAGAGGAATACGGCTACAAGGATCTGGAAACCTCCTTAATCAAGTCATATATGTCGGTAGGTGTAAAACTGAACCATCAAAAAGCGGTATCACTTATCACCATGCTCCGGAACAAACGGATGATAGTACAGGAGAACGGCAGGAAATACACGTTCAAGCCGGACTTTCACTATTAGACCGTATAACCTGTAATCACTTCACTTTATTCGGCAGGTCTATATATTAAGAATAAAGCGAAGCGGTTGTAGGGAATAGAAAAGCGCTTCACTTTATTACCGTATCCTATATATACGAAGATAAAGTGAAGTGATTATACAGACCGTACTTCATAAAAAAGTACGGGCGAAAAGAGAAATAAATATTCCAACCATTATTCAAACACTCATCTTATTATGGATATACAGACAGCAAAACAAATCAGGATAGCGGATTTTCTGTACAGTTTGGGATATTCTCCCGTCAAGCAGCAAGATATTAACCTATGGTACAAATCCCCGTTACGGGAAGAGACAGAACCCTCGTTCAAAGTAAATACCGAGCGCAACCAATGGTATGATTTCGCAATCGGCAAAGGTGGAAATATCATCGCACTGGCACAGGAACTCTACTGTTCCGACTATGTGCCTTATCTTCTACAGAAAATCGAAGAACAGATACCACACATACGTCCCGTGTCTTTCTCTTTTGGCAAGCAATCATTTTCCGAACCGAGTTTTCAGCAATTGGACATTGTGCTGCTGGCTTCTCCTGCCCTGCTTGCCTACCTACAGGAAAGAGGGATAAACACGGCACTGGCGAAAAGAGAATGTAAGGAAGCCCGTTTCACCCACAACGGCAAACGGTATTTCGCCATTGCCTTTCCGAACATATCAGGCGGATATGAAATTCGCAACCGATATTTCAAGGGATGTATCGCACCAAAAGAAATATCCCATATCAGACAGTCAGGAAAACCAAGGAGTACATGTTACGTTTTTGAGGGATTTATGGATTACCTTTCCTTTCTTACTTTAAGGCTGGAAAGCTGTCCGCAATCACCCGACTTCGACAGACAGGATTACATAGTTCTTAATTCCGTAGCCAATGTTCCCAAGGCACTCTATCCGTTGGGAAGCTATGAGCGCATCCACTGTTTCTTTGACAATGACCGTGCAGGAATGGAAGCAATACAGCAAATCCGAAAGGAGTATGATGCTACCCGGTATATACGTGACGCCTCGCAAATCTACAGTGGATGTAAAGATCTGAACGAATATTTACAGAAACGAATAGCCGATAGGAAAGAGCAAGCGCAATCTGTCGAAAAGAGGAATGATACGCTATCCAAGAAACCGAAAGGCTTCCGGTTATAGCCCACTATAACTACACGCTTCGCTTTCGTAGTTGTGGGCTCTCCCGAGGGGATTAGGGCTTTGCCCTAATGACCCACTCAGGGCGTTTCACCCCTGAGAACCCCGAGCAAAGAGTGACCCTCTCTTTGCAATCTCCGCTTATGGGTTACCCCTAAGAACCCCTCTGCGAAAGCGAGCAAAGTAAATCAATTGTAAACAAAGGAAAGAAGCTATGGCAACAAAATCAAGCATACATATCAAGCCTTGCAACATCGCATCGAGCGAGGCACACAACCGAAGGACTGCCGAGTATATGCGTAATATCGGGGAGTCCAGAATCTATGTCGTTCCCGAACTTTCCACCGATAACGAACAGTGGATAAATCCCGACTTCGGCACTCCCGAACTGCGAACTCATTATGACAATATCAAGCAAATGGTCAAGGAAAAGACCGGACGTGCCATGCAGGAAAAGGAAAGGGAACGCAAGGGAAAGAATGGAAAGATTATCAAGGTGGCGGGATGCTCACCCATCCGTGAAGGAGTATTGCTTATCAGACCGGACACCACACTGGCTGATGTACGCAAATTCGGTGAAGAGTGCCAAAGACGCTGGGGCATCACTCCGCTACAGATTTTCCTGCATAAAGACGAAGGGCATTGGCTGAACGGTCAGCCGGAAGCAGAAGACAAGGAGAGCTTCCAAGTCGGTAACAGATGGTTCAAACCAAATTATCATGCTCATGTCGTATTCGACTGGATGAACCATGAAACTGGAAAGAGCCGAAAGCTCAATGACGAGGATATGGCAACCATGCAGACCCTTGCTTCCGATATTCTCCTGATGGAACGTGGACAGGCAAAAGCTGTCACAGGTAAAGAGCATCTGGAACGAAATGATTTCATCATTGAGAAGCAGAAAGCCGAACTGCAACGTATAGAGGAAACCAAGCGACACAAGGAACAACAAGTAAGCCTTGCCGAACAGGAACTCAAACAGGTAAAAGCAGAGATACGCACGGACAAACTAAAGAAAACAGCCACCAATGCTGCTACCGCCATAGCAAGCGGTGTAGGTTCTCTTTTCGGAAGCGGTAAGCTGAAAGAACTGGAACATCACATCGAGCAGCTACATCAGGAAATTACCAAACGGGACAAAGCTACTGATGAATTAAAAATTCAGATACAACAAATACAGGAACAGCATAGCAGACAAATTCGTAATCTTCAAAGAATACATAATCAAGAACTTGAAGCCAAAGACAAGGAAATATCACGATTGAGCACCTTGCTTGAAAAAGCCCACAAATGGTTTCCCATGTTCAAAGAGATGTTGAGAATGGAAAAATTATGCGCTGTTATCGGGTTTACCAAAGACATGATAGAAAACCTCTTGACAAAGAAAGAATCCATACAATGTAGTGGCAAAATTTATTCCGAAGAACACAGGTGGAAATTTGACATCAAGAATGATATTTTTAGGGTTGAGAAACATCCGATGGATAGTGGTAAGCTTATGCTGACCATAAACCGACAACCCATAGTACAATGGTTTAAGGAACAATGGGAAAAGTTACAGCAGAATCTACGTAACTCGGTGCAGAGAGAGCAAAAATCCAGAGGATTTAGAATATAGAATAGCCTATTATTAATAAAATCAAGTATCTATGCATCCAAACAGATTGTTTTTATTACAGAATCAAAATCCTAAGAATTTATAAAAAATGAAGCCTAAAGAAGTTTTGGAAAAATGGATAGATTGCTTTAACAAAGCAGATGCTTATCATATAGCAGAGCTGTATGCTACTAATGCAGTAAATCATCAAGTCGCAAACGAACCAATAATAGGTAAAGAATCAATCTACAAAATGTTTGTGAATGAATTTGCCACTGCTAAAATGGTTTGTATGGTGGAAAATATTTTTGAAGATGGCGAATGGGCTATCATGGAATGGAAAGACTCTCTTGGACTTCGTGGATGCGGATTTTTTCATGTAAAAGATAACAAAATCGTCTTTCAAAGAGGGTATTGGGATAAACTTTCATTCTTGAAGCAACACAATCTTCCAATTGAATAAGTACTATCAGAATACGGACTGGGAAATTGAAATACCCAGTCCGAGTTATATAATGAATTTTACTTGTTAAACTATTTAAAGTCAGTTGGATAACAAACCATACCTTTCACATTCTCAGTAGCTCCAGGTATTAATTCAGCCACCATGCAATATTCATGAGAGACTTCGAAAGGAAATTCAATTCCTAAATCGATAGCCTTGCGATAGCCAAATCGAGGATAATACTCTTTATGCCCCAATACGACTGCTGTGCCGTAACCCAAAAGTGCTGCCCTCTGATGGGCTTACTGAATCAACATCCCCCCCCCAATTCCCTTACGCTGGAATTCCGGCAAGACTGCCAATGGAGCTACACTCAGGGATGTGACAGACTGGGTGTCACTGTCTATCTTTACTTCTGTAAGTAAGATATACCAGACAATTTGTTTTTCTGTCATTTTCTTGTTCTTATCTAATTGTTAGGCTCATTGTTGTTATACATTGTTTAATTATAGATAAATCGTGAATATCCTTCTCTCTTAAATCGTAGCCCGAATGGAATACTTGTTGCCCTTTTGCAGAAATGCAAGGGATGCTTCTGCCTTCAAAGACTGCTGTTCCAAAATAGTCCGGTTGAAATTCATACCAGCCTCCATCCAAGTCGGCTTGTTTGGAAGTGCCGTCCGCATTCAAGACAAAAGGATGGATATCAATATAGCCTAATTCTTTGCTATACAGTTCCACACGGGTGGGCAACCAATTTGTTTCAATTTGATATCCTCTCTCCTGCAAAAGATCAAGGAGTTGGTCTGTATAATTGGCATCAAAATCAATGTCAATATCTCTATGCAAGCGGGTTTGCTGTCCGTACAAGACATCCACTCCCCAGCCTCCATCCAACCAAAACTGCATGTCCAGGCTTTCCAACAAGTCCAAAACTTGAAATAACTCTGTAATCGTAGTGTGTTCTTTCTTTGTCATATAATAATTCTTTAATAAATAATACTATGCGTAATTATCCAACTGCTTGATTGAAGAAATAAAATTTGCACCCACTCCAATCAGAAAGATAACCCATCCGCTGATCATAAAGACGGATGTGATACCCCATGCTTCCACCCAATATCCTGAAGCTACGATACCCAGCATTGATGGAAAGGTACTCAAACTAAAGATGAGAGAAAAAGTCCGTCCAAGCATGTCCGAAGCCAAGTTCTGCTGAATAATAGCGATGAAAAGCGCATGGTAAATGGAATAGGCTATGCCTCCTGTAAATGTTAGGCAAACAAAACCTATAAATGCGCTTGATGGTAAATAACTGGCGCTAATCAGATACAATCCCAATATCACATAAGCCGTATGCATCACTAATGTTTGCTTGCTTTTCAAAGCCTTACAGGCAAGTACTAAACCGCCCAACAATGCCCCTGAGCCCCAACCCATTTCCACAACTCCCATTTGCAAAATGTTTCCGTTGAAATGCAGAAGCGTCATAAAAGGAAATAACGTAAAAACAGGCATAAGGACAAAAGTCACCAGCGTAAAGCATACGAATAAAGGCAAAATGCCCATTGTACGCCGCAAGGTATGCCAACATTCCGTCAGTTCTTTTTTGAAATCTGGAAGAACTTTCGTTTTTTGAAGAGAAGGAATCTGGACACAAAGTAAGGTCAGACAAGCAGCAACAGCTCCGATCACATCTATGAGCAGAATATACTGTATGGGAAGCCAAACAACGAGGCTTGCCCCTACAACGGGAGCTATCACCTCACTGAAGGATTGAATGGAATGGTACAAACCTGATACCCTGACAAGATGGTGCTTGGGAACCAGTAGAGGGATGCTTGCCTGTAAAGCAGGTGCATGAAACGTACTGCCTATTGAACGACAAGCAGTCAATAGATAAAAAAAAGAAAGGTCTTTATAACCCTTGGTTATCACAATAAAAAGACATAGGGTACAGAACGCGATGAACAAGTCCGAATAAAACATCGTTTTCTTTCGATTCCATCTGTCAACATAGACCCCGGCAAACAAGCCTAATACAAATTGTGGTAAAAATCCAGCTAAAATAGCCAGAGATAAAGCTGTCGGGGATTTAAATTCGTTGCTAATCCAAAAAATAATGGAGAAGCCAACAATCGTACTTGTTAAAATAGATATGAGTTGGCCTATTCCTATCACGGCCAAAGTTGATTTCCAATGATTCATTGTGCTAATATTTCATGCGTTTATAGATAAGTACTTTCGTACATTAAGCAAAACGAAATTCTATCCACACAAAAAACTTGTATTATAATCCACTCCTGACGTTGGAATACAATAACAAATACTTTCAGGACGATGTAAAGTCCTGAAAAATCAAACTGAATGGATAGATAAATATTAGTCTTTTCTCATCGGATTCTTTTAATATCGCTACTCTTTTATTATGTAGTGGTTGTATTATCTTAAATAAAACAAAAACACCGACTTTACATTCTTGGGTGTAAAACTGGGTGTTTGTTTTGCAATCTGCTGATTTTCAGCGTTTGTTGCGGAGAGATAGGGATTCGAACCCCAGGAACCTCTCAGTTCAACGGTTTTCAAGACCGCCGCAATCGACCACTCTGCCATCTCTCCAGTCGTGCAACCGTTTTTCTCTCGATTGCGGTGCAAAGGTAATAAGTTTTTTTTTACTTCCTAGCGTTTGGTATTATATTTTTCTTTTTCGTTTATTATTTTTCTTTTAGCTATCCGTATGAACGTTTAAAGATAATTTATTGTTATTTTTGTAGACAGTATTAATACAGTAAACAGTTTTTTATGAGAAATTTAAAAGGTTTATTAGCAATCTCAGTCGTACTTCTTTTGGTTAGTTGTACAATGTCTGCAAAAACAGGAGAAAAGCAAGCAGAGAAAGCAACAACCGCGGAAGTTGTGCATCTAAATAAAACAGAGTTTCTTTCTAAAGTATTCGATTTCGAGAAAAGTCCGAATAAATGGGTTTACGAAGGAGACAAACCTTGCATAATTGATTTTTATGCTGACTGGTGTGGTCCGTGTAAGAAAGTAGCTCCTATTTTAAATGAGCTTGCTGAAACTTACAAAAACGACATTGTGATTTATAAAGTAAATGTTGACAAAGAAAAAGAGCTAGCCTCTGCATTCGGGATACAAAGTATACCAACATTTTTATTTATTCCGATGAACGGGCAACCTCAAGTTGCACAAGGTGCCCTACCTAAGGAAGCTTTTGTTGAACAAATTAATAGCTTCTTGCTCGGTAAAAAGAAATAAAAACGACGCAACAGTCTATATAAAAGCAAAAGAAAAGGTTTGTATCTGTTTTTAATAAAACTAAGATACAAACCTTTTCTTATTTAATTGCCCACCCTATTTCTTTTAGCCTTCTATTCAAATCAATTCAGTTGTTTATCTAAATTTCATCAGATAATTACCAATACAAAAAAGAGGATATCCTTAAAAGGATATCCTCTTTTTTATTTTAGCACCAGCACGAATTATTCAGCACTTTCAGCTGCAGGAGCTTCCTCTGCAGGAGCAGCTTCTTCAGCTTGAGCAGCAGCGGCTGCAGCTGCCAATTCTGCTTTCTTCTTAGCTACAACTTCTGCTTTTGCCTTATTTGCTTCTTTCTCTGCTTCCAGACGAGCCTTAGCTTCAGCTCTTGCAGCTTCGCTATCTTTGTCTTTTACAGCCTGAATAGAAGACTGTTTGTTTTTCAACCAAGCCTGAAATTTCTCTTCAGCTGCTGCTTCGTCGAAAGCACCCTTCTTTACACCTTCCAGCAAATGCTTTTTCATGCAAACTCCTTCACGAGAAAGAATATTGCGAGTTGTATCTGTAGGTTGTGCACCTACCTGTAACCAATACAAAGCTCTTTCGAAGTTCAAATCTACTGTAGCAGGATTAGTGTTCGGATTATAAGAACCTATCCTTTCAATAAATCTTCCATCACGTGGAGCCCTGCTGTCTGCGACTACAATCTGATAAAAAGCGTAGCTTTTACGACCGTGTCTTTGCAATCTAATTTTTGTTGCCATGTTTGAATAATTAATTTAAGCTGTTTGTATTAGCGGGTGCAAAGATAAGTTTTTTCGTCTTTAAAACAAACTTTTAAACAGAAAAACGTTTAAAAGTTAATGATTCACCATCCATTTATGCCTTAATCCCCGTAAACTTTTTTGTATATACTTGTTAAGTATGATAAGAGTCACGGCTACTATTATCAGAAGGATACCTAAAGCAACATGAGAAGTAAAAGGTTCACTAAATAGTAAAACACCGACACATACGGCTGTCACCGGTTCCATTGCCCCCAAAACAGCAGTCAATGTTGATCCTATATTATGCACTGCCTGTACTAAAGTGACATTAGAAATCACAGTCGGAACAATAGCTAATAAAATAAGATTCATCCATGACTGTCCATCCGGTATCGGTTGCAGCCCGCCATTCATCAATGCCTTAACAAGAAACATGAATGTACTGACTATAAATACATAAAAGGTAAGTTTCCGTCCATTCATAACATGTACCCTCGACTTATTTACCGTAACTATATATAAAGCATACCCTACAGCCGAAAAAAGAACAATAACTACACCAACAGGATTTAAAGCCAATTCTCCATCTCCTATAGAAAGACGTGCAACACCGGATACGGCTAAAAGAATAGCAAACACAGTTACCCATGAAGTCTTTTCTTTAAATACCGTCATCATAATAAGAGCGACAAATATAGGATAAGTGAAATGGAGCGTCGTAGCAATTCCTGCTGCCATAAAGTTATATCCCCAAAATAGGAACAATGAGGATATTGTATAAAATCCACCCAACAATATCAGCACCGGAATATCCCTTTTGTCTATCTGAAAAGATTGCTTTTCCACTTTCATAACTCCCGCCAGAGAAATCGCAGCAAAAAAGAAACGATAAAAAAGAATGGAATCAAACAGCATTCCACTAGCCATGAGAGGTAATGTAAATAACGGTATTAAACCAAACGTTACAGAAGTTGCAATACCAAACGCAAAACCTTTGAGGTTACTCATCGTAATTTCTTTTTTTTAAAACAATCAACATATACCTGCAGTTGCGATGATATACTTGTATACTAACTTTTACTCTAATAATCCGGTTATGGCATCAAGTATCTCTTTATCTGTAACCTCTTTATTATAGCCATTTATTACTTTCCTTATCGTTCGATGCTCATCCAGTATAAAAAAGACAGGAGCCGCTCCTCCAGTCCGATAGTCTTTAATTACAGCATCCGTAGCACTCAGGAACATATAAGTTATATTGTGTTTATCCACATAATTTTGTCTGGAATGTGCATTCCGTTTCCATGTTTCAATTGCCACAACTTCAAGTTTATCCTCGCCAAAGTCATCTTTTAATTTATTCAGGAAAGGAATGGATACCATACAAGGCCCACAGCCAATACCCGTAAATTCTAATAATACCACTTTGCTTTTAATGTCCGACAAAGATACAGTTTTTTCTTTTATATCGTTCAACGTCCAATCCGGAGCCTTTATTCCAGTAAGTTCCGGCAGAACCGGTACATTACGTTTTTGACCATACATACGAACTTCAAAGTCTTTCGGAAAATAATCAGATAAATTAAAATCTTCAATAGACAACCTATTATATTCAACATCCACGCATGTAACAGCGGAAATACTATGGCATTGCTCCCTCCTGTATTTATAAGGCAGGTCATCCGATTTTCGAATCCAAAGCTCATAAACAGATGTGGGATCAAAAGCATACGGATTATCCATATAATAAGCTTTTCCAAAGAATTCGACCTGTTTATCTTCTTTTATGGTTAATTTAAAGTGATAACATTCCGCCATATCATCAAGCTCCATCGTAATTTTGTCATTCGTTTCAAGTGCATATTTAATAACATTCTTAGTGAAGCTAAAAAAAGGTGGAGTAACAAGCCTGAACGGCAATTTCCTTACTGTAAAATCATCCAGAACGATATTCTTATCTTCATCATATACTATAGCTCTCTTTTTACCATCATATCCGCCATAAAATTCAATACTTGGCGTAAAGCATACATAAGAAGCACCAATAATAGTGTCAATAGGATTGTTATATTCATTCACTATGAATGGAGTCCGATAGGAGGCAATAGTATCTCCCGGTTCCCAGGCTTCCATAATCTCCGTATAGGTAGCAGACTCAATCTTCTCCAAATTATCTAACACTTTTCCCAGATAATCCTTCTTCATATCCTGAGCAGCATTTGTCATAGCAGACAATAAGAATGCAGAAATAATCAACAGTCGTGTTTTCATAGCAATATCTTTATTAGTTCAATCTATTATAATTTCGTAAAAAGCTATATAAAAGCATATTCCGAAACAATCGTTCATACAAATATAAAGAAAAGTCAGACCCGACAACTGTCAGACCTGACTTTTACCACCTTTTAACAGACTGTATAAAGGTTATCTTTTATCCCTTCTTATTTTAGAATGATTAAATTACAAAAGTAATCCCGCCGCTACTTCTTCGGCAACTGCTTCGCCTTTTAATGCAGCAACTAATGCCAATCCAAAATTAAATACTAATCCGGGACCTTTACCCGTAATGACATTGCCATCCACTTCTACCGCCTCACCCATGACATTTGCACCAACCAACTTTGGTTCGAAACCCGGATAACAAGTAGCATTACGGCCTTTCAACAAACCTAATCCTCCTAACACAAGCGGAGCGGCACAAATAGCAGCAACTACCTTTTGATTACGATATTGCTCTAAAAGCCTTTCTTTTAATGGCTCATAATTGTTTAAATTAATTGCCCCAGGCATACCTCCGGGTAAAACCAAAGCATCTGCATCCGTTAGATCTGTTTCTGCAAACAAACTATCTGTCACAAATTCCATACCATGAGCACCCGTTACTTTGCGTTCGCCCGTAATAGAAACGGTTTTCGCATCAATACCTCCGCGACGTAAAATATCTACGGTTCCAACAGCTTCCAGTTCTTCGAAGCCGGTAGCAAAGAATACATACGCTTTCTTCATGACTTTATCCGATTATATTATTTAAACTTATAAACATACGTAATTGTTCCGCTTTGGTTATTTGTTCCGTTAATGCTATTAAACTTAGCACGACGGGCAGCGTCCAAAGCACTTTTACGCATAGATGCATTATCAATATTAGTTCCCCGGCCTATCTCCGTAAATATCACATTCCCTTTCGGATCTACTGTAATATTAATCACTATACGCCCTTCCTCTTGTATGGTATAAGCAGGACGCGGTAGTCCTCCGGCTCCGATAGAACGACCATTCAGATTAAAAGAGCCGTAACCTCCCACTCCTTCATTTGCTCCATGATCGGAATTTCCAAACGGACTTCCCTGGTTGCCTGTTCCAGAAGCGGCATCGCCCTGACTATTACCATCGGTACTACCCATACCGAAAGCACCGGCTACTTTATTACTAATAGCCTGTTCTTTTTTACGTCGTTCGTCTGCTATACGCTTCTTTTCAGCTTCTTCTTTACGAATACGCTCCTTTTCTATCTCTTCCTTGCGTCTCTTCTCCGCTTCCTCTTTTTTCCGTTTCTCTTCTTTCTTTTTAGCCTCATTAATAGCGACACTCTCTTCGATATCCTGAGTTATCAATTCTTCTTTCGGAGCTTCAACCTTAGGTGCAGGTTCCGGAGGAGGAGGCGTTGTCGTCTCCTGAGGTAGTTCCTGTCCGGTATACTTAGGTTCAAACATTCCTGCAGCAGCATCTACGTTTCCGAAATTGACCAATACGCCTCCATCTTCATCGGGTATAATCGTTTTCAAAACCGAAAACCACAGGATAAGAAAAAGTACTGCATGGAAAGCAACCGTACCAACTATACCATATATGTCATCTTTATTAAACTTCATAGACGTTATTTCTGCGGACGTGTGGCAAGCACCATCTTAAACTTATTTTCGTTCGCTATATTCAAAATCTTTACAATTTCTTTATAAGGTACGGTTTCATCCGCATAAAGAGCTACAAACATTTCCGGTTCTTTGGCATAGCTATCTTGCAGAAACGGAGTAATCTCTTCAAATGAAACCTGTTTTTCCCGTTGGTTGCCAAAAGCTACATAATAATTCAAATTGGCATCTATCGTCACACGGGTAAGCGGTTTAGCTGCAGTTTGCTTCTGAGCTTGCGGCAAGGTGACTTTGATAGCATTCGGAATTACAACAGTAGAAGTAACCATAAAGAAAATCAACAATAGAAATATGACGTCCGTCATAGATGCCATGCTGAAAGATTCATTTACTTTTGTTCTTCTTTTTAAAGCCATCTCAATTAATTTGCTGGTTCGTTCAATAAATCCATAAATTCCATTGTACGGGCTTCCATCTTATTCACAACATTATCTACCTGGGAAACCAGATAGTTATATGCAAACAAAGCGATAATACCTACCACAAGACCTCCAACTGTTGTGACCAAAGCTTCATAAATACCATTAGACAGTAACGAAACGTCTACATTCGTTCCGGCATTAGCCATATCAAAAAACGCACGTACCATACCAGTCACAGTACCTAAGAACCCTAACATAGGGGCACCTGCCGCTGTCGTAGCAATCAAAGGAAAACCTTTTTCCAACTTTGCAATTTCCAGGTTGCCTACATTCTCTATTGCCACAAGGACATCATTCATAGGACGTCCCAAACGGGTGATTCCTTTTTCTATCATACGTGCAGAAGGCGTATTTGTACTACGACAAAGATTCAACGCCGAATCCAACTTACCTTCATGAATATAATCTTTAATACGGTTCATAAAAGACTCGTCCTCTTTACCGGCACGGCGGATAACCATTAACCGCTGCACAAAGATGTATATTGCCATCAGAGACAATAACAACAATACAATCATAATCCACCCGCCTTTAAATGCAAGGTCTATAACATTAATCTCAGCCTCTGTAGGAAGTGGTGCCACTGATGTCAGATCAGGCATCTGATCTGCTGCCTGTGCTCCTGTGGCCTGGAGTGAAAGTAAAATACTCATACTTAATTTAATTATGAATTTTCAATTTTTAATTTACGAAAGGCAATCCTTATATAGTTTAATAGTCTCTTTCAATCCATAATATAAAGCATCACAGATTAAAGCATGTCCTATAGAAACCTCATCCAACCAAGGAATGTTCTGATTAAAATACGCCAGATTATCCAAATTCAAGTCATGACCGGCATTTACTCCTAAGCCCAAACTTTTAGCTTGTTGTGCTGCAGCTATAAAGGGTGCGATAGCTTCTTCACGATTCTCCGGATATTTAGTTGCATACGGCTCCGTATAAAGTTCAATACGGTCGGTGCCGGTTTTTGCAGCCAGTACAATATTATCCAGATCTGTACCTACAAAAATAGATGTACGAATACCATGCGTAGTAAAAATATCAACTAACTCACTCAAACGGTCAAAATGAATTTTCACATCCCATCCTGCATTAGACGTTATTGCATCCGGAGCATCCGGAACAAGCGTAACTTGTGTAGGTTTCACCTTCAAAACCAAATCCACAAATGCATCACAGGGATAACCTTCTATGTTAAACTCTGTTTTAATCAACGGTTTCAAAGCAAACACATCACTGTAACGGATATGTCTTTCATCAGGACGAGGATGAACTGTAATCCCCTGAGCACCGAAAGATTCACAATTCTGAGCGACTTCCAGCACGTCCGGCATATTACCGCCACGCGCATTACGAATAGTTGCAACCTTGTTAATGTTTACACTTAAATTTGTCATCGAATATCGTTATATCTTTTTTTCTTGATTACATTTGCACAAAAGTATCGACAAATTTAGTAGGATTTGGGGAATTTACAGAAAAATGTTAGTAAAAGATTTCATAATGAAAGATATTCCGGTGTTAAAAAGTTTTGACACAGTAGAATACGCTTTAGGGCTAATGGATGATTTTAAACTTAAACATCTTCCATTACTAAATGAAAACACATATCAGTGTTTACTTTCGGAAAAAGATTTGTTAGCCATACCTAGCTCATCAATTACTATTGGCGAACCGGTAATGTTTGCACCCAGTGTACGTGAGGACAGTCATTTGCACGAAGCGCTTGCAATCATAACACGCTATGGCTTAAGCCTACTACCAGTCGTTTCCACCGAAGGCATTTACTCAGGAGCCATCACCCGGGATAAATTAATCGAGGCTTTATCCGAATTATGTAATGCAGAAGCAGAAGGAAGCATAATTGTCCTCGAAATGATGCCTCAGGATTATGTTCTTTCAGATATTGCCCGGCTGGTTGAATCCAACAATGCCCATGTTATAAATCTATTATCACATACGGATAAAGATACAGGAAAGTTGCTAATCTCCATTAAGATCGATCTGGAGGATGCATCGCCCGTTATACGCAGCTTTGAACGGTTTAATTATACCGTTCTCTACCATTTCATGGAAAAAGGAATGGTAGACGATGTTTTACAGCAGCGGATGGACGAATTGCTACATTATATGAATATGTAAAAGAAAGGACTAAAATTATGAAAGTAGGAGTTTTTGGCAGTAAACATCAGGTTGAAAAACAAAACCTAATCAAACGTCTATTTGAAAAACTACATACCCTGGAAGCCGAAGTATATGTAGACAGTCTATTTTACACATTCCTTACCGACGCTTTAGGATACGAGCCACCCATGTCGGGACTTATAAGTGGAGACGAATTTAACCTGGATGCTGCTTTAAGTATTGGCGGCGACGGGACATTCTTACGAACAGCAGCACGGGTAAACAAACAAAATATCCCGATACTCGGCATCAACACAGGACGTTTAGGATTCTTAGCAGATGTAAGCAGTAACGAAGTAGAAGATACTCTCGAAGAACTTTTCAAAAACTACTACCGCATAGAAGAACGCACTTTACTACGTCTTCATACGGAAGATCACATCTATCATGGCTATAATTACGCATTGAACGAGATCGCAATTCTAAAACGTGACACATCATCCATGATAACCATTCACACCTCGTTAAATGAAGATTATTTAACATCCTATCAGGCAGATGGCCTTGTCGTTGCCACACCTACAGGGTCTACAGCTTACTCTATGAGTGTAAACGGTCCTATCATACTGCCGCAAAGTAACAATATTGTATTAAGTCCCGTAGCTCCCCATTCATTAAATGTCCGTCCATTAGTCATACCTGATTCATATACAATTACATTAGGAGTAGAGAGCAGGAGCAGCAATTTTCTTATTGCGCTGGACGGCCGTTCGGAAGTATTCCCTACCGGTATAAAATTGGAAATAAGTAAAGCAAATTATACAACAAAGGTCATCAAGCGTTACAACCATACTTTTTACCAAACTTTGCGGGAAAAATTAATGTGGGGAGCAGACGCAAGAATGAAATAATGTTAAATATCAAAAGATTTACACCGAAAAGTTATGCTATAAAACATAAATACCATATATTTGCACTGTGTTTTTCATGGTATTAGATTTAAGGTTAACAATGAAGATTGGCTGTCCGTGATGGATAGCCTTTTTTGTTTTATACTGTTCCGCATACATAATCCAATACCCAATATAAATGAATAAAACGATATTACTTATTCAATAAAGCAAAACTACCATCAATAACAAGGAAAACAAAAAAACATTGCGCGCCGTATGAGCTAACGTTTTATTAAGTTCACGTCCCCGGTAAAGCTTCAACTCCATCCAGGTAGATATAAAAAGGACTGCAAAAGCACCAAATACAAAATGTATCCACCAAGCACTACTTAATAATAAAGGCATCACAATAAGTAATGCGGCTACCCCATTTATAAAATAAGCAACGCGACCAAAATTACGGCCAAATAAAACAATTGTAGTCCGCTTATTGGCTGCTTTATCTTGTTCGTAATCCCGGTAATTATTTACAATCAGAATATTGACAGACAACAAACCCAATGCCAATGATAATAAAAAAGACAATAGAGAAAAAGAAAGTGCTTGCACATAATAAGTAAAACAAACCGGAATCATTCCATAAAACAGTAACACGCAAACATCACCCAAACCATTATATGCCAACGGAAAAGGTCCTGCAGAATAAGCTAACACACATATCGCAATGGCTAAACCTACCGGAATAAGTTCCCAACCGGCATAAAACAAAAGCATACATCCGCAAAGACATGCCAATGCCAAAGTGACAAAAGTTCCTTTCAACATAGCTTTTGGAGTAATCCAACCCGAAGCCACCGCACGATCCGGTCCTAAACGGTCTTCTTTATCCGCTCCTTTCTTAAAATCAAAATAATCATTCGCAAAATTACTGGCAATTTGTGCCAATAAAGCTACTAATAAACAAAGTATAGCAGGCACCAGGCGAAACATACCATCACGATATGCCAAAGCACATCCTACTAACACCGGACTAAACGAAGCAGGCAATGTTTTTGGCCTGGCAGCTTCCAGCCATGCACTTAAAAGTGTTTTTTCTTCTTTCATATCGACCTTTTACATATTTTACCTGCAAAAGTAAAAACAAAAAAACCAAATAGTTGTTACTCTATTAAGATTTCATATATATTTGCAGCATGAAGAATATTCTATTTATAATAGGTCTGCTGATTGGTATGTTTCTACTTGCACCTGAAGATGGTGTAAATAGGGACAACAATACTATTGCTGCTAATCAGGAAACTATTATGAAAGAAAAAACTTCTGCCGATATACAACATCATCTGGAAATACTAAGCAGTGAATTAAAAGGCAGTAACGGTCTTACACCCCGCCGGAATATTCAAACAACCAATTACAACTTTGAGTTACGTATTCAAAAAGGGGCAGAAAAAACGCTACAGTTCATCCGCTTGAAAGGAATAAACGTACTCCATAAAGTATCTGAAACTAATTCAGATTGTCATACCATAAACTTATCAACTCTTCTCTGCCGGATGGGGCATCACATCTTTGTCCTCCGGAAACTCATCATTTGATTTATTGTGAATAATTGCGTCTTTGCGTATGGAAGCCATATCTTCTATACCATTTAATTATTGTGCTCTTTCAGCACAAATCAATTTATTATTCACTCTAAAATCATACAATTATGTCTAAAAATAAATCAGGCAAAGGCCGAATATATCTTTATGTTCTTATCACAATTGCAGGTTGCGTACTTGCGTGTAGTTCAATTATTACAAACGACTATTTGAAACTTGTTATCGTAATGGGCACACTTTGTGTCGGTTTATATGGGATCATGAGAGGTCTCAGTAATTCCGGGAACACGGAAGAAGCGACTGCGATTAACGAAGAGACATCCAAATAAGTGACGTACATAATTAAAAAAACAGAAAGATATGAAAATAAATAAAGATTTGGTAGATGCAGTTATGATGCTATCATTTATCACATTAGTATTAGTTGGTACTACCGACTTCTCTAACATAATGACTAAAGATGTAATAATGGGATGCTTAGGCTTTATCACCATAGTGATGGTTGTATTGCGTAGCATACAATTAAAGCAAGCAGCTCATGAAAAGCCAGAGGAATATGACTATGAATAAAGATTTAGAATATTCATTATAAGACAAATATTCCAATACAAAAACCTAACAAATGTCCGGAAAAACTTCCTATTGTTACTCCGAGGTGACTTGGGGTTACTTGAAATACGTTTTTCTGCCTATTAAAAAATAACTTGCTGTTTATTTGAGTATGGTATCTATAATACCTGCCAATAGGAAACCGGACATTTTTTTATCTTATTTTATTCAATCCGTTGCATATCTTTAATTAATTCACGAATATTGCATATAAATAAAACAATATGTAATATATTCATGTGCTTTTAAATAGCAATATTATTATGAAAAGACAATTCCTTATCATGCTTTTTTGTCTCTGTACAAGTACGGGGATACTTGTTGCGCAAAACCGATGGACAATTAATCCAAACGGAAGTATTTCATGGAAAGTAAAAGATAAGCTACCTCATTATGATCATATTGAAATGAGTGGTCTGAAAGTTTCAACCGTATTACGTTACGGGGTGAATCAAGATGGCTCCTTTCGACTGAATAAAAGCTTAGTGTGGCCTATGTTGCGAACAATTCCCAACAATACACACGCCAGCCTTACAAGAAAATTTGCATGGAATGCTCCCGAAATGATTACAGTAAACGGATTATCATTATTAAACGAAGAAGTCCATACAATAACATTAGACGGAACGATGATTGTAGAAAGCACCTTTTCCTTCCCCGGTAATGCAAGCATATCCATAACACGCACAATTTTCCCTTCTGTATCCAATCCTGCCATATACGAGAAATATATCTTGCAAAATACGGGTGAAACCAATATTACAGTCGAAGTCCCTGTTTCACGGACCATAACAAATACAGATCCTTCAATAGGTGTAGACGGTAGCTACAAACTTATATCCGAAATAACAGGTTCGGCAACCAAACAACTCCGGCCCAAAGAAACATTTGTATTTTATACATCCATAGCCGGATATAAAAACGGGGAAACAGAACTTAAGCCCGATATTGAAAAAGAATTGCAAGCCCGCAAAAGCCTTGTTTCCGGGTTATGGAATAATCTGATTCTTGAAACCCCGGATACTGTAATCAACACTATGTTTGCCTTTGCTAAGATACGCGGCTCCGAAAGCATATACGACACTAAAGGAGGATTGCTTCATGGTCCGGGAGGCGAATCTTACTATGCTGCAATCTGGGCTAACGACCAAGCCGAATATATCAATCCGTTCTTTCCATATTTAGGATATGAAACCGGAAATGCATCAGCCCTGAACTCTTTTAAGCACTTCGCACGGTTTATGAATCAGGAATATAGTAAGATACCAAGTTCCATTATAGCAGAAGGTACCGATGTATGGGGAGGAGCCGGCGACCGTGGCGATGCAGCGATGGTTGCATACGGGGCAGCGCGTTATGCTTTAGCCAAAGGAGATAAAGCAGAAGCTGAAGAACTATGGCCTTTGATTGAATGGTGCCTGGAATATTGCCATCGCCAGTTGAACAGCGAAGGTGTAGTAGCTTCCGATGCAGACGAATTGGAAAACCGTTTTCCGGCTGGCAAAGCCAACCTGTGTACATCCTCATTATATTATGATGCCCTATTATCTGCTGTATATTTAGGAAAAGATTTGCATAAGCCTTCGGCCCAATTGGCATCTTATGATAAACAGGCTAAGACTCTCCGCAAAAACATGGAAAGCTATTTCGAAGCCAACGTAGAAGGCTTCGATACATATCGATATTACAAAGGTAATGATATACTACGCTCATGGATTTGTATTCCGCTGACCGTTGGCATTTACGATCGTAAAGAAGGAACTATCCAAGCCCTTTTCTCCCCGCGTCTATGGACAAAAAACGGTTTGTTGACACAGGCCGGCAGCGAAACTTTCTGGGATCGTTCTACTTTGTACGCATTACGTGGAGTCTATGCGTGTGGTGAAACAGAGAAAGCAACCGAATATCTCAAGTTCTATTCCAACCAGCGTTTACTGGGAGAACATGTCCCCTATGCTATCGAAGCCTGGCCGGAAGGAAGTCAACGCCATTTATCGGCCGAAAGTGGGTTATATTGCCGCATCATAACAGAAGGTTTATTCGGAATCCGTCCTACCGGTTTAAAATCATTCGTTTTCACACCTCGCCTGCCTAAAGAATGGAATACAATGAGCTTACGGAACATTAAAGCATTCGGAACCTCTTTTGATATCGAAGTAAACCGAAACCAAAGTAAGATAGATATATCAGTCAAAATTGGTAATAAAACCTTATTACACAAAAACACTAAAGAAGGAGAAACTATAACGGTCGAACTACCAGGTAACACACGGTAATCCAACAATAAAAAAGGCGTCCCTAATGAAGAGACGCCTTTGCTGTTTTATTTATCATTATTACTACCATATAACCACACGGTCTGCAGGAGCCATATACATCGGATCACCCTCTTTTATTCCGAAAGCAGCATAGAAGTCATCTATATTACGTAAAGCAGCATTCACACGCCATTTACCCAAAGAATGAGGATCAATCTTTGTAAGACGAAGAATCTCTTCCGGTCTGATATTCTGCCCCCACAAAGTTGCATAACCTAAATAGAAGCGCTGATCATCAGTAAAACCATCAATCGGGGCCGGAGCCTCTTTACCCTTCAATGAATTTTTATAAGCCTGATGTGCTACCAGCAATCCGCCATGGTCGGCAATGTTCTCACCCAGTGTAAAACGACCATTAGCATGTACTGTATCTAATACAATAATATTATTATATTGTTCAACCAGTTTGTCGGCGCGTTCTGTAAAACGCTTAGCATCATCGGCAGTCCACCAGTCAGTCAGATTACCGTCTTTATCATAATTACGTCCCTGATCGTCAAAACCATGAGTCATCTCATGTCCGATCACCACGCCAATAGCACCATAATTTACAGCATCATCGGCATCCGGATTAAAGAACGGAGGCTGGAGAATTGCAGCAGGGAAACAAATCTCATTCGTTGTCGGGTTATAATAAGCATTAACCGTTTGAGGTGTTATGAGCCAACGGGATTTATCCACCGGTTTATTCAAGTCCGCCAGATAATATTCAGCATCAAAAATATTAGAACGGCGCACATTAGCCCAATACGAATCGTCCTTTATTTCCAGGCCGCTGTAATCGCGCCATTTATCAGGATAACCTATCTTTACACCAAAAGCAGCCAGTTTTTCCTGAGCTTTTTCCTTGGTTACATTGCTCATCCATTCCAATGAAGCAATACGTTCGCCCAATGCTTTCTGCAAATTTCCAACCAGCTGAAGCATTTTTTCTTTAGAAGAAGCCGGAAAATACTTTGCTACATACATTTCGCCGACAGCTTCACCCAAAGCTCCATTCACAGTAGAAAGAGAACGTTTCCAACGTGGTTTCTGTTCCTGCTGTCCCGACATAACCTTCCCGTAGAAATCAAAAGAAGCAGTTACAAAATCGTCACTCAGGTAAGGAGCTGCTGCGTTCAGCAAGTTAAATGCCAGATAAGCCTTCTGCTCATCAATCGATGTGTTTTTGAACAAATCTTCCAAACCTTTATAGAAATTAATCTGTTTGGCATCCAACTCCTTCAAATCCGGAACGCCTAAAGACTGGAAATAAACATCCCAGTCCAAAGCACTGCTATGCTTTTTAAAGTCTTCAAATGAAAGTTTATTGTAATTCTTTTGCGAATCGCGCAATTCTTCGCGACTTGAAGATATCTGAGCAATATTCTTTTCGATTTTCATTACAGCATTTACAGCAGCATCAGCCTGTTCGGGAGTATATCCAGCCAAAGTGAATAATTTATTAATATAAGCCTGGTATGCATCACGCATCTTTTCACTTGCTTCGTCTGTTTGTAAATAATAATCGCGATCGCCCATGCCTATTCCTGCCTGATACAGCCCCATAATATTCATAGAACTATTCTTTTCATCAGCAGCTACAAAATAAACAAAGAACGGAGACATACCTCCTTTATGCAAGGTGGCAACCATTTTTGAAATATCGGATTTTGTAACCAACGAATTGATAGCAGCCAGCTCTTCCTTAACAGGATTTACACCATCGGCGTTCAGTTTTGTGCTATCCAGCCCCATCGCATATAAAGTACCTATTTTCTGGGCTACGGTTCCGGCTTGTTGGGGAGTAGTTCCCAATTCATCAATCAAATTACGGAGTTGCTCCTGATTATTTTCCATTAATACATTAAAAGTACCAAAACTTGAATATTCAGGTTTCAACGGATTATTTTTAATCCATCCGCCACATGCATATTCGTAAAAATCAGTACCCGAAGCCACTGTCGTATCCATATTTGCCAGATCAATGGCTTTCACTTTTGCAATCTCTTTCACAGGAGTATTGCAGCCCACCAAAGCAACCATACAAGCTGCCATAAGCGGTAACATCTTCGTTTTTTTCATTTTACTAACTTTAAGCCTTAAAAGATGGTGCAAAGGTAGTATAAATAAAAACAAATAGCCTACCAACAACCTTTATTTAACGCCAGTAATTTAACAAAATAATAAAGTATGCAAGGCAAATAACAGAAATTGCTAACTTTGCCCGCAGAATAGAGAAACACTAAAAAATATAGACATTATGAAACCTACATTATTTGTTCTGGCAGCCGGCATGGGTAGCCGTTACGGAGGATTAAAACAATTAGACGGCCTTGGCCCCAACGGCGAGACAATTATGGACTATTCTATTTTCGATGCTATTCGTGGCGGATTCGGAAAATTGGTATTTGTTATCCGCAAATCATTTGAAAAAGATTTCCGCGAAAAAATTATCTCCAAATATGAAAACCATATTCCTGTCGAAGTAGTATTTCAGGATTTAAACGACCTGCCGGAAGGGTTTACTTGTCCTGAAGGACGCGAAAAACCGTGGGGAACAAACCACGCTGTACTTATGGGGAAAAAGGTGATTAACGAACCTTTTGCCGTAATCAATGCAGACGATTTTTACGGACGCGATAGTTTTGCCGTATTAGGTAAAGCTCTAACCGGAATGACAGGTAAGAAAAACGACTATTGCATGGTTGGCTACCGTGTTGGCAATACATTGAGTGAGAGCGGCTCCGTTGCCCGTGGCGTTTGCGAGACAAATACGGCAGGCTTCCTGACTGGCGTTGTTGAGCGTACTGCAATCGAACGTATTGACGGAGATATCCAATTTACAGACGAAAACGGAAAGAAAGTCGTATTAGAAGAAAATACACCTGTTTCCATGAATATGTGGGGGTTTACTCCTGATTATTTTGAATATTCAGAAGAATTTTTCAAAGAATTCCTGAAAGCAAATATGGGTAATCTTAAAAGCGAATATTTCATTCCTTTAATGGTAAACAAACTGATAACAGAAAACACCGCCCGTGTGAAAGTTTTAGATACTACATCTAAATGGTTCGGCGTTACCTATGCTGCAGACCGTCAAGGTGTGGTTGATAAGATACAGGCATTAGTGAATGCCGGAGAATATCCTTCAAAGCTATTCTGATTCAAAAATCAAATAACAGACAAATTGGCTATGCGATTGCAAGAGTAGAAAAGCGCAGATGATCAATTATTCATATTTTATTCATATTTTTGCCTCCAAATTAATTGCAAATAAAATATGAAACGAATCCTTACTTTGTTGTTTGTTTCGGTATTTATTCTTTCGCATTGCCCGTTACATGCGCAAGAAACCGAGACATTGGTGCTGATTGATACGGATATGGGTAAGATTAAGGTGAAACTGTTTAATGACACACCTCAACATAGGGACAACTTTATCAAGAACGTAAAAGAAAAACTATACGACGGATTGTTATTCCATCGTGTCATAAAGCAATTTATGATTCAGGGTGGAGATATTACATCAAAAGATGCCCCTATGGACAAACATCTGGGAGACGGAGATCCTGATTATACTATCCCGGCAGAAATAGTTTTCCCTAAATATTTCCATAAACGGGGAATGCTATGTGCTGCCCGTACGGGAGATGAAGAGAATCCGGAAAAGGCATCCTCGGCCTCTCAATTCTATATTGTAACCGGCAAATATTACACGGAAATGGAACTGGATAAAATGACCAAGGAAAAAGGTACAACCTTTACACCCGAACAAAAACAAGCCTATATGCTGGAAGGTGGAACACCCCATCTGGATGGTAACTATACTATTTTCGGCGAGGTAGTTAGCGGCATGAAAGCAGTAGACAAAATACAATTTACGGAAACCAACGAGAACGACCGCCCAGTAAAAAACATCAAGATTAAAACAATGACTATTGTTAATAAATAAAGATTGAAATATGGAGAATCAAGTAACAGAAACACTTGTAATGATGCACACCAATAAAGGCGACATCAAACTGAAATTATATAACGATACGCCAAAACATCGCGACAACTTTATTAAACTGGTAAAAGACGGACAATATAACGGCCTCCTTTTTCACCGTGTTATTAAAGATTTCATGATACAGGGCGGTGACATTACATCCAAAGACGCACCAATGAACAAGCAATTAGGGGCAGGAGATTTGGGTTACACCGTGCCGGCTGAATTTGCCTATCCGAAATATTTCCATAAGCAAGGAGCCTTGTGTGCCGCACGTACAGGAGATGAAGTAAACCCAAACAAAGAGTCTTCGGCTTCACAATTCTATATTGTAACCGGCAAAAAATATAATGACAGCGAACTGAGCCAGATGGAAAAACAGATGGAAAGCCAATTGAAACAATCCATCTTTGCGCGCCTGCAAACAGAAAACAAATCCAAAATTATGGAGCTTTACCGGAGTGGCAACAGAGACGAACTAAATATCCTTAAAGATACATTAATAGGCAAAACAGAACTGGAAGCCGAGAAACGTAAAGAAGAAACCAAATTAAATCCGGAAGTACGCGAGATTTATAAAACAATCGGAGGCGTTCCTTTTCTGGATAATCAATATACGGTTTACGGAGAAGTAGTTGAAGGACTAGACGTGGTAAACAATATACAGAATGTTAAGACCAATAAACAAGACCGTCCAACCGAAAATATTGTTATAGAATCCATAGAAATACTTTAATATAACATATAGTGGCATACAAATAATTCCGGATTGTTTGTATGCCATTATCATGTAAATGCGCTTCATATCTCCACATGTTTTCCAATTACATAGAACACTATAAAAAAACTATTCGCCTGGGTGTGCCTATAATGTTAGGACAACTGGGCATTATCATTGTTGGATTTGCCGATAATATAATGGTAGGCCACCATAGTACAAACGAGTTGGCAGCCGCTTCATTTGTAAATAATTTCTTTAACCTGGCTTTCATCTTCGGAATGGGGTTCTCTTACGGACTAACGCCTATCATCGGTGGGTTATTTGCCGGAAAAGATTACACTAAAGCCGGCGAAACACTGAAGAACAGTCTTTTTATCAATTTCATTGTTGGAATATTAATCAGTCTTTGCATGCTGGTGTTACTGCTCAACATCGATGTATTAAATCAGCCAAACGAACTGATGCCTTACATCAGGCCATATTATATATTGCAATTATTTTCCGTCATTTTTGCTATGTTATTCAACTCTTTCAAGCAATTCAGCGATGGAATAACAGATACGTTAACTCCCATGTGGATTATGCTTAGCGCAAACGTACTTAATATAATAGGCAATTATTTCCTGATATACGGTCGTTGTGGCGTACCGGAAATGGGGCTGACCGGAGCCGGTATATCTACTCTGGCAAGTCGTATCATTACCTTCTTCTCATTCTTATATATATTCACCCACCATAGTAAATACAGCCGGTTTTTAACCGGATTCAAACAAGGTATTATCAACCGTATCAACCTGAACAATCTGGTTCGGTTAGGATTTCCTGTAGGATTACAGATGGGCGTAGAAACCGGCTCATTCAGCCTGAGTGTTATTATGATGGGATGGTTGGGAAGTACGGCACTGGCAGCGCATCAGGTTGTCGGGGTAATCACCACCTTGGGTTTTATGGTTTACTACGGCATTGCAGCAGCCGTAACCATACGTGTAAGCAGTTATAAAGAGTGGAACGATTACAGCAGCATCCATTATGCTTCTTTCGCCGGATTACATCTGACTATGTTTGTTGCTATAGTCGTAGTATCGCTTATTCTGATTTTCAAAAACAGCATGGGATATTTGTTTACTCCGGAAAAACAGGTAGTGGAAATGGTGGCGCTTCTATCCTACTCAGTCATCCTTTACCAATTCGGAGACGGATTACAAATATTATTTGCCAATGCGTTAAGAGGAATCTCGGACGTAAAATATATGGCTTATATGGCTTTTGTCTGCCACTTCGGATTAGCCCTGCCAATTGGTTACCTGTGCGGATTCATATTCGACTGGGGTGCCATTGGTGTATGGTGCGGATTTCCGGTCAGCCTTACAACGTTAGGCATTTTATTGTGGAGAAGATTCAACAAACTTACTCTGCAAAGTAAAAATATCCAGGTTACTCCCTAATTCATTAAAAACCCTTATCTTTGAGCGTCGCTAAACAAAGATAAGAATTATGGACTACGGATTTGTTAAAGTAGCTACGGCCATACCACATGTATTGGTTGCAGATTGTTTCTATAATATCCAACAAATAAAAGGGTTAATACACAAGGCTTCAGAAAAGGGGGTACAGATCATAGCTTTTCCGGAACTGTCGGTAACCTCCTATACCTGCTTTGATCTGTTCACTCAACAAACATTACTTCGTAATGCCGAAAAGGCTCTACTACAACTAGTTGACGGAACCGGCAATTCGGGAATACTCTCCATTGTAGGTTGTCCTCTGGTAACCGAAAACAGATTGATAAATGCTGCCGTTATCTTTCAATGCGGCAAAATAGTAGCTGTAGTACCGAAGACATACCTGCCCAATTATAAAGAATTTCAGGAACAACGTTGGTTTACTTCAGCCGACGATCTGAACAGCGATACTATTATAATAGGCAATCAATCCTATCCGCTTGGCCGCCATCTTATTTTTGCACAAGATAAAATAAAGATCGGCATTGAAATATGTGAAGATTTATGGGTTCCTGTTCCTCCCAGTTCTTTGCTGGCAATACAAGGAGCAAACTTATTATTCAATATTTCGGCAAGCAACGAGCTGATAGGCAAACATCATTATCTACGTTCATTAATCAGTCAGCAATCGGCGCGTTGTCTGGCAGGTTATATTTATTCATCGGCGGGATTTGGAGAGTCGAGCACTGACCTCGTATTTGCCGGCAACGGCATCATTGCAGAAAACGGCAAGATATTAAACGAATCCGAACGTTTCTGTATGGAAGAACAACTTATCATAAGCGAAATTGATATTCAGAATCTGCAAAACGACAGATTGACAAATACCAGTTTCTCACAAGAAAACGTCGGACTTTCTCAAAAAAACTATACGGTCATTCCTGTAACACTACCTGAATTTTCCGGTAAACTTACGCGTCCTATAGATCCGCATCCTTTCATACCGTCCGGTGATGCCCTGAACGAACGGTGCAATGAAATATTTCACATTCAAGTAGCAGGTCTTGTCAAACGTTTGTTGCATACCCATGCTCAAACAGCAATAATAGGTATCTCCGGCGGCTTGGATTCTACGCTGGCGCTTCTCGTTGCCGTTATGACATTCGATGCCCTGCATATTTCACGCAAACACATAATCGGAATCACAATGCCGGGATTTGGCACCACCGGAAGAACTTACAATAATGCCGTAAATCTGATACATTCTTTAGGGGTGACACTCCGGGAAATTTCTATTAAAGATGCCTGTATACAGCACTTCAAAGATATTCATCATGATATGAATGTACATAATGTTACTTACGAGAACAGCCAGGCCCGTGAACGCACGCAAATACTAATGGATGTTGCCAATCAGGAAAACGGTTTAGTAATCGGAACCGGTGATTTGTCGGAATTGGCTCTCGGCTGGGCTACATATAATGGAGATCATATGTCTATGTACGGTGTAAACGGAAGCATACCAAAAACACTGGTTAAATATCTGGTTGAATGGGTGGCTCTTCATAAAGTCGATGAAACGTCACGTCTTACTTTATTGGATATTATCGACACACCAATCAGTCCGGAACTAATCCCGGCAGATGAAAACGGTAACATCAAACAAAAAACAGAAGATTTAGTAGGTCCTTACGAACTACATGATTTCTATCTTTATCATTTCTTACGTTTCGGTTCTACTCCGTCCAAGATATATTATTTGGCTCAAAAAGCCTTTACTGGCAAATATGATAATGTAACAATCAAAAGATGGTTGCATACCTTTTTCCGCCGTTTCTTCCAGCAACAATTTAAGCGTAATTGTCTGCCCGACGGGCCAAAAGTCGGCTCAATCAGTCTCTCACCCCGAGGAGACTGGCGTATGCCCAGTGATGCAATGGCTACGTTATGGTTAAAAGAAATAGAAGGACTGGAATAATTGCCCCCGATCATTTTATCAAATCATAACGATGTTTCCAAAAAATGATCGGGATGATTTTTATATTTTCTTATTTCTCCAGTTTCCTTTCCATATATAATAAAATGATGAAAGAATCATTATATTATATACATATTCGGTTGTCCAACAAACAGCTATTTCAGGCTGCATCTTAATTACAATATAGAATATATAAAGCACATACACTGCAATACTAACTATATCTATAATCAAGGCAATACGTGTATTCCCTGTTCCCGAAACACTAAAAAAGAAAATAAATGCGGGAACAGCCAGCAGATAAGATGACAACATTACCCATAAAGAAGGAACCGAGGCGGCTACCAACTCCTGGTTATCCGTATAAATGCGCAATACCAGTTCTGGAAAAACAGCAAATAGCAATGCTATAGGTAATACAAAATAATAGCAGATGCGTACCATCCGACGACACAGCTTCATAACTTGTTCTGTTTCTCCTGCTCCGATTAAATTACTAACCAGGGAACTGTTAGTCGAGGCAAATGCATTTACAAACATAAACAGGAAAGAAGATATACTACGCACTATATTCGTTACAGCCAACGGGCGTTCGCCTAAATGCTCCACTGCGATAAAAAAGATAAACCAACCACAAAAAGCAATACCATGCTGTATCATCACCCAAACAGAAACACTTAATATCTGTCCGAGCATTCTAAAATCTACTCCTTCATACCGGAACAATCCATACTTCTTATAATCAACCTTTTTCCATGTATATATTATAAAAAATAAAACAGAGACAGCTTCGGAAATAGAAGATGCAATAGCAGCTCCTGCTATTCCCAAAGCAGGGAAACCTAATTTACCGAATATAAGAATATAGTTCAGGACTACATTCGTCAATACCATAACCACAGAATTTGCGGTAAGAATCTTCGTATGGGTAGTTCCAACATAAAAAGCCCGGAACATGACGGCGGTAAAAGAAAAAAAGAATCCGTATACGCGCCAATCTATATACTTCATTGTAGCCAGATAAACATCTTCCGATCCTATCAAATGGCGTAATAATATAGGAGAATAAAAATTAGACAATGTAAACAGGACAGCTGCCAATAACAACAAAAATAGCATACCCTGTGTAAATACAGGCCCGATCTTTAAATAATCCTGTTCCCCGTTACGACGGGCTATCAGCACCTGAGCTCCGACACTAAACCCAAAGCCCAGCATATAAATTACCAAGTAATAGACTCCGGCTAAGGCTGATGCACCAAGTTCTACCTCACCTACCCGTCCTAAATAAGCCGTATCTGTCAACCCGATAAGGTGCTCCATTAATAAACTTATCAATACGGGATATGTTATCTGTAATATTTGTTTGTTTGAGAACTGCATACCGGATTTTGTTAAAAAGGGAGGCAAAGGTAATGATTAGATGTTATTTATACAATATAAAAGAAGATGAACCGTTTCTTTAATAGCTTATAATTTTGAAGAAGATGATAGCAAAAACTTTTTTAACGGTGCTTTTTACAGTTACATTATTTAGCTGTACCGGACAAAACACAAATACAACAAATTATGCGGAGACTACGCCTATGCATATTCAACGCTTTGACAAAGAATTGTTTGCCCTAGTCGATACGAAAGATACGACCATGCAAGTACAGCTTCGCAAACAATATCCCCAAATGTTAGATATTCTAGGCAAAGGTATATTGAATATCCAGACTCCGGATGATCCGAATTTCTTCCCTAAACTTATCACTTTTTATTCGGAGCCGACACTAAAACAACTGTATATGGAAGCCATTACGCAGTATAACGATATTTCGGATATAGAAAAAAAATTAGGAGAAGGATTCAACTATCTTCATGCCAATTTTCCATCCATGCAAATTCCGGCAGTATATATGCACATATCCGGATTTAATCAGAACGTACTTGTAGGTGACAGTTTGCTATCTATATCTATTGATAAATATATGGGTAAGGACTTTCCGTTATATCAGGATTTTTTCTACGACTACCAGAAACAAAAAATGCAACGTCATAATATTGTCCCCGATTATCTGGCAGGCTGGATCATGTCCGAATATCCATTTACAGGAAAAGAGAATGTACTTTTAGACCGTATGATTTATGAAGGAAAAATAAAATACCTGTTAAGCCAGGCATTGCCGGAGATAACACAAGCCGATTTGATTGGTTTTACCGAACAAAACCTCAACTGGTGCAAAGAACATGAAGAAGATATCTGGAAAGCCATCATCGAACGCAAGGATCTTTTTACCCCGGACCACATGACTACTTCCAAATACTTTGAGGATGCACCTTCCACCCATCTTGCCAATGAAGCTCCCGGAAACGTTGGTACATGGGTAGGTTGGCAGATCGTTAATAAATATATGAAAGAAACAAACAGCACACCAGAAGCCCTGATAAATGCAAATGCACAAACAATACTGGAAGCATCCAAATATAAACCCTAATAAAAAAGAAACCGTCCTATTCTCACGAACAAGACGGATAACCTAATCTAACTTAATTCTAATACCATGAAAAACACTATATCACTATAACATAAGGAAAAGAAAAAGGTTCAAACTTTCCCTTTCTTTTTTTGGATACCTCAAAAAAATGTATCTTTAGCCTCGAAATGCTAAACGCGAATATCATTTATCATTCAAATAAACTAAATCCATGAAAAAACTTTTTTTGTTGCTAGGCCTATTAGCCTTACATCTGATTTCATTTGCTACTGATACACTGTTTGTAAATGAACCCCAAATACCTATACTGATCGACCGGACAGACAATGTGTTATTTGAAATACGCATCCCTGCCCAAAAAGGCGACATACTAAACAAACTGGCATTGCAGTTTGACCAATCGGTAAACATTGATAATATTCAATCCGTACGGCTTTATTACGCAGGAGTTGAAGCTCCATCAAGAAGTGGAACACATTATAGTCCGGTAACTTATATTTCAAGCCACTCCCGTGACTGGACCCGCAAAGCCAATCCGTCTTACTCCGTGAAGAAAGACGAAGTAAACAATCCATCCGGCAATCTAACCTTCACTACTACTCAACCTATGGTAAATGGGGTAAACTATTATTGGATAAGCATTGAAATGAAACCGGAAACTTCTTTACTCGCCAAAATATCCGCCACAATCCCGCAAGCAATAATCAATAACAAATCTGCAGTTGTATCCTGGGCAGGAAAAGCAGAAACCCGTCGTGTAGGAATCGGAGTGCGCCAGGCATGGGATGATGGTGTTGCCGCTTATCGTATTCCCGGATTAGTAACTACTAATAATGGTACACTATTAGGAGTTTATGATATACGCTATAATAATAGTGTGGATTTGCAGGAAATGGTAGACATAGGTCTTAGCCGGAGCACAGACAAAGGACAAACCTGGGAACCTATGCGCGTAGCCATGAGCTTTGGAGAAGCCGGTGGGCTTCCGCATGCACAAAACGGCGTTGGCGACCCAGCGATATTGGTAGACGAAAAAACGAATACTGTCTGGATTGTCGCTGCATGGACACACGGAATGGGAAACGAACGAGCCTGGTGGAACTCCATGCCGGGAATGACTCCGGACGAGACAGCACAGTTAATGCTTGTAAAAAGTGAAGATGATGGTAAAACATGGAGTCAACCCATTAATATAACCTCACAGGTAAAGGACCCTTCGTGGTATTTTCTTCTGCAAGGTCCCGGACGTGGAATTACAATGCAGGATGGTACTTTAGTCTTTCCCATACAGTTTATAGATGCAACCCGTATACCAAATGCAGGCATAATGTACAGTAAAGATCGTGGAGAAACATGGCATCTTCATAATCCGGCACGTACAAACACAACAGAGTCGCAAGTGATAGAAGTGGAACCGGGCGTTCTGATGCTCAATATGCGCGACAACCGCGGAGGAAGTCGTGCCATTGCCACTACCCGCGATCTAGGGAAAACATGGGAAGAACATCCTTCCAGCCGTCATGCACTTCAGGAACCCATATGTATGGCAAGTTTGATAAAAGTAGATGCAAAAGATAATATCACCGGCAAAAAACTGCTTCTATTCTCTAACCCCAATACCCAAAAAGGTCGTAACCATATTACAATCAAAACAAGTCTGGATGAAGGACTCACCTGGCCCGCAGAACACCAGGTGATGTTGGACGAAGCTGAGGGATGGGGCTATACCTGCCTGTCTATGATAGATAAAGAAACCGTTGGTATTTTTTACGAATCAAGTGTAGCGCACATGACATTCCAGGCAATCAAACTATCGGATCTCATCAAGTAACAGCCAGGACAATATTTGTTTCTGTTAATAATCTTTGATTGTCATAAAGCAGGCAAACCCAACCCATTCTAAATTGTTGTATTATCGTAGTCGATAATAAGAACAGCATGGATTGGAATAATTTGGATATCCGGGAACTGAAAAAACGACGGATATGGAAGCTCAAACTTATTGATGCCCGTCTATATTTTGTCAGTATATTTGTGGGATTGCTCACCGGGATGGTAGCAGTCCCATACCATTATCTGCTCCAACTATTTTTTGATATCCGCAAAGCTTTCTTCGATTCGCATCCTCACTGGTATTTCCATTTGCTGTTGTTTCCCATACTATGGGGCATCCTTATATTTGTGAGCTGGTTAGTCAAAAAGATGCCTCTTATTACAGGAGGAGGTATTCCACAAACACGTGGAGTAATCAACGGACGCGTGGATTATAAAAACCCATTACTCCAATTGATTGCAAAATTTTCAGGAGGTATATTATCTCTCAGCGCCGGGTTATCATTAGGCCGGGAAGGCCCATGTGTTCAGATAGGTTCATATATCGGCTACCTCGTTTCCAAGTGGGGTCGTGTACTATCGGGCGAACGAAAACAACTTTTAGCAGCCGGAGCCGGAGCCGGGCTGGCAGCTGCTTTTGCCGCCCCCCTAGCATCTTCATTACTCGTAATTGAATCTATAGAACGTTTTGATGCGCCCAAGACAGCCATCACCACCCTGTTAGCCGGCGTGGTAGCAGGAGGCATTGCCAGTATCATCTTTCCAATAAACCCTTATTTTAAAATCGATGCAATCGCTCCTTCCATGCCTATGTTAGAGCAATTCAAAGTTCTTTTATTATTGGCTGTAGTGATCTCTGTCTTTGCAAAATTATATTCATGGTTCACCTTATGGAGCAAAAATATATATCCGCGAATCAAACAACCTGCTCATATAAAATTACTTTATTTACTAATTATTGCTTATACGATTTCTCTTTTAGAAGTTGACCTCACAGGAGGTGGGGAACATTTTCTTATCATGCAAGCAATGGATGGTTACAAACCAATATTATGGATTACAGCCATGATGTTGATCCATTTGGTTTTTACCACCTTTTCTTTTTCTTCCGGTTTACCGGGCGGAAACTTTATTCCCACACTCGTAACAGGAGGTTTATTCGGACAGATTATAGCTTTATTACTGGTAAAATTCGGATATATAGCAGAGGCCAATATCAGCTACATAATGCTTATCAGTATGGTAGGATTCTTAGTTGCCGTAGTACGCACCCCATTAACGGGCATTGTATTGATTACTGAAATAACAGGACACTTGGAAGTTTTTTATCCATCCATTATCGTTGGAGGATTAACTTATTATTTCACCGAATTGTTGCAAATCAAGCCGTTTAATGTTGTACTGTATGATGAAATGATCTCCCAACCACCCTATAGCCAGCAAAAGCGTTCCAGCCTCTTTGTGGAAATTATGCACGGCTCTTACTTTGACGGAAAAAAAACAGAAGAACTTACTTTACCGGAACGATGCTTTATTAAAAACATACGCCGTGACCGTAAAACGCTTTCTCCGCAAGGAGAAACCTTGATTCCCGGCGATCAGGTTGAAATAGAGATTGATGCACAAGACATAGAAAAACTATATGAACCTCTAATCAGTTTAGCAAATATTTATTGACTAAATAATTATATCATGGCAAAGATTTTAACAGAAGCAGGCAGCACTCATGTCTCCATGCACTTCCGGGACAATATTCCTGTAGAAATGAAGAATGGTAATGTTTTAAAATCAGAAGCCCCGGAATAATTTAGATATTCCGGGGCTATCAAACCACTTCCGGTGGCAGAAATAACCGTTTATCAGAAGTTGAATTGAGCAGATACATTAATTCTGTTTGCCTGACGCGTCATATCATCAAAGTCTGTACGCCATCCATGGAGATATTCTACTCCGGCCTGAAGATTGGGAGTGATATTCCAAAACACATTAGCTACCAAATACTGTCCATAACGATATTGATCCGATGGAGTCCGGGGATAATCCTTTTCACTATAAAGACGTGACTGGCTATATGTACTCGAAATAAAAACTTTAGGAGTGATATTGTATTGCAGGCCTGCATACCAACCCATCATAGGAAGCACCTGCATTTCGCCTTGCTTTTCCGGATTCGGAACAATATCCACATTCAGATTACTGATATCATTCATATACTGACTGATACCGCGTCCGTATACACCCTGGCCGAACATCTGCAGGCTCTTGCCCAAATTGAAAGTTGTTGAAGCCAATACACCCCATCCGGCTTCAGACTCGGCTTTATGAGCTACAAGGTTATCATAAGTCATACTACGGAAAATACCTGCTACACGCAGATGACTACTCTTGTTCCAGTTATATTGTACATATAAAGGAAAGCTTGGAGTACGTTGTACGCCTATACGTTCGTTGGAAGTAGTGAGTCCGTCTACATCCGGCATTTCTACAGCGATACCCATTTTCAGGCGTTGCATAAAGGTATGTTCATAACGGAATTGCGTAGCACGATGAAATGCCATACCGTTAGGACCTGCGAAATCGATTGTAGGAGGTGCACCGGCCGCATCCATAAAGAGAGTGTAATCATATCCTAATGTAAACCCAAGGAAAGATGCGTACGCATTTTGTAACTGGAATACTTTGTCGCCACCACGGAAATTACCAGCAGTATAAACTACAAAATCACCCAGGTTTTTGGTACGTCCTACTAATTTTAAAAAGATAGTACTGGTAGTAGCATCCATCTGGAATTGATTACGAGCATACGTACCCTGTCCTTTGTTGGGAATAAGAGAAGGATAAAAATCGACATCATCCGAAATTCCATCAAAGTCGTACTCAGCAGTAGCTTTCACATATCCACCTATACCAAGAGCAAAACGTCCCTTTCGGTCGGTCAATATAAAACGGGGAGCTTTAGGATCGTGGAACCGTTGGGGTTGAGTCTCATTCATGACGCGAACAATCTCATCACCTGCTTTGTCGATGGTAACCAGCATGATCGCATTAGGGTCATCATCTTCAATAATCACTTTCTGTGTCTTGCCCTGCGCATGGGCGGCGTTTGCTAGTCCGGCAGCCAACAAGATAGCTGCCCCTTGTAAAAATAGTCTCATAGATGTTCACTGTTTAGATTTATTACCTAAGTTGAACAACTATGAGATGAAAAGGTTTAGAATGTAACATCCACTCCACCCATAAAAACGGCTTTTGGCATGGGATATCCCACATTAATCTGATAACGGGTTGCCGTAAGATTTTCTCCCTTGACGAATAAATTCAACCCCTTCTCCAATGTGCCGAAACGATAAGCAACACGCGCATTTAACAAGGTATAATTTTCTTTTAAATTTTGTACCGGATTCTTATCATTTACATTGACATAAAGATCTGAGATAGATTCCACATTGACATCAAATGTAAAACGACCGGGCGAATATGTCACATCGGCAAAAAATTTATGTTTAGGTGCCGCAGTTGTAGGTTTGTTAGTATGCAGATAACTATAATTCATTCCTAAATTCAGATTATTCAAAATCTGATAACGGGCATCAAACTCTATACCTTTATTATATAAGTGTCCTACATTCTGCAGCTGCATATTGACCGTACTTATAGTATTTTTTCCTTCAATATAGAAAGCTGTTAATTCGGCGGACAATCGATTATCAAGAAATGTCTGTCCCACAGAAAGTTCATAATTAAGCATACTTTCCGGTAACAAATCAGGATTTGCTTTCGAATAAGGTAAATAGGAAATATACAATTCACGCAAAGTCGGACTTCTAAAACCTTTAGAAAACGATCCCTTTATGGTATTTCCTTCAAATAGACGAAGAGCGAAACCCGCTTGCGGAACCCATTCACTGCCATAAGCACTGCTATGTTCATAACGAAGACCTGCGTTGATGCTCAACTTATCAAAAAAATCCTGCTGCATGATAGCATAACCGGCAATTTCATTTACCGTCTTATTTACCACTTCGCCACGGTTACCTTTGATGCTGTCCTGCCACGCATGTCCGCCCCAATTCTTATAATCGATACCGGCAGTAAAACTATTTCCTTTAAACAGCCTGAAGGATTGATAAATTTGCACCCCTGTATTATGGTCATCCGAACGGAATAAAAATGAACTCGGAACAGCATCCGGTTTATGCCCGTCATTTATTTTATGATCACCCCAATTATAAAAAACACGAATAGCGCCACTGGTCTTCTCATAGTTATTTTCTAAAGCGAAAGAAGTTGTTCCACGAAGTATATTCATTATATTATCAATCTTCGGATCAGTTATCATTCCAGGGTTATGAGTCTTATATTTGGCAAGGGTTAAATTTCCGGATACTTTATAGTGTTCATTCATTTTATAACCAAGATTCAAAAACCCATTCGTGATATGGAACTCCGAATTGGGTCGGTGTCCATCTGTCCGATCATGATTTATAGATATGAAGCTACTGAAGTTGCCCACATTATAACCATTGTTAATCATATATTTCTGCGTATTATATGAGCCATACATAATACGGGCTTGCGTACGGCGTCCTTCCTGGTTATGCCTGCGGGTAATAATATTCACAACTCCCCCCATCGCGTTAGAACCGTAAAGTAAAGAACCCGGACCACGGATAACTTCTACACGTTCTACATCTGAAGCCACATAAGTGTCTGGCAACGCATGACCGAAAACGCCTGCCCACTGTGGTTGTCCATCAAATAACATCAGCACTCTGTTACTCTGTCCTATTCCACGGATGTTAACCATTCCGGCCGAACCATCCGACACACCAAAGCCAGTAATTCCTTTCTGGGTAACAAAAAGTCCGGGAACACGCTGAGACAATACAGGAAGCAAAGCAGACTCGCTACTTGACTCAATTTCATTTCTACTGATTACTGAAATAGATAACGGAACACTGTTTCTATTTACAAAAATCTTATTGGCCGACACCACCACACCTTGCAAATTAATCAGGCTATCAATTTTTCCCGTATCAGAAGCATAAGATAAAAATACAGACAAAAGTCCGGAAATAAGTAAAAATGTTCTTTTCATATATTTCGTGTTAATATTATATTATTGAACGCACAAAAGTAACACGATTTATATAAAACGTAACACGATTTGAAAAAAAAAGCATCAATCGGCTCGACTCATCACTAATTTCCCATGTTTTATTCCTTTTATAGTAGTCAAACGATCCGACAACTCCGTCAATCTGTAGGCTGTTCCCATTACTGTTACAATATGGAGGCAGAAACTTTGATTGATATAATATTGCGAAGAAGAGAGGATAACGTCATTATAGATCCGTTCGATTTCTGTCATTTTTGTATATATTTCTTTTTTTTCCTGATCGTACATGATAATAATAGTACCAGCAACAATATGGTTGCATTGCCATTTTTTCTCGGCCACATTTTTTTCTATAAGAAACCGGATAGCCTGAGAACGATTAGCAAAACCATTCTCTTCCACATATTGGTCCAAAGAATCCAATACATTATCTTCCAAAGACACACCGAAACGTTTTAATGCCATAATTATTTTTTTATCAATCAAGAGGTAAAGATAAAGCATTTTGACGGAACTATAATCTTTTTCGTTTGTGTCTTGTTATATATAAACAAGCATATAAATTAGATAATATGAAAAGTATAGTGTTACTCCGCCATGGAGAAAGTCTATGGAATAAAGAAAACCGGTTCACCGGTTGGACAGATGTAGACCTAACGGAAAAGGGTATACAAGAAGCCTTAAAAGCAGGCAATGTATTGAAAGAAAAAGGATATGTTTTCGATAAAGCATACACATCTTACTTAAAGCGAGCAGTAAAAACTTTAAATTGCGTACTAGACAGAATGGATCAGGATTGGATCCCAGTAGAAAAAAGCTGGAGGTTGAACGAGAAACATTATGGAATGCTACAAGGGCTGAATAAAAGTGAAACTGCTGAAAAATATGGCGATGAACAAGTGCTTATATGGAGACGCAGTTATGATATTGCTCCATTGCCTTTACCGGAAGATGATCCGCGCAATCCGCGATTTGATATCCGTTACAAAGATGTTCCTGATAAAGAATTACCTCGCACGGAATCATTAAAAGATACTGTCGACCGTATTATCCCATATTGGAAAGAAGTTATTTTCCCCTCCCTGAAAACGTCAAATCAATTATTAGTAGTAGCACATGGGAACAGTCTACGAGGCATTATCAAATATTTAAAAAATATCTCGAATGAAAAGATTGTTCATCTGAATCTGCCGACGGCAATACCTTATGTATTTGAGTTTAATGACGATCTAAACCTAATGAACGATTATTTCCTGGGCGATCCTGAAGAAATCAAAAAGTTGATGGAAGCTGTTGCCAATCAAGGAAAAAAGAAATAATAAAAGAACAAAGGGTCGTTTAAGGGTTCACTTTATCACCTTCTGTCACTTTCTTCGGAGGGTGTTTTAAAATCTGAAAAATTATCTACAGACATTCTATGCAATCTACAATCTGCTATTATAGATAATATTACAACATAATATCGCTATTTTAAAAGTTAAAAAACAAAACGGATCGGATTTCATTTTAACACTTCCGCGAACACTTTCCCTGATGCTTGAATAAGCAATTTATTGCATACAGACAATATAGAATTTCCAAGAAGAAATTTGGCTGAAGCCAGTACAGATATATCCCCTTTTAGTCCGTCAGCTGAAGCTGACGGCAATTGAAACCAGGCTAAAGCCATAAAAGAGCAGACTGTATCGGCCATCCCAAAAGAAAGCTATGCTTTCTCACTTATGGCATCAGCGGCTGGGCGTTAAACGCAGGTAAAAGACGTAGCGACGAAACCGGCGGCTGTTTGAGCAAAGCGAGTTCCGCTGGTTCAGCGAAGTCTTTTGCCGGAGTAGTCCGGACGATATAGCCTTGACCTTTGGGTTACTTTTGGGTCAAGCCAAAAGTGACAGGAACAACTTTGTATCTTTTGTCTACTTTTCTGTCAAGAGAAAAGTAGTGAAAAATGTTCGCGGGAAGCATTAAAGTGTTGCAAGCACAATCCCGAAATAATAGAACAATATGTATCAGTAATTTACAATCAACACTGGATCATTTTGTAATTTAGGAATAAGCCCCGAAGATGGTGACAGAAGGTGACAAAGTGGGGATATATCCCAAGTCCGTTTTATATTTTATTTCCAACCCTTAAAACACTTATAAACGCTGCGACCACTGAAATTATACATCCTAATAAAAGACTAACATGCATGCTGTGGCCAGGAAATAGTTTAAACATCAAAGCGACTAATGAAGCTCCCATTGTCTGCCCCATCAAACGGGCTGTCCCTAACATTCCACTGGCTCCACCACTCCGGCTTGACGGAGCAGAACCTATAATTGTACTGTTATTGGGTGTCTGAAATAGGCCAAAACCACATCCGCATATAGCCATTCGCCAAATAATTTCAATATTGGATGGATTAGAAGGCATTGTTGCCAACAAGAATAAGCCTGTAGCAAAAATCAACATTCCGATACAACCAAGCATTCCTGCTTTAATCTTATCAGATAGAAAACCGGCCAACGGGGCAAAGATCATGGTTGCCAATGGCCATGGCGTCAATAATAATCCGGTCGCAACCTCGTCCTTGCCTAATACTCGTTGAAGAAAGAAAGGAAGAGATACCATTGCCAACATTTGCGACATAAATGAAAAGACAGATGCAAGAATCGATAAAGAAAAAATCGGGATCTTAAGTAAATCAACCGGAAATAACGGATAATCCTGTTTTGTTTCACGTTTGATATAAACATATCCTGTAAGAATCGCTATTGTTACAATAATCAGAATAATATAAATATTTATATCATGGGTAAAGCCTTCGATAATAGCAATCAGCAAAGCAAATGTAACAGCATTAAGCAATCCGCCTTCAATATCAAAACGACGTCCTTTTATTTTAATGGGATTCGGAGGAAGAAATCTATAACTTATCAATAAAGCTGTCACCCCGATAGGAATGTTAATCGCAAATAACCACGGCCAATTGGCAACAGATAAAATACCCGCTGCAATTGTAGGCCCTGCAGCTGCTGACACTGAAATGACCAAAGCATTAAGCCCCATACCTCTCGCCAAAAAACGTTTGGGATATATTATACGTATCAATGCCGTATTCACACTAGTGATTGCCGCTGCTCCAAAACCTTGTAAGGTACGAGCTATAATTAATGTGGACAAAGAATCGGATAGTGCACAAGCCAAAGAGGTACAACTAAATAATAATAACCCATAGGTATAAACTTTACGATATCCCCAGATTTCACCGATGGAAGATAAAGACAACAACGAGATTGTTATAGCCAACTGATATGCATTAACAACCCAAATAGAAAGAGAAGGATTCGTATGCAGGTCTTTTGCTATGGCAGGTAAAGCAACATTCGCTATTACTCCATCCAACACGGAAACAGTAATACCGAATCCGATAGCCAATATCGCCCAATAACGACGTGGCACCGGAACACCATCCGGCACCTGTAAATTTGTATTATCACTCATCTTTACTTGATCTGATTTGGAAAGGAACAGATTACAAATAAAGAGAGTTTATGAAGATAATACTTTTTAAGAAGATAGACTTAAACACTTTGTTTTCAAAAGTCGGATCTATATTTACAATAATGAAGTATCATATTTGATAACTGATATTTATCCAATTGGTTGCTCTTTTGGTTTCCTGTCAAAAAAAGGATTTTTAGAAGATGCAGATACCAGAATTGCCATAACACATTTACAATCACCTAATATATGCAAACGTTGAGCAGCCAAACCAGCACTAAACATCACCCGGGTATCAACACGTAAATCGGCAGCTGTAGCGCACGCAGATCCAATAGCAATTCCCAAATCTACAGTATTAATAGCACACGGAACCAACTCCGGTTTTTCTACACACGTCGCATATCCACAATGAGCACAGTTCATTCCCTGAGTTTTCTGCATTGTGCCAATAACCAAAACAGCATCAGCGCTCAATATATTATCTGCGTCACGCAACAAAAATTTCATTCCCGTTTCAGATGCCAGCTTCAGCATTTCTTCCGACAACTTACGTATATCCTCTTCCGTAACAACTGCTATTTCAATAATATCTATACCTTTACCTTTTGGAGCTGTACGAGCAGCGATCATCATTTGATTTGCAGCCTGTAACACCAATTGACGCCTGATTTCTCTTTCGTTTTGTATCATCCTTTTATTGGTTTAGTTGAATTATAAACAAAGATACACTTTTAATGATTTTCCAGCTCTAAATTCGTCATTATATCCGTTATACCGAACGAATAATCAGGATACTCATAAATACTGAAACGAGGTTCTGTTATACCTTCAGTATATGACCAAATAGTATGATATTCTTTTATATCTTCACCCATTTCCTTCAACTGGCGAAGGTAAGCGGCTATCGATTTATTTTCCTTTATATAAACTTCTCCAATCTTATCAATGATCGGACTATGCCGGCGACTGGCATCATGATCAAATTTAAGGATCCGCTGCCCCTCTTCCGTCAATCCAATGGTAGTAAATGTCATACTTTTACCAATAGCAGGAAGGTTCAATACATTACGATCCGTTGATGCAAATAACAAATCATTTTCTTTCAAAAAATGCATCAGTTTCTTACCCAACAGATATCCATTTCGTATTAACGAATGTAGTTCTTTACGTTTATCTACCGGAATTATACCAAATATTTTCTCTTCATATTGCTCTTGTAAAGAACGACTGTTAGGAGTAAACACTGCATAGTTCTCCTTAAAACCTTTCACAGAAAAAGTATAATAGCAAACCACGCCTAAAGCATTTAATACCTGACGCAATTTTGCAGTATGTCCGCGTCTGGATGCAGCTACCGTAAACACCAACTGATTTGTTATCGTCCATCCTGCCGATTGAATAGCTCCAATAGCTCGTTTTGCCTCCGGCGTAACCTCCAAAGGAGACTGAAAATGTGTTTGTATATAAAACTGCGAAACTCCAACAACCGAAGCCTTTTCTTTAAACTCTTTCAGGATAGCCACTAATTCATCCGTTATCCGCAAAGGTAGATAAGCTAAAAGACGAGAACCTAAACGTACGCGTTGTAGTTCTGCAAATTTTTCTCCTTCCGGACGACTTTCATTTGCTTTTCGTTTACGGACCGCCATTTTGTAAACAGCCTCCAATATTTTACGTAAAGTAGCATCCTGGCTCATTAAAGCATCGCCACCTGTTATCAAAATATCCCTGAGTTGCGCATCTTCTTCAAAATAATGCATCAGACGGCGCAATTTCTTATCCCATGTTTCTTTTGGCTTCAGTGCTTCAAAATCAAAATTCAAGCGTTCACTTTGAAAATCATACATTCGCTGACAAGATGCACATAACCCGCCACAGGCACGTCCCATCGAATCCGGAATCAGGATTGCTACCTCCGGATAACGACGATGAATATTATGCCCTTCCGGCAACAACCAGCCGGCGGCATTTGGTTTTTCTGCAATTACAACATCTTCTTTTTCCCACGCTTTTATTTCACCATAAGTGTCAACCAACTCATTTGAATAAAGGATATAAGATCGAATTGTCTTATCATCAAAACCTTCTTTCCTTGTATTTAAAAGAGAAAGATAATATGGGGTTACGAAAAAAGGCATTCCTTTCTTTTTAGCTTTGGCTAACAATTGCATAGTTTCATCCGAAAGAGAGTATCCTAAAAAAAAGTTCAGTTCCGTAGGACTTTTAATGGCCATTGCCAAATGGAAGCGTGTCGTATTCCACCATTCATGAACTTGTCTGTATTTCTCTTCATAAGACATTCCTTCTTCAAATTGATATTTTGAAGAAGGGGCATGTCTACGTTCTATTTTACGTATCAAACAGCCTATAATCCGTTCTATGCCTGCATTGCGAATAGCAATAACATTTTCATCCAATCCTGTTGGCCAACGATGCATCTGGCGTTTTACCAATGAACGTTCTGGCAAAATAATTTCAGGACACATCAACAATTCAAACTGATGATAAACATCTATAAACAAATCGGATGAAACATCTTCATTCAATGTTCCTCTGAGAAAATGCCATAAATAATAGATTGTACGGATAGGGAGTTTCTCGCCGGTTGATAATTCATCCACAAAAGTATCATCATGATCAATTAAATTAAGAATCCGTACTACTGCCGCATTTCTTAGTTTCTGATTATCTTTCCGTATGCTAGTAAAAGTAGAGATATAAGAACGTAATACTTTTTTAAAAGTATCTACAGTTTCACTATCTTCTGCTATATTATACAGTTGAGGAAAATTTTGTTTATACTCTTTTCTCAGTTTGGAAATGTCGGATGTAAGGGATTCTCTTTTTATCATAAGCAATTCATTTTATTGATCAGAAATATAACAAAAACACGCCGGAGAGACGTTTTTCTACAAAAATAACAAAAAAATCAACAAAATGAAATGCACAAAAGTCTAAAACATCTTAATACACATTCAAATTAAGGCAAAATGATAAAACATATCCATTCGGATGAAACTAAAATTCCTTTCGAAAGAAACTCCAAACCCATCCGAATGAATCCTTTTTTTACCACACAAAAGAAGGACAATATTTACTAATTGTAGCTTTGAAGATTTTCAAATTGATTGGTTTTGTAATAAAGTCTGAAGCTCCTGCATTACGAGCTGCATCCATATCCGAATCAAAAACGTAAGCAGATTGCATAATAACCGGAATATCTTTATTCATTTTGCGAATTTCACCTAATGCTTCAATTCCTGTCATTTCAGGCATCTTTATATCCAATAAAATCAAATCGACACAATTTTCCTTGAAAAGGGCTAAAGCTTCCTTTCCTGTTTTAGCACGAAGTAAATTACAATGTTTCTGTAAAATCGTTTTAAGCAACAAATAATTGCTCTCTTCGTCTTCTGCAATTAAAATTGTTATCGGGCTCTCACTTGGTAGAGCTTCATTCGTCTCTGTATTCATACTATATATTTTATGTATTTCCCTCAAATTATAGATGATTCATCACCACTGTGTTTATTTCCGGTTGCAATATAAGGAATTTTCACGTTAAAACGACTACCTACTCCTTCTTTTGATTCAACTTCTATTGTTCCGTTCATCCGGTCTACAATCATTCTACAAATAGAAAGTCCCAAGCCGGCTCCTTGCGTAAAATCATTCTTTTTGAAAAAACGCTCGAATACATTTTTCTGATCTTTTTCAGGTATACCGCATCCTGTATCTTCAACAAAAAAACAAAGATAATTACCAGGCTCTTTAATATAACCGACAGTAACCGATCCTTTTTCCGTAAACTTAACAGCATTATTAATCAGATTCGTTATTACTTGATTCAATCTCAATTTATCTGTAATAATACATATTGTCTCTGATGGAATTTTCTCTATCAGTTTCAAACGATTTGGAATGATTACCTGCTGAGTGATTACAATTTGATTTATCAATTCATTTACATCACAGTTTTCGTCTTTGAAAAACATCGTTCCACTTTCTATCTGCGCCAAATCCAATATATCACTAATAAGAGCAAGCAATAAATCGCAATTATTCTGAATTGTCTCTATAAAAAGTCTGCGTTCTTCAGCACTATAGTCATCTCCCGAAGTTAGAAGATTAGAAAAACCAACAATGGCATTCAACGGTGTTCGTATTTCATGGCTCATATTGGCAAGAAATGCACTTTTCAGCTTGTCCGACATACGTGCCTTATTACGTGCCAGAACTAATGCATTTTGTGTTTGTTTAAATTTTTGTATATTAATGCAAATACCAAAAACAGAAAGTTGCCGAGTATCGAACGATGATAAGAATCGGTTTGCAAAACGGCATTCCCACCATTGGTATCCTTTGCCATTAAAATTTATACGCATTTCCATTCTTAACTTCTTATTTTCGACCCGCAACATTTTATTACTAATATTTATCCATGCCTCCAAATCATCCGGATGTATCATTTCACGGAAACGTTTAAGAGAAATACTATGAGAGCCATCATCCGGTATATCATAATAAGTAAAGAATGAAGAGTCGGCCAAAAGTCTCATTCCTGACGCATCGTAATGCCAATATGAAACATTTCCTGTTCCCATTGTCAAAGTCAGAAACTCCTTTTGAGTAAATTCTTCCGTAATATCATGAAAGGTGATAACCGCACCATATAACTGCCGGCTCTGATATATTGCATATAATGCACCTACTACAGGAAAATGATATTGGCTATCGAATGAAAACATCTGGCTGGATTGCTCAAAATGAATACACTTATCTTTATTTAAAACTGATTGTAATAAAGTTTTTAAGTACCGGTCTCTGCCAGGTAAAGCAATATCTATTAATGAAAAAATATTCCGCCCTATATAACCATTTTCGCATCCATCCAAATGCAACCATCGCAAAGCTGCAGGATTTATAGCAAAAATATTCATCTCTAAGTCTATAGAAATAACACCTTCACGAATAGACGACATTATTGTTTTCAGGTTCTTTCGATGTTCTTTCAGTTCATTCTGAGTCTCTCTCTTTTGTTTCTTTTCCGTCCGATATAAACCAACCAACATAAAAGCCAGACGTCCTACAAATAACAAAAGAACAATAACCACCACAACTATTGAATCGTGATATTTTTCGCCAAAAGATATATTAATGACCACACTTCTCTGAGGCAACTGATCCATTGAAATACCACGCTTCTTCATTTGTTCCCAATCAAATACAGGAATTTGCTTACTCGGAACAATCGAAAAATCAGATACTGGCTCACCAGACAGAATACTAATCCCTGTTTTAGTGGCTTGATAAGTCTGATCATAGGCCGGAGTCATATATCCGCCCAAATAACCTAATCCAAACCCTTCACTGTTCACGGCAAAAAAAGGAACATTCGTATTTCGTGCACGTCCGGAATAAAAATTACTCCACACCGGCATAATATGAGGTACATTACTTTCAAAAACAGAATTCCACATAATCTGCTTTCCTTTCTCCTTATCCATATTACTTATTTGTACCCGCATTGAATCCGGAATAATGTCAGCTTTACATTGCTTTTTTAATTCATTCAAAGCTAATTTACCCAATGTATTATCTTCAATCTCAAATATTACTTTTTTAGCAGAAGGATATAAAGAACGTATCAACTCTAAACATTTTGCATAATCAGGCCGTGTTGTATATCCTGTTATATTAGTATGTCCTTCCAATAAAGAGTCACAGTAATAATCTACACCGCAAAAAACTATAGGAACTTCGTATGTTAACGGATGTTGTGTCTTTATTAGTGCCAAAGTAGCCGGATCATCACAAAGTAATATTAAATCAGGCCTCCAGGTTCCATCCAATAATGTATTCAATGCAGAAATTTCTTCTGTACTCGAAAAATATTCGGAATCCAGATAGAAGGTCTTAATATCTGCAGAAATACGAAAATCCTTCAAGCAATCTTCAACTCCCTTATTTAAATCGGCTTTCCATGGACAATCAGCACGATACGAATGGATTAATAATATATTGTATGGATTATTTGCATTAGAATATGTTTGATGACAAGCCACAAACAATGCAGTAAACCCTATACATAAAATACAGAATAAACCCGATAAAATAATATGTAAATTCCACTTAAACATCTTATTCGTTCTTTTTGCAGATCGTTTTAAAAGGAATTTCAACAATAAAGCAACTACCCTTATCAAGTGTTGATTCTACCCGGATCACACCATCCAATCGCCGAACAATTTCTTTGCAAATAGATAGGCCTAAACCGCCGCCACGCACAAAATCATTTGTTTTATAAAAACGATTGAATACCTTTTGTATCTCCTGTTCGGATATGCCTATACCGGTATCACGAACATAAATACATATATTTTTAAAGTTTTCAGATAAAATGTATCCAACGGTCACACTTCCTTGTTCAGTAAATTTAAAAGCATTATCTATCAAATTATCCAACAATTGTTTCAAACGGAACTTATCACCTAATATGCATACCGGTTCTTCAGGAACCTCAACCTTCAGACATACAGAATCCGGACATGCAGAACGGCTCGCCTCAATAGAGTCTTCCACTATTTGTGTCAAATTACATTCTTCATCGCGAAAAAGAATACCACTTTCCACACGTGATATATCCAAAATTTCATTTATCAAATTCAATAGCAAACGACAGTTTTCATTTATTATCTCAATAAAACTTCCACGTTCATCTTCTCCCAGTTCATTATCTTCAATAAGCAAAGTAGAAAAACCTACTATCGAATTTAAAGGCGTTCTCACTTCATGGCTCATATTTGCCAAAAATACACCTTTCATTCTATCAGATTCCCGTGCTTCATCACGCACACGTACCAGTTCTTCTTCTATCTTCTTAAACCTATCAACATTTAAACATAAACCAAATAGTTTATAATGATTTCCTAATGATGATTTAGGTAATGAGGTAATACGATATTCCCACCACTGATAGCCCATGCCATTGAAGTCTTGACGAATCTGGATTGTCGATTTCGTTATTTTCCCGGAAGAGATGCCTTTAATCGCCTTTTTCCATCTGGTATAATCTTCCGGATAAATGATATCTCTAAATTTCTGGGCAGAAATAGCATTCATTCCATCATGAGGTATATTAAATGAATGAAAAAACGATTCATCAAACATGACATAATCACAGCTGTTATCATACCTCCAAGCAAAAACATCCCCTGCAACCACACTAAGTGCAAGAAACTCTTTTTCGGAATATTCATCCGTCACATCTCGAAAAGTTATTATCACTCCATAAAAGTCACCATTCCTATTTGTACTGCTTATATTACCGGAAACAGGAAATATATGTTTATCTGTTGTGATCAAGACCGCCGTATCGCTTAACTTACAGCTGTCTTGTTGCTGTGCCATTCGATTTATCAGGTTTTGTAAATAATATGGTTCCCCTTTATTTTGTATATTGAATAAATCACGGATATTACATTTTACATAAATATCAGGTGTGCCGCTTAACTTAAGCCATTGTAAAGCAGCTCTATTAATAGAAAGAACTGTCCCTTTCCTGTCTAAATAAACCACACCTTCATCCAAAGCATCAATTGTGATGCTTAATTCTAATTGTTCTTTCGATAATTTATTACGTATTCTTTTCTTATTTAAAGCCTCTCGCTTATAAAGACGCATAAGTACAAGAAATAGAGACATAACTAAAACAACAACAAACACGACTCCAAGCCAGATATGTTTCTTATATTTTACAGTTAAAGGCATATTTGGAATAATACTATCTGGCGGCAACGAATTTAAATTAATCTTCCAATATTTCAATTGATCCCAGTCAAAAACGGGATATTGTTTACTTGCAGTTATCGGAAAATCTGTAATTTTTCCTCCACGTAAAAGTTTAATTCCTAAATCTGCAGCATCATAAGTCTGATTATAGCTAGGAGTCATATATCCTCCAATACGTCCATCACCAAATCCTTCATTATTTATCATTAAGAAAGGCGCAGTCCCCATACTAGCCAAAGCCGAATAAAACGGACTCCATTTCGGTAAAATACAACAACTATGCAAACGGTAAAATAAAATCTTTTTCAAGGCTTCTGCTTCCTGTTTATCTACACGTTCTATTCGTATATGCAAAGGATATTCAATGGAAGAAAGTGGACGAATTGTATCTGTTTTATTATAATTAGGAAAAGAATTATAAATTGTTGCTGTTTCCTGGTAATTCTCAAATTGAGACCTGGCTTCATCTGCACCAACACGTCCTAAATAAGTGTCTTCCGCAATAATAGCTAAATCATCAATCCGTCCAAATAATTTTTGAGCTAAGTGGTAACATTTTACAAAATTTGGCTTTGTCGTGAATCCTGTTATATTGGTATGTCCTGCTAAAACTTTATTATTTACATAATCGACACCACTAAATACAATTGGGATCTTATGCGAAAGCGGATGATTCGTTGCCAGTAAAGAAAAAGTAGCCTGGTCATCACAGACCAAAATCAAATCAAGAGGTTTATCCAGATATTGATCCATTAAGAAATTTAAGGTATCCAACTCTGCTTGAGCAGGAAGATATTCTGCATTCAAATAAAATGTTTGTATATCCACATGAACCCCATTATCTTCAAAACAATCTTTTACTCCATTGTTCATTTCATCCTTCCATTTGCAATTCTGGTCAAAAGAATGAATTAATAATATATGGTATTTCTTCGTCTCGTGCTCATTATATGAAATAACAAGCATGATACAAATAAAAACACCAATAAGAAAGACTAAAACAAATAATTTGTCCTTCTTGAAATACTTGTCCAACATTAAGCGAACCCTATAAATAAAATTGTTTTAAAGCTCACAAACGTACAAATTATATTTGAAATAAATCTTGATTATCATTAAATCTCATTTACTTTTGGGCATTTTTACCACTCACAAACATAAAATCCTGATACACAATATCATTTCTTCCGGATCACCTGTATGTTTTCCTTCTGCATCGGATAGTTTCACTGTCGGCAAAAAGAATTTATAACCTTTAGGTTTGCATTCAAATAGTTTAACAACCATATTCAAAGGCCTTACTCCTACATCATTTGTCAAATAAGTTCCAGCTCCATATACATCATGCAATCTTCCATCCACAAATTCTTTAATCTTACGTATATTATCCAAATCTAATGCATCACTATAAACAATTGTCTTTGTACGAGGATCTATACGTTTTTTTCTATAATGTTCTATCGCTTTTTGAGTAAACACGAAAGGGTCACCACTATCCATATATTCTTTCAAAATACCCACAACCTTGTCCTGCACTTCATAAAAAAACGACAACGTGTGCCAGGTGAAAAACCAACAATCTGTAACTGTTGATTAACAGCCACAATAAAATAGTGTGTCTTTATCATCTCTCCTATTTTAGAGAGATCACCTCCACACGATGCCCAGTCTTCCACTTCCTCCTGTGAGTAATCTCGTCTATTAATGGTCAATACAGTATTTTCACACAACTCCTTTATCTCTGTAATATCATTGGGTGTAGCCTGTCGAATGAAAAATAGACATCATAAACATCGTTTCATTTTAAGGATTGGAAATGGTTTTCCCTGCTCATCTGTCTCTTTACGTTCAAATACTTCGAACCCGATATGACTGTAAAATCCTATGGCTTGCGGATTTTGTTCATTTACATCAACGTACTGTACGCCATATTGGGTAACAGCAAGAGTTATGAGTTCTTTGCCGATACCTTTACCAAAGCAATCAGGCAATACAAAGAGCATCTCAATTTTACTCTCCTCGATACCCATAAATGCAATAGGTTTGTGGGTATCCTCGACAACTATAAGAGTTTCAATGTTAGATAAGCCCATTTTTACAAACGGAATGAGCTTTTGAATATCCTCTTTTGTCAAAAAATGATGTGTAGCACGTACCGATGCCTCCCACAGAGAGATCAATGCATCAATTAATATATCTGTTCTGTTTGGATTTATAGTAATCATATTTTATCCTTTTAAATTAAAGCACTTTCATAAATATCTCGTTTTACAGGCTTCTTTTGCACTGCAATTCTTTTTCTATAATTATTTTGAAAAGCTCTTTAAACCCTGAAAAATCAATCTCATTCATATATTCATTGAAATTCACCATATCATAATCCGCTTATATCTGCAAAGATATAGTTTTCATTGTCATAAATAGTTAGAATGTTAGTAAATTATTATGCCGAGGTGCGAAGAGCGGAAGACGATAGGTCAAAGGTAGTGCTCTTCCTCTGAACACCAATTTTTTTATAACCTGCGGCTCTAAAAAACATTTCCAAAAGATTTGGTTATTAGAACTATGGAATTATATTTGCATAATATACGTGTAGTACAACACAAACATAAGCGTGTTTTGTTTTTTTAATTATCACGTGTAGGGCAACAGATATATTTACGTATTCTAATACAGTTCAAACAATGGCAACAATAGCTGAATTATTAGCATCCTCTTTGGCCGCACTCAAAAAAGTACAGCAGGATGGCAATTTCATGATTATAAAAGGAGGAGAACTATCACCAACTCATATGAAGCGGCTTATGGCTAACAACTTCCTGAAGCCTATTATAAAAGGATGGTATGTGGTTACTGATCCGAGGACACTACCCGGCGACAGTACTGCCTGGTATGCTTCGTTTTGGAACTTCATTGTCAGATATGCCACTGAACGCTATGGTAAAGAGTGGTGTTTGTCCGCAGAACAATCACTGGCTATTCATAGTGGCTCATCCATCGTTCCTGCACAGGTCTTAATTAGAGCTCCAAAAGGAAACAACAATGCCATTCAGTTGATACCCCCTACTTCGATTTTTAATCTCGGAGCGGAACTACCATCAGTAATTGATAGCAATAATCAATACGGACTCAATCTCTATTCACTCACTGAAGCTATTATTGTTGCAACTCCCTCTATGTATAGCAATGATCCGCTAACGATGCGTACAGCATTGGCAATGGTGGGCGATGTGTCGGGTATTCTCAAGATATTGGTCGATACAGGACAGACAATCCGTGCCGGAAGAGTGGCCGGGGCTTTTCGCAATATAGGAAGGGCCGATTTTGCCGATGAGATCATGAGTACAATGAAGCGAATAGGATATGATGTCCGTGAAGATGATCCGTTTGCAGAAGTTGTAAAAGTAAGCCGATCCCCCTCTCCATATGCTACGCGCTTAAGGTTGATGTGGCAAAATATGAGGGACGATGTTTTGAGTAACTTCAGCCGCACTAAGTCTAATCTCTCCCCTCAGCAATTCTTGGAACAAATGGAAACGCAGTACAAACTGGATGCTTATCACTCCTTGTCTATTGAGGGGTATCGGGTAACAGACGAGTTGATAAACAAAGTCAAAAGTGGAGCTTGGAAACCGGATGGAGACGATGCGGATTCCAAAAATGCTCTTGCGGCACGCGGTTATTGGCAGGCATTTCAGAGTGTCAAAACAAGTATCTCGGATATATTGAACGGTGCAAATAATGCAGAGGTAGTAGAACGAGATTTATCGGTATGGCACAGCGAAATGTTTATGCCGTGTGTTACGGCTGGCATTATTAAACCGTCCGATATTGTAGGTTATCGCTCCCATCAGGTTTATATTCGTAACTCAATGCACACTCCACCGAATCCCGATGCGCTACGAGATGCTATGAGAACATTGTTTGAGCTACTGAAAGAAGAACCCGAAGCCAGTGTGAGAGCTATATTAGGGCATTTTGTATTTACTTATATCCACCCTTATATGGACGGTAATGGTCGTGTAGGACGATTCTTAATGAATACAATGTTAGCATCAGGCGGTTACGATTGGTTGATTATTTCAGTAGAGAAGCGGGATGAATATATGGTTGCTCTTGAAAAAGCAAGTGTAGCAGGTGATATAGTGCCCTTCACAAAGTTTTTATCAAGCATTTAACAACAAAAAATAGTATGATAAATTTCAATGAATATAATGAATATATTGGTAACGATTTAGTAACACTACTTTGTCCAAACGGGGCATTTTCTTGTCCTTTTCTTGTCTGTCGACAAAACGAAAAAAGTCCCGTAAAACCTTGATTTTACGGGACTTGTCTTAACTTTTCCACTATTTGTCTTTAGTGTTCAGCGGAGAGATAGGGATTCGAACCCCAGGAACCTCTCAGTTCAACGGTTTTCAAGACCGCCGCAATCGACCACTCTGCCATCTCTCCAATACTAGTTCAAGGATTGTTCCTTGTTCTTATTTCGGGTGCAAAGGTAATAATATCTCCTATTAGTTCCAAATATTTCAAACTATTTTTTTGACAGAAAAGAAAACATATCTGTTTTTTATACTCAAAAAATAGACTTACTTTGTAAGATTAGTTTAACTATAAAAGATAAGGACAATGAACTATTATTATTCATACTCTACTCCGGTCGGACAACTGGAAATTCAAGCAGATGAAAATGCGGTTACACGGATTGCCTACTCATCATACCCAAATCAGGCAATATATAAAGAAACACCTTTGATAAAAAAAGCCTTTCAACAAATCGAGGAATATTTTGCAAGAAAAAGAACGGCTTTCGATTTGCCGTTGAATCCCAAAGGAACTCCTTTCCAAAAGAAGGTCTGGACAGTATTAACTACTATACCTTACGGAGAAACGTGGAGTTATAAACAAGTAGCCGAAGCTGCTGGCAACCCTAAAGCCTGCAGAGCAGTCGGAATGGCTAATAACAGAAACCCTATTTCCATTATCGTGCCTTGCCATCGTGTAATAGGAGCAAATGGAAAATTAGTTGGATATGGAGGCGGATTACCTGCAAAAGAATATCTGCTTAATCTGGAAAAAGAAAAGAAATAAACATAAAAAAAGAAGCCATACAACCTCCTTTTTGCAAAGTATCATAAACTCAACAGAAATGAGAGCTGAAAATTTATTCGGAACACTACTACTACTATCCCTTAGTGCAATCAGTTTAGATCAATAATGTTACGCAGGAAACCAGATACGGTTATTCGTTTAATCATAGCACTACTTATACAGATAATCTATGCATCCCCCGGAAAAGATGCATCCCGGTTACTCTGAAAGGATTTATCCCCAGCCAACAAGACAACTCCTATGACTACATGAAGGTATTCAGTTCTTTTCCGTACGAAGGCAAGTCCACAGACCATGTATTCCCGGATACCAATTACAGCAACGGAACGGTTAACGATTATACGTTCGCATTGTATGATGCTGAAGAAAAAACATTCGAAATTCCTTTCGCTTTGAATGAGAATAACATCATCACCTTACTGCGAAAAAAGAACGGGGTTTATACCATGGAGGAGCATTCTCTTTTTGTAACCCAGGAAGTCCTACAAGTTTAATATTCGAATACTGATAAAATAATAGTTATTTTTCAAGAAGCAGCTCCCGTAATTTATCAGGCAGAGAAAGGAATTCTTTTATTTTTTTATCGGGACAAAAAAATAGTTTCATCAGGATGAAAAAATAGTTTTATCGGGATGAAACTAAATATATGACATATCAGACGGTTGTCAAAAAAGGGCATCTTATAAAAGATGCCCTTTTCAAAATTCATTTTGTAGCCTGTATTCCTACAAATTACTTTTTAAAATAGCGATTGTATAAACCTTCAAACCCTTTGCCGTGACGAGCTTCATCTTTACACATCTCATGTACTGTGTCGTGGATTGCATCCAGGTTTTGTTGCTTAGCCAGTGTAGCAATACGCTTTTTATCTTCACAAGCGCCGGCTTCTGCTTCCATACGTTTTTTAAGATTTGTTTTTGTATCCCAAACAACATCGCCTAACAGTTCTGCAAATTTAGCCGCATGCTCAGCTTCTTCCCAAGCATAACGTTTAAATGCTTCAGCCACTTCAGGATAACCTTCACGATCAGCCTGACGACTCATAGCCAAATACATACCGACTTCGGTACATTCTCCCATAAAATGGGCATTTAAACCTTCCAATATAACAGGATCAACACCTTTTGCAACACCTAATACGTGTTCGTCAACGAACTTCAATGCGCCTTCGCTTTCTACCAACTCTTTAAACTTGCTTTTAGGCTGTTTACATTGAGGGCAAAATTCAGGAGCTTCGTCACCTTCATGTACATAACCGCATACTGTGCATATCCATTTTTTCTTCATCGCTGTGTAATTTTTTATTGGTTATTATATAAAATGATTGGTTTCCGTTGACAAAATTAACTAAACAATCGAAAACAAAAGAACTTTCCCAATAGATTTCTTCTATATAGTAATTGATAAAAACTATAAAACTTATTTTCCTTTTACGCTGTTACTAATATATAGAAATAAATATATAATACTATGGATACTTCAAAAATCAAAAGCCTTCTTGGCGACAAAAGCGAGTTTTATCTAAACCATTCTTGTAAAACGATAGACAAATCTCTTATACATATACCCTCTCCTACGCTAATCGACGACGTTTGGATTGCTTCGGACAGAAACATCCAAACATTAAACAGCTTGCAAGCAATATTGGGACATGGTCGGTTGGCAAACACCGGTTATGTTTCCATTTTACCGGTGGATCAAGGTATAGAGCATACTGCCGGAGCATCTTTTGCTCCGAACCCTCTCTATTTTGATCCTGAAAACATTGTCAAACTAGCCATTGAAGGCGGTTGTAATGCTGTTGCCTCTACTTTTGGGGTATTAGGTAGTGTTGCCCGAAAGTATGCACATAAAATACCATTCTTAGTAAAACTTAATCATAATGAGCTGTTAAGTTACCCTAACACTTACAATCAGATCATGTTCGGAACGGTTAAAGAGGCATGGAATATGGGAGCTGTAGCCGTAGGTGCTACTATTTATTTCGGGTCACAGGAAAGTAGGCAGCAATTGATACAAGTAGCCGAAGCATTCGAATATGCACACGAATTAGGAATGGCTACCGTTTTATGGTGCTATCTACGCAATAACGCTTTCAAAAAAGACGGAGTAGACTATCACGAAGCCGCTGACCTGACAGGACAGGCTAATCATTTGGGTGTTACCATCAAAGCTGATATTGTAAAACAAAAACTTCCTGTCAACAACGGAGGTTTTACAGCTATCAACTTCGGTAAAATAAACCAAAAGATGTATACGGAGCTAACTACCGAACATCCTATTGATCTCTGCCGCTATCAGGTAGCGAATAGCTATATGGGGCGCGTCGGTCTGATTAATTCCGGTGGCGAATCACATGGAGCTTCCGATCTGAAAGATGCAGTAGTTACTGCTGTTGTAAATAAGCGTGCCGGCGGCATGGGGCTTATAAGCGGTCGTAAGGCTTTTCAGAAATCTATGAAAGATGGCGTCGAATTACTCAACGCTATACAGGATGTTTATCTTGATCATGAAATAACAATTGCATAGTCAAATAGCCAATCCATCATAAAAGCTGTCTTTACCAGACAGCTTTTTTATTACGTACCTAAGTCTAAACCACCACCTTTATCTATGAAGTTCATCATCAAATAAAAACCAGCTATCTCTAACTTGTCAACTCTCAACTAATTTCTATCTTTGTAGCTTCAAACAAATACAAAAATATCATGCCTTTAAATTTACAGAAAAACCTACCGGCTATTGAGCTGCTGAAAAAGGAACACATTTTTGTAATGGACTCTCTCAGGGCTTCGGAACAAGATATCCGCCCATTGCGTGTTGTCGTTCTTAATCTGATGCCACTTAAGATAACTACAGAAACGGATCTTATCCGCCTACTTAGTAATACACCATTACAGGTAGAACTGGATTTTATGAAGATAAAAGGACATACTCCTAAAAATACACCGATCGAGCACATGCAGGAATTTTACAAAGATTTTGACGATATTGCTGCAGATTACTACGATGGTATGATTATAACAGGTGCCCCGGTAGAACAAATGGCTTTCGAAGAGGTGGCCTACTGGGATGAAATTACCTGCATATTCGACTGGGCACGAACTCATGTTACTTCTACACTTTACATATGTTGGGCAGCTCAGGCTGGTCTTTACCATTTCTATGACGTACCCAAATATGATTTACCAGCCAAAATGTTTGGCGTATTCCGTCATACATTGCGTGAACCGTATCTGCCGATATTCCGGGGATTTGACGACGAATTTTATGTACCACACAGCCGTCATACCGAAGTCCGGCGCGAAGACATCCGTAAAGTACCTGAATTAACACTTCTTTCAGAAAGCCAGGAATCCGGTGTTTACATGGCAATGGCACGTGGAGGCCGGGAGTTTTTTATCACCGGACATTCAGAATATTCGCCATATACATTGAATGACGAATATGTGCGTGATATCAACAAGGGTTTATCAATCTCCGTTCCCCGCAATTATTACCGCAACAACGATCCGGCCCAAGGTCCTGTTGTACGTTGGCGGGGACATGCAAATTTGCTTTTCACCAACTGGCTGAACTATTACGTTTACCAGGAAACACCATTCCGTATAGAAGATATTAAAAATTTAGGAAGTCTCTGATCTGTTTATGCGTACGATAGAATTACTTGCTCCGGCTAAAGATTTAACTTGCGGTATCGAAGCTATTAACCACGGAGCCGATGCCGTTTACATCGGAGCTCCAAAATTCGGCGCCCGTGCCGCTGCAGGAAACTCTTTAGAAGATATCAGTGCATTATGCGATTATGCTCACATTTACGATGCACGCATTTATGTAACACTCAATACGATACTAAAAGAAAACGAATTAAAGGAAGCCGAACTTCTCATTCGCCAGTTATATGATGCAGGAACCGATGCACTGATTATACAAGATATGGGAATCACCCGGTTGGATATACCACCAATTCCCTTGCATGCCAGTACGCAAACAGACAACCGTACTCCCGAAAAAGTCAAATTCCTACAAAATGCAGGATTCTCCCAAGTTGTGCTTGCACGAGAACTGTCACTTAATCAGATCCGCTCTATCTACGAACAAACCAGCGTTCCCTTAGAAGTTTTCGTACATGGGGCTCTTTGTGTAAGCTATAGCGGTCAGTGCTATCTGAGTGCTGCCCTAAGCGGGCGCAGTGCAAACCGGGGCGAATGTGCCCAATACTGCCGCCTCCCTTACACATTAGTAGATGCTGGTGGCAAAATAATAGCAAACAATAAGCACTTGCTATCGTTGCGAGACATGAACAGATCCGAAAATCTTGAAGCTTTGATAGAAGCAGGTGCCTCATCTTTTAAAATAGAAGGACGCCTGAAAGACGTAAGTTATGTAAAAAACATCACTGCTTTTTACCGTAAAAAGCTGGATGATATTTTATCCCGTCATCCGGAATACCGCAGGGCATCCTCAGGAATGAGTTCATTTTCCTTTGAACCGGCCGTAGAAAAAAGCTTCAATCGTGGCTTCACTCCTTTTTTAACAGAGAAACGAACAGATGATATAACGGCTTTCGATACTCCAAAATCATTAGGCGAACCAATAGGGACAGTAAAAGAAATAAAAGGAAACTCATTTACCATAGCCGGATTAAAACAACTCAACAATGGTGATGGCCTGGCATTCTTTAATTCACGGGGAGAGTTGGAAGGCTTCCGTGTAAACCGCGTAGATGCAAACAGGGTTTTTCCATTAGAAATGCCCGCACTTCTCCCTAAAACACCTATATACCGGAACTTCGATCAGGCTTTTGAAAAACAACTTTCCAAACCTTCGGCAGAACGAAAACTCGCTACCTATATTTGTTTCTCTGATAACTCATTCGGTTTTTCTCTGGAAATGAGCGACGAAACCGGAGCCCATATTCTCGTCACCCGTCCATTTGAGAAGGAGGCAGCACGGCGCGACCAACAAGATAACATCCGTACCCAATTAAGTAAATTAGGCAATACGCCTTTTGAAACATCCGAAGTAGAAGTAAACTTATCAGAGAACTGGTTCGTTCCTTCTTCATTACTTGCAGATATGCGTCGTGAAGGAGTAGAAAAATTATTAGCCTGCCATCGTATTCGATACCGCCGCGAACTATCAAAATGCACTACGAATGACACGCCTTATCCGGAGCATTCGCTTACCTATTTGGGAAATGTAGCGAACAGTCTGGCCGAAGCGTTTTACAAGACACATGGAGTAACACAGATAGCTCCTGCATTTGAGCTTGCCCCACAAAAAGACGTGCCGCTAATGTTTACAAAACATTGTATCCGTTTTTCAATAAAGGCATGTCCTATTTTTCAAAAGCCCACATCCGTTTTCAAGGAACCATACTACCTTTTGTATAAAGATACCCGCTTACGTTTACAGTTCGACTGCAAGAACTGCCAGATGCTTGTGTATGCTGATAATAAGCAATAGGGCAACATATATTTTAAAGAGCCGCTGCCAATTTCTGCATATATAACCGTACAGCTTCAGCTTCCTCTACTGCCGGACTCCAAGGAGCCATATTTTCCGGGCTTAAAGGTGCGAACGGACCCTGCTTTACTTCGTATATAACCGATCCGCTATCAAGTACCAACAATCCGTGCCACACACCGGCCTTTATCTCGGCACCATATATTCCAGCAAGAGGATCAAGGACAAGTGTATCTGTGATTTCTCCAGTTTCATCAAAAAGAAATACGGCAACCCGCCCACGCAAAAGAAGAAATATTTCATCTTTTGCAGGATCCAAATGACGATGAGGACGTAAATAAGTGCCCGGTTCCATCGCATTAAGCAAGCGGTTAACCGGATCATCCAGCTTTTCATGAAAGTTATAATTCATTCGCATGCGGGGCGATTGTTTGGCTTTTGCCGTTATTTCGTCCAGCAATATTGTGTTTATGATTTTCATAATTGAACAATAAAGGTTTTACATTTAATAAAAAAGCCATTTCAAGATCATTTGAAATGGCTTTTTTATTAATATTATATTTTATCAATACTGTCTTTCCAGCAACCAGGCATCCTGGAAGTTTGGAGCATATTTGGATTTAATAGCATCGCGGCTGTCAGCAGCATCAGCTTTATTGTCGAAACTGGCAACAATGACACGGAGCATACCTTGTTCGTTTTCACCTAATACGGCATTGTAACCATCTCTCTGCATGCGTTCCTTTAATGAGTAAGCATTGGTACGATTCTTAAAACTGCCAATCACAACGCTGTAACGTTTCAAACGGCTGGCATCTTCGCCTTGTGCAGCATTAATTCTTTCCGTACGCGTAGTTGCCGATGATACCCGCGGTTTTGACACCGGAGTAACGTCTTCAACAACTTCAGTATCTTCTACTACCTCAACAGGAGCCGTGGTTTCTTTTTCCTTAGCTTGTTCATAAGCAGCTTTGTACGCACTCTGTTTAGGTTTACATGAGCCAAGTGCTAATACCATACTTATTGCGGCTCCAAATAACCAAATCTTATTCATACTGTTCAGTTCTTAAATTAATTACGCAAAGATATAAATTATATTTAGTACTTTCGCACTCATAACATAATATTTATAAAGTACATGAATAAAACTATCGGAACAATGGTTATGGCAACATCCGTATTGTTAGGTGCTTGTACACAAGAGGCTAAAAAGGCCGACAGTGAAGCTCCTCTTATCGGACGTTCGGAAATTAAAGTGCCGTCCGGACGTATGACACCGGAGACACTTTGGGCTATGGGACGTATTGGCGATTTTTGTGTTTCGCCTGATGCAAAGAAAATCGTTTATACTGTGGCCTATTACAGCGTGCCTCAGAATAAAAGCAATCGCGAAGTCTTCGTGATTAACGCAGACGGATCAGACAATAAACAAATCACATCAACACCGTATTCGGAAAACAATGCCGTATGGATAAAAGGAGGAACCAAAATCGCCTTTCTATCTTCTGAAAGTGGAAGCAGCCAGCTTTGGGAAATGAATCCCGATGGAACCGACCGTAAACAGCTATCCAAATATGACGGCAATATCGAAGGCTTCGCCTTCTCACCCAATGAGAAAAAGATACTCTTTATATCTCAGGTAAAAACAGTAAAAAGCTCAACCGACAAATATCCTGATTTAGACAAAACCAGTGGTATCATTATTACAGACCTGATGTATAAACACTGGGACGAATGGGTAACAACTGCGCCCCATCCTTTTATTGCCGATTTCGACGGTAATACCATCGGTAATGTTATCGACGTGATGGAAGGCGAATTGTTTGAAAGCCCTATGAAACCTTTTGGCGGCATTGAACAATTGGCATGGAATACAACATCGGATAAGATTGCCTATACCTGCCGCAAAAAGACAGGCAAAGAATATGCCTTCTCCACCAATTCGGATATATATGTTTACGATCTGAATACGAAACAGACAAGCAATATTACCGAGGGCAATATGGGCTATGACACGAATCCGCAATACTCGCCCGATGGCAAAAGTATCGCCTGGCTAAGTATGGAGCGTGATGGCTACGAAGCCGACCAGAACCGTCTTATGGTAATGAATCTGGAAACCGGAGAGAAGAATTTTATCAGCAAAGACTTCGATTCCAACGTTAACGAATTCTGTTGGAGCAACGACTCTAAGAACATTTACTTCACGGGTATATGGCACGGAGAAATACAAATATATTCTGCCGATGTAGCCGCTTGCTCCGTAAAACCTGTTACCAGTGGAATGCACGATTACAGTGCTGTTGCCCTGTTTGGCGACAAACTGATAGCCAAGCGGCAATCAATGAGTATGGGTGACGAAATCTATGCCGTTAGCCTGAATGGCGAAGCAACACAGATAACTTCCGAAAACAAACATATCTATGACCAGTTGACTATGGGTAATGTGGAAGAACGCTGGATGAAAACAACTGATGGAAAAGAGATGCTGACATGGGTAATCTATCCCCCGCAATTTGATCCGAACAAGAAGTATCCTACTTTACTCTTCTGCGAAGGCGGCCCTCAAAGTCCGGTCAGCCAATTCTGGTCATATCGTTGGAACTTCCAGATAATGGCTGCCAATGATTATATTATTGTTGCACCTAACCGTCGCGGTCTGCCAGGTTTTGGAATGGAATGGAACGAAGCAGTTAGTGGCGATTATGGCGGCCAGTGCATGAAAGACTACTTCACAGCTATCGATGATATGAGCAAAGAGCCGTTTGTAGATAAAGACAACCTTGGATGCGTAGGCGCCAGCTTCGGGGGATTCTCCGTGTATTGGCTCGCCGGACATCACAACAAACGTTTCAAAGCATTTATAGCTCATGATGGTATTTTCAATATGGAAATGCAATATCTTGAAACAGAAGAAATGTGGTTCGCCAACTGGGATATGGGTGGCGCTTATTGGGAAAAAGATAATAAAACAGCACAAAATACATTTGCCAATTCCCCGCATAATTTCGTGGATAAATGGGATACGCCAATCTTATGTATTCACGGAGAAAAAGATTATCGTATTCTTGCCAATCAGGGAATGGCAGCTTTCAATGCAGCTGTTCTTCGAGGCGTTCCGGCCGAATTGCTGATCTTCCCGGACGAAAACCATTGGGTGCTCAAGCCACAAAATGGTATTCTATGGCAGCGCACTTTCTTTGAATGGTTAGACAAATGGCTGAAAAAATAAAGGAAGTATGCTCATTATAGGTATCGCCGGCGGAACCGGTTCGGGTAAAACCACCGTAGTACGTAAAATTATAGAGAGTCTGCCTGAGGGAGAGGTTGTCCTGCTTCCTCAGGACTCTTATTATAAAGACAGTAGCCATGTTCCTGTGGAAGAACGTCAGAATATAAATTTCGACCATCCCGATGCTTTCGAATGGTCGTTGCTATCCCAGCATGTGACGATGTTAAAAGAAGGAAAGAGCATAGAACAACCTACCTATTCTTTTCTTACATGCACCCGTCAGCAGGAAACCATTCATATAGAACCACGGGACGTGATAATAATAGAAGGCATTTTAGCGTTATGCGATAAGAAATTACGCAATTTAATGGACTTAAAGGTTTTTGTAGATGCCGATTCCGACGAACGTCTGATACGTGTAATCCAGCGTGATGTGGTAGAACGCGGCCGTACGGCGGAAGCCGTAATGGAGCGTTACACCCGTGTTCTTAAACCTATGCATTTACAATTCATAGAGCCTTCCAAACGTTATGCAGACCTTATTATTCCGCAAGGTGGCAATAACAAAATAGCCATAAATATTCTGAGAATGTTTATCGAAAAGAACTTAAACTTGAAAAACAGATAAGAAAAGAGGCCTCTTTTTTGTGCAAAGTGTTTGGAGTTATAACTCCAAACACTTTGCACCCATAACTCCAAACACCTTGCACCCATAACTCCAGACACCTTGCAAGCATAACTCTAAACACTTTGGAGGCATAACTCCAAACTCTTTGGAATTATCCGGTCAATATCCTCCGCCCAAAGCTTTATACAAATAAACAACGGCAAGCAATTCGTCCAATACGGCATTATTCAGACCTACCTGCGCATCAAAATAACCACGCTGTGCGTCCAGCACATCCAGATAACTGATAACTCCATTAATATATTGCAATTGTGCCAGCTCCAGATATTTACGTGCCGAAACTTCCAACCGTGCACGCGAAGCCCGTATTTCTTTCACCTTATGAATAGTCACAATAGCATTATTCACCTCCTTAAAGGCTTCCAATACACTTTTCTGGTAACCATATAATTCTTGTTCATAACGGGCTTTCGCCACTTTCACTTTTGCTTTATTTTTTCCCAGGGCAAAAAGGGGCTGCACAAGATCTCCGACAATAAACCAGGCCGGGCTCTTTATAAGATTGCTTAATTCATCACTTTCAAAACCCAGGTTGCCGGTAAGACGGATTTTAGGAAATAGATCCGTACGGGCAACCCCTACCCGTGCATTTGCTTCTCGTAATTGCTGCTCAGCCCGGCGCATATCCGGACGGCGTTCGAGCAATGAAGAAGGAAGGCCTACCGGCAAAGTCTCGGGCAAATGCTGGCAGCTAAGAGACAGTCCTTGCGGCGACTTGAATGTATATTCGCCTAACAGCACGGCAAGATCATTCTCCTTCACCTTTATTTCACGTTCCAGACTGGGAATAAGAGTTTCTGTTTTTGCCAATTCCACCTGTGCCTGATTGTAGGCTGTTTCAGATGTGAGGCCTCCTTCATACCGGAGCTTAGCCAACCGTACACCTTCGCGACGTGCCGCCAATGTTTGCTGTACAATATTCAGCTCCCTGTCAAGAGCACATAATTCATAATAATTAGCGGCTACCTCGGCTACAAGTGTTAGTTTTAAAGCACGCTGGGCTTCTACAGATTGCATGTAGACAGCAATATCCGCTTCATTCGCCCAACGAAGATTTCCCCACAAATCCAGTTCCCACGACAAAGCTAACTTTGCTCCATATTCAGGATCAGGCTTGGGATCATCACCTCCATAGTTCAGTTTTTCTTTCTGCCCGTATAGCCTGGCATCTACCTGCGGAAACATATTGGCAAAAGAGATACGTTTAGCTGCAATCATTTCTTTCACTTTGGCTGCAGCGATCTTCATATCCTTATTATTTTCCAAAGCCTTATTTATCAGCTCCTGTAAAGTGGAATCAGTATAAAGGCTCTGCCAGGGAATGTCCGAAACGGATGTACTGTCGGCTCCTGTCTCTATTTCCGCCGGAAGATTCAATTCCGGGCGGGCATACTTTTCTCCTATTTTACAGGAAGACAATCCAACCAGAGAAACTGCCAGTACAGCTATGCAATAATGACGTTTAAGAATACGTGCCATACGCAGTTTTCCTCGTATCCTATATATCAATACAAAGAAGAAAGGAACCATCACAATACCTACCGTAATAGCAACCAACATACCAAAAAACACGCCGGTACCTATACTATGACGGGAGGCCGAACCCGGACCGCTTGCCAATACCATAGGCAACATTCCCAGCACGAATGCCAATGAAGTCATCAGGATCGGACGAAACCGCAACTGGGCAGCATGTATGGCAGCCTTCACTACATCCACACCCGAATCGACCTGCACTTTAGCAAATTCTACAATCAGGATTGCATTTTTAGCCGCCAACCCAATCAATGTAACCAAGCCTATCTGAAAGTAAACATCATTTTCCAGTCCCGTAATCCATACACCAAGATAAGCACCTAAAGCGGCTATAGGCAAAGACAACAAAACGGCTATAGGCACAATCCAACTTTCATATTGGGCAGCCAGAAACAAAAAGACGAACAGAAAAACCAATGCCATCACGAAACCGGTTTGTCCTCCTGCCTGTTTCTCCTGATAAGACAGACCGCTCCACTCCAAACCTATATTTTCCGGCAAATGCTCGCGGGCAATCCGTTCCATAGCAGCCATCGCTTCACCGGTACTGTATCCTGGAGCTGCAACTGCATTGATTGACGAAGTAGAAAACATATTGAAACGTTTAATTGTACCGGGACCGGTTGTATACTGTGTTGTTCCCAACGCCGTAAGCGGTACCATGGCTCCGTTTTTGGCACGTACAAAAAACAAACCTATATTATCCTGAGTAGCACGATAAGGTGCTTCCGCCTGGATATATACACGATAAATACGGTTAAACATATTAAAATCGTTCACATATACAGACCCCAGATAAGCCTTCATGGTAGAGAATATATCAGACAACGGAATACCCAGGAACTTTGCCCGGTCGCGGTCAACATCAAAATACAACTGGGGTATCTCGGATTGCATTGCAGACGAAACACCTTGCAACTCCGGTGCTTTCGATGCATAATAAAGAAATGTATCGGTAGCACTAACCAGATTATCCCATGTAGCATCCCCACGGGCTTCCAGTTGCATTTCCAAACCGCCGCTTTCGCCCAAGCCGGGTATGACAGGCGGACGATTAAAATAGGCTTTTATCTCGGGATAATAGTAAAACTCTTTACGGGCCGCCGTCATTACATCCTCTACTTTCATTTCAGAAGATTTGCGTTCTTCCCAAGGTTTCAAAATAACGGTAAGGGTAGCCCGGCTTTGGGATGTTCCTATACGGGGACTACTACCGGTAACATTTTGTACATAGGCAACAGCCGGATGATTTTCAAAGAATTCAATGGCACGGTCAGTCACGTGGCGCATACGCTCCAAAGTTGCGCCTTCCGGCATTTCTAATTCAACCGTAAAGAATCCCTGGTCTTCTTCAGGAATGAAACTGGTAGGCAAAGCACGGTTCAATATAAAAATAGCAACCAACACCATACCGAAACCTGCCAAAACACGACGGGGATTACGGATTACTTTCCGCAATAATCTTGTATACGACTTATTCCCTTTGGCTAACCAGATATTTATCTTACGAAAAACAAAAGGTTTCTTTTTATGGGACGGACGTAATAATATAGCACACATAGCCGGACTCAAAGTCAAGGCAACCACTGTCGAAAGTAATACAGAGACCACAATCGTTACCGAAAACTGACGGTAAAGCTGTCCTGTTATCCCGCCAAGAAAGCTAACAGGCACAAATACAGCAGCCAACACCATAGAAGTTGCAATCAAAGCCCCCGATAATTCACGCATGGCAATATGAGTTGCTTCGCGTGCAGATAACTTTTGTTCGGCCATAATACGTTCAACATTCTCTACTACTACTATAGCATCATCCACTACGATACCAATGGCCAGAATCAAACCCAACAGAGTCAACATATTTAAAGAGAAACCCAATATTAGCATAAAGCCGAATGTTCCGATCAAAGATATAGGAACAGCAATTGTCGGTATCAGAGCCGCACGCCAGTTTTGTAAAGAAAGGAATACAACCAGAATCACTAAAAACAGGGCTTCAAAAAGAGTTTTATATACTTCATGCACTGATTGCGAAATATATTCCGTCATATCGAATGGGAAATTGTATTCCAGACCCTCCGGGAAATTCTTGCTGATCTCTTTCATAACGGCTTTTACATTATCGGCAACCTCCAAAGCATTGGCCCCCGGAAGCATATAAATACCCAGGATAGCTGCATTTTTACCGTTAATTCCACTCTCGGTCGAATACGAAGATGCTTCCAGAGAAACACGGGCGACATCACGCATACGCACAATAGAACCGTCCGGATTAGCACGTACAACAATATCTTCAAATTCTTTTACCGTAGAAAGACGGCCGGGAGCTGTTATCGGCAATGTTATGTCGACGTCCAATACAGGCTGTTTTCCTAACTCTCCGGCAGCCGACTCCCGGTTCTGATCCTTCAGGGCATCTTGCAGATCTTTCACGGTCAGTCCCATATTAGCCAAACGGTCAGGATACACCCATATCTGCATACCATAATAACGGCTGCCAATATTCGACACACGGCCTACCCCTGGAATACGACGTAATACATCCAATACATTAATCGTAGCAAAGTTGCTAAGATAAATTTCATCAAATTTCGGATCGTCCGACATCAAACTCAGGGTCATAAGTTGACTGGGAGCCTGTTTTTCAATAGTGATACCATTTTGTATAACTTCCGTTGGCAGACGGCTTTCGGCCAGTTTTACCCGATTTTGTATTTCAACAGCCGCCAAATCCGGATCGGCCGATACGTCAAAAGTAACAGTGATACTTAATCCTCCCGAATTAGAACTA
>NZ_CM153257.1:1052500-1357500 GCF_056640975.1 Parabacteroides sp. KHUB-03 | reverse complement strand
GGAGAATAACGGATTCGAACCGTTGACCCTCTGCGTGCAAGGCAGATGCTCTAGCCAGCTGAGCTAATCCCCCCTTTTTTCTTGAGATTTTCTTGTAGTCCCAGGCAGAGTTGAACTGCCGACCTCTACATTATCAGTGTAGCGCTCTAACCAACTGAGCTATAGGACTGTCAACTTTGCCTCGATTACTCTCAGCATCATTTTTCTCTCTTTCCCTACCTAAGGACAAACATGGAATCTTATCCATAATTTCTCCTTTTTTGAGTAAGATCATATTTCTTAATACATAGCAACCGTAGTACAAGTAAAGAATATTATACCGATTCCTTTACTCTATTTTTGAGACCCTTTGCTCCAGAAAGGAGGTGTTCCAGCCGCACCTTCCGGTACGGCTACCTTGTTACGACTTAGCCCCAGTCACCAGTTTTACCCTAGGCCGATCCTCAACGGTTACGGACTTCAGGTACCCCCGGCTCCCATGGCTTGACGGGCGGTGTGTACAAGGCCCGGGAACGTATTCACCGCGCCATGGCTGATGCGCGATTACTAGCGAATCCAGCTTCACGGAGTCGAGTTGCAGACTCCGATCCGAACTGAGACATGGTTTGGGGATTAGCATCACATCGCTGTGTAGCTGCCCTTTGTCCATGCCATTGTAACACGTGTGTCGCCCCGGATGTAAGGGCCGTGCTGATTTGACGTCATCCCCACCTTCCTCACAGCTTACGCTGGCAGTCTCACTAGAGTCCTCAGCTTGACCTGTTAGTAACTAGTGATAAGGGTTGCGCTCGTTATGGCACTTAAGCCGACACCTCACGGCACGAGCTGACGACAACCATGCAGCACCTCGTAAAAAGCTATTGCTAGAAAGAGTGTTTCCACTCCGGTCTTCTTACGTTCAAACCCGGGTAAGGTTCCTCGCGTATCATCGAATTAAACCACATGTTCCTCCGCTTGTGCGGGCCCCCGTCAATTCCTTTGAGTTTCACCGTTGCCGGCGTACTCCCCAGGTGGATTACTTAACGCTTTCGCTGTAGAGCTTACAATATATCGCAAACTCCTAGTAATCATCGTTTACTGCGTGGACTACCAGGGTATCTAATCCTGTTTGATACCCACGCTTTCGTGCTTCAGTGTCAGTGTTGGTTTAGTAAGCTGCCTTCGCAATCGGAGTTCTGCGTGATATCTATGCATTTCACCGCTACACCACGCATTCCGCCTACCTCAAACATACTCAAGATATCCAGTTTCAACGGCAATTTTATGGTTGAGCCACAAACTTTCACCGCTGACTTAAACATCCACCTACGCACCCTTTAAACCCAATAAATCCGGATAACGCTCGCATCCTCCGTATTACCGCGGCTGCTGGCACGGAGTTAGCCGATGCTTATTCAGAGGGTACATACAAAACAGGACACGTCCCGCACTTTATTCCCCTCTAAAAGAAGTTTACAATCCATAGAACCTTCATCCTTCACGCGACTTGGCTGGTTCAGGCTCTCGCCCATTGACCAATATTCCTCACTGCTGCCTCCCGTAGGAGTTTGGTCCGTGTCTCAGTACCAATGTGGGGGACCTTCCTCTCAGAACCCCTATCCATCGCAGACTTGGTGGGCCGTTACCCCACCAACTATCTAATGGAACGCATGCCTATCTATCAGCAATAAATCTTTAACAAATATTCCCATGCGGGACCCCTGTTTCATGTGGTATTAGTCCGACTTTCGCCGGGTTATCCCTCTCTGATAGGTAAGTTGCATACGCGTTACTCACCCGTGCGCCGGTCGTCAGCGGGATATTGCTACCCCCTGTTACCCCTCGACTTGCATGTGTTAAGCCTGTCGCTAGCGTTCATCCTGAGCCAGGATCAAACTCTTCGTTGTTAATTTGTTTTTATACCTTTTGCTCAGAATCTCTAAATCTATTAAGTAATTGACGGTATTATTATTCTATAAAACAAACATCTAATGTCTGTATAATACTTGTACTACTTGTTGTATGTAAATCTTTCAAAGAACTCGTGCGCTTTCTTTCGATTGCGGGTGCAAAGGTAAGGACTTATTTTTAACTCACAAGTTTTTCGCCCAAAAAAAATCAGAAAAGTTTTTCACTTTTTTTCGGCCAATTCAGCCTCTATAGGATCATCATACTGTTTCTGAAGCCTTTGCAGCTCTTCCAACAATTCTCTTGCCACTTCCTTATATTCCGGTTTTCCATACAAATTATGCATCTCTTGCGGATCTTCCTGCAAATCGTATAATTCCCATTCATCAATATCATTATAAAAATGAATCAATTTATAACGATCCGTACGTACCCCATAATGACGTTTCACCATATGTTCTGCAGGATATTCATAATAATGATAATATATAGATTTACGCCAGTCTGCAGGAGTTTCTCCTCTCAGTAAAGGCAGCAAAGACTCTCCCTGTATATCCTCGGGAACCGGAACGCCAGCTAATTCCAGAAAAGTAGGAGCATAATCTATATTCTGAACAAATTGGACAATTTCGCCTTTCTTTCCACCCGGCAAACGCATAACCAGAGGCGTATGAAAAGATTCCTCATACATAAAGCGTTTATCGAACCAGCCATGTTCTCCCATATAAAAACCCTGATCGGAAGTATAAACCACTAATGTGTTTTCCGACAATCCGGCAGCATCCAAATAATCAAGTACCCGTCCTACATTATCGTCCAACGATTTCAGCGTCTTCAAATAATCCCGCATATAACGTTGGAATTTCCATTCCGCCAACTCTTTTCCTTGCAGATTCTTTTTATAGAAATCTTCAATAATCGGATCATAAAACGCATCCCAGGCAGCCTTCTGTGCAGAATCCATACGTCCGTACATACCTTCATAAGTACTTTTCAGACGGCTGTTTTTATCCTTCCGGTACATTTTCAGATCGTAAATAAGATCCATATCCTTAATGATACTCATCTCCTGTGCCACTGCAGCAAGACGCCCTTCATAATCATCATAATAATTAACAGGTAAAGGGAATTCTTTATCTTCATACAGTGCCAGATTACAAGTATCAGCCATCCAGTTTCGATGTTGTGCTTTATGATGAATAAACAGACAAAACGGTTTGCTACTATCCCGTTTATTCTCCATCCAATCCAAACTCATATCCGTAATAAGATTGGTCAGATAGCCATGTTTACGGATCGTATCATTATTTAATGTGATAAAATCCGGATTATAATAATTACCCTGTCCCGGAACAATTTTCCAGTAATCAAATCCGGTAGGCAAACTTTCCAAATGCCATTTCCCAATAATAGCTGTCTGGTAGCCTGCTTCCTGCAATAATTTAGGCATGGTTTGCTGCGAACCGTCAAACACGCAATTCGTATTATCGGTAAAACCGTTTTTATGACTGAATTTTCCGGTAATCATACAGGCCCGGCTAGGGCCACTCAATGAGTTGGTAACAAAACTATTGGTAAATTTCACTCCGTCCCGGGCAATCCGGTCCAGATTCGGCGTATAAGCATAGCGTTTATCATAACAGCTCATCATCTGTGCCGTGTGATCGTCTGTCATTATATAGACGATATTCATTGGTTTTATCTGTTCTTTCGATTTCTCTTTCAGATTACATGAGGTAACCGATATAGTAACAACACCAGCAAATAGCACAAGTTCATTATTCTTCATTATTTATTTAGATCTAGATTTTATTCCTTCAAAAGTTTTTCGGCCAAAAACGAACGGTCTGCAGGCAAAATTTACCTGCAGACCGTATATAGTAGGTATTTAGTCACAACATTTAATTTCAACCACATGACTATTCGCTTCGGCTATCGTAAAGACACGCAAGCCCACTTTCATCAGATAATCGCCACTGAATACCTTTCCGTTATCCGCCAATGTTGATTTGGCTCCCGGCATCAGGTTAATCTCTTCCAGTTTATAATTCTTTTCAGGGTCTAATCCCTGTAACTTAACAGGATAAAGTTTCTCTGCATAACGAGGGTGAAGATCATACGCATAGAGTAACGCTGCATTTTTATCCTTACTTACATGCATAACAGCCGTATGGTTAGATTCATAAGGAGAAACCAGACGATAAAAATCACCTTCAAGGATAACAGGTTTCAGGCGATTGAAATTTTTCACCGCTTGCTGGCAAAAAGTCAATTCATCCGGTTTCAATTCTTTCAGACCCAAATCGAATCCCATCTTGCACATCATAGCCACATCCGTACGAAACTTCACACTTGTTTTCCAATTCCAGCTTGTTACGTGGGCACACATCACCTTAGATGGGAAGAACTGAGAAAATCCCCATTGAATATACAATCGTTCAAACGGATCCGTATCATCACTACACCATAATTCTGTAAAATATTTCAAAGCACCATAATCGCAACGTGCGCCTCCACCTGAGCAAATCATCATATACAAGTCCGGATATTTTTCGGCTACCCTCTTAAAGACATTCATTACGCCGCGAACATGATCAACATATAGCTGATTTTGTTTTCCTTTTAAATAAGGAGAATAGATATTTGTAATCGGGCTGTTGCAATCCCATTTCAGGAACGCTATTTCAGGATTCTCAGTCATCAGCTTATCTACTACCCCGAATACATAATCTTCCACCTCCGGATTACTCAAATCAAGAACCAGTTGGTTACGATAATAATAGGTTTCACGATTCGGCTGACGGATCGCCCAGTCTGGATGTTTGTCAAACAGCTCACTTTTCGGATTCACCATTTCCGGCTCAACCCAGATACCAAACTTCACGCCTGCATCTTTTGCCGCTTTTACCAAATTAGGAATACCGTTCGGAAGTTTGCTCTTCATTACTTCCCAGTCACCCAAACCGGCACGGTCATTAACACGGGGATACTTATTACCAAACCAGCCATCATCCAGCAAAAACAAATCCACACCCAGATCCTTGGCTTCTACCATAATTTCTTCCAGCTTCTTTTCGTCGAAATTAAAACCTGTAGATTCCCAGTTATTCAATAAAGTAAGGCGATCGTCTTTTCCTCTCTTCACCTGGTAATTACGAGCCCAGTCATGAAAACTGCGGCTAGCCTTTCCTGCACCCTGATTACTCAACGTAAAGATAAATTCAGGTGTAACAAATACTTCATTCGGCTTCAATTCATAATTAGATGCGTACGGATTAATACCGGATATAATACGAATATTATTCATATTATCCACTTCAAATGTAAAACGGAAATTTCCTGTCCAGCCAATCGTGCCCATCAGTACATCACCTTCGTTCTCACGAACCACATCCCCTAATCCCAACTGGAAAAACGGATAAGATTGCATGGCTGCACGAGACCCTAGTTTTGTATCAATAATTTTCTTACCGAATTTTAACTCCTGGCTAGTCATACCCATTTCCTTAGCCCAGTCACCGCAAAACTCGGTAAGATAGTACTTCGGACTTTCAAAATATAGCATATTGGAAGCATACAGGAAGATAGAAACCGGCTTCTTTTCACTATGGCTTATTTCCGTCCACGTTTTAATAATATTTTCTTTCGCATAAGTAAGATAATGCATCTTTACACTTACAGGATATACATCATCCTTCATCGTGATAATAGTCTCGGTAACATTATCATCCTGCTTCTTTACCTCGCTGGACACAAAACGGAATATACTCGTCATATTCCCGTCATTATGCTGTATACCAAAAGCCGGTTCATAATAATCTTCAGCCCCTGAACAAGGATATATCTCCCATCCACGGGTCGAAACGGCATCATCCGAACCCGACCGGACATATAACGGAAGATTGGCAAACTCCGATTCATTCAACAAACGACTTCCCAAATATGACTGATAAACACGTCCATTAGGAGCAACCCTCAAAATCAAATCAGTCTCAGCAGTGGATATACGGATAGGCCTTTGTTCCGCTGCTCTCATCTGTGCCATACAAAGCAAGAAAAGAAAAACAATGAAATTTGTCTTTTTCATGGTGATAATAATAATAGTATATATTTGCGTTAAAAGCCCGGCTCGATACCATTATCCACGGAATCCAGTCGGGCGTTTGTAAAAAAATCTTTCTATTAGTTTTGTTCTTTCAGGATAACATCGTGTGCACCGCCTTCCACAATACTGGTTGAAGATACCAACGTTATTTTGGAGTATTTTTGCAATTCCTCAATTGTAACGGAACCGCAACTACACATTGTTGCTTTCATTTTCCCTAAAGTAACATTCAAATTATCTTTCATCTTTCCGGCATAAGGGACATAGCTGTCAACACCCTCTTCAAATTTAAGAGATTCGCTGCCACCCATATCATAACGCTGCCAGTTCTTTGCACGGTTTGAACCTTCTCCCCAGTATTCTTTCACGAAATTGTTTCCAATTCTCAGTTTTTTCGTCGGAGATTCGTCAAAACGGGCAAAATAACGTCCCATCATCAGAAAATCCGCTCCCATAGCCAAAGCAAGCACCATGTGGTAATCGTGTACTAAGCCACCGTCACTGCATATAGGAATATAAACACCGTGTTTCTTAAAGTAAGCATCACGTGCCTGAGCCACATCGATCAAAGCAGTTGCCTGTCCGCGACCAATGCCTTTCTGTTCGCGGGTAATACAGATAGAACCGCCACCAATACCTACTTTTATAAAATCAGCGCCTGCCTCCACCAGATAATTAAAACCTTCCTGATCTACCACATTTCCGGCGCCAACCAATACTTTATCTCCGTATTGCCCTTTTATCCATGCAAGTGTCTCCTTCTGCCATTCGGAATAGCCATCCGACGAGTCGATACATAAAACATCAACACCAGCTTCTACCAATGCCGGAACACGTTCTTTATAATCACGTGTATTGATACCGGCACCAACCAACAATTTCTTATCCGCACCAGACAGTTCCAGCGGATTATCGCGATGATTGTCATAGTCTTTACGGAATACAAAATATTGCAGTTTCTGGTTTTTATCGATAATAGGCAATGTATTTAATTTATGATCCCATATAATCTGGTTAGCCTCTTTCAGGGTCATGCCCAATTCTCCAACTATCAATTTGGAAAAAGGTGTCATGAAATCCTTCACCTTCTTTTCCGAGGAATCCTTTTCAACACGGTAGTCGCGACTGGTAACAAGCCCCAGTAGTTTACCGTTCGGTGTTCCGTCATCGGTCACACCTATAGTAGAATGTCCTGTTTTATTCACTAATGTTACCACATCAGCCAAAGTTTGTTCAGGAGTAAGGTTTGAATCGCTTATAACAAAACCGGCTTTAAACTTCTTTACTTTACGTACCATCTCAGCCTGGCTTTCAATAGGCTGCGAACCGAATATAAAAGAGAGTCCTCCGTTACGTGCCAGTTCGATAGCAAGTTCAGGACCCGATACCGATTGCATAATAGCCGAAACCAAAGGAATATTCAGCTCAATCGCAGCATGTTCTCCGGTTTTAAACTTTACCAGCGGAGTTTTTAAAGAAACATTAGTCGGTATACATTGTTTCGTGGTTAAACCCGGAATAAGCAAATATTCTCCAAATGTTCTCGAAACATCGTTTAAGTAGATTGCCATAAGATTCTATTATATATTTACTGGATGATAAGAAATAATTGTGCAAATGTAATTATTTCCGCTTATATATGGGTTCTTTCATGTTAAAAACTTTTATTGTTGCCCGGTTGTTCTATTAATAAATTAATTAAATCAGAAAGAAAGCTTATGAAACAAGTTGTAGACAAAGCCAACACTAGAGGATACGCCAACCACGGCTGGCTAAAAACATATCATACATTCAGTTTTGCAAACTATTATAATCCCAAACGCGTACATTTTGGAATGTTACGTGTGTTAAACGACGACACCGTTGCCCCACGCGAAGGCTTCGATATGCATCCGCACAAAAATATGGAAGTGATCTCCATCCCCCTGCATGGTTATTTGCGTCATGGAGACAGTATAAAAAACAGCGAAGTCATCACCCCCGGAGATATTCAGGTAATGAGCGCCGGTACCGGTATTATTCATAGCGAATTTAATGATAGTGCCGATGAACGGCTTGAATTTTTACAGATATGGGTAATCCCCCGGAAAGAAAATACGCCTCCAAAATACGGGAGCTACGACATCCGTCCTTTTTTAAAAGAAAACCAGTTGAGCCTGATTATAGCACCAGACGGCGAAGTTCCGGCATCTATCAATCAAGACGCATGGTTTTCTTTAGGAACATTGGATGCAGGCCAGGTAAAGGAATACAAACTCCATCATAAAAACAACGGCGTATACGTCTTTGTTATCGAAGGTGAAGTCGAAATAAGTAACACGACCTTATCCAAGCGTGACGGAGCCGGCTTTTGGGATACCGATCATATTATTATCGAAGTACTGAAAAAGTCAAAAGTACTGCTTATAGAAGTTCCATACGAATAAGAATTTATATCAATCTCTTTATAATATTAGCATTTATAATATATCTACTTATACGAGCCATTTCAACAATAAATCCTTACCTTTGCCTCACTGCCTGCTATTGGGTAGCGAACCATCAAAACCAGACAACTATGGGGAAATTTATCAATCCGTTTACGGATATTGGCTTCAAGCATATATTCGGAAGGGAGATCAGTAAGGATGTACTTATCGCGTTCCTGAACGATTTATTGGTCGGAGAAAGGCATATAGCCGACATATCCTTTATGGATAAGGAAGATATGCCGGAAATGGCAAACGGCAGAGTGGTAATCTTTGATATCCTCTGCAGGGAAACAAACGGGGCTTATTTCATAATTGAAATGCAGAACCAATACCAGGATTTCTTCCTGGACAGAAGTTTGTACTACCTGTGCCGCTCTGTTACCCGGCAGGGAATAAAAGGGAAAGATTGGGAATATGAGATCTTTCCGGTGTACGGAATCTATTTCCTGAACTTTATTATTCCACCGTTTGTTTCGTTCAGGACAGATGTAATATTGGCAGATCGTGCTACAGGTGAAGCAATAAACAAGAAGTTCAGACAGATATACCTGTCAATGCCTTACTTTACCTTGGAGCAAGACGAATGTAAAACAGATTTTGAACGTTGGATTTATATATTAAAACACATGGACACATTTGACAGAATGCCTTTCAATGCGCAGAAAGCCGTCTTCGACAAATTGCTCGACATTGCCGATGTCAGCAAGCTGGACGAGAAAGAGCGTGCCCGGTATGACGAGGCGCTCAAAATATACAGAGACTACTACGGCACAATAAACTCCGCAAAAAGACAAGGGCGCAAAGAAGGTGAAGAAAAAGGCAGAGCCGAAGGACTTGCCGAAGGTATTGAGAAAGGTAAGATGGAAGGTAAAGCAGAAGGCAGAGTGGAAGGCAGAGCCGAAGGACTTCTCACTGCCGCCCGTGGCATGAAAGACCTTGGAATACCTATTGAAAATATTGCCAAAGTAACAGGGCTTACGCAAGAGGAGATTAACACTCTATAATATTCGCATTTATAATGCGAATCAGTAGTTAAAGTAGTCAAGTAGAAATAGCATATTATTCTTAACTACTTTAACTACTGACCCCCATTTAATCCTCCCAGATTTCGGTCTTACCTAGTAATTGAAGCAATTCTTCCGGCGTATGGCGGTAGGTACGAAGATATTCGGCAAGCGTACGGAGGGTGTTCTTGATAGGGAAAGCTATAAGCAAAAAAGAAGCCAGATGCAAATATGACATCCGGCCTCCTTCCTTATCGCTTTCCAGCAAATGAACCATTTTCAAAAATAATTTGGGATGAGTCAAGGGATAACGCAAACTACCTAAAGGCGTATGCTCATTCAGATAACGCACGTAACACGCACGGTCATGAACAAGATAACGGATGATAAACTTACGGTACCGTTTAGGAAGGTGGTCGTAATAACCGAAAGCAAGGCGGCAGATCAACAGTTCCCATCCACGGCGGTCTTTTGGAGATACTAACTTCATCCGTGCCTCAAAAAGGCGGACGGTAGGAGTGGCAACACCGAATAACCCCTGTAAACGTTTAAACTCGTTTTTCATTCTTTTGGCGGAGGGGGAATGTTTATCCCTCCGGCACAAAAGGCCGGCTTTGAAATAAATAACAAAACCGGCTCCCCTGCCCCTTTTATATCTTAGGCAGGGAAAACCGGCTGATTACAACAATCTTTATAGACCTGAAACTAATGATATTCCATCTCTTACATAAATCAACTCTCACCTGTCAACTGAATTGTCACCTGTCAACTGTTTAGCCAGCTCCATGTTCTGGCGAGCCAAACGGGGGTTCTGGGGGATAAACTTACGGAAGTAAGACAATGCGCCCGGAACATCACCATCCATCAATGACAATACACCCAGGTTATTCCATGAGCGGGGATCACTCTCGACTGACTGGAAGAAGAAACGGGCAGATTCACTATCACCCATTGACAACGAAGCCGCGGCGGCATTCAACTGAGCCTCCGGACAGGAAGGGAAACGGTAAGCGGCCAACTCGTAGACCTCACGGTACTGCTCCGTACCGGGACGATACAATGATGCCAAACTTAACAACTCATTCAAGCCCAACTTATCGGGAGACGAGTTATATTGTGAAGACAACAAGGCAAAATCCATACCGGAAGAAGAAGGCTGCATACCCTCCGACTCGCACGTTACAGATAACTCCATACGGCGTAATTTTGAAAAGAATGTCTTCTCGATATCCTTATAGACCGAACCTTTATCCAGCGCTTTGATACGTTTACGGAGCATATCACCGTCGGAAGTCTCCGACAGGATCGATAGAACCTGCCCCTTATACTTCTTATCCGAAGAAGAAAGCAAACGACCCAAACCTGCCCAATCTTCCCCCTCCCAGGAGATTTGGATCAAACCGTTATCAGGCAAACCGAACTGTTTGACAAGATAATCCTTGAACTGAACGACACGGCTGCCGGACAAGCGTTCATTCTCCTTTGTATTACCATCGGGAGAAGCGAAACCTTTTAACCCGATGGATTGGACACGGCCAGCCGGAAAACCGGAAAGCCGGCCGAGACGTTCGCGCAACTTCTCCAACTCTGCCCGGTTATTGCCATAACGGGGATTAACCGTTACACCTCCTGCCGGGAAATCGATATAAGCCGTCAACTGCTCCGTTTGCGTTACCGGAGCGGAAGGAGACTCCGGGACGGGAGTAACATAACTCAACATCTGGCGGTAAATGGCGGAAGCATCCACCTGCAACAGGGGTATCTCCGCCTGGCGGTACAATGAAGATGTACCTTTCACCACCGGCAATGTATTCTCTTTCTCAACTGTGGAAAGATCCTGCATACTCCCGCATGACGACAGGGTAAACAGAATCCCCAAACCTGCAAGACCTTCTATCAAGTGTATCTTCATCCTCATTGCCCTTTCGCATTCATAGCCTCCAACAAATACTTACCCGGTTTGAACTTCACACTCAGGCGCCGGCGGATAACACATGGGGTGCCGTTCTGGGGGTTACGTCCAGGGCGTTCGTTCTGGCGCCACGGAGTAAAGGTTCCGAAACCTTGCAGGATGATGGTACCCTCACGTTCCAACTCCGATGTCAACACCTCCTGCAGAGCATTAAAATAACGGATCGACTCGGTATGCGGTATATTTAACGTTTCCGCAATCTGTTTTGTTAACTCTGTCTTGTTCATATTCTCAATATTTAATTGTTTGTAATTCTTTATTTGTTTACAATTCTTTATTTGTTCAGCAACCAAACTTTATCTTGATAGCTTCTGCCTGACAGCCTCCTTTATAGCTCTATCTTCATTGGCTTTAGCCTAAGCTGCCGTCTGCTTCAGCGGACGGATTAATTAAAATGCTATCTTCATGGCTTTAGCCTGGTTTCAATTGCCGTCTGCTTCAGCGGACGGACTAAAGAAGGCTCTTTTTATTGGCTTTAGCCAAATTAAAAAAGGTTTGGCTAAAGCCATTGAGATGTAGATGCATCTACATCCGTCGGTTAAAACCGACGGTAACTAAACTGAGGCTAAAGCCAACAAAACTATCAACCGAATTGTCACTTATCAACCCCCAACTGAATCCCCCATCTCGTTTCCCTATAAGACTTATTCAGTTCCGGGTATCCGGGCTGCTCTATATAGGTTGTCAAACCGCTGTAATGACGGATAGGGATATTCACGAATGAAGGCGTCGAGACTTTATAAACGACCGCCTTATTCAAAGCAGACTCTACTAAAGGATACAAATCCGGATTTACCTGCTCCATATAATCTCCAAAGTCGAAAAACAGCTTATGGCCGCTCCAATCGAAACACTGCACCTTATTTATATCCACCGTCGCAGGATTTATCAACGCCGAACGCGCCGCCACCGCCAAATCATCCATGGCGCTCAAATTGATAAGACTCATCGTTGCACTGCGGTAAACGCCCGGAAGCGTATTACAATACTCATAATAGCTGCGAACAAAACCCTTTAAATTGGCCTCCGGCTCAAAAAGGTAATTGATCAGTTCAGGGTAAACAGGGGTAAAACCGGGGCTGAGTATCTCCGCCGAAGAGGCAACCAGGTAATCCGCCTTATTGCGCAACTCGTAAGCCACCTCCACACCGGACATAAGGCAAGCCTCCAAGACAATGAAGTCGAACGTATGGTCGGGAATCGCCCGGACAAAGTCTGCAATCTCCATTTCCCGGCCGTTGTCATCCATGATGGAACGCGGACGGGCAAACATCCCTTCGGGCAGCCACCCTGTACCGTGGCTGAAAACAACCAGACCGTAACCGGGGGCTGGATATAAAAACAAGGCATCGTGTATCACTTCCGAGAAAACATCCGTACAAGCCGAGTTGTCCTCGGGATATTCTTTTATTACTTCTGTATAAGGTTTGGTATCATTAGCTATGACGCGCATTAAGGAAGGAGTGCCCTTTTCGCCACGGGCATCCTGGTAAATCAACAGGTTATCCTGCCGGTTATGCCAACCGGCCGTTATGCTGTCTATCTTCGTGTAGGTTTCGTCGCTCAGATTGTTATCACCCGACATATAAACCAGGACGGTACGGCGGGCGGAAGGAACCTCGACAGGACGCTCCTCTGTACATGAAAACAGACCGAAAAGAATGATTATGAGTACTATATTACGGTACATACACACACAGTTTATATGATAATTGATTTAAAAAAGTGTGAAAAATCACCAGTCAAGCAAAACCACTTAACTACTTTAACTACTTAACTTCTTAACTACTAAAATTTAAGGTTTTCTTTCAGTAATATATATTTTCCCATCCGGTTATTGAAATAACCATACTTATAGATTAACGGACGATCGGATAAAATTCTACGCTTCAGATTCATGGTTCGGAAATGTTGCATAATACCAAGGTATGAATTAATTGAAGCACGCATCTGCAGTAAAAGATACTTTGGCGGATTCGGATTATTTGCCAGTTTCTTCTCCCACAAATACAATTCATTCTTAAATTTACGTTTTGCACGGTTATGAATATATGTCCGATACGGTTTAACCACCGCACCCAGAAAATTAATTCCTTTCTGATAAGGTTGCAACACTATTTTTTTCGGATGCAAAGTTATATCCAGATTTTCCCATAAATATTCACGGATAACCGGAACCAGAGAAAGCAAAAAACGTTTGTCGGTGTGTACAATAAAAAAATCATCCACATACCGCCCGTAATGTTTCATGCACAAGGTCCGTTTTACATATTGGTCAAACTCATTCAGATAAATATTACTGAACAACTGTGAAGTAAGGTTGCCAATAGGCAATCCATATCCTTCAGGCGAATGAAAAAGACTTTTCGACGGAGGTAAACCTTCCCATTCAGACCATGAACCCTTACGGAAACAATTCTTTACCGGGTCATTCATAATCACCAACGGCAGCAAATATTTCACCAATTCAAATTCATCCGAATCGCCCCAATGTATTCCATCAGGCATGGCAAGATATTCATATTTGTTAAGCGTCTTCATCATTATATCATACAGTTTCTGCCGGTTTATATTCATAAAATATCCCGCCAGATCCAATTTCAATATGTAGCAATCACGTGTATAATTCAACGAACAGGAACGGATATGTTTTTCCAGGCGTCTCACACCATACAATGTCCCTTTTCCTTTTCTGCAAGAATAGCAATCGTCTATAAAAATACGTTCATAAATAGGAGAAATATAGTTAAACAAAAGATGATGGACAATACGATCCCTGAAATCGGCGGCAAAAACCTCACGCTTTACCGGATAGTCTACCATAAAGCAGATGCTGCGCCCCACCCGATAGCGGCGTTCCTTTATCTCATGATAAAGTTCAACCAGGTTTTCTTCCAGGTTCATTTCATACCGGAGCTGGTTAGCCGAATTACGTTTGCCTTTCCTTGCATCATAATAGGCTTTGAAAACATCTTCAATCAGTTCCATCTTTTCTTTATTCTATTTTCCGGTTTATCCGGGCAAATGTAACTTTTTTCTTAGTTATGCCCTAAATTACCTTACGAATTCGACCGCCTTACGGCGGTTTATGAAAACCCGGCGCTTTAAGCGCCGGGTAGTAAAGAATCAAATCAATCGAATGCGGTCGGCAATTCGCCTCCCTTTTTTATTCTTGGACACAACGGACGGAGAAACCGTACGCAAGGTTGTTCTCATTCATATTGGCACTACTACTGCTGAAGTACAAACGGGGAGACTTACCTGACGCAGAAAGTGTAGAAGACCAATAGTTACCGTCGGAAGCCAGACCGCCGGAACTACCATTACTGTCGTTACGGTAACCTGCAGCAGGCAGAACGAAGTTTGCATTCTCTGCAGCCATCCAAACCTTATTAGTTCCATTCATCTTGTTAGAACCGTTCGCTTCAGTCATAATAGGATCCAACTCTGCCTTCGTAGGAACACGCCAACCGGCAGGACAAGGCTGCTGATCGCGAGGCCAAGCATTATCGCCAACACTCAATACAGGAGAAAGACTTCCCTTATAATCACTGAACCATGAATAATCAGCATCAGATTTACCCTTAATAAACTTATCAGCATACTCATAACTTTCTGCAGTAGCTTCAACATAAGTTGGGAACGTTCCGTCAGGAGCCATATCTCCCGAACCATTATAACCGAACGGAGCCTTTCTACCCCACTGGTAAAGATAACCGCAAGTAGCCAAATTCCAAGTAGTTGTTACACTTGTAGGAACCTGAGTAGCTCCCACGTTTACCGGAGCCCAATACTGGCCTTTATACATAACCGGACTAAGACTTGTACCCTCATAATTAGGGAAATAACGCAATGTAATAGTATCACATGCATCCGCTACACTACCATTCTGAATAATAACATAAGCATCCAAAGGAACCTTGATAGAATCCTGAGCAGGTATAGTAAGTTCATAAGTACGAGTCACACTGGCTTCTTCTGTGGCATAAGTTACAACCGGAGCACCCTGTACAATCTCATTCTTATACTTCCCGTTGTCCCAATTAATAGAACTTCCGGTAGTATTATACTTAAATTTAACCGTATAAGTACTTGCCTGAGGAGCTGAAGAGGTGAATGTTACCTTTTTACCGACATTTGCTACCGCATCTATAACTTTATCAGTAATATCAGTGCCATCCAGTTTAAGGTCCTTCAATGTTGGAACAGGGAAAGAAGGTTCTACTGTAATTGTATCGGATACTGTCCAGTCGTCTACCTTTATATCCCAAACAATATCTGTAGAATCTTTCGATGGATTGATATTTACAACATAACGGGTATTACGTGCCAATGCAATAGGATCACCAACCGTACCTACGCCATCCGCTTTCTTAAACGTTATCAATTTTGACATCTTTGCACCACGATATTTACCGTTCACCTGTAATGCAGTTACTGTAGTATTAACAGCATCATTGGTGTTTTCGTAAGTATAAAGACTGTCCAGGGTCTGGATAGTAGTGGTAACAACTTTTGTATTAGCAGGAAATTCCGTAACCGTAGGAACCGCATTGATCTCAGCATCCGTTTTTGTATCCATAATAAAAGAATACTGTTTCGGATTTAAAATCTGTGCAGATTCAAGGATAAAGGCTTTACTGGCATCTGCATCATAAGCATAATTTTTAATATCGATACGCGATACCAGACGCTCCATCTTGATAGTTTCGGCAGCCAGGCCACCTCCTTGAGTTGTCCAGGTTGCCAGATTATCGATCTTACCGAACATCAGTAACGGAGTAGAAGGACCCGCTGTTAACTGTGCACTCATCAATGCTGAAGGCAGGTCAACCCAATCCGTACTACCAACAATGTCGGCAATATCCACTCCATTTTCCTTATAATTGGCAATTACCAGTACCTTAGGAGTACCCCAACCCAGACTCTTTACCTTAATCTGGCAAGTGTACGTGCTGTCGCCGGCACCCGGATCCTGCAAAGTAAGAGGTTCGGTAAAACCGTTAGGCGAAAGCAAGTCTTCTTCGCTCAGGTAATAGTTATACGTACCGGCATCTGCGCCTACCGTTTCCGTTTTTACGATGAAGGCTACACTCTTTATTTCCTTCTCTTCCTTAAAGGCTACGTCATTTGGAACAACATCTCCCACTGCTTTTGTAGAAGCTCCACTATGAGTCATTGCGATCTTCAAGGCGCCATACCCATTTTCTACAAACTCAGGATTATTCCTGATAATCTCTTCGTCCTGACACGAAGAGAGCCCAACCATCAAAAGGGCTGCTAAAGCTATAAATTTCTTTTTCATTGCTTTATCTGTTTTTATTGTTTATATTTTATCTCTTTTCAAGATTAAGAACCGGCCTGTGTTACTGTAATCGTGTTAGAAACAACCGTATTGTCAGTCGTATTAACCAACTTGATAACAGCTGTACGTTCTGCACCTGTGCTATTTACTTCATCACCACCGGAGGCCATAGAAACTGTCAATTGAGACGTACTATCCAGTGTAGCAGTTAGCCATGTAACAGGAGTAACGTTATCGCTTCCGTCTACAACAGAAACCGTCCAATCCGAAGTATTTTCTACATCGCCACTAACAACTATTGTAGAAATATCTAAACCTGTACCGTCAACAGCAACAGAACCTGTTGTTGTTGCAAAAGACGGAACCGTCTTTCCAGCTGGTTGAGAAACTGCGATTGTTTTTGTCGTGCTTCCTGCTGATTCCGTAACAGTAATAGATGCTGTTTTTGCTTTATAGGTATCATTGGCTGCATCCGGAGCTACAGTAAAGTCGCCATTACCTGTTACAGCAGTATAAGAACCACCTAATGAAAAACCGGTACCTGCCAAAGCAGCAGTCCAAGTGTTTGCCGGGTCTCCCAAGACTACACTGATAGTCTTTGTATCCATTGCAGTTTCGGTAGCTGTGAAGGCAAGAGGTGTTTCATCCACCGTTATAGCCGGGGCAGCAGCAGTACCTGCTTTCTGGGTAATGGTAATTGTTTTGTAAACTTCCGTTGGTTTTGTTGTATTGGCAACCTTCAAAACGGCTGTACGCGGAGTTGTGGTACTGTTAGTAGCAGCTGTTATACCAAAATAGCCATTATTACCATCTACAAGAGTCTTGCTTTTTGAAACAGACAACCAATCATCACCACTTTCAACAGAAACAGTCCATTCAGAAATAGCAACAACCGTTACCTTACGTTCGCCCTCAGTTGTTTGTCCCTCAACGGCAGCATCAATAAAACCGGTTGCAGGAATACTATCCATCTTATAGTTAGCAGCATCATCCTTGTCTACCAATGTACCACGCGCAGCCAAACGGATAGAACCGATGTTCTGGGCAGCCTGTTTCACAACGATGTACTGAATCACCTTATCTGCTCCTTCCGGACCGGAGATAGTCATTTTAATAGAGTCTATACGTGCCTGATCCGTCTCATTCTTCTGGGCAACAATCGAGAATGTACCCGAACCTGTACCGGTTTTACCGTCATCATTATTCGTAAAGCCTGCATCTGCCCTTGTCAAAACGGCTTTGTCAGCCAGGTTAAACCAATTTGCGCTCTCTGAAGCTGTCCATGTTGCTCCGTCAGGAACAGTTACATCGATGTTCATAGAGTCCGAAGACATCTTTTCGCCAGAGAAGCTGATCTCGTTGCCGGCAAGCAAAGCACCGGACAAATCGATATAGCTGGAAGCATTAGGAGCCTGTTTTACAATAAGGGGCTGTTTGATAGACGGACGTTTTACGTTTCTCACAATGACAGTTCCTACACGGTCTTCTTTGCTACTTGGATTTGTAGTAAGGGTAACCAATTTGAATGACTTCATTACAGAATCGCCCGGAAGGACAGAGAATGCAATCCAGTCGCAATCGGCCGGCTTAACCAGTTCCCATTCTTCATCGGCAGCAACTTTAATAGTTACAGAATCAGCAGCCGTTTCACCGGTTGTTGCAGCAGGCAAAGAAAGCGTATTGTCGGCAAATGCCTGGCCTGCTTTTAATCCGGCAGCATCAACGCTCAGTTTGATAGTGCCGTGGGTAACATCAGAATTAACCGTATCGCCAACCAGCCAGTCTTTAACTTCCAGGGTAGCGTCCAACGTACCCGAACCTACATTTAAAATACTTAACAAATAACGGTTGTTTGCCAGGACAGGGATCGTGTTTGCATCACTCTGGTTCTTTTTAAACTCTACATTGTAAACCTGAGCCGCACCGGCCAAAGTTTCACCAACCAATGACAATTTGATATTTTGTGTTTCAGCAGCCGTTGCCGGATACATGTAGAATACACTCTTGCTCTCACCATAGTTGCTGTTTTCGTAAGCAGTAAAGTCTATGATAGGAAGGCTTGCCACTATCGTCGGTGTATAAGGAGTAGCTTGTGCAAAAATACTGTTACTACCCGGAATATCTTTCAAGACGATTTCACTAATCTTGAAAGATGATTCTTCACACCAGTTCAACACGTCGAAACGGGCCATACGGCGGGTAAGATGTACCTCCTGGTTTCCAGCCAGACCACCTTCCGGCACTGTGATCGTACCTAATTCGGGGAAAGAACCGCTCATCAACAACGGGCATGCGATATGTCCCTTCAATGTGTTGGTGGCCTTTGCAAGGAAAGCGGTTGTGTCGGTTACGCCCAGTTCCAGGCTATCCAATGACAGGTTGTCGCGGCCGTTGGCTACGAAATAGAACTTTTTCTGTTCACCCGGATAGACTGAGATTGTGGCCTGGTAAGAGGTTCCTACCGGTGTAAGCGTAAACGAGCTGCCGGCTTCGCCGCTTCTGAAGATTTCTTTCAAAATCACAGGCTTAGGATCGGCTTCCAGGGAATCTTCGCCGAACACATAGATGTCGAGCGTTTTCAATTCATTTTCAGCATCTGTTGCCAGTGCTGCGTAAGGCACTACTCCCTGAGCTGTGCCGGGAAATACAAACGTAATCGTCTTTCCGACCGGATTCCCGTTTTCCGGGCCGCCGGTGAAAAGAGAATCGTCATCGCTACAAGCCGCCATCATGAGGGAGGCAAGAGCCAATAAATAATACTTCTTTTTCATAACATAAAAATTAATTAATAAATTAGTAAATATGGGGTATGTCCATTCGCCAATATTAACGTCCATATATATCTTACGCATCTCTTATATAAACCCGCCGATACTGCCCCCGTCGTTCCAGTCCATCACCACGGCCGACGAGACGATGATACCCCCCGACGGGTCTACCTCTACCACAAGGTCGAACTCCTGGCGAAGGTTCTCATCCAGGTTGATCTGCATCGTACGGAAATACTTCCAAAGATCTATCTCCTTGATGACCGGGGTGTCCCCGGCATAAAGGCAGAAAAGGGGATGCGTATCATTGGTTAAGCGGTATGTGACAAACTCGCCCGATACACTGCCTGTGATTTCCATTTTGACGTCTATACGGTGGTCTACCTGCGTTTCCAGCTTCTGGGGGATATAATAAAAGATACCGGCACGGGTTATCAAACCTTCCGTTTCATCATAGTATGATAAGGGGGAACCTTTAATTTCGTACTCCGGACTGAATGTGTAAGAAGAAGGCACATCACGCAAAGTCATTACAAAATTATTCGTATTGGCAGGAGGCTTACCTGTCCATTTTACCATGATATTCAATTTGCAATGGCTATGCACCATATCGATACGCTGACGGCTGACACCACGCTCCCTGACCGAAAATGTGGTGTAACCGTAATACAGCTTTTCTGCATTTTTCTGCCAGTAAGCATATTCCGATTTCATTGTACTGTACGGGTTATCCAGAAAAAGCTGCATATCCGAAAGTTTGGTTTTACCTATTACAGACTCATTTACGTGGCTGGCCGTATCTACATTTGCCCAGGTGACCAATGTGTATTTACCCGGACCCAAAGTGAACTCGCCATACAGTATCTTATTCCTGTCTACCAGGTTATTTACCTGGCGAAGGATACCCGTGTCATCAAAAATAAACTCCTGCATGCTGTGGATATAGTCCGGCAACACGTTAGCCGTTCCGCTACCCGTATACCAATACTCCAGACGGGCGTTGTAACGACACTCCTCCAACTCGCCGTCCAGGCTGCAAGAAGCCACGAGGAGAAGCAAGAGCAAGGCGCAGATAAACGCAGACAAGAGGCGTTTTAAGTCGATATGAACAGACTGGATTCTCATCGTTTCACCTCCAATCTGATTAGGTTTTCGCGAGCCTTGGGGGCATCAACCGCCAATGCCTTGCGGAAGTAATACTCAGCCTCGGCACGGTTACCTTCGATAAAGCATAAGACGCCGTAATTATTATACGTCAATGGATTATCCTTAAAACGATCCAGATACATACGGGCAGACTTTGTATCGCCCACCAAAAGAACGGCGGCGGCAGCATTGACGCTGGCGGTAACGTCGTCAGGGTAAAGGTTAGCGGCTATCTCGTAAACCTCACGGAACTGCGTAGTGCCGGGACGGTAAAAATGGGACACGCCCATGATCTCTTCCAAACTGAGCAAATCCGGATGGGTATAAAGCAGTTTGGAGGCTTCACGGTCACTGACATTCCTTACCTCATAAGCAACCATCAACTCGATTCGCCGAAGTTTGGGAAAGTAATTTTTTAAGAGCTCCTTATAAGGCGCACCACCATCCAGTTCCATCAGGTAACGCTCCCTGCCCTCGAATATCCCATAATTGTCGATGATGAAACCTACCGCCTTTTTATAAGGCAAACCCGAAGAATCCACCAGGCTACGCAGGCCGTCCCAATCCTCACCCACCCAAGATGTGAGCAAAGGGCAATCCTGCAAATCATAATGCCCGCTGAGGTACTTTTTGAAACCCTCGCTACGATGTTTTGACAATGTCTCGTTATCGTAATAAGCTCCGTCGGGAGATGAATAACCCGTGATCTGGATATGGCGGAAACGGGCCAGGTCATTCTGCAACAAGGGCTGCAACAAATCATCTATTTTAGACAATTCTCCTTTATTATTGCCAAACGAAGGATCGACTACCGAAACGCCCTTGGGATAATCGATATAAGCCGTAGCCGAAGACGTACGGACTTTAACGGCCTCCTCCTTCGGGATCAGGTAATTTACCATATCCGAAAATGCGGAACTCTCCACCTCGCGGATGACGCGGACTGCCGGTACAGAAGCCAATGCCGGCGGCTGAACGCCTGGCTGGGAACAAGGAGGAGTTAAATTGATATCCTTTGTCAAAACATCCGTAGCCAGAACCGATTCCGTACAACAATCTTTACTTATCTGGCGCAAAAGCAAGGAAGAATGCTCCATCCAAGAAGCATAAGGTATACTCACGCGGTAACGCAAATTATAACTGCTGCCACGTTTAACACCCACCCAAACATGGTAAGGCTCCTGGCCGCGGCGGGCAGGATCGACCGTTTCCTCACGACGGTCGAAGCGTGCACGCTGGCTACCGGACAATACAACAGGAGGCAAAACGACACGTTTACCTTTATAATGCAACTCGGGGACAAGGCTTAATGATTGCTCGGAAGGTATACGGATGCCATGGGCAACGATCTTTAAGTCGATACGGACACTATCGTCCCTCACTGCCATTTGCTGGGGGATAATACGGATACCGATCTCCGAACCCGATACCGTCTTCTTGGAATCGGCATGTATTGTTGGAGAACTCAAAAGTAAGGCTATGAGCAGTATTATGGCACGCAGATGACACAGACAGCCACAGATAGACGCAGATAGATGTCCTTTAAAAAGAAATCTGCGCAAATCTGTATGATCTGTGTCATCTGCGTGCCATAATACTATATATATTCCCATATCTTTATCAATGTATCAGGTAGATTATCGAAATGCCCAACTTGGTGGGGCCGTAATAATGGCGCTTGTAACGGCCCATCAACTCCGCACATTCCGCACATACGTATTTATTATATTCCATATAAGCGTAACCCACCCCCAAGCTGAGTTCCAAACCCCAACGACGGCCGATAGCGAAATGGTAACCATACGAAACACCGCCACCGTAAAAGTTACCGCGGTACGTATATTTATCCAGATCGGGAATGAATGGGATCTGACCTACGTTGTATTTTGCCCAATGGCCATGGACACCGAAAAAATGCCCCTCGAAAGACTTACAAGGCCAAAAACGAAACTCAGGCTGGACTAGGACGTGGCGAAGACTCATCCCATCAGGGAAAAATGTCCAGGAATTGTAATTGCCCGAAACATCCAAAGAAAACTTTCGACCTAACGCAACCTCTAACCCCAGATTCGGCGTGGTAGTTGCCAAATAAGCTAAATTTGTCTTTATAGCTAACTTCTGGGTGTAGACATTCAAGCTACAGGTTATACATAATATGATCCACAATAGTGCTCTAAGCATTTTATACTCTTTTTTATATAAAAAAAATTCCGCTTCATAAATGTCTCTTATTTATGAAATAAGGGACAATAAGCACAAAATGATGATTATCAATTACATACAAAAACAAAAAGTTTACTTTGTTTGAAATACGCCCAAAAAAATATTTATCGAGAGAGCTTACAATATATGCTCTGTGAAAGATTGATGAAGCATTAAAAAAATAGAGGCAATTTAGGTAGTTTGGTTATTTTCCCTTATTATTTTTTTACTAATAATACCTTTTTGTAAACAAATATTTACAGTATTAAGCCTGCAGAAAAGGGGAAATCATGTAAATTGATGTTAAACACAAAAAAGGTACTGCCCACGCTTTATCTAATATGACCGAAGTTTCATTGCTTTTGTGGCTCAAATAGTAGATTTCGCAGGTAAAAACTATAAAAAAAGGTGTTTTTTAACCTTTAGTATCCAAAAATCCTATTGATAAATTTTTACATTCAATTTTTATACCTATCTTTGCAGCATATATCCGTTTTTGTAGGGTAAAATGTAAACTCTTTCATAGGGTTTTTGAGCATAAAAAAAAGAGGATGTCCCTTATTTCATAAATAAGCGTCATTCTCTTTTTCTCTTCTGTATCATTTCATCAAGCCTCCTGATTATTTGCATATTAGCTTTATCCAATACAGATTGATCCAAACTGTCCAGATAGAAACGTGTTGTTTTCTCTGAGGTATGTCCTAATGCTTCACCAATAACGGCAACCGGCGTGTTCTGACGTTTAGCTTCTGTTGCCCAAGAATGGCGCGCGGTATAAGAAGTCAGCTTAACCGGATTTTTCATCAGATTTGAAATCTTTTCCAAATTACGATTATACCTCCTTAAACACGACTTATATTCCGTATATGATGCATCAACCCTTTTCAAGATCGGAAATAAAAGACCATCTACCCCCTGCCCTGCATATCTCTGTATGATTACACGCATACCTTTTGTAAGACGGGTGGTAATAAGAGCATTCGTTTTTCTACGGTAATACACCAAAAAGTCGCCTTGAATATTTTCCTGTTTAAGATTTACCAAATCTATGAACGGAATACCGCTAGCCATATAGCTGAACACAAAAATATCGCGCGTCAATAATAAAAAAGGCAGCTCTAGTACAAGCATAGCAATTTCTTCGATTTCTTTTGCCGAAATAGCACGCTTATGTGTACGTGTCGGACGCATACGCATACGCGAAAACGGATTTACTCCTAGCGCTACCAACCCCTCACTTACCGCACTATGATAAGCAGCACGGATACAACTGATATAAGTATAAGTTGAATTCTGGCTCAACCGCTGCTTTTTTAAAAAATCTTCAAAATCACACACCATCTGTATCGTGATTTTATCCAACATAACAGAACCTCCTTTCATAAAACTGGCAAACCGGTTATGGGCGCTTCTGTAAAGATTGGCAGTACCGTAACGTTGATTACTTTCCAACACTTTTTGTCGGGACATCATGTAAACTAAGGCATCTGTGCCTGCCTCACGCTGTTTCACTCTATTCATAATTAATTAATTTAGTTTATAACAAAAACATACTGAAAAACAACTGAAGCAAAACCATTGTTGTACCGGTATAAAACATCCCGATGATTTTTTTAAATCATCGGGATGTTTTCCAGAAATGATCAGGATGATTTTAATTATTATAAAGAACACATATATTATACCCTATACCAGGAAAATTCAAGATTAACAACAAAACAATAAAATAAAGGCCGCCCTACCTTCACAGGCAAAGCAAAGCCAAACTTATAACTAATACCTACTATAAAGTACTACCATCTTTTTAGTACAATAAATTACGGGCTAAAAATATGTATTATTTTTATACAAAAACCGGGGTATATAACAATGTCATTAAAATGTAATTAAATCCACGATGTATTTTATAAAGCAAATCGGCATCAAACATCCTAATAACCAGCACAAAAATACACAAAGCAAGTTCTATTTTTATGGCTTCAGCCAAACTATCAAGAAATTTGGCTGAAGCCTAAAAAAGGCTACTCTATCTTATCCGTCAGCTAAAGCAGACGGTAACTGAACTTAGGCTGAAGCCATAAAAAACAGAAAAACTGATAAAATAAAAGCCCTATCCCCGAATCATGACCGGTAAACCGTATGTTATCCACCGGTAGGCTACTGAATTTACATATCACACTTCCGAAAGCAGTAACCTGCGGAACTCCGGATGTAAGCCACTCTTTATGAAAGGCAAAGGTATGAAATAAAATTAGACTTAGCGCAGAACATAATAAGGCTGACAAAAGCGACTTAGGCGATAAAAAGGAAAGAGCAGAAAGCCATCCGAAACCAACAAAAAGCCAGATGAGGACAGAGTTACAATATTCTTTCATGCTGAAAAACAAAGAAATAATTCTTTTGTATAGTCGAAGTATTTTGATAAATTTGCATATTGTGTAAATTAGAATGAAGACAAAGACAATTAATAGGCTCAAAGCAGTGCTTGCAGAAAAGCAAGTAACCAACAAATGGCTCGCTGAAAAGATGAATTTAAGCACTACAACCGTTTCGTGTTGGTGTACATATTATCAAGAGGAAAATTAGAATATGGCTAAGAAAAAGAAACTACAAATTCGCAATAGCACCGCCGAATTTTTAACTTTTGCCTATCAGTCGAAAGGCGATGGCGTAGAAGTGCGTGTGCAAGACGGCACCATTTGGTTATCGCAAAAAAATATAGGACTACTATTCGATACCTCAACTGATAATATCGGCTTACATCTCAAAAATATCTATGCCGAAGGTGAATTGGATGAGGTTTCAACTACCGAGGATTTCTCGGTAGTTCAACAAGAAGGTAGTCGCGAAGTTTGCAGAACGATAAAACATTATAATTTGGATTTGATTATTGCCGTTGGTTATCGTGTAAATTCCAAGCGGGCAACGGCGTTTCGGCAATGGGCAACAGCGATTTTGCGCGATTTTACATTGCGGGGATATCTCATAGACCGAAAACGAATGGAAAACGGCGCTTTTCTTGATGACGATTATTTTGAACGGCTTTTGGAAGAAATTCGGGAAATCCGTTTGTCAGAACGGCGATTTTATCAGAAAATTACCGACATATACGCTACAGCAATGGATTATAATCCTGAATCACCCACGACCAAAGAATTTTTTGCAAAAGTTCAAAACAAAATGCACTATGCAGTACATAAACATACCGCTGCCGAATTGATTTACACACGAGCCGACCACAGCAAAGAAAATATGGGATTGACTTCTTGGGAGAAAAGTCCAAACGGGAAAATAATAAAAACAGATGTGACGATAGCCAAAAATTATCTTACCGAAACGGAATTGGAATCTCTTGGGCGTATCGTCAACGGTTATTTGGATTTTGCCGAAGAATACGCAAAACGGCATGTTCCCCTCTCTATGTCTGATTGGGCAAAGCATTTGGATTTAATTCTACAGGCAAATGGAAGAGATTTATTACAGAATACAGGCAAAATTACTGCAGCTCTTGCCAAGCAACATGCTGAGAGTGAATTTGAAAAATATCGTCCTATTCAAGACCGCCTGTTTGAATCCGACTTTGACAAAGAAATAAAACGTATTGAAGGTAAGCGAGATAAATCAGACGATTAAAAATGATGTTTTCAACTTTAGTGTCAAATCGTTACCTCTATCGCTGAAATTCCTTGCTTATAGTCTTTTGTTCAATAACTTATCCCCAAAAATTACAACTTGGATGTAATAATCTCAGTCGGCTACAGGGTGAAATCTATGCAAGGTACAAGACAGGATTCGAGAGATTCGCTTGTCAGAACGGCTTTTCTATCAACAAATCAAGGATATTTACGCCACTAGTATTGATTATGACCCGTCCGATGAAATGACCCTTGCCTTTTACAAAAAGATAATAAAAAGAGTGGCATGTAAAGGCTTGGATTAATGGCTTTAGCCTGGTTTCAATTGCCGTCGGTTTCAACCAACGGATTATAGGCTAGTTCTATTTTGATGGCTTCAGCCAAACTATCAAGAAATTTGGCTGAAGCCTAAAAAAGCTGTTTTATCTTATCCGTCAGCTAAAGCAGACGGTAACTGAACTTAGGCTGAAGCCATAAAAAACAGAAGAACTGATAAAATAAAAGCCCTATCCCCGAATCATGACCGGTAAACCGTATGTTATCCACCGGTAGGTTACTGAATTTACATATCACACTTCCGAAAGTAGTAACCTGCGGAACTCCGGATGTAAGCCACTCTTTATGAAAGGCAAAGGTAGGTAAATTAATTACCGTAAATCTAAAAAGAAAAGAAGTACCGTCCGGGTATTGTCTCAAACACCTTGGTTAGCGGACTGAACGATTATGAACCGACTGTATTTTTAAAGAATACATATTGACCGAGCTCAATAAAGTAATTAATTTAAAAAACAAAGATTATTGTATAAAAATAAATCATTATATTTGCACCCGTACGCTTCATTTTTATATTAGCTATTATGGAAACCACAGTCTACAATTTTACATATATATAATACTAATGTATATATGGAAAAACATATCGGGAATACTATTAAATCACATCAATATTATAAGTAAATGAAAAAGATAAGTTTTTTTATCGGGATAATCTGTACTCTCTGTTTGATTTCATGCAGTAGCAACAAACAGAAAAATTTGGAAAAGCCAAAGTACATGTGGTTCGATGCACAAGGGAATTTTGACCGTTTTTCCAGCAAAGATTCTATTATCTATTATTTAGATAAGACAAAGGATGCCGGATTCAACACAGTTGTAATTGATGCGCGCGGTTTGAACGGGTATGCAAACTACTCAAGTAAAATACTCCCATCGGCACGTCCGAATCAGGATTGGGATTATTTACAATTTTTTATTGACGAATCCCGCAAACGAAATCTTGAAGTATGCGTGTCTGCCACGATCTTTCCGGCAGGCCGCCCATTCAACCGGACAGGTGTAGCGTATGACGATAACAGATGGGATGGCAAAACCTCTATACTATATACTCCCGATGGAATGATTGACATCAAGGACGATACAACAAAAGTTGCAACGTTTTTAAATCCTATTTTCCCCGAAGTACAAGACTATTGCCTAAGCTTTATAAAGGAACTTGTTACAAATTACGATATCGATGCATTTGCATTAGATTATTGTCGTTACTCAGGCATAGAATCTGACTTTTCGGAAGCAAGTAAAAAAGGTTTTGAAAACTATATCGGTAAAGAAGTAGCGAATTTCCCTACCGATATTTTTACCTGGCAAAAAGATGAAAAGGAAGAATACTATGTAAGTGACGGAGAGTTAGCTCCTTTATGGTATGAATATCGCTCAATGGTTATACACGACTTTGTAAAAAAAGCAAAAGAGGAAATTAAAGCAATCAAGCCGTCAGTCCGCCTCGAATATTGGAATGCATCCTGGCATCATGTTTTATACCGGCAGGGGCAAAATTGGGCAAATAAAAACTACGACCCATATGGAGAATATCCATGGGCATCTAAAAACTACAAAAATACAGGATTTGCCGAACATCTGGATCGTTATATGGATGGGGCTTATTTAGAAAGAGTTTATGGTCTAGATGACCCCGAGTCCATCGAGTTTGCTTATGAAAAAGGGAAACGGCTTATTGGAGGCGAGAATGTAATGGTTGGCAGTATTTATGCCCAAGCCCATGATATAATGGAAGATGCAGCATACGTATCCTTGGAACAAACCGAAGGATTGGTTGTTTTTGATATTTCACAGGTTATTCAATTTGATTTATGGGATGAATTTAAACGGGCAATAGACAAGTACGAGTCACAGAAATAAGCTTTTCTGAATTTATATCCAAAGTACAGCAAAAAACAGCCTGTAAAAGTCAGGGTTAATGGCTTCAGCCAAACTATCAAGAAATTTGGCTGAAGCCTAAAAAAGGCTGTTTTATCTTGTCCGTCAGCTAAAGCAGACGGCAACTGAACTTAGGCTGAAGCCATAAAAAACAGATAAGCTATCCGGGAATATAGTACCACTCTTTTGGAGAACAAAAATAAGAAAACATACTTAATACACAGAAAAAGAGTGGCCTATAAAGGCTTGAATTAATGGCTTTAGCCTGGTTTCAATTGCCGTCGGTTTCAACCGACGGATTATAGGCTGGTTCTATTTTTATGGCTTCAGCCAAATTTCTTGATAGTTTGGCTGAAGCCTAAAAAAGGCTGTTTTATCTTGTCCGTCAGCTAAAGCAGACGGCAACTGAACTTAGGCTGAAGCCATAAAAAAAACAGATAAGCTATCCGGGAATATAGTACCACTCTTTTGGAGAACAAAAATAAGAAAACATACTTAATACACAGAAAAAGAGTGACCTGTAAAGGTTTGAATTAATGGCTTTAGCCCGGTTTCAATTGCCGTCGGTTTCAACCGACGGATTATAGGCTAGTCCTATTTTGATGGCTTCAGCCAAATTTCTTGATAGTTTGGCTGAAGCCTAAAAAAGACTGTTTTATCTTGTCCGTCAGCTAAAGCAGACGGCAACTGAACTTAGGCTGAAGCCATAAAAAAAACAGATAAGCTATCCGGGAATATAGTACCACTCTTTTAAAGAACAAAAATAAGAAAACATACTTAATACACAGAAAAAGAGTGGCTTGTAAATACTTGGACACAACGGACGGAGAAACCGTTCGCAAGGTTGTTCTCATTCATATTGGCATTACTACTGTTGAAGTTCAAACGGGGAGATTTACCCGACGCCGAAAGTGTAGAAGACCAATAATTACCCTCGGTAGACAGACCGCCGGAATTACCATTACTGTTGTTACGGTAACCTGCAGCAGGCAGAACCAAAGTAACCGGTATAAGCTATACGAAGTGAATACAATTAAGCAAGCAAAACCGTAAAGCTTCATTAATAACTAATAGAAATACGAAACAGGCTTTACTAATACGCAACTTTTAATCTATCAGTCGGTTACTGAATTTACATAATCACACTTCCAAAAGCCATGACCTTCGGAACTCTGGATATAGCCACTCTTTTGGAGAACAAAAATAAGAAAACATACTTAATACACAGAAAAAGAGTGACCTGTAAAGGCTTGAATTAATGGCTTTAGCCCGGTTTCAATTGTCGTCGGTTTCAACCGACGGATTATAGGCTGGTTCTATTTTTATGGCTTCAGCCAAACGAATATCTTAATATAAACTCACTATACTCATCATTAAAAGATTTCCTTTTATGATGCTCTTCTTGATTTTGTATATACTTACGAATTTTATCCAAGATACTTTCACTTACTGATACTGCAAAATAGTCATCTTGCCATTCCAGTTTACACTTCCATTTTCGATTAAACCAAAAAGCGGATTCACCTTTTATTAATTGAATAACTTTTGCTATATTCTGCTCAGAACCTAAAGATACTAAACAATGAACATGTTCCTTCTCCCCTCCTATTTGATCAATGAATATTCCTTTGTTAAGTGCATTTATCCGAATATGTTCAAAAAGTTGAATGCGATGCGCCCTATTAACTAATTGAGGTAGCCGGTTCTTTGTACTCCACACACAATGAACAATAATTTTAACGTAAGCCATAGTCTATAATGTTTTGATTTTTCACCAAAAATCGCAATTCTATTTATAAAAAGCAAGAAAATAGAATCTGCAATTTGGCTGAAGCCTAAAAAAGGCTGTTTTATCTTGTCCGTCAGCTAAAGCAGACGGCAACTGAACTTAGGCTGAAGCCATAAAAAACAGATAAGCTATCCGGGAATATAGTACCACTCTTTTGGAGAACAAAAATTCAAGAAAAACATACTTAATACACAGAAAAAGAGTGGCCTATAAAGGCTTGAATTAATGGCTTTAGCCTGGTTTCAATTGCCGTCGGTTTCAACCGACGGATTATAGGCTAGTCCTATTTTGATGGCTTCAGCCAAATTTCTTGATAGTTTGGCTGAAGCCTAAAAAAGGCTGTTTTATCTTGTCCGTCAGCTAAAGCAGACGGCAACTGAACTTAGGCTGAAGCCATAAAAAAAACAGATAAGCTATCCGGGAATATAGTACCACTCTTTTGGAGAACAAAAATTCAAGAAAAACATACTTAATACACAGAAAAAGAGTGGCCTATAAAGGCTTGAATTAATGGCTTTAGCCTGGTTTCAATTGCCGTCGGTTTCAACCGACGGATTATAGGCTAGTCCTATTTTGATGGCTTCAGCCAAATTTCTTGATAGTTTGGCTGAAGCCTAAAAAAGGCTGTTTTATCTTGTCCGTCAGCTAAAGCAGACGGCAACTGAACTTAGGCTGAAGCCATAAAAAAACAAATAAGCTATCCGGGAATATAGTACCACTCTTTTGGAGAACAAAAATAAGAAAGAATGTTTCTGAACATACTTCCATGAAATAAAATCGAGCCTTATCCTACTTTTTAGATCTATTTCATACATTTGCGGGCGTATAAAAAGAAAGACGCGAGAAATAATTACAACAGCGAATAAACAATCATTAAATAATGAATCTGCTTATTAATAAAAATCCTCGTATCGAGGTTGTGGATGCTTTACGTGGCTTCGCAGTAATGGCCATTGTTTTAGTACATAACCTGGAGCATTTTATCTTCCCGGTCTATCCGGCAAACTCTCCAAACTGGTTAAATGTATTAGACCAGGGAGTATTCAATGTTATTTTTTCCTTATTTGCCGGAAAAGCTTATGCAATCTTTGCACTCCTGTTCGGATTCACATTTTATATTCAAAATAACAATCAAAAAAAGCAAGGTAAAGATTTCGGTTATCGTTTTCTGTGGCGTTTGGTATTGTTGGCCGGATTTGCAACACTAAATGCCGCCTTTTTCCCTGCCGGAGATGTATTACTATTATTCGTTGTTGTAGGAATTATATTGTTCTTTACCCGTAACTGGGACAACAAAGCTATTTTAATAACCGCCGTTATCTTCCTATTACAACCTGTCGAATGGTATCACTATATTGCAAATCTGATAAACCCCACTCATCAGCTACCAAACTTAGGAGTAAAAGAAATGTATACAGAAGTGGCAGAATATACGAAAGCCGGAAACTTTGTAAATTTTATTTCAGGCAATATTACGTTAGGACAAAAAGCAAGTTTGCTATGGGCGGTAAATGCCGGGCGCTTCTTTCAGACAGCCGGATTATTCCTGTTAGGTTTCTATATCGGTAGAAAACAACTTTTCATTACATCAGAAAAAAATTCCCTTTTTTGGGTAAAAGCGTTAATAGCCGGCGCCATATCTTTCGCTCCCCTGTACACTCTGAAAGAACAGATTATGACAAATGACACAATCATACAACAAACTGTAGGTACGGCATTTGATATGTGGCAAAAATTGGCTTTCACACTGGTACTGGTTGCTTCATTCATTCTGCTTTACCAACAGAAAAACTTTAGTAAAGCTGTTTCTAATTTACGTTTTTACGGAAAAATGAGCCTTACCAATTATATATCCCAGTCAATAATAGGAGCTATCATTTATTTCCCGTTCGGTCTGTACCTCGCTCCTTATTGCGGATATACGACCAGTCTGTTAATAGGCTTTCTGGTATTCCTGTTGCAAGTAAAATTCTGCAAATGGTGGTTGTCTAAACATAAACAAGGCCCGTTAGAATACATATGGCACAAATGGACTTGGATAGGAACAAACAAGTAAAAACAAAAGAGTGGCCTGTAAATGCTTGGACACAACGGACGGAATAACCGTTCGCAAGGTTGTTCTCATTCATATTGGCACTACTACTGTTGAAGTTCAGACGGGGAGATTTACCTGCCGTAGAAAGTGTAGATGACCAATAGTTGCCGTTGGAAGCCAGATTGTTGGAACTACCGTCACTGTTGTTACGGTAACCTGCAGCAGGCAGAACCAAAGTAACCGGTAGGAAACTATACGAAATGAATACAGTTAAGTAAGCAAAAACGTAAAGCTAAATTCATAACTGACATAAAACAGTATATTCAACTATCTGCAACCTTTATTTTGCCAGTCGGTTACTGAATTTACATATCGCACTTCCGGAAGCCATAACCTTCGGAACTCCGGATATAGCCACTCTTTTGATGATGCAAAAGTAGATAATAAAAAAATAGAGCTACCTGCTGTTTTCAGATAGCTCTACTAAAAATTATTTATTATGTCCGGGCGCATACCTTTTAGCTGATTTTTCGCCCGTAATCTTTTTTGCTTGTCCCGGTGGAATAGTTTTTATCTTATCAGGCTTGGAATTCACATGAATACGAGTGGCACAGGAAGAGAAACTGATACCTGCCGATATTATGAATAAACACGTATAGAAAAAGGAACCCGTTCGATTTTCATTCATCAAACAGGTTCCTTATTTTCTGTTTCCAACTCCTTAATTTCTTTATTCAAAAAGACAGACAGAATAGTCCTCAACACAACTATTCCTCCTAAGATAGCCAATTCATTGAGAGTAGGTTCTAAGACCGTTTTCAATATATCAGAAGCTATCAGAAATTCCAACCCAAGAAGTAAGTAGGTTCCAAATGTGGCTCTTAGTTTTCGTATATTGATAGTAGAATAGCCACCTGTGAATCGCCTAATTTCGTTACGTAAAAATGATATAGCCCCGATGAATGCACCATAAGTGACAATCAGAAGACTTGTCACACTTATTATTGTTGCCAATGTATTCAAAAAACTATTCAACATAAATAAGAGGCTTTGTTATCATAACATAAATAGCCGGTTGAAAGTTTCATACAGAAGTTTATCATAAATAATGTACCGGAAGATCTGAAACAAAAGAGTGACCTGTAAATGCTTGGACACAACGAACTGAGAAGCCGTTCGCAAGGGTGTTCTCATTCGTATCGGCACCGCCACTGTTGAAGTTCAATCTAGGAGACTTACCTGCCGGAGTAAGAGTAGAAGACCAATAGTTACCGTTGGAAGCCAGATTAGCGGGACTACCATTACTGTTGTTACGGTAACCTGCAGCAGGCAGAACACCAAGTAACCGGTATAAAACTATACGAAGTGAATATAAACAGGCAAAATCGTAAAGTATTACTAATAACTAATAGAAACACGAAATAAGCATTGCTAATCCGAAACTTTTAATCTACCAGTCGGTTACTGAATTTACATATCACACTTCCGCAAGCCGTAACCTTCGGAACTCAGGATATAAGTCACTCTTTATAGAGGGCAAAGGTAGTAAAAAGGGTGGGGTAGTAAACAATAAAGAACGACAATGATAAGCCCATGCCTGCATTCACAAAGCATCTATACAAGGAATAAAAAGAACAGAAGCCGGAAAAACAACCTTTTTATAATATTCAGCAAGATCTCAATTTATCACTTGATTTATGCCAAGCCGCTAGCTGTTTAGATACAGATTCTATAATCTCAGCTGCGGCTGCATATTGTTTAAGGCTGATCTGTTTCAAATCCATAAGTAAACGTATTTGCAATTTTATAACAACAACATGTTCGCGCGCTTTTGCCAAAATAGGAGCTTTTTCAGAATTTGAATTCGCGTTATATATACACACCAAAAGATTTATCAATTCATTCTTCACATTTTCACCTAACGTATAACGATAATCTCGTTGAAAATTCCGGTTTAAACGAAATATCATCAATAACAAATCGTACGTAGCTTTATATACCGGAAGGTTATCGTATATCATTTTTTTAATTGAGCTTGCAAATTAGAAACCAACATCATGCATTGTATAGGTGAAGCCGTTTCGACACTGAAAGCCATTAACTGACTAATTACCCTCCGTTCAACTGTTGTTAATCCGGATATAGTTTGAGATTGGCAGCTTTCTGAAGCAGATGTTTCTTCAATCAACGATATTTGTGATTTCCATTCTTCAAATTCTTCCGGGGTATAAACATTTTCCACTTTAAATGATACTAATTTATCATTTTCCCGGATATATTCTCTTCCGGACAAAATATCCTCTAATGAACCGGAAGGAAAACCTAAAGAAACAACATCTTTTTTTATGGCTTTAATGTGTTTCTTTAATAACTTATATGCTTTTATCTCCTTCACAAACCGCATAGCAGATTGTTCATAAGCTTTCCAAAACATACCTTCCATATGTAAAAAAACAATCGGCTCAGACGTAGATTCGGCTTCTAATTTATCTTTCAAATTCATACTTAACCTTTCTGCTTTTTGCTTAATTAATACTATTAAACTTACAAAGGTAATTAAATAAAAAAACATCACGACGATTTATTTCAATCCATCATGATGTTTTCTAGCATTTTTTTTAACTATTTATCCGAAAAAAAATGCTAATCCATTAATTTTCACCAAACAAGCAAACAGAGTCCCTACGTGCTGCAGGAACAGCCCATTGTATTGGGACAAACATCCAATGATTCATAGGCTGTGGAGAAAGTACCTTTTTCTCTTCAATGTACTTCATCAGATAAAAACGGAGATCTTTATCAGTAGATGCTATAATACGATCTTTTAACTGTTCTAGCGGAATACCAGCTCCTTTTGTCAACAACTCTCCTCCTCCATTTCCCCGATATGAATTCAATGCCACTTTATACATTTTATTCATTTCAAAAGGAGTTCTGTCGGCCATACTTAAAATTGTCACTTTTTCACCTGCAGGTTTAGTTACATCAACTGTATAAATAATACCTGAAGCCGAATCAAAATTAAAACTAAAATTAGTAAAGGTACAGCGACCGTCATCTCCTTCCTTTTTGGTCAATAACAAAAGATGATCTGATGGTGATTTCATATAATTACTCCACAGGGCATAAGATTCTTCGAGGTATCCCTTTATTTCAGTCCCGGATAGCATCATTGTATAAAGCATATTTTCATACTTATACAAATTAAACATATCACTAACCTTCACATCTCCCTTATAAATTGTAGCATCAAAAGAAAGAGGTGCCGCAAAAGATATTTCAGCCCCTGTTAACTGTAACTGCAACGTATGTATAAAATCAATAAAAGCCGACGAGCCAAAATAGGCAGGCCGCGTATTAATAGTCTCCGTAAACGAGCCGATTTTACGAGAAACAAAATTCTTAACTATATCATATTGCGTATTGAATCTTTGCATAAACTCTTTACTTGGTTCATACGTATCAATATCAATAAGTCTACCTGTAATGTTTTTCTTTTCTACAACTTTATCATCCAAAGTTAATACTACATCTACACAAGCAACCAATCGCCCATTACTGGCCGGATCAATAATTAGAATTGAATCACCATCTGCATTCAATATTTTTTCGCAAGCACGGCGATGGTCATGCCCCATCAAAACAAAATCGAAACCGGAAACATTGCGGGCAACTTCGGCAGATGCATTCTCCCGATATTTGTCCATCATTGTACTGGCATCTTTTCCTGAATGAAAAACTCCAACAATAATATCCGGACTCTCTTTTTCCCGAATTATTTTTATCCATTTACGAGCCGTTGCCTCCATATCTTCAAAACGCAAGCCTTTCCATAAATTTTCTGATAACCAAGCAGGAATAGCAGGAGTTATCATACCCAAGACTGCAATTTTAATTCCGTCCCGTTGAATAATATGATAAGGTTTCAAATAAGTACTTTCATCTGATGTTCGTATAATATTTGCTCCGAGAACCGGAAAATTACATTGTCTGATCCAACGATCATAAACAGTATGTCCGGTTTCAACATCATGGTTTCCCATATTACCGATATCATATTTCATATAATTCATCATATCAGCCGCTATATGAATAGAAGCCGTATCTATATAATTATAATAATATGCAGAAGGCTGTCCCTGGAGAATATCACCATTATCTATCAAAATCAAGTTTTCTCCATAAATTTCCCGTTCCCCTTGTACAAAATTACACACACGAGCCAGACTTCCACCCCACTCATGCTGATCTATAAAATTATAAGGGAAATAATTACCATGTATATCACTTGTTTCAATGAATCGCAATTTCACCTCCCTGATTGCTGCTGAGATATCATAAAAAATCAGCAACAGGACAAAAACAATAGCAGTACGTTTCATTATACAAACAGTTGGTTTAAATAAATAACTCAGGTTCTTTACGGGCACTGAAATTTTTATGAAGCATTGCAGTGTATGGAGTATCAAAAGTACGTGCACCTTCCGGGCATTCTTTCACACAAGCGCAGCATTTAATACAACGCTCAGGATTACTGAACATTCCTGTATCAAGAATTGAAATAGCATCCGTAGGGCATATTTCTATACAATATTCACATTGGGTACAAAGTTCTTCATCCGTTACAGGAGCCTGAGGAGTAGAAGCACCCTTTATCTTATATGGAAAATTTCCCTTTACCTGAAGAGGAGTAATATCTTCTAAAGACCGTAAAGAAGAAAGTTTCTTCAATACATCTTTTCCTAAAGTCATTGCTTTTTGTATATCCATGTCATCCGGACGCCCTGCTGCAATTGGCATATCCTTACGGCTAAATGAATGCTCCCCTATAAAAGCTCCTGCCATGACCGGTATAAAGCCCAATTCCGTAACAAGATCACACAACTCCTTCAAAGCATCTTCATAATCCCGATTTCCATACAAGACAACGGGAATTACCGGAGCTTGATTAGAACGAAACATACGTAATCGCTCTATTGCCGTTTCAGCCACCCGTCCCCCATAGACAGGTACAGCTATAATAGTCAGCTCTTCTTCCACATTTTCAATTTTATCCGGAGTCTCATGAGTTATATCCGATTCAGAAAATGTAACAGCATCTAGCCCTTCTGCAATAGCATAAGCGATCTTTGCAGACGTATGTGTTGGCGAAAAATAAATTAAATGTACTCTATTGTAATGCATATTTATTATTTTAAAGCTTCGTTTATCTTTTCCATTAACTCAGAAAATTCTTCTTCCGTATAACCGGAAGTGGCATAAATTACCTTCCCGTTTTTTCCTATCAAATAACTGCGCGGGATCAAACTATTGGCAAAAGCGCTGAAAATAGCACGGTTCTTATCCGGATACAGAGGAAAATCAAAACCTTTCTTTTCATTATATTTTTGTAAATCGGCATCTGTATGTTCACGGCCTATTACCAACAATTTAAACTTATCATTATCTTTATATGCAGGCCATAATGTCTTTTGTATTTCAGCCAACTCTTTCTGGCAAGGAGGGCACCAGGTTGCAAAGAAATTTACAAGAATTACTTTTCCTTTAAGAGAGGAAGACGGAAGTTTTGTTCCATCATCTGAAATAACCGTAAAGGCAGGCATTGAATCTCCAACTTTTACAAGTTCTGCATTACTTTGAGCTTTAATGGCCAAAGACAAGACAGCCAATAAGCATGCAACTATACACTTCTTCATATTTTTTTTGTTTGCCGTTTAAAAATCAAAGGCAAATGTACGTTATTTATTACGACAAAAAAAGCTGAGAATAAACGATTATTCCCAGCTTTAATTTTATGACAAATATTAAGATTCACTTTCTGCTTTGAGCCACATCATAACCGGCTTTCAATGCTTTCAGGTTCATTTCTACTATTTCTTCCCCTTTACGTCCGAAAATATGACGAATACCATCTTCTATCTTATTATAGTCTATACCAATAAATGGAGCCGCAGCACCCAACATTACAATATTTGCAGCCCGGACAGAACCAACTTCCTTTGCAATTGCTTCTACATCCAAAATAACTCTATTAGGTAATTTTCCCAATTCCACATTTACTTTTTCTATATCCGGATAGTTTGGTATATTAATAAATGGTTGAGAATTAGTGACCAACCAACCTTCTTTCTTCAAATAAGGCAAGTAACGAAGACTTTCCATAGGTTCCAAAGATATAATTAAATCAGCTTGCCCCTGTGGAATCAGATCCGAAGCAATGGGCTGGTCAGACAAACGAAGATTAGACTGAACATCTCCTCCACGTTGGCTCATACCATGTACTTCTGCCTGTTTCATATATAAGCCATCTTTCAAAGCGGCTTCTCCAATTACGGCGGCAATAGACAGGATACCTTGTCCTCCTACACCTGATAATATAATATCGGTTTTCATTTTTTGCTTGCTTTTTTCTTTCTTGTTAATGTCTGTATACATTCACGACGAGGTATTAAAACAGATACACCATTATATTCTATCTCTTCACGAATGATAGTTTTCATTTCATCATAATTCTTCTTCAGTGGGATCATAACACGAATATGGGCCGGATCAACTCCTATTCCGGCACAAATAGATTCCAATCGTCCGGTTCCCGCAGAATCCTGACCACCAGTCATTGCAGTTGTCTCATTATCAGAAATTACAATCGTTACATTACTGTTTTCATTGACGCAATCCAATAAACCGGTCATGCCGGAATGTGTAAAAGTAGAATCGCCAATTACAGCGACAGCCGGAAACACACCCGCATCAGATGCACCTTTTGCCATAGTAACAGAAGCTCCCATATCAATACACGTATCAATAGCCCGGAAAGGTGGTAACGCTCCCAAAGTATAACAACCTATATCTCCGAATACCTTAGCATCCTTATATTCTGCCAGTACTTCATTTAGCGCTTCATACATATCGCGATGTCCGCATCCCTGGCATAATGCAGGTGGGCGTTGCTCTACAACTTCCGGAATTGCATAATAACGATGAATTTCCTTACCCAATGCCTTGCCAACAGCATCAGGAGTAAGTTCTCCGTCCCGCTGCAAAGTTCCATCTAAACGACCACGAATGGTTATCCCTTTACCCAAGAAACCTTTCAATTGCTCTTCAACAACCGGGTAGCCCTCCTCAAGAACAAGAATTTCCTTGCACTCATCTGCCATTTTTTCAATATACTTCTTAGGCAATGGATATTGACTAATTTTCAATACCGGATATTCAAATCCATCCGGATAATTTTCGGACAAATAATTAAAAGCAATTCCTGTAGCAATAATTCCTTTATCTTTCTTCGGAGTATCATAGTAAACATTATATTCCGATTTTTCAGACGCTTCGGTAAATACTGCTTGGGCTGCCAATAATGTTTTAAAACGTTTGCGAGCCAGAGCTGGTAACAAAATAAAACGTTGACGGCCATCTTCCGGACAACTCATCTTATTTTGTGATTTCATTTCACGGGTAACAACTCCTGCACGAGAGTGTGCCATACGAGTCGTAATACGCACCAATACCGGATATCCCAATCTTTCTGAAAGCTCAAAGCCTTCATACACCATATCGTATGCTTCCTGTTGACTGGACGGTTCCAACATCGGAATCATGGCAAAATTTCCATATAGACGATTATCCTGTTCGTTTTGTGAAGAATGCATGGAAGGATCATCTGCAGAAATGATAATCATACCGCCATTAACTCCACTCATAGCAGCATTCATAAAACAATCGGCAGCAACATTAAGCCCAACATGCTTCATGCAACATAGTGCCCTTTTCCCGGCATAACTCATACCCAAAGCGGCTTCCATTGCTGTTTTTTCATTTGTACTCCAACGGCAGTGAATGCCTCTGTCTTTTGCTACCGGAGAATTTTGTATAAATTCGGTAATTTCAGTAGATGGAGTTCCCGGATAAGCATACACACCCGACAGGCCTGCATCAATAGCAGCCTGGGCGATGGCCTCATCCCCTAAAAATAGATGTTTTTCCATGTGTATTTAGTTTTCTTTTTATTGACCACATATTTATAATACAGACGCCAAAGATACAGATTTTAATATAACCTGAAAGTAAAATGCTACCGAATCTTCCTTTTGTTAAGTTCTGCACGGTAACGATTAGCATTTCGATTATGCTCGGCTAATGTGACTGCAAAATTATGGCGTCCGGAAAAATCTTCTTTGGCACACATATACAAATAATTATGTTGTGTATAATTTAGCACGGCATCCAATCCTTTAATTGTAGGAATACGCAAAGGAGCAGGTGGCAATCCTGCATATTTGTAAGTATTATAAGGAGATTCCACATCCAAATGCTCAAATAAGATACGCTGCAAAGCAAAATTTCCCAAAGCAAATTTAATAGTCGGATCTGCTTGTAGAGGTATCCCTTTATGCAAACGATTGATATAAAGCCCGGCCACCATCGGATATTCATCCGCAGCTGCAGTTTCTTCTTCCACAATAGAGGCCAGTATAGTCACTTCTATAGGAGTGAGACCTATTGCTTTTGCTTTTGCCAAACGTTGTTCTGTCCAAAAGGAGTTATATTCGCGAAGCATACGCTGTAATAATTTTCCGGCAGAAATATTCCAGTATACTTCATAAGTATTAGGAATAAACATAGCATTAACAGTAGCCGGAGTAAATCCCAGAGATGCACAATATAAAGAATCATTCAACAAATCCATTAATTCGGGCTTATCAATCATCAATTGTTCACTCAAGCGCTCCGCCAGATCTTCTTTAAAACGAATATTATTAAATGTAATACGCGTAACTGTCTGGTGACCACGTCGAAGTTCTTTCAATAAAGACAGGTTACTCATCCCCGGAACCACAGCATAACGCCCGGTCTTCATATTCGAAGCATACTTTAATAATCCGGCAACTTGTTTAAAACCTCCAATATGGGAACAATTTGCAGAATCCTCCAATTGGCGGCATAAGTTTTCAAAATTCTTTTGACGGTCAATATAAACATAGACTGTCTTTTCCGGAGAAAAGTTTGGAGCTAGCAATAAACAATAGGTCCACACACCAGCACCTATCAACATGAGCGCAGCAATAATAGCTGCAATAATAACTGTACGCTTCTGGAATTTTTTTTCATTCATATCGTAAAAATAATCTACTGAATATCAGAACAAGCCACAAAAGTAGCATCTTTTTCTTAAAAATACAGTGAAAAAGCCTTGCATATTCAAAAACATACACCTATCTTTGCGTCGCATTTCAAGGGAATAAGCACAAAGCACAAGGAAGTTTGGGTGAGTGGCTGAAACCAACAGTTTGCTAAACTGTCGTACGGGTAACCGTACCGGGGGTTCGAATCCCCCAGCTTCCGCGCCAAGGCTGTCAATCTTACATGATCGACAGCCTTTGTTGTTTCTTGAAAATGCTATCATAAACCACATAAACATCTAGCCTTTCTATTTGTTATAGTAGAAACATATAAAGATATAATCTATGATAGTTGCACATATCCGTACATATACTAGCAATAAGCTATCTTCCGAAATCCAACAAGAAACTATCGAGAAGTTTGCCAAACTCCATAAATTAACTATTGATAAATGGTATAAAGATTCCGGCAGCAACGCCCGTAACAATAAAAAAATAGAAAATGTCATTAAAGGATTAGATGAAGGAGACACGTTAATTATAGCCGACATTTCCCGTCTCAGCCGAAAACTTGTAGAAATAATGCATCTCCTGATGATATGTATTGAACGTAAAGTTATTCTATACAGCGTATCAGAGGGATATACATTTAAAAACAACATAAACAGTAAAACATTAGCATTCACATTCGGCCTCGTTTCCGAAATAGAACGAAAACTTATTTCTGTCCGCACAAAAGAAGCCCTGGCTTTAACCCGAAGCAAAGGAGTAAAACTAGGCCGGCCAAAAGGAAGCTTACAAATGGAACGGCTTTTACCTTACAAAGAACACATAAGAAAAGAAATTAAAGACGAAAACATCACTTATGCAGAATTAGCCGAATATTACAAAGTATCTCTCAGCAGTTTCAAACGCTTTGTAAAAGAATATGTCAATACAGAAGAATAAAACAGAATTCCACAAACAGAGGCTTTAGATATCCTTCCACTTTGTCACCTTCTTCGGGGCTTATTCCTAAATTGTAAAACGATCTGACGCCAGGTATAAATACTGATACATACATTATTGATCTATTATTTCGGGATTGTGCTTGCAACGCTTTAGTGCTTCCCGCGAACATTTTTCACTACTTTTCTGTCAAGAGAAAAGTAGTGAAAAGATACAAAGTTGTTTCTGTCACTTTTGGCTTGACCCAAAAGTAACCAAAAGGTCAAGGCTACACCGTCCGGGCTACTCCGGAAAAAGACTTCGCTGAACCAGCGGAACTCGCTTTGCTCAGACAGCCGCCGGTTTCGTCGCTACGTCTTTTACCTGCGTTTAACGCCCAGCCGCTGATGCCACAAGTGAGAAAGCAGAGCTTTCTTTTGGGATGGCCGATACAGTCTGCTCTTTTATGGCTTTAGCCTGGTTTCAATTGCCGTCTGCTTCAGCTGACAGACTAAAGGGAGATTTATTTTTATTGGCTTTAGCCAAATTTCTTCTTGGAAAGCTCTTTTTAGCTATCTTCTCCAATTGGGCTAAAGCCCTTAAAAGATGAAGGCTCTACTATCCGTCGGTTGAAACCGACGGCAATTGAACTTAGGCTAAAGACATTGGAGAAAAGTGTTCGCGGAAGTGTTAAAATAAAATTCGGTCCGGTTTGTTTTTAAGTTTTTAAAATAGTGGTTTTGTGTTGTAATATTCTATATAGTAGCATGCCATATATGACAGTATTTAGGCAGACAACTAAATTGAATAAGGTAAGCAACCTGTAAGAAAAGGGTAGGCAACAATAAAAGGGACTTTCAGGCAAGTTTTATAAAACTTGCCTGAAAGTCCCTTTTATTGCTATTTATAACCAAACTGATTTTAGAATCACTTTTCTATACGTATGCGGGCATCTACTGCAAACAAACCCCTATCTGTTGCAAGCAGCGGATTTATATCCATTTCTTTAATCTCACTGGCAAAACGAAGAAGGGTGGAAAGACGTACTATTATATCAGCATACAATTGTTCATCTATACCTTTCTGTCCGCGTGTACCTTTAATAATAGGATAACCCCGCAAAGAACGGATCATTGAGAATGTTTCGTCGTACGATAACGGAGACAAACCATAAGAAACATCCTGAAGGACTTCAACAAAAATACCTCCTAAACCACATAAGACAACGTGCCCGAAACGATCTTCATATTTCGCACCCAGAAATAACTCCTGCCCTTTCAGCATCGGTTGAATCATTATTGCTTCTACCCCCGGCAAGCGCATCATACGTTCATATTCAAACAATAAATGCTCCTCACAACGAACGTTCAACGCCACTCCTCCAATGTCGCTTTTATGGACAGGTCCAACTACTTTTGCCACCACCGGATACTTGACTTTCTTGGCAAAAGCGATCAATTCGTCTTTATCAGTAGATGTAAACTCTTCTACCAAAGGAATATTTGCAGCACATAGCAACATACGAACCTCTTCAGGTTTGAGATACCCACTCCCCGGCAACCGGTCTATAATACGGCGGACTTCGGGAACATCAACACCATATAACTGAATGTCCGTACTAGCAGGCTTCGGCGTATTTATCACGCGTGAAAGAGCTGTTCCCAATGTTACTTCATCCGAGAAATTAACATGTCCTTTCTTAACAAAACTCTTTACCTCGGGACCTGCTGTTACAATTGAGGGCAAAACAGGGAAAATAGGCTTCTTGCATTCCTCCATTTTCTTATGCAACACTTCATATGTATCATATAATTTAACCAAACCGGGACTACCGAAAATAACCATTATCAAATCAATATTCTCAAACTTATTTTCGCAATAGTCGATAGCTGTCGCCAAATGCTCAGGCGTTCCGGTTCCTATTATATCGATCGGATTGCCAACTGCTGCACCCGGATATAGTTTTGATTTCAACTCATTAGCTACAGGGCCTTCCAGATTCGGAACATTCAAACGGCCTTTAGATAAAGCATCCGCAAGCATTACTGCCGGACCACCGGCATGAGTTACAATAGCACAATTTTTGCCTTTTACATCCTTTAAGGTAAAGATACTAGCCACTGTAGTCAATTCTTCACGACTGAAACAACGAACAATACCTGCCTTACGGAATAAAGCCTCAACAGCCGAATCTGAACTGGCAATTGCTCCTGTATGAGAAGAAGCCGCACGCTTACCGGATTCGGTACTACCAGCTTTAATAGCAGCAATCTTACAGCCTTTACGTATCAAAGAAGATGCGTGGTACAACAATTTATCGGGTTGCTTGATCTGTTCTATGTAAAGCATTTTTATTTTAGAATCGAACACCGGATCAAAATTACGATCCATATATTCCAGTATCTCCTCTACTCCGTTCTGTTTGGAATTGCCAACCGACCAAACGGAAGAAAAACGAAGTCCTTTTGTCAATGCAGATTCAATAATAAACAAAGCCGTACCACCCGAACTGGAAATAAAATCTACACCATCCTGATGAAACTCCGGTATCGGCTGAGTGAATACACCATGATAATTCATATTCATCAATCCGATACAATTGGGTCCGATCAAAGCTGCATTCGCTTCTTCTACAATATCCAGCATACGTTGTTCCAGAATTGCACCTTCATGCGTTTCCTCCCCAAAACCGGCCGATATTACAATAAAGGCTTTTACGCCTTTCTCCCTGGTCAATACTTCCATTACGTCCGGGCACGATTTACCTGGTATGGAAATAATAGCCAACTCTGTATCCGGTATATCATGTACAGACGGATATGACTTCACTCCCTGTACATCGGTCTCTTTTGCATTTACAACGTACAAGTCTCCTTTATATTTACCATCCAACAAATTACGTACTAAACGGCCACCCGGCTTATGTACATTGTTGGAACCTCCCACCACTACGATGCTTTGAGGATTAATTAGCTCTCGGTTAATCATAACATTTTGATTAAAATAGATTCTGCGAACGGGAACAAATATAGTTTTTTTATCGACTTTTTCGCAAAATCCGGATAATTTATTTACACTTTGCACATTCAGCAAGCAACCAGTTACACCAGTTATCCATTCCGTCTCCTTGCAGAGCAGAAACTTCGAATATCTGTAAATGATGATTTACCTTCAAGGCATTTTCTTTTAATTCGGCTACACTTGTATTCAGATAAGGAGCCAGATCGATCTTATTAATAACACAAACTTCCGCTTCGACAAATATATGCGGATATTTCAGCGGTTTATCGTCACCTTCGGTTGTACTGACAATCACCACTTTTCTGGCTTCTCCCAGATCAAACATCGCAGGACAAACCAAATTGCCGACATTCTCAACGAACAAGACCGATCCTTCCACCGGATTAAGATGTTTTACCGCATGATTTACCATAGACGCTTCCAAATGACAACCCGTTCCTGTATTTACCTGGAAAACGGGAACATCCAACGCCGATATCCGGTCGGCATCATTAGAAGTCTGCTGGTCTCCTTCTATTACATATATAGATTGCTTACCTTTAAGCCATCGGATCGTTTCTTCCAGCAGGGTTGTTTTACCAGAACCGGGCGAACTCATCAAGTTCAGTACAAAAAGTCTTTTGGCTTCAAAATAGCCTCTGTTTCGTTCCGCCAGAAGATTATTGCGCTGAAGAATATCCTGTTCCAGATTTATAACAGCTACTTCTTCATGGTGGTGTCCATGTTCATGTGAATGATGATGCTCTCCGCATCCGCAAGTTCCACACATACGCTTTGTTTTTTATAGTTTGAATTCCTTTTCTATTTAATAACAATCGACTTTATACGAAGCTCTTTTCCGTGCAGGATATTTATCAGCCACGAACCGCAATGGGGGCAAGAAGCATATAGAGCACTAGTAGGAAATCGTGTTCCACACTCGCCGCAACAAGCCTCGCCATCTATATAATGGCGCACTATACGGGCTTTGTCAAGCATAGTGCCTTTCACAGCACTTTCAAGAGCAAATTCCAGCGTTTGCAATTCTACACCAGCAAGACACCCAATCTCCAACTCCAGCTCTTCTATCGCCGAAGCCTGCCTCTCGCGGGCCTTTTCTTCTGCAAGTTCTACAATACTCTGCGCTATTGATAATTCATGCATATACAAATGTAAACGGAATATCCGTATTAAACTCTATTTATATAACAAATATTGTTCAAGGATTGTTAAGGCGCTTTGCTGCCGCAACCGTTAATTGTCCTGCCGCCACGCCACTATCGTTACACGGAATACGCGAAGGTATATATAAAGGTATATCCACATCGGCAAACATGCGTTGCAACGTCTCCGTAAGAAATTTATTCTGAAAACATCCGCCGGATATTACCACTTTCCGTGCACCCGTGAGGTTTAATAGTTGTTCGGCCTTCTGTCTGATCACAGCAGCCAGTGTAAGATGGAAACGGGCAGAAATCACTCCGACAGAAACACCGTCTGCCTTATCCTTTATAACCGATTCCAAAACAGAGCGAAAAGAGACAGTTTCACCTCTCTTCCCGTCAACAGGATAGAGTATCTGCCTTGCATCCATAATGGTTTGCTCCAACAGAATGGGTGCTTCGGCCTGCCGTGTTGCCACATCACAGACTCCCAACAAAGAAGCCACAGCATCAAACAACCGGCCAGCACTGGAGGTATAAGGCGTATTCACCTTCTTTTCCATCATCTTCTGCAACATTCCGATCTTCTCTTTTCCGATCCGTTCTTCAAATGCAGCCGGAACCGGCAGTCCATAATGCCATAGATAAGCAACCGCCATGCGCCACGGCTCCACAGAAGCCTTATCTCCGCCCGGTAGAGGAATGGGCTCAAAGTATGACAAACGCGTATATTCCATACGGTCGCAGAGAAAAAATTCACCGCCCCAAACCGTACCATCATCACCCAGCCCGGTACCATCCATTATGACGGCTATCACAGGCTCGTGCAAACCATGTTCCAGCATACAAGCAACAGCATGTGCATGGTGATGTTGCACCTTCAGCAAAGGAAGTTGTTCCTCCTGAGCCAGGCGGGCAGCTTCGCGTGAAGAAAGATAATCGGGATGAAGGTCGCAAACCAGATAGTCGGGTATAAAGCGGAACAGATGCCGGAAACGATTCAGCGATTCGCAATAAAAAGCATACGTCTCCCAGTTCTTCAAATCGCCAATATACTGGCTCTGCAAAACGGTATCGCCTTTTCCCAAAGCAAACGTATTCACCTTCTCGGCACCGAATGCCAAAATCCCCTCCACCGGCATATCCGCAAAGAAAGGCTCCGGTACATATCCGCGCGAACGGCGTACCAGGCAAGGCTGCGTGCCACAAACCTGCACTACAGAATCGTCTACCCGATTATGTATATCCCGGTTATGATGGAGTATAAGGGACACTTCAGACTGCAATTGCCTTTCGGCCTCTTCGGGAGTAATAAGGATGGGGACTTCACTCAGGTTGCCACTCGTCATCACTAATACCGGAGTTTGCAGGCAGTCGAACCAGTCATAATGCACAGGCATATATGGAAGCATGCAGCCCAACGTGCGCATACCTGGATTCAGAGCTGCCGGCAAAGACGGTTGTTGCAGCTTTTGTTTCAGCAAAACAATAGGCCGACGCCACGACGCCAGGCAGTCTTCTTCTGCCGCATTTACTTCGGCATACCCATGTACTGCTTTCATGTCCCGGAACATCACAGCAAACGGTTTGCTGTCACGCTGCTTTATCACCCGAAGGTGTTGCACGGCTCGTTCGTTCAAGGCATCACATACCAGATGATAACCGCCTATACCCTTCACGGCAATCACTTCGCCACCGGCAATTAAACGGGCAGTCAGTTTCAGCAAAAAAGAATAATCCGCATACCTTTGTCCTTTGTAAATTGCATAATAAGATGGTCCGCAATGATTGCAAGCTATCGGCTGCGCATGAAAACGACGGTCGGCTACATCTTCATACTCCGTCCGGCAAACAGGGCACATAGGAAAGACAGACATCGTAGTCTGTTGCCTGTCATAAGGCAAATCGCGGATGATAGAAAAGCGAGGACCGCAATGCGTACAATTAACAAACGGATACCGGATACGTGATGCCTGTAACTCGCGATCTATCAAGCAGTCGGAGCAAACAGCAATATCCGGAGAAACTTGCGTAACCCTGTCGGAATCTGAACGGCTTGGCAAAATACGGAAATCCGTAAAAACAGTATCTTCTTCCGGTTCTTCACTTTCTATAATCTGATGAATGAAAGCAACTGGTGGATGCTCTTTCCAAATACGCTCAATAAAAACAGCCTTCCGGCCAGAAGGAAAACAAGCGCGGATATAAACACCGTCCGTACGGTTGTCTACCTCGCCCTTTATCCCCATCTCCGTAGCCAGGTGATAGATAAACGGACGGAAGCCGACCCCTTGCACCTGTCCGCGGACAACCAAACCAGTTATCTTTGCTTTCTTCATAAACACAAAGATAACCTATTTTCGTATTAATATCACCAGCTTTACACCTCTCCCACCGGAAACTTAAAACGTTTGCCTATTATCGATCAACATACGCAACCTACTTACCGATATATTTGTTACATTTGAAAGCGCGAAGAAAGTTAACAAAAATCATTTCAATATGTGTTTAGCAGTACCAGGCAAAATAATAAGCATTGACCAGCGTATTGAAGATTTGGCCATGGCAAAGGTAGATTTCGGAGGAATAATCAAAAATATCTGCATTCAATGGGTCGATGTAGCCGAAGGCGATTATATCCTGGCACATGCCGGAATGGCTATTTCCGTAGTAGACTCCCAAGAAGCGGAACAAACGCTGGCCGACCTGAAACAACTTACCATCGACTGCTGAGTAATACAGTATAGTATGAAATACGCCGACGAATATAAAGACAAACAACAAGTACAAGCCCTGGTTCATGCCATCCGCAAAACAGTGACACGTCCTTGGCACATCATGGAAATATGCGGCGGACAAACGTACGCCATAGCCCGCTATCGTCTGGAAGAAATGCTGCCGCCGGAAATACGGCTGCTTCACGGACCAGGCTGCCCCGTATGCGTCACACCTGTCGAAACGATAGACCGGGCATTATATATAGCCAGCCAACCCAATGTCATTCTGGCTTCCTTCGGAGATATGATGCGCGTTCCCGGAAGTAAAGAAGATTTATTACAAATAAAGGCCAAAGGAGCAGACATTCGCATGCTCTACTCTCCGTTGGATGCAGTCACGTTAGCCGCAGAGAACCCGGACAAAGAAGTCGTATTCTTCGCTATCGGTTTCGAAACAACAACACCCATACACCTGATGGCTCTGAAGGAGGCTATCAGACGGAAATTGGACAATTTCTCCCTGCTCACCTCCCTGTTTACCGTACCGCCGGCAATTGAAACAATTCTTTCAGACAAAGATTGCAAAGTAGACGGATTCCTTACAGCCGGCCATGTATGCGCCATTACAGGAAACAGCACCTACCATCGGCTATCCGAACAATATAAAACGCCAATGGTTGTGACAGGCTTCGAGCCTGTCGATCTTCTATACGGCATCTACCGGTGCCTCTGTCAGCTGGAGGCAGGTATCTATAAGTCGGAGAACGCTTATAAACGAGCCGTTCCCGAAGAAGGAAACCTCCAGGCTCGTGCCCTGATGGACGAAATGCTCAAACCATGTGATCAGGAATGGCGCGGAATAGGGATTATCCCGAATAGTGGGAGGCAACTCAGGCAAGAGCTGAAAAAGTATTCCTCCCGGGAGAAATTCAGATTTCATCCGAAGGAAATCCGGTTTCCGTCCGCATGCATTGCCGGAGAGATTATGAGAGGAAAGAAACAACCGGGCGACTGCCCCCATTTCGGAACGGCCTGTCATCCGGAACACCCTATAGGTGCACCGATGGTTTCGTCGGAAGGCGTTTGTGCCGCTTACTACATGAATAAGAAGTAGTCATTCTGACTACTTAAATAAAAGAAAAGAATATGGAACTAAATTGCCCGATTCCCTTTACCGATTCAGACTGTGTTCTACTGGCACACGGAGGTGGAGGAAGAATGACGCACCAGCTTATCAGCCGTATTTTCTATCCGGCTTTTCGCAATCCGTTGCTGGAGCAAGATCACGACGGTTGTGTCTTTCCTGTTTCAGCCGGAAGGATGGCTTATTCTACCGACTCATTCGTGGTTGATCCGATCTTTTTTCCCGGAGGAAACATCGGCGACCTGGCTGTGAACGGTACGGTAAACGATCTGGCTTGCTGTGGCGCCAAGCCGCTTTATCTCACGGCCGGATTCATACTGGAAGAAGGATTAAAACTGAATGACCTGGAACGCATCGTACAATCTATGAAAAAAGCGGCCGACCGTGCCGGAATACAAATCGTTGCCGGCGATACCAAAGTAGTAGAACGAGGCAAATGCGACAAACTATTTATCAATACCAGCGGCATAGGGATTGTGCCGGCAGGCATACACATTGCACCTTCACAGGTACAAGAAGGCGATGTGGTTATATGCAGCGGGGCCATAGGAGTACACGGCATAACGATTCTTTCCGCCCGCGAAAGCCTTGGCTTCGAAACAAACCTGAAAAGCGATACCGTTTCTCTAAACAATATGCTTTCAGAATTGTTAACATCTATAGAGGAAGTACATGTTTTACGCGACCCTACACGAGGAGGCGTAAGCGGAACTTTAAATGAAATTGCCCAGGCTGCCAACGCAGAGATTATCCTTGACGAAACATCCCTGCCTATTCCCGAAGAAGTACGCGCCGCTTCCGACATTTTGGGGCTAGACCCGCTTTATATAGCCAATGAAGGGCTCGTATTAATTATTTTACCGGAGAAGGATGCCCAAACAGCATTATCCGTCATGCATCGTTTTGACGAAGGAAGAAAAGCAACTGTCATAGGGCGCATATCTTCAAAAGGAAAAGCGCTCGTCAGGATGAAAACCATTTACGGTAATTACCGTATTGTTGATATGCTGAGCGGCGAACAGCTTCCCCGGATTTGTTGATGATGAAAGCATAAACTATTAACAAGAATAAGTTATGGAAAAGAAACGACCTACCGTTTATGAGGAATGCCGCCAGAAAGGGATTTCCCGGAGGGATTTTCTAAAGTTCTGCACCACAATGGCTGCACTTATGGGACTCGAATCCACAGGCGTTGCACAGGTAGTACATGCTTTGGAAACCAAACCGCGGCTTCCTATCATCTGGCTTCATTTGCAGGAATGCACCTGTTGTACCGAATCATTCATCCGGGCGGCACATCCGATTGTTGCCACTTTGCTACTCGACAAGATATCACTTGACTATACAGAAACCCTCATGGCTGCAGCCGGCGAACAGGCAGAAGCAGCAAAAGAGGAAACAATGAAAAAATATCACGGACAATATCTTCTTATGGTGGAAGGATCCATTCCTACCAAAAACGAAGCCTATTGCTGTGTAGGCGGTAAGAGTGCCATGCAAATCACACAAGAAGCCGCAGAAGGAGCCAAAGCCATTATTGCCTGGGGCAACTGCGCTTCGGCAGGTTGTGTACAAGCAGCCAACCCGAACCCGACAGGGGCAAAAGGCATTCACCGTGTGATCAAAGGCAAACCTATTATTAATGTACAGGGTTGCCCTCCTATCGCCGATGTTATGGCAGGTGTAATCGTTTACATGCTCACTTTCGAACGTATGCCTCAGCTGGACGGCCTGGGACGTCCGAAGATGTTTTACTCCAGACGCGTACACGACACGTGTTATCGCCGTGCCAATTTCGATGCAGGCTTGTTTGTTGAAAGTTTCGACGACGAGAATGCCAAACACGGTTACTGCCTGTATAAAGTAGGATGCAAAGGGCCAAGCACCTATAACTCCTGCGGTATTATCAAATGGAACGAAGGCACCAGCTATCCGATACAAAGCGGACATCCATGTATAGGCTGCAGTGAAGAGAACTTCTGGGACAACAGCCCGTTCTACAAACGTATGCCAGACATACATGGTTTCGGCATAGAAGCAACTGCCGACCAGATTGGTCTTGCCCTGGGGGCGGCAACCGCCGCCGGTATTGCAGTTCATGCCGTAGCAACTAATATCCGAAAGAAAAAGCTTATCGACAACGACGAGCCGGAAAGCAAATCCACCATCTAAATCCGAAATACCATGTCAGAAAGAGTAGTTATAGACCCTATTACCCGTATAGAAGGACACCTGCGGGTAGAAGTAGAAATAGAAGGCGGCAAAATTAAAGACGCCTTCAGTTCCGGCACGATGGTGCGTGGAATAGAAAATATTGTACGCGACCGCGATCCCCGCGATGCCTGGGTATTTGTAGGACGCGTATGCGGTGTTTGTACATCCATTCACTCGTTATGTTCAGTAAGAGCTGTAGAAAATGCACTAAACATATCCGTTCCGCCCAATGCCGAAATGGTTCGCAATATAATGCAAGCCGTATTATTCATGCACGACCACACGGTGCACTTCTACCAGCTTCATGCACTGGACTGGGTGGATGTGGTTTCGGCTTTAAAAGCAGATCCCAAGGCGGCGGCACTCATGGCACAACAGCTCTCTCCCTGGGCTAAGAATACGGAAGGCTATTTTACCGAGACCCAAAACAAGCTGAAGAAGTTTGTTGCCAGCGGACAACTGGGCATCTTTGCCAATGGTTATTGGGGACATCCGGCCTATAAGCTGACACCGGAACAAAACCTGATTGCCACCGTTCATTATCTGGACGCACTGGAATGGCAAAAAGAGGTTGTGAAAGTACATGCCGTATTCGGAGGTAAGAATCCGCACCCCAACTTCCTGGTAGGCGGAATGCCCTGCAGCATCGATATGAATGAAGCCAATTCTATTAACTCAGACCGTCTTTCTCTTGTAAAGCAAAAGCTGCAACAGGCAAAAGAGTTCATAGACCAGGTGTATATCCCAGACCTGATGATGATTGCCAACGTATATAAAGACGAATGGACGAAGATAGGCGGAGGAGTGCGAAATTATCTGTCATACGGTGATTTCCCCTTACATGGTTACGACAGTGTAGACCATTATTTCCTGCCTCGTGGAGTTGTATTGGATCGCGACCTCAGCAAGGTTCATCCTATCGATGCCAATTCATCCGAAGAGATACAAGAGTTCATTTACCATTCATGGTACAATTATACACAAGGCAACAAAGCCGGTTTGCATCCCTACGAAGGCGAAACAAACCTGAACTACACAGGTCCTAAACCTCCATATAAGTTGCTGGATGTAGAAGATAAATACAGCTGGATTAAAACTCCACGTTGGAAAGGCCAGCCGATGGAAGTAGGTCCGTTAGCCCGCATGATCGTTGCTTACGCGGCGGGTAAAGAACCGCAGAAAACGGCTATCGACAATGCCCTGCAACAATTAGGCCTGCCTCCGGAAGCCCTTTTCTCCACACTGGGAAGAACTGCAGCACGCGGTTTGGAAACCCAATTGGTTGCCAACTGGGCACTCAAGTTCTTCGATCAACTGATGAAGAACCTTGAAAATGGAGACTCCCGTATGGCGAACCCCATCATGTGGGAGAATGAAAACTGGCCGAAGCAGGCAAAAGGCGTAGGCCTTACCGAAGCTCCACGTGGCGCGCTGGCCCACTTTGTTGTCATAGAAAACAATCGGGTAAAGAACTACCAGATGGTGGTACCAACCACCTGGAATGCTTCTCCGCGAGATGAGAACGGCGTACTTTCTGCTTATGAATCGTCGCTACTGGGAACGCCGATGCACAATCCGAACCAACCGCTGGAAATCCTCCGTACCATACATTCCTTCGATCCGTGCCTGGCTTGCGCCGTGCATTTATACGATGAAGAAGGAAAATACGTACATCAAATAGATACTTTCTAAACCGAAGATTTATGAAAAGCAGAAAGAGACGATTGAGAGAGGTATATGTATGGGAACTTCCCGTACGTATATACCATTGGGTAAATGCGCTATGTATCGTGATACTCTGCATCACCGGCTTTATCATCGCCGATCCCCCAGCCATATTGAACCCTTCGGAGGCTTATTTCAGCTATTGGTTCGGAGTGGTCAGGTTTATCCATTTCATAACGGCATTTGTTTTCTTCTTCAACTTCGTCTTCCGCCTTTACTGGGGATTTGCAGGAAACCGCTATGCGCGCTGGAACAACTTTATCCCGCTACGCAAATCCCAATGGAAAGAATTAGTGGAAGTCATCAAAGTAGATATCCTGATGGTAAAGAATAAACCGGTAGACAGTATTGGCCATAACACACTGGCCAGTGTCATCTACTTCGGTACCTTTTGGGCGTTCTTGTTACAAAGCATCACCGGGTTCGGATTATATGCAAAGATGAGCCAGTCCGTATTTCCGCAACTGTTTGCATGGACTATTCCTTTGATGGGCGGCGACCTGATGGCGCGACAGATACACCACTTCCTGATGTGGTTCTTCATCCTCTTCGCCATCGTACATATCTATCTGGTATTTTACCATGATTATATCGAACGGCGTGGCGAGGCCTCTTCTATTATCGGAGGCTGGAAATTCATAGAAGAAGATATTGCCAACAAGGAAGAAGTAACCGAAACGGCAGAAAAACTGACCGAAATTGCGCGTAAGGAATGAACGAAACGAATCACCACCAGAGAAATACACTTATACTGGGTGTCGGCAACCTGCTTCTCAAAGACGAAGGTGTCGGCATCCATACTATCCGGGCCTTGGAAAAAGAGACACTTCCATCTCACGTCCGTTTAATGGACGGAGGAACAGGCGGACTGCATTTGCTTTCGTGGCTGGACGGCTACGACCCTATTATCATGATAGATGCTACCCTGGACAATAATCCGCCGGGTACCGTACGGCTGATACGTCCGCGCTTTGCCACCGACTTCCCTCCGCTAATGAGTGCCCACGAAATAGGCCTGCGCGATATGATTGAGGCGATGATACTGACAGGCAAATTACCTGAAATACATCTTATCGTCATCTCCGTAGGAAGCATCAACGAAGTAAACATGGAACTAACACCGGAGGTGGAGGCAGCCATACCCTACGTGGTGCAGACAGTGAAGGGGTTAGTGTGCCACAGCAGGCTCCCACATCCATCTCCCTAGGTAGGGAGGTTATTTCTCCCTAGGTAAGGAGAAAAGTTCTCCCTAGGTAGGGAGAACTTTACCCCCTAGGTAGGGAGACATATCAAACAGGAGAAGGCTAGAGCCTCCCATATGCTCGTACGGAAAGGTAAAACAGGCATTATTTCAAGACATAGTATAGCATAGCCGCAACGGCAGCCCCCGCGATAGGAGCCAACACCGGAATCCAGGCATAGCCCCAATGGCTGCTGCCTTTGCCCTTGACAGGAAGAATTGCATGCATGATACGTGGCGCCAAGTCTCGTGCCGGATTGATGGCATAGCCTGTAGGCCCTCCTAAAGAAAGACCTATCACCCATACGGTAAATGCTACAGGTATGGCACCGACAGAACCCAGCCCGATGGGAAGCGTGCTATTGCTATCGTAAGTCAACTGGCCATCCGTAATATAGAAGACAACAAACATCAGGGCGAATGTGCCCACAGCTTCGGTGAAGAAATTAATAGCCGGATGGTTGATCTCGGCATTCGTACAGAATACTCCCAATTTGGCATCCTGGTCTTCCGTTGCATCAAAATGATCTTTATAGACTAACCAGACTAGCAGAGCACCAGCTGCAGCTCCCAGCATCTGTGCAATAATATAAGAGCAGACATCACACCACGGGAACGTACCGCCAATGGCTAACCCGATAGACACCGCCGGGTTCAAATGCGCCCCACTATACGGGCCGGCTACAACAACTCCGATAAACACTCCCAAAGCCCAGGCTGTGGTAATAGCCATCCAACCGGCTCCGTGGCCTTTCGTCTTAGACAATACAACATTTGCCACAACACCTCCTCCCATCAGGATAAGAAGCATCGTTCCGATAAATTCGGCTATAAATGGAGACATGGTATTCTAATTTAAGTATTAATATTGCAGATTAGTCAACAGCCCATTGCTGCGAGCGGCCAACGGCCTTATGCCATTCGGCCAGTTGTTGCCTGGCAACTTCCTCTTTCATTTGAGCGCTGAATACTTTGTCCAGGCACCATTGTTCTTTCAGTTCGTCTACATCTTTCCAATAGTTCACAGCTAATCCCGCCAGATAAGCAGCGCCGAGAGCTGTTGTTTCCAATACTTGCGGACGCACTACCGGACAACGGGATATATCGGCCTGAAACTGCATCAGGAAGTTATTTGCTATAGCTCCGCCATCGACACGGATCTCTTTTGGTTTTGCATGTATATCGTTTTCCATTGCAGTAAGCACGTCATACACCTGGTAGCAGATACCTTCAAGAGCTGCACGGGTAAGATGTGCAGCCGTCGTTCCGCGCGTTATTCCGATAATAGCGCCCCGGGCATACTGGTCCCAATAGGGAGCACCTAATCCGGTAAGTGCCGGAACAAAGTAAACACCTCCGTTATCAGACACCGATTTAGCCATTTGCTCCGTAATAGAAGCGTTTGGTATCAGCCCTATTCCATCACGCAGCCACTGTACGACTGCACCGCCGACAAACACGCTTCCTTCCAGGGCATACGTTACTTTGTCCCCCAATTTCCACGCAATGGTAGTCAATAGGTTATTCTGCGACAAAACGGGCTTGTCTCCTGTATTGACAATCATAAAACAACCTGTACCGTAAGTCGTCTTTATCATGCCTTCTTCCACACAAAGCTGTCCGAAAAGTGCAGCCTGCTGATCGCCGGCCATGCCCGAAACAGGGATGCCCTTCTTGAATAAAGGCAAAGAAGCCTCACAGTACACTTCGCTGCATCCCACCACACGAGGCAGCATGGAAGCCGGTATAGTAAACAGGTCTAATAGTTCTTTGTCCCATTCCTGGGTACGGATATTAAACAACATGGTTCTGGATGCATTCGTAATATCCGTAATAAATTTTTCGCCACGGGTCAGCTTCCATACCAACCAGGTATCTACTGTCCCGAAGCATAGTTCCCCGCGTTCGGCGCGTTCGCGGACACCTTTCACATTATCTAAAACCCACTTTATTTTAGTTGCCGAGAAATAGGCATCTATAACCAAGCCCGTTTTCTGCTGAAGACGTTCGGCGTAGCCTTGCGATTTCAACTCTTCACAATAATCGGCCGTACGCCTGTCTTGCCAGACAATAGCATTATATACGGGGAAACCTGTTTCCCTGTCCCATATGATTGTGGTCTCGCGTTGGTTTGCAATACCTATGCAAGCGATATGTGTATCCGTCACGTCCGCTTTAGCCATTACTTCCTTAATAACAGACGATTGTGTATACCATATTTCATTCGGATCATGTTCCACCCAACCGGGCTTCGGAAAATATTGCTGAAACGCCTTCTGAGCTAAAGTAATAATTGATCCCTGATGGTTGAACAGTATGGCACGTGAAGTTGTAGTCCCCTGATCTAAAGCCAGTACATATTTGTTTTTGAAATTCATATCTTTATATTCTATAAGATTGTTCTGTTTGTCTTTTACTAATTCAGTATATAATTAGAAGCCACTTTATTGAAAGCTTCCAATTGCTTTTCCTGCCAATTTATATCTTTTCCGCGTTCTCTGGCTAAAATGGAAGCTACCTGTGGTGCCATTGCCATAGCAGCACGTGCATCCATAAAAAGGATGCGCAAACGGCGCGCCAACACATCTTCCAGCGTACGTGGCATTTCATTACGAATAAGCCAAACCACTTCTCCCACTGTATAATCATAATCAGGATGCAGCTTCTCTCCCATCTCCGGGGAAGATTGGCTTAATTGTTTTATTTCTTCGGCATCAGAGCCATATACGTAGAGAGGATCGGTAAAATCGGGTGAAGGTTTGGAACCGTGAATGGCAAATGTTTCCGTCTTGCAGTCACGCGTAGGCACGTGCATATACCGGATTGCCAAATCTAATGTATCCTGAGCCATTTTCCGGTAAGTAGTCCATTTCCCGCCGATTATTGTTATCAGGCCCGACTTTTCACGTATCAATTTATGGCTGCGAGATATTTCTTTTGTCTTGGTACCCTCACTACGGGGTGCGGCCAACGGGCGAAGGCCTGCAAAGACAGATAAAACGTCGCTCCGTTTCGGAGCTTTCGTCAAATATTTCCCTGCTGTTTCTAAAATGAATTGTACTTCTTGTTCCAAAGCAACCGGTTCATCTACCGGACAATCCATTAACGTGTCGGTTGTCCCTACCACCACTTTGTTATGCCAGGGGACGGCAAAAAGCACACGACCGTCGGAAGTTTTAGGTATCATTACCGCACAGTCGCTTTCCAGGAAGGAAGAATCCAGAACCAAATGTACGCCCTGGCTGGGACGAACCGTGCGGCGTTTTCCCGGTTCATTCATCTGCAAAATATCATCAGCAAACACACCGGTTGCATTAATTACGCTATGTGCTTTTACATTATATACAGTATCACATTCAAGGTCGCGTACAACAACTCCCGAGACTTTATTGCCTTCTTTCAACAGATCAGTCACCTTCATATAATTAAGTACACACCCCCCGCCGTCTACAGCCGAACGAACCAGGTTCATTGCCAAACGGGAATCATCAAACTGTCCGTCATGATAGATCACTCCGGCTGTCATTCCTTTAGAAACTAATCTGGGAATAGTCTGCAAAGCACGTTTCGGGCCTATACATATGGAACGTCCCAAACTTAGTTTGCCGGCCATAAGGTCATAAAGAATCAGGCCGATCGTATAAAACGGTCCTTCCCACCAATGATAACAAGGAATAAGGAATGTCTGGTCTTTAACCAAATGGGGAGCATTATTACGAAGCAAGCCCCTTTCGCGTAAGGCTTCAAGCACTAAAGATACATCTCCCTGGGCAAGATATCTTACACCGCCATGAACCAATTTGGTACTCCGGCTGGATGTCCCTTTTGTAAAATCGTTCTGTTCAAACAAAGCAACACTATATCCACGCGTAACTGCATCCACAGCTATACCTAATCCGGTAGCGCCACCACCAATAACTACAAAGTCAAATACTTTTTCTTTGTCCGCTAATTGCGATATTACAGATTCCCGCTTCATGTGTCCTCCCTGTTTTTAAGATTAACCTCCCAAATCTAACAATAATTTCCGGAAATAGTTTCATTTACAGGGAGTATTTTAAAAGGTTTTATTAAAGAGATGCCAATGATACCAAAAATTCAAAAAGAAACAGGACCATTTTTATATCTATCTGCCTAGCAACCGAATAATTATTTTATTCAAACATTTTATCAATACCTCCTACGTCTGTCGGTGTATGTTTGGATTCCTCCGAACCGGACGAATTACACGGATTAGAAAATTGTTCAGGTACTTCAAATGAGTCATCCTGCGTATAACCTAATGTTTTGTCTGCATATACTTTCTGCATATATAAACCGTATATAGGCAAAGCCATACTAGCACCTTGTCCTTCTGCCAAACGGTCGAAATGAATGGAACGATCTTCGCCCCCAACCCAACAGCCCGAAACCAAACTTGGTGTGAATCCAAGGAACCAACCATCAGAATTATTTTGTGTTGTACCTGTCTTTCCTCCCATTGGAGCAGTAATACCGTAGCGGAAACGAACACGGCCACCGGTACCTCCATCTATCACACTTCTCAACATATACAACATCTTATAAGAAGCATCTTCAGTCAGCACCTCACTCATTTGAGGGGCAAAATTAGCGATCGTATTACCGTACGGATCTTCTATACGAGTCACATACAACGGTTCCACACGAATTCCTTTATTAGCAAATGCCGTATAAGCACTGACCATTTCTCCTACCGACACATCCGGCGTACCCAGACATACCGAAATTACCGGATCTATATAGTTCTTCAAACCGAACGAATGCAACAAACGGACAAATGTATAAGGAGAAAGCTGACTCATCAGATAAGCCGTTACCCAGTTATCCGAGTTTTGCAAGCCCCATTGAATAGATACCATTTCGCCAATTCGTTTAGCACTGGCATTGCGCGGAATCCATAAACGTCCGTTTTCATCCATCAGTTGTTGTTGCACATGTAACATTTCGTCGCAAGGGCTGAAACCTTCTATCATAGCTAATGAATAAAGGAACGGTTTAATTGTTGATCCTACCTGACGGCGTCCGCCATTTACCATATCATACTGGAAATCATTGTAATCTATTCCGCCCACATAAGCCTTAACCTGACCGGTACGCGGGTCCATAGACATAAAAGCAGAACGAAGAAAGCTCTTGTGATAACGGATTGAATCCCAAGGTGACATAATCGTATCAATAGGACCATTCCAGCTAAACACACGCATTTCAACCGGTTTTTTAAATTCTTTCCGCATCTCTGTCTCGTTCATACCACTTTTCTTCATCGCCCTGTAACGGTCTGTCTGATGCATTGCACGCATCAACATTGTATCGACCTGCCCCGTAGATACATCACGAGAAAACGGGGCATAACTACGCCCCGTTTTTTCTTTAAAGAAGCTGGGTTGTAATGTTTGTCCTACATGTTCACGCACAGCATCCTCCGCATATTGCTGCATACGCGAATCGATTGTTGTATAGATCTTTAATCCGTCGGTATAAATATTATAATGACTGCCGTCAGTCTTCTTATTCTTATTACACCAGCCATATAACGGATTAGTAGCCCATGACAAAGAATCTTCTGCATATTTTTGCATTTGCCATGAAGCATAATCACTCCTGTCCGGTTTTTTAGCAGTCAATGTCAGACGAAGATATTCGCGGAAGTAAGGAGCCAGACCATCCTTATGGTCCATACGGGTAAAATGAACAGTAAGGGGTAATTGTTTTAGAGAGTCGCATTCCGCTTTCGTAATATATCCGGCCTTTACCATCTGTTCTAATACCGTATTCCGACGTCCCAATGTACGTTTATTGTGGCGTACGGGGTTAAAATAAGACGGATTTTTGCACATACCTACCAAAGTGGCAGCTTCCTCTATTTTCAGCGTTTTTGGTGTCTTTCCAAAATAAACGCGTGCCGCAGATTGGATGCCAACTGCATTATACAGAAAGTCAAATTTATTCAGATACATATTTATGATCTCTTCCTTCGTATAATTTTTCTCCAACTGAACAGCAATTACCCATTCAATCGGTTTCTGAAAAAGACGTTCCATAATATTGTCGGCACTCGGAGAAAACAACTGCTTTGCCAATTGTTGTGTAATGGTGCTACCGCCTCCACCACTTTTTTGCATCAACAAACCGCGTTTTACAATAGCGCGGAACAAGCCTTGGGCATCAATACCGCTATGTTCTGTAAAACGTATATCTTCGGTAGCTATCAATGCTCTTACTAAGTCCGGTGAAAGGTCTTCATAGTTCACATATATACGGTTGTCTTTGCTATGTGCATAACTACCTAAAGTTTTTCCGTCGGAAGAGATAATTTGTGAAGCATATTTGTCAATCGGATTCTCCAGTTGCTCAACAGGAGGCATATAACCTATTGAACCGTTCGATATTGCAACAAACACCAATGCAACCGCACCTAGTGCAATTAGATACAGGACCCAGAATGAAATAATTATACGTTTTGTTATTTTCGAAGCCATAAACCTTGGATTAATTGAGAATTGATAATCAGAATACTGTTTGCACAAAATTCATTATTATCAATCCGCTATCATCAATTATTTAGTTCGCAAAGGTAATAAAAAACTATTACAACAACATGATAACGCCGAGACTGATAAGACCAATAAATATCCAGAGTATTACTCCTTGCACCATCGGACGGATACCGACATTCTTAATTACTCTCCGGGATAATCCTGCACCGATCAAGAATAATGTAACCGTCAATCCTTTCTTGGCCAGCCAAACCAAAGCTCCGCTCACTTCCTGGGGAATCGACAAATAAGTATTGGCAATCATTGCCAGAATAAAGAAAAAGATAAACCAAGGGATCGTGATTTTTGCACCTTTTTGTTTAAACAGAAACATGGTAACAATTGTCATCGGAATAATCCATAAAGCACGAGTTAGCTTAACCATCGTAGCTATTTCCAAGGCTTTTTCACCATAAGCAGCACCAGCCCCAACAACAGAGCTGGTATCATGTATTGCAATAGCAGCCCACATACCAAATTGCTCTTGTGTCATTCCCAACAAATGGCCGATTGGAGGAAATATAAACAATGCTATCGCATTTAAGATAAAAATAGTACCAAGCGACATACTCATTTCATTATCATTCGCCTTTATAACCGGAGCAACAGAAGCAATAGCACTACCTCCGCAAATAGCTGTTCCGGCAGAAACCAAGTAAGCCGTTTTTCTGTCCATCATCAAACGTTTACCCAGATACATGCCCAATATCAGAACCGATGCAACAGATACAATCGTAAATACCATACCTTCTTTACCCGTTTGCAATGACTCATGCAGATTCATTCCAAACCCTAAGCCAACAACGGAAAACTGTAATAAATATTTAGATGTTTTCTTACTGAATACCGGAAATGGCTGCCCTGCCGTCATTCCAAAAGCCAATCCCATAAACAAGGCGATTGCAGGAGATATAAACGGCATTAAACATAAAATAAAAAGAAGGATAAAAAGCGGCTTATTATACTTGCCAGGTAGATACTTGAGAGTATTCATCATTTTCTTATTAATTATTACTTTCAATTGTGGCACAAAGGTATTACAAATGAGCACACTCTACCAAATAACAATAATGAATAGAAAATAACCTGAAGTTATAACAATTATTTTTAAGTCTGATTTTCCGGTTTATAAAACAAAGGGATGTATAAATCGCAAAAAGGACAGATGTGTTTTTTAGCAGGTTTACAACAAATTGAAATCAAGCCATTTCTGTTTACCAACTTGAATTCCTAAATTTGCAATCACAAAAGACTTTCGGAAAAATATACGTTAATACAGAATTATAAACTTGATACTTATAAGATATGACAGAAAAAGAAAAGATGTTGGCTGGAGAACCTTATGACTGTGGTGATACAGAATTAATCAACAGATGGCATTTGGCTAAACAGTTACAGAAAGAATATAATAACACTCCGTCCGACAATACGGAAAGACTCTCTGCTTTATTAGATGAACTAATCGGTTCTAGAGGGAGAAACGTATGGATTGCAGCTCCTTTCTTTGTAGATTACGGGGAAAACATACACATAGGGAACAACGTAGAAATAAATATGAACTGCGTATTTTTAGACTGCAACACCATAACTATCGGAGACTTTTCCGGGATTGGTCCAGGAGTGCATATTTACACGGTCTTTCATCCCACCGCACCGCATGAACGAATTGGAGAAAACAGTAGTTTTTGGAAATCACTCACCGCACCCGTCCACATCGGAAAAAACGTTTGGATTGGTGGAGGAAGCATTATTTTGCCAGGTGTAAGCATAGGAGACGGTACGACAATCGGAGCCGGGAGTGTTGTTACAAAATCTATCCCTGCTAATTGTATCGCTGTGGGAAAATCATGCGAGGTTATAAAAAAAATATTATAAAGGCCCGGACACGAAGAACAAAAATGATCAGTATCTTTTTTCCAAATCATCGGGATCATTTTATAAAAAGATCGAGATCATTTCCGACAAACTAGCAATAACGTTCCACGTAACGTATAAAACTTTCCTCCAATCCGCTATTCTGTCCCAAAGGTTCTACAAAAGAAAACATCCGTTCTGCTTTAAAACCATCTATGTCTATTACTTTAAGAGAGCCGGACATTAACTCGCGTGTAACTGCACGAACAGATAAAATACCTAATGCATCAGAATTTTCAAGAAATAATTTGATACTTTCCGTACTTCCTAATTGCATTAATACATTCAGTTGTGAAAGCTTGATTTGATGAGTAGTCAAGGCCGTTTCCAACACTTCTAAAGTACCTGATCCGTTTTCACGCAACACAAGCGGCAACGAACGCAGTTGTTCAAGAGTAAGTTCATCAAAATGAGCAAATTTACTACCCGTATGGGTAACAACAACCAATTCGTCTTTCATAAAAGGACTATAATGCAATGTATTCTGGCGTGTGCTTCCCTCTACCATCCCCAATGTGATTTTACCTTCCCAAAGAGCTTGCTCTATATTGCGGCTATTTCCGTTCAGAAGAGATACACGAATATCAGGAAACTTCTTTATAAAAGAAGATAATATAGGAGGCAATACATATTGCGAGATAGTAGTGCTAGCACCTAAGCGAAGTTCTCCTGAAAAATTATTGGTAAGCAGATTCATTTCAAAATCCAGTTGACGGTAAGCTGATAAAAGAAGATTTGTATGCGACAGCAATAACTCTCCTGCCCTCGTCAATTTGATACGGCTCCCTACACGTTCAAATAACGGCGTCTTATATTGTACTTCCAACTCATGGATATGTTTGCTTATGGCAGGCTGACTTATATACAACTCGCGTGATGCTTTAGTAAAACTCAAATTACATGCTACGCTATGAAAAACTTTAAGGCGAAAATCCATGACTTGTTTCGTTTTAAATAAACTTATTAATACAAAGATATGCGTTTATTTATATACATTTGTAAGGCAAAACAAAGAAAGATTATGGCAAAGAGCAAGAAAAAAATATTTATAGTATCTGCAGTAGTTTTAATTACTCTCTTTTTTATATTACCCACCATCGGATTCGGCGTACTAAAATGGGGGGTTCTCCCTCCCGAAAAACTAACACCTCTGGTAATACAAAAAACAAATGAATTCCTCGACGCACATCTGGAATGCGAAAAAGTAGAACTTACTTATTTTGAGACCTATCCTCATTTGGGCATCCGACTCACCAATGGACGGCTAATTTCTCATCTAGGTGAAGACTCCACTATGCACAAAGAGAGTCTGCATATACCATCGGATTCATTATTAAGTTTCCACAACGCAACCATATCATTGCGTCCGACCGATTATTTATTTGGTGGAAAAATAACAATAGGTGAAGTAATCATAGACAATCCGCGTTTTTACGGATTTGTTAATAAAGCTGGTAGAACAAACTGGGATATATATCATAACGAAAATGATAGCACATCTACAGACAACGACAACAAAAAGTCTTTGCCTCCTATAGATTTACAAAAAGTACGCATATCAAACGGACATTTCACATACGATGACCGACAACAAGACGTATTTACGGAAATAAAAGGATTCTTCCTTAATATAGATGGTTCACTAACCAAAGGAGAAAACACACTGGACATAGAAACAGGAACATCTTCTATTTTATTCCGCAGCCAGGCTTATACACTACAAAATAAACTTGCGTTGAAACTGAAAAGCAGATTACAACTCGGCAACAACTACAATACTATTACACTGAAAAATGCTGAATTATTAATCAACTCTCTTCCTTTTACCGCTGATGGATCAATTATCACAATACCGGATAGCAAACGTATGCGTATCGATATGGATATGGGATTAAAAATCTCTGACATGAACGACCTGCTTAAATTCATACCCGATGCTTATTTCCAAAATAGGGAAAAAATGCAGGCAAAAGGAAGTATTATTCTGGATGGAAATATTCATGGAGAATTTGGAGACAGCATAACTCCCTCAGTCAATTTATGTTGCAAAATAAATGACGGCTCTTATCACATAAGCGGAATAAAACAGGGAATAGACTCTATACAAATGGATCTGGATATTCATTTGAACGGACAATATCCGGATTCCTCTTACATATCTCTGGAAGAATTAACCGTAAAAGGTCAGAACACGTCTTTCAATATGAATGGAAAAGTAACCAATGTGTTCAAAAACCCGGCAATCAATACCCAAATAAAAGGGCAGGTTGATTTTACACATTTGGCAAAAGAATTTCTAAATCCTGACACCTTATTACTTGAGGGAAAACTGGAAGCTGATCTGAAAGCAATATTTACTGTAAACGATATATTAAACAGCCGGTATGGGAAAGTACAAGCCGCCGGTATTTTAAACATTGACCATTTTAAAGCATTCAGCAAACCTTTAGACATGGATATGTATATTGTCGGTACCCGTTTCTTTATAGGTTCGACAAAAAATGAAAGCAAATATCTGAATAAAAAAGGATTGTTGAATGCCACTTTGGCAATCGATACAATGAATATAACATATAAAGACGATATAAATACAAAGATCAGGCAATTAGAAATGCAGGCAAACACGACTCCGGTTATTGATACCACTGCTGTAATACCTTTAGTTGCCGGTATAAAATTCGATCACTTAAGCAGTCGTTTACCTGACTCCGTATGGGTTATTGCAGGACACACATCTTTGCAAGGGGGTATGAAAGCATCTGCAACAAACAAACGGATTCCAACAATAGCTGCAACAATTAATGTCGATACATTAAAATACTTCATGTCACCTATACGAACCGGAGCAATTCTAACTGGCAGTCAATTCAATATTGAAGCTTTACCTTATCGTGAAGCGGCTCAGCAGAGAAGGTTACGGTCTGGCAACTCTCAACAAGTTGTACGTAAACGCACCAAAACCACTTCACAAGCAAAACAAGATTCTCTGGACTATACAAATAAACTATTACGAAAATGGGAAGCACGCGGGAACGTCAGCTTCAAGCAATTACGGGCATTCAGCCACCTTTTTCCTGTTCCGATGCATATGGAACAAACAAGTGTAAAATTCGACACAAATACAGCTACTCTTACAGATGCCCGTCTGCATCTGGGAAAAAGCGATTTGAAATTAAGCGGAGAAATAAATCATATTCGCCAGGCAATGCTCCGTGGTAGAAAATTAACAGGGAATTTCAATCTCACATCAGACTATATAGATTGCAACCAGTTAATGAAAGCTCTGAACAATGGCATGCAATATGCCGAGCAACACCCTGTATCTTCCGAGTTAACAGCACTTAGCAACGGTACTATAACCAATATGAACACACAAGATATACAAGCGACCGTAACCGATGCAGAAACCGATTCAACCGATCAGTTATTCATACTTCCGGCAAATATAGATGTTACACTTCATACCAACGCAAAGCGCATCGATTTCAAAGACCTGGCATTGGAAAATGTACAAGGAGAAGTTATTTTGCGAGATCAAAGCGTTAATTTGAGCAATTTAAATATGCACTCAAACATGGGATGTGGAACACTGACCATGGTATATACAGCAAAAAACAAACAAGGTGCCACCGCAGGCTTTGATCTTGATCTGGAACAAATCCAGGTGGAAAAACTAATAAGTCTCTACCCTGCCATTGACACATTAGTTCCAATGCTCCGCTCGTTTGAAGGCGTTGTGGATTGCCAAGTTACGGCTACCTGCAAAATAGACTCTACAATGTCTGTTATTTTGCCTTCTTTGAATTCGGCCTGTTATTTGCATGGAAAAAACATGGTATTACTAGATGGTGAGACATTTACCGAAATATCAAAAACACTTATGTTTAAGAACAAAAAGCGTAATATGATAGATAGTATTTCCGTAGATCTCGCCATACATGATGATAAAATAGAAGTATTCCCTTTTTTAGTAGAAATGGACCGTTACAAAGTGGCTGTTGGCGGAACACACAATCTGGATATGACATTCGATTATCATATCTCAGTACTAAAATCCCCCGTACCATTCAAGCTGGGTATCGATATCAAAGGAAACCTGGATGATTTCAAATACAAAATCGTAAAATGCAAATATAAAGACTTCTTAAAACCAGCAAAACAAGCAGAACTGGATAGTACAAGAACTAATATACGGCATAATATACGTGAAGCTATACGGAAACAAATAAAAGAGGCTGCACCGGAATTAGCGGGCAGCCTTGTAGCAGAACACGTTTCGACACATATACATGCAAAAGCAGAAGAATTGGCCGAATAGCCGGGAGTTTACTTCAATTCTCTTCCGGCATACATTTGTTCATAATATTTCATATAATCACCACCTGTAATATCTTCTACCCATTTCTGGTTTTCCAAATACCAACGGATTGTCTTTTCGATACCTGCTTCGAAACATGTTTCGGGAATCCAGCCTAATTCTTTGGTAATTTTAGAAGGATCGATAGCATAACGCTGGTCATGTCCTAAACGGTCTTTTACAAATGTTATCAGATCGTCGTTAATCCATTCGACAGAGATTCGGCCATCAGCATCTATTTCTCTCTTTTTTAGTATCTGGCGATACTCCGGCTGATCGGTCATCAATTGACGGATTGTACGAATTGTTAATTTCACAATTTCAATATTTTGCTTTTCATTATGTCCGCCTACATTATAAACTTCTCCTTCACGTCCATTATGAATAACGGCATCAATTGCCTTACAGTGATCTTCCACATATAACCAATCACGAACATTTGTTCCATCACCATACACAGGTAGTTTTTTACCTTCCAGTATATTCTTAATGATAAGAGGTATCAATTTTTCCGGGAAATGATACGGACCATAATTATTAGAACAACGCGTTATGCTTACAGGCATTTTATACGTCTCAAAATAAGCCTTTACAAACAGATCCGCACTAGTCTTTGAAGCACTATAAGGGCTACGCGGATCCAAAGGGGTTGTCTCGTGGAAATAGCCCTCGGTACCCAAACTCCCATATACTTCGTCTGTAGAAACCTGATGGAAACGAACATCTTTACGCCAGGTAGGATAACCTTGATCGTCTCTTCCCGTCACCCATGCCTGACGGGCTGCATCCAGCAAGTTTTGCGTACCAAGTATATTAGTGATAAGGAATAATTGAGGGTTCTCTATACTACGGTCCACATGGCTTTCGGCAGCAAAATTAACTACATAATTAAACTGATATTTGGCAAACAGTTCATCTGCTAATGTCCTGTCACAAATATCACCTTTTACAAACACACAACGATTATTGTCTATATCTGTTGCAATTGTACCCAGATTACCGGCATATGTCAGCGAATCAAGTATTACCACTTTTATATCCTGATACTTTGCCAACATATATTTAATAAAGTTGGCTCCAATAAAACCGGCTGCACCGGTAACCAAATAAGTTTTCATATTTGTATTCCCTTTAGTATATCGTTTAAAATGTAAAGTTTAGTTCGGCATCTTTCAGACAAGGTGCATTTTTATCTTTCTCAGAGAGATTAACACATTCAAGATCTTCAATGCTCCAATCCACATGAATAGCCGGATCATCAAAACGAATCCCCCTTTCATGCGAAGGCATATACTGATTATCAACCTTATATGTAAATATGGCTTCATCACTTAAAACATGAAAACCATGGGCAAATCCCTGAGGAATAAAAAACTGACGTTTATTCTCTCCGGACAACTCAACCGCTACATATTTTCCATATGAAGGAGAACCTGCACGTACATCGACTGCAACATCCAAAACACTTCCTTTTATCACGCGTACCAACTTTGCTTGAGAATAAGGAGCCAACTGATAATGCAACCCTCTTAACACTCCTTTAGTAGAACAAGATTCATTATCCTGTATAAAATTAACCTGCCCGATATGCGACTCAAAATCAGATTGTTTGAACGCTTCCATAAAATATCCCCGCGCATCATTAAACACTTTTGGTTCAATAATCCAAACACCGGGTATTTCTGTTTCAATATATGTCATATTTTTGTTTTTATCTAAACGAGATAGCAAAGTAACTGCATTTTTCCTACTTCTACAATATTACGTTGAAAAGATTACAGTTACCCAATGAAATAGATAGCCAGACCACGTATAAAGGATTTTCGAGAAAGCAACAAAAAGAATAAAACATTTGGTTATTCCAAATATATTCTATTTCTTTGCACTCGCAAAATGAGGATTTTTGCATACATATATCGGTTCCTTGGATGAGTGGCTTAGTCAGTGGTCTGCAAAACCATGTACGGCGGTTCGAATCCGCCAGGAACCTCACAAGACTTTAAAATTTAAACAAAACATCCGGTTCCTTGGATGAGTGGCTTAGTCAGCGGTCTGCAAAACCGTTCACGGCGGTTCGAATCCGCCAGGAACCTCTTCCTCAAAAAAGGATTAGAAAGAAAATTTCTAATCCTTTTTCTTTTTTAATAAAATTGCCTATCTTGTCGCCGCTATTAAAATGAAAGAGGTACAAATCAAAATATATGATTAAAAACCACATATTCCATTTGTAATTATTTTGAAATATATTTGAAAAAACAACATTATACTTTTGTCCTCATTAATTGTAGCAAAATGAAAAGATCTTCCGATGAAGCAATATGGGAGTTGTGCCTCAAAGGAGATAAAAGAGCTTTCGAAGAATTATATAAGCGATTTTATCCTCTTTTATATAATTATGGCTGTAAATTTTCTGCAGACAAAGATTTGATACGTGATTGCATACAGAATCTTTTTGTCCGTCTGATTCAAAACCACCGTACATTATCGAAAACAGCATTAGTTAAAGGTTACTTATTAAAAGCATTCAGAAATCATCTCTATGACATGCTTAAAGCTCAAAGTGAGCAAAAGGAAATGTTCCCTTGTATTGATGAAATACTCACATTTGAAAGCGAATCGGTTCTATCAGCCACAGATAAATCTGCTTCACTCAAATACGCGATTATGAAACTCGCTTTCATGGAGCTTCCATTACGTCAACAGGAAATACTTTATCTCTTTTATGTTGCAGAAGTTAGTCATGCTGATATATCTTCCGCTTTCGATATCAATTACCAATCCAGTAAAAATCTACTATATCGCTCCCTCATTAAATTTCGCGAATTATATTTTCTGAAATGGAAAGAGGCGCAGATACATGGAAATAAAGTAATTTCCATCATCCATACACCTAAAATCAAAGATATTGTAAACTGGCTAAACCCTGAATTTGCAAAAGAATGTTAACCATCCGCTTTTAACGAGTACCTTTTTCAAAACACCTCGTATTAATAAAAAAGATTGACGAGTGAACAAGAAAAAGAGCACATATAACAATTTATTTATCCATAAATCACAACAGTTTCTGTCACTTATTAAACAGACTGAAAAGATAAATAAAAAGGAAATAGACAACTCCTGGAAGGAGGTAGAAAAACAACTTTATGCAAAAACCTCTTCCCAGAAAAAAAGTACATTTACACGCACAATCTTTTGGATATCATACTCAGCCACAGCAATCGTATGTATCTTTCTTTCTCTGAATATTTACAATAACCACTTCAAAAACAATCATACTTTATCGACCCAACTACTGGATAACATGACAACTATCGAACGCATAGACGATATTTGTCTGATGACTCCTCAAACGCACATAAAGCTAAAAGACAAATCCATACTTCATTATAGTACGGATGGTTCTTTAACAATTCCCCGGGAACAAATCAAAGACTCAATACATGATGATATTCACCATAGTAAAATACAATTAAACCAAATAATAGTCCCTAAAGGAAAACGTACGGAAATCATATTTTCCGATGGAACCAAAGCTTATATAAACGCAGGAAGCCGAGTTATATACCCCCGGATATTCGACAAAAACAAACGGGAAATAGTGATAGAAGGAGAAGTCTATTTAGAGGTAGCGCCCAATCCCAAATCTCCGTTTATTGTCAAATCATCCAATTTCGACATAAAAGTACTGGGAACAGCTTTTAATGTATCTGCCTACAAAGAGGATAAAGCCGGATCTGTCGTACTGGTACATGGTAAAGTGGAAATAGAAACCACCCAGAAAGAAAAAATAGTACTTCAACCGGATCAATTGGCATATATCACACCAGAAAAAACGACTACACAAAATGTCAATGTACTTAAATATACAAGTTGGAAAGACAATTTACTGTTTCTGGACTCTGACAAAACAAGCGATGTCTTAAATCAATTATCCCGTTTTTATGGTGTCAACATAAATTATGCTACAGAAGTAGCCGATATTCCTATTTCGGGAAAACTCGATTTACGAAAAGACATAGAAGGTGTACTGAAAAACATAGAAGAATCTCTTTCATTAGAATGTAAAGGGAATAAAGAAACTGGTTTTTATTTATTCGTCGGGAAATAACATATTAATTACTAAAAACAAATGCCTATTGAAGAAAAAAGAAAAACAAAAAAAGACCGGATAATATTGGTCGTATTATCCGATCCTATGAATTCCCTAAAAAGTTACACATAAAAGAATTAGAAAACAAAGGTATGAAAAAAAGAAAACAGGTTAGTCTAAAAAAGACTAATTATCTAAAATGTATCTGTTTATGTACGACGGTGGCATCGTTTTCTATATTGCCGCTACACGGATACTCTGTATCACAGGAGAAATTTGAGTTAACAGAGAACCTGCAAAACATGTCTCTGAAAGATGTTTTTTCTTATATTGAACAAGAAAGCGGATATGTAGTTCTCTACCACAGCGACAAAATCAACATGAACCAAAAAGTTCATGTTGATCTGGAAAACAAACCTGTAGAAAAAATAGTGGAAGAAGCACTCAAAAACACAGGTATTACCTATATTATTAATAACAGGCAAATTGTTCTCCGTAAAGAAAAAGAGACTCAGTTTTCTTTAAAAAGCACTCCCACAACTTCACCTCAGCAGAAAAATATCATTATCAAAGGAAATATAAAAGATATTGCAGGAGATCCGCTTATCGGAGTCAATATTCTGGTGAAAGGAACGAGTATAGGAGCTATCAGTGACATCGACGGAAATTTCGAACTTGAAGTTCCTCAAGGTTGTACTATTATAGCTTCATATATTGGATATATAAACCAGGAAATCAAAGTCAACAACCAGAAAACTATCCAAATCATTATGCAAGATGATTTGAAAAAATTAGAGGAAGTTGTTGTTGTCGGTTATGGAGTTCAACAAAAACGTGATGTTACAGGCTCTATTGCAGCCATCAAAGGAGATGACCTTAAAAATTTACCCGTAGCACAATTGACAAATGCATTGCAAGGATTGGCATCAGGTATAGATATCGTATCTGACGGTGGCTCTCCCGGTGCGGAACCGACCATACGCGTACGCGGAACAGGAAGTATGAATGCCTCTAATCCTCTTGTAGTAGTAGACGGAGTTCCTTCGGGTAAAATATCGGATATAAATCCGAATGACATCGAAACAATAGAAGTCTTGAAAGATGCCTCTTCCTCTGCAATCTACGGAACGCGTGCAGCAAACGGTGTAGTTATCATCACAACAAAGAGGGGAAACAAAGAAACAAAAACAAACGTAGAAATCAATGCTTTTGCAGGTATAGCCAATGTTAGCAAAACATTAGACCTGTTGACTGCTCCTGATTTGGTGATGTTAAAAAAAGAACGCTATGCCAACGATAACATTCCAGTAAATACATTTTGGGAAAATCCTTACTACGGAGTTCAACGCACAAATTGGCAAGATGAGTTATTTGACCAGGGAAGTGTTTATAATGCGGATGTACGTTTAACCGGAGGCAATCAAAAATCAAACTTCATGTCCAGTATCGGATACTACAAAGAAAAAGGTATTATCACGAACTCAGATTTTGAACGTATATCTTTCCGCTTGAACTCAGACCACCAGATTACAGACCGGTTTAAAGTAGGACAAAGTGTGCAATATACCTACCGTAAATGGTATAATCCCAGTACGGCTTCTGTCTATAATGGAGTAGTATGGCAAGCTCTCCGGTTCAACCCGGCAATTCCATGCCGTATTGACGACGAACACTGGGGATCTGCTGTAGAGAATAATGAATTAGGAGATATAAACAATCCCGTATATGAGATATCTACAGAAAGGCATGAAAAAACCAACCACGGTTTACTGGCAGCCTTAACTCTGGATTTCAAAATCATAGATGATCTTGTTTTAAAAGGAAATGCAGCTTTCGATGGTACCATATATAATTACAAAGATTTTTTTCCACAAGTCACCGAACAGATGCGTAAAAGAAATGATGCCGAATTGCAGCAAGGATATCAAAACAGGTATTCATTTCTGGGCGAAGTATATCTTTCTTACCAAAAGAAGATACAAGAAAAACATAATATGAATATTATGGCCGGTTTCTCTGCCCAAAAAAACAAAGGTGATTTTTTTAACGCAACAAAGAAAAGTTTTGCAGACGAAAGCGATGATCAACTGGTTATGGATAACGGTTCCGTAATGGGAGCCATAAACGGAAATTATTATCCGGAGTCCTCCCTGGCCTCTTTCTTCGGACGCGGTTTTTATTCATTCAACAACAGATATTTATTGACATTGACATTCCGCGCCGACGGATCATCCAAATTTGCGCCGGGACAGCAATGGGGTTACTTCCCTGCATTTTCATTGGGTTGGAGACTTTCTGAAGAATCTTTCCTGAAAGATGTCAACTTTATTGATAACCTGAAATTAATCGGGGGTTGGGGACTACTGGGAAATCAAGACGTAGCAGACTTGCAGTATCTTACCATCATGAAAAAAAACATTGACTACGGCAACAAATACACCTTCGGTGCAGAACAAGTAGGCGGTGCCAAAATCAACAGCTTATCCAATCCTTTAATAACCTGGGAAAAGACAGGTATGACAAATATAGGAATAGACGGAACCTTTTTCGATCAGAAATTAACGGCTTCCGTGACATGGTTTGATAAGAAAACAGTAGATATGCTGGTCCCGACCGTAGCTATCGGGACACTGGGACGCGCCACCATACCTGACAGTAACATCGGAGAAATGAGAAACAGGGGCTGGGAAATTGAAGCAGGTTTTAGACAAGAGCTTTCTAATGGTTTTATGTACGACTTAAGTATGAATCTTTCTTTTGTAAAAAACAAGATTTTAAAGTTATACGGCAACAACAACTATATCGGTTCCGTTTCTTACGGACGCCAGGCTCAGGAAATATCACGCAGCTATGAAGGTAAACCCATCGCATCTTTTTATGGTTGGAAAACAGATGGTCTTTATCAAAACATGCAAGAGATACAAAACGACCCAAACATACAGAACGATCCTCAGAAAGGTAATATCACTCCGGGTGATGTCCGGTTTGTTGATATCAACAACGATGGTGTCATTGATGAAAAAGACCGTACATATCTGGGAGATCCGAATCCGAATACAATCCTAGGATTCCAGGCCAAGTTCGGATATAAAGGATTTGATTTATCATTAAACTTCATAGGCAGCTTCGGAGCCGAACTGTATAATGCAGACCGGATGCAAGGTCTGGATCCGAGTTATTCTTACAATATGTATGCAGAAGCATTGGGCAGATGGCACGGAGAAGGAACCAGCAATTCCATTCCTAAGATGTCAACACAACGGACTAACCTGAATCATCGTACTTCAGATTTGTTCATTGAAAAAGGAGATTATCTGAAACTAAAAACAGCCACATTAGGATACAATATTCCTAAACGGTTGACCCAACATCTCAGAATCAACGCCCTTCGTTTATACGTAACGGCAGAAAACCTGTTCACAATCACTCCATACACAGGTTATTCTCCCGAAATCGGCTACACGGATGGCAACAAGCAAAGAGGTGTTGACTATGCTCAATACCCTGCCAGCCGAAAATTCATCCTGGGATTGAAAGTTAATTTCTAATTTAAAACAATTACAGATATGAAACGAATAAATTTATATATAATAGCATGCCTTCTTACAGGGTATATGCTAACATCCTGTGAAAATTTCCTGTCTTCCGACCCCAAAGGTATCTATACAGAGGGAAATTACTTCAAAAACGAACAAGCTGTAGTGGATGCAGTTACCGGATTATATGGTATTTTAATAGTAGAAGACTTTGTTGCGCATGGAGACTATACATGGGATATCTGTTCTGACGATATGTTCCGGGCAGGCGACCATGCCGAAGACGAAGCTATAGAAACATTTACATTCGATACGGGAAATGCCCAGCTAAAAGCAGGTTGGAAATGGAAATATGAATTGATCTCGAGAGCCAACAATATATTAATTCATGTTCCATCTATGAATAATATTTCGGAATCCATAAAAAACCGCAGTCTGGGCGAAACATATTTCTTCAGGGCTTTCGCTTATTGGTGGCTTTATCTTCCGTATGGAGAAATACCTTTAATACTGGAGGATGACGTCAAAACGGCTAATTACAACAAGCCAAAAGCAAATATCGACGAAGTGCTTTCGCAAATAGAAAAAGACCTGAAAAAAGCAGCCGAATTGTTAGATGAAACGGCTTCTCCCGGAAGGATCAGCAAAGGGACAGCTTATGCTTACCTGACCCAGTTATACATGCATTGGTCTAGCTATAGCGGCAAAGAGAACCTGCTAAATGAGGCAATCTCTGCCGGAGAAAAGGTAATAAATAATGCCAACTATAAATTAGCAACAGATTATCAGGCCAATTTCAGGCAAAAATCCACACCTACTACAGAGATGTTATTATACGTAGCCTCTTCATCTACCTGGCGTAACACATCCACTATTTATTATTTTTCTCCCCGTGATTTGGGAGGCTGGAATTTTTTCCACCCACTTCCCAACTTATATGAAGCTTTCGGCAACGACCCGCGAAGAATCATGACCATGTGGGCTGCCGGAGACAAGATTCAAATAGGCAGTAAATTGCAGGATTATGATGCAAGCAAATCCGAAACAGGGTACCATTTCAATAAATATACTACCTTTACAAACGATGGTAAGCTCAATTTCGACTTGCTGATCCCTTTAATGCGTACATCCGATATTTACCTATTAGTGGCAGAAGCCAAAATTAGAAAATCGGGCACAGGGGCCGGCGACACAGAAATAAATACCGTGAGAGCACGTGTCGGCTTGCCTGCTATCAAGAACGCAGGAAAAGACGAATTAATAAAAGAACGGCGTCTGGAACTGGCGGGAGAAAACCGAAGACATTTTGACCTGGTTCGCTGGGATCGTATCAATTGGATAGATTTAGAGAAACTTTATGCCGATCCATCGTCATCCAACACCACAGATATAGGCCGTAAGAATTTCAAAAGACCTAAGAATTACTTTTTTCCGTTACCACAGGAAGAAATAGATAAAAGCTCCGGTATTTTGATTCAAAACAGTAATTACACAAATCTATAAATTATGAAGACTTACTTAATTCTAATCATCGGTTTACTCTCTGTTTTTATTTCAGAAGTAAACGGTTCCAACATTGACCGGAAATACCGGTTGATTGCCCATCGCGGCGGTGTTACAGAAAACGGTCTCTATCCTGAAAACAGTATTAGCGCTCTTGATGAAGCCATAAAACGAGGCTATACCGGAGTAGAAATTGATGTAAGACAAAGCAAAGACGGTAAACTATTCCTTTATCACAACCGGACATTCGAACAAGATTACGACTCGAAAGCAACCGGTTCGGAACTTACCTGGGCTGAAATACAAGCACTTCGTCCACTAAAAAGGAAAACCAATACAATTGTTTCAATGGAAGATTATTGCAATCATTGTAAAGGCAAAATAGAAGAACTGATGATCGATATAAAAATAGACAATCCCAGTCTCGAATTTTATCAGGAATTAGAACGGATACTCAGTCAGACCGGTTACCTGAAGTCTTCTTACTTTATTGGCCATGGCAACTATTTCAAAGGGAAAAGTTACATAACAATGCTGATCAGGGAAAAAGACGAATTCTTTAAAGCCAACGGCGAAAAAACAAAAGATTATTACTTTCTGTTTGCAGGCATTGACGAACTGAATTCGCGAATCATACAATGGTGCAAAAAGAACAACATTAAAATAATGGCTTGCGTTAATCGTCCATACAGGGTAGCAATGAATAACGACAATCTGCTGGATGCAAAAAAAGACATTGAATGGTTACAAAAATGGGGAGTAGTCGACTACCAGATTGATACAGACTATGACCTGTTCTTCAGGGAAGACGACTAAACACCGTGTTTGAATTTACATGTATCGAAAGATTTCATCGTAATGATTTTTATAACTCATAGTTATGATTTTGAAAAGTCATAACTATGAGTTCGTTTTTTTGCAAATCGGGATATACACAATTGACATCAGAATGTTAAATGCATACTGAACCGGACGCCACGTGTTTGAATGCCGGGATGATCTTTATAATTCAGACGCCAGACATAATCCAGGCGCAAAAATTTAAAAATATTCTCCACCCCTACTCCTACTTCCATATAAGGAGCCTTACCCATCGCATAAGAACCAGCCGGGAATAAATAAAGCCCTTCACCTCCATTTGCCGGATTATTCTTTTCAGTCAGGTTACCATATAATCCGCGAAACGAAAATACTTCACGCCACTTCAATTTTTTTATCAAAGGCAAACGGTTTAACAGAGCCCCGTTCATGAAGTAAGTCACATCCCATGATGCATATTCATCATTCAAAAACTCCATCGCATTCATACAAGTGTACGATTCGGGTTGTACCGTATACGAAAGGTTGGCATTCGGAATTATCAACAAAGGGTAAGGAACCTTATTCCAGACTTTACCGGCCTTACAAATAATGTCCGTATATCCGAATGCAGAGAACCAGAAACGTTTTTGAATTCCCACATCCGTACGGTTATAAGTATATGAAGATCCCAAAGCACCTTTAAGTGCTGTTATATGATTTACAGTAAACACCGGAGCATCCAACGTTATAGGATAACGATAATTCCGGGTTTGATAAAACTTTTCGTTCGGTGCAAATCTGAACTTAAACTCTAATTCTGTCATAGAATACGACTTCACCGGCGAAATCTCCTGATTTGCCCCAATACGATCAAACACGGCATACTCCGTAGCATATTCTTTCCTGTTTCTTAACACTGCACCATATGCCAAACCGTTGTAATGTTCACGATAATAAGTCAGTTCCGCCTTACGCAAATACGTAGCGCGGGTATCTTTCTGACGCTTCCATGCCAAAAAGATATTATCCTGATTCGTGTACATATACTGCTGCCCCAACTGATTGATATCATAACTATACTCAGCTCGTATGGAATGTACCGGAAATTCCTTTCGATATTCTTTCTTATCAATAAAAGAATATTCTGCAATGGCATCATATTTGATTTTTTCATCCTTTGTTCCGTAAGCCACGTAACCATCAAGGAAAAGCCTTTTGCTAAAAGCTGTAGTAGTTGTTCCTCCCACACGAAAACGTGCTCCTTCAATTGCATTACCACTGATAGTAGTATTCATAGGTCCGAACTCGAACTTGCTCTTCAGGGGATCTTTATTTGTTGCAATATACCCCGATACCAATATGGAAACAACCTTCTCCGTTATATAGAAAATAGGGACGGAACGTAATTTAGCCATTAAAGCTTCCACCGTATTTTGTTTGCGACGACCAGCCTCCAACGGCCTGTTATTATCCCAAAAATCCTCTGGTTGGCTGAATGCTTCTTTCACTGTAATAACAGGAGCACTTTGTTGAAAAACAGATTGATCTTCCGGAGGGGCAAAAGACTGATTAGAATATATATTGAGCCTGCGGGCATACATACCTTTTGACTTTTGGGACAATTTGAAATCTACATTTATATCATCTTTCGTGATAATGCGGGTACCATCCTCCGCCCTTTCAAAAGTTTGTTCGATAGTCATACCACCGACAAAGTTCAGATTTATATCTTTCGGTACATTCAGCTTCACCCTCTTGACAAAATAGGTGGAATCAAGAGTAATATACAAATGTCCCGTAAAACCGAACGTTTCCGAAGTAAAAGGGACAAAACCCAGATCAACACATTTACGATTGTCTATTTCCAACGTATCGAGCAGATAATACTTATAAAAATTAGGCCCCATTGTAGACAACGGGCTTACAAAACGATTCAAAAATAAAGGGATATCATTCTGAAAAATATTTACTTCACGAAAAACCTCATCCAAAAACTGTTGAATACCGTCACGCGAAAATATTTCATCAACACCCGCAGATTTTGAACCTTTAATCAACCGCTTCTCACTTTTCGGATCTTTCCTGAAATAAACCGTTGACACTTTTTCTTTTTCCGAAACCGGCAAAATTGTCGTTCCAATGTCTAATGTATCGATATAATCTACCAGGAAATCAAATTTACGGACTTTGCCATCCTGCCTTTTGGGTTTGGGCTGGAAGTCGTTCATGGCAAATACCATCTTTTCGTATTGGTCATACTGGAAATAATCATGATTACGGGGATCATTGCTTTCGCGCCTTTCTATCGCATTTTTGACGAAAGTAACAGCAGGGTTTTCTTTCTTGCTATACTTTTCTTTCTTAGGCTTTATTACAACCTCGGAAAGCGCAATAGAAACAGGGACTAATTGTACTTTAAACGTATTTGTTTTTCCCGGAATTACTTTTAATGTCTTTTCCGCATAACCCAAATATGAAACCTGAAGATTCCGGGGTTTGGATGACGTAGAAAATGAAAACTGTCCATCCAGATTCGTCGTTGTCCCAATAGTAGTACCTTCAAGCAATACCGAAACATACGGTAAAGCCTCCCCCGTAATAGAATCGGTAACAACTCCTCTTATTACAGTGTTTTGCCCATTAGCCGTCCAGGCAATCAGCATAAAAAATATCCAACAAATAAACCTTTTCACCATCACAACCAATATACCACATTAAAAACTCCGCAAAAGTATAACACCTTTCGGAATCCAAAATGTTCCAAATTACGTAGATAATATTCCAATTAGCTACAAACAAGTCTAAAACCTTAAGAACGGCTTATTTGCAATCCTTTATCCGATAAATTCATTTCCACAAACCGGGCATTCGGATTCTGAGGGGAAGCTGTTAATATTTTACGAATCTGAAGAGCAGCTTCCGGGCTCTTTGCTACCATATATAAATAGCCTCCTCCCCCTGCACCCGGCAACTTATACCCCCACGTAAAGTCTTTAATCCGGTTAATAATCTGCTCCACAGCCTGAGGATTAGTTCCTGAATCTAATGCTTTATTTTGTTCCCAGGTTTTACCCACTAATGTTCCATAAGTTTCAAAATCGCCACACTGTATTGCCTCATACATATCAAGAGCATGTTCCTTCATCTCCGAAAGCAAAGTCAGATGTGAATTGCTATTCAGGAACATTCCCCTTACAATTTCGGCTAATATATCCTTCGCCGTACGAGTTATACCTGTATAATACAACAAATGGCAAGCTTGATATTCAGGATCGGTAAACAAATATTCCGGCAACCACCTAACCAGAGGAGCCTGACTAAATCCTTCGCCGGTCTGGAGTATTTTTAGGCCATGAAGTATGCCTCCATACTGATCTTGCCATCCGCCGCCGGTAGTCAATAACTGTTCCAGAATAAGTGTACGGTTGCCTATTTCATTTTTATCCCAGGCCAAGCCACAAAAGTCGGATATTGCCCCCAATACCGTAGCTGCAAGAATAGAACTGGTTCCTAAACCCGAACCGGCAGGAATAGCCGCCAATAATGTAACTTCCAAGCCACAACCAAAGTTTTTCAATTGTTCTTCTAGCGAAGAATAATTTTCCAAGGCAAATTCAGGTACGAATCCAGCCAAAGCCAAAGCTGCTTTAGGTATGGAAAATGGAGAACCTACCTTATTATAGTTTCTGAGTTCATCCCAGGAAGTTATACATTCCATTGCCCCCAGGTCTATCGACCGTAAAATAATTTTATATTCATTCGATGGTTTTATATAAACCTGTAAAGGAGGTTGGCCATTTAATTCGATCGCCACATTTACCACGTTACCACCCGAGTACATACAAAAAGGAGGCGTATCTGTCCAACCTCCGGCCAAGTCTATCCGCACAGGGCTTCTACCCCAAACAATCTGATCGCGATATACATTAAGATGAGGATATTGTTTATCATCCGCAATAGATCCAATCAAACCATCACGTAATAAAGAAAAAGCATATTGTTGTTCGCTTGCAAAGTATTTTCCCTGCAATTGTAATACACGCGCTCTAAACATCCGATTGTGTATTCTTTTCATCAATGAAGCATCTTCCGGAAGTTGTTCCGGAAGATCTATATTGTTATTTACGAACTCCGCTGCGGCATCTGCCAGATCTAATTGATAAAAAACACTTTTCTCATGATTGGCCGCAAGCATTGGCCAATCTTTTTTTCTGAAAAATTCGCGTTGCTCTACCAAACGAAGCAAATTTGCTTTATCGGATAACTCATTGGCCGACATTTTTAGTGCAGACTTCCAAAGTTCTTTTCCCTCTGCCAATTCAGGTTCAGATATCATCCATCTCAAAAGAATACCTAAATCATCGACCGATTTACATATAGGAAATATACGGGCATTCTGAATATCATTACAAACAGGCAATTGTATTGCACGTTTCAAAGCCCATTCAATGACAGATTGCCCCATAAACGAAGTAGTACTATCTAGTAAACCGCCTTTGAACGCATCATTAAAGCCATAAGGACGGGCAACAAAATCTTTATCATTTACAGGAACCACATCCACACATGCACTCTCCGGCAGATTTAATGCCCAATTGTTTACAGGCACACCCGTAATTATGTGTTTACTATTTAACGTCCAATATTGACCTATACAACTATTTTCCACCCATAATTCAGAATTACCAACCGTCAATTTCTGATGAATTTCTGCATTCTGAACAAACATAGCTGGATGCGGTTTCACTTTACGTTGCATAATAGCCCGTTGGTCACGTACCAAGTTCTGCACAGCCAAAGTAGAAGAAATCAATTCACGGCTGGTTCCATAATGATAAAACTCACCTCCGGGTAAAGGCAATATGGCAACTCTCAATTTATTCAGTCCGGAATCTTTTATTTTAGGATTTTCACCAAGAGCTAAACCAAATTCAGAATAAAGATCATAGGTTTTCATCATGCCGTCACTCTGCTCATAAGAACGTTCCATCAGCAATTCAACAGCACGGTCGCTTAACAGCCAAATACCAATATCCATCAAAAACAGATGCGTTGCAGCCAACCTTCCTAATTCTTCCAAAGAAGGTTTTTGCAACATAAAGTCCAATTCATCCGGGGATTTCCGGCTGGACACAAAAACACCATGGTTTGTCGCTAATGCAGGTTCAACCCATAATCCGTAACAAACTACGTCTGCATCAGGTATTTCCTGTAAAGGCTGACTATTCCGGATATAAACATCACCGCTTGCTATTAATGTATGCAAAGACTCCGGAGCCTTTTGCATAATTTTCTCATATAAAGGCAATTGCAACGACAGCAAATTTTGAGATAATTTTTGCCCCCGTGCCCAACGAAAAACAGGAATCGGAGTTAACACTTTTCCCGACGGAGCATAACCGGGTAAACGCCGGCTTTGTCCTCCGGCATGAAGTAATATTCTTTTATCTGCAGATAACCATTCGGAAAAAGGCATCTCCTTTGCTTCGCTTTTATGGCACGACTCTAATAACCAAGTTGTTCCTCCCCCTGAACCTAAACGTGCACCGACAGGATCGGAAGTGCAAAACCATTCATTCGCATCAACTTTTTCTATTTTATGAAAGCAATCCACCAAATTAGGAGGCAAGGATAATAATTTTTTCATGACGTTTTTATACTAAAAGAACTCACTACACTAAGTAAATAGTCTATAAATTAGACCTGTAAAGGTACAAGTTTTATTTAATTTTTTCATTCTCCATACGTATTCATTTAAATTATCATTTTAAGAAAGGCATTAAATACCCTGCAAAAATTTAGAGTCCGATAAAAAAAGTTTGTTTTTACTAATCGACTCTTTGGATTAATACATAAAACGTATCTTACTTTGTATTTACTTAATATATAATAGTATGGTATACGGTTATGTAAGAGTCAGTACAGACAAACAAAGCACTGACAATCAAAGATTTGAAATTGAAAAATTCATCAAAGCTAGAAATATGCGTATTGATAGCTGGGTAGATGAAACAATCAGTGGGACGAAAGGTATATCCGAACGTCAATTGGGCAAATTGCTGAAGCAAATACGCAAAGGCGATATTCTTATTACAACTGAACTTTCCCGCCTTGGGCGTAATCTGATGCAAGTTATGAGTTTTTTGCATCAATGTATGGAAAGGGATATTATTGTTTTTACAGTAAAAGAGGGATACGAACTCGGTAATAATATTAACAGTAAAATTTTAGCATTTGCATTTAGTTTAAGTGCCGAAATTGAACGCAACCTCATATCTCAACGAACCCGCGAAGCTTTGGCCAGAAAGAAGACAGAAGGTACTAAATTGGGGCGCCCGAAAGGTCTCAGTCTGGATCAATGTAAACTAGCAGGTAAAGAAGAAATAATCCTGAAATTTTTAAAGGAGAAAAAAACGAAGTTATATATCAGTAAAAAACTGGGTGTCAACAGACAGACTCTACGTGATTTTATGAAAAATCATCTGGAATCGCCTCAGAAATAAAACCAGAATGGAAATTAGAACTTTTAACAACTTAGCAATTTTTTAACTTGTGTTAAATTAAGCAAGTTCCTCCATCCTTTTCTGCATTTATTTGTTTATTCGTATTAACTTGCAGAATTATATAAAGAAAATATGTTTGAAATATTTAAAAAGATACTTTTTCCTCTGTTTTTTACTATAGACAAAGATAGGATTATTTACACATATTTCGATTTGTATACTTTAGTTTAATCTCTTAATACAATTCTAAATGGAAAAAACACTCGTAATTTTAAAACCATGCACTGTTCAGCGCGGTTTGATCGGTGAAATTGTTTCTCGTTTTGAGAAAAAGGGGCTTCGTCTGGCAGGTATGAAAATGACCTGGTTGACTGACGAAATTTTAAGCGAACATTATGCACATCTGAAAGAAAAACCTTTCTTTCAGAGAATTAAAGATGCAATGAGCGTATGTCCTGTAATTGTATGTTGTTGGGAAGGTGTTGGCGCTATACAGGTTGTACGCACTTTAGCCGGTGCTACAAACGGAAGGAATGCAGCACCCGGAACTATCCGGGGAGATTATAGCATGAGTGTACAAGAAAATATTGTACATGCATCCGATTCGCCGGAAACAGCAGCTATGGAATTAAAAAGATTTTTCAATGATACAGAAATCTACGATTATAAGTTAAACAATCTGTTGAGTCTGTATGCCAATGATGAATTTTAATCATAAAATAGCCGGAATTGCAAGGTAAAAAACCTTTTCAATTCCGGCTATTTTATTTAGAAACTTACATCCTATCCTCTCGAACCGGATGAACAACCTAATTACTAATCTAAAAATCTAATACCATGAAAAACACACTACAACTTAATAACAAAAGCAGATTCAAAAAAGTTCCGGAAACGATCTCTTTTTCCATTTCATTCGAATGGAATAAAAGTTGACTTTATTGTATTTTTCCCCAATTGCGTCTATATTTGTACTTTTATTATCAACAAGAGTACAGACAAAATTAAAATGTATTAGATATGCATAATTGGTTTGAATGCAAAGTATCTTACGAAAAGATACTTGAAAACGGAATGCAGAAAAAGGTTACCGAACCTTACTTGGTAGATGCCCTGTCTTTCACAGAAGCAGAAGCTCGCATTATTGAAGAAATACGCCCTTTCATAACTGGCGAATTTACTGTAACAGACATTAAACGGGCTCGCCTTTCCGAACTATTCTTCAATGAAAATGGAGATCGTTTTTACAAAATAAAAGTCTATTTTATCACATTGGATGAAAAAAGCGGAGCAGAAAAGAAAACTGCCGCACAAATGCTTGCACAAGCTTGTACACTAAAAGAAGCTATTGCCGTATTGGAAGACGGAATGAAAGGAACTATGGCCGATTATACAATTGCCTCTGTTACTGAAACCCAATTAATGGACGTATTCCCGTTTGATGCAAACAGCATCCCTTCTGCTCCAAAAACGGGAGAAGAACTGATAGCCGAACAAAAGAAGCAGGCAGAAGAAAAGCAACAAATATGAGTATCACCCAGAATTTAGTACGACTGAAAGCTTCATTACCGGAAGGCATAAAGCTTGTTGCAGTATCAAAGTTTCATCCGGCAGAAGCTATACAGGAAGCGTATAATGCCGGACAACGCGTGTTTGGAGAAAGTAGAGCACAGGAATTGACTGCCAAACAGAAAGTACTGCCAGGAGATATTGAATGGCATTTTATCGGACCATTACAAAGTAATAAAGTAAAAGACATTGCTCCGTTTATTTATATGATCCACAGTATAGATTCTTTAAAGCTATTACAGGAAGTAAATAAACAGGCTGCAAAACAAAACCGGATCGTCCGCGTATTATTGGAAATACATGTTGCAGAAGAAGAAACAAAACATGGTTATACACCGGAAGAATGCAAAGAACTACTGGAAAGCAAAGCCCCTTTTGAATTGAAAAACATTTGTATATGCGGAATCATGGGAATGGCAACAAACACGGACGATACAGAACAAGTCCGTAAAGAGTTCCACTTGTTACACAATTTGTTTTTGGAAATCAAAGAGGCATACTTCAAAAATAACGAATATTTTACAGAGTTATCTATGGGTATGAGCCATGATTACCCAACTGCCATTCAAGAAGGTTGTACAATTATTCGTGTGGGAACCAGCATCTTCGGCGAACGTGAGTATTAGTCTTTTAACCATTTTAAATAACGGAGATAAAGGCTTGACAAAATAAATATCTATATTTGTAAAGTTAAACGAAATTAAATCGACATGATTGACATTAAAACCCAATATGCGGGACTTACACTTCGTAATCCGCTTATTGTTGGCAGTTCTGGGTTAACCAATAAAGCAGAACGCAACAAGGAATTTGAAAAAGCCGGTGCTGGTGCTATTGTATTGAAGTCTCTTTTCGAAGAACAGATTGAAATGCAAAGCGAAATACTTATGCAAGATTCCGATTACCCAGAAGCTGCTGACTACATTCGAGGTTATGTAAAAGCCAACCAGGTAAACGATTATATTGAACTTATCAAAAAATCAAAGGAACTTTGTACAATACCTATTATAGCAAGTATCAATTGCTATAAAGCCGATGCTTGGATTGATTTTGCCAAACAAATAGAACTGGCCGGCGCCGATGCCCTGGAATTAAATGTATTTTTCCTTGAAACTGAAATAGGGCAAGACTTTAATGAAATACGGGATCTTTACGTAAATATTATCCGTAAAGTTAAAGAGACAGTATCGATTCCGGTCATCTTAAAAATAGGAAAAAATTTCAGTAATATTCCGGATTTAGTTAATACGTTAAAGGTAAACGGAGCCGATGGAGTTGTCTTATTCAACCGGTTCTATCAACCGGATATTGATATTAATAACATGCAGTTAGTTTCGGGTAACGTATTTAGCAGCCACTCGGATCTGAGTGATACAATTCGATGGACAGCTATTATATCCGGAAAAATTCCGGGGATCAGCATTGCGTCATCAACAGGAATTCATGATTGGGAAGACGTTATCAAATGTCTTTTGGCTGGAGCATCTGCAGTACAAATGTGCAGTGCAGTTTACACACATGGATCGGAAATTATTTCGCAAGTACTTACCTGCATAGAAGAATGGATGCATCAGACACATTACCATTCGATTTCTCAATTTTGCGGAAAGCTGAATTATGCAAACATCTCCAATCCTGCAGTATATGAACGTTCACAATTTATGAAATATTTTTCTAACAGAGACTAGCAAATATCTCACAACAACAAAAGGAACCCGTCTGAAAAGTAATATTTGCATTTTACTTTTCAGACGGGTTCCTTTTATTTGTAAATAAGGCAAATAAAATATTTTCCACCAGACAATATTTTTATAAGAAATTATTTATATATTTGCAGCTATAATTCAATTTATAAGAAAATGGAGCCTATTTGCATTATAAAAGACATATATAAAACGCTGTATGCATTTGAAAAGACATTCACAGAAAACAACGATATAACAATCAATGAAGCAATGCTACTTTGTTGTTTGAAAGAGGGAGAATCAAAGTCTGCCGGAACGATTTGTGAATTTATCGGACTTTCCAACTCCAGAGTTTCCAAAGTAATTACAGCAGTGGAAAACAAAGGATTTATTCGCAGGAATATCAACAAAAACGATAAACGACAAATGTTTTTCTCTCTTACATCAAAAGGAAAAGAGAAAATACAACAAATGATGGAAAAGGAATTAAACTTTGATTTTCTTTTCAATCAATTACAAAATTGCATACAAAAGGAATAATCCCTTTTTTTATCAAATTATTTTCTACTAACAACTATGTATAGTATAAACAAAATAAATAAATTATGAAGTATTTGATTATTGGAGGCGTAGCCGGTGGAGCAACCGTAGCAGCCCGTTTGCGTAGAATGGACGAGAAAGCTGATATTATCTTGTTTGAACGCGGTAAGTATGTTTCGTATGCCAACTGTGGACTTCCTTATTATATAGGAGACACTATTAATGACAGAAACAAACTTTTCGTACAAACGGTAAAAGGTTTTACCGACAGGTTTCGTATCGATATTCGTACAGAACAAGAAGTAACAGCTATCTATCCCGACAAAAAACAAGTTGAAGTAAAAAATTTATCCACCGGAGAAATATATACCGAAACATACAATAAACTGGTTCTCTCACCAGGAGCAGAACCATTGCGCCCAGGTATCGAAGGAATCCAAAGTAAAAAAATATTTACATTACGAAACGTTCCCGATACAGATACTATAAAAAACTATGTAAATAAAGAAAAGCCCCAGCAAGCCGTTGTAGTTGGCGGAGGTTTCATTGGCCTGGAAATGGCAGAAAATCTCCACGAATTAGGCATTCATGTTACAATTATTGAAATGGCTAACCAGGTGATGGCACCATTGGATTATTCCATGGCAGCTATTGTTCACCAGCATTTGAAAGAAAAAAAAGTAAACCTGCTCTTGGAAGATGGTGTTGATCGCTTTGAAGAAAAAGGGAACAACATAATTGTGCACCTCAAAAGTGGGAAGCAAGTAATTTCGGACATGGTTCTACTAAGCATTGGAGTACGTCCCGAAACGAAACTGGCAAAAGAAGCCAACTTAACTCTTGGTAAACTGGGAGGTATTGAAGTCAATAAATATATGCAGACTTCCGATCCGGATATTTATGCTTTAGGCGATGCCATAGAAGTAAAACATCTGGTAACCGGCAAACCGGCATTAATACCATTGGCAGGTCCGGCAAATAAACAAGGCCGTATCGTGGCTGACAATATCGTTTTCGGTAATAAAGAAACTTATCAGGGAACTATTGGAAATTCCATTGCCAAGGTATTTGATCTGACAGTCGCGACTGCCGGAGCCAATGCAAAATTATTGAAACGTGAACAGATTATTTATTGTTCTTCTTATACACACTCTGCTTCCCATGCAGGTTATTATCCGGGAGCCGTACCTCTATCTATTAAAGTACTGTTTTCACCGGAAAGTGGTCAATTATTTGGAGCTCAAGTTGTAGGCTTTGGCGGCGTTGATAAACGCATTGAAATGATGGCACAGGTAATACAACGAAAAGGAACGATCTACGATTTAATTTCTTTGGAACAAGCCTATGCTCCTCCATATTCTTCTGCAAAAGATCCGGTAAACATGGCCGGATATGTCGCTGAAAATATCCTGACAGGAAAAGTCAAAGTAGTACAATGGAGAGACATCGCCAATTTAGACAAAGATACGCTTTTGGTAGATGTCCGTACCCGTGATGAATACAATCTTGGTTCTTTACCAGGAGCGATAAATATTCCGGTAGATGAATTGCGTGAACGTCTTTCCGAGCTACCAAAGGATAAACCCATAATAGTAAGTTGCGCTATAGGTCTCCGTGGCTATTTGGCTTATCGTATATTAGAACAAAATGGTTATACTAACATCCGCAACCTATCGGGTGGATACAAAACATGGCACACAGCAACGGCGAAAATAGCCCAACACAATAATTCTGTTCCCAACAAACCCATAATTGATGATGAGCCAGAAAGAACCTCAGGCAAATTAATCAAAATAGATGCATGCGGACTACAATGTCCGGGACCTGTCCTTCAACTCAAAAAGCATTATAGCGACCTCCAAACAGGCGAACGTTTACGTATTACAGCTACCGATCAGGGATTTGCCAAAGACGTTTCTTCTTGGTGTAATATGACTGGAGCCCGTTTAGTTGAAGTAGAAAATAAAGCCGGCATCATTCATGCAACCATAGAAAAAGGAGAAGCTAAAAATGCTTGCAAAATGATTACTAACGGAGACAATAAAACATTAATTGTTTTCAGTGATGATCTGGACAAGGCTCTAGCCTCGTTTGTTATTGCAAACGGAGCAGCTTCTACGGGTAAAAAAGTAACTATGTTTTTCACATTTTGGGGACTGAATGTCATAAAGAAACGAAAGAAACCGGCCGTATCAAAAGATATATTCGGAAAAATGTTCGGTTGGATGATGCCTTCACACAGTGGAAAACTAAAACTTTCAAAGATGAATATGGCAGGAGCCGGCAGTTGGATGATGCGTCTTATTATGAAACGCAAACATATCGACAGTTTGGAAAGCTTAATCACCCAAGCTACAGAAAACGGAGTGGAAATGATTGCCTGTACAATGAGTATGGATGTTATGGGTGTCAAAAAAGAAGAACTTCTAGACACTGTTACTTTAGGTGGAGTTGCCTCCTACCTTGAACGTACCGAAGAGGCTAATGTGAATTTGTTCATATAACCAACACAAATACATTATTCCTATTTTTAACCATTTCCAAAACTAACTCTGATAAGCCAAAAGGCTGCTTTTACAAGCAACTTTTTGGCTTTTATAATTCAAAAACAAAGGGCGAGTTGCCCCGCCCTAAATGTTTTCACAACGGAATGATCCTTATTGTGATTTGCTTCAAATTATCTTTGTATTAGCAAAGATATACATTTTTCAATAAGAACAAGAATATATTTACAGATATTTCTTATTTTTGAAAAAAACACAAATTTAATACAAATGAAAAAAATATTAGGTCTGGACTTAGGCACAAATAGCATTGGGTGGGCATTAGTAAATGAAGCAGAAAATAAGGAAGAGATATCTTCTATTGTAAAATTAGGAGTACGCGTTAACCCTTTAACTGTTGATGAACAAAAAAAATTTGAACAGGGAAAAAGTATTACTACAAATGCAGATCGAAGCCTTAAAAAAAGTATGCGAAGAAATTTGCAACGTTACAAACTCCGTCGCCAGAATCTTATTGAAGTACTGTGTAACAATGGTTTTATTACCAATAACACTATCTTATCTGAAAAAGGGAATTACACAACATTTCAGACCTATCGCCTACGTTCGAAAGCAATTACCGAAAAAATAACACTGGAGGAATTCTCACGCGTTCTTTTAATGATGAATAAGAAACGAGGATATAAAAGCAGTCGGAAAGTTCAATCAAATGATGAAGGAGAATTAATTGACAGTATGTCTATAGCCTTACAATTATATGAAAATGACCAGACTCCCGGCCAATTCTCTTTATCTTTATTAAGACAAGGAAAGAAACGTCTCCCTGCTTTTTACCGTTCTGATTTGCAATTAGAACTAAATAAAATATGGAATTTCCAAAAACAATTTTATCCAGATATTTTAACAAACGAATTCAAAGAACAAATTAAAGATAAAAGTAAACTGAATACCTCTAAAATATTTTTAGGCAAATATAAAATTTATACTGCGGACAATAAAGAGAAAAATAAGCAATTACAAGCTTATCAATGGCGTTCAGAAGCATTAAGCAAACAACTCTCATTGGAAGAAATTGCATTTGTAGTCAGTGATGTAAATGGAGCAATCTACAATTCGAGTGGTTATTTAGGCAACATCTGCAACAGAAGTAAAGAATTATATTTCAACAAACAAACCGTAGGACAATATTTAATGGCAGAATTGGATAAAAATCATAATTACAGCCTTAAAAACAAAGTATTCTATCGCCAAGACTACTTAGATGAATTTGAAAAGTTATGGGAAACGCAAGCTTTGTATCATCCGGAACTCACTTCAAAATTAAAAAAAGAAATAAGAGATATTATCATCTTTTATCAACGCCCTCTGAAAAGCAAAAAGGGATTAATTGATTTTTGTGAATTTGAGAGCAAAAATATAGAAATAACCTGCGACGGTAAAAAAAAATTGAAAACAGTTGGCCTTCGAGTATGTCCTAAATCCTCTCCTTTATTTCAGGAATTTAAAATCTGGCAGGTACTTAACAATATAATAGTAACAGAAGGAAGAAACCACAAACGTTTCCTGGAGCAAGAAGAGAAAGAACGGCTTTTTGCTGAATTGAACTGGAAAGAAAAACTATCTAAAGCCGAAATTTTACAATTATTATATGTAAAGCCGATAGGTATCGATTTAAATTTTAAAGAAATAGAAGGTAATCGGACACAAGCCGCACTACTCAATATTTATTTGAATATTATCGAAGCTAGCGGACATGACAGATCAAATTTATCCCAAATGTCTATGCCAGAGGTTGTAGATGTTATAAAATCCATATTTAATGGTTTAGGATACAATACTGGTATTCTATCCTTTGACTCCTCATTAGAGGGCAAAAAATTTGAAGAACAACCCATGTACAGGTTATGGCATTTGCTTTATTCTTTTGAAGGAGATGACTCCAAAACCGGAAATGAAAAATTAGTGAATAAATTAATTGAACTATATGGATTCGAGAAAGAATATGCCATTTTACTTGCAAATATTACCTTCCAACCTGATTACGGAAGTTTAAGCACTAAAGCTATACGCAAAATATTGTCATTCATGAAAGCTGGACATGAATATAGTCTAGCTTGTGAATATGCTGGATACCAACACTCAAAAAGAGCATTGACTAAAGAAGAACTGAACAAGAAAGTTTACAAAGATAGACTATCCCTCCTGCCTCGTAATAGCTTGAGAAATCCTGTTGTAGAAAAGATACTCAATCAAATGATTAATGTCGTCAACTCTATTGTAGAGACTTATGGAAAACCGGATGAAATTCGCATCGAATTAGCAAGAGAATTAAAAAAGAACGCTAAAGAGCGGGAAAAAATGACAAATAGCATTAGAAAAGCTACAAGTGAAAAAGAAGAATATAAAACAATCCTGCAAAAAGAATTTGGACTTGCAAATGTAAGCCGCAATGATATTATACGTTATAAGTTATATTTGGAATTAAAAGAAAATGGCTATAAAACATTATATTCAAACACTTATATTCCCAGAGAAGAACTTTTTAGCAAAAAGTTCGATATTGAACATATCATTCCACAAGCCAAATTATTTGACGATTCATTTTCCAATAAAACGCTTGAAAGTCGCAATGTAAATATTGCAAAAAGCAATACCACCGCTTACGATTTTGTGAAAAATAAATATAGTGAACAGGAATTATCTGATTATGAAGAAAGGATTCATAGGCTCTTCAAAAATAATTCTATCAGTAAGGCCAAACACGACAAATTGCTCATGGAAGAAGCTAATATTCCAAGTGGATTTATAGAAAGAGATTTACGGAATTCACAATATATCGCAAAGAAAGCACGTGAAATACTGGAAAATTTAGTAAAGTTTGTCGTACCCACTATTGGCTCTATTACAGACAGGTTACGTGAAGATTGGCAGTTGGTGAATATCATGCAGGAGTTAAATTGGGAGAAATATAATAAGCTTGGGCTCACTGAAATTTATGAAGATAAAGATGGTCGGAAAATACGCCGAATCAAAGATTGGACAAAACGCAATGACCATCGGCATCATGCCATGGACGCCTTGACAATCGCTTTTACGAAACAAAGTATCATTCAATATCTAAATAATATAAATGCAAAAAGCGATAAGTCTGGAAGCATTTATGGCATTGAACAAAAAGAATTATATAGAGATGAACACAATAAGTCAAGATTCATTCCTCCAATGCCATTAAATACATTTAGAGCAGAAGCCAAACGACAGTTAGAAAGTATTTTAGTCTCAATCAAAGCGAAAAACAAAGTTGTTACACAAAACACCAATAAAACAAAGAAAAAAAATGGTCTAAATACAAAAGTACAACTTACCCCACGTGGTCAGTTGCATAATGAAACCATATATGGAAGCATTAAGCAATACGTCATTAATATGGAAAAAGTAGGTTCAAATTTTAACTCTGAAAAAATATTGCAAGTAGCCAATAAAGAATACCGCGAAGCTTTATTGCATCGTTTAACTATATTTGATAACAACCCCCAAAAGGCATTTACGAGAAAAAACAGTTTGGATAAAAATCCAATCTACTTGAATAAACTTCAAACTAAACAAGTTCCATCAATAGTAAAAACAGTTTCATTGGAAACCATTTATACGATTCGTAAAGAAGTCTCTCCTGATTTGAAAATAGAGAAAGTTATTGATGCCCAAATTCGTCGGATTTTAGAAGCACGATTATATGAATATAAAGGAAATGCTAAGCAAGCATTTTCTAATTTGGAAGAAAATCCCATTTGGCTAAATAAAGAAAAAAATATTGCTATTAAACGAGTAACAATAAGCGGTGTCAGCAATGCAGTCGCTCTGCATGACAAACGAGACCATAGCGGGCATCCTATTCTTGATGGAAAAGGCAAGAAACAACCGGTTGACTTTGTAAGTACTAATAATAATCATCATGTAGCTATTTATAGAGATGCAAACAACCATTTACAGGAAAATGTCATTTCTTTCTTTGAAGCTACAGCTCGTGCGTCTTTGGGATTACCAATTGTGGATAAAGAATATAAAAAATCAGAAGGATGGATATTTTTATTTTCCATGAAACAAAATGAATATTTTGTTTTCCCAAATAAAGAGGCAGGTTTCGATCCAAGTGAAATAGACTTAATGGACCCCGATAATTATACACGAATTAGTCCGAATTTATTTAGGGTGCAAAAAATTACAACAAAAGATTATGTATTCAGGCATCATTTGGAAACAACAGTTAATGACGTAAAAGAACTACAAAACATCACTTGGGTCAGATTTCAATCCTTAACTGATATAGATAAACTAATTAAAGTAAGAATAAATCATATCGGTCAAATTATTTCCATTGGAGAATATTAAAACGAAACAACCATGATAAAAAGCACATTATACTTTGGAAATCCGGCATATCTATCATTGAAAAATAATCAATTGGTTATCAAGCTCCCTGAAGTAGAAAAAAATAATACTTTACCGGATAGTTTCAAAAGAGGCGCGGTCATAAGTAAGCCTATAGAAGATATAGGAGTTGTTGTTTTAGACAACAAGCAAGTTACAATAACTTCCGGGGTCTTAGAGGCTCTTCTTGAAAACAACTGCGCTGTTATTACATGCGACAATAAAAGTATGCCGGTTGGACTCATGTTACCTTTATGTGGAAATACGACCCAAAACGAACGTTTCCGGGATCAACTGGATGCTTCTCTACCATTAAAAAAGCAGCTTTGGCAACAAACGATCAAGATGAAAATCGATAATCAAGCAACAGTATTGTCTAAAAGTCAAAATTGTATAACTAAAAATATGCGCGTATGGGCTAAGGATGTCCGAAGTGGAGACCCTGATAATTTAGAAGCTCGCGCGGCAGCCTATTACTGGAAAAATTTATTTCCTAAAATCGAAGGTTTTACCAGAGACAGAGAAGGGATTCCACCCAATAATTTATTAAATTATGGATATGCCATCTTGCGTGCTGTGGTTGCCAGAGGATTAGTGTCAAGCGGCTTACTACCGACTTTAGGCATCCATCATCATAATCGTTATAATGCCTATTGCTTGGCAGATGACATAATGGAACCTTATCGCCCGTATGTTGATGAATTAATAATCAACATTATAAACAGTGAAAGTGACATTGCAAATCTATCAAAAGAAATAAAGGCTAAACTATTAACAATCCCGATTTTAGAAATTTCTGTAAACGGGAAACGTAGTCCTCTCATGATTGCCGTAAGTCAAACTACAGCGTCATTATACAAATGTTTTAGTGGTGAACTTCGCCACATAGCATATCCGGAAATGTAATATGAATAGATTTAGTGAATATCGTATTATGTGGATTCTTGTATTTTTTGATCTTCCGACAGACACAAAAAAAGAAAAGAAAGCCTATGCTGATTTCCGAAAGAATTTGCAGAAGGACGGTTTCACTATGTTTCAATTTTCTATCTATATACGCCATTGCGCAAGTGCTGAAAATACAGACGTGCACATAAAAAGGGTTAAATCTTTTCTTCCACCCAATGGTCAAGTTGGTATTCTATGCATAACGGATAAACAATTTGGCAACATTGAACTTTTCTTTGGCAAAAAAGAGCAACCAATTAATACTCCCGGCCAACAATTAGAACTTTTCTAAAATAAGAAATCCTGCTTGTGAGGCAGGATTTCTTACTAAATTACAACTACTTTTTCATTTTCTAATCATGCATATTAAATACTGAATTACAGCCAATTGTACACAGTCTGTTGTATTCAGTATGTCAAAGATAATAGTTTGAAAGCAAATCACAACGTTACATCGTTAGTATCGGTTATATACTGGTTGTATTCAGTATGTCAAAGATAATAGTTTGAAAGCAAATCACAACTCGTTTAAAACCTTCCCTTGAACAGAACTTGTTGTATTCAGTATGTCAAAGATAATAGTTTGAAAGCAAATCACAACGAGTTTTGCGTGAATAGCTGGCGGATATTTGTTGTATTCAGTATGTCAAAGATAATAGTTTGAAAGCAAATCACAACTAAACCCGGTTTGAACTTGCACGTTCATGTGTTGTATTCAGTATGTCAAAGATAATAGTTTGAAAGCAAATCACAACTAACATGTAATGCATATTAAACTCCTTTCTGTTGTATTCAGTATGTCAAAGATAATTGTTTGAAAACAAATCACAACACAACAAACGAATCACATTGCCGGCTTTATTCCTTTTTTCACCAAAAACCAATTCATTGGATATGAACATAAGAAGCCTGCACACATAGCTAACTGCATTATGAACCAAAATACCCAGGTATCGTGCGGTAAAGAATACGGCATAGCAACCATAAGCAATAGATAAGATAAAGCATACATTCCAATCTGCCAACTGGTCAGAGAAAGAAAATCTATTTTCAAAGCTCTTAAAAATACACTTCCGGTTGTTTTATTTTTCATCATCGGACGAATAGCAGCATACTGAAACCAGGCACCAATAACCAACGCCAATATATAATCCAATACCCATTGCCACGCAATATCATATAGACCAAAGGAATATAAGATTCTGGAACCTGCAGACTCCCCTATTATATCGGCCAATGTACATCCGGCACCACAGTGGAAGGTAGACAAAGCTATTTTTTGCCCAAAAGGTTTATCGTCCATCTTCATATCCATACCGGACATATCCATATTTTCATCCATTTGCATAGAATCATCTGAAGATTTTCCAAAAGAAAAATAAGCCCATAAACCAAGCAGACCACTCCACAAAACCGTCAATGGCCACACAATATTCATTACCCGCATAGACAGGGTATGAGATCTCAAGCTTTGAATAATTATTACAGCCGACAGAAAAGCCAGAAGGATAGAAATAACGGAAATAATAGCTAACCAGTCCATATATTCAGATATTAATGTTGTATCAATACGAACAACCGGTCTTCATCAAAAGTTTATTCCTATAATATACGAAAAACAAAGCTCCGGACAGTTACATAAAACTATCCGGAGCTTTTTATAATACTAATGGAGTCTTTTTCTCCTTCTTACTTAATCATATCAAAACCTGTATAAGGAATCAAAGCCTTTGGAATACGGATACCTTCCGGAGTCTGATTATTCTCCAATAAAGCAGCCACAATACGGGGCAAAGCTAATGCGCTACCATTCAATGTGTGGCAAAGTTGGGTTTTCTTATTTGCGTCACGATAACGACATTTCAGGCGATTTGCCTGATAGCTTTCAAAGTTTGAAACCGAACTAACCTCCAACCAACGTTTTTGAGCTTCCGAATAGACTTCAAAGTCAAAACACAGAGCAGAAGTAAAACTCATATCCCCTCCGCAAAGACGAAGAATACGATAAGGCAATTCCAACTTTTGAACCAAACCTTCTACGTGAGCCAACATTTCTTTCAAAGATTCATAGGAATGTTCCGGTGTATCGATCCGTACAATTTCTATCTTTGAAAATTCATGCAAACGGTTCAATCCGCGAACATCCTTACCATAAGAACCTGCTTCGCGACGGAAGCATTGAGTATAAGCGCAATTCTTTATCGGCAATGAATTTTCATCTAAAATAACATCGCGATAGATGTTTGTCACCGGAACCTCCGCCGTTGGGATCAAATACAAATCATCCAACCCACAATGATACATCTGCCCTTCTTTATCAGGCAACTGCCCTGTTCCGTAGCCGGAAGCAGCATTCACTACCGTAGGAGGCATAATTTCCATATAACCGGAATTACGGGCTTCATCCAGGAAAAAGTTAATTAAAGCACGTTGCAATCTGGCTCCCTGGCCTTTATAAACAGGAAAGCCGGCACCGGTTATCTTAACCCCCAGATCAAAATCAATCAAATCATATTTCTTTGCCAATTCCCAATGGGGAAGTGCATCCTTAGGAAGCTCTGTTTCCATACCTCCCATTTTCTCTACGACATTATCATCTGCGCCATTTCCTTCAGGCACACTTTCGTGAGGCATATTAGGAACCGTATATAGCAGATTTGTTATCTCTTCCTGGGCATTGTCCATAGCTTCCTGCAAATCTTTATTGCCTTCTTTCATCTCGGCAACTTTTGCACGTGCAGCTTCAGCCTCTTCTTTCTTTCCTTCCTTCATTAACTGACCGATCGACTTCGATATACGGTTCAGTTCTGCCAGATTAGCATCCAGAGCGGTCTGGCTATTACGTCTTGTCTTATCTAACTCGATAATCTTACCGATAATCTCTTTCGCATCAAAATGCTTTTTGGCCAATCTGCGGATTACTTCATCCGGATTTTCCGTAATTACTTTAAGCGTCAACATACTTTCAGTCTATGTTTTTTAAATGAAATGCAAATGTACGTAGAATTAAACAAAATAGAGCAAGCTATCTAAAAAAACTATTTCACGCGTCCGCCACTCAACCAGGTTCGCAGATAATATGGTTCGCTCAGACTGCTCACCATCACACCGCTTGAAGTACTGGTATGGATAAACCGTCCATTCTTCAGGTATATACCTACATGGTTAGGCACATTTTTCTTCCCTCTTCCTCCTGTTCGAAAAAAGACAAGATCACCTTCCTGCAGCTTTGCCCGGCTTACCTTGCGGCAATCATACTTTAGCATATCGGCCGACGAACGAGAAAGCTGCTTTCCATATACCTCCCGAAAGACAATCGCTACAAAAGCGGAACAGTCTACGCCCCGCTTTGTCAAGCCTCCCATTCGATGCGGAACACCCAGCCATTTAGCTCCTTCGTTATATAAGTAGATATTATCATCCGGTGTAATCCGAATACCGTAAAGACGGGACAACTCTTTCGGACCTTTAAAATCAGAAGGTAAAATAACTGTTGCTCTCCTGCTTCCGCACGAAGATAATAGAAGCAAAGCCAAAAGAATATATAGAAATTGTTGTTTATTCACAGATACGTCTTTTTTACAAAGGTAATGGTTTTCTTATTTCTGTTATATATTAAGAAAACAAAAAGAGGACATTCTTCAATGAAGATGTCCTCTTTTTATACTTTTCTATCAAGAAAAACTTACGCTTCTGCAACCGGTTGGATTGAAACGAAAGATCTGTCTTCTTTTGTTCTACGGAAAGTAACAACACCGTCTACCAAAGCATACAATGTATGATCTTTACCGATACCTACGTTTTCACCCGGGTGATGAACTGTACCTCTCTGGCGAACTAAAATGTTACCAGCTTTAGCAATTTCTCCACCAAAAAGCTTTACACCTAATCTTTTGCTATGTGATTCACGGCCGTTCTTAGAACTACCCACACCTTTCTTATGTGCCATTTCTTTTTTTCTCCTTTAAACGTTAAGCAACAATCTCTTTAATACTCACTTCGGTGAACTGCTGACGGTGACCGTTCAACTTGCGGTAACCTTTTCTTCTTTTCTTATGAAAAATAAGAACCTTGTCACCTTTTACCAGCGGAGACAGTACTTCACATACTACCTTTGCACCTTCAACTGTAGGAACACCTACTTTTACATCACCATCGTTGTCAACCAACAATACTTTGTCAAACTCAACAACAGCACCGCTTTCTGCATTCTGAATGTGGTGAACAAATAATTTCTTTCCTTGTTCAGCCTTGAACTGTTGTCCGTTAATTTCTACGATTACGTACATCTGTCTTTTAATTTAAACAGGTTAGGTCCCGGGGGTGGGCGTCGTCTCCGACTCCTCTTGTTTACCCTCTGCAGATTTTCAGACTGCAAAAGTACTGCATCCGAATTTATTATGCAAATGTTTCATGAATATTTTTGTTACCATACCCGGCACACGCATCAAAAAATAACGCCTGTTGCATTCTAATCTTTTGACAAAAGCTCCGTCACGTCATATACATTATAATATATGCCTGGTGTAACGGAAATCCATACTTTACAATTCGCAACCTCATTTGGGATGGATACCTGAGTGTGGAAAAGAATGGGAAGGAATCAAAAGCTTTGGTACAATTACTTCCCAAAGAACGATACTGTCTACAGGAGAAACGACCACAGAAACAAGATGTTTCATATCTTCCTTGGAGAAAGATGCACCCATGCAATTGAATATCATACGAAATCACTGGAAAATAGAGAACAATTTGCATTGGCAACTAGATGTTTCTTTTAATGAAGATGAGACCAAAATGAAAAAGAACCAAGTGTTAAACCTGGCTATATTAAGAAAAATGGCAATGCCGGTACTGAAAGCCTTTACATACAAAAAAGGAGCATCCTTGAAAAAGAAAATGTTAGCAGCAGCATTAAAGCCCAATATAAAGAAAGAGATAATGAAAAAGGCAATGGTACTATATCAAAAATCCTAATGCGTTTGCCCTGGATCTGTCCTGTCCTGAAATAAGTTGATAATTATCAACCGATCGGTTGATAACTATCAGCCATACGGTTGACAATTGTCGGCCGCTTGGCCGATAATTGTCAACATTCATTTTGCCAGGGATATTAATTACAAAACATATACTATTATTTCTATTTTTCCATGCGCCGAAAATCAAAGATATTTCGTATATTTGTAAATAAAACGTCTTATACAAAAAACGAAAAAGATGAATTACTACGAACTCGATTTCACATATACTTCACCCATAGAAGCATCCATACTGAACGACGTGCTTGCCGCCGAATTAGGCGAAATAGGTTTTGAAAGTTTTACAGAAAACGAATATGGATTGCTTGGCTACATCCCAGATACTTCATATAATGAGATAATATTAACGGATAAACTGAAAAACTTTCCGCTGGAAAACGTTGACATCCATTATACGGCAAAGTTGATTGAAAGCAAAGATTGGAACGAAGAATGGGAAAAAAACTATTTTAAACCTATCCGTATCGGAAACGAATGTATAATACGTGCCTCATTCCACAAGCCCGAACCAGGTTATGCCTATAACATTATTATTGATCCGAAAATGGCTTTCGGCACGGGCAACCATGAAACGACTTACCTGATGATAAATGAGATGCTAAAATTAGATCTCGAAGATAAAAAAATACTGGATATGGGTTGCGGAACAGCCGTCCTTGCCATTCTAGCCTGTATGAAAAGAGCCAAACGAGTAATAGGTATAGATATTGACGAATGGGCTTACAACAACGCGCTCGAAAACATCAGACTGAATAATGCACGAAAAATAGAAATTGCATTAGGAGGTGCAGAACAAATCCCGAATTTCGGTCTCTTTGATATTGTATTTGCCAATATAAACCGAAATATCCTGCTCAATGATATACAACGTTATACGCAATGTATGAAGCCGGGAGCTCTTTTATTTATGAGCGGATTTTATACAGAAGATATACCAGTAATTGAGGCAGAGTGTATTAAGAACGGGCTTACACTACTATCCCATGCAGAAAAAAACAATTGGGCAGCCGTAAAAACAATAAAAAACGATAACATTAATTAACCTCAAAAGTTAATACAATAATAAACTATAGTCTAAATAAAAACGTTATCTTAGTAGAAACTTTAAAAAAGGAAGAGTTATGAAAAATGTAGATTCTAAATTATTGCTAGGCCTCGTAGTAGGCGCTGCTGTAGGTGCTGCTGTAGGTTATTTAGCCGCTTCGGATAAAAGAGAACAGCTATTGGAAGATCTGAAAGAAGTAGCAGGCAAGGTAAAAGACGGCTTCAACTCTGCTTTGGCTAAAGCAAAGGAAAGCGGAGCTTTGAAAAGTGTAAAAGAAAAAGTAGCTGAAAGCGCAGAATAAAACTGATATAATGGAGAACGACTCAGAAAAATTCTTCGGTAAGCTAAAAAATGATATCTCAGCTTATGTGGAGTTAAAGCTTGAGCTCCTGAAATTAAGCACATACGAAAGGACCGGAAAGGTAATTGCGGTTCTTTCGTACAACTTGGTGTTATTGTTTCTGGCCTTCTTTGCTATCTTATTTATCTTTCTTGCCCTGGGATTTTTCTTGGGAGATTTGTTCAATTCATCCGGCTTGGGCTTTGTCAGTGTAGCAATTCTGTATATACTGCTAATAGGTATCATTGTAATAAACAAGAACAAGATTAGTAATGCCATACTGAACGAAGTCATCATAGCAATGACAGCAAATGACGATAAAAACAATGCAACAGAAAATAAACAACAAACAGACACCACTGGAGAAGCTGATTTCTGATAAAGAGCGCATTCGGAAACAATGCCGCGAACATGAGCAGAAACTCAACGAAGACTTCTCTTATATCCAAGAGAATGCAGGGAGTTTATTGCTTTCAGGCATATCGTCTTTATTGTTTCCAAAAACAAAATCGACAGCTAAATCCGGCGAAAACACAACAACACAAAATAACAAGGGAGATCTGCCTGCTGTCTCATTAGGTTTCTCTGACTATCTGTCTATTACCAAGAGTATGTTACCCCTTGTTTGGGACATAGCCCAACCGTTTATCATGACCTGGGGCATAAAAAAAGCAAAGAATTTACTCAGGAGCGTATTTTCGAAGAAAAAGAAATAAGCCCAACAATTAATTTATGTTAGAAAACATACTTTTCTGACCTTATTATAAAGCTCAATACAAAAAACATAGTTACATTTGCAGTCGTTAAAAGCAAGGATAAAATGAAACACTGTATCTATTTAATAATAGTAATTGCATTAATGCTTGCAATGTTGGTTTCATGTGCAACCCCTTGTGGCTGTTAGATAAGTTTTGGACAATCAATATTTTTAATAAACCATAAAAGTTTTATTACAATGATTAAAGTAGGTATAAACGGTTTCGGCCGTATCGGACGTATGGTGTTCCGTGCTGCAGTTAAGAACTTCGGCAATGATATTCAAATCGTAGGTATCAATGACTTGTTGGATGCTGATTATTTGGCATACATGTTGAAATATGACTCAGTACACGGTCGTTTCGACGGAACAGTTGCTGTAGAAGGTAACAATTTGGTTGTAAACGGTAACAAAATCCGTCTTACTGCAGAAATGGATCCTGCTAACTTGAAGTGGAACGAAGTTGATGCAGACGTAGTTGTTGAATCAACTGGTTTCTTCCTGACTGACGAAACAGCTCGCAAACACATCCAGGCTGGTGCAAAGAAAGTGATCATGTCTGCTCCTTCAAAGGATGCTACTCCTATGTTCGTTTATGGCGTTAACGACAAAACTTACGCAGGCCAGGACATCATCTCTAACGCTTCTTGTACAACTAACTGTTTGGCTCCTATCGCTAAAGTATTGAACGACAAGTTCGGTATCGTTAAAGGTTTGATGACTACAGTTCACGCTGCTACAGCTACTCAGAAGACTGTTGACGGTCCTTCTAAGAAAGACTGGAGAGGTGGTCGTGGTATCCTTGAAAACATCATCCCTTCTTCAACTGGTGCTGCTAAGGCTGTAGGTAAAGTATTACCTGTATTGAACGGCAAATTAACAGGTATGGCATTCCGCGTACCGACTTCTGACGTTTCAGTTGTTGACTTGACAGTAGTTCTTGAAAAGGCTGCTACAATGGAAGATATCTGTGCTGCTATGAAGGCTGCTTCTGAAGGCGAATTGAAAGGTGTACTTGGCTATACTGAAGATGCTGTTGTTTCAACTGACTTCCGTGGTTGCGCCAACACTTCAATCTTCGATGCTAAAGCTGGTATCTCTTTGGATTCCAACTTTGCTAAGATCGTTTCTTGGTATGACAACGAATGGGGTTATTCAAACAAAGTTTGTGAAATGGCCCGTGTTATCGCTGGTAAGTAATTTATCACAAAATAATAAAGAAAGCCGTCCTCACAAGGGGCGGCTTTTTAAATTCTGCCTTCAGATTAGGTTCGGATGAAATATGGAACGTATTATCCATATTTGCATAAAAGGCGAAATTGTCTTTATCAAAACTTATATCGTGATAATGTCTACTCTTCATTTTATCATAATAACCGTTTAAAGTTAATCTGGAATCAAGAACTGAGCCGGCTTTGAAAGATTGGGAACAAACTCCAATAATCAATCTCTTTATGTTTATAATATTCTCCGGACAAAGAAGCATTTACAGATAATTTATCAGAAAAACTTTTAGAAAAGCCCGCATATAAATCGTACACATATTCATTCAAGCTACTGCTGCTATTAGAGCCCGACCAATCATGCCCATCTAATGAATGGTAGATTTGAGAACTTTTATCCGAAGCAAAGCTAAACTTTGTACCATAATGAAGCTCCCACCCTTTTCCTAATTGATGATTTTGATCCGCATAAAATAAAAAACGACGAATATCCTGTTTGGACTGAGCATTAAAGATATTTTCTTTTCCTGCCATCTTCTCCCGGTAATGTTGTGTGGTATGGTTTTTATAAAGTGTAAAATCAGAACTTGCAAAGCAAAAGAAGCAATTATTTATTTGACTGAGGTATTCTTTTGGAAATATTAAGTAAGATAGCTATTTGGAGCATTTTTACCTATCTTTGTCTGCATAATGAAAAAGTATGAACTAATTACCGTTTTGGGGCCTACAGCATCCGGCAAAACATCTTTTGCTGCTGCCTTGGCCGAACGTCTGGACACGGAGATTATCAGTGCAGATTCCAGGCAAATATACCGTTCGATGGATATAGGAACAGGAAAAGACCTGAAAGACTATGTGGTAAACGGCAAAGCAGTTCCTTATCATCTGATTGATATTTGCGAGCCCGGATATAAATATAATGTATTCGAATACCAACACGATTTTTTCCGCGCTTACCAATCTATCAAAGAGAAAGGCAAACTGCCCGTACTTTGTGGAGGAACCGGAATGTATATAGAAGCTGTACTGAAGGGATATAAGCTACTGGATGTTCCACAGAATCCGGCTCTACGGGAATCGTTGAAAGATAAATCTTTGCAGGAACTGGAGAATATATTAGCTTCGTACAAGAGATTACACAATAAAACAGATGTAGATTCTGCCCAACGTGCTATCCGTGCCATCGAGATTGAAGAGTATTATAAAACGGAAGCACCGGATGCAAACGAATACGATCCTATCCATAGCCTGATTATTGGCATTGACATAGACCGCGAGCTACGTCGCGGGAAGATATCCAAACGTTTACGTGACCGGTTAAACGAAGGCATGGTAGATGAAGTTCGCAATATCATAGCCGGCGGTGTAAAGCCGGACGACCTGATTTATTATGGTCTGGAATATAAATTCCTAACATTATATATTATAGGGAAACTGTCGTATGAAGAGATGGTTTCGCAATTAGAGATTGCCATTCATCAATTTGCTAAAAGGCAAATGACCTGGTTCCGCGGAATGGAACGCCGTGGCTGCATGATACACTGGATCGATGCTACTCTACCGACAGAAGATAAAATAGAAATCACAGAAAATTTACTTCGTAACAAAGAATAATATGATTACAATAAAAGACTTAAGCAAAAGCGACAACTTCTTCCTGATGGCAGGCCCATGTGTAATTGAGGGCGAGGATATGGCTTTACGCATAGCCGAAAAGATAGCAGGTATAACAACTAAGCTAAATATTCCATATATATTTAAAGGTTCATATCGCAAGGCCAACCGTTCGCGTCTGGATTCATTTACAGGTATTGGCGACGAAAAGGCATTGAAGATTTTACGCAAAGTCAGTGAAACCTTTCATATACCGACTGTTACCGATATCCATGAGACATCCGAAGCTGCCATGGCTGCCGAATATGTAGATGTATTGCAAATTCCGGCTTTTCTATGCAGACAAACCGATCTGCTTGTTGCCGCCGCAGAAACCGGTAAAATTGTCAATATAAAGAAAGGACAGTTTCTCTCTCCCGGAGCTATGCAATTTGCTGCACAAAAAGTAGTAGACGCTGGTAATAATAACGTAATGCTGACCGAACGCGGAACAACATTCGGTTATACCGATCTAGTTGTTGATTACAGAGGGATTCCACAAATGCAGGAGTTTGGTTTTCCTGTAATCATGGATGTCACCCATTCATTACAACAACCGAACCAAACGTCCGGTGTTACAGGAGGAATGCCTGCCCTTATAGAAACAATAGCAAAAGCTGCTATTGCAGTTGGTGCAGACGGCCTGTTTATAGAAACACATCCGGAACCTTCCAAAGCAAAATCTGATGGAGCAAATATGTTACAATTGGATTTATTAGAAGAATTGCTTACAAAACTAATTCGAATCCGGGAAGCAATAAAATAATATCTTATTTAAAAGATGAAGAAATTAACATTAATACTTGGCTTTGTTCTATTCGCATTTGGAACAATAGCTCAATCATCTGTTTCATTCCAAGCAAAGGCGGGCGTTGGAGTTTCGAGTTTCTGGGGAAAAAATGCAGATAGCAATGCCAAATTTGCGTACAAACTCGGAATTGGAGCGGAATATGTCTTTAATAAGACATGGGCCTTACAGACATCGTTAAACTTTGCCTCTAAAGGTGGTAAAGATAAAGATGGTCAGACCGGAACAATCACAATGAACGAACTATATCTTGAATTGCCAATTTTAGCAGCAACTCGTTTTAATATTGGAACGAACACCAGATTTGTAATTAATGCAGGTCCGTATATAGCATGCGGAGTAGGTGGTAAAACTAAACTAGACCTAATTGAAAAGAACATTCCAACTACTACGGGATACATAACAATAGGTGGTAAATTCGATGTCAATACTTTTGGTAAAATCAGTGACGGAAATTTAGGTTGTAACCGTTTTGATGCAGGCGCCTGTCTAGGCATAGGAATCGAATACCATAAGTTTATTTTTGCATTGGATAATCAGCTCGGACTAGTTAGTATGGATGGCGATTTAGGTGATGTAGCTAAATATTTAGGTTACGAAAGTTTCTCTCCCAAGAATATATCATCTGTTCTGACCATAGGATATAAATTCTAAAAACAAATGACAGCCGGCAAATACACATATAACTGTCGGCTGTCACCCTACTAACTGTTATCCCATCTTGCTGATTTTCCTCAGCTTCTCCTCATCAATAAGTTTAATCTTTCTACCATCCAACGCAATAATACGCTCAGATACAAATGTAGATAAGGTACGGATTGCATTCGAAGTAGTCATATTAGACAGATTCGCCAAATCTTCACGTGCCAGATAAATACTTAATGTGGCACCATCCTCTTCCAAACCATAACTGTCTTTCAAGAACAACAGAGATTCAGCCAAACGTCCGCGAATATGTTTTTGTGTCAGATTAACGGTACGCTCATCCGCAACTCCCAAATCAATTGAAAGCTGGCGAATAAAAAACATTGCCAAATGAGGATTACCCATCAACAATTCTGTAACAACGGCCATTGGGATCAGACAGACGGTGGATGCTTCAAAAGCAGAAGCATTCGTCAGATAATTTTCCTGAGCAAAGTTTGCACGATATCCGAAGTACTGAACAGGTTTAATCATTCGAATAATCTGGCTTCTTCCGCCAACACCTTCTTTAAAGATTTTCACCTTGCCTTTTAATAAGCACATCATGTCTTTCGGTTCATCTCCCTCATAGTAAACCAATTCGTTCCGTTTAAAATGCTGAATGGACGAATTATTACGAAGGATTTCCCGTTCTTTATCGGTCAAAACCCTCCACACTTCTGATAAACTGGCCGATAAATCGACCTCTTCTTTTAGTTGTTTAACCACGACTGCTATATAACATACTTATGAAGCACAAATATACGGCTTTTCTTTTGAAACAATAAAACATTTTGTATGATTAATTGCAGGTAATCATAACATTTTATCTTCTTTCATCTATAATCTGAAATTTATTCATTATATTTGTATATAAAGATTAATCTACCATTGAAATACCTATATTTGATACTTGCCCTTCTTGCAACAACTGTAAGTACAATGCTAAATGCCAAAAATACTTATGGGGATTTATTTTTGCACACACACAATCATACAGCAAAAACTCAGCTAGCCGATTCTATCATGAATATTGTTATAGAAAGTGCTTGCGGTTATGCAGATGTCGTATCTAAGTATGATGCTGAAATATATATTAAAGGACGTACTGAAATACTAAAACACAACTTCTTAATCCGTTTCGCCAATAATCTCTTTCCTGTTGACCGGAAAAATAAAGATATGCTCTTTGAAATGTTCAGCCAATCTAAATTCAGCGCACCCAACAATTATTTCCATAGTTTTAAGGCTGTCAACGGAAACAGTATACCCAACCGTAGCAAACAGCAAGAAGTAGTAAGTTTTCTAAATCTCAATGTATATTCTCCCACCGCTTATAATGAAGAAATATTAATGCCGGTAGCAAGCAATGCATTCAGTTTCTATAATTTCACATTGGAAGACATACAAGATACACTCGGACTCAAAATCTACAAAATCCGCTTTATGCCTAAAATGTGGAGCCAAAAACTGGTATGCGGAGATTTATATATTACCAACAATTCCTGGGTGATTGACAAAATAGACATGAATGGACGTTTTTCTTTCGCCGAATTTAATCTGGTCATGACGTTTAATAGAGATTTCCGCCGTTTTCTTTTACCCGATAAAGCCGATCTGTTTCTTAGATACAACGTACTAGGGAATGTCATTGCCAGTACTTATCATGCGACTTTCAAATACAAGAAAGTTGAATGGATTGAAGAAAATCATCAAAGCAAGCGACAAAAATCACTCGATTTAACCAGCTATTACCGTCTGTCTTCCGATACGATCCCTATTATCAGGGATTCAACTTATTGGAATAAAAAACGGGATATTCCTCTCACCTATGAAGAAAATAAAATTCTCACCCAAGTCAAAAAAAACGAAGATAAATTAGATACTACCAACATGGTAAAGTATATAAAACTCACTCAGCAATTAACAAATACCGTAAACCTAGACTATCGCACTACCCGCATCAAATATTCAGGAATACTTAACCCTTTTCAATTAGGTTATTCCGCACGAAACGGTATAAACTACAAACAAAAAATACGCATAAGCAAAACATTTGAAAAAGACAGGCAAATCCGTTTCCGTCCCGAAATAGGTTTTACATCCAAAAGAAAAGAATTTTTCTTCAAAATTGCCGGCGACTGGGAATACAAACCTGAAAAGTTAGGAGCATTAAGTCTCATGATAGCAAATGGTAATCAAGGTTATTCATCCGAAATAACCAAAAAGATCAATGCAGAGTTAAAAGACTCCGTCTTCAATTTTGATGATCTCAATCTCAAATACTTCAAACACTATTATGTTGACCTGCGTAATACTATTGAATTATTCAATGGTTTCCAGTTAATGACGGGAATATCTTACCACCGTCGTATACCGGTAAAAACAAGTACAGATATTGACCCGGGAGAGGGTGTTGATAATATTTTAAATGAAAACTATCATGATTTCCTCACAACCGTTGGTTTTTCATATACCCCCCGGCAATACTATCGGATGGACGGGCATCGCAAAGAATATGTCCGTTCCTACTACCCGACCATTTCATTGGAAATAGCCAGAGCAATTCCTAATGTAGGGAAAAGCATAGGAAACTACGGGCGCATTGAAACCGATATACATCAAAGTATCTCTCTGGGCTTATTACGTAAACTGAATTATCATATCAGCGGAGGACTTTACACAAAACAAAAAGGAACCTATTTTGCAGACTTTGAATATTTTACACGGCACAATTTCCCGGATTCGTGGGATGATAAAATAGGTGGGGTCTTCAATTTGCTAAAAAGCGAATGGTATAATGCTTCCGATAAGTATATACAAGCGCATTTTATGTATCAAAGCCCTTTTATCCTTTTCCAACTACTAAAAAATAAAAGAGCTTCCAAACATATATTTTCCGAACGATTCTACTTAAGCCAATTATGGACTCCAATACTACCAAGCTATACCGAAGCCGGATATGGTGTCGGAAACAACATATTCAATATTGCCATTTTCCTCGGATTTAATAAATGGGAATATCAAAGTATAGGATTCAAATTTGCATTTGAATTATTTCAATGACGGACTTAACTGACGGACAACCATTATTCCGGCATTGCTCTTTATCCGTTTTGTATATGCTTCCAAAGACTCTTCATTGACAATAACCTTTTTTGCAACAGAAGAGGCATGTATAAAAGTAAGCTTATCCCCAACCCAATAAGCAATACCTACGTGAGAAATATCCAATCCTTTGATATTTGTCACAAAGCAAATTATATCTCCATCTTTAATACCACGGGCACAGGCCCCTATATCTTCTTTAGGTAAATAAAAATAAGAACGGGTATTTATCTCCTTTTCTTTTGCTGTTATCTTTGCAACACGTTCCGGAGAATCTTTCAACTGAACATAACTATCCGGATGCGTCGACATAAATGATAAATTTACGGCTAATGGCTTTCCGCCTATCTCTTTTGTAATATCTTTTATCCTGCCCTGCTTCTGGTTTTCATAAATCCAATCAGTCGTATAATGCAAACGATCCGTATAATCCAAACCGGCAGAAAGATTCTCTGACATATTATCACGATAACGGAAAAGAGATAAAACATGGCAGAAATTATCGAATGAAACAGACGGCATCTGCAATGTACGCACCAAAGCAACCGTATTCTCCACTAAAGTCATACAGTCCAATCCACTGAAATTGACAACCAGCTTTTCCGGAACTCGTTCCAATGTAGCGGCTACATAAGGTACACCCAAAAAGAACAAAGCAGCTTTCACCGTCAATTCCCCTGTAGGTAAAGATTTCTCCGACTCCACTTCTTTTATAAAACGGTCAAAAACAGCACGGTCTTCGCCCGTATAATATACAGAGTCGACAACAGGTAAGACCTGTGCTTTTCCACACAAAGGAAGAAGCAGGAAAATAGTCATACAAAAATATCTCAGAATCATATTTCAATTATTTTGTAGCCAACAAATCCTGAAGTTTAACCAGTTCATCACGAAATTGCGCAGCTTCTATAAAATCCAGCTTTTTGGCAGCTTCAGCCATTTGTTTCTTTGTACGTTCAATCGTTTTTTCCAATTGCTGGCGACTCATATACTGAACAACCGGGTCGGCCACCAGACTAGGTTCTGATTCTATATAAGCATATGGCTCAGATGTAACCGTTTGTTGTTTCTCCGCAACCAAAGAAACACTATTCTTAATAACCTGTTTTGGAGTGATACCATGTTTTTCATTATAAGCTAACTGTTTTTCGCGGCGGCGGGTTGTTTCATCCATTGTCAACTTCATACTATCAGTTATCTTATCAGCATAAAAAATCACCTTTCCATTTATGTTACGCGCCGCGCGTCCGGCTGTCTGCGTCAGCGAACGGTGAGAACGCAAAAAGCCTTCTTTATCCGCATCCAGAATTGCAACCAAAGACACCTCAGGCAAATCCAATCCTTCACGTAATAAGTTCACACCAATCAAAACATCAAACAGCCCTTTACGAAGATCATCCATTATCTGGATACGTTCTAACGTGTCCACATCACTATGAATATAATTGCACCTCACTCCCATACGAGTCATATAAGTAGTAAGCTCTTCAGCCATACGTTTAGTAAGTGTTGTCACCAACACCCGTTCATCTTTAGCAGCACGTTGCTCTATTTCTTCCATTAAATCATCTATCTGATTCAATGTCGGACGCACCTCTATTACCGGATCCAATAAGCCGGTAGGACGAATTACCTGGTCTACAACAATTCCTTCGCTTTTTTCCAATTCATAATCGGCAGGTGTTGCACTCACATAAATAGCCAAAGGAGTAAGAGATTCGAATTCATCAAAAGTAAGCGGACGGTTATCTATGGCAGACGGAAGGCGGAAACCATATTCAACCAGATTCTTCTTTCTGGCAAAATCGCCTCCGTACATAGCACGTATCTGCGGTATGGTTACGTGGCTTTCATCTATCACCAGCATGAAATCTTTCGGAAAATAATCCAACAAACAAAAAGGGCGTTCACCTGGAGCTCGCCCGTCAAAATAACGGGAATAATTCTCTATACCCGAACAATGTCCTAATTCCCGTATCATTTCCAGATCAAAAGTTACACGTTCGTATAAGCGTTTCGCTTCAAATGGCTTCCCTATTTCTTTCAGGAAATTCACTTGCGTACCTAAATCCACATCAATCTGACCAATAGCGGAATTAATCCTGTCTTGTGTAGTGACAAATAAATTCGTCGGGTAAATATTCAGTTCATCCTGTTCATCTATTTCCTGACCGGTCTTAGGATCAAAAGAAGATAAACGGTCTATCTCATCATCCCAAAACTCAATACGGTAAGCCACACCGTCAAAAGTCTCAATAGCAGGAAAAATATCCACCGTATCACCGTTTACCCGAAAACAGCCACTATTAAAATCCAATTTGTTATTAACATACAAAGCATCGACAAAACGTCTTAATAAAACATCCCGGTCAATCTTCATTCCCCGTTCCAAATGTGTTACTTTTTCTGCAAAAGCACGAGGATCGGCCATACCATACAAACAAGACACAGATGAAACCACAATAACATCTTGCCTGCCGGACAAAAGAGAGGCGGTAGCACGCAAGCGCAGTTTATCAATTTCTTCATTGATTGCCAAATCTTTTTCTATATAGGTATCTGTAGACGGAAGATAAGCTTCCGGTTGATAATAATCGTAATATGACACAAAATACTCTACAGCATTATTTGGGAAAAAGGCTTTAAACTCACTATACAACTGAGCTGCCAAAGTCTTGTTATGGCTCAAAATCAAGGTTGGTCTTTTCACCTCCTTAATCACGTTTGCAATTGTAAAAGTCTTACCGGAGCCTGTCACCCCCAACAAGGTTTGAAAAGGTACACCGCTCTGTATGCCTTCGGTAAGCGCAGCAATAGCCTCCGGTTGATCTCCGGTCGGACTAAAAGGCGACGATAATTCAAAATTCATTCTTAATACCCTTTTTCTTTAGGCATAATTAACCAGAGCACAAAATAAGCTATAACCCCGGAAAAAACAGTAAATATACTCAGCAATACATAACCGACACGAACCAATGTAGGGTCCCAGTCAAAATACTCGGCAATACCGCCACATACACCTGCAATCATTTTATCGTTTGAACGAGTAAGTCTTCTTTTTTTCTCTTCCATAATATTCTAGTTTTATGTTTTTATTTCAAGCAAAATATTCCGTATACGAGTTAAAAACAAAAATAATCAGAAAAACCGATTATACTATATATTAAACCAGTAATTTACTTTAATCATAAAAGTATTTGTGGAAGGAAGCCCAAACATACGATCCAGATTCGATCCCCAACCGCCAATTTGTTTACTGTCGCGGTTAGACATTTGGTGTTCCCATACAAAATAGAGAGTAGAACCCGGTAAATATTCCCAACGGGCCACCAGATTAGAACGGAATTCATTAAAGCTGAAATTCGGGTTCGGAAATTCATAGACTTTTCCTTCATGGGTAAAGCTATAAAGTCCTTCATTATAATTCAAAGCATCGGAATGTATTGAATAAAAACGATTATCATACGAATGAGACTTTGTATCATCAGCCAGTTTAAAGTCACTGAACTTCGCTGTAGACGTAAAAGGAGAACCATAAAATTGGATAGAAATATCAGGAGTTACGTTCACCTGTACTTTCATGGTAAGGCCATACGTTTTCTGATCCATGTGTCCCGCCAAATAAACAGGAGTAAATGTTTTTTGCGTATTCGGCAACTCTACATTAGCAGGAAGTAATGTATTTACATATTGCATATTGTCCGTATTCCACGCATAGTTCAACTCACCGGACAGATATACATGGTTTCCCAGACGGAATGTCAGGCTCGGCATCATCGTATTAAAACGATTATATCCGTCCAGATTATGGTTACCTTCATATTTCAGCATAAACATAACCCGCTTTGCTTTATCCGTGTTAAACTTTACAGATGTCAGAAAAAAAGGATTATAGCGCACATCAGGACCACCTCTGAGCATGCGTGTATCCAGTTTATTCCATCCGAATGTTTCTTTCATATCCATTTCATAACGATTCATAGTCATACTCTGCCAACGCAAAGCAACATCATTATTAATTGCATACCCACCATAATTCCACCAATTCGTTTGTGTAAGAGTAAATGCGTTATAGCGGAACATCTTCCATATATCTGTCTGGCGATAAGCTATCTCCGTTTCATTTTTTAGATAATCGGTCTCCTTCATATACCCCATATCATTCAAATCAAAACCGGGAGAAGACCAACCAAACGATTCAGAAAAAGCCCACTTAGCATTACCTTTCCTTCCTACTTTTACATAACCACCCGTTCCATTTAATGAAGTCCTGTCCGGATCGACTCCTAAATAGCCTTTAGATGATTCGCGTTGATAATAATGTACAGCATTCCGTTGTAAAAGAGTTATAGCTTCTTTTGTTCCATTCAAGGAACTCAACATTCCTTTAACGTCAATATAATACAGCCTATTGTTAAAATACTGTGTAAAATCAATACCTGCAGTAAACGCATTCCGTACCAGAAATTTTTCCAGATAAGGTTCGCTCAAATCTCTGTTTACAGAAGTCAGCATGCCCCCTAGTAACGTATTTCCTCTCCAGTTCTTTTGCACACGTCCCACCGTATAATTTGTAAGAGGTTCCACTACTTCCGTCGTTTCATTACCATTTCTACTGACTTTAACAGAAGAACGGGCTGTAACACTTTGTACTACACCGATTGTAACCCCTTTCCGATTGGTACCTGTAAGTTTCAACGCACCGATAATAGGAACATTATCTTTTGTTCCGGCAAAGCTGCTTACATTATCAATATTTTGCGGAGTATAAGACGGGGCTGCACCGATACGGCGGGTATAAAACATCATATCATTACCATTTGCAAAATCTAAGATATGTTTTCCTTCCAGAAAGAAGGGGCGTTTTTCATCATAAAAAGTTTCATAAGCTGTCAGATTCATTACCGAAGGGTCTAATTCCACTTGCCCAAAGTCCGGATTAATAGTCATATCCAACGTAAAGTCAGACAATGCAAATTTTGCATCCAGTCCAACATTACCTCCCCAACTATGCCCTTTTTGATACGGACTACCCGGTATCTGAGGTGAATTGCGAAACTTACCCATTACATAAGGCAAAAACTCTATTCCGCGCGGCTTGGGCAAATCTGTCATACCGTGCATCTCTCCGAAAGAGAAAACATGGCCATTATTTTTCAATGGTATCATGCTCCAGTTCTGAACTTCGTTGTTACGCCGGATTATACGCCGTACATGAAGCCCCCAGACACCATCATCCGATTTCTGATTATAACGAAGTTGGCTAAACGGAATACGCAGTTCTGCAGTCCATAAAGAATCTTTTTGGTCAATATGGGTTTTTCCTTCCCATACGGCATTCCAACTTAAATTGACACTTAATTTGTCAGTAACAACCAAATCTGTTTTATTGCCTCCCAGATTTATATTAAACTCAGGGGCAGCCCTATAATCATGATACGTATCAAAAGCGACACTAATCAAATCGCCCAAACTATTATCATCACGGTTTCCTATAAACCTATTCATCTTTTCGGGTACTGCGTCCTTGCACATAACCCCCACATAAATATACTTATTGTCATAAAAAAGTTTCACTTTTGTAGGAGAAGGAGAAATTACCCGTTCATAAGGAATAATTTGCACAAAACGATCAGACCACTCACCCTGTTCAGTCCAGAAACCTTCATCAAGTTTCCCATCTATCACAGGCTTCTGGCCGGAAACCTTCGTAATATTGTACACTCGCTTATATGCCTTGTCAAAAGGTACAATCGAATCTTGCTGTGCAAAACATAACATAGATATAAATAAGGCAACAAAAAAATACAGGTATTTCATGGTCATTCATCTATTCAATATACAATGATACAAAGATACAACAATATACTAAAAACATCCCGATCATTTCTCCAAATCATCTCGATGTTTCGAAAAAATGATCGGGATGTTTTTTAGTATATAACTTCTACCCCAAATCTTGTTTGCCACATAATTCATAAATCACAAATCACAAATCTTTCTTGCCTTTGCCTCACTGCGTGCATTGATTCATGGATATTTAACTATAAAAGCAGAGCGTAACGAACACATTCGGCGAATTCGTTACGCTCTGCTTTTTTCTTACTGCCGGTAAAGTTATTTATATCTTATTTGCTATCATCTTTATCGTTGCTCAAAACCTTATGTAAAGCTTGCCGTGCAAAATAAATACGACTTTTTACAGTACCGACAGGAATATTCAAATGCTTTGCTATTTCTTCATACTTATAACCGCTTATAAACAAGCTAAACGGAACTTTCAATTCATTACTGATACTACGAAGCGCTTTTGATACATCCTGCATAGAATAACTGTTTGTAGTTGAAGAACTAAAAACAGCATCAGAAGAAAGATCGATATCAGTCCAAATCTGCTGGTCGGCGTACTTATTTACAATCTTACGATATTCACTAACAAAAATATTACGCATTGCGACAATAATGCGACCTTTTAAAGCGTCTTTGTTATTCTCCATATATATGCTAATTTAAAATGAGCTCTACGTCTCCAATCAACAGAAGAATACTTTAAAAGGTTTCAGTTTTTTTGCTTTTTAACTCACAAAAGCAGCTACTTTTTTACGATCTGTCTCTACGGTTTCAAATTCGGAAGATACCACATTACTACCCATCGGAACATTTTCATTGCGATACACCATTTTACTGTAAACGATGCTGCGGGCTGACGTGTGAAACTCTTTAGCACCGGTTTCCTGCTCTATTTTTACTATATTCTCTTCGCGCACTCCGCAACCAGGCATAATAATGATGCGGTTGGCCGCACGCTTCACCAGTTCTGCAATCAAAGAGATACCTTTCACAGCATCCGACTGTTGTCCGGAAGTCAGAATACGGTCGCATCCCAATTCTATCAGCTGCTCTAAAGCAACAAAAGGATCCCGGCACACATCGAACGCCCGATGACAAGTTACCGATAAAGGCTTGGCTGCATCCATCAGCCGGCGCATCAGCGTAACATCGATATCTCCCTCTTTCGTAAGGCAACCAAACACTACGCCATGCACTCCCAATTGTTTACACATTTCTATATCATGCAACATCGACTGAACCTCGGCAGGCGTATACAGGAAATCGCCACCGCGAGGACGTATTATCACATTAATGTCGATAGCAGACGTTAACTCCCGGGCGGTCATGATCTCACCATAGCTGGGCGTTGTTCCTCCTTCGGGAATACCGGCACACAACTCTACACGTTTAGCGCCTCCCATTTCGGCCTCTACACAGCTCTGCGCCGAATTGGCACATATTTCAATAATACGAATCGGTTTCATAAACATTTATCTCTATATTCGTTTAAGCAAACACAAAGATAGAACTATTTTTGCGAAGGAGTTACAAGTTATCCGATTCCTCCCGCGATATCCAGCAATTCGTTCGTAATAGCTTGCTGGCGGGTTTTATTATATTGCAAGGTAAGTCGCCGTATGAGATCGTTTGCGTTATCATTTGCGGTCTGCATGGCCATCATCCGGGCGGCATGTTCGGCGGTTGCCGTATCAAGCATTGTTGTATAAACCGTCAGGTTGAGTAATTTGGGAAGGAGCAAAGTCTGTACATCCTCTGCTGACGGTTCCAGTATGTAGTCCGCCCTGACAGAACCGCTTGCTCCTTCTTCTTCCAGTGCCTGTATAGAAACAGGCAGGAAAATCTTCTTCACCAATATTTGCGAAGCCATACTTTTGAAGTGGTGATAAAGCAACTCTACCTGATCCGCTTTCCCGGATGCATACAATTCCATCAACTCAGTGGCCAAAGAAACAGCTCCTTCGAAAGAAGGTTTTTCTCCCATATGAATGAAATCATCGGTCGTTGCATAACCGGCCTTATGCAGTTCGTCGGCAATCTTCTTCCCTATCGGATAAAGAGATACAGCAATATTCCTATTGTTATAATCGATAAGGCATGCCGACAGTTCTTTCCAGACATTCACATTAAATGTACCGCAAAGACCGCTACTGGAAGAAAAGACAACAATAGCGACCCGTTTTACATCCCGTTGTCTCACAAACGGAGAATCCCATTCACATGCCGAAGCCAGAAGAGCATTCAGGATAGCGGACAATTTACCGGCATATAATTGAGTATGTTCCGCCAATGCCTGTGTATGGTGTAGCTTTGCAGAAGAAACCATCTTCATAGCAGAGGCTATCTTCTGTGTGCTCCGTATAGATGCAATCCTGACTTTTATTTCTTTCAATGACGCCATATTCCTATTTATATGATTCAGACAAACGCATTGCCGTATTTTCCAGAATTTTCATCACTTCATCGCTGATTGTTCCGGCTTTCAATACATCCAGCACATCGTGCCGGTGAGCAGCATGCAACTCCTGAAGGAAAGCATTCTCAAAGGCATGCACCTTCTCCAGTGGAACCTCTTTCAATAATCCTTTCGTTCCGCAATAAAGAATAGCAATCTGATCTTCAACAGGCATTGGATTATATTGTGGTTGTATCAACAACTGGGTATTCTTCCGCCCTTTATCTATCGTAAAAGCTGTAACGGCATCCATATCGTCGCCAAACTTGGAAAACGACTCCAGTTCACGGTACTGAGCCTGATCTATTTTTAACGTACCCGCTACTTTCTTCATCGCTTTCAACTGGGCATTACCTCCGACACGCGAAACAGAGATCCCAACATTGATAGCCGGCCGGTTTCCCTGGTTAAACAGATCAGTCTCCAAAAATATCTGTCCATCAGTAATAGATATCACGTTCGTAGGAATATAGGCGGAAACATCGCCTGCCTGTGTCTCAATAATAGGCAGAGCTGTAAGAGAGCCGCCACCTTTCACCTTGCTTTTCATACTTTCGGGCAAATCGTTCATCTCTCTCGCCACTTCAGGCTGGTTAATGATCTTTGCCGCCCGTTCCAGCAAGCGGGAATGCAAATAAAAGATATCACCCGGATAGGCCTCGCGCCCCGAGGGACGACGAAGGATCAACGATACTTCACGATAGGCAACCGCCTGTTTGGAAAGGTCGTCATATACCACCAAGGCATGCCGCCCAGTATCGCGGAAATACTCTCCGATGGAAGCACCGGCGAAAGGAGCAAAATACTGCATGGCAGCAGGATCAGAAGCCGTGGCACTTACCACGATGGTATAATCCATGGCGCCTTTCTCCTGTAACGTCTTAACTAAAGCGGCAACCGTAGACCCTTTTTGGCCAATCGCTACATATATACAATAAACAGGATGGCCGGCCTCATAATTGCTGCGTTGATTGATGATCGTATCGATAGCAATGGATGTTTTTCCCGTCTGGCGGTCGCCAATGATGAGTTCCCGTTGTCCACGTCCGATCGGAATCATCGCATCGACAGCCTTAATCCCTGTTTGCAAAGGCTCATTCACCGGTTGTCGGAAAATAACACCCGGTGCTTTGCGTTCGAGCGGCATTTCACAGGTTTCACCTATAATTTCGCCTTTTCCATCAAGCGGATTGCCCAAAGGGTCGATCACACGACCGATCATTCCTTCGCTCACCTGTATAGATGCAATGCGTCCGGTACGTTTTACAATGTCGCCTTCTTTTACCATATCGGTCAAGCCAAGTAAAACAGCTCCGACATTGTCTTCTTCCAGATTCATTACCACCGCTTCGATACCGTTATCAAATTGCAACAGCTCGTTCGCTTCGGCATTATCAAGACCGTAAATACGCACCACGCCATCACTTACCTGCAGTACTGTGCCAACCTCTTCCATATGGACACTGGTGCTGATTCCTTCCAGTTGCTGACGCAAAACGGCAGTAACTTCGCTTACTTTTATTTGTTCTGTCATACTTTTTGTTTCTTTTTATCTGTTTTCGAATAACCGGTTACGAATATCGTTCAGTCCTGTTGCATAACTGGCATCTATCCGGCAATTCCCTATTTGCAGGCAAAAACCGCCCAGTAATTCAGGTTTCACATAGCCAACAAACTCGATCTTGTTTTTCGTCTCTCTCTCCAGCTTATCTACCAGATGATGTTTCACTTCGTCGCCAACCGGCACCGCAGTACTAAAATACACACGGGCAATTTTCTTGTCTTTCCGGTATAAATGGATATAGATATAAGTAATGAAGAGCAACTGGTTTTCCCGTCTGTGTTGTAAAACCAGTCGAATAAAACGTTTATACAAATCACATACTTCTATACCACCTGCCGCTATCAGCAATTGCTCTTTTTCCGTTGCGGTTACAACCGGATTGGCAATAGCTTCTTTCAGTGCCGGTTCCAATGAAAAGCTATCGGCCAGCATTTTCATATCCTGATACACGCGCACCTCTTCTCCCTTTTCTTTAGCTAAGGAAAAAAGGGCACTTGCATACCGTGGAGATATTCGTCCTATATCCATAACATTATCTACGATTTACTGAAAGACACCTCATCAAGCAACCGATTAATAATTTGCTGCTGCTTGCCGCTACTGTCTATCTTTTCTTTTATCACTTTCTCTGCAATTGTGATAGACAAACCGGTTATTTCCGAACGGATATCGCGGATTGCCCTTTCTTTTTCTTCCTGGATGCGCTGGGTTGCTTCAGTAATCTGTTGCCGGGCTTCAGCCTCAGCTTTCGTACGCGCTTCATAGATGATCTTCTCTTTTTCTGTGATTGCTTCCTGGAGGATTGCATGCTGTTTTTCTTTCGCATCCATAAGAATCTTATCCGCTTCCATTTGCACATCGGCCAGTTGCTCTTTTACCAGACGCGCTTGCTCCAAGGAATTATCGATATATGCTTTCCGTTGCTCTATCGCTTTAATAATAACAGGAAAGCCGTACTTGGAAAGAATAACCAGAACCATTCCAAAAGAAACAATCATCCAGAATAGAAGGCCCAAATCCGGTGTTAATAATGACATAACAAACTAAAGTTTACTGAAACAATGCAAGGAAGCAAACAACTATTGCAAACAGAGCAACACCTTCAACCAAAGCACCCATAATCAACATCGATGTACGTATCTCTCCGGCGGCTGACGGCTGGCGGCCAATGGCTTCGACAGCTCCTTTCCCGATCAGTCCGATACCAATTCCGGCGCCGACAGCGGCAATACCTGCTCCTATTGTTGCACCCATCTTGGCCACTCCCATTCCTGCAGCCGCTTGTAATAAAATAGTCGATAACATAACATTTAACATTAAGTGAATATTCCAAATTTTAATCTTCTACTTTTGCCAACCCTATATAGTTGGCAGAAAGTAAGGTAAATATATACGCCTGTAAACAGGCAACCAATAACTCCAGACAATTCATAAAAGCACTGAAGAAGACAGATACAATTGTCATTCCAAAGTTCACCAGCAAGCCCATCGAAGTTGTAATAAAAATCAGACAAGTAAGAGCCAGAATAATAGTATGTCCGGCCATAATGTTGGCAAACAAACGAATCATTAGTGCAAACGGCTTAGTAAAAACGCCGAAAAACTCCACTAACGGCATAATTGGCAAAGGCAACTTCAGGTAAATCGGGGCCTTTGGCCAGAAAATTTCTTTCCAATAGTTTTTGGTGGCAAACAAATTGACAACAATAAACGTACAAGCTGCCAACACACCAGTTACAGCAATATTACCTGTTACATTCGCACCTCCCGGGAAAACCGGAATAATTCCAATCAAGTTATTAATCAGAATAAAGAAAAATACGGTAAGCAAGTATGAATTATATCGTTTATAATCTTTCCCGATCGCTCCTTTAATGACATTATCCTGCATGTAGCAAATGGCTGTTTCTATCAGTCCGATAAACCCGCCCGGAACTTCATTCGGATGTTTCTTATACCAGCGAGCCGTCCAAAGAATGATAAAAAGAATTATAGTGCAACTTATAAACAGGCCGCACACATTTTTCGTCAACGACAAATCCAGCGGGCGCACCACTTCTCCACGGCTGTTCTTCTCTACCACTTTGCCTGCGTGATCACCTTCGGTTGCGAGATAATAATTGTCATATGCATTTCCGTCATGCAAATTATGAGAGAAAAAGAAACTCCAACCCCGTTCCTCACTCTTTACCAGGACAGGCAATGAAATTGTAATTTCTTTTCCGTTCCATTTGGTAATATGCCAGGTATAAGCATCCTGAATATGCGAGAATACGATTTCCTGCACATCTACCGGGGATGATTCTGCTTTCACCGACGTCGTAAAGCAAAGCCATATCATCCCTATCATCCACCAAAGCCTGCTATTGCTAATATCGTTCATCATTTTCTTTTTTCTCTCTTTTCATCCTTTTCTTCTCAAACAAATAGATCGTATAGGTCTCAAGCCCCAGATAGATAAAATAGAACAACATCAGTGTAAAACCGAAAGTTTTTAACTGCTCTCCTACCAGATTTGCATACAACCAAAGAAACACCAGCACAAATGTAAACTTACAGAAACGCACCAGCATATAGGTAGTGACGGTAACATCCCCCTTCTTTTTCTTTACCCGGTCAAGGAAATAAGTCAAAACTATTCCTGTCACCCAATAAAAGACAGGAATGGAAGGATACCACGAGAAATAGTGTTCCGGCCAAATAGTGTATAACAAACCTCCCAGCGTAACTCCAATAGCAACATCTATGAAGGTGAATAATGCCATTAACTTTAATTTCAACCTGCCTTTCATACACCTGTCTGTTATTCGACACAAACGGATAAGATATTGTTGCTTATCTCAATGAATCCGTTCCGTATCTTTTGTTCATATCGTTTGATTCCGTCTTCATACCGGATCACTCCTTCTCCCAACGCAGCTATCATTGGAGCATGATTGGGCAATACATCGAAAGAACCGGCCAGTCCCGGAAAAGAGGCATCCTCTATCTCTCCATTGAAAAGCATTCCGTTAGGTGATACTATTTCCAGTCTCATAATTACTCTTTTGCTTGTTCGGCTAATCGTCGCCCCTTTTCAATAACTTGTTCTATCGTTCCCACATTCAGGAAAGCCTGTTCCGGAATTGTATCTGTTTCGCCGTCAAGAATCATCTTGAAGCCACGAACCGTATCTTCAATGGAGACCATTACGCCGGGGATTCCTGTAAACTGTTCCGCAACGGCAAAAGGTTGCGACAAGAAACGTTGTACACGCCGAGCCCGGTTTACTGTCTGGCGATCTTCTTCGGAAAGTTCTTCCATTCCCAATATGGAGATAATGTCCTGCAATTCCTTATTCCGCTGGAGAATCTGCTTCACCCGTTGGGCGGTTTCATAATGCTCTTTGCCTACAATGAGCGGATCAAGAATACGGGAAGTGGATTCCAGCGGATCGACTGCCGGATATATTCCAAGTTCCGTAATCTTACGGCTCAATACCGTAGTGGCATCCAGATGGGAGAAGGTGGTAGCCGGAGCCGGGTCTGTTAAATCGTCAGCCGGCACATAAACAGCCTGAACAGAAGTAATGGAACCTTTCTTTGTAGACGTGATCCGTTCTTGCATCGCTCCCATCTCCGTAGCCAGCGTAGGTTGATAGCCTACGGCAGAAGGCATACGTCCCAGCAAGGCGGAAACTTCCGATCCTGCTTGTGTAAAACGGAATATATTATCAATAAAGAACAAAATATCTTTTGTTTCGCCTTCGGCTGCCAGGTCACGAAACGATTCGGCAATCGTCAATCCGGACAAGGCTACCGACGAACGTGCTCCCGGCGGTTCGTTCATCTGTCCGAATACCAATGTAGCCTGCGACTTGGAAAGTTCCTCGCGGTCTATCTTAGACAGATCCCAATTTCCTTGTTCCATACTTTCCTTAAACGCTTCGCCGTAACGGATTACGCCGGACTGAATCATCTCTCGCAACAAATCATTTCCTTCGCGCGTACGTTCCCCCACACCGGCAAAGACAGAAAAGCCGTTATTCTTCTTCGCTATATTATTAATTAATTCCATAATAAGAACCGTTTTACCTACACCGGCACCTCCAAACAGTCCTATTTTACCGCCCTTAGCATATGGCTCCAACAAATCAATCACCTTAATACCGGTGTAAAGAACTTCCTGCGTTGTAGTCAGATCCTCAAACCGGGGAGGTTCCCGGTGTATTGGAAATGCACCCTTTTTATCCAGCTCTTCCATCCCGTCTATCGGGTTACCTGTTACATTCATCAAACGACCTTTCACCTGATCGCCAACAGGCATTGTAATAGGCGAACCATAAGATACAGCTTTCATACCTCGTCTTAATCCGTCTGTAGTATCCATGGCCACAGTACGGACAGTGTTCTCTCCTATATGTTGTTGTACCTCAACTATCAATTTTTTCCCATTAAGGCACATTACCTCCATAGCATCATGGATATGCGGAAGTACAATCTTCTCTTCCGGGTCTCCGTCAAAATGAATATCTACAACGGGACCGATAACCTGCGAAATATACCCTTTAATCTCCTTCATCAATCTCTGCTTTAACTTAACCTATTTCATTTGCAATATTACGAATTCAGAAAATCGCAAGTTGGGAAATATGACTTTTTCGCCTTTTTTGCATTTAGTTAAACATTTGACTATTTAGCTTATATTTTTAAATGGAACAATCTATTTCTGAAATGAACCAAACCTAAAAGTCGAATTGATTTGCAAATGCTGTAAAATGAACTACATCCTGTTTTCAACCTTTTTGATCACAGATTATACATCAAACGTTTTGTTTTGTTAAACTTTTTCGTTTTCAAACATAATATTGATATTCCTAATAACATTTCAGACAGGTTTACGCTTTTACCTATATCATTATTTACAAACAATGCCGTACATTTGTACTTTGAGATAAAGCAGCAAGAACATGAATTCAGAAAAACAAAAAGGACACCTACTTATATTGGTGGCAAACATCTTGTTCGCAATAAATATGCCTGTTTCCAAGTATTTATTGCCTACCCATCTAGCGCCTGAAGCTTTAACAATCATGCGTATGTCTTTTGCCTGCGTAATGTTCTGGATTACTTCACTGTTTGTCCCTTTCGAGAAAGTTTCGTTAAAAGATATGGGCACTTTATTTATATGCGCCTTATGCGGAGTAGGCTTTAACCAAGGCTTATTTATTTGGGGACTCAACATTACATCTCCGGTTGATGCTTCTATCATAGCCACTGCCGTACCTATTTTCGTTATGATACTTGCTGCTATTATACTAAAAGAGCCTATCACAAGAAAAAAGGCATTAGGTGTTTTACTGGGAGTAACCGGGGCTGTTTCCCTCATCCTGCAATCCGCACACAGTTCAAACCAGGCCAGCAGTTTAGCCGGAAATTTAATGATTACATTCAGTGGGTTCATCTATTCCATCTATTTAGTATTATCGAAACCGCTGACATTAAAATATTCATCCGTAACAATGATGAAGTGGATGTTTCTATTTTCAACATTAAGTGTATTACCGTTTACAATCGGGCACATAGCAGATTCTCCCGCTTTCCAAAGGTCAGTTCTTGATTTCCGGGAATTAGGAGCTATTTTCTTTGTTCTGTTCGGAGCAACGTTTGTACCTTACCTATTAATACCGATGTCTTTAAAGCGCATCCGTCCAACTACCGTCAGCATGTACAATTATGCACAACCTATCATAGCATCGTTTATTGCAGTTTTAATAGGACAAGATTCTTTCAGTTTTTACAAATTACTTTCTGCAGCATTTGTTTTTGTAGGCGTCTATATGGTTACGCAGAGTAAGAGCCGGGCAGATATAGAAAAGGAAAGAGCCTTAGAAACTGCAAAAAAGTAAGGATTTGCCATAAATCACCTTCTTTTTAGACACTTATTTTGGTAAAAATGCTTGCATTTGAAAAATAATGCGTAATATTGCCCCTGCAATACAAAATAGAGAACAAATCAATGAGTGCAGAATTTGCATATTATACATGGGCATTGATGACCCCTTGGGGGGTTAGAATCTATTCACTTCGATCAAATTGAGAGTTGACAGTGGACAGTTAATTATCTGCATTGTCCTTTCACATACAAGTCAACATTCAGTATCTCATTATTTCCTTATTAAGAAATTCTTATTAATAACCATGGTTGCCGGTTTACATATATGGTATTTATCTTTATGATAACCGTAATTGTCAACAGTCAGCTATCAATGATAAAAAGATGAAAGTATTAAAATTCGGCGGAACGTCCGTAGGTTCCGTAGATAGTATTTTAAGTGTAAAGAAGATTGTAGAAGCTATAGACGAACCGGTAATAGTAGTTGTATCTGCTCTTGGCGGTATCACAGACAAATTATTAAATACGGCAGCACTGGCTTCAAAAGGAGACGTGGCTTATGAGCGTGAAATGTCTGAGATTATCGCCAGGCACCTGGATGTAATAGAAGGTGTAATTCCCGATCCGGCTTTACGGAATGACGTTCAAAAGAAAGTAATGACTTTACTTGACGAACTGGCAAATATATTTAAGGGTGTTTACCTGATCAATGATCTTTCGGCCAAAACTTCGGACACGATCGTCAGCTATGGTGAGCGTCTTTCATCCCAAATCGTATCTAATGTCATAAAAGAAGCCCAATTATTCGATTCGCGCAAATTCATTAAAACGGTAAAGCAATTCAACAAACATATCGTCGACTTCGAATTAACGAATAAACTGGTTAAAGAGGCGTTCAGCCCGCTACCCAAAGTATCATTGGTTCCCGGCTTCATCTCTACCAGCACGGAAGGCGAAGTAACGAATTTAGGACGTGGCGGATCAGACTACACAGCCTCTATCCTGGCAACGGTTCTGGACGCAAACGTACTGGAAATATGGACAGACGTAGACGGTTTCATGACTGCCGACCCGCGTGTAATCAGTTCTGCTTATGTAATAGACCGCTTGACGTTTACCGAAGCAATGGAGTTGTGTAACTTTGGTGCCAAGGTAATTTACCCTCCGACAATCTATCCTGTCTACCATAAAAATATACCGATCCGGATATTGAATACGTTTAATCCGACAGCCCCGGGAACTTATATTTCCAAAGAACGGATAAAAGATAGCAGTAAGGCTATCATTAAAGGAATTTCATCTATTAACGATACCTGCCTGATCACCGTTCAGGGCCTAGGCATGGTGGGGGTTATCGGCGTAAATTATCGAATATTCAAAACCTTGGCAAAAAACGGTATCAGTGTATTTATGGTATCGCAGGCCAGTTCCGAAAACAATACTACGTTTGCAGTACGTAATGCGGATGCCGATTTAGCCGTTAACGTTTTGAACGAAGAATTTGCCCTTGAACGTGCGCAGGGAGACATGAGCGACACTGTTGCCGAAAAAGACCTGGCAACCGTAGCTATCGTAGGTGAAAATATGAAGCGTACTCCCGGTATTGCCGGAAAATTATTCGGTACGCTCGGCCGTGCAGGTATCAGTGTGATAGCCTGTGCCCAAGGTGCTTCTGAAACAAACATATCGTTTGTCATCAAGCTAAAATATCTACGTAAAGCATTAAATTCTATTCATGATTCTTTTTTCCTGTCGGAATATAAAGTGCTAAACCTTTTCATAGCGGGAGTTGGAACGGTAGGCGGTAACCTGCTCGAACAAATCCGCATCCAACAACCCAAATTAATGGATCAAAACGGGCTTAAACTAAATGTAGTAGGTGTATCCAACTCCAGACACGCACTTTTCTGCCGCGAAGGGTTGAATCTTGAAAACTGTATCGATGATCTGAAAGAAAAAGGTGAAGCCAGTAATCCTGAGCACCTCTGCGAAGAAATACTTAATATGAATATTTTCAACTCCGTATTCGTAGACTGTACTGCCAGCCCGAAGGTTTCGGCATTATACGAAACACTGTTGAATAATAACGTGTCCGTAGTAGCTGCTAATAAAGAAGCAGCATCTTCTTCTTTCGAGACTTATACGACCCTGAAAGAGACAGCCCGCCATCGTGATATCAAATTTCTGTTTGAAACAAATGTCGGAGCAGGCCTTCCTATAATCAATACAATGAACGACCTTATAAACAGTGGAGATCATATACTGAAACTGGAAGCTGTATTATCCGGCACTCTGAACTATATATTCAATACAATCAGTGCCGATATACCCTTCAGCAAAGCCATCCAGTTAGCAAAGGAGGCAGGCTATGCCGAACCCGATCCACGTATCGACTTAAGCGGAAAAGATGTTGTTCGTAAACTTGTTATTCTGGCGCGTGAAGCCGGTTACAGAGTAGAACAGGCAGACGTAAAGCGAAACTTATTTATTCCCGACGAATACTTCGAAGGATCTGTCGATGATTTTTGCGGAAAGATAAAAGAACTGGATGCTGCATTCGAAGCCAAGCGCCAGCAACTGGAAGCCGAACACAAACGCATCCGCTTTGTAGCCAAGATGGATCGCGGTGTCTGCGAAGTAGGTTTACAGGAAGTCGATGCCCATCATCCTTTTTATGAATTGGAAGGCAGCAACAATATCATCATGATTTCAACCGAACGTTATCACGAATATCCCATGATCATAAAAGGCTACGGTGCTGGGGCAGACGTGACAGCGGCCGGCGTGTTTGCTGATATCATCTCAATAGCGAACATCCGATAAAACTGAATTTTATTATGAAGCACATCATCATTCTGGGAGATGGCATGGCAGACGAACCTATCGAAGCACTCGGTGGTAAAACACCTATGCAGTATGCCAATACTCCCTATATGGATAAATTAGCAGAACTAGGTGTTACCGGACAGATGAAGACCGTTGCCAACGGTTTCCATCCCGGTAGTGAAGTTGCCAATATGGCTGTTCTGGGCTATGACCTGCCCAAAGTATACGAAGGCCGAGGCGTACTGGAAGCTGCAAGCATCGGCGTTACCCTGCAACCGGGAGAAATGGCCATGCGTTGCAACCTTATCTGTGTAGAAGGCGACATTCTGAAAAACCATTCATCCGGACATATATCCACCGAAGAAGCCAACGAACTGATCCGGTTCCTTAACGAGAAACTGGGTTCCGACCGGGTAAAGTTCCACACCGGTGTCTCCTACCGCCACCTGCTGGTTATAAAAGGCGGAGACAAAAGATTGGACTGTACACCTCCGCATGACGTACCGCTTCATCCTTTCAAACCGTTGATGATAAAAGCTGAAGTTCCGGAGGCCGGAGAAACAGCCGGTTTATTAAATGAACTTATATTGAAATCCCAGGAAATCCTGGCCGACCATCCGATAAACAAGAAACGTATTGCAGCCGGTAAAGATCCGGCCAACAGTATCTGGCCGTGGTCGCCGGGATACAGGCCAGCCATGCAAACTATGCAGGAAATGTACGGTTTCAAAAAAGGAGCCGTAATATCGGCTGTCGACCTGATCCGCGGTATCGGAGTATATGCAGGGCTTGAAGTTATCAACGTAGAAGGCGCTACCGGTTTATGGAATACGAACTACGAAGGAAAAGCCCATGCCGCCCTTGAAGCCCTGAAGACAAACGACTTTGTCTACCTGCATGTAGAAGCCAGTGACGAAGCCGGGCACGAAGGCGACGTAGACCTGAAAGTAAAAACAATCGAATATCTGGATAACCGTGCAATACGGATTATTTATGAAGAATTACAGAAATGGGACGAGCCTGTTGGTATTGCTATTCTGCCCGACCATCCTACTCCGTGTGCCATCCGTACGCATACTAATACACCTGTGCCTTTCCTTATATATAAACCAGACATACAACCGGACAGCGTAACCCGCTTCGACGAGTTTTCGGTACTGGACGGAAAATACGGAGTATTGGAAAAAGACCTGTTCATTAAAAAGTTTCTTAAAGAATAAATCACATGAAATATTACAGTACAAACAAACAAGCCCCTCTTGCTACGCTAGAGGAAACCGTCATAAAAGGTTTGGCCGGCGATAAGGGACTATATATGCCCGAAAGGATTCCTTCCTTAAGTAAGGATATTATTAGTAAAATGAAACATATGTCTTTCCATGAGATAGCGTGCACAGTGGCACAAGCTTTCTTCGGCGAAGACATCGAACCGGACGTATTGGACAAGATCGTAAAAGATACACTTTCGTTCGACACACCGGTAGTACATGTGGAAGACAACATCTACAGCCTGGAACTCTTTCACGGCCCCACGCTGGCATTTAAAGACGTAGGCGCCCGCTTCATGGCCCGTTTGCTGGGTTACTTCATTAAGAAACAAGGATTGAAAGAGGTAAACGTACTTGTTGCTACTTCGGGAGACACAGGTAGTGCCGTAGCCAACGGTTTTCTGGGCGTTGAAGGTATCCACGTGTATGTGCTCTACCCCAAAGGAAAGGTAAGCCCTATACAGGAATGCCAGTTCACAACGCTGGGACAAAACATCACGGCGCTCGAAATAGACGGTACCTTCGACGATTGCCAGGCCTTGGTAAAATCCGCCTTTATGGATAGCGAACTGAATGGACACATGAAACTCACTTCGGCCAATTCTATCAACGTAGCCCGCTTCCTTCCGCAATCATTCTATTACTTCAATGCGTATGCACAACTGGACAGAGCAGGAAAAGCAAACGAACTGGTAGTAAGTGTTCCCAGCGGGAACTTCGGCAACATCACAGCCGGGCTGTTTGCACACCGGATGGGACTTCCTGTCAAACGCTTTATAGCGGCCAACAACCGCAATGATGTATTCCTCGAATATCTCAACACCGGCAAGTACAATCCCCGTCCGTCCGTAGCCACCATTGCCAACGCGATGGACGTAGGCGATCCTAGCAACTTTGCACGCATTTTGGACTTGTTCGGTATCTATGGCGATCCGCACAAAGCAATCTGCGGATTGATCTCCGGCTACCGCTTTACAGATGAAGAAATTGCTTCCACTATGAAACGCGTTTACAACGACTGCGGCTATTTGCTGGATCCCCACGGGGCATGTGGCTTCCAGGCGTTGGTACAAAATGCACTTGATGCGAACGAAACCGGTGTATTCCTGGAGACAGCCCATCCTGCCAAGTTCAAAGGCACGGTAGACAGTATCCTGGCTTCGGACATCGAAATCCCCGCCAAGTTGCAAGCCTTTATGAAAGGTAAGAAACAAAGCATAGAACTCAACAAAGACTTTGCCGGCTTCAAAGCCTACCTGATGACACAATAATAGAAAAAAAGACAGTTCAAAGTCCGTTGTATCAGGAGTAACCCTTCCCCTATGGGGAGGGGAAAAGAGGGAGGCTGGAGTGCCCGCACCATACGGAAAACCTCCGTACCCCTACAAAAGTATCACCGGCGCACCGGCGGAGTCTCCGTACCCCTACAAAACCATTACCGGAGTAGCTGCAGCCATTTTGTAGGCCTACAAAACCATTACAGACGCGCCGGCAGCCATTTCGTACCCCTACAAAACCATTGCCGGAGCTCCGGTGATACCTCCGTAGGCCTACAGAGGCTTTACAGACCGGATTTCTCAATTTTCGACCTGCTATTAACCCATACAAATCAGCAGAAGGTTGCCATCAACACAAATACGCCTTATCAGCGTGCATAATATCAATGTATTTCTTTATATTTGCCCTGTTTTTAATTCTTTATTTACAATTCAGACCATGAAAAAGACATTTATCGCCATTGCCTGCGCTGCTTTGTGTGCAGCTAATATGTACGGGCAAACAAAAGGACACTTCAACAATCCGGTTATTCCCGGTGATGTGGCCGATCCCTCCATCATTCGTATAGGCAACACCTGGTATGCTACCGGAACCTCTTCGGAGTGGGCGCCTTATTATCCAGTGTTTACATCTACAGACCTGGTAAACTGGAAACAGACCGGGCATATCTTCGACAAACAGCCGAAGTGGACAGTTTCATCGTTCTGGGCTCCGGAGTTGTATTATATGAACAATAAGGTCTACGCCTACTATACGGCACGCAACAAAAAGGGCGTGTCCTATATAGGTGTAGCTACGGCAGACAACCCGACAAAGGAATTTACCGACCATGGCCCGGTTGTTGAATACGGAACCGAAGCCATCGATGCCTTTATTCTGGAAGACAACGGCAAGCAATACATCTCATGGAAAGCCTACGGACTGGATAACCGGCCTATCGAACTTCTTTGCAGCCAACTTTCGGACGACGGCCTGAGCCTTGTAGGAGAAACATTCACCCTGATGCGCGACAACGACCGGATCGGAATGGAAGGCCAATGCCACTTCAAGAAAGGAGATTATTATTATATGCTCTACTCTACGCATAGCTGCTGCGGACCTAAAAGCGATTATCAGGTACGCGTTGCCCGTTCCAAAACGCTGAAAGGCCCGTATGAAATATATGATGGTAATCCGGTCCTGCACGGCGGTAGCGACAAAGTTCAGTCATGCGGACACGGTACAGTGACCACTACCCCGGACGGACGTATGTTCTATTTCTTCCACGCCTATCTGACCGGAGGCCGTTTCTTTGCCGGACGCCAACCCATGCTCCAGGAAATGGTAATAGGCGATGACGGCTGGATACACTTCCCCACAGGCGATACGGCGCAATTAGAACAGCCGCTTCCATTCAAAGGAAAAGAGCAGAAAGCAACGCTTGGTTTCTTCGACAACTTCAAAAACAACAAGCTGAAAGCCGGATGGACATGGAACTATCCTTATACTACCGTTAATATCCACGCAGGCAAAGGTAAACTATCGCTAAGCGGAACCATGAAGGAAGGCAACCATAACGGCTCGGCACTTTGTCTCCGCCCGGTAAAACCCGATTATGCTTTTGCCACACAGGTAATCAACCATAATAGCAGCCTGAAAGGTCTTACCCTCTACGGCGATGACAAAACATTGGTAGCCTTTGGCGCCCAAGGAGACAAACTGATACTGAAAGAGGTGATAGACGGTAAAGAGCAGATCGTCTGCAACGAACCGCTCCCCGCTACTTCTCTTTATCTGAAAATAGAAGTAAACAACGGAACTCAATGTACTTTCTTCTGGAGCAAAGACGGAAAAACGTGGCAAGCCCTAAACAACATTGCCCCGAAACGCGATTATAGCAAACAAGTACGCTGGGACCGCGTTGCACGCCCGGGACTGATCCATTGTGGTTCGCCAACCGAACCGGCAGAGTACAGTTACTTCCGGTTACTATAAAATACCCATAGTAATAAGAACGGGCGGTTATTCCACCGCCCATTCTTTCATCTCCAACATATCCAGATATTCTTCCCATTCCGGGTCTACTTCGGTATAGATAGAAATAGGTAGAAGTTCGAAGGAAGCCAAAGCCTCGTTCAAACGTTCGCCAAAAACACGCACCGTACGGGTATAGAACACCCACACCTTCTCACCGCCTCCTGTATAAACGCCGGTAAGGATAGAAAGTTTATCCTTCTCCATCGCTTTTTGCAGCACGGCCTGTATCTCTTCCATACGTCCTGCAACTTCTTCCAAAGGCATGCCAAGTTTATCCGCTTCATACTTCCAGGTTATCTCTGCACGCTCCTTAAACTTGCCTGACTGTACAAACTCAGTCAGTTCTTCGCGGCCGCTCACCGTTATCATTTGTCCTTCCTCGCTCTCCGAAAGCGCGGTAAACCATACATTACTCAGTTTCATATTATCTTTATTATTAGTTGTCTGCTGCAACTGCAAAGATAGAGATTATTCCGTCATCATCACATGCAACTTTTTGCAGAAAATTACAGAGCAACCAAAGGCCATACGAGAATTTGGCAAACATTGTCAAGCCTGATTATTTCATCTATAGTCTTTTTTCCTTTTCTGCCACAACTGCCAGCTATTAAAAATATTCTGCCACAGCACATAGCTTCCGGGACCTACAGACGAAAGGGGATTTAAGTAGGTATAGGCCATCCAGATAGCTAAGACAGTATTTTTCTGTCCGAGAGCCTGACCGGCACTAATACGGTCTTTATAGACACTACCAATACGCCTACCCAAATAAAACTGAATACAGCAGGTAATGAGTCCTCCCAAAGCAATAAGTATCTCTACCAAGAGGTCGGCATCACTATTCACCAACGAACGGACGGTTTGTCCCGTTACAATTGCAAGTGCAACCGCCCAAAGATAAAAAGCAGCATCACGTAAACTTAATAAAAAGCGATGAACCGGCGGACAAAACAGGCGCAACACCCAAGCCAAAAAGAACGGAAACAACAGCAATGGAAATACTTTGCTTAATATAAGCAAAAATGCAGAGAAAAAGGTAATATCCGCATGAGGTTCCACCAATGGAAAAACGAATGGCACAACTATTGCCGCCAGTAAGTTTGAAAGTAATGTATATGTAGTTAAACTCGAAGCGCTGCCTCCCAATTTTCCGGTAATTACAGCGGCGGCAGTAGCGGTAGGACAGATCAAACAAACCATAATTCCTTCAAATACATCTTTGTAAGCTTCATCCATCCTCACAACTATCAGGAAAGTTGCCATTAAAGCACAGGTTACTATCTGAAATAGTAACAACCACCCATGCCAAGGTTGAGGCATTAGTTCATGCGGGTCCACTTTGCAGAAAGTAAGCAGCAACTGGGCAAAGATCAAAGTAGGCGTAAGGAAAGCTATTAAAGAAAAAACAAATGGTTTTGTCGGCTCCAGAAAAGAGAAGTTGGCAAAAATAAAGTACCCCGACGCTCCGGCCAGCATAGCAACCGGCAGAGTCCAGTTTTTCAGGAATTTCAACATAATACCTCACCCATTTATATTCGGCTGCAAAGTAACAGCTTATAAAAGGAATAGACAAGATTCACAGATGCTTTTTATAAGAAAAACACAAGCATTTTAAGCAAGAGTCATAAATATAAAGGAATAAAAAAAGCTTTAGCCCGTAATGAGCTAAAGCTTTTATATTCATTTTCCAACTCGGATTAACGTAATGGTATGTATTGTACAAATGCCTCCATCGCTTCATAAGAAGCCAGACCTAGTTGATGGTATACCTCCGCCGTTGCACGGTTGCGGTCTTCTGCACGTTGCCAGAACAAACGTTCATCATCTCCTAAGAACGGAGCACTCTCTGCCTGCGACTGATGTTTCAGGATTGCATTACGTTTATGGCGTAATTCTTCAGGAGAAATAGGAACCGCCATTTCTACGTGATCCATTTCCCATTCCGCCCATGCTCCACGATACATCCATACGCGGCAGTTCTTCATCCATTCTTCATCTTTTACGTCATCTATAGCTGCAAGAACAGCATCCAGACAAACCTTGTGGGTTCCATGAGGGTCTGCCAAGTCGCCTGCAACAAATATCTGATCCGGTTTTACTTTCAGCAGTAAGTTCTTTACAATATCCTTATCAGCTTCACTCAGTTCATTCTTTTTCACCATACCTGTTTCATAGAAGGGCAGGTCAAGGAAATGAACATGATCATCTTTCACTCCCGAATAACGGCAACCATGACGGGCTTCTTCACGACGAATCGTACCCTTCATAAATAGTACATCCTTACGTTCGGGTTCTCCATTTTCTACCTTTTCATAACGGAGGTAGTTGATTATTTCTTCCGCTTTTTTCTTTACGGAGTTATCTCCGGCAGCATATTTATCGCATACATCACGAAGATATTCGCAATAACGGATTACCTCTTCGTCACCTACTGCGATGTTACCGGAAGTCTGGTAAGCTACATGCACATCATGATGCTGGTCGCACAAACGGCGCAAAGTTCCTCCCATAGAGATAACATCGTCATCCGGATGCGGACTGAAAACAATCACTTTCTTCGGGAATGGAGTAGCACGTTCCGGACGGTTCGAATCGTCTGCATTCGGTTTTCCACCCGGCCAGCCGGTAATTGTATGCTGAATATCATTAAAAATCTTGATATTTACATTATATGCAGAACCGTACAAAGCCAGCAATTCGCCCAAACCATGTTCGCTATAATCACGATTCGTCAATTTCAGAATAGGCTTTCCTGTCAGCTGGCATAACCACACAATAGCACGACGAATCAGTTTATTATCCCATTCACAGTTGGTCACCAACCATGGATGGCTTATTCTTGTCAAATCATAAGCTGCAGACAGATCAACAACTACTTTTGAATTCGGATGATTCTGTATATAAGAAGAAGGGATCAGGTCTGTCACCGGGCCTTCTACTGTCTTAGCAATAATACCTGCTTTATCTTCACCCCAAGCCATTAATACTACGCTACGGGCATTCATCATAGTAGAGATACCCATTGTAATTACGCCGGCAGGTACGTTATCTATTGATGGAAAAGTACGGGCAGCTTCCTTACGGGCAGCACCTTCCAACACAACCAGGCGGGTACGCGAACTGATAGTTGAACCGGCTGCATTGAACATGATGTTACTGCTCTGTCCTAATCCCAATAAAATATAATCCAATCCTCCGGCTTGTTTGATATCTTCTTCATATTTCCGGCAGAAATCCAGAACCTCATCTTTCGGCATATTTCCATTCGGAGCATGAATATTTTCAGAAGGAATATCCACGTGCGCAAATAAGGCTTCCTGCAAACGGGCGACATTTCCACCGAAAGTTGATGCCAATGGATAAAACTCATATTCAACAAAAACGATCACATTACGGAAACTCAGATTTTCTTCCTTATGCATGCGTATCAACTCTTTGTACACATTCAGTGGAGAACGTCCTCCGGGAAGAGCGATAACGAATGACTCGCCTATCTCTTGTTTCATACGTATTTGAGTTGCTATTTCATTAGCTATAGCGAGAGACCCTTCATCTACCGACTCATAAATATTAGTCGGGATTTTTTCCAAGCGAGTTAACACTGAATGCTCAAAAGCATTTTCCGGACGGTAATACCGCTGGGGTATACGCGTCAAGGTAATCTGAGAACTAAGGTCCTTTTTCATGTCTTATTTACATTAAATTCGATTTACTTTACTTGAATTACAAATATAGCTATTTCCGCCAACATCATATTGCATTTATTTATAAAACAAATTTATCGGGAAAAAGTTAAGCCAATGTATTTGTCTCCGGTACCAATTTACCCATTGACCATACGGCACGGACATTATATTTTCGGTCCAATATAACAATATCGGCATCTTTTCCACGCTGTAAAGATCCTTTACGATCATCAACCCCCATCAAACGTGCCGGGGTTTCGGAAGCCATCCGTACGGCATCAGCCAACGGAATTTCTGCTTTTTGCACCATAACACGCACTAATGTGTCCATTGTAGCAATACTACCTGCCAATGACGAATGATCGGCAAGTTTACAAACATTGTCTTCTATAATGATGCGCGAACCAGGAGCCGGACGATCTCCTCCCGCAGCATACGAAAGAGCATCTGTAACAAGGCACATACGTTCCACTCCTTTCAATTTATAAACCAGGCGTAATATAGTAGACGGAAGATGCTTACCGTCGGCAATCACTTCCACGGTCATATCATCCATAAGAAATACGCTCTCAACGGTTCCTTCGTACTTGTATTCACGGCGTTTATGAAAACCCGGCATTGCATTATAGAATTGGGCAGCATGGGTAAAACCTGCTTTATAGGCATTCTTTATATCTTCAAATTCTGCTTCGGTATGCGTAATGGCAGCCAATATACCTTTGGATTTGATATACCGGGCAAATTCATGTGCGCCTTCCAGTTCGGGGCTAATATCCCAACGCTTGATACAATCCGTCTTTTCCAGCAAAGCGGTATACTCTTCTTTATCTAAAGCCTTAATCGTGTCTGCATAAAGAAGACTGGCCATTTTAGTATTCAGATAAGGCCCCTCTATATGAAGTCCAAGTACCGGACTGCCTGCTTCTGCCATCAACTTCTCACATACGGAGGCAGCCTTGTATATATCAGAAACGGAAGAAGAAGAAAGAGTTGGAAAGATAGAAGTAGCGCCATGCTTCATATGACCGGCAACTGCGCCTTTAAATGCGTCTTCGGTACATTCCCTGAAATCGCGGCCAGCCCCGCCATGCACATTCATGGCAACAAAGCCCGGAATAATATACATTCCTTTAGCATCCACCACAGTAGCATCTATCAACGCCAAATCGTTATTTGTAACTTCCAGGATTTTACCATCCCGAATCAATACAGATCCTTCTTCCAGCCATCCTTGGGGTGTAAGAATCCGGCCATTTATAATTTGTGTTAACATTGTATTTCCTTTCCGTGTTTTATGCAAATAACTTATTCGTGCCTTCCACCAATTTGCCCATAGCCCATACGGCACGAACATTCAGATCATTATCCAAAATCATAAGGTCGGCATCTTTACCGCGTTGCAGCGTACCTTTACGGTCGTCTACACCCATAATACGGGCAGGCGTTTCGGAGATCATACGTACAGCATCTTCCAGCGGTATCTCCGCTTTCTGCACCATTGTACGGATAAGCCTGTCCATTGTCGCTACACTACCAGCCAAAGCCGACCGGTCGGCCAATTTACAAACTCCGTCTTCTATAATCACACGCGGATCAAAAGCGTCCTGGCTATCGCTTGCCGCACAAGCCAAAGCATCTGTAATCAGGCAAGTTCTTTCCACACCTTTTACTTTATACACCAACCGAAGTATAGTAGGCGGAACGTGAATGCCATCGGCCACCACTTCAACTGTCATATCGTCTATCAGATAGATACTTTCGACCGTACCTTCGTATTTATACTCACGACGTTTATGAAAACCAGGCATTGCGTTATAGAAGTGTGTAGCATGTGTATAACCTGCTTCATAAGCTGTACGGATATCTTCATACTCCGCCTGCGTATGACCTACGGAAACCAACACGCCTTTTGAAGATACATACTTACCGAACTGCATAGCGCCCGGTAGTTCGGGAGCTGCATCCCAACGTTTAATACAATTTGTTTCTTCCAGTAACGGGATATATTCTTCCGGATCCGGATTTTTTATATTTTCAGGCATCTGGCCGCCTGCCATTTTCATATTGAAGTAATGCCCTTCCAAGTGCAATCCCAATACAGGACTATCTTTTTCGGCCATTAGTTTTTCGGTAGTAGCTGCTGCTGCACGAATCATCGGGATGGTAGAAGAAGAAAGGGTTGGAAAAATACTGGTAGTACCATGTTGCATGTGAGCAGCCACGGCAGCACGGAAAGCCTCTTCGGTTCCTTCCATAAAATCCCTGCCGCCACCTCCGTGTACATGGATTTCAACACCTCCGGGAACTATATACATTCCTTTGGCATCGATCAGAGTTGCTCCTATAACAGCTAAATCACAGTTGGTTACTTCCAAAATCTTGTTGTCCCTTATCAACACAGAGCCATCTTTTAGCCAGCCCTGCGGAGTAAGGATCTTGCCATTAATAATTTGAGTTAACATATTGATGAATTAGGTTGTGTGTTTGTTTTCTAGCATACAAAGCTAGCTACTTTTTACAAAAGTATGTTACTCAAATTAGTTTTTTTTTCAATAAAAAGGAGATTTACCGATTAAACGTTTTCCATTGTTAATCCTTCCTTTTCTATTGTCAACTCTGTCCATTTATCCATAATTTCAGACAATTCAGTCTTTAATTCTGAATAGTGAGTATACAAGGAGGCATCCGAAGCTCCTTCCTGAGTAGCCAATTTAGCTTCTGTTTCAGCAATTGAATTTTCGAGTACGGAAATACGCTCTTCAGCATCAGAGATAGCTTTCTCGAGCTTCTTGACAGCACGGTTCAATTCCTTGCGGGCTTCATACGACAACTTGTTTTGCGTTAGCTGAGTGTCCTGATTCTCGGCAGACTGGCTTGTCAATGAATTAGAACGTTCCAATTCGCGCAAGCTATCCATCTTTTTACGTTCCAGAAAGTCATAAATTCCTCCTAAATGTTCTACTACTTTCTGGTTTCCGAACTCATAAACTTTATCAACCAGTCCGTCCAGAAATTCGCGGTCATGGGAAACAAGAATAACCGTACCGTCAAACTCCTTCAAAGCATCTTTCAATACGTCTTTAGAACGCATATCCAAATGGTTGGTAGGTTCGTCTAATATCAATAAGTTGACAGGTTCCAGCAACAGGCGGATCATTGCCAGACGCGTCTTTTCTCCACCCGAAAGAACTTTTACTTTCTTATCGGAAGCCTCGCCCCCAAACATAAACGCACCTAATATATCCCGAATTTTAGTACGGATATCTCCTTGTGCAACGTAGTCTACCGTATCAAAAACCGTAAGATTTTCATCTAAAAGCTGGGCTTGGTTCTGCGCAAAGTAGCCAATTTTAACATTGTGTCCCAATTGAAGTTTGCCCTCATAATCTATTTCATCCATGATGCACTTCACAAGGGTAGATTTACCTTCGCCGTTCTTTCCCACAAAAGCTACTTTATCACCCCGGTTAATTGTGAAAGTGACATTTTGGAAAATCAAGTGATCACCATACCGTTTTGCCACATTTTCCATAATGACAGGGTATGAACCTGAGCGCGGAGCCGGTGGGAATTTAAGGCTCAACATAGCCGTATCCACTTCATCCACCTCAATACGTTCTATCTTTTCAAGTTGCTTTATACGTGACTGAACCTGTACCGACTTCGTTGCCTTATAGCGGAAACGCTCTATAAAAGCTTCCGTATCGGCTAATTTTTTCTGTTGATTTTCAAACGCCCGTAATTGTTGGTCACGACGTTCTTTACGGAGAATTACATAGTCGGAATATTTTACCTTATAATCATAAATACTACCCAGTTCTATTTCAAGCGTACGGATAGTTGTATTATCTATAAATGCCCGGTCGTGCGAAACCAGAATAACAGCATTTGCACGGGTAGCAATAAAGTTTTCAAGCCATTGTATTGATTCGATATCCAAGTGGTTGGTAGGTTCGTCCAACAATAAAACATCAGGACGACGCAACAACAGTTTTGCCAGTTCGATACGCATACGCCATCCGCCGCTAAATTCGGAGGTAGGGCGATCGAAGTCCGTACGTAAAAAACCCAACCCCATCAGAGTTCGTTCCAATTCGGCATGATAATTGTTTCCCCCCATCATTTGAAAATGTTCAGACAAATGAGTAACACGGTCAATTAACTTTTGGTAAGCCTCCGACTCATAATCGGTACGCTCACCCAATTCGATATTCAGACGTTCTATCTCTTTTTCAGTCTCGTGTATATGGGCAAAAGCCAATTCGGCCTCTTCGCGAACCGTACGGGAATCGGTCAGTTGCATTTGCTGCGGCAGATAGCCTATCGTTATATCTTTAGGAATACTTACGTTACCGGCAGTCGGAGATTGTAATCCGGCAAATATTTTCAACATCGTAGATTTACCGGCCCCGTTTTTACCCACCAACGCAATACGGTCTTTCTTATTTACTACAAATGATATATCATCAAACAGCGTAAAACCGCCGAATTCAACTGTTAACCCTTCAACCGAAATCATAATTATCTTTACTTTGGACAGCAAAGATACAATAAACTTTCCCAACGACGAAAGTGCCGCACAAGTTCATTGGCAAAATGAGATCATCCCGATCATTTAAAAAAATCATCGGGATGTTTTCAGAAAATGATCGGGATGATTTGTCGAAATGGTAATTCGCATAATAACAAAGTAGGAATTATTATAGAAAAGTTTATATCTTCGCAGTGAATTAATAACTAATAATTAAAAATTCATGAAAAAAAGAAGTTTAACACTATTATTAGCAACTACATTAGCAAGTAGTGTATTATTCTCATCCTGTATCGGTTCCTTCGGTTTGACCAACAAACTTTTAACATGGAACAGAAACATAGACAGCAAGTTCGTTAACGAACTTGTATTTATTGCATTCTGGATTGTTCCGGTATATGAAATCTCTGCATTGGCGGATGTATTGGTAATTAACTCTATTGAGTTCTGGAGCGGTGATAATCCTGTTGCAGACGTCGGTTCCGTAAAAACGGTTGACACCAAAGACGGAGTATATACCGTTGAAACAAAGAATGACGGTTATCATATCCAGAAAGAAGGAGAAGAAAAAGCCGTAGACCTTGTTTTCGACAAAGCAGACAAAACATGGAGTGTTGAAGCAAACGGAGAAACAACCAAGTTACTTAAGTTTGAAAACAATGACGAAGTGGTTATGTATCTGCCGGACGGAAAAGAAATGAATGTAGAACTAAACCAAGCCGGCGTACTTGCTTTCCAGCAAGTTGCTAACGGGTATTCTTACTATGCCGCAAGATAATTAACAATCGGGAGGTTGTGTCAAAACGATATTACCGGACGCAATTCCGACTTTTGACACACCTTCTCAATTTTCAGTCTGCTAATCTAAATATAACAACATGAAACGCAAGCACAAGAAGAAATTACTCTCCAGTCTATTCGGCTGTTTATTGTCAGTAGTTTTGCTGACCAATACGGCAAAAGCCCAACAAATCAAACCTTATTGGCAAGATATTCAAGTAGTTGCTATAAACAAAGAACTGCCACGTACATCTTTTATGACTTATCCCGACCGGACAACTGCTTTAACCGGACAATACGAAAAAAGTCCATATTACTCTTTGTTAAACGGTACATGGAAATTCTATTTTGCAGACTCTTACAAAGATTTACCCGCAGACATAACAGATCCTTCCATAAACACAGCAACCTGGGAAAATATACAAGTTCCAGGTAATTGGGAACTACAGGGACACGGCGTTGCAATCTATACCAACCACGGATACGAATTCAAACCCCGTAATCCTCAACCGCCATTATTGCCGGAAGAGAATCCGGTAGGTATTTACCGCCGGGATATAAATATTCCGGCAGGATGGGAAAAACGTGACATTTATTTGCAACTGGCAGGAGCAAAATCCGGCGTATATGTTTATATAAACGGAAAGGAAGTGGGCTACAGTGAAGACTCAAAGAATCCTGCGGAGTTTCTCATCAATCCCTATTTGCAACCGGGGAAGAATGTTCTTACCCTGAAAATTTACCGGTGGAGCACCGGTTCTTATCTGGAATGTCAGGACTTTTGGCGCATGAGCGGTATAGAAAGAGATGTATTTTTATGGTCCCAGCCAAAAGCCGGCATTCATGATTTCCGCGTTATATCTACGTTAGACGATAGTTATACAAACGGAATCTTCAAGCTTGCCATCGATCTGAAAAACAACACAAAGGAAGCAAAAAATCTGAATATAGATTACGAACTTCTGGATGCTGACCAAAAAGTAATCGCATCAGCAACCAAAACAATCTGGGTTAGCAATCCAAATATGCAGACTGTCTCTTTTGAGGCCAACCTGAAACAGGTAAACAAATGGAGCGCCGAACACCCAAACCTATATAAACTATTAATGACCGTAAAGGATGGTAATAAAGTATTGGAAGTTGTACCCTTCCATGTCGGATTCCGTCGTTTCGAAATGAAACAAACCGAACAACTGGCCGGCAATGGGAAACCGTACAACGTGCTTTTATTTAATGGACAACCTGTTAAGTTCAAAGGTGTAAACATCCATGAACATAACCCGGAGACCGGACACTATATGACTGAAGAGCTAATGCGCAAAGATTTTGAACTGATGAAACAAAACAACCTGAATGCCGTCAGACTTTGCCATTATCCGCAAGACCGCCGCTTTTACGAACTATGCGACGAATATGGCTTATATGTTTACGACGAAGCCAATATCGAGTCACACGGTATGTATTACAGCTTGAGTAAAGGAGGTTCTCTGGGAAATAATCCGGAATGGCTGGTTCCTCACATGGATCGTACACAAAACATGTATGAACGCAACAAAAATTACCCATCCGTCACCTTCTGGTCGCTTGGTAATGAAGCCGGCAACGGTTACAACTTTTACCAGACCTATCTCTATATAAAAAACAAAGAAAAGAACGGCATGAATCGTCCTGTAAACTACGAACGTGCTTTGTGGGAATGGAATACCGATATGTACGTTCCGCAATATCCGAGTGCCGAATGGCTGGAAGAAATCGGGAAAAAGGGAAGCGACCGCCCGGTTGTACCTTCCGAATACGCGCATGCTATGGGTAACTCTACCGGCAACCTGAATGCCCAGTGGGAAGCCATCTACAAATACCCCAACCTGCAAGGCGGATTTATCTGGGACTGGGTGGATCAAGGTATTCTGCAAAAAGATAAGAACGGACGCGAGTTCTGGGCTTACGGAGGAGACTTTGGCGTAAATGCCCCAAGCGACGGAAACTTCTTATGCAACGGATTGGTAAATCCTGACCGCAACCCGCATCCTGCCATGCAGGAGGTAAAGTATGCGCACCAGAACATAGGCTTTGAAATGCTGGACGCTTCAAACGGCAAATTCCGTGCAACCAACCGTTTTTATTTCACAGACCTGAAAGACTATCAGATAAGTTATACATTGACTGAGAACGGAAAAATAATTAAATCCGGTAAATTCTACCCCGAAATATTCCCTCCTCAGACAACCCGCGATTATACGGTTCCTGTAAACGGGTTGAAAGCACAACCGGGAGTAGAATACTTTGTAAACTTTAAAGTTACCACTACAAAACCGGACAAGTTGATTCCTGCCGGATTCGAAATTGCATCCGACCAATTCCAATTGCCTATCTTTGCAGAAAAGAAAGTATATAAGACTACAGGTCCTAAACTAAGTACGTCTACAAATGGAGAGCTACTGAAAGTATCTTCATCCAAAGTAAACTTTATATTCGATAAGAAAAGTGGAATCGTTACTTCCTACAAAGTAAACGGAACGGAATATTTCGACAAAGGTTTTGGTATACAGCCCAATTTCTGGCGTGCCCCTACCGACAATGATTACGGCAATGGTCAACCTAAGCGCGAACAAATCTGGAAACAGAGTAGTAAAAACTTCAATGTTACCGATGCCACAGCCGATATTATCGACGGCAATGCTATCGTTAGCGTGAATTACCTTTTACCTGCAGGAAACCTCTATATTGTTTCTTATAAAATATATCCCAGCGGAGTAATCAACGTAACTGCACGGTTCACTTCCACAGATATGGATGCTACAAAAACCGAAGTTTCCGAAGCTACAAAGATGGCAACCTTTACACCCGGACAAGATGCAGCACGCAGGGAGTCATCCAAGTTGAATGTACCCCGTATCGGTATACGCTTCCGTTTACCGGCGAATATGGAACAACTAACATTTTTCGGCCGTGGTCCTAAAGAAAACTATTGGGATCGCAAAGCTGGTTATCCTGTCGGCCTATACAGCAGTACGGCTACGGATGAGTACTATCCATACGTACGTCCTCAGGAAAACGGACATCACACCGATACACGCTGGCTGGCTCTCACGGAAGGCAAAGGCAATGGATTACTGATTGAGGCCGACAGCAACGGGCTGATAGAGTTTAATGCCTTACGCAATTCTATTGAGGACTTTGACGACGAAGAGCAAACAAACCTGCCCCGTCAATGGAATAATTTTACGCCGGAAGCAATAGCTAACCACGACGAAGAAGCAGCTAAAAACGTACTTCGCCGCCAACATCACGTTAACCATATTACACCACGCAACTTTGTGGAAGTATGTGTAGACATGAAACAACAAGGCCTTGCCGGCTACGACAGTTGGGGCGATCGCCCGCTGCCACAGCATACTTTGCCTGCCAATCGTGAATATAACTGGGGATTCACATTAATCCCTGTTAACAGCATAGCGAGCATACAGAGCAAAACCGGACATAGTTACTAGCAAATCATCCTGACTAAAAAACGAAAGAAGGGTAACCGGAAACTGATTTCCGGTTACCCTTCTCTTTTATTCCAAAACACAAGACTCTAGATTCGCATTATTTATAACGGAGATGGAGAAACAATTTAATAAAGACATGTGATAATGGTTTGCCCACAACGATCAAAGAAAGCAATCATTAACAACAACCGGACGTTGCATTAAACCACCAAGCTTTGCAGCGCGATCCGTATATCAGGATATAAAAAAGCATAACCCGCCGATTGTAACCTGGCAGGAAAAGCCTTCTGGCCTTCCGTTGCCAATACTTCTCCTTCTCCATATAAAAGACGGAACACAAACTTAGGAACCACAAACCAGGCAGGTCTGTGCAAAGCAGCCGCAGCAGCTTCTGTAAACACACGGTTCGTCACCGGCTGAGGAGATACAAAGTTGATTATTCCACTCAGTTCTTTGTGTGTAATAACAAATTGCATGGCAGACATCAAATCTTCAATATGAATCCAGGAAAAGCCTTGTTTGCCGGAAGCAATTTTTCCTCCTGCAAAAAAACGGAACGGAAGCAACATAAATGGAAGTGCACCGCCATCGGATGCCAGAACAACACCCAGGCGCGCAATAACCAAACGAATGTCAGTAGAAAGCTTCTGGGCTTCCTCTTCCCATTTCTTACAAACATCCGCTAAAAAGCCACTTCCTTCCTGGCTACTGCTTTCATTATATATACCATCAGAAGGATAAATACCTACAGCTGAGATGGAGATAAACAGGCTTGGCTTTAAAGGCATGTCATTAACGATAGAAACAAGTCGGCGTGTAGTCTGTACCCGGCTATTCATAATTTTGCGTTTGGCAACCTTTGTCCACCGCTGGTTAATAGTAGCCCCGGCCAGGTTTATAACAACATCGCAACCGGAAAGAGCATCTTTCAGAACATCGTCCGAAGACATCTTGAAATAAGCATGTTTTAACGGGACGACCGTATCGCCTTGTCTCGAAAAAAATGCACCCAAGTGCTTTCCTATAAAACCGCTGCTTCCACTGATTGCTATTTTCATTGTTCTATTCCTCAACTCTTTATTATGTTAAAATAACAAGTTGAAGAATAGATTTGTTTTTGATTGGAAAAGGTCTACTTAATAACTTCTTCCAATTTTTTATGCAGCTCTTCCTCTTTAATATTCTTAGCTATAATTACCCCATCCGGATCGAGCAACAGGTTGGCAGGAATACCACGTATTCCATAAAGGGCAGGTATTTCGGAATCCCAGTATTTCAGATCAGAAAGATGTGTCCACGTAAGCTGGTCATCTTCTATTGCTTTCAGCCATTTGCCTTTGTCTTTATCCAAAGAGATTCCTAGCACCGTAAAGTTCTTATCCTTATATTTCTGATATGCTTTTACGACATTCGGATTTTCTTTACGGCAAGGAGGACACCAGGATGCCCAGAAATCCAACAAGACATACTTACCTTTGAAATCGGATAAAGAAACAATCACACCTGCCGTATCGGGCAACGAAAACTCCGGAGCCTTCTGTCCGATCTGTACATGGTTCAATTGTTCGATAATAGCATCCAAATCTTTTACATAAGGACAATCGGCCAAGTTTTGCGACAACTGATTTCTCGTTTCAGTCAACTGTTGCAATGGCAATTGATAAGTGAAGTAACGGTATAAATAAAAAGCCGCCACCGGCGAACTGGGATACTTGTTAACCAAGCTGTCTATATTATATCCCTTTTCGAACACTTTGGTGGCATTCTCCCGGAAAAGATCGTTGATAGGAGAATTTTCAACAGTGATTGTTTCTCCTTCGGGGTCGACCGCTACATTCATATTGACATTTTCAATAAAGAACTGTACCGGGTAATCCATTTGGTCAGTAGCCAAACCAAACAATAAAGGCTGGTCTACTTCTCCTTTGAAAGTGAATTTGCCGTCTTTTACATCTGCCGTATCTACATCGAAGAACATTTTATTGCGAAACGACTTCAGGTAGACTTTACCTTCAGGCATATTCTCTACTATACCATTAATGACATATCCTTTGGGCACTTCCTGGCAGCTAACCATAAGCAAACCGGATAAAACCAGCATTACGAATTGTTTCATATTCATGATTATTTATTATTTATATTTCGGGATGATGATAACGTCCTTTTTTCAGCGTAGCTTTGCCATATTCTATAGCCTTCACAGGGCAACGGTGAATACAGGCAAGGCATTGCACACAACTATCCGACCATTGCGGCTTGCATCCTTTTTGCATGGAGATCGTATTTGTCGGACAAATACGTTCGCATAACCCACAAGAGACACATGCATCTGTTGCGTAAAAGGCATTACTTCCCAATGCAAATTTAGTAAAAAGGGGATAAATAAGATAGCTTTTGCAAAAAGCGGCACTTCCGGCATGGTATAAACTGCCTTCGTGTTGATGATTGATAGCATCCACTATTGCAGAAAGGCGAACCGGGGCGTTTACCAGTTTCTCCTGTTCCACCTTCTCCGGATCGACGTCAAAACCAGGCAAGAGTATATAGTTATTGGGCATTTGTACAGAAAAGGCAGCCGTAAGTTTCAAACCGCGGCTCCGGAGTTTTTTGTTTACAATATCCGATGTATGCCCGCAATCGTCTCCACAGGTACAAACCGAATAAACGGGATGTTGCTTATATCCTTCCAGCTTCAATAAAGAAATAAATTCGAGAACCATTACCGCCGGTCCCCACGAATGGACAGGATAAACAAAGATAACCTTTTCTCCTTCTTTAAGCGAATAACGAAGCTCGCTTTTATTCTGCTTTAATTCTTCAGCTATAGATAATAAAGGTTCATCAAATACTCCACCTAAATTCTTTGCTACCCAACGGGAATTGCCTGTACCTGTGAAATAGAATATCATATGTAACTTTAATTAGTTCAGACACAAAAATAAGAATTATAATTCCACATCCCATATTCCGGCGCTCTTTTCCAACCCTACAAGGGCAGCGCTATGGTTAAATAACGTTTCGATGTAAAGGTATTTATTTTATATATCAGCATTTTCCGATTAAAAAATCATTTTCACTCTTATCACTTGATATAATTTGAAATAATCCCGTTCTTTGTAAGGACTTAAATAATACTTGTATGAAAAGGAATATACTCATTTTTATGGCAATGGTCTGCCTGTCTTTCACTACTGTATTTGCACAAGAACCGGCAATAAAAAAGATTATCGAAACCGGACAAACAGACAATCAGGTCATGCACCATCTGGATATACTGACAAATCGTTTCGGCGGACGCCCTATTGGTTCCGATGCATACGAAAATGCCGCCGAATGGATCGTTCGTGAATTTAAAAGCTGGGGAGTAGACGTAGAGCTGCAAGAAGCCGGAACCCTTCCGGTAGGCTTCAACCGTGGCCCCTGGTTCGGACGTTTATTGGGAGACAATGCCATGGATCTTCATTTTGTCACTCCTTCTTATACATCAGGCACAAAAGGACTACAACGTGGTCATGTTTTATTAGAACCTCGCACGCAAGAAGAATTTAATCGCATGAAAGGCCGTTTGAAAGGTGCATGGGTACTCATATCCGGCACAAACGAAGGATGGCCTGTCGACCGTTCTGCACATGGAGATTCCATCCGTGTGGAAACCAAAAAGAAAAATGAAGAGATTGCTAAAAAGAATGATGAACTGATGGAAGAAAACTGGACAAAAGGTACAAAGCATGAAATGCTACCTTACGAAGAATATCCGGGTTTGTTTTACAAAGAAATGTGTGAAGCCGGAGCATTAGGATTCATTCAATCGGCAACAGTCCCTTTGCGTGCATTATATGACCGCAACATGCTTCAGGATACTGCTACCAATTTTGATAATTTGCCCGAAGTAGCAGACATCAAATTAGATGAACATCAATATGCAATCATCAAGCAAATGGCAAAGGAACGTCGTGAATTCTTGTTGGAATTTGACATTCGCAACCATTTCAAACTAGGCCCCGTAAAATACTATAATGTGGTAGGTTCTATCAAAGGTAGCAAGTATCCGGATGAATATGTAATCGTAAGCGGGCATCTCGATTCTTACGATGTAGCAACCGGAGGCATCGATTGTGGAACAGGTATAGGTCCGATGATGGAAGTAGCCCGCATGATTGCACAATCGGGTGCTAAACCCAAACGTACAATCCTGTTCATCGGTTTTGCAGGAGAAGAGTTCGGATTACTCGGAGCGCAAGCATGGGCTAAGACAAATGCTTCCAAATTACCCAAGATAGCCAACATGTTTAACCGTGACGGAGGACCGGAACCACCGGTAGGTATCTCTGTACCACAAAACGTATATGATGAGTTTGTCAAGATATGCGAACCAATTAAAAAAATACGTCCCGATTATCCGTTTGAAGTAAAAGTACGCGAACCTCGTAAACGTCCTACTAAAGCAGGAGGTACAGATGCTTCTGTATTTGCCGTACAAGGAGTGCCAACACTGGGATTCATTACCGAAGACATTAAAGGCTACAACTTCAGCTATGGCGAAATATGGCACACGGAACGTGACCTTTTTACCAAAAACATTCCGGAATACCAAGAACACACAGCTACAGTAACAGCAATTGTTGTCTTGGGAGTAGCTAATCTGGACAAACAATTATCCCGCGAAGGACTGTACACGAAAGAATAAAAGGTAAGTTGTTTTCATATTCCACTTTGTCACCTTCTGTTGAGCCCCATATATAACAGTATTTTGGTAGGCAACTAAATTGAATAAGGTAGGCAATGAAACCGTGACAGATAGACAACAAAAAAAGACTGTCTAACTTTTAATGTTAAACAGTCTCTCTTTTTACTTTGCTGGGGTGAAAGATGGGGTTCGAACCCACGACCCTTGGAACCACAATCCAATGCTCTAACCAACTGAGCTACATTCACCATGTCTATTTATAAGTCTCTCTTTCTTTAAGACGGTGCAAAGATAGATATTATTTTTAATTCCACAAATATTTCAGTCAAAAATCAATCTAAAAATTTCATTTATAGATTGCCTTTTTCCCAGCAAGCAGAGTATTGCGCATTAACGAAATAATAGTCATAGGACCTACTCCACCCGGTACCGGAGTGATATAGGAACACTTAGGTGCTACTTCATCGAACTTAACATCGCCGGTAAGCTTGAACCCGCTTTTAGTTGTTGCATTAGGAACACGGGTTGTACCCACGTCTACAATAACAGCTCCAGGCTTTACCATATCGGCTTTCAAAAATTCGGGAACACCTAATGCTGCAATAATAATATCGGCAGAAAGACACATTTCTTTCAGGTTAGTAGAACGGCTATGGCATACAGTGACAGTACAGTCCCCCGGATAGGCTTTCTGCATCATAAGGGTTGCCATCGGCTTGCCCACGATATTACTACGTCCTAACACTACGCAGTGTTTTCCTTGTGTAGGAATATTATATCGTTTCAATAATTCCAGGATACCGGCAGGGGTAGCAGAAACAAAACAAGGCAGCCCTATAGACATACGCCCTACATTAATAGGATGAAAACCGTCCACATCTTTACGATAATCTATTGCTTCAATCACTTTCTGTTCGGAAATGTGTTTAGGTAAAGGTAGTTGAACTATAAATCCGTCTACATCCGGATCATTATTCAGTTCGTCTACTTTACGAAGCAATTCTTCCTCGGTCACATCACTTTCATAACGAATCAGGGTAGATTTGAAACCTATTTCTTCGCAAGTCTTTACTTTACTGGCAACGTATGTTTCGCTTCCACCGTCATGACCTACCAAGATAGCAGCCAAATGAGGTATTTTACCTCCCGCCGCCTTAATCTGTACCACTTCTTCAGCCATCTCCTGCTTCATTTGTGCAGAAACAGCTTTACCATCAAGTAACTGATACTGTTTTTCTTCCATATTCATATCTCCTGTAGTTTATCGTCTGAATGAAGGTAATTTCCGTGCACCGGGTTTAGCGGCTGTAAGCATTTTCATCATCTTTCGTGTTTCTTCAAACTGTTTAACCAGTTTATTTACTTCCTGGATAGACGTACCACTTCCGGTAGCTATACGCTGCCGACGAGAACCATTCAACACTCCCGGATTAACACGTTCTTCCGGAGTCATTGAAAAAATAATTGCTTCTATACTCTTGAATGCATTATCGTCTATATCTATATTCTTCAATGCCTTACCTACTCCCGGAATCATTGATGCGAGTTCTTTCAGATTACCCATTTTCTTGATCTGTTGTATCTGGGTAAGGAAGTCATTAAAGTCGAATTGATTCTTGGCAATTCGTTTCTGCAAACGTTTAGCCTCTTCTTCGTTGTATTGTTCTTGCGCACGTTCTACCAACGAAACAATGTCTCCCATGCCTAATATACGGTCGGCCATACGGTCGGGGTGGAATACATCCAAGGCATCCATCTTTTCGCCGGTTCCTACAAACTTGATAGGTTTGTCTACTACGGAACGGATAGAAAGAGCAGCACCACCACGGGTATCACCATCCAGTTTGGTAAGAACAACACCATTAAAATCAAGACGTTCGTTAAATTCTTTTGCCGTGTTAACCGCATCTTGCCCAGTCATGGCATCTACCACAAACAAAGTTTCATTTGGTTGAATGGCATTTTTGATTGCAGTAATTTCCTGCATCATTTGTTCGTCTATAGCCAAACGTCCGGCTGTATCGACAATCACCAAGTCATTGCCTTTGTTTTTAGCTTCTTTAATAGCATTCAGTGCAATCTCTACCGGACTTTTGCTTTCCAGCTCTGCATATACAGGTACACCTATTTGCTCACCTAATACCTTCAGCTGCTCGATAGCCGCAGGGCGATATACATCGCAGGCAACCAATAATGGTGATTTGCCTTTTTTTGTCTTCAACATGTTTGCCAGCTTACCGGTAAATGTAGTCTTACCCGAACCTTGCAAACCAGACATCAAGATAATAGAAGGAGAACCTTTAAGGTCAATTTCCGCAGCCGTACCACCCATCAGGCTGGCCAATTCGTCATGTACGATCTTCACCATCAACTGGCTTGGCTTAATAGAAGTAAGCACATTCTGACCGAGAGCTTTCTCTTTTACGGTATCGGTAAATTGCTTCGCAACCTTATAATTAACGTCGGCATCCAAGAGGGCTTTACGGACATCTTTCAATGTTTCTGCCACATTTATCTCGGTAATTTTGCCTTCACCTTTCAACAGTTTAAACGATCTGTCTAACCTTTCGCTTAAATTTTCAAACATAATTTGTATGTATTTTTATTTTCTTCTTTCTATTAACGTGCGCAAAAGTACGAAAAAGGAAGCAATTATCTAAATCTTTTTATTCTGCCAAGATGCTTTTTTCAAATAAATCGCACTTGCTATAAGCAGGCCTGTATAATAGATGGCTTCGGTAGTGAAACATACACTTACAGGCATACGCAGACAGATACCGGCTACATAAACATAAACACAGTACAAAACCAATGTTGCCGTCTCCATAATAAGAGCCGGACGTGTATTGCCGGTTCCGGATATGCCATTGAAAACTATATTTGCCACAGCACCTACCAGCATCGCCCCTGCAATTACATACAGTGAAGGTACAGATTCTGCAATCAAAGCCTGTTCATTTGTATAAATAGACAATATTGTCTTAGGCATCAAACAGACAATTACGACACATACAGCCATAATATAAAACGACAAACGGGCTATCTTTTTAATAATCGGTATTACCTGGTCTACATGTCCGGCTCCAATAGTGTTGCTTACAAATGAGTTCGTGGTAGTAGACAATGAACTAACCGGTATCAGCAAAACGATGTATACACTCCTGACTATATTTGCAATTGCCAGCTCCCGTTGCCCCAACCGCTCAACAGCCACAAAGAAAAAGAACCATGTACTCATGGAAACAAAGTACTGCAGCATTGTAAAAACAGATATACTCAACACGCGCTTCAGTAAACCGAAATCAAATGAACGGAGATGGTCCAGTCCGTATTTTTTTATATCTACCGTAAAACGGGTATATACCACAAAGAAAACAATAGACACTGCTTCTGCCATGACTGAAGCTATAGCCGCCCCTTTGATTCCCAGCTGCGGAAATCCTGCATGACCGAATATAAGCAGATAATCAAGCAATACATTCGTCATTGCCATGAGAACAGCATTTAAAGTAAGGACTTTCGTTCTCGTAATACCGATAAACAGAGCACGAAACATAACGTTGACAAATGAAAAGAAGAACCCGAATACACGCCAGTCCAAAAACTCTTCGGTAGCATGCAGAATCGTATCCGACGAAATGAGCAAGCGCATTACACCTCCTGCAAAGAAACGGGAAAAAGCAAATAAAACGGCCGCCAGGAAAGAAAGGAAAAACACCCCCTGAATCATTACGGGGCCAACATCTTTATATTGCTGTTCTCCGTTTCTGCGGGCAATCACAATTTGCGAACCTGTGCTAAAACCAAAAGCAATCGTAAAGATACATATATAGTAGAGCCCTCCCATAGCAGAAGCGCCCAACTCCACTTCTCCCACCCTGCCCAGGAAAGCCGTATCAGTCACATTTATTACATTCTGCGCCAAAAGGCTCAGGAAGATAGGATAACTGACATTCCATATTTGTTTATTCGTATACATAATAATGTTTTCTATAAAACAGAAAAGGTGACAAAAAAAGCCCGCCATTCACGGCGAGCTTATATTATTCAATTTACAATCAATATCGCTTACCGATGCTATACCAGTTTATTCGTCGCCGTATCGGGAAACACAACGGCCGGTTTAAATGTTTTAGCTTCCTCAAAATCCATCAAAGCATACGACATAATGATAACAATGTCTCCGGGTTGTGCTTTTCGTGCGGCAGCTCCGTTCAGACAGACAACACCTGAACCGCGTTGCCCTTTAATAATGTACGTTTCAAAACGTTCACCGTTATTGTTATTCACGATAGAAACCTTTTCATTAGCAATCAGGTTGGCCGCATCCAGCAGATCTTCATCTACCGTTATGCTTCCGATATAGTTCAGATTGGCTTCAGTAACCGTCACCCTGTGAATCTTTGATTTAACTACTTCTATAAACATATATATTCTAGATTTACAATCTACAAACCACAATTCTCACTTGTATTTGATATTATCAATCAAACGAACTTCTCCGCAATATACGGTAATACAGCCTACCGGAAAGTTTGTATCCGACCAATTTTTAATGGATTCCAATGTATTGCCATCCACTATCTCATAGTACTCCACTTCCATGTCCGGATCGCTATTAATCGTTTTAACTACATAGCCGATAACTTCCTGTACACTCTTTGCGGATGCAAATGTAGTACTTTCTTTCAATGTGCGTGCAATAAGCGGTGCTTTTTGACGCAATTCAGGTGTTAAACGCGTATTACGACTACTCAATGCCAGGCCATCCGCCTCACGTATAATAGGACAATCTTTGATTTTAACAGGTATGTTCAACTGTTTTACCATTGCACGGATCACAGCAATCTGCTGGAAATCTTTTTCTCCGAAATAAGCATTATCCGGTTCTACCGCATAGAACAATTTACTGACAATCTGTGCCACTCCATTAAAGTGTCCGGGACGCTTTGCACCTTCCATTACCTGCGACACAGTACCAAAGTCAAATGTACGATTATCAGGCTCCGGATACATTTCTTCAACAGTCGGAGCGAAGACATATTTACATCCGGTTGGTTCCAATAAGGCACAATCCTTTTCCAATGTCCGAGGATAAGTTTCCAAATCGCGTTTATCGTTGAATTGTGTAGGGTTTACAAAAATACTTACTACACAAATTTCATTTTCTTCAACGCAATGTTTAACCAAACTCAAATGTCCTTCATGCAATGCTCCCATTGTAGGAACAAGGCCTATCTGCCTATTTTCCTGCCTTTCCCCGGCAAGAAACTGCTTCAATTCTTTAATGCTGTTTACTATTTTCATCTTATAGATGCTTAATGACGGTGCAAAGCAACTAAATAATTACGGTAAATGAAAGAAATTTATTATCTTTGTGGCGTCTTTATAAAACTAGTTTACAGAATGGATGCAAAAAAAATCTTGTTTATAGCTCAAGAAATCACTCCCTATCTTCCCGAATCAGAAATTGCAACAATTTGCAGAAATCTGCCGCAAGGCATTCAGGAACATGGCCGCGAAATCAGAACATTCATGCCTAAATTCGGAAATATCAACGAGCGACGCAACCAGTTGCACGAAGTAATCCGTCTTTCCGGGATGAATCTTATCATTGACGACACGGACCATCCTCTGATTATCAAGGTTGCTTCCATTCAATCAGCAAGAATGCAAGTATACTTTATCGACAACGAAGACTTTTTCCAGCGAAAAGCCACTATAGCAGATGAAAACGGAAATGAGTTTGAAGACAATGACGACCGTTCTATTTTCTACATACGAGGGGTATTGGAAACAGTCAAAAAACTTCGCTGGATTCCGGATATAATCCATTGCCACGGATGGATGTCTGCCCTGACAGGCTTATATATCCGCAGAATGTATGCTGACGATCCTTGTCTGCGTAATGCAAAAATTGTGTACTCCATATACAATGATGACTTCAAAAATCCGTTTAGAAAAGAGTTTGCCAATAAACTAAAAATGGATGGAGCTAAAGATGGTGATGTCAAAGCATTAAAAACTGATACTAGTTTTACTGCGTTAACTAAGCTGGCTATAGATTTTTCCGACGGTGTTATACAAGGTAGTGAAACAATTAATCAGGATGTATTGGATTATATTTCAACGAAAAAGAATACTCCTTTTCTTCCTTACCAATCACCGGAAACCTATATTGACAAGTTTAATGAGTTTTACGATATGGTATTGAACTCCAACAAGAAATAAAGATTAATAAGATGAAATTCAACCTTTTGATACTTGGACTTTGTTTAGGAGCAAGTTGTCTGAGTGGGTGTAATGATGATTTGAGCCTGGTAGGATCTACTATCCAACCAGAAGGAGACAGACCTATAGTATACAACGATACTTTTCATATAAAAGCATCGACTATACAAATGGATTCTATTTATGCAAAAACCGAATACGGTCTGCTTGGAGATATTTATGATCCTCTTTACGGTAATCTGAAAAGCGATTACATCTGTCAGTTTTACTGCCCCGAAGACTATCAATTCAAACACAAACCACTTGATGGTAAAATCGATTCGGTAGATTTCAAGATCAAATACAGTGCCAGTTCATGGATTGGTGATTCATTAGCTCCCATGCGTGCCGAAATATTTCAGGTTACCTCTCCTTTGACAAATAATTATTATACCAATATCGATCCGAAAGATTATTGTAATATGCAAATATCTTTAGGAGCGCAAACGTATACAGCTTTCGACCCAAGCATTACCGATTCTCTACGTAAGAACGGACTGGATGTAGATGGCACATACGCATATCCAAATGTGACAATCCGTATGCCGAAAGAACTTGGACAAAAGTTTTATGACGAAACAATCAATAACCCGGGCACTTTCAAAAATCAGGATTCTTTCAATAAATTCTTCCCAGGATTATATGTTACCAATACATATGGTACAGGTAACATCTTGTTTGTAGACCGTTCTTCCTTTACTATATATTATAAATACACCGTAACTGGTAGTGCCGGACAAGATTCCATAGTTAAGGGATATGAACGTTTCAATGTAACCAAGGAAGTTATCCAGCTCAATCGTTTCAAGAATACAGACATGACCGAACTCCTGAAACCGAATGATAAATATACATATATAAAGAGTCCGGCAGGTGTATGCACTCAAATAGTTTTACCGGCTAAAGACATTATATCCGTCGTACAAGGCCGTATCCTTACAAATTTACCTCTTACCATGAAAGCTATGCCTCAGCCAAACTGGCAATACGCATTAACGCCTCCCCCCTATTTACTATTGTTGCCTCAGGATTCGGTGAAAGGTTTCTTTGAAAAGAATCAGATTGAGAACAACAAAACATCGTTCTTATCAGGAACGTATGATGCAAGTACGCGCTCTTATACATTTGGCAACATTTCTAATATTCTTCAATACCAGATAGACAATGCTCCCGAAAAAGACCTCGTAATGGTTGCTATCCCGGTTAACAGAGAAGTATCACAGGCTACGTATTATCAGGATGCTTATACGATATCTCTGAGCAATTATCTGGCTCCGGCAGGTGTCGAATTAAGGAAAGACGATGAAGTTACTCAAGTTGTGGTAACATCGTGTATATTTAAGAACTGACATAAAACAAAAATAAATAAGAAAGGCGGATCCAAAAAGATCCGCCTTTCTTATTTTCCAACTGTTTCTATTTTCCAACAGCTTTCTTTGTTGCTTTCTTTTTGTATTTATCAAGCTCTTTCTGCAAAGTTTCAATCTCTTCTCCCTGATTCTTAATCGTAGTAAGAAGCGAATTTAATTCTTCATTCTCTATATTTTCCGGGAATTCTGCATTTACACGAACAATAAAGTCCGACAATACATTCATGTAGTTATTAAAAGCGTCATAAGGATTGTCATACGGGCTAAAACTTCCTTGTCCCATATGTTTCGTACTCATATAGTAGAAATGGTCGCTGCTCTGCAAATAATACCAATCCTGACGAATACGGCGAGGTTCACACATACGTACACGTTCGCCAATTTCATTGATTTTGCGGAAAGCCTCCTGTTGCAAGACATTTCCTAACCAAGAGTTACAGTCTTTTTCTTCATCTACCCATGACATCGGATAGGGAACCGAAATAGAATCTACCGGTTTAATCAATGTAAATATTTCAGAAGGAGTAGAGAAACGAATACCTTTTTCTTCGGCAAAGCGAGGCAACGCCTTGAAAAATTCAAAAATACCTGTCGCTGCCGGATGCAAAGAACCAAGCACCTCATAATTCATAAACAAATTAATAATCTGTTCTGATTCCGGTGTTGCTGCAATCCATGACATATATTTATCGGCAGTCAGTGGATATTCATTCCAACTATAGTCGCTAAAGCGATTGGATAAGTCTTCACTGAAGCGATCATTCTTCAATAGTAAACTCAGTTTAGGAGCCACGCAGGATGAGTACATATAATTAGGGCTCTTCCATCCCAAAATATGTTTAGCCCCCTCCGTCAACATTCCTTTATACCCCATTTCGGCAACCATTGTAGAAATATCGTCGGAATAGATCAGTTCGGTGTTACGGAATACTTTCGGTTTTACGCCAAACAGTGTTTTAATTTTATCTTCCTGTTTCTTTACCTGATGTTTAAATTCATCCGGATCTCCGAGAGAAGACAAAGAATGCGCATATGTTTCCGACAAAAATTCCACATTTCCTGTAGCGGCCAATTCCTTAAAACTGTCTATAACCTCAGGAGTGTAAATTTCCATCTGTTCCAAAGCAACACCGGAAATAGAGAAAGCCACTTTAAACTTACCTCCACTTGTTTTAATCATCTCCAGTATAGTCCGGTTTGCAGGCAAATAGCACTGTTCCGCTATACGGCGAATAATTTCTTCATTCTGAAAATCATCATAATAATAATGATCGTTACCTATATCAAAGAAGCGGTATCTTTTCAAACGGAACGGCTGATGTATCTGAAAATAAAAGCAGATCGTTTTCATAATATTATTCGTTTTATTCTTGTTTTGTCGTTAATTATTAATTACCTGTTACCATGTCATAGATACGGCGGACTTTCTGCCCGGCATACTCCCACTTAATATTATCCACTTCCTTCTTGCCTTCCACTTTCAGGAATTCATGCATTGCCGGATAAGTGATAATCGAGTACATCGCATCCGCTAATGCTTCTATATCCCAATAGTCTACCTTGATAGCATAATCCAATATCTCGGCACAGCCAGATTGTTTTGAGATAATAGTAGGAACGCCGCACTGCATAGCTTCCAAAGGAGAAATACCAAACGGTTCTGAAACTGAAGGCATTACATACACATCACTTGCTTTCAGCACTTCATATACCTGTTTACCCTTCATAAATCCGGTAAAGTGGAAACGGTCTGATATATTACGGGCAGCAGCCAAACGGATCATCTGATCCATCATATCACCGCTTCCCGCCATTACAAAACGTGCATACGGAGCTCTTGCCAACACTTTGGCTGCAGCTTCAACAAAATATTCAGGACCTTTTTGCATCGTGATACGTCCCAGGAAAGTAATTATCTTATCCTTCACGCCTTTTTTATCCTGAATTGACAGAATTTCCGGACTCATTGGCTCAACTGCATTGTGCACAGTCGTTACTTTCGACGGATCCTGATGATATTTCTCGATAACTGTCTGGCGGGTCAGATTACTTACCGTAATAATATGATCGGCATTATCCATACCATTTTTCTCTATGGCGTATACATCCGGGTTCACATTCCCGCGGCTACGGTCGTAATCGGTTGCATGCACATGAATCACCAACGGTTTACCACTCACCTGCTTCGCATGAATACCGGCCGGATAAGTAAGCCAGTCATGTGCATGGATTATATCAAACAGTTCCGTGCGGGCAATCACTCCTGCCACAATGGAATAATTGTTTATTTCTTCCAACAGGTTACCCGGATAACGGCCTGAAAACTCCATGCATCCTAATTCGTTAACGTAACGGTAACTAAAGTCGGCATAAATATGATCCCTGTACGCAAAATACTGGTCTGCGCTCATACCTGCTTTCGAAACTCGTTGTTGTACATAATTATAATCAACATCTTTCCAAACGATAGGTACATTATTGACACCTACAATTTTCAAAAAACTCTGATCTTCATCACCCCAGGGCTTCGGAATACAAAAAGTTATATCCATATCCGGTTGCATAGCCATACCTCGCGTAAGTCCGTAACTGGCAGTGCCTAGCCCCCCTAAGATATGCGGAGGAAATTCCCATCCAAACATCAATGCTTTCATATGGTACTTAGTTTTAATCGGCGTTATACTTCTTCAATAAATCAACCACCCGGAGAATTGCGGCGACATTCATAGCAAATGAAATGGCGCCTCTTCCGGTAAACGGAGGATTGCCATCAAACAATTCCGGAATCGTACCGATACAATGTAATGACATTTCTTCCTCCAAGCTTATCAACATACGTTCTGCGAAAGCTACGCCGCTCTTGCCGAATACGCGTAAATAAGCTTCCAGGTATGCTCCCAACAGCCACGGCCACGCCGTACCTTGATGATATGCCAAATCACGTTCATATTGTGCACCTACGTAATAAGGTTTATATCCCTCACTCTTAGGACTCAGAGAACGCAATCCTTTAGGCGTTAACAATTCTTTTGTCACGATATCCACCACAGCACGTTTCTGTACACGTGTCAAAGGAGAATATGTAAAAGCTACAGCAAAAATCATATTCGGGCGAACACTCCAGTCCATTGAAAAACCGCTAACCGAGTCAAACAGATAATTATAACCATTTACAAATGTTTCTGCAAAGGACTTATCCATTGCATTAATAATAGTATCTATTTTCTCAATAGACATTTCCCCCGTCAATTCTTTATAGAAGCAAAGAGCATTATACCATAAAGAATTAAACTCAATAATATAACCGGAACGGGGAACTACAGGTTTGCCGTTTACCGTAGAATTCATCCATGTAATTGCTTTATCACGCCCGTTTGCGAAAAGTAATCCATTATCCATCAGCTTCATATCCGGGTGTTTTTGCGATGAAATATAATCAATAATTTCGCCAACAAAACCGGAATATAACTCTCTGGCTTTCTCTATCCCTTGTTCTTTCGCATATTGTTGTATAGCCCAGATAGCCCACATAGGAACATCTGGAGCGTCTATTTCCTTAATTACGGAATCAAGCTGTCCGCTCACCATAAAATTACGTATGGCCGGCATTGCCGTATGCATAATTTTCTCAAAACGTACCGGATCATCAATAGAAAGAGTACATCCGGGAAGTGCAATAAATAAATCTCGCGCGCGTACCTTGAACCAAGGATAACCTGCCAACAAATAAGCATCATTTTCTTTAGGCCGGAAGTAGAATTGCTGTGCCGAGTTTTTCAGACAATTGTAAAAACTGGTACGCGGAGTACGCGCTAAGACTTCATTTTCATATAAAGCCTTCAAACGGGTTGTAGAGACCGCACTGTCGCCTGCACTAAAAATGATAGATTCACCTTTTTTAATCGGCACTTCAAAATATCCCGGAACATAAAGATCTTCTTTATACGGATAGCCTCTCTCTTGCTCTTTCGAATATTCTACGCCATTATACCAGTAAGGTTCATAAACGAACTTAACCTTTTTATTAAACTGCATGAACAATTCGGGATAGCCCGGATACATACAGGTTTTAATACCGTTTGTTATTTCCGTATACGATTGATTTACATTCCCGTTTGCCTGAGCTAAATTCTTTACACTACGAAATGCCAAAAACGGACGGAAACGAAGTGTCGTCGCCGAATGTGCATCTTCCAAAGTATATTTGATCATAATCCGGTTTTCAAACATCGAAAACACCTTCTCTTTGGAAAATATAACGCCACCTACTCTGTAAAGTGTTCTGGGTACTGTTTCCGAACTATACTCTCGGATATACTTATGTCCCTTCGGACTAAAGTTGTTCCCTTGATATTTATGTAAACCAAGATTAAATTCGGCACCATGCTGGATAACTGTTTCATCAAAAGATGATAAAATCACATGATTATCATCATCAACAGCAGGAACAGGCATTACGAGTAATCCGTGGTATTTCCTGGTATTACAATCAACAACAGTAGTGCTATGGTATGCCCCCAAACGATTCGTCCGGAGCACTTCACGAGTCAATGACTCTTCCAGGTTTATCATTACTGTTTTGTCAAATTTAAGATAACTCATACGTATATTTGGGTTTTAAGTTATTGCTTTTAATTATCAAAATGTAATCATTTCTATTGTGAATCAAATGTATTACTTATAAACTGAAAAAGCAAACTGCTTTTCATATTTATTCAGAAAGACGGTTATTTGGTTTCTTGAACATTTTTGACTATCAAATCATTATGGGCAAATATGCTCAAAAGGTGTGTTGTCAAACATACAAACTTTTGTTAATAGACACATCCTTTTCTTTACATTTTTCATGTTTTCAACCGTACTATTCTATCACTCCCGAAATGGCATTTTGTCGCAAAACTCGCTGTTTTGTCTTTCTCTTTACTGTTTACATATTTCATTATTAAATTTATGTATTACCTGCAAACGAAATACCAGGTATGTACTTGTTTATCCGAATCATCTGCAAATCGGGAATTTTATGTAATTTTGCAAATACAATTATCAACATATATCAAATGAAAAGGCTTATTATTAACGTAGTAATTTTATTAAGTATTTTAAATATGGCAGAAGCAGCAAACAATCCCTTTTTCGAGAAATACAAAACACCGTTTGAAACACCTCCTTTCGACAAGATCAAGACCGGACATTACGAACCGGCCTTTGAGGAAGGAATCAAACAGTTAAATGCAGAAATAGAAAACATTGCCAATAGCAACCAACCTGCTACTTTTGAGAACACCATCGTAGCAATCGAGCATGCCGGCAAGCTATTAGATAATGTAAGCAACGCATTTTTTAACGTATTAAGTGCGGAAGCCAACGACGAAATGATGGATATATCCCAACGCATATCTCCCAAACTGTCGGAAAGCTCAAATAATATTTATCTGAACGAGAAGCTGTTCAGCCGGGTAAAGTCCGTATATGATCAAAAAGATAAATTAAATCTTTCTACCGAAGACGCTAAATTACTTGATGAAACATACGAAGCTTTCAAAATACAAGGAGCCACTCTCAATCCTGAAGATAAGGAAAAGTATCGCAAACTAAGTACGGATTTAAGCATTCTTACCTTAAAGTTCGATCAAAATGCATTGAAAGACAAAAACCGTTTCGAATTGCTGATTACTAATGAAGAAGAATTAGCAGGATTACCCGAAAGTGCAAAAGAAGCTGCAGCCATAACTGCCAAAGCAAAAGGGAAAGAAGGTTGGCTGTTTACCCTGTCGGCACCTAGTTATACACCCTTCATGCGTTATTCAGACCGTCGTGATCTCCGCGAAAAAATGTACCGCGAATTCATGAGTATAGGTAATAAAGGAGACGAATACGACAATAAAGAGATCGTAAAACAAATAGCAAACATTCGTCTTAACATAGCCAATCTAATGGGTTTTAAAGACTTTGCCGATTACAACCTGAAGCACACTATGGCTAAAAACCAATCAAATGTGTACAAACTACTAAACCAACTGTTGGAAGCATACAAACCTGTCGCCATTAACGAATACAATGCCGTACAAGGTTTTGCCATAGGACAGGAAAAGGAAAACATCACGATTATGCCTTGGGACTGGAGTTACTATTCCGAGAAGCTAAAAGATATCCGTTTCAATATAAACGATGAAATGACGCGTCCGTACTTTGAACTCAATAACGTAAAAAAAGGTGTTTTTGGACTAGCAACCCAACTATATGGCATTACGTTTAAAGAAAACAAAAAGATTCCGGTTTACCACCCCGAAGTACAAGCTTACGAAGTATATGACGCCGACGGAAAATTCCTTTCCGTATTATATACAGATTTTTTTCCACGCGATGGAAAACAAAGCGGTGCATGGATGAACAACATCAAACCCCAGTACAAAGAAAATGCCAACGGCAAGGACAGCCGCCCACAAATCATAATCGTGATGAACTTCACCCGCCCTACAGACACAAAACCGTCTTTGCTTACATTTGATGAAGTAAACACCCTGTTACATGAATTTGGGCACGCACTACATGGCATGTTTGCCAACGGAACATACGCTAGCCTTTCGGGCACAAGTGTATATCGGGATTTTGTAGAATTGCCTTCGCAAATCATGGAAAACTGGCTGACCGAAAAGGAATTTCTCGACCAGATTGCCGTACATTACCAAACCGGCGAAAAAATTCCCCAGGATATGATTCAGAAACTGATCGATGCATCCAACTTCAACGCAGGTTACTTTTGTTGCCGCCAACTTAGTTTCGGTTTGCTGGATATGGCATGGCATACAATTACAACTCCATTCGAAGGAGATGTGGTAGCTTTCGAGAAACAGGCCTGGAAACCGGCTCAAATTCTTCCAGACATACCCGGTACACTGATGAGCACCAGTTTCGGCCATATCTTCTCCGGAGGTTATTCTGCCGGATATTATGGCTACAAATGGGCGGAAGTATTGGATGCCGACGCATTTGCCGCATTCAAAGCCGCCGGAATATTCAATAAAGAGGTTGCTAAATCGTTTCGTGATAATATTCTTTCAAAAGGCGGAACGGAAGATCCGGCAGTACTATACAAGCGTTTCCGTGGACAAGAACCAACCATTGATGCACTGTTAATCCGCAACGGCATCAGGAAATAAAAAACACCTGCAAAGGTTACAAATAAATGATCCCGATGATTTTTGGAAATGATCCCGATGAAATAAAAAAAACATCGGGATGAAAAGAAAAAAACATCGGCAGCCTAATAGAAAAAGGTCGGCATCAAAAAACAAAAAGATGCCGACCTTTTTTTCAACAAATATGTTTACCTTTGGCGGTTGATTACAAGGATAAAACAGGTAAACGATGTGCGAAAAAACAGAAAAGCAACTCGAATTGGATAAACGTTATCTCCGAATGGCTGCCGTATGGGCTGAAAATTCGTATTGCAAACGCCGTCAGGTAGGAGCTCTCATAGTAAAAGATCAAATGATTATTTCTGACGGTTACAATGGTACGCCTTCCGGTTTCGAGAATGTTTGCGAAGACGAAAACAACGTAACCAAGCCCTATGTACTACATGCCGAAGCAAATGCCATTACCAAAGTGGCGGCATCGTCCAACAGTAGTAAAGGAGCAACTATATACGTCACTTCCGCCCCATGCATAGAATGTGCGAAACTTATCATACAATCAGGTATTAAACGCGTGGTTTATTCCGAAAAATACCGTATAGAAGACGGCTGCAACTTACTGAAGCGTGCAGGTGTTATAATAGATTATATAGAGACGAAAGAATAATTAGACGTTTTATGAGTAAAAATAAAAGATTGGCCATCTGGCTACCCGTTATAATAGCTGCCAGCATTTCATTAGGTATTTTCATCGGAAACCATTACTATACCATAGGACAAGGCAAACGGCATAAGTATTCGAGCGGGAATAAGATAAACGCAGTATTGGACATAATAGATGAACAATATGTAGATACTGTCAACATGGGGCAACTGGTAGAAGGAGCTATTCCTAAGATATTCAGCGAACTCGACCCGCATTCGGTTTACATTCCGGCCGAAGACGCTGCAATGGTAAACGAAGACCTGGAAGGTTCATTCAGTGGTATTGGCGTTTCTTTTAACATGCAGACCGATACGATAATGATCATAAGTGTCATACCCGGCGGGCCATCCGAAAAAGCAGGCCTACTACCGTTTGACCGTATTATTACAATTAACGACTCGATATTCTCCGGCAACAAAACATCACAGGCAAAGATCATGAAAACCCTGCGTGGTGCAAAAAACAGCACAGTAAAACTGGGAGTAAAACGCGGCAACTCGCCCGAACTTATCTACTTTGATGTTACAAGAGGCGACGTACCTGTTAAATCTGTAGACGTAGCTTATGAAGTGCATAAAGGTGTCGGATATATCAAAGTAAGCAAATTCGGACGGACTACATACAACGAATTCATAACCGCCATAGCCAAACTAAAAGAGGCAGGATGCACCTCTTTTATCGTAGACCTCAGAGGAAATACAGGAGGATACATGGATGCTGCCATCAATATGTTGAATGAATTTTTACCGGAAGGACGACTGATAGTTTATACCGAAGGAAAATCTTTCCCCCGCTCGGATGTATATGCCAATGGTACCGGAACATGTAAGGATAATCCTATCGTAGTATTGACAGATGAAATATCGGCTTCAGCCAGTGAGATTTTCTCAGGAGCCATCCAGGATAACGACCGGGGGCTGATTATAGGACGACGCACATATGGAAAAGGATTGGTACAGACTCAGATAGCACTTACCGATGGCTCCGCGCTGCGCCTTACCATAGCCCGTTATTATACACCTTCAGGACGTTGCATTCAGAAAAACTATGAAATGGGTAAAACGGATGATTACGATCAGGATATTTATAACCGTTACATACACGGAGAGTTTGATTCGGCCGATAGTATCAAAATGAATGATAAATTAAAATACCAAACAGTGAAGGGCCGCACCGTTTACGGCGGAGGAGGTATTATGCCTGACATTTTCATCCCACGCGACACAAGCGGCATCACTTCTTATTATTCAAACATTATAAACAGTGGCGTACTTTACCTGTATGCGTTAGAATATTCCGACCGTAATCATAAGAAGCTGGCTTCTTTCAAGACCTGGCAGGACATGTACAAATATCTGCAACATCAACCATTGCTGACAGACTTTACAAACTTTGCAGCAACAAAAGGTATCAAGAAACGTCCTACACTGATTAACATATCAGGTAAACTGATCGAGAACCAGCTGCAAGCTTATATCGTACGCAATTTCTTTGACGACGAAGGTTTCTATCCGATCTTTTATAACGACGACGTTACATTGAAACGCGCAATTGAAATATTAAAAGAAGGAAAATCCGTACCGACTGCTGAAAAAACATCCAACAATGGAGAATTACAAAGCCAAGCAAATGCTACGCGAGGCTATGGCCTTGCGAAAGAAAGAATATTCGAGAACTACATTATCTGAATTATCCCAGCAGATAATGGATAAACTGGAGCAAACCGATGCTTTCAAAAAAGCCAACTGCATTGCTCTGTATCATGCCATTGCCGGAGAAGTACAAACGGCAGATTTCATTGAAAAATGGTATGAAAAGAAAAAAATACTCCTCCCCGTAATAGAAGGCAGCGATCTGAGATTGCTGCCTTATACGGGGAAAAGCTCCCTAAGATCAGGCATATTTGGCATCCTGGAACCGGCTACTCCAGATAAAGATGAAAAAGTCATGGATGAAAAGGAAATAGATTTAATCATCGTTCCGGGAGTAGCTTTCGATAGGCTACATAACCGCATGGGGCGGGGCAAAGGCTACTACGACCGACTATTATCTACACTTTCGGCACTTAAAATAGGAATATGTTTCGACTTCCAACTACAAAACGAAATCCCGGTGGAACCTTTTGATAAAAAAATGGATTACATCATCACGGAAAACGAAGTCATCTAACTCCTAACGGATAACCAAATCAGTAATAGCTGTTGCTTTGGCATATTCATTCAGGCTTTTAATAAGCCTTTCCCGGCAAAGGATAAGTTCGCTACGCAAGACTGAAGAAGTAAGCGAAACATAAAGTACCTTATCGCGTACATATATATTACGTGTATAATGCAAAACCATTGGGCCCAGCACCTCTCCCCAAGCACGTTGCACGCGGATTTCGATCATTTTCTCATACAGTTCGGTATTATCTTCAAAAAAGTCACGGAGAACCTCTCCTATCGATTGTGTATTTTTACGCAACATACATTATTCCTCCATTGGTTGAATTTCACCCTGTTCCACCTTAAACAATGCATAATCATGATGCATAGCCGATAATATTTCATCCAGATATTTACGGTTCGTATCCGTAATAAAAATCTGTCCGAATGTGTCATTACTCACCAACTTGACAATCTGCTCAACACGGGCGGCATCCAGTTTATCAAAAATATCGTCGAGCAACAGTATAGGCGTTGTATTGCCTTTTCTGGCAAGAAATACAAACTGCGCCAGCTTCAAAGCAATAAGATACGTTTTGTTCTGGCCTTGCGAACCGATACGACGAATCAGGTATCCTCCCAGTGTCATTTCGAGTTCATCTTTATGAATGCCCGTCGAGGAATAACCAAGAATACGATCCCGCTCACGGTTATTCAATAACATATCCGCCAGGTCTCCCTCCTCCAGTTGGGATGCGTAACGTAATCCAACCTGCTCTGCAGACTGGCAGATCGTTTGATAGTATTCATTAAAGATAGGGGTAAATTCGTCTACCAAAGATTGGCGTTTTTCCCTAATCATCCCGCCATACATACCCATTTGCATCTCGAGCACTTCGTACAAAGAAGCATCCTTAGATTGGTTTTTTAATAATACATTACGCTGTTGCATGGCTTTATTATACTGTATCAAAGCATGAAGATACTGCTTATCTTGCTGGGAAATAATAACATCCAACAAGCGTCGTCTTTCATCACTCCCGCCTTGGATCAATTCCGAATCGGCCGGAGACACCATCACGAGAGGCAAAAGGCCTATATGCTCCGAAAGCTTGTCATACTCTTTTTTATTCCGCTTAAACTGCTTCCGCTGGCGACGGCGCATAGCACAGAATATATCTTCTTCCCGCCCTTCATAGTCATAAAAACCTTGAATCACGCACAGTTCTTCATCATTACGAATAATTTGATTGTCCGGTGTATTGATATGACTTTTACAGAAAGACAAATAATGGATAGCATCCAGTAAGTTCGTCTTACCCATCCCGTTATTGCCAAAAAAGCAATTCATTTTGGGAGAGAAAGAAACTTCCGACTGAAGAATATTTTTGTAATTAAGAATAGAAAGCTTTTTTAATATCATCTGTACCGCATTAATCGTACAAAATTAAAAAATATACTTCTAAGTATAGATTATATCAGTAAAAAAAACTACTTTTGCGCTTTGAATTGCCAAGTTCATAATTACGGCATTAAATCAGTGATAAAATTAATAAATAACTATAACACATTATGGCTACTAAAGAAAAGGACACCAACAAAGAGTTAGAAGTGGAAGAAATTGTTTCCAAATCGGAACAGTTTATTGAAAACAACTCAAAGAAAATTATTTACAGTATAATAGCTATTGCACTCGTTGTTGGAGCTGTTTTGGGAATCAGGCATGGTTATTTAATTCCTCAGGAAAAGAAAGCCGCAGCTGCTATATTTAAAGGTGAACAATACTTTGCAAGAGACTCTTTTGCATTGGCATTGAACGGTAACGGTTCTGATTATGAAGGCTTCGAAGCTATCATCGACCAATACGGAAGCACCGATGCTGCTAATTTGGCAAAAGCATACGCCGGTATCTGCTATTTTAAGCTTGGAGATACGCAGAAAGCATTGGATTTATTGAAATCATTCAGCTCAGGCGACAACATGATTTCACCGGCCATCACAGGTCTTATCGGAGATTGTTATGTAAACATGGGTAATGTTAAAGAAGGCATCAGCTACTTTGAAAAAGCTGCAAAACAGGCAGACAACGAAGTAATAAGCCCGGTATATCTGAAAAAGGCAGGTACTGCTTACGAAAGTTTAAAACAATACAAAGATGCAGCAAAAGCATACACATCTATCAAAGAAAAATATGCTACTTCAATGGAAGCTGCCGATATTGAAAAGTACATTATTCGTGCTACTGCATTATCTGAAAATTAAAAACGGAATACATAGTTAATATAACAAACAAGAGGATGTCTCAACTTATAAGGCATCCTTTTCTTTTAAGAATACAATTATGGCTACAGCTTATCAGAATTTATCGGATTACGACTTCAACAGCGTTCCTGATGCATCAGAAATGAATATTGGTATCGTAGTTGCAGAATGGAACAAAAACATAACTGAAAAATTGCTGGAAGGTGCTTGCAACACATTGGAAAAGCACGGAGTAAAACCGGAAAATATCGTTGTCAAACGCGTTCCGGGTAGTTTTGAACTGACTTTTGGTGCCAAAAGATTGGCCGAATCTAAAGAATTAGACGCTATAATTGTTTTAGGATGCGTTGTAAGAGGAGATACTCCACATTTTGACTACGTATGTTCTGGAGTTACCCAAGGCATTACAGAACTGAATCTTATGTACGATATTCCTTTCATCTTCGGACTGTTAACTACTGACACCATGCAACAATCAGAAGATCGTGCCGGTGGAAAATACGGAAATAAAGGAGATGAAGCTGCTATTACAGCAATAAAAATGATAGATTTTTCTTGCAAATTACAAAATTAATAGTACCTTTGCACTGCAATTAAAAGCAAGGGGGCAGTTACCAGAGTGGCCAAATGGGGCTGACTGTAACTCAGCTGGCTTTCGCCTTCGGTGGTTCGAATCCATCACTGCCCACCCTTATTTTATGCAACTTGCGGAAGTAGCTCAGTTGATAGAGCATTAGCCTTCCAAGCTGAGGGTCGCGGGTTTGAGCCCCGTCTTCCGCTCTTAAAGAGGAAAACTTTTCAGTTTTCCTCTTTTTTTTATTCCTTTTCCACGAATGTCGCTAAAATAATATATATCTTAGCCCCATTAACAAATAAAAAACAAATACGATATGAGACCCACAAAATGGATATCTGTGCTGCTGACCGTTTTAATGCTGGCCAGTTGTGCTTCCTATAGAATAGAAAATCAAATGCACAAGATTGAATTAGGTATGTCCAAAAAGAAAGTAGTATCTGTGCTTGGTAAAAACTACGATACAGTTGGAGCCAGTGTAACACCGGACGGCTCTTTTGAAAGAATCAGCTATCCCTTTGCTAACATACTAAACGAAGAAGGTTATTACATTTTAAGTTTCAAAGACAATGTGCTTGTTGAATGGTTCAAAGAAAAAAAGCTAAACCGGAACCATTATCACGAACATTGAATTATATCCAGTTACTATTCTCTTTCTTTAGCAGGTCGTCATTATGAATGCTCCGCATCACTTTCTTAACGCTCGTTTTTAAATCACCGAAACGATAAGAAACCGAGATTCCAAAAGTATGGTTCCAATCTTTATTAGCCAGAACAGACGAAAAGCAAAGGACCGCTATTATCATTCAGCTTCGGATTCCACAATTACTCGGGAACTAAAAAGGCGATTGTCTCCGATCTGAACAAAGCTTTACCCTATACAATCATGCAAAACTCCGAACAATGGCTATCTCAAGACAATTTGCAGACCTATTCCAAATTATCCGATCTTTGGGAAGTCCGTTAGCTATAGAAAGTCCTTATAAAGATTTGATCGGGGCAAAGCATATATCCTCGAAATAAAAGAGGAATTAAATTACCGGGGATAATTCCTTTTAGGATTCTTCGGGAACCAACCTTTTAACACGCGCTCTTCTTGTTCAAATATCTCTTTTATTGTCCAGAAAGAAGAAAAGGCAAATACCCCGAATATAGCAGAAAGAAATACGCTCTCTATAAATAAAGAGGAAACAGTTCCAGCTATCCCCAAAACAAGGAATATCCACCAACATTTGGTTCCCCAGTAATATTCGGCTTTTACTACTACTGGATGGAATAATCCGATAATCAAGAAGGTTACAATACCTATCAGCAAACCATCAAAATTAATTGATTCCATATTCATTATTTTTCTAATATAAACTTTATTTGTAAATCAAAGATACGAAGATAAAGCATATATAAACAATAGATTCTTTTTATCTTATGATTGACAGATCATAATGTCCGGCCAAAAATAAAAAAAGACACCCGGCAATTCATGTCGGATGTCTCTCATATCGTTATTGAAACGTATTTTTATTCTGCCGGCTTTTCTGCAGGAGCTTCTTCAGTTGCAGCTGGCTGTTGAGCCGTTCCAAAGTTAGGAGCAACTGTATTCGGATCTATTGTTACAGCATTTTCAATTTGTTGTTTGATCTCTGACTGACTGGAATGTTCTACTCTAGGAATAAATGAAGTAATAACAATACTCAAAACTATTACAGTTCCAGCCAAAGTCCATGTAGCTTTTTCCAGAAAATCGGTAGTCTTACGTACCCCCATAATTTGGTTAGAAGAAGAGAATCCTGAAGCCAAACCGCCTCCTTTTGAATTTTGAACCAATACAATTAAGATTAACAGTATTGAAGCGATTAGGATTAAGATAGAAATAAATACGTACATCTTAGTTTTATTTTTTAGTGTTAATAATCAATTTTTCCAAAAATCTAATTTGATCTGCAAAGTAAATATTTTTTTCCGGATATTTCAAGTTTAAGTTTTTAATTATTTGTAACGCTTTCTCATATCGCTTTTGTTTAACATAAATATGAGCTAAAGTTTCCGTAAAATAGGAGTCATCCAACGGTTTAAGATGTGCTTCTTCCAATTCATCCGATGAATCAGAAATATCTAAACTCTCATCTGCAGACTCTATATTTAATCCACTGCCAGGAACACGTTGTTCTTCATTTTTGATAAAAGAATCAATCAGGTCATGATGCTGCAATTTTGCAACCGGTTCATTGTTCTCATGTTTTTCATCTGTTTCGGAAAGAGACCAATAAATATAATCCGAAGAAACAGACGGTTGGAACAGTAATGTATTCTCCGTCTGTTGTCCGTTATCATCTGCGCTTGAAGACAAGAATGCTTCTATTAAAGAAAAAGAATCATCTTTTTCAAAATCGTCTTTTATAGAAGAATTATTTGTTTTTAATCCATAAAGTTCACCCTTAACCAAAGCAAACATTTTTTTTCGGTCAGGAATATGAACTGCCATCTTTTTTAACTCCGAACCGAAACATATATCATTCAACACAGCAAGATTCTTCAAATATAACATTCTTGCCGTATGGAAATAAGGAAAATCATCCACAATCTGTTTTAAAACAGGAAGCGTTTCTTCCGACAACGAAGAAGGATTCTCCATTAAACGATATAGTTCCGCCGTATTCATCCTTACCAGTTAGCTACCGTTGCATTATAGATTTGATCTACCAGTTCATCTACAATCTCTTTACACAAAGAATCCTGTATATTTTGCAACATCACATTACTGTCAAATTCACGATATGCAGAAAAAGTTTGTTCAAAGTCATCATCCGGAGTAACCCGGTTTGAATAACGAACACGAACCGTAATTGTCAAACGTGTTTGAGACGCATAAGCATCTTCTTTCACTGCCATAGGCGTCAGTTCATAACCAGTTATCTCACCTTCCAAATCCAAATCGCCGTTGCTCCGTACTAATTGTAAACGGGTCTGACGTATGTAAATATCCTTCAATGTCTCTGTGAAGACCTGTGATAAAGGAGGATATACCAAAGCTGCCTGGTTGGGAAAATCTTTGATGGTTATTGTTTTAATCTTTGTATAATCAATAGAAGCGCCATTAAATTTATACGAAATAGAACATGCCGTAACCAATGCGGTCAAAAGACAAAAGAATACTATTATTTTTTTATTCAACATATTACTCCAGATTATATTCTTTAATTTTACGATACAATGTACGTTCTGAAATTTTCAAGTCGGCAGCAGCATTCTTACGACGACCGTTATGTTTCTCTAAAGCTTTACGAATCATTTCCTTTTCAACATCTTCCAAGGATAATGACACCTCTTCTTCTACATCTTCTGCTTCTTGTATCGGCGCATGGTGTACCTGATGAACCGGATGTATAGGATGAGCATATGATGATTCTTCCGGAACAGGCATTTGTATATTTCCTCCCATTATGTCATGCACTAATTTCTTTAGTTCGTTGACATCCTTTTTCATATCAAAAAGTACCTGATAAAGAATCTCCCGTTCACTGTTGAATATCTTTTGATCATTGTCTTGTTTTACCAGTACCGGATATTTCTCCAAATTCAAATTAGGCAGATATTGGCGTAATATATCAGCCGTAATATCTCTGTTTTCCTCAATTACTGAGATACGTTCGGTCACATTCTTTAATTCGCGCACATTCCCAGGCCAACGATAAGTTATCAGTAACTGACGTGCTTCATCTTCCAAACGGACAGGAGGCATTCTATATTTCTCTGCACAATCTCCGGCAAACTTACGGAATAACAAAGAAATATCTTCTGTGCGTTCACGTAATGGAGGAACCTGGATAGGTACCGTACTCAAACGATAAAATAAATCTTCACGGAATTTTCCTTCGGATACGGCCTGTATCAAATTTACATTGGTCGCCGCAACTATACGTACATTTGTTTTCTGAACTTTTGAAGAACCTACTTTAATAAACTCCCCTGTTTCCAATACGCGTAACAAACGAGCCTGTGTAGGCATGGGAAGCTCGCCCACTTCATCTAAAAATATGGTTCCACCATCAGCTACCTCAAAATATCCCTTACGGTCGGCCAACGCCCCTGTAAAAGAACCTTTTTCATGACCAAACAATTCTGAGTCAATAGTACCTTCAGGAATTGCACCACAATTTACTGCAATATATTGTCCGTGCTTACGGGGACTATTCTGGTGTATGATTTGAGGGAAAGTTTCTTTTCCCACACCACTTTCACCTGTAATCAAAACAGATAAATCGGTCGGAGCAACCTGCAGAGCCACATCAATCGCACGATTCAAGGCCGGGCTATTACCAATAATTCCAAAACGCTGCTTTATCTGTTGCACGTCTATTTTTAACATCATATTTATTAGATATCTGTAATTATTTCAGTTTATCTGCCAAAATTACAAATCTTAATCCAAACTTCCACAATAGAAAGCAGAATCTAATAGTCGTTTCTTATTTTTTAGCACCGTAAGTACGGTTATACAAAAATTCGGCTAGCTCCTTATCGTCTGAAATATTTTTTATCTCCTCTGGAGAAATTGGTTCACCTATATAAACATCAGCCGTCTTACCACGTTTATTAAACGCTTCTGCAGGTATACGCAATGTCCTTATTTTCCAACTGATATTTCCCAGCCAATAAAAGAATTTCGAATTCAGAAAATCAAAATATACAGGATAAACCGGAACATTTGATTTACGAATCAAACGTATGACACTATGAGTCCAAGGCAAATCTTGTATTCTTTTTGTATCTTTATTATAAAAGGAAATTGCTCCGGCCGGAAAGAAACCCATCGGATGCCCTTCTTTCAAACGTTGTAAAGAAACACGGACTCCATTAACATTAGCTGGATTTGCTCCTTGGTTATTGGAATCCGGTACTACCGATACGAAATTATCATCCATCGCTCCGATCTTGGAAAGAATACCGTTTACCATCACTTTAAAATCCGGGCGGCGAGCAGCGAATATATCAATCAACATAATACCGTCCAACGATCCGATCGGATGATTGGAAACTGTACAAAAAGCACCTTCCGGCAAATGGTCTAAAAGCCCTGCATTATGAACATTATATTTAATATCAATCAGCGGATCGCCCAACAAAGATGTTGTAAACTCAGCCCCACGTAATGCACAATTATTAGCATGTACTTTATTAACTTTGTCCACACAAAGCAACTTGATGACCAATTTCCCTAAGAAAGTTCCAACGGGTCCTTTAAAAAACGGGACCATTTCCTGTAGGTCATATATATCAACTACACTTTTTTTCATAATTCCTATTACAAGAAAGATGCGCACATCTTTTCATGCTTCTTCATTGCAATAGCCAAAACAATATTCAGCACGATTAGTTCATACAAATAATAAGCCCAAACTTGTCCAGTCAGCACTATAATAAACATGACTATAGTACGTCCGTTAAATGTTAGCAAATCTATAAGACGCATAAGTTCACGGCTCTGCTTACGAAAATTAATCCTGATATCTTCAGGAATATTATCTCCATATTCAGCATGTAAACGACATAGCATTTGTTGCAAAGTCGGAGTTGCTTTTACTTGCAGCAGGGTATACCAGCGATATAAGAAATAAAAAGCCTTATTAATACCATATTTCATTTCTTTGTGCTTGGCCTTCACCTGTTCTAAAGATTGAAATTCGGCTCCTTTATCCTTACTTATAAAATAAAGATGAAGTGTTTTGTAATAGTCAGTAATATTTGCTTGTATCAGATGAGAGAGTCCGGATAATACGGCCAAAGCAAAAAACCAGTAAGTTCCATAATCGTGCGCCAACCGCAAAGCGAAACCCACATATATACAAGTAAACCAGATATCTCCGGCAAAACCATCCAAAATACGTCCAATTGCCGATTTAATGCCAGTAAGACGTGCCAGCTGCCCATCTACACAGTCCAATATATTAGCAAATACAAGCAATAAAATTCCTATAATATTATACGTCAAATTATCGTGGTAAAACATAAATCCGGTACCAGCCCCTACAAAAATAGAAACAACTGTTACCATATTCGGTGTAATCCTTGTACCACGAAGCATCTTGGCAATACGAAAACCAATAGGACGATAAAATATCTTGTCAATTACATTTTCAGTCTCTATTGATTTTAACGAAGCCTCGTATTCTTTATCCAAATTACTCATTTGTTCATTATTTATATGAGTAGCCACCATCAACAACGACTATTTCGCCATTAAAGTAACTATTTTCTATCAACATTTTATAGACTTCAGCCAACTCGTCGGGATCACAAAAACGCCCTAAAGCGATCTTATTTTCTATATTCCGCCGTATCTTCACTGGTTTCGTTTTCTGCCATTCCGTATCAACAAAGCCGGGAGCCACAGCATTTATCCGTAAGTCATATGGAGCTAAAAACTTAACCAAATTTTTCACTAAAGCGTGAATCGCACTTTTAGTCACACCATATGCCAGAGATACGGAATGAGGTTCAATACCCATTAAAGAACCGGTAAAAACTATCGATCCTCTTTTATTCATTAAACCAACAATACGCTGTAGAAGAAATACAGGAAAATGAATATTCGCAAAAAATACCCGCTCCCATTCCGGCACCGACAATTCTTCAAACGGATCACGGCAAGTCATGCCTGCATTAAATACAATGGCATCTAACCGAATGGATTGGTCTGTCAAATACAGATATATGCTTTCTATGGAATTACAATCGGAAATATCAGCTTTCAAACTGCTGACTTTTACATCATAAATCGCCGAAAGTTCCTCACAAACCTGCGCAGCTTTTATACAATCCGAGGCATAAGTCAACAAAAGATTATAACCCGATTTGGCTAAACAAGAAGCAACCGCCTTACCAATACCCTTTGTGCCTCCGGTAATTAAAGCATATTTCTCCATGAAGTGTATTCTATTCTTTTTCGCTAAAGCCTTTTACGGATTGAGGCTTCGCATTACGTTGAGATTTAAGATTAGCTTCGTATGAATCATGAATGGTCTTTTTCAGATTTGAAGAGGAAACGCCTGTTCCATAAGGAAAATAAAAAACTTGAACTCCCAAATCTTTCAAATAGTCATATTTACCATACCAATCATCACCAACAACAAATGCATCGATATTTAATTTTTTGACAATTTCCGAATGATCCAACGAATGTTGGGGAATTACGATATCCGGTGTTTTCAAGGCTTCTATAATCTGAAGACGTTCATTAAACGGGATTATCGGACATGCCTTGTAAGAAGATACTAATTCATCCGTACTTACACCTACAATCAAAATATCCGCCAGGCTACGGGCATAATTAATCATCCGAAGATGATTGTAATGAAACATATCAAATGTCCCGGAAGTATATACTATTGTTTTATCCTTAAACATGTCGCTATTTTAATTTTGAACCGCAAACTTACACAAACTTTTCCTATCTAAAAAGTATAATAGGAAAAAGCATGGATTTCATTCTATCCATGCTTCTTTTCTTTTAAATATCACCGGATTCTTCGTCCTTCGTCAAATCTAGTTTTTCATTATCGCCTCCCTTGTCAAAGTATTGCTTACGGAGAGGGTTTGCTGTCGCTTCAAAATATCGTATCCGATTACGATATATATCCAAAGCCACATACAAAGCCTGACGAAACGATTCTTCAGAAGCCAGGTTCTGTCCGGCTATATCATAAGCCGTGCCATGTGCAGGAGAAGTACGGATAATTGGTAAACCGGCAGTATAATTTACACCGTCCTCCATTGCCAAAGTCTTAAACGGAGCCAGTCCCTGGTCATGATACATAGCTAAAACACCATCAAATTTATCATACATACAAGAACCAAAGAAGCCATCGGCGGCATAGGGTCCAAAAGACATCACACCTCTTTTTTCGGCCTCTTGCATAGCCGGTATAATAATCGTTTCTTCTTCATTTCCAAGCAAACCAGCATCTCCGGCGTGCGGATTCAATGACAATACAGCAATTCTGGGTTTTACTATTCCAAAGTCTTGCTTTAATGACTGATTAAATATACGGAGTTTACTTACAATATCTTCCTGAGTTATGGATGAAGAAACCTTTGACAAAGGTATATGTCCGGTAACCAAAGCAACACGAAGAGTATCATTCATCAATATCATCAGAGCTTTCTTTCCTAAACCGCCAAAACACTCTTCCAAATATTCCGTATGTCCGGGGAAATGGAAATCATCATTTTGGATATTATGCTTGTTAATCGGAGCCGTCAGTAATACATCAACAACACCTCGCTTCAGATCCATTACAGCAGCCTCCAATGACTTAAATGCAGCTTCTCCTGCCACAGCAGTTGACTGAGCAAGCTCAACCTTTGTCTCGTCATCCACACAATTGATGATATTTACGCGATTTACACCAGCTTCTTCCGCCTTGGTAATAATATTCATATTAACAGGAGGAAGCTCTAAAGCTTTCCTATGGTATGCCGCGATCTTTGAAGAACCATAAATAACAGGTGTACAAAGTTCAGCAACACGGGCGTCCGAGAATGTTTTCAGTATCACTTCATATCCGATACCGTTTATATCTCCGTGAGTAATCCCCACTTTAATCAATCGTTCTTCCATATATAATATGTTTATTTCTTTTGTTCAGGAACATCAAGCGGATCACTTACCGGCTTGTCAAATTCCCCTGGCAAACGTAAAGTATATAATGCCGCTTCTATACGACGTATAAAATTACGCTTACTTGTCTCAGGTGCAAAAACAAAACCTTCAGCAACCACAACCCTATTATTCTTTTCATCCAAACGGATATGGCTTACAAACGGCCCTCCCATCATATCACCTCGCATTTTCCATAAACCGCGTAACACTCCGCAATATTTACCATTAACAGTAATTGGTTCATAATGAACGCCCCCCAGGGTTTCTGTTGCCATATAAGAACCTGGGAATGCACCCGGCAGATTAGCCTTCAACACAGAATCGCGCTTTGCTACCAGATAATCGGCTGTAAATGTATCCGGATCCGTATAGGGGAATGTGTAAACGACTAAATCTGTGCGTCCTGTATTTGCATTATTAGATGCCCAGAAAAAGTTTGTCGTATCCTTATAATAAGTCATATTTTCTGGTGCATTCAACATTACGTCAAAATCTTTCTTCAAATGCTCCATTACAACAGAACTATAATTCTTTTCCAACTGAGCAATCGCGCGGTTCATTTCTGCTTCAACAAAGAAATTGGCCAGTTTATTTTTATTAGCGGTCAAATATTCAACAATACTTTGTGCATCCGGAGCTTTTAAAGTCAGCACGACTTGTCCTTTTGCCCAAGGATTATTTTCATAGCTTAATGAAACTTTCGTATAAGTAGACGGATTAATTTTAACAATCAATATATTACGTACAAGCTTAAGCAATCCGTTAAAATCTTTAGGTTGAGCATATGTAATTTTAAGAGAAGGCTCCGACTGAGGAAGGCCAGGCACCGGAGATTCCAGGTCAGCCTTGATTATCTCACCTGCTTCCCCTTTCCAATCCTTTTGATCCATTACGACAATAACTTCATAAGCAAGCCCAGTAGCCTGTGTCATCACCGGACCGGAACTACAAGCCCCTAATAATACCAGGAGCAACAAACTGGCAATAAATAAATGTGTTTTCATACCCGTTATGTTTTATATAATACAAATGTAATCCTTTTCTGTCAAAATACCGCCTGTTTAATCTTTTTGCTTGTTTTTTGCAGTAGATAACATCCCGCAAGCAGCAAAAATATCCTCTCCCCTGGAAGCACGGATAGTACAGATAATGCCTTTGGAGTTCAACATATCCCTGAACAATTCCATTTTACCCATGTCCGAACTTTCCAACGGTACATCCGGTATTGCATGAAAACGGATCAGGTTCACCCGGCAAGGTATTTCTTTTAATAAACAAGCCAACGCTTCCGCATGTTTCAAACTATCGTTCAAATCTTTAAAAACAATATATTCAAAAGAGACACGTCTTTGATGCGTAAAATCATATTGCTTTATCAATTCCAGCACATCATGAGCCGGAAAAGCTTTCTCTACAGGCATTAAAGACAAACGTTCTGCAGAATAAGGGGAATGTAAACTAACCGCCAAGTGGCAATCACTTTCATCTAAAAAGCGTTTCAGTCCCTTTGCTCCGATTGTAGACACGGTAATACGTTTCGGACTCCAGGCATATCCATAAGGGGCTGTTAATATTTCCAGCACTTTAAATAACTCGCCTACATTGTCCAACGGCTCTCCCATTCCCATAAAAACGATATTTGTCAATTGTTCGTTTTCCGGCAATGACTGTATCTGATTCAATATTTGATTCGAAGTCAAATCAGCAGTAAAACCTTGCTTTCCTGTCATACAAAAAAGGCAATTCATTTTACATCCAACCTGAGATGACACGCACAATGTTGCCCTATCTTCCGTAGGTATATACACTGATTCAACAAAACGTCCCTCCCCTACCTGAAAAAGATATTTTATAGTACCATCTACCGACTTCATAAAATCCGATGGAGCCATTGCTCCAACTTCATAATGATTTTCAAGCCAAGAACGTTTAGCTGCAGCAATATTTGTCATTTCAGCTATTGAAACAACTTTCTTCTTATACAACCAATCAGCCATTTGCTTTGCCGCATATCCAGGCAATCCTGCTTCCGAAGCAACCTCTTTCAATTCATCCAGAGTCATACCCAGCAAACGTTTTTTTCCGTTCATTCCGTATTAATCTATTATTTTATTTTGCAAAGATATAAAAAAGCTGCCGTGCTCATATAGAGTACGGCAGCTTTATCACAGGCCATATACTTAAGCCTTATATCTTCATCCGGTATTAATAAAAACGGATACGGTTATCTTCTATTTTTGCTTTATTTACCAAAGCCTGTATAGCCTGGAATCCGATTCTGTATGAGTTTGCTGCATCTAAAGCACGAACTTCACTTACTTCATTATATTCTTTATTTTCCTTATTCTTCGCAAAAACATCAAATACATATACACCGTTGTTTCCTGCAACCGGAGCACTCAATTTACCTTCCGGAGTTAAAGAGACCATTGCATTCAACTTAGGTTCTACACCCATACCGGCAATACGACGTGTTCCAAAGCTAATAAATTTAACAGAGTCAACAGAAGTTCCCATAGTCTGAGCATATGCATCCAAAGATGTCAGATTTTTAGCAATCAAATCACTAACAATCTTTTCGCCTTTCTTCTGATTGATCAACTCTGCTTTCAATACAGGAGCAACCATATCAACAGGACGATATCCTTCAGGCAGCGAACCCTGAACTGCAGCAATTACAAATTTATTGTCACATTCAAAAATTTCAGAAACCTTACCTTTATCATTCTGGAATGCCCAACGGATAACCGGACGAGAATTCTTGATTGTTCCCAACATCTGATTGTCAGCTGTTACCGTTACATCTGAAATAATACTATAACCGGCTTCTTTAGCAGCATCATCCAATTTAGCAATATCACTGTTCTTTGAAATAAATTGATTCAATTCATTATAGATATTGCTGTAAGTCTTTGAACTTGCAGATACAGACATATCTATATCTGCAACTTTATATTTATTCACATTAGCAGTTTTGTCTGTTACTTTAACAATATGTGTACCATATAAAGACTTAACCAACGCAACATTATTTACCGGAGTTGAAAAAACAGCATTCTTAAATTCCTCATTTACACCTCTCAAAGCAGTAGCTTCTGTAAACCAGCCAAGTTCGCCACCCTTTTCGGCAGCCTGATCTGCAGAGAATTGTTTTGCCAATTCTTCAAAGTTTCCACCATTCTTCAATACATTCATCAAACTATCAGCCAAAGCAGCTGTTTCCTTCTCTGCTTTACCTGCTAACATAATATGGCTTACTTTTACAGAATCAGGTGCATTTGTTTTGTCAACCAGCTTAAACATTCTGTACTTGTCATTTTCAAATACTGGTCCATATACAGCACCTACTTCGGCTGTTGTTGCAAATTGTTTCAACTCAGGATCAAAAGCAGAAGCCGTAAAGAATGCATCCATATAAGGCACCTCTGAGTTTTCGTTTACCAAATCGGCAACTTTTGCAGAAGAAATTAATTCCTCCTTCAAGCTTTCAATATCAGCCTGAGCTTTGTCATAATCTTCTTTACTAGGACGAATGTCTACAGCAATGTATTTAACTACTTTGCCTTCTTTCTGTTTAAACATTTCCTTACGCTGGTTATACAGCTTTTCAATTTCACTCTTACTTACCTGTACTGCAGAATCAGGAATTGTTGCATAAGATTGCATTGCATATACAATATCCGAACTTTCTGCATTTTCATTAAATGCTTCTTTTGCATCCAGCATATTAGCAGAAATCGCCTTACTCAATAAAGTAGTATATTTATCTTCCAAACGTTGACGTTTAATATTCTTTTCCCAAAACAACCAGAAATTTTTAGCCTTAACTATTTGAGCTTGCTGATCGGCCGGATAGTTAGCCAAATTATCATCACTGATAGTTTTCAGGAAATTCAACAATGCTGTTTTATCAAATGCTCCTGTTTGGGGATTTGTAAACATCTGCATTTGTTGAATCAGCGGAGAAATATTTTCACCCTGAACCATATCAAATAATTCTTCAGGAGTCACGACCATGCCTAATTTAGCTGTAGCCTCATCCAGAACGATCTCCTGAACAATAGCATCAAATACAGACTGACGAATCTGTGACATATATTCTTCAGGCAAACTATTCGAACCAGTCTGCATTTTATACATCTCGGCCATTTCGTCTACACGTGCCTGATAATCCTGAATCTTAACAACTTCTCCGTCAACTTCCGCAACTCTTTCCTGAGTTTGTCTGAAATAAGTAGAACCAGAGTTCAAAAAGTCTCCAATAATAAAAGCAAACAATGCCAATCCCACAACAAGGACCAACAAACCTGCTTTGCTTCTAATTTTCTCCAGCGTAGCCATTTATCTTTATTTATTTTTTAAAGTTTATTATTTCTCATTTAAGGGCACGAAGATACGAAAAAAAGAATTTGTCACATCATTTAATCCTTTTTTTTTCATCATTCAGCCACTTTCATACGCACAAGTTCTATTTTAGTTGCCGTAACCTTTATGATTTTGAATGTGTATTTATCAATGACCACCGATTCGTTCAATTTCGGAAATCTCTGATAAAAATGAAGAATAAAACCCGCAATAGTGACATAATCGTCCGATTCCGGCAGCTCCAGTCCAAACATTTCGTTCAAAGTATCAATTTCAATTCTACCGGATAAAAGATATTCGTCCTCTCCTACTTTTTTAGCGACATGAGATTTCATATCATGTTCATCCTCTATTTCACCAAAAATTTCTTCTACCAAGTCTTCCAAGGTCACAATACCCGAGGTTCCCCCAAACTCATCCACAACGACAGCCAGGCTTTTCTTATCTTGCATCAAAACCTTCATCAACTTATTGGCGGCCATTGTTTCTGGAACAATTGACACACTACGAATACTTTCTGTCCAGTCTTCCGGATGTTTAAACAATTCGGATGAATGGATATAGCCTATAATATCGTCAATATTTTCGTTATAAATTAATATTTTAGAAAGTCCGGTTTCTATAAATTTTGAGCGCAGTTCATCTATAGTAGCAGACGTATCACATGCTACAATTTCCGTACGAGGCACGATACAATCCCTTAAACGGACATTCGAAAAATCCAACGCATTCTGAAATATCTTCACCTCCGTATCCATATCAGAATTTTGCGGAGCATCTTCTATGCTTTGCTGAATAAAATAATCCAAGTCAACTTTACCTAACGTACGGTCGGATGAATCTTTCAGATTTTTCACTCCTCCCAATTTCAAAAAGGCAAAAGATAGCAAAGAAGAAAATTTAGAAACCGGATATAGAATTACATATATAACAAAAAGCGGCACCGAGAATATCTTTAATGACAAATTCGGATTCAGCTTAAATATGGTTTTCGGAATAAACTCTCCTGTAAACAAAATCAACACCGTAGAAATAACAGATTGTATAAGTACAATCAAAGCTTCGTTATCAACAACTTTTGCGATATAAGGTTCAAGCAACATGGCCATTTGCAGACCATATACAACCAAAGCAATATTATTGCCAACCAGCATCGTTGAAATAAACTGGTTCGGATTATTATAAAAAACATCTAATATCTTACTTATAAAACTTTTATTCCGTTTATCAAGTTCATACCGTAACTTGTTGGAAGAAATAAAAGCGATTTCCATACCTGAAAAAAAAGCAGAAAATGCTAATGATATTAGTATATACGGTAAAGCATTCATTTACTTACTTTTTAAAGGAGTCATTGTAGACATTGGCATATCCTCTTCCTGTGTTTTTTCTTCTAATTTTTCTTCCAAAGGTGTTTCCTGTAAAGGTTGATTTGTCCGAATACTATCAGCCGGTGCTTCTTTCACAGGGAAAATGCCTGTCGAATTAAATATTTTATATTTAGTCATATCCTGATTAGACTCAAAACCGACACCTGTAATTACCTTATCTACCTGTTCTATCCGGATATATTTATCAGAATATACCTTTCCTTGCTTTTCATCCCAATATAGCAATGACGTTTGAAAGTGCTCACCTTCTAAATTCTCTATTGCAACATTGCCAATTAATTTCCACAATCCTTTTTTATTATAATAATAAGCCGTATCAGCCTGTACACTTGCTTCCGTATGGAAAGTCGTATCAAATTTTTCTATATACAGACCTTCAGGGAAATACCAATAAGGTTCGACCGCCTTGTCAAACATCAACCACTCTTTAGCTTTCACGCTATACCGGGTTATTCCGGAATCCGATATAAGGCTTGCCACTTCCGTCGTCTTCATTGTATATGTTTGATTCGGATCAAACTCCACATCTACAACCTCTTTATTTTCTTTTGAACAAGATGCCGAAAATAAAAGAAGCATAACAACTATCACCGGGATAGTTGTTATGCCTTTATCTTTATTCGTTTTACTAAGAAAACGTGATCCAACCATAATTATCTAACAATTGTACGCTCTCCGATCCAGCCGCCGATTGTAATACTCTTTCCTTTTTCCAAATCAGGATGCATGAAAATTTCTTCGGTAGACGGCAAGTGAGCACGGTAAGTATTAATCAATGTATTAGCTTCATCAGCCACACTGGGATCAACCTGTTTTGCTCTTTCAAACTTGTCAATTGCAGCATAATACACGGCTCTTACCATTACAGGGTCATCCGGATAAACAGACTTAGCTGTTGCCGCATACATTTTACCTATCAACATTAAAGGAGCTCCTGAATTAGGATTCAATTCCAAAGCCTTCTGACAATATTGTCTGGACTTTGAATAGCTATTCTGTTCAAAGCACAACAAAGCAATCATATAATAATCGTCTGCCTTTGCTGAATTATCAGTTTCCATATTAGCAGCTTCTTCAAAATACTTAATAGCTTTATCGTAATCTTTTGCCTTAACAGCCTGCTTGGCAATACCTATAGCAGCTTCAGCACTCGGTTCCAGTTTATATGCATAAGCAGAAGCAGCAAAGTAAGCATCAATCTCCTGGCAACGAACACGTCTTAATAAAGCAATAGTCTCTTTCAGGAAAGGAAGATTATCTTTGTTTTCATCAATCTTAGCTGCATACAGATTCTGCAGTGTTTCACAATCGGCAGCACCGCTACTTGCAAAACCGTTATCCACGCCACTCTTTATCGTAGTAATCGCCGCAATTTCTTTTGCGTTATTTGCAGCCTGGGCAGCATTCAATTGTGTTTCCAATATTTTTGAAACTTTCAAATAATCCTGAATATATTGTTCCTTGAAATTCGGATCTGCCATCAATTTCTTTAACGCAGAAAAAGCAAACAATGAAACACCCAGAATCTCCGTATCGTCGCCTTTTTCATTAATAATTTCATTCAACCAGTTATAGACAGTATTAAAATCGGCATTTTCGCCCATATACTGCAAATAATCCTGGGCCTTACGCGAAATAATCCAGTCCTTGCCATAACGTTTGTCGTTCCCGAAATATTTAACACGCTTATCATAGACAGCCATCAAATCATTGATAAGAGCCTGTCTTTTTGCAGGATCTTTTTCGTTTTCAATCTGCCATCCTACAATTCTCACACCATATAAATAAATATCCTTTGTTGCAGCAGGACATTCATTATACGCAATTTTCCATGACTCCAATGCATCCTTATAGTTTCCTCCTTTAGCATAAGGAACAAATAAACTGATATTGGTTATGCATCGAACACTATCCTCACCTGATCCGAACTGTGTACCATTATCCACACCTTTCTGTGCATATGCACCTAATGCTCCTATCGAGCATCCGATTGCAAGCAATAATACTTTGATCTTCATATCTATTTTTATATTAAAGTTAACTATTTAATTAATCGACTTTTCGTTTAAAGAACCATAATTCATTAAATGTATAGTTCACTGTAAACCGGAAATACTGTTCATTAATCATAGTCTTCACTTCGGGACGAATCTTTACATATTCAAAAGATACATTCACAAATGAACGGGAATCCACTAATGGCAGTCCAAAACCGACACTTGCACCATATTCGCCATAGCTACCGCTGGCATATCCATTATCTTCCGTCTGGTTAATCTTCAGATAAGAATTACTATAATGGAAACCTGCGCGATATCTCACCTTTGCCAGGAAATTATGATTTTGCACATCCGGTATAAATTCGCCACCTACAGCTACACGGATACGATTTTTAAAATCATCTTTACTATCAAAAAAACGGGCTTTCCCCCATTCTTCGTATAAGAAATCAGCCGCCAAAGTTAATTTATTTTGTTTTACATACGAAATACCCGCTCCGTACGAATTAGGTAAATCAAATGCCTGATTCGTTATCGTATCAGCAACATTATCAACCACGCCTCCACTGGATGTTACCTTTTGCAAAGTATTATAAGATTTTGCATTCAAATGGTTATTCGGCGAATAAGCAAAACCCACTGTAATATTTTCGGTTGCACTTATCGGATGAGTATATTGAATACCAAAATCCAATTTATAATCCCGCACCTGCACCTCTTGTGTACGGACTATATTATATCCCGGACTTGGAAAAGTAACATTTTGTTCATGCGTAATGTTTCCAAATAAATATCCGGCATTTAAACCGACAGCCAGTCTTTTCTTCCACAGATCGACAGAAATACCTCCATATGCTTCTGTCAAACCTCCTTTTCCCACATAAGAAGCTACGGCATCCAAACCATTATCTTTATTATTGATTTTACTTCCGTATTTATATCCTACATAAGAATAAGGCAGCATACCTACACTCATAGCAATACGCCTGGAAATAGGGAATTGCATTGCAATGTACTCCACGTTACCATTTACATTCTTTTGCCTGTTTGTTCCGTCATCATACCAGGATAATTGCGCGGATGCACCAAAGTCAAACAAAAAAGTAAGTGAATCCATACTACTGTAAGAAGCAGGATTCATAGGATTTATCTGTTTTGATGAACGTAATCCATAACCAATACCACCCATTGCACGTCCGGCGCCAAACGAGCGGTCGGCCAGTTCACCATACCCAAAACGAGTATAAGGTGAATTAGTATTGTTCTGTGCCATTAAAGACAACTGAGTAAATATAAGAATGCTTGTTATTACGACCTTATTAATTTTCAACATTATACTCTAAGATTCTATTTAATCCTGTCAACACTAAATTAATGTCTGCAAAGATGGAGTTTTTTAGTCTTCTTTCAAAATAAAACGAATGACCGCCTGTTAAAAAAACCAAAAGTTCAGGATATTTCACTCGTAACTCTTCAATGTATCCGTCCATCTCGTAAACAATTCCATTCACAACTCCGGCCTGTATTGCCGTTTCAGTAGAGGTTCCCAGCATAGGAACATTGTCTTGCTCGGTAACTAAAGGCAACTTCTTCGTAAAAAAGTTCAAGGCTTTAAAACGAGTCGTCATCCCCGGAGATATGTTCCCCCCCAGATAAATACCGGAAGCTTCAATTAATTCGTAGGTAATAGCTGTCCCTGCATCTATTACCAGTATATCTTTTCCCGGCTGCAGATAATTTGCTCCTACAACTGCAGCTAAACGGTCTTTTCCCAAAGTAGCCGGAGTTTCATATTGCACAGAGACAGGCAGGGCTACATCTTCATTCAAAAACACAAAATAACGCAACTTACTTCTCAAAAAAGCAAGCAATTCTTCATCCGTATCGACTACTGTAGATAAGATACCTTGCGTCAAGTCGTATGCCTCCATAAGCGGAGCTATAACCGAAACACCGAACTCTTTATATACAAAAGATGCTTCCATCTTTCCTTTATTATATATAGCAACCTTCGATGACGTGTTCCCTTGTTCTATGATAAGATTCACTTCGCTGATATTTTCCGCAAAGAAACATAAAAATGACGAGATAACAACAAGAACAAATAAAAACATTACATTCAAATCCAAAACTAAACCGTAACAAAAACTGTTTAAGCCGAAAATTATTAATATAAAACGCGCTTCCCATAACCGGTTATCTGGCAGCCGTAGTTACGATTCTGGGAGGTATATTTCTTTTATCATCATCTCCGGATCCATCTTTGTTTGTTGCCGGACATGTAATATGCGGAGTTGGACTGATTACTGCCTGTGTAGCTACAACTGCAACCTCATCTACCCGTTTTACCTTAATTCAGGTAAATGCAAAGACAGATGACCCGCGTATTCCTAAGCCCTCTTTTTCAAAGAAACAAGCAGTATCACTTATCCTGGTTGCTGTTATTATAGCTTTAGTTGCCTGGATATGGGCATTTCAACTATTATCCGGAAGCGGACAACATTCGCAATATTCTGTAGCAGGTCATGTAATGGTTGGATTGGCCTGTATATGTACAAGCCTGGTAGCTCTGGTAAGTACCATTGTCAGACAGATAAGAAACACTTATTCCGACTTTGAGCGGAACTGGTGGCCCAGATTCGTACTGTTTTTCGGCACATTAAGTATTTTCTGGGGATTAATTATCATGGGGACATATGACCCGGCTGAAGCAACTACCGGATATATCATGGTTGGACTCGGATTGGTTTGTTACAGCATATCCAGTAAAGTTATCCTTTTAGCCAAAATATGGAAACGGGAATTCAAATTAGCCAACCGTATTCCTTTAATACCCATATTCACAGCACTAGCTTGTTTTTTTCTATCATCATACTTATTTGATTTAGCCGAACTGAGCAGCAATTATTTTGTCCCGGCCAGAGTACTGGCCAGTTTAGGAGGAATTTGTTTTACACTGTTCTCTATCGTTAGTATATTGGAGAGTGGTACATCTTCCCAATAAAGCCGGCACGTTTTATCTTTTCATATCCGTATATTTATAAAAAAGATCGGAACAAATTATTCTTTTGGGCAGGTAGAATTTAATTTTGCCCCAGGTCAAAATTAATTTCCACCTAGCTCAAAATTAATTTTCAGCCGCCCAAAAGATTATTTATACGGGATGTTTTTCTTAAAAACTGCCACACTAAAAAACAAAAGTCCCTATCCTGAAACAGTAATATCACCTAATTAAAAAAATAAATCTACCTTTGTAACATAATAAACAAAGGAATGAGAAAAATAATATATCTGCTACTCTCCCTGCTTATATACACCTCGGGATATGCTCAATTCAAATTAAGCGACAATGCCCGGATAAGCATATTAACAAGTTCGCCGTATGATGATGAGGTATTTACCGTATACGGGCACGCTGCCATACGGGTATTTGACTCGGATCAAAAGCAGGATATAATCTTTAACTATGGAATATTCGACTTTTCCAAACCAAACTTTATTTATCGTTTTGCCAAAGGAGAGACGGATTATAAACTAGGTGCAATAGATTTCCAAAGTTATGTAATAGAATATCAGATGCGGGGCAGCGAAGTAACCGAACAAATTTTAAATCTCACCCCCAAGGAAAAAGACCGCATCCTGCAAGCTTTACTTGAAAACTATAAACCGGAAAACAGAGTTTACCGTTATAATTTCTTTTTCGATAACTGTGCAACACGTCCCGTTGCCATCATAGAAAAATACATAGATGGCAAAATAATATATAATGATCCGCCGGCACCGAAAACATTCCGAGACATGATAAATTATTGTACGCGCAACCATGCCTGGCTGACATTTGGTTGCGATTTAGCCCTTGGCAGTCCAACCGACCGGAAAGCAACAGCCCACGAAATGATGTTCTTACCAGAGTATTTAAAAGACGAATTTGCCAAAGCTACAATACAGAACCCAGACGGTACAACACGCAAACTAATATCCGACACAATCCAGATTACAATAGCTGATGAAAACGCCGAAATAAACAATGACGGCTTCTTTACACCCATCGTTTGCAGTTTGGCACTTTTTTTGCTGGTTGCATTATCGACATATATAGAATGGCGTAAAAAGAAATATTTTCTTATTGTTGACTGTCTTTTGTTTCTGGCTGCCGGATTAGGAGGAGTGATTCTGTTTTTCCTCAGTTTCATATCTGTTCATCCGTGCACATGGCCTAACTGGTCGATGATATGGCTACAGCCTTTGGATTTGATTGCTGTCATATTGTTTTCTGTAAAAAAACTCAAGAAAGCTGCATATTACTATCATTTTATTAACTTTGCGGCGCTTACACTAATGCTGCTGGGATGGCATTTCATCCCGCAACATATGAATATGGCGTTCATTCCTTTGGTAGCAACCTTATGGCTACGCTCTGGATTTGGTATTTACAGACTAAAGGACAAACCTATAAAACGATAGGTTGAAGCCCAATTTGAATATGGAAAATAGAATGAGGAAATTTTTATCGTCGCTTATTGCGATACTAGTGGTTACTAACATGGAGGCACAACAGCATGCTCCCAAATTGGTAGTCTGTATCACAGTAGACCAGTTAAGAGGCGATTATATAGAATATTTTTACAACACTTTCGGCGAACGGGGTTTCAAACGTCTGCTAAACGATGGAGTTGTTTACAACAATATTCGTTTTGAATTTTCGGATATAGACCAGGCCAGTGCTTTCGCAACGCTGTTTACGGGAAGCAATCCGTGTTTCAGCGGAATAACGGGTAACAAGACATTTGATTTTGAGAAAGAACAAGAAATCTCAATCCTGAACGATCCGGAATATCTGGGTAACTATACAAAAGACAACTATTCACCAAAAAAACTGTTCAGTTCTACTATAGGTGACGAATTAAAGATCGCATCCAAAGGCAGAAGTGACGTATATGCCATTGCCCCCGATGCCGAAGGAGCCATTATATCAGCCGGACATGCGGCAAACGGTGCCTTCTGGATGGACAATCTGAACGGCAAATGGGCAACAACCACTTATTATAAAGGCATTCCATGGTATGTAGACCGTTACAACAACGGCCCGGAAGCCCTTTCTGCCCGTTTGGAAACAATGGTATGGACTCCATCCCTGCCACTGGAAAAGTACAATGCCTTTCCATACGTACTAGACGACCTGCCGTTTCGTTACACATTTAAGGAGAATACGGCAAACTGTTATCCTAATTTTAAAACTTCTCCGTTTATCAATAAAGAGATAAACCGCCTTGCCCTTCAATTCCTCGAATACGGAGCATTCGGTACACGCAGTTGCCCGGATATGCTGGCTATTACTTATTATGCCGGCAATTACCGCGGAATATTAAACAAAGAATACACACGTGAAATACAAGATACGTATTATCAGCTAGACGATGATATTTCCAAACTGCTGGACGCAATCGACAAGAAAGTCGGCCTTAACAATACATTAATCGTATTTACAGGCTCAGGGTATTACAGAAGCGAAGAAGAATACCCCGACGGTTTAATGGTGAACGGAGGAGATTTTCATCCGAAGCGTTGCGTAGCCCTACTCAATATGTACCTGATGGCTGTTTACGGACAACAGCACAACTGGGTAAAAGGCTATTATAACAATCAGATATATCTAAACCGTAAAGCAATTGAAGATGCAAAACTGAACTTGAAGGAGATACAGGAGAAATCGGCCGACTTCCTTCTCGAATTCAGCGGTGTGCAGCATGTTACTACCGATTATGCTTTACGTTCGGGCGACTGGAACGAAGGAACGGCAAAATTCCGCCAGGGAACCCATCATCTTGGACGCGGCGATCTGATTATCGAATTGCAACCCGGATGGAAAGTAAACTACGACAATCCGAAAGAAAAAGTAAAAGTAATACGAAATAACGCTGTTATTACTCCATTGGTATTTATGGGCAACGGCCTCAAGCCGCAACATATCTACCGCGAAATAAAAGCCACGGAGGTAGCCCCTACGGTAACCCATGTGCTGAGGATCAGGCCGCCAAATGCAACACTCAGCTTACCGTTAAAAGAGCTGACAGTCGACAAATAACGCAGCAGTCAACTCTGCAGATAACTATTTTAGTAAATAACAAAACAACAATACACACATGGGATTTAATGAATTCATGACGAAGCTGTTCGGCAACAAGTCGCAGCGAGACCTTAAAGAAATCACACCTTACGTAGAGAAGGTTAAGGCCGTATATCCGTCTATCAAAGCACTTTCAAACGACGAATTGCGTGCTAAAACGGAAGAGATAAAACAACGCATCCAGGATTATGTAACCGAAGAACGTGCCAAAGTAGAAGAACTTCGCAAAGGCATTGACGATAAAGAACTGGAAGAACGTGAAGCTATATGGGCGGAAGTAGATAAGATTGAAAAAAGTATCACCGATAAAATGGAGATCGTCCTGGAAGAATCTCTTCCCGAAGTATTCTCTATTATGAAAGATACGGCACGCCGCTTTACCGAAAACGAAGAAATTGAAGTTACTGCAACTCAGTTCGACCGTGATCTGGCTACCAAACACGATTTCGTTCGTATCGAAGGAGACAAAGCGATCTATCAAAACCACTGGAAAGCAGGAGGTAACGAAATCGTTTGGGACATGGTACACTACGATGTACAGTTGTTTGGTGGCGTGGTTCTGCATAAAGGTAAAATTGCCGAAATGGCAACCGGTGAAGGTAAAACATTGGTAGCAACACTTCCTGTATTCCTGAACGCCTTAACCCGCAACGGAGTGCATGTAGTAACCGTGAACGACTATCTGTCAAAACGTGACTCGGAATGGATGGGACCGCTTTACATGTTCCACGGGCTTTCCGTAGATTGTATAGACAAGCATCAACCAAACTCCGACGCGCGCCGTGCCGCTTATAATGCCGATATCACATTCGGTACCAACAACGAATTCGGTTTTGACTACCTGCGCGACAACATGGCTATCAGTCCGAGCGACCTCGTACAACGCAAGCATAACTATGCTATTGTAGATGAGGTAGACTCCGTATTGATTGACGATGCCCGTACGCCGCTGATTATATCAGGTCCTATTCCAAAAGGCGAAGAACAACTGTTTGAACAGTTTCGCCCGAATGTGGAAGTAGTTGTGAATACACAGAAGGAGCTTTGTTCGAAGTTGCTTATCGAGGCAAAGAAAAAGATGGCAAGCAACGATCAGAAGGAAGTGGAAGAAGGAAGCATCCAATTGTATCGTTCCTTCAAAGGCTATCCCCGTAACAAAGCTTTGATCAAATACCTGAGCGAACAAGGTATCAAAGCGCAGATGCTTAAAACCGAAGAATATTTCATGTCTGAGAACATGCGCCATATGCACGAGGCTACAGACGAATTGTACTTCGTGATAGACGAAAAGAATAATAGTATCGAACTTACCGATAAAGGTATCGACCTGCTGACAGGTAAGACCGACGACCCTCACTTCTTCGTATTGCCCGACATCACTTCCGAGCTATCCCAACTTGAGAACTTCAAAGGATCAGACGAAGAGAAACAGGCAAAGAAAGACGAGATACTGGCCAACTATTCTGTAAAAAGCGAACGCGTACATACGATCAACCAATTGCTGAAAGCCTATACCTTGTTTGAGAAGGATGACGAATACGTTGTTATGGACAACAAAGTATTGATCGTAGACGAACAAACAGGACGTATTATGGATGGACGCCGCTATTCGGACGGTTTGCATCAGGCTATCGAAGCAAAGGAAGGCGTAAAGGTGGAAGCTGCCACGCAGACATTCGCAACTATTACGTTGCAGAACTACTTCCGTATGTATCATAAGCTATCCGGTATGACCGGTACGGCCGAAACGGAAGCCGGCGAATTATGGGACATCTACAAACTGGATGTTGTCGTAATACCTACCAACCGCCCTATCGCCCGTAATGACATGAACGACCGTATCTACAAGACCAAGCGCGAAAAATACAACGCCGTGATCGAAGAAATCGTACATTTGACGGAAATAGGACGCCCTGTATTGGTTGGTACTACATCTGTAGAAATTTCCGAGCTGCTGAGCCGTATGCTTACCATGCGTAAGATCAAACACAGCGTACTGAACGCGAAGTTGCACCAGAAGGAAGCCGAGATCGTTGCTACCGCCGGACAGACAGCTGCCGTTACCATTGCCACCAACATGGCTGGTCGTGGTACCGACATCAAACTCTCACCCGAAGTAAAAGCTGCGGGAGGTTTGGCTATCATCGGAACGGAACGCCACGAAAGCCGTCGTGTAGACCGCCAGTTGCGTGGTCGTGCCGGACGTCAGGGTGACCCGGGTTCATCCGTATTCTTCGTATCGTTGGAAGACGACCTAATGCGTCTGTTCGCTTCCGAAAAGATTGCCGGGCTGATGGATAAGTTAGGATTCAAAGAAGGTGAAGTGCTTGAACACAATATGCTGAGCAAGTCGGTAGAACGTGCACAGAAGAAAGTGGAAGAAAACAACTTTGGTATCCGTAAACGTTTGCTGGAATATGATGACGTAATGAACTCACAACGTAACGTAGTTTATACCCGTCGTCGTCACGCATTAATGGGAGAACGTATCGGTCTGGACGTATTGAATACAATCTATGATACGGCTACTGCTATCGTAGAACAGCATGCAGAATTCCAGGATTATGAAGGCTTCAAGCTGGAATTATTCAAGACATTTGCTATGGAGAGCCCATTCACCGAAGAAGAATTCAAGAGTACAAAGCCTGCCCAGTTGACAGAGAAACTGTTTGAAGCCGCATTAGCCCTGTTCAAACGCCGCATGGAACGTATGGCACAGGTTGCCAATCCGGTTATCAAGCAAGTATATGAAAACCAGGGTGCAATGTACGAAAACATCATGATTCCTATTACAGACGGCAAACGCATGTACAACGTTTCATGTAATCTGAAAGAAGCTTACGAAACAGAAAGTAAGGTCATCGCCAAGGCATTCCAGAAATCAATCGTGCTGCATACCATCGACGAATCATGGAAAGAACATCTCCGTGAAATGGACGAACTGCGCCACTCCGTACAGAATGCCAGCTACGAAAACAAAGATCCGTTGTTGATCTACAAACTGGAATCATACAACCTGTTCAAAGGTATGGTAGACGCAATGAACCGTAAAACGGCTGCTGTTTTGATGCGCGGTCAGATACCTGTTCGCGAAGAACCGACCGAAGAAGAAAAGCAGGCTATGATGGCTCGCCAGGCTGCTGCAGAAGCTGCCCGCCAACGCATCGCCGTTCAGCAGGCTACACCCGAACAGCGTCAGGATATGAGCCGATACCGTACGGAAAAAACGGATATCAGTGGCAACAACAACCCTGAAGAACGTGCTCCGCAACAACCCCGCAAGGAACCGGTTCGCGCCGAAAAGCGTGTAGGACGCAACGATCCTTGTCCCTGCGGAAGCGGCAAAAAATACAAAAACTGTCACGGACAGGGTTTATAAAGACAATGTAATTTAAACAAAGGCTATTGCTTTTGTTCCGATAAAAAGAGGAAATTTCCAACAAAGGATTTCCTCTTTTTCTGTTTTTAAACATATATAAAATAGTGGAATCAGGAAATAACACAATGTCAAATATTCTTATTCTGTATATTGCCGGCAAATAAACCTCTAAAACTACCACTATGATCATCGGAGTACCCAAAGAGATTAAGAACAACGAGAATCGCGTGGCTCTTACACCTGCCGGAGCAAAAGAACTAGTAAAAAGAGGCCATACTGTCTATGTACAGCATACGGCGGGAGAAAACAGCGGTTTTCCGGACGCGGCCTACGAGCAGGCGGGAGCGGAAATACTTCCTGCCATCGAAGATGTCTATCCAGGAAGGCGCCCGCTTCCTTGAAAAGCCTCAAGGAGGCAAAGGAGTCTTACTGGGAGGCGTGCCCGGTGTAAAATCCGCCAAGATATTAGTGTTAGGAGGAGGAGTTGTAGGCCAGAATGCCGCCTTGATGGCCGCAGGTCTGGGAGCCGACGTTACGATTGCAGATATTTCATTGCCCCATCTCCGCTATCTGAGTGAAACGATGCCGGCAAATATCAAGACATTATATTCTTCAGCTTATAATTCGGTCTGCCTTATCATCCTGTCTAACTAAGCTATAGCAAATAAAAAGCATATTTATTCTCATTCAACCTTATTTATTATCCCTGCATATTACCATAACCAATCCAGCAAACGCGTATTCGATAATCTCAATTATCTTTATAGAATTTTAAAAAATAGCAAAATATTTTGTTCCTCTATCTGCACTAAGTACCTTAGCCTACGTTAACATTTCAAACTATATTTTATTATCATGAAGAAAATTGTTTTATTATTGGCTCTATGCCTTAGTGCCGGACATATGTTTGCACAAGATGCCGACAAATTCAGAGAAGCAGGTGATGCTGCCTTAAAAGCTAAAGATTATGCAAATGTAGTGACAAACTACAGCAAGTATCTGGAAGCAACCAATTACCAGGATACAGTACGTATTTACAACTGCGGCTTTGCTGCTACCCAGGCAAAGAAACCGGCAGAAGCAGCCAAATTCTTTGACATGGCCATTAAATACAAATACAATATTGATGATGCTTATCTGGGAAAAGCGATGGCTTTACGCAACCAAAACAAAGCTGCCGAATTCACAGCTACCGTAGAAGAGGGCATGAAAGCCATACCTGAAAACAATCCCAAGCGTGGCAATCTGGAAAAATTATTGTATGTATATTGCATTAAATCGGGTCAAGCAGCACAAAAAGCCGGTAAATATGACCAGGCAGAAGAACTATTCAAAGATGTATTGACCGTGTCAAACAAAAAATACAAGACAAATGCTCTTTACAGTGCAGGAGTTATGTATTACAACAAAGCAGCAAAAGTCCTGCAGGAAGTAACTCCCCTAGCAACCTCGGAGCCGGATAAATATAAGACAGCCAAAGCAGCAGCCGATGCAGATATGGCAAAAGCCAAAGATTTTATCCAGCAAGCTCTGGCCATTACTCCCGGCGATGCAAACTCTAAGAAAATACTAGATGCTATCAATGCAACTAAATAAATAAACAGACTATATCTCTTTTTTAAAACAAACAAGCCTGCTGGTGATGATAAACCAGCAGGCTTGTTTGTTTTAAATTAAATATATAATTCTACTTTATAAAGAACCGGAATATATCATTTCCGTTTGCATAGAGCAGCAAAGCAAACAAAATAGCCATACCTGTCATCTGTGCATATTCCAAGAATTTATCACTTGGCTTACGACGTGCGATTACCTCATAAAGAAGGAACATCACATGTCCTCCATCCAAAGCCGGAATAGGCAGGATATTCATAAATGCCAGAATAATTGAAAGAAATGCAGTACGTTCCCAGAACAAACGCCAGTTCCATTCGGAAGGAAACAGTCCACCTATTGTACCGAATCCGCCCAGGTTAGAAGCACCTTCTTTTGTAAAGACATACTTCATATCGCTTATATACCCTTTCAGCGTATTAACCCCCAACATAATACCGGCAGGGAATGACTCGAAGAAACCATATTTACGTGTTACCGTCTGATAAAGATCTTGCGGAAGCATAATGAATACGCCTAATTTGCCTGCCGAATCCGTTGTTAGCGTAAGATTTTGGAGTTGACCGTTACGGAAAAAGCCCAGTTCTATCTCCTTATTTTTATTCTGAGCCAATATTTTAGATGCATCATCAAAAGTAGGGACAGACGTTCCATTAATAGAAACGATGCTATCTTTTGGCTGCAGGCCTGCAATTGCGGCAGGAGTATTTCCAGATTCCACTTCACGTACAATCATAGGTATACGGAATGGATCTGCAAACCCCTTTTTATCATGCATAACACGCTGCATCATATCTTCCGGCATAGCAATAACAGTTTCCACGCCATCACGCAAAACAGTTACATTTTTTGCATTTACCACCGCACGGAAAGCCGCTTCGTTATATCGTTCCAGATCAACATCATCGGCTTTTAATAAAATATCGCCATCACGAAAACCTATCTCCTGGAAAGTTTCGCTGTAGTTCATACCCATTTTCATGTTCTTTAATGGCAAGTAGGTATCTCCCCATGTGAAAAGAACCATCGAGTAGATGAACAACGCTAACAAAAAGTTGAATAGCACCCCGGCTACCATAATCATCAATCTCTGTCCGGCTGATTTGGAACGGAACTCATACGGTTTTGCCGGCTGAGCCATCGCCTCTTTATCCATACTTTCATCAATCATACCGGATATTTTACAATACCCTCCCAACGGCAACCAGCCGATACCATATTCCGTATCACTGTTCTTTGGCTTAAATTTGAAGAGTGAGAACCACGGATCAAAGAACAAGTAGAACTTTTCCACACGTACCTTGAATATCCGGGCAAAAATAAAATGCCCGAACTCGTGTACCAACACTAAAATCGACAAGCTCAGAATCAGTTGCAACGCCTTAATCAAAAATGTTTCCATCTATTATCTGTTCTGTTATTAAATTGTTCTTGTTATTTTATCATAGAAGCCGTAAGACGCCGGGCTTCTTCATCTGTTGCCACATAATCTTCATAAGAAGGTGCTGCAACGAAAGTAGCCCGTTCCATTGTCTTTTCAATTATATCACTCATCTGAAGAAAACCTATTTCATCCCGCAAAAAAGAAGCAACAACCACTTCGTTTGCCGCATTCAATATACAAGGCATATTTCCACCTTTTCCGACAGCCTCAAAAGCAAACGCCAGATTACGAAAACGCTTCATATCCGGTTCTTCAAATGTAAGTGTCGAATATTGGCTGAAATCCAGACGCGGAGCCATACTTTTCATGCGCTTCGGAAAAGAAAATGCATAAGCAATAGGCAACTTCATATCCGGAGTGCCCAACTGTGCAATAACCGCCCCATCCTCAAACTGTATCATTGAATGAATAACAGACTGCGGATGAACAACAACCTGTATCTGATCCGGCGACACACCAAACAACCATTTCGCTTCAATCATCTCGAAGCCTTTATTCATCATTGAAGCAGAATCGATGGTTATCTTTGCCCCCATTGTCCAGTTAGGATGTTTTAAGGCCTGTACTTTAGTAACATGGGCCAATTCATCCAATGTCTTTGTTCTGAATGGTCCGCCCGATGCTGTCAGAAGTATCTTCTCCAGCGGATTATCATACCCACAAGCTAAACACTGAAAAATGGCTGAATGTTCGGAATCAACCGGCAAGATAGGTACTTTATGCTCGGTAGCCAGACTGTTAATCAATTCGCCGGCAACAACCAGAGTTTCTTTATTAGCCAAAGCAATGGCTTTACCGGCTTTAATAGCGGCAATTGTAGGCTTCAAACCCGAATATCCCACCATAGCTGTAAGAACCATATCTATAGGTTCTGCCTGTACAACTTGTGCTATTGCTTCCGATCCTGCCCATACTTTGATAGGCAAGTCTTCAAGCGCCTCTTTCAGTTCCGGATATTTTTGTTCATTAGCTATTACTACCACTTCAGGCATAAACTTACGTGCCTGATTAATCAATAAGTCCACCTGATTATTAGCAGTCAGGGCATATACCTCAAACAGATCGGCATGCTCGCTCACTACTTCCAAAGCCTGGGTTCCGATAGATCCCGTGGAACCCAATATTGCTAATTGTCTTTTCATGGATAATTAAAATGCTATATATTCTTCAGGATTGACCGGATTCCCTTTATACCATAGCTCAAAATGCAAATGGGGTCCTGTTGATAATTTACCAGTATTCCCCACCAAAGCAATGGCTTCGCCTGCTACGACATGATCTCCGGTTTCCTTTAAAAGAAGTTCATTATGCTTATAAATGGAAAGAAATCCATTCTTATGTTGTACTTGTATTACATTTCCGTAATTGGGATCATACCCGGTAAAAACAACCGTTCCGTCCAATGTGGATAATACACTTTCTTTTGGGGATGATGCAATATCCACCCCAAAATGCCGGATATCCGTCTCATAATGAGAAGAGACAATTCCGTTTGCCGGTTTATAAAAAAAGATTCCGTCCGTAGGAACGGGATTCGGATTAAGCACTGCCAGGTTATATTTTTCTTCTTCCTCAAAATTCTTGACAAACTTTTCCTCTTCTTTACTACGGGGAATATTATAATCGGCATTGGCATGTGCCAGCGAATCAATCTCACGGATAGAATCAATAGGAGCAGTTCCTGTTAGAATACCTACTACATTTCTTAAATACAGGGATTGTATAGCCATCATCCGTTCCAAAGAATCCGCACGCAAAGCATTCTGCATAATTTCTTTACGAACCTCTACATCCAGATAGCCCGGAAGATAATTTCGGATAGGCGTTTTAATGATAATCAGTGCTGTCACACTTACAAGAAAAAATGCAAACACCCCCAATGTCATAAATGCAGAAAGCTGAGACAGCCGGAAAGACCAAACCTCCTCCAACGTACCTTCATTGAAAAAAGAAAGTTTGTATTTGAAACGAATCCGGTGCCAGAATGATTTAGTATTTTTCTTCTTTTGTTTTTTTGATGCCATGTCCTTTTCTTCACTTTACAAATCCAACAAGCCCTCAGGAAGAGAAACAACGATGTGTTTATCCGCATGATTTATGCTTGTTATCAATTCTTCCACAGCCGGGAAAAGAAGTTCTCTCCCTTTATAGTCCACTTTGAAAAGTACATTAACCGTACTTTCATCAACATCTGATATCTCCCCCAGTTCTCCCAGATGTTCATCTGCCACGGTATAACCGATAAAACTATCCCACGTCATATTTCCGGTCAGATCGTCATCGCCTATCGCATCCAACGGATAATAAACATCCCTGTTGACAAACTCCCGGGCAGCATCTTCATTGTCGACGCATTCCAACTTCAACAAAACCACATTATCACTTTTATAGCGAAATTCCTCGATAAAGAAAGGAACCAGAATGCCGTCAATATCACAAACAATATAAGGATCGTCTGCATCATCAAAGACATCACTGTTTGTAACCAAGGCCAGTTCTCCCTTAATACCATGCGGTTTAGCAAACTGTCCTATCTTAAAAACCTCTTCTTCCTTTATCATGGCATGTTATCTTTAAAGCCGGGTAATCCGGGCACCTATGTTATTCAATCGTTTATCTATATTCTGATATCCACGGTCTATCTGGTCGATATTATGAATACGACTGGTTCCTTCCGCACTCATGGCAGCAATCAGCAATGCAATACCCGCGCGAATATCTGGAGATACCATTGTTGCAGCACGCAACTTAAAACGGTTTCCCAGCCCGATTACCGTCGCCCGGTGAGGATCGCATAATATAATTTGTGCACCCATATCGATCAGTTTATCTACAAAAAACAAACGGCTCTCAAACATCTTCTGGTGGATAAGCACACTGCCTACCGCCTGCGTTGCCACAACAAGAAAAACACTCAGCAAGTCCGGCGTAAGGCCAGGCCAGGGAGCATCTGCAATTGTCATGATAGAACCATCTATAAATGTATCAATTTCATACGAATCATGTGTAGGAACATAAATATCATCACCCTGCTGTTCAACCTGAATACCTAAACGGCGAAAAGATTCGGGGATAATTCCTAATTTATCATATCCTGTATTTTTTATTGTAATGTCAGACCCTGTCATGGCAGCCATACCAATAAAACTGCCTACTTCAATCATATCGGGCAATATGCGGTGTTCAGTTCCACCTAAAGACTCTACGCCTTCAATAGTCAACAGATTGGATCCAACCCCCGATATACGGGCTCCCATGCGGTTAAGCATAGCCGAAAGCTGCTGAAGATAAGGCTCGCAGGCTGCGTTATAAATAGTGGTCACTCCTTCTGCCAGCACTGCTGCCATAAGGATATTTGCAGTTCCGGTTACAGAAGCTTCGTCCAGAAGCATATAAGCACCCTTCAAACGGCGTGCCTCTATTTCGTACAATTGATGTTCGGCATCATAACTAAAGCAAGCCCCCAATTTCTGAATACCTACAAAATGCGTATCCAAACGACGACGGCCTATTTTATCGCCGCCCGGCTTCGGAATCATAGCCTTGCCAAAACGGGCAACCAGCGGACCAACAATCATAACCGAACCACGAAGAGAGGCGCTTTTACGCAAAAAGTCATCCGTCTTCAAATAATCCAGATCAATATCATCTGCCTGGAAAGTGTAAGTATCTGCACTTGGATGCTCCACTTTCACATTCATATCCCGTAAAAGTTGTATCAGGTTATTTACATCCAATATATCAGGAATGTTATGAATAGTCACCTTTTCCGAGGTAAGCAAGATTGCACAAATCACCTCCAAAGCCTCATTTTTAGCACCTTGGGGAGTAATTTCTCCGGATAGTTTATAACCTCCTTCTATAACAAATGAGCTCATCGACTTTTGCGCGTATAGTTTTTCTTACTATTATTATTAGAATTACGAGCCAGAATATCACGACTCTCTGTTAGTTTATGCACCTCTTCATCCAAAACAATCTCACCACTGGACAACTCATCGAGATCTTTAAAAATCTTACGATCATCAACTGATTCTTTATTCCAGGTAAGGAAAGATTTCTTCATTTGGTTTGCCAGCAATTTTATAAGCTGGTCACGCTCTACTCCATTCTCAAATTCAGTCGCTTTGCGAATCATCAGTTCCAATGTCTTTCCGTAATGACGGTAGCGAATACGTGAATTGCCATACGGAATACGTGGAGGACGTGAATAAAGATTTTCCTTCTTCACGATTTCATACGGATAATCAATATCCAGCTTAAAATCGGCCATAATTGCCAAATGATCCCAAAGAATATGCTTAAAGTCATTTACATCACGTAAGTGCGGGAACATATTTCCCATAATATTTATAATCGTATTAGCGCAACGTTTACGTTCTTCCCTATCCTGAATAGAGACACAGTAGTCCACCATATTTTGGATATTACGTCCATATTCCGGCAACGCCAATCTCTTTTCTTCTGTATTGTATTTCATTCCTTCAATATTGTTTAGTTCGCAAATTTACACATTATAATTGACTTATAAGGAAGAGCGCTAATAAAAAACTTCTTAATAACTCTTTAACTATTTGTTTTTTAAATTAGAAAATATACCTTCGCCGTTCGTTTCATTTACCGAACATTATAGACCACGCACATAATGAAAAAACCGAGTGTAATACTCATGTTGCTCTGTGCAACAGTACTATCTGTACAAGCCCAGAAGTCAATGGATGAGATAGACAGGGAAAGCTTCAATGCACAGTATAAACCTTTTCAAAAAGCAGGTATATCTGTCACCCTCAAGCCTCAGGCAATTGTACACAACCAACCCACAAAAGACCTGATGCTTAACGGCAACTGGCAATTAGCAAAAGGCGGTAATGAAAAAGAAAGGCTGGGAGGAAACTGGCCCGATGCCATCACAGCCTCAGTACCGGGCAGTGTGCATGGAAGCCTATGGAAAGCGGGGATAATACCGGATCCTTACCTCAGGCAAAATGATTCTATTGCCACACGACAAAGCTATGAAGCGGCCTGGTGGTATAAAAAAGAATTTTCCATCACGGATAAACTAAATGCTCCCCGTCTGATATTCGACGGCATTGCAAATAAATGTACGGTCTGGCTGAATGGAGTAAAATTAGGCAATCACGAAGGTATGTTTGGTGGTCCATTCTTTGATGTCAATAAGTTATTAAAAGAAAAAAACACGCTTATCGTCAAACTGGAGCCTATCCCCCGCATATTTGAAGAGAACGACAGTACGCTATCTAACACAAGCTGGAGAAACACCGTCGTATTTAACTGTGTATACGGATGGCATTACTCGCGAATTCCGTCTTTAGGGATATGGCGCCCTGTCTATATAAAGAACCATGCCAGTGTAGAAATAGAGCATCCCTTTATTGCCACCCGTAGCCTGGATGGAGACATGTCACTTCAGCTAACTCTCAGAAGTGCATCAGATAAGCCCAAAGGTACTTTAAAAGTTTCCGTTCTTCCTGACAATTTTGAAGGAGAAGAAACATCCTTTGATTACAAAATAGCTTCGTCCCGAAAAGAAGAAACAGTTTGTTTTGATTTTAAGATCAAGAATCCCCGCCTATGGTGGCCCAACGGAAAAGGAGATCCTAATCTTTATAAATTAAAAATATCTTTCGTACCCGACAATCAGGGGACTGCAGATTATGCTGAGACTTCTTTCGGTATCCGGACAATCAAAATGGCTCCATCCCCCGAGGGCGTATCACCGGACAGATACAACTGGACTTTCGTCATCAACGATAAACCTATGTTTGTAAAAGGTACCGGATGGTGTACCATGGACCAACTTATGGACTTCCCCAGAGAAAAATACGATCACCTGCTTTCTATTGCCAAACAGCAAAATATACAGATGCTTCGAGCCTGGGGCGGCGGTATTCCCGAAACAGACGATTTTTATGACCTGTGCAACAGATACGGAATCATGATAATCCAGGAATGGCCAACAGCTTGGGACAGTCACCTCACCCAACCATACAATGTACTGAAAGAAACTGTCGAACTAAACACTTTACGCATTCGCAACAATCCTTGTCTTGTTATGTACGGCGGAGGGAACGAATCACCGGCACCATTCGGAGAAGCAATAGACATGATTGGAAGAACAAGTATAGAACTTGACGGCACACGGCCTTTCCACCGGGGAGAACCCTGGGGAGGAAGTACACACAATTATTATTGTTGGTGGGAAAGGGCACACCTGAACCATGCCTTGAACATGACATCGCCCTTCTGGGGTGAATTTGGTATTGCCTCTCTACCTCAAAAAGAAAGTGTAATGAAATATCTTTCCGATTCTGAAAAGAACGTATGGCCTCTCGGACAAAAGAGCGATTTTGTCCACCATACCCCTATTTTCGGTATAGCAAGCGATTTACAGAGACTAGCCCAGTATTCCGGCTATCTGATGCCCGATAACACAATAGATCATTTCATTACCGGCTCGCAGCTCGCCCAAGTAGTTGCTGTCCGTCATACATTAGAACGAGCCCGTACACGTTGGCCTGAATCGTCAGGCGCTTTATATTATAAACTAAACGATAATTACCCAGCCGCCTCATGGGCTGCTGTAGACTGGTTCGGAGCGATTAAACCGGTTCATTATTTTGTGCAGAATTCTTTTGCACCTTTGGCTTCTGTTATTCTGTTTAATCAAACAAATATGTCCAGCCAGGCTGTATCCCTCCCTGTATTTCTGTTAGACGACAATCTCGATTTAAAAGGAAAAAGCTGGGAAATAAACATTTCCTGTTATAATCATACACTGGCATTGGTTAAACAAAAGTCATTCCAGGGACAGGATAATCAAAAAGAAGTCAATCAATTAGGATCACTCAACCTGGATACGGATCAAACCCGTTCACCTGCTCTGTTATTCGTTTCCGAAGTCAGGTCAGAAGATAAACTGCTGTTTCGTACCTTTTACTTTATGAATTTTGAAGTACAGAAAGGCAGCCTTTTCAATCTTCCCCGCACAACTCTTGCTACCGAACGTTCAGGTAACCGGATAAAAATAACCAACATTGGTAAACTTCCGGCTGTAGGCGTAAATATCCAATGTCCGGAAAATGAATACCGTTTGATTGTCTCGGAAAACTTCTTCTGGTTAAATCCGGGAGAATCGAAAACGGTAGATGTAAACCTGTCCGAAGAAATAAAAACAGATTGTTGGAATCTGGAAGGTAATCCATTCATTAATTAAAATCGTAAAATGAGAATAAAAAAAGATCCCGATGGTTTTTCAAAACCATCGGGATCTTTTTTATAAATGCCCGGGATGATCCGGTAAAAACAGTTTATGCTATTTCCGACGCAACGGTACAGGGCGGAGCCAGGTAAGCACTCTCCAAATCCATTCTATCGGACCATAATAAAAATGCTTAATCCACCAGTTACTATAAAGTACCTGTACCATACAAAAAACAATCCCAACAAGAGCACTTTGCAAATAGTTCAATTCCACAGCACCATTCAAGCCGAAACCATAAAATATAACGACTCCAACCATACTTTGCGCCATATAGTTTGTCACACTCATACGGCCAACAGGAGCTATATAATCCAACACTTTACGACCTCCATATTGGTAATACATTAAAGTAAGCCCGCAAAAATAAATCATCATCTGCCCCAGGTTTCCATATGTTTTAAACATCGTTTTTCCAACCTGCAAAGCAAAGCCGTCTACTCCCATTTTCTGTAAAGAATAAGCAATCGTGTAAAACATGGCAAACCATACAACAGCATAAGGAAGCAATAAACGACTATATTTAATCATCTTTTCTTCACTCTTATGGATTCCTGCACGGCCAATGAGCATACCTACAATAAATAGTCCGAGCAACTGTAAATAACGGAAGTTATTAAAGACCCACAGGATTTTGGCATATTGACCTTTCCAAAGATTGAAGTCTATCACATCACATAATGACCCGTCAATGAAAATACCGGCACAAACCTCATACAAATGATTCATATACGCAACAGCATGAGTTGGTTCATTCGGCACATTGTTTTCAAGTAGGGAAACAAAACTAACAATAGCCGGAATCTGCAAAAACAACAATACCGCCAATACAATCAGCCAACGTGTCGGAACCTTATAAAGCGGAATAAGCAAAACGCCCAATATGGCATAAACTGCAAAAAATTCCCCGAGATAAATAAGGCCGTTAATATATCCGAAAACAAGCAATAATGCCAGGCGCCACAAAAAGCGTCCTCTGAAATCAACACCTTTCGATGCCTGAGAGTCCATCTGCATAAAGAAACTCAGTCCGAACAAAAGGGAAAACATGGCATACGACTTTCCCGAAAAAAGGAAATTAAGAGCATCAAACACAAACGTATCCGCCTGCTGCCAGAATGGATTTTCTACAACCGGAACCAACGTCAGATCAAAACGCTCCATACAATGAAGCAGCATAATTCCCATAAGGGCAAAACCACGCAGTGCATCAATTGAAGTGATCCGTTTGACAGGTATCACAGGTGTGATATATGAGTCATTGCATTATTTACTTGGACAGAGAATTAATAACAGCTTCATTGGCTTTCTTCACGGCAGCTTCATTAATCTTAATAACCTTACGGTCATAAGTCATCAAACCGTTCACTTCGCCTTCCACATCTGTTGTTTGTGTATATACAGCAGCAGAGAATCCTCTCGGAACCAAATTTTTCAATTGATCTGCATATTTTACATATTCGGCAGTTACTTCGTCACTGTTCTTAAACTGTACATAACCCCAGTTACGTTTATTCCACCATAAATGATTTTCTATCGGAAGACCGATTCCACCATATTCGCCTAACACAGTCACACGCTGCGGATCGAACAGGAACATATCGGGTGCAGGATAGTTATGCAAATCCAGGATATCACCACAAGGACGATGGTTGCCGCCACTTGCCGGATTCACCAAACGGGAAGGATCGTAAGATTTAGTCCAGTCAACCACTTTTTCAGTATCGAACTGTCCCCATGCCTCATTGAAAGGCACCCATACAACTACAGATGGATTAGACATACAGAGATCCATGATTTCTTTCCACTCCTGATAATAATTGTCTTTCGATTCGGTGGTACGTTCATGGTCTTTCCCACCATTATACACATGATGTTCCCACATATAAGAGCCATGATCACCGCTAGGCATATCCTGCCAAACCAAGATACCTTCCTTATCACAATGGTAATACCAACGTGCAGGTTCTACCTTTACGTGCTTCCGGATCATATTAAAGCCCCAGTCTTTTGTTTTGATAATATCATAAAGAAGAGCTTCATCCGTAGGAGCCGTATATAAACCATCAGGCCACCAGCCCTGATCCAACGGACCAAACTGGAACAAATCTTCATTATTCAGCTGCATACGCATGATGCCGTTTGCATCTCTCTTTGCAGAGATTTTACGGAAGGCGGTATAAGATTTTACTTCGTCTATCACTTTACCGTTCTTAGACAAAGAAACTTTCATATCATACAAATATGGATTCGCAGGACTCCACAAAGTAGGATTCTGCACTGTTAAACGCAATTCTTTTCCTTGCACACCTTTAGCTGTAGCAACTACATTTCCTTTATCCATCAATTTAACTTCCACAATACCGGCCGGACACTCTACAGAAGTAGCAACCGTTACAGACATAGTCTTCGTATCGATATTCGGAATAGCCTTGATCGACTGGATATGATTTGTTGCAACCGGTTCCAACCATACGGTTTGCCAGATACCGGTTACCGGAGTATACCAGATACTTTCGGGGTTTGACACTTGTTTGCCGCGAGGCTGGTAACCTTTATCGCTCGGATCCCAAACGCGAACCACCAGTTTCTGATTGCTTGTGCCATTCAGGTAAGGAGTAATATTGAAAGAAAACGGAGTAAATCCTCCTTTATGTGAACCTATCAAAATATCATTTACATAAACATCGGCTTTCCAATCCACTGCCCCGAAGTTTATCATCACGTCTTTATTCTTCCAGGAAGAAGGAACTGCAAACGAACGTTTATACCATAATTCATTATTTTCACCGACCTCTTTCTGCACACCGGACAAGGAAGACTCCACTGCAAACGGTACTAATATTTTTCCATCAAATGAAGCAGGCTCCACTTCACCTTTTGGCTTTATAGCATAATCCCATTCGCCATTCAGGTTCACCCAATCGGCCCGTTCCATTTGAGGACGCGGATACTCGGGCAGCACATTTTTCGGATTGATTTGCTCCGCCCATTGTGTCTTGATTTTATCACCTACCGGTTTCCATTGTGCTTGTACGCACATTGCCAAAACCAAGGCACAGCCAATTAATACATTCTTTCTCATGCTAATTCAGATTTATAAGTTAGTAATTAAAAATTTCATTTTAAATAAACTTCCAGTTCCCGACCTTCTCAGGCGGGGAACGGAAGAATCCATCAATAATGTAAATCAAATTAATCGTATGTACCCAATTTTGGCGTTTTCCACTTGGGTATTTTTACATTGAAGAAATATCTTTAGCCATTGCTTGCTCCAACATCTTCATAAAATAACCACCCACTACCGAACGGGCACGGAAACCAACCGAATTACCGTCCGTTGTCTCATGCCAGTCACTCAAAGGCATACGGGTTGTTGTCTCATTCGCATATTTATATACCGGATCAACCAGGCTGTTAAAATCATCCATGTTATTGGTAAGACAAGCTGTCCAAAGAATCCAGTCGGACTTGGTATATGTCTTACGGATATCCAGAGGCAGGCCATATTTATTCTGTTTTGTCAGATAATAAGCCATTTCCTCTGTTGCAATTTCTTCAGGAAAGACATGCAAGCCCAGCAATTTATCCCACACCAAATTATACTTTTGGCTCCAGGTTCCGGGCTGATCAAACGTGAGACGGTAATGGTCTCCATCGTCCGCCATGTTTACCCATTTTTTCGCCATCTCCCTGGCTGCATTGGTGTACTTATCGGCCACCTCTTTTTCGCCCAGCATTTCAGCCAGTTTACCATAACCGGCTATACCTATGATAGCTTTGATAGACAGGTTAGTATTATGGGCAAAGTGTCCTGCAAAGTCGTCAGTGCATAATTGGTTTTCGGGATCCAAGCCTTCTTTCATCAAATAGTTAGCCCAAACCGTCAGCACATCCCAATGTTTTTTCGCATAGCCGGCATTTCCTTCACGTACAGCAATAGCTGTAGTTAATATCAACATATTGCCACTTTCCTCAACAGGCATATCCCCTCCGTAAGTTTGCCCGTTAGCCAACGGATAAGTTCCAACATCATGGGCTGCAAAAGGCTTGTTCCATTTTCCGCTTTCGCTGTAATAGAAAATCGGATTCATCATACCTTTCAATAATTCAGGATTATAAAGTAAAAACAAAGGAGCAGAAGGATAAGTAATATCCACAGTGCCTATAGAACCATTGCTGAAGTTTTCTTTAGAGAAAAACAACAGGTTGCCTTCCTTATCCTGTATCAGTTTATGGGCTGCTATAGCCTGACGGTAAGCCAATGCACACAAATCGGCATATTTTTTCCCTCCGGCATTTTCTGCATCATTCATCATACGGGTATCAAACCCGGCACAACGTTTCATGACAGAAGCATAGTCTTTGCCTGCTTTTTCAAAAGCATTATAAATATTCACCTGGCCGTCATGTTTCCAATATGCCATGCGATTATCCTTAAAATACTGGATAGCATACCCGTCATCATATCCTAGCATAATATATCCGCCAACCGGAGAAACAACATGTCCCAGATTCCGGTTAAAAGCTAAAACATTCATATTTTCAGATTCCGGAGCCATATCAGGATTGAACGTGTTGGCCGATAATTCACCAACTTTAATAAAATCACTCTTCATTTTATGATAATCGCCTATGGCAAGGGATGTATTTTCAGCATCATTTGCAGCCATATAGAAATATCCCCAGTCTATACGTACATCATCCCCTTTCTTTGCCAATACGGGTTGTTCTATCGTACCGGTTTTCAAATAAGTGATACCGTCCCGTTCCTCCCTTTCATACGAAACGGGCTGTCCTTCATTGTCTACTGCCCAATGAGGCGTTGCTTCAACATATAACTGTACGTCATGTTCCTTTCCGTCTAAAGATTGTACCTGATAAGAGATATAATTAACCGGAGTAGTCATCAGATCCAAATCGTTCAATAATAACGGAGAAGTAAAGATCATATCCAGTTGGACAGGACCACATTCAAATGTATAATACGTTTGAGTAGGCAATACGTTGGCAGACGTTTGCCTGGCAACTAAGTCAAAACTACTGCCTCTATCTTCTTTCCTATATAAACCGAAATCCACATAAGCACCGCCAACTGTATTATGGCAATGTGCTGTTATTATATTTTTTCCCGGTTTCAGCGTTGCTTTCACTTCGGCCGGAAGTTCTATTATCACGTTGTTTTTCCATGTATTTCCGGTATTCACAACTTCTATCCCATTCACATAAAGTTCAAAAATATCATCATGAGAATATTCCAGGAAGATTGTCTGTCCGTTATAATCATCTTCCGGTAAATCAAAGGTTCTTCTAATCCAAATATCAGGGCTTATCCAGGAAGTAGAGAGGTTAGGCATTTCAGATGTTCCGAAGGCTGCTTTTCCTTTTGTCCATGATGCATCATTAAAATCCATCGACAACCAGCCGGAAGCAGGTTCTCTTTCAGTATAAGCAGCATCCCATTTTTCTCTGGCTGCTGTAGGCAATATAGCCTTTAAAGCCATATCCTCTTTGCCCATAAAACGATAAGCCTTGCCATCCACACGAACTGCCCCTATTAAAGGATGCTTCTTCCCTGTCCAGTGACGTATGCAATCATCATACAAATGATCCGAAAAAGACCAGGCACTGGTATAAGGGTCTATTGTAATCAATGGATATGCCGGAGCCCGCAGATCGTTTTTCTTTTCAGGTTGAAAAGAAACTCCCGGATCCGAACAACTGCTAAACAACAGTCCAACCAGAAATAAAAACAAATAAAAATGCTTTTTCATGATATATATAGTACACAACTTAAATTCATCTCTGTTTTTCCGATAGCAAAAGAACGGTTTTAACAGGATGAATGCTTTCAGAAATCATTCAAAAGCTTTCAAACATCATTCATTTGTAGTAGATTTGCCCCTGAAAAGCACTTATTTTCCAATATTTATGAAATCTTTCATCCTTGTTGTTATAAATATGATTTGTATTCTGTATTGCCAAGGCAGTACGGCCCGCGAACTCTATTTCAAGCATTATAACAACAAACACGGATTGTCTCATAACTCTGTTTTTTGCTCTTTGCAAGACCAAAAAGGATTCATGTGGTTCGGAACAGACGACGGCTTAAACCGCTTTGACGGATATACATTTAAAATTTACAGATATAATTCGTGGGAAGAATCCAGCATTCCGGGCGATCATATTATTTCTTTATCCGAAGGAACAGACGGGAAAATATGGGTCTGCACAAACCAGGGTACCTGTTATTACGATTATCATACAAACTCATTTCATCCCCTGACCTTCCCCGGTAGGAACAACCACACCGAATACTTTCAATCCGTGCTGGAAGACAAGCGAAACAATTTGTGGTGCATGGAATACAATTATATTGTAAAATATTCTCCAACCGAAAAATCCATACAAGTTTATCCCGCTGAAAAATATTTTCACCCTAACAATATGATTCTGTCGGAAGACGGCTATCCTATCTTTTGTGACGACAGCAACATATATTCATACAGGAACGAAACCAATAGTTTTGATATGACCCCGATTCTGGAAGAAGAAGAAAAGAACCAGCAGATTCATCTTTCTGTCATCTGCCAGATTCCTGAAACCGGCATTTTAATAGGAACAGACAAAGCCGGACTAATGCTATTTCATTACCAAACGCAAAAGATCGAAACAATTATTCCCCAAATACAAGTCAGAGCCATTACCGCATTCAATAAAAACACCTTCTGGATTGCATCCGAATCGGGGATATACATTTATAACATAATAGATAAAAAAATACAACATCTGCAGAAATCGCTTACTAACGAATACACAATTGCCGATAACGCTGTTTATGCATTAACAAAAGACAAAGAAGGAGGCATGTGGGTAGGCACATTCTTCGGAGGAATAAATTACCTTCCTAAAGAATACACTGGATTCCGGTATTTTATCGGAGGGAAAACACATCCTGGTATGCTGGGAAATGCTGTTCGCGAAATATGCCCTGACAAATACGGGCATTTATGGGTAGGCACAGAAGATAACGGTATCAATCGCTATGATCTGCAAACCAACGAGATGGTTAATTTTTCCTTAAACAACCCCAATCACCCTTTATCGGCAACAAACATTCACGGCCTGCTGGCAGATGAGAATAAGCTATGGGTTGGTACATTCAATAACGGAATAGACGTACTGGACATTCCGTCGGGCAAAATAATAAAACGTTACACCCGTTCAAATACACAAAAAGGGTTAATAAGCGATTTTGTCCTTTGTTTCCATAAACTGGACAACGGGAACATGCTCATAGGAACTTCTTCCGGTACGGTTTTCTACAATAAATCGACAGACAGTTTCCAGCCGTGGAAAAATATCAGATCATTAGTCCGCCAGATATATGAAGATAAAAAAAGGACGATCTGGATCATTACAAACGACGGCGTATACCGATATCTTCCCAAAGAAGACAAGGTTGTTCGTTATACATCCGATTTATCCAAATCCCAGGGATTAGGCAGCAATAACGGAAACTCTGTTTATGAAGACAGCAGAGGCAGGATATGGATAACCACAAGCAACGGTTTCTCACGCTATGACGACCAAACCGATTCGTTCAACCGGATCACTTCCGAAAACGGTCTGCCCAGCAACATTATCTATCGCATAGTTGAAGACGACGAACATTTCTTCTGGATTTCAACGGCCAACGGGTTAGTAAAATTTGACCCCGAAACATTTGTAATGCGTACTTATACCTATACGGACGGTTTACAGGAAATGCAGTTTAATTTCAGCTCCTCTTTCAAAGCTCCGGACGGAACAATCTATATGGGAACAATTGACGGTATGCTGGCCTTCAACCCGAAGCATTTCAGGGCAGATACTTATACCCCTCCCATTTACATTACGAATATCAACATTCCAGGTGATCAAAAGCGGAAATACAAGGCTAAAATGTCTCCGATTGAAAGCACTTACCAATTAAAACTGCCATACAACATATCTACATTTACGGTTTCATATATAGCTTTAAGCTTTACTTCTCCGGAAGCAATCGAATATGCCTATAAACTGGAAGGTGTAGACAAAGACTGGATATATATGAATCAAAACAAAGAGGTTACTTTTGCAAATCTTTCTCCCGGCAGCTATCTGTTCAAAGTAAAATCGACCAACAGCGGCAGTGTGTGGCAAGAAAATGAACAGACACTGCAAATAATCATAACCCCTCCTTTCTGGGCAACCGGCTGGGCTATGCTGTTATATTTTATTTTAATAATTGCCTGTATAGCTATCTTTTATTATTATAAAAAAGCGAAGTTGATAGAAAAACACCGCATCAACCAAGAAATATTCGAAAGCAAAAAAGAAAAAGAACTTTACAATGCCAAAATACAATTTTTCACCTTTATCACACATGAAATACGTACCCCGCTGACTCTTATAAAGGCACCGCTGGAAAAGATATTAAAATCCAACGACGGAAACGCCTCTACCAAAGCAAACCTCGAAATCATCGAAAAGAATACCCAGCGCCTACTTAACCTCAGCAACCAATTGCTTGATTTCCGGAAAACCGAAAGTAAAGGTTTCCGTCTCAATTACGTGAAAACGGATGTAAAACTTTGGATTGAAAATATTTTGCAACCTTTCATGCCCATACTTGAGAAGGAGGAAAAAAAGTTCACCCTCCATATTCCCGAGGAATATATCGCTGCTTATATCGACCGCGAAGCTTTCTCTAAAATCATCAGTAACCTGATTGCGAATGCCATCAAATACTCCGATAAAACGGTTTGCCTGGCCCTGACAACTGATAACGAAAAGAAAACTTTTACCGTCTCTGTCACCAACGATGGCTTCCTTATTCCTGAAGAAGAAAAAGAAAATATCTTTACACCTTTCTATCGTCTGAAAGAAACAGAAAACAAACAAGGAAGCGGTATAGGTTTGTCTTTGGCACGCTCGCTGGCCGAATTTCACAGCGGCAATTTGACCTACAGGCACACAACTGATGGCCTGAACTTGTTCTGCCTCACACTGCCCACGGAACAAGCAGACGGCTACACAATGGTGGCCGACGAAACCCCTGAAACCTATCCAACTGAAACGATTTCCATTCCGCAAGCCGGTACACCTGTTGTCCTGATCGTGGAAGACCAAGCCGATATGCGTAAGTTTATTGCACAAGAACTTTCTACCAACTATCAGGTACTGGAAGCTGATAATGGGAAATCCGCACTCGGCCAACTGAAAGAAAATAATGTAAACCTGATCATAAGCGATGTCATGATGCCGGTAATGGATGGCTTTGAACTATGTAATACGGTAAAGAACGACGTAGACTACAGCCATATCCCGTTTATACTTTTAACAGCACAACATAACCTCCAATCCCGTCTGGAAGGTTTAAACAAAGGTGCAGACGCTTATATGGAGAAACCATTCTCCATCGAATTACTGATTGCACAGATACAAAACCTATTAAAAAGCCGGGAAATACTAAATAAAACGTACCTGGAAAAGCCTCTGGCGCCGGCCTCATCATTGGCCGTATCACCCGTAGACGATATTTTCTTAAGCAAATTCAACGCTTACCTGGATGAACACATCACTGATGAAGCCTTGAATGTGGAAATGCTGGCTGCCGAAATGGGTATGAGTACCTCCAGTTTATACCGAAAGGTAAAAGGGCTTTCCGGAATGTCGCCGGTAGACTTTATAAAGATTTCACGTCTGAAAAAAGCAGTCCTACTGATGCAAAACGGAGAAACCCGGATGAACGAAATAGCCTTTCAGGTAGGCTTTTCCTCACCTGCTTACTTCTCAACCTGTTTCCAGAAACAATACGGCAAATCGCCGTCGGAATTTATAAAATCCAGGTAATAAAATCTGAAACCGGGCGATTTGGCTAGTAGTATTTCCACATTGGCCAATTTCCCGGCTTATATTGACGCATATTCAAACACGGGTACTTATAAGTTTATAGTAGGAATTCAGGCAGGAAAGGATGCGTACACCTACAAAAGTATCACCGGAGCTCCGGCGAAAGCTCCGTACCCCTACAAAACCATTACCGGAGTAGCTGCGGCCATTTTGTAGGCCTACAAAACCATTACAGACGCGCCGGCAGCCATTTCGTACCCCTACAAAACCATTGCCGGAGCTCCGGTGATACCTCCGTAGGCCTACAGAGGCTTTACAGACCGGATTTCTCAATTTTCAACCTAATATTAACTCGTTAAATTCAAAGTTATCGTAGCAGATACCAAGATTACTTTTCCGACGTAGGAAATGAAGTTATTCTAAGGCGTGCCGCTCCCATAGGGATAAGGGTTATATCGTCAACCGTATCAGACTTTTTCGCATTTTCATAAGGCAAAACACCACAAAGGCCATATTCGTCTACCTTCCATCCGGGTACAAGACGTCCTTTAGCTTTAAATTCCATAGGTACTTTATCAAAAGTAAACGGATTACCGTCTTCCGGCCAATCTTTACGTAGCAACGTGATCGGCGAGTTCGTTAAGAGCGCATAATTCCAGTTACTTCCCGGATAAATCTCATAAGTAGGCCAAGCCTCTGCATCTGCCCCTTCCTGCCATCTGGAGTCGCCTATTGCCGTAGCACGGCTATCCAGTTTTTTATAATCTTCGTCTATCTTCAATGACAATGTAAGCGGGCCGTAATTCACACTGACACTATTTTTATTAACCTGCCAGTTACGAACGGAATAATCCATCGGGATATTCAGTATTACTTCATCGTTTGCATTCCATTCACGATTGATCCGGATATACTTTCCTGCACTCAAGCCGGCATTTACAGGTTTACCATTCACCAAAACGGAAGCATTTTTACACCAGGACGGAATACGCAAATAAAGAGGAAATGTTACCGCCTCCGGTGTTTCTATTGAGAAACGGACGGTTTCCTCAAACGGATAATTAGTTTGTTCATGCAGGGTAATTTCCGTTCCGTCACCCACTTTTATTTTGGCATGGCATGCATTATAAAGTACGGCAGCAATACCATTATCAGGAGTAGCCAGAACCAAATGCTCTGTATAATAAGGCCAGCCAAAACCGTGATTATGTTGGCAACAACGGCTACTGAACGGATTCATAGCCAGGAACGGGCCACGGTTATCAATACCCGGATGATGGTTTTTGGAATCGCTTATCACATGATTAGGGCAGGTTATATAACGCAATGATTTATAATCGGGCATCATAGAAGCAGGATAACTGTTGAATGCAACATCTTCACAGTTTTCAGCCCAATACGGATCGCCGGTAATCAGAAGCATAATTTCATCTGAAGCCATCTGTTCTACAAAACCGCAAGTCTCCGTTCCTTGTCTAGGGTCAAAGAAACCTGTCCGCGCATTCTCGTCTGCTCCGAACATACCCCCCGGCACCTGGCCGAAAGCCCGGCGTATCAAACTCTGCACATTATAACTAGCCTCCAACATAGCCGAATCTTTATTAAACAAGAAGTAAGTTGCAGGTTCGCGGAAACACTGGGCAATATTCACATTATGCCAGTTGGGCAACTCGGTGGATTTAGTCCAGTCGGCTGTATTTTTATGTAACTTTTCTGCCAGAGCCAACAGTTTTTTGTCTCCGGTACGGTTATAAAGCCATACTACACTCCACAGATTATCCCCGCCACGGCTGTTCTCCCAGTAACTATACAGAAAATCTTCGTCCGGAACAGTCAGCAAATAATTACAATAGTTGGACATAAAATCAATAATCCGTTGATCACCGGAATATTCATAATATGATTGCACAATCCACAGAACGATCATATTCGGCCAAAAATCCTGTTTGCCATCATTCTGATGAACCGGACCAAAATTACCGTCTGCCCGCTGGCTTTTCAGTATACCTTCAATCCAGAACTTTGTTTCTTTCAGCATTGCTTCATCCTTCATAATATAAGAAAGATTGCTGTAACCACGCAACCAGTAGGGAACTTCCTCCCATCCCCACTGCCCTCCGTTTGTCAACCAGGCATTATCGCCTTTTTGCAGCCAGGCACTGATTTCCCCCAAATGTCCGTTCAAGCCATCTTTTTGTAATTCGAGCTGTTTCAGGAGCCATCCTTCCGGTTCAATACTACCTACCGGTAATTTAATAAACTGTTGAGGTTGTAAAGGAGCCTTATTACTCACATAGAACTCGTTCTGAGTAGTTGTCGCCAATCTGTCCATAACTTCCACAGTAGTACTGTCAGGAATGGAGCAGGCAGACAAAGCAACGGACATAAACACTAATGTCTTCTTCATGGTCTCTTTGAGAATTAAATTGATTATTAAAAACGGGGTAAAAATACATTTGTTTCGGCAAACTATAAAATAAATGACGTACATTTGCATCGCAATATTAAATCTGTTATCCTATGAAAGCGCAATCATATATTAATAGCCTGTGTGTACTTCTTTTCCTGAGTTTTATGATAACCGGCTGTAAGCCCGGAACTAGAAAAACTGCAGAAAACAATATCCAGTTCGATTCCATCAGTGTAGACAGAACCTATCATTTACTGGAAAATCCTGATAACCCGAATTGCAACCTGCAAATCAGTTTTACTTTCCCCGTAAAATATTCAAACAAAGAAATACTTCAAAAAATACAAAAGCAATTTGTTCTTTCGTGTTTCGGTGACACGTATGAAAATGCAACCCCGCAAGAAGCAATCGAACGTTATACGCAAGATTACTTAAGTGCATACAAAGATCTGGAAACTGATTTTAAACAGGAATTGGAAAAAGACAAAAACCAACCTGTCGCTTCCTGGTTCTCTTATTACGAAATGGCATCCAATGATATTGTTTATAACGAAAACGACATAATAAGCTACACCGTTAACATGGAAAGCTATACGGGCGGCGCTCATGGATCACATTCGCACATGAATCATGTGTTAAACCTGAAGACAGGCGAGCCCGTCACAGAAGAAGATATATTTGTTGAAAATTTCCAGGACAATTTAAGCCAAATTATTGTAGACAAAATTACCAAACAGAACAATGCCGAAAACCCCAAGGAATTAGAAAATGCAGGATTTTTCAGTATCGAAGAAATCTTCCCCAACGGTAATTTCCTGATCGACTCGACCGGCATCACTTACACATTCAATGAATATGAAATCGCCGCTTATGTTGTAGGAACAATCAATGTACACCTTCCTTTTGACGAAATAAAACATCTACTCAAGAAGGAAAGTCCTATTGCCGGATTAATTGAAAATTAATAGTCGAAAACTTACAAACAAAATGGAGATGGAGCAAAATCAACCGGATGACAAATTATCAATTATCAGTTATCAATTATCAGCTATCAGTACTTATTTCCCGTCACTAACCATAAATCAAAAAGAACAAATTGTAGCTCTTTTTGATTTATACGCAGACTGGAATTCTAAAATAAATGTCATATCAAGGAAAGATATTGACAATTTATATCTCCACCACGTACTGCATTCGCTGGGAATTACCAAGATGCTCCATTTCAAGAATGGTTCGTCGGTGATGGACCTAGGCACCGGCGGAGGTTTTCCCGGGATTCCGTTAGCGATTTTTTTCCCGGAAGTACAATTCCACCTGGTGGACAGTATCGGTAAAAAAATAAAAGTAGGACAAGCTGTTGCCGAAAGCATCGGGCTTACAAACGTAACCTTTCGTCATTGCCGGGGAGAGGAAGAAAAGCAGCTTTTCGATTTCGTAGTAAGCCGTGCCGTAATGCCGCTGGCTGACCTTGCTAAGATTGTACGTAAAAACATACGGAAAGAACAAATGAACGCATTGCCTAACGGACTTATTTGCCTTAAAGGCGGCGAACTGCAACATGAGGTTTTACCTTTCCGCAATCAGGCAGTTACAATTGATTTGAAAGCTCATTTTAAAGAAGAATTTTTTGAAACTAAAAAAGTAGTATATATCCCTCTATGATTTCAATAAAAGCATTTGAAGTAAATTACTTCTCAGAAAACACATACCTTTTGTATGATGAGACAAAAGAAGCAGTCCTCATTGATTGCGGATGCATACGCCGAAACGAAGAAAAAGAAATAAGTGATTTTGTTGCTCAAAACGGACTGACAATTAAACGTTACCTGTGCACACATTTACACTTAGACCATATATTCGGCAATATATTTGTATATAAAACATACGGCCTCAAGCCAGAAGCCCATAAAGCAGACGTAGAAGGCCTGCCCTCTTCCGAAGAACAAGCAAAACAGTTCGGATTACCTGCCGGCATACAAGATGTTCCTGTAGAAAAATACCTGGTAGGAGGAGAAATTATTAAATTCGGCAAATCCGAATTACAGGTAATTACAGTACCCGGGCACTCTCCGGGAAGTGTATGTTTCTATAACTCCAAAAACGGTTTTGTTATTGTAGGCGATGCCTTGTTTTCGGGAAGTATAGGACGGACAGATCTCTGGGGTGGCAATCAGGATGTACTGATTGCAGCCATAAAAAACAAGCTGTTAACATTGCCGGATGAAACAGTTGTTTATCCGGGTCACGGTACGGAGACAACCATTATCAACGAGAAATTAAATAATCCTTATTTATAAGATCAAATATTATGGACACGAACAAATTTGTAAACCGCCATGTAGGCATTTCTACGGAAGACGTTCCATCTATGCTGCAGGCTATTGGTGTAAACTCGCTTGACGAATTGATCGACCAGACAATTCCGGCCAACATCCGTCTTAAAGCCCCCCTGAACCTTCCCGAACCAATGACCGAACGGGAATATGCCGAGCATATTGCCGAATTGGCATCCAAGAACGAAGTATTCACATCTTATATCGGAATGGGATGGTACGATACTATTTGTCCCGCTCCTATCCAACGTAATGTATTCGAGAATCCGGTTTGGTATACATCTTATACTCCTTATCAAGCAGAAGTCTCTCAGGGACGACTGGAAGCTCTAATAAATTTCCAGACAGTTGTCAGCGAATTAACAGGTTTACCTCTGACCAACTGTTCATTGCTTGACGAAGCTACGGCAGCAGCCGAAGCCGTAACCATGTTCCATGGCGCCCGCAGCCGCGCACAAGTAAAAGCGGAAGCCAACACAGTGTTTGTTGACGAGTGTGTATTTGCGTCCACTCTGGCAGTGATCCATACACGCATGATACCACAAGGCATCAAAGTTGTCGTAGGTGATTATAAGAAATTCGAACTAACTCCCGACGTGTTCGGTGCCATCGTACAATACCCGAATGCAAATGGCTCTATAGAAGACTACAAAGAATTTGTTGCCCGTGCCAATGCTAACGATACCAAAGTGGGCGTTGCTGCCGACCTGATGAGTCTTGTATTACTCACTCCTCCGGGAGAATGGGGTGCTGATGCAGTATTCGGTACCACCCAGCGCTTCGGTATCCCTATGTTTTACGGAGGTCCGTCGGCAGCTTATTTTGCTACGAAAGAGGAGTACAAACGTACTATCCCCGGACGTATCATCGGTATCTCTAAAGATGCATACGGACACCCTGCCTACCGCTTGGCTTTGCAGACCCGCGAACAACATATCAAACGCGAAAAAGCAACCTCCAATATTTGCACCGCTCAGGCTTTACTTGCAACAATGGCCGGATTCTATGCCGTTTACCATGGAGCCGAAGGCCTGAAAAACATAGCCAACCGCATCCACTCTTCCGCAGGATTCCTTGCCGGAGAGTTAGAAAAATTAGGATATAAGCAATTAAACAAAAATTATTTCGATACATTGATGATCGAACTTCCTGCCAACGTTTCAATCAATGTTCTTCGCGAAATTGCATTGGAATGCAAAGTAAACCTGCGTTACTTCGAAGGCGGACAAGTTGGTATCAGTGTTGACGAAACAACCCAGCCTACCGATATAGGCGTTCTGTTGTATATCTTCTCTGGCGCAGCAGGCAAAGACTATATGTTGAATGAATCTGTTCCTGCAAAACGCTACTTTGACGATAAGTTCGCACGTACTTCCGAATTCCTGCAACAGGATGTATTCAAGAAGTACCATACAGAAACGGAACTAATGCGTTATATCACCCGTCTGGGACGTAAGGATGTATCATTGGCACATTCAATGATTTCACTAGGTTCGTGTACGATGAAGCTGAATCCGGCATCAACCATGCTGCCGCTAAGCCGTGCCGAATTTATGAATATTCACCCTTATGCTCCGGAAGAACAGGTTGAAGGTTACAAAGAACTGATAGAAAACCTGAGCTCTTATCTGGCAGAAATAACAGGACTTAAAGGAGTTACTTTACAACCCAACTCAGGAGCAGCCGGAGAATATACCGGTTTGCGCGTAATCCGTGCTTATCAGGAAAGTATAGGGCAAGGACATCGTAACATCGTACTTTTGCCGGCATCGGCACACGGAACCAATCCGGCCAGCGCTGTTCAATGCGGATTCTCAACCGTAACAGTAAAATGCGATGAGAACGGAAACATCGATCTGGAAGATTTTCGTGCCAAAGCAGAAGAAAATAAAGATAATCTGGCTGCCAGTATGATCACTTATCCGTCTACCCACGGTATTTTTGAAACAGATATCAAAGAGATGTGCGACATTGTACATGCTTGTGGCGGACAGCTATATATGGATGGTGCAAATATGAACGCGCAGGTAGGTTTGACAAATCCGGGAACTATCGGCGCAGACGTTTGCCACCTGAACCTTCATAAAACATTCTCATCTCCTCATGGCGGGGGTGGTCCGGGCGTCGGTCCGATATGCGTTGCAGAACATCTGATACCGTTCTTACCTCAGCACCCTGTCCTTTGGGGAAGCGATCTGAACACTGTTTCTGCCGCTCCATATGGTAGTGCAGGAATCCTGCCGATCACATACGGTTACATCCGCATGTTGGGAACAGAAGGTTTGACAACAATTACGAAAACGGCCATCCTGAATGCCAATTATCTGGCTTCAAAATTCAAAGACACCTACGGCATTGTTTACACAGGAGCAACCGGACGCGTAGGCCACGAGCTGATTCTGGAATGCCGCACAGTGAAAGAGCGTTCAGGTATCGATGAAGGCGACATAGCCAAACGTTTGATGGACTTTGGCTACCACGCACCCACTCTCTCATTCCCCGTACACGGCACATTGATGATAGAACCGACCGAAAGCGAAAGCAAAGCCGAACTGGATCGTTTTGCCGAAGTTATGGAATGTATTTGGGAAGAGATCAAGGAAGTAGAAGAAGGGAAAGCCTCAAAAGAAGACAACGTACTAAAGAATGCACCGCATCCCGAATATGAAGTAGCTGCCGACGAATGGAAGCACGAATACCCACGTAGCAAAGCTGCATTCCCTCTGGAATGGCTGCATGATGGCAAATTCTGGATCAACGTTGCCCGCGTGGATAATGCTTACGGCGACCGCAACCTGATTCCGACGATCTGCTCTTGCGAAATCTAATTTATAACATTATATTTGCAACAAATGAGAAAGGAAATAGGCAAATGGCTGATGGACGTAACGAAGTATGTAGCTACCGCCGTATTGATCTCTTCTTTTTTAGGAGAGTTTGACGACAAATGGATCATGTACGTAGTTGGTCTAGTCACTGTAGCTTTATGTTTCTCAGTTGGCCTATATTATATTAAAGACAGATAAGAAAGGAGGATAAAATAGGAGCAATTATCATGATGTCTTTTTTATGCGCAATAGCAATAGGCGCATATATTTTCGCTATTACTCCAGAAGGTAAAAAATGGATGAAAGAGAATTAAAAAGTAACATGTAGTACCAAAGGCTATCTGGATATTTATATTTTAGATAGCCTTTTTTATAAACAACAAATCATATCTAAAATGAAAACACTTCTTTTCGCTCTGGCAGCCCTGGCTATGACAGCCTGCTGCAGCAAAGCACCGGAGAAAACGGTAAAAGTCTACGCCTGGCAAGGCGAAGGACAAGACGCAACCGAACAAACCATTCAGGAAGACTTTAGCAAGTGGCATGCGCACGGAGTAGACGGCATGTGCTACAACGTAGGCTATAACCTTGAGAAGATACAACGCGCCGCCAAAATAGCAAAGGCTAACGGCATGGAGTATCACGCATGGATCCCCACTATGCTGAATGGCAACGCCGATTCGTCATGGTATGCCATAAACCGCAAAGGGGAATCGGCTTACAACGTACAGGCCTATGTTCCTTATTACAAATTCATGTGTCCGAACAATGACAGTGTGATTAATTACATTGTTCAGGAATACAGCAACGTGGCCGACATTCCGGAAGTAGATTATATACACCTCGACTATATCCGCTATGTAGACGTGATCCTAGCCAAAGGCTTGTGGGATAAATACGGACTGGTAATGAACGAAGAGTATCCTACGGCCGACTACTGCTACTGCCCTAAATGCGTAGCCGATTTCAAAGCAGCCACCGGCATCGATATCCTGACTGTAGAAGATCCGTCGAAATGTCCGGAATGGGCACAGTTCCGTTGCGACGTAATCACCAACCTGGTAAACAAAATATCCGACGCCGTTCATGCCAAAGGCAAGAAACTGAGTGCGGCTGTATTCCCCGGCCCGGACTCACATGCCAAATGGATGGTTCGCCAGGAATGGGACAAATGGAATCTGGATGCCGTATTCCCGATGAACTATAATGATTTTTATCTGGAACCCGCTTCCTGGCTCGCTCCCATCGTAAAGGAAGAGGTAGAAACGGTTGGCGGTAAATTCCCGGTATACAGTGGCCTGTTTATCTGCCATGACTGGCAAAACAAAGCCAACATCAAAGACCCCGAAGGACACGGCCTGCTGCCCTCCGAAATAGAAGAAGCCGTACGCGGCTCGATGGAAAACGGTGCTGCAGGAATCGCCCTCTTTACGCCCAACAGCATGACGGACGAACACTGGAAAGCGCTCGACAAGGCCATCCATCAGAACTACACAAAGAAATAGATGGAAAAAATAACAATTATCACATGAATACAACAACAAAGAAAGAGAAAATCAAATTCAGCAAAGCATTCTGGGTAGCCAATACCGTAGAACTGTTTGAACGCGCCGCCTACTACGGCGTTTTTATTGTAATAACCCTTTACCTGAGCCGTATCCTCGGGTTCAACGACATTCAGGCAGCCAGTATCGCCGGCATATTCTCAGCCTGCCTTTACCTGCTCCCCACCTTTGCCGGGGCACTTGCCGACAAAATAGGCTTCCGCAACTCCATGCTGCTGGCCTTCACCCTCCTCACTTGCGGCTATCTGGGACTAGCTCTCTATCCTACCTGGCTTCAATCCGCCGGTCTGGTAGAATACGGAACCACCACTACCTTTACAGGATTGCCGGAAAGCAACTTCAGCTACGGAATCATCCCCATCATGGCACTGATCGTATGCGGAGGCGCTTTCATCAAAAGCGTTATCTCCGGAACTGTAGCGAAGGAGACCACCACCGAAACCCGCGCCAAAGGTTTCTCCATCTTCTATGCAATGGTGAATATTGGCGCCTTTTCAGGCAAAACCATCGTAAAGCCCTTACGTGAAGCACTAGGTAACGAAGGGCTTATCACACTAAACTACTTTTCGGCAAGCATGACATTTCTTGCCTTGCTCGCCATCTGGTTCTTCTACAAAAGCAGCCAGCACTCCGGCGAAGGAAAAACGTTCCGTCAAATATGGAATGCCCTGATAAAAGTATGCAGCAACGGCCGGCTCCTGATACTGATCCTCATCATTACAGGTTTCTGGATGGTACAACACCAGCTATATGCCACAATGCCGAAGTACGTCCTCCGTCTGGCAGGCGAAGGAGCATCGCCATCCTGGTACGCCAATGTGAATCCACTAGTGGTAGTCCTCACCGTAAACCTCGTGACGCAAATGATGCGAAAGAAAACGGCACTCACTTCCATGACCGTCGGCATGTTCATCATGCCTGTATCTGCCTTGTGCATGGCATACGGAAATATGCTGGAAGGAAACACCACCATCCTGGGCATGCACCCGGTAGCCTTTATGATGGTAATAGGAATTGTATTTCAGGGATTGGCCGAAACGTTTATCTCACCCCGCTTTCTGGAATATTTCTCCCTGCAGGCTCCTAAAGGGGAAGAAGGGCTTTATCTCGGATTCAGCCACCTGCATTCGTTCCTGTCGTCTATTTTCGGATTCGGCCTGTCAGGCTTCCTGTTGAGCAAATATTGCCCTGAACCAGCCCTTTTCAGCACACATGCCGAATGGCAAGCCGCCAGTGCACATGCGCATTACATCTGGTACTACTTCGGAGCCATTGCTCTGGTATCGGCCATTGCATTGATCGTGTACGGACAAGTGGTGAAGCGGTTAGATGCGAAAAAAGCAACTATATAAAAGTTTAGGATTTTCTTTATAACAGTTTTGTTCAAATCCCATTTTAATTCGGTTAAAGCCCTTAAACAAAACCTGTATAGACAGAAACAACAAAAAGAAAATCTTAATATTATTTCCCTCAAACATCCAGGCCTCAAAACCGATAGCGGTACTGGAAGAATTTTTAAAAGATATCTGTTCCTAAAGTCATCGGGAACATTTGAAAAAATCATCCCGATAATTTCAAAAAAACATCGGGATGATTTTTTTAGTTATTCGTATAAAGATTTGTGCTAAACACCGAATCAAACAATTTAAATCATTTCAATAAAATAATACGAACATTCCAAAACAGGCAAACATCATGCTCAAAACGCCCTTAAGTGTGCACTTTTCAGGGGAAAATACTTTGAGTTAAAGAATGTTTGATTAATTTTGCAAGCCGCTATTCAGCGACTTATAAAAGAAAGAATAATATATTTCCTCTTGGAAAATCTAATATTTCAACAAATATGAGTTTAAAAATTATTGTATTGGCGAAACAGGTTCCGGACACACGCAACGTGGGGAAGGATGCTATGAAGGCTGACGGAACAGTAAACCGCGCTGCCCTTCCGGCTATCTTTAACCCGGAAGACCTGAATGCATTGGAACAGGCATTGCGCCTGAAAGATGCTCACCCCGGGACTACAGTGACGCTGTTAACCATGGGCCCGGGACGAGCTGCAGAAGTAATCCGCGAAGGTTTGTACCGCGGAGCAGACGGCGGCTATTTGTTAACCGACCGTGCCTTTGCCGGGGCAGACACATTGGCTACTTCGTATGCATTGGCTACGGCTATAAAGAAAATCAAAGATTATGATATCATCATCGGCGGCCGTCAGGCTATCGACGGCGATACGGCACAAGTAGGTCCGCAAGTGGCCGAAAAGTTAGGAGTGACACAAATTACATATGCTGAAGAAATTCTGAATGTAGACCAAAAAGCACGCCGTATCACTGTAAAACGTCATATAGACGGAGGCGTGGAAACTGCAGAAGGTCCACTGCCTATCGTAATCACAGTTAACGGATCGGCAGCACCTTGCCGTCCGCGCAATGCAAAACTGGTACAAAAATATAAACGTGCATTAGGCGCACAGGAAAAAGCAGCCATCAACCTGGCAACAGAATACATCCCGTATGCCGACCTCTACGAAAAATATCCATATCTGAACATCACAGAATGGAGTGTTGCCGATGTGGAAGGCGATGTTGCACAATGCGGCCTGTCAGGCTCCCCTACGAAAGTGAAAACGATTGAAAACATCGTATTCCAGGCAAAGGAAAGCAAAACGCTGAGCAGCTCGGACAGAGATATTGAAGATATGATTGTTGAACTGTTGGCTAACCACACGATTGGATAAGATTATGAACAATGTATTTGTATATTGCGAGCTTGAAGGCACTACAGTTGCCGACGTAAGCCTCGAACTTCTGACCAAAGGCAGGAAGTTAGCAAACCAATTAAACTGCCAGCTCGAAGCTATCGTTGCTGGAAAAGGACTGGACGGTGTGGAAAAACAAGTATTGCCTTACGGTGTAGATAAACTGCACATATTTGATGCACCGGGATTGTTCCCCTACACATCACTTCCCCACTCTTCCATACTGATAAACCTCTTCAAAGAAGAAAAACCGCAGATTTGCCTGATGGGGGCAACCGTTATCGGCCGCGACCTGGGACCCCGCGTTTCTTCAGCCTTAACAAGCGGTCTGACAGCCGACTGTACTTCACTGGAAATAGGTAACCACGAAGATAAAAAGGCAGGTATTACATACGAGAACCTGTTATACCAGATACGTCCGGCTTTCGGTGGCAATATAGTTGCTACGATTATCAACCCGGAACATCGCCCACAAATGGCTACTGTCCGCGAAGGTGTAATGAAGAAAGAAATTCTAGATACACATTATAAAGGTAAAGTAGAAAAGCATGACGTTGCCAAATATGTACAGGAAACTGACTACGTAGTAAAAGTAATAGACCGTCATGTAGAAAAAGCCAAGCATAACCTGAAAGGCGCTCCCATTGTTGTAGCCGGAGGTTATGGCGTTGGTTCAAAAGAAAACTTCGACCTGCTGTTTGACCTGGCAAAAGAACTTCATGCAGAAGTAGGCGCAAGCCGTGCTGCTGTAGATGCAGGCTTTTGCGACCATGACCGCCAGATCGGGCAAACCGGTCTTACGGTTCGTCCCAAGCTATATATAGCATGCGGTATTTCCGGACAGATCCAGCACATTGCAGGTATGCAGGATGCAGGTATCATCATCTCTATCAACAACGACGAAAACGCTCCTATCAACACAATCGCAGATTACGTTATCAACGGTACTGTAGAAGAAGTGCTTCCGAAGATGATTAAGTATTACAAGCAAAACACGAAGTAAATTATGGCTAATTTTTATTTAGATAATCCAAGCATGAAGCATCATCTTCATCATCCGTTGATGAAGCGCATCGTTGAACTGAAGGAACGCGGTTATGCCGACAAAGATCAATTCGATTATGCTCCACAGGATTTTGAAGATGCAATGGACAGCTACGAAAAAGTACTGGAAATCGTAGGCGAAATATGCGGTGAGATCATTGCACCCAATGCTGAAGCAGTAGACCATGAAGGCCCCAGTGTTGCAGACGGACGGGTTACATATGCAAAAGGCACGCAAGAAAACCTGAACGCTGTCCGCAAAGCAGGACTGATGGGTATTGCAATGCCACGTCGTTATAACGGGTTGAACTTCCCGATCGTTCCTTACATTATGGCAGCCGATCTGGTCTCACGTGCCGATGCAGGCTTTGAAAACCTGTGGGGATTGCAGGACTGTGCCGAAACATTATATGAGTTCGGTAACGAAGACCAGCGCCAGCGTTTCATCCCACGCGTATGTGCCGGCGAGACAATGTCTATGGACTTAACCGAACCGGATGCAGGTTCAGACCTTCAATCCGTAATGTTGAAGGCTACTTACAATGAAAAGGATGGTTACTGGTATCTGAACGGTGTAAAACGTTTCATCACAAACGGTGATGCAGATATTCACCTGGTTCTTGCCCGCTCGGAAGAAGGGACAAAAGACGGCCGCGGTTTGTCAATGTTTATTTATGACAAGCGCAATGGCGGTGTAAACGTTCGCCGTATCGAGAACAAAATGGGTATTAAAGGTTCGCCTACCTGTGAGTTGGTATTCAAGAACGCTAAAGCAGAACTTTGTGGAGATCGCAAGTTAGGCCTTATCAAATATGTAATGGCCCTTATGAACGGTGCCCGTTTAGGTATTATGGCTCAGGCTGTAGGACTAAGTGAAGCGGCTTACCGCGAAGGCTATGCATACGCAACAGAACGCAAACAGTTCGGCAAAGCTATTATCGAATTTCCAGCCGTATACGAAATGGTTGCATTGATGCGTGCCAAGGCAGATGCTTCACGTGCCATGCTTTACGAAACAGCCCGTTTTGTAGATGTTTACAAAGCATTGGATGACATCTCGAAAGAACGCAAGCTTACCCCCGAAGAACGCCAGGAACAGAAAAAGTATTCAAAGCTGGCAGATGCTTTCACACCGATGGGAAAAGGTATGACTACCGAATATGCCAATCAGAACGCATATGATGCAATCCAGATACACGGTGGTTCGGGCTTCATGAAAGATTATGCCTGCGAACGTTTATATCGTGATGCACGTATTACGAATATTTACGAAGGAACAACCCAGTTGCAGGTAGTTGCCGCTATCCGCCACGTGACAACCGGAACTTATCTGGCCCAGATCCGCGAATACGAAGCAATCAACTACAAGCCGGAATTAGGAGACCTGAAGAATAAACTGCAGGCCATGACCGAAAAGTACGAAAAGATCGTTGCAATGGTTATCAATACCAAAGACAACGAGTATATCGACTTCCAGGCTCGCCGGATGGTAGAAGCTGCAGCCCATTGTATATTCGGATACCTGTTGCTTCAGGATGCAAACCAGAACGAAAGCTTCCGTCGCTCTGCCGAAGTCTATATCAACTACGGACAAGCAGAAGTAGACAAAATCGTTTCTTACATCAGCAAATTCGACCGCGAAGATCTGGGATATTACAAACAGTAATAGCCACCAGATATCATCTTATAAAAAGTCTTTGCCGGAGTCATAATTGACTGCTGGCAAAGACTTTTCTTTTACAACATGCCTACCTTTTTACATTTACATACCTACCCCAATTAATTTAGTCGCCATCCTTTTTTCCCTCAGCATCCGTATTAAAGAAAATTTGATTGAGGCTATTCTTACATAAAAAAACGAAGACCGCAGGATTCACATCCGACGGTCTCCTACACTAACCCTTAACTTTAACCAATGAAAAACAATAATCAATTTTTATTTCAAAGCAGCTATTGCCGCTTCATAATTCGGCTCAGTTGTAATTTCAGAAACCAATTCCGTATATACAACCTTACCAGCTTCGTCTACAACAACCACGCCACGGGCTAATAAACCTTTTAGCGGGCCATCAATAAGAAGCATCCCGTACTTATCTTCAAAACAAGAACAACGGAACATAGATAACGGTATAACCTTATCAATGCCTTCCGTAGTACAGAAACGTCCTTGCGCAAATGGTAAATCTTTCGAAACTGCCAAAACCATAGTGTTGGGAAGAGATGCGGCTTCTTTATTGAACTTCCTTACAGAAGTAGCACATACCGCAGTATCTAAACTCGGAAATATGTTTATTACAATCTTCTTTCCTTTAAGGTCGCTTAACGATAATTCCGTTAAATCACTCTTCACACCTTTAAAGTCCGGAGCCTCTGCTCCGACAACCGGTAATGTTCCACTTGTATGGACCTCATTACCTTTTAACGTTACTTTTGCCATTTTTATGTAGTTTTATGATCACTCCTAAAACTGCTTACAAAGATAAGCAGCTTTGTTTATACGAAACAATAGAAATTAGCTTTTGTTTCACCGTTTAACTTATTTTAATCAACCTTTCTTATTATAGTTTTTTTTATCTTTGAGCTCTAAATTAAATAAAAATGGATTGGTTAATCATCTGTGGAATATTAGTAATTATAGTCATTCAAATACTTCTGCGACCGAAGCAGTTAAAAGAAAAAAACGAAGAATTGGAAAAGCTGCTTAACGAAATGCAACGCTCATTTGAACGTATAGAAAAGAACTTCAGGGAAGACTTCAGGCTAAACAGGGAAGAAAGCCGGCTGGTTTCGCGAGACAACCGGGAAGAACTTGCCCGTTCCGTGAACGAATTCAGGGAAACCTTTGAACGAGGTATTGCCTCGTTCAACAACCTTCAACGAGAAAAATTCTCAGCTCTCGACGAACGGCAGCGTCAACTAGTAGATAATACGGAAAAAAGATTGGAAGAAATCCGTATCACCGTAGATGAAAAACTACAAAAAACACTAAACGACCGCATCGGCCAATCATTTCGTCTTGTAACCGAACAGTTGGAAAATGTTCAGAAAGGATTGGGAGAAATGCAGACACTGGCACAAGATGTAGGCGGACTAAAACGCGTATTAAGTAACGTAAAGACCCGGGGGAATATAGGAGAAATACAATTAAGTATGTTACTGGAACAAATTCTGGCACCTGAGCAATACGAAGCGAATGTACGAACGCGCAAGGGGTCTGACGCTGTTGTTGAATTCGCAGTTAAATTACCGGGCAGAGATGATGTGCGCGAATTTGTTTACCTACCGATAGATGCCAAATTTCCAAAAGATATTTACGAGCAACTTCTCAATGCATACGACAGTTCCGATACGCAGGCAATCGATACGGCAGGCAAATTATTGGAAACAACCATAAAGAAAATGTCTAAAGATATTTCAGATAAATACCTTGCCCCTCCGGCTACTACAGATTTCGGCATAATGTTCCTTCCATTTGAAGGCATATATGCAGAAGTGGTTCGCCGTTCGGCGTTATTAGAAGAATTGCAAAGGGACTACAAAGTCGTAGTTACTGGTCCCACCACACTTGCCGCCATATTAAACAGCCTCCAAATAGGATTCCGTACATTAGCCATACAAAAGCATTCCGGAGAAGTTTGGACTATTTTAGGGGCGGTAAAAAAAGAATTTGAAAAAGTAGGCGGCATGCTTGAAAAAGCACAAAAGAACCTCCAGACAGCCAGTGGACAAATAGAAGAAGTATTGGGTAAGCGTACCCGTGCTATCCAGCGTAAATTAAAAGATGTTGACACACTAAACGATCGGGAAGCCCGTGCTATTTTGCCCGAAATTGGTATATTACCCGAAGAAGAAGAGCTATAAATCGATAACCTGTGTTATCCGAACAAAATCTTAAACCTTGTGAGTCCATCGGAATATGTCCGCAAAGAGAATGTACAATTATGCTTTAAAAGTACCTCACGAATAAAAATAAGACCGATACCCTGCCCGTTAGGTTTAGTAGAAAAGAATGGACTGAACAGTTTCGTTTCCGTCTCTTTGTCGATACCTTTACCGGTGTCGGCTATTTCCAGGCAAACCGGAGAGCCGGATGTAGTGATATAGATTTCACCATCTTGTTCTATAGATTCGGCAGCATTTTTTATGATATTTACTAATACCTGTTCAAAAAGGGAAGGGTCTAAATCGGCAACCGGAGATACTTCCGATAACTCCATCCTGATCCGTATATTACGATTCTGGCAGATCATTTCCATAAAACGCTTGCAATAACTAACTACTTCATTTAACTGTACCGGCTGTAACTGCGGCTCCGGTATACGCACAACGTCCGCAAAATTGGTTATAAACCGGCTCATACTATAACAACGATCCATGGAAACCTGCAACACATCGCCGACTTCAGACATATTATCCATTCCGTCAATGGCAGACTGCAACGTATCCAATGTAGAGGTAATACCTGCAGTGGTATTATTCACTTCATGAGCTATCATACGAATCACCTTCTCATACGCTTTCTTTTCGGCCTTAAACACTTCCTGTGTAAGTGTTTCCACCAGATAGAACGGATGATGAAAGCCTCTGTCTACAAACGAAGAATGAGTACATTTATAAATATTAGCATCATTCAGCCGAACAGTTTGGGAATCATACAACGGAATTTGCAATAGCTCCGAAGCCAATGGGGTATCTATTTCCGACAACTTTTTTCCAACCAGCTCCAATGATGTGTATGCTCCAAATATCTTACATGCAGCCGGATTAACGGACAAAACTTCGCGATCCAAGTTTAATATGACAACGCCCATAGGCGAGGCATTGATCAATAAATCCAGAAAATGGTTTTGTTCGCGAAGATGTAGCCGTTCATTCTTTAATTGTTCCATCATCTTGTTGAAAACATCTACTACACGATCGGCTTCTGTCTGCCCTACACGGCTCAACCGTGAACTAAAGTCCTGCTCCTTCAATAATTCCATACCGTTTCCTATCGTGTGCAACGGCCTGATAATACGACGATAGAAAACGAGCATGTATACAACAGTAAGGACAACCAAGCCTTCTACGAAGAAAAACATCGGTTTGGAATATGAGAAAAAGACAAAATAGGTCAGTATTGCCAATATAATCAGCAATAAAACAGTAAATACCCAAAATAGTCCTTTTACTCTCATCCTATAATCTCAACTATTTATCGACAGGAATATCATATTTTTCCAACCGGCGATACAAAGCCGCCCTGCTAATACCCAAAGCAGTTGCCACATGAGAAAGATTGCCATTATGCGTTTCCAGTGCCTGAAGTATAGTTTGCTTTTCCAATTCATCCAGGGTAAGACCTTCAAAAGAAGTAGGGATAGAGCGCTTTGTTTCCATAACATTATGACATTGTCCTTCAAAATCGGACACATCTATAACAGATTTACCCGACACCAGCATAGTACGTTCAACCAGATTTTTCAGTTCCCGGATATTACCCGGATAGGGCAAACGTTGTAAATAAGTCAAAGCTTCCGAAGAAAACCGCACATTAGCCAGACCATTCATCTCCGATTGTCTGTCTGCGAAATAACGGGCTAGCAAAGGTATATCTTCTCTGCGCTCACGTAAGGCAGGCAGATGAACAGTAATCAAATTTATACGGTAAAACAGATCTTCTCTGAATGTACGTGCCGCCACCATTTCGGAAAGACTGCAATTAGTGGCGCTTACTACGCGGATATCGACTTTCCGGGGACGGCTATCGCCCAATACTTCAAATGTCTGGTCTTGCAACACACGAAGCAACTTTACCTGGCAAGACAACTCCAGATCACCTATTTCATCAAGAAATATCGTACCTTTGTTAGCCATCTCAAAACGTCCGGTGCGGTCAATATAGGCATCTGTAAAAGCCCCTTTCTTATGCCCGAACATTTCACTTTCAAAAAGGCTTTGCGAAAGACCTCCCAAGTTCACTTTCACAAATGCTTCCTTAGCACGCGGACTATTGGCATGAATCGCTTCCGCTATCAGCTCTTTACCTGTACCGCTTTCCCCGGTAATCAATACCGATGCATTGGTAGGAGCTATACGTGAAACTGTTCCCAGCACATCCATCAAGGCAGTGCTTTGTCCTATAATCTTATCAAAATGAAATTTATTATCAGCATCCGTACGGTTAAGAGGCTCCTTCTTCTCCGTTTTCTGTTCGCAAAGTTCCAAAGCCGTATTAATAGATTTCAGAAGCACCAGGTTGTTCCACGGCTTCGTAATAAAATCGAATGCCCCAGCCTGCATTCCCTGTACGGCCAGTGAAATTGATCCCCAAGCCGTCATCAATATTACAGGTACATCGGGGCGGAAAATTTTTACTTGCTTCAAGAGTTGTATGCCCTCCTCGCCTGTCGTAGTCATGGTAAAATTCATATCCATCAGTATAAGCCGGGGAGCTGTTGCACGCACAATCGCCAAAGCCTCTTTTGGACCCGGCACAGCTTCCGTCTCGTAACCTGCACGTTTCAACAAAAAAGTCAGCGAGGAACGTACCACGGCGTCATCATCTATAATCAATATCATAAACTCTTCTGTATTTGATTACAAAGGTAATTTTAATTATTTAATATCGCTTAGCTTAGTAATTAAGTAGAATACTTCTTTCTCTATTCTTAACTACTTGACTACTTTAACTTCTAATATTCCCGACTGCTTAACTCCTCTTTACGATTTCCTCAAAGTCTGCATCCAGATTATGCCTGTTAATAAAGTCGTACAACGTCATACTACGGATGTTGTAAAAGTAATACCAGTAGTTATACAGCTCCTGGATATGCTTCTGGCGCGCATTATCTTTTGAACTCTGCGCATCATTCAAATCGAGAATGTCTATCTTGCCGATCATAAAAGTCTCTATCGAAGTTTTATACCGTTTGCCGGCCAGTGTATCTACCTCTGCTGCTATTTCAAGCTGGGCAGCCTGGTTATTAAAGTTCTCAACCAATAAGAAGACATTCTGATTAAAATTCATCTGCTCCTGTCGCGTCTTAGATAAAACGACCTCGCGGTTAGACTCGGCTACTTTTACCTTTCCCTTCCGTTTTCCCCAGTCGAGAAGAGGAATAGTTACTCCAACTTCCACAATCTGGTTATCTTTTAAATGGTTATAGGCAGCCCCCATCGTATGGTCTTTTCCTGTATATCCGATGGAAGCAAACAGGTTAATGCTACGGCGATTTCCTTTAGCTGTAGCTACATCATAGTCAGCCTCTAGCTGGCGACGAAGAATATTCTTTGCCAGAGAGTTATTTTCCTGAGCCTTTTCCAATACTTCATGATAATCCATCCGCACGCCCGGCACAGTTTCGGGTACTACCGGAACCACTATATCTTGTTCGCTCAAAGCCAGAAAAGAACGAAGCTGGAACATATTTGCATTAAAACCGGATTGTGCTTCGGTAAGCAGTCCTTTTGCCTGCAAAGCCGATTGCTTCAAACGCATTAATTCGCTTTCCGAGATATGTCCTATCTTACGTTTCGCCACAGCAATATCATACAACTTATTGGCATTTTCAAGATTTTGCTGTGCTATATGCATATTCTCCTGGGCAAGCAAAAGACTAAAGAAGTTGTTAATCGTGGTAAGCGTAACTTTCTCTACGCTCTCAATATAAGATGCTTTTGCCTCCTGATAGCGCACAGGCTCGATACGACGTTTCCATTTTTGATCATTCACCCCGAAAATAGGCTGGGTCAAGGTCAAACCAACCGGCACACTCATATATTCGTTATAAGCTCCGGTGCCTAGCTGGCGTGTAAAGTCCAGTGATGTATTCAATGATATCTTACCGCCTGTCAAGGCTATATTCTGTTCGATGGCAAGTTCTCCGGTCAATCCCAACGAATTATCCTGTACGTATGTATAAGCACCGTCCGATTGCTGATATTTACTATATTTCTTATTATAAGAAGGCAGCGTACCGGTAAACATTACTTCAGGAAGCTGGTCTGCACGGTGCGTACGATATTCCCAATAAGCCGTACGCAACTCGTTTAATGCAACAGCAGCATCAACAGACTGAATCTGGGCAATAGTAATAGCATCTTTCAACGTAAGCCTCACTATATGTGTATTATCTTCTGCCCGCAAACAAGCTATGTCAACCAGTAAGCAGGCAATAGCAATATAAACCTTTTTCATGCTCGTATCCGTTTTTGCCACATACAAGGCAAAAGCTATGCCAAAAACGTACCCTATTGATAATCTGAATTGTACTAATCAATGCACTGTTCGGAAACGGACACTGTGTTCGTTTTTGAAATCATCAGGAATTATATATCTTTGCCCGGCATTCAAATAAAACAATTCACCATGTCGGCAACAACACTCTCCATATTATGTACTATTGTAGTCGTACTCATTTGTACCTTCATATATAACTCCTTGATCGGCAAAAGAAATCAAGCTGAAAACGCATTCGCTACTATCGATGTAATGCTAAAAAAACGCTACGACCTGATACCCAGCCTCGTCACCGTAGTCAAGCAATACGCCGCCCACGAGAAAGAACTATTTGCACAGATTGCCGAAACAAGAAGCAAAAATTATGCGGATATGTCGGACAGTGATAAAATGGAACTGGACAAATCGTTCGGTCAGGCCAGCGAAAAGCTCATGATCATAGCCGAAAGCTACCCCGAACTGAAAGCTTCCGATAACTTTATGCAGTTGCAACGTGCCATCAACGAAACGGAAGAACAGCTCTCTGCCGCACGCCGTGCCTACAATGCTGCCGTAACCGACTACAACAATAAAGTAGAAAGCTTTCCTTCCAACCTGATAGCAGGCCTGTTTAAGTTCTCGCGCAAAAACGTTTATACATACAATCATGAATAATATCCTATCTTTTGAAGAAATCATGAACAGGTTGGCTCCGGTTATCCGCGAACTGGAAGAAACCCGTATCGCCCAGCTTACCGATGCCAAGAAGAAAAGTGCAGTCTGGGGATGCTGTATTATCCTGATAGCAGTAATTATCTCACTGATTGCAACATCTGCGCCCGGCCCCGGGGTGTTTTTCGGGCTTTTACTTACCATCCTGGCTACAATGATCATCTTCAACAGCCATTCCAAACGCCTGTCTCCGAAGTATAAGAAAGAATTGATAGGGAAACTGATAGAAGGAATAGTTGAAAACGGAAGATACGAACCCGATTCCGGTCTGTCTGAAAGCGAATTCAACAGCACCGGCCTTTTCAACACCCCCGACCGTTACAAAAGCGAAGACCTGATTAGCGGAAAGATAGGAAAGACCCCCTTCTGCTTTGCCGAAGTGCATGCCGAAGAAAAGCATACTACCACAAACTCGAAAGGACAGACCACTACCACATGGGTTACCCTGTTCAAAGGCTTCATGTTTATTGCCGATTTTAACAAAGACTTCGCCGCACGCACCCTTGTACACCGTAACTCTTTCCTGAACTTTATGATGGGCAACAGGGTTAAACTGGAAGACCCGGTATTTGAAAAGCATTTCGACGTCTTTTCGACCGATCAGGTAGAAGCCCGCTATATCCTGTCGCCAGCCATGATGGAGCGGATGATCAAGCTGGATGAACAGTTCGATAACGACCTCCTGTTCAGTTTCTACCAGTCCAAAGTGGTTATCATGGTGAAGTGCAGCCACGATCATTTCGAATCCAGTATCCTGCGTCCGGTCAACCAGACGAAAACGCTGCAGGAGGAGTACAACACAATAGTATCCCTTGTTTCCATCATCGAGGCACTGGATTTAAACACACGCATCTGGAGCAAAGAATAACCCTAAAAGAACAAATAAATGAAGAACGACGGTTTTACATTCAATAAGAGGCTGCAGAGTTTCAAGTACGCATTCAACGGCATACGCCTGCTGATAACCAAAGAACACAATGCCTGGATTCATTGCTTTGCTGCAATATGCGTAATCATCGCAGGATTCCTTTTCGACCTTTCGCGCATGGAATGGATTGCGGTCTGCATCGTTATCGGGGCAGTATTAGCTGCCGAAGCGGTCAATTCGTCCATCGAGGCCCTGGCCGATCTGGTTTCTCCCGGGTACAATGAAGCGGTCAAACGCACGAAAGACCTGGCAGCAGGAGCTGTATTGATTACGGCAATAGCTGCAGCAGTGGCAGGGGCAATCATCTTTGTTCCCAAGATGATCGGGATGCCTTAACCCTTTTGCAGGAGGAAGTAATAGTAAAGCAATATTATCCCCTATTCCCCGTTACATAACGAAGTCTATATCATCTACAACTTATGAAACAAACAATCATAACCCTATTTACCCTCCTCTTTCTTATCAGTGGAGTGAACGCTCAAAAGATAGAAGTCGGCGGTAGCCGGAAAGCCGTACGTACATCAGGCGACGTACTGGTGTTTCTTACCCCTGTGGCCAGTCTGGCCGCTACATTGGCCATACAGGACTGGCAGGGCTTGAAACAAGGAGCATTGTCAGGAGTAACCACCATAGGGCTTACCTACGCGCTGAAATACATCGTTAAGAAAGAACGGCCGGACCACAGCGACATGCACTCCTTCCCCTCGATGCACACCTCCGTATCGTTTGCAGGAGCAGCCTTTATACAACGCCGCTACGGCTGGAAATGGGGCGTGCCGGCCTACCTGGTATCTACCTACGTCGGATGGAGCCGCGTATATGGCAAAAAGCACGACTGGTGGGACGTAGCCGCCGGAGCCGCCATTGGTGCGGGCAGTGCTTACATCTTTACCCGACCTTTTGCCAGGAAGCACAACCTCTCCATAAGCCCCGTCGCCGGAGACGGGCATTACGGAGTGTATGCATCGATGACTTTCTAGTAAGAGGACAATGGACAGGTAAAATACCGCTCACACAACTGCCAACTGTCAACTGCTTTGTCCATTGCTACATTTTTCTTACCTTTACCCCATCACCAAAAACACTAAACAGCATGGATAAAGCATTACCACCTTCGGAACACCGTCCAAAACCTCAAAAGGTATATATCCGCCTGAGCCAAAGCAATCTGCCCGGACAGGAAGAGACGTTCAAAGGGCACGTAACCCAACGCCCGTCTATCAATGTTGAAGAACTGGCCGAGCGGCTGCACAAGAATGGCTGCGGGTGCCGGCCCGAAACCCTTATCAGCAACTACCGCCTGATGACGAACGAGATATACAACGCCCTGGAAAGAGGCTACAATGTAGACTTCGACCTGGGCAGGGTGGAAATATCGGCAAACGGCAGTTTCAATGGCCACTTCGACCGCTTCGACCCGAAGCGCCATCATTGCATCCCTGTCTTCCGCCCCTCGCCCCGCCTCCGCCAGTTGGCCGGAGACATCCGCGGAGAGGTGTCCGAACTGGGAGCCGTCAATTCTCCCTGGCCAGTCCACGTATCCACCCTGAGTATCATACAGATGGAGCAAGCCGGCCAACACGCCTCCGCCCCCATCCCCGCCGGCTACGACGATCCGCTATGGGTGTACGGCCAACGCCTCAAGATAATGGGCGACCTGCCCGAAGTAGGCGTTTATCTAACCTGTGAAGGAACGGGCGAAACTTGCCTCATCCCTTCCAACAAACTCTATATCAACACAGACAGCGAGTTATGCTTTGCCTCACCCCTACCGCTAACGGCCGGAGAGTGGACACTGAACGTATGCACGCAATACAACTACCGCTATCGGTTGTACAAGAAGCCTCGTATGGGATCGATTACCTTTACCGTATCAAACGATGCTCCCTAGGTAGGGAGATAAATTCTCCCTAGGTAAGGAGAAATGTTCTCCCTAAGTAGGGAGATAACTTCCCCCTAGCTAGGGAGCATTGTCTGCTGGCCTAAGCCCAAGGTATTCGGGGTGGTAATGTCACGTACCGTGGGGTAGTAATGTCATGCACCGTGGAGGCCGTTACTCATAGTGAAGCGCATCCGCCGGCTCCATCCGCGAAGCACAGCGCGAGGGATACCAGCAGGCGCCGATGATGATGAGTGCCAAGACAAGCAAAGTAAGTATACTTACCACAGCGAAACGCCAGACCGAGACAGGCAGCACATCTACCGACAGGACTTCCATATAAGCTATATTACCGCAGATAAGAAGAGCCGGCAAGGATGCCAGAAACAAAAGCAGCAATCCTTCGTTTATCATTAAATGGCAAATACCGCGGTGGGTAGAGCCTACAGCCATACGCAACCCCAACTCTGCACGCCGCCGGTTCACACGGAACCAGAAGGTTCCGATTACTGCAAGAAATACGTTAACAAGGAAGAAGCCGGAGATGACAGATAAAACCTTCTGCCCGCTCGATCCTAACGAGTATTCCAGGAAAGAGGAACGTATTTCGGTATATGGCTCCACGTCGGACACCCAATAGTTGCCTGCCGTCAGCGAACGTTTCGTTTCTTTCATAAAGCGCTCGGCAAAACCGGACGGGCTTATTCCGGCACGGGTACGAAAGCAGATCTCCAATGAATTCATATCGTGTTCCTTCAGGTTCAACGTTTCCATGAACCGGTCGTCCAGCATTTCAAAAACCTGAACGTTGCCACTTGTTGCATACTCATCGTTACGCAAGGGTTCGGACACGGCTACGATGGGGTAGCTTATCGAATCTGTCACATAATAACGCTTGCCTACTACATCCGTCCGCCCGAACAACTCTTTTGCAGTAGTGGCAGATATTACCTTTCCTTCCGGTAGACGCCGGGCCAGTTCTTCCATGCTTCCTCCCGAAAGAAGGTGGATGCCGAACACCTTAAAATAGTCGGGGCTTACATTCAAATACCGTACATTAACATTTGTGGAATCGTGATGAATCTGGCTGGTCCAACAACCATAAGTATAGGGTAATGCTACGTAAGACATACAAACGGCCTCTACGTCGGGATGAGCCTTTATCCTCTCTATGATGCGATAGACATTCTGCCGGGGTTCATCGCTTCCCGCTTCATATTTGATAAAAGACCGGGCGTTCTGCGGACGCACGGATATTGTTGCCCGGTATACATTTTCCACATTGAATCCCACCGGACGGCTAGCCAGTATGCCACGCATAAGGAAATAGTCGGTAGTAAACCATAACACAATAAACACGACCAGCAATTCGGCCAACACCCAGCAATTATTGTACAGGTTTGCCTTAATCAGTTTCAGTATATGTAGTATCATAAACAGTTCCTCCCCCGTTATTAATTAGCTGTATTAGTCAGTGCGTCCGTTATGCTTACCTGCAAGGCACGGAAAGCAGGGACTATCGACGACAGCAGGTTCAACACCAGACAAATCATAAAAGCATAGCCAAACACCTGCATATTAATAAGCATCGGCAGGGAAAGGCTCATATCCATTGTTCCCCCGGACAGCATCATCGTAACGAACGACCCCAGCAATAATCCGCGTAATAACCAAACTAACAAATAAGAGAATAACAGTCCGGCAAAGCCGCCCGGCAACATCAACAAGAGGTTCTCGGTGAGAAGCTGCATCAAGAGTGTACCTTTGCGGGCGCCAAATGCCCTGCGGACGCCTAATTCGGGAATGCGGTCGTGTATATGGAACGTGTTCAGCCCGGACAGATTCAACGCAGGGACCAACAGGAACAGCAGAAGGATGATGAGTAGCATGAAGAAGGTCTTTTTCCAGTCCTGCATAAACAACGAATAAAGCATGTTCTGAAAATAGAGAAGAGGCTCCGTTCCTTCCAATTGTCCGTCGACCAACATTGTGTTGTATTGCTTTATCTGCCGTTGCCATTCATCGCGAAATGCTTTCATATCACCCGGGTTGCGCAACAATATACATACGCTAAACGGCCCTATTGATGCTCTTTGCTCTATAGAGGAGAGTTCCGATAAGGCAGGCAGGCTACTGTATGGAACCCAAACATCGGCATAAGCATCCGGCGTAACGGCTGAGACATCTGCCACCACCCCGCATACCGAATATTCAACATCATTGAGTAGAATCGTTTCGTTTACTACATCAGTCTTCCCAAATAGCATACGCGCAGTCTTCTCGTTCACAACAACACGTGAGAGGGAAGAAGAAACAGCCGCTTTATCAAACGGTTTGCCTGCCAGGAAACGATAGCGGAATATCTGCCAGAAACCATCGTCGGTTGCCATCAGGTTTACTTTAGGCGAAATATCCCCTCCCTGCAACCGGGCATAGCTATCACCTATGATATACCGCAAAGGCAGCGGATCAACCTTTATCGCAACAGCTTCCGGCGTTGTCATCGGATATATGCATTCCTTTATTGTTCGTAAGCCGTAGCTATAGGAACTCCGGCTCATATTACTTTGCACGTATGACAGGCCATTCAAATAACACATCCTGTCACGGTGTACCTCTGGCGCAATGTTGGCTGTACGGATATGGTAAACAACAGCCATGACCATAACCATGGATATAGCCAGTCCTGTTCCTATAATGTAAACAGTGCTGAAGAAACGGTTCCGTTCCATCAATTGCCAGGCTTGCCTGAAGTATAGTTTGTACATGGTATTCTTCGTATTATCGGCTATGCCGGTGTTTAATATTATTTACTGTACCTGGCGTCCGTCAAAGAAACGTATGGTTCTGGACGTCTGTTGCGCTTGTTGTTCGTTGTGGGTTACCATCACAATGGTGCGGCCGTCTTCCTTATTGAGTTGGTGAAGCAATTCCATCACTTCGATACCCATCTTCGAGTCCAGGTTGCCGGTCGGTTCATCGGCAAGGATGATGTCGGGATTACCTACAATTGCACGGGCAATGGCCACACGCTGGCACTGACCGCCGGAGAGCTGTGTGGGAAAATGGCGTATGCGGTGCGAAAGGCCTACCTTTTCGAGTACTGCCTCAGCCGCTTTCCTGCGTTCCGAAGCGGACACTTTGCGGTAGAGAAGGGGAAGCTCCACATTATCGAGCACATTGAGCGAGTTGATAAGGTGGAACGACTGGAAGACAAAGCCCAGTTGCTTGTTGCGGAAAGCGGCCAGTTCCTTGTCGTTCATGTTAACCGTGTTCACTCCGTTGATCTCTACTGTTCCCGAAGTAGGCGCATCCAATAACCCCATAATGTTCAGTAACGTGGATTTACCGCACCCCGAAGGGCCCATGATAGATAGAAATTCGCCGTTGCGTACTTCAAGGTTCACATTTTCCAACGCTACCGTTTCTATCTCTTTTGTACGGTAGATCTTCTCGAGGTTTGTTAGCTTAATCATTGTTATTATGTATTAATAGTTTACTTCTTTGTTTATTCATAATGTAACGCTTCCGCCGGTTCTATCTTTGCAATCCTGCGGGCAGGAAACCAGATACCGACAACGATCATCAGTCCGAGCAACAGGAAAGTTCCTCCGAAAGTAACGGTAAACCGCCACCAGGTATAAGGCAGGCGCACCGTATCAGGCATATCGAAATAGAGCATATTTATAATAAAGATCAACACCAATGGTGCAGTAAAAGCCAATAGTGAAATACCTTCTGCATACAGGAAACCTTCCAGGCGGCTACGGCTGGAACCGACAGCTACACGCAATCCCATCTCGCCCCGGCGATACTGCGTGCGGAGCCAGAAGGTGCCGATGATACCGAAGAATACATTCAGCAGCATGAAGCAAACCAGGATGATCTTCTTCATCATCGCATCCCGTCTGTCTTTCAACATCGTATCCCGGAAGTTGCCCAATGGGGTGACACTCGACGCATAAAGGTTGTTTACTGTCAGGCGATCATCCATGCCTTGCAGGAAGTTCTCCATATCTTCCGCGCGGAATCCGTCTTTCATCCGGATCAGACATTCCATATTCTGTACCGGTATGTTATTGGCTTCTTCCACAACGTCCTGGTCTGTCCGCATCAGCAGGTAGAAACAGGGTTCGCTTCTTTCATACTCTGTCCGCCTTATCGGGTTGCACACGGCAGCGATGGTCATCGTTCCGGTGGACGTTGCACTCCATTTCAGTTTACGTCCCATGCCCGATTGCCCGTTATAGAGTTTCGTCTCCATATCTTTCGAGATAACAAGTTCTCCCCCATTCTGCTCGACGACTGCACGTAACGTTTTCCCGTCTTCTGATTTAATCCGGAAGACATCGAAGTAGGAAGGCGTCACCCTAAAGCACTGGAACTGGTCTGTCACTTCCGTCGTATCGGTAGTTCCGGCTTGTGTGACTGACATCCAAGCGGTAGACCAGGTATACGGGCAGGCTGCATACGAGATACAAGCCTCATCCACCTGTGGAGCCTGACGGAGATTATCGACCAGCCGTACCAGGTCTTCTCCATCGGAAGTCTCCTTCAACGAATCAGGCACATACCCCGATGTCGAGGGATTCATCTTCCCCAGGTTCACCCGGTATACATTGCTTATATCGCGCCCCAAGGGAGAGTAATAAGTACAGACGTCCACCAGCAAGGAATCCATTACACTCCAAAGTATGGCCGCCACAACAAGCAGCTCGGCAAATATCCAGCCGTTACTACGGCGCTGGTTCCATATTATCTTAAGGGTATGTATAATCATAATACGTCATTGTCTTTTAAGGATGAAACGATTGGCTGGCGGGCAATGCGCGCTGCCGGTATGCCTGCCGAAAGCAAGTTGAGCAACAGGCTGAACAATAAAGCCACTACAAACACGGCCGGTTGAAAAAGCATATCGCCGTGCAATGCAGTATCGCTATCCTTCAGCAGAAACTCTTTACACAGTGGTAAGAATATGAATGAGCATGCCAGTCCGGTAAATCCACCGAGAAGTGTAATGAGGCAGTTCTCGTACAACACCTGCCGTAGCAGATTCCCTTTTGTTGCACCAAACGCTTTACGTACTCCCATCTCCATACGGCGCTTCTGTACGGCCGAATGCGTAACGCCAAGCAGGTTCAACGCCGGGACGAGAAGCAGGAACAGCAACAAACCACCTGTTTCGGCCAAATAGTCTTTCAGCTCCACTGTCCGTTGTCCGATCGAGCCGATGGCTACATCGAACTGGCTGATCGGGTTGTTCAAAAAGTTGATCTCTGCCTCCTGCTTGGTTGCATTGTAAAGAGCGATATGCTTCTTCAGTTCTGCTTTGATGGGGTTGAAGTCGGCGCGTTTTTTAGCCAGCATACATACAGAGAACCATCCGGACATATTCTCCATAGAACTATTATTCATCAGGTTGATATCTGTTGTATAAGGTATCCAGACATCGCCATAGGCTGTATTAGCGGCACGGCTCACATCATCCACTACGCCGCAGATGGTATATTCTTCCATATCTACCATCACCTGCTTGCCCACCACATCGGTCGTACCATATATTTTCCGGGCCGTCGAAGCAGAAAGTACCAACGCCGGTATAGCCGAATCCATATCGGCCTGCGTAAAGGGTTTACCGGCCAGGAAACGGAATGAAAATATCTTCCAGAAGCCCGGATCAGTGTAGGTAATGGCATACGCTTTATACATTCTCTTGCCGGGAACAGACAAAGGCTTTGACCCCAGAGCATAAGCCGAGACGGCTTCGGGAAGTTGCAGCGAATAAAAACATTCCCTGACAGCCTCTACCGACATACCTCCACGACTCCATCCATTGCTGCTCCGCACCTCTGTTCCTTCATGTACGTAAAGCATACGGTCGCGGTCGTTCTCCGGGTAAAAGCTAGCGAACTGTATCTGAAACACCAACACAACAATCATAATCATCGCTATCGAAATAGCTGTCCCGGCTATGGAGATCACGGTAACGAGCCGGTTCTCCTGTAACATCTGAAAAGCCTGTTTCAAGTATTGTTTAATCATATTACTTTAGTTTCAGTTTGTTTTTGTCTTTATAAGATGCCATATCGGAGACAACCACCTCATCTCCTTCCTGCAAACCACTTACCACTTCCACATATTCAAAGTTGCTGTCGCCTAGTTGTACTTTACGCTTCAACAACCGGTCTCCATGTACAACGAAAAGCTCATATTCGCCCTTACCAACATAATACGAAGCATTGGCAATGCGCATCACATCTTCCTTTACGGCATTCATCACATATACGTCGGTCTTTAAACCTGAACGCAGGCGTTTATGATTATCTTGCAGCAACTGCACGGTGAAGGAGATAACGCCATTCTTCGACAAAGGAGTAACATCGCTTACGGTGCCTTCCAGCTTTTCATTCCCAATCTTGACAACGGCTTTGCTTCCGGCCGCAATGCGGTCGCCATAGGTATCGGCTATCTCGCCCTCTATCTTGAAATGAGACAGATCGGAAACAATCGCCACTTTTGTACCTTGCCCCACTTGTGCGCCAACTTCGTTGTTTACATAAGTCAGGATCGCTTTGCGGGGCGAACGGATTCGGGCATCTTCCAAAGTCCGTTTCGTTTCGGCCAGGCCTTTACGGAATATATTAAGTTCCAGTTCTTTTACTTTCAGGTCGGCTTCGGCAAGTGCTTTCTCGTTCTCGTATTTCTGTTCGTCTTCTTTCAACTGAAGCTGGCTGACGTTATAGTCGAGTTCTGCCTGGCGAACTTTATCGGTCGTACCGGCTCCCAGGCTGTCAAGATAACGCTCGTTACGAAGCTCCACTTCTTTGCGGTTTAACGTCATACGCGACACTTTAAGCTTCATATCCATTTCGGAGAGTTTATTGCGATTGGTAACTTTGAGTTGTTCCAGTTGAAGACGTTTCATCTGCTCTTCATCCAGTAATTTATTATAGTCGGTCTCTGCACTCTGTAAATCCAACTTAAGGATAGGCGTACCTACATCTACAGAATCTCCCCCCTTTTTATATATCTCTACAATACGGGAATTAATCGGCGAGTTTATTATTTCCTCAAAAGCGGGAACCACCTTGCCGGAAGCACTTACCGAGACTTCAATCATACCTTTATCCACTTTGGATAAATTTATATCTTTCCGGTTCAGGCTAGTCTGCATATAAGCAATGACACTCCCAACAGCCACGCAAACAATCAGCACAATCCCGCCAACCTTGATAAACTGCTTACGTTGTTCCTTCTTTTGTACTTCTTTTGAAATCTCCCTGTCCATATTTAGTATTGTTTTTATTCTCTGCCGTCACAAAGGCAAACTTTGTGCCAAAAGCGTAACCAGCTGATAGTGTGATACCAGTAGAACTGCTAAGTGTTCAATATCGAACAGTGTGTTCGCTTTTGTGCAAAACTTTTCGCATCGTACACTTGTTTAGGAAAGAAACTAAACGGAACGTTTACACTCCGCTTTTCATTAATCGCTAAAACTATCAGATATATGAACACAAAATTTGCTCTTTTATCCGTCTTTGCAGGGTTAACCCTATTCTTCGCCAGTTGCAGTAAAGATAACGACGACAATCATGAAGGTATTATTCCGGTAGAAGACGTAGCCAAAGCATTCAGTCTAAAATACCCGAATGCTAAAGATATTACATTTGAAATAGAAGGAAATTATTATGTAGCCGATTTTATGAACGGTACGGTTTCTACCTCTGCCTGGTTTACCGATCAAGGTAAATGGATGATGGAGAAAATTGATATTTTGTACAATCAGCTTCCGGCCCCTGTAACTGCAGCTCTAAAGGCTGGTGCATACTCTGATTGGAAAGTAGACGAGACTGATCTTATCAATCGAACCGGTATGGGAACTGTTTACAAAATTGAAGTGGAAAAAGGAAGCATAGAAACCGACTTGTATTATTCCCAATACGGTAACCTGATTAAAACCGTTGACGATGCTTCAAATAACAGCGATGCTCCTATCGTAATACCGGATGCCGTAACAGAGTTGATGAATCTTACATTCGCCGGAGCCGAACTTCTGGATATCCAACCGAATTCTGAGGGCTATGAGCTGAATATGCTGGATAACAAAGTCTACAAAATTGCCCAGGTGAATAAAGATTACAGATGGCAGAATACAATGTGGCAAATTGCTCCATCCGAAGTTCCGTCCATTATTGCAGAAGCATTTGAGAAATCGGTGTATGCTAACGATGAAGTGAAAGCAATCTTTACATTAATCAATGTTGACGGTTCATTCCAACTCTTCGAAGTCGTACATGGAGGGCAGAATACCTTCGTTACTTTTGATGTATTTGGCAATATTGTCAAGTCTTAAACTATCTGGTAATACAACCGCCTGAAAAAAGCTGCGCAGTTGCCGACCCAAACCTACAAGGCTTCCTGTTTGAAGCTGCGCAACTTTTTTAATTCAGGTGCCTATATAAACTTAATTACATGCTTATGTAAATTACAACAGATGCCTACCGGAATTACTTCCGGTAGGCATCCTGCTTTATGTAATTGCAAACTATTTACTAATCAATTCGATCTTGGCCCCTTTTACGCCGGGTGCCGAAGCTTCAAAGAAGATAATACCCGGTTGTTCCGAGGTCTGGACAATAGCAGTTAATTGCCCGCTAAACAATTTCATATGGGGAGCCTGAAACGATTCCAGGCTGGCACTATTACCATTAGCTGCCGCATGGTAAGAACCGGCGCCGCGCACTTCAAATTTAATCTGGCGTGTATCATTCGGGCACAAATTGCCGTCTTTATCCACTACCCTCACATTTATGAATGAAAGGTCTTTACCATCGGCCGTAAGTTGTTTGCGGTCGGCCGTAAGTTCAATATGGTGAGGTTTACCTGCAGTATGCACTTCCTCTTCGGCAACAGCATTACCATCTTTATCGTAAGCAACCACCTTTAGCGTTCCCGGTTCATATTTGGTATCCATCCACATCAGGCGGTAACGCTTCTGACGTTCAAAAGCCGCCTTTGCAGCATCAGTATAACTGCTGTCGATACCTATTGACAAATCTTTCGTACGCTTGCCCTGGCTTTTTCCGTTGATAAAGAGTTCTGCAGACGGATAGTTGGTATAAACAAACACCGGAGTAGTTTCTCCTTCGCGTCCCGGCCAGGTCCAATGAGGCAAAATATGCAATGTACGCTCTGCTTTATTCCAATGGCTGCGATACAGATAATAACGATCCTTCGGAATACCGGCCAGATCAATGATACCAAACAACGAACTATGGCTTGGCCAGTTGGTATAATAAGGGGTCGGTTCTCCCAGGTAATCGAAACCAGTCCATACAAACTCGCCTATGCAATAAGGTAAATCTTCATGCTGGATAAAGTCGTCTTCCGGCAAATTAGACCAACTGCAATGCTCTACATCATACGAAGAACTTTGGTTGTCATCATACACAGCCATCGCCTTACGCTCTACCGGAAACTTATAAACGCCACGTGAACTTACTGTGGAAGCCGTTTCACTGCCAAGTATAATGCCTTGCGGAAGTTTCTTATAATTCACTTTATAAAGCTGTGGACGATAGTTAAATCCAGCCACATCCATAACAGCGGCAAAATTATTGTTTACTACCGCATCCGGAGCATCCATTCCCTGAGTTACAGGACGAGTCGGATCTTCACGATGACAAATATCCTGCAAACGTTTGGCTATCTTGCAATCTCCTTCATTCCACTGATTAGGCACTTCATTACCGATACACCACATAACGACACTCGGATTATTACGGAAGTTATGGATCAGATTCACCAAATCTTTCTCCACCCATTCGTCAAAGAGAAGGTTATAACCGTTCTTACATTTGGCTACATTCCATTCGTCAAAGCTCTCGGCCATCAACATCATGCCCATTTCATCACAAGCCTTTACCAATTCCGGTGCAGGCATATTATGGGAAGTACGGATGGCATTGCAACCCATATCTTTCAGGATACGTATCTGACGGCGGATAGCCGCATCGTTCACAGCTGCACCCAAAGGCCCGAGGTCATGATGATTACAAACACCTTTGAATACTGTTTTCTCTCCATTCAGGAAGAAACCTTTTTCAGGAATAATCTCAATGGAACGGATTCCGAAAGGCGTTGAATAAATATCTTTTAATGCAGTACTTTCATACAGACGGGCTTCGGCCACATATAAAGCAGGCATATCGGGAGACCAAAGAGCAGGCGTCCTGACTATGAATTCCTGATTAACGGAACCATTATTATATGGCAGTTGCGACAGTGAAGTGGTTGTCTCGGTCAACTTCTGTTTATTTGGATTCCATATACTTGTTACCAAGCTGTACTTTGAAAGATCAGCGCCTTCCGGTAATTCTACCTTTGTTTGCACATTGATCTTGGCAAACTGTTTATTTACCTCAGGAGTAGTTACATACGTACCCCACACCGGGATATGAGCATCTTCTGTTACAATCACATGCACATTTCTGTACAATCCGGCACCCGGATACCAACGGGAAGATTCCGGTAAATTTTCCAAACGGACAGCCAAGGTATTCTTTTCACCCGGTTTCAGATACTTGGTTATATCAAAATGGAAAGAATTATAACCATATGGCCAGTAACCGACCTTTTCACCATTAATATATACATTAGCCTGGCTCATCGCTCCGTCGAAAAGGATAAAAGCCCGCTTTCCGGGAGCAAACTGTGGTACGTCAAACTGCGTACGATACCACCCTACGCCAACAAAGGGCAAACCACCGGTACGTCCGGCATGTTCCATAGCCTCCTTTTGTCCGTCTTGGGCAATAGCAACATCCTGCTTATCGTTCTGCGCACTAAAAGGGCCGTAAATAGCCCAATCGTGAGGGACAGTGACAGACTGCCACTTAGAATCGTTGAAGGATGGATTAACAAATTCGGGATTGTCTTCTCGCGTAAATTTCCAGTTCTTTTCCAAAAGAAATTCATTGCGCACTTGTGCCGGCAGAGTTGTCAACATACCGCATAGCCCCAATAAGACTAAACAGATCTTTTTCATTCTCATTTTTGTGTTTATGTAGTTCATAGCGCAACAAAAATAATTAAATTTGCACGCAATACAAACTAAATCTTCATTTTAAAGAACATGCTGATACAACTTGCCTTCGTCTTAATTGCAATTATAATAGGTGCCCGTCTCGGTGGTATAGGATTAGGCGTATTAGGAGGCGTAGGCCTTGCTATTCTGACCTTTGGTTTCGGACTGGAACCAACTTCACCGCCAATTGATGTAATGCTGATGATTGTTGCCGTTATTGCTGCCGCCAGTTGTATGCAAGCAGCCGGAGGACTTGATCTGATGGTTAAGTGGGCGGAGAAGCTACTTCGTAAAAATCCGCAACAGATCACAATCCTCAGCCCTATCGTTACGTATGTATTTACTTTCATTGCAGGAACGGGGCACGTGGCTTATTCGGTACTACCCGTGATTGCAGAGGTTGCAACAGAAACAAAAATCCGGCCGGAGCGCCCGTTAGGCATAGCGGTAATTGCTTCCCAGCAAGCCATTACTGCCAGTCCTATCTCGGCGGCTACCGTAGCATTACTTAGCATGCTCACAGCACAAGGTTTTAATATTTCCTTATTTAATATACTGATGATTTCGGTTCCTTGTACGCTGGCCGGTGTTTTTGCCGGAGCTTTTTATTCGCTTCGAGTAGGCAAAGAGTTAGTAAACGATCCGGAGTATCAGAAACGTTTAGCCGATGGCGAATTCAATACTAAACATTACGAATTGACAGACGTAAAAAATCAGCGTTCCGCTATTATATCCGTTGTTTTATTCATCCTGGCAACAATAGGAATCATTCTGTTTGGTTCTATAGAAAGCCTCCGCCCAGTATTCACAACCGATGGAATCGCCAGGCCGCTTTCCATGGCTTATATTATAGAGATACTAATGCTATCGGCTGCAGCTTTGATTTTATTAATTACCCGAACGGACGGAATAAAAGCAGTACAAGGCTCTGTCTTCTCCGCCGGTATGCAGGCAGTAGTAGCAATCTTCGGTATTGCCTGGATGGGTGATACTTTCATTGCAGGAAATATGACCGAGTTGAAAGCATCCATCGAAAGTACGGTAACAGCTATGCCATGGTTATTCGGACTGGCACTATTCCTGATGTCAATCTTATTATTCAGCCAGGCTGCCACCGTTCGGGCTTTGCTGCCGTTAGGTATTGCCCTCGGCATTTCTCCTTATATGCTGATAGCTCTTTTTCCGGCAGTCAATGGTTACTTCTTTATCCCGAACTACCCGACTGTTGTTGCCGCCATCAACTTTGACCGTACCGGCACAACGCATATAGGCAAGTATATCCTGAACCATTCATTCATGATGCCGGGGTTAATCGCCACCGGCGTATCGGTAGCATTAGGGTTATTGCTGATACAATTATTTTAGATTTTCACCGGTTTGATTTAACCATAAGTAACGATTTAGTGACCGTTGGTATTTCAGTATTTTGCGATGCAATACTACCAAATAACTGCAAATTTATTGGTTGCGGATTATTTAGGCTTACCACTATTTAACATGACAAAGATTCGGCAGCCCAATAACAATCTCATAATTAGACAACGAAGGACATAGCCACTGATAAATACAATCTTCACAAGGCGCGTGTTCGCGGATACTGAACCATGCTCCATTATCTACAAACTCCTTGTACACAAGCGAATACGGCGAATTATCAATCGTGCCCAAAGGAGGTACATTTACATTGTCATATACATTACCATCAGGCATGATTGTTAACTTTCCAAATTTTCCGGTATTGAGCGATTGTCGCATAAAAATCTCATTTTTCGACAGTTCAATATTTTCCAGCTCATCTCTATCCATATATACATTTTCTTCAAAAAAACGCAAGTTTTGTTTGTTATACAAAGGAATCATATGTATTTTTTGACCTGTTGAAAATGCTTCAAACAAAGTAGAAAACTGCATGTAATCATTGTCTGAAAAAACAAAAGCAGTGATTGAAAAAGGCAAAGATATACCTTGTAATAATGTGACGTCAAAGATAGTGTCAACCAAAATATTAAAACGAATATGCTCAGGCCAGTCTATTTCTTTTATTCTCTGCATAACATCCAACAAATCCTGTATCATTACATGAATGACACACTGAATCGAAAAATCAGAAATATTGGCAAGCAACATATTAAAATCAGGAAATGCAAATATATTCCCAACCAAATTGATATTGCACAAAAAAATATTCCTGCTATTGCTGATAAATGACAGCATTTTTGAGCCGTCCAGCGTTTGACAGTCTTTGACAGGGAAGATTTGTTGCTTGTAATACGCATTATTTCCATGCACACTTCCATTAATATAAAATGTAAGTTCATGCAGATTCTGAAGAACCGCACCTCCTTTCCCATTATTGTGTTGTAATATGTAATGTTTTTTTTTATCCTGAATTTTCAGTACAGGTTTCAGTGATACAGGTCTATTTTCAAAAGTAATATTGTGAGACAAATAACCAGCTTCAATACTGATTAACGATTCAATCCATTGATTGAACTCTTTGTCATTGGTATCTTCATCTGTCAACTCAACCGAATACAGATTATCTATTTGCAGTAATAGCTGACATTTTTTTTTAATGCGATCCGACAAAGTAAACAGAAACTGTTTTTTATTTTTGGTATTGTATACTAAACCAACTTTGCCTTTCAACCACAAAAATGAATCTCCATATAATGTAAACCAGTGTTTTTCCATTGCATTATAAAGTAAAATTAATTTCATTTAAGACTTTCTCATGAAAATGAGGATGTTCGCGCAGATAATCAAATATTTGTTCTTTGTCCTTTTCAAATTCTTCTTGTGTGCAGCAACATTGGCAATGTGGAGATTTATTCCTTATATCGTCAATTTGATACACACATTGAGGACATAATTTAGCAGTTGCGCATCGGATGCACAGACTTTCGCATTTTGACAAAAGATAATTATGCCGTTCTGCCACAAGAGTATAGTCCAATTCTACACCATCTGCATGAATGTAGCCTAATTCAAAGTCATGATCAATTCGTTCACATGTTAATATTGCCCCTGTAGCAGTAACAAACAACCTTTTTGCAAAGGGTGTACAAGTCCCGGTATAAATATCTTCATAATCAGGCTTTGAAAACAACAAGTGATTATAATCAAAAAAAACATTCTCACTCAAATGATATAAAAACTTTGACAGTCTATAACCTTTTGGCATTTCAAAAAAATATTCAGATTCCAAAGCTTTACAATTCGGCGATTTATAGAGACTTTGGCTTTTGCTTTGATACATTTGTTGAAATTCCTGTTTTTTTTCTTCACAAACTCCAGATGTGCTTAATGCGCTAATTTTTGAATCTTTATCAAAAGACGATCTAAAAAAATGATAGACAGGTTCTATATCATTGCGGTTGTGCAATACTGATAAAAAGTGGACTGATTTATTAAAGTATTCAGGATGTTTTTGTTGAAGTAACTTTACATTACGAAAAACATGATTGAATGAATTATTCCCTGCATGATCCGTTCGGTAACTTTGGGCATTTTCGTCGCCATCAAGACTGATAGCCAAAATAAAATTTTTCTCTGCCAAAAAATCCATATATTTATCCAATAACATCCCATTTGTTGTCATGGTATAATGAAACACCCTTCCTATAACTTTTGATTGCTCTACATAATCAATGATTCTTTTTATCAAAGGCATATTCATCAAAGGCTCGCCACCATAAAAACTAACAGCTACATCTATGATTGTATCCGTCACAGTATTGTTTCGCCATAAATTCACAAGATAATCAATCATTAATTTCGCTTTTTCAAAAGGTAAATCTCTGTTTTTCCTCACATCGTGTGCCTGATATAAATCAGAAAGTCCGCAATACCTGCAATTCAGATTACACTTTTCCGTTACTTCAAAAACAAATTGTTTAAGATTTATTAAATTGTTTCGGACTATATTTTCATCTATTTGGCCAATCTTTTTCATTTTACAGAAATTATTATTTGAAATTCACTATCGTTAATACCGGACTATTTTCTACATAAAGTGATTCAAGAATATCCGAAACGTAAATTACTGATACTCCATTGCCCATAGGACTGTACATTAGAGGCATTGATTAGTGATTATTAGTACCTCCCTACATACTTATTATTATGACCTACTGTAGAAGTATACTCACTAAATCCTCCGTCTGTAGAATCCATAACATCGATATCACCCGAACAGAGACACCCTCCACAACCACAAAAACATCCACTACTCGCTCCGCTTAAAGCATTCATCTGCTTCTCATCCAACTCTGATTTGCTGAGTTGGGTTAATTTTAATTTAGTAATCTTTTTCATTATCTTCACTATTTGAAGTTAGTAATATAAATATGTAATAAATTTATATTAATGATTTTATTCTCTTATTGGTATTTTTATACTTTCTTTCAAATCCTCCTTCACAATCGGTACTTTTGTACCTTTTTACAATATCTCATCACATCAACTCGAAATTATTTTGTACTTTCATTTTTCACAAAGCAGGTAAAAAATGAAAAAAACAATCATTATTTCAGTAATGTTCCTGTTTATATTGACAGGATGCGGAAGAAACAGACAAGTGAACAATGAAAGAGATGGTTTAATAACGGTTGATATTACGAAACGTTATCCTAAGAAAGAATTGATCCTTCAAGATATTGCAGAAATAGAATATATTCCGCTGGAAACAACAGACGATGTTTTATTAGGTGATATGCCTCTTCTTTTTCATGTTTCCAACAAATATATACTTGTGCAAGATTTTTTACAAAACAGCATATTTATTTTCGACCGAAACGGAAAAATAATAACTCACTTCAATCAACAAGGGCAAGGAGATAAGGAATATATAAGATTGAATGGAGTGACATTTGATGAAAAGAATGAAGAAATATTTGTGAATGATGCGAGTAGTCAACGATTTTTGGTTTATTCGATAAGTGGCGAATACAAACGAACGTTGAAATATCCCAAAGATTTGTCCATATCAATTGTGCACGATTTTGATGATGAAACATTGCTTGTATACGATAGATACAGATGGTATCTTGACGTCCATAGTGAAAAACCCTATATGCTTCTTTCAAAAAAAGATGGTAGCATTGTTGCCGAATTAAATATCAGTTTGCCTATAAGATATTCAAACAGAACAGCTCTGGAAATAGATCTGGGAGGAGGACAAGAAAAAATGTTTCAGTCTTTATCAATTCCTGTTCCCAATAGCATGCATTATGGACAGGATTTTGTGATTACGGATATATCTTCGGATACAATCTATCGGCTTTCCAAAGACAGAGAATTAACCCCCATGCTTGTTCGTAGGCCTTCAGTTCATTTATCTGAACCCAGGAACGTATGGTCAACTCAATTGACAACTGATAAATTTATAATTTTATCGAAAGTGACATTAGACTTTATTGCTTTAGAAAAAGGTCAATCTATTCCCACCATTACTTTGATCCATGAATTTGGAACCGGAGAAACACACGAAATTTCATTTGTGGACATTAATAATGTAATGAGAGAGTGGGTTCCATCCAGCAACATAATTGCTCCTGCCACACCTAAAAATACGGATGCTGATTTGATTCAGGTACGAAGTTTAAAAAAAGCGTATGATGCACATAAAATGCAGGATGAGTTGAAAGAATTGGTGGCCACGCTTGATATAGAAGATAATCCAATCGTACGGATTGTGAAATTCAAATAAAACAATATACTATTTCGACAGGGAAAACACAATTTGTTTTATTGGTATTCTTCATCTCGATTATACGGACGTTGGATGAAGAAGACAATCCGTTGATGATATTGAAAAACACACGAGATAAAGTAGTTAGCATTATATCAAAAAGTGATTTTCAACATAAGTAATACATTGCAGCATATTTTTGACACCTAATTTTTCAAATAATATCACTTTTTGATTTCGGATGGTTTTGTCGGACAGGCAAAGGAAATCCGCTATCTCTCGAACCGATTTGCCTTGCTTTGTCCATTGTATAATTTTCTTTTCCTGTGGTGTGAGCATAATTTGTGTATCAAGTATCCATTTATAATCCTCTAATGAGTACTTATATCGTTTTCCGTTTTTATAATAAGCGTAAAGATTTCCGGAGGTTTCGAGTATTGAATCGGATACAGTACAAACAGCAAATTGTGCGCCATCACTTACAATCAGTGGCACAACTTTATGACTAACCATCAAGTATTTCCTCCCACCATATATTCTAAAATTGAATACCATGCAAATTAAATTTTCAAGTGCAGTATCTGGAAATGAAAAATAATGAGAAATAACTTGAAATACTTTATTAATCATTGGTAAATCGTCCTGATGAACTACTTCATCGTAAAAATTGAATCTTAACCGCAATACTTCTGCCGATGTGCGGCCACACCAAAAAAGCCCTCTCTCGGAAACAAATCGAAAACATTTCGATTGGAAATCAACTACATATATACTGTCTTTAATCGTTTTTGATAATGATTTCAACAATTCAATATGATGGTCCAATAAATTTTTTGCTTCGATGCCAATATTTATTGTTTCGTCAAACGCAGATGTCACATGCTCTTCATTTTTCATATAAGTATCTATTTATTTGTTCTTTAGTCAATCATTTCTCATTGCATATTGGCATAAAAAAGCACAGATAAAACTCTTTTTATCAGCTTATTTTAAGGTTCTCGACTACCTGTCTGTCAAATAAAAATAAATAATGCCCATGCTGAAACGTGGGTATTTTCGCTTTTCTCTCTTAACGGTCAAGTTGTTCTGCTAACCATACTTGTGTAAAACCATTCTGTCACAAAACATCTATAATACTACTCATTTTCATCGAATTACAATTTTAATTACCTCCAAATACAGGTAGAATCTCGTAAAGATAGGCAAAATCCGGAAGAATACAGTAAATAATTGGTAATTAGAAATGTTCGGCGTTGTTTCGTTATGTTCTTCTCAGGATACTCTTCTCCATACCCTCCAGCTTGTGCGAGAGGATTACCATATCCCGACTTATCTTCTGGTTGGTTATCCGGGCATATATTTGCGTGGTCTTTATATTCATATGTCCGAGAATACGGCTCACTGTTTCGATGGGTACGCCATGCGATAACAGGATAGTCGTTGCTGCGGAATACCTCGCAAGGTGGTAGGTCCATCTTACAACTGAACTGTTTGATTTCACCATCTACGGTCAGACGGCACATTAAAGGTACGTTCCCATCGGGTTTTTCGCTACCTTTCTTTAGATACATTAGAATACGAAATGTACTGCGCATAACTCAATCTTTTTTGGTTACAAAATTAGTTTCCATTGAGTTATCTGTCGATACGCAAACTTGTGCAAATTACTGAATAAGATGCGATTACCAAACTATTTGCAATCTACTCTCGGTAATGACTTAGTAATCAAACTCTGTCCTTGCTTGGCTTTATGATGGCTTTTTATTGTGCCACCCGTAGCTAAAAACAGAGCGTAACGAACACCGATTCAGCTGATTCGCTACGCTCTACTCTTGATTGCAATCTGCGAAGTTATTTATTTTAAAGAAATGCTTAAACAAAAGATGGCGGCTTTCTTATACAAGAAAACCGCCTCCGATCATTAAAACAATTAGATCACAATAATCTCCACTTTACTTCATCGGGATCATTTTCTTAAAACATCAGGATGATTTGTAAAAATGATCCCGATGTTATAATAATTTATCCTCTATCAGTTTCTTTAATTCCTGTTTACCCATAACACCCAAAAGCTGCTCCTTAGGTTTACCTACAGGACAGAGCAAAAGAGTAGGTATGGTTCTGATATTAAAAGCAGCTTCCAACTCTGCTTCCTGATCTACATCTACTTTATAAATATAAATCTTACCGTCAAACTCCTGTGCCATCTCGTCCAACAATGGATTCAGACGTTTACAATAGCCGCACCATGGGGCATGAAAATCTACCAAACACGGTTTATCACCAATATATTCCCAATCTTTCGGGTCCGCTTCAAAGTTCCCGACTCTGGCTATGAAATCATCTTTTGTCAAGTTTGTTACTTCCATGATTCTTTTCTTTTATTGTATATATAACAAAGGTAATAAGAAATATGTTATGGTAAGACTGATATAATACACATAAGTTTTATACTTTTGCACATCGTTTTAACAACAGCAACATGCTCACACTCGACAAAATATATCAGGCTTCATTTGCATTAAGAACAGTAATAAGGCGCACAGACCTTATAAAAGCACCAAATATCAATCCGGAATGCAACATATACCTGAAACCGGAAAACCTGCAAACAACCGGTTCTTTTAAAGTTCGCGGAGCTTGCTTCAAAATATCCCAACTAACAGAAGAAGAGAAAGCAAAGGGTGTTGTGGCCTGCTCTGCCGGAAATCATGCCCAAGGTGTTGCTTTGGCTGCCAGTTCGCAAGATATCCGTTCAATAATCTGTTTGCCTGATAATGCGCCCATTTCTAAAATAGAGGCAACCAAACGATACGGTGCCGAGGTTTGCTTGGTTGAAGGCGTATATGATGATGCTTATAAAAAGGCTTTGGAATTAAGAGACGAAGAAGGCTATACGTTTATTCATCCTTTTGATGACGAAGATGTAATAGCCGGCCAAGGAACAATAGGACTTGAGTTATTGGAACAATTACCGGAACTAGATGCTGTAATTGTGCCTATCGGCGGAGGCGGACTTATTTCAGGTGTTGCATATGCTATCAAAAAACTGGCGCCACATGTAAAAGTGTATGGCGTACAGGCAAACGGTGCACCAAGCATGGCCGAATCTATCGGACGAGGTAGGATACAACGATTAGAAACAGTCCGTACTATAGCAGACGGAATAGCTGTGAAAGAACCGGGATTGCATACTTTTGATTTATGCCAGAAGTACGTCGACGAAATTGTATCCGTTACCGATGACGAAATATCTACAGCAATACTCGCCCTTATCGAACAGCAGAAACTAATTGCGGAAGGTGCCGGCGCCGTTGCAGTAGCTGCTGCTATGTTCAACAAAGTCTCTATCAAAGGGAAAAACGTTGTATGTCTGGTATCAGGAGGTAATATAGACGTGAATATCCTATCCAGGGTAATAGGGCGTGGTTTGCAAAAATCGGGGCGCTCATGTAGCATGACAATCGAATTGGTGGACAAACCGGGACAATTGCAACAAGTTTCCCAGATCATAGCGGAGCTGGGAGCAAATGTAGTCTCCGTATATCACGAACGGGTAAGTCACACAACCGACATCAATGGTTGTTATCTTCGTTTGGAAATGGAAACACGCGACCAGCGCCAGATTAACGAAATCAGACAAGCGCTGGCTATTGCCGGTTATAAAATTGTCGCCATATAAAATTATTCGCGGCCTACCATCTTTGCAGGGTCAACCCATTTATCAAATTCTTCTGCTGTAAGATAACCTGATTCTATGGCAGCCTGTTTTAAGGTTTTATCTTCTTTATATGCTTTCTGTGCAATTTCCGCTGCTTTATAATAGCCGATCTTCGGATTCAAAGCCGTAACAAGCATCAGAGAATCGTCCAAATGTTTCCGGATCGTTGCCGTTACCGGTATTATTCCTACTGCACAGTAATCATTAAAACTGGTACAGCCTTCTCCTATCAACCGGGCACTATGCAAAAAATTATATGCAATCATCGGCTTATACACATTCAGTTCAAAATGTCCGTTAGATCCGCCAATGGAAATTGCCACATCATTCCCCATCACCTGGGCGGCAATCATCGTCAAAGATTCGCACTGGGTCGGATTGACTTTTCCCGGCATAATAGATGACCCCGGCTCATTTTCAGGAAGATGTATTTCTCCTATTCCGGCACGCGGGCCTGAACCCAACATACGGATATCATTAGCTATTTTCATCAGGCTGACAGCAACGCTTTTTAATGCTCCATGAGCCTCGACTAGTGCGTCGTGCGTAGCTAATGCTTCAAATTTATTCGGAGCGGTAACAAATGGCAATCCGGTTAATTCAGAAATCTTCTTGGCTACGTTTTCGGCATAGTCTTTCGGAGTATTAATGCCCGTACCGACAGCAGTTCCGCCCAAAGCTAATTCCGATATATGTGATAATGAATTTCGCACAGCTGAGATTCCATATTCAAGCTGGGCTGCATAACCGCTAAACTCCTGCCCCAATGTCAATGGGGTAGCATCCATAAAATGTGTACGCCCGATCTTTACAACCGGCATGAACTCCCGGCTTTTAAGTAACAGCGTATGATAAAGTTTTTCTAATCCGGGCAAAGTCGTTTCGGCCAACATTTTATATGCAGCAATATGCATTGCAGTAGGAAAAGTATCATTTGAAGATTGAGACTTATTGACGTCGTCATTCGGAAGCAGTATTTTTTCTTTATCCGTAAGTTTTCCACCGGTCAATACCTGTGCACGATTGGCTATGACTTCATTTACATTCATGTTCGTTTGCGTCCCACTGCCTGTCTGCCAAACGACCAAAGGAAAACTACCATCCAGTTTACCTTCCAGAATTTCATTACAAACCTGAACAATCAGGTCGCATTTCTCAGTAGATAAAACACCGGCTTCCTTATTCGTTAAAGCAGCAGCTTTTTTCAGAAAAGCAAATGCTTCGATTATTTCTACAGGCATGCGGTCTGTTCCACGGGCAATCTTAAAGTTCTCCACACTACGTTGGGTCTGTGCTCCATAATAAGCTTGAGCAGGAACTTTCACTTCTCCCATCGTATCTTTCTCTATCCGATAATCCATTTTAATTCCTTTTTTATTATTAAAACTTCTTACCGGAAAGAAATGTTCTCTTTACGAAAATTTAATTTGCATCACGCACAGTAATATGGAAACATCCCTGTTTACGTTCATGCTTTATAAAACAACGGTTTTGCCTGTGTAAATCACGAAGAACTGAAGCCAGAACCATCTTCAACCGGTCTTTATCTATATTCAAAGTATCTTTCTCGTCAATTTTAGTATATCTGGCCCATGAAACATCGAAAGTAGTTCCGTATTGATGGGCTGAGTTAACCGAAGAATTAAAATTTCTTCTTTTTAATTTCTTCACATCATCTACCGTACGGGTTACGCTTGTAACTAATATTTTATACTTAGGAGCATTCAAATTATACAACGAATCCTGAAAGTTTTTACCGATATCCTCCAACAGATCAGCAGCCTGAGGAATGAGGTAAGGAATAGAGTGTTTTAACTCTTCTACTTCATAGTAATCATTAGTTTCTATTTCTTCCATCTTCTTTGATGCCTTTTCTGCCTCTTCTCTGGAGGAAACCGGTTCAATACCTAAACGTTGGGCCTCTGCCAAATGAACATCGTTCAAGTCTTTAAAATCGCGGTTGTAGCTTCCGTTATACCATATTTTTTTCAGTTCGCCACGTTTTTCTTTACAGGAAGGAAAGGCTGTTACTACAGAAAAAGCTATTAGCAACAGTAGAGCATTTATCGTATATTTCATCATGTTTCATTTTTGAATGACAAAAATAAAGAAAAAACGTAACACAGTACCATCGGATTCATAATATTACTACTTTTGTGTTCCATAAAAGATGGTTTCTGAATGATTGAACGAATTTATATCCTGGAAAGCGTAGACCCGGTTATTTTCTATGGAGTTAACAATGCAAATATGCAGTTAATTAAAACTCTGTTCCCGAAATTGCGCATTGTTGCCCGTGGAAATGTAATGAAAGTAATAGGCGACGAAGATGAGTCTGAACTTTTCCTCAAGAAAATCCGCGAAGTCGAAAAGTATTGCGAAGAATTCAATTCTCTTACGGAAGATGTAATTCTTGATATTGTGAAGGGGAAAGCTCCTGTCATAACCAAGCAGGAAAACCTCATTATACACGGAATGAACGGTAAAGCTATCGTTGCCCGGACAGATAACCAACAAAAGCTGGTAAAAGCATTCGAAGAAAACGATCTTGTATTTGCCACAGGGCCGGCCGGTTCGGGCAAAACATTCGTAGCTATAGCGCTAGCTGTAAAAGCGTTAAAAAACAAGGAAGTCCGCAAAATCATATTAAGTCGCCCAGCTGTTGAAGCCGGAGAAAAGCTCGGATTTCTACCAGGCGAAATGAAAGACAAACTAGATCCTTATTTACAACCCTTGTACGATGCTTTGCAAGATATGATACCCGGAGCCAAACTGAAAGAATATATGGAAAACAACATCATACAAATTGCGCCTCTTGCTTTTATGCGCGGACGCACACTGAATGATGCCGTTATTATTCTGGATGAAGCACAAAATACAACTACGCATCAGATAAAAATGTTTCTGACCCGTTTAGGTATGAATGCTAAAATGATTGTAACCGGAGATATTACTCAAATAGATTTACCTCCTACAGCAACTTCCGGGCTTATCCAGGCCATGAACATACTTAAAGGTGTAAACGGAATAGGAAAAATAGAATTCAACAAAAAGGATATTGTCCGCCACAAGTTGGTACAACGTATTGTTGAAGCTTATGATAAATTTGATGACAAGCGCAAGAAAGAAAGTAAAGAATCAAAAGAGAAGAAAAAGGAATCTACAATAATAACTAATTAAATTAAAAAGGTTATGAAGAAGGCGTTAGTTAGAACCGACTTTAATTTCCCCGGACAAAAAAGCGTATATCACGGTAAAGTACGCGATGTATATAACATTAATAATGAAGTTCTGGTAATGGTTGCAACCGACCGCATCTCGGCATTTGATGTTGTTCTGCCGGAAGGTATTCCTTATAAAGGACAAATGTTGAATCAGATTGCAGCCAAGTTTCTTGACGCTACAACCGATATTTGCCCGAACTGGAAACTTGCAACTCCGGACCCAATGGTAACCGTTGGTGTACAATGCAAAGGATTTCCTGTTGAAATGATCGTACGCGGCTACCTTTGTGGTAGTGCTTGGCGCACTTATAAAAGCGGCGTACGCGAAATATGTGGTGTAAAATTGCCGGAAGGTATGCGTGAAAACGAACGTTTCCCTGAACCGATCATCACACCGACAACAAAAGCTGAAATAGGAGAACACGATGCCGACATCTCTAAAGAAGAAATCTTGGCTCAGGGATTGGCTACGCCTGAAGAATATGCTTTGCTAGAGAAGTACACGATGGCTTTATTCAAACGAGGAACCGAAATTGCAGCAGAACGCGGACTTATCCTCGTAGATACCAAATACGAATTCGGAACCAGCAACGGCACTATCTATCTGATGGATGAAATTCATACACCGGATTCTTCCCGTTACTTCTATTCGGAAGGCTACAAAGAACGTTTTGAAAAAGGTGAACCGCAAAAACAGCTTTCCAAAGAATTCGTGCGCGAATGGTTAATGGAAAACGGATTCCAGGGCAAAGCAGGACAAAAGGTTCCCGAGATGACACCGGCCATTGTAGAAGGTATCAGCGACCGCTATATAGAATTATTCGAACACATCACGGGTGAAAAGTTCGTAAAAGTCGACACTGACAATCTAACCAGTCGTATCGAAAAGAACGTAACCGAATATTTGAAAAATAAATAAGGTATGGCGAAGTACGGTTCAGAACAAATTCTTCCATATAATAACGAAGAAAACAAAGGAGCGCAGGTAAAGCGTATGTTTGATAACATCGCCGGAAAATACGACCTACTGAATCATACATTATCACTCGGCATAGATAAAGGATGGCGCAAAAAAGGCATTGCTTTTCTGCGCCCTTTTTCTCCGCAAACCATATTAGATATTGCCACAGGAACCGGCGATCTGGCTATCTCCATGTATCAGACATTGAAAGCTCAGCATATTACAGGAGCAGACATATCCGAAGGAATGATGGAAGTAGGCCGCAAAAAAGTAGCAAAAGCCGGTTATTCGGAATATATATCATTTGAGCAGCAAGACTGCACAAAATTGACTTATCCGGATAACTCGTTCGATGCTGTAACCGCCGCTTTTGGAGTCCGCAACTTCGAGAATATCGAACAAGGGATTGCAGAAATGTATCGTGTGCTAAAGCCCGGTGGTCATCTTATGATTCTGGAATTGTCCACACCGGAACATTTCCCGATAAAACAGCTTTATTGCTTATATTCAAAATTAGTTATCCCTAACGTAGGTAGATTTTTTTCTAAAGAAAAATCAGCATACAGTTACCTGCCGGAATCTATAAAAGTTGTTCCGCAGGGAAAGGTGATGACCGGTTTACTAAGCCGTCAAGGTTTTACCGATGCACATGTACAAACCTTCACCTTCGGAATTTGTTCATTATACACAGGCACTAAATAGTAACGAATATTTGAAAAGACTATGCAGAAATATGGATTATTAGGCTATCCTCTGGGACATTCATTTTCGAAGACATACTTCAATCAAAAGTTTGAAGCAGAAAAGATAGATGCAACATATATCAACTTCGAAATCCCGAACATCAAAGATATAAAAAACGTCTTAAAGGAAAATCCGGAATTGAACGGACTGAATGTCACTATTCCGTACAAAGAACAAATTATCCCTTATCTGGATGATTTGGATGAAGACGCACGCTTGATCGGTGCGGTAAACGTTATTAAATTCTCAAAAGGTCTTTTTGGAAAGACTAAATTAAAGGGTTACAATTCCGATATTATCGGGTTCAAACAATCTATCGAACCATTATTAAAAGAGACACACCATAAAGCACTAATACTTGGTACCGGAGGAGCCTCCAAAGCCGTATTCCAAGGATTAAAACAGCTAGGTGTAGGTGCAACTTTAGTCTCACGCACTCCGAAAAAGTTTTGTATCACCTACGATGAAATTACTCCAAAAACAATGGAGCAATACACCGTAATCGTAAACACAACTCCACTCGGAATGTTTCCAAATATCAATACATGCCCGGACATTCCTTATGACATGCTTACACCGGATCATTTATTATACGATTTACTTTATAATCCGGACGAAACTCTTTTCATGAAGAAAGGGAAAGAAAAAGGGGCAGTAGTTAAAAACGGACTTGAAATGCTCCTGCTACAAGCTTTTGCCGCTTGGGAAATCTGGCAGAAATAACTTGTATGGAAAAAGGTAAGCATCAAAATCCGGCAAGACAAGCATCAAAAAGAATCAATCTAAACTCCAGGTCAGAACAAATCCGGGAGTAACGGAATAACCTAATTTAAAAAAAGCATTTTCCTGTGTGCGTGTTTCCTGAACAACAAAAGTACCGGATTCTGCATACAGGAAAGGTTTTACATGTAAATGACGGCAAAAATCCACGTCTTCCTGCCCTATCATCTTAAACAATGTCTCTTTTGCACACCAATAAATCAAAAGATGTTCAATCTCATGATTCAAATCAATAGCTTCTTCTTCTTCCTGATTCATAAATCGATTCCGTATTTTACATACCCGGTCCGAGCGATACTCAATATCGACACCTGCAGCAGGAGATTCCTGCAATAAGACCGCAGCATATCCCTTCGTATGTGATATACTGATATGTAAAGGTATATCCGGCAAAAACGGTGCTCCGTTCGGAAAATAATCAATTACAGCCTCTTTCTCCAACAACTCCTTCAACAGTACACGGCTAGCTAGCCGTTCCTGTTTACGATGTTCGGCACGTATAGACTGCAAGAAAGAAAGAGAACCGGACGAATTAGGCAGCATAGACAATAACTTGTCTGAGCTTTCGCTTATCTGCCAAACTCCAAGCAAAGGATTATTTTGTTTCTGTAATAAAGGCATTATTTCTTCCAGCTAAAAGATTGGATAAGTTCTATAATATCCTTTCGGAGATATTCGGTTACAGGAGCCAGAGAATCTGCATTAGGTTTGCAATCATAGTACAAGGCTCCGCGGAAAAAGTTTGCTGCACTATCGGTCAGCATAAACTGTATAGGTGAAGCCAATTCGCCTTCCAGCAGGAAAAGAGAGCCATAAACATGTTCATCCGGGTTACTATATGTCTTCTCAACAACGGAAGCTATATCTTTCACCTGGCGAGATACTAATTCCCGGGATTCACTCTCCGCCCGATGCAATGTGGCTGGAGTTATAGGTAAATAACTGCAATATATCTTAGCACCCAATGACGGGTATGAAATATTGATCCATTGGCCGGACGCATTTTCGACTGGCGGTAACTCCACGATAGATAATTGCGATACATCAAACGTATAAGGAAGATTGTCCAGCGGTAACTTCTGATAATGAGCAACGCCTGGCTCTATACGAAAATAGCCACGCGGCTTCGGTGTATATTCTGTACAAGAATAACATGCTAGCGAGCACACACACCAAATAGCCAACCACTTCATAAGAACTAATCTCCATCCTCTGTTTCGTGATTCTGGATGCAATTGAACTTCACCTTCAATATACGGCGATTATCTACTTCCAGTATCTGAAAACGATATTTGTTGTATTCTATAATTTCCCGACGATGCGGAAAATCTCCTTTTATCTCGAGAAGAAGCCCGGCCAGAGTTTCAACCTCTTCTGTCAGCTTGCCAAACTCACCCGGATCGACATCAATAGCACGAAAGAAATCTGTCAGTAATATCTTGGCCTCAAATATAATGCTACCATCAGCCAAACGGATAACTTGCTGTTCATCTTCATCGTATTCGTCTGAAATTTCGCCCACAATTTCCTCCAGAATATCTTCCATCGTTACAATACCGGACGTTCCACCAAACTCGTCTACAACAATCGCCATATGTATTTTATTAGTACGAAACTCTTCCAGCAAATCATCGATCTTTTTCGTCTCCGGTACAAAATAAGCCGGGCGAATCAAACTTTGCCAACGGAATGTATCCGGTTTCTCCAAATAAGGCAACAGGTCTTTGATATATAAAATACCTTTGATATTATCTTCCGTCCCTGCATAAACAGGAATACGGGAATAACCGGATTTTACAATAAACTCTGTAACATCATGAAAACTACTCTTAATATCAATATCTTCCATATCCAGACGAGGTGTCATTATCTCGTCTGCCGTTTTATTATAAAACTTAATAATTTCGGCAAGCATTTCCTTTTCTTCCGGTATTTCCGTAGAAGTTAACTCGAGTGCTTTCGTTAGTTCGTCTACCGATAAATCATATTTTTTCTTCACTAACGCTTTGTTAATAACAGTAGTAGATGTTACTAATAGAGAGGATAATGGTTTACAGAAACGTTCAAGACCGCTTAATACGGGAGCAGCAAAACGAACAAATTTCAAAGCGTTCTTTTGTGCATAAATCTTTGGCATAATCTCACCAAAAAGTAAAAGTAAGAAGGTCAGTATTACAGTTTCCAATACAAACCCCAAAGCAGGAGATGCAGAAAAATTTATCCATGCATTAATACCATAGGTACAAAGCATGACAACAGCTACATTTACAAAATTATTTGCTATCAGTATAGCCGCCAGAAGATGTTCCGATCGCTCAAGAAGGCGTTGGATAACAAGATCGGAAGTTGTTTTCTCTTCGCGGATGTCACTTATGTCACCCGGCGAAAGAGAAAAGAATGCCACTTCGGAAGCCGACACAAAACCGGAGATAAACAGCAACAAAATAGCCAGGCTGAGAGCTATCACAGGCCCCGCTGTAAGCGCCTGTATCGTTATATGACTAAATAAGTCCGAATAATAATCTGAGTCCAAGGGGAACAGTGTTAGTTAAACAATATCAGAACGGGAGATCATCCGCGTCGCTGGTTTCAGAAAAAGCACCCGACTGTGAAGAGGTTGGCTGCTGGTAATTCACAGGTGTATTAGCCGGCTGAGCAGACTGACCTGCTATTGGCTGAACTCCTGCATTCGTATTCTGTTGTGTTCCGTCCGCCGGACGTGTTCCTGTATTATAAAACTCTACACGGTCAGCATGTATTTCTGTTACATAACGTTTCACACCTGTCTGATCATCATAGCTTCTAGTACGGATTTTGCCTTCTACATAAACACCGGAACCTTTCTTTACCCATTTTTCCACAAAAGGGACCAAATCACGACGAACAACAATATTATGCCACTCGGTGCGCTCCGGTACCACTGTTCCGTTAGCCAATGTATAACCTCTTTCAGATGTTGCCAAAGAAAAATTTGCAACAGCGGCTCCACTATCAAAATAACGCACGTCGGGATCTTTTCCCACGTTGCCGATAAGTATAACTTTATTCAACGACATAGTTCTAATTTCTAAATTATTATACAAAGAAACATAAATTCAATCACTCAAACAAGTTTCGGCCGAATTTCTCCAAATAAATATGTACAAGACGTGGCACGGCATATTTATCTATATCCTCACAAGAAATATAGAGATAGCGTTGCAAAGCCTCGGTTTCAAACTCTATCTCCACTTTATAGAAAGTAGCATAAATTATTTGATGGGATAATACATGTTTTACATTTTCCAACTTCACGGAAATATCCAATTTGCCTGCATCTTTAAACAGATACCGGAAAGCATCTGTTTGCTGCAACTCTCCAAAATCCATTATATGGGCTGTTTCGATCAGAGGAAATTCGTATAATCCGGTCCATATATCTTTTCCTTCCCGACGATGAAGCCAGGTTTTGCCTTTATATATAATGTAGAAATAATGAAAGAAACGGTTCCGGATTTTTGTTTTACTTTGTTTAACCGGATATGAATCTACTTTATTTTCGGCAAATGCCATACATTTATCTACAAGAGGACATTTATTACAATCTGGATTTTGAGGAATACATTGTAACGCTCCAAGTTCCATTATAGCCTGATTGTGAAGACCTGCTTTAGAATTGTCCATCAATAATCCGGCTAAATCTGTAAAGGTTTTCTTTCCTTTTGTTGTATCGATCGGAATTTCCAAAGCGTATAAACGCGACAAAACACGAAAGACATTTCCATCGACTACCGGATAAGGCTGATTCCATGCGAATGAAACAATTGCAGCCGCAGTATATTCGCCTATACCTTTCAACGATATAACATCTTCATATTTATCGGGGAATATACCATTGAAGCGATCCATTATGTCACAAGCTGCCATTCTCAGATTACGAGCCCTGCTATAATATCCTAAACCCTGCCAATATTTCAGCACTTCGTCTTCATCTGCAACTGCCAGAGATTCAACATCAGGAAAACGATTAACAAACCGTCTGAAATATTCCAATCCCTGAACAACACGCGTTTGTTGCAATATAATCTCCGATATCCAGATAATATACGGATCATTTGTATTCCTCCAAGGCAAATCTCTTTTATACTCGTTATACCATGCTATCAAAGCACGACTTACTTTTAAATCGTTTTCTATCTGTCTCATAACGACTTGTTTTCACATCAACGTTCAAACCTAACTATTTGATTAATGCAAACATACATAGATATAACGGATTGTAAGGAATGTTTTTTATTAAAAATTGGGCATCAATTCTTTTTACACTTAAATAAAAAGCTATATATTTGCATTCCAAAAAATTAATAGGTCCAAATCAATTAATTAATTTATAGACATGACTAAAGCAGATATTGTTAGCGAAATTTCAAAAAGTACCGGCATTGACAAATCTACGGTATTGGCAAGCGTTGAATCTTTCATGGACATTGTAAAGGATTCTTTAGCTCAAGGTGAGAACGTTTACCTGAGAGGTTTCGGAAGTTTCGTTATTAAGAAAAGAGCTCAGAAAACAGCTCGTAATATTTCTAAAAATACAACGATCATCATTCCGGAACACAACATCCCGTCATTTAAGCCGGCTAAGACTTTCTTAAATGAAGTAAAGTAATCAAGTAATTATACGTTAAATTTAAAATTAAAGAACAATGCCTAGCGGAAAAAAAAGAAAAAGACATAAAATGTCTACGCACAAGCGCAAAAAGAGACTGAAAAAGAATAGACATAAGAAAAAATAAGTCTATCTAGCAAACTCTAAAGAACAAACTTAATAAGAGACCTTTTAAGTTTGTTCTTTGCGTATTTTAAGGTCTGATATTAAAATCCCTCTTTATAGTGATTAGTGAATTAGTAGTTGATGTACAGCCCAAAGAGGTATCTATTGCCGTACTGGAAGACAAGAATCTTGTGGAACTTCAGAAAGAAGCCCGCAACGTGTCTTTCGCTGTAGGCGATATTTATCTTGGTAAAGTAAAAAAACTAATGCCCGGGCTCAACGCTGCGTTCATTGATGTAGGTTATAAAAAGGATGCATTTCTTCACTATCTGGACTTAGGTCCAAATTTCAACACTCAACAGAAATTCCTCAAACAGGCGTTAAGCGATCCTAAAAAAACTCCTCCTATTTCTAAAATGCAGATACTACCTGAAATAGAAAAGGAAGGGAGTATAAGTGACGTACTGAAAGTGGGACAAGAGGTGTTGGTTCAAATTGCTAAAGAACCGATTTCAACAAAAGGACCCAGACTAACTTCCGAGCTATCCTTTGCCGGAAGATATATAGTCCTGATTCCATTTGCAGATAAGGTTTCAGTCTCCACTAAAATCAAATCAAGCGAAGAAAGAGCGCGTCTACGACAATTAATCCAAAGTATTAAACCAAAAAACTTTAGTGTTATTGTCAGAACTTCTTCGGAAGGTAAACGTGTAGCAGAACTCGATCATGAGCTAAAGACATTAGTAAAACGGTGGGAAGATAATATCATTAAAGTGCCTAAAGCAAAAGTTCCCTCTATCATCTATGAAGAGACGGCACGCGCGGTAGCATTATTAAGAGATATATTCAATCCTTCCTTCCAAAACATTCATGTAAACAACTCGGAAGTATATCATAACATACGTGATTATGTTAGCCTGATAGCACCGGGAAGAGAAGACATTGTACAACTGTATACCGGAGAACTTCCTATCTTCGACAATTTTGCTGTAACAAAACAGATCAAATCATTGTTCGGACGTACAGTGACCTATAAAAGTGGAGCCTACCTGATTATCGAACATACCGAGGCAATGCACGTGATAGATGTAAATAGCGGTAACCGCTCAAAAGGCAGTGATGCCCAAGAAAAAACAGCTATCGACGTAAATATTGCCGCAGCCGACGAAATTGCCCGTCAACTTCGTTTGCGTGATATGGGCGGTATTATTGTAGTAGACTTTATCGATATGGCAGAAGCTGCCAATCGGCAAAAGCTATTTGAACACATGTCTAAAGCAATGGCAACCGACCGGGCTAAACACAACATCCTGCCTTTAAGCAAGTTTGGTCTGATGCAAATTACACGCCAAAGAGTACGTCCCGCAATGGACGTAGATACGTCGGAAGCCTGTCCTGCCTGTTTCGGGACAGGAACTGTAAAACCTTCTATCCTATTCACAGATAGTTTGGAAGGCAAAATTGACTGTTTAGTAAATAAGCATCATGTGAAGAAATTCACCCTGCACGTACATCCTTACGTTGCAGCGTATGTGAATAAAGGATTAATTCCTTTAAGTTCTAAGTGGAAATGGAGATATACCAGAGGCTTGAAGGTTATCCCCAACCAGAGTTTAGCTTTTCTTGAATACAAATTTTATGATGAAGACAAGAATGAGCTAGACATGAAAGAAGAAAAAGAGATTAAATAAGAAAATCTTACTGACAAAAGTTCCGGGAGAAATTCATCTCCCGGAACTTTTTTATTCCTTCTATATACATCCAAAATTTCTTCCGGTAGAAATACAAATTTCATCCGAGAGAAACTGAAAATCCATCCGAGTAGCCTACAAAAACATTTTGAAAACACTTTTACATCATTCTGTCAATCTGTCATACGACAGACAAAGAAAAAAGCCATGCTTTCATCAAACAACTTTGGCACGGCGTTTGTAGAATAATCTATGAATCGCTTCGGAAGGCGATGGAAAATTTAGAATAATAACAATTAAAATATTTACGTCATGGGAAAAATTATTGGTATTGACTTAGGAACAACCAACTCTTGTGTTGCCGTATTGGAAGGTAACGAACCGGTTGTTATTGCAAACAGCGAAGGTAAAAGAACAACACCTTCAATTGTTGCATTTGTAGAAGGAGGCGAACGCAAGGTAGGTGACCCGGCTAAACGTCAGGCTATCACAAATCCGGAAAAGACTATATTTTCAATCAAGCGTTTCATGGGTGAAACGTATGACCAGGTACAAAAAGAAATTAATCGCGTACCTTACAAAGTGGTACGTGGCGACAATAACACCCCGCGTGTTGATATTGAAGGCCGTCTCTATACTCCGCAGGAAATATCTGCGATGATCCTTCAAAAAATGAAAAAGACTGCAGAAGATTATCTGGGGCAGGAAGTAACAGATGCCGTAATTACCGTTCCAGCATACTTTAGTGACGCACAACGTCAGGCTACAAAAGAGGCAGGTGAAATTGCAGGTTTGAATGTACGTCGTATTGTAAACGAACCAACAGCTGCATCTCTAGCTTATGGCCTTGACAAGACAAGCAAAGATATGAAGATCGCCGTATTCGACTTAGGTGGCGGTACATTTGATATCTCTATCCTTGAACTGGGTGATGGCGTATTCGAAGTAAAATCAACAAACGGTGACACACATCTGGGTGGTGATGACTTTGACCACGTAATTATCGACTGGTTGGCAGAAGAATTCGAACGTGAAGAAGGTGTTGATCTGCGTAAAGACCCTATGGCTTTGCAACGTCTGAAAGAAGCAGCAGAAAAAGCTAAAATTGAATTATCAAGCACAACAAGTACAGAAATAAATTTACCGTATATCATGCCAGTAAACGGTATTCCAAAGCACTTAGTTAAGACTTTAACCCGTGCTAAGTTTGAACAGTTGGCAGACGGTTTAATCCAGGCTTGTATTGCTCCTTGTCGTCAAGCTTTGTCAGACGCAGGTTTGAGCACTTCTGATATAGATGAGGTTATTTTAGTAGGTGGTTCTACTCGTATTCCTGCTGTACAGGCTATTGTTGAAAAGTTCTTCGGAAAAGCTCCTTCTAAAGGCGTTAATCCCGATGAAGTTGTAGCCGTAGGTGCTGCAATTCAGGGTGGTGTATTGACTGGAGAAGTAAAAGACGTATTGTTGTTGGATGTTACTCCACTATCTCTCGGTATCGAGACAATGGGTGGTGTAATGACTAAGCTGATCGAATCTAACACAACAATTCCGACTAAAAAGTCTGAGACGTTTACAACAGCCGTTGACAACCAACCTTCTGTAGAAATCCATATATTGCAAGGTGAACGTTCTTTGGCAAAAGATAACAAATCAATCGGACGTTTCCATTTGGACGGAATACCTGCTGCACAACGTGGCGTACCCCAGATTGAAGTAACATTCGATATTGATGCAAACGGTATATTAAATGTATCAGCTAAAGACAAAGGTACAGGAAAGACTCAAAGTATCCGTATCGAAGCTTCCAGTGGTTTGAGCGATGATGAAGTAAAACGCATGAAAGACGAAGCTGCAGCTAATGCCGAAGCAGATAAAAAAGAAAAAGAACGTATTGATAAGCTAAATCAGGCCGACAGTATGATCTTCCAGACCGAAAAACAATTAAATGATCTGGGTGACAAATTACCTGCTGACAAGAAAGCTCCGATCGAAGCAGCTTTAAATAAATTAAAAGAAGCTCACAAAGCTCAGGATATTGCAGGTATAGATGCTGCAATGGCAGAGTTGAACACTGTATTCCAAGCAGCTAGCCAAGAAATGTATAATGCTCAAGGTGGAGGAGCTCAACAACCAGGTCCAGACTTCGGACAACAAACTGGTGGTAACGCTGGAAACAATAATAACAGCAACAAAGACGGCAACGTTACTGATGTGGATTTTGAGGAAGTGAAATGATTCCGATAAGGAAACAGATAATAAACAATAAGCAAAAGCGTGCAGCTCAATGAGTTGCACGCTTTTTGCGTTTATGGGGTTCATGGTTGCTATGTGTTTTCTATGGGCTTTTTTATCTCTTATTTGCGACATGTTTGCGACACGTCTTATTTGGCGATAAGGTACAACTTAGATTGATATAAACCATTTAAAACGAGAAGAATATGCCAAGAGGAAATTACACCATTCAAAGAAGTTGCGAGGAGTGTGGTAAAATCTTTACTCCTCCCACATTAGTGTCGAAGTATTGTTGCCCTGCTTGTTCCAAGAGAGCATATAAGAAAAGACAAATCGCAAAAGAGAAAGAAGCGATACGCCAAGCACTGATTAGACGAATACCATCCTGCAAGGGGTATCTAACCGTAAAGGAAGCTATGCTGATTTACGGAATTAGTAAAGACGTTCTTTATCGTATGATACGGCAAGGCTTGATACCGTCATACAATTTTGGTCAGCGTCTGATACGCCTTAGTCGGCAGTATATGGATGAACACTTCAAAACAAAGGCAGGGAGTAGAAAGAGAAAAAAAGAGGCATTATCCTTTGAACCCAAAGATTGTTACACCATCGGAGAGATTGCAAAGAAGTTCCATATCAATGACAGCAGTGTATTTAAGCACATACGCCGTCATTCTATTCCTACACGCCAAATCGGTAACTATGTTTATGTTCCCAAATCTGAAATTGATAGATTATACAAGTCGTTATGAAGAAAGTGTTACCTAATACCAAAGTGACCGTCAAGCTCAGAAGGTCAAATTATAAAGAAGAGTGGTATTTGATTATAGAATCATATCCAGTTTATAAGCGAGGTTCAAGCCGTGCAAGCCGTGTGGTGGAATCCATTAACCGGACTATATCCACACCTGTTTGGGACAAGTCTTCCATAGCACGTATCTTACCGGATGGAACATTCAACTATAAGCCTAAACGTGATTTGAATGGGATTATCCAATGTCGTTCAACGATAGACCAAGAGGCTTGTATCTATGCCGACAATGTGCGTAAGTTGCGGCAACATGAATATGATAGTGCCATCCTATACACTGATAAGGAAAATGAAATCGCTGCACAGAATGAGCGGAGCGAACAGGATTTTATCAAGTATTTCAATGGTATTATAAGCACACGTCATCCCAACAGTTCCGATTCGATTATAGTCAATTGGAGGCGTGTAGGCGAATTATTGAAAATGTATTCACAAGGGCAACCAATTCCATTCAAGGCGATTTCCGTAAAACTGCTTGAAGATATAAAGATGTTCCTTCTCCGTGCTCCAATGGGAGGGAATAAGAAAGGTACTATCTCACAAAACACGGCATCGACTTATTTCTCTATACTCAAAGCCGGATTGAAACAGGCATTCATTGATGAATATCTGACCGTTGATATAAGCGCGAAAGTAAAGGGAATAACAAACATTGAGAAACCTCGTGTTGTGCTTACCATGAATGAAGTGCAAATGTTGGTTGATACGCCGTGCAAGGATGATGTTTTGAAACGTGCGTTCTTGTTCTCTATTCTCACTGGATTGCGGCATAGTGATATTCAAACTTTGAAATGGAAACAAATTCAGCAAACAAGCAAGGGTACATGGCAAGCTGTCGTAATTCAGCAAAAGACAAAAAGGCCCGATTACAAGCCAGTCATTCAACAGGCACTTCAACTATGCGGCATACGTCCAGACGATGATGAAGCACTTGTTTTTGAAGGATTGACTGATGCCTCTTGGATTTCTCGCCCGTTGAAAGTCTGGATAGAAGCATCCGGTATCAAGAAGCACATCACCTTCCATTGTGGCCGCCATAGCTACGCTTCGCTGTTGCTGGAAAATGGCGTTGACATATACACCATCAAGTCTTTGATGGGACATACTAACGTCAAAACCACGCAGATTTATACGCACATCGTAAACGAACAAAAAGAGAAAGCCGCCAATACGCTGCATATAGAAAATTTGGATTTATAGGTTGTGGTGGTTGTATTCACCATTGAGCACCAATGACTTATGTAATACCAATCATATACTTACCACCGTTTACCCCTCATGAAGCATCGGCTTTTTGAGGGGTGTTTTGTAGATTGAAGCTTTCGATAAGGAATGTGTTAGTCCCAATAGTGGTTTATTCCCCTTTTATTATGTCTTCCAATAAATTCTCGTATTAATGAAACTTAAATCTGTCAGTGGTAAATGAGCGGTTGATTGGTGGCGGTCAAGCACCTATTTAGCACCTATAAGCATCCCTATACTTTTGCGGCATAAACTTTAATACGAAGAAAAAATGGCCTATAAAGTAAATTCATTGGAGGAAATGCCGAATGCGTTGTCCTACCTGATTGAGTCCGTAGAAGTACTGCAATCCAAAGTAAATGCCTTACAACATAAGCAGGCAAGTAGCTCACCTAAGTGGATGGATATAGACGAGCTTTGCGCTTATCTTCCATCACATCCAGCCAAGCAGACTGTTTATGGATGGGTATCAACCAAACAGATTCCCGTACATAAAATAAATAAGGCATTAGCTTTCTTGCAATCGGAAATTGATGATTGGTTGAAGAATAAATCGCATAAGACACAGGATGACTTAATGGAAGAAGCCAGACGATTTGTCGAATCTAAAAAGATTATCAGATGATGGGAACGACAGATTATTGCTTTTCGTTCTTTCGCAAGCCCATCCAAAACATCGAACCGATAAGGGCGGTAGGCATTGTGGATGTGTATCGCTATATCATCGGGCATTATGCGCAACCACAAACTGAATCCCTGCGTTTGATGCTATCTTCTTCCGAATCCAAAAGATACAAAGCCACCCATTTTGATTATTGTACTTTTTCGGGATTATTCCGCAAACGGAATGAGAAGGAACTGATTATACACTCAGGATTGATGTGTTTGGATTTCGACCATGTGGAGAATATCGTGGATTTAAAACAGCAATTACTCAATCATGAGTATTTTGATACGGAACTGTTATTTGTCAGCCCATCCGGTAGTGGCTTGAAGTGGATAATACCTGTTGATTTGAAAGGATGGGAACATTCCCGGTACTTCAAGGCTGTTGCCAACTGCATCAAAGCGACAGGTTTGCCATCAGTGGATATGTCCGGCAGTGATGTGGCTCGTTCTTGCTTCCTGCCATACGACCCACAAGCATATATTAACCCTAAATACAAAAATGATGTCGAAGAAAATATTTTCCGCCCAAGATTGGGAGAATATCCCTTCTGAAATGCAGCAAACACATACGCCTGATATTGATCCTATATATAATAAGGTAAAGGATGATGTAGAAAGTGTTGTTCGGGAGATAGAACAACGTGCTATTGATATAGCCCCCAGTTATAAAGATTGGGTGGAGTTGGGTTTCGCGCTTGTGGACGGATTGGAAGAAAGCGGACGAGAATATTATCATCGTATCAGTAGGTTTTACCCTACCTATCAAAGGGAAGAAACAGACAAACAATATACGCATTGTTTGCAATCCAAAGGGCAAGGCATTACTATCCGTTCTTTCTTCCATTTGGCAAATCAAGCCGGAATCCCATTGGTACCGTTCAGCAAAGAATATTTATCCATTTTGCCAAATATCCAAAATGGTAAAACGGGTAAATGGATAAAGTCAGAGGAAGAACTTCCTGCATTTCCTGAATGTGTGTTTGAGCATCTTCCTCCTTTTCTAAATGAGGTTGTCAATAACTCCATTTCGGTAGATGACCGTGACACGATACTGATTGGGGCTATTGTGTGTTTGTCGGTATGCTTTCATAATGTTTGTGGTGTGTACGATGAGCGTATTGTTTATCCGAATCTCTATCTGTTCGTGGTGGCAGATGCCGGTATGGGAAAAGGAGCATTGACCTTATGCCGAGAACTTGTAGCTCCTATCAACCGCCATTTGCATGAACTTTCAAAACGATTGGAACAGGAATACAAGGAAGCGATGAATGCTTATATCAAAGGTAAGAAAGATAGTGGAAGGTCTATGCCAGCCGAACCGCCCATGCGTATGCTCGTCATTCCTGCCAATAGCAGCGCAAGTTCTTTCTTGAAGATATTGGGAGATAATGACGGAATCGGATTGTTATTTGAATCGGAGGGCGACACGTTAAGCCAGACTTTGAAGTCGGACTATGGTAATTATTCCGATGTGTTGCGAAAGGCATTTCACCATGAGTTGGTCAGTTTGAGCCGGCGTAAGGACAGAGAGTATTGTGAAGTAGCTAATCCGAGAGTGTCAGTCGCTTTGGCTGGAACGCCTGAACAGGTAAGAAGGTTGATACCTGATGCGGAAAACGGATTGATGAGTCGCTTTTGTTTCTATATTATCCGCTTCAAACGAGGCATAAGAAATGTGTTTGCCACAAGCGACATTTCTCAATCCAAGAATGCCATATTCAAACTGTTGGGAGATAAATTCTGCCATTTGCATGAGGAATTTGTACGGCAGGGTAATTATTCCTTTTCTCTTCCTTCCGATTTACAGGAACACTTTATAGAATATCTCAGTCGGGTGAATGAGGAATGTTGTGACGAAGTGGATAACAAGATGCAAGGAGTAGTCAGACGGATGGGACTGATTGCTTATCGTATAATGATGGTGTTGACCGCTGTCCGACATTTGGATAATGTGATTCACGAATCTTCTTCTGAAGAGACTGTACAATTGGTTTGCCATAAGTTTGACTATTCTATAGCTATGAGTATTTGCGACACCCTGCTTTATCATGCCGTATTCATTTATCAGAATTTGTCAGGAAATCATTCTAAACGATTCAATACCGCTGCGCCGGAGACAGGCGTTTATGCACGAAGGAACACCCTTTATAATATGTTGCCTGACACTTTCACAAAGAAAGATTATGATGCGGCGGTTTTAACTTTGGGCGAGAATGGAAGTACGGCAAACAAGTGGATAGAAGCCTTTATTAAAGATAGCAAGCTATGCCGAATAGAACAAGGGAAATATAGGAAGATTTTTTGAGTGGCAAGTTTGTGTTTTAGTGTCACTAAAACCTATGCGGCAAGCGGATAGAACTGCCACTCTCAAAAAATCAAATTATGAATTATATAAAGTTTAGATAAGTATGAAGGATAAGAAACTTGGTGGTCGCCCAAAGTTGGCGCGTTATCAGAAACGCACGAAATGTTTTCGGGTTATGTTTACCGAGAACGACTACATTTATATCCAATCCAAAGCGGAACAGGCAGGATTGTCTGTCAATGAATTTTGCCATCAGGCGGCAATGGATTGTCAAGTCTGTCAACGCATCAGTCCTGAAATGGTATCGGCTATTCGTGACCTTTCCGGCATCGCCAATAATGTCAATCAGATTGCCCATCAGATGCATACCTATGGGTTAGAAGCTGTCAAGCAACAATGCTTTTCAATCATATCAGAAGTCAGTAGAATCATCACCCAAGTAAAGAACAATTGCCATGATAGCGAAGATTAAAACAAGAGCGGATTTTGGTGGAATTGTGAATTACGCCAATGACCAAAAGAACAAGAAAAAGAGTGCCACACTTTTGGCGCACGAAGGTGTCTGTGCCATTAGCAATAAAGCCATAGCCGATTCTTTTCAGATACAAGCATCTATGCGCCCGAAAGTAAAAAGTCCGGTAAAACATGTATCACTTGCTTTTTCTTCGCAAGACATTAGCCGTTTTCCCGATAATGAAGAAGGGGATGCGCTTATGGTGGAGATTGCCAAGAAATGGATGGAGCAAATGGGGATTCGCAATACTCAATATATCATAGCCCGACATCACGACACGAAACATCCTCATTGTCATTTGGTATTTAACCGGATAGACAACGAAGGTAATCTCATTTCTGACAGCAATGAAAGAATACGCAATGCAAAAGTCTGTCGTGCTTTGACTAAAGAGTATGGACTTTACTTTGCTCCTAAAAATAGCAAAGCCAGAAATAAGAATCGTTTGCGCCCTTATCAATTACGGAAGTATAATCTACGTTCTGCAACTCTTGATGCGTTGGCTGTATCTCGTTCATGGAATGATTTTCTTGGCATTCTCAAAGGTCAGGGTATAGATATGCGCTTTAATCGTGCTGAGAACTCTGATAAAATTCGTGGTATATTATTCTGTCAAAATGAGTATAGTATAGCCGGTTCTAAACTTGACCGTGATTTGAGCTTTAACAGCCTTTGCGTTACGTTGGGCAATGTGGCATCGGAACTGATTGTTCAACCTCATCAAGCCATAACTTCCGGTGGAGGTGGAGGAACAAATAATGAACAAGGATGGCGAGACGACAAAGACAAGGATAACCAAAGAAACGAACCTTTTTATAAACCCTCAAAACGTAGAAGATAATGAAAGAAGATGTAGTAGCTGCAAATCTTACAAATTTGCGTCAAAGTATTAGTGAATTGAAGGAATGCATTGATAGGCAAAATGTCACTGCTACTCAGCCGGAGCAATGTATAAAAGTGAATTTAGATGAAAAGACCATTTATAATGGAGTCGCCAAAAGTTTCTGTACTTGTTGGAACGATGCGCTATCAGTAGTAAAGAAACATATTTGGAAACAACAGCCGGACACATTGCCGTTTTCACTGTGGTTCCCGAAACTCATTGAACTTTTCAAGCAGAAGTACAAACTTCTTGAATATCTTTATAGGCATGTTTGTGATTACAATCTCAACCGTATGACTATTGAGACAAATACCGAAAGCATATTAAAACGGCAGAATGAGATACTTACGAAAATTAATGAACTGAAAAATCCAGTAACCATTATTCCACCCAATATCAATGGGATGTTTATACGTGGTTATCATATTAAACTCCGATATATTGTAATCTTTATTATCGCTATTATGATGTGGGCAGTTGCTGCTTCTATTAGTAGTATGAAGTATAAAGAAGAATCCTTTGCGCATTATTCAATGTATCGGGCTGTAAAGGAACAATCTGAATTTATATTTAAAAGACTGGAGAACTCAAAATAAAGAAATAGAATCTATTACATATAAAAATACTGCTTATTAAGAATTTATTCTTTTATATCTTTATAAATATGGCTAAAAGGATTTTTCTTGTTATTATGGGAAAGTATAAATAATAAAAAAATGAGAATTATGATTTACGGATACATTAGAGTAAGCAGCGATAAGCAGACAGTAGAGAATCAGCGTTTTGAAATTAATAATTTCTGTGAACGTTATAAACTTGTAATTGATGGTTGGATTGAGGAAACCATTAGTGGTATGAAATCATACAATAAACGTGAATTGGGTAGGCTTTTGCTACAGATTCAGAAAGATGATCTCATTATCTGTGCAGAATTATCACGCTTGGGAAGAAATCTGTTCATGATTATGGAGATATTAAATATTTGTATGACCAAAGAATGTCGTGTGTGGACTATAAAAGACAACTATCGTCTTGGTGATGATATCCAAAGTAAGGTTCTTGCCTTTGCTTTTGGACTATCTGCTGAGATTGAACGTAATCTTATTAGCCAGCGCACGAAGGAGGCTTTGGCAAGAAAAAAAGCTGAAGGTGTGACGCTGGGACGACCAAAGGGAAGAAAAAGTTCTGTAGAAAAATACAAACTTCATGGAAAAGAAAATCTTATCCATGAACTTTTAAAGGCAAAAGTCTCTAAGCGTAAAATTTCAAAATTATGTAAAGTTGATAGAAATACGCTTGACCGTTTTATAAAACAGTTTTTGACGGAATGAAACCGAGCGTTTTCGTGCAGCAACAAGGCTTTGCTTGTAATTTCGGAGGCTCTGATTCGTGGGTGATTCTCTCGCCCATTGAGCAGAATATCAAACGCAAGATTGAGGCTACGGGGACACCTCTCAAAGATTGGGATATCAATATTTGTCGTGGTGTTCTTACTGGCTACAATGAAGCTTTCGTTATCTCTACAGAAAAACGTGATGAGATTCTTTCTAACTGTCAAACTGGAGAAGAACGTGAAAGAACGGCTGAACTTATACGACCGATTCTGCGAGGCAGGGATATAAAGAGATATGGTTATAACTGGACTGGTTTGTGGCTAATCAATACTCATAATGGAGTTAAGGGGAAGCTACCTCGCATTCATATAGAGGATTACCCTGCAGTAAAGGCTCACTTGGACCAACATTGGGATAAAATTTCCACACGTACAGACAAAGGCGATACACCATACAACCTGCGCAACTGCGCATATATGGAGGATTTCTCGCGGCCAAAAATCGTGTGGGGAAACCTTAATCTAACGGCAAGTTATGCGCTGGTTGAAGACGACAGTTTCATCAATGCCCCTTCTCCCATGATAGTGCCAGCAAGCAAATATCTATTGGCTGTACTCAACTCTAAGTTGGCAGATTACTACATTAGGCAACTCGGTGTTACACGCAATGGCGGTTACTTTGAGTATAAGCCCATGTTTGTGGAGAAATTACCTGTGCCCGCTAATTGCAGTAAAGAAACCATGCTTTTTATTGAGGCATGCGTGGATGCTTCAGATGAAACGGCCATAGACAAAACGGTGTATTCTCTTTATGGCTTGACCGATGAGGAGAAACTGCTTGTAGAGGAAAGCACAACACAGGATATATCTATTCTCCGTGAGTTGTCCGACTCGTTGAGTTGAACAATTCACAATTCTGAGTTGGGTGACTCTGAAACAAGCTGGTTTTTATATGAGTATATAAGACTCTTTTCTTCATCAGACAGTTCCAGCTTTTTCTCCAGTAATTTCTCATAATCAGGTTCGGCATACTCCGGAATCACAGGTATGGGCAGTTTCATGAGATATTCTTTCTTATAACGGAATCCGGTATTATCGAATACGGGGCCCATATAAAACCTTACGAAAACGAAGAATCCTATTTCTGAACACAAGAACCTGCATATCTGTTCTATGTGATTGCCTGTCATCATAAAAAGCGTGGCTTCAGGAACAAACTTTTCTGTGTCAAGGGCAAAATAGGGATATTGTTCCATTCGTTCTTTGCTTCGTGGTAGCCTCATTATATCTGGATAGAGAATTTTTGGCCGCGAGAAATCCTCCCAATAGCTGATGCTGTCTTGGGTCTCAAACCACTTATTATTAGTTTTTTTACGCGCTTTCACTTTTTCGCCATTGATGATGTGTGTCTCGCCTGTTTGCTCAAGTCTCTCAATACCGAAAGTTAGGAGATAATTCTTTACCGCAGGGTATTGCTCTATGTCATAATGGCGAGATGGGAATGTAGCAATGAGGTATAAACCAGTCCAGTTATAACCATATCTCTTTATATCCCTGCCTCGCAGAATCGGTCGTATAAGTTCAGCCGTTCTTTCACGTTCTTCTCCAGTTTGACAGTTAGAAAGAATCTCATCACGTTTTTCTGTAGAGATAACGAAAGCTTCATTGTAGCCAGTAAGAACACCACGACAAATATTGATATCCCAATCTTTGAGAGGTGTCCCCGTAGCCTCAATCTTGCGTTTGATATTCTGCTCAATGGGCGAGAGAATCACCCACGAATCAGAGCCTCCGAAATTACAAGCAAAGCCTTGTTGCTGCACGAAAACGCTCAAATTCTTAACGCTGTCTTTATTCTGTTTGTTAGTAACAGCGCACAGCGTCTTATGCTCGTTTGTTCCTTTGTCAAAAAGCAATATATTCGTGTCAACAGTTGCACTTTCAAAGATTTTTACTCCAGCGAAATCAATAAGCAGTTGTGGATTAGTATTCTTGGCAAAAAAATCGCGAGTCTTCTCACCATAACCAGCACGCATCCACTTATTGGATGTTATATAACAAAGGTGTCCATTCGATTTGAGCAACTGCCAACCGCGTTCATAGAAAAGACAATAAATATCTCCTGTTTTGGCAAATGTTTTGTATCCACATGGCTCATAAAGCTTTGCTAATTCACCGCCGTTGTTCTGTAACTGGATGTAAGGAGGATTACCTATTACAATGTCAAATCCATCCTTCACATTGAACATCCATTCTGGGTCAAAAAATTCCGCTACAGCATTTTGGTCATAGGGATTCCAAGCAGCCAATTGTTTTGCATCTTCCGGAGCAAAATTTTCATCATCAGCAAGTAATTTTGCTAACTTTTCACGAAGAGATTTATCCTGCTCACGCAGAGTGCTTTTACGGTTAGCTGTCTTTGCAGAAAAATGCTCATGACGTACTCTTGTCAATTTTTCCTTTGTTGGCTGAATTTCTTGATTTTCAAATAAATTTCTTTGTATGTTGCGTTTCTTTTTTGCAATTAAAGAATTAGCAGCCACGAACTTCGTTTCCAGATTAGGCAATGTCGGAATACCAAAATTTGGTTGAGATACGTCTTTCTCACAATTGCAAATAAGTGAGATAAAGAAACGTAATTTGGTTATCTGTGCAGCGATGCTCTGAATATCACTACCATAGATGCAATTCTCTATGATTGCCAATTTCAAATCGTATATATTTTCATTTGGTGATATACGAATGAGAATATCAATCATACGATTAAGCAACCCCATAGGGAATGCACCTGACCCACAGGCTGGGTCAAGAATCTTGATGGCCTTCAATTTCTCAGCAATAAGATTATAATCCTCTGCCTTACTCTTGTCGAAAGAAAAATCCTGCTCAAACAAGGAGCGAATCAAAGGTGCGTCACCTAAGTATGCAATAAGGCTTTCGTCCACCATATAGTTGACAACCTCACGAGGGGTGTAAAACGAGCCACTTTGATTTCGTGCCGTTTCCTTCGTTTCTGGATTGTATGCGCCTAAAAGATTTTCGAAGACCTTTCCCAACAATTCAGGATCAAGGGCTACTTGTTGTTCTTCTGGAGAATTTTCTTCGATAGTGAAATTGTAGCGACTTAGGATTGAAATTAATCCTTTTTCAGGTTCAAAGAACAGATTATTGGGCACTACTGCACGGTTTCGATAGCGTCCGTCAGCGAAGCATTTTTCGTTTCGACTAAAACCATCATAATTGAAAGCTTGTTCGACCCCATCAATAGTCTTAGTTTTATCAAGACATTCAAAAAGTCCTCCATTAAGAAATGGTACTTCTGAAAACAGATTGATGACCTCATTCTCGCTGATATTAAACATTTCTGCATATCGATATAAGGTTTTAATGTCTCTCTTTACATTAGTGGCAAACTTACGCTTGTTTCCCTGTTCATCCTCAATAGCACGGTTAAGTGTAGCAAAGAAAAGATTTTGAAGAATGGCATTATAGTAATTTCCAACTGTTTGATTGTAGGGATCAAACTCTTTCAGAATAGTTTGTAAATACTCTATGTCAAATAGTTTGTTAGGAATTAAATCTTTTTGTTTGATGAACCATACAAACATAATGCGAGTAATCATACGGATAATTTTTGTTTCTAAATCCTCACGGTCGTCATCTTCTATGGTTGTATTGTTTGGGAAAGATACATGAGAAGAAGGTTCTATTGCCCATTGGTACCATTCAAACAAGTCTTTGTAGAATTGTTTGGTGAGTGCTTCGACAGAAAAAGCAGCTGTAATGTCGCTGAGGGTTTGTTTGCTGTTTTTTAATACACCAAACTGATCAATTGCAGTACGGCATCCACGCCCTTCACCAAGAAGATAGGTGTAACGCTTGGTGTTGGTCGATATTTTCTCATAATCACCTTGCTTATTGAATCCCCACGTTTCACTTACATATGAAAAACGAAGTACACTTTCATTTTTACGGTAACAGAATATAAATGCACCAGCATATCCCATATTACGCCAATCGGAAGTAAGCATATCACGTATACCTCGACGGTTACGTTCTATATCTACTTTTTCTGTAAGTTCTACTTCGTAGATAGCAATAGCTTCACCATCAGAAAGCGAAATCTTACCCAAATTGAGAGCGTCTTTAGCAAGTCTGCTATTTACATGTACTGCTGAAGGACGATTCCAAAAACTTACTTTGTTGAGAAATATGTCGTGAAGTAATTGTTGCCATGCGTCACGGTTATATCGGGATTCTATAACTTCTTTGTAGTTCATATTAATATCTTTATTATTTATGTAAATGATTCTGATAAAATAATTTCAGCTTTAGTCTCCTGTGGATTTAGTAATGCTTCCTGTGCAGTATAATAAGGAGCATACTTTTTTGCCATCTCAATGATTTCAGCAAGTGCTTCATCATGTGTCATACGAGTTTTTCCACCTATGCGGCGTAAGTCTTTTTGTATGCGTTGCAAGCGTTTTGCAATGTAGGTGATAACGCCGCGTTCTGCTAAAGTTTTAAGTTGAACAACTTTTATGTATAAGTCGTTATCATCAATCTCACGGATAAAGTTATTTAATAGGCTTACCGCAGTGCTGACTTGAGCCCCCATGGTTGTTTGTTCATCATGAGCCGTTTCTTGTGAACGCATTTCATCATCTTGTATCGCACGAAACTTCTGTAATGCTATATTTATGTGTTTATGGTGTTGTCCCATACGCTCTACTGGCTGTTCCTCTTTAACAGCCTTGAAATATTTAAGTGCATCAAGCACGGATAACTCTTCTGCTGTTTCAGATACTAAGAAGAATACTTTACGGAAATTTGTTTTCAAAAACACAAGAGTATCATTTGAAAGTGTCACTCCGTCTATTGTTTTTGCTTCACGACCTGTGCGGCTACGTAACGATAATTTGGCTATACGGTTGTATTCCCTCCGATTGGTTTGATAGAGCGTACGGAGTTCTTCATAATAAGGAAGTTCCTGATTACATTCTTCTTTCTGCTGTTTCATTCCTTCATCAAAGAGTTTACTAAGATCACGATCAAGTATTTCTTCTAGTGAATAAATTTGGTTATCTTCTCCAAATGTAGAATGGAAAGTTTGAATTTTACTCAATGCTATTTGATTGAGATTAATTTCACGATTTCCTTCACGTGACGGATAGAATACATAATTATATATATGTTTGGATACAGAGCCAATACGATTTACACGACCAATACGTTGCATTAACCTTGTGCTGTTCCATGGGGTATCATAATTTACAATTACGTTAGCACGATGCAAGTTCACGCCTTCTGCCAAAACATCCGTAGTAAGTATGATGTTGTAATCGTTGAGTTTTGCTTTGTAATTCGCATCAAAATTTTCACGAATAGTTTTGAATTGCTTACTTCTGTTATCAGCAGAGATCACTAATACATCTTTACGGTTGATACGACGAGCTAAATATTTCACCGTATCAACAGATTCTGAAAATACAACAAGTTTTTGTTCGGAATTACGTTCTTTCTTAAACAACTCATGCTTAAGTAATTCATTGAATTTTGCAAACTTAGAATCGTCTTCATCTGTTATATCTTTCCATTCTGCATATAAGTTTTCAAGTATCTTTTGGTCGTTATTGAGCATTTCTATGAATTCAGGTTTGAAATCATCTACTGCAAAGATCGCGTTTTTCGGATTATCTTCCGCTTTGGCATTAAGTTTCTCTTCAATTTCGTCATCACTCAAACCTGATTCTAACAGTACGTTAATGTCGAGATCTGGAGCAATGAAAACTTTATTACGGTCGAACATATCAATCATATTTTGATTCGCTTGTCGGAAATTATCTAAAGATACTTGGAAGGCATAGAAACTACTTTCCAAACGTTTTACTAATCCGTTCTTACGAATACCAGCCAAACTACGGCTTATTAACTCCGCATTGTCATATAGTCCTTGCGCTACTTCTGGTTTAAGATAGGCAATGGCTTGATAGCGAGCGTATGCTAGTTTTTTTTCAAGCGTAAGCATAGCATGTTCAAACAAATCTGCAAGATGCTCATTCAATTCATAACGACTTTCATTAGGTCGTTCGACTTTCGGGAATCCGTTTATATCCTTGTTGTAACGAACAACGCTTTCGATATCTGTTCTTGTTCGGCGAACTGTTAAAGGTTTGATGACTCGGTCACGGACATGTTCTGCCAATTTTTTGAAACGGCTAATGTCAAAATCAGGTTCTCTCCTTAACCGCTTAAACTCTTTGATTAGTGGTGCGAAGAATGCTGTAAGGTTGGAAACTCCGTCAATAGTACAGCGACGTGGGTCTTGAAAGAGTTGTATCTCTGTGTATATATCAGCAGGAGTGTTGTTCATAGGCGTTGCAGATATGAGCATCACCTTCTTTTTATAACCAGATATATTGCCATTTTCAATGCGTGGCATCTTGCAGATTTCCTGTAATTGTTCAAAAGCAGAGGTTGTATGTGACCGGAATTTATGTGCTTCATCCACTAATATTAAATCAAATTCGTCTGCATTCCAATAATTATAATTGTCCTCGTCAAGAACTTTAGATAAACTTCCATTAGAAATAAAGTTTGCATACTTATCAATACCGAAATCTTTGAATGTAGCTTTCCAGTTTTGTTCTACAGCAGGTGGATATATCACAAGAATTTTTGTCTTGTCACGACCATTCTCAATTAAAAACTTTTTGGCTATCATGGTGGCGATGACTGTCTTCCCGAGACCAACAACATCTGCGAGAAAAAAGCCATCATAACGTATAAGTTTCTGAAATCCTTCTTCAACAGCATCCATTTGGTAGTCATATTTTGTGTAACCATCAGGCATATCGAAAGGATTATTGTCATCGGTTGCCATTACTCGGTCGGAGAAATATTCCATGAGCATTTTGATATAAAGATCATAAGGCGAAACATCTCCTTTGAGATAAGTTCTATCAATAGAAATTTTAACATCATCTGCGGTAATCTCACATCCTTCTGCTTCTTTCCACAACAATTCAAATTCATCTTTTGCAAATTTAACATCGTCATATCTATCCAATTTTACATTGAATTCGTATTGTCGTTCTTCTGTAATACCAAGTCCATTACCGGATAAATTACTTGATCCAGTAATAGCCATGCTTTGAGTATACTGGTTAAATTCATCAGGGTAGAGTACATAAATTTTCGCATGAATTCTTTTTGAAGGATGAGCCCGCAGTTCTAATTTTCCATCAATAAGGTCTTGTACCATTTGTAACACACCATCTTCTACTTCTTTATGATAATGTGACTGTTCTATATCTTGACGTATTTTGCGAAGACAGTCTTCTTTAACTTCTTCCTCTGCACCAAAAAATATTTTTCCTTGCCTTGCAGCTTGTGCTATATATTTATCTACATCAATACCTATTAGTATTCTTACTTTATTAATACTATTAAGGAATGGGCGCAAGGAAAAATAACCAGATGCTCGTAAGAATCCGACAACAGCATCAAGATTGCAAATATGAGGATTATGGTGTAGTATGCCCTCAAATTCTTTTATAAGGGTGTTGTTATCTCTATTGGTAAAGAAATTAGAGTGGGTATTTATTTTTTCAGCATTATCCATATTCTTAATAAATTAAAGTTCTATTTCTGACTATTTTCTTTTTCCCTTCTTTCCTTAACTTTTTCCAATCCCGGCATCTTTTTAGCCAATGCACTTTCTCCAGCAGGAAAATAGAGAGGAAAGACTTGAAATAAGAAACTCACAATGTCATTGCGCTTCTTGCCCATGTTGAAAAAAGCAGAGCAGATAAAATACATAAGCTCTTGTTGGCTACAAGTGTCTTGTTGTATGACTATTGAAGGAGTTACTATTAGGTCATGTTCTGCAAATGCGTAAGCGCTTGCAAGAATGGATTTCTGTTCTTCTTCAGTGAACATTTTGATTTTTTCAGCCAACCATTCAAGTTCTTCTCTTTGAAGTGCTTGTTGTTTTTCATTTTGGTGTTCCAGTAAAATAGATACTTTTTCTTGTTCTTTTTCGGTCAATGCATTTTCCAATGCTTGATTCTTCCGTTTAAGAACGTTGAATTTCAGCAATGCTGCAATGTACATACAGAAATATCCTACTGCAATATCGAATATTAGGACAAGCAGATAATTGTTGCTTGAATTTTGGGTATTTCCAGCCATATACTCACTGATAGGAATGACGGCTAATAGCATGATGATGGCTATTACATAAAGCACCCTATATCGCGTTTTATGGCTTACCTGCGGCAAGGAGGCAAACAAAAAGGCGATAATCAAAACGGCAATTATTGCACAGAGTGGTATGAAAGATGTTCCCATAGGTTTATTGTTCTATTTGAGGACTAATTACAATGCGCCAATAGCCAGTCTTATCCGAACCTTCATGAGCCAAAATTCCTATATCCCTAAGGTTCTTGATGTTTTTCTCTATAGCGCGTTTAGTTACACCAACCTTGTTAGCCATATTATCGGCTGTGATTGATGGGTCAGAAATAACGAGGTCGATTATCTTTTGTGCAGTTTTACTGACTTTCTTAGGTATTTCCGATGTGTCTCCGAACATTTTTGCATTTACACCGAACTTTTTCACCGAACTTTTGCTGTTTACACCGAACATTTTTGCATTTACACCGAACTTTTCGACCGAACTTTCTTCGTTTATAGGGTACTTTTCGAGGGTGCTATTTACCCTGTTAGCCACTTCCTCAACAGGTATTCTTCCGTTATCACCCCAGTTCAGATTATAAAAAGTGGTGAAGAAAGAAGTTGCTTCCGTCTGATATTGCGGTTCTTTTCCTTGCAGGAAGTTGGGTAGTTTTTCTGTAAGCTCTCGCATTTTACGCAAACCGGAACCACGTTTCTCCATATAGTCCAATTGTGTAAATACATCTGCAATGACAGGGTTACGACGCATGGACGGCACTTTGTATATATCACGGTCTTGGATTTGTGTACCATCAAGCATCGCACCGGGTGATACCAATTCTACTCGGTCGTCATAGATATCAATATGTACTTCACCACCCATTACAGTATAATCTCTATGGATAAGATGGTTTACTAACCCTTCAAAGATAGCACGGTCTGAATAGTCGGGAAGGTTCAAGCGATAGTTCGGCATCTTCACCCATCCGCTCATGGTGTAGTTCTTAATGAAGTCCATGCCATATTTCAAAAGCAATACAAGATTTGCTCGATGTTCTACGGAACTGATGGCATCGTCTTTATATAGTCCCGTCCAACGGGTACAGAAAATACGTGATTGGAATACGGTACAATTATCCACAAACAGCAATCCGGCATTGGTTAGTTTACCGTCAGATGCGACCAGTCCGAATGATTCCAAATACTTATCGTTCCATTCCTGATGAGTTTGCTCACGGAATGTATTGGCAAGAATGATGAAAGAGTGCTTGTCTGCATCCACTTGTGTAGGCAACGAATCCCAAGTCATGTGCGTGCCCTTTAATACTAACGAAAGAAGTTGTTGCGAATTGCACTCTACACTTTCATTACCGACTCTTGTATAAGCTGTACGTGTTCCGTCTTGATAATAATAATAAGGTGTCAGCGTTCCTGCCTTTACTTTCACTTCAAGCAGGGTACGTCCTTCGTGTTCAATCGGAATAAGCTGTACGTCCGGTACAGGATCAAGTCTTGCTTTTATCATTTCACTGATAAAGTCGGCATCTGCTTGCGGATTCTCCAAACCTACAATCACTCCGTCATCATTTACTCCATAGAATAAACTGCCACCGTTCGTATTGGCAAAAGCCGATACGGATTTAAGCCATGATTTTACTTTCTTTCGTTCAAGCATTTCCTTGAAATCGTAAGACGAGCATTCAGCTATCAATGTATTGTTATGAATTTGCATCGTTTTCTTTTTGTTGTTTGGGTATAAAGCCCGATTTTATATACAAAGGTAAGGATAAAACCGAATATTCTGTTAAAATCGCCCCATTGATTTGATTATTATGTGTTTATATTCTATTTAAAATGATAAAATCCATATTTTTGTAATTAAGAAATTCTCTTTGCATGAAACTATAATGTTACATGTGTTAGATTCTAATATGTGAATGATAGATAATGTCTTATATCTGATTTAATTTTTAATTGAAATATTTGATATCAGAGTGACTAACAAAATCGTAAAATTATACTAAAAGATAAATTACTTATGACAACATATAATAATCCATCAGTTGGTGATATTATTCGCGTAAGAATTACCGGTATAAAACCGGATCTCGGAGCATTTGCAAGAATGCCCAATGGAGTTGACGGTTTGATAAGACTTCATGATATATCTTGGTCTAATCAGTCTGTGATTCTTTCTTCATTATCGGAAGGTGATGTTCTTGATGTAAAAGTTATCAAAGAATTACCAGATGGAAAGTTGAATCTAAGCCGAAAAGATCTTCTACCCAATCCAAGAACAGTTGAAAAAGGTACCATATACAAGGTTACTATAAAATCAGTTGAGAGTTTCGGTCTTATTGTAAACTTAGGAGACAGCACGGCACTTGTTCATATAAGTGAACTTCCAACAATAGAGTACAAAGAAGGTGAAGAAATTACTTGTGTTGTAATTGACAACAATTACGACCCAGAGAAGCATCGAAACAAAATTTCGATGAGTGTGTTGGCTCTACATGATTATTATGCAAAAGTACATACTGAGAATGAACGGGTAAAATGTTTGTTTAAAGGTATCATTAAAAATGAAAACTCTACCTCTGCTCTTATTGAAGCAGATGGATTAATAAAGGTAATTGTACCTTCTAAACGTTTTGTTGAACCTTATAAAACCAGACTATTGAACAATGAAATAGAGACTGATGAAGAACTTGAATTTGTTTTCCTTAAATATAATGAAAAGTTAAAAGTTGTTGTTTTGGATATGCGTCCAATCGAGGCCGAGGAAAAGAAAGCTAGAGTTGATTGGTTACGTTCACAACTAAATAAAGGCGATATCATTGATGCTATTGTTAAGAATGTAAACAACAAATTTGCTATTATAGACATTGGTAATACCGGAATCTTAAGCAGTATATATAGAGATGAACTTTCACCAAATAAAGTTATTCGTGCTAGTGATGAAGTTTTTCCAGGAGAACATATCCGTGTTGCATATATGGGAGAAGACAACGGGCAGCTGATTTTTAGTAGGAAGTTTTTTGTTGAAGATAAGTACGAAGAGAGCCTCTACGAACTTAGTCTTACAGATTTATTGGCTACTATGGGATTAACAACCAATCGTTTTATTGGCAAAGTTACAGAGATTAATTCCAAGTATTTTTTCACAGATTTAATGTCTACAGGAGATATTAAAGAAGAAAACAATGGTAAATTACTAGTAGATCCAATTAATGGAAAGTGTCTTATTGCCATCGTTGATGACCGATTGCGTAATTTTTTTGTTTCTGGTAATTATTATGAGATAGAGATTGACATGCCACGCAAAGAATACCGCATAGAACAAGGTTCTCCTTATATGTTTTGTGTGTCATCAAATAAAATTAAAGAAGCAGAAAATCCATATAAGGAGTCTGTTTCCCTTTCCTTTAAGCAACATACAAGTCCAAACACTAATACAAGTGTAGCTAACTTGCTTGAAGAAGTAGGTCAGAACCTCTATACTAGCAAAAAGAGAATGTTTTTTGAACTTCTTCAAAATGCTGATGATGCTGCACCAGAGAACGGCGTTAAAGTAAAGTTACAACTTAGCGATAATTATTTTGTTTTAACACACGATGGATCTGCATTTAATAAACATGACTTTGAATCAATTACATCTGCTGCAAAAAGCACAAAGAGTGCAAACAATAAGAAAACAGGCTATAAAGGTATTGGTTTCAAGTCTGTATTCACAAATTCTGAGTCTGTATTAATTAAAAGTGCCGGCTACAATTTTTCTTTCGACAAAAAATTACCAATCTATAATGATTTCAAAGCCTTTTACTACCATGTTAACGATATTGAGAATGATGTGGAAAAGCAAAAAGAATTTCTTCACAAATATCTAAAATACTTTAGGGAATTCAAAGGTGTAAAGGATATTCCTTGGCAGTTATTACCTATATGGTATGAATCATTAAAAATTGATCCATATGATTCCATTTTCAATCAAAAAGAAAATGTTGCCATTGCATTAAAAATGGATGAAGAAACACTTTCTGAATATCATGAGGCGATTAAAGAAGTGTTTTCTGAACCACGATTTATGTTATTCCTCAGGAACACTAATCGAGTGCAATTGATAGATAAAGATAAATGTCTTACTATTCAAAAAAAAATAGATAGAAAGAACAACATAGTTTCGCTTGTAAATTCTTTCAATGAGGATCATTTATCTGAAGATTTTTGTATTTATTCGTCAGATAATCTTTTAGTAAATGACGATGAATTCAAAAAGGCAGGTATTCAAATCAGAAGAAAAGAAAGGACTAATAATAGGGGTGAAAAAGAAAACTACTTTATTAAACTTGATCAAGATGGTAATGAATTAACAGAAGTTGCAGGTATTCCAGACCGTATTGCATCGGCTAAAGAAACAACTATCTCATTTGCTATCAAGCTTGATGAAGATGGGCTTGTCACACCAATCGGTGGAGATAACCTCTCATTATATGCTTATCTTCCTATGAATGAGCACAGATTCAAATTCCCATTCTATTTGAATGCTGATTTTATTCCCAAGTCTGATAGAGAAGGAATCCAAAGCGACAATCCATGGAATTTCTTCCTGTTCTATATGATTGGAAAGCAAATTGTAAGTATGGTTTCAAACTATGCTTCTGAACTCAATGTAAATTATCTTAATTTACTTCCAACAAAAGAATTCACCTATTTTAGTCAGGATACAGCAGCATTAGTCGATTCGTTTAATCGTGGATATAAGGGTGCTTTAACAAATATATCATTTATACTTAATGATAATAATGATATCGTAGGGCCAGATAATATTATATTTGATGCTTCTGGACTATCTTCTGCAATTGGTGCATCTGATTTCTATAAGCTAATAGGTACAACCAAACATTTACCTCATGAGTCTATTGATTCAAGTTCATTGTCAAAAGAAATATTTGGAATAGAAAAGATTACTACTGAAACTGTTATCACAATTCTATTGAATAATATTGATGCCCTAAAAAAATGGATTATTGATTCTTGTGATGATGGGTTACGTACATCTTTCTATGAATGGTTGGCAAAAGAAGAAAAAGCACATTCTCTAATTCCACTTGTTCCCACGTTTATGTTTGGAAAAGAATGGAAAACAACAAATGAAATTAAGTTAGAAGATAAACTCTTGTTTTCAACAGAGAAAATTTCAACCATAAAGTCAGTATTATCAAAACTTGGTTTTAAATGTTCTAATCATTCTGTTGAAGAACACCCATTATCATTGTTTATTGTTAGCCAAGATGAAAAAGCAATTTTTGAAAAAATAAAGGAAGAATCCTTAGATTCACTCACATTTAATGAGAGATTGCATTTATTTGTTAATATTGCAAAATTTGAAAACATTGGGGTTGAAACACTAAAAAAATGGAAAATCTTTAAAAATCAAAATGGTAACTATAGTCCATTATCTTCAATGTTTGCATATAATTCCAATTGTCCGGTTTGGCTATATGATTATATGTTAAAGCAAGAAGAAAGTAATAACTTAATTACTAAATACCTTGTTGCATCGGCAGATATTTATTCAAGCATTATTGAACCATATATTGATGACTTGATAAGTATTACAGATATTTCAGATATTCATAAAACATTCTTGTCATATTGGAGACCTGGGTTTACGATAACATTGTTTTCGAAAAGCAATATACCTACAGCAAGTTTGCTTCGCATTGTAGAGCAATCTGACCCTAATACTCAGGCAGCATATTCAAAGAGCATAAAAGCTATGCCTCTTTTAAGTACGTCGGAATATGACAAAGAATCTTTCGAATATAGATGGATGAAGATGGCATTATCCAACGATACGGCTGTTACTCATGCACGCTTAATAATAACAATTAATGGTAAAAGTTTGTCAGAATATAATCTTAAAGATGATTTTTCAATAAGTATAGGTGTAAATCTCTATACATTCTCGCTTTCGAAAATACTACCAGCATATTCGTCATCTTCTATACTTAGCAATGTAAGTTCAAAGTTTTCAAGTATAGATGGATTCGAAAAGATATTTGCTCAAAGGGAAGTTAACCCTACTGATGTTCGAAATCAGTTGTATAAGGAACTAACTGCATCAACTCAACTGATCACTGCAGAACAATTCTGTTTTCTTATTGTGTATAGAAAGTTTTGTGGTTACAATTATTTCGATAATATGCTAAAATCATGCATTCGTGCTAATGATCAGGATCTTTTCATCAAAATACTTGATAAGAGTATGGCACTAGATATTGCAGATATATTAAGTCCTATTATTGCAAATGGAGGAGTTCAATATCCTTTTGATAAATTGATTGGAACATATTTCGATAGTAATGAATTCACTTTACCAATAGAACAAGTGCCTCCGTTTATTGAGAACTGGGCTAATACGCTTGAAAAAAAACAATTCTTGATTCAACTTGGATTGCATGACAAAGAAAGCAAAGAGATACTGCGGAGAAAATCATTTAAAGAGGACAAATTAGAGAATATATGGAATCTTAATGATACTAATATAATAAAATCTTTCTTTAATTGGGTAGCCAACTCATTCCAACTTCCTATAGAATCAGAAAACCAAGCAAATATATTGTCAAATCTATACAAAACATTACGTCTAACTGGTTCATATTATGAAGATGATTTCTGTAAAGCAGCAGAATGGTCAAATCAATTGTATTTAGACTGGAAACAGAATTCAAGAATGTCAATATACATAATTGAAGGAGAGCTTCCGTATAGGGGCATTTATAATAATACTTACTTATTTAAAGGTTATGCGGGCGAATATACATATTTTGCAAACACCAGACATATCTATATATCAGCGAACAGAGAACCAGCATCTTCTCTAGCGGATATATACTCCAATACTACATTAAAATGTCCTTTCTCTAAAGAGGATTGGAATATGATATTTCTCGTATCAGCGGATATTGTTCAAGAAAAGGATAAACGCATAGCAGAACTTGAGCGAATGCTTGAAGAAACAAGAAGTAAAAAAAGAATAGACGGTGATTATTATGAGGATGAAGAAAGCTACGGCAATGTTTCCGATCGAGATAATCTCGACAAGGAATCCCGTATAGAGATGAATTTGGAAGCACGTAATGCTGCAAAAGATTACCTTGACTCATTAGAAGATTATGACTGCTTAGGATGGGATCCTAATCTTGGGAATGGTTTGGTTAAAGGTATTATTAAATTTAAAGGGAAATTAATAACCGTAGTCGTAACCAGTTCTATAGGACGAAAGCTATACCTTCATCCTAGATTATTCTCAGAATTAATGATAGATCCAGATAATTTGCTACTCAATTATGGCTATGACAGAAGGATACATCGTATTAGTTTTAATGATACTTTTAAAGACAATAAGGATGTCAACCTTATATTTGACACAGATATCATAACTCCTAAAGAATTTGCATATCTGGCTAATAGATATATGTACTCAAAAAAGACATGCTTCGTTATAGAAAATATAACATATTCTATTTCAGACCAAATAAAGGGTTTTGGACTTGACGAAAAGATGTCAGATTCTGATGTTTATACAAATATTGATACAGATGACTTGTTTGACTTTTAGAATAGAAATATAATGTATTATACAAGAGAGCAACATAAGAGATTTCTTGATAAAGAACTTATAGCAATAAGCGAAGAATATTTAAAGAAACTCAATTCTAAAGCAATAGCATTATTAACAGATAATGAAGTGTATGTTACACAGTTTGTAAAGTTAGACTTAAAAATGGCTGATTCCAATAATGCGGACCGTAGCGTATTGGGTTCTGGGCAACTTATACTTCGTTTTAAGAAGGATAAAGGAATTCCACGCAAGAATGAATATTTTACTGCAGTCGTATTAGAAAAAGAAATGAGTATCCCAAGGTATTGGGGAGAAATCAGTTGGGGTAACTTGCGTCGTCACCAAGTCGAATTTTCGGAAGTACATTGTGTCTGGCAGGGTAAAACAGATGACAATGGTTTCTTACTGTGTGGTTTTACTGGATTGTCAATAGATATGGCTAAATTCCTAGAAAACAAAGAAGGATGTGTAATAGTTCTTGGCCCTCAAGAGCCACCAATGGATTATTATCAGAACCTTATTGATGTCGTTAACAACAACGACACAAATATGGTAGCCAAGGACATCTTGGACTTTGACAAGAAGCTTATTGTATGGAATCCTATTCATATTAATTCAAATAAAGAACAGGTTGAAGAGATAGTCAAGACGTTAGAATCCACTTCTCAACTGATATTTCAGGGCCCTCCAGGTACTGGAAAAACTTATCTTATGGCTGAACTTGTTGCACATTTGCTGAGCCAAAATAGTAGTGTGCTTGTTACTGCCATGACTAACAGAGCATTGATAGAACTTGCAGAAAAGGACAGTCTAAAAAAATACCTCTCTGAGAAGCGGGTAATGAAAACAAATGTATCTTCTGACGAACTTATTACCTGCAAAAATCTTTGTCCTATAGATAGTAAAAAAGTAACATGTATTTCTGGCAATTTGACACTCTCAACATTCTATAATACAAGTGGTTGGGCTAAACAAAGTTATTATGAACAACCATTTGACTATGTAATTATGGATGAGGCAAGTCAGGCTTTGTTTGGAATGATAGCTGCATGTAAGAATCTTGGACAAAAGGTCATATGGATTGGTGATCAAAACCAGATGCAGCCAATCGTATTGTTAAGCGAAGAAACGCTTATGAGGAACGACTACGCTATGCTTGCAAATGGTTTTGTAACACTTTGTGAGAACTTTAACTACAAGTCGTTTATTTTAACAGAAACACATCGTTTATTGAAAAAATCTGCGGATTTGACAAGTATTTTCTATCATACACCTATTAAATCGGTAGCTGACTTTAAGTATGAATTAGTAAATACTACTATACACTATATTCCTAAGGAAGGTGGTACAGTTCTTGTTCCTAAGGATATGCCTATCGGTGAGAAAGCAGATAAAGGTAGCTGTGATTTCACTATTAGAATTATTAATGATTTATTATCATCTTATCCTAAATTGAATATTGCAGTATTAACAAAATTTCGTGCAGCAGTTAGAATGTTGCAGAATAGTTTTATAAGTAAATATGGTAGCAAAAACAATGTTCTCATCGACACCGTTGAACGAGTTCAAGGTATGACTTGCGATGTTTGTATCTATTATATTCCTAACACAATGATAGGAATGTCTCTTGATAGAGCACTGTTTAATGTTGCAACAAGTCGTGCAAAACAACTGACAATAATTGTTGCGGATAAATCAATACTCAATACGTCATGCCATAGAGATGTTCGTTCGTACTTAGTCAAAATAACTTCTGGTATTATACCAGAAAGAAGGGAAGATGATTCAAATAAACTTGAAGATAGTATAATTGAAGGCAACGGGGTAAGTTTGCATCTAAAAGGGAAAATTGATCTTTCACAATTTGAGACTTCAAAACAAAAATCTGTTAAGTCAACCACAAAAAAGAATATATATATCATCGACACTAATGTGTTTGTTAATTGTCCAGATATTATTTCTAAGATTGATGGACATTATCAAGTTGTTATGTCTGCAAAAGTTATAGACGAGTTGGACAAACTTAAAATTAAGCTTGATGCGACAGACAAAAAAAATGTAGAAACAGCTTTACGATTGATAAATAAAGCAATGGATAAGCCGAATGTCTCAATGGAACTTTCTGATCCTGACTTATTGCCAAATGATTTTAATAAAAAATCTCCAGATAATAACATATTAACGGTGGCACTTAAATTTAAAAATGAAAATCCTATTCTTTTAACTTCTGATAATGGCTTACAAGTAAAAGCGAAAGGACTAAGAATTGCAACTATTACACTTAAAGATTTCTTAAAGCATTAGTTATGCATTCGAATTGTATATTCTATAAAATCGCCCATTGATTTGATTATTATGCGTTTATATTACGATATTTATTGGAAAATTTTATATTTTTGCAGTCAAGAGTTGTTGTTGCTTATGGATGCTTATTTTCGGATTTGCGATATAATTGCAACACGTGTACGCAAGTTGCTCATACTGAGATAATGCTGATTTTGAGGAAGTAAAATAACTCATACCATATATAGATAATAAAAAGAGATCGTTTCTGAATATTCGGAAACGGTCTCTTTTTTTATCCTATCAACGGCAATGATCTTTTATGTAGTTCTTTAAAATATGAAATGCAGGTGATGCCATCGAGCTATGATCATAGCCACCTAACTCATACAGATAAGTTTCTTTATGTCCGACAACCTTCATCATACGCCAGAAATATGCATTTTCTTCATAACGGCCAAGCATTTCCATATCACGATCTCCAGAAACAATAATCAAAGGAGGAGCATCCGGGCGAACATAAAATAAAGGAGCAAATTCATCAATACCAGGTTGTGTATTTTTCATTCCCTTTGCCTGACGATAAGCAAAATGACTAATAGCATGTCCACTAAAAGGTATTAAAGCGGCAATAGAATCGGCATCTATATTATAGGCTTTCAACCATTTTTTATCCATACCAATCATATTTGTTAAATAACCTCCGGCAGAATGTCCTGAAACAAATATCTTCTGTTTATTACCTCCATATTTTTCTATTTCCTTGAAAGTCCATGCTACGGCAGAAGCGGCATCGTCTATGCAATCTGAGAGAGAAGCTTTAGGAAGCAAACGATAATTAACTGCTACGACAGCTAAACCACAATTCTTCAATTCCTCAGGAATAAACTTACTTCCAGCGGATAAACCTCCTCCATGAAACCAGACAACTGTACAAAAATCTTTTATATTTTCCGGATAGTAAATATCCAAATTACAACGTTCCTGGCTATACGGATTATTTGTTATATGATATGGAATATCTTTAACTACACGATAAACAATTGTATCCTGAGCATTAGAAAAATGAAAAACTAATAAAAACAGCAATAATAGTGAAAACTTTTTCATGGCACTTTCCTTTTGCCGGCAAAAATAACAATAAATAACTACAAGACAGAATAGGAATACTAATATATCTTCCATAACACACCTATATTATCAAAGCATTCAAAGCAAATGGAAAGAATATCCTCATTTAATAAAACAAAGTACAATACTGTGGGGATTTCCACAAACTAAAAAAGGAGTCCACTCAGATGAATGGACTCCTTCTCTC
>NZ_CM153257.1:635000-1050000 GCF_056640975.1 Parabacteroides sp. KHUB-03 | reverse complement strand
TAACTCGTAGGTTCATTATGCAAAAGGCACGCCGTCACATCTTACGATGCTCCGACCGCTTGTAGGCAGACGGGTTCAGGGACTATTTCACTCCTCTGTTCGAGGTTCTTTTCACCTTTCCCTCACGGTACTGGTTCACTATCGGTCTCTCGGGAGTATTTAGCCTTACGGGATGGGCCCCGCTGGTTCACACAGGATTTCTCGTGCCCCGCGCTACTCAGGATACCACTAAGCTTCATTAAAGAGTCATATACCGGGCTTTCACCGTCTATGGCCGTTCTTTCCAAAACGTTCTATTTCGATAACTTCTTGCTATGCCGTGGTCCTACAACCCCAATACTGCCTAAACAGCATTGGTTTGGGCTCTTCCGCGTTCGCTCGCCACTACTTGCGGAATCACTTTTGTTTTCTTCTCCTATGGGTACTTAGATGTTTCAGTTCCCCACGTTCGCTCCATGGTTACATGGTGACAGGTCTTCAACCTGACGGGTTGCCCCATTCGGAAATCTTGGGATCAATGGTTATTTGCACCTACCCCAAGCTTATCGCAGCTTATCACGTCCTTCATCGCCTCCGAGAGCCTAGGCATCCACCGTCTGCCCTTGCTTACTTTCTTTCACCTTTGACACCGTACTACGAATAGTACTGCGTCGGGCTGATATATCTTCAGCTTTGCTCTACTTTACTTTATTCTTTTGTCCATCATGTCAAAGATCTTTATGACTGCCTGACGTCACTGACGTCCCAGCAATCCTGGTGGAGAATAACGGATTCGAACCGTTGACCCTCTGCGTGCAAGGCAGATGCTCTAGCCAGCTGAGCTAATCCCCCCTTTTTTCTTGAGATTTTCTTGTAGTCCCAGGCAGAGTTGAACTGCCGACCTCTACATTATCAGTGTAGCGCTCTAACCAACTGAGCTATAGGACTGTCAACTTTGCCTCGATTACTCTCAGCATCATTTTTCTCTCTTTCCCTACCTAAGGACAAACATGGAATCTTATCCATAATTTCTCCTTTTTTGAGTAAGATCATATTTCTTAATACATAGCAACCGTAGTACAAGTAAAGAATATTATACCGATTCCTTTACTCTATTTTTGAGACCCTTTGCTCCAGAAAGGAGGTGTTCCAGCCGCACCTTCCGGTACGGCTACCTTGTTACGACTTAGCCCCAGTCACCAGTTTTACCCTAGGCCGATCCTCAACGGTTACGGACTTCAGGTACCCCCGGCTCCCATGGCTTGACGGGCGGTGTGTACAAGGCCCGGGAACGTATTCACCGCGCCATGGCTGATGCGCGATTACTAGCGAATCCAGCTTCACGGAGTCGAGTTGCAGACTCCGATCCGAACTGAGACATGGTTTGGGGATTAGCATCACATCGCTGTGTAGCTGCCCTTTGTCCATGCCATTGTAACACGTGTGTCGCCCCGGATGTAAGGGCCGTGCTGATTTGACGTCATCCCCACCTTCCTCACAGCTTACGCTGGCAGTCTCACTAGAGTCCTCAGCTTGACCTGTTAGTAACTAGTGATAAGGGTTGCGCTCGTTATGGCACTTAAGCCGACACCTCACGGCACGAGCTGACGACAACCATGCAGCACCTCGTAAAAAGCTATTGCTAGAAAGAGTGTTTCCACTCCGGTCTTCTTACGTTCAAACCCGGGTAAGGTTCCTCGCGTATCATCGAATTAAACCACATGTTCCTCCGCTTGTGCGGGCCCCCGTCAATTCCTTTGAGTTTCACCGTTGCCGGCGTACTCCCCAGGTGGATTACTTAACGCTTTCGCTGTAGAGCTTACTGTATATCGCAAACTCCTAGTAATCATCGTTTACTGCGTGGACTACCAGGGTATCTAATCCTGTTTGATACCCACGCTTTCGTGCTTCAGTGTCAGTGTTGGTTTAGTAAGCTGCCTTCGCAATCGGAGTTCTGCGTGATATCTATGCATTTCACCGCTACACCACGCATTCCGCCTACCTCAAACATACTCAAGATATCCAGTTTCAACGGCAATTTTATGGTTGAGCCACAAACTTTCACCGCTGACTTAAACATCCACCTACGCACCCTTTAAACCCAATAAATCCGGATAACGCTCGCATCCTCCGTATTACCGCGGCTGCTGGCACGGAGTTAGCCGATGCTTATTCAGAGGGTACATACAAAACAGGACACGTCCCGCACTTTATTCCCCTCTAAAAGAAGTTTACAATCCATAGAACCTTCATCCTTCACGCGACTTGGCTGGTTCAGGCTCTCGCCCATTGACCAATATTCCTCACTGCTGCCTCCCGTAGGAGTTTGGTCCGTGTCTCAGTACCAATGTGGGGGACCTTCCTCTCAGAACCCCTATCCATCGCAGACTTGGTGGGCCGTTACCCCACCAACTATCTAATGGAACGCATGCCTATCTATCAGCAATAAATCTTTAACAAATATTCCCATGCGGGATCCCTGTTTCATGTGGTATTAGTCCGACTTTCGCCGGGTTATCCCTCTCTGATAGGTAAGTTGCATACGCGTTACTCACCCGTGCGCCGGTCGTCAGCGGGATATTGCTACCCCCTGCTACCCCTCGACTTGCATGTGTTAAGCCTGTCGCTAGCGTTCATCCTGAGCCAGGATCAAACTCTTCGTTGTTAATTTGTTTCTTATACCTTTTGCTCAGAATCTCTAAATCTATTAAGTAATTGACGGTATTATTATTCTATAAAACAAACATCTAATGTCTGTATAATACTTGTACTACTTGTTGTATGTAAATCTTTCAAAGAACTCGTTATACACCCGCTTTTTTAGCGAACGTGGATGCAAAGATAAAACTTTTTATTTATTAGCTCCAAATGTTTATGGAACTTTTTTGATAAAAATATTGTTCAATATCCATTCACCAATCATTCTCTCTCGAATGCGGATGCAAAAGTAATGCTCTTAAACATATATTCCAAACTTTATTCCAACTATTTTTTTAAACAAAACAAGGCGCACAACCTAATTTGCATAACATCCGCAAGTTACATATTGAAAAAAAATTATCAGATTCGTTATCCCTAAATCTTAACGATTTATTTATATATATAATGTACGAAAAACCCAGCCAGTAATATTCAAGGAACAAATATAGCATACCTCCAATACCGCCAAAGCCAGATCAGGCATCTTAAAGATACCAAATAAGCTTAATACATTCAAAAATCAGAAAATTAATCATCCCGATGATTTAAAAAAAAGATCGGGATGATTTTATTATTTCATCGGGATGATTTGAATAAAGGCTCCTAAAAAACCTTTTCTCTACAGCTTATGTTTTATAATAAGAAGAAATAATTAAAATATGAATTTAAAACTTACAATCTTTACATATATATTACTAATGAATACTTCATGCATACAACGTGATATCGACAAAACAACTATAAAAACAATTGACATAGATAAATATATGGGCAAATGGTTTGAAATAGCACGGATAGACCATCGTTTTGAACATAACCTGGTTGGCGTTACAGCCCAATACACAAAACTACCCAATGGCAAGATACAAGTGATAAACAGCGGATACTGGAATGATTTCTCCGGAGACTTCAAAACAGCCAAAGGTGTAGCCAAAATAACAAATGCCTCCGAACCCGGAAAATTAAAAGTTTCGTTTTTTCTTTGGTTTTATGCGGAATACAATATAATGGAATTAGACAGCAAAAACTATTCATATGCTTTAATTGGCAGCAATACATCAGAATATCTATGGATATTAAGCCGTACACCTCAGTTGCCCGAAGAAACTATCCGTCTTCTATTAAACAAAGCAGAACAAAGAGGATATGACATCTCCATAGTAAAGAGAATCAAACAAAAGGAATAAACGTTATGATAATGCAAAATTAAAAATTACATTTGTAATTATAACTAAAATACACAATATGGGAAATATATTACAAGAATTTAAGCAGTTTGCCATGCGCGGAAACGTGGTAGATATGGCAGTAGGTATCATTATAGGTGGTGCTTTCGGCAAAATTGTATCATCTGTTGTAGCCGATCTTATTATGCCTCCAATCGGATTACTGATTGGTGGTGTTAATTTCACAGATCTGAAAATTACGCTTAAACATGCAGTTATGGAAGGCGATAAAATCATCACCCCCGCTGTAAGTATAAATTACGGCAACTTTATACAGGTTACTCTTGATTTTATTATCATTGCCTTCGCCATATTCTTATTAATTAAAGGTATGAATTCTTTAAGTAAAAAGAAAGAAGAAACTCCGCCCGCCCCACCGGCTCCTCCTGCCGACATACAATTGCTTACTGAAATTCGGGACTTACTGAAAAAGCAGGGGTAAAGGAACAAAACGTTACGTTATAATTCCATATGCTTTGAGTAGAGGAATCTAACGTAACGTTTTTTGTGCCAAAATATGTAACCATTTTCCTGTTACATGCGTCTAAATAGAAAAACGATTAAATTCTATCGACTATGGAAACAAGAATCATGACATTATTTACGTTGATAACCCTTTGTACAATGCCTTGCATGGCAAAAACAATAAAAGGGAACGGTAAGATCACAACCAAACAAATTTCAGTAGGAGAATACTCTTCAGTCTTACTAAGTTCCAACACATTAGGATCCAACAACAGCTGGTTCAACTGGTTTTCCAGTGGACAACAAACCTCATACATATTTAATTATAAGCAGGAAGAAACAGCTTCACTTCAGATTATTATAGATGAGAATCTCTATCCATACCTGAATATTAAGACGAACAACGAAGAGCTAACTATTACCACAAAAGGAGGGGAGGAATTAATCCCGACCACTTTCAAACTAAATGGAACATCCAAAAATTTAAAGAAAATCCATACATCAGGTAACATAGATTTCGCGTTACAAAGTCCTTTATCCGGTGACGACCTGGAAATATTGACAAGCAAGGGCAGTGATATTACTATGAAATATCCGGTACAAATGAATCATTGTACAGTGACAGCACGGGCAGGAGGAGATATTGTGCTTAGCAGCCTCACTTGCGAATCGATCCAATGCAAAGCTACCAGCGGTAGCGACCTCACTCTTAAAGGGAAAGCAAACAGTGCTTTATATAAAGCTTCCAGAGGATCCAATATCAAAGGAAGCGATTTCATTATAGTCCGGTTAGAGTGTTCTGCCAGTAGCGGATCCGGCATATATACACATGTCACAGACTATTTAAAAGCTTCTGCCAGCGTAGGTAGCGATATACATTATAAAGGGAATCCAGAACTTAACTCTTCGACTTCCGTAGGTAGCAATATTACAAAAGAGGGCTTTTAATTGCCCTCTTTTCTATTTTCTATATGACAAACCGGATTACAAATGTACTTCCTTTCCCAACTTCACTATCCACCCGGATAGTACCGCCATGGGCTTCTACAAAATCTTTACTAATTGCCAGACCTAAACCACTGCCTTGTACTTTCGTACCCGGAACACGAAAATAACGGTCGAAGATACTTTGATGATAACGAGGATCGATGCCTTTCCCGAAATCCTGAACGAAAATATCGATCGCTTTATCCAACTGCCGGGCTCCAATGATGATCCGTCCATTTTCCGGCGTATAATGAATCGCATTAGAAAGCAGGTTTGTAAGTACCCAAGCAATCTTCTCACTATCCACAAATAATTTGGAAATCTTCTCCGGGTATTCTACTTCTATATGACAACCGAAACGTTCGGCCTGCACGCGGTTTGCCTTGATTGCATAATCGATCAATTCAATTGGTTTCGTTATCTTCGGGTTTAACTGCAATTTACCGGTTTCCACTTGCGTCATCTTTAAAAGTTCGCCGGTAATTTCGAGCAAACGATCGCTGCTTTCCTTAATACTTTGCGCCAAAGCTTTCTGTTCGTCGTTCATATCTCCGATACGGTTATCATCAAGCAGTTTCAGGCTCATCATTATAGCAGCAATAGGTGTTTTCAGTTCATGCGAAATAGTAGAAATAAAAGTAGTCTTAGCCGAATCCAATTCCTTAAACTCTGTAATATTTTTCAGCAAGATCACATCACCGACATACTGGTTCTTCATCGTATCTTCATCCGACACATGGATCGGAATATATTTGGCCTGAAAATAGCTTTCTTTATTATCTGCATAAATCTTCAGCGGCTCGTTCTTCTCATTGGGTTGAATCAATTCGCGAATCAAACGGCGAAGCAAATCATTCTTCAACGCTAATTCGGCTGCGGACTTACCAATCACATTTTCCCGCTTCAGGTTCAGAATCGTTAACGCTTCATCATTGGCAAAAAGAATCGAACGGTCACCATTCAGACCTATAATCGGTTCATTGATACTGTTTACAATTGCTTCAATATATTTCTTTGCCTGAATAATATCCGCCAATGTGCTTTTACGATATTCGGCAAGATGCTCTGCCATACGATTGAAGGAGTTCGCTACTTCTGCAAATTCCTCATACCCGCCCAAATCCAGCCGCTTTTCATAATTATGATTCGCAATTCCCATAATACCGTCTTTCAGTTTACGGATAGGAGCATCAATAGAACGAGGAAGCTTTATCAGAAATACAAAAGCTATAAGTATGCACAACACACCAATCACCCCAATCCAAAGCAAAGCTTGGTGTGCTGTTGATTCCGCCACCTGGCTTTTACGGTAAATAGATGCCATATTCAGACTCATCACCTGATTCAAGGCTATACGCACACGCTGAATTGTTGTATCGTTCCGGTCTTTCAGCATCGACTCATAACGCATAGCCAAATACGAAGTAGCTGCATTTTCATCAACTTCAGTAATATTCTTTTTCTGCAATTCCAGATTCTTCTCAAACTCAGAACGGGCAACCGGGTCTGTTTTGATCCGCTCCAACGCATCCAGCATCCGGCGCGAATAAAGTAAAGAGTTGTAGTTATCTGCCAGAATATTCTGTGTATCGGAAGACATATTCAAAATATTCTCTACCGACAAACAGCCCAGCAAGACAATCATTGCAAACAGCAAACCTATTCCATAAGTCAGCTTTGTTTTAATCTTTAAATGAATGGATTGAAACATACTCAAGCTATAATTACAAGGTCAATATTTAATTGCGACAAATTATTCAATAACATCCGATAATCCAGCAGAGATACAATAACGGACGAGAAACGTAAAGACGGTTTTCCTACACAAACCGTAGTAATTTGTTTCTCCCTGCATACCTGCACGATACATTCCGAAACATTCTTCGATTGCATTTGTATTATTTCTCCACCTAACTCTGTAGCCAGTTTGAAATGATTGGACAAATGACGTTGACTAACCAACGGAATCCGCTCCACACTTTCACGCGGAGTCTGAACATACAGTACATAAAACTTCGAGTTATAACGCGTTGCCAGCCGCGCTACCTTGCGAATTACTTTCCGCGGCGTCTTCTCGTTACTACTAATACAAGCCAAAAAACGTTCGTGACGCACTCTAAAGTTCTCTTGTACATAGTTTTCCACCTTCTTCTCCACCCGTAGTGCTACTTCTTTCAAAGCCAGTTCGCGGAGTTGAAGAATATTCTCAGACTTAAAGAAATTATTCAACGCAGTCTGTATCTTTTCGGGCTTATAAATTTTTCCTGCTTTAAGGCGGGCAAGAAGTTCATCGGCAGTCAAGTCGATGTTTACCACTTCGTCTGCCTGTTCCAGTACGCTGTCAGGAATACGTTCCTTTACTTCTACACCGGCAATATACTGTACCTCTTCGTTCAATCCTTCCAGATGCTGTATATTGACTGCCGTAATCACACTGATTCCAGCCTCCAGAATATCTATCACATCCTGCCAGCGTTTCTCGTTTTTGCTACCTTCTACATTCGTATGCGCTAACTCATCCACTATTACAACTTCGGGATGAATACTCAGAATAGCTTGCAAATCCATTTCTTCCACCTCTTTCCCTTTATAAAATAATTTTTTCCGGGAAATAACGGGCAGTCCGGCCACCAAAGCTTCAGTTTCCACACGTCCGTGTGTTTCAATATAACCGATCTGGATGTCAATACCGCTGTTCAGCAAGTCGTGTGCTTCCTGTAGCATACGATATGATTTGCCTACACCAGCAATCATACCGATGTAGACCTTAAAATTCCCACGGCGGGACTTCTTGAGCAAATCTAAAAAGTGTTGTACGCTATGCTGTCTATCCATATAGTCGCTTTCTGTTGCTTTATGGTTTCAATGTAAATCCGAATACCAAATGCATGTCTTCCAAACGCGGATTCCAGATTGCATGCGCAAATATAGGCAAAGAGAATGAATCCGTTATCTTTATTTCCGTTGTTCCTTTCAAGGCAACATTCGTTACGGCAAAACTATTCGTATAGTATTGCAACGCTTTATAAGGAACGACTCCGCAGGTAACATTCAAACCGACTCTTTTCACCGAGAACGGAAAGTTCAGTTCGGCATACGAAGAATAGTTCTGTCTGCCTTCCGCATTTTTGTCCATCCCGAAAAACATCGTATACCAAGCCATCGAAAGCGGGAACTTCTCTATCGGCAACGTGTATGCCAATCCACCTTCTAAATGGTGCGCCGTTTCTTTACTTTTAAAGTTAAAGAATTTGTTGGCTCCTTGCCCTGCCCACCAAAGATCGGCAACAGACAGCGTCAGTCCGGTATTACCGAACGTATAAGCCGCTGTCATATCAATTTCCTTATTCGCCAATCCTTCCGAAGCCTGATAACCATCAAAGTCCGTAGAACCCCAAACCGTAAACGAGAAACCGGCAACATTCAGTCCCAACGTTGGCTGAAAACTTGCTCCCGTCTGATACATACCGCGCCAGATATATGAACTTACCAAATCACCCTGTACCGTAAAACCTAAACCACTATTATTCGTACTTGCCTTTGCAGCCGGGACAAACAGCAATAAAGCTATTACTGTAATTCCGGCAATCTTTAACTTATCCAATTTCATAACTTCTATCAATTACGGCTTATTGCCTTATCTAATGATACATTCAATTTCAATACATTCACTTTTGCCATGCCGAAAAGACCCAATAAAGGAGCCTCTGTATTTTCTGTAATCAAGGCCATTACCTTTTCTTCGGGCAGTCCACGAGCATCAGCTACGCGCTTGGCTTGCACAAAGGCCGCTTTCGGAGAAATATCAGGATCAAGACCTGACGCACTGGCTGTCACCATTTCGGCCGGTACCTGATCGCGTTTTAAATAAGGATGATACAGTAAAAAAGTATCTATACGGACTTTCACCTCCGCCAGGTATTCTTCGTTGGAAGGACCTTTATTGCTACCTGCCGAACTGGTTGCATCATATCCGTCACCCGCACGTGAAGGACGTCCCCAGAAATAAATATCCTGTGTAAAGGCCTGTCCGATATTGGCTGCACCTATTACCTTTCCATTCAGTTCCACTACTTCGGCATTGCCTTTATTCGGGCTGAACACAAAGGCAAATATCCACAAAACAAATACATAAAAGACACCAAAAAATGCACAAAACGCCAGTGTCAGTTTGAATGATTTCAACAAATTCTTAATCATATCGCTAATTATTTCTTTTTACTATTACGTTTATTTTCTATTTCAACCGAAGAAAGAGTAATTTGATAATTATCAGCCGCTCGGTCTATCATTGTCAACATACTTTTTCTTCCTGTTTTTTCTTTAATTCAAATGCCTAAAAGAAAAGGCTAACTACCATATCGATCAACTTAATCCCGACAAACGGAACAAGAACGCCACTACCACCATAAATCAGCAGGTTACGGCGAAGCAACGCCGAAGCTCCAATCGGTTTGTAAGCTACACCGCGCAGAGCCAAAGGTATCAGAACCGGGATAATGATCGCATTGAAAATAACGGCGCTCAGAATAGCAGACTCCGGACTGTGCAGATGCATGATATTAAGTGCACCCAATGCAGGTATAGAAGCCATGAATAAAGCGGGTATAATGGCAAAGTACTTTGCAACGTCGTTAGCAATACTGAAAGTTGTCAGCGTACCACGCGTCATTAATAATTGCTTACCTATCTCAACAATTTCTATCAGTTTAGTCGGATCATTGTCCAAGTCCACCATATTGCCGGCTTCTTTGGCCGCTTGTGTACCGCTGTTCATCGCCACACCTACATTTGCCTGCGCCAGTGCCGGCGCATCATTCGTACCGTCTCCCATCATGGCAACCAACTTTCCGGCATCCTGTTCTTTCTTAATGTAATTCATTTTGTCTTCCGGCTTTGCTTCGGCTATATAGTCGTCTACACCCGCTTTCTCGGCAATATATTTTGCAGTCAACGGATTATCTCCCGTCACCATCACGGTTTTAACACCCATCTTGCGTAAACGCTCAAAACGTTCCTGAATACCCGGTTTGATAATATCCTGCAATTCGATCACACCGATAATGAAGTTATCTTGGGAGACAACAAGCGGAGTACCGCCATTGCTGGTAATATTCCGTACCAGATCGGCCACTTCTTCCGGATATTGATTGCCAGCAGCTTCACTCATCTTACGGATTGCATCAAAGGCACCTTTGCGGATGCGGGTTCCGTCTTTTAAATCGACGCCAGAGCATTTGGTCTCAGCAGTAAATTTAATCATTCGCGAACCGGAAGTACTTAAATCCCGTATACGAATCCCTTTCTCACGTCCGAGTTCAACAATAGACTTACCTTCCGGAGTTTCATCTGACAAAGACGCCATCAGGCAGGCTCGAACAAAGGATAGTTTATCTATTCCGGATACAGGATAAAACTGGGTTGCCTTACGATTACCGATCGTAATAGTTCCGGTTTTATCAAGAAGCAAAGTATCTATATCGCCGGCCGTTTCGACAGCTTTGCCCGATTTGGTAATAACATTGGCACGAAGGGCGCGATCCATCCCCGCAATACCGATAGCCGAGAGCAAACCGCCGATAGTTGTCGGTATCAGACAAACAAACAGAGAAATAAAAGCAGCTACCGTAATTGCCGTACCAGAATAATCGGCAAAAGGTTTAAGAGTTGCGCATACAATAACAAACACCAGTGTAAAGCCGGCCAAAAGAATTGTCAGTGCAATTTCGTTTGGAGTCTTTTTACGTGAAGCACCTTCTACCAACGCTATCATCTTATCTAAGAAGCTCTCGCCCGGTTGGGTGGTAACTACTACTTTTATCTGGTCGGACAGTACTTTCGTACCGCCGGTTACGGAACTTTTATCACCTCCGGCCTCTCGAATCACAGGAGCCGATTCACCAGTTATGGCACTTTCGTCAATGGAAGCCAGACCTTCCAGAATTTCTCCGTCGATAGGAATAGTATCACCGGCTTCACAGACAAAGATATCGCCTCTCTTCAACCGGGAAGAACTGACTACTTTAATATCATTACCGATAAGCAGCCTGGCCGGTGTTTCTTCGCGGGTTTTACGCAAACTATCGGCCTGTGCCTTACCGCGTGCTTCGGCAATAGCCTCGGCGAAATTGGCAAACAACAACGTAACAAACAAAACGAGAAACACCAACAGATTGTAACCAAACGAACCTTGATCCTGAGCACCGGTTGCAGCAGCCCAGATTGTAACAATGAACATTACAAAGGTCACAATCTCCACAATAAACATAATCGGATTACGAAACATCGTGCGTGGATTCAACTTAACGAACGATTGCTTTAAGCTTTCTATGACGAGCTCCTTTGGAAACAAAGAAGCGGATTTATTACTTTTCATGAATTATCAATTATAAATTATGAATTACAACGAGAAATACTCGGCGATCGGGCCTAATGATAATGCAGGGAAGAAGGACAAAGCAGCTACAATCACGATAACGCAGAATGTCATCACGGCAAATGTACCTGTGTCTGTCTTTAATGTGCCAGCACTTTCGGGAATGAATTTTTTCTGAGCCAGCAATCCGGCAATAGCAACCTGACCGATAATCGGCAAATAGCGCGAAATAACTAATGCCAGACCACAGGTAAAGTTCCAGAACCAGGTATTATCGCCCAAACCTTCAAAACCGGAACCATTGTTAGCGGACGAAGATGTATATTCATAAAGCATCTCGCTAAAACCGTGGTATCCCGGATTGTTCAACCAGCCGCCTTCCGCTTCCACAATACCGGGATGATGCGCATAAATATAACTTGACAAGGCTGTAAAGAATAAAATTACAAATGGATGAGCAAGTGCCACGATAGTAGCAATCTTCATTTCCCGGGCTTCTATCTTCTTTCCCAGAAATTCAGGAGTACGTCCTACCATCAGCCCGCTAATAAACACAGCTATAATAAGGAACGTATAATAATTAAGAAAACCAACGCCTACACCACCAAACCAAGTATTGATCTGCATATTCAACATAGCAACCATTCCACTAAGCGGCGTCAGGCTGTCGTGCATACCATTTACCGAACCGTTAGAAGTGACCGTAGTCGTTACCGACCATAAAGCAGTGGCAGCCGCCCCGATTCGTGTTTCTTTCCCTTCCATCGAACCACACCATTGGTCAATCGTCATTTCACTGATCTTCGGATTACCGTTCATTTCCTGATATACATTAAGGCAAACGCCCGCCAGATAAGCAAACAGCATCACGCCAAAGATAGAATAAGCCAGTTTTTTACGTTTCAGATAAAAACCCAAAGCAAAGATCATTGCCATAGGTATAATCAGTATAGACCAGCATTCCAGCATATTCGTCAGATAGGTAGGATTCTCCAACGGATGCGAAGAGTTCACGCCAAAGTAACCTCCGCCATTCGTTCCCAACTGCTTAATAGGAACAATAGCCGCTGTCGGGCCCTGCGAAACTAATTGTTCGGCACCTTCTAATGTTGCAACTTTCATCTTTCCGTCAAAGCCCATCGGAACACCTTGCAGGATAAGGATTAAACCAACAATCAGAGACATAGGGAACAAAATACGTGTACAGCTTATCACCAGATATTTCCAGAAATTACCAATTGTTTGTGTTGTTTTGGCTGCCATCGCCTTCATTACTCCGGCCATTGCAGCCATACCGGTTGCTGCCGTAATAAACTGAAACAGCATAATAACAAACAATTGAGTGAAGTAAGTCAAACCACTTTCGCCACTATAATGCTGCAGGTTGCAGTTTACCATAAAACTGATACAGGTATTAAACGCCTGATCGGGCGTTTGTCCCGCATTTCCGTCCGGATTCAACGGAAGGTAACCCTGTAATACCAGCAAGATCATTCCCCAAAAGAACCAGAATATATTAATAACAAGCAATGATTTGAGGAAAACCTTCCAGTTCATCTCTTCTTCGGGGTTGATTCCGCAAATCTTATACATAAACTTCTCTACCGGAGCCATAAAACGCATCCAGTCGCTTCCGTCCTTATATACTTTCGCAATATGTTTTCCCAACGGATAGCTCAATACGAGCAAGAGGACTATTTGCGCAATAACGCCCAACAATTCAGTATTCATCTTTTCGTCTTATTAGAATTAAAACTTTTCGGGTTTAACCAATACATACATCAGATACCCGAAGATTACCAAACAAAGTATAGCTAAAATCAAATACATACTTAAATCTCCTTTCTTCTAAATCTTTTCGAACCAATCAACACACTTAAAAAAGAACCAATAACAGGCAACGCCCGTCAAACACATAAATAAAAATGACAGTGAATTTTCCATGACCAAATTTCTTTTAATCTATTCATACTCTTGATTTCGCTATTCTATAAACCAAAGGCATGCCAAAAGAGGAAATAAATCCATAACATACTACAAAGCAGTATTTTACATAAAAAAGAAGGTATAAGAATTTATCTTATACCTTTTCAAAATGGAAGGGTTGGTTTTTCAAAATGAAAAAAAGAACAGAAAATTATAATCCGTATTCTTCTATTTTTCTGTATAATGTAGTAAGGCCTATACCTAGCAGGCGTGAAGTTTCGGTTTTATTACCATTCGTATATTTAAGAACTTTCGAAATGTGCATTTTTTCCATTCCACTCAGGTCAAAACCCGAATAATTATCTGCAGAAGCAGCTTCCGGATGGAGCATATATAAAGGTAGAGTATCGATAGTCAGGACATCTCCATCAGCTATAATAAGACTACGTTCTATTACATTGCGCAGTTCACGAACATTTCCTTTCCAGGGATGAAGCTTTAAGGCGTTAATATATTCGGAAGAAACCCTCATCTGCTTTTTACCCATCTTTGCAGCAAATACATCAACAAACGCTTTTACATAAAGAGGAATATCGCCAGTACGATCACGTAAAGCCGGCAGATGAATCTGGAAAACCGACAGGCGATAGAAAAGATCCTCACGAAAATTATTATTAGCAATTTCTTTGGCTAAGTCCCGGTTTGTAGCAGCAATAACACGGACATCAACCTTGATTGGTTTAGTATCCCCGATCTTCAGAAATTCTCCGGTCTCCAGAATACGCAATAATTTAGCTTGCAAATCAAAAGCCATCTCTCCTATTTCATCAAGAAATATCGTACCTCCGGATGCTTCTTCAAACAAGCCTTTTGTCTCCTTCAAAGCTCCTGTGAATGCCCCAGCCTTATGACCAAACATCTCGCTTTCCAAAAGATCACGGCTGAAAGAAGAACAGTTGACCGCAACAAAAGCCTTTCCTTGACGATCACTGTGCCGGTGGATAGATTGGGCAAAGACCTCCTTACCCGTTCCTGTTTCGCCAGTCAGCAAAACCGGAACATCTGTAGTAGCTACTTTCTGTGCCAAAGAAACAGCCTCCCGGATGGCAGGAGAATTACCAACAATCACATCAAAAGAGTATTGCTGCCCTACAGACGAAACTGTTTCTTTTTGTTGACGATAAGCTAACGAGGCTTTGTCCATTGCCTGCGCAATTAAAGGAAGAATACAGTTATTGTCATCTCCTTTTGTTATATAATTGTACGCTCCGTTCTTAATAGCCTGAACACCATCAGGTATATTGCCATGCGCCGTAAGTAAAATAACTTCCGTTAAGGGACACAGCTTCTTCAACTCCGAAACTAATTCCACACCACTTCCATCCGGTAGCCGCACGTCGCACAACACCACTTCCGGTGTATACTGCTCAAGCTGCTTCAAACCGGTTTTACAGGAAGAAGCCTGATAAACTTCATATCCTTCCAGCCCGATAATACGTGACAGTAAACTCAGTATCTGCTTCTCGTCATCAATAATAAGTACTTTCCCCATCTTCTGATACTATGTCAACTTTCCAACAGAATTTTCAAAGTGCAATATTCGATAAAAATCCGAACATATGCAAAGAATTCTTTTCCGAATAAGCAGACACAATCCATCTCTCATAAAAACAGCATAGCATTCTATAATTCGTTTATATTCATACGGTCTATTCTTTAATTATGTTTACGGAAAACAAATAAACTAAACAATATGCATGTAAAATGTAATAAATATTACATTCGCTAAATTTTATTTGTCATTATGAAGAAAGCAGTAATCGTAGCAGCCTCAACACTGTTGGTTTGCACTTCCTGCGTTACAAAAGGGAAGTATTTATTAGCCGAAAACGGTCGTCTGGAAGCTATCGGACGTGCCGAAGCTTTAAAGGAACAACTTGGTAAATGCGGTGACGACAATACCCAGTTATCTGCCCGTCTGAATGAATTGTTGCGCGACACAGCACAAATGGGACGTAACATCCGTAACTATCAGACAATGCTCAATGCCAATATGGGCGAACAGGATAAATTAAATTCGCTTCTTAGTGAAAAGATGAGTGAATTAGATAAGCGCGAACGTACCATCAACGAACTGCAGGATTTGATCCATGCCCAGAACGAGAAAGTACAAACTCTGTTGAATAGTGTAAAAGATGCTCTTCTGGGGTTCAGCAGCGACGAGCTTACAGTTACCGAAAAAGATGGCAAAGTATATGTTGCCATGTCCGACAAACTTCTCTTCGAATCGGGTAGTGCCAAAGTAGACAAACGCGGTAAAGAAGCACTGGCTAAATTGGCAGAAGTGCTGAATAAACAGACAGACATAGATGTATATATAGAAGGCCATACGGATAGTAAGCCAATCAACACTGCCCAATTCAAAGACAACTGGGACTTGAGTGTGATCCGTGCAACTTCCGTTGTCCGCATACTTACCAAAGATTATGGTGTGAACCCGTTGCAAATACAACCCAGCGGCCGGGGAGAATTTATGCCTGTAGCCGACAATGAAACAGCTGACGGCCGCAGTAAGAACCGCCGTACGGAAATCATCATGGCTCCGAAGTTGAACAAACTGCTGGAGATACTGAAATAACGGATGAAAGCTATACTTGGAATATCTGCATACTACCACGATAGTGCCGCTGCTTTACTAATAGACGGTGAGGTAATAGCCGCAGCACAGGAAGAACGCTTTACACGTACCAAACATGATTCTTCCTTTCCTCATCATGCCATAAAATATGTATTGGAAGAGGCTGGAATAAACGGTACTGATATTTCATATGTAGCATTCTATGAAAAACCATTCATCAAGTTTGAACGGTTACTGGAAACATACCACGCCTTCGCTCCGAAAGGTTTCCGTAATTTCGCCAAAGCTATGCCTGTATGGGTAAAGGAAAAGCTTTACATGAAACGTATCCTGTGTGAAGAGCTTCTGAAACAAGAAATAGACACACAAATACTATTTCCGGAACATCACTTATCGCATGCGGCAAGTGCTTTCTATCCGTCTCCTTTTGACAAAGCAGCTATCCTGACAGTAGACGGTGTTGGCGAATGGGCGACCACAACAATCAGTATTGGCGAAGGCAAAGAGATCAGGTTACTTCGCGAACTTCAGTTTCCGCATTCTCTCGGACTGCTTTATTCAGCATTCACCTATTACTGTGGATTCAAAGTGAACAGCGGAGAATATAAACTGATGGGATTGGCACCTTATGGCACCCTTTCATCCCAAACACAGGAATACATCCGGATTATAAAAGAAAGTCTGATAGACATCCGCCAAGATGGTTCCTTCCTGCTTAACATGGATTACTTCGACTATGCCACAGGATTAAAGATGACTCAAAACAGTAAATGGGAAAAGCTTTTCGGATTTCCACCCCGGAAGCCGGAGGAGGAATTATCTCAGAAATACATGGATTTGGCTTATGCCATCCAGTCTGTCACTGAGGAAGTATTGCTGCGGCTTATTGAAACCACAAAACAATTGACACAATGTGCCAACCTTGTGCTGGCCGGAGGCGTTGCTCTGAATTGCGTAGCCAACGGAAAGATAGAACGCAGCAATCTGTTCAACAAAATATGGATTCAACCGGCAGCTGGAGATGCCGGGGGCGCTCTAGGTGCCGCTTACGCAACCTGGCACACTTACCTAAAAGAAGAACGAACCGTACACACACCCGACAGTATGTCCGGTTCTTATCTGGGGCCATGCTTTACCGACGCGTCTGTCCAGGCATTTATGCGAAAGAAAAACGCGCAAGGCATAAGGCTGGACAACGATACATTATATAATAAGGTAGCCTCGCTGCTTAACGACGGAATGATTGTAGGCTGGTTCCAGGGAAGAATGGAATTCGGACCAAGAGCATTGGGAAACCGTTCCATCCTGGCCGATCCTAGAAACACCAGCATGCAAAAAATGCTGAATCTCGAGATAAAGTTCAGGGAAAGTTTCCGTCCCTTCGCCCCCAGTGTCTTAGAAGAAGATGTCTCCAAATACTTTGACATGAGCGAAACCTCGCCTTATATGCTTAAAGTAGCAAATCTATCCGTAAGCCACAGATTACCACTACCCTATGATTATGAGGCTTTGCCTTATTTAGAAAAGCTCTACGTAAACCGCTCGTCGCTGCAAGCTATAACACATGTAGACTTCAGTGCCCGTGTCCAGACAGTATCGATGCAAACCAATCCGCGTTATTATTCTTTGTTGAACGCTTTCAAGAAACTGACGGGTTGCAGCGTTCTTGTAAACACAAGCTTCAATGTCAGAGGCGAACCTATCGTTTGTACGCCCGATGACGCCTATTGCTGCTTTATGAGTACGGGAATGAATTACCTGGTCATTGGCAACTGGCTTTTCGCCAAACAGGATCAACCGGAAGAAAACATCAAGTCCGTTCCAATGGAATGGACGGATTAGAAGACAAAAAAGGATGCTTCAAACCGAGGCATCCTTTCTACACATCCAACTTTTTCGTTTTAATCTAATTTCAGTACAGCAAGGAATGCTTTTTGGGGCACTTCCACTGTTCCGATTTGTTTCATACGTTTCTTTCCCTCTTTCTGTTTTTCCAACAGTTTCCGTTTACGCGAAATATCACCACCGTAACATTTAGCCGTAACATCTTTACGGACAGCCTTTATGGTTTCACGGGCAATAATCTTAGCTCCAATAGCAGCTTGAATTGCAATATCGAACTGCTGGCGCGGAATAAGCTCTTTCAGCTTCTCACACATGCGACGTCCAAAGGCTACACTATTATCTACATGTGTAAGTGTAGACAAGGCATCTACCGGTTCGCCATTCAGCAGTATATCCAACTTTGCCAACTTACTGGGGCGAAAATCATGTATATGGTAATCGAATGAGGCATACCCTTTGGAAATACTTTTCAGCTTATCATAAAAATCAATCACAATTTCGCCCAAAGGCAGATCGTAGTGAATCTCGACACGATCACCGGAAATATACTCCTGTTTAAGCAATATACCACGTTTACCCAGGCAAAGTGTCATGATCGGACCAATGTAGGTCGTATTAGTTATGACGGAAGCACGGATAAACGGTTCTTCTATATGGTCAATCAACGTAGGATCGGGCAAACCGCTCGGATTGTGCACTTCGATACATTCGTCTTTCTTTGTATAGACCTTATAAGATACGTTCGGAACTGTTGTGATAACATCCATATTAAACTCGCGATCCAGACGTTCCTGCACGATCTCCATGTGCAACAAACCCAGGAAACCGCAACGGAATCCAAAGCCTAATGCAGCAGAACTTTCCGGTTGGAAGGTAAGGGAGGCATCATTCAACTGTAGCTTTTCCAACGACGCACGCAAGTTTTCAAAGTCTTCCGTTTCGATAGGATAAACACCGGCAAACACCATCGGCTTTACCTCTTCGAAACCGGCAATTGCTTCTTTTGCGGGTCTGTCCACGTGCGTAATAGTATCACCTACACGAACTTCCCGGGAAGTCTTTATACCGGAAATTATATAACCTACGTCGCCAGTACGGATTTCACTACGGGGAGACATATCCAGCTTCAATACCCCAACTTCGTCGGCATCATATTCCTTGCCGGTAGCAATAAACTTGACATGATCACCTTTACGTATCACCCCGTTTACCACCTTGAAATAAGCAATAATACCGCGGAAAGAATTAAACACGGAGTCGAAAATAAGACACTGCAACGGAGCTTCGGGATCCCCTTTCGGAGCCGGAACTTTTTCTATAATCGTATCAAGTATCTCGAAAACACCCTCTCCTGTTTTACCACTGGCACGCAGAATGTCTGTCCGAGGGCAGCCCAGCAGCTCTACGATCTGATCTTCCACTTCTTCCGGCATAGCACTCGGCAAGTCAATCTTATTCATCACCGGAATAATCTCTAGATCATTTTCTATAGCCATATACAGGTTGGAAATGGTCTGTGCCTGAATACCCTGTGCGGCATCAATAATCAACAAAGCACCTTCGCAAGCGGCTATGGAACGAGACACTTCATACGAAAAGTCTACGTGTCCCGGAGTATCGATAAGGTTCAGTATATATTCTTCCCCCTTATAATTATACTTCATCTGGATAGCATGGCTTTTAATCGTGATACCACGTTCACGCTCCAGATCCATATCATCAAGAACCTGTGCTTGCAAGTCTTTACCCTCTACAGTTTTGGTGTACTCAAGCAAACGGTCAGCCAAGGTACTTTTACCATGGTCTATATGAGCAATAATACAGAAATTGCGGATATTCTTCATCTTTACACCGTAATTTATTTATTTCTAGAACAGAAACACCTCCGGTAAAGATCATCTTACTACAAGATATCATCTTACGGATGTATGTTTTGCGGTACAAATATACTGTTTTTTTTGGCTCTCTCATAAATATGAAAGAAACGTTCGGCAATACAGCAGTTCTGCAAACAGGATATGCAGCATAAAGGCACGTTCACGGCATAACCCCGTATATACTGCCTACACTCCCTCTTTGTCTTAGCCTCGTCCGGCGTCCCGCCCTCCCCCTGTCAGACCAATCTCCCTAAGTAGGGGGAAATAATCTCCCTAGGTAAGGAGAAAAGATCCCCCTAGGTAGAGGGAAAGTATCTCCCTAGGTAGGGAGATTGGTCTGACAGGGGAATGTAATAGGTTTCTCTGCGCGTAGTCTGCGTAATATGCGCAGTATGCGTTCCTTAATTCCGACTTTTGACACACATTCTTCTATTAAATAGACAAGCAATTGTTTGTTGTTGAAAGAAAAATAATACTTTTGGCATACCATTTGTTGTTAATAGATTATGACAATACAAGAAATAAACAAAGCATACAACCGCATCATTGGTTCATTGGATAGCAGAGAGTTGAAGAATGCTTTCGATTTCCTGCAAGGATTTATAGCCGGCAGTCGTGAATATTCTTTTCAGGATAAATTAGACGAAGCACAGGAGACATACAGATACATGCTTCGCTACCGGGGTGAAGGCGCCAAAGATCCGATGCAGGAACAGATATATAACAATCTGGTAGCTTCGGCATACGAATTGGCAGACTTGGTGAAACATAAAGCATTGGCCATCGAATCGCCTCTGGTTTATTACAGCCATCGACGTAATCTGCAAACCCAGCAGCAGATGAGCTATACCAATCTGCACAGCATGCTATCTACTCCGGTTGGAATAGTAAAAGAGGAAGTACGGTTTGAAGCCGGGCTGATTGTTCTTTTCCACAAGATATGGGTTTCAAACCCTCTTACGGCAGAAGAAGTAGCAGGCATACAAGACATATTGACAGACACCGCTTTGCCTACCAGTGTGGGTGCACAGACGGTGTCTGCCTTAATGCTCGGGTTGCAAATGGCCTTTGATAAAGAAAAGCTCATGTTGCTTTTCGATGCTGCGTCGTTGGACAATGAAGAAATACGTGTCCGTGCCCTGATCGGCATTTTGCTCACTTTATGTAAATACAGGAAACGTACAGCGTTATATCCGCAGATAGCAAACAGGCTAGCTGCACTGGACGAAAAAACACCCAACCTCACCAAGGCAATCCGTACGATTATCCTACGGTTTATCCTGGCCAGAGAAACGGAAAAGATTACCCGTAAACTGCAAGACGAGATCATCCCCGAAATGATGAAACTAAGTCCTAAGATCAGCAAGAAGATCAATCTGAAAGATTTTAACCCCGAACAACTCGGAGACGAGATGAATCCGGAATGGCAAGAGATGAGTTCGCTAGGTAAGAAGATGGAAGAATTCAGCGAACTACAACAGGAAGGAGCCGATGTGATGCATTCTACGTTTGTTCATCTGAAGAACTTCCCGTTTTTCAGGGAACTAAGCAACTGGTTTATGCCGTTTACCACATCACACACAGCATTTGGAGACCGTTTTAACAAAGACAGTGCCGAAAAACAAATGCTCGACACGATGACTACTGCCGGATTTATGTGTAACTCGGACAAGTATTCGTTTTATTTCAGCATGATGCAACTGCCGGAAGCACACCGTAGCATGATGATGAATCAATTTGACAGCCAGGCCAACGAAATGATACAACAAAGCAAAGAAGAGCTGATCAGTAAAAGAGGCAAAGAGGAAATAATTACAGGACAGTACATTCAGGATTTGTACCGTTTCTTCAAACTATACCCCAGTCATCTCGATTTTGAAGACATATTTACCTCTCCGATCGATTTCCATAATCTTCCGATACTGCAACCCTACATCTCGGACGAAGAAAGCCTGACTACCATTGCGGAATATTACCTCCGCAAGAATTACTTCTCCGATGCCCTGATTATTTACAACCGTTTATCGGAGCATATTCAAGGTAGCGACATCCTATTCCAGAAAATAGGCTATTGCAAACAAATGGGCGGAGATATAGAAGGGGCATTGGAAGCCTACCTTCGTGCCGACCTGCTCAATACGGAAAGCAAATGGGTGATCCGGAGAATTGCAGGCTGCTACCGCACATTGAAACAACCGGAAGAAGCATTGAAGTATTATCGTCGCTACGAAACGCTTAGCCCGGATAACTTATCTGCCCAGATCAGCATAGGACATTGTTATCTGGAACTGAAGAATTACAACGAAGCATTAAAATACTATTTCAAGGTAGATTATCTGGACAACAAAAGCCATAAGGCATGGCGGCCGATAGCCTGGTGCTCGTTTCTGACAGGAAAATATGACCAGGCACGCAATTATTACAAGAAGATAACGGACAGCCAGCCCGATACGCAAGACTATCTGAATGCCGGTCATACCGAATGGGCTCTGCAAAATATCAAAGGGGCACTCTCTTACTATAAGCAGGCCATAGAAGCCGATGATTACGACTTCAATAAATTCCGGGAACAGTTTATCCAGGACATTCCGGACCTGCTTGTTGCCGGCATCGAAGAAAATGAAGTTCCTCTTATGCTAGACCAACTTCAATATACACTAGACGATACATCAAACAGATAAGCAGCAAACATGGAAGCTGTCTCCGGTAAGTTCCTTTCGGGTCGCCATAAGGCCACTTATCATTCCAAAGTGTTTGGAGTTATAGCTCCGGATACTTTGGACAAAAAAGACTTGTTGGACAGCCCCTTCTTTTGTACTTTTGTAACATAAATCAATAAAGAAAATGGAAACCTCAAAAGTTTACTTCACCAACTTACGCACTACGCCGTCAAGCAACCTGCTCGACAAGATGGAGCGCCTTGTTAAACGTGCCGGCATTGAGAAAATCGATTTTAAAGACCAATTTGTAGCCATTAAAATCCACTTTGGAGAGCCTGGCAACCTGGCTTATATCCGCCCTAATTATGCAGCCCGTATGGCAAACTTGCTTCGCAGTTTGGGAGCCAGACCTTTTTTGACCGACTGCAATACGCTATATTCCGGACGCCGCTCCAACGCCGTTGATCACCTAAGGAGTGCCATGGAAAACGGGTTTAATCCTATCTCCGCCCAATGCGATGTAATCATTGCCGATGGCCTGAAAGGAACCGACTGCCGGGAAATCGAAATAAACGGCGAGTACTGCCCGGCACCTAAAATAGGTACAGCCATTGTTGATGCCGATATTGTTCTTTCCATGAATCACTTTAAAGGACACGAACAAAGCGGCTTTGGCGGTGCATTGAAAAATCTGGGAATGGGATGTGCCAGTGTAGCCGGGAAGCTTGAACTACACGGTAATTCGCAACCTGTAATAGACATCGAAAAATGTAAAGGATGCAACATCTGTGTAAAACATTGCGCACATGATGCCATACACCTGAATGATAACCGCAAAGCTGTTATCGATTATGACAAATGTGTAGGTTGCGGACAGTGCGTGGCACTTTGCCAATACGAAGGGGCTGTTCTGGCTTCGTGGGACACTTCCGAACGGCTGAATTACAAGATTGCCGAATACACAAAAGCCGTATTACTGGATAAACCTCACTTCCACGTAAGTTTCATCATGAATGTATCTCCCGAGTGCGATTGTTGGAACCACAATGATGCAGCCATAGTCCCCGATTTAGGAATTGCCGCTTCTTTCGATCCGGTAGCATTGGATAAAGCATGTGCCGATCTGGTTACCAACGCACCTGCACTGCAAACCGTAAACCGTCTCTCGGAGGCTCATCCCCACCAGCATCTGGAAGGCGAAGACAAGTTCCATTTGATCCATCCCGACACAAACTGGCAGGCAGGTTTGGAACATGCCGAAAAGCTAGGGCTAGGAACTCAACAATATGAACTTATAACCGTTTAATCATGAATCAGGATACAATCTGTGCCGTATCTACAGCACCCGGAGCCGGAGGAATAGCAGTTATTCGCGTTTCCGGCCCCGAAGCCATATCAATCTGCAACTCTATCTTTGTTCCCAGAACCAAAGGAAACAGCGTAACGGCGCAAAAAGCCTATACGCTCAGCTACGGTAGCATTTATCGTAACGGAGAGATGATTGACGATGTTTTGCTGGCATTATTCCGTAATCCGCATTCATTTACGGGAGAAGATACGGTAGAGATCACCTGTCATGGTTCTGTTTATGTACAACAACAACTACTGCAACTGCTTATCGAAAAAGGCTGTCGTTCCGCTTTGCCCGGCGAATACACACAACGTGCCTTCCTTAACGGCAAAATAGATCTTAGCCAGGCCGAAGCAGTTGCCGACCTTATTGCCTCTACTTCCGCCGGACAACATAAACTGGCAGTAAGCCAGATGCGCGGAGGATTCAGCAATGAATTAAGCAAACTTCGCAATCAGTTACTAGACTTCACATCCCTCATCGAATTGGAACTCGATTTCAGCGAAGAGGATGTAGAGTTTGCCGACCGTTCAAATCTAAAGCAACTGGCATCCGGCATTGAACAGCTAATTCATAAGCTAGCCGATTCCTTTAGTGTGGGCAACGCTATAAAAAACGGTATTCCCGTAGCCATAATAGGTGAAACCAATGCAGGAAAATCTACTTTACTGAATCTTTTAGTGGGAGAAGAACGTGCCATTGTCTCCGATATACACGGCACAACCCGGGATGTGATAGAAGACACGATCAATATTTCAGGCATCAACTTCCGTTTCATTGATACCGCCGGCATCCGCGAGACCAGCGATACGATAGAAAGCCTTGGAATAGAACGAACATTCAAGAAACTGGAACAGGCTTCTATTGTTCTTTGGGTAATTGACCTAACCAGTCCGCCAGAATTAATAGAATCGCTCGCACAAGTCATCATCCCCAAAACCGAAGGCAAGCACACACTATTAATATTTAACAAATCCGACCTGCTGTCACCCGAAGCTCTGGCTGCCAAGCAGCAACTCCTGTCCAATGTTCCGGCAGAACGTCTTTACATCTCAGCCAAGCAACAAAACAATACCGAATTGCTGCAACAACAACTCCTAAAGGCCGCTTCTATCCCAGAGCTAAGCCAAAACGACATCATCGTCACAAACGTCCGCCATTACGAAGCTCTGACAAAAGCTCATGAAGCCATTACCCGCGTCATAAACGGCCTCGACCAAAACATTTCCGGCGACTTCCTCAGCCAGGACATCCGTGAATGCATGCACTACCTGGGAGAAATAACAGGCCAAATCAGCAATGATGAAATATTAGAGAATATATTTGGTAAGTTTTGCATCGGCAAGTGACATAAAGAAAAGAAAAGCATAAAAAAGAGAAAATATAAATCCGTAAAGTGCGAAAAATCAATGATTTTATGAGAATTTATATTTTCTCTTTCTCTCCGTATTTTCTGCCTGTTTTCATATTTTTTTTGTATTTTTGTCCCCAGATTGTCCCCCATAAGGGACACGAGGGACAAAATTCTGTCCCCGAAGACAATGAATCACATCTCTCATTAAAATAGGAACAGGCTATGACTAAGAAAACAACAATCCAGAAAGAACCCGTAAAATTACGGGAAAAGAAGTTGGCAAACGGTAACGTGAGCTTGTATCTCGACATCTACAGAAATGGTAAACGTCAGAAAGAGTATTTGAAACTTTATCTGATCGATGCCACTACTCCACTGGAGCGTGAGCAGAACAGACAGACATTGGCAACCGCTCAGGCTATAAAATCCAAACGCCTCATTGAAATGCAGAACGGAGAGTATTCTTTCACTCGCCAATTCAAAGAAGATACTCCTTTTTTGGAATACTATCGGAAGATGGTTGAAGAAAGACACAAGAATCCTGAATCTGAGGGTAACTGGGGTAACTGGAGAAGCTGCTTGCGTTATCTCGAAATCTATTGTGATGAGAAAACCACATTCAAAGATATTACTCCGGAGTTTATAAACGGCTTCAAGGATTTTTTGAATAATGTGGAAAAAGACACTCACAAGCGTACCGGCCCACGTAGAGAAAGGGATGTGTTTCAAGGCTTGTCCCAAAACTCAAAAGTCTCTTATTTCAATAAGCTCCGCGCCTGTATCAACCAGGCTTACGATGAAAGAATCATACCTGTAAATCCTTTGCGTGGAATCGAGGGATTCAAAGCCGCAGAAGTAAAGCGTGACTATCTGACCTTGGAAGAGGTAAAACAGTTGGCTGCTACTCCTTGCCGCTATCCTATTCTAAAAAGAGCTTTCCTCTTTTCATGCCTGACCGGACTTCGTAAAAGCGATATTCAGAAACTCACATGGAGCGAGGTTCAAAAATTTGGAGATTACACGAGAATCGTCTTCAAACAAAAGAAGACTGGCGGACAAGAGTATCTTGACATTTCCTCACAGGCAGAAAAATACCTCGGTGAAAGAGGCAACCCGGAAGATCCCGTCTTTACAGGATTTACATACGGAGCTTGGACTTCATTGGAATTACAGCGTTGGAGCATGGCTGCCAATATCAATAAGAATCTGACCTTCCACTGCGGGAGACATACCTTCGCTGTGCTTATGCTTGACTTGGGAGCGGACATCTACACTGTATCAAAACTATTAGGGCATAAAGAACTGGCGACCACACAAATTTATGCAAAGGTGCTTGACAAAAACAAGCAGAATGCCGTATCATTGATTCCTGATATTGATTAAATCCCGTGTTTATGACAAGGCAAGAAACCGTTATAAAGATAACGAAGATTACCCGAATCGTCGGTGAAATGAAAAGCCAATTGGATCTGGATGATGAAATCGAATTTGAAGCACTTGACTCTTCGTGGATGAATATCGGGAAATGGGCGAAAGAGATTTGTCTATATATGGAACAAGCTCCCTCTCCTCTTTTGGCAAATCTTATAACAAATAACGAATTTACCGTTCCTGTCGTAAACTATGTACAAAGTCATAGGCAGGAAATTGATTCTGCATACGTCAAGGTAATTGACTGTTATGCGAACAATATGCAAGCGTTGCTGTCACTTTGCGAAAGGCAAGAAGAAGAGGTGAAAGGCGAATATAAAGATTTGATTGAGCCTTTAGCCAATGAACAGGTGGCTACATTATTACAAAGAGCCATACGCGCAGGTCTTTTGGATGAACACTATCAGCCGATGCCGCAAACGAAGCCGCTGCAACTGAAAGTGATAGCCTATGCTGTATCTACCATCAGCAAACTTCCCAGCACCTACATCCTTTTTGAAAAGCAATGGAAAAGGGAAAATGGAAAGCGATTCAGCACTTGGCGTGTTCCGAGATACAATACGGAACTTTACGAAACGACCAAAGCCCTCTACCCGGAAGTTGACTTTACTGAATTTGAGCCAACGCATCAGACAGAGACATTCTACACACCACAGAGTGAAAAAGATATAGCAGTGCTGTATCGAGATTTAGTGAAATACGGATACATCGCACCTGACACTGGCTTGAAAACATTTGTCGGCATTTTCAATAAAAGGACATTCAGCAAGCCGGTAGAATGGATTAAAACGCAACGGCAGTTGTCCTTTTTCGTATATCAGGCATTTTACAAATTCAACAAGAAGGATTTGTGGGTAAAAGGAGAATGTTGTTTCAGCATAAACGGACACACTCCGCACAAAGCTTGTTTTGTATCAGGTTACAGTTGGATTAAGCGAGCCGGATGGTTGGATAGGTATGATGTTAGATTAAAGGCTATCTGTGATAAGTTCAACCACATTGAAAATACGTTCAATGAAGAAACTTCTGATGAACGGCTCATTCATACGAGCAAAGTTGTATTTTACAGTCCGAATAGCGAAGATGAGATACATTCCATGTTCTCCGCCCTACTTGACGGTGGATATATCTCCTCCGACACCACATTTGCCGCATTCAAAGGTATTTTCGATGAAACGGTATTTGAACATCCTATAGTATGGATGAAAACACAGACTTCACTTATGTACTTTGTACATTTGGCCTTTAAGCAACACAATCCCTATGATGTATGGGTAAAGTGCGTAAACTGCTTCCGCTTACAAAATGATAAAGTACCAAACAGAGAAAGTATGGATAGTAATTTTCGTTTTATAGTAAAAAAAGGATTGATGGACACATACGATATTCAACTAAAAACCATTGCAGATAACTATCTTAGTACTCAAAACAAAAACGCCATCAACGCAAAGGTGGCAAACAACAATACTTAAAATAATGTTTTATGTCAAAGAAATTATCTTTGCACCTCTCTCTTTTTGAAAAGAGCGATGCGAGGTTTCCAATGGACTCCTGCGCAGACCGGTAAAGAAGGGCTATTCCGGTTGGTTGAGCAAGCCCATAAGTCTTACAAAGACGAAGTCACCACACGGCAAAAAAGTTACAGGCGATACGTGCTTGACTTTACCCATTCCCATCGGTTTCACGATGCGAATGATGCCTGGAGCAAGAATGAACATCTAAAGAATTACCACACGGTAATAGAGCTTCTGGGGAAGCATGAAATTTTGATTCGCAAACATTTCGACCATGACTTATTGGACGAAAATGGGATCATAAAACTACTGAACGAATTTTACGCCATTGACCTGTCGGAATCCGCTACTGAGTCCGACAACAGCAGTCCGGGGAATCCTATTCAGACCATTCAGAACACCAACATCAAACCTTTACTTGACAGACATACTTTGGACCTCATTGTGCAACTTGCCAATGAGGTCTGTTTGTTTAAGGAAGTTTTGGATGCAGACAATGTTGCCATTTGTTATGCAGCAGACACATTGCAGACTGTGACTTCAAGAAACAACAGCAAATTGGTTTTATTGTTGGATAAACTGGCTTCACACGATGTGATAACCTATAACTGGCAATCGGTAATTGCCCAAAAACATCTTGTCATCAGTTCTTCAGGGAAGAAATTACTGACCCAACACGATATGTCATCAACCCTCAATCGGATAAAAGACACCACTCCCAACGCCATAGATAAGCAGTTTTTGGCAATCATAGACAAGTATATCACTCTAATCAAAAACAAAGAAGTATAACAAAGGAATAACAAATTGTTGAGAGTCGTATTGAGAATTGTGTTGATACTCAATAATCTCAACATAATCAAGCGAATATACTCATCTACCTTTGCCCTCCGTAATCGATTACTCACGGAGGGCATACCTCCCATTGTCAAATTTAACAGCATCAATCAATGAGACATCGAAGAACGACAAATGAAAATAAGATGCTCTCCAAAATGGAGAACATGATTTCGATGATGGCAACGGAGAAACCTTTTGAACGGCTCCAGTCGTTAGAACAAAAGATTAACGAAGTGGATAAAATCCAGACCATCGAGAATTACATTGCACAGTTGAAAGAGCGTATTTGGGCAGTCAAGGAAGTGCTGACTACCGCTGAAGCTTCTGCTTATCTCGGTTTGTCCGAGAGTTATATCTACAAACTCACTTCTCTCAAGCAAATACCACACTACAAGCCAAACGGCAAATTGGTATATTTCAACAGAAAGGAACTTTGCGAATGGGCAATGAGAAATCAAGTACAAACAATAGGGCAACCTGCTGCTATAACAAAAGAAGAATTATGAATAGAAAAGAAATAGACTTACTACTCTCCCGTATCGAAGGATTGAAATCATTCCTCGAAAACAACTCCTTGGAAAATTTTCAGCAGGAAATTCTGAATGTTGAAAATTACCTGAAACGATTCGGTTCTTTGGCCGAACTGCTATCCCATCTTGAAAATGTGGAAAAGATAGCTTATGCCGCAAAAGAGTTTCTCAATATAGACGAGGTAGCCGCCTATCTACAAGTGTCCAAAGGCTATGTCTATAAGTTAACCATGCAGAAAGAACTTACCGTGTATAAGCCGAATGGGAAAAACATATTCATTCTTAGGGATGACCTGAACCGATGGATAAAGCGCAACCCCTGTTTCTCCAATGCAGAAATAGAAAGGCAAGCCAATGTCATCGCTTACACATTGGGACAAAAAAGTAAGAACAAACCAACAAAAGGAGGAAAAAAATAATGCAACCTGATATGATACAACCCAACAATTATCGGATAGACGAAGCCAAATATAAGTCTTTATTGAAATATATACGGCTGAGTGTTACCGAAAAATACGAGTTTCCACAGGAAATCGTACAAATAGACGGCGTTACCATTGCTACAATCGGGAATTTCAGTGCTTCCACCGGCAAACCCAAAAGCAAAAAGACATTCAATGTCAGCGCCATTGTCGCATCGGCTCTTTCCGGAAAGGAGATTCTAAAGTACAAAGCAGAACTGCCATCTTGCAAGAATAGAATCCTATACATCGATACAGAACAAAGCAAGTGCCATTGCCACAAAGTGCTTCATCGAATCCTTAAACTGGCAGGACTGCCTACCGACCAAGAAAATGACAACATCCAGTTTTTGGTTCTGCGAGAATACACTCCCGACCAAAGGAGAGACATTATACGATGGGCACTCCACGAAGAGCAAAACATCGGGCTCGTAATCATTGACGGCATCCGTGATTTAATCCATGACATAAACAGTCCCAGCGAATCTCTTGACATAATCAATGAACTGATGAGATGGTCAAGCTATTACGAGCTGCATATCCACACCGTCTTACATCTAAACAAAGGCGATGACAATACCAGAGGCCATATAGGAACAGAACTGAACAATAAGGCCGAAACTATTCTGCAAATATCAAAAAACAATGAAAATGGAAAAATCAGCGAAGTAAGGGCCATGCACATAAGGGACAGGGAATTTACACCTTTCGCATTTGAAATCGGAGAAGACTCTCTCCCTCACTTGGTAAAAGAACACCAATTCAAAAAGAACAAAATGGACAGACTGGCTTCTTATATAGATATGACAGAGCAGCAACACCGAACCGCCTTGGAAGTAGCCTTTGAAGAATGCGCGGAATATGGCTATCAATCTTTGCTTGAAGCTCTTAAAAAGGGATATGAGAGCATTGGGTATTCAAGAGGAAGAAACACATTGGTAAACTTGTGTAAGTTCCTGTTGGAAAATCATGCCATTACAAAAAACGGTCGTACCTACTCCTATAATAGTTCATTCCATCTCTAAGCAGTATGGTTTAGTTTGTGGGTATATATAAGTAAACCATACTAAAATGAATATAAAAGAAGCGAAACAGATACGGCTTGTGGAATATCTGCGGATAATAGGACATTCTCCGGTCAATGCGCGCGGCTGCCAGTATTGGTACCTCTCCCCATTGCGAGAGGAACGTACCCCCTCGTTCAAGGTCAACGATAATTTGAACGAATGGTATGACTTTGGGATTTCTGCCGGAGGTGACATCATAGAACTGGGAAAACACCTTTATCGGACTGGCAATGTAAGTATGGTATTGCTCCGTATCAGCGAGAATGCCATTGGCGTACCTTTTCAACAGTTACAAAGCCGGAGTGTCCGTCCCTGTCCTATCGAGGAAGAAATGGAAAACGTGGAAGTAAAAGAACTGAGCCACCATGCCCTGTTGTCTTACCTCCGTTCCAGGTATATCAGTGAGAATATCGGCAGGCTTTATTGCAAGGAAATTCATTATGAGCTACGCAAAAGACACTATTTCGCCATAGCCTTTGAAAACAAGACCGGCGGTTACGAGGTGCGCAATCCTTATTATAAAGGATGTATAAAGGGGAAAGACATATCCGTCATCAGGTATAACAAGGATATAATCCAAAACCATGTCTGCGTGTTCGAGGGTTTTATGGACTTCTTGTCTTACCAAGAACTTCATAGAAAAGGAGACTATCATGTCTGCATCGACAGCCCTACCGATTTTCTTGTGATGAACTCAGTCAGTAATCTGAAAAAGTGTCTTGTGGAACTGGAACGGTACACCACCATCCATTGCTATCTGGATAACGACCTTGCCGGGCGAAAAACAGTCGAAACTATTACCGGACTTTACGGGGAAAAGGTAATCGACCACTCCGAAAGTTACTACAACTACAAAGATTTGAATGACTATCTGAGAGGTAAAAGGCGTTAGTCTTTGTCTTCCCTCTGATAGAATTCTTCCAACCAGCGAAAGGCTCTCCCAAATACGGAGGGCTTTTCTTGTTTATTGCCCCGGACAAAACCCGTCAAAGTATGATAATTGAGTATGATTTTAGATTTTCTCGGAATAATGTTTAATATTCAGCCGCTTTTCGTGAGGATATTTCGTAGTATGAAATTATTGTATTTCCTTTGCGTTCATATTTTAATCATATTCTAAAATCAGACTATAAGATATGAAAGCATATTTTATCTTCGCCATTGCGCTGACCGTGGCATACATCATCTACTACGCTGTGATGATAGCAAGAGACCTTTATGGTAAAAACGGAGAAAAGATAAAATCCGGAGAAGAAGAATTTGACGTGAGCGATTTTGACGAGGAAGAAAGCGTCAGCGTGGTGGAGAACGACAAGGGATTCAATATCGGAGATAACGAGTATGAGACACACTACATCGACAAGACACAGAATGTGTCGGAGGAAACAAATTCCACAGACGAAAAGCCGAGACAGGATGTCATCGAGGCTCTGAACAACAAGGTCAAGGCTAACATGGAAGAGACACAGGTCACCTTCTCCAATCCCTATAACTCTGCGGAGCTGTACAAGCTGATGATTCAAAACGGCATTGGAGAATTGCATCCGGACGGAGGTGTAACCACCAAGAACGTAATTGATGAACTATGACCCGACACAATGGCAAAAGAATACTAAGCGCACTGTGTACGCTGCTCCCTTGTTCCGTCTTCGCTAAAAGCGGCGGCGTGAACTACTCGTGGGGAGCGGACGCGCTGGCTTCCATGCACGACTATGTGGTGACGATGATGCTCTATGTCCAGTACATCATTTACGCGGTTGCAGGAGGTTTTGCGGTCATAGCCGCATTCCAGATATACATCAAGATGAACACGGGCGAGGACGGAATCACCAAGCATATACTCACGCTGGTCGGAGCCTGCCTTTTCATCATCGGTGCGACAATAGTCTTTCCGGCATTTTTCGGCTATCGAATTTAGAAAATCACGAGTGTAAAACAATCAATAAAGTTCAATTAAAACAAGACAAGCATGTTTGAAAAAGTAAAACGATTCGCAAAGAAAATCGCGACTTCAAAGAAAACGCAGATGACCTGCCTGATGATGGTGTGCGGTGTGACCGCTTTGATGGCACAGACTACCGCAGGAGACTACTCGGCCGGAACAGCGGCACTGACCCAAGTGAGCGAGGAAATCGCCAAGTATGTTCCTATCGTGGTGAAACTCTGTTACGCCATTGCCGGTGTGGTAGCCGTAGTGGGTGCGATCTCGGTATATATCGCGATGAACAACGAGGAGCAGGATGTCAAGAAGAAGATCATGATGGTGGTCGGAGCCTGCATCTTCCTTATCGCGGCAGCCCAGGCACTTCCTCTGTTCTTCGGACTCTCCTAAACCGCAGGTATCATGAACGGGAAAGAGGAACACTATCCGGATTATCCATTGTTCAAGGGGCTGCAACGTCCCCTTGAATTTATGGGTATTCAGGGTCGCTACATCTATTGGGCGGCAGCCACGATAGGCATCGCCATTGTCGGCTTCATCATAGCCTACTGTGTGGCAGGATTCGTCCTTGCCCTGATTGTCCTGTCCGTCACCGTGACAAGCGGTGTGGGACTGATTCTGTTCAAGCAGCGCAAGGGATTGCACAGCAAACGGCAGGAACGTGGGGTGTTCATCTATGCCTACTCAAAGAAAATGTAACAGAAAACCATTTGACCATGAATGGATATATTGAATGTTGAACGTGGGTGGGCTTGACCTTTCAATATGTCAGCCTGCCCTTAATTGTAAACAGCCGAATGATTATATATGTTTTCATAGTCTTCATTGCCCTTTGCGTGGGCATGGCCGTGTCGGTCTATGCCTTTGGAACTGGCGGCAAGCGGAAACGCATCTTTCAGGACATCTATTTCTCCGTGGAAGAAGCGAACGGGATTGGTGTGATATATACTAAGACTGGAGAATATTCCGCCGTGCTGAAACTGGAGAACCCGGTACAGAAATATTGCGCCAATATCGACTCTTACTATGAGTTCACGCAACTTTTCACCGCCATTGCCCAGACTTTGGGAGAAGGCTATGCCATACACAAGCAGGATATTTTTATCCGGAAAAAGTTCACGGAAGAGAGTGACGAGAACCGTGAATTTCTCTCCACATCCTATTTCCGTTACTTCAACGGCAGACCTTATACCGACAGCGAATGTTACCTGACTATCACACAGGAAGTCAAGAAAAGCCGTCTGTTTTCTTTTGACGGCAAGAAGTGGCGAGACTTCCTTGTAAAGATACGCAAGGTTCACGACCAGCTGCGTGATGCCGGCGTACAGGTGAGATTCCTGAACAGGCAGGAAGTCAATGAATATGTTGACCGTTATTTCGCCATGAACTTCCGTGACAAGGTGGTCTCCATGACTAACTTCAAGGTGAATGACGAATGTATCTCCATGGGAGACAAACGGTGCAAGGTGTATAGCCTTGTGGATGTGGATAACGTGAGCCTGCCGTCTGTCATCCGTCCCTACACCAACGTGGAAGTCAACAACAGCAGTATGCCGATGGATCTGGTGTCGGTTGTGTCCGGCATTCCCAATACCGAAGCGGTGGTGTATAACCAGATGATATTCATTCCCAACCAAAAGAGAGAACTGGCCTTGCTTGACAAAAAGAAGAACCGCCATGCGAGTATGCCCAATCCCGGTAATCAAATGGCGGTAGAAGACATCAAGCGTGTGCAGGAGGTGGTGGCAAGGGAAAGCAAGCAACTGGTCTATACGCACTACAATCTTGTAGTAGCCATGTCCGCGGACACCGACCTCCACAAATGCACCAACCATCTGGAAAACCAGTTTTCAAGGATGGGCATCCATATTTCCAAAAGAGCCTACAACCAGTTGGAGCTGTTCGTCAATTCCTTTCCGGGCAACTGTTACGGTATGAATCCCGACTATGACCGTTTCCTTACCTTGGGTGATGCGGCAGCCTGTCTGATGTACAAGGAACGCATCCTGCATAGTGAGAAAACTCCTTTGAAGATATATTACACGGACAGGCAAGGCGTGCCTGTGGCTATCGACATCACAGGAAAAGAGGGCGCGGAGAAATTGACCGACAACAGCAATTTTTTCTGTTTGGGTCCAAGTGGCAGCGGCAAGTCGTTCCACATGGAGAAAAACAGGACAAAACGACGGCAAGCGATTGTAAAATCTACTGTTATAAATACTTGATTTACAGCTAATATGTTTTAACAAACGGAGAAATCTGCTATTGGCGTTTAGTCCTAATCGGAGTAAATTTGTACCACAGTTGTACCTCGCCGGAGGGGTCACACGGTTCGACTTCCTTTCAGCAGCGTGCAACAGTTTTCAACAGTGTGCAAATAAATTTCTTCGATGATGGACCGTCAAAATGAACAGAAATTAACAGTTCAGCCCGACTTCGGTCGGGACATACCGGACAAGCCGTTCCTCACCATTGGGGAGGTGGCGAGCCTGCTGCAAGTGAGCAGCCGTACCGTGTACAACCTGATATACAGTGGCACGCTCCGGGCTTGCAGGATAACATACCACATTACGCTAATCACCAAGGAGGATTTCTTCCTGATGATTAAGGAAACGACCTACTGCAAGCGGAGCGTTTCAGTATTCGCCAAGCAGGGGAAAAAGACAAAAGGGAAGATGAAAAAAGATGTGCAAAAGACAGAGGAAACAGCCCTCACACGACAGGAGGGAAAGACGAAAGCAAAGGGCAGCCCGGCAAAACGGCGGCTCATTCCGGCGGCTAACTACAAGCAGTCCGTGCGTGATACGTTCACGGACAGTGAGAGTGTCGCAGGCGACCTTTACACGATGGCGGAGATATGCCAAAAGTTCAATTACACCTACGGGCGTTTCTACAACCTCCGTATGCGCTATTCGATACCCTGCATCAAAGCCAACGCCACCAAGTGCTTTCCGAAAGCGGAGGTGGACAAGGCTATGGCGGAGGAAGCGGAACGGTTGGGCAACAACCTTTCGGAGCATTGGTACTCGTGCTTCGACATCATGCGCCTGTTCGGACTGGGCAAAACACAGGTGCGCAGGTTTGCCCTCACCCACGGGGTACGGACAAAGCGCATACACGGCAACCGCCTGTACTACCTGAAAGCTGACTGGGATGCGGCACGAAAGGAAGCCGAGCGGAAAAGCGCAAGCACGAAAGCCAAGCGGGAACAATAGAAATTTTTAATCATTAAATACATTAGCTATATGACGAACATTTGTACGAAAGTGACGGTCAGGAAACGACCCATCAAGAACGGACAGTTATCGCTTTATCTGGACTTCTACCCACCTGTCCGGCACCCGAAAACGGGCAGGCTGACACGGAGGGAGTACCTCGGCATTTACATCTATGCCAACCCGACAGAGAAGTTTGAAGCAGAGTTCAACAAGACCATGCTGCGCAATGCGGAGCTAATCAAGTGCAAGCGGACGGAAGCCATCATCAACGAAGAGTTCGGTTTCCTCGACCGTAACAGGGGCAAGGAGAGCTTCTTGGAGTATTTCCGCTCCAAAATGGCGGACGATGACAATTTCAGGAACTGGAGCGTTGCCTACAAGCACTTCGAGAAGTATTGCGGCGGCAGCTGCACCTTTGACGACCTGACGGTGGAATACTGCCAGGGCTTCCTTACCTACATGCTGTCGCTCACCACGCACAACCGCACCAAGATGATGGCGTCCACAGCCAACAACAACCTGAACAAGCTGAAATGCGTACTGCGGCAGGCATACGAGGAAAGGCGCATCAAGGACAATATCGCCACACGGCTGAAACACGCCAAGGAAGTCAATACACGCCGTGAGTTCCTGACACTGGAGGAAGTGAAGATGCTTGCCAACACGCCATGCGAGAAGCCTGTTGTAAAGTCGGCGGCTCTTTTCTCCTGCCTTACGGGACTGCGCATCAGCGACATCATACGCCTGCAGTGGGAGAACATCATCAGGGGTGCGGACGGCGGTTGGTGTATGCACATCGTCACCAAGAAAACCCGGACGGAAGCCGTCTTGCCGCTGTCGGATGAAGCCCTCGCACTCTGCGGCGAGCGTTCCACGGGACAGGTGTTCAAGGGAATGACACAAGCCCTGCTCCCTTTGTATCTCAAGGACTGGATTAGGTCTGCCGGGATTACGAAGCACATAACCTTTCATTGCTTCCGGCATACCTACGCAACCCTGCAACTCGCCGCAGGGACTGACCTTTACACCATATCAAAAATGCTTACACACAGCACTGTGGCGACAACACAGGTCTATGCGGATGTGGTGAACGACCTGAAGCGCAAGGCTTCCGAACAGATAACGCTAAAATAACCGGAACAGGACAACCAAAACAAAAGATTGGATATGGGTAACATCACATTTGAACAACTGCCGCAGGCTGTTTCCACCCTGATAGAACGGGTGGAACAGCTTGCCGGAAAGGTGGACGAGGTACTGTGCAAGGCGGCAGGAAAAGACACGGGCAAACGTAGCCTGCTTTCCCTTGAAGAAGTCGCCGCCCTGCTCGGCAAATCGGCTTCCACCATCTATGCCATGACTTCCGAAAAGCGCATACCGTACCGAAAGCGTGGCAACAGGCTCTATTTCTTCGAGGATGAAATCATGCAGTGGATTGAACAGGGCGGAACATCGGGGACAGGCAGCGAGGAGGATTTCAACAAACGGCTCGAAGCGTTGCGCAGCGGCAAGAAACGCAAGCCGGGCTCTTTACGGACGGACAACAAACAAGAAGCCTTATGAAGACAGAAGATTTGACAGCCGCCATCGCACGGCATGACCCACTTTTAGCTGATGCGGTCGGCAAAATGGTCGGCTATATTCAGGACAGGTGGGCAGCACCGTACCCCTCAAAAGAACAGACGGAAGCGGTCAATGCCTACCTCCGTTCCGTCCATGCGGACGGTGACGGCACGATGAACGAGAACAACATCGCCCACCGCAGGATTGCCACACAGAAGATAACCATCAATGCCATCCGGGTGCTTGACCATGAACAGCTTGACCGTTTGCAGGATGTGCTGAACCACATCGCAGCGGACAGGGAATACCACATGCCGGAACACGGGTACGGCATGGGCAGGTAGCTGACCAGTGTAACACCTGTAAATATCATAGACTATGTGCAAGAACGAACAGACCATACATTACTGCACCATCCTTTCCGCCGGGCAGTGGGATTTCCTTTTGGACGGCAAAGCCGCCATCAACAGGCAGAAATGTCTGCACAGGCTGATGACCGCCGCCGTGCGGACAAAGACCACCCTCCGTATCAAGGGCGTTGAGATAGACTTGGAGGTGGGACAGGCGGCAACTTCCGATGTGGAACTGGCGGAGTACATGGGCTGCAACCGAAAGACCATCGGAAAGCTCATCGACAGCTTCAACAGGCTCGGTGTGCTGACCACCCGAACCAACAACCGTACTTCCGTACACACCCTGCATTTCCTGACAGGGTGGTATGTGGATGGTGTCCTGCTGACCAACCCCCATTATGTCAAGCCTGCGGCAGTCTCCAAAGGACAGGCAGACGAAGTACGGACACCATACTCTAATGATATGCCGCTGGAGGATAAGTCGTGTACCGTGCCGGACGGTTGCCAATGCCCAAGGCAGGATGCGGACTACATGGCAGGCGGAGCAGCCGCCCTTTCTTCTTCCCTTTGTTCGCCTGTGGTTTCCGACAGGTCGGATGACAGAGCGGATGCGGAGGACGAAACCGACAATTCACATGCCGGAGACAACGGCAACGGGCAGCATGGCAATGACCCCGTAGAAAGCCTGAAAGAAGCGCAAGACGGCACGAATGGCGGCGTGGAAGACCCCGACATAGCCGGGAGAAACTGACGGGCGCACAGTGCAGGATTTCAGCGGTACTCCGTAGGCGTGGCGTGATTGACTGGGCTTGCCCAGATATAGCCCACTATAACTTCTCCGCTGTGCTCCGAAGTTGTGGGCTCTCCCGAGGGGCTTATGGCTCTGCCCTAAGAACCCGGAGCAGGAAGTGACCCTCTCCCTGCACCCTCCGATTAAGGCTCTGCCCTAATAACCCGAAGTGAAACTCAAAAGACATACAAACCTATGGCACAGAAGACATCCATCAACATCAAGCCGTGCAACATCGGCAGCAGCGAAGCGCACAACAGGCGGACAGCGGAATACCTCGCCAATATCCGCAGTGAGAAGTTCTACATCCGTACCGACCTCATGGCAGGAAACGAGACATGGGTATCATCTGATTTCGGCGAAGACACGCTCACCGACCGTTACAATCAGATAGCCGCCATGGTCAAGGAAAAGACAGGTCGGGCGATGCAGACCAAAGACCGGGAAAGGGTGAACAAGAAGACGGGCAAGGTGACCATCGTCCGTGGCAGCACTCCGCTCAAGGAGGGCGTGGTCGTCATCAAGGACGACACCACAATGGAGCAGCTGCGGCACTTCTGTGAGGTGTGTAAGCAGCGTTGGGGAATCACAGCCTTGCAGGTGTTCATCCACCGTGACGAGGGGCATTACGGAATACCCGGCGACAATGCCACATGGAAGCCCAACCTCCATGCTCACATCGTATGGGACTGGATGAACCACGATACGGGCAAGTCCTGCAAGCTGGACGAGAAAGCCATGAGCGAGATGCAGACCGTTTTGGCAGAGTGTTTGGAAATGGAAAGGGGCACCTCAAAGGAGGTGACGGGAAAGGAACATCTGGAGCGCACGGATTTCATCATCGCCAAGCAGAAACAGGAAGCGGAACAGGCGAAAGCTGCAAGGCAAGCCGCCATCGCCGCAAAGGAGGAAGCCGAAGCGGAACTTTTATTCGTGGAGGGCGAGAACAAGGCGAAAGAGCAGTACCGCCAATCCCTCGACAGCGAGATTGCCGAAAAGGAGCAGCAACTCAAAGACGAGCGCAAGGCAAAAGTGGACAGCATACTGGATAGCGTCGGCAGTCTTGTGGGGGTCGGCAAATCCGCAGCGGTCGAAAAGGAAAACGCCAAGCTGAAAGCTGAGAACGAGCGCATGAAGAAAGCCTTTGCCGAAGCAGTAAAGGACAAGGCGGAGGAACGTACAAAGGTATTGGCTGCAGAGAAGCTGAAAGCCGAAGCCGAGCGTGACCGGGCTTTGGTACAAAGCCGTTCACTTGCCATTGAAAGGGACAAGGCGGTACGGCAGCTTCAGGAGCAAAAGGACGGCGAGCGGCAGCGCATAAGCCAAGCGGTGAGCCAAGCCACGGCGGAGAAAGACAAGACCATCCGCCTGTTGCAGAGCACGCTGAAAGCGAGCAGGCATATCCTAAGCCTGTTTGCGGATATGCTCTACAAGGCAAGCGAGGTTTTCCGGCGAGCCATAGATGCGATTATCCATTTCGGCACGGAGCAGCACAAGTCATTCTTCGCCCCGCCTGAAGCCGCCGACATCAAGAGCGTGATGCAGGAGTACGGGGAAACGACCGAACAGCAGAATATGGTCGGCGCATGGCTCTGTGACTATGCGGAGAGCCGACAGCCTTTTGACGAAATAAAACATCGCCATACACTCAAAGAGGTTGGCGATGTCGCGGAGGGGAAATATGATTGGAAAATCAACTCTACACAGAGCAACGGGCTTTCACGGTGATATTCTCTTTTATAATGTAAGTAAATGCTTTTTCCCCTTTATATGTTCTTTTATTATTGAAACGGTTTCTCCAATAGAATAATCAGTTGTATTTATTACAAATGATTCATAATCACCAATCTTGGCGAATTGCTCCCACATTACTTCTACTAACTCAATATTTGCTTCTTTGCTTAATTTCGTTCGTTCAATTGCGCGTTTCATCGTTTCTTCTTTGTCTGCTCTTAATACAATGTAGTGAACCTCATACCCCTCCTGTACAATCTTCATCCAAGGAGCTAAAAACCAAGGTCCTATTATTCCATCTACAATTACATCATACCCACCATGCGCATAACGTTTTGCGGCTTCTAAAAATGCTTCGACAACAACCAAATTCTGTTCTTGTGATTCAGGTAAATGTGGGGGTATTGCACCTTTACTCAAATAATGATAAAAATCATCTGTATGCATATGTACAGACTTTGCAAAATCAGATTCGTGTGCAACAATTGACGCTATTGTAGTCTTTCCTGTTCCGGGAGAACCGGTAATTATAATAATTCTACCTTGATGCATATATTTATATCTTATTTTTATGTATCCGCAAAAATATAAAAAGTGTCGTTCTTATGAAGAAAAAACGATATTAAAATAGGAATATATTAAAAATGAGCTACTTATGAGTATTTCTCATAGAACGAGGTAATGACTTGGGAATAGTCACAAATTCTGTGATGTGTGGTGTATTTCTGTCAAACAACTTTTATTTGATGCAAATGTACACAAATAAAACGAACGAAAAGAAGAATAAGCATTTTTTCTTTCCATGGTATTGTGACTATGCGGAGAGCCGACAGCCGTTTGATGAAATAAAACATCGCCATATACTCAAAGAGGTTGGCGATGTGGCAGAGGGTAAGTATGACTGGAAAATTGAGAGAGGACATGAACAAGAAATATCAATGTGAAAAACGGAAATGCTTTCTATCCTATACAAAAAAACTATTCAATTTTGATAGCGGATAAAAGTTTTTGCGTAATTTTGCAATAAAAATAAATATTAGATTTATGCTAAGGAATTTGTTTCATGTTTGCTTGTTTTTACTGTTTTGCAATAAATTGGAGGGTCAAAATTTGTCAAACATAATTGATAGCTGTTATTATTATCTTGATATGCAAGATACTACATCATTTAACAATACCTATATTGAACTTCTTGATGCATACGAAAAAGAATACAATGCAGAACTATATTCTATTGAAAATGAATTAGAAGAAATGAGAATCAAGGACCAGAGTATACGTCTGTTGTTGATTGACGCTCGAAAGAAGAATCAAGATGTCGATAAAATACAAAAAATAATGCATGACATAGATAGTAAAAATGCTATCAGAGTTACTGAAATTATTGACCAATATGGCTGGCTTGCACCCGATGAAATTGGCTATAAAGCAAATGAAGCTCTTTTCCTTTGTATACAGCATTCGCAAGACTCTATAATTCAGAATAAGTATTTACCTATATTGAAAGAAGCAGTCCTAAAAGGTGCGGCTCAAGGATGGCAATATGCTTTTTTAACAGACAGATGCCTTATGAATCAAGCACAAAAACAAATTTATGGTACGCAAAGAATAACCAAAGATGGGATAGATTATTTAGTCCCTTTACAAGATATTGACAAAGTTGATTCACTCCGAAAGGAAATGGGACTTGAGCCTTTGAATGAATATATGAACGATTGTGGACTAAAAAACGGATGGAGCAAAGAGTTTTACAAAAGCAATATAAAACTGCATGAATCAATTTTTAATTCATGGTATCAATCATTCAAACAACACTAAAAGTATATATCCGCAAATCCGCCCGATTGCGTTTTTAGAACGAAGCGACTGTTTTTTGGTGATGACAAACGGTATTCAAATGGTGATTGTCACCTGCGCTGTATGAAATCAAAAAGTTGGTGAATGACCCTGCCCTTACGCTGACTGACATTGTCGACCGGATGTGTTTCTATAACTTGTCGCATTTCAGTCGTTATGCCAAACGGGTATTGGGGGTATCACCTGCTGAATACAGAAAGAAAGGACAAATAATATAGAATTTTCTATGTCGGCGACTAATTTCTTAGCCGCCATTTCTATTCATTTGTACCTCTATTGCTCCATAAAATATATAAAACAGTGGGGTTCAGTAATAGTTAATAATTCCCCGACAAGTCTTTTGCTGTTTTGCCCCCGTTCCGACAGACCTGCGGCAAAAGATAAAAATACCTTCTGACTGTTAAGTTTTTGTTAAATATTCATCTTCACACGCATCTTCTTCCTATCCTCTCACTTCCTCAAAAAACAGCTTTTATACCCCTTTTCTCCCTTGCCGGATTTTTGTACCTTTATTTTCTTATATTGCTGATATTCAGTAACAAAAACTCTCTCATATGTATTCCACATGAACTCGGTCGTGCGCCAGCTTCACGAGCAAGGGACGGACGTGGTAATGGTAGATACCGGTAACTCATACGAGGGATTGTGCGAGTATTTGGGTGGAAAATATATCTCCTACACGGAAGAATGCCCGATTACGATGAATCCTTTCCGCATCAACAGGCAGGAATTGAACGTGGAAAAGACAGGTTTCCTGAAAAATCTCGTGCTGCTGATTTGGAAAGGCAGCCAAGGGACGGTCACCAAAACGGAAGACAGGCTGATCGAGCAGGTCATCACCGAATATTACGATACCTACTTCAACGGTTTCGACGGTTTCACTCCACCCCAACGGGAGGACTTGCGCAAAAGCCTTTTGATTGACGAGCGAAACAAAAGCGGCAACCGCGCTGAAAATGAAACGGAACTGAACGCACGGATAGAAACTGTCATAGACGAGATAGAACGCAGGAGAAAGGAACTGAAAGTGGAATCACTGTCATTCAACACATTCTATGAGTTCTCCGTACAACGCATTCCCGATATCTGCAATGAAAACAGTATAACCGGGATAGACATTTCCACCTACCGGTATATGATGAAAGACTTCTATCGAGGTGGCAACCATGACAAGACGCTGAACGAGAACATGGACAGTTCGCTGTTTGACGAGACCTTCATTGTCTTTGAAATCGATTCCATAAAAGATGACCCGCTCCTGTTCCCCTTGGTGACACTCATCATCATGGACGTGTTCCTGCAAAAGATGCGTATCAAGAAGAACCGCAAAGTCCTGGTCATTGAGGAGGCATGGAAAGCCATAGCCAGCCCTCTTATGGCAGAATACATCAAATTCATGTATAAAACCGCCCGAAAGTTCTGGGCTTCAGTGGGCGTGGTCACACAGGAGATTCAGGACATCATCGGGTCTGAGATTGTCAAGGAGGCCATCATCAACAACTCCGATGTGGTAATGTTGCTTGACCAAAGCAAGTTCCGTGAACGCTTTGATACCATCAAGGCTATTCTCGGTCTGACAGACGTGGACTGCAAGAAAATCTTTACCATCAACCGACTAGAGAATAAAGAGGGGCGTTCGTTCTTTCGTGAGGTCTTTATCCGCCGTGGCACTACCAGCGGTGTGTATGGCGTGGAGGAACCGCATGAGTGTTACATGACCTATACCACAGAACGGGCCGAGAAAGAAGCCTTGAAACTCTACAAGGCTGAACTGCAATGCAGCCACAAGGAAGCCATCGAGCGTTATTGCGCTGACTGGGATGCTTCCGGAATAAGCAAGTCCCTGCCGTTTGCTCAAAAAGTGAATGCTGCCGGGAAGGTATTGAATCTTCATCAACCAAAGACAAAACAACAATGAAACGATTCGCTCTCATAATAATGACAATAGCCACGATTTTCGCCCAACAAGTTCATGCCCAGTATTACAGCGTGAACTTCGATGCGAAAACCGTTGCCGCTATGGTTGCCGCCTACGGTACTGGAACCGTTGCAGAAGCGTATTATGACGAGCAGGTGCAGAATATACTGAAACACTACAAGGCTTCGGAAGTGGCCACTGCCGGAATATTTGCCAGCAAGTTCCTGGAAAGGAAGGCACTCACTGATTTGGGCATCTGGAGCAGTGCCACCGAAAATTACTACTACCGCAGGATTTATCACTTGGTGGCGCACAAGATTATCCCGAAGACATGGATTGTCGCCAAACTGATGCTCCGTTCTCCACAGACCGCACTCCATTGGTGCAGTTATCTGATGAAAGTGTGCGATGACACCAAATCCCTCTGTATGCAGTTCGAGAGCGTTGTCACCAACAGCACTCTGTCTTTCTCCGATATCGCCTTTCTGGAAATCAATGAAGAAATCGCCTCCATCTTAAAACTCTCCGAGATTGGCAACGTGGACTGGCAACGGCTCTTTGATGACATATCCAAAGTGCCGGGCAACTTCACCAAGGAAAACCTGAAAGCCGATTTGGACAAACTTTACCGGATGGGAGCCGGTCTTGCCACTTCGGGAATCACCAATATCGGGAACGCCTTGCTACAACAGAACTCGTTTCACGAGCTGATGAACGGGAAAGTCAGCAAGGTCATTGACATCTACGAGCATTACAACGGACTTTTCGAGCAACTGGAGAACAATGCCGGACAGACCATACTGGGCATCGTGGGTGGTGAAGAAAATGTGGCAGGATTGTTCAAGTTCAGCGACTACAACCTCACTTCGTGGATTACCGATTATCTGGACGAAACAGCCGGGAATTACTACACCCAGCGATGGTACATCGCGAGGCGTGACCGTGGCAGTGTCTCTCTCTGCGACTATTATCCCCCGACAGATGACAAGAGCATCCTTGAAGGTGGTGAATGGACCCGCTTCAAGACAAGCGATCCGAACTTCTATCCCAACGCATCGCAAAAGGAACAGGCTCTTTCCAATTCGGAACGCTACGCCGGATGGTCAAGGAACAGAGTGCAGCAGCTTAACAACGCCAATGACGGGTTCAGTTACACTATCAATTATTATCAGAACAGTTATATCATTAAAAAAGGGAAGAAGCAAACCAAGAAGGCATACGCCTACGAAATCCACGTCACGAAAAGCTGGAACAACGAGGAAATAGTCTATGAAGACGTGTTCGATTCCTATTCGATGGATTTGAACACATTCAAGGCACAACTTAATGCACATCTGTCTGAGTTTAACGACAACGAAGACGGCTATGTCTATTATATCGCTTCCGACAGCCGGAACTATTACCAGGCAACCAATGAAGAGAAACTGAAAGGATGCGAGACGGTAACAATCAGTGTCACCTGTTCGGACGGTGCGACACTTGGGCAGGGAACAACCCAGTACAAGTGCCGGAAATGCGGAAGTACGCTCAACGCACATTCCAAAGAGTGCGCGATGAAGACTACAGCTGAAAGCGAGGAACTGGATTTGTCTGAACTCGATGCCATGCAGCGGGAAGCGGACAACAAGGTTTACGCGCTCCAGTCACAAATATCCGCATTGGAAACGGAAAACGAATCGCTTATCAAACAGATTGCCAATGCCAGTGTGGAGGATGCCGCTCCTCTCCGTCAGAAATACAATGAGAACAAAGCGGAGATAGACAGGTTGAAACCTGAACTTGCCGCCTGGCAGCAGAAGCAAGAGGAAATCGCACAAGCAAAAGAAGAAGCCCAAAGCGACAACGATGTTCAGACCGATGACTATTACCGGATACCGGCTATCATGCAAGACTGCAAGACGGCTTACAATATCACCTGGCAGGACAACGGTTCCTGGAACGGCTACACCTATGTCCGAAAAGGCACAATCCCGAATATCAACGGCATCATCACATTCAAGGCGACACTGAAAATCGCCCGAAAGCCCAAATACTTCCTTGGCATCAAGATACACAGGGCTATCCTGCAAATCTCCTGGGACTTGACAACGGAGTATTCCGATACCCATGTGGTGGAAGTGATTACGCTTGACCCCGATATGAGCGACAAGGAAAAGACAAAACTGGTCAATGACCGCATAGCGGAAATCGCGAAAGAATATCCGAAGTGCAAGATAACGACTGAATATGCCCGTACTGCACCGCAGGAGGACACGAAAACAAACGATATGTATCACCTGCTTTGGTCAAGCGACCGGCTGGAAATAGCCCGTGAAGTGGATTCCCGGCTCACGAAGATTTACGCCGACTTGGTATCATTGGAAAAGATGATGCACTACAGGCGCAGTATCATTGACGTGCTGAAAGATGTTCTGCCACCCGTTGACGATGATCAGGGGCGCAGACTTTCCCTTGTGGAGGAATGTCACGACCGTTGGATGGAAAACGCACGAAACAGAAAGATTGAGGAGGGCAAGCGATGAAAAGAGGCAGGACATATATACTCGGATTGTTGATAATGCTGCTGGCACCCCTGTCCGCAAATGCGCAATGGAGTTTTGATGTGGGGACGGTTGAAGCCTATATCAATGACCACAAGCAACAGCGAAGCCTCTTGCTGGCTCGCTCCACATTGGAACACAGCAACAAACTCCTGCATGAATACAGCCGTAAGGAAACGGTGGGTTATAAGGAGTTGAACGTGGATCTGGACAAGTACACCAGAGCTTTCGATGTGATTGACGTGATGTACCAGTCCCTGCGCACGGCATTGAATGTACATTCCACCTACAAAGGGGTCAGCGAAAGAATATCCGACTACAAGGCGATGCTTGAAGATTTCAATGAGAAGGCCATCAAGCGGAAACACATAGAGTTGGCAGACACTCTGATATTATCCATCAATGCCGGAGCCATACGGATGATAGCCCAGGAAGGAGAATACCTATATAAATCCGTGAGCGATTTGGTTCTGTACGCCACAGGTGCGGCGGCTTGTTCCACTTCGGACTTGCTGATGGTGCTGAACAGCATCAACTGTTCTCTTGACAATATCGAGAAGCATTTGAACCGTGCTTATTTCGAGACCTGGCGGTACATACAGGTTCGTATCGGCTATTGGAAAGAGAAAGTCTATCGTACCAAGACCAAACGGGAACTTATTGACGATGCTTTCGGACGGTGGAGACAATCAGGTAAACTGGATTATTGATAACTAAAAATAGAGAAATTATGAAATGGATTTTTACAACGATGCTGTTAGTGGCAACCATTGCGGCAAACGCCCAATATGTCACCTACAACCACGATTCGCCCAAGATGAACCAAATCACGGTGGAAGAAACCGGAGCCGGTGCGCTCAAACCGGAACTTTATTACACGTTGCTGCACAACAAATACAAGAAAACGGCAGCTGTCAAGAACAAACTCACATTCCGCACGGCGGCAGGCGTGGCTTCCTATCAGCAGGTAGATGAAGCGGAAGCCATAGATTCCGCACTCACAAGCAGAGCCAAGATTGAAGCCTTGAATGTGGCAGACCGACAAGTGGATTTGGCCTGGCTTGCGGAAAAGGACAAGGTGGAATCACAGATGCGGCAGTTTCAGAAGAACATTGACCGCATAATGATGACAGGCGGCTCGCCAAAAGAAAAAGAACGGTGGAACGACTATTACCATGTCTATCAATGCGCAATCAAGGCAACAAGGGATGCCTATATGCCCAACGCGCAGCGTAAGAAAGAGTATCTGCAAATCTATGCCGATGTCTCCCGGCAAAACGATGTACTGGTGAAATATCTCGTCCAGTTGAGCAACCGCAATGCCACGAAGAATCTCCTTTCGGCAACGGAGAACCGCCCGATAGACAAAAGAAGCATTATCAGCAATGCCATGAGTCGCTGGAATGAATCCCGGTCAGCAGTGCGAGGGTCGCAGAATGATGACGGGAACGAAGACGGAAATGAGAACGAGAGTGTGAACAGATAAAATTTAATGGAAAAATAGATGGCAAGCGGAGATATACTTTCAGATTTCGGCATCAATCTGCTTGAAGAAGAGATTGATAATGTGATTTTTCAGACCAACGAGTTCCTGACGGATGCCACCTTCACAGGTTCACAAGGCCCGTTTTGGTGGATTCTCCAGATGTGTATGGCACTCGCGGCCTTGTTTGCAATCGTCATGGCAGCAGGCATGGCGTATAAGATGATGGTCAAGAATGAACCGCTGGATATCATGAAGTTGTTCAAGCCATTGGCGATTTCAATTATCCTATGCTGGTGGTATCCTCCGGCAGACACGGGTATGGTAAACAGTGGGAGTAACTGGTGCGTGTTGGATTTCCTATCCTATATCCCGAATTGTATTGGCTCTTATACTCATGACCTGTATCAGGCAGAAGCCACACAGATAGAGGATAAATTTCAGGAGGTGCAGCAACTCATCTATGCAAGAGATACGATGTACACCAGCCTGCAAGCACAAGCGGATGTGGCACACAGCGGAACTTCCGACCCTAATCTGATAGAAGCCACTATGGAACAGACCGGGGTGGACGAAGTGACCAATATGGAAAAGGATGCAGCCAAACTTTGGTTCACTTCACTTACTTCCGGGATTGTTGTAGGAATAGATAAAATCGTGATGCTCATAGCCTTAATTGTATTTCGCATAGGCTGGTGGGCTACGATTTACTGCCAGCAAATCCTGCTCGGAATGCTCACGATTTTCGGACCGATACAATGGGCTTTCAGCCTCTTGCCCAAATGGGAAGGAGCTTGGGCCAAATGGCTGACAAGGTATCTGACGGTACATTTTTATGGTGCGATGCTCTACTTCGTCGGATTTTATGTCCTGCTTCTGTTCGACATTGTGCTTTGCATACAGGTGGAAAACCTGACGGCAATCACGGTAAGTGAGCAGACAATGGCTGCTTATCTGCAAAACTCCTTTTTCTCGGCAGGCTACCTTATGGCTGCAAGTATCGTGGCATTGAAATGCCTGAACCTTGTTCCGGACTTGGCCGCCTGGATGATACCGGAGGGCGATACCGCATTCTCAACCCGAAACTTCGGTGAAGGTGTGGCTCAACAGGCGAAGATGACAGCGACCGGTGCAATCGGCACTATGATGCGATAATCGTAAACTCATAATCAAGAATATACAATGGTAATCAGAAATTTGGAAAACAAAATCAAGTTAGTGGGCATCATCTGCTCGTTCTTCCTTGTCGGCTGTATCATCATCAGCGTGAGCAGCATTTGGACGGCACGGACAATGGTGACAGATGCACAGAAGAAAGTCTATGTGCTGGACGGCAACGTGCCAATATTGGTCAACCGTACCACGATGGACGAAACCCTTGATGTGGAAGCCAAAAGTCATGTGGAAATGTTCCACCACTTCTTTTTCACGCTTCCTCCCGATGACAAGTACATCAAATACACGATGGAAAAGGCGATGTACCTGGTGGACGAGACCGGACTTGCACAGTACAACACGCTCAAAGAGAAAGGCTTTTACTCCAACATCTTGGGAACGAGTGCCGTATTCTCCATTTACTGCGACAGTGTGCGGTTTGACAAAAGTAATATGGAGTTCACTTATTACGGACGGCAGCGTATCGAGCGCAGAAGCAACATCCTGATGCGAGAACTGGTGACGGCAGGGCAACTCAAACGAGTACCGAGAACCGAGAACAATCCGCACGGACTGCTTATCGTAAATTGGCGTACCCTCCTCAATAAAGACATCGAACAGAAAACGAAAGCAACCTATTAAAATTTACAGATATGAACACCAAAGGATTCCGCAGGATGCTGTTCGGCGAAAAGATGCCGGACAAGAACGATCCACAATACAAAGAGAGATACGAGCGTGATGTGAATGCCGGTCGCAAATTCGCCCAGGCGACACGTCTTGACAAACTGGCCGCCAAGATACAGGGCTTTGCCAACAGGAACAAGATACTGTTCCTTGTCATGGTATTCGGTTTCGTAATCGGCACATTCACCTTCAACATTTATCGGCTGACCAAGGCTTATCGGCATGGTCAGGAGATAAGAAGTGCTACAGAAATGCAGGACAGCCTGCTCAGAGAACGCCACAAGGAGCCGGTTGCTCCCATTGTTGAACCCACCCAAACCAGACAACGATGAAAAGGATATTCGAGAAAATCAATTTCAGGCAGCCCAAATATATGCTTCCTGCCATATTGTACATTCCGCTGTTGGGCGCGTCCTATTTCATCTTTGACCTCTTCAATGCAGAAAAGGCAGAGATAGCCGACAAGACACTCCAGACCACGGAGTTCCTGAATCCCGACCTGCCCAATGCCACCATCAAGGGCGGCGACGGCATAGGAAGCAAATACGAGAACATGGCAAAGTCGTGGGGCAAGATTGCCGACTACACGGCTGTGGATAACATAGAACGAGACGAACCCGATGATGACAAGGAAAAATACGAATCACAGTACAGCCAGGACGAAGTTGCCTTCTTGGGTGAACTGGAACAGCAGAAATTACAGGCAGAGGAAACTGCCGATGCCAAAGCGAGAGAGCAGGAAGCCCTCAAAGAACTGGAGCGTGCCCTCGCGGAAGCACGACTAAAGGCGCAGGCACAGGTGGAACCAGTTGAACCGCTTGCAGAAGACAGTCTCGAACAACGCACGGAAACCGGAGTGTCCGCAAGCGGAACAATCAACGAAGACAGCCGGGCGGTAAACGCTCCTTCCGAAAACGAAGAACCGGGTGAAATGGTCAAGAAAGTAAAAGTGACCTCCGACTATTTCAACACCATTGCCCAAAACGAGCATGAGCCTAATCTGATCAAGGCGATTATAGACGAGGATGTCAAGGCCGTGGACGGAAGCCGTGTCAGGCTTCGGCTTTTGGATGATGTGGAAATCAATGAGACGGTGGTCAAAAGCGGTTCTTATCTCTATGCCATCATGAGCGGTTTTTCCTCGCAGAGGGTCAAGGGAATCATTAACAGCGTACTGGTGAATGATGAAATCATCAAGGTCAGCCTTTCGCTCTATGATACCGACGGACTGGAGGGACTGTATGTGCCGTCAAGTTCATTCAGGGAAACCGCCAAAGATGTGGCAAGCGGAGCGTTCAACAGCAACATGAACATGAATACCGGCAGTAATGGCAACAGCCTTACCCAATGGGGAATGCAGGCTATTCAGGATGCCTACCAGAAGACGAGCAACGCCATCAGCAAGAACATCAAGAAGAACAAGGTCAACCTGAAATACGGTACGTTTGTCTATATCATCAACAGCAAGGAAAAAAGAAACGCAAAGTAAATAACCATTCAAAGAATCATAGATATGAAGATTATCAAGACTATCTGTATCGGAGTAACGGCGGCATTGTCGAGCCTGCCTACATTCGCCCAGCAGACTTACGAGGAATTGGAGCAACTGACCGTCAACGAGCAAGTGACCACGGTCATTACCGCTTCCGAACCTATACGTTTCGTGGATATTTCCACGGACAAAGTGGTCGGTGACCAACCGATAAACAACACGATCCGTCTGAAACCAAAGGAGACAGGACACGAGGACGGTGAGGTACTGGCCGTCGTCACCATTGTCACGGAACGCTATCGTACCCAGTATGCGTTGCTCTATACCACAAGGATGCAGGAAGCCGTGACGGACAAGGAAATCGAGTTCCGGGAACGTAACGCCTATAACAATCCGGCCGTGAGTATGTCACAGGCTGATATGACACAGTTTGCGAGGCGTATATGGAACTCTCCTGCCAAATACCGCAACGTGAGAAGCCGGGAACACCGCATGACGATGAGATTGAACAACATCTATGCGGTCGGTGATTATTTTTTCATTGACTTCTCCATCGAGAACAAGACCAATATCCGTTTCGACATCGATCAGATACGGGTAAAACTCGCGGACAAGAAGTTGTCCAAGGCAACCAACGCCCAAATCATAGAGCTGGCTCCCGCATTGGTACTTGAACAGGCAAAGTCATTCCGTCATGGCTATCGTAACGTCATCGTGTTGAAGAAGATGACCTTCCCCAACGACAAGGTACTGACCATTGAAATGACCGAGAAACAGATAAGCGGCAGGAACATACATTTGAATATAGACTACGAGGATGTGCTTTCAGCCGATTCGTTTAACCGTGTATTATTGGAGGAGGAATGATGAAAAAGATATTATTGGTATTGGTCACGGTAATAACATTTGCCATGAATGGTAAAGCGCAAAGCAACAGCGACCGTCTTTCGTTGGGTGTTGGTTGCCTGTATCAAAACGGGCTGGATCTCACCCTCTCATACGAACATGAGGGCAAATACCACCACACGTGGGAGTTTTTTGCCAATGGTTATCTCAAATGGGATGAATGCGCCTCCTGCAAGCATATCTGTCCGGAATCATTCTGGAGGAATTACAGGAGTTACGGATTCGGAGTAGCCTACAAGCCTTGTGTGGCGCGTGGTCGCAACCATTATGGCAATGTCCGTATCGGGGCATCGGCCGGGAGTGACACTAACAGGTTCTTGGGTGGCATCCACCTCGGCTATGAACACAATTATGTGCTTCGAGGTGGCTGGAGGCTGTTCTGCCAGGTGAAAACCGATTTGATGATAAAAGGAGAAGACCTGTTCCGCACGGGCATTGTCTTAGGTGTAAAATTACCTCTAAACTAAGGGAAAATGAAAAAGAAATTATACATAAACGCTTGCAGGTTATTCAGCCTGTTGACCATCGTCACGTTATTCGTGGCCTGTGACGCACACCGGGATTTCCCGGACACGACAATGAAGCCCTGTCATATCCTGTGTACGGACGGCAAAGTGTTGTCGGTATCAGACTTCAAGCAATCCGAAAAACAGCCTATTGCCGTGGTGTTCCATGTCAATCACGACGAAGCCATTGAAGGCAACGGCTATGCGGTTTACCTGTGGGACTTGGCTCCGGAGGCTTTTGCAGATAGCATAGGGGTAAACCAACGCACATCTGCTGACATCACGGCACTGGACGGCAACGAAAACACCTTTGCAATCTACGACACCAGAGAAACCACCTCGCCTATGGCAGAAGCAGTCTTCGCCCTGTGGCGGTACGGACAGTCGTCCTATATTCCATCCGTGGCGCAGATGCGGATGCTCTATAATGCCAAGAGCCAGATAAACCCCATCATCAGGATGTGCGGTGGCGACGAGCTGCCCGATGCTGCCGATGACTGCTGGTACTGGACGAGTACGGAAGTGGCCGGGCAGGAAAAGGCGAAAGCGTGGCTCTATTCCATGGGAAGTGGCTCGATGCAGGAAACACCCAAGACACAGGCGCACAAGGTACGTGCAATCATTACTTTGAGAGATTAAAAATCAGAACACACAAGAATTAGCGAATAACGGGAAACGAAATGGAAGAAAGCAAAGAGTTACAAGGATTTTACAAGATATTCCGTTCGGTCATCTATGTCTCCATTCTGCTGGAGTTCTTCGAGTATGCCATTGACCCGGCCATGCTTGACCATTGGGGCGGCATACTCTGCGACATACACGGGCGTATCAAGCGGTGGGTAATCTACAATGACGGAAATCTCGCATATAGCAAGTTAGCCACGTTCCTGCTTATATGCATCACCTGCATAGGAACAAGGAACAAGAAGAAACTGGAGTTCAATGCACGGAAACAAGTTCTTTATCCTATCATAATAGGTATGGGGCTGGTTGTATTGTCTGTTTGGTTGTTCGGATATCCGATGGAAACAAGGCTTTACACTTTACGGTTGAACATCTGGCTTTATATGCTTGCCTCAGTAATCGGTGTAGTACTGGTTCACATCGCCCTTGACAACATATCCAAGTTCCTCAAAGAGGGATTGCTGAAAGACCGTTTCAATTTTGAGAACGAGAGTTTTGAGCAGTGTCGGGAGTTGCAGGAGAACAAGTATTCGGTCAATATCCCCATGCGCTACTATTACCGGGGGAAGTTCCGCAAAGGTTGGGTGAACATCAGCAATCCGTTCCGAGGCACATGGGTAGTCGGCACACCGGGTTCCGGCAAGACTTTCTCCATTATCGAACCGTTTATCCGGCAACACTCTGCAAAAGGCTTTGCCTTAGTTGTTTACGACTATAAGTTTCCGACTTTGGCGACCAAATTATATTATCATTATAAGAAAAACCAGAAGCTCGGAAAGTTACCCAAGGGTTGCAAGTTCAACATCATCAATTTCGTTGATGTGGAATACAGCCGCAGGGTAAATCCCATCCAGTTGAAATACATCAACAACCTTGCTGCCGCATCTGAAACCGCAGAAACCTTACTTGAGTCCTTACAAAAAGGCAAGAAAGAAGGAGGCGGTGGCAGTGACCAGTTCTTTCAGACATCCGCTGTCAACTTCCTGGCAGCCTGCATCTATTTCTTCTGCAACTGGGGCAAAGAGCCATACGACAAGGACGGAAATATGCTCACGGCAGAGAAGGTACAGGACAAACAGACCAAGCGGATGATACCCACCGGACGGGTGTTCAATTCCGCAGGCGAGGAAGTGGAACCGGCTTATTGGCTCGGAAAGTATTCCGATATGCCACATATCCTGTCATTCCTCAATGAGAGTTACCAGACCATTTTCGAGGTGTTGGAGACCGACAACGAGGTGGCACCGTTGCTCGGTCCGTTTCAAACCGCTCTGAAGAACAAGGCAATGGAGCAATTGGAGGGCATGATAGGTACGCTCCGTGTCTATACTTCGCGCCTTGCCACCAAGGAAAGTTACTGGATATTCCACAAGGACGGTGATGACTTCGACTTGAAAGTGTCTGACCCGAAAAGCCCTTCTTATCTCTTGATAGCCAATGATCCGGAAATGGAAAGCATTATCGGGGCACTCAACGCCCTTATTCTCAATCGTCTGGTTACACGAGTGAACACTGGACAAGGCAAGAATATCCCGGTAAGCATCATCGTGGATGAGTTGCCTACCCTATATTTCCATAAGATAGACCGCCTTATTGGTACGGCTCGAAGCAACAAGGTATCGGTAGCGTTGGGGTTTCAGGAATTGCCGCAGCTTGAAGCGGATTATGGCAAGGTGGGTATGCAGAAGATTATCACCACTGTCGGCAATGTGGTCAGCGGTTCTGCCCGTTCCAAAGAGACCTTGGAATGGCTGTCTTCCGACATCTTCGGCAAGGTGGTACAGCTCAAAAAAGGTGTTACCATTGACCGGGACAAAACCTCCATTAACCTGAATGAGAACATGGACAGTCTCGTTCCTGCATCCAAAATCTCCGATATGCCGACCGGATGGATATGCGGCCAGACAGCCCGTGACTTTGTGCAGACAAAAACAGGAAGCGGTGGAAGCATGAACATTCAGGAAAGCGAGGAGTTCAAGACCTCCAAGTTCTACTGCAAGACGGATTTCGACATGAAGGAGATAAAAAAGGAGGAAGCCGGCTATGTACCGCTTCCCAAGTTTTACACCTTCAAATCAAGGGATGAACGGGAGCGCATCCTTTACAAGAACTTCGTGCAGGTTGGAGAGGATGTAAAGGAAATGATACAAGAGATTCAGAAATATAAAGTCAAATAAATATGTAATCACATGGCATCAATAAAATTAAAGTTTAGAGTGTCCTCTCTCCCAGAGAAAGAGGGCACTTTGTATTTTCAAGTTATCCACGAAAGAGTGGTAAAACAAATAGGAACATCTTACAGGATATATGAATCCGAGTGGGATGAACATCGTAGTGATATTGTCATGCAATCGCTTATTTCTCCAAACCGATTGAAAACCATCAAATCTGTTCGAGAGAAAATTGCATGGGAGAAAAACAGATTGAATAAAATCATTGAGCAATTTAAGAATAAAGGAAGATGTTTTTCGGTAGATGAAATCATACGAGAATATAATGCCCAATCTTCTAATAAAACGACAGTTTTTGAATATATCAAAATTCAAATAGAGAAATTAAAAAGTACAGGAAAAGAACGGACAAGTGAGACATACAAGCAGATGCTTCTTAGCTTTATGAAGTTTAGGAATGGAGAAGATTTGTTTTTTGACATAATTGACGAGGCATTGATTTGTCAATATGAAAGTCATATGCGCATATTCGGTTTATGCCGAAATACGACCTCTTTCTATTTAAGGGTTTTCCGCAGTGTCTATAATCGTGCGGTAGATGATGGACTTACTGAACAGAGCAATCCTTTCAAACGGGTTTATACCGGAGTAGACAAGACTTCAAAACGTGCTATTAGTTTGAAAGAAATTAAAAAGATTAAAGATTTGGATTTGAGTAGTACCCCTACCCTTGATTTTGCAAGGGATATGTTTCTGTTTTCTTTCTATATGCGCGGAATGTCATTCATTGATATTGCATATCTAAAAAAGAAGAACCTTTCAAATGGATTTGTCGTGTATAATCGTCGAAAAACAGGGCAACAGTTAGTTGTAAAATGGGAAAAACAAATGGAAGCGATAGCCAATAAGCATCTTAATTCAAATAATCCTTTTCTTTTCCCTATTATCACAAAAGAAGATGGAACTGAACGTAAGCAGTATTTGAATAAAATGATGCTAATCAACAGGTATTTGAAGAAGATTGCAGAACTTGCGAAAATTCCTATTCCACTAACCATGTACGTGGCGCGCCATTCTTGGGCAAGTATAGCCCAATCGAAAAATGTGCCTATGCAGGCCATCAGTCTTGGTATGGGGCATGACAATGAAGAAACTACACGAATTTATCTTGCATCTATTCAGACTAATGTCATTGATGATGCCAATAACAAAATTTTGAATCTTTTGGAGAAAAACAAGTAATATGACAATTTAGTTATAGAGATTTTAACCGCAGTCAATATGGAAAATGTTGACTGCTAAATGTTTGTGCCGCAATATCTCGTGGTAAAATATGGTTGTTTGGTAAAAGTTCTCACTCTTACATAGAGTGCGTAAACTGCCTGCAAAATTACAAATTTATTTGCAGATAGTATGCTTTTCTTTTCAAAAGTTTCATCGCAAAGAGTAAATGTTTGACGTAATGCTTCAAACATATTATTTAAATGTCGCAAATTCAGTGATATGAGAATGTGTACTAACTCTATGTAAGAGTTAATATTAGATTGGCAATATGGCATATTCTTTAATCGCAAATTCGGGTATTCATATTACAACTTTTCCTTTGGAAATCAAAACAAAGGAAAAGTTCAGTTTATGGTTTCATGAGTGGTATGACACCACAAATGGTGAATGGATTCTTGATTTAGCCCATGAAGTTACAACAGATACCAATAGGTACTTTTTTAAGAAAAAAAAACTTTCTGAATATGGATTCTTATCAGAGGCTACAGGTAGTGGAGATATTGATGTTAGTTCATTAGCGGACGAGGGAATTACACCTTTGATGATTGATGAAGACATGCAATGTGCAGGTGAAATTTACAAAATGAGCTTTTCTGATAAAGGCAATACTTTAACTTTTTTTGAAAACAAGTGGTTGCCACTGCCATACTTCTTCAAACGTAGTGAAACCAAATTTAAATTTGGTCCATTAAATTGGAGTCGATTTATGCTTATACCTATTGATTCTACAGAACAATATAGACGTTATAATGTGGTTTTAGCATTTGACACACGTACTGTAGAACAGAGTAGTAAATATGAAGAATGTCCTATCTTCCCAGATCAGTTTATGACTGAAATGAAATTTGAGGTGTGCAAACAAGAGTTTTATCTCATGGATTTTTGTTCACCCAAGCAAGAGTGGGAATATATAAATGACTACTTATTTTCTTTGGTTCACCCTAATATAAGCAGTGTTGGTAAGATAAAGACAGGCAAAAGGCTCAGTTATATCGCATCTTATTATTTATTAATTGATTATATCGCTCAAAATGAGTTGTTCCCCAAAGTGTCTTTGTTTAAAGATAAAGATACGTTAGTGAAAGATGTCGATATGGTTATTGACATAGGCAACTCACGAACAACAGCACTTCTTGTTGAAGATAATTCTAATTTCAATCAAGTTAATCTGCTGGAGTTAATAGACTATACAAATTTATTAAAATCCGATTCCAACGGCACCAGGATAAATTCATATAAAGAACCTTTTGATATGCGATTAGCATTTAGAAAAGTGGACTTTGGAGACTTTGGAATACAAGGTAGTAAGCAATTTGTATATCCTAGTTTTGTAAGGCTTGGGAAGGAGGCGAATCATTTAATCCACCGTGCAACAGAATCTGTTTCAAACAAAGAAAGTCTTTCTACTATGTCAAGCCCCAAAAGATACCTGTGGGATGGACATAAAAGTAAAGATGAATGGAACTTTATGGTGCTTGATGGAGAAAAAGATAATCACATATTAAACATTCCTGGAATATCAGAACACTTACAAAGTAATGGACAGTTAGCAATCAATGGAACAGGGGGACAGTCTTATCACTATTCAAGACGGTCTCTTATGACCTTTGCTTTTCTTGAAATGCTTGTTCAAGCACAGGTACAAATCAATAACAACCAATATCGAATAGATCGTGGTGATATGACATTACCACGTCGCATACGACGTATGGTTGTTACCTGCCCTACTGCTATGTCAAAACTTGAAAGAGAAGCCCTCGTAAAGTGTGCTAATGATGCAGTAAAGTTACTTAACCTTTTTAAGAATGAAGATTACCGAGTTGATATTGCACCAGCTATTACAACATTTAAGGATGCCGAAAGCAAATGGTATTACGATGAGGCAACTTGCTCGCAACTAGTGTATATATACGGTGAAATTGGCTGGAAATATAAAGGGTCTTGTCAAGAGTTCTTTAATTTATACGGGAAAAAAACTCAAAACAGTATTCAACCAGAACTAACAATCGGTTCTCTAGATATTGGGGCAGGAACTTCGGATTTAATGATTAGCCGTTATTCCTATACAAAAGGAGACGTAACAACCATTACTCCCGAGCCTCTTTTTTACGATAGTTTTTATTATGCCGGTGACGAAATGCTCAATGAACTTATAAGAAAAATAATGTTCTTCTCATCAAATAGCGCTTTTAGAAAGAAAATGAAAGGTCTTTCTGAAATGGATTATCGTCAGCGTATGCGTAATTTTTTCGGACCAGATTATACAGGGCAGACTATTGCAGATAGAAAATTGCGTAGAGATTTTAATATACAATACTCTATCCCCCTTATGCATTATTTCCTTGATATGTTAGCCAATGACATTAAGGATTGTACAGTACGTTATTCAGATGTATTCGAAGATTGTCCACCCAATGAACGAATAAAAACAGGATTTAAGAAATACTTCTCTTTTGATTTGGAAGACCTTGAATGGGAGTTTAACAAATTTGTAGTTTCTGATGTTATATCAAGAGCATTCGAACCTTTATTGAAAAAAATAGCAACTATAATGTATGCTTATAATTGCGACATTGTATTGCTGTCTGGACGACCATCTTCATTGTCTCCAATTCGCAATATTTTCCTGAAATATTATTCAGTATCTCCAAATCGTTTAATATTATTGAACGATTATTTTGTAGGACATTGGTATCCTAATAAGAATAACACTGGAAAAGCGACTGCAAAAACCATTGTTGCAATGGGAGCATTAGTCGGTTATTATGCAACATCTCTTGGTAATCTTGATAAATTCTTAATTGACAAATCCCAGTTAGATAAGAAACTAAAATCTGTAATAAATTACATAGAATCTTCAAGGGAAGGACAGCCGATAGAATACTTTATCACTCCTGATAAAAATATGGGTGAATTGATGGTTAGTTCTTTACCAACGACATTAAATGTTAGGCAAATTGGATTAGATTCCTATCCGTCAAGAAAATTATATGTCATTGATTTTAATCAGCATAAGATGCTTGAACGCATAAGGAGTAAGGCTATTCAAGAAGGTACTTCTATAAATGAGACACAAGCTCTCGCTAAAGTTAAAGAAATAATTGATGACTTGCGTTTGCGAATGCCCTTTCAACTATCTATTGAAAGAGACGAAGATGATAAAGAAAAGTTAATAATCACAGCTATTGTTGACAAAAAAGGTAACGAATTAGCTGATAGTAACATTGAAATAAACATTCAAAGTTTAGGAGCGGACGAGCGTTATTGGCTTGATACCGGAGCCTTTGATATTCAATAATGCAAATATATTATGATACAGAATATAAATTCACAAATAGCAGAAATTGAACGTTCAATTGCATGGGCTAAAAAATTTGATAAAAGCACTTTTCCTGTTGAGGAACTAAAAGAATATCGTAGAAGACTAAAAAAAATAGCTAATGCATTATCTGAAAATTGTTCCGCTGCGGCATATGGTGAAAGTCAGGTCGGAAAGTCATATCTAATGAGTAGTCTGTTGTCGACAGCAGAGTCTCCTTTTGTCATTGTCAATAATGGCAAAGAATATAGTTTTATTGACGATTTAAACCCTAGTGGGGGCAATACTTCTAAAACAGAATCTACAGGTGTAATAACAAGATTTACTATCAATAATAACAACGAAACGATGAAAGATTTTATAAAAATCAAAAATCTTTCCATCGCAGATTTGTTAATGCTTTTAATTGACTCATACTATAACGACCTTAAAATAGATAACAATAAGATTCTTTTGCATGATGCGATCAATACTGAGTTATTAAATATTCAATATCTGTGGGCAAATAAAACAACCCCTATCCAAACTGTTCTTACAGAAGATGATGTAAAAGATATTTGCGACTACATTGCAGAAGTTTTGGGAGCAAATGCGGTAAACATTACTCACTCAAACTTCCGTAAGATAGTCGCTCCAAAAATTCAGTATGTATCAAGCGAGCATTGGGTTAAGATATTTAGTATTTTATGGAATAAGAATGAAGAATTAAGCCACCTGTTCAGTTTATTGGTAAATGAATATAAGAAAATACAGTTTCAGACTGAAATTTATGTTCCATTTGATGCGGTACTCAGAGATAAAGGTACATTACTAAAAATAGAATGGTTGGATTCCGTTTGTGGATTAAAACATGAAACAGAAACCGATGTATTGGTTACAGATGTATATAATGCAAAAGGGCAACTATTGAGTAGCAATTTTAACAAATCAACCCTGTCAGCACTCATTGCAGAGTTAACATTTGTTTTACCTAAACAGATTGCAGAGAATAGACAATTTTTAAATAAAATTGATTTGTTGGATTTCCCAGGGGCACGTTCTCGTGAAAAATTCAAAGAACAGGAAATCGGAACAGTCTTACCGACTATACTACGCCGTGGTAAAGTAGCTTATCTCTTTAATAAATACTCTCGATCATTAAGAATAAGTTCAGTTTTATTCTGCCATCACAATGACCAAAAAAATGAGCCGACATTAGGTGAGACTATTAATGATTGGATAGAAACCAATATAGGCAAGACTCCAGAAGAACGCACTGAGGATTTAACACGAACAAATGGAATTTCTCCGTTATTTTTGATCGCAACTAAATTCAATATTGAATTAGAAAGGACCAAAAACGATGCATCTTCTAATGTAGAATTACTATCTGAACACTGGAAGCGTTTCAAAACCGTTTTACCTGAAATTATCAAGCCTGCTACTTGGTTTGATAATTGGGTAACTCGTGGTGGCTTGTTCCGATCTGAGGTTTTTCAAAGTATTTATTTACTTCGTGACTATTATTGGTCAATGAAGAATCAAATATTCGATGGCTATAATGACAAAACCAAATCACCAGAAGTAGCACGGCATATATACAATGATTATCCCGAGTATTTTGATAATCTAGAACGGAGCTTTCTTAACAATGAATTTGTTAAGAAACATTTTGCCAATCCAAAGGAATCTTGGGACGAGGTCTCTTCTTTAAATTGTGATGGCTCAAAAGCAATTATTCGTGATTTAGATGCTATCTCCAGCGTATTAGAAGCAGCTAGAAGAGAAAAGTATCTAAACGAACTAAAGGCAATGAGAGACGAAATGCTGGCCAAACTAAACACATATTATGAACCCGAGAACAAAGAAGAGAATAATGCAAGGACACGGGCTATAGCTGGAGAAATTCGCAGACGTCTGGACTCTCAAATAGGCAAAAAACCAGAAATCTTTGGTTATATTATAGACCAACTGATGACACCTGTTGGAGATTTACGTCAAATTGCATACGACATCGTTATCCTGAAGACAGAAACGCCTAAAGACTTTAATGAAGTTATTTTGATTAGGACACAAGCAGGGGTCAATCCAAATGAAGATAAACAACTTAATATCAAAAGATTATGTGACTATTATGCTTGCGATATAACAACCTTAGAAAAAGAGTTTGCTGAAAATGGATTCACTGTTGATGATGTGATTTCAAATGAATGCAATATTGCTGCAACAGTTGCGGATGTGGTATCTAATAATATTTTAGACTATTGGGCAGTATTTATCAATAAACAGGTTAAAGGACTTGAAAAATATCTTCCTCATTCTGACGAAGTTGCTTTTATGCTTCAAAGTCTGTGTAAAAAATTAGGTGTTCAGAAAACAATATCTACCAAGATAGACCAGTATTCAAGAGTATTTCCTTACAATGATTTGCCAAATGCAATAGCTGATTTTGCATCACTAACATTGAATAATTTTGTTAGTTCTGTAGGCCGAGCATATATGACTAATGAAGATATTGAAAATATACGCTCTAAGGCACAGTCATGCAATCTATCTATTGATTTATCGCCTGAAGCTAGTGATATCAAACACACACAAATTAGCGTGTATGATGCATTACAAGCATTTGATGATGCATCCGACCCGACTTCTGTCTCAATCCGAACATTGATGAAGTTACCTTTTTGGGATAATTTTCAGAGATGGAAGAATCTTTTAATTATCGGACTTTTGTATTCTGCGGATATTTCACATAGTGATCCAATTGCAAATGCTGATATAAAAGACATTATAGATAAATGTAAAGCACTATATACTAACATATAAAAATTATGGCAAGAGCTACATTTTATAATAAAAGATTACTTGGACATATTGACGATATAGATTTTACCGATTATCAAGGTATTGGTTCTGATCCTCTTTATAAACGCTATAAGAGTGTAGAAAGTGTTGTAAAGAGTCGTATATTACCTCAATACCAATCTTTCCTTTCTTGCCCTTTTTATGAAGATGGCAGTATCTTTTGGTATGTAGATGAATGGAATGATGCACCACAAAAGTTTACTGAACTTTCTGGTTTAGAGAAAGATCGTTATACCTCCATAAAGGCTGAAACTATAAAACATTATCAGGAAACATTGAAAAAATTAAATCCTGAGGAATTTTCGATTCTCAATGGGGCTCTAAAGTACATCAATGATGAATTTATATATTGTTATGATGGAAAAGTTGTACTCATTGCTTGGGGTATGCGTCTTGATGATAGTAAACATACAAGTGAGGGCAAGTGGTTCAAAACCGCTGTCAGGTATGATAAAAAGAAAATATCTTTTGATTTAGCAGGTCATGGAAAACTGTCAATGTCAAAAGCAGGAACCCCATATCTTACAGTAACTAATCGTGACAAAGGACATATTATCACAACAAAAGATATACCTTCTATTATTGCAGATGAAGGGTTTAGTTTTGTTGGTTGGATTCCTAATCCGATTGGGCATGAAGTACTCGATGATATTATATTCACAGCTCAATACTCTACGTTAAAAGCTGTGCCTCCAACGAAAGAAGAAAAGGAGGAATTGGTAAAAATTATCTTTGATGCTGGCAAAAACGGCATTTTGAAGGGAGAATCATCTATTGAGGTCCCCCAAGGACATATTTTAAGTATAGAAGAGACTCCCAGTATTGTTGTAAATAAAGGATTTAAATTTACTCAATGGTCACCTAGTATTAACGAACCTATAAATAAAGACACTCTATTCACCGCTGAATACAAGCAGGAATTTATTCAGTGTAACTTTTCAGCAGGCGAACATGGGACATTGCAAGGTAATAAGGTAATCAGAAAGCCATTTGGAGCAGCCCCTTTAGTATCTGAAATCCCAATAGTAAAACCCAATAAAGGGTATCGTTTTACAGGTTGGGATGTTGATCCTTTTGCTGCTCTGACCAATAATAAGGTTTGCGTTGCACAATATGAGAAAATACTACCTTGGTACAAAAGATGGCGACTTTGGACTACTGGATTTTTTTCAGGTAAAGGTTGTCTAAAATGGTTGTTATGGTTGCTATTAATTATTCTTTTAATTTGGTTGTTATCATGGTTATTACGAGGCTGTGATGGTGATGTTTTGGTCGATCGTAATGGAAATGCCGTCTTGCCAAATGATAAAGCAGATAAGATAGAACAGGTAGCTAAACCTGACGGAACAATTCATGACAACAATGGAAGTATAAACAATATTGTTGGCAGTGATGGACGTTTACCTGAAAATGGTGTAGTTTCACCCATAATTGGCAATGATGGTATTATGCCACCAATTGTGTCTAATCCAGGCACTCCAGACATAATAGAAAATCGATTAAACATCTACTTTGAAGATAAAAATGCAGACTTGAACAAATGGGTACAAGATTTCAAACAAATATATCCGTCAGACAACTATCAAGTTATTGGATATGACCCCAATGTTAGGATGATTCAAATCCAAATACCCGAAGGACAACACGATAATATTCGTGAGGAATTACCTTTAAAAATTTCCGATCAAAAATTTTTCATTGTAGATGAATCTATAATGGTTTTACATGGCAATAAAAGTCAATCAACCGGAAATAAAGGGTGGCATTTAAAGGCAACACACGTAAAAGAGGGCTGGGATATAACAAAGGGAGATCCCAATCTTGTTGTTGCAATAATTGATGATGGAATTGATGTAAATCATAGTATGTTTAAGGACAGATTTTTTAAAGCATATAATGTTTTTACTCAAAATAGAGCATTGAGCCCTGGACAAGGCCACGGAACTCATGTTGCCGGTTTAGCAGTAGGTTCTACTGAGTTTTATTCTGAAGGAGCTGCTGGAGTCGCCCCAAATTGTAAGATTATGCCAGTCCAAGTGTTTGACAATGGAATGTGTACATTCTCTTCTCTTGCGAGTGGTATTATGTATGCAATTCATAATGGAGCAAATATTGTCAATATTTCAATTGGACCTAGCTTCCAAGGGTTAAGTCAATTACCTATTGAAGAGCAGATTAAAGTTGCTCAACAGTATTTTAAGAATGAAGAAAAAGTGTATAAGCACATTATTAATACTGCAAATGAAAAGAATGTTATTCTAGTTTTTGCAGCAGGAAATGATAATATCGTGACAGCAATTCTACCAGAATGCCGTCTGACAAATAATACAGTAAATGTAGCAGCATGTACACATGAATATAAATCATCTGTTTTTACAAATTATTCACTGGGTACAAACGTGTCAGCGCCAGGAGAAGGAATATATAGTGCTTACCCGACTAACTCCTTCAAAATGTTTGACGGAACAAGTATGGCCGCCCCAATTATAAGTGGAACTATCGCTTTAATGAAAACGATCAAGCCGGACATAAATGTAAAACAATGTATTGCTGTTATCCAAAAAACGGGAAAAGACTTGGATAAGTTTATCCCACCAATGGTACTTATAGATAAAGTTCTCGCTGCGGTTAAGAATGGTGATATACCAGAAGAACCAATATGGACGCAAATACTGGATACAGGATCTATAGAACACAATGATGAGATTGCTCCAACAGATCAGTCACCAAATAAGGAACAAAATTCTACCGAAATCAAGAATCCAACAGATGACTATAGTGCATTGAAAGATTTGCTTAAACAATTAAAAGAGCAGCGTGACGCATTGAATAAAAAAATAAATGACTTAGAAAAGAAAATTCAATAATATGAGTACAAATAATTATTCGTGGAACGAAACTTTAAAATTTTCGTGGGGACATATCATAGCCTTTGTTGCTTTGATTTTCATCAGTTATGTTACTTACATGGGTGACTTTTATTCTAATGGTGGTGACTTCTCAGCTGCTGCAATAAAAGTATTCATTATAGATACAATTTTATTAATAACTTTTATTGGAGCACAAATTTTAAAAGGAACAGATGGTAAATTTAATCGTTCAATAATTATCGAGAGGATATTGATTGGTTTATGTCCCATTGCCTTTATGTGGAGTATGATTCCATACAACCATTATTGGAATGTGTATTCAGAACGAACACATATAGAAGAAATGTTTAGTACCTCTATAGAAAAATCAAAAACGATGTTTACTGATTATAATTCGTATGCTAATAATCGTATCAACAATTATAGTCAGCATTTAACGACTATTATCAATAATAGAAATACAAATCCCTTACAATACAAGAATGCTGGGTTCTCTAGCAACAACGATGCACTTCAAAAGGAGAACTATATTCATACTCTTCAACTTCAATTATTGTCTCAAAACACGGATAGTTTGCAGACTCTTGCGCTAAAATGGATTGAAAGTGCCAATCAAGGAGCAAGTGTTTGGAATGCTTTCCTTATAGGAAATATTGATAAGATTTCAGATGCAATCAAATCATGGAATAACACACTAATTCATGTATCTGAATTTAAAATGAGCAATGAGCCTGATAATATTCAACTATTCAACAGTGAGCAAAATTCCTACGACCAAGCCCTTGAAGGTTTGCAAGGTTTAAAAGACACTTATAGGAATACCCAAGGGATTTCGCTTAATACTATCTGGTCTGGCATTTTATTATTTCTGATGCTTTTGTTCCCATATTTCTTGCAGAAGAGAAATACACGAGCAATTGGTCTATACTACTTGATACCTCTCAAATCAAAAAGCTCTACAGTTAAGATTGAGAAGCAGCGAAAAAACACAAAACAAGAAATATCTACTGACTCTAAAGAGCGAACAGACGATATAGATAGTAATGACATTTATGGTGGAACTTTTTAATTCGTAAAAATATAAGTATAAATATGGTAAGCAAAAAAGAGATACTTAAAAACATTACAAATTACTCACCAGAAGAAATTGCTGATGCGGTAAGAGCTGGAGTTGTTTCCATGTATGAATTAGGCAAAGATACAGAAGGTGCCTTTACTCCCTTACTTAAAAAGAGAGTAAAAGAACTTCTGGAACAAGCCCCCATGCCTATTGTAAAAAACGATAAGGAAGATGTAACAAAAATAGAAGAATCTGTAATATCGGATTCCTCTGAAACAGAAGATATGTCTATTCCTGATGAGCTTGAAATTTCACCCATTGCAGAAGAAATGGCGTCACAAATAAAAGAAGAGCCACAAGCAACTCAAACCAACATTGAGGTAAAACCGGGCATGTTCCGAAATCCGTTTTCATTTTCCGGACGAATACGTCGAACTGAATACGGTCTCTCTATGATTATTTGCTTTGTCATAAATTTATTTATGCAAGGTATTGTTGGGGTTGCTGCAGAATCAGACGCAGCATCGGCATTGCTAATATTATATCTAATAATGCTCGTACCCTATTGTTGGTTTATTTGGGCACAGGGAGCAAAACGTTGCCACGATAGAGGTAATTCTGGTTGGTATCAGATTATTCCATTTTACGGTTTTTGGATGTTGTTTGCTGAAGGGGAAACAACTGCTAACGAGTATGGAAATAGTCCGAAATAATCATTCTTGAATATGAAACAAAAGATTTTAGATAATGTAACAGAGTATTCTGCAAATCAGCTTGTAGAGTACATACGGACAGGTGTCGTTACTTTTGATGAATTAATCCAAGACACCGATGGTGAATTTTCAGTAGAAAAGAGAAGAGAAGTAAAACAATTGTTAGAGAGTGGCGATGTTGACGAATGGAATAAAGTGAAAACGTTGCATTCAATAGAAGCTGTTCAGCACTATCTCGACACCTTTCCTAATGGTCAATTTCGTGCAGAAGCTCGATCTTTGATGAATAAGCTTGAAAACGAACTTCAAGAAAGTTATCTACAAGCAACTACAGACGATGCTTGGACGTTAGTTGACAAATCCAACAAAAATGAATTACGAGAATTTATAAAAAGATTCCCTAATAGTACGCATGTCAATGAAGCACAAAAAATTATTGACTCTTTGCTGTTGGATGAAATAATGGGTGTTGATATAGAAACTTTGGTTACTCAAATCAATCAAGTTCCTACAGATAAAACAGCAGTAACACAAGAGCAACGTGACAACAAAACGATTGCAATAATTGAAAAATTCCTCAGCGAGAAGAAAATTAGAAAATCTGATTTTTTGAATAAAATTAAAGAAGACCATAATCTTGTTAGTTCAGGTGTGGTTAAACGTCTTATAACTTCAGGAACATTGTCAGTGGAAGATTTGATGAGCATTGATATTGACCGTCGTTTTATTCAAAAGATGTTCAATGGGGAAAGTGCGCAGAGTTTTTCAACTCCAGAAAAATTAGATAAAATCCATAAACAATCAACAGAAATCTATTTTTGGGGAATTCCCTCATCAGGAAAGAGTTGTGCTCTTGGCGCAATTTTAAGTGTCGCAGCAAGTGGCAAGGTTGCACATTCGATGGATGCTGATACGGAGTCACAAGGATATGGATATATGACCAAACTTATCAACTTGTTCCAGAATGGTGAAATTGGAACATTAATGGAAGGAACTTCTGTTGACTCATTCTATGAAATGGGATTTGACTTAGTTGACAAAGAAGGTAAGATTCATCCCATTACCTGTATTGATATGGCAGGAGAACTGATGCGATGTATGTATAAGGCCAATGCAGGAGACAGTATGTCTGAAACAGATGAGGTTATGTTAGACACACTAACAAAAGTCCTCATTGATAATCGATCTACAAGTAGAAAGATGCACATTTTTGTCATTGAATATGGTGCAGAAGACAGACTTTATGAAGGCCTTCCACAGCGTGTCTACTTAGAAGGTGCTGTATCATATATAAAAAATACCGGTATTTTCAAAAAGGATACAGATGCCATCTACATAATGATATCCAAAGCAGATAAGGTCAAAAATGCGACAAAAGACACTTTCACAAACTACATCAATGATAAATATCTTGGATTTTATAATGGACTAGAACAAATATGTAAAGACAACGAAATCAATAAGGGAAAAGTTGAAAAAATAGCTTTCTCGCTTGGAGAAGTATGCTTCCAAAATTATTGTAGATTCAATTCTCGCCCTGCTGAAAATGTAGTAAGTTTACTTCTACAGCGTTCTGCAAGTTTCAGAGGTGGGAAAAGAGGTATGTTTGAGAAAATATTTAGAGGTTAAGTCATGAAATTAGGATTAATTATAAAGTCAACAAGTGCTGGTGAACAAGAGGTTTTCAGCATTAACAAAGGAGAAGAATGGGCAAAATTTGCAGCTGATTCCCGTTCAATCATAAAAGATTTAGAGGGGTTTGATGGTTCCGGTAAATCAGTAATTGTGGCAAAGATACTTGGCAGTCTTGGCTATTTGATAGGTGTTGTTAAAGCTCGTCCAGAAGGGAGCGGTCGTCCAAATGACAACACTACAGCCTGGATTCATGTTCCTGCCAAAATGAATATAACAGGAAACGAACTGACTTCTGTAATAATGTACGTAGGAGAACAATTAGCAGCTCCTATGGGCATCAATCCAGCTATATTAAATGAACTGTTTACAAAGGAGTATGCCAACAAGGATGTAAAGTATCCAGCTTTAGCATTCATCGGAGGGTACAATCCTGAAGGAAGTATAGGTTGGCGATATTATGGAATTGGTACAGGCTATGCTTTGCATGAATTGCTTGGAAATTCATTAGTACAGACCTCCTACAAGAAGTATAAATGTATATGCTTTGTGGATAAGTCATTGAATTTGTCTACTATTGGTGGTGAAATAATTAAGTCAGATCCGAAAGAACCAATAAAGGTAGAAGCACCTGTTGACAATAATGGGTTCACTGCATTTATCAAGACAAAGAATCAAGAAATCCCGTTCACTGATGCAATAGAAATTCCCACAAATACTCCGTTGATGGTAGTTTGGAAGAAAGAAGGATATTTTGACATTGAAAAGGAGCTAAAAGGCGGCAATTCCTCAAGTCTTACTATTCAAGAGAATGAACGTAAACTTATATTCAAACGTTCATGGATTAAAATTACAAATCAAAGGTTCAATCATTTAAGTGATGCCGAAATCTCTGTTAATGGGAAGGCTTTCTCGTCTGACATAACAGAAATTACCGAAGCTGCATTGCGCGATGGAGTAAAGATTCATGTAAGTCGTCAAGGTTATGAACCCAAAGAAAAAGTTATTAATCAAATTTCATCTAACATCGAAATCAGGCTTAATGACAAGCAATACAGTAAAGAATATACGTTACGCATTGAAGATGGAAAGGGTTTAGAATCCGATGCTATCATCACAGTCAAAATGAGTAATCGTTATACAGGTATGCCATTAAAAGGTTATCGTTCAGATCATGATGGCTATATTGTGTATGAGAATAATTTAATGACTAAAATTAAATGGTTTGCAATTGGTGTTGTTAGTGTCTTCGTCTTTGGGCTATTGTGGGCTGGTTACGAAGCCTTAGATAGTTGGGTAGATAATCACGAGTTTCAACTTGACTGGCCACCAATCACAGAAGTAAAGAAACAAATCACTTATTCTACAACAAGTAAGGATGCTGAGCTAGAATCAGAAAAAGCCATCGCAGCCAAAGACTCACTAAAAGAGAAGGTATGTACCTATCTGTGCTCTAGAGAAATTTGGCATAAAGATTCTCTGGCTATGTACGATTTGACAAAAGATCTGTTTGATAATATGAACTCATTCAAGATTGAAGACCTAATTAAGTTGGAGTCTTCGGAGTTAAAAGAAGTAGAACAGATACAGAAACTAATTAGTGCCGCAAAACAATCCAAAAAACATAATATAAAGCCAAACATCGGAAAAGAAGTTAATGATGGTAAGTACAATTCCGCAACAGATTTGGAGATAAACATCAATAATTACATTTCTTGGATTACAGAAACGCATTCGGCTGTACAAAAGAAAGCAAAGGGCGATACATCAAAACAATCTAAGAAAAAAGAAAATACTAAATCAGATTCGGGGAAAAAAGAGCAATCTGCATCTGATGGTAAGAAAAAAGATAATATACGTGGTGGTATATAAAAAGTTACGGTTATGAAAGTTACAGCAAAAATATTCATCTTAGTGTTGTCAATAGCACTTGCCATTGGCGGAGTTATGGTGTATGCAAAAACGCGCGTTGAGCCTCCTGTTGCATTTCAACCAATAAATCAGTTTGAAAAAGACTTAAATCATCTCTATTCTGACTTAAAGAAAGCTGGTGCTGCTCGTGAGGAAGATATGATTTATCTTAAAGCTATTGATCGAATTTCCGTATTTGAAAAAGAAAACAGACTTACACAAGCAGAATCCGATAAACATAGAGACAAGTTAATTGATGGCTATTCACCTATCTTCCTCAAAAGATGCTTCTCTGCATTTGACAAATCTGTTTGGAAAGACTTAGACCATGATTATATGTTAATTGTCTCCAAGCGATTACATTCCGTGAAACACTCGAACGGAAGTAAGGTTTTAAACAAGACAACTATTGATTCCTTAGCTTTAGTCGAAAATATTATTTCTAATTATCGTCAAGCCAAGAATATTTGTCGTAGTACTACATATCGGAGTGTATCCAGTGCTCAAAACACGATTAATCAAGCCAAAAAGTATGCAAATGATACATATATATCCAAATGCACAGATTTAAGAAATGCGCTGAACAATGTAAAAACTAGCATTGCACAATCCCACTATGCTTATATATCTGCACAGGTAGAAAAATTATCTGAGTACAGATTTTATGGTCAACAATATTACGAAAACACCCTTGTTCCACAAGTGGATGCTGCTGTAACTGAATATGACAATAAGGCTAATACTTTATATGGTTCTAAAAAAGACGTAAACGTACTATGGAATAGAGCTAGAGGATATTACAATGAAGCATCTAATTACTATAACAACAATAATTTTTGATATAGCCGTTATGAAGTATTGTATAGTATTACTATTGACAATTATATCATTACCTGTTTTTTCACAAACGAGCAATGATACTATTCCACTTGCTTCTAAAACAGATCCGATACAAGTTTCAATAAGTATCGATGATTTAAATACTCTAAAATCAGAGAATGACTCTCTGAAATTACAACTTTCAGCAATAACTGAAAAATATCAAAAACTCCAAGTGGAAAGTGAGAAAGATAAGAGTAGATTATCTCAATTGGAGATTGATGTAAATAATCTTAAAAGAGACACCACGAGATTATATATAGCACAAAGAGAAGCAGATAAAAGACTCGTTAATATTGCGTCTAATTTTCTGTATATTCCATATGAAGCTTTTAGTATTGAAAAAATTGCTATTCCTGCATTTAAAGCTATTTCAAGCAAAGAATTAAGGCGCGATCATCAAATAAAATACGAATTGCTTTATAATTACAGAAAGGACATCACAGATCTGTTGTCCTTTATTAAATATGCTTGTATTGAACTCCAAAAACCTTTTGTCAAGGATGCAAATGAAGTTCTTGTACAATTCCGTGACAGATCATTTTATCTATCCTATCATAAATACCCAGAATGGACTGATACATATTTAGGGAGCAAATTATCTCTCATAGAAAAGCAGTTAAATGATTTTGATGGTAATCAGCATAAGGTTGATTTTACTGAATTAGAGAAAGAATTAAATAAATGTTTGAAAACAATTGAAACATTATGAGAAGAGTATATAGTTGGATAGTTTGCTTGGTAATTTGCATTGGTTCAAATGTTTCTATGGAGGCACAGACCCTTATTAATTACCAACAACAAAAACAAAAAGAGATAGCAGAAAGACAACGTGTTGAAAAACAAAAATACGAATCTGCATGCAAAAAAGGGACGCTCGAAGCATTCCAAGAGTACATAAAATTGTATCCGAAAGGTAAATATGCAACTGATGTAAAAAATAGAATAGAAGACTATAATCAATGGTCAGAAGCAGTAAAAACAAATACAATTGAGGCATACAATAACTATATTGACTCCTCAAAATTCAAAAGTTTTAAGGAAAATGCTATTGAAGCAATAACAGAACTTCAATCTGTTGATAAATGGAAGTCTATTCAGTCTTCAAAAAACATAGCAGAAATAGAAATGTTTATGAAGACTTATCCCAAATCATCGTGCATAGATAGTGCCCAAAAAAGGATTCACGAATTAAATGGCGTAGATTTTTATTTAGCCAATGATTTGATTAACGCCTATCAAGAATTTAATAAAGCAGGCGGTAAGTATGCCTTGGAACAAGTAAATCAATCTAAATTTGATGAATGTCAAGAATATTGGGATTATAACAACCTAACATCTTATTCTACAGAGGAAAAGCTGCTTTCTTTTCTTAGGAAATACCCTTCTGGAAAATATTCTAATGAGATATCAAACAGAATTGCTATTTCAAAAGCCAAATCGTTTACCATGTATTCTGGAGATATAACTTTTAATGAAGCTCTTGGATATGCGAAAGATGAGACCACAAAGAATTTGGTAAAAAGGTACGTTGAGAGTAGTAAAAGAGCATATTCACAACACAAGAAACAGATGCGTAAAGCTAGGGTAAAAGCGAATGGTGGATATGTCCAATTTGGTCTTGAACTATTGGATTTTGGCTGGAATGGTATATCTCCCGATCGTTATCTCAATGTCGGATACTACAATATTGGAGCAAGTGTAAAATTTGGTAACAACAAAGCACCTGTTCAATTTGAAATCGGAATTAAACCAGGATTAATATTCTATAATTATGCAGATGAAGACGATTCGTATTACGACAGTGATTATGAAACTCACACAAAATTTCATCTTCCGGCATATGCCAAGTTAAAAATCAATCTATGCAATATAGGAGCAAGTTCCAAATTGTATATCGCTGGATTGGGATTTTATAATATCGTTCGCAATGATGAACTTGAAAATCAGTTTTCCGTAGGAGGTGGTGCAGGTTTTGCATGGAAACATTGGGATTGGCTTACTTTGTATTATAAGCAGGATCTTGATAATAAATATTCGTTAGATGATAAGTTTTTGGGAACATCATTGATATATTATTTCTAGTGCAATAGAATCTTATTATAGACAACACGAGATATGAGAAAATATTTAATTGTAGCAATGCTATTTTGTTGTTCAATAGCTTTTGCTCAAAATATCAAACGCCCCGATACATATAATTACAATCGTGGTGTAGAGGCAATCCAAAAGAACAATGCAGAAGAAGCTCTTGAATATCTGAACAAAGAATTGGAAGACAATCCTAACAACGGATATGCGTTGGCTTGGATTGCTGTTGTTCGTAATCATCAAGAAGATTACGGACGCGCCCTAACAGCAGCAGATTTGGCTGTCAAAAAGATGCCCAAAAAGGATAAAAAATACAGAGCCTTTGCATACATTGTTCGTGCAGAAGTTTATGTGGGACTTGGCGAAAATGAAAAAGCACTTGCCGATTTTACATCTGCAATAAAAGAAACTCCAGATGACGCTGATGTCTATGAAAAGAGAGCCAATCTCTATTACTATATGGATAAATATGATTTGGCTGATAAGGATTATCAAAAAATCATATCCATTGATCCCGGAAGTGTGATGGGTTACATGGGAATTGGACGTAATGCCAACGCAAAAAAAAGATACAATGAAGCAATCGAGCAATTCAATTATGCGACACGATTGGCATCAGAATATTCTTCAGGGTATTCTTTTAGAGCTGAAAGTCATTTAGGACTACAACAATACGACAAGGCTATTGACGATATTATTAAAGCTTTGGATATTGATGGAGATAATAAAGCATTTCATTTAATGCAGCAGGTAGCAGATTCTGCAATGGTTCCATTAGTAGCAAAACTGAAGGTACAATCCGTCAAAAATCCCAATAATGAGTATTGGCTTTATTGTTTAGGCGTTGTGCATGAACATACGGATGCTTATAAAAAAGCCATAGAATATTATACTAGTTGCTATGAGAAAGAAGCTTCTGATGTAATATCCTACCGTATCTCTCAATGTTACAGCAATATGGGAGATTTCACCTCTGCATTGAAACATATTGATAATGCGATTGCATTGGACTCTACTGATTATGACTATGTAATGGAAAAAGCAAACCTTCTATATGAATCCGGGAATGCTAAAGATGCCATAATAGAGTTAGGTAAATATATTAGCCACCAACCAGATTATTTTGGAGGATATTATCGTCGTGGCTGGTTTAAGGATAATAGCGAAGACACAGATGGAGCTATTGAAGATTATACAATGGCTATAGTATTGCAACCGGATTACGCATACGCTTATTTGGGACGTGGAGATATGTATGCTTTAAAAGGAAATAAAAAATCCTCAGAGGCAGACTATAAAAAAGTAGTCGAGCTTGACACTATTCCCAATAATAGTTCTTGTGCGCAATATGCCTATTGGTGTTTAGGACAAAAAGAAAAAGCTATTGAATTTATGGATAAAGTGATAGCCAATGATCCGGATAATGCAGGCAACTATTATGACGCAGCTTGTTTACATTCAAGAATGGGTGAATTAGATAAGTCTGCATATTTTTTACAAATTGCGTTAGAAAAAGGTTATCGCCGTTTTGCCCATCTTGAAATGGATGACGATTTAGATGCTATAAGGGAATTACCCAAATACAAGGAGTTATTACAACAATATAAAAATATTTTTGAATCTGAGATAGATGATAAAATGCAAGATACTTCCGTATATGAGGAACAAACCGTAGAGATACCGTTTACAAAAGAAGACGGTGTTTGTAAGGTAAAATGTACTATCAATGACCTGCCTTTATATTTCGTGTTTGATACGGGAGCATCAGATGTTTCTCTTTCATCTGTTGAAGCAACTTTTATGATGAAAAACGGATATTTGAAATCATCTGATGTCATAGGAAAACAAAATTATATGATGGCTAATGGGGAGATAAACGCAGGTACAGTCATTAATCTCCGCAATGTTAATTTCGGAGGATTAGATTTGAACAATATACGTGCTTCTGTAGTACATAATCAAACAGCCCCGCTTTTGTTAGGACAATCAATCCTTGGGCGTTTGGGAAATATTGAAATCGACAATACGAGAAGAGTTTTAAGGATAACATATAAAAAGAAAGTTGAGGGAGACAGATGAAACAAGAAATCAATAGGTTAAAAGTTGTATTGGCTGAGAAAAAAAGGACTAATCGTTGGTTAGCAACTCAATTAGGAAAAAATGAAGCCACCATATCCAAATGGTGTACGAATACGACTCAGCCAAGTTTGGATGATTTAGTCGCCATCGCAAGATGTTTGGAAGTCGATACAAAAGATTTACTCCATTCAATAACTGAATAATTAACGTAGATACCACCTGTTTTGGGGTGGTATTTTACTTTAGAGTCAAATAACCATTACACAATAAAGTATTTGGATTTGAAAATTCGCTATTTTTGTATAAAGATTTAAGACACTAACGATATGACCTCAGCAAGATACAAAGAATATATTTCAAAATACAATTTAAGGCGATTTGTTGATGCGCATCGTCAAATATACAGTTCTGCTTTGAATGAGATTCGATCCGGAGAGAAGCAATCGCATTGGATGTGGTATATATTTCCACAGTTTCGAGGACTTGGGCATAGTCGCAATGCTGAATATTATGGTATTGCAGACCGTGATGAAGCGGTAATGTTTCTACATCATCCTCTGTTAGGCAGAAACCTCCATGAAATCACAATGGCAATGCTTACCATTGACGAAAAATCTGCCGAGGAAATTTTAGGTGGAATAGATGCCTTGAAGTTCCGCTCATCGATGACACTTTTCGACAACATATGTCCTAACGATATTTTCTCTGATGCCTTACAGAAGTATTACGATGGTAAAGTTGATGAACGCACATTGGAAATGTTGCAAACAGGTAAAGTCGGGAACGAGCAGCTTATTTCAGGAGGAATTATAGGTGCTATAATCGGAGATATTGTCGGCTCATTTTATGAGTTTTACAATCACAAGTCAACCAATTTCGCTTTATTTACGAGAGGAACTCAATTTACAGATGATACAGTAATGACCATTGCAGTAGCAGACTGGCTTTTGAGTGGAGTCTCGTTGCAGAAAACCATGCCTGATTGGGGAAAAGAATATCCGAACAGAGGATATGGTGGAATGTTCTATGAATGGATGTTTTATAGTGAAAATAAAGAGCCATATAATAGTTTTGGGAATGGAGCAGGTATGCGTGTAAGCCCTTGCGGTTATTATGCCACTTCGATTGAAGAAGCACTTGACCTCGCAAAGCAATCTGCTGAAGTCACTCACAATCATCCGGAAGGAATAAAAGGTGCACAAGCAATTGCTTCAGCAATCTTCTTGGCTCGCCAGCATAAATCAAAGGATGAGATTCGTAAATATATTGAGCAGAATTTTGGTTACAATCTTCATCGCTCATGTGATGAAATACGTCCGACATATCAGTTTGACGTAACTTGTCAAGGTTCATGCCCGGAAGCGATAATCGCCTTCTTGGATAGTCACGATTACGAATCTGCCATCCGGCTTGCAGTATCCTTGGGTGGTGACAGTGATACAATCGCCTGCATGACAGGCGGTATTGCCGCTGCATATTATGGCATTCCATCGTGGCTTGTTAAGTATGTTACGGTTGAGTTTCTGCCTCAGTATATCCGGGATATAATAGAGAAATTTGATAAAGTGTGTGCAGAACGCATTGCTATACAATCGAAATTTGACAATAAAGAAACGAATAGATAACACAAAATCGAACTCTTCTGAAAAAGTATTATTGTTTATGCAGGATGATATCATAGTCAAATTGATTGTAATAACATGGAGGATTTGCAGATGGTTCTTTTTACAAATCATTCTCATGTTCTTGATGCCATATTTGTGGGCTGACCACTATAATGGCGAGACAATTTGTTTAATGCTACTTTACACAGCTTTATATGCAATATACTGGGAAACCGTACCGAAAGATAAAAGATTACGTTGGCTGTTTTTACCATATTTCATGTATTCCGGCATAGCCATTTTGCTTTATGGCTTGATCAAAACTTGGAATGTATCTGTATGGTATTCCTTTTTATTGCCCATATATGGCGCGACTTGTGTAATCCTTGCGAAAATTTGTGGAAAGCAGATTAGAAGAATCCGGAAGAAATACAAATTTGGCAAAATAATAACATATAGTGCAGTTCTCTTGTTTTTTGTTGCGCTGAAATCCATCTCCGTTTCGTGGGAATGTTCAAAACGAAATTCTTCTGAAAAGGAAGACATTTTGGCGAGGAAAGATTACTTACTGGGAAAGTTGATGGTAGATCCACAGGTAGTACTGAACGAAATGCCTGCTGCAATAGGAACACAGTTTCAGGGAGAATGGGCATTGTATTCTTGTTCCATGTTGTCCGCGGCATTGGTAAACATATCCCAATTATATCCAGAAACAAAAGCCAGGAACATTCAACTCATTGACAGTCTCATCAATATTGTAATGTCTCCCGAACTTCGCTATTATGATACAATGCGATGGTATGAAGATCCATTGGAATCTTTGGACGGCGATGAAAGCCATATATCCTATCTCAGTCACTTGGCTTGGATGATTTGCGGCTACAAACAAATCGGAGGTGATTCAAAGTACGATAAGTTATTGTTATCTTTGTGTAGTACAATGAATAGAAGACTTCTTAATCGAAGTTCCTTGAATTTGCCCACTTACCCCGGAGAGTCAATCTACATTCCGGATATGCTTGTTGCCATTGTCGCTCTAAATCAATATGCAGACATGAATAATGGTAAATACCGTAGCACTGTCAAAAAATGGATAAAACGAGCACAAAAAGAATGGATTGATGACAAAACCGGTTTGTTGGTTTCATTCCTTCAGGAGAATGGAAACCAGTACGAAGAAGTTCCAGTTAAAGGTTCATATTCAGCTTTAAACTGCTACTATCTGACTTTTATAGATGAAACTTTTGCCAAGCAACAATATGAAACACTCAAATCATTGTTTTGGAAAGACGGTGTTATTTCCGGACTAAAAGAATACTATGACAGAACCTGCTATTTGGGGTTGGATATAGATGCCGGACCAATTTTATTTGAATTAAGTCCATCAGGCACTGCATTCATGACTGGAGCTGCGACCTATTTTAATGATTTAAAAACGAGAAATGATATTTTGACAACAGCTGAGATTGCAGGTCATACCGTTAGGCTAAATTGTAAACGTCATTATCTTTTGGCTAATGTAGCTTTAGTTGGTGAAGCTATTATGTTGGCTATGCGAACACATTTCAAATAATATTTTTGACTAACTCCATCACACAAGACTCTTTAACAGAGTTGATATAATCAAGGAAAATCCTGGGATTGACATATTCTCCTTTTTGACGTATGGTAATGTGCAAATGCTCCCCAGTGCTGCGCCCTGTGTTACCGGTGATTCCAACAACATCACCCGACAGAACGTCCTGCCCCTGTGATACGGAGATTTGAGACAGGTGGCAATAACTAACGGTGAAGTTTTCGTGCCGGAGAGTGACATATTTCCCGGACACCTTATCCTGCCCAACAGCAATGACTCTCCCCTGCATCATGGCAAACACCTTGGAACTTCGGGCATGGAGGTCAATACCGTTGTGAAACTTTCTCTTCCCTGTAAAAGGGTCTTTTCGATAACCGTAAGGCGAATTTATCTTGATATGCGAGAGCGGATAGCATACGCTTAGATAGCGTACTACTTGCTCTTTCTTTTTTGTGTCTGCACTTAACAATGAAACCTTGTCGGGTACAGACTTTTCATTTACAGAGGTGATGCTTTCGGGTGTCGCCTCTGCTTTGTTTGTCGTCCGGGTGGGATTTTCAACAGTGATTTTATAGCGATTACCCGGACAGGAAACCGTGTTGAACTGCGCTTTCACATGGTTCCCGGATAATAACAAAAGAAGGGCTATAACGATTCGTGTATTACTCATAGATGCAAATGTAGGAACAGTTCTCCGACCGTGCCAAAAGATGTCTTGATTTACCTCCAAAATATAACATTAAATAAGTTCAGAGTATGAATACCGCATTACAATCATACTTAAAGCATAAATAAACACAAATAATCAGGTTATTTAGAACTACGCAAATTGAAGTATGAACAATAGTATATACCTTTGTCAAAGTATAATTAAAATATCATATTAAAATATGAAACAAGTACGATTTGAATTTGAAGAACTGCCTTACGAAACTCTCTCGCAGTTCGGACTTACACGGGAAATGATTGAAGACCTTCCTATGCACATTTTGGAAGAACTCAGCCACGGCAGGCACTCGCCTGTACTTCCCATCAAGGTAAACGATGATAACGGAAACACTGTCACCGACCGTAGCCGATTCGCTTTCGTGCGCAAGGAGAACGGAGAAGCCGATGTCGTGTTCTACCCGGTGCTGAAGAAATCCTCCTTGGAGAAGTACAGCGAGGAACAACAGAAGCAGCTCCGTTCCGGCAAAGTCATTCTTGCCGACACGGTAACGGCTGACGGACGAAAGACAAAGGCATTTGTGCAGATCGACACCGAGACCAATCAGGTCATGTCCGTCCCCACGCAGGTCATCGCCCGGAACCTCCAGGTGATGGCAGAAGAACTGAAACTCAGCAATGCCGAAATCAAGGTGATGCAGCAAGGAGAACCTTTGACCTTCGTGATGGAAGACGAACCGGTTACGGTCGGCATTGACCTGAACGAGAAGAACGGCATCCGCTTCTGCCAGGGCGACAGCCAGAAATGGAGCGAGCACACCAAAAGAGAATGGGACAAATACACCTTCGGCTGTTACGGCTGTTGGGTCATGGACGATGACGGATGTCTTGACTATGTACCCGAAGAACAGTACACCGAAGAACTCTGGAACGAACAGAAAAAGAGTGCCCAGCGCAATATGGGCATAGGACTTCACAAATAATCTTCAATCCTTATGATTATGGCACAAAACGCATTTTATCCCGAAGACGTTCTCATCGAGAAGATGGAGAGCGGAGAATACGGTTGGCTGGATTATGTCAACCACTTTTCTGCCGAATGGCAGGATGAACTGGCGGAATACTGCAAGGCGCACTCGCTCACGATTGATGATGCGGCAGCCGAGCAATTCGTCCATTACAAGAGCGAACAATTAGAAGCCGCCATGGAAAGCGGTGAAGCATAAACACGGACTATGGCAATACGAACCAACACAAATCCGATGAGACCGGACTTGCAACCCGAAATGCATGCTCTTTTGATGCGCAACGGTATGCAAGCCCACATCGTGCCTGCCGGAGAAGGCTACCAGTTGGTAGTACAAGGGCACGACTCTCCGCTCTTGCGATACCCCATCAGCAAGCAGCAGTTTTTAGCTCTTACCGACTGGGGAACAAACCATGCAAACAAGAAAGCCTACGAGACCTTCACGGACATCATAAAGGAGGATTTTGATATGCCCCGCAACTTCGTCCACGCACGCAACGCCAACGGTCGTGTGGCAATGGGACTTCACGGCTACCGTATCGGCATCGGAGAATACGGCAGGGTCGGCAGGTACGGTATGCCGCCCCCTTTCCTCGGATGGACTCCCAGACAGCAGGAAGGCTATCACTTGCGCAGAGTCGGCGGCCGGCTTTTCTATGCAGGTACGCCTATGGTGGCAGAACGTCCGGACGGACGGATGAAACCCGGTGAAATGCAATCCGGCGGTTACGGATTCTACTACAAAGGGCATCGGCAACCACAAGAGCAGGTACAGCCAGTCCGACAGGATGTCTTGCAGGATTTGCAGGCAGTCATCACCCCGATGGTAAACAAGCCAAGAAGCGAAGAACCGGCAAAACCTTACAAGGAGCAGATTTCCTCACCCGTCTATTTCTCCAATGAGAAATGGCAGGAATGCCTTTCGTCACACGGCATCATCGTGGATACGGAAGCCGAGACACTGACCGTCCAGTCGGAAAAAGTCAGTGCCGATATGGTCTATGACCTGACAGAAGAGGAATTATCCGCACTGGCCTCCAATTCCATTGAAGAGCATCCGGTTGAGAAACGCCTGGAGATTCTGAACAATGTCATTCAAAATGACTATTCCGATAAGGTCACATTGGAATCTCTGAACAGCAAGGAGCGCATCAACATTGCCCTGCATCCCGAAGTGGAGCAGGATCTGGCTATGCGGAACCGACAGGAACAGGACTTGCTCCTGCCATTGGAATCCGATAACAGCCTTGCACCGCACTCTACCGAACAGACCGTACTGCAAGAAGACGAACATATCATCAGAGAGCCACAAGAAGGAGCCTTGATTGACGGACGGGACTTGTCATACATCAACGAAAACAAAGGCTGGTACCGGGAAGGAGAACACGGACGTGAGGTGGAAGTGGAAGCCATCGCCGTACAACCGGCAGAAACAGAGGGCAAATACAAGATGACCGCCATCATCAACGGAGAACCCATCACCCATGAAATCAGCCAGAAACAGTACGACAAGTTCCTGGCAGTCGATGACTACCACCGCATGAAGCTCTTTTCCAAGATATTCAACGAAGTGGATATGAAGACCCGTCCCGAAATGAGCAGCGGATTGGGTACGAAGATATTCGCCGCACTTGCCGCAGGTGCGGTAGTGCTGTCGGATGTCGCCCACGGGCTTCACCATCCCTGTCCGGAATTTTACGGAGAGCGTTTCAGTTCGGCACCCCGTCCTTATTTCAAGCCGGGAGTGGACTCGCCGATGGATGTGGCAGCAAGGAACTTTGAAGCGCAGATGAACAAGGAGGTGGCAGAGATGCGCAGAGGATTTTAAGGAATAAAAGGAACACGGAAATGGCAAACGGAGAACTGACATACGATGACTTCCTGCAACGGCTGGACATTCAGGATATACTGATGGACGCAGGCTATCACCTGAACAAGCGTGACGGCTTGCGTTATCCGTCCTATATCCGCACGGACAGTAACGGCACACGCATCCGGGGTGACAAGTTCATCGTCACACCGAACGGCAAATGCTGTTTCCAGCCACCACAGCAAAAGCTCTATAATATCATATCCTTTATCAAGGCATTCCCTGAGAAATTTGCGGAACACCGGAACGGCGTCTCTCCCGACAGGTTGGTCAACCTTGTCTGCAACAGGCTGTTGAACCAGCCCATCAATGACAGACCTTTGCGCATCATCCAACCCAGACGGGAGAACACTCCGTTCAGGCTGGATGATTACGACATCCACCGTTTTGACGTAAACGACAGGGAGACCCACAAACGTTTTTACCCCTACTTCAAGAACCGTGGCATCGACATCTTCACACAACGGGCTTTTGCCGACCATTTCTTTCTGGCTACCAGACACCGTTCAGACGGTTTGGCGTATGCCAACCTTGCCTTTCCACTGGTACTTCCCAAAGAGCCGGACAAGATTGCAGGACTGGAGGAACGAGGCCGTCCCAAGATGGACGGTAGCGGAAGTTACAAGGGCAAAGCCGAGGGCAGCAACAGCAGCGAGGGCTTATGGATAGCCAATTTCAGCGGTGAGCCTTTGCAAAAGGCAGGCGGCGTTGCGTGGTTTGAAAGTGCCTACGACGCAATGGCTTTCTACCAGATACACAGGAATGGCTTTCGGGACAACCCTGACCTTTCCAAGAAAAGCGTGTTCGTCTCCACGGGCGGCACTCCCACCGATATGCAGATTCGCGGTATGCTTTCCGTCACTCCGGATATAAACCACTACTTGTGTTTCGACAACGACAGTGCCGGGCGTGAGTTCGTGAAGAAGTTCCAAGCCATAGCGGAATCCATGCACATCAATTCCGACCGTATAAAAGTATTTCCCTTGATGCCCTGTTACAAGGACTGGAACGATGCCCTGCTTGGCAAGACAAGCGAGGAATACCTTGACAGCATCAAGGACGCGATTATCCCATTGGGAGCACCACTCGGTACCACAGGGTATGCAACCGACAAGGAAGAAGAACACCGACAACCAAATATACACAGATAAGAGCCATGCAACAACCGATATACAGAGAGATTTCGCTACGACCGCAAACGGCACAGTTCTTCATTGACGAACTGCCCTTGCTGTTGCTTTGTCCCGTGGGACTGGTCTATGGAGGAATGAAGAACGCCCCTCTTGCATCTATCGCCACCCTCTTTGCCGTTCTCCTTTCCCTCATTTTGACATACCGGCTTATATACCTGAAACGCATACGCTATCACGTCGGTAGCGAACAGCTGACTGCCGAGCATGGTGTGTTCCAACGCAGTATCGGTTACATCGAATTGTACCGTGTGGTGGACTTCCACGAACAGCAGAGCTTGTTGCAGCAGATTTTCGGGCTAAAGACTGTCACGGTGTTGTCTATGGACAGGACCACGCCCAAGTTGGAATTGACAGGTCTGCCCAAACGAATCAATATCGTGGATATTATCAGAGAGCGTGTAGAGTTTAACAAACAACGAAAAGGAATCTATGAGATCACCAATCATTAAAATAACGATGCTCCTATTCGGCATCATCTTGTCTGTCTCGGCGAAGGCGCAGATTGTCACGACCAATCCATTGGAATATGTGGCATTGGCAGAAGGCAACGAATTGATTCTCGGCAAAGTCAAAGACCAGATGGACGGGCAGAAGAAAACCGCCCTTTTACAGAATACCATTGCCGCAGAGTTCGAGCAGATGCGCCAGTGGGAGAAGAAATACAACAGTTACCTTAAAACGGTAAGCGGTTTCGCATCCTCGCTGAAAGCCTGTACCCACCTGTACAATGACGGTGTGAGGATTTTTATCTCGCTATGCAAGTTGAAAAAAGCCATCAGCGACAATCCACAGGGCATTGTCGCCGCAATGAGCATGAACAACCTGTACATTGAGACCGCAACCGAACTGGTGACGGTATTCTCCCTGCTCCGTGATGCCGTGGCAAAGGGAGGTAAGGAGAATATGCTTACGGGAGCGGAACGGAGCCAGACCCTATGGGCATTGAACGACCAACTGTCCGCATTCCAAAAGAAACTCAACCTGCTTTACCTGAGCATCAGGACTTACACGATGACGGACGTGTGGAACAACGTGACGGCAGGTATGCTGGACAGGAACAATGGTGAAGTGGCACGAATGGCAATGAACAGGTGGCGCAGGGCAGCAACGGCAAGATAAAAAGATGGAGGAAAGAGAAAATGAGACGGGCAATCTTTATCATAATCACACTGCTGTGCATAGGCGTGAAAATCCACGCGCAGATAGACCCCACCCTTGCCGGAATGGTTCTCATCTATACCGAAAAGTCCAAGAAGACCTTGAAGAACCAAGAGAAAATCATGCTCCTGCAAACCACCGGCCACATCTGGACGAAAGAGGAGGTGGAAGCCGTCACCGACCTGCAACGGGAGTTCAATGATTATCTGGATTCATTCCGTTCGGTCATCAGTTACGCCGCACAGATATACGGCTTCTATCACGAGATAACCCATCTCACGGAAAACATGGGAGAGTTCACCGGGCAACTCAGGAAAAGTCCTGCCAATGCCGTGGCAGTGGCACTCTCCACAAACCGGAACAAGATATACCGGGAACTGATATACAACTCCGTGGAAATTGTCAATGACATACGCACGGTCTGCCTGTCAGACAACAAGATGACGGAGAAACAGCGGATGGAAATCGTGTTCGGAATCCGTCCCAAACTGCAACTGATGAACAAAAAGCTGCGACGGCTGACCATGGCGGTGAAATACACCTCGATGGGTGACGTGTGGGCAGAAATCACGGAACGGGAACAACCCAAAGCCAACAAAGCAGAGATAGCCAGGTCTGCCATGAAACGGTGGAAACGAAGCGGAAAGGCCGGTGCTTTTTAACATAACGAGAATATAAAAACAAAAAGATATGGGATTCTGGAGTTCATTATTAAAGACAGGCGGCAAAGCCGTCGGAGCAACAGGTAAAGCTGTCGGTGGAGCCGTATTGCATCCATCACAGACCTTGCGAGGGGCAGGAAGCGCATTGAAGACGGCAACCGTAGGAGCCGCGGCCGGATATGTCGGCTGGGAGAAACTGACCACCGACAAGAGCGTGGTGCGCATCGTGAGCGATGCCGTCATAGGAGAAGACACCACCAACGCCATCAGCGGCACGGCGAAAGCGGCTACCGAAACGGTAAACAAACTTACCGGCAAAGCCGAACAGACTTTTGACAGCGTGAGCCAGGCGTCAAGTTCGCTCTCTTCCACGCTCGATGGAGCGTCCAATTTTTTAAGCGGTGTTTCCAACGGGAATGCCGGGAATATGTTAGGCAACTTTTTCAGCAACCTCGCGCATGGCAAAGTATCGGGATTAAGCATAGTCGGATTGATTGCCGGGGCATTCCTCGTGTTCGGACGTACAGGCTGGCTCGGCAAGATAGCCGGTATCTTCTTGACCATGATGATGATTGGCAACAACACCCAACGCCAGCAAGAAGCGTCCGTTACCGACAACCAGCGTCAAGCCCGTCCACAGCAGGAACAGGAGGAACAGGCCCATAGCGGAGGAATGAGAAGATAAGACAGTCATAACACAATAATATTCTACAAATGAAATACACGGAAGAAATGATTCTACAGTCCCCAAGCGGCTATTGTATGCCCTTTGAGGAAGAAAAGAATAAAGAGGTAACCTTATCAAAAGGTTACGGGGAACTGAAAGATGCCGTCACCGGAGAGACATCCTTTCATCACGGCATAGACTTCCATGCCAGTCACCGCCCTTTGGCGGCAGTGGCCAGCGGTGTCGTGTCAAGTATCGGTACGGACAAAGAGCATGGTGTATATATTGTCATACGCTACGGCAAATACGAAGTGACCTATGCGCATCTTGCTAATATATTCATCCGTTTCGGACAAAAGGTAAAAGCAGGTCAGACGGTAGCCATCAGTGGAAACGACCTTCACATGGAAGTGGCGTTTGACGACGAGGAACTGAATCCGATAGAGTTCCTGACCATGCTTTACGGCAATATCCAGGCACTCGGCAAATCGGGACACGGTGCGGCACACGAGTTCACTCCGTTTGACGGTGAGATTAAAACCAGGTACGACCGTGACAAGGAGGAAATCGAGGAACTGATGCTCCGCTTCCTTCCCGTCTATATGGAAGACCTGTTCCGTGGCGAGTACATCGTACCCGAATATACAGAACAGTCCCTGCGTAATGTGTTCACCGTGGGAGCGGCCAAGAACTACTTCTTTGAGTCGATGCCGAGCATGGCGAACCCTTTGGGCATAGGCGGCCGTGCCTTGCCTTTGGCGGGCAAGGTACAGAATCTCCTGATAGCGGATTTTCTCAATTATCTCGCTCTCAGACATAATGTCTATCTCTCTACCATGAGCGAGGAAGTAAAAAAAAACTTCAATCCGAGGCAGTAGCCGGCAGTGGCATTATCGACCCTTTGTCGGAACTGGAGATAGACGTACAGAGCTTCGATATTCCGAGAATGGTGTCCGTCTATCCCGACCGCGCCGGAGTCCGATGGTGGACGAAAGCATGGTTCAATAACCGGGAGGAAGGCGAACATTCCGTAGAAATCGACCGGATGGCCGCCATCCGTTTCATTCAGGACCGGATAGAAAAGGATGAATGGCTGGAAGAGTTCTTCCCCAAGCAGATGGAGATATACCACAACGCCATAGAACAAACCAAGGAACAACTGTTGAACCAATTGAATTATTAGAATATGGTCGAAATCAAGCATACAGCACGCTTTGCGGAGATAGAAAGGATATTCGGTGACTACTTCAATAGTCATCTTGCCCCTGTCATGCGAGACACGCAGAACTATCTCAACCGCAAACAAGCGGAGGAAATGGCAGCATATTCCACCAGTGCAGCCGGCATCCTCGGTTCTATGGCGGCAGCCGGTAATCCGATGATAGATCCGTACCAGACACTGAGAGTGACCGGGGAGTGGAACTCCAAGACCACGGAGGACTATCTGGAAATGTGCAGGGAGAAGATTGCAAACAATAAGGAGATACAGGCAGACCTCACGATAATGGCAAACGAGTGGCGCACAGCCGTGGTGGATGAAATCGGCAGGGAAAGATATGATGAACTGTCCGGGCAATTAGGTGGCGACCTCGCTTACGCATATACGGAATACCGTATTGGAGAGTTGATGATGGGCAAGATGGTCAAAGACAATATGCCCAAGTCTTCCGCTGAATACATCATGCGCAAGGCGGCACAGAACACGCTTTTCGGGCTGTCATACACATTGAACCAGTCACCGCTTGCCGCAGAAATCGAACGACGTGGGGAAGCAGCCTACAAACCGTCCAAACTGGAAAAAGGGACAGGCAAAGTCATCGGTGCAAGCATCGATGCCATATCACTCGGCGGTGCGGGAAGCTGGGCGAGCTTCGCCAAATTTGTCGGGGCTGACCTGGCATTTTCAGCACTGACTTCCTCCAAGGACAAAACAGGAAACACAGCATCCGTTGAAGATTGCATCAGCAAGGGCGTATTCGGAAGTGAGAGGAATGTCTTTGACAGATTCCGTAAGGAAGCCAATGAAATTCGAGTCAATGACAATCCTTATATCAACGCCACCAATGAACGGCTGACCAAGAAGATTCCCGTACAGAGTTTTGATTTCAGGGAGTTGATGAGCCATAACGCCCAAGCGAAAATGCCGTTTGATTTTATTGCCGGCCAAAAGATAAAAGATGAGCGATACAAGGATATTCCGATGGTCATCGCTCCGGAATACATGGAAACTTATTTGCAGGATATGGAGAAGAAAGAAAAGGTTAAAGGTCAATCCGTGCTTGCAAGCAATCCGGGACAATCGGGAAACACCCATACCGCACAATCCGTCCAACAAACCAATGAAACGGAAACGACGGAAGAATCAAGGGAAGAAACAGCCATTGAATCAGGACAGAACCGACAGGAAGGACAGAAAACCGCCAATGCCAACGAAAACGGCTGGGGCTATTTTTTCTCAACCTTGGGATTGAGTGGTATGGGAGACATAAGCAAAAATTTGGGTTATGTGCTTGCCATGTTGCCGGATATTCTGGTGGGTATGTTTACGGGCAGGACAAAATCATTGGATTTGGGAGACAATGTACTGCCTATCGCCAGCATCGTCGCCGGTATATTCATTAAGAATCCTATTCTCAAAATGATGATGATTGGACTGGGCGGTGCCAATTTGTTGAACAAGGCGGGACACGAGGCATTAGGATGGGAACGGAATGAAGATAACGGTTTGAAGGAGGGAAACCGTTCCGTCCGATACCGGGTCTATGCGGACGAACCGTTGAATCCACGGATTTCCGATCCGATACTGCAAGGGAACAACCTTATCGCAACCATAGACCATGTACCCTGCACCATCCAGTTGCCTGAAAAAGTGGTGTCAGCTTACAATGCCGGGGCATTGCCGCTTAATACCCTTGCCAATGCCATCCTTGCCAAGAGCGACCATACCCAGCAACTGATGTCGCAGAATTATGAAGAGAAAGACAGGGAAACGATTGTGCGTACCAGAGGAATACAATAAAACAGCAACAGATATGAAAGAGAAATCACAGTTTGAGAAAAATGCCGCCGACAAACAAGTGGAACTGCTCTCCGGAGCATTAAACGGGGCGGTCAGCGCGGGCGGCCATTGGCTCAATGCCACAGGAAAGGGCTATCCCAAGTTTTATCCGGCAGGCGTGGCGGTCAGTCCGTTCAACGCCCTGTTCATGGCTCTGCACTCGGACAAGCACGGATGCAAGAGCAACCTCTTCACCTTATATAGCGAAGCAAAGGCAAGAGGCGAATCCGTCAAGGAACACGAAAAAGGAGTACCGTTCCTGTTCTATAACTGGAACAAGTACGTGAACAGGAACAATCCCAACGAGGTCATATCAAGGGATGACTACCAAAAACTTTCTCCCGAAGAGAAGAACCGATACAAAGGCGTACACAACAGGGAGATACGCACATTGTTCAATATCGACCAGACTTTGCTGCCCCACGTTGACAGGAAAGCATACGATGACGCATTGGCAAAATACGGCAACAGTGTCGAGCAAGGATTCGGAGAAAAGGAGTTGCGTGAACTCAGGCCGAAATTCAATGCCTTTGTACAATCTATTTCGAGAAATCTGGCACCGGTTCGCACGGATGGCAGCGGTGTGGCGCATTATGACAGCCAGAAAGACGCGATATATATTCCACGGCAAAAGGATTTCGCACATTACACCGATTACGCGCAGGAAACCCTTCGGCAAATCATAGCAGCCACCGGACACCAGCAACGCCTTGCCCGTGAGGGAATGGTGATGAAAAACGGGATTCCCCCAACAGAGGATGCCGTCAAGCAGGAACGGCTGATTGCCGAAATCGCTTCGGGTATCAAGATGCTGGAAATGGGACTTCCGGCCCGGTTGTCGGACGAGAGTGTCAAACTGGTGGATTATTGGAACCGTGAACTGAAAGAGAACCCTTGTCTGATAGATGCCATCGAGAGTGATGTGAACAATGCGCTGGAAGTGATACGCAAGGCGGAACGGGGCGAAAAAATCGAGTATGCCACCTATCGTAACTACCGCCAGACAGAACAGATGCGGGAGCAAATGCCAAAGCATTTCTTCGTGGCTGACGAAATCAAGAAGCATCCCGACAAGGAAAACAAGACCATTGTCCTGGTCATCGACAAACAAGGCAAGAGTGCCGATGTGATACTCCCTGCCGGTGCATCCTTGGAGGTGAACAACGAAATCAAGGGAATGAGCAAACAGCGCATACAAAGCGCATTGGAGAAAAGCGGCATTGAAAAAGTGCGTTTCTATAATCCGGACGGTGCGTTGGGCTACCGTCCCGATGACCGTTACTTCGCCGAAAAGCAGATAGAGGTGGCGCGTCTGAAAAACTGGGCATTGGAAACACTCTCCACCATCGATGCGCACCCTGCGGTGAAGCAAGCTGACAAACCCTGGTTTGAGAAGATACAGATGGTACAGGATGACAAGAACCGCTGGGCTTTGTTCATCAAGCCGGAAGGAAAAGCCGGTTACAGCGTCTATCCTGAAAAGGATGACCTGAACCGTTTCTTCACCACGCTGAAACAGTCATTGGATAATATAGACAAGGTGCGTGGAGAACTGGCCAGAAAATACTATGCCCTTGCCGAGAGCAAGCCGGATCTAAAAGTGGACCTGTTCCACACGGCAGATGAAAGCATCGACTTGAACCGCATACAACGAGTGGCCGTGTTCAAGACAAAGAACGGGGCGATACTCTGCGCTCCCACCATTGACAACCGGAAGCCGCAGCCCCGAAGCGTCACACCACAGCAATGGCAACGGATGTGGGTCGCCGAGGACAGGAACAGTTTCAAACAACATCTGGCGGCAACGCTTTTCGCGGACGTGCTGAACAAGAGCCAGGCACAGGAACAGACCTCTTCCGAAAAACAGGAGTCGGAAGTGGAAACGAAAATCAGCCGTGACGAGGAAATCAAGCACGACCAGCCTAAAGAGGAAGTTGAAGAAGAGGAAGAGGTTTCAAAAGGAATGCACCGATAAACAGACAAAGTAATGAGCAAGAATAAAGAATACGCGGAAAAATACGCCGTTTTTGCGATGGAACAGATGCGCAAATACGGCATCCCGGCTTCCGTGACCTTGGCACAGGGCATACTGGAGAGCAGCAACGGGCAAAGCCGTATGGCCCTGAACGAGAACAACCATTTCGGTATCAAAGCCACTCCGGGATGGATTGCGCAAGGTGGCAAATACGGTATTTACACCGATGACAAGCCCAACGAGAAGTTTTGCAGCTACGACAGCGTGGGCGATTCTTACGAGCATCACTCCAAATTCCTTGTAGAGAACAAACGGTACGCGGAATGTTTTGAACTGTCTCCTGACGATTACAAGGGTTGGACGGAAGGACTTGCCAAGGCCGGGTATGCAAGTGGCGGCAATTATGCCCAAAGTCTGCAAAAAATCATTGAAGCAAACGGGCTGCAGAAGTATGACCGGATGGTCATGGCAGAAATGAAGGCAAAAGGATTGGAAACAGAAACCGGGCAAGCGGTTACGGCAAACACCTATTCATTCCCGGTCGAGCGCGAAGAGTTCCTGTTTGTCACTTCACCGTTTGGAATGCGTACCGACCCCATGAATGCTGACAAGCTGCAAATGCACAAGGGTATAGACATCCGCTGTAAGGGCGATGCGGTGTTGGCTACCGAGAATAACGGCAAAGTGGTGGCGGTAAACCAAAATGCCAAAACCGCCGGAGGCAAGTCCGTAACCATTGAATACGAGAGGGCTGACGGAAGCAAGATACAGAACACTTATATGCACCTGTCCTCTGTTGATGTCAAGGTGGGTGACAAGGTGCAAGCCGGACAGAGACTCGGTATGTCAGGCAACACCGGCACACGGACTACGGGCGAACATCTGCATTTCGGAGTGGCACAGATTACCGCTGACGGACAAAAACGAGACATTGATCCCGCAATCTATTTGGCAGACATTGCCCAAAAGGGAAACATCAAGCTGCAAGCCTTACATAATGGCAACGACCTGTTGGCTAAATACCAAACGGAGGTTACTGCCACTCCCCAGGAAACAAAATCACAAAGTCCTGAAGAGTGGATGAAGAAACTGTTATCCTCGGAAGACAGCGGTGTCGGACTTTCAGGAACGAATGACCCGATTATGGATATGGTGGTCAAAGCCTTTTCCTCGCTGATGATGCTGGCGGTGGTAATAGACAACAAGAACGAAGAGGAACAGAAAGAAGCCATTTCTGAAATGGCAGGTAGCCGGAAGGTGGAACTGACTTCATTGTTGCCCCACATGAAAAGTTGTGCCCTTGTCATCGGAGAGAACAACAAAGCCGTATTGCAGGCAGACAACGGTACCGTGCAAGTCTCACGGGAACTCAGTACCGTTGAGTTGAGCCGGCTGTCCACCACTTTGAATAATCCTGAACTCTCGGAGGAAAGCAAGCGTATGCGAGTGGCAGGAATGGTCAATGCCATTGTCCTTTCACAACAGGCTTCACAAAACTTCGAGCAGGGGATGTCGGAACAGCAGAGCCAGAACGAACAAATCAGAAGATAATGAAACGCGTGATGATGGAAATAGGATTGTTGGTCGTCGGGCTGTCTTTTGCAGGACTGCACACCCTCGTATGCTACCGGCTGTTCGGTCTGGCGGCGACACTCGTGATTGTGGGTGTGCAGGTTGTCATTGCGTCAGGGATAGTCTGGATTAAAATCCGTGCGCCCGATTAAAGACGGAACGTATATGCGGGTAGTTCACATTTAATAGGATATTCCGGTCAAATGGTCTTGGTTAAAATAAAACTACAAGCAATATGATTAAGTGTAACGTAACAGTGTGCGGAACCATCAGCAAGGCGGCTGTAGTGCGCACCAACAATGAGAACAAGGCTTTCACGGCATTTGCCGTAAATTGCGTGATTCCGGCAAGAAACGGTATCGACAAAACAGTGGAAATCTCTGTCGCTAAGGATGGAGAGGAGTACAATCGGGCTGACTATACCGTAGGCAAGAGAGTGGAAATTTCCGGTGTGCTGACTTTCAAGAAGCGTGGAGACAACCTCTATTTCAATATGTCGGCTTCATCGGTCAACCTTACCGTGGCTTCAAACGAGGATTCCATCAAGGGCGAAATGCTCTTCCGTGGAAAGACAGGCAAGAACATCGAAGAGAAGACAGACAAGAAAGGCAAGAATTTCTTGCAGTTCTCCGCATTTTCTGCGGAAAAGGTCAATGACGGCTTCGAGTACCTGTGGGTACGCTTCTTAGGCTTTGACCGTGAACGTGAGGAGTGGCTGCAACCGCAGACCGGCATCGAGGCCAAAGGTGAACTGGAGCTGTCCGTCTATAACGACAAGCTGAACATTGCCTGCAAGGTATCGGAAATGTCGGAATATGTGAAACAGCCGTATAACCCTAACAACTGACAGTCATGGCCGGTTACAGGAAAAACAGCAATGACGGCCCGTCCGCGGAGGACAAGGCTCTTGACCTCTTTGCGGAAATGATGATCGAGCGCATCGAGACCGTCAGCAAGGACTGGACGAAACCATGGATTACCGAGGGCAGCTTAGGGTGGCCGAAGAATCTGTCCGGACGTGAGTACAATGGGATGAACGCGCTGATGTTGCTTCTCCATTGCGAGAACGAGGGCTACAAGATACCGCGTTTCTGCACCTTTGACTGCGTGCAACGGATGAACAAACCGTCCGAAAAGCAGGCAAAGGAGGGCGTGGAACTGCCAAGAGTTTCAGTGAACAAGGGCGAAAAATCCTTCCCCGTGATGCTCACTACCTTTACCTGCATCCACAAGGAGACCAAGGAGAAGATCAAGTATGACGATTTTAAGAAACTCTCCGATGAAGAGAAGAAGATGTACAATGTATATCCGAAGATGCAGGTCTTCCGGGTATTCAATGTAGCCCAAACCAATCTTCAGGAAGCCCGTCCGGAACTTTGGAACAAGCTGGCGAATGGGGATGCCGTAAAGTTGGATGAAAGCGAGAAGATGTCTTTTGAACCGATGGATGTGATGATTCGTGATAACCGCTGGATTTGCCCTATCAAGCCGATGCACCAGGACAAGGCATACTTTTCCATTTCCAAGAACGAAATTGTGGTTCCCGAAAAATCCCAGTTCAAGGACGGCGAATCCTATTATGGTACTCTTTGGCATGAGATGACCCACAGCACAGGCATCGAGGGGCAACTCGACCGTATCAAACCGTCCGGTTTCGGTTCGGACGAATACGCCCGTGAGGAACTGGTGGCAGAATTAGGCAGCGCATTGGTGGCACAGCGTTACGGCATGAGCAAGGCATTGAAAGAAGAGAGCTGCGCTTATCTGAAATCCTGGCTGGACCACTTGAAGGAATCGCCCCAGTTTATCAAGACCACACTTCTGGATGTAAAAAGGGCAACCTCGCTCGTTACGCAGAATGTGGATAAGATAGTGCAGGAACTGGAACAGAAAAACAAGGTGCAGCAGGATAACGGGCAGCGGAATGAGGTCAAACAGTCCGTACCCGAAGGAAAGGTGTTCTACTCTTCCGTAGCCTATCTGCAATCCTCCGATGACACCTCACGGCTGGATGCGCTTCGGGAGAAAGGCGATTATGAGGGATTGCTCCGGCTTGCCAAGGAGTATTATGACGGCGATGGAATCAACGAGCAATATACCTTTGTCTCTCCTCGCCAGAACAAGGGTGATGATCTGCTGATAGAAGACAAGGATTTTGCCGTGATCTATAACAACAGCGTGGAAGGAACTTACGAGGTGATGCTGAAATACTCGGAGCAGGAAATCCGTGACCATATCACACGGTATGGTGTCCGGCTGGCAAGCAGTGACATAAAAGAGGTTGCCAAAGACATGGCGGCCGAGCAGTTCTCTGCGATGACAAGGCAGCGTACTCCTGTCCTTGAAATGCCAAACGGAGATATTCTCCATATCGGGTATAACAGGGATGACGACACCCTTGATGTCGGCACGGCGACCAATGCCGGACTTGCCGTCAGCCATAGTTTCCTATACGACCACGACAATTCGCTCGATTCCAATCTCCAATCCGTCAATGAAAAGCTGAATGAAATGGAGCAATATCAAAAAGAGGAGGTGGAATACAGTGGCGGGATGCACCGCTGAGTATAAAGTCTGCTATCTGTTCTGTTCAGCCGTAGAGAGTCGTCCTCTCTGCGGCTGAATTGGTTTAGTCCCACTGATAAGTCCTACTTACACAAAAAAGAGAGATTTTTCACCTTAATTAGTCGCAAAATATCGGCACTATTCTGAATTAGTGCCGAAAATTTGTTACCTTTGCAGTCGAAGAAAGGAATAATAATCACATGAGCAACGAGACGACAACATTCATACTTGACTATGCTGAAGTTCATCATGACTTTAGTTTAGGAGATTTGTTTGCTTATCTACAAGAGAAGACAGGCATCAAAAAGTCTTCTTTGTCCTGGTATCTGTTCAAGCTCGTGAATGAAAATGTACTGGTCAGAACCGGGCGGGGAACGTATGCCAAAGTGATGAAGCAGGTCTTTTCACCCCAACCGATAGAGGAAGTGAAGGAGGTTTACGGTTTGTTGCAATCGGATTTTCCGTTTGCGAAATTCTGTGTTTATCAAGGGGACATCATAGCCCCTTTGCAACATCACCTTTCATCCAACCGCATCATCTACGTGGAAACGGACAGGGACTCGGCAGAAACCGTTTTCAATTTTCTGAAAGACAAGAACCACGATGTTTACCTACGACCGGACAAAAATATGATATACCGGTATGTGGATATGGACAGCCGTGTCATTTTCGTAAAAAATCTTGTTTCGGAAGCTCCCTTGCAAGAAGTATCCGGCGTGCCTATGCCCACGTTGGAAAAACTGTTAGTGGATATATTGAGAGATACGGACTTTTTCTACCTGCAAGGCAGTGAGAGTGACCGTATCATAGAAAACGCTTTTAACCTGTACACAATCAACAGGAACAGGCTTTTCAGGTATGCCGACAGGCGTAAAGTGAAGAAAGAATTATCGTCAATTTTAGAAAACTTGAACATACAATGATAAAGAAAGAGTGTTTTACGACAGAATGGATTGAACAGGTTGCATCCGAACTGCACTACAATGACAAGAACCTCATAGAGAAAGTAATCCGTGCCTTGTCTCTGCTTGAAATGTTGGTTAAAGCCGGGTGTCCTCTCGTCTTCAAGGGTGGCACGGCACTTATGCTCATCCTTGGGAAATCCGCCCATCGTCTGTCAATCGACATTGATGTCATCTGTCCTCCCGGAACCAATATAGAGGACTATCTGAAATCGTTTGCCGATTTTGGCTTTATCAATCTGGAACTCGTGGAGCGCAAGCAAAGGGACGATGCGGACATACCTAAAAGCCATTCCAAGTTTTTCTATCAGATAGCTTACCGGAACGACACGGACGCCCAATCCTATATCCTGCTGGACGTATTGTACGAGGAGATTCATTATTTCCAAACCCGGCAAATAGCCATTGATTGCCCGTTCATACGGCTGGAGGGAGAACCGTTAATGGTGACTGTTCCGTCCGCAGAAGATATTTTAGGGGATAAACTGACAGCTTTCGCTCCCAACACTACCGGAATACCTTATTACAAGAACGGCAGATCCTGTTCGATGGAGATAGCCAAGCAACTTTATGACGTGGGGCGGTTGTTTGAAAATGTTTCAGGATTGCAGATTACCGCAGAGGCTTTCCGCAAGATTGCGGTAGTCGAACTCTCGTACCGGTCTTTGGGAACGGATATCGGACAGGTCTTCAACGACATCCGTCAGACGGCACTCTGTATCTCCACACGGGGGAAAGCCGGAGAAGGTGATTTCAACTTGATACAAGACGGAATCATCCGTGTAAAGTCATTTATGTACAAACAACGGTATCTGATAGACAATGCTATTATTGATGCGGCACGGGCGGCTTATTTAGCCACGCTGATTGAAAAGGGAGTCACAGAAGTGGAACGCTATTCAAACAATCCGATTGACATCAAGGATTTGGTTATTCGACCTTCGCTGACCAACAAACTGAACAAGTTGAAAAGCAATCTACCGGAAGCCTTCTATTATTGGGCAAAGACGAGTGAACTGTTGGAAGTATGATTTTTTGTAAACAGCACGAAGGCTATTCCTCACATAATTCACGGTCAATATGAACGAAAGGCTGGTATTTGTAATCCTGCTCGGTGTTATCAGTGTCCTATGGTATATCGTTGGATATTGGCGGCGGAAAGCCGGAGAAACGGCGTTTTTAGCTGCGCAAAAGACCGAGAAGGAGGATGAACGTGACCGTTTATGCCGTTTGGCGGTAAGAGCCGGTCATCGGGATGCTTGTCGTATGTTCTGTTGTTTACATCCGGATTTATTCAAAGAACAGCCACCACTCAAACCATTCAAGTTGCACGGTACAAGAGTAGTATTCTATGGGCAATATTATCCATCCCGGTACAAACCGTTTCTCAACGATGACCAGCAGGCGTTCTGCCATTCAGTCTATGAGTTTAAGGAGGGAAAAATACACGGTATTGAGTTTTTCAAATCTTGCATGAACGCCTTACAAATGGATGACCACCATTTTCATATCATGTTCATGCCTTGTAGCGATGAGTTCAAATATATCCAGCGATTCAAGCGTTTGAACTGGTATGTCTGTACCCATTGTCCAAATCTGACATCAGGACTATATGATGTTGATGTGTTCGAGCCTCGTGAAAGCTTGCATGAAGCCAAAGGTTATGAGAATCGAATACTTGAACGGAATTACCGAATCACAGGAGATACAAAAGGGAAAGATGTTATTATTGTTGACGATGTACTGACTACCGGGCAAAGTATGACCGACTACAAGGAAGAGATAGAACGGTGCGGTGGCAAGGTGGTAGCTGCCATTTTTTATAGCAAGACTATCACTTTGCCGCATCCGCTGATTGTCAAATTGGAGGTGTGGGGTGACTATATTTCTCGTTTTCGCAAATCATATTAGTTTTATTTGCAGTTGGATTGTCATTTCCAATGCGGTCAATCAATATCATAGCCTATCACGTATTCATCGTTGATAAGCAGATAGTAGTAGCCGTTGCCACAATTCCGGTATTCTTTGCTGAAGCCTGCCGACATATCGCCATTGTCCCGTGGCTCACACCAAAGCGTTCCGTCATAACCGCAAAAATCAAAGCGACAAGTGGAAAAACTCTCTTTGTTCTTCATCGCCTCTCTGAAACGCTGCATAGATGCCGTCCCACAATATTTTTCGATAGTGGCAAGCCCAATACATTTGCCGTCAATGCGTGTTCCTGTCGTGATGTGGTTCTCGTAAAGGGATTTATCCAAATCCGCATTTGCGATGTCACGAAGCCAAGCGTTTGTATGTGTGGCAAGCCGGGCAAGTTTCTGATATTTCAGAATGAGTTTCCTGTCCGTATTCGCCTCCTGCTCTTGCGAGGGATAGTATATCTGCTCGATGCTTGACCAATCTGTGAAAACATAACCTTTTGTCCTTTTGCCGAGCGCGATAATGCCAATAATACCCCTGTCCCGATTGATGAACAAGCGTCTGCGTTTTCCTGCAATCCTCACATATAGAGACGAAGGATTGGTTTCGTTGCGAAGATAGCTCTCCGCAGGATGAATTGTTGTCGTTCCCATATCCGTATCTATCTTTCAATATTTATTTTACCAGTCCTTACCAATGTACCATTGCGGTAAAGCATGATTTCTCCGGGCTTGAAACCCATTTCTCCGAAGGCTATGTATTTGATATAATCTCGGTACTTCTCGCCTGAAAAATTTTTGCCGCACAAGTTGTTGAAAAACATAGGTATTGAAAAACCATCCTCTCCTGACAACACTGTTTTGCCGCTTTGTCTGATTTCGTCTAACATACTAATTTCCAATTTTCATCATCAATGGTAAGTTTGTTCATTTCCCAATCATACTAATAATGTCATAGTTGTAACCATTAGATAAATTCAACTTCAAGTGCTTGTAGCAACTCGTATATCTTTCCTTCGGCATCTTCCATATCCGCTACAATATCCTTAATGTGATAAGGTGCGCCATTCTTGCCGTGTCCGTCATCGCCAATCCACAAATAGGTTTCATAATCGGTGTCAAACCCCTCATAATACTCTTTAATGCTATTTATAAGGGTATCAATGTCATTCTGCTGCATATCGGCTTTGAAAAGAAAATTCTGTCCGTACTTGGTGTAGCGATGAAACTCAAATAACACATTTGATTCGTTTTTATCTTCAACACTTACACTCCAGCCTTTTTCTTGGGCAATGTCCGTTACTTTCCGTATCTGTTCTTGGGTAGTCATACTCTTTGTTTTTTTGTGGGGAGACCTCTCCAATCTCCCCACTGGTTGATTTAATCCGTTATCTCAAAATAATATTCCTGTTCCTTGTCCGACCATTCAGCGGTCATTGCATCCGCTTCTCTCCACAGTTTGTCATAGAGAATGGCTCTTTGGTTGTCTCTCTCGTGCCAATGCCATATCTTGTGATTGAGTACAAGACAAAGTTCCGTCCAATACTTGTAGTTGTCTTTCCATTCGGACTTGGCTCGCCTGTATGTGTCGGCTATGGCATTGTTCCCGAACTTGTCGGCAATGGAGAAGTCCTGCCAAAAGGTAGTTATCGGCTCGTAACCGCTGAACTCTGTTATATTCCATCTTGGAATAGTGATTTGCAATGCTCCCATACTTGTTATTGTTTATGGTTTTCGTAATACTCTTCGGGCAAATGATAGAGGTCGTTCTCAGCCAAATGGTCAATGGCTTCCGCTGCCAGACGGCACGCCCATTCGTTGCGTTGGTCACATCTACCCTTATGCCAGTTCTCCGCCAACTGTTCCATAAAGTAGAACATCAGTTTGGCTTTCTCGTTTACCAAATAGCGGTGGTCGTCCGCCAATGCCTTGCCTACCTTTCGGGGTGAAGCCATTTTGCCGTTCACATAGTTTGAGAACTCGTCCGCAAAGCGTTTGTCGTTCTCCGATAGTTGATTGTTGTACTCCATTCTAAAGAATTTTGATGTTGAACATTTTTTTCTTTTCCCTTTGTTCGGCATCCGTTTATCGGAACCGTTTGGGTTTTACGGTGCTTTCAAGGGGCAACCGAATAGGCCGTTCCCAACGCTTTTTCCGGAAAAATACGCTCGACTGTGGAGAGGAAGATTTTTGCAGGAAATGCACTTCAAAGCGGTGAAAACAGGCGCGGCTGCCCACCTTTGCATCCGGAAAACCGATCGGAGACGATACTGGTAGTCTGAATATCGGAAACGCTATAAAAGGAAGATTGGAAGATAGAAAAGGCTGACGGCTACGCCGAATAAGTATATAGATGAAAGGATATGGAATGTATAAAAGGTAAGTGCCGGGATTAAAAAAATGGAGAACGGCTTTTTAGTCCGTCCCCCATTCCCTGATTATGGTCAGGCAGCAATTTCTTCCGTTTGTGGCTGTTCTTCGGTCGGTGCTTCCGCTTCGGGTTGCACGTCATCGGATTGTGGAGTTTCCCCTTTTGCCTTTTCCTGCACAAGCAAAACGGCTTTTTTCTCCTCAATACGTTGGTGTCGTTTGTCGTACACCTCGTTATGGGTATTCTCAATATTGGCAAATTCTTCGGGCATGTGCTTACGTGCAAAATCAAACAAAAGGTCTGCGATGACATTATCCCTGTATGCGCCTTTGAATTGCGCTATCAAAAAATCTCTGCGTATAATCGCCTTTGTCTTTGCTGTAAGGTTGGCGATAATTTGTTTTTTATCCTCGTCCGTTAGGTATGAATATCCATTTGTCCCTTTTTCAATACCTACTGCCTTGTAGTTCTCTTGACGGAGGTGTGGTAAAAGGAAGAAATAAATCATTCTGTCCTCGTCTGCCCCAAACTTGGCTTCGGTCACATCCACCTCTAAAATCTGCTTCTTGGTGTCCTCTATAGTCTTTTCTATGGCAATTTCCTTGTTGCGTTTGTCCTGCTTTTCCAATTTTGCCACAGGAGAAAGTTCTTGTACTTGTGCTATTCCGTTTGTGGTTGTCGCACCCATGTTGTTTCTAACATAGCATAGGGTAATATCGTTGCTTCCGATACAGATATATGGAGAGACTTCTCCTGTTTCACATCGGGTACGGATTTCCTCACATTTTTCCGTGTACTCGTTCATTTCCTGCTCATAATCCGCAGTTGCTCCCTCGTATTCTTCCGTACTGTCATAATCCTCTTTTTCGGGTACTTCGGGCAGTTCGGGGTATGCGGTAGCATAATTGACACTTTCCACTTGATACCCCATTGCCGTAAGGCGTTCCACGACCTCTTTGCTATAATTGTAATTCTCGTGACAAAGAGGTAAGGCAGGATGCTGTTCCATAAGCTGTATGGTTTTCTCCTCCATATAGGATGTATTCATTTCCTTTAGGCAGGTGCGGTTTGCACAATTTCCACAACCTCCCTCACAGAATAATGTCATGTTGTTGGTGTTGTGAGGACATGACAGGCAGAGGGTCTTGTCAAATGCGTAACGGCTTAGGTCAGTGGTGTAATCTCGTTCAATGTACCTTGCCACATCAGTGGCTTTCATACCTCGCCAACTATTATACATTAATCCCTCTTTCAAATGCTTCTCGTAAATGTCTTTTTGTATGTCTTCTCCATATCGGCAAATTTCACTTGCTACGGAAATGGTCAATTCGTCCTTTTCCAACAACTCAGAGATTTCGGGGATTAAGGCAGTGAATTTCAGTCGGGTATTGATATAGTTCTCACTCTTGCCAAACTGCACGGACAACGATTTGACATCATGCCTACCGCTCTCCATTAGTTTTTGGTATGCGTTGGCTTCTTCTATAGGGGTCACATCCTTGCGTTGCAGGTTTTCCGTGATAGCCATTTCTTCGGCTGTCTCGTCCGAAAGTTCCATAACCATTGCCGGAATTTCATCCAATCCTGCCATGATTGAAGCCCTGTATCTGCGTTCTCCGAACACAATCTCAAAGCGGTTGTCATCAATGGGACGCACACCGATAGGCTGCAACACTCCCTGTTGTTTGATACTCTCTGCAAGTTCAGCAAGATTTGTTTCGTCAAAGTTCTTGCGTGGGTTGTAGTCGCTTGGCAGAATGTTTGCCAGTGCTACCAATGTGATGTTTCTCTCTGCTGCTTGAATTGCTGTTGCTTCCATAATCATAAAATTTAATTTGTTGATACTTTTTTATTTTCCCTCTGTTCGGTTCTTTTTCTGCCTGAACCGTTTTGGGATTTATGGATGCGGTACACAGCTGTCGGCACAGCTTTATACGACGGCTTTTCCTGCCAATTACGCTCCGTATGGAGGAAGAATTTGCAGGAAATACACTTCAAGCTGCCGGATCAAGCGCGACAGCAGACCTTTGCATCTGATAAAACCAAATCGGTCATGGCGGGAATGAAGCCCGGAAAGCGGTAAATAGAAGAGATAAAAGAGGGATGGCATCTGCCAAGCAGATATTCAAAAGGTAAGATTACGGTTATAACAGCGAGGTGCAATGATAGAAAAGGAAATCGGGAATGTGGCTGCATTATCCCCATTCCCGACCTACTATCATTTTCCGTGCTTCTCCAGATATTCTTTCATCGCCTCGTTCACGATGTCTTTCAGTGACATGTTCTTTTCGATGGCAAGGTATTTCATCCGAGTATGAATACTCTTGTTGATGACAAAGTTGCAATGCACCGCCGTTTCTTTTTCTGGTACGCCTGAGGCTGTCTTTTTCTGTTGCGGAGCTTTCCTCGTGGATGACAACAAACCATCCAATCCGCTTTTCATGCTATTTTTCAAATCCTGCTTACTCATATCCGTTTATTTTAATTTCATTACCTCCTGTGCCAGCGACATATAATCTTTTGCTCCGTTGCAGTTCTTGTTATACTCGAAGATGTTTTTGCCCTTGACCGGAGCTTCAGCCAAAGCCACATTGTCTCGGATGACAGTCTTGAACACCTTGTCACAGAATGAATCCTGAATGATTTCGGACACACTCTTGTTCAGTGTTTTCCGCTTGTCGAACTGTGTGATGACAATACCGCCAATATTCAGGTTTGGATTCAGACGTTCACGGACAATCTCTATCACATTCGCAATCTTCGCCATACCTCGCATTGCAAGGAATTGCGCCTGTACCGGTATAATCAGATAATCCGCCGCAGTAAGGGCGTTAAGCGTTAGTAAACCCAACGAAGGCGGGCAGTCTATGAGAATATAATCGAACTTTGGGTTGCCCGGCAGTTTAGCGATAAGCCCTTTCAAAATCAGTTCCCGTCCCGGCTCGTTGATAAGCTCGGATTCTGCCGCCGACAAGTCAAGGCAGGACGGTACAACAGCCAGACCATTCTCCAATTTGACCAATGGCAACGGATATTCACCCTTCATCGCTCCGTACACCGTCTGCTCTTCTTCAATAGATAGTCCGAATGACTCGGTAAGGTTCGCCTGACCGTCCAAGTCGATTACCAGCACACGCTTCCTTTTCTGCTGTAAGGCAGCAGCAAGATTGATGGTCGTAGTCGTCTTTCCTACACCACCCTTATGGTTCATTATTGCAATTATTTTCATCATAATTCCACTTGTTTATATCTGATACAAAGGTAATACTATTTTGCGTAAATACTATAATTAGTCAATACTATTTTACTACAATGATTTGTTTTAGTCAAATAGCATTTACTATTATACTAATATTAGTGCCGGATGCTGCGAAAAGTAAAACGTGAAATCATTTACAGTAATCCTAATTCACTAAGTTACTATATGTAGTATGTACTATGTTTAGTATTTACTGATTATCAACATAAAATAGGAAGTCACACGAATGAAACACAAGAGTATAAGATAAATAGTCCTTACAACAGTAAGAAACTCGATGCAAACAGCAATATAATTCTGAAATTAGTCGTACTTTTGCATTGAAACAAACAAATTTAGAAAAAAATGAAAGACTTGACAGTAAAAATTCAAGAGGCTTACGAAGCCTTTGTGAAAAATGCCACAGCACAGGTCGAGAACGGCAATAAAGCAGCCGGAACACGTGCTCGTAAGGCTTCTTTGGAAATTGAAAAGTTAATGAAGGAGTTTCGTAAAGCATCCCTTGCAGTTTCCAAAGAATAAACAGAAATGTCAGGTGTGGCAATCCCTACCTGGCATTTCTGTTTCAATAAACTTGTTGTCATCAATGAATTTGTTAGATCTCATTCATTAAAAATCTACATTCTGTAATAACAAAATCCTCGCATCCAAATTCTGCAAGTGATTTAAGTTGCCCTATGCTGTTGCAATAGTAGAATACTTTATCATCAGTGGCATCGTCCACATCTGCGGATAACTTGATAATTACAGGGGTCGGTTCAACAAATTTTTCATCTTTCCATACGATTGAGCATTGCGCATAAAGCGGTTCTTTTCCGTGTTCAGCGCAAAAATCTGCGTAGAACTTGTCCATATCCTCTTTCACTTCATCAATATCAGAGAGGACAACCCCATCCTTACAGTCATCACACCATCCGTAAATAAAGGCTTCGTCCGTATAGTTACGGAAAGAATTGTCATTGGGGTTTATCATAGCCTCACAAGCCACGTTCATACCGCCACATTTAGTGCATATTACTTTCATATTCAATTTTTATTTAGATGTTTGATTGGTTCCTTATCTTCGTCAGTCTCGTCATACTCATACGTGGTGTCCTCGTCCTCATATTCCATTTCGTCATAGGAGACACAGATACAACCATAGTGAGACTTGAAAGCACGGATAATTTTCTCCGTCAGAGCCTTACACGCGGATGATTCAAAGTAAAGTTCTTTCGTCCAGTAGTCAAAACAGAAAGAGGTCATTTCGCCCTTATAGCGGTCGTTACAGTTGTATATCGTGACTGCCACGTAATCGGTAGTACCGCTTTGCAGTTCCACAAAATGACCGAAATAGGTAAAGCTGTCATTATTAGACTGACCGGATGAAGTGATTCGCCCAATCAGCCTGTGAATGAAATTGTAGGTCAGCTTTCTCATAATAATATATTTTGATTGTATTGAGTTTTTGTTTTTATCCCTGTGTTTGGTTTGTCACGACCTTCAAGGGAGATATTTTACTGCAACAAGAAGTGGTTGATGGATATAAAGGCAAGGCTGACACGAAAATACACTCTGCAAGAGGAAGATTTTACAGTGCTCACCGAAAGGCCTGGGCTTGACGAATAGACATTAGACTTAACTTCGCAGCAAAATAACCCCGTGAGGTCGCCCAACCGATTATATGGTTTTATAAATGGAGAATGTTTAATCTTAAAAATGGAGATATGCCGGCGGGTGGGGTTGAAAAAGTCTGCCGGGACAAACAGGCAGGGACTCTTCCTCTCTTGTGACAAGCGTAGTCCGGGAACCGGAACGTAAGCCTGGCACAAAAGTGGATGTGTTCCGTTTGTCCTTGCCAAACCTCCCCGTAAAGAAACAGTATGGGGAAAAGGCAGCAAGTACAGATCCAGCGAAGCCGGTCCTGTGCGTGCCTCCCATACCATGCCTTGCAGAGGTGGTGACGGCACAGACATTCAGCCGACAATGGGTGGGGAAAGCCGATATAAAAGGACAGAAGAAGATTTTGCAATTTTTCTTGTAAAAAAGTGGCATTGGGTTTTGATTAAACGCAGAAAAAACGTATCTTTACATTATTGAGTTTGATTATTCAGCTTGTTCAAACTGTTGGTTGCATTTAAGGTTCTGGGAGGGTGTTTCCCCTTGATAGCAATAGGATTTACTATCTGTGAGTTAAAGAACAAAATTGTTGAACTTGTAAAAATCCGTAAAGGAAATAAGGAGAACGTAACAATGAAAAATGTAATAACAGAATATCATAAAAAAGTAGAATTGGTGGCAGATATGGGAAATCTACGGCAGAGCCGCCAATCAGAGAGAACAAGTTTTATATATCTGCCGCCAATTTCCTCCAAAAAATCATAAAATCAATATATTAGGGTGCGTTATGCACCCTTTTCGGTTTTAATTGTCCGTCAGATATGACAACATAGAAAAATCCCCTTGCCGGGTTTCACAACCAAGCAGAGGGAAAAGGTTAAATATAATTATGGTTACAATTAAGCCGCTTCTGTTATCGCTTCGCTTTCCGGATGCGGTGTTTCCGCTACCGATCCGTGACGTTCCACTTCTTTCAAACTTTCGTCAATTTTCCGCTGCAATTCCTTACATTCCAATTTGAGCCTTAGTAGTTCATCTGCCTTGCTCCATTTGCGGTCAATGAGTTTCTGCAAGGTCGGTATTTCACTTTCAAACTGCTCTGCCTGTTTCCGCTGTCTGGCAATCAGGTCAGGCAACTTGTACAGTGCGCCCTGTGGATATTGTGCCGATTCCACGAAGCCCAAAGGTAATGCTCCACTCAAACCACAACGGTATTTCAATCCACTCACACCCTCGACAAAGAAAGCATTCCGGTCGAATGTTTGGGTAAGGGTATATTCGCTATGTACCAACAAATTCAGTCCGGCATAACTGCCTATCGTGTTGTATGCTTCGCTTCGATAGGTCTTGGATATGCGGTGCAGTTCACGTCCGATTTCTTCCGTAGTGGCTTGGGATAGGTTCAAAAGCGAGGTGGCTTTTTCTCCTTGATATGAAGTGATATACTCCCAATCCTGTGCCATGCTCTCCAGTATGCGGTTTGCCTTTTCGATTTTCTGCCGGTTGTCCGTCATCTTGCGTTCCGCACGGATGCGTTCTTTCTTAAAAATGCCCTGTTCCTTTTCCAACTGCATAATCTTGTTATCCAGTTTGGCTTTGTTCAATAGGTCGGTATTGCCCGAAAGGATTGCCACGAACTCGGCAAAGTTCATTCCGTTATCCTCGTCCATTCCACCCTCGTCAATACGACGCACCGCTATCGTGCCGTTGTTGATTTGGTTAATGAACATCTGCTTGTTTTTAAGCAAGTTGAATTTGTAAGCGTCAAGTGTTTTTTCCGTTCCGTAAATCACAACATCGACCACGTTACCGCCCCACAGCTTCACAGTATTGCCTTTGCGTATCGCACGACCGTTGCGCTGTTCCATATCGGCTGGTCTCCAGGGAATTTCCAAATGATGCACCGCCACAGCCCTTTGTTGAGCATTAACGCCTGTACCCAACATGGACGTAGAGCCGAACAACACACGTACCTTGCCGTTGTTCATGTCCTCAAACAAGCGTTTCCTTGCCCTCTCGGTGGTGGCACACTGGATAAACTGTATTTCATCAGCCGGAATACCCATTGCTACCAGTTTGTTCTTGATGTCACTGTAGATGTTCCATTCATTCGCTTTATAGGTGGAAAGGTCGCTGAACACGAATTGTGTACCCCGATTTTCATTCGAGCGCATATAATAGTCATAAATGGTTCTTGCACAAATGGCAGCCTTGTTGTCGCTGTCATCACTGAATTTTTTACCCAGCAGGCGCATATCGAGAGCCATTTTTCGTGCGATATTGGTAGCGATAAGCATTTTCGCCTTGCCGAGATTGTCCGGTTCGGGTGTGTCAAGCCCTAAAAGTCCCCAATCGCCGACATTAGCGAAAGCCACCAACCGACCAATCATTTCCTCCTGCTGTATGGTCGGGGCATGGGACAGGAAACGCACGTTTTTCTCCGGCACATCGAGGTTTATCATGTCGGCAGTACGATAGTCTGTAATCTCACGCAGGAACATCGCCAGCTCCGGCACTTTGATATAGGTACGGAAACGCTCTTTGCGTTTGATTGTTCCTGTCACGTTAAGTTCGTAGTCGGCTGTCTTTTTCGTGAAGATTGCCGCCCACGCATCGAAGCAGGTAATTTGTTGCCGTTTGAGTTCTTTCGGGCGCAAATACTTGAACATCACATATAGTTCTGTCAGTGCGTTCACGACAACCGTACCCGACAAAAATGTAGCCCCCAAATCCTTGCCTGTGCGGTTCTGAATGTCACGGATGGCAAACAAAAGGTTCATCGCACGTTGCGAGCCTTTGGTGTTGCCGATACCTGCCACCCTCGTGTGCCGGGTCTGGAACATTAAGTTTTTGAACATGTGGCACTCGTCAATGAAGATGTGGTCTATTCCCATCGCATGGAAATCCACCGCTTCGTCCTTGCGGTTGTCAATCTTCATACGGAGTTCCTTCAACTTGGCAGAAAGGTTCTGCTTCCTGTCTTCCAGCCCTTTCTGCATTTTCCGACTACGGTAGCGCATGGTGGACTGTTCCAACACCTCAAGGTTGCGCTCCACATCACGCAATTCTTCCGTGAATATCTCAAACATCGTTTCTTCCGACTGGGGGATTTTAGCAAACTGGTCATGGGTCAGAATGATGCAGTCCCAGTTGTTGTTCTTAATTTTGGAGAATACCTCTTTGCGGTTGGCAGGGGTAAAATCCTCTTTGCCCGGATAAAGCATCTTTGCCGTAGGATATGCCTTGCGGAACGTATCGGCAATCTCGTGCACGTTGGCTTTCAAGGCTATAATCATGGGCTTCTGTACCAAGCCCAACCGCTTCATTTCGTAGGCTGCCACACACATTATCATCGTCTTGCCAGTTCCCACCTCATGCCAGCAGATGCCACCACCGTTCTGCTTTATCATCCAGATTGTATCTTTCTGTGACGGATACAAGTCATTATAGGGAAACTGCTCAAATGACAGTCCGGGGAATGTCTGTGCCGAACCGTCATAACTCGGACGCACATAACAGTTAAACCGCTCATTATACACTCTCACAAGTTCGTCACGTATCTCTGTCGGTTGGCTGTCGAGCCATGCGTTGAACTTGGTGCGGATTTCCTCAATTTTGGTGGCAGCTTCCTGTATGGCTTCTTCATCGGGCACTCGTACCTTGTCACCGTTCCTCTCTATCTCTTTGGTGATTTCGGGTACTGTATCTTGCAAGGCATGAACAAACAAATCCTCTCCGTTGTAGTTCCGCACGGAATAGGTGTTGTATGCAGCTGGAGAATAACCCGATAAACGCACCAGATAACCGTCGTTCACATCAACATACATCACGGTAGCTTCCACCTCAAAGAGTTCAGTCGCAAAGTCCGCATATAGCTGTGGGGCAATCCAACGCTCACCCATGTTAATATCCAGTTCCTCGTATGGTATCGCTTCGGGGGCTGCCGCTTCCAATGCTTTCAGTGATTGTTCCGCCCAATCCTTTTCCCTGTCGGAAAGGTCTGGGATGCAGGCCGTTATCTCCTTGCTTTTCTCTGTCACATTACCAGCAATGAATTTCACCTTATGCTCCCAACATTCCGATACAGGGTTATAGAAAATCTCACCATTGAGGGCTTCGATGACTTCATCCCGTTCCTTGCCTGTAGTCTGCATGAGATAGTCCATATCCACCCTACCAAAGAAATTCAGCGTGTTCGCCAATGCTTCAATCGGGGTCAGCCGAACATTGGGGTCTATCTTCTGAAATGCTACAGGCTCACGCATGATGTCCGCTTTGACTATATCGCTACCGAGCTGCATTTCTATGGTGAACACTTCCGTACCGAGCGCATCAAGCATGATAAACTCTTTGTTGTCGTTCTCGTGGAAACAGCCCCACTTGGCAACAAAGGCATCGTAAAGGGTGTTTAACCGTTCACGCATATAGGGTTGCTCCTGCTGTTCTTTCTGTTCTTTGGCTGACAACTCAAAATAAGCTTTTCTGACAGGGAAATAGTCATTTGCCCTGTCGATGTTTACCTTACCCTCGTCCACAGGCACAAAGTCAATCGCCACCTCTTGATACAGGTTTGACTTGCGGTATTGGATAACACCCACCTGTTCCTCGAACATTACCATGGCACCGTCTTTCATCCACGTTTCCAACGTGTCCGTATAAGCTCTTTTTCCCTTTGTTTGCGCAATTTCCATATCTCCGAAAAGTGACATCTGCGTTTGCGCTCCGTCCGTATTGCCCAAGAAAAGGCTTTTGCGGAAATAGCGGTTAAAGTCAAGTTTCAGCAGTGCGGAAAGGTATTGTATCATGGATTTCTCGTCACCCGACCACTGGTATTTGCGGACATACTTGCCGTATTGGTTCATCGCAATGCGACTGCCTGTGGCAAGTGTGGTTTTCGGCATGAAAAAAAGTCTGTTGGCATACTCGGTCATTGTTCCTACCGTGTCCGCTTTTTCTTTGGTTACCTGCAAAAAGGTACGTTCACGTAAGGATAGTGTAGCCTTATTGCTATGCTTTTGGAATATCAACAAGTCACTGCCTACCTCGATACCGCCTGTCTGCATAAAAAGCGTTTCCGGCAAACGTATTGCACTGATAAGGTCGGCATGGTTTACAAGGTACTCACGCACAAACTTGTTGCCCGGAGTGTCGGCAATGCCCCTCGATGTGACGAAAGCCAGCAGACCGCCCTCATTCAGCAGTTCCATCGCTTTGACGAAAAAATAATTGTGTATGGTCTTGGTCGCCTGTTCGTAGATGCCGCCTTTTCTCCATAGCTCCGCATCGAACACACGAAAATTGCCGAATGGAATATTAGAGACGATAACATCAAATGTCTTGTGTTGAAAGTCCTGTCCGTCTATCGTCTCAAATCCTGCCGTGATTACACTTGTACTGCCGTGCAAAAGCGAAAGTATCAGTCCTGTCATACAGTCCTTTTCAAAGGCATAGGTATATGTGTCGGGCATTGCAACAGGTAGAAAACCGCCTATCCCTGCACTCGGTTCTAAGAAAGAGCGCATTTGTAAGTTGTTTTCTTTGAATGTGGCTTGTATCTGTCTTGCCACTACATCAATCAGAAATTTTGGAGTATAGAAAGCGGTCAGAACGGAAGCCTTTATGCTGTCAAGAATGGCATTGTATTTCTCCGTATCTCTTTCCACAAAGTCGCTCAATGTGTTCAGTAGCCTTGCTATCGGCTCGTTCAGTTCTTGGGGTACTGGATTATCCGTTCCGATGTTCAGAATTTCTTTGATACCGCCAAATCCCGAATACAGGGATAACTTCTCTTTCTCGTTCTCTGTGGCTGTCCTGCCTTGTGATTGGATTTTTACAGCCGTTTCAATGGCTTCCACATTTGCCACCAATGATGTCAGTTTATTGTAACTCATATTTAACCTGTTTTACAATTAATTTTATTTTCAAGCATTTAGAAATGATAGTCAATAACTCCGCCTATGTAAAGCAATTTTCCCGGCTCGAACTGGCAGACCGTCTGTAAAAACGAGTATGATTGTTCGGCATAGCCATTAACGCCATGCTCGTCCATATAGAACTGATAACCGAGGTCAAGCGGATTTTTGAGAAATTTTTCAAGTTGGTACACCGCCCCAATCCACATCATGCAGTTTTCAACGGTAACGGCTTGTGCCTTTTCTTGGATGGCTGTAACAAATTCCTTTTTCCACTTGTCCGCACCGCCATTGTATCGGATTGTGTTTTCTCCCACAAGAGTGAACATTCCTTTTGGCAATGCCTTTTCTATCAGATTGGCAATATGGAATTTGCGTTCTTCCTCGTCTATCTCCGAACAATAGTCGTAATAGTGTCCGTCCCCTTGTTCAAGGGTGTCCTCGTTCAAGTAGTTGTCCCTGTCAACTCTTGTTTCCGTGATTTGAAAAATCTTGCTGTGCATAATCAGTCTGTTTTAATCGTTGAACTTTTGTCTTTTTCTTTTCCCTTATTTTGAAGCCTTTATCGGCTTTCTTGTCGGGATCTGAATTTTACGTGCAACCAAGAGACTGTGGAAACAGAGGGATAAGACAAGTAAATGGCTGAGGAGTTGATGAAATACCCAATTTACGCCTGCCGGAAATTGCGGAAAGCTGTCGTCAAGTCCATAAGGCATTAGTGGAGCCGATCGGTGGAACGGTACTTGGCGTTCCCTCGCCGCAGTACCTTTGCAGAGGAAAATAGAGCCGACAAGATGAGCCGGGGAAAGTTCATAATTCTCAATAAATATAAAAGTCAAAGGCACACTATTAAAAAGGTAACGACAATTATCTTCCGGATAAAAAAGGATATTAGGTTCCATTTAGGTTATACTTAAACGGACTATAAAAGGCATTGCCATCAAAGAAGGAAACGATGATAACGGACTGAAGCCAAATACCAGCTCAGTCCGTTAATACATCAATTTTATTCTTCCTCTGCCATTGCTTTTCCGTATGCAATAATTTCATCCATTGTAAGCCATTGAGGTTTTTCGTCTTCCTTGAAACTATTATAAAGTTTAGCCATCAGTTTAATTTGCAGATTTACATTGCCTGCCCACAAGCGTTTGATATTCCGATTGCCGTAATTAAGGTAGTATTCGCAATCAGCTTGTAAACGACCTAATAATTGGTACCTGAATACCATATCACGATGTAAAACTCTGTCTATTATCTTTCTCTCATCTGAATTTGTTTCCATATTTACCATAATCTTTTTATTTTGATTTTTTCTTCTCCCTTATTTTGAAGCTTTTATCGGCTTTCTTGTCGGAATCTGAATTTTACGTGCAACCAAGAGACTGTGAAAACAGAAGGATAAGACAAGTAAATGGCAGAGGAGTTGATGAAATACCCAATTAACACTTGGTGGAAATTGCGGAAAGTTGTCGTCAAGTCCACCAAGCCATTAGCGGAACGACCTGCATAGCGGTACTTGGCATTCCCTCGCCGCAGTACCTTTGCAAAGGAAAATAGAGCCGGCAAGATGAGCCGGAGGTGTTCATTATATGTGACAAGTAAAACTGCTATAATTGGCAGATAGATAGCAGGAATTGTAAAACAGGAAAAGCATAACAACTCCGGCAAATTCTTTTGATATTTGACGGAGTTGTTATATAGTTCATGCTTTTTTCTTATTAAAAGCATAACAAAATCGGCAAGACGCATTGATATTTGCCAAATTTGTTATAACTTTGCAACATAATTGAAGAACAATAATGACTGCCGTAAATCAGATAATAGATATTGCCAGAAAACAGGACGGGCAATTCACACGAAAAGACCTGCTGAATGCGGTGCGCTCTGGTATGAAAAACATATCAGAAGGTTCTCTTGTTGTGCTTTTGAATAGGATGCTTGCAGAGAACAAAATCATCAGAGTTTCATACGGGAAATACAAATTAAATGAAGATTTGAAATATGATTTTTTGTATGAGCCAAGCGAATTTATGCTTTCACTCAACAGACATATAAAAGAAAAATTCCCTTTCATAGATTATTGTATATGGCAACCATCTATATTCGCTTCTATGATGTTACATATACCTGCGGTAAGAACCACATTGGTAGATGTTGAAAGGGAGGCAATGGAATCCGTTTTCATGTCATTACAAAACATGGAATCTGCAATCCCTGTTTTTTTTAATCCGAACCAAGAAGATGCGGATCGATATATTACAAATCGTGATATGATTATTGTTCGTCCTCTTGTCAAAGAGGCTCCAATAGATATTATTGATGGCTGTCCCGTTCCTACATTGGAGAAAATGCTTGTTGATGCCATATCCGACAAGGAACTACAACATCTTCAGGGTAATGAATTATATACTATATATTCAAACGCCTTCTCGGACTATGAAATCAAAATGCCACGGCTGTTGAGATATGCGGCACGCCGTAACAGAAAACAAAAAGTCGAACAAATTATCAATACAATCAATATATGATACATCCCGATAGCAGGACATTATCTTGGATAGAACAAGTAGCCAAAGACAACAAGATAAAAGATATAGCCCTCGTTGAAAAAACAATCCGTGCATTCTCGTTGTTGGAAGCATTAGCCCGGTCCGGTTGTCCCTTTTTATTCAAGGGAGGATCTTCCTTAATGCTTCATCTTGATACCGGCAAACGACTTTCAATCGACATTGATATAATTTGTCCTCCAGGAACAAGGATTGAAGATTATCTGGAAAAGTATTCCGAAGAATATGGTTTTGGAGAGGTTAAATTGGTGGAACGTATCTCTCGTACCGATATACCAAAACAACATGCCAAATTCTTTTACCAGGTGGCATATCCGGCAGGAGGACGTCAGGACAAGATTCTGTTGGATGTATTATTCGAGGAAATTCATTATGCAAATGTGGTGGAACTTCCCATTAAAAGTCGTTTGTTAAAGACAGAAGGAGATCCCGTAATGGTAAAATTGCCAAGTAAAGAAGATCTGCTCGGTGATAAATTAACCGCGTTTGCTCCTCACACGACCGGAATCCCATTTTTCAAAGGAGAAAAGAATTGTTCAATGGAAATCTGTAAACAGTTATTTGACGTTGCATCGCTTTTCGACATAGTTGGTGACTTATCTGTTACAGCGGAAACATTCAATAAGTTTGCGATGGTTGAACTTCAATACAGAGGTGAGAATCCTGATGCAATTCAAAAAGTTTTGGATGACATTTATGATACAGCCAAATGTATAGTAATGCGCGGGCAGGACAATCAGGAGGAATTTGACCTGATTCAAGATGGAATTAAAAAAGTGCGTGGCTTTATTCATAGTGAAGTCTATACTTTGGAAAGTGCTATTACAAATGCTTCAAAGGCAGCTTATCTTGCCAAACTTATCAGTAATGGCATAAATGAGATAAAGCACTATAATCCATCCGAAGCAAATCTATTGGTCAACGTAACGATACACTCTCCACTCTCAACCAAATTGAATAAATTAAAGAAGACGAATGCAGAAGCGTTCTTCTATTGGAGCGAAATACAAAAGTTATTATAACGAGATTTTTATAATGCAGAAGAGCCGATCCATCACGGACAGGCTCTCCTTTCAAAAGAATTGACATTTAACTAATCAATTTGAACAAAAAGAATCTTACACTTTCCTATTTCATATATAGCATGACTTTGGTATGTCTGTTAGCTTCAGTGGGTACATAATTGGAAATACCTCCTTGACAGACCTTTGTTATATTTTCAACAGTCACTCCGCGCCTGCGCAACTCCGTGGCAATATAATCGGCTCTCGATGCGCTCAACTTATTGTTTATATCGGCAGTTCCGGTGGCAGCGTCAGCCGCACCTGCAACAGTCACGGATAATCCGTATTTCTTTGTCACACGCGCCAGTTCATCCAGATTGACCAACTGGGATTTATCAGTCAGTTGAGCCGTGCCGAGTTCAAAGAAGAAATAGACAGGTGAACCGATGCACTCGTTGCCGGAACCTATAAAGGAGAGATAATCCGAATGGCTATAAATGGAAATGCTGTCATTATTCATATCTGGAGACAGCAGGGAATCGGCACCTGTGACATAGAAGCCGTTTACAACGCTACCGTCATTATTGGGTATGGCATTGACAAATTCAGACTTACTGAACAAACTGTCATTGGACAATGGAGACTTACCATCCCAATGCCTGTTTTTCAATCTTGCCCGGAGCGAATTCAGTCCGCTGTAATCGTTTCTCGGATAGACATTGCCCAAACTCTCCCGGTCATCAAACATCTTGCTATATTTATCAAGCAAGCCCTCAATTTCCAGAATCTTCTTCAATTCGTTGATCGTTCTCATCGCCCTGTCATGTTGCCCGGTGTATCTGCGATTACTCTCCGATAGCTGTGAAGCGTAACCAATCAGCCACTCGTTCTGCCGGATGTAAGGACTCGCATCAACGGCACGTTTCCAGCCGGTCTTTCCAATCGTAAACGACAAGCCGGCTGACACGGAGAGCATATTATCTCCGAAACGATTGGATTTGCCATAGCCATCAAAGTCCTGGAATGTGGAAACATTGCCAATTTCCAACAATGCAGACAGCCGTTTACAGATACGGTATTGTCCCTGTATTCCGTATGAAATGGCAAACGGATTATGTCCGTTCTGCGGATTGTGCATCAGTCCAAATCCTATGTATGGAATGATTCCCCAACGAGGATGCTCAACCTTGCCATACCGATATCCAAGCACATTCCACATCAAGTCAGCATGAAAGTGATGGTAGTCATTTGTGACCAGTTCGCAATCTTTGAACTGCCAACCTCCATAACCGATTCTTGCTCCGATCTGCGGAGTGAACCACTTGCCAAACGATGCGAAAATAGTAGGCTTTATCCTGTCAAATAAGTCGGCACAACCAACAGGTTTGCCAATGAACGCACTTGCCCCACCTTGAAGACTGACAAGCCAGTTGCCGTTCCAAGGCGATGTCACGAATACACCCTTGTGGTAAGTCGGATCCAAAGGCCGAAGCATCTGTTCGATATCCGTGTACGACTCCAACTGTACAGTGTCCTTTGTCACAGGTGGTACAGCCGCTTTCATGTGCAGTGAACAGCCCATACCTGCCACTGCCAGAATTAAAAATATTTTCTTTGTCATATTCAACGCATTATTTTGTTTTGTTATCCATTGCAGAAAAACATATTCTGCCGATTACCTCTTTTGCTTCTTGCCGGAAGTCGGTCGCATCATTCTGCTTGCCATCATCATGCAACGCCTTGCCCACGCACGGTTATCCTCGTCATCATCCTTTCCCCATTTAAGGTTGCTTTTACTTCCTCCACCGCCATGCGTTTCGGCAAATGTAGTGGCATCGTTGACCATACCAAGGAAGAGGAGCGTGGCGCAGTGCATCACTTCCGCCCCTTGCCCGGTCAGGCTCTGCAACAAAGAACCGTCAAAGACGGATTGCTCCGTAGCTTCCATTTCAGCCACTCTTGCCGAATGCTCTCCAACCAATGTTTCCAGCATCACATCTTTAAGCAGTACATCCACGTTGGAATGGATTTCACGACTGTATTTATAGGCTTCGCCTTTCAGTTCCTCCGTGCGCTCGCCAATGGCATCCATGTCCCTTTTAAGGGCTTCAAGCTGTTGGTCAGCCATCCGTAACTTATCCTGCTTATCTTCCAGTTTCGTTTGGATAGAAGCCAGTTCTTTTTCCAACCGTTCCCTCTCGGCTATAATGGTAGCCGTATCTCCCTGATGGGATTGAAGGGTGCGTTCCAATGCCGATAGTTGGGATTCCTTTTCCGCTTTCGCTTTTCGGAGGTTATCCACCATAGAGGTCAAGCCTTTCACCCTGCGCTCTGCCAGACTTATTTCCACTTTAAGGTCTGCCAATGCTTTTTTGTGTTGGACAACCTGTTCCTCTATATTGGTACATTCTTCCGAAAGGTATCGGCGGTATTCCTCCGTGCTTCGATGTCTTGCCCCGGTTTCGGAAACATTACGTCCCCGTTCCAGTTGCCATTTTTCGTTCACTTGCGAGAGTTCATCGTGTAACATTTTCATTCTTGCAGAAAACTCATATTTGTCCTTTCCTGCAAACATCTTTTTGAACGCAAACTTACCGTCTTGGATTGGCAATAAGGTAAGGTGCATATGCGGGGTCGTTTCATCAAGATGTACATAACACCCGACAATATTCTCCTCACCGAATCTTTCACTCATGAACCGGTACATATCTTTTGCCCATTCTTCTATTTCCGGCTTTCGTTGAAGCGAAGCATTGGCGGTATTGTTACCGGAACCATACACAACAGCCTGGTCTCCAAAAGCAAGCTGCCGCATTTGAAACTTCGATCCGCCCAGTATAAAATCCACGACCGTGCGAAATTTCGGTTCTGCCAAATCCGAATTGGGATCTTTTATCCCACGCCAGGCAAGGTTTTCAGCCATGCGTTCAGGAATAGACTTGCCCTTGTTTACAGGTCGCACTTTACCGCCCTTTACAATCTCGAAATTCAACCGTTCCCTCTGGCGGTCATAAGTTCCCTTGGCTATGGCGTGTTTCCAGCCGCTTTCCGTCCAGTTACGCTGGTGTTCGTTGCTTTGTGCGGCGGTTATGCCTTTCATCACGTTCATGTGCATCACCTGCCATGATTTTTCAGCCATATCATCCGTTTTTATCGGACAACCGATTTGCCCCAGCTTGCTGCTTGTCCGGCAACCGCTCCCACCGACCGTAGTCGTGTGGGGTATTGAGTTACCCATACTTCCCTCTGTTTGGTCAACGTGCAAGCACCGCTGCACGCTTAAAATGGCAAGCCTACAAGTGTAGGACATCACGGCTCGTCCGTGGTTATACAATAGTTTTTGACTTACAACACCGGTTGTGGAGTCTATAAAAGGTTGGAATCACGCTCCTGATACTTTGCCCACAACGCCCTGAACGGCTGTCGGAGCGTGGCAAGCATATCCGTTTCACCGGAACCGTTATCGGCTATCTCATGCTCACAGTCCAGAATCATCTTGGCGGTTATCTTGGATGCCTCCAAAAGTGAAGTCCAGTCACCTTCCAGTTCCTTATGAAAGAACTCCAGGAAATCGGTCGGATCATCGAAGCGTGAGTTTCGTATGGCGCGTTTCAGTCCGGCTACGGCTACACGCTCGACAATCTCTTGGGCAAACTCCGTTTCTGCACCTACCTTTATTGCCGGCTTGTCGCCCGAATGATCTTTGCCGGATTCATCGGCAAGCCGTTTCCGTCCGGCTTCATGATACTGTCCACAAATCTCTCCCATATCTTCGTCAGACAGATTGCCATTTATCCATTCGGACAAAGCCTTGTCCAAATCATCGGCAAGTCCGGTCCCTGTCTGACCGGTACAAGAGGCAGGAGTTTCGCCACTGGAGAATGGCGCAAAAGTCACGGTAATGACCACACTCTTTGCGAACCTTGTCCGACGAATATATCCCATCTCCTCCAGTTTGTCAAGGAACGCCCTGACGGTAGCCCTGTGCCAGTGCCATTCCACCGCAAGGTCTGAAATGGTCACATGACACTGGTCAGCCTGCAACACATACTCGTGGTTCTTCAAAAAGGGAGCGATAAAACCTGCCGTTGCTTTCTCCAACAGGTCGTAGTAGGCACCGGTCTTTGTCTTCCGTTCACCGAATTTCTCTTTGAGGTAGTCGAAAAACATCATATCTGCCAATACCTGATTGGCGGCTCTATTCTTGTCTTTCATCATTTCATTTGATTTTTATTTGACTATATGTGGATTCTATTAACCTGCCACTATCCACTTATTCATGGCAGGTTCGCGTGATGATGTTTGTAGTAATGTTCGGACATTGTTTTTGGATTTTCTTTCAAATGCTTGCGCGTGTCTTCATCCTGCCATTCGGATAGCACACGGCAAGAGGGATAGAACATGGCGGCCAAAAGAAGAAAGGCAAGCGTGAATGCCGTGGTGTGCAGATGTGGTACAGCGCAGATGACCAATGTGATCAAGGCTGCCATAACGAACCTTTTCTTATCCTCGTGGAGTCTGTGCATCCACCTGTCGGCACATCTGAACGAGAACAGAACGGCACAAGGTATGGTGGATATCAGAACTCCCCACTCTCCGAAGTGTCCGCCGGCATAGACATAGTGATATAGCAGGAGGAAGATAAGCATACACTGCACATAGAGTTTCCTCGCACTCTCGCTACCCGCCATTCTGAGGTAAAACTTTGCCATAAAAAGCCGGTTGTTCCTGTACAATGACATGGGCAGTATAATGAGCAATGCCGGAAATGACATTTCGATGACAATCCAAATCATAATCGTAATCCTTTGTGTAATCAGTATTGTTTGAATAATGGCAGTTCGGTCAGTTCCAGTTTGACCAGCCCATAGGTGGCAATCTCTATAATGGCTTCCACATCCTTGGCTTCGAGATATGACGCTCCTTTTTTAAGCCGTGACTTTAGCTCGTGATTCTTTTGACGATACCTGGCCAATGCCTTGTCCAGCTCGTATTCGGATATGTTCCATTTCGTGCCACGCTCATAGCCATTGTGCTTATAGGTGGAACGGAGCCGGAGCATACGGCACACGCAGGAAACCGGCCTGCCCCGTCTGAACACGACACTTTGCCTGTATCCATATCCGTCATCCACGACTATCCAACTCCTGTACATATTGATAATGTATAGCATTTGCAGGTAAATCGTCCGTCTCATATAAATTCGGCAAGCAACTCCTCCTTGGTCTTGCGGTACTTGAAATGACCGGTCTTTTCGTGAAGTTTCAAGTCAAGACAGATGTCAGAACACATGAACTCCAGGGATTCATAAATGGTCACGTCAATGCGGTCAACCTTGCCGGTATCAGAAACTCTCGCGTTCATCTTGAACATCTGTCCGAAAGCCGGATTGGAATAGGCACAGGTGCTGCTTCCGAATGTCGTTGCGCTTGAAGGAATATGATGATAAAGGGTTATCAGCTCCATGTCGTCCTCGAAGATGTCCATCACTTCTTCCAGATCGTATGGGTCTGCAAGCGGAAACGAAAGGAGGACGTAATCGTCATAGAACTGCGGCTGTTCCATTGTGGTTACATCCAGCAATTGCGGAAGCTGGAGCGGCACAAAGGAGAGAAAGTCATCGTAAAAGAGTTGTAGCATAACTGTTGTGTTTATTTGTTTCTGGTTCGTCAAATGGATGTGAGCATTATCTTGATCAGTACTCCGGGCAATACCTGCCATTGGTCATTGTCCGTTCCGGCAGTCTTGTTGAGTTTGGCTATCATCTGAGGTGTCCGGTCAGCGACTGCATGAAGTGTTGTCCTTTCCATATCGGACAGGATAGCTACGCTGAAGCCATCCAAAGCAACATACGGCTGCAACAACATCCAAACGTAAGCCCTTGCCTGCGCTTCGGTCCTTACATTGCCTTGGTTGATGTCATCATGGCAAGCCAAAGCGTTGAGTATGATTCTCCGGTTGGTTCGCCTGGCTGTATATACCAAGGCATCCCGGTATGAGAGCCTGCCATTCTCCGCAGACTGGAATATCGACAGGCAGCATTTCTCCGTGTCGTGCGTAATGGCAGAAAGGTCGGCATCGGCAAGTTCAGTCAAATGGTCAAGGAACGAACGGAACAGCCTGTCCTCTTCCTTTATGAAAGCAAGCATTTCACTTTTGCCGCTTATTCCGGATTTTAAGGTCTTGGAAAGGAACATCCGGTATTTTTCAACGACAGCATTGGCACTGCCTTTATATGTCGGGACGGAATCCAATGGTTTGAAAAACGGCCCTGTTTCCGCTGCCGACCGCATCAGCTCCGTGTCTTGCCGGTATTGGGAAGTCTGTTCTCTGATGAGCAACACATCCGCAAAAGTTCTCGGCTTCTCCAGAGCCAGACGGGTAAATTCAATGCGCAACGAATCGTGCAATCCACGAATTTCGCTTTCGTAATTGGCGTGAATACGGTTTGCCGTGTCTTTGGCGACACAGGCAGATACCGAATCCCGAAGCGACTGCCAGTCGTTGATTTTTTCAATCAGACGGTCTGTTGGCAGGTTTGCTTCCTTTCGCACCTCGGACAGGTATGACCTGTAAGCATCGGCAGCATTTTTAACGGTCTGAAACATACTGTTGCCGGTCTTTTCTCCACATGATGCCAATGTGACAATGGCAAAACATACGGCAAAAGATTTGGCATACGAAGCACGTTTCTTTGAGTATGATTTCAAGTTTCCTCTCTTCAATTTTTGCATTGATTCTACTTTAAACAAGCCTTTACACATGATATTTTATTGGTTTATGGTGGCAAAGTTAAGTATAAAAGTTTGTATAATAATACTCTAAAATAAAACTTTAATCTATTTTCTTTTTCATACTTGCGAGTATAATCCGCAAAATAAACAAGAGCGTAACAAGTGAAAATACAAAGTATAATAATTGAAAAATATTTTGTTGAGTATGATTTTAACCGAATTAAACTTTGTATCTTTGCACTTGGTATCATTTAGCATTGAACAGCACTATGGCAAAAGTAGGTTACATATTCAAGGCAGCCGGCTATGACGGCTTCGACACTGATGTGGAGTGGATGAAACAATACGGTTGTGTACAAGTGATTGAGGAGGAAAACGGACACGAGAAACTGCGTCCCCAATGGAAACAGCTTATGGCAAGTATGGAACGGGGAGACGAAATCGTACTCGCTAAATTCAGCAACGCCCTGCGTGGTTCTCGTGAACTGGCGGCATTCATCGAGTTCTGTCGTGTAAAGGTGGTGCGGATTATCTCCATTCACGACAAGGTTGACAGTCGTGGCGACCTGTTCCCTGAAACCAAGGCTGCGGATGTGCTGGAGATATTCGGTGCGCTTCCGGAGGAGTGTGCCGCATTGCGAAAGGCTTCAGCGCATATCATCCAACTAAAGCAGAACATAAACCAGCCGTCCAAAGAGAATAACATCAGCAAGGCGGAACGAGAGAAGACCATCGTGGCGATGTACAACAACGGACATTCCATTGATGACATCTGGAAAGTAAGCGGATTCAGCAGCCGAAGCTCCGTGTTCCGCATACTCAACAAATATGGAGTGTCGCTCAATCGTGGTAAGTTCAGCGGGCCGCTAGGAAAACGTAAATCAAAGGAGGATAAAAATTTATGAAATGCTTTTTTCGTTCATTTGATGCAGGCATCGGAGATTGTAATATTATTCGTCTCGTAAAAGATGAAGGTGAGCAGTATGTAATTATGGTAGACTGTGGTAAATACACAGCCCCTTTAAAAGACTATTTGCAAAATATACTCAATAATCATATAGACCTATTAATTGTCACCCACATAGATGAAGATCATATACAAGGAATAACAGCCATGTTGAAAAGGCATAACAATCTTACGATAGGGAAAATATGGTATAATTGTTATCGGCGGATCGAATACGCTGAACATATAGAACTCAATGAGCAGCAAAAAACCATTCTAAAGCAAATACAAAATGCATTACCCGTAGAGTTTGACTCAATTAACTATCGGGAAATAAGTGCTCCACAGGGGAAATCACTTGCTAAAGTTATCCTTGAAAAAGAAGAACTAAAAAGTGCTTGGGAAACTACATATATTACTTGCGACACTGAAGACTTCTATATTCCAGGAGGTTTCGGAAAGATAATTTTTTTGGCACCCAAGCAAGACGCATTAATAACAATTGAAAATAAATTCAAGGATGCTTTTGACAAATACTTTATGCAGGCCTGGAATGAAAGCATAGAGAATAGCGAAGAACTACAAGAGCTACTCATACGATTGGTTGATTCCTATAGGAACAAGTTTGAATGTAAGCAAATTGCTGCAAGAGAGAGAGAGATCTATGATGCAACATTTGTAAGGAATCAGGCTAATGAAGAAGACGCAGATGATTCCGACACCAATTATTCATCCATAGCATTTATGTTAGAATGTGGGAAACATAAAATAGCTATGTTAGGAGATGCTTTTGCCAGCACCATTGAGGAAACTATAGATAGCAAATATAAAGATTGTACAAAACCGTTAGAATGTGATGCCATTAAAGTGTCTCATCATGGAAGCAATGGCAACAATAGCAAAGCATTATTTGATCGTATCAATTCACACATATATTTCATACCCGGAGGAAAGGGAGAACAATATCCGACATGGGGAACTTTTGGTAGAATAGCCGAAACACATAAAGATGAGCAACCAAAATTGATTGTTTTCAGCCGGAAATGTGAAAATACAAAGAAAATGAATGAATTGAATGAGGGAACAAAACAAGATTTAGGTATAAAAACCATTATTACAGAGCAAGAATATGAGTTATTTGAATGGTAAAACAGCAGAAAATATTGTAGTACCAGTATATTGTGAGTCTGAACAAGGAACAGCTTTTTTTATCAGCGAAAAACAGTTGTTGACTGCTCGTCATGTTGTAAAAGCACATTTTCAAAGCACCTCTGCCCCTGTGCCAATATATATCGATGTGGCAGGTCAGAAAATCTTATGCAAAGGTGATGAGTTATTTATCCCAGGAAATGCCATTGACTTAGCAGTATTAACCGTAATAACAGAAGAAAACTACCACACAACAAACTATTTAACTTTGTTATGTGACGAGTATGTAAAAGACATGCCACTTCATGTATATGGCTATCCACAAGAAGTGGCTATGGGTTGTAATTTAGTGGATATTGAAGTAAAAAACAGGCTCAAGATAGATGGAAATGCATGGTATGATCGAACCTTGATACGCAACGATAAATTTACTCTTCACAATTACGATGGTTTGTCTGGCTCTCCTGTTGTTAGTATGTCTGGGAGAGTAATAGGCGTCATCGTTCTTCAAATTAATGAGACGCTAAGCTATCTATCAATATCAAAAGCAAAAGTTCACCTTGAAAACAAATCTATTCGATATGAAATAAATTGGGCGGCAGATGACATCACAACAATGGGAAAAGGTCGTAGTTTGCAACTCTGCAAAGAAGCTGTCACTATTGTTCATGATCGTTACATGCCTAAACTACACCAAGAAAATCGAGAATTAGAAAATATACTGGATTACTTCACTGATAAACAAAAGTTAGGCGAAAGCATAAAAAACGCAACTAAGTTGGCAAAGTGCATCTGTCAACTGCCAAATAAAATAGAAGAAATAATTCTGAACAAATTGAAAATTTGGCAAAAATTAGACATTGACTTATTGATGGCTAATGGTTGTGCTGTACTAAGGCGTTGCTATGACTTTATAGAAACTAAGCCTTTTCAATTTGTTGATGATTGGAGCAAGATTATGGAATTAAACGAAATTTCTTCTAAACTGAATGATGACGATTTCGAACGCATTAAATATGCCCAAAAAACAAATTTATGCCTGATAGGAAAAGCAGGTTCAGGAAAGACACATAGTTTATGCAATTATGCACTGAACAAACAAAGTAAGGCCAATATCTATCTTTTCTTCGGAACGGACTTTAAAGTTTATCAGTCTGCCATCAACTATATAAAGAAAACCATATGTCAGAATATAAGTCTTGAGGATTTTAATCAAGAACTGAAAATCCGAAAACATTACGCAATAATTGTAATAGACGCTATTAACGAAGGATTAGGTTGTAGCTATTGGAACAACCATCTTGGTGCATTACGTACAGAGTTAGAAAAACATGATCATTTTAGACTTGTCATTTCTATTCGTACACCATTTGATAAAGAAATAAACGAACTCTCAGAAAACAATAAGTGGCATATACAAAAAATCGACGGATTTGTAGACAAAGAACAAGCCATTAATGCGTATTTTAAATATTATAACATTGACCATAATCAGCTAAATTATCATATAGAAGCTTTTAAAAATCCACTGTTTCTAAAAATATTCTGTGAAACCTTTCATTCATTGCCCGAAGGAGAAAAACAAGCCATAAACAAGCAAATGCTATATAAACGGTATGTGACCAAAAAGAACGAAATCATTACAGACTTAGTGAATGAAGATCCTGAACTAAATATTGCAGACCGCTATATGTCAAAACTCGCAAACTATTGCGTTTATTACAACCATTTCAATCCTATATCCAGATGCAAAGCTCGTCAATACGGACAAAGAATAGCACCATACAGGTTATGGGATAAGGATTTGATGAACGCTTGCTTAACTGCTAATTTACTTTTAGAAGATCGTTCTAATACAGGAGAACTATCTGTTATGTTTGAATATGAAAACTTAGGGGACTATTATAAAGCCAATGAATTACTACGGTCAAAAATGACTATAAAAGACTTATTACAATGGATAGAAAATGAAAGAAAATATTTAAAACAACACCCTTGCATTCCGTCCGAGAAATTCAGATCGGCAATTAAGGCATTGTTCGATTGTTGGTATTATCAAGGATTGGAGGTTTACAATGAAAGATTCTTGCAAAATGGAGCCCCTTTATATGAACTATATTATGATTTTTTAATTGAATCTGATATACCCGATCAACAACTAATATCCATTTTACTAAAACTTGACAACGACAAAATCAATCCTTTACGACTAATTCAAAAATTCAACGAGATAACTCTTGATGAAACTTTACAAATACATGAAAAACTAAAAGCTTATCCAACAATAGCCAGTAGAGATTTATTGTGGACACGTTATGTGAACCAAATATATGAGAAGTATGGTGATAATTATATCAAGGATGTATTTTTGAGATTTAATCCGACATTAGAGACAAATAACCAAGAACGGGAATATCTCATATGTATCAATTGGATGCTCAGCTCTTCGCATCCAAAGTTTAGAGCAATTATTATCCGCAAGCTTAGAAACATACTTCAAATCCGCCAAACTTTAATTTTATGGCTTATTAAAATGTTTGAAGATATCAATGATCCTTACGTATTGGCTGGACTTTATTGTGCAGTATGCGGTGTCGTGCTTACTTCCCGAGACAAAGAATTACCGTCTCAAATAGCCGGTCACATATATAAACATTATTATGAATCTTATGAAACTGTTCCACAAGACTTAATAGTTCGTCAGTGGACCTTGAAAATTATAGAATACGCATATCATCTTGACAAATCATGCGACTATTGGAAACGCATAAAAACGCCATTCAAAGCACAACCAATCGACGACAACGCTATCCCAGAATACGATTATATATCTAAAGGCTTTTTTGGTTTGCAACAGGGTTCTATTATGATGTATAATTCTATGTTTAGTTTTGAAGATTTCAATAGATATATCATTGGTACCAACAACAGAAATTTCAGCAATGATTATTTTCAACGAACAGAAGACGGAAAGTACCAGGGCGTTTCACTTAATAATATCATGGCTGAAATGACTTACTATATTGTAAATGTATTTTGCTGGAATGACAAATTAGGATATTTAGACAATGGCAAATATTCACGCAACAGATTTCACAATGAACTGGAAAGAATAGGTAAAAAATTCCAGTGGTTAGCATGGTATAGGGTTAATGCACATCTTATGGATACTTGTTATACATCAAAAAAACAATACTACTATAAAGACACAGCCGATGAGAAAGATATAACTTATAATCCATATCCGTGGAACAGTGCAGAAACGTCTCGTTTTGACCCTACTCTTGATATAAAACCAAAGTATTTCCCGACTACTAGATTATTTGGAATAGAAAAACAAACCATTAAATATAATCAAGACGAAGACTGGATTAACAAAAATAATATTTTACCAGAATTCAGATATGAAGCCACATTTCAGGATGGTTTTAAATATGTTATGCTAGTGGGGTATGACACTGCAAAAAAGGATGGGAAAGAAACATTTTTATTTAGCAACGCCTGTTTTGTTAAACAAAACGATTCAGAGCTTTTTGCTAATTGGGCAAAAAAACAAAATTTCTATGGGCGATGGATGCCTGAACATCGTGGAATGACGGGATTTTTATGGAATGATTATCCTTGGGCTGATGTATACAAATCCTCAATTGAACATGAAATCTGGTCTAAACCAAATGATTGTCCTTGTGATATACAGTTGTCATATGAAGCACAGTTGCAAGAAGATTGGGAAGGTATAGACGAGAATGACGAATTTTTAAGTACAGTATATATGCCATGCGCAGAAATGATGAACCAGATGGGGCTATATTGTTCTGAAATACGAGGCGTGATAAAATTAACTGATGGCAGTATTGCAGCATTGAATACAGACCATGAGAATTGCATAAATGGCCTCTTTGTACGAGAAGATATACTTAATGATTATTTGATACGCAATGGCTATATTATGTTCTATTATGTGTTGGGAGAAAAGGTTCTCAAAATAGGGGAAATGAACTCTAAGATGAAAGATCTTTCAGCAGCATATCAATATCAACATAATTGTAAGATTATAACAGTACAACCAATGAGAGTTATAGAAAGAGAGAGATAAAGATACTTAAATGAACCCTGAAACAAAGATTATGTAATAAGAATAATAATCGTGTAAAGTGTTTACCAAACAAGGAATGCCGCCATCTAAATAATATTCAATCTACGTACAATTGTTAGAAAATTCCATATATCAACATAATTGATTATCCAACAATTAAAGAACAATACGATGAAATTTATGAATAAGCGAGAATACGCGATAGTCAACAAGGATTGGCTGGAAGCGAAATCCAAAGAAGATGGAGTGAAGCCTCTCCCGAAAGGAATCTATTACAAGGTCATCAGCGAGGGAAAGAACAACGGCAGACATCCTACGTCCCGCAGTATCGTCACCACACACTACACGGGGTGGACTATAAACGGAAAGAAGTTCGACAGCAGTCGTGGTGGAATACCAATAGCATTCCGTTTGAACGAACTGATAGAGGGCTGGATTATCGCAATGCAACAGATGTGTATCGGGGACAAATGGGAGATTTACATCCCTGCCGAAATGGGATATGGCAAGTTCTCGCAACCCGGCATACCCGGTGGATCAACACTCATCTTCGAGATAGAACTTTTCGGAATTGCATAGGTCAAGAATAACCGTATATCTTCTCGAAAAAACGTTTCATCCTATTGATATTTAACATTATACGCTCGTTTATGTCGCGATTTTTTCGTATCTTTACGAGTAGTAATCAGAAATAAATCAGTGATATGGGAGACGTAATCATTACAGTATTGGGATTGTGGGTGTTCATCAAAATCGTGAAAGTGATATTCGGAGGCTGGAGCAAAAGCGACTACCAGCGGGACAGGTAAGATTCAACCAACAGAATGCAGCCTATGACAGTCGTTCATGTCTGGCATAGCGAGGGACTTAAAAATCAGTATTTAATTCTCCCTCTTGTCGAAAATATCAACCCAAGCAAAGGGCGGGCAGTAAACGAGTTTCTTCTGCAAGCCCGATAAATAACAAAATGTTTTGCCTACCGGGAGAAAACGAAGTCTTGGAGCGGTTGGCAAATCTTTTTGTATCGGGCGATTTCGGCAGAGTGTCTTGCGAAAGAGGAGCAACGTGCAACATTGCGCAGCCGAGCAAGTCTCTCGAAGAAAAATAGAAGAAGCCGTTTACGGGATGGGTGAAAACTTATAATGGGCAACCCATAGATGTATAACAGGTAAACATACGAGCAAAAACAAAAGCGACCGAAGCCGCTTTGTTTGTCGGAACGAGGCAGGAGTTATTTCTTGCCTTTTTTCGTTTTCTTTTCCGACTCCGCAGGAGTTTCTTCCTTGTCGGGTGTCTGGTAGAACTTGTTAGCGACCATGACGATGCGGTTGTGTTTCACGCCGTCCTTGTCAATCCATTCTTCGGGTTTGAAGTAGCCCTCCACTGTGAGCAGGGTACCCTTGGTGATTTGGGCAAGCGAATCGGTGTTGGCGTTGTTGCGCCAGGCTTCCACGTTGATGAAAGCGGACACACGTTTTGTTTCCTCGCCACTCTTCTCCTGACGGCTTACTGCCAATGAGAAGCGTGCCACGCTTGCGTTTGCGAACTGACGGATTTCTGCGTCCTTACCTACGAATCCTGATACTGCGAAATTGTTCTCAATCTGTTTCATGTTACAATGCTTTAAGTTGTTAATTAAATTATTTTTACGCTGCCAATATAAGTGAGTGCAGTTACAGGGTTGCGACAAGGTTAGCAATCAAATACTCTTTATTTTTGTCAGCGTAAGCCGTCAAAACCTCCGGCCCGATAAAGGAAGATTTGTGAAGTTACACCATTGACCAAGGCCTTCAGCCGTACCCGGCTGCATACTAACTTTGCAACGGAAAAATGAGGAATAACACGACCAAAAGCTGTAACGATATGGATTGGTGAATAAACAAGTGAGCGAGGTTCGCAGACAAAGGACAGTATCCGTCCGCAGACACGAAGTTTCAGGTACGCTTCGGCTGTAAATCCAAAAGAAGCAGAGTGATGAAGCGAGGAATCCAGTATGTCCTCTCAATGTGGATGCCGTAATACAGAATCCGTTATGACGCTGCAAGCCAAAGGTATTTTGCTATGGAAGGGATAGCCGAAGAACAGAATGGCACACGATGATCGCGGAAACCTGCATCAGAATAGCCGCGTTCTACCTTACCGACAGAACCGGAGAAATCAAGGCAAAGAAAACAAAGGCAAGAAGTCCGGTACTCGTTGAACAAAGCAGCCCGGTCGCCATTGCGAAATATGAAATGCCATATATACAAAAGGAGACTTGACTGTCAAAGATGAATATATAAGAGGAAGAACGGCTTGCCTTGCAAGCTCCAATTATAAAAGTTGATGCCATTGGATATGTATTTCCAAATGGCATGGACACAGCAATGTGGTGCATTGCCCCACATTGCCGTTCTGCCAGATGTCGGTCAGTTCAGGTATGACCATTCTTTTATCTCCAGTTCCTCGCCACAAGGGAAATCAATGATAGGGTCACAAATGAATGTACCACAGAAATTGACCACTACACAGCCATTTTTCAGAGAGGCTGGTTCACTCCAATCATTGTCCGTATGTCGGATATGATACCACAGTTTACCCTTGGGCAAGGTCTCGGTGGCAATCCGCAAATCAATAAATTCGCCCTCAATGGTCTTGCCATTCTCCAAAGTCAGAAGCATAGGCGATTTGCTTTCTTTTCTGTAATCGTACAGCATAATCTTTCTTTTAATCTGTTATCTCAATTATTTCATCAATCCGACCGCAAAGGAATGTCCGTAAAGCGGTCTTGTCCACAGCATAATATTCGGCTATATGTCCGTATTGCTTGACAAAGTAGCGTTTCAGTATGTCCGAGAAGTCAAAACGGTAGCCCATTAGCGGAACAGCCCTTTTGAAATAGGTGTTGCTGTTCACGTTGTCCGTAAGCCAATTCTTCTGTTGTCGGCTCATTGGCGTACCCTCATTGAGTTGCACTCTTAATTGATAGACCTTGCTGTCTTGCAGGGTTGAAAGTTCGGGAATATCCCAATCCACAAACCTTGTCGCTATCGGTGTCATCATAAAGCAATCCTCCATTAGTCATAGATTAGCACTTCATCCCGGTATTCCACCACCTCCTTGCCATTGGTGAGCCTTACCACTATCTCGTTGCCGTAGTCTCCCACGACTTCACCCTCTGTATGCCCCTTGTAAGGAGTCAGTAACGTGCATAAGCACCCGATAATGTCCGTATCTTGTTCGTTTTCGTAATACATAGTCAGTGAGTTTTTAAGGGTTATCGGTATGACCATTCTCCATTAGAGAACACTTGGAAGTTCACATATTCGTTACATAGTTCGTGTGTCAGCACTCGAATGTAGATTTTGTCTTTGTCCTCCAAAAGAGAAATCATCTTGTTTATTTCTTTTTCGGGATAGTCCCATTTTGACGAAAACTCGCCCTCGATACTGTCTTCCGACCTGTCAAGGTAACAGTCGCAAAATGTGTCTTCCAAAAAGTTCTCCACCTTATCAAGGTCTTTCTCGTTCTCCGTACTTGCGTAGAAGATGTTAGTCGCATAATTTGCCATAATCGCTTTTGATTTGATTTTTTACTTTTCCCTCTGTTAGCATCAACTACTTTCGGGTTTGATTAAAATTATGTCGCTTTGTAAGGTGTCCCGGCTCTTCCTGCAAGGCTTCACAGACAAAATACAACCTCAGTTGAAAACCGAGTGTGGAGATTTTGGCTTGAACCGATAGGCTTGACCTTGCAGGGAAGAAAGACGGGATATATACCTTTGCGACACAATTCTTATCTGCCAACCCGAAAGACGATGTGAAGACGAGAAAGGATAGTAAGTGTGCAACAGGAACACTATAAACGGCAAAACGCATTTCAAACAATAGCGAATAAAAAGAAGGATTTGCTGACGAAAAGAAAAAGCAATCAAGAGTTTAGAAATTGAGAAAATCAAGCAGTTTAGTTTAGAACTTGATTAGATATACAAAAACCAAACTAAACCTATTCCATTATTACTTTACTCACGTTATTGGAAACCGCATCAAACCTAACTTTCGTCCGAGGAACAGGCGAGGGACAAACAACAATACAACGAGGGACAAATTATGTCCCTTGCATTTCAGCATGGTTTTTCAGGAATGTTTTTATAGCTTTTTTCTTTTGGTATGCAAGATTACGGCTTTTAGTGTTTATGAAATAATACAGAATCTAACTCTACATCCGAGGGACAAGGAGAGACAAAGCAAAAATAATTGCGAGGGACAAACCGTATCTCTTGCAATTCAACACGGTTTTTGGGAAATGGTTTTATTGTTTTTCTTTCTTTTGGTATGCGAAATTTTGTCCCCCGTTTGTCCCCCAAAAATATTCTTCAAAAATTTATATATTGATATACAGCATTTTATATGGCAGAAATATAGTTTGCGTGGGCAAATAAACATTCTGCATCGGGAAATGATATATCGCAATTAACCGCAACGAATTAGAACCAACTATAATGAAGTCGCTGAAATTCAGTGGCTTTTTTATTTACCCCAAATCCAGTTCATAGCGATTGGATAGTGTTGTTCACCATATTTTTCTACCGTATTTCTACCGCGAAACAAATTGGGGTTTGTCCCCGATGTCACACTGAGGTAGTCAACAACATGTGTTGACAATGGTTTACATAGGTAGACAAAAAGCGAAATTAAAACTATATGGTTTCATTAAAAATATGGAGAAAACAACATGGAAGTAAAAAGAATTTGTCAATGGTGTGGCAAGCCATTCATTGCGAAGAAAACAACCACTAATTATTGTAGCCACCAATGTGCCAGTCAAGGCTACAAACACCGAATGAGAGAACGAAGACTCGAACTTCGTGAGTTACAGGATTTGATAGAAGTAAAAAGTAAACTTGACCATCAAGACTACTTTACTTTTGCACAAGCCGCACAGTTGATGGGTGTTTCTCGCCAATACATTTACAAGCTCGTAAAAGAGGATAAGTTGAGAGCTTCAAGAATCAGTGCAAGGATGTCAATCATTCGCAGAGCCGATATTGAGCTGATGCTTAAAACGCGCCCCTATGAACGAAGAAGAATTAAAGATGACCTTGATATAACTGAGTACTACACTGCCGAGCAAATTTCCGAAAAGTACAAAGTATCGCAAAAATGGATTTGGGCATATACAAGAGAGAACAATATCCCCAAAATCCGTATTCGCCAGTTCAACTATTACAGCAAAAAGCATATTGATACTGCGTTTGCCAAATACAAGACAGACGATGCACTGACCGAGTGGTACACTCCTGATGAGATTGAACAAAAGTATGGGATGAGTCGAGTTGCCATCCGCTCCCATGTCTATCGTAACAACATCCCGTCCAAAAAAGAACACGGTCAGATATTCTACTCAAAGCTACATTTTGATCTATCCAAGCAGACTGCCGAAGATAATTCTTCGGTTTAGGCAGACCAGAAAATGATTCTAAAAATGAGCATTGTCTGTGTCAAGCCATTACGGACATTTGCAGCAAATCAAGTATAAACTAATAATAATTGTAACTATGTTAGAATGTAAAACAGTAACATTGAGAACACGCCCTTTGAAACATGGGATGCTTTCTTTCTATCTGGATTATTATCCGGGGTATCGTGACCAGGAAACAATGAAAACCATCCGTCACGAAGGATTGAACATTTATATTTATGCCAATCCTAAGAATGAACGTGAACGCAACTTCAATGCAACTATGTCGGAAAAGGCGGAAGCCATCCGATGCCGACGCTTTGAATCTATCGTTAATGACAGGTATGATTTCTTTGACAGGCACAAACTCAAAGCGGATTTTCTGGAATACTACCGCAATCAGCTTCGCAAGCATGACCAAAAGTGGGAATTTGTGTACCACCATTTCTACAACTTCGTTCATGGCAAATGTACTTTTGAAGAAATTGATATTGACCTTTGTAATAAGTTTCGTGAGTATCTGCTAAATGCCAAGCAACTCAGGCGTGACGGTCGCATTTCAAAGAACTCTGCTTCCGGCTATTGGTCAACATTCAGGGGACTTTTGAAAATCCTTTATCGCAATCGGCTAATCAAGACCAATATCAATGACTTTTTGGATAAAATCGAAACAGAAGATACTCCAAAAGAGTATCTAAGTGTGGAAGAACTATACAAATTGGCAGAAACACCTTGCAAAAAGCCAATTCTGAAGACAGCAGCATTGTTCTCATGTTTGACCAGTCTCAGAATCAGCGATATACTATCGTTACAATGGCATGAAATCGTTGACTTTGCAGCCGGAGGAAAATGTGTCCATACAATTACCCAAAAGACCAAGACGGAGGACATCATTCCTATCAGTGACGAAGCCCTGCAATTAATCGGCTATTCTCCGGAAAAAACCGGATTAGTATTTAAAGGATTGAAACGAAGTTGGACACAGCAACCCATGAAAGAGTGGATTCGCGAAGCCGGTATTACCAAGAATATCACTTTCCACTCCTACCGAAGAACATACGCAACACTTCAAGGAGCAGCCGGCACAGACATACGTACCATTCAAAGTAACATGGCACATAAAAGTATTACCACGACACAACGGTACATGAAAGTTGTGGACAGCAACAAGCGTGAAGCCAGCAACAGAATCTCTTTAATCCGCAAGTAAGAATTAAGGTACAAATAATCTCGTTTTTATCGCTCAGAGTATGATATTTTGCATAAAATCATACTCTGAGCATATTTTTTCTTAAATTCTGAACGATTATCCATCGCAAACTGCAACTATTTGGAAATCTGCATATAAATTTGTCTTATTGTAAAACTCAAACAGTATCAGTTTATGACGAATAGTATTAAAATCTCTCCTCAAAGAACCAGTTTCATACTTTCAGTAAGTGTCATCCTTTACTGGGCAACAGACTCCTATTTATATCTTAGTTGCCATATCAACCTGATGGAATATTCCACTCCAGTTATTCTATATATTACGGCAATGATACTCGCCTGTGGAGTACTTAAGCATTTCTTCTTCCGATTCATTACAAAGAATGAATTGAGTTTGTCTTTTGGCAAGCAAGTAAAACCTCTTCCTGTTGAACTAACTGAACAAATTAAGGAGATTGAACCGGAGTGTCCAAACGACAAGGACATAAATCCGGTAAATTTAGTTGCAGAAAGTGTTGTAACACAAGATTATATGGATAATTATGAAGTACGTATGGCTGAAATTGAACGTAAAAAAGCCGAAAGGCAGGCGGACATTAAGCGTGTCATTCATGAATATACCACATTTGTAATGACGGAATTTCTCTCAAAAGAAGATCTTGAAATTATGCATGAAAACATAGAGTATTTTGCGCACGGACAGTCTGATTTATACAAGCCAATCCGTTCAAAAGTAGATAATTCCCTCCGTTCTATCGACCTAATGCATTTCGTATGGAATATCGGGGAGAGATTGAGCATTTCTCTTATAGACAGAGCAACATTCATACATACGATATTCCCACATGAACTAAAAGATGCTTCGATTAAATATCTGGCTAAAAATCTTCGGACAAGAGGAATTTGCAAAATAGCCCTTGATATTCCTAAAACCGGAAATTATCACTTCAAATGTATGAAGAATGACCCTGAATCGGACTTAGATTCAACCAATTAGGATTATTCAACGCAGATAGAAATATTATTGCTTTCTGAGGTTTGTCAGCGTTACATCATTGTGTTGGTTTGCAGCATGTTAAACAAAACAATGTTATATCATGCAAAGAAACAAATTAACCTTCAATGACCTACCGAAAGTGGTAGGCGAACTATGCGAGAGAATCTCAAGTATGGAAAACCTGCTGACAGAAAAACTTCATCAGCAGCATAACGAGGTAAAAAAGGACACTCATGTGCCTATGACCGTCGATGAAGTCTGCGAGTATCTGGGTATCTCAAAATCATCCTTTTATTACAAAGCCAAACATGGAGGTATTCCAATCATTAAACAAGGCAAGCACCTATTTGTCTATCGTGATGAATTGGACAAATGGTTGGAAAGCGGACGAAAAGGAGACACGCCTATAAGCATAGAGGAAGAACACGCCCGAATGCTTGCAGCTACACGGCACAAAGCCAATCCTAAAAACTGGTGAGTATGGAAACGATAGCACCCAATCAAGATCTCGCTCAGGTCGCCACAAAATGGCAAGACACCATGCTCAGTTTGGAAAAGGTGTACGAACAGGAGCCGGAAGTTCTGAAAATAGGCGGAGTGGCTATCGGGACATTGGGAAATTTCAGTGCATCCATTGGCAAGGCAAAAAGTAAAAAGACTTTTAATGTATCGGCAATGGTGGCAGCAGCTTTGTCCGGAAAGGAAGTCCTTAACTACACAACAGATTTTCCCGATGGAAAGAACCGCATCCTTTACATTGACACAGAACAGAGTCAAAACCACTGTATGATTGTGATGCATCACATCATGAAACTGGCAGAGTTGCCTGCCAATCAGGATTGTGACCGTTTCTATTTTCTCGCTTTACGCAAGTTCAATCCGAAGGAGCGTTTGGCCATTATAGACGATGCCATCAGTCAGATTGAGGGGCTCGGCTTTGTCGTGATTGACGGAATCCGCGACTTGGTTTATGACATCAATTCACCAAGTGAAGCCACCTGCGTAATATCCAAACTTATGCAATGGACTGACGAATACCAGATTCATCTTCACACCATTCTTCATCAGAACAAAAGTGATGAAAATGCACGAGGGCACATTGGCACGGAAATCAACAACAAAGCGGAAACGGTCATTCAAATCGAGAAAGACAAAGACAACAGCAACATCAGCAAAGTGGAAAATGTGCATACACGTTCCAAAGACTTCCTGCCATTCGCTTTTTGCATCAATGACCAATCACTTCCCGAACTTCTGCCGGACTATGTGCCGACAAAGAAGAGCGCAGGTCGTCCCAAGCAGGAACCATTCTCCCCTTATAAGAACATTCACGAATCCATCCATCGCAAGGCTCTCGAACTGGCTTTTGACGGAAAAGAAACTATTTCTGGATATAAGGTTTTGGAAGAAGAACTGACTACTGCCTACGAACTGGCAGGAACGAAATTGAATCACAACAAGATTGTGGAGCTAATAAAGTTTCTCACGAACAAACGGATGGTGGTTCAGGAAAGCCGTGGCATTTATCGGTTCATGCCGGATTACCACTATTGACGCTCCACTTGACTTTATTCTAAAAGTGTCCATTCGTATATAAGTCAAAGTCTAAGTGCAACGACTGGTTTCATGATAATCTACGGAACTGGTCGCTGCCATTTTATTTTGCAAATTTATTGTGGATAATTCCTTTGGAATAGGTTGTTTTTTAAAGCCACAGGCTTGCCCGTTGTACAGACATTATCTTGTATGGGGAGCCTAATTTCCGATGTATGAATTAAAATGAAAGAAAGAGTTAAGCAACTGCAAATATATTTCTTATTTTCAATGATTTATATCAAACAGTGTAATTCCCTTTAATTCTTGGAAAATCTCATTTTCGACGTATTTTTGTTACTCGTTTTTGTTTCTTGATTCGAGAAAACAGCCTATATTTGCAGTGCAATCAGATTCAGCAGCATTCGTATGAAAGACAAGAGAAACAAAGATACGCAAAAGTCACCTGTCAAGATCAGATTCAAGACAATGAAGAACGGGTATCAGTCCATCTATTTGGACTGTTACTCTGGCGGTCGCCGCAGTTACGAGTATCTGAAACTCTACATCGTGCCGGAAACCGATGACGAGGCAGTTCGTCAGAATGCCGCCGCCATGCGGAAAGCGGAAGCTGCACTCAAAAGACGGCTGCGCGAGTTGAAGAAAGGACCGTCCACAAGCAAGCGGCTTGTGCAGGAATGTACATCACCAAATGACATAACTCTCTCCGAGTGGATTGTCCGTTTCAAAGAGATACAGCAAAATCGCGGCGTAAAAGACTTATACGCAATAGAGCTACTCAGCAACATCATTTCAGGCATGAGACGCGGAGATGTCAAGGTTAAAGAGATTGACAAAGAGTTCTGTACGTTGTTCATCGAATACCTGACAAGCGAATACAAGACAGCAGACGGCAGGCCGCTTGCCTCGAAAACCGTATTCAACCGCCAATGCACATTGGTAACGGCTCTCAATGTCGCCGTCCGAGAGGGAATCATCCCGTCCAATCCGATGAACCGGCTGTCGCGTCACGAGCGTGTAAAGGCGAGCAGAGGGAAGAGGGATTACCTGACTATCGACGAGGTAAAAGCTCTGATTGTGACACCTTGCAAAAACGAGCTTGTCAAATGTGCCTATCTTTTCGCCTGCAACTGCGGTCTGCGGTTGGGTGATGTACGAAAACTGAAATAGGGCGATATTGCCGTCTCGGATGATAAATGGATGTTGTCGGTGATGATGAACAAAAGCGAGAAACCCGTACATATCCCATTGGGAATACAAGCCCGGCGATGGTTGCCGAAACCCGAGAAAGGAGAGAAACCGGACACAGACAGCCTTGTCTTCGAACGCCTGCCAAACGACACCCATATCAATGCCCATCTGAAAGCGTGGGCAGAAAAAGCCGGAATCGAAAAAACAGTGACCTATCACCTTTCAAGGCATTACAGTTTTTCTTATTCTTTGGAAATAAGCAAATTAAAAAGCTTTATCCTTAAACAGGTAACGATTTAGAAACGAGCAAAGTTCTCTTCTTTGTCCACTTTTGCATTTTAAAGAACACTTATGGATACAAAGATAATAGTTATATTCCATATTATAGAATATAAAGCAAAGAAATCTGATTCTGTTTAAGTTCTTATCCAACCTTTGAGCTACTCCTAATCCTCGTATCCGTCATACTTGTGGAAAGTTATATGTATGATAATAGTTAGACCATCCACGTTAAAGATTAAGAATAAACCTCCTATGAAATCTTTGCTTGTAATTCTTTGTTCAAATCAAACTTCGTCCATTTGGTGAATATATGCTTACGTTGCTTAGCAAAAGTAATAATACGTTTTTGAATATCATTTTTTCAATGGTCATTTCTTTCAAAAACGAAATCTTTTTACCTCTAACAAGATGTGGACAAAACATTAAATCAGGTGTCATAATATTCAGTGCTGCGTTTCGAAACCTTTTTGTAAAAGGCTACCTCTATATATACTCTTGAATTCTTTATAAATCAGATGGCTCCCATAATAGCATAATAAGACTTGGTACACAAGCACATTATATTAATACTCTTTCCAAGGTATTATTTTAGAATATCTGGGTGGAATTGGCATATTGCTTTTTAACAAAAAAATCCTTGTACAAATCGGTTGAAATCAGTTTCCAAAGTTTAATTTATATTTTTTTATTTTCCTGTACAATGTTGCTGGATTGATGTTTAACATTTTAGCAGCTTGTTCCCTATGTCCGTTACAAACTTTGAGGGCGCTAATGATACTCTCTTTTTCCAATGTTTCATCTTTTAGTGGCAAAACTATTGGTCTGAGAATTGAGGTATCTTCATGCTGGTTAATCTCAATATCCAAACCTTTTACATCCAATATCGGAGTTTCCGCAACAAGCACGGATCGTTTGATTCGATTCTGTAATTCACGTATGTTACCTGGCCATGAATAGAAAAGCATCTGTCGGATAGCATCATCTGTAAATCCTCGTGTTTCCCGCTTCAGTTCTTTTGAGAAACGTTCACGAAAGAACTCCGCCAGAGGGAGGATGTCTTCCGTGCATTCCGCCAGCGAAGGTTGTCTGATTTCAAACTCGTTGAGGCGGTGGTACAAATCCTCTCTAAACCGTCCCTCTCTGATGGCCTGTTGTAAATCCTCGTTTGTGGCTGCTATTATTCGCACGTCCGCGATTCGTTCTTTTCCGCTTCCTATCGGAGTATAAACATTTTCTTGTAACACCCGAAGTAGCAGAGATTGAATATCATATGACATAGTGCCTACCTCGTCCAAGAACAATGTTCCACCTTTCGCCATGTCAAAATAACCGTTTTTTGCAGTGTCTGCTCCAGTAAATGCTCCTTTTTCGTAACCGAAAAATAAAGAGGCAGCCAATTCTCGTGGTAATGCCCCACAGTTTACCGCTACAAACGGTGTATTCCAGCGTTCACTATTACTATGGATAGTCTGTGCCACAGATTCCTTTCCGGTTCCATTGGCACCGAGTATCATTACGGACATATCCGATGGTGCAACTAATTTTGCATATTTTTCTACTTGTAATATTTTGGGACTTATACGATGAAACAATGGCTTTTCTTTTTTTCGTATTGTGGCTAACGGTCGGAATATTTCTTCTGCCAGTTCCAGCAGATGTTCTCTGTGTACCGGCTTGGGTAAGTAATCTATAGCTCCCAATTTGATGGCATGTACCACATCCGGAACGGATACATATTCGGTCGTGATAATAAACGGTATGTGTTTTTTCTCTTTGCGCAGCCATTCTAGCAAAGAGATGCCGTCCCCTTCCGGCAGGCGTACATCCGAAAGTACCAGATCGAATTGAGTTTTGCGTATCAATGTACGGGCTATAGGCTCATTCATGGCTGTCATTGCATCATAACCGGCCTGAGCGAACCAATCCTTTTGCATTTGGGACAGACTCATGTTGTCTTCAACTATCAATATTTTCTGTTTCATGGTTCATTTCATTTTCCGCTTCCGCAATCAGCAGGACGGTATGGTTTATAACCCGTTGCGTGTATTCTCCCACCGTTCCGTCATCTGCCTTGCCGTCATGCAGCACGTTCCGGTAGGAATGTAGCAACTTGTCCGTTTGCAATAATTCCCACATCGGCAACATACGGTGTACGATTCCCCGCAACCGTTCACGGTCGTTGCCAGCCTTGCGGAGTTGCCCTATATCTTTGTGGGATTGTTCGATGAATGCCCGAAGCAGTTTCTTTTTATCTCTTACGTCTGCCGTGAGTGCGGTAAAATTCACACCAGCGGATTCCTTTTTTATATTGTTAGCAACCGAGACAATAAGGTCGAGTAATTCGTGCATTGAAAACGGCTTGTAGATACAGGCCGTAAATCCGGCAGAGATGAAAACAACTCTTTCTTTATCGCCCCGTGCGGTCATGGCAATGACCGGAATCGTACGCGAGTTGCCAATATTAGAATTGCGAAGCAGTTCCAACAAGTCGAATCCGTTTGTTCCCGCCATCTGTATATCTGATAGAAGCAGGTCATAGTCCGTTTTGCGCATTTCCCCGACCAATGCACGGGTATTCTCGCAGGTCGTGCAGGAAACTCCGTTGCGTTCGAGCATTTCCTTGACAATTTCGAGTTGTAACGGATCGTCATCAATAACGAGAACACGTTGCGGAAGGCGTGCAGACAGGTTCTGCATTTGTACCTCGCTCTCCACTCTTTCATCTGTCAGCGGCAGGGATAGCGACACACGGAACGAACTGCCTTTACCGACTTCACTGACAACGATAATTTCTCCTCCTAACAGAGCGACCAGCCCTTTCGTTATCGACAATCCCAAGCCGAATCCTTCAATGTTCGTATCGGGAGATGAGCGCTCGAAAGGATCGAATATGCGTGCCGCCGTTTCCTCGCTCATGCCGATACCCGTATCTTCGACGGTCAGCAGGAGTGTTCCATCCGTATAGTGAGCTATGAAACGGATGTTTCCCACTTCTGTAAACTTAACCGCATTTGCAAGCAGATTCGTTGCAATCTGCTCAATACGGTCGGCATCACCACAAACCGTAACGTCCGTACCTTTGAAATCACAATGAAAGAGAAGTCCTTTATCGTTAGCGGCGTGGGCAAACCCCGTTGCGATACGTTCCAGCAGACCGGAAAGCCGGAAAGGTATATCATTGCGTATTTCTTTAGCCTCGTTGAGCCGATACAGATCCAACAGATTGTTCAGCAGATGCAGAATATGTTTACATAACATACTGATATTATTCAGATGCCCGTTACGCTTTTTACGGTCGCGTATATCCATTGCCAGCTCCGCACTACCGTTGATAATGCTCAACGGGGCGCGAATGTCATGGGAAATCGTTAGGATGATTTTCTTACGCATATCGAGTAATTCATGGTTCTGGTTAATAATCTCTTTCAATCTTCGATGCCCTGCTTCCTTTTGTCTAATATCCCGTTGAATGATGATATGAGAAAAGACAAGTAGCAAAATGGCTACTCCCAATACGTAAGCCAACAATCGAAAGGAGGAGTACCTCATATCGGCAATTTGTTTTTCTTGAACATCGAAAAAAAATTGTGCCTGCCTGTCCAAAAAAATGATAAGTTCCGATAACTTACGGTTCAACTGTCTGTTGTGCAAACGAAGGCTATCCACTTGATCATTAAAATCAAAAGTCGATTTACCTATTAGGGTAGTTATTTGCCTGTTCAGTTTATGAAGTTTTTTTGATGGTGGATATATTTGTATTGTGTCTTTTTGCCCAAAAAATCCTGCAATACCCTTTTTGCGTCGTACTTCTATGCGGGGCTCAATTGTATTTGCAACGACCGTCGGCAGTCGGTTAACAATTAAACTGTCAACAATCTTCCGTTGCCGGGTACTCTGCATGATATGCTGCAAATACGTTTCTTTAATTGCAAGTAACATTTGCAAACTATCAATCTGTTCAGGTTGTACGAAATTACCACTGTCCTCTTTCAACAATTGCAAAAGACTATCCACCGAAAGACGACAGGAATGGTATATTCGATACTCTTTATCATTCCAGTCGATGGCAGATTCTCCCATCGTGGCAAGTAAGGTAATCTGACGGCGAACAGTATTTATATTTCGGCGAATAGAGCAAATTTTAGATGTATCGGTTTCAATTTCTTTCGTTCGATTACGTTCATGTAATAAAATGGCAGCCATACCTCCTATGACTGCCAATAAAGTTAGATTACCAATGAGTATTTTTACGTGTAATGATATTTTTTGTTGTATCATAAATTTGCTAATATAACTTTCCTTTGAAGCAAGATAATAATCAAAAATTCAATAATCCCGTAGCTCTCAAATATTCCGTTTCGTAGATTTTGTATTGGGTTTGCGCTTCGATCAAATTACTTTCGGCCTGCTGCCATCCGGATTGTGCATCGAGCAAATCGGTTAACGGAGCCATCGATGCCGCATAACGGTTACGCATCACACGTAGATTTTCATCTGCTTGCCGCAGCCCTTTTTCTGCCGTATGTATAAGCCTGTAACCGTCTTGTACATTGCGGATTGCCTGTTGTACCTCGATATTGAGCAGACGGGTGTTTTTTTGCAGGTCAAGTTCTGCATTACGCAATTCATATCGTGCCTTGCGTACCTTTTTGCGGCTTTCACCCCAATGGAAAATCGGAATTTTCACAGCCAGCATAGCCAATCCCATTCCATCCCGAAACTCCTGTGAATAAGGCTTCATCGTACCGCCACCGGCATCGGCCATGCCGTTGAGTTTGAGGTTGCCGAAATAGGAGTAACTGACCGATAGCCCGATCGTGGGCAACATATCGGCGCGTACCATGCGAATCTGCTCTTTTCCGGCTGCAACCTGCTTTTCGAGCAGGTGTAATTCAGGACGAGAATCCACGTCCGGCACAAGTGCGCCGGGTTCCGATACGACGAATGTCGTATCGGTAGCCTCTATCGCCGTATCGAAATCGACACCCACAATCCGGCAGAACGACATTCGGCACAAATCGGCTCCATTCTGTACCTTTTGCAACTGATAGCGGATGTCGCTACGTTTGGCTTCGATACGCAGCAGGTCGTTTTCTGTCGCCAGCCCCGCAGCGAGTGCCGTTTCCGTTTGACGGTAAAGCGTATCCATTTGCGCATGATAGCTTTCCAACATACGCACTTTGCGTCCGACGGCAATATAAGTCCAATAAACATTGTCGGCCTCGACAAGCACATCCATGCGAGTCATACGAAGTTGCTCGGCGGCAGCCTCCTCGCCGATACGGGCCAACCTATGTCCGGTCGTGATCTTACCTCCCATATAAACAGGTTGTGTCAGATTAACCCCGGCCACATAAGTACCGCGCATACGCAGTTCCATCCCCATCATGTCCATATCGGGAAGCATATAAGCACCTATCGCCGAACCTTCGATCTTCGGGAGAAAAGCCGTTTGCGCTATTTTCCGGTCGAGTTCCGCTTGCCGGAGCGTATTGTCCGACTTTTGCAATTCTTCGCTATGTGCCAATGCCATTTCGCGGCATTCTGCCTGCGAAATCCGAAGCTGTTGTTGTGCCGAAACGCCGGAAATAGAGAATAAGGCGACACAACATGAAATAACTATATTTATCTTATTCATTTGATTTTCGTTTTATATCTTAGTAGGTTTACGAATACGGAACAACGTCGCATAGAAAAGGGGCAACAGGACGAGCGTGATAATCGTACCGACAGTAAGACCGCCCATGATTGTAATGGCCATTGAGCTGTACATCGGATCGCTGACAAGCGGAATCATGCCGACGATGGTTGTCAGCGAGGCCATCAAAACAGGTCGCACACGCGATACTGTAGCCTCGACGATAGCCGTGTAGGGAGACGCTTTTTCTTCGGTTTGGAGTCGGTTGATTTCATCCACAAGTACAATGGCATTCTTAACCATCATGCCGATCAATCCCAACATTCCGATGATGGCCATAAAGGTCATCGGCTGACCGCTCAATAGCAGCGAAGGGGTAATACCGCAGAACACGAACGGGAAACAGAGCAGGATCAGAATGACTTTACGCCAACTATTGAACAGGAACAACAGGATGGCAAGAATCAGGAAGATAGTTATCGGTACGAATTTCATCAAGTTGCCAATGGCTTCCCCTTGCACCTCGCTTTCGCCTACCCAACGCGTCGTATAGCCTTCAGGCAATGGGATGGCTTCGATTTCATTCTGAATGGAGGCTACGACTTTGGCGGGAGTGGACTCATCGCAATCGGGATTCGGATCGCACTCCGCTTCGATTACACGTTGTCCGTTAAGGCGCAGTACGAGGTCTTCGTCCCAATCGAACCGCAGGTCATTGACGACGTTGCCAAGCGGCATGGCACGGAATACCTTGTCTTGTAATTCGCTCATCGCTTTACCTCCGGCAAATGCCCCTTGTAATTCTTCGTTCGACAAGTGTACATTCATCATGCTCCATACGGGAATGTCTTCGAGTTTTTGAATCCGGCTTCCGTTGTCATTGCGGACTTGTAGATTCAGCATTACCATACGTTCTTGATCGTTCAGAGTACCGACCGGCATTCCGTTCGTGGCGGCCAGCAGGGCATTGGCCACGTCTCCGCGCTCGATTCCCGAACGCAGGGCATTTTCTTGTACGTATTCTGCCACGAACGCTTTGCCTTTCGGTTTCCAATTGTTTTGTACCGAATAGTTATCCACGTAAGGCGAACGACGCATGATGGCTTCGGCTTGTGCGCTCAAATTGCGCAGTACAACCGGATCGGGGCCAGCAAACTCCACCTCGACGGTGTGCGTGGTCGAAGTCGAGAAGTTGTATTTGCGAATGCGGATATAGGCCTCGGGATATTGTTCGCGCAGTTGTTGCCGTACCGTGGGGATTTGCTCCAGCACGGTGTTGTAATCCTTGCAGTCCACGATCAGTTCTCCATAACAATCACCGCCCGAAGTCATCGGACGTACCAGACAGTAGAGAGCGGGAGCACTGCCTTGGCTGATCGCTACACGTTCGATGTCGGGATTGTCCGAAAGTCGGGCGCTCATTTCCAACAATTGATCACGCACTACATCGGCATTGGTTGCCGAAGAAAAGAAACATTCGACAACGAACTGCTTGTAGCCGAAATCGGGGAAAAAGAGGTTCTTGACGCGCGTCATTCCGAAAAAACAAAGAGCCAGCAGGGAGAACGCCACAACGATGGTTGTTTTTTTGTAGCCGATCAAGAAATCGATGGCACGACGAACGAAGCGGTGTACGGGCGAGTTCATGACCGCACCGGAATCGTTTCCGGTCGATTTTCCCCACTTCGGCAACCATGATTTGGTACAGACAGGAACCTGTATCAAAGCCAATATCCAACTTGCCAGCAGGCTGACGCATAATACTAAAAAAAGGTCGCCGGCATATTCTCCGGCCGTATCGGGCGAAAAGTAAACGCAGAGGAACGTCGAAGCGGCAATAATCGTTGCTCCCAACAGCGGCATGGCCGTATTACGCCCGATGCGGTAGAGATAGGTTTTCGGCCCCAAGCCCCTTTTTTTATCGATCAGGATACCGTCCATAATCACGACGGCATTATCCACCAACATCCCCATCGCCACGATGAATGCGCCGAGCGAGATACGTTGCAGCGTCGTGCCGCAGACAAGTAAAATCGGAAAGGACACGGCGACCGTCAGTACCAGTCCGAATCCGATGATTAGTCCGCTACGCAATCCCATCGTGAATATCAACACTAAAATAACGATGACAACCGATTCGACGAGATTCCACATAAAGGAGGAGATGGCTTCATCCACCTTGTCGGGTTGAAAAAAGATTTTCTCGGTCTCGAATCCGACGGGAACGTGTTTCATCGTTTCGGTTAGCCGGGCATCAACGGCTTTACCTACATCGGGAACGATGGCTGACGATTCCATCGCTATACAGATGGCCAGCGCGGGCTGGTTTCCGACAAAAAAGCCATTCTGTTGCGGTTCGGCATAAGCCCGTTCCACGCGGGCAATATCGCCGAGGCGGATTCGTTTCCCATCCAGCGTCCGGATCAGCAAATTGCGAATATCCTCCTCGTTTTCGACAGCCGAATCGATGTAGAGTGCAATCCGCTCATCGTCACTACGGTATTTTCCCGCATCGACAGTTTTTCCGGCTGTTTGCAATGCGGACATGATTTGCGCGGGAACAATGCCGTTGCGGGTAATCTGCTCTTTAGAGAGGATGATATTGATCACTTCGTCGCGATTACCTATGATGTTGATGCGTTTGACACCTTTTACGTCGAGCAGTTCACGACGGAGGTATTTGGCGTATTTATACATTTCGGGATAGTCGTATCCGTCGGCCGTCAGTGCATAGAAAATACCATATACATCCATCATATCATCCACCACGACCGGACTGTAACACCCTTGAGGAAGATGTGAAGCCGCGTCATTGACCTTACGTCGCAGTAAATCGAAATGCTGTTCCAACTCCTTTTCCAGCACAGTCATCTGAAACTCGACGGTAAACATGGCAGAACCGTTCTGACATTCGGTCTTTACCTTTTTCACATTGGGAAGCGCCCGCAACTCATCTTCCATCATCTGGGCTACTTTCAACTCTATCTCGTGTGCGCTGGCTCCCGGCCACGGAACCACTACCATCGCTTGTTTAGCAGATACGGCAGGATCTTCCAATTTAGGCATCTGTACGAATGCCAACACGCCAGCAATCAGTATCGCCGCCATGAGCGACCAAAAAAGCAATGGCCGCCGCATGAAAAATTCAGTTATCTTCATTACAGTAATTCTCCTATATTGGTTTTACGCGGTTTTTTGGTAACACGTACCCGCTGTCCTTCCTGTAAAACATTCACTCCGGCTCGAACGATACGCTCATCGCCCGTCAGTCCTTCGATGACGACGGCACGACCTTCGGCATCCGTTCCGTTCAGCACGACAGTACGCTTGGACACGGTAGAATCTGCCCCGAATACCCACACGCACGGTTTATTCTTATCATTGTCGTGGAAGACGGCGCACAGTGGTACGGTGAATCCGGTAATGGAAACCGCATCCGTAACAACGATCCCGATCTCGGCATTCATGCCCGCCGTAAGTCGCTTATCGGATTGCTCCGTAAAAATCAGGCGCAACTGATAGAGTTGATTACCGTCGGCTTTAGGCGTGAAGTTCGACAGTTTCATTGAAAATTCTTCTTCAATACCCGCCACCTTGCAATAAAAGCGAGCAAAGCGGTCGCGTTGTCTGTATTCGCCGACCGGAATATCTGCTACGACCTCCATGTGCGATACATCCAACAGCGTAAACAGAGTTGTTCCGGCATCGACCATCTCTGCCGGAGAAAAATTCACGGACTGTATATATCCGTCTTTCGGCGCATAAAGTTTCGTGTAGTTGAGCTTGTTCTTGTTCACCTGCAACTCTACGCCTAACTGTTTCAATCCGGCAACGGCCTTTTCATAATCGTTGGTCGAAATACTTTTTTCATTGAAAAGTCGTGCGGTACGTTCTACTTCGTCTTCGAGTTGGTCGTATTGTATCTGCAAAGCCTCGACGCCCAGCCGGTAGTCTGCGTCGTCCAGCTCGGCGAGTAATTGCCCTTGACGGACATAATTGCCCTCCCGCACATGGATACGCTCAATTTGTCCGGCAGTCTTGAATCCGAGGCTGATCGTATGCGCCTCGCGGACGATACCCGAATGGTTTATTACATGGGTGGATTCCAATAATACGGGTTCGGTCAGTGCAACGCTCCGTATTCCGGAATTTTCGTGCGATGCTCCGCCGCAGGAGCTGAGCGTTCCGGCGACGATAACCATTGTAATCAATCTTTTCATTGTTTCGATTCATTTTTTAGTGATTGTTCTTTATTTCGCTGCAAAGTTCCTGATTTATCCGATACTTCGTGTCCTCTAATGGAATACAATTTTGTTCTAATGGATAATAAATAGGAATTATATCGACTAAAATACCTAACTTTGTTCCTCGAAAAGTTAAATATGAAAATATGAAACAGGCTTATTGGGATTTTGATTTGATCCAATTGTCCGCAGAGGACACAGCAGTTCATTTGAATAAAGAATTCATTTTGATCGACAATTTCGATGAAATTTCGGAACAAGTAAATACGAATCTTGAATTCGTAAATCATCCGGTCAAGCTCTCCTTTACGATTGCGATTTTTTGTCTGGAAGGTCGGATGCGATTTCAAATCAATTTGCAGGATTTTGAACTTCAGGCCAATGATCTTCTGGTCGTTTCCAAGGGAACTATCGGCGAATATCGGAGTATGAGCGACGATACCCGGATTGCCGTGATCGCCTTTTCATCCGAATACTTTCAGACCGCTCTCCAAATTGAGGCGACAATGTCCTTGCAACGCAAGTTATACTCTTCGCCCCTTTACCATTTGACGGATAAAGCGATGGAAGAGTCGATAGCAATCTACCGTTTGATGAAAGCAAAAATCGCGGAAACGGACAATCCGTTTCGCAAGGGGGCATTATTGGGATATACGCAGGTACTCACTTACAATGCTTACAAATACCTGCTTACATCTACTTCCGACGATGAGAAACCGAAAGAGAATGCCAACCGACAACAGGAACTTTACACACAATTTATCCATGAAGTACAGAAAAGCTACACGAAAGAGCGCAGTATTTCCTATTATGCGGAAACGTTGTGTGTTACCCCCAAATATTTATCGCAAGTCATTCATAAAGTAAGCGGTCGTTTTGCGAGCGATTGGATTATTGATTTTGTTATTCTCGAAGCGAAAGCACTGCTCAAAAGCCGCAAATATACCATACAGCAGATTGCCGATATGCTGAACTTCGCCAATCAGTCTTTTTTCGGAAAGTATTTCAAAGACAAAGTCGGAAGTTCGCCCTCTGAATATCAAAAGGCGTAAATAAAACAGCCGCATCTGTTGCGGCTGTTCGTGTGTCATAGTTTCATGATCTTACCAGATTGTCGTTGTCCGTCCGATATTCCCGGCCTTACGACAAGCACATGATTGCGGACAAAATCATCGTTTGTGTTAAGCTTAACGGATGATAATCGTTGTTCATAGTGTAAGACAACAGATAACATCCAGCCTTGAATCGAATTCACTTTTATCGTTTTCAAAAGTAGCCTATGATGTTCAATCATTCATAGCGGAATATATTCTAAGAATATTGTAAGCCCGTTAAGCTATAGAGAGTTAATAAATAATTCCTATTTTCCGCTTTCAAGCGCAACGACTTCGGAGTGGAGCCCGTCCCGAGCCTTCAGGCGAGCGGCAAGTTGTTTCGGGATGCCCGAATTATTTCGGGCGGCTTAGAACACAACTTGCCATCGTCGCTTGACGATGAATTTTTCTGCCGAAAAACCGAAATGCTCAGGTCAAGGGGGCTCCGTACGATTTGCCCTCGTATTTTTTATGTGCAGGGAGGCTCTTGCCGGCGGAAATACGAGGACATATCCTTTTCAAAAGATCGGTAGCTCCGGCACAGGACGGTAAAAACGATGATAAGCGGTGAAACACCATGTCATTTCCGAGTGATTTACATGGTCAAGGCAACTGTAGCCGGTTACAACTATGGTTGGTTGTATTTGTGGTTGGTTATAACCATGATTGCAATCATGGTTGCTTGCATTGTTGTTTGCTTACATTATTTGTCGGTTGCATGGTTATTTGCAACCGGAAACGGTTGTGTGGTTGCATGGTTGTATGGTTGTGTGGTTGCAACCATTACCGGTTACATCCATGATCGGTTGCATTCATTATTAGTTGTAACGGAGCGGGAAGCACTTGGAGCAGTCGTATTAACCAGATTCCGTTACAGCCTCCCGATTCGGGCAAAAAGGGACACCCGGCAGTCGGAAAGCAAGCTGATTCTGCCGTGTTCTTCATTCGTTCATTTTATGTGCGCAATCTGTTTGTCTTTCGTTCATTTTATGTGTATATTTGCGGAGTATTTCATTCATTTAATGTGATCAGATAGTTTTGTTATGAACAGATATGCTATAAACGAACTGGTTAGGTGGAAAGATGCCCGTAGACGCAAGCCACTTATAATAGAAGGCGCAAGGCAGGTTGGAAAGACCTGGCTCGTCAAAGACTTTGCCTGCAAGCATTATGATAATATTGCGTATATAAATTTTGAGGAGCAGATATATCTGCGTGACCTCTTTGAAACGGACTTTGACGTGACAAGGATAATTTCCGCCATAGGAGCGGCTGCCCATCAGAACTGCATACCCGGAAAGACACTGATTTTTCTCGATGAAATTCAAGAGGCTCCGAATGGCGTTACCGCGTTGAAGTATTTTTATGAAAATGCGTCTGATTATCATATTATTGCAGCCGGTTCCCTCCTGGGGCTGGAATTGCACAGGCAGACCTCTTTCCCTGTCGGCAAGGTACAGTTCATGACACTTCACCCCATGAGTTTCCTGGAATTCCTTGATGCGGTCGGGGAACAGGCATTGGCGGGATTTATCGTAAGGCATGATTGGGAAAATATCAGGCTCTTCGGTCCCAAATTGAAGGATCTGCTCAAACAGTATTATTATGTCGGAGGTATGCCGGAAGCGGTTCTGGCATTTAGCGAGACCCGTGACTGGCTTGAAGTCAGGGATATTCAGAATGAAATACTTGAAAGCTATGACAGGGATTTTTCTAAACATGCCCCGGAAGAGATCGTCCCGCGTATAAGACAGTTGTGGAATTCTCTGCCGGCCCAGCTCAGTAAGGAAAACCGTAAGTTCCTGTACGGGGTTGTCAAGGAAGGCGCCCGGGCACGGGAATATGAGATCGCCCTTCAATGGCTTTTCGACGGTGGTCTGATTCACCGTGTCAATAACGTGTCTGCACCCCGTTTGCCATTAAAAAGCTACGAGGACAAGTCCTCTTTTAAGATTTTTGCCGTGGACATCGGTTTGCTGGGGGCCATGTGCGGGCTGGATTCGGATACCATAGTCAGGGGTAACAGTATTTTCACGGAGTTCAAAGGAGCGTTGACGGAGCAATATGTCCTGCAACAGCTTAAATTGAAACACGAACCGTTCTACTGGTCCAAACCGAATGCCCGTCAGGAAATAGACTTTCTTTTGCAGGCCAACGGCGGTATCATCCCGATTGAAGTAAAGGCGGAAGAAAACCTCAAGGCAAAAAGCCTCCGGCAGTTTGTCCTGGACAATCATCCCGATACTGCATACCGCACCTCCATGTCCGATTACAGGCAGGAGGAATGGATGACTAATATGCCGTTGTATTGTATCTCTGTCATATAGTTGAATATCTTTTGGAAAAGAAAATTTAATTACCTTTATGTAAATGGAAAATCATAACGTATTAGAATATGGTGAATTTATAAGTTCTGTACGACAGAACCGGGACTCTAAATTTGGTTTTTTGCTTGGAGCTGGAGCCTCATTGTCTTCAGGTATACAATCTGCATCAGATTGCATTTGGGATTGGAAAAGAGAAATATACTGTAGGTATAATGAAAACCACCGTATAAATTTTCCTGACGCACGTTCTAAATTTGCTAAGACACAAATCCAAAAATGGTTGGATGCGCAAGGAGGTTATCCTGCATTAGGAGCAGAGGAGGAGTATGTCTTTTATGCCGAAAAAGCCCATCCAATCGCTTCAGACAGGGTTCGTTATTTTAATAATTTATTTCACGACAAAATGCCTTATATCGGTTATCGGCTATTATGTTTATTAAATAAGTATTCGATAGTAGAATCTGTCTGGACAACTAATTTTGATGGCATGACAGAGAGAGCGGCTCACCAAATGAATATTAAACCTAAAGCCATAACATTAGATAATCAACAAGATATCTATAGGACCATATCGAATACAGAGTTAATGTGTATTTCGTTACATGGAGACTACAAATACTCGACATTAAAAAATACATCTTCTGAACTTGATAGCCAGTCTGAAGTATTTTGTCAGGTTATGACTTATTATTTCACTACAAGGCATTTGGTTGTATTAGGTTATAGTGGTCGGGATAACTCATTGATGTCTGCCTTAAAAAATACGTTTACCACTTCTGGGGCCGGCAGATTGTATTGGTGTGGAATAGAAGATTCTCCTTCTTCTAAAGTTCTGTCTTTGATGCAAGACATCAGGAATTCCGGTCGCGAAGCTTTTTATATTCGGGTCGAGAGTTTCGATAAAACGATGGTATCATTGTCGTTGGCTTTGTCTGATGGGAATAGGGAGATGTATGATGTCGTGATGTCTGAGATGGCGAAATATCGAGAGAACGTTAAACTTGAACCATTTAAAGTGAATGGACGTTGTGCCCGTTATTTGCTCCGTGATAATCTATATCCGATAAAACTACCGGATTCTTTATTGAAAGTGGACCTTAAACCTGGAGTCACCGTTGTTGATATCCGAAAAACTCTCAAAGATAAGCCAATTTTCATTGCCGAACAAAAAGGAATTCTCTATGCCATCGCTTCATATTCAGATTTGGAGTCTGAATTGAAAGGATACTTTACAGGTGATATCGTAAGAACTCCTGTTTCATTGAAAGACATAAGTGCTAATGGAGCTTTCAAATCAATATTTTTAAAAGCTATTTTATATGGACTTAGCAAATTGACGTGTCTTAATTGTTCTTTCGGAAAAAGATTAATTTGGGGAGACGAAATTTTTAAGAACGTGAACGGGATGCCTGTTTTATATGCTCTTTCTATTGGATTAAATTTCATAGAAGGCAAAGAGTACGCAGCCCTGTCTCTGCGTCCTGAACTTTTCTTTACCGATAAGAATATGCCTAAAGAGCAACGACAGGAGTTATCTCGTCAGTATTTTTCTAAACTATGGAATAAAAAATATGACGAAACACTTAAAGAGTGGGAAAATATCATATTTAAGGGCAAGCATTTGAAGTTTTGCATTCCTGATGGCAACGAAAGATTTCAATTCCAAATAAGCAATAACAGTTCGGTATCCCTTTTATTTGGAAAAGATCATGATCTTGCAGTCGCCATCCCACAACAACTCAGCAGCAGGATACTTTTTAGAGGCGGAGTTATACCAGAACCTCTCCTCTGTTTTCCCTCGATTAATACGGAAAGGGATAATTTTGATTGGAATCAAATGCGGGGATTAGTTAAAAACAAGCCCACAGATTATTGGAAAGATGAAAAGTTCTCCATCGGAGTATTATTAAGCGTGATAGCTCCTATAGAAAAATCGGCCAAGTTTGCTGGTTTTATTTCCAATCTATCGCGAAACTTATCGCCAGTAAAAAAAGACCACGATTATCTTGTAGACTATCCCGGATTTAATAGCGCATATCACACCCAATTATTCATTCCTTCTCCGGGAACAGATAATTGGCAGTATTCAAAATTATATTATGCTTCCGCATATGAGATTGCTTCTGACATCACGCAAAAGATTAATAGACTGGCAATCAATGGGCAATCCGTCATACTTATTTTTATCCCAAAGGAATGGGAGAAATTCAAGACATTGGACCATAAGGGCGAAAAGATAGATCTTCATAACTATATTAAAGCTTATTGTGCCTCGCGTGGCATCACAACTCAATTAATTGAAGAAAAGACTCTTGCTAATATAATGTTATGTGAGAAAATATGGTGGTTGTCTTTAGCTATATATGTTAAATCTCTACGGACACCATGGACATTGGCATCTTTAGATGAGAACACCGCCTATGCAGGAATTGGATACAGCATATTATCTAAGGTAGATAATGAGCGACATGTAGTCATGGGATGTAGTCATATTTATAATCGTTTGGGAGAAGGGCTAAAATACAAATTGCAAAAGGTAAATAATCCTATTTTTGATAGAAAGAATAACCCTTATATGTCTTATGAGGAAGCTTACAAGTTCGGGACGATGATTCAGAATTTATTCCTTGAGTCCATGGATAAACTTCCAAGCAGAGTTGTAATTCATAAAAGGACACATTTTAGAAATGACGAAATTAATGGAATAAAGGATTCATTGAAAGCTGCCGGTATAGAAACTGTGGAATTGCTAACAATCGAATTTGAAAGTGAACGAAAAGAATTGCCGTATGACATAAACCGTCATGGAGTGGATATTCATAATTATCCTATCAAACGTGGATCATATATTGTAATATCTGATAACACTTTTTTGCTGTGGACTCATGGTGTTGTGTCATCTATAAGAAATGAAAGTTTATCGTACTATCCTGGTGGAATTGGAATACCTGCTCCGCTAAAAATAACCCGATATTCAGGCAGTAGCACAGTGCAAACAATTGCGACTGAAATATTAGGATTCACTAAGATGAATTGGAATTCATTTAATTTATATACTAAATTGCCGGCAACTATCGATACCTCCAATACATTGGCACAAGTGAGCCACTTGTTGCGCCATAAATCCGAACAGACATTTGATTATCGGCTGTTCATTTAAAATGATAAAATCAATGGAAAGAACTATCGAATAGGAAAGATTATATTGAAAACGGAGAGGAAGAAACGTGCGCCAACCCCGACTGTTTCTTGGAGGTGAGGGAGTTTGCCGTCTGGAAAAAAATACGCCGGATCGGGCTTTAGTATAAAGCCGACCTTCCCCCGGCATCCTTTCACAATACCTTACATCCCGTATGACTGTTCCCGTCGGATCGGTCGTTTCCGCTGTACCCCGGACCCTGCCCGGACTTCCGACGAGAGGCAAGGTTTGCGGGGCAAATACGCTCGGCGCCGCCGAGGAAGATTTGACACGCAACGGCTCCGCCGCCTGACCTTGCATACTCTCGGGAGTACGGGTTATCTTGAATCACAGCGGAACACGGCCGGGACGGTTTGTTGTTTTTTCAGCCGGGCTGCCATTGCCGGCCGGCGTATTGCGTCGTTCCATCAGCCTGTCCATGTCTTCCGAGATTTTATCATCGGTTACTTTGGCATAGCCCTGTGTGGTTCTGATGTTCGTGTGCCCCATCATCTTGCCGATACTCTCGATCGGTACGCCGGCCGAAAGCGTCAAAGTACCGAACGAATGGCGGCTCGCATGGTAGCTGAGATTCTCTTTCACTCCTGCCACTATGCCGATTTCATGGATGCAGTACCACAGCCTGTCACGGTTAGGCAAAGGGAATACAGGTCTGCTGTCATCGGCTGTATTGTACAGAGACAATATCTGTTCAGCTACGGGGTGTAAAGGTATAAAGGATTCCACGCCGGTCTTCTTTCTGTCTATACGGATAAACCGTCTTCCGTCCGCGGTCGTTCCGATATGCGGGGGATAAAGCCGTTTCACATCGACATACGACAAGCCCGTGAAGGCTGAAAAGACGAACACCCTCCGTGTAAGCTCCTGCAACCTCTCCGGCATGGGCTGTTCCATAATCCGTTGCAGTTCCGCCCTGCTGATATGTTTCAGTTTGTAGTCGGGCTTTTTCTCGTATGGGACATCCGCAAGCGGATTGAAACGGAGAACCTCCCTGTCCACTGCAATATAGATAAGCCGGTTCAGCCATGTAAGGCAGTGGTTGACATGTCCCGCTCCGCAACCTTTGGTTTTCAGGTAGAGCTTATACCCCCAACCGAAATCTTCGGTAATATCCTCAAAAGCGATGTCCCGCATTCCCAACGACAGCAGATACTCGTGCAGGTACGCCTGTGAGGATTTGGACTGGCGGTAAGAGGAAGTCGAGTTTATCACCTCCGAGCGGATTCTCAGCCTTTCCCGTTCCTCCTCTCCGGCTTTCAGCAGTGTAGTCGGTATGGCAGCCACGCAAGTAATCTCGTTCTTCAGCATTTCTGCCGTTACCATACCTGCATCCTTCAACAGATTGGCATACGAGGTCTCTATCCTGGAACGGAGCTCGTCAAGGAGGTGGTTTGCCCTTGCACCCTTTACTTCTCCTGTCTTGGCGTTCCAGTCTTTGGGATTGCAGTAACAACCAGTGGCAAATACGCTGCTCTTGCCGTCGATGGTAATACGGCATAATATGGAGGTCGTTCCGTCCGCCTTTACCTTGCTGCGGTTGATGTAGTATAGAATTGAAAATGTACTTCGCATAATAGAATTGTTTTAACGGTTAAAGAATGAGTTTCAAATCCTTTGTCGCCTCGATGTATTTGTCCATATCCTCGAAGAGTTTCTTCGGGGTCACACGGGCATACACTTGGGTGGTTCTTATATCCGCGTGCCCCAACATCTTGCTGACGGTCTCGATGGGTACGCCGTTTTCAAGGGTCAGGAGGGTCGAGAACGAGTGCCGTCCCATGTGGTAGGACAAAGGCCCTTTGATACCCGCTTTCATTTTGATGCTCGTCAGACACCATTTCAAGGCCTGGTAAGGGATTACGGGAAACAGTGTAGCCCGTGTGTCGTCATGATATTTCTCGATGAGGGCTATCGCTTCGGGCAACAGCTTCACACGGCTCAGCTGCCCGTTCTTCCCCCGGCGGTATTTCAGCCACAATGCTCCGCTATCGTCCCTTGACAGGTTGTCGGGAGTGATTGCTACTACATCCACGTACGAAGTTCCGGCATAACAAGCGAAAAGGAACATGTCCCTGACAATGGAGTGTTCCGGACGGCATCCGGTAAGCTCTATATCCCGTATCTTCTCGAAGTCTTCCCTGCTCAGTGCTCTCGGTGGCGTTTCCTTCTGTTTGGGTAATTTGTAGTGCTCAAAATAAAATTTGTCCGAATGTCCCTCCTTGAAGGCTATACGGCAAATCTTCTTCAGGATAGCTAGATAATGGCGCACTGTCTGGACGCCCAAGCCTTTTTCTATCACGACATACTCCTGAAATTCTCGGATGAGCTGCTCGTTGAGCTGGCAGAAAGCAAGGTCGGATACTTTGAACCTGCTGCTGACGAAATCAGCGAGACGGCTGCGGGTATAGAGGTAGTTGGGCAATGTGCGGTGCGACACATCAATACCTACGCGTGCCCTGATTTCCTCGATATGCCTGTCGAAGAGTTTAAACAAGGTCATCTGCGTATCCTTGCTGCCTTGAAACAGGTTCTTCACATCAGTTGCATCGAAATCGGCCTTGCGCTTCAAAAGGGAATCGAATGCGGAGTTTACAGCCAACAGCAGCTTGTCGATTTTCGCATTGGCTTCTACCACTTCCCTGCTTTTGCCGTTCAGACGGCTTTCGCGCGGATTCCACAGTTCGGGAGTGCAGGAGAGTTTGCAGCTGAACTGCGCCATCGTCCGGTTCACAGTGATGCGACCCATGATCGGGGCTTTGCCCGACTTGTCCGGTCCGCTCTTTTTCAGGTAGAGCAGAACCTTGAATTTTTCAATCTTCATACGCTTATAATTTTAGTGGCAAATTTACCTGTTTTATAAGCGTTCTTTGGTGTGTAAAACTATGACAATCAGTGTAGTATATCGTTGTTTCAAATTGTTTAATCTGCTTCACGTTACCTTATCTCTTTCGGTAACTGCCCGGCTAACGGGGTGGTAACTGAACATCTGCAACAATCCTCACATTCTTGCTTTTTGTTTACTTGGCAAAATATGGAAAAGCTACTATTTATCAACAGAATACGTTGCATCTTCTTTTCATTTCCATTGCTCGTATTGCTGCTTTATTTGCACCTTTCCCGTCACACGTTCGCCACAATGCTTCTGACGCTCGGTGCTGACCTTTATACCGTATGCAAGCTGCTCGGTCACTCGGACGTGAAGACGACGCAGATATACGCCAAAATCATCAACAAGAAAAAGGACGACGCCATCAGCCTCATTGATGCGGAGTTCGCAAATACTTAACAAAGAAAGAAGATGAAAGATTTACCCGAAGATTTCAAAATGAACATTCTACTGCCCGGTGCAGTATGGCTGCTTATGTCCTCCTTTATAGGCTATGCCGTTGTTGCCCGGATGGAGACGAGTGCAATTACCGTCATCCTCTTTATCGTGGTGACGCTTGTCGCATTCATCGTACCGATGGCTGTCTATATGGAGTATCGGAAGAAGATAGAAGAGTGTTTTTCACGGTGCAAACAGAAAGATACACCCACCGCAGAAATCCAGTGTGCCACAATGACTGAAACGGCGAATATCTTGCCACAGAACTTTCCCGATGCACTGAAAGGAAGAAAAACCCTCGTCTTGCTGGACGCATTGCGCCGGGAAGGATTCTTGAACGCAGAATACCGCCCCTGCAAGGAGTGCAACGCTACGCAGATGGCGTTCATCGCAAACAGCCTCGGAATGATCTGCAACATATCCTATCAATGGAAGACCTTCGGCGGCTACTGGCAGCATCCCAACTTGCGGCAGCTCTTGGCCACGAAAGACCGCCGAGGCTCCAAAATGGAGAAAGAGGACATCATTATAGACCTGCTCAAAAGAGCCGCCGAATCTGACGGGGAGATTTGCAACACGAACGCCTACCGTTGTTGGTTGAAAAGCGTACAGAATTAACCCCATCCGCACTATGACCTCAGGGTATTTTTGCGTTTATCCGCACTTTTACCCTCTATTGTAACAAAATAATCGCCTGTCGTTCGGATGTCAGGCGTGTCAATTTCACCGCGCTTTCGCACTTTTTGCTTCCCATCACCGTTTTCGACTGCCTTCGATTGTATTACAGCACCGTTCCGTTCTGTTTGCTACCTTCTTTTCCCTCTGTTTTACACCGGGTTGAAAACCTTTTTCTCCTCGATAATCGTGCCTTACTTTGCAACGTCTTTCAAACCGGAAGATGGCTGTCGCAGCCCAGATTATTCACATAAAACAACGGAAATATGGACAAGACGAACCAACTGATTCCGACCGCCGAAGCTGCGGAATTCCTCGGCATCAAGGTAAGCTATCTGCACAAACTGATGATGCGCCGCGTCATCCCTTACTACAAGCCCAACGGCAAACTGTGTTTTTTCGACAAGGCGGATCTGGAGGCATGGCTGAAGAATATCCGCGTCGCCTCACAGACGGAACTCGACCAGCAGGCGCAAGCGTATATCGTAAACCGTGCGAAAGGAGGCAAGCCATGAACGGCAGAGATACCGCCCTCATAGTGGCATCCGTTTCCGTTATGACACCTCTATTCCATCGGTGGCGTGTCGGTAATGGCGTGTGTTCGGGGAGCAAGTATAGGTTTTGTGTCCCACAAAACCGCCGGACGTGCCGGAGAGCCGCCGGATACGGCAGCAGGAAGGAGGTGGCATGACGACCCGAACACAACTCCAAACCAATGACCGTGAACGGAAGAAAGGCGGCCGTCCGAAACTACCCGACGGCGAGAAGCGCGACTGCCCCGTGAAGGTCTATTTCGACCGGGCGAACTACACCAAACTGGCACGCCGCAGCAAGCGGACGGGGCGGCCGCTTTCCGAGATTGTCTATGAACTGGCAGTAAACGGATATGTCAAGGAACCCGTGTCGCAGGGTGTGGTGCATTGCCTCCGCGCACTGGCAGGAATGGCAAATAATCTGAATCAGTTGGCACACCTCGGACATATCCACGGGGCGCAGCACATCGCCGACGAGAACAAACGGATGTCCCAAGAGATAAGCGGTCTGATTGTAAAACTCAACGAACAGTTATAATCCATGATGGCAAAGATACGCAGCGGGCAGGGATTCGCAGGACTGGTGGATTACGCCAACGACATCAAGAACAAGAAAGCAGACATCATCGCTTCCGAAGGGGTGGATCTGACATCGAACAAATCCATCACGGCGAGTTTCAACTTGCAAGCCAAGAGCCGCCCTTCACTGAAGAACTTCGTCGGGCATATCTCCTTGAGCTTCGCACCGGAGGACACGCCCAAGCTGTCGGACAGGCTGATGGCCGACATAGCCAAAGAATACCTGCGGCGTATGGGCATCGTGAACACGCAGTACGTCATATCCCGTCATCACGACAAGCCGCATCCTCACGTGCATATCGTTTACAACCGGGTGGATAACGACGGCAACACCATTACCGGCGACCAAGGTTTCCGCAAGTCGGCACGTATCACCCAAGCCCTGACGAGAGAGTACGGCCTTACCTTTGGTAAGGACAAGAGGAAGGTGAACCGCGACCGTTTGAAAGGTAAGGCGGCCGCCAAATACCGCATATACGACGTAACCAATGAAGCGTTAAAGGAGTGCCGCAGCATGGAGGCACTGAAAACCGCCTTATCTGCACGAGGTATCGGGATGAACATCGTCTGCAATGCAGAGGGAAAGGCCAAAGGCATTGTGTTCACCTGCGATAATATATCCTTTGCCGGCTATCAGATAGACCGTTCCATGACCTACGCCAAGCTCTGTCAAAGGATGGGCATAGTGCCGGATATTGTCGGAAATACTACGGTCATATCTGCATCAGACGACCGGATGGGACTGAGGAATTTCTCTTTTGGTCAGCAACAGCCCGATACATCAAAGGAGGCGAATACCTGTCTGAAAACGGAGGCTATGGATTCCCTAATCGGCACAACCAATACGGATGCGGCAAATAACAACGTTTCGACTGGTAACAGTGTCGTGGCTACGATAACCGCACTTGCCCTACAACCTCACATCATTCCGACAAGCGGCGGAGGTGGCGGCAGTAGCGATAACCGGGACTGGAACGACGAGGATAAAGAGAAGAAAAAGAACCCATATAAACGGAGGAGATAACCATGACAGGAAGAAGACCTACCCCTCTGAAAGACGAGCCTGTTACATCACTTGACGAGCTACAAGATTTACTGACGGAGAACATAACAGCGATGAATGCGCTGAACAAGGCATTGAACAACCGTACCGACGCTCAAGTCGTCAATCCGGAGGAGATAGCCTCGGCTGCAAAAAATGCTGTCAGGGAACTGTTGGAACAGCGGCAGCGCAAGTTCGAGCAGGAGGACGAGGAGGCCAAAGCGCGTGGCGCACTCACACCGCAGGAGTGCTACGTGAAACTTTCGGCGGACTATGCCGACGTGCTGCAAAAGTGCATGATAGTATGCGACACCTACCGGCATATTGAGGAAATCGCCAAACGGCAGGAAATCCGCAGCGGCAGAATTGAAGCCAAATTGGATGCTCTTATCACCAGACAGGACATTCAGGCAGAAGAGATGACAGAAACAAGGTTTCCACCTTATCCCAAGCGATTCAGAGGTATGTTTGCATACCTATTCAAAGATATACCGTTATACTGCTTGTGCCGTGCATACTATTCTCGCTATGTCCGGCAGTTCATATGGATATGTCTATTATGTATATGGTTGATTACTATTGTGACCACATGCTTTATAGCATATGATAATGCTACGCTTCGGAAAAATAGACAGCAGGAATTATTGCGACGTGAGCATGTCGAATACGCTCCCACATATACAGAGTAGCATACCATTAGCGGCATTTTAACACAAAAGCAACAACATCTAACAAAACGGATATTGTTGCTTTCGCTTATTGCAAAATACGTTATAACTATCTATTCAGTTGACCGATAAATTTCCTTATGGAATAAGAAACCGAATCCACATTATTCCTTGCAATGGAAAGAGTTGATGAAAGGCTCGATGCGGAGACAAACCGCTTGCCGTCTTTGGATAACAGGAATTTGCCTTTATCGAGAACAGATTGCCAATGTGGTTGTATAAGTGAATTTTCAAGGAGTGCATCGAACAGAACCGCTATTCGGCGGATATTGTTTACCCGAATACAGAAACCCTCCCGGCAGGAAAAGAGTGCTTCCATATCATCAATGTGAAGCATAGAAACGCAAAACAGATGATAGGTATCGGCACAAGACACGATACCTGTCATCTGTTCTTGAGTGAAGTTGCAACCAAAAGAAAGGGGCGGAACGTAAGTTGGCTCATCAATACAGTTTTTGCCTGCTGTCGGCAACGATTCGGAGGTGTCATACATCCTTTTCAACTTCACACACTCTTCAAACGAAAATGAGGTTGCCGTAAAAAGTTCTTTGATATACATGGAGCAATCAAGCAGCAGCCCCTTTATAATATGGATGTTCATTTCGTGGCAGTTCCGGCACACTATATTATCACAGTTGATGTATCGGTGACTATTGATGAAATCATACACATAGCGGCTGTACCGCTTGCCATCCGCAATCACATTTTGAAGATAGAGTTCTCTCGCTTCGGAGAGCAACTCAAACAGTTCTTCTGCTACATCCTGTTCGGTAGAAAAGTGAGTCTGATGTTGCCTCTCTTCAAAAAAGAGAGGACTTTTCGATTTGTACTTTCATATCAATTTACTTAATGACCTAAACCATTGCTTTCTCCCAAGCCCCTCTCGTATCCACGCCGGTACTTTCTGCCGCTGCTTCAATGGCTCGGATTTCTTCTTCCGTAAGTACAACTCCGGATGCTTGTACCGCATCTTCTACCTGCGCTGCTTTTGTCACGCCGATAATCGGTGTCGTACTTTTGGCGATAGCCCAAGCCAATGCCACTTGCGCAGGGGATATGCCATGCTTATCGCCCACGCTGCGCATGACAGATACCAGCTTTTCTATTTGAGGGAGCAACGGGTTATACGTGTCGCCACGCTGACTTCCTTCGGGCAGAGGATGCGCCGTGTCGTACTTGCCGGAGAGTGCGCCTTGTTCCAACACCATGTAAGCCCAAAATGCTATGCCCTGTTCCTTGCAATAATCAAGGATACAGGCTTTCTCCGATGAACGGTAGAGCAAGCTATAATGATTCTGTACTGCCGACAGATGGAATCCTTCTTTGGAGAGAATCTCCTGCGCTCGCTTGATTTCGGCAAGGTTGTGGTTCGATACGCCGACTGATTTCACTTTACCGCTACGGAGTAACGGGATAAGGAACGGTGTCCAGCGTTCCACGTCCGCCGGGTTGTGAATCCAATAGATGTCAATCGTCTCCGTACCGAGGCGGTCAAGACTTCCGGCAAGCATTTCCTCTACGGGATTGGTTACGTCGGCTGCTATCTGCGGAGTGAACTTTGTGGAGAGGGTAATACAGTCACGTTCATACGCTTTGGCAAGTTCACCCAAGATGGATTCGGAAGACCCCATACCATAAACAGCGGCAGTGTCCCAAAGGGTAAGTCCTGCGGTCATAGCTGCGTTGAATACCGGTTTAAGTTCCTTTGTGCCGAGGTTATTCCCGAATACTTGGTCGCCTCCGGCGGCTCCTGTGCCCCACGACCAAGTGCCGAGGGCGATGGTTGGCTGTTGTCTCATTTTATTCTTGATTTGAAGTGGTTATTCTGTTAATTTCTTTTTTTGATTTTGTATTCTCTTACCTTTCGACGGCTATCGTGCCAGCCCTTTTTCTTGCAGCCATTTCACTATATTCTCACCCTCTTGCCGCAGGCTGTCATGTGAGGAAGAAAGGGGTGTCAGCACAGTGGCATCCGGCTCCAGCCGGCGAATATTCTCGATGGAATTGGTACGCTTACCACTTCTTCCATAGGTGTAGAACGGGATAATGGTTTTGCCCGAAAGGTCGTACTCATCAAAGAAGGTATAGAGTGGCATGGGAATGTCAAAGAACCAATTTGGATAGCCTACGAAGATGATGTCATACGCTTCCATATGGTCAATGTGCGTAGCCAACTGCGGTCGGGCATCGGCATCACGCTCACGTTGCGCTTCGGCTATCAGTGCGGTGGCTTCGGTATATTCCTTGTCATTCACAGGTTCAAGCCAAGTAGTTTTGTTGTCGGTATCTTCGGGCGTAATACCGATGTGCGAGAACCAATTATCGGGCGAAACTCCATGCCAATGCACCACGTCAGGAGCAATCTCTACCACATCGCCGGGCAACATCAATATGGCAGGCTTGCCTTTCTCCTGATAATATCCCTTACCGCCTACGGCAAGCAGGATTTGTCCTTTGGAGTGGCTGTGCCAGTTGTTGCGGCACGTAGGCTCAAAGGTTACATTATATACCCGGCTACTGGTTTGTGCATCGGGCGTAAGGGGTGCAAGGTAGGATTCGCCGGAAAAGAACCGGGCATTCACCGCCGGATTCTTATCGCCTACTCTAAAAGCACTCAATGGGGGAACGTCATCATTTTTCATTTCTTGTGCAATTAATGGATTTTCGGCAAAGCGCATTGCAAGGAATGCCGTTGCCATGATAATTACTCTTTTTGTTCTCATATTGATTCTATTTATACTAACCGCACGTAAGTATTCTTTGTGGCGGTATGCCATATTGTTTCTTGAAAGCAAATACAACATCAGAATAATGGCAAAGGATAGGATTTGCCACAGCGTTATACTTTTGCATTTCCGGGTACAGTTCCCAACTTCTGAATGTCTTTGCCGCAGCGTGAGCCGTGAATTTCTATCTTTGACAGTTCCATATTGAGTTGGCGGTGCTCATTATCGGAGAGTTCGATGTCGGCAGCTCCAAGATTTTCAATAATACGTTCCTCTCGTCTCATGCCGGGAATGGGGACGATAAAGTCGCCACCTTTCAACACCCATGCGAGGGCTATCTGTGCCGTGGTGCAGTTTTTGACCGCAGCAAACTGTCCTATAAGGTGCAGCAAGGGTTGGTTTGCTTCCATATTTTCGGGAGAGAAACGAGAAATCACTCGGCGCACGTCATCGCCCTTGAACTCGGAGGCTGGTGTATATTTACCACTTAAAAAGCCGTTACCCATCGGTGAGAAAGCGACAAAACCGATGCCCAGCTCTTTGCAGAGAGGTAGTACGTCATTTTCCCATTGGCGTGCCATCATGGAGTATTCACTCTGTACGGCGGTAATTGGAGTGACCGCATGAGCCTTGCGAATCTGTTCTATTGTTGGCGAGGATTGCCCCCAAGCCCGTATTTTGCCCTCTTGAATGAGTTTGCCCATGACAAATGCCACTTCTTCTTCACTGCCTTCCTCCATCAGATGTTCCGTGTAGAGGTCAATGTAGTCGGTTTGCAGGTGTCGCAAGGCACTCTCTATGCTGCGACGAATACCAATCTCACTTAGTTTTCCTTCCGGAAAATCGTTCTCCGTTCCGGGTAGGGGTGTTGGCCAGAACTTGTCGGAGATAACCACCTTGTCGCGCGGCAGACCTTTCAATGCTTTTCCTACAAATTCTTCATTCTTAAAGTAGGAGTACATTTCGGCTGTGTCGAAGAAGTTGCAGCCCAAGTCGAATGCTTGATGTACCAATCGAATACACTCCTGTTCATCGGGTGCTACACCGTAAGCGTGTGTAAAGCCCATGCAACCAAGACCGATTGCGGACACTTCCAAATTTCCAAGTTTCCTTATCTTCATTTTGTGAAATTTTTGTTATATACCGCATTTATCTACCGGATATAATTCGTGAATATACCTTCTTCTTGCGGTGGAGGCAGCAATCCTGCTTCCGATGCAATAGATTTGCACTTCAGTATATAGGCCATGTTCTTACCTATAATACGCATATTATTCAAGCCCTCTTTGTCTTGTAATACCTCTTCTGCATTGCCACCGAAAGCGCAGCTATTGAAACGGGAAGGGACAATAAGCATTTCAATGAAGAATTTATAAAGTTGGGCAAATGCCGAGGTCGTGCCTGACCGCCGGGCTACGGCAATGGCGGCAACAGGTTTCAAACGGAATAGTTTACTGTTACCTATACAGCCCACATAGAATATGCGGTTCATAAAGGATACAAGATTTCCATACGGTCCATCGAAGTGTGTCGGAGTGCCAAAGACAAATCCATCCGCTTGTTCTGCCAGTTTTAAGAACTCATTTACCTTGCCGTCATCGTTGATTACACATCTGCCTTGCTTGATACAAGCGGCACAGCCACGACAAGAAGCTATCGGGTTGATACCTATCTGAAAAATCTCGGCTTCAATGCCCTCTTGCTCCAATGTCTTTCGGATTTCATCTAATGCCGTATAAGTGGCTCCCGTCTGATGTGGAGAATCGTTTACTAAAATCACTTTCATGCTCATGTGATATTAATTTATTATCAATCATTGTCTTATCAATCTGAATCCCCATCGCATATGTCCTAACCCATTGAGTGCCGCAGGCCAAAACGCGCCAAGCATTTCAGTGTATCGTGACATGGATATATCACCTAAATCCAAAGTGTCGTTCCAACCGAAATCGGCCAACAGTTTCTCCACTTCCGCTTTGGCCTCCTTGTCGTTTCCGCAGTAGAATCCCGTAATGGGTTCGGATAGTTCGCCGGGATGGGTCATTAGATAGTTGTGCAAGTAGTTCAGTGTCTTTACGACTTTTGTTTGCGGTAGTAGTCGTTGCGCTTCCTCACCCAATGACGTGGTATCGCTTAATTGTGCGTCAAGCGAAATATGCCCGTCTTTATAGATGTAGGGGTTTGCCAAATCAATAAGCAATTTACCATTCAGGTTTTCTTTCCCGGCTGCATTAAGAGCTTCTATCGAATGGATACCTCGCACACAGTTGAATATCCGTTCACCGAAACGCGCAGCATCGGCAAACGTGCCGTGCGCTGCCTGTTCTCCGTGGCGTTTTGCCCATTCAGCCGCTTGTGGATTGTCGGCCGTGCGTGAACCAAGCATAACAGCATGCCCGAGTTCAATCAACTTGCTTGCAATAGTGCGGGCAACATCGCCACTTCCTAAAATTCCGTATTTCATGTTCATTTGTTTTGTGGGTTAAAATTCTTGTCGTATGCAAGAAGATACTCAGCCAGTTCGGGGTCATTGAAATCCGCAGCAAGTGCTTTTCCGGTATCCATTTTACGAATAAGTTCTTTATCTGCTTCGCTCAAACTGAAATCCTCAATGGCAAGATTGCTTGCCATACGTTCCGTGCGTGTTGATTGTGGAAGCACAATAATACCCTCGTCCGTCAGATACTTCAAGCATACTTGCGCATTGTCTTTACCATATTTTTCTCCGATGCTTTTCAAGGTTTCATTGGTAAAAAGCCCATTCATTCCACGAGCCAGCGGACTCCATGCCATGATATGCGTGCCGTATTTTTCTGCCAAATGGCGCATTTTGACCTGTTGCGAGAATACGTGTGTCTCCAACTGTACCACAGCGGGTTTAATGTCCATGTTTTCAGCCAAATCGACAAAACGGGCATCGTAGAAGTTGCTTAGTCCGATAGCACGGACTTTTCCGGCATTGTATGCTTTTTCCATTGCACGGTAGGTTCCGTAATAATCGCCGAAAGGCTGGTGAATGAGCAATAAATCGATATAGTCGCTTTTTAACTTTCGGAGCGATTCATCAATACTTGCCAAAGCCTTCTCATCTCCTGCATTGGAAATCCATACTTTCGTTGTTATGAATATCTCTGAGCGGGGGATGCCCGATTTTGCAATGGCAGAACCTACACCTTCCTCGTTGTAATAGGCTTGCGCCGTATCAATTGAACGATAAACCGGCTTTCAGAGCTTCCGATACATAATGTTCGCATTCTTCGGGTGTAATTTGCCAAACCCCATATCCAACCAATGGCATTGAAATGCCATTATTTAATTTTACAGTCTTCATTGTAAATAATTTAATTTGTATAATATGTTTATTGTTTCTATTGATAGAACTTGGTGTGATTTTATAGTGCTGTCAAGTCCTCCTTCTTCGGATATTCATATTCAAATTGTGCTGCAATAAATGTAGAACGGTTGAAATAAGTATCTGCTATGATACTCCCTATGTAATCCGTATGATAAGGATGTGTCATGTAAGTGTCGAAATCCGTTTTTGTGAGGAAATCCACAGTCATGACTACTTGGTTTTTCTGCCCAGCCCAACCAGTGCTAATTCCAATCTTAAGGTCGATTATACCGGGAATCTTTTCTTTCATTGCTTGCATATTTGCAAGTTGATGTTGTTTAGTGTCATCACTTACACCATCCTTGAATGTTCCGATAAAAATATGTCTAATCATATATTCTATGCCTTTTATTTATCAGTCATGTATCTTATGTAATCCGATTCCCTTTACTGTTGGTAAATCCATGTCGTCATAAATGGGGCTTTTGCCTGTTTCAAGTCCGGCGATAGCATCCATTTCTGCATCGGAAAGTGTGAAGTCATAGATAGACAAATTTTCTATCATGCGTTCCTTATGTACTGTTTTGGGAATGACCACCACATTACGCTGATTCAGCCAACGCAGCACAATTTGTCCCACTGTTCGTCCGTGTTTCCCTGCAATGGATTTCAGTATGGAATTATTCCAAATATCGTTCTGACCTTCTGCAAACGGCGCCCATGCTTCGTGCTGTATAGCCTCTTTCTGCAAGAATGTATTGGCGGCTTGCTGTTGGAAAAACGGATGTGTTTCAAGCTGATTCACGGCAGGCTTTATTTCGTTATGCAGGAATAGGTCTTGCAGCCGTTCATTAGAGAAACTGGTTACTCCTATGGCACGGATACGCCCCTCTTTGTAGAGCCGTTCCATTGCACGCCATGCAGCATAATAATTCCCATATGGCTTGTGCATCAGATAGAGGTCAAGGTAGTCAAGACCTAATAGCTTCATGGATTTGTCAAATGCCCGAAGTGCATTGTCATATTCGTAGTCTTGTACCCATAGTTTCGTGGTGACAAATATTTCCTCCCGTTTCAATCCACTATGTCGGATTGCATTCCCGACCTGCTCCTCATTGAAATATGAAGCTGCTGTATCAAACATACGATAGCCTACTTCGAGTGCATCGCCTACTGCTCTTTCCGTGTCATTTACAGGTATTTGATAAACACCAAATCCGACAGCAGGCATCATTACGCCATTGTTCAGTCTTACAAATCTCATACTACTTATATATTTTAAATTGATACTGCAAAATTACACAGGATAACTGATGCGGCAGTTGTCTAATGCGTGGTGATATTTTCATAATTCGTGGATTATTCGTAATTTTGCATTTGAATAACAGACGTATTATGGTTATGAAGCAGGACACATGGAATAAAATCGTATTTTTTAATTCGCTGACAGATCATCAGGCTACAAAATATCTTGACCATGTGTTGCATATCCTCTGTACAAGCGGTAATATGAGTTTTACATTTCAAAATGTGCGTTACAATATTGTACAGGGGGATTATGTTATTTTGCCCAATCCATCTCTTGTAACAAGCTTTTCCGAATCAGACGATTTTGAAGCTATCATTATGTGTTTTTCCGATTCATTCATTACCTCAATGGCAATACGCAGCAATTACGGCATTATCGGACATATGTCATTGTTGCAAAATCCGGTAATGAAACTTTCACCGCATGATTATCAAATCTGTCAGGAAGACTTAAATCATATTCTTAAGCGTCTCGATGAAAAAAAACATTTGTTCCGTGAAGAGATGATGGGGTATTTGCTTATTGTGCATATCCTCAATTTATACGATATTCATGCGCAAAATCAAGCATATTATAATATTTCGGAGCGTAATGCATCTATTCTGAAACAGTTTGTAGAAATGCTATATAATAAAGAATATATCAAGAACCGTAGTATTCCTTATTATGCATCATTGCTTTGTATCACACCCCATTATTTGACAGAAGTATGTAAAAAAGTAAGTGGCAAACCTGCCTCTTACTGGATAGACCGTTTTACTGCGCATGAAATAACCTGTTTACTTCGTCAAAAAGAAATACCTCTTAAAGACATCGCCAACCGGATGAACTTTTCATCGCTCTCACATTTTACCCGCTATGTGCAAAAGCAAATAGGAATGTCTCCGTCAGAATACAGGTATCATGTTAGAAACCGCTGAATTAAAACAAAAATAAAAAAGATATTTGTGAGAAAATTAAATCATTATTATATGATTTTTATACCTTTGCATTCAGATAAAGCGTTCTTTTGATTTAATGCAAAATGCAACAAGAATAAGCAGTTCGCTTGTTTCTAAATCGTTACCTGTCAAGAAATAAACTCTTGTAAGTCGCACGTTTTCAGCAAGAAAGAAAATTGAGAATGTCTTTCAGCGTGGTATCGTATAATTGACACGGCACAGGCATACCACAACGAAGAAGGTGTCCGTTCCTTCGTATGCCTTTCCTTTGGCTGTAAAACGGAAATAAACCGTCGCGGCTTTGCCATAACTAATGTCAGTAATTATCCCTTCGGTAACGTATCCCCTCTGCGACAGGGCATCTGCTGTTGTCTTATGATTTTCCGTAATCCAATAAAATACGGCGGCGCAGAGAAAAAGAAATCCTCCGATGACTAAGATACCGCCCCTGTTAGATTCCGCTTTCCTTGATTTGTCTCCTGCCTTATAGTTCACAGCTATTTTGCAGGTGACAAACCATCCGCACAGCACCGCAGCTACGGTCGAGATAATCCTGACCGTATGGTTTTGGGAAAACAGCATGACGGCTACAGACGATACCAACAAAAGTATTGGCAACAGATATGTTCCACGTTTCCTCATACCACATTGAACTACAATGCAAAGTTACAAAAAAGTGCCGTTCGTCCTGCCATTGGCGAACAGATATTTTACTGTTTTTCAACAGGATAAAATGAAGTACATTTGTTTTTATGATAACACGTATAGAAATTCCTTGGCCTTTATGAAAATAGATAGTTGCTATTTTGATACTAAAATGTTACTTAAAAAGAGCATAAGGCAATATAATAACCTGTAATAAAGTAATATACAATCATCTTTATAGATAAGAGCCTAATACCCCAAGCGATAAATCGCTCGTGAGAAGTTGCCAATCCCAGGCAAGCAAGATATGGCTTTATTGCGATTATAGAATACCTTAACTCTCCACGCAATCATGTTTTGGATGGGCTTGTAATACCCTTGTAGCCTCTGTTTGACAATTACCATCGGCAAGCGTATTTCAGTAGTGCTTTTACGAACTCTTTTATGAACCCTACTGGTTCTTTTATGAACTCTTATGTGAACTCTTTTCTTGCTTTTAAGTGGTATCCTGGAGTAACGCCGGCCACCATAAATGCAGATAGTAGATGATGAACACAGAACTATTGTCCGAACGCTTGCCAATTTAATGACATGAATCTGCCATATCCCAAAGGCGATTTTGCCAACCTCAAAATGACATTATAATTATTCAATATCCGATGCAGGAAGACTATTATCTTCAAATCTATCAAAGTCAGATTGGAAAAGACGGTCTTGAATAATCCTGTACTTTTCAAACTCAGATTCAGCAAACTCTTTGGCATATTCGGCAGAAACCTTTCCACTATCCTACAATATCGGACTATCAAATAGATTAATGAATTTGTCTATTCGCTTTGTCCAATCTTCCATTGTCATAGGTATATGACGCATAGCCATACTCTCTGCCATATCAAGCGATGCATTGACTATTCTGCCCATTTCCTCCAATTCTTTTTCTCGCAAATAGTTCTTAGCCACAGACACATCTGTTTTGACAATTTTTCCATTCGGAGCATTTTCCCAAGTGTTCAATCCCATGTGCTCCTTATTCGCATCGGCTCGTTCAACTATCAACTCCGCTGCGGTATGCCCATGTACGGCATAGTGTATTTTGTTCTGCACCTTCTTGAAAAATAGACGAGTTGTCGGAGCATCTTTGTTATAGTCTATTGCCGTAGCATAGATATCCGTGAGTTTCTGATAAAAACGACGCTCACTCAGCCTTATCTCCCTTATTTCGGCAAGCAAATGCTCAAAGTAATCCACACCTAAGAAAGCTCCGTTCTCCATTCGCTTATGGTCAAGCACATATCCACGGATGGCAAACTGCCGGAGGACAAACGTACACCACTGCCGGAACTGAGTGGCACGAACAGAATTAACACGATATCCGACACTGATAATAGCATCGAGATTATAGAAAGTCGTGTTGTAATTCTTGCCATCCGAAGCAGTTGTTTCCATTTTGGAAATAACTGAATGTTCGTCCAACTCACCACTCTCAAAAATATTTTTAAGATGCTTGCTGATTGCAGGTACTCCTACATCAAAAAGCTGTGCCATCGCCTTTTGGGTTACCCAAATGGTTTCATTCTTATACATCACTTGAATCCCACCCTCTTTGCCTTCAAGCATAAATATGAGAAACTCTGCTGTGCTATTTCGTATTTCTATATTTTTTGCCATATAAAATCATTTAATATATTGTGGTAATGGTTCACAAAACATTTTATTTACGATCCTATCACGCATTAGCTTCATGTCCGTAAAATTACGACATATATTTTGTGCTATTTCCAGATAGTTATCTGAGCCATCATCTTTTTGATAATAATATGGCTTTATTGAAACACAGTTTTTATGTTCAAACAAGGTGTTTAGCAGCGTTCTGTCCGAGTTACCACAAGAATGCCCCATGATATAAACTTGATATGGAGCAGATTCAATGAACTGAAGTAAATTACGATATTTTCCCGACTCTAAATACTTTATAGATTTGATGTTTCTTAAACACTCATTATCTGATTGTTTAAGGAAATCTTTATAATCCTCATCAAGCTCATCACCATAACCAAATATTATGCTATTAGGATTATTCAAGTCTCCATGAATATGATTTATAGCTGCAACTTTCAGCCCCCCATATTTGTCTGCTACTTCAGTATAATTAAAATTAAGTAACATAATATTCTCAGGAATTATTAAATCCTTTAGGTAAATTTCTTCTATCTCTGACGAACCTATAAACTGCTTTCTGAGCTGTTTAATATCCTCTGTCATAAAGTGCCTATCGGAACCTTCATAACCATATCTACAGAGTAACTGTTGGTACGCATTGTCTTGTTGGATTAAATAATCTACATAGTCATAGTAAACCTGTAATTGTGAAATACTAACATCGTCTTTACGAATATTTCCATAAATTTGACGTTGTATCTCCTTATTGCACTTTATATTATCAGTTGTGATAGAAGAAAGATATTGAGCTAAAAGTTCCTGAGTATAATGTAATTGCTTGTTGAGTTCAGAAATTGTATAATCACAGTTGTCTGGATTTATAATTGAATTTCGCAATAAATCATAATATTCCTTTTCTATGTCAACCCATCCTTTGGCCTCAATAGAAGTGCATATACTCTTAAAAAATGGAGACAATGAAAATTCAAAGGACTTAGAATCATTGGCAATACAATCAATTATCTCTTTACCGGACGGTTTGTTAAAAAACTTAGGAAGACAAAATGCAAAGACATTCCAACAGTGATTGTAGTTGTCTGAAGTAATTTTGATAGAACAAAGACAATCCTCTGATATAGACGTAAGATTTCCGGTAAAAGAATCGACTCGTTTCTCCCAATACCAGTTTATGAAATCTTCATATCTAGTAGGAAGCCCATGTGCCAAGTCAAAGCCGTTGCCGATAAGTATAATTCGATTCATAAGTGTGCGTTATTCTTTGTATGGTAGTGCTACAAATGCATTAAGTTTTTGGCGCAAAGCACGCCAATTCGGAAGACGTTTGGTCATCAACATCTCAAAAATTTTGTTATGATTATCGACTTTAAAATGACAGAACTCATGCACAATCACAAACTCAATACACTCACGTGGTACTCGGGCAAGTTCAAGATTAAAGATAAGCAGACGTTTTGAAAGAATACAACTGCCCCATTCAGTTTTCATCTGCTTAACCTGCCATTCAAAAGGATTCTCTTCAAGTTTATTAGCCCAATATTGGAGCATTAATGTCAGTTCCTTTTTAAGATGCGATCTATACCAGGTACGCATTAGTTCTGCTCTTGTTTCAATAGAAGTGCCAGGTTTCAAAAACATATAAAGTTTGTTACCTTTAAGTTCCATACTATTTGCATAGTGAGGCAACTCTTCTACAATTAGTTGATGCCGTTGACCAAATAAATAATGACTCTCGCCCGATACGAATTGCCGTTTCGTTTGTCGAGGTTGGGCAAGCACTTCCTCTATCTGAGTACGAAGCCATTCCAGTTTTTGCAAGACAAAATTTCTGGCATCATCATCTACCAGATAATCAGGCATAGAGATATGTACCCTCGCATCTGGAGGATAGACAGCTAAATGCAAATTTTTAATGGATTTGCGTTCAACCTCAATTTCAATATCTGCTACTTTTATGATATGCATTAAAACTCAGGATTATTTATTACAATACGGAGAATGTCATCTACATCAAATGGTTTAGATGCAGTGAATGATTCTAAGGCCCTACGAAGCTTAGCTTTCTTTACATCATTCGTCCTAAATCCTTGCTTAGCATTAACTTTGATAAGTTGATAGACCTCCAGAGTTAATGCAACATCTTCGCCGAGATTATCAAATAATGCTTGTTTGCCTTGAGTGTCGAGTCTAGGGTCGAATGTACGATTTCCAAGTTCACGAGCCAACTCAGCTATTGCTTTGAGATATTCCTTATAGTCAAGAACTCCTTGGCGATACTCTGCGAGCAGTCGATTTATGCGTTCTGAGAATTTTCTATATTCTTCTGGATTACTCTCACGTTTACGGTTAACTACACGACGAACATTGGCAGTAATCGTTGATGCGACACCATCCTTTCCTCCAAGTGCTTCCTCAGCCTCATGTTCTGCTTCCTCTGAGTTACCGTCAAGCACAAGGTCAAGAAATGAAAAGTCTTCAAGCATGGCGAGTACCTTTGAGGGCTTGGCATCTATATACATATCAAGTATGTTTCTCATCTGCTGATCATATAGTTTCATGTCAACAATATCTCCGGCACGGCGCATTATGGCATTCCGGATATTATCAAAATTCTTGATACGCTCAAATATAGTCTGCGCCTCTTCAGTCGTATAACCAGCTCTTTCCATTTCAAGCGCAATTGCAGAATAGCGGGTCACAAGAATTTTTACAGCATTATAGAAGGCTTCGCGTATGGGGGCACTTCGGATAGTTGCAGCTTCTTCTTCATCAGGCTCTGTGCTGCGTTGGTCGAATACAAAGTAATCAAAAAATTCGTTGGTCGTTTTTGGATGAGCAACAGGCTCACAAAGATGCTCTACACGTTCAAGTGCCGTGTCCAAATCGCGCTTGGCATTCTCAAATCGATCCGTTAACAATCCTTTCACATCTTCCTTGTCGTAATCTGAAAATGCTCCAGTAGTGTAATCATTGACCGCATCTTCAATATTCTTAAAAAGCTGTTTGTAGTCGACTATATACCCGAACTCTTTTTCTTCATGCTCGTTGTTTGTACGGTTTACGCGACAGATAGCTTGAAACAAATCATGCCCCTCCATTTTCTTATCAAGATAGAGATAGGTAGCCGATGGAGCATCAAAACCAGTAAGTAGTTTACTTACCACAATCAGAAGTTTCATGTCACCTGGATGGTCGACAAATTGAGTCTTAGCCCATTCCTCAAATTCTTCGGGAGTGCGGTCCTTAAACATCTTTTTAGCCATCTCTGCTTTATATTCAGCCTCGCTTTGTGTTTCGCCCGAAGATGATTCTTCCGGACTCGCATCTTTACCGTTAAAACTTGAAACGACTGCACAATGTCCTTTAAGTTGTGTTTCCTGAAAGACCTCCCAACAACGATAAGCCTGATAAATGCTATCGCAAACCAGCATTGCATTACCCCAACTTTCCCGAAGGCATGATATGAGTTGCATGTCCTTTACAATGTCGGCTACAATCTTACGCACGCGGTCACGACTCGAAAAAAGATTCTTCATTACAGCCCATCGGCTTTTTAACTCTTCTTTTGCTTTTGGACTGAGATTGCGTGTAATGTGTTCAAAGAGTTGGTCAACGGCCTGTTCGTTTTCAAGATTCTGCTCTATTTCGCGAGCTTCATAACGTAGGTCGAGAATCACCTGATCCTTAACCGCCTCATTAAATTTATATGTGTGGATATAATTGCCAAAGTTTTCTCTCGATGTAAGTTTACTCTTTTGTTGTTTCAGCAATGGAGTACCGGTAAAACCGATGAGCATAACATCATCGCCCATAATTTTTTTCATGGCTTTGTTGAGTATACCACCTTGTGTACGATGACATTCGTCAACAAAGACAAATATATTGCCTTTAGCCTTAAAACCTTGGGGCAGTTTTTCGGCAAGTGCAGCCATATACTGTTCAGGAGAGCGCTTTCCTCGGAGTTTCTTCTCCTCTAAAGAAAAAGCAGATTCCTCCTGTCCTGCAATACCGAATTTATGGATAAGGGTACAAATCAAATTAGGTTCAACTTCTGACAGCATCGAAAGAAGATGATTTCCGCTTTTGGCACGAATTGGTTTATGACCGGCATCTTTGAATCCATTCTCAATTTGTTTGTCGAGTTCATCACGGTCGGTGATAATAACAACACGCGGGTCATTTGGCATATTCTCCAATATCCATTGAGCCAACCATACCATCATCAAACTTTTGCCGGCACCTTGCGAGTGCCAGATAATACCACTTTGCTTATTGCAGATGCGTGGTTTTGCTGCCTCGAATGCAAAATATTGGTTTGGACGACAAACTTTTTTAATACCTCCGTCATATACAACGCAGTCATGGATAAGACGCAACATTCTTTTCGGCTCAAGCATCTGAAGCAATGAACGATCAAGTTCATTAGGTAATTCTGTTCTTGGAAATAGCTCAGGAATTGGTTCGGGAGTGGACGTATCATTGGGATAACTTTGACCCGTTGGTTCCTTCCAGCGTAACCAAAACTTTTCCGGAGTCAGTATTGTACCATAATACACTCCTTCACTATCGTTTCCGGCAAAAAGAAATTGAGCAGGTACAAAAAAATGGCATATTTCATTATCTCTACCATTATTACGAATCTGTTGGCGCACACCGTCTTTAACACTAACAGTTGATTTCTTCAATTCAATAACTCCAAGTGCCATTCCATTGACATATACTACTATGTCAGGACGCCGTGTATGGTATTCTTCTATATTACGGCGAACTGTCACCTCCTCTGCCAAAGAAAATATATTGTCGGCCACATTATCCTCGGACCATTCAATAATCTTAACAGTTTTGCTTTGTCCGTCATCTCCTTGAATATTTACTCCGTAGCGCAGATAGCTATAAAAGTTCAGATTGCTCTGAAACAACGTGTCCTTATCATGACATCGGCTTATTTCCAAATCGAGCAAGCGAAGAACTTTATCAATCTCCGTATTTGAGGCGTGTTGTGTATCTTTTATAAACTTTCCGAGAATTTCAGGAATAATTGGAAGGTTGTCGGCATCCTGTTTATATCCAAGATACTGATAGCCACAATAATCGTAGAGGAGATTAACAACACGATTTTGAGTTGTGCGTTCCGAATCTACTAATGGTATCGTGTTCATATTAAACGAATTTTTCCTGTTAATAACTGCTGCATCATGCCTTGACGGACTGCAATATATTTATCCCTTTTTGCCTCTATTGCTTCAACTCCATCATTCATGTCAGACAGAATATTGGCAATGGCTTTTTGTTCTTGCATCGTTGAAGGTATATTTATTTTCATTTTTGCAATCATATTTCTTCTGACGGAATCTACTGTTGCTTTTGCTGATAATGCAATAACTCGATTATAAAAGAAAAATGAAAATAGAAAATAAAAGAATTTTACATCTACATCATCAAAGTCGTACATTAAATAGCATCGTTGATGTAAATCAAATTTTCCATTGACATAATGAAACACCTTTCCTATTTGGCCATCCCCAATAGTTATAACACCTTCACAATCGAATATATAGCTATTGCTTCTCATGACTGTGGCCGACCGAATGTAAAATGGATATATACCTGATTCAATTTGATCTTGAGTGTTACTCTCTCCTGTGGTTATTTTACAACATTTTTCAACTAAAGTATTCCTCCACGGATGGACGAAACCTGGTAATCTGCAATGAGCGGTTAGGAGCTCTTGCATAGTCCCCTGCATTATAGACCGTTTCTTTTCAATCAGAGTATCAAGTTCACGAATTAACTTATCTACATCGCTCAATGCTTCTGCAATTCTCGTTTGTTCGTTAACGTCTTTTGGTAGAATAACAGAATGTTCTCCTAATATTTTTGTATTAATTGATGGCATCCCCAATCCAACAGCAGCAGAAATGATACGCTGTTTTGCTGAATAACTATTTAAATGATAGCCTAAATAAGATGCGTTATAACCAAAAGTATTTCGGACTCTTAATAATCGTCCAGAGAATAACCAACCTTCTTCGTGTTCGGTTACAACACTATTTCTGTCAACAGAACCGACTCTACTATATACTATATCGCCTGTCCGTAAAGAATATTGAGCCAAACGTTTCTTATCTCTTTCCCCAACCAATGGTGTGTTCGTAGCATGAAGTATGTACGGTTCACCTAAATGTTCGACAGTAATAATTGGTGTACCATAACGAACATAATCAGATGCGTGTAATGAAGAACCAAAGGGACCTGTTTTAATGTCGCTTATAGTTCCTAAACGGAAAACCGCCCAGTCCATAGGAATCAATCCCAACTCTGTTTGTTTGAATTTAGTTTCAATCATAATTCAAAACCCATTTTAGCGAGGTGAGAATTTACTTTTTCTTCAAGATCTCGTACTGAAGCGTCAATGTCGGATAAGCGGTGAGCATAACGATCAACAAGAGCAGTAACTTGTTGTTCAATATCCACGGTTACATCGAAAGCCGCACTAATTGCTCCTCCAACTATAGCAGTATGCCATTTGTCATTGACAACCATACCCTTAATTTCCGATTCTTGTAAAGTAGGATATTTTGCAACAACAAGTTTGGTCAACTTTGATATCTTTTGTTTAACATCGGTCTTAGCATCAGCCAACTCTCTGTTAAAGTCAATATATTTTTTATATAACTTAATGGTATCATCTGGCAATGCCGCATAATTAACAACTTCCTTCAATCGATATTTAATTGCACTTACACTCATGTCGCTAAGACAATCGAATACATTCCGATTTTTGGCGATAATAGCTTCGCGTTTCTCTTTGCCAATCTTTCCTTTTTCGTTAATAGCAAGATATGTCTCTAAAACATCTTTTTCTCCCTCCAAAGGTTTAGGACATATAGCGTAGATATATTTACTTATGATTTCGGTAACAGTATCGTTAAGTTCCTCGGGGTATTCCTCCTCCATCTGTTCTATCTCACCTTTGAGTTGTGACACACGCTCTTCAGCTTCATTGACCGCATCGTTCTCTTCCTTGAAATAATGATTGACAACAACATGAACCGGCAACAAATCGCAATTGTAATCCCTGAAGGTGGGATTCTTTTTAGGGACAAACTTTACCTCTTTAGATTTTTTATCGGTTGTAAGAACATCACACGACAATTCTACCGTCCAACCATAGCGAGAAATCAGATAACAATCATCTTGCATGGCTGAGTTCCAATAGTTGAGCAATATGTCATATATCGTGTATTTGCCAACAAGCCCATCAATTTCAGAGAGCATCTCAAGGAGTGACTCACTCCAGTCTGCTATAAGTTTTTTAGGCTGGCATCCGGGAGCAAGCGCAAACATCTGTTGTGACACAAGTTTATACCATTCTTCTATTGCATCAGAGAAGAATCCACTTAAAGTACTGAATTCCTTATTGTGTATAATAGTGTTTGGAATCTCGTTGCGTCCGACGCGCAGTTTATAATAGTTTTCCTCCAATGGCTCAAACAGCTCGTCTTTGAGTGTTGGACAGTGTCGCCAAAGATAAGAAAATCCATCTTCTACATCTTTGACAGGTAATCCTCCGTTTAGTTTGAGGTGAGCATAAAGATCTTGCTGAATTTCAGTATCGACTGGTGTTATATAACGTGACACATTGAGATTGCAGTCATTTCGCTCGTTGGTAATTTCGGTGTAAGGTACGAATCGGGCAAAATGAGGTATGGCTTCCTCTTTATCATCAAGGTTACCGTTCTTTTCGAGATTTTCAAGCGTTTCCCATGCATCAAATATGCGACGAATATCCTGTTCACGAAGTCGATTCTTTGCTCCATCTTTTGCGAATCCTGAGCGAGCATCAATCATAAAAATGCCTTTTGATGTCGAAGTCTTAGCTTTGTCAATAATGATAATGCAGGCAGGAATTCCAGTACCAAAAAACAAGTTTGTAGGCAGACTTATGATGCCTCGGATATACCGTTTCTCAATAATTTTCCGTCTAACAGCTTCTTCTTCATTACCACGGAACAAAACTCCGTTTGGTAATATACAAGCTCCGCGCCCTTGCGAATTGATTGACTTGATAATGTGAAGCAAAAATGCGTAATCTTCATAGCCAACAGGAGGAATAGGAGGTAGATTGTCTGAATTTCCCCACCGACCGAAAGTGTCATTGATTTTAATTTCTCCCTTTATCCATCCTTTCTGAGAGAATGGAGGATTGGCAACGACATAGTTGAATGTTTCCAGTTGATTTGATGTTGATTTGAAGAATGGCTTTTCAATAGTATCTCCGACTTCTAACTCCGGGTCGTCATAACCATGAAGATACATATTCATAACCGCCATACCTCGTGTTGCACCATCTAGTTCCTGACCAAATATAGAAACACCATCGCGATGCTTGGAATATTCCGCAGCAGCACGAAGCAACAATGATCCCGAGCCGCAAGTCGGATCATATATGGAAATCTGCGGCCGATTGTCTTTATGTATGCCAATCAGACGAGCCATTAAACGAGAAACCTCAGCAGGAGTATAAAACTGACCTTTCTTTTTACCACTCTCTGCGGCAAAATTCTTCATCAGATATTCATACGCATCTCCGATAAGATCGTCATCGCCAGCACGGTTCTTACTAAAATCAAGAAAATCTCGCTGAAAAACAGAAATGAGGCTTGTCAATGTATCAACCTTAGCTTTCCCTGTTCCAAGTTTAGTTGAGTCATCAAAATCAGCTTCGTTGATAATGTGATCCAATCTAGGATTCGCTCGAGCTATGGCATGGAGTTTCTTCTGAATCTCCTCGCCTATATTGGTTTTCCCCTTAAGGGCAACGATGTCATTGAAAGAGCATCCTTCTGGAAGGTCAAAGAATATATCTGAATCAGATTTAACTTTGTCGCTGATATACTTCAAGAACAGCATAGTCAATACATAGTTCTTGTATTGACTCGCGTCCATGCTTCCGCGTAGGATATTGCAACTTTCCCAAAGTATGCTATATAATTAAGTCTTCTTTATTGCCATAACTAAATTTTTGTCTCACCATTTATGAGCTGACGAGGGTCAATATTAAGTAATTCTGCAACTTTAACCAACACATCAAGGGATGGTTGTGACTTATTGGAACACCATCTTGAAATTGTATTCTCGGACTTACCCATTTGCTCTGCCAACCATCTATTGGTTCTTTGCTTTTCTGCAAGTACCACTTTTATTCTATTCAGCATCATTTGTTGATTATTCGACATTAGTATTTAAATTATCCTCGTTAAATTACAAACAAAAATACATCTAATTCTTCATATAGCCAAGTATATAAGCAACAAAAACATCATTTAAAGGAATGACTACAATTGGCATCAAGCTATGCACAAAAACACATTTACCGCTTTTATCTATTTCATCAATGAATTTCATCTTTCAAAAAATTATGCTACACAAACATTATGTTCGCTCAGCATAACACAAAGCTTCAATCGCATCTTATTATTCAATCACATACAAATCAACCATCTATCTCGTATCGTTTGGCAATTTGGCGCATTTTTGCTTGGTAATTTGGCACACTATAATAGTCATTCCGCCTTATATCGCCCATCCAACACTCCGGCAAACATAGCCACTTCTCTCTTGGAAATACTTAATCGTGTTGCCAATTCGCGCCATCCTTTTACAGCTTCAATAACCTCCGAAATAATCTTTTCTGCTGTTTTACGGTTTAGCATGTAGTCTTCGCAAGCATCCAGCAAAATACTCAGCTCTGCTTTATTAGAAGTTAATGAAACAAGCAAACTTTGATACTCACTTAGCGTGGGATTCATGTCATATGCAGGAGATAGTGTCCAACCTTTTGCAGTCAAAAGAAAACCGTGATTGCGAAAATGGTCATCAGTATTGCCGATACAAATATTGAAAGCCACACGGCGGTATAGTTCCTGTAGGTTTCGCTCCACATCGGTACAGCTCTGAATAATAAAGTCGACTATATCCAGATAACCATGCCCGGTAGTTGCATTATCTCCATCACTCAATCCCAACAAAGTCATGGCAGATGCAAAATGAATACGTTTGCTATCATTAGTTCTATCAAAGCGTTGTGACAGCAATGTATGATATTTTTCTCCTGTAGCCAACACTTTGGTTTTTGCTGCGTTTATCCCTGCTTTTATAGCAAGTAAGTGACTAAAATGCTCCCAAAGCCCAACATCATAGTCATCCTTACGAGACGGAAACTTGGCAACATAAAGAGTTTTGTCCGTATCTGTCACATTTGCTTTAGGTCTTGCACCGCCCAATGATGTTCCCGGTTGCACAAGTTGTGCAATCCATTTTCTATCGGGGAGCATATTATTTTCTTCGCTTTTCTCAATCTCAGCACTGGCTGCAATCAGTTCCCGAATATCTGTCAAAGGTGGAATTTTCAACGATTCACTCACATTGATAAATTCGTCATCGGGATCTTCCTTAAAACGGAATCCGCCCATTCGAGAGAAATCATCGATACCAGTTAAGAAATCGAAAGATGATAATCTCCGTACTGATCGCTTTTCTTCCGCTGCTACTAATTGCTCACGACGCAACAACAAAGTACGTCCCCAACGATCCGGCAAAGCATCGGAAAAACATCCGAATATATCCTTGTCCGGTTGTGTATATTGTTGTCCTGGGTAATTGTTCAGGTCGTCACTCAAAAACAGATCGCTGTGCTGCCTTAACCATTCATTATTGAACGTAAAACTATAGCTGTCCGCACCACGAAGAGACTCATAGTCTAATTCGCCAATGAGTTCCACTTCTTTGAGCCAACCGAAATCGGCATATACATACAACTTTTTCATAGATTATTCTTTCTTGGATGCACGTTCTCTTGTTTTCAAACTCAAATCTTGCAAAGCTTTTCCCATTTTATCTTCTTTGGCGAGCAATAGAATATCATCGTCAAGTTGCAATGCGTACAAAACACGTAGATAGATCCCTATTGCAACAGTAGGAATCCCTTTTTCTATTCGGGACACAGTAAGCGGTGAACAGGTAGCCCGTTCTGCCACCTGAGCCACACTCAGATTCCTACGTAAACGAGCTAGCTTAATCTGCTCGCCTACAATCTGCATCTTTTGCTCCAATTTTCGGGGAAGTTTGGTTCCCATTGTATTCTTTGTCATAATCAACCCTTCATATAATATGTAAAAATGATACTTTTTATTTATTTAATAATACATTATGAAGATATTGTCTTATACCGTTTATTCCATAAAGTATAGAATTTAGAAGCATACTTGCAATCTTTTTACACCCAATTCTATAATCGGACTTGTTACATTGCCAAGCTTATTGACAATATTTCCGTAGCTAGTAATTAATTGCACCGCTTCAGCCAAATGCAATCTTTCTATAATACCTATCTGTGCACTTACTTCTACATCCCTATGAGCATCTACTCCCTTTCTAACACGAGTTAATTCGGCTGTGTTTTCCTCTCTAAACTTGGTAAGCTCTTTTCTTGCAGCAGTAAATGCTCCATAGTCATAACTTGGGAAACAATCCTTAATAAATTTAATAATATCACCAGTAGTATCAACTAACTTTTTTGAAGTTTCATATATAGCTGTATATGCCGACTTAATAACAGTTCGTTGCTCCCATTCGTCAACATCTTCAACAGACAAGCGCTTCAAATATTCCTTCATTTCAATACTTGTCATTTGAATATGTCCCATCGTATTCCATATAGTTAGATTGTCTTTGAATGCAAATTTCTTAGCTTCATAGATAGACAAAGACGCCATACTACATTTTTTAATTTGCTCTTCACAGACAGCAATATTATTTTTACAATGATTTATGCTTAGATGTATTTGCTCTAGACAATTTTGCTCCATTTGCAATGTTTCATTAAGAGTATTCTTTAGCTCTTTTGCATTGTCACTTATCCGTTGTTGTAAGAAATAGTCTAAAGGACTTTTTTTGTATTTCATATTTATCTTTCTTTTTTGTTATTTCGTTACTCTCTGCCTAATCACTGGTCGGTGCGCCTGTCTCTATACGAGCTACGGTCAACGGAGAACAGGTACAGGTAGCCCGTTCTGCCACCTGAGCCACACTCAGATTCCGATGCAAGCGAGCCAACTTAATCTGCTCACCTACAATTTGCATCTTCTGCTCCAATTTTCGGGGAAGTTTGGTTCCTATTGTATTCTTTGACATATTTTGTTATCTATTTTAAGGTGCAAAACGACTATGTCGATGACTTTGTCATAATCAACCTATTATATAATATGCAAAAGTAGTACTTTTTATTTATTTAATGATGTGTTGTACATAAAAAATGTACATCATTGAATAATTAACCATGCACATAACCCTTTTTTAGCAGAAACTCCAAAGACTAAATGTCATAATTTTGTTTGTAAGTGCTATATACCCCTATCTACAAACAATATATTATTCTCAATATAGATGCAAATTATTACTCATACACTCATCATATCAAAGAACTATTTTGCTTGCCAAAAGAAAAAGATATAACTCCACTCTCAACTTGACTTTAATGACCGTTATTATATACACGGGCAATAAAGTCAAGTCAAACAGAGGGGAAGAAAAGAAAAAGGCTTCAACTAAATTTTTCTCTTTTGGTCAGCAAACAATATCCATGAGAATATCTTGCATTTAGCTGACATTATCGGCGAAAACATCACGGAATTTTGTACCTTTGTAACCGGATAGAAGACAGGTGAACTTCATTGAGGATGCAATACTGCCTCATAGTTCTGATTCATTGGGAAAAGAGTGTAATACAGCCTCAAAAACAAGTTTCAGAGGTCTCAAAAACAACTTTTCTACCGATTAAATTGCAATAATCTATCATTCAGGCAGCTATGTATGCTGCATCGCAAAGATATTTCTCCCGATTTGGAATCCCAATGGCATAGACTACTAAATAGGCTTATCAACATAGAGTGCTCATTTGATGAGAACAATGAGATTCAGCCTTCAATCGTAACCTTCAGCGACGAGGCTCGCAAGCTCCTGTATAAATGGCAACACGAACATGCAGACCTGTGCGATAACCTTAGTAATGAAATACTTTTGGGAATATATTGCAAACTGGAAATCTATATCATCCGCTTTTGCTTGGTGATACAGATAACCCGTTGGCTTTGCGGAGAATGCGGCAAAGATCAGGTGGACACGGAGACCGTTCAACGAGCGATTCTGCTGACAGAATATTCCAAACAAACCGCTACCAGAGTGCAAAATCTAATGAATGAAACGGCTCTTACGGTTCAGCAACAATCCGTTCTATTTCAACTCCCCGAACTCTTCACCACTGCACAAGGCGTAGAGATAGCCGCCAGTCAAGGGATGAAAGAGCGGGCTTTCAAAGAGTTCCTGAGTAAACACACTGGAACACTTTTTCAGAAAGACCGACATGGAGAATACAGAAAAGTATAACCGCATTATCCACACTATCCACATTTTGAGAAACCAAAATGCAGAAAATGTCGAAAATGCACTAACAAAAAGAATCAATGACACACAGATTTATATTAGAACCCTACAAAAGCATTGCCTCTCGACACACCTGTCCGGAGTGTAAGCACAAAAGATGCTTTTCCCGATATATCGATACGGAGGGAGCCATATCCTTTTCCGAATACGTCGGGCGGTGCGACCGTGAACAAAAGTGCGGTTACCACCTCACACCCAAAACACACTTTGAACAGAATCCCGAAAAATATGAACAGACACAAGTGCGTGAGCGTCCGTTTCGCCCTGCTCTACCGCCATCGCCAACAAGCTACGTAGACGAAGCTTTGGTAAAACAGTCGATGAGTCATTACAAAGAAAATAAACTATTCCAGTTCTTATTATCTCAGTTTGGAGAGGATGAATCATTGCAACTGATGAAACTCTATCGGGTAGGAACAGCCAACCATTGGCAAGGTTCAACGGTATTTTGGCAAACGGATATACAGGGCAAAATCCGCACCGGCAAAATCATGCTTTATAATCCGGCAGACGGCAGACGCATCAAAGAGCCACACAATCACATTACATGGGTACACTCCCTTATTCATAAGTATAGCTTTACCCTCAAGCAATGCTTTTTTGGCGAATACCTATTGGCCAAAGAGAGCACAAAGTCCGTGGCCATTGTCGAAAGCGAAAAGAGTGCCCTGATCGCCAGCTCCTATCTGCCACAATATTTATGGATCGCTTCGGGTGGCAAGAACGGTTGTTTCCGAGAGGAGAATCTCAGCGTGCTCAAAGGTAGGAACATCGTACTCTTTCCTAACTTGGGAGCCACCAATGACTGGTCGGCCCGAATTACCACAATGCAGCGAATGGGAATTACCGTCAAACTCTTCGACTATCTGGAGAAAAATGCCACCCCGGAACAACGGGAAATGGATTCGACATTGCTGATTTCCTATTGGAGATGAAGCAGCCGCAAGCCATTTTACAAGGTATGATCGCTAAGAATCCATCCCTCAATCTACTGATAAAAGAACTGGGGTTAGTGCTTATAGAAAAGCCGGTTCACTCAGTTAGCACAGTAAAAAGAAGAGGCTTTAAGCTTTAAAAGAAAATCGTAGATTTTGAGGTAGCAAGTTTATGTTTTGGACGTCCCAAAACCTTGCTTTAATCCCGATGGTCTGCAAATTGAACTAAAAAAATAAACGCATGAAAGCATATAATAAAGGTGGAAGACCCACCAAATCGTTAGTCGAAAAACGAACTTATCGGGTGAATCTAAAGATGAACACCGAAGAGTATTACACCCTCAAGGCACGAGCTTCGGAAGCCGAAGTCTCACCCTGTGATTTTATCCGGGCCATTATTCTGAAAGCAGAAATCAGGCAACGCCTCTCACCCAAACGGATGGATTATATCCGCAAGCTATCCGGCATGGCAAACAACCTGAACCAGATTGCGCACAAGACAAATGCGGCAGGTTATCGGGATGCACGCATGGAGTATCTATTCTTAGCCGACAAGATTGACAACCTGTTAAACCTGATACAACAATGATGGCAAAAATAGTAAAAGGCACCTCGTTTAGTGGTGTGGTAAAATACATTCTCGATCCTGAAAAGCAAACCAATCTATTGGCAGCAGATGGTGTGCGACTAAAGAATTTGGACTCTATAGCCCAGAGTTTCGATGCACAACGAGAACTAAACTCACGGGTAAGTAAACCTGTCGGGCATATTTCTTTGGATTTTTCGGCACAAGACCGAGCCAAACTTTCTGATGAAGTAATGGCCCACATTGCACACGATTATATGAGCCTGATGGGAATAGTCAACACGCAGTTCATCATTGGCCGACACCATGACAAGGAGCATCCACATTTGCACATCGCATTCAATCGGGTGGATAACAACGGGCACACCATCTCAGATAAGAATGACCGCATCCACAGCGAAAAGATTTGCAAAGAGTTGACAGCCCACTACGACCTATACTTCGCAAGTGGCAAAGAACAAGTAAAGCAGCATCGATTGAAAGAGCCTGATAAAACCAAGTATGAAATTTACAATACTCTAAAGGCAGCTCTTCCGCAATGCAGTAGCTGGCGTGAGTTATTAGACCGATTGAATAGAGAAGGTATCACCGTTGATTTTAAAATGAAGTGTGGAACTGCAATATATGTTTTGATATGGTGTCTGAAAAGACTAAAATGAAAAGAAAAGCCAAACAAGTGCAAATATAACTGCTAATATACAGTGTTTTATGTGGTATCAGATTCGGGACAGAGTTTTTAATTTGTCTTAATCTGTTTCAAGTTTCTTCGGGATATATGGGAACATATACGGGAATTTATATACCTTTGCAATGTGAATCAAAAACGCATTGCCGATGAAAGTTTCCGTCTATCTGAAAAAGTGTTCCTCCACGACCTCGAACATCTGCTTTAGGGTACGTGAGAAGAACGTGGATATAAAGGTCGTTTCTCCCCTTACCGTATATGACAGGTATTGGGATGCCGATACCCTCAGTTACAAACGTACTGCGGCCGTATCTGCCGCCGAGCAGAAACGGCTGCCCGGACAGATTGCGGCCATCATCGAGCATGTTGAAAAGACTTTCTCGGACAAGGCGGACAGCAAATGGCTGAAACAGGTCATCGAAGATGTACTGTACCCTTCCCGTGCCTTCGAGCGTAACCACCCGAACCTGCTCCGCAGAATCCATGAGTATCTGGAGAAGTTTGACGGTGCGGACAGGACGAAGGAGCATATCATCCGCTTCGAGCGCAAGATGTCACGTTATCACGACTATCAAAGGGAGATATTGGGCAACAGTGATTTCATGCTCTTTGTGGAGACCGTGACATTAGAACAGATGAATGATTTCCGGGATTATGTCGTAAACGAACATCTGCTGCAACAGGAGCATCCCGATTTCTATGCTTCACGCCTGCTCATCAAGCGCAAGCCCAAGCCGCTTTCCGGCACCACCGTCATCAACATCATGAATCTCTTCTGCACGTTCCTGCACTGGTGCAAGAAGATGAAGTATTCCGACAACGAGGTCTATGCGCTCTACGGCTGCAAGGAGCCGACCTACGGCGATCCGTTCTACCTTACATCTGAAGAGAGGAATATCCTCTATGATGCAGATTTGGGCGACAAGCCCAAACTGGCCGTCATCCGTGATATTTTCGTGTTCCACTGCTATGTCGGCTGCCGTGTCGGAGACCTTTACCGGCTGACAAGGGACAACATCAAGGACGGTTTTCTGGAATATATGCCGCAGAAGACAAAGAAATGTCAGGCGAAGACCGTCCGAGTCCCCCTGCACGAGAAAGCATTGAAGATACTGGAACGCTATGATGCTAATGCAGACAGGTTGCTTCCGTTCAAAACGGTGCATACCTATAACTTGGGCATAAGGGAACTGATGAAGCATTGCGGTATAGACCGGATGGTGACTATCCTTGACACGCACGGCTACAACACCGTACAGAGACCTTTGTACGAGGTGGCCAGCAGCCACACGGCACGCAAGACCTTTGTAGGAAACCTGTACAAGCAGGTACCCGACCCGAACCTGATAGCCTCCCTGTCGGGACACGTAGAGGGCAGCCGTGCATTCAACCGCTATCGAACGATTGACGATGACATGAAGCGCAAGCTGGTAGAGATGATAAACTAAGGAGGACATATATATGAAAGTGACCGCATTCATCAGAAAGACATCGGCCAAGAACAACGTGACGGATCTGGCGCGTGTCTATTTCCGTGTCCGGGACATCGGAGGAGTTGACATCAAGGCTGCAAGCGAGCTTTCCATCAACCCCAACCACTGGAGCGCGGAGAAACAGGGCTACAAGCCCCGTGTGGCTTTGGTCTCGGAGGAGAAGCGGATGAACTTCGACAGGGACATCCAGCAGATAACCCACCTTATCACCAAGGAGTACCACCGTGGCGTGGACGGCAACTGGCTGAAAGGGTTGATAGAGGAATACCACCATCCCAACATCAATGCGAGGGGCGGCAACAAGGCAGACGAGTACCTGCTGTCGTACCAGATTCAGAAATACATGGACGAGACACCTCTTGCCGATGAAAGTTGGAAACACCACCGTGACAATCTGAAAAAGGTACTACGCTACGAGCGTTTCCGCCATGAAGTCATGCACCAGCGAGGATTCCACCTTTGCATTGACTCCATTACCGCCGACGACATCAGGGACTTCAAGTTCTGGATGCAGGAAGAGTATAAGTACGTGGAAATGTACCCTGTATTTTACAAAGAGGAATTGCCCCGTGATGTTGCCCAGCAGCGTTCCGAGAACAGCATGTCGGGAACACTCTACCGCATCCGTACCGTCATCAAGTGGTGTATCAAGCGCGGTCTGACGAGAAACAACCCATTCGACCAGTACCAGATTGCCCAGCCGATGTACGGCGACCCGTTCTACCTGACCCTCGAAGAGAGGGACAAAGTGTACTACGCCGATTTAAGCGGCATGGGAGCCACCTATCCGGTCTACCGTGACATCTTCATGTTCCAGTGCCTTATCGGTTGTCGTGTGAGCGACCTGAACAGGCTGACCAAGGCGAATATCGTGGACGGCTGTGTGGAGTACATTCCGCAGAAGACCAAACTGGAACACGCCAATACAGTCAGAGTTCCGCTTAACCAAAAGGCTTTGGACATATTAGAAAGGTACAAAGATTTGGAAGACGCATTACTTCCCCGGTTCTCGCACTTCGGCTACAACAAGAAGATAAAGGAAATCCTCAAATATGTGGGTATCGACCGCATGGTGAGAGTCCTCGATCCGAAGACACGAGAGGATGTGGCAAAACCTTTATATGAAGTGGCCACCACGCATACGGCACGAAAGACTTTTATCGGCAACCTCTACAAGCAGGTCAAGGATCCGAACCTGATAGCCTCCATGTCAGGGCATTCGGAGGGAAGCCGTGCTTTCGCTCGATACCGCAAGATTGATGACGAGATGAAGAAGGAGCTGGTTAATCTGTTGGATTGATTTTCTTTATATCCCTCTTTTTGTAATTATCATATTTTCTGATATACAACGAATATGGATGAGCAGAAATTGACATACGAACAGTTCAAGGCGGACATTCTCCAATGGAAGAATACACATAGGGAGGAATACATCCGTTTCGCGCGTCTGATGACCAACGGAGACGAGAGGCAGTACCTTGCCATCTGTCAGGCCATATTCAGGCAGTTGCCCGGAATAAAACGGGAGTGGGAACTGTCGTGGAACGATGACAGCATAGAGGGTTTCAATAACATAGATCTGCAGTTCAAGGAGAATGCCGTACCCAAGCAGATAGTGGAGTTGTACCGGGAACAGAGGGATGAGGATGACACTCCGCCCGAGATAGCTCCACCCACGACACTATGGGGCAGGATAAAATCCTTTTTTGGCGGCAAGCCCAAAGAACCGAATGTTGTCCTTTCCGCACCACTTGTACTGAGCTGGCTCTATTACGGCAAGAGTTTCGAAGCGATGGTGGGCATGGTCAGCAGGCAGGCACGGAATCCGAAGGCTGACGATGCGGACAGGCAGAGCTGTTCCTTTGTCGCCAGACAGATAATCAGTGTGTCTATAAAGAACGGTTTCCGTACCCAAGCGGATTGGGACAGATACTTTGCCATGAACAACGCCATTGAGAATGGTCATATAGGTGAGTGGGCGTTGCAGTCGGTGGCCAATGATATGGATTCCAAAGATGACACCAATACCGATGTTGTGAAGTCCGACATTGACACAGAACCAAAAGCACAACGCACAGCCGGAAAGAAAAAGATACAGGAGAGACCACTTATAGACTATCTCGATTGTGAGAACAAGGAGACAGTCATACAATGCATCCGCAATTTCATTTCCATTAACACAAGTGCCGTCCATCAGGCATTGCCGTTCTATGTATTGAAAGAACTGCGGCTGGTGGCCGGAATGCACACTGCCAAAGAATACAGCATAGGTCTGACCTTGCAGTTTCCGGATTTGCCGTCATTGAAAAGCGAGAGTGCCATACGGCAGGCGGTCGGATTCCTGAAAACGGCAAAGCATGTAATCAAGGACGGAAAAGACCAGTCGGCACTGCTTATCGAAAGTGACGAAAACCGGGAACTGTTCCGGAGATTGGCAGAGGAAATCAAAGGTATTACCGATACGAAAGAAGCCACAGTTATTACGGAATAAGGTCAAATATAGCCGATTTACATGGTCACACAGACTTATTTAGTCATGACAATTTAAGACAAATCATTATATATCAATCACTTTTAATTCGTATATACTTTTGCACCGTCAATCCTTTCCCGAGGGTCGGCGGTGCTTCTCTTTTATAAGCCATCGGAAGCGGAGCATCAGGGGACTTTTACAGATGGTCATCACAAACTTCAAAAATTGATATTTATGATTACCATAGAAAGTCTGGTCGAACAGGGAGCGAATGTAAAGTTGGAAGTCACTCCCACAGACCTCAAGATGTTTGCAGAGTCCATCGTGCAGCGTACCATCATGGCGCAGCAGGAAGAGCAAAGAGCCGCCATGCAGCGCGAAGCGGAGGAGACGTATCTCAATACCAAACAAGTCCGCGAAGTGTTGAACGTATGCGAGGGCACGCTCAACCTGTGGGCGAAGCGCGGCTACCTCGTACCCATCAAGGTCGGCAACAAGAACATGTATGCCAAGTCCGATATACGCCGTGTGCAGACAGGAAACAAGTCCGAGAGTGTAACAGCATTTGTAAAGAAGAAGGAGGCATAGATATGGAAAAGACAAATAGTATGGTTCCGAGCTTTGAGGAGTTGGATGCCTATATGAAAGAATCCACCATTAGCATAACAAACACTTATGGATATTCCTCGGAAGTATTGAAGATTGGCGATGCCGTCATAGGCACATTGGGGAATTTCAGCGCATCAATAGGCAAAGCCAAGAGCAAGAAGACCTTCAATGTATCTGCCATTGTAGCTTCCGTATTATCATCAGATACAGTTTTACGTTACAGTTCGGACTTTCCGGAAACCAAAAGAGCGATTCTTTATGTAGATACCGAACAAGGGCAGAATCATTGCCAGAAAGTCCTTGGCCGTATATTGCGATTGGCCAATCTTCCCGATAATATCGATCCGGAGAACTTGCGCGTACTGGCTTTGCGGAAATTTACTCCCGAAATGCGGTTGGCGATCGTTGAATATGCCATCAATACCATTCCGGGGCTGGGGCTGGTCATTATAGACGGGATTCGCGACTTTATTCACGACATAAACTCTCCGAGTGAGGCATCGGAAATAATATCCAAATTGATGCAATGGACGGATGACAAGCAAATCCATATACACACCGTCCTGCATCAGAACAAGAATGACGAACATGCACGGGGGCATATCGGAACCGAATTGAGCAACAAGGCAGAAACTGTGATGCAGGTCGAAGTCAGCAAAGAGGACAACTCCGTAAGTGTTGTGGAAGCTATCCATATCCGTGACAGGGAGTTCGAGCCGTTTGCATTCCGTATCAATGATGAGGTATTGCCGGAACTGATGGAAAGTTTCAATGTCAAGGCGAAAAAAGCCGGTAGGCCGCCAAAAGAGAAATTCGATCCCCACACGGATATAACCGAACAGCAGCATCGCACCGCATTGGAAGCCGCATTTGCTCTTAAACCGGAATATGGTTACGAGGAATTGCTGAAAAAGTTGATTGAGACTTACGGCTGTGTAGGTGTCAGCCTCAGTTACAACAAGGCTGTCAGCTTGATTACCATGTTGAGAAATAAGAGGATGGTGGTACAGGAACGTGGAAGAAAATACTCCTTTATGCCTGATTTCCACTATTGACCTTACATTTATGGAATCACTTCACTTTATTACCGTATTACATATCTACGAATAATAAAGTAAAGTTAAACAGAGGGAAACAAAGAAGGCTACGCCATAGATTTCTCTTTTCGCCAGCAAATAAATTTACCAGATTTGGAATAATGAAAAGCGGTTGGCACATAAAAGGACTTTGCTTTATTGACGGGGCATATATATATGGGAATAAAGTGAAATGATTCGTTCAATACCGAATTTATAAAAACATAGAACTGAATAAATATGAATCGGAATATACTACCAGAAGATTTCACAATGAACATTCTGCTGCCCGGTGCAGCGTGGCTGCTCGTTTCCGCCTTTATGGGCTATGCCGTTGTTGCCCGTATGGAGATGAATACAATTACCGTTATCCTCTTTATCATAGTGACGCTTGTCGCATTCATCATACCGATGACCATTTATATGGAGTATCGGAAGAAGATAGAAGAGTGTTTTTCACGGCACAAGCAGAAAGACACATCCACCGTAGAATCTCGGCGGATTGTAACGACCGAAACGGCGAATACCTTGCCACAGGACTTTCCCGATGCGCTGAAAGGCTGCAAAACCCTCACTCTGCTGGATGCTTTACGCCGGGAAGGATTCTTGAACGCGGAATACCGTCCCTGCAAGGAGTGCAACGCTACGCAGATGGCGTTCATCGCGAACAGCATCGGAACAATCTGCAACATATCCTATCAATGGAAGACCTTCGGCGGCTACTGGCAGCTTCCCAACCTGCGGCAGCTCTTGGCTACAAAAGACCGCCGAGGCTCCAAAATGGAGAAAGAGGACATCATCATAGACCTACTCAAAAGAGTTGCCGAAGCTGACGGGGAGATTTACAACACGAACGCCTACCGTTGTTGGCTGAAAAGCGTACAGAGTTAATCCTTATTGAAAGAACTTTCAGTACAGTCTGTGCATTCTGGGTTATAGCGCGTTTATTTTTTCCAGCAAGAAATCTTCAATGTTGATGTATTGCACGCCTCGTTCGTCTGTCCACGGCAGTATATTATCGCGCACCACAACGATTTTGGTATAGGAATCATCGACACGATTGAGCGAATTGACCTCCTGTTGCCGTTTATCTTCATCGGCCACGGTAAGAGCCGACTGGATGTAGTAGCGTTTGTCAGCCTGATTGACCACAAAATCTATTTCAAGTTGCGTGCGGATTTTCTTGCCTGCAACAGTCTGGTTGTACTCAACCACGCCAACATCAATGTTGAATCCTCGTGCTGTGAGTTCATTGTAAAGAATATTTTCCATGATATGGTTTTCTTCCTGCTGACGAAAATTGAGACGTGCATTGCGTAAACCAATGTCTGTGAAATAGTATTTGAGCGGTGTGTCAATATATGAGCGGCCTTTTATATCGTAACGATATGCCTTGTCCAATATATATGCATCAATAAAACAGTCAAGGTAGGTGGAAATGGTTTCGTTCTTTATCTTCAACCCTTTCACCGATTGGAATGTGTTGGTAAGCCGTGTCGGATTGGTAAGAGAACCCACGGCAGAGGCAACAACATTGAGTAACTCATCAAGGGTCTCCGCAGCGGCACGCAAGCGGTTGCGTTCTATGACATCTTTGATATATGTAAGTTTGAAAAGGTCTTGCAGGTACTTGGATTTCTCCTCGTGCGTACTTTTCTGCATGACAAGCGGCATCCCCCCGTATGCAACGAACTCACGCCATGCGAAACGTTTCTCGTTAGGATAGGCCGCGTAAAATTCATCGTAAGTAAGAGGAGTGATATGTATCTCTTCGCCCCTGTCCCGAAAAGCAGTGGCCACATCGGAAGACAACATTTTGGAATTGCTACCTGTTACATAGACATCAACATTGGGCATACTTTTTAATCCCAAAAGGACATCGACAAAGGAGATTTTAGAGTCCGAATCTTGAGGCAGATAAGGATTGTCTATTGTCTCTACCATCTGTATCTCATCAAGAAGAATATAGTATTCTTTTGTAGTATCACTGACCATTTGCCTGAGATATGCTCCCAGTTCCATAGGATTGCGGTAACGTGCATTGAGGTCGTTATCCAATTCGAGCGTAATGATCTGCTCCGGCGCAATGCCTTCCTGCAAGAGATAATCACGGTATAGGACTCCTAACAGATATGATTTGCCGCATCGTCTGATGCCCGTTATAATCTTTATCTGACCATTCTTACGGCTGTCTATCAATCTTTGAAGGTTTCTTTTACGTTCTATTTTCATGTTTATAAAGGGTATTTTTGCGGCTATCCGCATTTTTACCCTGCAAATATATGAATAAATACCGACTTATCATTTATAGTCACTCTATATTTTGACATTCCACCTCATTTTTATAGTGGGCATTTTTGCGGTTATCCGCATTTTTACCCTCTATTATAACAAAATAATCGCCTGTCATCCGGCTGTTAGACGTGTCAATTTCGCCGTATTTTCGCACCTTTTGCTTCCCATTACTGTTTTCTACTGCCTTCGACTGTATTACAGCACCGTTCCGTTCTGTTTGCTACCATATTTTCCCTCTGTTTTACACCGGGTTGAAAACCTTTTTCACCTCGATAATCGTGCCTTACTTTGCAACGTCTTCCAAACCGGAAGATGGCTGTTGCAGCCCAAACGATTCACATAAAAACGATGGAAATATGGACAAGACGAACCAACTGATTCCGACTGCCGAGGCTGCGGAATACCTCGGCATCAAGGTAAGCTATCTGCACAAACTGATGATGCGCCGTGTCATCCCTTACTACAAGCCCAACGGCAAACTGTGCTTCTTCGATAAGGCGGATCTGGAAGCATGGCTGAAGAATATCCGCGTCGCTTCACAGACGGAACTCGACCAACAGGCGCAGGCATATATCGTAAACCGTGCAAAAGGAGGCAAGCCATGACCGGCAGACATATCAACCTCATAGTGGCATCTACTCCTGCTATAATGTGTCCGTACTATCGGTGGCGTATCAGTAATGACGTGTGTTCGGGGAGCAAGTATAGGTTTTGTGTCCCACAAAACCGCCGGACGTGCCGGAGAGCCGCCGGACACGGCAGCAGAAAGGAGGTGGCATGACAACCCGAACACAACTCCAAACCAATGACCGTGAACGGAAGAAAGGCGGACGTCCCAGACTGCCCGACGGAGAGAAACGCGACTGCCCCGTGAAGGTTTATTTCGACCGGGCGAACTACACCAAACTGGCACGCCGCAGCAAACGAACGGGACAGCCGCTTTCCGAGATTGTCTATGAACTGGCAGTAAACGGCTATGTAAAGGAACCCATATCGCAAGGTGTGGCACACTGTCTTCGCGCATTGGCGGGAATGGCTAATAACCTAAACCAGTTGGCACATCTCGGACATATTCACGGCGCACAGCACATCGCTGACGGGAACAAGCAACTGTCCCAAGAGATAAGCGACCTGATTGTAAAACTTAATGAACTGTTATAACCATGATGGCAAAGATACGCAGCGGACAGGGATTCGCAGGTCTGGTGAATTACGCCAACGACATCAAGAACAAGAAGGCGAACATCATCGCTTCCGAAGGTGTGGACCTGACATCGAACAAATCCATCACAGCAAGTTTCAGCCTGCAAGCCAAGAGCCGCCCTTCGCTGAAGAACTTCGTCGGGCATATCTCTTTGAGCTTTGCACCGGAGGACACACCCAAACTATCGGACACGTTGATGGCCGACATAGCCAAAGAATACCTGCGGCGCATGGGTATCGTGAACACGCAGTTCGTCATGTCCCGTCATCACGACAAGCCGCATCCCCACGTGCATATCGTTTACAACCGGGTGGATAACGACGGCAACGCCATTACCGGCGACCAAGGCTTCCGCAAGTCGGCACGTATCACCCAAGCCCTGACGAGAGAGTACGGCCTTACTTTCGGTAAGGGCAAGAGGAAGGTGAATCGCGACCGTCTGAAAGGCAAGGCGGCCACCAAATACCGCATATATGATGCAATCCATGCATCATTGGCAGGATGTCGCAATATAGAGACATTGAAAGCCACCTTGTCTGCACGAGGCATCGGAATGAACATCGTATGCAATGCAGAGGGCAAAGCCAAAGGCATTGTGTTCACCTGCGATAATATATCCTTTGCCGGCTATCAGATAGACCGTTCCATGACATACGCCAAGCTCTGCCAAAGGATGGGTATAGTGCCGGATGTTGCAGACAACCCGATAAACATATCCGCATCGAATAATCAGACGGAACGGAGAGATTTCTCTTTTGGCCAGCAACAATCGGATTCCCATTCGGAGATAAGCAGAACTCCGGACGGCATAACCGCCGCAGATACGGCAACCGATGGAGATGCCTCTGTCGGATGTAATATCGGCGAAGCAATGGTCGAACTCATCATACAGCCCCATATCGTACAGACAAGCGGCGGAGGTGGTGGTAGTAGCGACAACCGGGGCTGGAACGACGAGGACAAGGAGAAGAAAAAGAACCTATATAAACGGAGGAGATAACCATGACAGGAAAAAGACCTATCCCCTTGAAAGACGAGCCGGTTGCATCGCTCGATGAACTGCAAGACTTGTTGACGGAGAACATAACAGCGATAAATGCGCTGAACAAGACCTTATGCAACCGTGCCGATACTCAAGTCGTCAATCCGGAGGATATTGCCTCGGCAGCGAAAAATGCTGTCAGGGAACTGTTGGAGCAGCGGCAGCGCAAGTTCGAGCAGGAGGACGAGGAGGCCAAAGCGCGTGGCGCACTCACGCCGCAGGAGTGCTACGCGAAACTTTCGGAGGACTATGCCGACGTGCTGCGAAAGTGCATGATAGTATGTGATACCTACCGGCATATCGAGGAAATCGCCAAACGGCAGGAAATCCGCAATAACAGAATCGAAGCCAAACTGGATGCTCTTATCGCCAGACAAAACATACAGACGACAAGTACAATCAAAAAAAATCTGGCTTACCCCAAGCGACTGAAAGATGTGCCGGCATTCATATTCAAAGACGTGCCGTTATACAGTCTGCATTGGGTGTACCATTCCCGTTACATCCGTCGGTTCATATGGATATGCCTATTGTGTATATGGCTGATTACCATTGCAGCCACTTGCTTTATAGTGCATGACAACTCTATACTGCGGAAAAAGATACAGCAGGGTTTATTACAACGTGAGCATATCGAATACACTCCCACTTATGCAGAGTAGCATACCATTAGCTGTATTTTCACACAGAAGCAACAACATCCAACAAAACCGGATGCTGTTGCTTCGCTTGAAATGCGTTGTGCTATTTTTTCAGTTGGCTTATAGACTTCCTTATGAAATAAGAAATCGAATCCATATTACTCCTTGCTATGGATAGAGCCGATGAAAGGCTTGATGCGGAAATGAACCGCTTACCGTCTTTGGATAACAGGAACTTGCCTTTATCGAGAACGGATTGCCAATATGGTTGGATAAGGGAATTTTCAAGAAGCGCATCAAACAGAACCGCAATCCGACGAATATTATTTACCTGTATACAAAAACCATTCTGACAGGCGAATAGTGCCTCCATATCCTCGATGCGGAGCATAGAAACACAAAACAGATGATAAGTATCGGCACAAGCCACGATACCTGCCATCTGCTCATGGGTAAAATTACAGCCGAAAGAAAGAGGTGGCTCATCAGCGCAATATTTGCCAACCATAGGCAACGATTCGGAACTGTCATACATCCGTTTCAGTTTCATGCACTCCTCAAACGAAAATGAGGTTGCCGTAAAAAGTTCCTTGATATACATGGAGCAATCGAGGAGCAACCCCTTGAGAATATGGATATTCATTTCGTGGCAGTTCCGGCAAACTGTATTATCGCAGTTGATGTACCAATGACTGTTTATGAAGTCATCCACATAACGGCCATACCGCTTGCCATCCGCAATCACATCCTGAAGATAAAGTTCTCTCGCTTCGGAGAGTAATTCAAACAATTCTTTTGCTACATCATGTTCATTTGCAAAATGAGTTAGGTGTTGCCTCCCTTCAAAAAAAGAGAAGACTTTTTGATTTGTTCTTTCATGTCAAATTACTTTTTTGTTTACAAAGATTGATTTACCTATGATTTTAATCGTTTTTCTGAATTGCTTACTATCAAGATACTTACTTCATACAACACCCATATCGGTAAAGCAACAAGCGACAGAGTAAAGACATCCGAAGTCGGAGTAATAATAGCCGCTATGACAAGAATAACTACCATAGCGTGTTTTCTGTATTTACGCATAAAGTCGGCGGTGAGCAATCCCAGTTTGGCAAAAAGCCAAGAAAGAATCGGGATTTCAAATACAATTCCCATAACCAGACACATCAGCATCATTGTGGATATGTAGGACTGCAATGTTATCATGTTCACCACGTCGCCACTGACTTGATAAGTGCCCAAGAAACGGAATGTCAAAGGAAATATCAGGAAGTAGCTGACCGAAACTCCCAACATAAACATCAGATAACCGCCTCCAACCATGCGCACGACATATTTTCGTTCATCTGCATACAGGGCAGGAGATACAAAGCGGAATAGTTGGTAAAGAATATAAGGAGAAGCGCACAGCACTCCGACACATAGTGCCGCTTTCATGTGGATGATGAACTGTTCGGCAAGTCCGGTGTTTATCAGTTGCACGAAGAAATCCGGGGATTCGGTTCGAGTGACCAGTCCGCTTAACCGATACAGCATACGATAGGTAATGAAGCCAGCCTCTTTGGGGGCAAGAATGACAGTAAAGAGTTCTTCTTTGAAGATGAACGCGAAAATACCGAAGACGATGGCAACGGCGACGATTTTCACAATCGCCGCCCGAAGCACGTCCAAGTGTTCCCAAAAACTCAGACCGTCCGCTTTGCCTTCTTTCGCCATCATGCTCATTCCTTTTTCGCAGGTTCTTCCTCAATCTCTTTCTCGATATTGTTCATTCCATCCTTGAACGACCGTACACCTTTACCAATGCCTTTCATCAGTTCGGGGATTTTCTTACCGCCGAAGAAAAGCAGAACGACCAATGCTATCAGCAATATTTCTTGCATACCGATGCCTCCAATAAATAAGGGTATCATAGTGTGTTTTTAGATTATTCGATTAAACCAATGGTGCGCAACCACGTTTCTATACTGCTTCGTGCATTTTTCGCTTGGCTGCTTGATATAGCCAATGATTGCAGGATTTCGGAATCGGGACAGACAGAACGAATATTATTTACGCTTTGTGCCGTTCCGCTACCCCCATGAGTGCAGAACGGGGCAATTTTCTTTCCCGTAAGGTCATACATAGCCAAAAAACTTTTTACAGGTGGTGCAAGCCGACTGCTCCAAATCGGTGTTCCGACAATCAGTGTATCGTATTCATCTATATTTTCGACTTGTGTAACCAATGCCGGACGAATATCATTATCCAGTTCTTGCCGGGCACGTGCTGTAACTTCATTATATACCGAAGAATAAGGTTCTTCGACTTCTATTTCTACAATATCGCAGCCCGTCAGTTCTTGGATAGTGTTTGCTACGGCACGGGTATTTCCACTCCACGAGAAATAGACAATAAGCGTTTTGTCTGCTTCTTTTGTTGGGTGGTCAGGTGTCGGTATTTCTTCTGCCGATGTTCCGTTACTGCATGATACCATGCTGAATAATAGTGCTGTAAATAAAAGTTTTATTGTTTTCATCTTATTCTATTATGTTATGGATGTTCCTACTTCTGTATTTTTGATTCCTGCAAGGCATCGTAACGGCTACCGACAACAGGAATTGCAGTTACCGCCTTTTCCAATTCTGCCATTTCTTCTGCCGAGAACACAATGTCGCAAGCCCGCAGGTTTTCTTCCAAATGCGAGAGTTTGGTTGTGCCGGGAATGGGGACTATAAACGGTTTCTTGTTCATCAGCCAAGCCAATGCCACCTGCGCAGGGGTGATTCCTCTTGTCCGTCCGAAAGCGTTCAATACTTCCACAATGCGATAGTTGGCACGAATGGCTTCGGGCTGGAAGCGTGGCAGAGTTTGTCGGTTATCATTCGTGGTGTCGAATTTTGTGTATTCGTTAATCATACCACCGAGAAAACCTCTGTTCAGCGGACTGTAAGGCACGAAACCGATGCCTAGTTCCTCGCAAAGAGCCAGTACGCCGTTTTCCTCGACCGTGCGGTGCATAAAATGATATTCGCTTTGGATAGCAGTAACGGGGCAGACCTTGTGCGCCCGGCGGATTGTTTCCACATTGACCTCGCACATTCCCCAATGCAGGATTTTACCCTCTTTGATAAGCTCACCGCACGTTTCCGCCACTATCTCGATAGGTGTGTTCGGGTCTATGCGGTGTTGGTAGAACATTCCGAGCGTTTCCACTCCGAGATTACGCAGGGAGTTCTCGCATACACGGCGAATGTTTGCAGGGGTACTGTCTTCTTCGGTCTTTACTTGTACGCCGTTCACGAACTTATGTCCGAATTTTGATGATACAAATACCCGGTCTGTATAACCTTTCAGGGCTTCACCTACCAGCTTCTCATTGACGTGATAGCCATAGCTCTCTGCTGTATCGAAAAGGGTAACACCACGTTCCACGGCTTCACGCACCAACGCTATTTCCTTTTCCTTACTTGGATATTGGCTTCGGTTGTGGTTCAAGCCCATGCAGCCATAACCCATAGAAGATACAGTAAATGCCGCATTGCCACTACCTAATGTACGTTGTGTGCGGACAGCCGCCATACTTGCCGGAATAGTTGCGCCGGATACTATGGATTTACCCGTAATGGCTTTTTCGGCTGCCGTTACTTTTTCCAATGTCGGTGCGATGCAGATTGCAGCACTTGCCAATACCGTCCGTTTCAAGAAACCACGGCGGCTCATTTCATTTTTCTGCTCTGTTTTCATATCTATTGCCTTATTTATTATTAGTTCCTATCAAGTGTTTACCAAAAAAAACGGTCAATTTATCGAAAGGTATTTTATCCATTTGGTCGTATAAATCCACATGGTTAGCATCGGGAACGATATATAACTCTTTCGGTTCGTTAGCTTGTTTGTAAGCATCTTCACTGAAATAGCGTGAATGGGCGTTTTCTCCGGCAATGAATAATACCGGACGTGGTGAAATCTCCTTGATTTGAGCGAACGGATAAAAATTCGTCAGTGCAGCCATGCTTGTATATCGTGTGCCGAGATAGCGAGGATGCAGCCCACGTTCGGGATTGCGGTAATAACCGTAAAACTCTTTTTGTACCTCGTTGGCATTTTCCGGAAGTTGTTCAGGAGTACCGAAACGGATGCGTGGTTCTTCTCCCTCCGCTTCACGCCAACGCTGCCGGGCAACTTCGGAAAACATCGCCTTACGTTGCTCATCGGTCATTGCATCGCCCAACCCGTTACGTGTGGCACGTCCCATATCGTACATACTTACCGTAGCCAATGCACGGATGCGAGGGTCTATGGATGCGGCACATACGGAAAAACCACCGCTTCCGCAAATTCCTATTACACCAATCCGTTTTTTATCGACAAATGGCTGTATGCCGAGCCAATCCACAGAAGCACTGAAATCTTCCACCAAGGCATCGGGCGATACCGCATGACGGGGTGTACCACCGCTTTCGCCTTGATAGGACGCATCGAAAGCCAGTGTGACAAAACCACGTTTAGCCATTTCTTGTGCGTACAATCCGGCACACTGTTCTTTGACGGCTCCAAACGGATGCCCGATGATAAGGGCTGCATACTTTCGTGTGACATCAAAACCCTTAGGAAGGTAAATATCGGCGCAGAGCATAATGTCATATCTGTTCTTATAGAACACTTTTCGGACGGTGATTGAAGGGTCGACCTTGAAAGTCTTCACAGGCTCTTCGGCTTCGGTAAGTACCAATCCGTTGCGACAACGTGCCGCCATTGTAAGCACTTCGTCTATCTGTTCCTGCGTCACACCATTGTATTTGGCATGGCTGATGTGGATGTTCAGCTCGTTCTTAACTCCATCCATGACAGAGAGAGCGGCAACAGTAGACAGTTCACGAGTGCGCCAGTCAAGGTTGTCACGACTGAATATATCACCGAAGAGATGTGATTTCAGATATTTATCCAGTGCAGGGGCGAATGTCAGAACCTCGCCACGTGCTGGGCGGCCAAAGAGCTTCAATTGATTCTGTGCGCCGAGAGCAAATATATTCGTATCTTTCACCGGAGACGGCTCACGTCCGGCTTCATCTTTTATGCCTTGAGACACGCGCTCTTTTGTCAGGTTCATCAGCGTTGCGAGTGCTCCCATACTGCGCGGAAAGCCGCAGTAGGCATAAATCTGAGTTAGAACTTCCTTCTCCTCACCCACAGTAAGCCCATAGTCCAACCCCTTGGCAAGAGCCGTTTTAAGGCTGTCCTGATTACCACGGGCAGCATACATACTAATGGCGGCGATGCTTCGTTCTTTCTTGCTTAACATATTGTCCTTGTTTTGTGCCTGCATGGTGACGATGCAAAGCATCAGGCAGGCGATGGTTGTGATTAACTTGTTCATATTATTCAGTTTATTTAGTGATGTCTTACCTTATAGGAACTTGACGAAAGCCGGTTTGTCTAACTTGATGTTCCTTCCTGTATCCCTTAGCAAACCAGTCTCTTTGTTCCGTTCAAATATCTGTATATAGTTGCTGTCGCGACAAACTACCGCTACATAACGGTTGTCAGGGCTGAGAGCGAAACTACGTGGGTAGACTCCTGTGGGCTGATAGCCGACTTGGGCCAGTGTGCCTTTCTTCTGATGTATGGAGTAGATGACGATGCCGTCTTCCTTCAGTCGCTTGGAAGCGTAGAGGTATTTGCCATCAGATGAGATGTGTATGTCCGCACTGCCGTCCACGGTAAATGGGTCGCATACGATGGTTTGCAACCGCTTCAGCCTACCTTTATTATATGAGAACGTGGTGATGTTGCCTGACAGCTCACTGACAAGGTAGGCAAACTTGCCGTTCGGGTGGAAGCAAATGTGGCGAGGCCCCGAACCAGCCTCCATCCTTATGCTGTTCATCTCCTGCTCATCCAGCAAGGATTCGGCCTTGCTTGCTTCCACCCGCTTGCCGACTTGGTACTGATAGATACGGTCTGTGCCCAAGTCTGTGGCAAGCAGGTATTTGCCATCCGGTGTGAACGTCACGCAGTGCAGGTGCGGTTGCTCTTGCCGTTTAGTGTTTGGGCCGCTTCCCTTGAAAGTAATCAGATGCTTGTCAGGAAGCAGATTGCCTGCTTTATCCAAGGCGAAGGCAGTAATACTGCCACCCATGTAATTTGCCGTCAGCACAAAGTCTGATTTCGGACTGAGAGTGATATAAATAGGAAGTCCACCATCCGTTGATTGAGAACCTAACAAAGATAGTTTACCTATCTTCCTGTCGAAATGCAAGGCGTTGGCAGTAGAGAGTTTCCAATCCTCATCGCCTATGGCATATATCCTCCCTCCATCCTGTGAAGAGGTGAGAAATGCGGGATTTGGGATGCCTTTTGCACCGCAGACATACTCTGCATGGGCGGTCTGTCCGTCAAATCTATATACCTTGACAGCTTCCTCGTCAGACTTCGCATAACATCCCACCAACAGGTATGTCGCCTGAACCCCGTTATCGGAAGTGCTTTTATCCGATTGCGCCTGAGCCGTAGTGAATCCCAGCGATATGGACAGTGCTATAAATAATGTTCTTGGTTTCATCTTGTTCTTCTACTTATTTGTTTCGCTTGCAAAGTTACAGTGTTTCCATAGGGGAGCTTAGACCTCAATCACAGATAGAATTACCACTTTCATCGCCCCTGCATCATATAAGTAAAAAAGGTAAGGCAAACTGTGATTATGGTCATGGCGTTCTGCCTGAAAGTGACTACCTTTGCAATCAAATAATAAAGAACAAGCGTATGGAAGGAATAACAAGAATAGACACTGTGCAGCAATACTGCGATCTTTTCGGCATTGAAGCGTTGCACCCATTGGTAAGTGTGGTGAACTGTGATAAGATGCCACCGATAAAGCATGGCAAGCGACTTTATAATGTGTACGCCGTGTTGCTGAAAGACACCGACTGCGGCAAGATGTGTTACGGGCGGAGCATTTACGACTATGAGAAAGGGACAGTACTGTTCGCCTCGCCCGGACAAGTAATGGGAGCTGACGATGACGGCAAACTGCACCAACCGGCAGGATGGGCATTGGTATTTCATCCCGAACTGCTGCGTGGTACATCTCTTACAAGGTTGATAAAGGATTACTCCTATTTCTCGTATAATGCCAATGAAGCCCTCCACCTGTCTGAACACGAACGGAAGGCTTTCACTGATAGCATCGTCCGCTTGCAAGAAGAACTCAGTTACCCTATTGACAAGCACAGCCGCTCGCTCATCATCGACAATGTGAAGTTGCTGCTTGACCAGTGCATCCGCTTCTACGACCGCCAGTTCATCACGCGCGAGAACATGAACAGCGACCTGCTGGCACGCTTCGAATCTCTGCTTACCAATTATTACAAATCCGCCTCACCCCTCACAGAAGGTATCCCCACCGTGCAATATTGCGCTGACAAGCTCTGCCTCTCCACCAACTATTTCAGTGATTTGGTGAAGAAGGAAACGGGTATGTCCGCAATCAAGCATATCCAGCAAAAAGTCATGGATATAGCTAAAGAACGGATTTTAGGTACAGACAAGAGCATCAGTCAGATTTCAGACGAGATGGGCTTCGCTTATCCGCAGCACTTCACCCGTTGGTTCAAGAAGATGGAGGGATGCACACCTAATGAATACCGCAACGGAGTCGTCAGACAGACGGCAAACTGACGGTCTGTATGTCATTTGTTTCGTGAGTGACTGACGAACAATACTCCAGATATGACAAGTAAGGCAGATACAGGCTCATCCCAAGTGAAGATGTCTTGTCCTATCAATATAGCCACAACGGACGCTATGATTGGTTGCAGATTGATATAAATGCTGGCAATGGTGGGTTGTATTCGCTTCAATGCTATAGGGAACATCAAGTTGTTGAAAACTGTTGCCATCAGTAATACGAAGCCTAATTGTAGAATCGGCTGTAAGGTGCAAGCGGAAGAATAAATCTGTTGTAATGGAAACTCACCAAGACTAAATGGAAGAACGAATAGGGCAGCGAACAGAAACATCCATTTTTGTAGGGTAATCGGAGAGTATTTGGCTGCTACTTTTCGAATGATAATCAAATAAAAGCCAAGCATAACTGTATTGGCTATGGCGAAGAGGATTCCTAACAGGTTGTTCTTACCGGATGTGGTAACGTCTGTTTGTGAAATCAACACCCATGCGCCGGCAATACCTAATATGACACCTGTCATCTTCTGTATATTGACTGATTCTTTAAGAAACAACACAGAGAGCAGCATGGCAACAATGGGATTGAGTGCCACTATAAGGGAAAAATGAACGGGAGTCGTATAGTTCAGCCCCCATGCAAAGGACAAATATGTAGCTGCTATGCCGAAGATGCCTCCCAATGCGATAACAATTAAATCTTTTGGATCAACCTTTTCGGTCTTATAAAACATACTGATGAGCCAGAATATTAAGGTAGCGAACAGGATACGGGAAGAAGAAAGTCCTATTGGTGTCATCCATTCTGCAAGGAGTGATTTGCCAAAAGGAACATTCAACCCACAAATGATTTGGGTTGAGAGTATGGCAATATGTCCTTTGTATTCTTTTTTGTCCACTTATAATTTCACAATAGGAATTTAGTTGCAAAGATAAGCCTTATTCGATAAATAAAATCTTATCCCATAACTATTTATTCTATATTTATACCTTTATAGGATGACGGATTGGTTCAAAGGCAATCATTCTGCCCGATGTAACGGTTGGAGAAAACGCAGTGCTGCCGGAGCAGTTATCTCCAAAGAAGTAGAGGACAATACAGTGGTAGGCTGTAATCCTACAAAATTATTAAGCGGTTATAGCATCAAAACGATGGCTTATTTAGGTAATTTGTAGATATTACTTTTGCCATCTATACTATAGAATAGCCTGCAACACCTCTAAAAACAATCTTAACAGTAGCACGTAATGGGAACTTTGCGGTATCAAATCAGAAAGTAAACGACATTCAGTAATTGCAAATCAGATAATTACAAATTACATTTCGGTTCAAGAGTGGAACCAATGAACCGCAAGGTATCAAGTTCAGCAAAAACGGCTATCACTTCAACGGCTCAAAAGTAGACCAGCAGTTCAGTTTCTCAAAGATTGATTTTGCATTGCAGCGGAATGCCCATGCTGATCAGAAGCAAGAAGTAATCATCCAGCCACCGCCCCAGAAAATTCAACAGGAATTCACCTCTCCTGATACCAATAGTTTGTCAAGCAGCATCGGTGGATTATTTGATGGATTACTCACTCCCTGCCCAGCCTACGATCCGGAAGAAGAGGCTTTCCGTCGCCAGATGCAACGAAAGAAAAAGAGAAAAGGAATAAAAAGATAACAACTTAAAACAAAAAATTATGGATATAAAAATTATCATCTCCATGTTCGAGGACTTGAAGAAGTTAATCTCAGAACAGTTTAGCAACCTTTCGAAATTGGTTGAATCTCTGGCTAATGCCAAATCTGACCAACCTATGCTACCAATTATACCACAACAAGTGAATCTGTCAGAGTTAGAGAACCATGTATCTCATACAAAAGAGCTTATCAAAAAGGGGTTCAAAAAGCACCAAGAGCAATTGGATGAACTTGGACAGAAGCTCCAGAAACAGCAGGATAAACCCCAACCTGTTCAAAAGCATCTGCACACCATAGAGCTTAAATCCTCAAAGGTGGTCATTACACTGGTCTCGCTCGCTGGGGCACTGCTCAGCTCAGCATGCTACAACATCTATCAGTTCTCAGCAAATAGCCGTTTGAGCAATAATGACATTAAGTTTCGCTACATCAAAGCATTTGGAGAAATCACCTCTGAAAATCTGCTGAAACTTGAAACCATCTTCGAGTATGAGCCCGACAAACAGAAACAACGTTCCATCCGCCAGATGGTCGAAGAGCACGAACAACGTGTTGAGCAGCGAGCCCGTGACCTCGAACAAGCCCGCCTCAAAGAGGCACAAGCCGAACAACTCCGCAAAGAAGCCGAAAGTATAAAGCAGAAGAAATAGAGTATCAATCAGTTGAAAAGATGGAGATTTTTGTCATTCTCCATCTTTTCGCTTTTATATAGCGTGAATTTTCATATCTTTGTGAAATGACAGACGTAAATAACAAAACGTATTTATTATGAACCGAATAAAAGAAGTCCTTGAAGAGAAAGGAATCAAGCAAACGTGGCTAGCGGAGAAGATCGGCAAAAGTTTCAGTCAAACCAATGCCTATGTCTGCAATCGCCGCCAACCCAGCTTGGAGCAACTTTTCGAAATTGCCAAAATACTTGGTGTGGACGTAAAGGAATTAATTGATAATACAGAGAAAAAATAGATATGAACAATCAAGATTTATTCAGCATAAAAGAAGCTAGTGAATGGGCAACTCAATATTTGGGCAAGAATGTAACTACTGCAAATATTAGCTATCTTATTAACTATGGCAAGATAGGCAAGGTCGGAGAAAATGGAGCCACTATGATTTCCAAACAAGAACTTACAGATTACTACAACTCATTCAATAGTAAGAGAGAAATAGACTGGAAAGAAAAACTTGGAGATGATCTAAATTGGGCTCTATCTTTTGATAATCTAAAAGAAGCTGAGACAACTAAGCACGTTCACCGTTTACATCCCTACAAAGGAAAGTTTATACCTCAATTGGTAGAGTATTTTTTGGATTCACATACTGATAATTTTAAAACTGAAACCTATTTCCGCAAAGGAGATGTTGTCTTAGATCCTTTTTGTGGAAGTGGGACTACTTTGGTTCAGGCAAATGAACTAGGACTAAATGCTATTGGCGTGGATGTATCTGCTTTTAATGCTCTCATTTCAAATGTCAAAGTTTCAGAATGTGACATAGTTATGCTTAAGCAAGAAGTAAAGCGTATATCTTCATTGCTTAATGAATACATTAGAACTAGTCATACTGTGGAATTTGAACAAGAGCTTTTAGCCGAGCTTAATGTATTCAATAACACATGGTTCCCTGTGCCTGATTTTAAAAGAAGAGTTCAGCTTAAAGAGTTAAATGGTGAAAAGTATGGTCAGGAGAAAGCGATAGAATTTTTGCCGATATATGGACGCCTCGTACAAAAATATAACATTAAGTTACTTCAACCTACCTCAAATAGTTTTTTAGAAAAGTGGTATACCGAACATATTCGAGAAGAGATTGATTTTGTTTTTGACGAAATAAAGAAAGTTGAGAACAAAGGTGTAAAGAGAGCCTTATGCGTAATTTTAAGTAGAACAATGCGATCTTGCCGAGCAACAACACATGCTGATTTGGCAACACTGAAAGACCCGGTAACGACTACATATTATTGTGGAAAGCATGGTAAAATCTGCAAACCGCTATTTTCAATACTAAAATGGTGGAACACATATAGCAAAGATACCGTTGAACGACTTGTCTATTTTTCAACAATTAAAACACAAACAAATCAATATTGTATTACCGGAGACAGCCGTAATGTTAACATATTAAATGCTCTTAAGGAGAATAAACCGTCGTTATTTGAAACTGTTAGCAAGAATAAAATAAGAGGAATATTTTCAAGTCCCCCATACGTTGGATTAATTGATTATCATGAACAGCATGCATATTCGTATGATTTGTTTGGATTTAAGCGTAATGATGACAAAGAGATTGGCCCGTTGTATAAAGGACAGGGAAAGGCTGCCAAAGACAGTTATGTCATAGGCATTTCAGAAGTCTTAACTAATAGCAAAAAGTATCTTGTTGATGATTACGATATTTTCCTTGTATCGAATGATAAATATGGCTTATATCCTGCCATTGCAGAAAGAGCAGGAATGCAAATAGTGAATCAATACAAACGTCCTGTTCTAAATCGAACAGAGAAAGACAAAGGAGCATATGCAGAAATAATATTCCACCTAAAACGAAAATAACATGCCACAACCCAAAAAACTGTTAATCGAAAGAAATATAGATAGATTTATTGCAAATACATTTGACAAAAGAGATCGAAAAAAAGATATTTCTACTCATTTTGAATGGTTCGTTAATTCTATGCACATTTGGTACGAGAATAGCCAATCTTATAATTCCAACACAAAAATTGGGAAAGACGTAAATGTGGGTTCTTCATTAGGTATTGATGCTTTCTTCATAATAAATAATAATGAAAAATTATTTACGCTCAATGATGATCTTGTAGACGTAATTGAATACATTAAAGTACATGCAAAAAGCATTACATTTAATTTCATTCAATCAAAGCTGACTAACAGCATAACATGGGCTCAGTTTCTGAATTTAATAGATGTTCCTCTGCGTATATGGAAAGGGCAAAGCTTTGATACATCACAGGGGATATTAATTAAAATACAAGATTTTATTGATGAAATAACTAACTCTGAAGATGAAACATTAGGCTCTTTGGAACATAAGGTTTCGGTATTTTTTTATACAAATAAAAATACTACAGATATTGAGTCATTAGAAAAAGATTGGAAGACAGATATTGATCAAAAAAAGAAAGAGTTGTATGAATATTTTAAATTATCTAATGTAAGAATAATATTTAGAGGATCCGATTTTCTAAATGAGATTTATGAAAAAATTACATCCAATGAATATAAATTATTGATCAATAAATATGAAGTTATTCAAGCCGAAAAATCAAGATATTTAATAGGTTATATCACAGCTAAAGAACTTTTAGATGCTGTAGCACCCAAAACCACTGAAGGAATGAGAAGTCTATACCCTGATGTTTTTAAGAATAATATCAGATTATATCTTGGTCAAAACGAAATTAATAAAAAAATAGAATCGACTTTAATTGAAGAACCTGAGCGTTTTCATTACTATAATAATGGATTGACTATTACAACTAAAGAGATTAAGGATGAAAATTCAAAAAACTACCTTGTTTCTCCTGTAAATATTGTTAATGGATGCCAAACAACAAACAGCATTTACAATGTTCATAACAGAGATAATTTCGATGAACTAAAGATTAAAATACCTGTAAGAATTATAGTTGTACAAGATGAAGAGTATGAAAATATTACAGTGAGAACAAATACTCAAAATGGGATAGAAGCAAAAGATCTTGTGTCAATCAGCACTATGCAGAAAGAACTACAAGAGTTATTTGATTCTGTGAATTTTGACAATAAAAAGTTTACTTATAAGCGTCAAAAGGGAGAACTTATTGCGGGTGATGCGGATTACATTATTCAAATAGATGATTTATTGAGGGCGGTCTTTGCTACCATAATGTTGATCCCGGACAGGGTGTCGGGATATTTCGACAAAACAACATTAAGGTATATAGATCGTGTATTCGACGAGAGATTTATTAGATTATACATGCTTATCACTGCCTTCTATAAATTAACAGAAGATTATATTGATGACAAGTACCCACAATATAATAGATTAAAATACCACTTTAATTATTTGTCATACAGACTAATATCTAAAAATGTGAATTATCGACTTTTAGAAGATTATCTGAAGTATGATGTTGAGAATGAAGAACAAGAAGATATAGAATTAAGAGAAAAAGCGATACAAGATATTATTTCTAACATATATGCTATATTCAAAGCAAATAACGGATATAAATTACTGATCGACTACATTATTTCCGTAGTTGAATCAGACTACTCGGCTCTTACAAATATAAGGACAAAAGTTGAAGAAAAAATACTATATAAAGCTGTTGAAAGATTAAAAAGAATAAGAACATCTCCGGTTTTTGAAAATTTTGATCAAACGTTTACGTAAACAATTAACGAAATAATATAAGATGGGACTAACAATTAATCAAATACAAAACATCGAAGTAGTCCTAAGGAATAGCCTTAGACATAAGTTTCAGAACTACAACCCAGAACCGGCATCAATGCCTTTTCATACAAGACTGTTGGGCAGTGACAGATTAGCTCTATATGCTTTTATACATTCGTTAAACACGAATTTTGGAACAAGTATCTTCGAGCCTGTTGCTGTGGCATTAGCATCAGGACGTTTTGCATCAGCATCATCTCAACAAACAGCTGGACTCGAAATATCTTCAGATGCACAGCTTATTATTCAAGATATCATGGATAATTTAATAACAGCATCAACTTCTCCATGCAAACCAGAAGAGATAGAGGCTATTCGTGCGGTGTGTCAATCAGGGGAAATGAAACGAGTGAAACCAACCAAAGTTGACGTTAAACTTGTTGGTGATGATGGCACTATATATCTAATAGATATCAAGACCGCAAAACCGAATGCCGGAAGTTTTAAAGAGTTTAAAAGGACACTACTTGAATGGGGGGCAGTAACTCTTGCTGGAAATCCACAAGCAAATGTTTGTACAATGATAGCGATTCCTTACAACCCATATGAACCTGGACCATATAATAGATGGACAATGAGAGGAATGATAGATTTAGACAATGAACTCAAAGTTGCCGCAGAATTTTGGGATTTTCTTGGTGGAGAAGGTGCATACAACGAGCTATTAGGCTGCTTTGAACGAGTTGGAATAGAATTAAGATCAGAAATAGATGAATATTTTAATCGATTTAATATAAATAGACAATGATATCTGAACGAAAAATAGAACGAATATCTCACATCGTAATTAACGTATTATATTCAAGATTTGAGAATTTCCCAGAGGATGCAACAGGAAACAGAAACGCACCCTTTCACATGGCATTTCTAAATGCTTTCACTGATAAATTTCAAGATAAAGTACCTGATATCCCTTATTTTATAACTATGAGTAGTTGGCTGCATGGTCTTAGTACAACTTTAGGTCAAACTTTTTTTGAGAAAACAGCTCATATATTGTCTGATGGAGACAAGAGAGAGTATACTTCAAAAAAATTAGGCCTGCTCAAAATAACAGAAAGCCAGTCTGCTGAAGTCGCGAATATAATATCAGAACTCTATAATAATGTTCGTGAACCTAACATTGAAGAGGAAGAACAAAAAATATACGCTTTAAGTATAGGAAAAGAGGTAGAAGCTACAGGTTTCTCTGCAGATGTTTATTATGAAACAGAAAACGAGATAATCGCAATAGAGTTAAAATCCGTCAAGCCTAATTCAGGTGAAATGAGGGGTGAAAAGAGAAAAATATTAGAAGGAAAAGCTGCTTTAAAACGCTTAAATCCAGATAAAAGCATAATATTTTACATAGGATTTCCTTTTGACCCAACAGGTAGTGGTATCAAGTATGATAAGGAGCATTTTTCTGACACGGTGATTAATTTACGTAAGAGCTTTGCATTAGATGAAATGTTGATCGCAGGGGAGCTATGGGATAAACTCTCAGGAGTGGAAGGAACTATGCAAATGTTACTTGATATTATTAATAATATAGCAACTACTGACTTTATAGAGAAGTTCAACTACATAAATGAGATTAATAATAGAAATACTACAAGATATTTAGAGATTTTACGTGACTGGAATCTGTTTGATGAAATGTCTATCGTATCTAATATTGATGCCTTGGTTTTAAAATCAAAAACTGATATTTCACTTCAAAAATTACTTAATAGTAATCTTTTTGATGCAACAGGCAAATATAAGATTGATAGGGTGATTGATTTGCTTTCTCACATCTAATAGTTAAGATATAGATAGTTTTCATGTACTTAAATTTATGACCAGAGAACAGAAAATATTATCCTTATTGGCTCAGTTTAAGTATCTGGGTATTGACAAACAGATAGATTACGATAAATTCTATCTGTACTCACTTATTACCCATTCCACAGCTATTGAAGGTTCTACTGTTACTGAGATTGAAAACCAACTTCTGTTTGACGAAGGTATCAGTGCAAAAGGTCGTTCAATGACTGAGCAACTGATGAACTTAGACCTGACAGCGGTATACGAGCAATCTATTGCTTTTGCAAAGAGCCATAGTGATATTACCGTTGAGATGCTTAAGAAGCTATCCTCAGTGGTTTTGAAGAATACAGGAACAATCTATCAAACTGCTTTAGGAGAATTTTCGTCAACAAATGGATATCTACGTTTACTAAATGTTACGGCAGGCACCGGAGGACGTTCTTATATGAATTACTCAAAAGTACCTACTAAGTTAGCAGAACTTTGCGAAAGTATAAACCTGAAACGAAAAACTCTTTCAAAGGCAGATATTATTGAATGCTACAAACTGAGAGCTTCGATGCACATTTTCATTTGGTAACTATTCACCCTTGGGCTGACGGCAACGGTAGAATGTCTCGTTTGCTGATGAATCTGTTGCAATTTGAATTTGGGATAATCCCGACAAATGTCAACAAAGACCGTAAGGCTGAATACATTGAAGCTCTTATTGCGACTCGTGCGAATGATGATATTGAGTTGTTTCGCAACTTTATGTTTGATGAGCATATCCGTAACTTGGAGCAGACAATTCTTAATTATCAGGCTTCAATAGAGGATGATGGTTTAGAGCCGAGAGGTGATGTCGGTATAAATGTCGGTATAAACGAACAGCGCACATTAGAACTTACTCGAATTAATAATCGGATAACAGCAAAAGAGGTTGCCGAATCGCTTTCTGTATCCTTGCGACAGGGTGAGCGCATCATGGCAACATTAAAAGAGAAAGGGCTAATTAAACGTATCGGCTCTAATAAGTCGGGGTATTGGGATGTAATAGAGTAACCGTGACGCAACAAAAAAACAAATAACAAAAATCTGTAAGCAGTTGAAATAATTAAAAGATAAATTATGGCACATAATTGCGACAACTGCCCTATGAGGGCAAAATACGATAAGTCACCTAATTCTTTCTTCGGTCGTTTCTGGCGTTGGCATATTAACTTTTGTCCGGGCTGGAAGGGATATATCAAGTCTCTTTCACCTGACAAGCTGGACGAGGTGAGAAAGAAGTACAATTTCCATAAATATCAACAACATAAGAAATAATGAAAAAAGATATTCTGCTAGTGTTATTAAAAGACTTTGCTGATTGGGAAGGTGCTTATATTGCCCCAAGTCTTAATATCGGTGTTGAACCCGGCAGTGAAAGCAAATATGTCGTTAAAACTGTATCTATCACCAAAGATCCAGTTGTGTCTATGGGTGGATTCAACGTATTGCCAAATTATGGAATCAATGACATTCCTGCTGATTATGCAGAAATCGTGTTAATCGGCGGTATGAGTTGGTTCACTCCCGAAGCAGCACTTATTGTTCCATTAGTGAAAGATGCCATCAAAAACAACAAACTGGTTGCAGGAATCTGCAATGCTTCGGTTTTTCTTGGGATGCACGAATTCCTCAATGAGGTAAACCATACAAGCAATGGCGTAGATTACCTCAAGCAATTTGCAGGGACAAACTATACAGGCGAAAGCCTCTATATGAATGAGCCGGTCGTTAGAAGTGGCAACATTGTTACCGCCAATGGATTTTCGGCTCTTGAATTTAGTCGTGAGATACTCTACGCTTTGGAGGCAGATTCTCCCAATAAAATAGAGAGAAGTTATCGTATGAACAAAACAGGAGTTTGGGAAGATCCTGCATAATAAGATGAAACTATTTGAAGACATATCACTTAGAGTGTTGCAGGCTGATGATGCGAAAGATATATACGATACGATAGATGCTCAGCGTGCGTATTTGGGACGTTGGGTGCCATTTGTTGAGAGCACAACATCCGTTGCTGTAACACAGGCGTTTGTAAACTCTGCTTTAAATGCCAAGGATAAAACGTTTACAATCCGTAAAGGAGAGCAGTTTATCGGGCTTATTGGATTTAAAGCTACCGATAAAGCAAATTGTAAAACAGAGATCGGTTATTGGATTTCCGAGGAGTATCACGGGCGAGGCATTATGACTCGTGCAGTAGAATACTTGTGCAGACAGGCTTTCGAAGCCCTTGGAATGAACCATGTGCAAATAAAATGTGCGATTGGAAATACTCCCAACAGCAATATTCCCAAACGGCTTGAATTTCAATTTGAGGGAGTGGAGCGAGCCGGAGAGCTGTTTGCGGATGGTAATTTTGTGGATATTGAGATTTATAGTCTTTTAAAAAATGAATATTATTCGGCTAACAGATAATAAGAAGCAGCATTTAGACCTGCTGCTACTTGCCGACGAACAGGAGTCTATGATTGACCGTTACTTGGAGCGTGGCGAACGGTTTGTGCTTGATGATAATGGAGTTAAGGCTATTTGTGTTGTCACGGATGAAGGCGACGGTGTTTGCGAACTCAAAAATATTGCAGTGACTCCCAAATCACAACGACAAGGATACGGCAAAAGGCTTATAAAACACTTGCTCACCCATTATTCAGGCAAGTACAATCAGATGATGGTCGGAACAGGGGATGTGCCAAGTTCGATTGGCTTTTACAAAAGTTGCGGTTTTGAACACTCGCATCGCATCGAAAACTTCTTCACCGACAATTACGACCATCAGATGTTTGAAGATGGTGTATTGTTGAAAGATATGGTATATTTAAAACGAGAAATATGAAACCAATTCTTAACGACCCCAAAATTGTACCTGTGGAAGCGGTTCTGTAAAACGCAATGGGAGATAATTTTATCAACTACACATCTCTTTTAGAGATAGTTTCGAAGCATGGACTAACTCCTGAATGGCACTATTACAATGACGGCAAAAGTTGGCTCTGCAAAATGATGTATAAGAAAAAGAACGCCTTTTGGGTTCTCTGTTTGGGCAGATTGTTTCAAAACGTCATTCTACTTTACCGAAAAGGATATCGAAGAGATTGTCGCACTACCAATATCCGAAACAATCAAAAGCGAGTTCATTATGCAAAAAACTATCGGCAAACTTATTCCTATGATTATTTCTATCAAGGATAGCGAGCCGTTGAAGGATATTGATGTTATGATTAGATATAAAATTAGTAAAAAATAACAGATATGGATATCAAAGAAAAAGCAGCACAAATGGTTGCAGCAGCACAAGTTATCACAGTAGCGTCTATTGACGAAAATGGTTATCCTCGTCCAGTTGCAATGGTGAAAATCAAAGACGAAGATGGGGCGTTCGTACAAGATTGCACCATGGATGAGATGATTGACCATTGCATAAAGTACCTCGATGAGTTTAACGGAGCTTCCAATACCAAACTCTCAAAAGAAGAGGCGATTGCTCAAATGCGTAAGCACTTCCCGACGTTAAAACGTTGGGTAAAATAACTGAAATGGAAAACATAGTAAACGGACGCTGTGGTTGGTGTGGAACCGACGAACTATATGTGAAATACCACGACGAAGAGTGGGGAAGAGTGGGGACGATTGGTAACGGACAACAAAACGCTCTTTGAGTTTCTTGTCTTAGAAAGTGCCTAAGCAGGACTGAGTTGGATCACTATCCTAAGAAAAAGAGAGGGTTACCGCAAAGCGTATTGTGATTTTGATGTGGAGCGTGTGGCGCAAATGGGTGATGAAGATGTTGAACGATTGATGCAGTTCGACGGTATTGTGAAAAACCGTTTGAAAATCAAATCGGCAATCACCAAAGCAAGACTGTTTCTCACCCTGCAAAAGGAGTTCGGCAGTTTTTACGACTACACGCTCTCGTTCTTTCCAGACAAAAAGCCTATTATTAATACGGTTAAGTCACTGAGTGAAATTCCGGCAACCTCTGCCGAATCGGATGCGATGAGTAAGGATATGAAAAAGCGTGGCTTCAAATTCTTCGGCTCGACTATTTGTTACGCCCATTTGCAGGCGGCAGGATTTATTAATGACCACTTAGTGGATTGTATTTGTAATAAAAACAAGTAAATGAATACAGATTATAAGGTTGGCGAACTGATATACGACGCAAATATTTACGATGGATTGAATACCTTTCTCTCAGATTTACAATTCTATAAAAAGTGGTTCCCAACCAACAAAGAGGCTCGAATACTTGAACTCTGCTGTGGTACGGGTAGGCTCACTATTCCAATTGCACAGGAGGGATATAATATTTGTGGCGTAGATTACACTCCGTCAATGCTTGAGCAGGCGAAGTCGAAAACTACCGAAGCAGGATTAGAGATTAATTTCATTGAAGCGGATATTAGAGCACTGGACTTGCAAGAGAAGTTCGACTTTATCTTTATTCCGTTTAACTCAATCCACCATTTATACCGTAACGAAGATTTGTTTAAGGTGTTAGTATGTGTTAGGAACCATCTCAAAGAAGGAGGTCTATTTCTGTTGGATTGCTTTAATCCCAACATTCAGTATATTGTCGAGAACGAAAAAGGCCAAGCCGTGATTGCCGAATATACAACGGACGATGGTCGAGAAGTTTTGATAAAACAAACCATGCGTTACGAGAGTGCAACCCAAATCAATCGTATTGAGTGGCACTATTTTATAAACGGAGAGTTTCATTCAACCCAAAAGCTGGATATGCGATTGTTTTTCCCTCAAGAATTGGATTCTTATCTGGAGCAAGCCGGGTTTAATATTGTTCACAAGTTTGGAGGTTTTGAAGAAGAACCGTTCGATGATAAATCGGAAAAACAGATATACGTTTTGTCATTAAACTGTTTGGGAGATAATGACAAGTGATGCAATAGCAGAGGAATACAATTCAGATTTTAAATAAGTAAAATGGAGTAAACTCTTTAACGGAATTCACTTTGCGGTTCTTTCATTACTGTACAAAAGCACTACAAATAATCAAATATGCAGTATGCTTGTACAAAAGTTCTGCACTTTCTTTGAACCATTCGCTTCATTTTTCATATCTTTGCCTCTGTAAACCATTTGTAACCCCAATGCGGTAATCCCCACCAAATCAACCATCTAAAATTGATTGGCAATTTCCGCAAACGGGCTGAAAAGACGTGGTACAACACGTATATTGAAACAATTGAAAACCAGCACATTGCATTTGTGCCTACTTTCAATGTAATTGTAAAAATGAGGTTTGTACCGTTTAAAAGAGCAAAACGCTAACACTCAATAGTGTAAATATGCTTGCATCAATGAGATTTCACCGAATTGAGAAATAACGATCTTTGATCTCACAAACCATTTGCATACGAATAATAACAACAGCCTTCCAATCAAGCTATTATAATATATTAAAATGAAAATAATCCAGCTAACAGAAAATAAAAAACGATACTTAGACTTGCTGTTGCTTGCTGATGAACAGGAATCTATGATTGACCGTTACTTAGAATGTGGAGACATGTTTGTGCTTGATGATAATGGTGTAAAGGCTGTTTGTGTTGTCACGGATGAAGGCGGTGGTGTTTGTGAACTCAAAAACATTGCCGTAACTCCCGAATCACAACGACAGGGATATGGCAAAAGGTTTATTAAACATTTACTCTCCTACTATTCAGACAAGTACAGGCGAATGATAGTTGGTACAGGTGATGTGCCAAGTACAGTTGGTTTCTACAAAAGTTGCGGTTTTGAATACTCGCACCGCATCAAGAACTTTTTCACCGACAATTACGACCATCAGATGATTGAAGATGGTATATTACTGAAAGATATGATATATTTGAAACAAGAACTATGATTATCATAAATCCTGATAGAACAGATGCACTTATCGACGCATTGACTACTTTTTGGGAAGCATAGGTACGTGCTACACATCATTTTCTTTCCGATTATGAAACAATTTTGGCGAAGTCACCCTACTTCTCTGCCAATTGGCTTCTAACAATATCCAACCGTTATATTCCTTTAGTTCGCCTTTCGGTAAGATTCCGGCAAAAAGCAATAAAAACGACAATTTCCTCCATTCCCATTGCCCGTTGTACAACACCTCGCCGACAGAAAGTCTATCCGCTTAGTTATATTCACTTTGTACGTTATCTGAGAAAGTTAATAACCGGCACCCATTTGTTTTCCCTGCACAAAACAAAAGTTTTGTCCTAGGAAAACTTTTGTTTCTTCCTTTCGAAACTTTTATCCTCCCCTATCCCTTTACCCATTGATAGCCTGTCTGCCAAGAATCGAATACAGGTTCTTCCTCTACTCCATAACTAAGAAAAACCTGACGGATATAGTGTTGATCTTCGGGTGAAAAGGCTCTTTCTTTACGCTTAAACTGATAAAACTTATTCTTCCCATACATAGTCAACAAGCTTTGCTTGATACACTTCGCCTCATAACAAGGAATCCGGTCGAACAGGTGATCCATGCCAACAGCATTTTTCAAAGGAGTATCCACCATGAAAGCTTCACATTCGCCATCAAAACTGGTACGTGCAGGATTCACAACTGACACCGACCAAAGCTCATCGGGTATAAAACGGACGATCTGATGCCTCAAACAGTGATCCGCATTCTTGCAATCTCCGTTAAAACAATGTGCAAAACCATTCGGAATCATAGCATAATCCATTTTTTCTATCATATCTGTATTTGTTTTCAATATTACCCCAATATAACACATATCCTCTCCCAAAACAAATAAAAACAAAAAACAAGGCTAAAATGGCAGATATATGATATAAATATAATATATTTTTAACCATGTAAACTATTTGTAACGCAATCAACATATAAAACTATACCTTTATTAAATCAATTTGTGAACAGTTTTAAAGGTTATTCTATACTAGCTGTTACAGAAAACACACCGAAATCAGAATCAGAAGGTATACATTTTTTCATATTTATACTTGTATTATCCATAACCATTTCTACTACAGGAGGGTGCATTAAATAATGGTTTATATTTTTATTAAACTCTTCATTAGTCATATATAACGGTTGTGCTCCCTCAACCTGATTTACATGTTTATCTCCTTCTTGGAAAGCACTTCTACAAAGAATAGAGCCTCCGGTAAAGTAAGATTCAAATGAATGAGCATCTACAATAGGGATACCCAAACGCAGAAAACCAGAGAATAGAGGATAATTGGTAATAACAACTCCCAATATGGTTTTATCCTTATAATCTCCAATTAGATTGCAGAAATGTTCATGATTATTTTTAATATATTCCTTTTTCCTTTGAGCCTGGGAACATCCTTCTTTCAACCGTTTAAGTGCATTATGGTAATCTCTGACTTCCATCGGATATCGTATGCATTTCACTTCTGCTACAATCAGGGTCGAATCCATACTAATTAATAAGTCGATCTCTTCGGATTCCCCCCCGTCAATACGAAATTTCTTCTGTTCTATTACTATATAAGGAAACGTCTGTTTGGGTCTTCCGCTTATCAGTTTTTTTATAATATACTGCTCCAAATGTTTACCGCGGTCTTTCAATGATATCCCTCCTTTTTCCAGCCAATAGTCAATCAGGTTATAAGTCATTGGAAAAGTCAACGGCAATAAAGTAAACAGATAATCCGCTCCCTGACAAAGAAACGGAGTATTCCATAAATTAAGATACCCTGTCCCGTCATATTCTAAAAGAGATAAAAAAGAATGTATTTCTCCAGAACTAAAACCTGCACGTATTTTCAGATATTCTATTAAATCTCTTTTCGCAATTCTAAACGGATAAGAATAAAATCTTTCTTTTTCCATTATTGCAGTTTCCGGTATCTGAAGCTTAGAAGCAACGGTAAACAAATATGATACCAGGTTAAACATAAAAAACACTTTATCTATATCCAGGTTACCGTATGCCGAAAACGGGACTTTTTTAAGAAATTCGTAGTATGCGTTCAGGGATGCCTGCATATTCATGCCATGAGATATTTCTTCTTTATCCTGTCCATCAGAAAGTTTATATTTTAAATAACCATTCTCTACATAACAATTCTTTATCCGCTTTTTTGCCTGATACGGATATTTGAAAGAAGAAGACATAAGGATCGAATACTGGCTAAAAACCCTCTGATACATTATCCGAAGGCCTGCTGCTTTTAATTTAAGTTCATGATGAGAGAAAAAATCAATTTTCAGCACCTTTTCATTTAATACAAAAAAGCCTTCATTCCAAACTGCATTTTCATAATTATATTTCATCATATTTATAATATTGCAGCTTTGGCATAAGTCCATGATAGTATCAACGCTATCCAGGTTCCCTTCAATCGGATCAACTATAAAATCATTTACATCTTTATACAGCAAATATTTCACAAGTGTATTCAAAGAGTCGACACCTGCTTCGACAAGTCCTGAGGCACTTATTTCTCCAATTGATTGATCCGGAGACTTTATTTTAAAATCGGCCTCATTTATAAATGAAAATACCTTTCCACCTTTATCCCTTTCCTTGTCAGGTTTGGCTCTATCCGAAAGCTCTTTCTGCACAAGTTGATAATCGCGGTTCAAAGCCGCAAACGAAAAATAAAGCAATTCTTTTTGTGAAAAATTACTTTTGGCTATAAGACTATCTAAATGTGCATATCCCTTTTTACTGAAATCACTCATAAGGAATGTTGTATCACATAAATGAAGTATCTGAATTATTCCAGACTTCTTTTCTTCATTCATATTAGTTTCCGAATTTGCAACAAATACAATATCTTCACGTATCTTCTTTATATTCTCTTTAGAAAAAGAAGGACTAAAAGGATTAAAGCCTTTTTGCTCCCTAATATTTTTCAAAGTATTATCAAATAGCAAATTAAGTTTTTCCATTTCCTTACGATTATGTATATCCGATAAACAGCAAATAAACAATACCTTATTACTTCCTCTTAAAAAGCAGTTATCCTTCTTCTCCCCTATGCTTCTGTTTGCGGGAATAAAGTTTCTTGGACTGGTGCACACGGTCGGATGAATGAAAACCCGGGCCAAGCAGTTCTTGTTCGGCCATGCGATTTCCTTTTTTGGAGGCTTTGATGTAATCTTCTATTGAGATACTTTTCCTGACCTTGTTCCTCTGTATTTTCATAAATTCAATATTTACCATATTCACATACGAAGTTATACATAATATTTATATTTATTATCTTTACACGTAATTATACGACTTATATAAACTTAATACAGATATAACTACATTTGCTACTTAAATAAACAGAATATGGCAGACAACTACCTCGAAAAAAAACTAGAAGCTTATCAGACACGGAAAACATCCGGTACGAAAAGAGTAAACATTTTCCATAAAACCAGAAGGGTTTTTATTACCGGAGGAGCCGAAGGTATAGGTAAAGCCATAGTAAAAATGTTTCGCAGCGCAGGCCATCGGGTTGCTTTTTGCGACCAGAACGAGATAACAGGAAAAGAGACTGCTCTTCAAACAGGAACGGATTTTTATCACGTAGATATAAACGACAAAGATGTTTTAGAAAAGTGTATGCAACACCTATTTGCTGACTGGGGAGATATCGATATCATTATTAACAACGCAGGTATCAGCCAGTTTTCTCCTATTACGGAAACCAGTGTAGAGGATTTTGACCGGATTCTATCCGTCAATCTCCGCCCGGCATTTATCACCTCCCGGCAGCTTGCCCTGCACAGGCAATCGCAAGAAATCCCGAATCGGTTTGGACGGATTATCAATATAAGCTCCACCCGTTACCTGATGAGTGAACCGGGCTGCGAAGGATATGCGGCCTCCAAAGGCGGTATCTATTCGCTTACTCACGCATTAGCTATGTCACTGGCAGATCTGCACATCACTGTCAATTCCATTGCCCCGGGTTGGATACAAACACGTGACTACGATCAGCTTCTACCTGCCGATCATGCCCAACATCCTTCCAAACGGGTCGGAAAACCAGAAGATATTGCACGTATGTGCCTATTCCTAAGTCAGGAGGAAAACGATTTCATCAATGGAGAAAATATCACCATTGACGGAGGAATGACGAAAAAGATGATTTACACCGAATAGCATGGTACGCATATTAACTGAATTACACACGTCATTAGAATAACATTATAAACCAGGCTAACAGAATATGATAGAATTACCCGAAGCATACAGCAAATTACTTGCAGGCAAACGCATTGATTCGACAGAAGGGAAAGGGATATTTGTAGACATCAAGTTCGACAATAAGATATTCCTAAGTATTTTCGACGGTATAAATATGCGCTATAACGAGAGCAAAACAACTATTCCAAAGAAATACCAGATGCTGGGCGGCTACAAGTCGATATTGTCGAAAAACACATACGATTTGCCTTGTCCGCTCTGTGGCTACGGCATTGTGAAAGAAGCCTATATGGGAGGATCGGTTTACTATTGTCCCGAATGCCAAAAACTATAAAACCGCGCGGCATGTTTCATTTACTTCATATACAGGATTCGTCCCCTGCCCTGCCTCAACGGTTTACCTATCCTTTCCATTATATACCTCATCCGTTATGTGTACAGGCCGCCCAAGAAGTGCAAGCTTATCTGGAAAAACAAGAAGAATGGAGAGAGGAACTGGAACAAGGGAAGATGTTTGGTGTATTGATCACAAAGAACCATATGGGAAAACTGGGCTTTCTGGCAGCTTTCTCGGGTACGTTGGCCGGAAAGAACCTACATCCCTACTTCGTTCCTCCTATTTATGATTTGTTGGAACCGGAGGGATTCTTCAAACCGGAAGAAGACCGGATATCATCTATAAACAAGCAAATCGAAGCAATTGCAGGAAGTAAAGAATACCAGGCATGCAAACAACATCTGAGGCAACAAACAAAGGAAGCTGAATTGTCTTTAAAAGTTGCAAAAGCACAGTTAACCAATGCCAAAAAAAAGCGGGATGCATGCCGTATGAATCATCCGGATGCGGTAGAGCAAGCTGCTATGATACGTGAAAGCCAATATGAAAAGGCGGAGTTTAAACGGTTGAAAAATCACTGGAAAGAGCGGATCAGTTCTTTGCAAGCAAATGTAGAAACATTTGAACAAGAGATAAACCGGCTAAAGGCTGAACGGAAGGAACGCTCCGCCGCTTTGCAACAAAAACTTTTCGAACAATTCAGGATGCTAAACGCACGTGGTGAAAGCAAGAACCTGTTAGCAATCTTTGAGCAGGCTAAACATCAACTGCCTCCTGCCGGTGCTGGTGAATGTGCCGCTCCCCGTCTTTTGCAATATGCTTATCTGAAGAAACTGCATCCCATAGCGATGGCCGAATTCTGGTGGGGACAATCGCCCAAAGCGGAAATACGGCGGCATGGCTATTATTATCCGGCCTGCAAAGGGAAATGCGAGCCAATTCTCAACCACATGCTTCAGGGATTAGAGGTAGATCCGAATCCATTGGCAGAAGAGCTCCCAAAGGAAACAGAACTCCGTATCTTGTGGGAAGACGAATGGTTGGCGGTAGTGGATAAGCCAGCCGGAATGCCTTCTGTTCCGGGTAAGCTGCATCTGAACTCGGTCTACAGTGAGATGCAGAAACGATATCCGGAAGCAACCGGCCCTTTGGTGGCACACCGGCTCGACATGGCTACTTCCGGGCTATTGATAGTAGCCAAAACAATGGAAGTATATCAGAATCTGCAAATCCAGTTTAGTAACCGGACAATCAGGAAACGCTACATCGCTTTATTAGAGGGAAAGGTTTCTTTATTTCAGGGCATAATTGACCTACCTCTTTGCCTTGATCCGGAGGACAGACCCAGACAAATGGTGAGCGATAAATACGGAAAACGGTCTGTTACGGAATATCAGGTTCTAGGATATAAGGATGGCATAACCCGAATTGCATTCTATCCGTACACCGGACGAACGCACCAATTACGCGTTCATGCAGCTCATACATCAGGGCTGAATGCACCTATAATCGGAGATGAATTATATGGAAAAAAAGCTGAACGGCTTTATCTGGACGCCGTTGCCATAACATTCCGCCATCCTGTTACAGGAGAAACGATCTGCGTGGAGAAAGAAGAAACCTTTTAAAAAGAATCAGCGTTTAAACTTCAGGAAAGGAAGAACCAGGAAAGCCGGAATACAGCAAATCATTACCCAGACGAAGAAATACTGGTAGCCAATCTGCTCCTGAATCCAACCGGAAGCCATACCTGGCAACATCATGCCTAGAGCCATAAATCCGGTACTGATGGCATAATGTGAAGTTTTATATTCGCCTTCGGCAAACAACATCAGATACATGGTATAAGCAGTAAAACCGAAACCATAGCCAAACTGCTCGACAGCGACACAGGCGTTGATAATGAATATATTATCCGGCATAGCATACGCCATGTATAAATAAACCAGATTTGGCAATGAAATAGCCAAAGCCATAGGCCAAAGCCACTGCTTCAATCCTTTCCGTGCAATAGCCAGTCCGCCCAAAATGCCTCCCAGCAACAAAGACACTACACCAACCGTGCCATAAGCAAAACCTACCTGTGCCGTAGACAGCGCCAATCCGCCAGTCTCGCGACTATCCAGCAAAAAGGGAGAAGCCAGTTTCACCAGTTGCGATTCACCCAAACGATAAGTAAGCATAAAGAGTATTGCCGGAATAATACCTTTCTTACGAAAAAAACTGGCAAATGTCTTCATAAACTCAACCATGATGACAGACGGCGTAACCTGAGGACGCGGAGCATCTTCGGCCGGGCGAGGCAATACAGATCGATGCCATAAAGACAGTCCAACAAACAGACCTGCTATAATAAAGAAGATAATGCTCCAGGAGAAAGGAATACGTCCGGTAGACTTTTCCAGAAAACCGGCTAGCATAACCAGCAGACCTTGCCCGGTAATCATGGCCACCCGATAGAAGGTATTACGTATGCCGATGAAGAATGCTTGTTGATCCTGCGTCAGTCCCAGCATATAAAAGCCGTCGGCGGCAATGTCGTGTGTAGCCGAACTGAAAGCCATCAACCAGAAGAATGCCAACGTAGCCCGGAAGAAGAAATCGCCGGGAAGGACAAATGCAACGCCTGCCATGCCGGCTCCGATAAACAGTTGCATGGCGTAAATCCACCAACGCTTCGTCTTGATCAAATCCACAAACGGACTCCACAACGGTTTGATAACCCACGGAAAGTAAAGCCAACTAGTGAATAAAGCTATATCCGTATTAGATATATCGAGCCGCTTGTACATAATGACAGAGAGCGTCATTACGGCCACATAAGGTAAACCTTCCGCAAAGTACAATGAGGGAATCCAACTCCAGGGATTTTTCATAACTGAAAGATGTCTGCATCCTTCCATGCCGGAAATTTAGCACGAAAGTCATTTAGTTCGTTTTTCAGGAGCGTACATGTACGCATTATCTCTTCCCGCTTACCGGCATCGGCCATCTTTTTACCCCTGGGATCAAACACCATCGAATCTCCACGGTAAGAGAATCCTTTTCCATCTACACCCACACGATTCACGCCACATACATAACACATATTCTCTATGGCACGTGCCTGAAGCAGCACTTTCCATACTTTCTTGCGCGGCTCAGGCCAGTTCGCCACATAAATAAGGAGATCATATTCATTATTTACGTTCCGGCTCCAAACCGGAAAACGGAGGTCATAGCATACCAGCAAACGAATATTCCAATCTTTGTAACGAACAATTACACGCTCATCACCGGCAGAAAAATGTTTATCTTCACCGGCCATGCGGAATAAATGACGCTTGTCATAGTAATATTCTTCGCCATCAGGCGTAATAAAGAATGCACGATTATAATATTTACCGTTTTCCTTTACTATAAAACTGCCGACAATAGCTATACCATACTTATGAGACCATTTTTTTACAGAACGTATTGTTTCGCCATCCATTGTATCTGCCAGCTTCTCTACTTCCATAGAAAAGCCGGTAGTAAATGTTTCCGGCAGAACGGCTATATCCGTTTTACCGCTTACACGGCGGAGCAACTCTCCATAATATTCCAAATTTTCATTCCGGTCTTCCCATATTATATGAGACTGAACCATACTGATACGCAAATTGTCGGCCATATTATTACACATTAAATTTCAACAAAATTCTCCGGATGACAAGCCGTAATTCCACGATAATGCATACGTATTTCGTGTATATCCTTATCAACATCTCCCGTAGGATAAAATACACCTTTTGTTCCGACTTCTTTCTTTCCATAATCAAAGTAAGCCATCACTATCGGCACATTTGCTTTGAAAGCAATATAATAGAAACCCTTTTTCCATTCTTTTGCCCGCTTGCGCGTACCTTCGGGAGTAATTGCCAACTGGAATTTATCACGCGTATTAAATATTTCCACCATCTGTTCTGTAACAGATGTTCGTTTTCCGCGATCAACCGGAACTCCACCCAACCAATTAAACAACAGGTTAAAAGGAAAAAAGAACCATTCCTTCTTTATAAGGAAGCCTGCATTACACCCAATTGATGTATAAAATAACTTTCCTACGATAAAATCCCAGTTGCTGGTATGAGGCGCAACACATATTATGCATTTCGGCAATTCAACACCATCAACCGGGCCAAGTTTCCATCCTGCTAACCGGAGTATTGCTTTACAAATTTCTTTCTTCATGCTTACTTTTCTTTGCTCAGAGAGCCAATTTCGGTAGCAATGGCATTTACCTCCGACTGCAAGTCAGCTCTGAGCTTGCGATAATATTCTTTTACTAATGCCTTATTTTCCTTCGCATCAGGACGATTGGCACGACGTACATATTCATCTTGCATATCCAAGATTCGAGCCATCACAACATCGGCTTTTTCTTGATTTACGCCGGGAATATACAACTTGCATACTAGTGCTTCTGTAAATAAATCACCAGCCACATAGCTGATGTCTTTCTTTAAAATTCTTCTTTTAGCCATACTTCATTTGTATTTAAACTTCCACAAAGTTAGGAATATTGTTATTAAATACCTTTGAATAGTGAAGAAAAAACATAAAATAGACTATCTTTGCAAGCGTGAAATTACTGATTATAAACAATATCATATATGAGCAATAACATAACGACGCCAGAGTACCTGTTTGAAAGTAGCTGGGAAGTTTGTAATAAAGTAGGAGGAATTTACACTGTCCTTTCAACGAAAGCGCATACATTACAACAAATCTTTAATGACAAAATAGTTTTCATTGGCCCGGATGTATGGACAGACACAAAAACTCCTGACTTTATCGAAGATACAGTCTTGTTTGCCGATTGGAAACAACATGCATTATCCCAAGAGAAACTAAATATCAAGGTCGGCCGATGGAATGTTCCTGGAACGCCTCCTGTAGTCTTAGTCGACTTCAAACCTTTTTTCAAAGAGCGTGATGCTTTCTATTTTTCTATGTGGGAACATTTCAAGGTTGATTCGATGCATGCTTACGGAGACTACGACGAATCTTGCATTTTCGCTCTTGCTGTTGGCAAAGTAATAGAAAGCTTTTATCACTTTTATAAGTTGGAAAACAAGAAAGTAGCCGCCTTATTCAATGAATGGATGTTGGGAATGGGGGCACTTTATATCCAAAAACAACTTCCGGCCATTGCCACATTATTCACAACACATGCCACATCTATCGGTCGTTCCATTGCAGGCAATAACAAAGCTTTGTATGCCTATATGGATGGTTATAACGGAGATCAGATGGCCAGAGAGTTGAATATGGAAGCCAAACATTCACTGGAAAAACAAGCGGCTCACTATGTAGATTGTTTTACTACGGTTAGTGATATTACTGCCCATGAATGTAAGCAATTATTAGACAAGGCACCGAATATTGTTACTTCCAACGGCTTTGAACGCAACTTTGTTCCGGAAGGAAAAGTATACACAGAAAAACGAGCTATCGCACGTCGCACATTAATTAATGTAGCAGAGAAACTTTTGGGCAGCCCTATATCTTCGGATGCTTTATTAATTTCTACCAGCGGACGTTATGAATATCGAAACAAAGGTATCGATGTATTTATCGAAGCGATGAACCGCGTACGTACATCCGGTCGTTTGCAACGCGAAGCAATAGCATTCATTATGGTTCCGGCATGGGTTCGTGATGCCCGTGCAGATTTGAAAGAAGTTATAGAAAAAGATATTAAAACGACTTCACCTCTACAAGTACCTTTTATTACACACTGGCTACACCAAATGCGGGAAGATAAGGTATTAAACTATATTACACATGCAGGCTTTACGAATAAGGCATCCGACAAGATGAAAATTATCTTCGTACCTTGTTATCAGGACGGATCCGACGGTATATTCAATAAAGCTTATTACGATTTGCTCATTGGCATGGATGTCACCGTTTACCCTTCATATTACGAACCTTGGGGCTACACCCCATTGGAAAGTATAGCGTTTGGCATTCCTACAATTACAACAAACCTGGCAGGTTTCGGATTATGGGCTGCAAAAACAGTATCGGGAAATGATATTAACGAAGGCGTTGCCGTTGTTAATCGTACAGACTTCAATTATTTCGAAGTTGCCGATACTATTGCAAATTATATATTGTCTTACGCACAGAAAGACAAAAAAGAAACTGAAACCATCAAACAACATTGTTTTGACATTGCCAGCAAAGCCGAATGGAGCAAATTTATTACTTATTATAAAACAGCTTTCGGCATAGCATTAGAGCAAGCCCAGAAAAGAAACAACTAAACATAACTCATAATTAAGAAGATAATCCTATCTTTGCACAGTTTTACAAAAAGAAGAAAGATTATCATTTATTCATAAAAAGAAACTTATTAAACTTCACGATAATGAAAATCAAGGCGAATAACGCAAACAGTCCGATCTGGAAAGAGGTTTACTCACATTCAAAGCTTCCTCAGCAGTTGGAACCGCTTTACGAAATGGCTACTAACCTTTGGTGGGTATGGAATCATGAAGGTGCCAAACTATTCCGCAAATTAGATGAAAAGCTTTGGCAAACAACAGAAGGCAATCCTGTACTATTGCTACAAAAACTTCCATATAAACGTATAGAAGAAATTTTGGTAGACAAAGCTATTATAGCGGAAATGGAAAAGGTGTATGCCGATTTCAAAGCTTACGTAAATGTAAAGCCTGATACAACAAAACCGTCGGTTGCTTATTTCAGTATGGAATATGGTTTAACGAATGTGTTAAAAATATATTCAGGAGGTCTCGGTGTACTAGCCGGCGATTATCTGAAAGAAGCCAGCGATTGTAATATAGATTTATGTGCCGTAGGCTTCTTATACCGTTACGGATATTTTACACAATCTTTGTCTATGGACGGACAACAGATTGCAAATTATGAAGCTCAAAACTTCAATACATTACCACTTACACAGGTAATGCAATCCAACGGAGAACCCATGTTATTGGAGGTTCCTTACCCGGGAAGAACAGTTTATGCACATATCTGGAAAGTAAGCGTAGGACGTATTCCTTTGTATTTGATGGATACAGATATTCCTCAGAACAGTGAATGGGATCGCTCTATCACCCATCAGTTATATGGTGGCGACTGGGAAAACCGTATGAAGCAAGAATATTTGCTGGGTATCGGCGGTATCATGATGCTAAACAAACTTGGTATCAAAAAACAAATCTATCACTGCAATGAAGGCCATGCAGCACTTATCAATGCTCAACGCCTTGTAGATTATATTCAAAAGGATGGATTGACCTTCAATCAAGCCCTTGAAGTAGTCCGTGCATCTGCTCTTTACACAGTTCATACTCCGGTTCCTGCTGGTCATGATTATTTTGATGAAGGCCTATTCGGTCGGTATATGGGCGAATTCCCAGGCAAACTTGGTATCAGTTGGCAAGAATTTATTGATATGGGACGTGAAAACCCCGGATCAAATGAAAAATTCTCAATGAGTGTATTTGCTTTGAATACATGCCAGGAAGCCAATGGTGTAAGCTGGTTGCATGGTAAAGTATCTCAAAAAATGTTCGCTCCGGTTTGGAAAGGATATTTCCCGGATGAACTACATGTAGGATATGTTACAAATGGCGTTCACATGCCAACTTGGGCTGCTACAGAAATGAAGAAATTCTATGCAGAAAAATTCGATAAAAAGTTCTTTAGCGACCAATCTAACAAGAAATACTGGGAAGCAATTCAAAACGTTCCTGATGAAGAAATCTGGGAAATACGCAAGACTTTAAAGAACAAACTGATTGATTATATCAAAGAACAATACAAAGGTAACTGGTTGAAAAACCAAGGTGATCCTTCAAAAGTAATGTCAATCCTTGAAAAAATCAATCCGAATGCACTAATGATCGGTTTCGGTCGCCGTTTTGCTACATACAAACGCGCTCACTTGTTATTTACTGATTTAGACCGTTTGGCAAAAATTGTAAATAACGAACAATACCCAATCCAGTTTGTATTCACAGGAAAAGCTCACCCGGCTGATGGTGGCGGACAAGGCCTGATTAAACATATTGTAGAAATTTCACGTCGTCCGGAATTCTTAGGAAAGATTATTTTCCTGGAAAACTACGATATGCGTTTAGCCCGTCGTTTAATCTCAGGCGTTGACGTATGGCTGAATACACCGACCCGTCCATTGGAAGCTTCCGGTACGTCTGGAGAAAAAGCGGAAATGAATGGTGTTCTTAACTTTTCCGTACTTGACGGATGGTGGTATGAAGGCTATCGCGAAGGCGCTGGTTGGGCATTAACCGACAAGCGTACTTACGAAAACCAACAGTATCAAGATCAATTAGATGCCGCAACAATCTACCATATTCTGGAAACCGAAATAATCCCGACTTATTATGCTAAGAACAGCAAGGGATATTCTCCAGACTGGATTCAGTATATCAAAAATTCAATCTCAAAGATTGCTCCCGACTATACAATGAAACGCATGTTAGATGATTATGAAAACCGTTTCTATAGTAAACTGGCTACACGTTCGGCTCATCTTCAGGAAAACAATTACGCAATGGCAAAAGAGATTGCAGCATGGAAAGAAGAAGTGGCAGAGCACTGGGATAGTTTCCAGGTAGAATCATTCACTTGCGACCAAGACTTATTGTTAAACGGTCCGGTTATTGGGCAGAATTACACATTTAATTTAGTTATCGACCGTCACGAATTACGAGGTATGCTCGGAGTTGATATGGTAATAACTAAAGAAGATCCGGAAAAACATACACTGGAACTTGTTTCTGTTGAATCTTTCAAACTGATGAAAGAAGAAGGTTCTAAATTATTCTTCTCTCTTACAAGTACTCCGACAGAGGCAGGCAACCTAAACTTAGGCTTCCGGGTTTATCCGGTAAATAAAGAATTACCTCATCGTCAGGATTTCGCTTATGTTCGTTGGTTACAACAATAATAATTCTGATAAACTATAAATATCAAAATGAAATGAACCCCGAAAGTTTTTTATCTAACTTTCGGGGTTCACTTCATTTTGCCACAACCTCTTACTGAATATTTTAGTTTTGTCCAATAACTGTAACGGTTTAGAGTGACTAATCACAAATCAAAAAACTCCTTAGAACGCATACGAAACACCTATAGAAGGCATTAAAGCATATACATTGTAATCTCCACCGAATGTACGAGGTTTTCCTAACAGATCGAGATCCGTATAAGAACCGTCGCGTCCGAAACCGGTCACATAAGAAAATGCGAAATCAACAGACAAAGATTCCAGCGGACGGAAACTCAAACCGGCCGTGATACCCAACTTATTCATACTCGGAGTCTCCGGATTCAGGTAATTATCCTCTACCGGAGTTTCATCGAAATAAGCACCTAAACGAAGATCGAGACGATTTGTTGCTGCAAACTGAGTTCCCAGACGATAAATACGTGAGTTTTTGTATTTCTTCGGAGCATCGATATCATATTGGCTCAATTCTGAAGCCGGATAGAAATTCACAACCAATGAGTTGTAAGCACCCCAACCGACGAACTGAACTTCTCCCGATACGATCCAACGATCCGTAGGCTTGTAAGTCAAACCGACATTCCAGTTATCCGGTAGCGGCAATTCAGCTGAGAAAGTAGCCTGGTCTAACGGGGGAATCTGAATACCATCTTTAGGAATACCCGGTATAGAACCCAGTTGGCTAATCAAACCATTCACCTGTTCCAACAATCCTTTGAAGCCTAATTCATTGGCATAGCTCAAACGAACATCACCTTCTTTTACACGGGCTTTTACTTTTGAACGGTAAGATACACCGACAGTAAATTTATCGTTAATATCGTACATGGCTCCGACATTGAACCCCAGACGAATACCGGCATCCCCCTTCAAAGAAGCAGAAACTGCAGATGTTTCGTCATATTTGGACATTTCTGACACGAGTTGATCGACAATCGGCTTATATTGAGGCATAGCTTCCAATATCGGACCGAGTTGCCCCATCATACTTTCAGCCAAACCTGTCATTGCACGCGGCGCTATCAAGGCACGGTTCAGTTCGATATTACCAAATTCCATCATCAGACCGGCACCAATACTCAGGTTATCCATAATCTTCCAGGAAACAGTAGGTTGAATATTGAACGCTTTTAAAGAGATATCCTGTACCAGGTGAGCGCCTTTCCAGTCGCGCCCCCAGTTAATGGCACTACCATAAGGGGTATTTACACTGATACCGGCAGCAAGGAAATCATAAATCTTAAAACCGGCATATACAAACAAAGGCGTACTTGCCTTATTATCCGTTTTTTGAACGTATCCATTATCTCCCGCAAACTTACCGTTGGCAAACACACCAGTTATACCGGCCGATAAGTCTACACTCTTATCCATAAAAACCATACCGGCCGGATTAAAATGCATACTTTCGGCCCCCAGTTTCATAGCAGTACCCACATGGCCCATACCAGACTGCTTTGTGCTTTGTGCATTTACCTGATAACCTTCTGCCGCAGCATAAGACATTGGAAGCATGGAAAGACATGCTAAAGCGATAATTTTCTTCATAAATTATTAATTAGTTAATACCTCATTCTATTGCCATCCCTGGCACAAACGGGGACAAAGATAAAATACTTTTCCTTACCATTGCACATTTTTAGTCAAATTGTGCGGCACAAAGAAGTGCTTTTTGTGCAAAACAGTTTATCAAACAAATGCATAGTTAACTTTACTGATTATACTGACCCATTATTTACGTGAATAAGCATGCACTCTTATTAAAAAAGATCCCGATGATTTAAAAAAAAGACCCTGATGTTTTTGAAAAAAGATCCCGATGATTTGACAAAAACGATTTCATTGTTGCAAAGGGCAATATTTCAATGTATAAATTAAACAAAACAAAAAAATCTCTTTTTGTTTTGTTTTTATGATTTATTATTTTTAACATTGTAAATATTCTTTCAGCCATAATACTTAAAGACATGATATCACACCTAAAGCTAAACACAGATAATCAATGGATTATCCAATCTAACGAGAAACACAGTAATAATGTTAGCATATTGGCTCAACGTTTTTCTGAAGACTTTAAAAGCGGTATATGGGGTAAATTCATTGGACTTTTACATGATCTGGGTAAAGAGAATCCCGAATTTCAACGATATATTAGTGGAGTTAGTGGTTATAAACCAGAATTTGCCGGAAACAGACACGTGAATCATGCCTATGTGGGAGCCCTTGCAGCAAGGAAGATCTTCCCAAAAGAGTTTTTTATTTTGAGTTATTGTATCATGGGGCATCATGCGGGGCTACCGGATTGTGGAAACTTTGACAATACAATGAAATCTCCTTTTCCTAAAGATGTGACTGTCCCATTTTATAAAGAGAATACGCTTCCTTTGCCATTTCAACTTCAATTATCTGAAATTCACATCTGGATCAGGATGCTGTTTTCGTGCTTGGTAGATGCTGATTATCTGGACACTGAAGAATTTATGAACGAAGAGCAATCTAAGTTACGCAAAAATAAAGCAAAACTACATGAGCTACTTCCCCCCTTAAAAAATCATTTATATCAATTAAAAAAGCACGCCTCAGATACTCCGCTAAATAAAATACGAGAAGAAATTCAGAAAAAATGCTTTGATGCTGCTTCAATTCAACCCGGATTCTTTAGTCTTACTGTCCCTACCGGAGGTGGAAAAACGCTTTCATCACTGGTATGGGCAATCAACCATGCTCTGAAATATGGAAAGAAACGTATTATCATTGCTATTCCTTATACCAGTATTATTGTTCAGACTGCCCAGATATTACGGGATATTTTCGGACCGGAGAACGTATTGGAGCATCATTCAAATACAATAAAAGAAACTTATGCAAACCCAAAGTTACAGGAGCAAATGAAACTGGCCACAGAAAACTGGGATGCACCCATTATTGTGACAACGAATGTTCAGTTATTCGAATCGCTTTTCTCCAACCGTCCCTCTAAATGCAGGAAACTACATAATATATGCAATAGCATTATCATTCTGGATGAAGTTCAGACATTACCACTGAACTATCTGCGACCGATTATCGATTGCTTAAAGGCATTACAAAACTTATTCGGCACATCGATACTTTTTACAACAGCAAGCCAGTCGGTCATCGACGGCGATATCCGTTGCGGCAAATCGAACAAAGACCACTTTGATGGCATTCAAAACATACACGAAATTATATCTGATCCGGAACAGCTTTCAGCACAACTCCGAAGGGTACAAATACACATGGATACCGGTATATCGAACTATAATGAGATAGCCGAACGAATAGTCAGGCACAAACGGGTCTTGTGCATTGTCAATACCCGTGCAGATGCAAAGGAAATTTATACCCGTTTGCCGGAAGATGAATTCACATTTCATTTATCGCGCATGATGTGCCCTGTCCACATCCGCGAAACAATTAAAACGCTAAAAAAAGCACTTTTATCAGAAGACATTCCTATTATCAGAGTAGTAGCGACACAACTAATTGAAGCAGGAGTAGACATAGACTTCCCAGTTGTATTCCGGCAAGAAGCGGGATTAGATTCAATTATCCAGGCTGCAGGACGATGTAACCGGGAAGGTAAGCTTAAAAGTGGAAATACCTACGTGTTTAAACTCGAAAAGACATACAGAGGGAGCATTTCTCTGGCATTGAGCGCATTGAAACGATTAAACAAAGAAAGTGACTGGCTTTCCCCTGATACGATAAAGAGCTACTTTAAACACTTATACTATAATATAAACTCATTTGATGAAGCTAGAATCTGTGATGCTCTCTATACCACTAACGATTTCTATTTTAAAACGGCCGCCGATAACTTTCGGTTGATCGATAATAAAGGTATAGGCGTCATTGTCAACTATCAAAACAGTATAGCACTGATTGAAAGGCTAAAATCCGAAGGCCCTTCTTATCAGTTACTGAAAGAATTAAATCAATATACGGTTCACGTGTACGAGGAAGACTTAAAAAAGTTCTGCAAATATGGTTTGATAGAGGAAATATTAGAAGGCATCTTCTTCCTTTCGGAAAGAAAGCAATATGATCCTAAAATTGGTTTGGCTTTAGAAAACCATTGGTTGGAGGAAATTTTGACAATATAAAACGGATTGTTAACGATAAAATAAAAACATATGGAATACATTGACAAAGAATTCTGTTTGGATGTACAGGGAGAAATGGCTTGTTTTACGCGGCCTGAGCTAAAAGTGGAACGAGTCAGTTATGACGTAATTCCTCCTTCAGCAGCCCGGGCCATTTTCGATGCCATCTTCTGGAAACCAGCTATCCGGTGGGAGGTTACACGCATCGAAGTTTTAGCTCCTGTAAAGTGGGCTTCCATACGCAGAAATGAAGTGGGTGCTATAGCCAGTCCGCGTACAAAATGCATTTTCATTGAAGAGAAGCGGCAACAACGTTCCAGCCTTCTTCTTCGTGATGTGCATTACCGGATACATGCCAAACAGGTTTTCATCCCTTCAAAGAACAGAAAAGATGAAAAACACGAAGGCGGCGAAGACGAAAACCCCGGAAAGTATAACGCAATGTTCGAACGCCGGGCCCGTAAAGGGCAGTGTTTCAATCAACCTTATCTGGGCACGCGCGAGTTTTCTGCATCGTTTCGGCTTATAGAAAAGGATGAAACGAACTTATACCCTCCTATTCCGGAAACCCGGGATTTGGGACTAATGCATTATGACATGGACTTTAACCACTCTAAAGGTGCGTTACCTCTATATTTTCGTGCCCAAATGAACCAAGGTGTTATTGAAATTCCACCATTTAACAGCCCCGACATACTAAGATGATACTAAAAGCACTTTATGACTATTACCAAAGGAGCAAAGATCTAGCTCCGGAAGGTTTCGAACTGAAGGAAATACCTTTTCTGATTCGTATCGATAAAGATGGAAATTTTCAGGAACTGGAGGATATGCGTATGGATAAGAAACAATGCAAATCCTTTCAGGTCGTAAAGAACAATGGACGTACCAGTGCTCCCATGCCTAATATTTTATGGGATAACGTAGAGTATGTATTAAACTTTACAGAGAACCACCTTCTCCCTCAACAACAATTAACAGATAAAGAGGAAGCAAAGCGTTTGAAAGCCATCGGGAAGTCAAATGTAAAAAACCAATTATTCATAGACAAGGTTTTGGAACTCGCATCACATTATCCGCAAAACGAAGCTTTCCGGGCAGTAGCATTATTCTATAAAAAAGAGCAATTAGATATGATCCGGGCAGACCGTTTATGGAAGGAGATCGAGAAGAAACCGACAGTCAACCTATCCTTCAGACTGGAAAGTGAAGATGAAATCGTTGCGGAAGATGATGATTTGGCAGATTACATAACCTCTTCCAGTAAGAATGATACAGGGCCTTCAGAAAACTATCCGGTCTGCCTGATTACCGGCGAAAAAGCAGAACCGGTGGCAACAACCACCGCCACCATGATCCCAGGGAGCCAGGCTACTGCTAAGTTGGTGGCTTTTCAGGTAAAATCCGGTTATGACTCATTTGGAAATCTGCAGGGATTAAACGCCCCCATCTCCAGAAAAGCAGAAGCAGCCTATACCACTGCCCTCAACCGATTACTAGCCAAAGACTCTCCAAATAAATTCATGATTGGAAACCGCACCTTTGTTTTCTGGGCTTCCAACTCAGATGAAGCCTCCAAAGCGGTTGAAGCAGGCATGACCAGTCTGTTCAGTCATATCAAAGAAGAAGACAACCCCAATAAGCGTATAGAAGAAGTAAAGGAGGTGTTCAAAGCCATCTATTCAGGAGTGTTCCGCACCAATCTGGACGATCGGTTTTATATTCTGGGACTTGCTCCCAACTCTGCCCGTATTGCCGTTGTCTATTGGAATGAAACTACACTAAAGGATTTCTCTAAAAACATCTGGCAACACTTTGAAGACATAGACATAGCCGATACCCGAAAAGAACAACGCTCCTATTACGGACTACATCAAATGCTTCGAAGTGTAGCATTTCAAAGCAAAAATGAGAACATACCTCTTAATCTGCCCGAGGCCACTGTCAAAAGCATCTTTCAAGGCACACCTTACCCAGACACTCTTTTCCATGCATGCCTACAACGTATTCGTGCAACACAAGAAATAGGTATTACCAGGGCTGCCATCCTTAAAGCATATAATAACAGAAAATATAAGAATCTAAAACTTAAAGTTATGTTAGACAAAGAAAACACCAGTCCCGGTTATTTATGCGGGAGATTATTCGCTACGTTAGAATATCTGCAAGAGAAAAGTAGCGGGATCAACACAATTCTCGAGAAGTATATGAATGCAGCATCCGGCACTCCTGCAACTGTCTTCCCCACATTACTGAACCTTTCTATACATCATGTGGAAAAGCTGAAAAGAGAAGGACAATATTCTAAAGATTATTTTGAACGTAAGAAAAGAGAAATTATCGACAAAATTCCGGCAGATGGCTTCCCCACACATCTCGATTTACGCGAACAGGGACGTTTTATGGTAGGTTATTATCATCAAAGACAATACTACTATACTTCAAGAAAAATAACAACAGACAAAGAATAAGTTAAATCATAAAAGAAATAAGATCATGGAAAATAATTGCATCAACAACCGCTACGACTTTATTTATCTCTTCGATGTACAAGATGGAAACCCGAATGGAGATCCCGATGCAGGAAACTTACCCCGTATCGATGCCGAAACAGGCATGGGACTTATTACGGATGTCTGTTTAAAACGAAAAATACGTAATCATATCTTTTACACAAAAAACTGTACCGATAAGTTCGACATCTTCATCAAAGAAAAGGCAATACTAAACGACCTGATAAATCAGGCTCACGAAGATGAAAGTGTAAAGAGCAAAGAAGAAGGCGAGAAAACAGAAGCCGCACGGCATATCATGTGCAAACGTTATTATGATGTCCGTACTTTCGGTGCCGTCATGTCTACCGGCAAGAATGCTGGACAGGTCAGAGGACCTATCCAGTTAACCTTTGCCCGTTCGGTCAGTCCAATCGTACCTTCTGAACATTCTATTACCCGTCTGGCAGTAGCGACCCCGGAAGAGGCAAAGAAGCAAAAAGGCGATAACCGCACAATGGGACGTAAAGCAACGATTCCTTACGGCCTTTACCTTTGTCATGGTTTCATTTCTGCAAATCTAGCGAAGCAAACAGGTTTCAGCGAAGAAGACTTACAATTGTTCTGGGACGCGCTTCGCAATATGTTCGATCATGACCGGTCGGCAGCACACGGACTAATGAGCGCACAACGCCTGATTGTATTCAAGCATAACTCGGAACTGGGAAATGCACCTGCCAACAAACTATTTGAACGCATAAGCATTACACAGAAAAATCCAGAAGTCGCTCCACGTTCGTTCAGCGACTACGAAATCACGATAGACAAAACAAATCTGCCGACAGGCGTAACTATCGAAGAACTTTTATAATGAGTTACGCCGAAGATAATATGCTTATGTTGTCGGGGATACAGCACTATATGTTTTGTCCCCGACAATGGGCTTTAATACATATAGAGCAACAATGGAATGAGAATCGCTTTACAATTGAAGGAGAAATATTACATACCCATGTAGATGATCCCTTTTATCGCCAAAAAGGAAAAAATGGAATTACTTTACGTTCTGTATCTATAGCTTCCAAGCAGTTAGGGTTGTATGGTATCTCTGATGCCATAGAATTGCATCCTAGTGAAACGTCCGAAAATGCAATTATTCATCCTCAATACACTGGTTGGTGGAAGCCTTTTCCGGTAGAATATAAACGGGGGCATAGCAAGATTGATGAACGAGACGAAGTTCAACTTGCAGCGCAAGTTATATGTCTTGAAGAAATGTATAACATACATATTGATTACGGTGCTTTATTCTATGGAGAAACCAGACGTCGCGAATTAATAGAAATATCTCCTAAATTACGTCAACTCACCATTGATTGCTCGCATAAAATGCACCGACTTTATCAGAAAGGCGAAACACCAAAAGCTGAAAAGAAAGCTCATTGCAGGAACTGTTCTCTTGTTGATTTATGTATGCCCAAACTGGCAGATTGTAAAACTGTAGAAAAATATTTAAAAGAAAACTTATATGAGGAAGCTGCTGAACACACTTTACGTAACGACTCCTGAAGCCTATTTGAGTAAAGAGGGATTAAATATTGTCATTTCTGTGAATCAAACAGAAATATTCCGGATTCCAATTCTTAATATAGAATCAATTGTAACTTTCGGATATATGGGAGCAAGCCCTGGACTTATGAAACTGTGCTGCGATAACAACGTCTCCTTAGTATTTCTTTCTCCAAACGGGCGCTATGTTGGTCGACTACAAGGTCCTGTTCGAGGAAACGTCCTTCTAAGAAATACACAATTCCGTCTTTCTTCAGATAAAGATTTTGCACTTAATGTCAATAAGATATTTATTGGTGCTAAAATACAAAACTATCGGAGTATATTACAACGCTATATGAGGGATTATGGAGCGCATGAAGAAATAACAAAAGTATCTGATACCTTAAAAATGCGTAAACAACAGTTATTTTGTTGTACGACTGCAGACCAATTACGAGGGATAGAAGGAGATGCAGCTAAGAGCTATTTCGATATATTCTCCTATTTAATAGTAAATCAGAAAAATGATTTTGTTTTTCAAGGTCGCAACCGTCATCCTCCTAAAGATGCAGTTAATGCATTACTTTCTTTTGTATATACACTAATAGCTAATGATATTGAGGCAGCTTTAGAAACAATAGGTTTGGACCCTTATGTTGGTTTCTTGCATACACTTCGTCCAGGTAGGCCTTCGTTGGCTTTGGATTTAATGGAAGAGTTTCGTGCTTATTTGGGAGACCGGTTGGTATTATCTCTCATAAATCGTAAGCAAGTAACCATTAAAGATTTTGTTAAACAAGGAGATGAAGGAATCGTAATGACAGATTCTTGTCGAAAAGAAGTTTTACAAACCTGGCAAAAACGTAAAAAAGAGATCATAAACCATCCATATCTGAACGAAAAAGTGCCAATAGGTTTACTGCCTTATGTTCAAGCTATGCTATTAGCGCGTTATTTAAGAGGGGACTTGGACAATTATCCGGTTTTTTTAATACGATAAAAATATGATGATATTGATTACATATGATGTTGAAGTTTCTTCGGAAGCAGGCAGCTCGCGACTTAGAAAAGTAGCAAAAGAATGTCAAAATTATGGACAACGCGTTCAAAACTCAGTTTTTGAATGTGTAATAAATGAAGCTGATTTCTTATTTTTACAAAATAAAATTAAGTCAATCATTGATCCTGAAAAAGATAGTATCCGTTTTTATTTTTTAGGAAAAAACTGGCAAAAGAGAATAGAATGTATTGGAAAAGTTACATCTTATGATGTAACATCAGAATTGATAATTTAAAGTGCGAACCTTTAGTGATACAAAAATTGCTAGATTATCGCACTGTTTTATTTTCAATAACTTATAAATAAAACATTAGTAAATATTGATTTATAGAACGTAAAAGAATACTTTCGCGAAAAGTACTTTTTTTCAGACTATATATCAATGTCTTATTAAGCAAGAGTCGCGTCTCATACGAGACGCGTGGATAGAAACCTAACTGATCTATGAGCAGCATGCACTTTGGATCGGTCGCGTCTCATACGAGACGCGTGGATAGAAACTTATGTCCTAACATTACCTGCACCTCTTTTATGGTCGCGTCTCATACGAGACGCGTGGATAGAAACAATATTTTGTTAACTTTATTTACACAAAAAAAGAGTCGCGTCTCATACGAGACGCGTGGATAGAAACTGCGATTTGTCAGCAAAGAAAGCCCGGTGCATCTGTCGCGTCTCATACGAGACGCGTGGATAGAAACAAGGATTATTCAAGTTGAAAATCATTCTAACCCGTCGCGTCTCATACGAGACGCGTGGATAGAAACGATAGATCGTTTAACACCGATCCGGGACAAGTCGTCGCGTCTCATACGAGACGCGTGGATAGAAACCCGACAAATATAACAGGAGTTGGGCGTTAATTAGTCGCGTCTCATACGAGACGCGTGGATAGAAACTCGTGAGCCATGTTTCGACGGCCGAAAAGGTAAGTCGCGTCTCATACGAGACGCGTGGATAGAAACTGCGTTCGAGGTTGTAAGCGGCATCCTTACGAGCGTCGCGTCTCATACGAGACGCGTGGATAGAAACATCCTTCCGTCCGTACGTCTTACCGTCTGCCGGAGGTCGCGTCTCATACGAGACGCGTGGATAGAAACCAGAGAAATTAATTGTTGATTGTATAAAAGCCGGGGTCGCGTCTCATACGAGACGCGTGGATAGAAACTTGCTAAATGATAAAGAACAAGGCTATCCTTACCGTCGCGTCTCATACGGGACGCGTGGATAAAAACATAGTTTGATCAATCTCTTCGGTCTACTTTGTGTCAAATGTAAACTAACTATACATTTGCCAGAAGAACCATAAAACAAAAAAAGCCACTCCCAGATAATCCGGAAGCGGCTTTCTTCTATGACGTTTTACAGCTATTTCTAAAAGCTATTACTTACTTTGAGATGAATAATTTTTATTCAGATATTCTATCAATTCACCTGTAATATCATAAGCATCACCAGCCAATAAAATATTATCACCTACAGTATTGCTGAAAATTACCTGGAAATGTTTATCCTTATTAAATTCTTTCAACTGTGAAACCAGTGTATCACGAAGTTGCTCACTTACCCTCTGTTGTTCAGCAACCAATTCCTGAGCCAACTGATTATCCAAGTTCTGTAGTTCCTGTTGTTTATTGATCAAACGTTGTTGTTCAGATTCTGCGCGTTCACGGGTAAGAAATGCGTTATTTTCCACTTTACGCTGAAAGTCCTGCATTTCACTTTGCAATGACCGGGCTTTTTGTGTAATACTGGCACGGGAATTTTCTGATTTTTTCAAAATAATCTCATTCAGGTCTTTTGAATAATTGTAATTCTGTAAAAGAGAGTCAACATTGACATAGGCAATCGGAAGTATCCCTGTTGTATCCTCCCCGGAAGTAAATGTTCTTGTGACCTCAGATTCCTTTTTACCGGAAAATTGCATAATAAACAATATTATTACAGCCACAGCAAGCACACCGTTAATAACGTAGTTAATGTTCTTCATAAAGTGTAAATTAAATCTTTATTTATTCTTTTATTTCTTTCATTCTATCATATAGATTCTTTTGAGCCGCATCTTCTCTGTCCTGTGTTTTTGCACAATGTATACCCTTCTTTCCTAATGCCCTGTTACCATCGATATGTGTATTAGGAAACCTTCCTCCCTTTTTCAGCAACACTTTGATAGATAATAACACAACACTTATAACAAGAATTATGACAGCAAGCAATAACGTTGTAAGCATTTTCTCTATATTTGTGGACGCAAATATAAGAGTTTAACTGATTATAAAATATCTTTTCGGTATTTTATTCTACTTTTTTTCGAACATTATCCTTAGAGATACCATATTATTAACTATAGAGTAACATCTATAATACATCGTAACATTATGAAGATTACAGATTTAAAGCCAGAAATCGTATGGAAATTTTTCCATCAGGTAACACAAGTTCCCCGTCCGTCAAAAAAAGAGGGTAAAATGATCCAATTCCTTGAATCATTTGCCAAAGAGTACAATATAGCTATCAAAAAAGATGCTGCAGGCAATATCTTAATGTCTAAGCCGGCTACTCCGGGAATGGAAAACCGTCCAACCGTTATTTTACAATCGCACATGGATATGGTTTGCGAAAAAAATAACGGAACCGTTCACAATTTCGATAAAGATCCTATTGAAACTGTCGTAGAAGGGAATTGGCTCCATGCAAACGGAACTACACTTGGTGCGGATAACGGCATCGGCGTAGCTGCAGAATTAGCCATCCTGGCTTCCAACGATATTGAACATGGTCCTGTCGAATGCCTTTTCACAGTTGATGAAGAAACCGGGCTTACCGGAGCAAAAGCCATCGAAAAAGGATTTATGACCGGAGAAATCCTGCTAAATCTTGACAGTGAAGATGAAGGTGAAATATTTATGGGTTGTGCCGGAGGCAAAGACACACAAGCCGTTTTTCATTATCATCCGCAACCAACCTCTCCCAACATGCAATATTTCCGTATTGATATAAAAGGATTGAATGGAGGACACTCCGGCGGCGAAATACACAAAGGTTTAGGTAATGCCAATAAAATTCTGGTTCGTTTCTTATTCCTTTTAAAACAGAAATATCCGTTTGTTTTATGCTCTATTGACGGAGGTAATTTACGCAATGCCATTGCCCGCGAAGCACATGTTGTAATAGGCATTCGTCCGGAAGACAAAGAAAACGTACGCATCATGCTGAATCATTTCACTGCGGATATTGAAAATGAATTAAAGCATATCGACCCGAAAGTACAAATTACAATGGAATCTGTCGATCGTCCTGAAGTGCATATTGATAATACAACTACAGAAAAACTAATCCTTGCATTACATGCGTGCCCGCATGGTGTTATTGGCATGAGTCACGATATTGAAGGGCTAGTCGAAACTTCGACAAACCTGGCTTCCGTAAAGATGAAAGAACACAATACAATTGTTATAGGAACCAGCCAACGCAGTTCCATTGAATCATGTAAAATAGCCGTTGCCAACCAAGTAGCATCAACATTTTTACTTGCAGGCGCAGATGTAAGCCATGGAGACGGTTACCCCGGATGGGCTCCAAATCCAGATTCCAAAATACTGAAAGTTGCCCAGGAAACATACAAACGTTTATTTAATAAAGATGCCAAAATTATGGCTATACATGCCGGATTGGAATGTGGATTATTCCTCGAGAAATATCCTAACCTGGACATGATTTCATTCGGTCCGACTCTACGTGAAGTTCATTCGCCGAATGAACGCATACAGATTGATACTGTTGGTTTGTGGTGGAATCATCTCGTTGAATTATTAAAGAGTATTCCTGCAAAATAAAACAAAGTATTGTCCGTTATAAGAGAGGATGTACATAGCAATATGTTAATCCTCTTTTTTATGCCTCGATTTGGAAACATAATTAGAAAAAATTTGTTTATTGATAAGAAACAGAACAAAAAGGCATATTATTTAACATTTACAGAAAATGAAAAGATTAACCATAATAATATTCATTCTTTCCGCTGTAATACTGAATCTTTTATCAGGATGCGACGGACTGGACGAACATTATTCCACAAACCCAAACCACAGGCTGGACTTTTCTAAAGATACAGTAGCTTTTGACACCATATTCAGTACAATTGGTTCCACCACAAAACAATTGATGATTTATAACAACAATTCAGAAGCACTCAATATTGAATCCATCTTGCTGGCAGGAGGAGGAACGACAGGTTTCCGTATTAATGTAGACGGCAGAAAAGGAGACTCTTTCAGTAACGTCAGCATTCTTGCCAAAGATAGCATGTATGTTTTCGTTGAAGTGACAGTAGACCCAAATGGAACGGATCAACCTTTATTGATTGAAGATTCTATCGTGTTCGTCACAAACGGAATGCAACAATCTGTTATACTTGAAGCTTATGGACAGGATGTAAATTTATATAAAGGTGGGGTTACCATCACTAAAGACAGTATACTTACCGCCAATCGTCCTTATCTGATCTACGACAGCCTGGTTATCGCCCCCAACGCAAAAGTAACCATTGAAAAAGGTGCGACATTTTACATGCACGACAAAGCAAACATTATTGTACGTGGAACAATGGAAGCCAACGGCACCCAAGATCAACCGGTCATATTCCGTGGAGACCGGCTGGATTTTATATTGGATAATGTATTGCCTTACGACCGAACTCCGGGACAATGGGGAGGAATTATATTCAAAAAAGCCAGTTTTAACAACACAATGAATTACGTTATTGTCCGTAATGGCACGACAGGCATTTCTTGCGAATTATCAGAACCTGAATTAAGCAAACTAGAGATCAGCAATTCGCAGATAACAAATATGAGTAAAGATTTATTCAGTGCTATCAATTGTAACATTACAGCAACAAACAGTGAATTCAGTAATGCAAAAGGCAGCGTTGTTACGCTCATTGGTGGTAAATATTATTTTGCACATTGCACATTGGCCAATTATATGGTCTTATTAACGCGAGACAGCCAAAGCAAAGGTGAAGTGCCTAGTAAGACACTCAGAATATTTAATAATGCTACGGTCAACGAAAGCGGCCCATATCCAATTATACAGGCACAATTTGACAACTGTATTATAGATGGCAGCTTTTCAGCCGGAGAAAAGGAATTAGGAGGAGAGTTACAAATCACGTCCGGAGCAACCTTTAAATCGGAAAACACCAGTTTCGATTTTCTTTTTAATCATTGTCTGATTAAAACTAAAGGCGAAGCTAATAACAATTTTAAGGACGTTATCTTTATAACAAAAAGTCCGGAGTATATACAAACAGGAGAAAAAGAGAACAAATATGCTTTCGATTTCCGGCTTGCCAGTGATAAAGAAGAAGGCATAGGCAAAGCTGATTTATCTGTTGCCCGGAAATATCCAAAAGACCGTTATGGTATAGACCGGTTATCTAGTACTAACGGTCCAACTATTGGAGCGTATGAATATGTTCCAAAAGAAAACAATAAGCAATGAGATAAACCAGAACCTGAACTATGAAACTATTTACGTTTTTCTTCTTTTTGGTTACTTTCTCCGCGACAGCTCAAACCAATTTCAGAGTAATGAGTTATAATGTAGAAAATCTATTCGACACAACAGATAATCCGGATAAAGACGATAACGACTTTTTACCTTCCGGAAACAGACATTGGACTCAAAAGCGATATAATCTCAAATTACAACATATAGCAAAAGTTATATCTGCCATTGGCGAATGGGATACGCCGGCAATTGTAGGCCTATGTGAAATAGAGAACGATTCCGCATTAGTTCATCTTCTTAATCGTACACCATTACGCCAGCAACAATATCGCTATTGTATCACACAAAGTCAGGACAGACGGGGAATTAATGTGGCATTACTTTATCAACGGGATAAATTTAAATACCTTGGTCACAAAGCAGAGTCTATTTCATACTCACATAAAAAGCACAAACTATCGCGCGACCTGTTACATGTATGGGGTAAACTAATTACAGAAGATACTTTAGACATTTTTGTCTGCCACCTTCCGTCTCGCTACGGTGGAGAAAAAGAGAGTGAAACCGACCGTATAGACGCAACAACAACACTCATCAATCTATGTGATTCACTAAAGCAAATCCGTACCAGTGCACATTTCATCATTATGGGGGATTTCAATGACACGCCCGAGAACAAGAGCTTGACAAAAATAGAACAATCTTGTTTCCTGCACAACCTGTTTTCAAATCTGAAAGAGTTTTCACCTAAAGGAAGCCACAAATATCAAGGAAACTGGAGCCAGTTGGATCATATAATTATCAGCAGAGATTTAATCGATACCACAAAATCCTTCCACTACATTCCTCAAAGTGCTCGGATATACGCACCTCCGTTCTTGTTCACCAAAGATAAAACATGGCATGGAACCAGACCATTCAGAACTTATTATGGATTCAGATATGAAGGAGGTTACAGCGATCATTTACCTTTAATTGCCGATTTTATTATCTCCTACTAACAGTAAAATTACTCAAAACGGATACTACGAGCCGGATCAATTTTAGTTATCAAATAAGAAGGACCAAGCATCATCAGCATTGATATGCAAAGTGTCCCTATATTCAACAAAACAAGTGACAGAATATTCAAATCGACAGGCACTGCATCCAGATAATATATAGACGGGTCCAGGGTAATTATCTTAAAATGGGATTGCATCAGACATAAGAAAACACCTATTATATTCCCCCATAACATACCCTTACCTATCAGGAAAAATGATACATACAAAAAAATATGACGTATACTTGTATTATTCTGTCCCAAAGCCTTCAAAATACCAATCATATTCGTTCGCTCCAAAATAATAATCAGCAATCCTGAAATCATGGTAAAGCCAGCAACAGATAGCATTAACACCAATATTACCACAACATTAATATCTAATACGTCCAGCCAATTAAATATCATCGGGTTCAACTCTTTTATAGAGCGGGCATAGAACGTATTACCATTACGATCTTGTTTTTCAGCAAGATCAAAATATAAATCTTCAGAAATCTGATCCAAATTATCATAATTATCAACAAATAGCTCAAGGCCGCTCACCTGATCTTTTTCCCAACCGTTTAACCGGCGTATCTGTTTTATATCAGCAATAACAAAAAGCTTATCGTAATCAAGAAAACCCGTTTCATAAATGCCTGCAATATGAAATTTACGGGCACGAACATTATCCTGGACAAAATATGTAAGGAATGAATCTCCCACATTCAGTTGCAATAAATCAGCCAAATAACGGGAAATAATAACATCAGTAGAATTTTTATCCGGATCGATAGAAATGATATTTCCTTCTTTCAGATTATTCCGGAAAAATGTCCAGTCATAATCTGTATCTACTCCTTTCAGTACGATACCCTGGAAGTCATTCTCTGTCTTCAAAATGCCTGGCTTGGTTGCAAACGATTCAACATGCCGAATACCAGGAAATACACGAAGGTTTTGCAGCAAAGTGTCACTTATAGCAATTGGCGTTGATTCATACGAAGAGTTACTGTCAAAATTTGTAATTTGAATATGAGAGCCAAAACCGATTACCTTATTCCTGACTTCTTTTTTAAAACCTATGACAATTGCCACAGAAAGGATCATCACAGCAAGCCCTAAAGCAATGCCAATAATGGCAATACGAACAGCAGGAGATATAACTTTCCGATCACCCTCCTTGCTAAAATGTATTCTTCTTGCTATGAATAATTCTAAACTCAAAACAGTTGACAGTCAGCTTATATTGTTTTGCCCGGATAAGCCTCCAATGCTTTCTGAAGGACAATCAGAGCCTTAGCCAAATCTTCTTTCTTCAGGACATAAGCTATACGTACTTCATTTTTTCCCAAACCGGGTGTTGTATAAAAACCTGATGCAGGAGCCATCATAACAGTTTGTCCTTCAAAACTAAATTCACTCAAACACCATGCACAAAATTTATCAGCATCATCCACAGGAAGTTTTGCAACCGTATAAAAAGCTCCCATAGGAATCGGAGAATAACAACCAGGAATACGGTTCAGTCCGTCAATCAAAAATTTACGACGTTCTACATATTCATTGTAAACCTCCAACATATAGTCTTCCGGTGTATCCAGAGAAGCTTCGGCTATTATTTGTCCGATCAATGGAGGGCTTAAACGAGCCTGACACCATTTCATAACATTCTCTTTCACCATTTGGTTCTTCGTAATCAGTGCACCTATACGAATACCACATTCACTATAACGCTTAGAAACAGAATCTACCAAAACTACATTATTCTCAATTCCTTTCAAATGAAAAGCTGAAATATAAGGAGCTCCTGTATAACAAAACTCGCGATATACCTCGTCAGAAAACAAAAACAAGTCATACTTTTTTACTATATCACGAATCTGGTCCATTTCTTTTTGTGTATACAAATAGCCAGTCGGATTATTAGGATTACAAATCAAAATTGCTTTTGTGTGAGACGTTATCAGTTCTTCAAATTTTTCAACAGACGGAAGAGCAAATCCTTCGTCAATAGTAGAAGGTATAGTCTTAATTACAGCTCCACATGAAATAGCAAATGCCATATAATTAGCATAAGCCGGTTCCGGTACAATAATTTCATCACCCGGATCAAGACAAGCCATAAATGAGAAAAATACAGCTTCAGAGCCTCCGGTAGTAATAATTATATCATCAATATTTACATGAATATTGAATTTTTCATAATAAAGAACCAATTTCTCACGGAAGCTTCGTATTCCTTCACTTGGCGAGTATTCCAACACTTTCCTGTCTACATGGCGCATCGCATCCATCGCGACTTCGGGCGTAGGTAAATCGGGCTGTCCGATGTTAAGATGATACACCTTAATACCTTGTGCTTTTGCCTTATTGGCAAGCGGAACGAGCTTTCTGATAGGAGAAGCCGGCATATTGACTCCTCGTTGTGAGATGTTGGGCATTTTTTACTATTATTTTTTTCCTTTTGAAGGGCAAAGATAATAATAATTGATAATTGGGAATTGAAAATAAGAAATTAAATGCCCGGACGGGGAGAATCCTTACTGGCATGCATAGTTGAAACGAATGCATGTGGATCAATCTCTTTCACTCCATCCTTTAATTTCGGAAGATCTTTGCGTTCGGCTATCGTGAATATTATTTCCGTTTCCAGACCTTCATACATACCTTTTCCGTGAATAAACGTACCACGCATGCCTAGCTGATTCACAATCAGGTTCTTCATATCCTGTGTCTTCTTAGAAACGATAAATACTGCACGATTCGGATTTTCCACCTGAAACATTTCTACAATTTTCCCATATACAAAAATAGTAAACCACGAATACAACGGAACCGCCCAATCCCTGAAAACAATCAGCCCAAGCAACACGACTGCGGAGTCTAACACTATAATCATATTGCTAACTTTCAAATTCGAATCATTAGCAATAACACGCGCCAACACATCCGTACCCGCGCTGGTACTTTGGGCACGGAATATACATGTTACGCCTACTCCCAAAATGGCACCACCATAAAATGCCGCAATAAAAGCATCATTCTCCACCAGTGGGTCTGTCAGAAAATAAGATAGTGTATCAGTAAAGATGGAAATTAGCAAAAAGGTAACTATTGTTTTAGGCCCCGACGAAAGACCTATCTTTTTCATCGCCAGGAACATTAGCGGAATATTGAAACATAATGCAGTAGCCCCCATAGGCAAACCCTCCGGCAAAAAAGGAAACAATCCCTTTGTCACATAATGGATCACAATAGAAACACCATACACGCCTCCCGGTACAATTTTATACGGAGCAAGGAAAAGCACATAACTAAGAGCTTGCAAAAACGAACCCACAACAATCAATGAATAATCGGCTGCGTTTTTTTTCAATGTAGCATTAGAAGGTACTGCCATTTTTTGTTTCATATTTCGAATTAAGCGTTATTTGTAAAATGTTGCAAATATAGACAAAAAAAGATTTGAACTTAACGAAGAAAATAACTTTTCATTCCTATACTGAAAAGAAAGATTTGAAATTACCAGTTTGTCAAAAACATTCATATAAACGACCAATCTTAACTACAAATTACTTAGGAAGAACGTCTGTAAAAATGCTCTTCCTTTTTATATAACCACTCTTGTTAAATCTACAGAAGTCCTATATTTGTTCACCCAATATTGTTACATTTGTAAAAATAATTTTCGGAATAAAATGAATGAAACAGTTCTTGAAAAATTGAAAGTCCTGGCCGAATCAGCAAAATACGATGTATCTTGTGCCTCCAGCGGAACTTCACGTTCACATAAGAACGGAAGTATCGGCAGTGCTGCCGGTTGGGGTATTTGCCATAGCTTTGCCGAAGACGGACGCTGCATTTCCCTTCTGAAAATTATGCTCACCAATTATTGTATATACGATTGCGCATACTGTATAAACCGTAGAAGCAATGATATACGGAGGGCAACACTTTCCGTAACCGAATTAGTTAACCTCACAATCGAATTTTATCGTCGTAATTATATTGAAGGACTTTTCTTAAGCTCAGGTGTTGTCCGTAATCCGGACTACACAATGGAACGACTTGTAAAAGCGATAAAAGACCTTCGTTTAATTTATCACTTTAATGGTTATATTCACATGAAAAGCATTCCCGGAGCAAGTCAGGAATTAGTCAATGAAGCAGGACTATATGCAGACCGCTTAAGTGTGAATATAGAGATACCAAATGAAAAAAGCCTGCAAATATTAGCGCCTGAGAAAGATTTCCAAAGCGTATTTACACCTATGCGCTACATTCAGCAAGGTGTATTACAAAGCGCTGAAGAAAGAAAACGTTTCCGCTCTGCACCACGTTTTGCCCCAGCCGGACAAAGCACACAAATGATTGTTGGCGCAACAGCAGATACAGACAAAGATATTTTGCATCTTTCCTCTGCTCTTTATCAGAGACCAACAATGAAAAGGGTTTATTATTCAGGTTTTATTCCTGTCAATTCTTACGACAACCGTTTGCCTGCACTAAAACAACCGCCATTAGTCCGCGAAAACCGTTTATACCAAGCCGATTGGTTGTTGCGTTTTTATCAATTTAAAGTTGATGAAATCGTGAATGACACATATCCTGACTTAGATATAGAAATTGACCCGAAACTTTCATGGGCACTACGTCACCCTGAAAAATTTCCGGTAGATATAAATAAAGCCGATTATGAGATGTTGCTCCGCGTACCCGGAATAGGTATAAAATCAGCCCAGATAATCATTGTCTCCCGCCGATATTCAAACCTTGGAAGTGAACAATTAAAGAAAATAGGTGTTGTTATGAAAAAAGCCCAGTATTTCATTACCTGCCGCGAACTGCCGGTAAAGACAATAAACGAAGTGAGTCCCGAGGCTTTACGGCAGATATTAACGAAAAAAGCAAACACAAAAACAGACGACCGACAATTGATAATACAGTTTCAAGAATAGCAGATGATTATTTTTATTTATGACAAAACATTTGAAGGTTTGCTAACCGCAGTATTCGACGCTTATACCCGCCGGACATTCCCGGATGTTTTACTAACAGAAAAGGAACCTCTACCGCTGTTCTACGATGAAGCTGTAACTATATATACAGATGGGACAAAAGCAGAACGTGTATGGAAAGGACTGCAGAAAAAAATATCAGAATTGTCATTGTCCGGATTAAGCATTACGTGGTTGTCGGAACTACCGGAAGTAGACATGCTTTTGTTTCGTTATATACGCAAGGCAATTGATGCTCCGAAAACAATAGAATATAACCTGGGAGACCCGGATGTACTTGAAGTCTCAAAAATATGGAAAAAAGTGAGTCAGGAACGTTTACGTGTCATACAATTTTTACGTTTCCAGAAAGCTTCCGACGGAACTTATTTTGCAGCATTAGCACCATTATACAACGTATTACCACTCACTTTATCACATTTAACAGACCGTTTCGCCGATCAGAGATGGCTTCTTTACGATTTAAAACGTGAATATGGTTATTATTATGATTTGCAGGAAACAATAGAAGTACACTTCGAAAATAAAGATTCACATCTCATTTCGGGTTTATTAAGTGAAGATATAATGGATAAAGACGAAAAACTATTTCAACAAATGTGGTCGGCCTATTTCAAATCGATTGCCATAAAGGAGCGTTTAAATCCTAAACTTCACAGGCAAAACATGCCGGAGCGTTTCTGGAAATACATGCCTGAGAAAAAATAAAAGACAAAACAAAAATCATAAATAAATAAAGCTATGTTATCCAATTTTGATTTCCAACAGATGGCAAGTGCCTTTATCGTCTTATTCGCCGTAATCGACATTATTGGCTCTATTCCTATCATTGTAGAACTAAAACGACGTGGAAAAGGCGTTAATGCACTGAAAGCTACAACGATCTCATTTGGACTGATGGTAGGATTTTTCTATGTAGGGGATTATATACTCCAACTGTTTCACGTAGACATAGAATCATTTGCAGTTGCAGGTTCTTTTATCATATTCCTGCTGGCATTAGAAATGATTCTGGACATTGAAATATTCAAGAATCAAGGCCCTATAAAAGAAGCAACTCTTGTCCCTCTGGTTTTTCCTTTATTAGCTGGAGCAGGCTCATTTACTACATTACTTTCGCTAAGAGCCGAATATGCTTCTATCAATATTTTAGTTGCTTTGATATTAAATATGATATGGGTCTATTTTGTTGTCCGCATGACGGCTAAAGTGGAAAAAATATTAGGGAAAGGCGGCATATATATGATCCGGAAATTCTTCGGTATTATTCTGTTAGCTATTTCGGTCAGGTTATTCACATCCAATATCGCACTTCTTTTTGACGGCTTGCAGAAATAGAGAATAAATCCGGGAACATAACTTCACTGATCTTGTTTTCTATTATACAAGGCATTTTTATCCGGAAAAAAATCTATGAAAGGGCGAAAAATAGAAAGGCTAATAAAATCTATAGTTTCATCTGTCATTTTACTGTCAGCTGTCCTTTTCGTCCTGAACATGGTTTTAACCAATCGCCTGGAACGATTCCTTAAAAAGGAACTGGTTGAACGAACTTCTAAAGCGACGGACGGTTTTTACAAACTTTCTTTTAATGATTTGTCTATCAGTTTTTTTAAAGGCGAATTGAAAATCAGCGGCGTATCTTTTACCCCCGACCCGGCAACCTTTCATTTATGGGAATCAAAAGACAGCCTGCCCGACATATATATCAATGCAAAAGTCGGAACTATTGGTTTCAGAGGTGTAAACCTTACCTGGCGCTGGAATTTTAAAAGGTTGCATTTTCAATCTTTCGAAATCAAGTCACCCGAAATACATCTATTCAGCCCATTTTATGCCAACCACACAGCAGCAGAGATAAAACACAGCAAATCAAAAACATTATACGAAATTATATCACCTTACATTAATGTATTAAGCGTCCGTACACTTAACCTGGAAAATGCCAGTATATTTTATACCGTCCAGAACTCGTCCACACCTATTATATATGCACTTAACAATGTTAGCTTCCACGGATATGGTTTCTGGCTGGATTCTTTATCATCCACAAACGGTAAGTTATTATATTGCGACAACTTTGACTTTAAAACCAATCGCCCCCAGACATTACTGACAAACAATGATTTTTTACTCCAAACAGATAGTATCGCATTAGACACCCAAGATTCAATCATATACATCAAAGATATACGCATTCTTCCCCAAGAAAAATTATGGAACGAAAGAAAACAGAAGCCTGACAATTTTCTACTGGCCAATATACATGACATCGAAGCAAAAGGTGTTTTCTTTAAACGTAAACATGCATTGAATTACTTAGAAGCACATTCCTTTAATATTTCAAATCCTGACATAGAAGCATTCAATCTGGTAAATGAAAAATCAGGTTCTAATAAAGATTCAACAGATATTGCAAAAACAGATTCAATCGTACAGGCGTTATCTTTATATGATATTATTTCCCCAGTACTGCATAGTGTATCTATTCATCAAGTATCAGTCAACGATGCACACCTCAACTATTCCCAATCCAAACATCAATTCAAGGATATTTATCAAGTGGACAATTTTAGTTTCCGGGGGAATGAATTTCTAATCGATTCTCTTTCGTTTGAAAAATATGATCTGGGATATTTTCGCAGTTTTTCATTCAATGCCTCAGGAATAAATGGAATGATGCCGGCACATAACTATCACTTCCAGATAGAAAACATGATGTTAAATACAGAAACAAAACATTTCCAGATAAACAAAGTAAAATTAAATCCTATATCTACAAACACACACAAAGATTATATTTCCGGCCAAATAGATTCTGTCGGCTTAAATGGCCTATTCTATAAAAAAGGCACAAACTTAAGTATCTTAAATATGGGAAAACTAACAATTGTACGGCCCCAACTTACTTTCAAATGGTATCAAAAAAAGAAAATATTACCACCACAGTCCAGCAAAGCCCAATTTAACATTAAAAACATTTATAAGCAACTCGGTTCTTTTACAAATCAGGTCGTGTTAGATAAAATTAAAATAACAGAAGGTCGTTTTGAATACATAAACATAGTCAACGATAGTACAAAAACAGATGAGATAATTTCACCTTTTGATCTGGAATTAACAGGAGTCTATATAGATAATATCAAACAAAAATATAATCTAAAAGACATTTATTTCCAGACAAAAGACATAAAAATTCCATTAGACAACGGTTTTTACTTTTTAAACATCGGAACTTTGAAATTGAAGCAATCCCAGCTAATACTGGATAGCTTACATCTAGTATCGCCATATCCTAAAATGGAATTTGCTTATAAACAACCACAACATAAAGATTGGTTTGATGTAAAAATAGGAAATATCTCACTGACAGATATTGACATACCACATTACTTCACTCATAATCAATTAAAAATAGGAAATCTGAAAATAAAAGATGTATTATTGCAGAATTTTAAAAACAAAAAGATTTATGTCGAACCTCATATCGTCCCGATGGTTTACTCTTTTATTCAAAAAGCACCGGTTCTATTCACTATTGGGAATGCAGACATAAAAAATTTCTCTGTTATTTATGAAGAACTGGAAAAGAAAGGAACATTGCCGGGAAAGATCTATTTTACAGATATGAACGGACATTTTGCCGGTTTGACAAACATCATCTCCTCCAATAATCAATACATACGGCTAGATGCAAACGGTAAACTAATGGGGCAAGGTTACTTTGCGGCTACCTGGAAATTACCGGTTGATTCATTAAACGACCGGTTTTTACTACATGCCCAAATGGATAGTCTGAATTTAACCGCACTAAATGAAATCATCACACCGCTGGTTTCAGCCGAAATAAAAAGCGGGTGGACTAACGGATTTTCTTTTAATATGGATGCATCCAGTAAAGGCGGGGAAATAGAATTGCAATTTCCATATCGCAACCTTAAAGTTTCTTTGCAGAAAGAGAAGAATGGCGAAATTCACAGCAACGCATTTCTATCAGGTTTGGCCAATCTATTACTTAGGGATAACAATCCGAGCCATCCGGAAAAGGCAGACAGCAAACTCCGATACATAAACATGTACATAGAACGTGATCCATATCATTCAACATTCAATTACCTATGGCAGCTTCTTCGTCCGGCAGTTGCAGCCTCTGTCGGTGTATCAAAAACAGAACAAGATGTCGCAAAAGGTATTTCGTCTTTTTTCGGGAAAGTAAAACGCTTCTTTGAAGGGGAAAAAAAGAAATTTGAAGAACATGAAGAAAAGAGAGAACACAAATAAAAGATATGAGTTTAGAAAACCATAGTTATGATTTTTCCAACTCATAACTATGAATATCCAATGGGTATTCAAAAAAAGGAGACGGCCTAACTTTGATTGTTAGACAGCCTCCTTATTCAATCTTATAAATTTAACAATCGATTAAATACCTAATGATGCTTTAATCTGATTGATCTTTTCGACAGCCGCTTTTTCGGCTTCCGGAATATCATTCACACTGTTTATCTTAGAATGCACTTCGCAATAGAATTTAATCTTAGGTTCTGTTCCTGAAGGGCGGATTGAGACTTTCGTATTATCTTCCGTAAAATATTGCAATACATTAGAAGTTGTAGGCATATCCAGAGATAAAGTTTCATTATCAGCAAAACTATGACCTTTCAGCGAAGCATAATCATAGAAATATGTCACTTTTGAACCTGCTATTTCCTGCAATGGATTTTCGCGGAACTTCTTCATCATAGCTTCTATTTCTTCTGCCCCGCTCTTACCTTTCTTCACTACAGAAATTCCCTGTTCCTTTGAATATCCATATTCCACATAAATTTTCTGTAACAATTGGAATAATGATAATCCCTGGTCTTTTGCCCAGGCAGCAATTTCTGCAAGAATAGCACAGGCCGAAACAGCATCCTTATCACGAACAAAGTCTTCGCATAAGAAACCATAGCTTTCTTCACCACCACCAATGTAGTTTTTCTTGCCTTCATTCTTCTTCATTACATCGGCAATCCATTTGAAACCTGTATAAACATCATACAGTTCCACACCATTACGTTCTGCAATAGTACGAATTGTTTCCGTTGTTACAATTGTCTTCACAACATATTCCTTGCCCTGAATTTTACCTAGTTCTTTCCAGCGGGTAATCAAATAATAAACAAACATCAAAGCAGTCTGGTTACCATTCAACAGAACCCATTCGCCTTCGTTATTCTTAACAGCTGCACCTACACGGTCTGCATCCGGGTCAGAAGCTAATACCAGTTCTGCATCTGTTTCTTTTGCTTTTTCTACTGCCATAGATAACGCAGCCGGTTCTTCCGGATTGGGAGAGACAACAGTTGGGAAATCTCCGCTTACAACGTCTTGTTCAGGAACGTGAATAATGTTCGTGAATCCAAAAGCTTTCAAAGCATCAGGAACCAACTTAACGCCTGTTCCATGAATCGGAGTATAAACGATCTTCATATCTTTATGACGGACTATCGACTCCGGGGACAAAGATATTGTTGTCAGATCGTGAATATATTGATCATCGATTTCTTTACCAAGAATTTCAATTAATTCTTTGTTGCCTTTGAACTTGATATCGCTGGCATTGCGTATTTTATTTACTTCGGCAATTGTATTACGGTCATGCGGTGCTATCATCTGTGCTCCGTCATCCCAATATGCTTTATAGCCATTATATTCTTTCGGATTATGGGATGCAGTCAGGATAATTCCGCTTTGACACCCTAATTTGCGGATAGTATATGACATTTCAGGTGTAGGGCGAAGATTTTCGAACAAATAAACTTTGATACCGTTTGCAGAAAAAATATCTGCCGATATTTCAGCAAACTTGCGGCTATTATTACGGCAATCGTAACCAATTACGACTTTTATCTGATCTAAATCAGCAAATTCTTTTTTCAGATAATTAGATAAGCCTTGCGTAGCAGCACCAACAGTATAAATATTCATACGGTTAGAGCCAACACCCATAATTCCACGCAAGCCGCCTGTTCCAAATTCCAGATCTTTATAGAAACATTCTATTAATTCCGTAGCATCTTCGTTGTCTAACAAAGCTTGTACCTGCGCACGTGTTTCGGCATCATAACTCTTAGTAAGCCATCCTTGAGCCTTACTTCTGACCATTTCCAATAACTCGTTGTTTTCCATGTTTATATTGTGTTTGTTGTTGAACAAATTACTCTATTATAAAGAAAACAAATATACGAATTAATTGATTTAAACAAATCTTTCAACTATGATTTTCGATGTTAAAATGGTTTCAAATTCAAGCCAGTATCTTATCTACCAATTAAACGTGTGGTTATAAACAGATTGGTTGCCACAAGCATCTGTCACAACAAGTTCAAGGTCATGTTTGCCGGGTTTCAACCTTTCTTTATCAAAGCGATAAGTAATTACAGATTTATTATTCATTTCAAATAATACAAATTGCCCGTCTACAGTTCCTTTATATGTTTGCACACCGCTTAAATCGTCCGACAGCCGGAAAGCAATGCTTCGTTTGTTTACCCAGGTTGCCGGATTCAGAGGCGTGATAACCGGAGCTTTTATATCTTGCTTGATCATATAACTCCCCAATTCTTTAATGTCAGCATCTATCCAACCATTCCTGTAAACTCCGCCCATCCAGGATGCACGTCCATTCTGTACACGTACCACCCCATATTGTTGCTTATTTTCCAAAGTGTCATGTTGCAAACGCAGAGACAACTGTGCTGATTTATGCAATGGAACCGGCTGATTATGCAAAACGTGGATTGCAGACAATGCAGATTCATCTTCTTTCACCTCATATCTGAACAACACGTCGTCATATAAACTGCCACGTAGAATAGTAAGCCGTATACCTTTAGCACCAAACTTATTATCGCTTCCCCAATGGAAAAACTCTACACCGGAAGTATCCGGTTCCGGTATAGCTTGTTGTTTTCCTTCAATCCATATGGAAAGTTGAGTCGTATTACCAAATGTATCGGACAACCTATAAATTAAATGATAAGTTTTCGGTTCGTCCACAGAAAGTATACCCCGGTTTATTCCTTCCATAAACCGCAAACGATTACCCGGTTCTATAAAACTTTTCATATAAAATGAACGTTTGTTTTTCCAGGCCTCATAATCCGTAAAACTATTCAGATAACGGGTTTCATCAAATGCATAACGATCCAGGTTACTATGAAACAAAACCTGGCTGTCTGCCAATAAAGTAATTTCTTTCACTCCATAAATATTGGAAGTGTTATCCATATAATCATATGCTTTAACAGCCAGCCCGACATCACCCCACGCTTCCAACTTTCCTGTAACAGCCTGTTTTCCATCTTTAGAAGTAATAAGTTTCAACTCCTGTTTCTTGCTACTGCCATTCACAACACCTTGCCCTGATATAGGATAAATCATAACACCTTGTATTTTGGGCGCCCGTGTATCTGTGATTTTATCCCTGAAATAGTCAATCGGGTCAAGCACTTCTTCCGTTTCCGTATCTCGTACTTCAAAATGCAGATGAGGTCCTCCCGAGCTTCCCGTATTACCACTCAAAGCTACTATTTCACCTTTTTTCACCGGGAAAATATCAGGGGTAAGACTCAAGTCCACATTAAAACTCTCTTTTTGATATTGCTGCTCTTTCACATAGTCGGCAATCTTTTTAGAAAATTTATTCAAATGCCCATAGACCGTAGTTGTTCCATCTGGATGAGTCAAGTAAAGTCCGTTCCCATATCCCCAGGGACTAACCGAAATGCGGGAAACATATCCTTCCTCTACAGCATGCACAGGCTTACCTTCAACACCCTGTGTCTTAAAATCTATCCCCGAATGAAAATGATTATTTCTTAATTCTCCGAAATTTCCGCTCAATAGGATCGGAAAATCAAAAGGTGCTTGATATTCCTGCGCTGTAAGAGGTAAAGTTACAATAAAAGAAGTCAGACAAATGCCTGCTATAATATGATGTACTTGCATAATATCTTGTCGTTATATCGGACAAACATACGGAAAATATCTTTACTTTTTATCGGTCAGGAAATTTATCATCTGCACAATAGCCCGGCTACAAGCCGGACAGAATGGTGCATAATCCCGCATCATACAATGATCCATAGGACGATAAATACCTTTAGCAATATAGCCCCCGCCTTCAAACACCCCTATTCTATCTTTATTTTCATCATCCAATGGCGTTGGAACCGGAGTATTATCCGGCAGCAAATCTTTCCACTTAGTTTCGAAATTCACTAATGTTGTTATATTGGGTTCCCACGGTTCATATTTCAGATTATAAAAATCTACATAAGCAACAGAAGATGCGAAATATTCATCTGCCAATCCTGCAAAACTATGTCCGAATTCATGAACAAACACAACTTGGGTTTTTACATTATCCGCCGTACCCATTGCATAAAAATTATACATACCTCCGCCACCATACGTATCTGCATTCACAAGAATAAAAATAGCATCACAGGGTACGTTCCAAACGGCATCACGAATAGATTTCATATCAGGCGTTGTCAAATACCGGTCTATTCCGAACGTATAATAACCCGAGTTAAGTGCCGTGTTCTTAAAAACGCCTTGACCCGAGATATCCGTACCGGAGTCTTCCGAAATTAACCCAACCGCCCAAACGTTAAAATCATCCCTATACTTATCATAAGGGGCGGTTTTAAATAACGATTCGGCAAAACGCTTAACATCTGCAATAAACTTATCTTGTTCGTTTTTTGTATAACCTTCAGCCAAAAAGACCATATCTACTTTTTCTGCCGGATTTCCTTTATACTGAACTCGAGTAATGTTATTATCCTTCAGTTTTCCACGATCAATAAAAATACTGGAAGGATCCATTCCTGTTTTCAATAATGGATGAAATTTCATATCTTTCTTATCCCGGGCAGTAATTTCAATCAAAACCGGAGCTTTCGGATATGGAACAGAAATACTATTTGTCCATGACTGTGTTTCTTTATCAGCCTGTTCCGTAGTACGCCATTCCTCAAACAACGTATTAAAACCACGAGAATAAATCAGTCGATTATCGGCCTTGTTATATATATTCACATAATATCCGCCATAATTAAACTTATCTATCAAATTTTTCCGAGGTCCTCCCCAAACGGGTTCTTCCCGAAACTGTTGAATTGCAGCCGACTGAGATTTGGCATTTCCACTAAGAGCAAAATCTATCCGCAGACTTTTGGGAAGGAAATAAGTATCAAATTCATTTTGTGCCATACATGCCAGGCCACAAACCAAAAAGAACAAAAGAAAAGAAAGTCGTGTTTTCATAACAAGTAGTTTTCATTGGCTTTTAATTATGCATACAAATATAGGAAATATTTATCTCCTTACAGTCAATACGAAAACAAAGGAAGTGTAAACCAGAAAATGGAACCTTTTCCCAACTCCGACTCAAGCCCTATTTTTCCACCCAAAGCTTCTACAATTGTTTTACAAATAGGAAGACCTAAACCTGTTCCCTGGCTAAAATTATCTATTTTCACAAATCGCTCAAATATACTATCGTGATATTCCGGAGAAATACCTATACCTGTATCTGTAACAGAAATCTGAACAAATTCTCCCACAAGCTTATAAGATAATACAATTTGCCCTTTATCTGTAAATTTATACGCATTCGAAATAAGGTTTATAATAATCTGCCGGATTCTCTGTTCATCTGTATGGAGCAATAAATCAGGATGGGCATCTTTATCAAAAACAAAACGCAAATGGGTAAACTCCGATGCCATGTATATATTAGCTATTCCCTGGCATATGTGTTTCAGATTTATACTTTTTTTCTGATATTTCAAGACACCGGCTTCTATTTTCGAAAAATCAAGAATATCAGATATCAGCTGAAGTAACAACTCGTTATTTTTATTGATTATATCCTGAAAGTAACGACGTTCTTCAACAGTTTCCATTTCTGCCATAATTCCGGAAAAACCAACTATAGCATTAAGCGGGGTACGGATTTCATGACTCATGTTAGCCAGAAAAGCCGATTTCAACTTATCCGCTTCCCGTATTTTCTCCATCTCAAGCTCTGCCTTCTGTTTCTCTTCTTCCGCTTTTCTCAGTTTCTCTTCCATCTCCATTTTCAGGCGGTTCTCTGTATTATCACTGATAATAAGCAAATAGCCAATCTTCCCCAATTCTTCATCATGCAAAATCAACCCTCTTATCTGAAGATACTTAACACGGTCTGTAATAGTACTGCAATAATAATTACCAATCTTATCGAAATGAAAAGTAACAGGCAAATCAAAATTTTCATATCGTCTTAAGCAACCGGCAACATTTACAGGAAGATTCGGGTTCTCAAATAAATTAATTCCCAACAAACATTCCCGGCGACTCCCAAAAATCCGGGCATCTGCCTCATTTACATCAATCAGGAATCCATCCGTATCATATAATTCTACTCCAACAGGCAAGTTAGAAAATATCATCTGAAAACGCATATTACTTTGTAATAAACGTTTCCGGGAATCTTGAATATTCTCCAGGACATTCTGACGTTCTATAATAATAGAGAATATATTCGAGATAATACGAACATTTTCTATCTCTGACAATGTCCATTGGCGGCGGACACGAATAGCATCAAAACCAAGAAAGCCTCTGATTTTTCCATGAAAAGAAAGCGGCAACACCAACATAGACAATAATCCTTGCTTTTGAAATAATTTCCGGTCTATATGTGCTTCTTCGGGCAGATCTTTAATATCGTGAAGTACAATATCGTTTCCGGAAATAAGAGTATCAATCATCCATGGTATTGTTTCATAAGACAAAACAGATGAATCTTCTTTGGAAGTATCGACCCAGGTACTTGTAACCTCATACAAAAAATCAGCTACTTTATATTCAGTATCAAAAGTTGCGACATAAACCCAATCAGCATTAAAAAAGTCAATAAGTATTTTCATTGCTTTTTCTATGGCATCTTTTTCCTCTGAATTGAAAAGCAAAGCTATTACTTCCGAAATAATTTGTTTGATATTAGATACTGAGGCCATATATACCAGTATATAGTTTTCTGAAATTCTTTTGATATTCAAGACAGACAAATCTAGAAAATAAATTTCATTTAATATATTTTCAAACTAAAAAAGTATCAATTTAACACAAATAAGAAAGGTTGCATATAATATGCAACCTTTCTTGAACAGAATATACAACAAATTGTTTCAAATATACAAATTTCACATTATCTCTTTCCTAGTTTATGATCCATTATTCCAAAATGACATTCGCCATAATGTTTCAATTCATCAACAATAGACTTAGCCGTCGATTCTTCTTCCACCTGTTCACGCACAAAACCAAACAAGAAATCTCTAACTGCATGGTCTTTTTCGGCTTCTGCTATATCCATCATTTTATCGATCATTTCAGAAACATGTATTTCATGTTTATAGACATGTTCAAAAACTTCCAATGGATTGCCCCATGCAGACGGGACAACATTTATCTGACCGATTGTAATATCACCACCCCGGTCTATTGCGAAATCGATCATTTTGTGGGCATGCTCCATTTCTTCATCGGCTTGCTTACGCATCCAATGAGCAAAACCATTCAGACCTTCTTTCTGAAAATACACTGACATCGACAAATAGAGGTTAGACGACCACATTTCTGCATTCACTTGAACGTTGAATGCTTCCGTTAGTTTTTTACTTAAAATCATAGCATTATACCCTTTCAATATTAATTTGACACAATGATTGTGAAATGTTTATTGCAAAAATAAGTATTTATTTAATTTTAAGCTATACTTTCAACCTCTAATTCTTTGTTTTTTCTTAGCTTCTTTTACACAACTGATGATCTAAAATGGCAATATGGTGTTCGCCATACGATTTTAATTTTTCAACGATATTTTTAGCTGTTGCTTCTTCTTCCACTTGTTCACGGACAAATCCCCACAAAAAATCCTGTGTCGCCTTATCTTTTTCCACAGAAGCAACATCAACCAGTTTATCTATAAGTTCAGAAATATAGGTTTCGTGTTTATATATGTGTTCAAAAATTTCAAGCGGACTTCCCCAAGCTGTAGGAACCGAATTAACCGGACTGATATTTACCTGTCCGCCACGCTGTACCGAATAATCAATCATACGATAAGCATGTTCTGTTTCTTCTTCAGACTGTTTACGCATCCAATGAGCACATCCGTCGAGTCCAAGAACCAGAAAATGCGCATACATAGACATGTACAGGTTAGCCGACCACATTTCTGCATTTATTTGCTCATTCAGAGCATCTGATAGTTTTCTACTTAAAATCATAATGGTTCGTTTTAATGAAATTATTTTATAATAAAACAAGCCACTAGAATTTTAGTTTATACCAAATAGAGATTATTTAATTTCTATTTTGACTGAAGCCCGCTGTAAGGAGAATAATATCTCCTATCTTTATACGTTCTAAACATATAACTTAATTATGCACATGAAAAAAAGAATTGAAATATTCATTGCCCGCCTGCAAGAAGCTGTAAAAGGTAATCCGATGGAAGTATTCCTTTCCATTCTGTTCTTTATAATCGGATGCTACCATCATAATTATAAAGGCCAAAATACAGAAATGGCGCTACTCTATTTTCCGGTTATCTTCTTATTTACCTACATCCTCAACCAACTAACATGGCAAAAACGACGTTGGCTCTATTACCTATCAGCACTGTCTTTCCTGCCATTCCTGTTCATAGACATCTCCAGACATTATCCAACCTATCTGGTCAGCCTTATTGCTATCCAACTAGCCTATTTGGCTGGATGCTGGAAGAAAGACAACAATGCATTTATGCAAATAGGGATTCATTATATAGGAGCTTTACTTTCAGCCGCCGTATTAGCATCCATTGCGTGGCTATTATCGCTTTCCATCTATTATTCCATCAGTTATATTTTTGAAATATGGGAAGGCCACGAATATGATTATATTTCTTACTCTTCCTGCTTTTTTTATCTCGGCATAATGCCTTTGCTATTTCTCATGTTCAACCAAAGAAAAGAGAATGTAAACTATGCTGGCAACAAAACTTTTAATGTACTGATGAACTATGTCCTTTCTCCCGCCCTATTGATATATGCTGTCATATTATATCTTTATTTTATTAAGATAACCGTCCTATGGTCGCTACCCAAAGGAGCAGTAGCTTATATTGTAGTCAGTTTTACTTCGGCTACTTTTATGTTAAAAGGATGTCAGGAATTTCTGGAAAAACGTCATTACGAATGGTTCTATCGTCATGCCAGCCTGGCTGTTTTTCCGGCACTAATCATGTATTGGGTCGGATCTTTATACCGCATCAACGAATATGGTTACACTGAACCACGCGTATATCTGGTCGTAACAGGGTTAATCCTAACCGGAACAGCCATCATGTTCATATTCAAACGTACAGCACATTATTTATACATCGCATGCCTGGCAGTAATACTTTTATCGTCCGTCACCTATATACCAGGAATAACCGCATCCGATATCGAACGTATTTCACAGTCTGCAAGAGGTAATACACAGTCTAAGGAAAAATATGTTTATCCGTCTTACGTCGATTTAAACAATAACAACGCAATAGAGATAAAAGACTATAAAACCATACAACTTGTAGGTACCGACATGACCGATGGAATTTGGACAGATCAGGCTTATGATACATTTTATGTGTACCAGGGGAACAAAAACCTGCTGTTCAAAGAACAAATAGACACTTTTTTACTCCATCAAATGTATAAAATAGGCCTTACAGCAACCGATACGATACCAGACAGTGCTAATTCTAAAATTTTTGAACTAGACCTGGATTCAATCAAATTAGTAATCGGCCGCATATCCCTGACACGCGACTCCATTTATCATGTTTCTTATATCGATCCTGCATATTATTTACAACGTTAAATTTTCATCTTTATGGAAAAAGAAAAAGAACTGATACTTTTTTCCCAACGCATCCGGGCTTTAGCCCAAAACGGACTTACCTATTCGGATAACGAATATGACATCGAGCGGTATGAAGAACTGATACAAATCAGTGATAAAATAACCGCCCTTTCTGCCGGAATAGATAACGAAACTGTGCATGCATGCTATCATCCCTTAAAAGAATATACCACACCTAAGGCTGATATTCGCGCTGTTATATTCAACGAAAAAGACGAAATACTGCTTGTGCGCGAGAAAGCCGACGGACTTTGGTCTCTTCCCGGCGGTTGGTCGGATGTAGGATTCTCACCTAAAGAGGTTGCCATAAAAGAAGTAAAGGAAGAAACCGGATTCGACGCAGAAGCTGTCCGGCTATTAGCCGTCATGGATATGAGCAAACATCCTCACCCTGCTATTCCGTTTTACGTGTACAAATTCTTTATTCTTTGCAGGATAACCGGGGGGACATTCAACGAAACCTTTGATATTCTGGGAAAAGGCTTTTTCAAATTAGACCAACTTCCTCCATTATCTCTCGAGCGAGTACTTCCCGAACAAATAAAACAGATGTTCGGTTACTATAAAAATCCTTCGCAAACGGTCTATTTAGATTAGCTCCATTTGCCAAAGATTTTTAGTATGTTTGTCAATTCATAAAAAAACATAGTTAGTAATGAAAAGATACTGTCAGACTTTAGACCTGAAAGACGATGAAAATCTTATCCAGGAATACACCCACTGGCATTCACCGGAACATATCTGGCCAGAAATTCCCCAAGGCATCCGAGCCGTTGGTATCCTGAATATGGAAATCTATCGTCTTGGCACGCGTCTGTTCATGATTGTAGAAACTCCCGACGATTTCGATTGGAACACTGCATTCGCCCGTTTAGCGACAATGGAAAAACAGGCCGAGTGGGAAGCCTTTGTAGACCAGTTCCAAAAAGCCGCACCAGGAAGCAATTCTTCCGAAAAATGGCAGCGTATGGAATGTATTTTCAAATTACCACAACCTAATAAATTAAATGAAGACAACAAATAAACAATCACTGGTTTCCGCACCAAATGGAAAAAACTATCTTATACCTTTCATACTTATTACAAGCCTGTTTTTACTTTGGGGATTTGCCCACGGACTACTTGACGTACTCAACAAACACTTCCAGGGCGTTTTTACTATGACAAAAGCCCAAAGCGGACTCGTACAATTTTCTACTTATATAGCCTATTTCCTCATGGCTCTTCCTGCAGGAGCATTTATGAAACGGTATGGATATAAAAAAGGTATCATCCTCGGGCTATTGCTCTTTGCAGGCGGTGCATTTGCTTTTATTCCCGCTGCCTTCTTGCATTCGGCTACCCCTTTTCTCATAGCTCTGTTTATCATTGCATGCGGCCTTTGCATACTCGAAACAGCAGCCAATCCTTACTCAACAGTTTTAGGCCCTGCCCAATCGGCTGCCCAACGCCTCAACCTTTCTCAATCATTCAATGGTTTAGGATGGATATTAGGTCCGTTAGTAGGTGGCTTGCTTATATTCGGTGCACCCGAAAATGATTCGTTCGCACTTACAAAGCCATATATATTAGTAGGCAGTATCGTATTGCTGGTAGCCTTGTTATTCATCTTCACCAAATTACCTGAAATAAAAACAGCTAACGACACCGCAATCTCCGAATCCGGCAAAAAAACATCAATTTGGAAACACCGGCAATTTGTTCGTGCCGTCATTGCCCAATTCTGTTATTGTGCAGCACAAACCGGAATATTCAGTTTTTTCATCAACTATGTTACCGAAACCGATCCTCAAACAAGCAACATCGAAGCCTCCCGGATACTGGCCTTCGGAGGTATGGCCTTATTTATGGTAGGTCGCCTTACTGGTAGCTTCACCATGAAATGGATGTCGCCAAACCATCTGCTCACATGGTTTTCGTTAGCCAACATAATCTGCATGAGCCTCGTCACCGCTACATTAGGCAGTATCTCCCTCTATGCCCTCTACCTATCCTTTTTCTTCATGTCTATCATGTTTCCCACCATCTTTGCATTAGGTCTTGAAGGTATGGGCGTATATACGAAAAAAGCCTCCTCCTATATTGTAATGGGGGTAGCTGGCGGAGCATTCAGTCCTATGTTGATGGGGTACATAGGAGAAGCCAATATGGCAATTGGTTTCTTTGTTCCATTAGTAGCTTTCATTTATATATTTTATTTTGCAGTCCGATGCCATAAAACAAATCCATAACAAAAAAGGGTAAGAACATTGTTTGTTCCTACCCTTTTTTCCTAGTCGGGATGAGAAGACTCGAACTTCCGACCTCCACGTCCCGAACGTGGCGCGCTAGCCAACTGTGCTACATCCCGTTGCTTTTATTATTACGGCTGCAAAGGTAGTAATAAAATCAAACCTGCAAATAAAATCTGCCATTTTTTTTCAAAAAACAATCCATCACTTCTCTCCCTTTTAGCACAATTCTATTTTTTTCCAACGAACTCTTGTAAAATTGAAAACAATGTTTACCTTTGCACCCGTAATCAAAACAAGGTGCCATAGCTCAGTTGGTAGAGCAAAGGACTGAAAATCCTTGTGTCCCCGGTTCGATTCCTGGTGGCACCACTTTTAAAAGACTTCAAAATTGGAAAATTCCTGAAATACAGACGTTTCAGGGATTTTTCTTTTCTACAAAATCCCACTTTTTTAGCAAAATCAGGCAGTTTCGTCGGCCTAATTCGTGGTCATTTTTTGGTCGCGAAAAAAGCGACCACGAATAGTACTGTAAGTAGCTGATTGTCTTGTCTTTAAATGCTCGTTATCCTATGCGGTTGGAGTATCTTTAACCCATTATTTTTAGAGTATGAGACAGACATTTAATGTGCTTTTTTTCGTTAGAAAGACAAAAACAGTGAAATCGGGTGAAACGCCCATCATGTTGAGGATTACCATTGCGGGACAGTTAGCAGAAATTCAATTGAAAAGAACCGTAAAGCCTACCCAATGGAATCAGAAAAAAGAACGATGTACGGGCAAGGATGCCGCATCGTTGGAAATCAACCGTTATTTGGAATCGGTGAAACTTCGTTTGTTCGACATCCACCGGACGATGGAGCAGGAGGATAAACTTATCAATCCGTATGAAATCAAACGAAAGTTCTTAGGATTGGACAACGAACACAAATTATTCTTTGAGGTTTTTCAGGAACATAACGACAAGTGTCGGGAACTTATCGGGAAGGATTACGCCAAAGTAACCGTTTCCCGCTTTGATACCTGTTTGAAATATTTCCGCGAAATGGCTTTGAAGAAGTATCACATGAAAGATATCCCGTTGAAAGAGCTTACCCATGCCATCATTCAAGACTACATTCATTTCCTGAAAACAGAGAAGGATTTGCAGGAGAATACGCTTATCCGCTACATGAAAGCCGTTAAGAAGATAACCAATTTGGCGATTGCCAACGATTGGATGAATAAGAATCCATTTTCTAATATTCGTTTCCATGAACCGGAAGTTCACAAGGACTTCCTAACCAAAGAAGAATTGAATGTACTTTGGAAAAAGACATTTGAAATTCCACGTATGGAATTAGTGCGTGATGCTTTCCTGTTCCAATGTTATAGCGGGTTAGCATTCATCGACCTGTCAGAACTAAAGGCAGAACACATAGTGGAAGATAATCAAGGAAATTTGTGGATTCGCAAGGCGAGGCAGAAAACAAATGTCATGTGTAATGTTCCTCTGTTGGATATTCCAATTCAGATTTTGGAGAAATACAAAGAGCATCCGTTATGCAACAAGACTGGTCACGCTGGCTAATAATGTGTCGTTGGAAAACGTAGCGAAAATGTTGGGGCATACCAGTACAAGAATGACACAACGTTATGCAAAGGTGTTAGACCAAAGTATTTTGAGGGACATGCAGAACGTAAGGGAAAACATGTCATAGACTATCGTTATTGTATGCAGATCGGAAGCGTTCTTCCAAAATCTTTTTAATGTCGGATTCACGAAACAGGACTTTCCCCGGCAACTGAATAAACGGTAATATTCCGTTGTTGCGGTAGTCCTGTAGCGTGCGCCGACTTAGTTTCAGGATAGAGCAAAGTTCTTCGCTTGTCAAGTAGCGTTCGCTATCGAATAACGGGTTATTGTTTTTCAAGGCTTGTTCGATATGTGGCAATACATCGTTTAACGCTTGCAAAAGTTCCCTGTTATCGTCATTGGTATATAGTTCCATCGGATTATTGTTTAGCGTTGATACTGCTTTGCTCCAATAAGGATTTCACTTCGGAAATCCGGTAATAAGTTTTCTTTCCAAGCGTAGAAAACGAGAGTTTGCCGCTTTCCCGAAGGTATTGCAAACGGCGAAGGGAAATGTTCAAGGATGCGGCAAGTTCCTTCCTTTCTATCCATTCTTGCTCTATAGGTTGAATGTTGGACGAAGGTTGCTTCGGAACCAGTGAAATGATTTGCCGAAGTTTCTTTCTGAATGCATCGAAAGATTCACGCTCTATTGCTACTAAATCCATATTGTTGACGGTATTTATTTGTTTTGCCAACAAAGATAGGGTTTGAATAAACAGGATTTAGAGTTTGTCCGATAGTAGTCATGAGTTGCAGAAGTTGGCTTAACCCTTGCTGATTTTCTTTGAAGTCTATTACAAAATCCGTATCTTTGCACCCGTAAATAAACTTATTGTCCAATTTATGAAGTGGCAACTCTGTATATAGCTATCCAGCTTCGGGTCTGTCGGGGAATCTCTCTTCGGCATTGAATTACTATGCCCGTTCCTGTTACAGAGTTTAATCAACAAATTTATTATTGATTGTTTGCGGTGCTTTTGAAAAGCACTGTGCAGACATGCCATTTCTTAAAACAAAATGAATTATACATATAAACAAATCTGGCTCATCAACCTGCCCATCATGGTGAGCCTGCTCATGGAACAGTTGATTAATTTAACGGATTCCATTTTTCTGGGGCACGTCAGCCAAATAGATTTAGGAGCGTCGGCACTGGCTGCGATGTATTACACAGCCATTTATATGCTTGGTTTCGGGTTCAGTCTTGGGGCACAAGTTGTCATTGCAAGACGGAACGGCGAAGGACGACACAAGGATGTCGGCAAGGTATTCTTTCAGGGGCTATACTTTTTGTCGGCTTTTGCTGTTGTCGTTTTCGTATTATCCAAGCTGTTTTCGCCTGTGTTGCTTCGGATGGTAATTTCTTCTGATAATGTTTATCAGGCGACCATGCAATATATAGAATGGCGGGATTATAGTTACTTGTTCGCTTTTCCATTACTGGCAATCCGCGCTTTTTTCACAGGGACTACCAAGACCAAGATTCTTACCGCCAACTCAATTGTCATGGTGGTATGCAACATCCTGTTCAACTATCTGCTGATTTTTGGCAAAGCGGGATTCCCTGCATTGGGAATCAGCGGTGCGGCCATCGGTTCATCCCTTGCCGAACTGGTCGGATTGCTGTTTATGATTGTCTATATGTGGCGACACGTGGACAAAAAACGGTATGGTTTGCGTGCTGTATTTGACATCAAGTTATCGCTTCACTTGCTAAACATATCTGTTTGGACAATGGTGCGGTCATTCTTTTGTATTGCCCCGTGGTTCCTGTTTTTTGTTGCGATTGAACATTTAGGCGAACGTGAACTTGCCGCCGCCAACATAGTAAGAAGCATTTCAATGCTCTTTTTTGTGATGGTCAATTCATTTGCAACAACTACGATTTCGTTGGTAAGCAACCTTATCGGAGCAAGGCAAATAGAAAAAGTGATGCCGACTTGTCGCCGTGTTATTACGCTGAATTATGCATTCGGTATTCCGCTGATATTGCTGGCTTTTGTTTTTTCAAGTGTCCTTTTGCGATTGTTTACCAATGAGGCGGCAGTAATTCACACGGCGTTTTATCCATTCTGTGTGATGCTATCGACATTTATTATTTCCGTACCTGCTTACACTTACTGCAATACGGTAATTGGCACAGGCAACACTAAAGTAGCCTTTATATTCCAGATGATAAACATAACCATCTATTTAGCTTATCTGTTCCTGCTTTCACGCACTAAGGATATTCCACTTGCAATGTACTGGACTTCCGAACAGCTATATGTTATTGTATTGCTTGTGTTGTCCTTGCTGTATCTCAAAAGAAATAAGTGGCAAAATAAGAATTTATAGTTCCGACAAATATTTAGTTATGCTATGTGGGACATTCTTGACACCAAACTATATATGATTTTGTCTGACCCGTTATACAAGAGCGATTCGGATTCGGAACTAAAGACAGCCTATAAAGAGTTTGTCGAAAGATTAATCCTGTATCTGGATACGGAAACAGACAATATAAAACGTGTCCGCCTAATCAATATGATACAGGTAGAATTTGAAACGATAAAATCTTTGGAACTTTCGTACGGAGCGAAAAAGGATATATTGAAGATTGTGTATTCGGACAAAGTGTTATCGCTGACAAATAAGGAACTGGACTTGATACACCGCCAGATGGAACATCCGAAGTATTTTATCAGGATAGAAACCGACTGGAAATCTCCTTTGTTCCTGAATCCAGACATCGTGAATTATACGGATATTATGGAAAATATCTGTGGATTCTACTACCTGCACTGTATTAATGGGGGCGATGGCAGGAATGTTCCTTTCAGCCTGTTGGTGAATGGATTTGAACATTTGTTTAACTTCAAATTTGCCGACCAGTATAAGAAACGGGATGAAGTTATCAAACGAAAGTCCAATAAGCGAACAGGATTCTTAGATCGCATGGGTACTGCTATCAACCAGAAAGCCAAAGAAGAAGGCTATTGGTAAAAATTGCATTTTGTAATTATTATAAATCAGCGCATTACAAATTATTTATCGGGGAGTAGATAGTCTATTCCCCGATTTTGTTTTCACCGTTCTGCCGAATTTTGCTTCATCAATGCATTGAGAAATTAGTATTAATCTCAAAAAACGAAGCAATATGTACATCAACAATGATGATTTTGAAAAATGGATGGAACGTCTATCCAAAAAACTGAACGATATAGGCAAAGACCTGAAATCGCTTGTCAACACCAACGAAGTGTTCGATAAGGACGAGAAGTTGCTCGACAATCAGGACTTGTGTTTCATGCTCAAATGCAGCAAGCGTACCCTTCAACGCCACCGAAGCAACGGCGTTTTACCCTTCTTACGGTACGGGCAGAAAATCTACTATCGTGCAGACGATGTTCGGTCTTTCGTGAAAGAACATTGCGATTATCGAACTATTCATAAATTTGAAAAGGAGAATCCACCCAGTGAGCAATCCGAAGCAGAATAAGTAAGTGCTCCAATCCAAAATTCAGCGATGAAGATACCTGCAACCTTCGGTTTTGTGCAGGTCTTCAAAGTCGCAGAATTTAGCAAGAGGGAACCGGACAAGTCCTGTTCTTCCCTCTTGCCCTGCGGGGCAAAGCCTTCGGCTTTAGTGCTTTATCCTAAAGCAAAGTTATAACACTTGCTATAACTTGAATTGATATACAATTCTGTTTAAGTAAGTTAAGTGTGTAAATAGTCATAAAATAGTTATAACTATGACAAAACAGAATCGAAATATCATATTTAAGACCATTGCGATAGATGAGCAAACCAATCGTCTGGTAGAAAAAATCTGCAAACGCTATTCGCTGAAAAAGGCGGAAGTAGTGAAACTGGCTTTTCTATACATCGACAAGGCAAATATCAATCCCGCCGAAGCCCCCGAATCGGTCAAAGCCGAACTTTCCAAAATCAATAAACGGCAGGATGATATTATCCGTTTCATTCGGAACTACGAGGAAAAGGAACTTAATCCGATGATACGGGCGACCAATTCGATAGCCGTCCGATTCGATGGAGTAGTGAAGGCTTTGGAAACGCTTGTTCTCTCACAGTTGGAGAAGAACCAAGAGAAGTATAACGCCGTACTAAAAAGGCTAAGCGATAAATTTACCGAACATGCCGATGTGATAAACGGTCAGGGTAAACAAATCGGCACGTTATCCCAAGTGCAGAAAAAAGATAATGCAAAACTTTTGAAGTTGATTAGCCTTTATGCAGATTTGGCAGCTTGCGGAGTTATGGACGGAAAACGAAAAGAGAACCTGAAAGCCGAAATTACGACTCTCATAAACGAATAGCAGGTATGAACATAGATTTCCCTCCACCGTCCAACGGAGTATATAATAATGCAGGCAGCAGCCGAAGATTGGCGAACTACCTTGAACATGAAGATATGCAACGGATGGAGCAGGGAATTTATACAGAAGGTTTTTTCAACCTTACGGATGATAATGTCTATAAATCCCAAGTGATCAAAGACATTGACGGGAATATCGGTCAACTCTTAAAGACCGATGCTAAGTTTTATGCTGTCCATGTCAGCCCGTCGGAAAAGGAACTGCAAGCAATGGGAAGCACGGAACAGGAGCAAGCCGAAGCCATGAAACGGTATATCCGAGAAGTAGTTATTCCCGAATACGCCAAGAACTTCAACAAAGGATTGTCGGCAGAGGATATAAAATTCTATGGCAAAGTTCATTTTAACCGCGACCGTTCCGACAACCGCCTGAACATGCACTGCCATTTGATTGTAAGCCGTAAAGAACAATCGAACAAAGTTAAGATAAACCCGCTAACCAACCACCGCAACACCAAGAAAGGTGTTATTACAGGCGGATTTGACCGCACCAACCTTTTTCAACAAGCAGAAAAAGGTTTTGACAATCTATTTGGCTACAATCGGGAACTATCCGAAACGTTCGAGTATTGCAACACCATGAAGAACGGAACTATTACAGATAAACTAAAGATGCAAGAACGGGAACTCTCAATCCCGAAAGATGATTTTGCTGGTGAAAAGAAAAAGATTATAGATGTACAAGCAGATGAAAATGTAAAAGCTCAAACAAATAAAAATGTAAAAACGTTTTCAGGTACTTCAACACAACAGCAAATCAGTACAACAGTAAATCAATCAATACATGAACAAACAAGTGAAAGCGGCTTATCTTCTTTATTTTCCATACTTCCGTCGGCTACGGACATCAATCCAACCGATGAGCAACAGCTTCCGAAACCCAAGAAAAAGAAGAAGCGAAGACCAAGATTAAGTTGATAAAATTAGATTTATATTGTGCCAAAAGTTATTTCCCGTCCAACTCCGGTTATTTCCCGCTCATGGCTTCCCAGCCGTTGGGAGGGGCGGAAGCCCGCGAGAATAACCGATTGTCCGAGAATAACTTTTGGCAGTTTGATGGTAGCATAAAAGCCGCTCATATAGCAATTTTATTATTTTGCTGAAAAACAAAGAAATAATTCTTTTGTATAGTCAAAGTATTTTAATAAATTTGTATATTGTGTAAATCAGAATGGAAACAAAGACAATTAATAGACTAAAAGCAGTTCTTGCTGAGAAGCAGGTCACCAACAAATGGCTTGCGGAGAAGATGAATTTGAGCACTACAACAGTTTCGCGTTGGTGTACGAACAAAACACAGCCTTCGCTTGAAACGTTGGTTGAGATTGCAGAAATCTTGAAAATAGACATGAAGGACTTGCTTGTCTCAACGAAAAAATAAATTGTAATATTTACCAAAAGACAAAGCATTATGAATACAGAAATCATTAAAGCGATTAAAAACAGGAACTTAGTTGAATTTGATTATGAAGGGGAATCTCGCATAGTTGAGCCACATTGTTATGGATTAACAACTAAAGGTAATGAAGCTATTCGAGCATACCAAGTCGATGGATATAGTTCTTCGGGTAAAATGGGTTGGAAATTATATGACTTATCTAAAGCAGAGGATATTAAGGTCTTAGATGAAATTTTTGAAGTACGTTATGACTATAAAAAGGGAGACAAAGGAATGTCTAGAATATATCACGAAATATAACTTAAATTATCATGGAAAGATATGCAAATAGAAGTGGGAATTCACCAATTACCCATTATCAAATAAATAGTGACAGTATTACCGTCTGGTTTAAAGGAGGGAAAAGTTACACTTATAGTCATAGTCGCGCAGGAATGAGTAATGTTGAGACGATGAAACGTTTAGCAAGAAGTGGTTCTGGATTAAGTGCATTTATCACAAGAAATGTAAGAAACGATTATGATTAAAAAAATTGATTCTATCAATAATTTGGGGATTTTTAGTAATTTCTCATGGAATAGTATTCCTAATCTTGAAGAATTTAAGGATAAAAATATTATTTATGCATGGAATTATTCAGGGAAGACAACTTTATCGCGATTGTTTAGTTCTTTAAAAGAAAAAGCATTGCACCCTGATTATCCATCAGCTACATTCAAAATCACATGTGATGGTGGAACTATTGACAATTCTAATATTTCAGCAAACTCTTGCCACATTGAAGTCTTTAACTCTGACTACATAAAAGATAATTTGAGATGGGGGTTTGATGAAGAAATTAGTGGTATTTCATTTGAAGTCGGAGACACAGCAAAAATATCCCAAAGAGTTGAAGAACTCAATAAGTTAATCGATGAAATTAATGGAACTGACAAGCTTAAAGGGGAAAAAGAACCCTATATATCAGCCATAAATGATTATAATGAGTTTGAAAATTCAGCATTCACAGAAGAAGCAAGAAGAATAAAGAACGATGTGTTTTGGAGTTTGATCGAATTTACCAAAGCTCATTTGAAAAAAATAAAAAATGATATTTCAAATGACTTAGAAAAGCATATCATTAAATCAAAAAAAGAACTTGAAAATCTTGGGAAAATAGTTCTTGTCAAAGAACCCAAAGAAAAATTAAGTCATATTTCGTTTCCATCCCATTATAGGGAAATTGTATTATCGGCTAAAGATATTCTGAGTTTTGTTCCCTCAAAGTCTGACATCGGAAATATATTAAAAAACAGTAATGAGGTTTATGAATGGTCAAAAAAAGGCCTAAAATTACATCACAAAGGGGATAAATGCTCTTTTTGCGGGAATATATTAACTAAAAATCGTTATGATGACCTCATAAATTATTTTCAGAGCCAAGCTTCCGAACTGAAAGAAAAAACAAAGGAATTATTAGGTGTGATTTTGTCAGAGATTAACTTTATAAACTCTGAAATTATACCTTATAGTCTTAATGACTTTAATGATAGTTTTCAAGAAGATTTCAAGAAACTGAAATTAGAATTTGATAAAGAATTAAAAAAATATGCAGTTAAAGTAAATCAAATAAAATTAGCTATTAACAAGAAGAAGGAAAAATCAATATATGAAATAATCAAAATCCAAAATGAAGAAGATGATATAATTCCTATAATTGGTAAGATTAATGAAATCAATAGTTTGATAGATTCCAATAATGAATTTTCGGAACATTTCAAAACTATAATAGACGAAAAGCGAACTGTGTATAAAAATCATTTAGTGGCGACTTTTCTAAAGAATACACGATATTTTTTAAAAGAACGAGAAGAGCAAAAGGCGCAAAAAGAGCTTAATGTACTCAATACAAAAGTTGAAGAATATCAAAAGGAAATTGTCCAACAAAATTTGCGGAAAGAAAGTAAATCTGAAGGATGTGCCCAATTCAATTCTTTTGTCCAAAGTTTTTTGGGAAGAAATGATATTGAAATAAAACCAAGTAAGGAATCCGGCAAATATAATCTAATAAGAGGAACTAATTTTGCTAAAAATCTAAGTGAGGGTGAGAAAACTGCAATTTCATTTTCTCATTTTCTTGTTTTGTTAAAAAGCATTGAGAAGAAAGGAAAATTAAAAGATTGCATAATATTTATTGATGACCCCATTTCAAGTTTAGATAGTAATCATGTCTTTCAAATCAACTCTTTGTTAAAGGATATTTTCTTTGAACAAATACCAGACCCCAAGCAGCCAAATCAGTTAATGTGGAATTTAAAATGTAAACAGCTATTTGTTTCAACACACAATTTTGAATTTTTTAATCTGTTGAAAGAAATGCCAAAGTCAAAGGGGTTAGGCAAGAATAAAGAATCAAGGTATTTTATTTCAAGAAAGTTGCAAAGTTCCAGTATAGAAAAACTACCAAAGGTTTATGATTCGTATTCATCAGAATATCAATATTTGTTTAGCAAAATTGTAGAATTCGACAAAGAGACAAATCAGGGAACTTCTGATGCGTTATTTATAATTCCAAATATCTTGCGGCGTTTCGTAGAGATGTATACTTTAACAAAATATCCAAGTAGTGATGAGGTAGATATTCGAGCAGATGAGGTTTTTGGGAAAGAGGTATCCAAAAGGATATTAAAGCCTTTGCACTATTTTAGCCATTTTAACAATATTGACAGAATAGGAAAACAAAGTGAGTTCATTGCTGATATTGGAAGTGCATGCAAAGAATTGCTTAAACATTTGAAAAAAGATAAAACTCATTATAAAGCATTACAAACCGTCATATAAGTATGTCAACAATCAGAATAAATCAACAAATCAAACGAGTTGAAATAAAAGAATTTGAGATTGAAAACGAAATTGTTTTCAATTACTTCAATAATCTTCCGATTTCCGATAGAGATGGGAAATTGCTACAGGCCATTTATATCGGAGTTCTGGCTTTGATGGAAGATCGTTTTTCATCTTTTTTGTCCAAGACATCTAATGAATTAGGCACAGAGTTGGAGAGCTTAAAAATGATTTTTGAAATGAAAAAGGAAGTATTCTATAAGTCAACAATCAAAGGTGTTTTAGCCGAAAATGATATTGCAGAATTTCTTATAGAATATCTTAAGGATAGAAAAATTCAGGATAAAGTTTATCTGACAGGTAACACAACCGGAAAATTGTCTAAAAATAAAACGGGAGATATCGTTTGTGATTTGAATGGGAAAAATGATTTAAGAATTGTTCTTGAATGCAAGTTTGACAAAAGTATAAAACTTGGAGAAATTGAATCCAAGGAAATATTTACTAGAAAAACTGATACAGCTTGGAGCCAGTTAATAGAAGCACAAGCAAACAGAGAAGCACAAGCAAGCATTATAGTTCTCGATATATCGCTAACTGATAATTCAATTTTGCGAAAATACGAAAATGTAGGATATATTCCTGATGTCGGGTTTGTTGCTATTATTGATTCTCAAAAGGGCGACTATTCAAATCTTTCTATTGCCTATATGTTGGCAAGAGATATTGTACTCAATGCGCAAAGTGTTGACTTTGACAAAAATATTCTAATGATGCTTGTTAGTCGAATAATCAAAGATATTAATGAAGTGCTAACTATCCGTTCTTTAGTCAATAGTAATATTGAGAACAATAAGGCTATTTTAAAACAGTTGGAAAAAAGTATTTTATTAATGGAGTTTAATCAAGAATATTTATTGAAATTTCTCAAAGATGGTACACTGACAAAAGAAGATTTGTTGGCTTTTTATCAAGGAGAGTCGATAAAAGACAGATATAAAATCATTGAAAAGAGTATTGAGGACGAAGTGAGCTCAGATTAACACGAATCCTTCTTAATTTTAGAGAATATGAAACCGAGAATTTTTACAGCCATATTGCTTTTTATAAGTGCGTATTCGCCATTATTTTTAATTTTGGCAGTAAAGGACTATGATTTTGAGAAAACTCATTACTTTAAACATCCTGTGGCCATATACATAATGATTAGTATTGCTATTTTAAGTGTGATACTATTGTTTGCAACAGTATGTTCCATAAAGAAAGGCAGTATGCCCGTTACAATTAAGTCTGTCAAGAATCGGTCAATAGATTTAATCAATTACACAATACCCTATATCGTTTCATTCTTTGGTTTTGATTTGTCAAAAACAGAAGATATAATTTCCCTAACCATATTTCTATTACTAATGCTTCTTATGACCGTCAAAAGCAAATCCATATTTATGAATCCAATGCTATTGCTTGCAGGATACAATTTATACGATATGGACTATGAATTTGATGGAAAGTCATATTCCACCATCGTAATAAGTAAATATGACATGCGTTCGGGTGAAGTGTTTTATATCAGGAGTTTGACACGTTTTCTATATTTTGTAACAGAAAAAAAATAAAAAATGGCGAATAGACAGAATCAAATTTTGAGAGACCTAAAAAGATTAAATCTTGGTAATTCTACGGTTTCTCTTGCAGTGGTTAAAGAATATAAACGAGAAAGAATTTCGCATTATGATGTAAAATATGTCCCGATTGACGAAAATCTGGAAAGGCGGCTAAAGGGAATTATTACTAATCATATTAATCGTTCTAATACAGTCGAAGAATATTCTTATGATTGTCCTGAGCCCGAAGAAGACCAAGTGCGAGCGATTAATTACGAAGAAACAGATTTTTACAGAATCTTTGAACAACTTGGAGAATTAAATCCAGAAGAAGATATCATTGATGGAGTTGACGAATTAGTTAAAGCCAAGGCCTACATGATTATTCTGAGAAATAGAGAAGGCATACAAGTTGTTGGATTTAAAACTTTGCCCGAAAATTGGAAAATGAAACGAAATAGAGGTTTAATATCCCTGCTCTATAGAGAAAATCGTTTTGAAGATTTAGAAGAAGAAAATGTATTTAGTATAGCAAGCATTGTTGACCTGTTTTACTTTAATGCAGTGTTGTTTATCCTTTCAAAAAAAGATTTTGAGCGAGGTTTGAATTTCAGAGAAGGAATGATAGACAATGCTAATGAAATGTATCAGGAAGTCGAACAATTGAATCTCTTTGTTAATATGGATGTATTAACGAATCGTGTAGGAAACAATCAGCGATATTTAAGGAAAATTGCAACAATTCGTAATCTTGGACATTATCGTAACCCTCATTTTTTACAACGTATGCAGCAAATAAGTGTTGCAAAAGGGTGGAATATTACATTTGATAATGGACAAATTGTTTTTACTGATGATACGTTGGATGATATACTGACCATATTGCAGAACAAACGCCTTCACTCAGAGCTGACAGATGAAGACTTTGATGTAGAAAGTGCAAAGCCATTATAGATATGAATATGAGTAAATCTACCGAATAAAAACACTCATTTTAGTAATATGCTGAATAAAATTATAATCATAAATTCGGAACTATATGCGAAGGCTGCTATCCATATTGAAGAGAATAGTAGTATTCAGATAACGGCTGAGAATAATGTTGGCAAAAGTTCTTTCCTGAATACGCTCAACTTCCTTTATATAACTGACAAAGAGCAAATGCGATTTGAGGATGATAGACGATTATCTGATTCAATGAAACATTACTTTGATGGAACAAGCCAATATAGCTATGTGATTTTTGAGGTTTTCAAAAATGGTTACTATTGTATCTTGGTAAAAGCAACCCCTGAAAATACTGTTGAATATTACAAGATAAACGGAGAATATAAAGAGCACTTCTTCATTCACACATTACCGGAAGGCTTTAAGGCTAAGAAGTGGGAGAAAGTTTTACAGGAACTTACAAATGATAATCCGACAGACCCTCCTGTCTTGCTAAAAGGAGATGATTTGTACAATCTTGTTTATAATTCAGATAAAAATAAGAATCCCGTTGTCTGGATTAAAAGAGAAGTGAAGAGAAAAGGTAGAGCTTTTTCGAATAGCTTTACGGATATATACAAATACCTTATTAAAACGAGTGATATCAATGAAAGGGCTTTTAAAAATGCCTTACTTATTGCTGACAACAAGCAAGATACTTCACTAAGCGTCTTTACCAGTTCCAGCTTTGATAAAATCAATGAGTTTGAAAAGAAAAAAGCCCATGTAAATAACCTGTTGGCAATAAGAGCAGATTTTGAGAAATTAAAACTCATTAACGACACGTTTATTAGCGAAGAAACAATTCTCGGTAAACTTAAAAACTCTTTCTTCAAAAAGTTTAATGATGTGGAAAGAGACTTATCTGAAAAAATAAAAGACAATAGCCCTCTTTTGAAATTAATTAAAGACCTTGAAACCAAAGTTGACATTACGCTTCAAGAAGAAAGAGACAATTTAATAAAGGAAAAAACTACCATTGAGAATAAAATTGAGGTGGCAAAGAAGGCCAATACAAGAATTGAAAAACAATTAAAGGAAATTGAGAATTACGAACCAACGACGGATAACCTGCTATTCCAAGGCTTGATTACAAAGTTACAAACAGAAGATAAAAGACGTTCTGAACTTGAAGCTCAGCTTACACAATTAGAACGTAGTAAGTTTACTTTTGAAGAAGTTGAAAGGACGATTAATCAGATAAGTAAAGATATTAAACAAAAAGAAGATTCCATACGAAAATATGACAGCTTACTATATCAAAATATCTCAACTGACCCCGAAATAATAAGGAAGACATATTCATATCTGAGTAGTGACGTGTCGAATCTTGATAAATCAAAAATAAAAAAAGGAATCAGATTTACTGATTCCCTATTGACTTTCTTTGATGCTCAAATTGATGTGAGTGGGGTTGAGATTAAATCCTTGCCTACGATACAAGAGCTACAGGATGATGTCGAAGTAAAGACAAAAGAGTTGGCAGAAAAGAAAATTCAGTTGGATGCAATTCAAAATCGAAATGCTTTGCAAAAAGAATTTGAAAAGTTGAAAAATTCCATTACAGAAACAGCTAACTTGATTGAAAAAATCAAAAATAAACCAACATTGCTTGGAACAAAAGAAGAAAACGATATCCTGATAAATGACACACTCAAACAAATAGTTTTTGATATCGAAACAAACATTGAAAATAAAAGCATTGAGATTAAAAAAGAACGGAAAATATTGGAGTTAAAGAAAAATGAGAAAAAGCAACATGAAACAGATCTCAGAAAGTTTAAAACCCAATATCTATACTTTCAGGAAAAGCAAGATATATATGAAATAGAGGAAATCTTGGATGAATCTTTTGATAAAATATATGATAAGTTTTCCAGAATTTATGAGAAATTCAGGGCAACAAGAGAAAGCCGGAAAGAGCTAAAGGACGCTATTAATCGAAAATTAGACAAAGATGTTCAGGATATAAAACAGTTCATTAGGGAAGTAGAGGAAGAGATAAGCAACATCCCTCAAATGGATAAAGTGATTAGTAATTTACTAGACACACTTTCTCATGAAATCGGAAGCCCTACCTTTTCATTTCTCACAGCGTTTAACGACTTTAAGACCTTCGTTTATAAAAGCTACAATGCTAAGTTAGCCGAATATCCTGTCTCTAATACTCAGAGTATAAAAGTCAAAATCTACGAAACGGAAGAGTTGATTAGTGATTTGGAGAAAATATCCAAGTTGAAATTTTCAGATGGTTTGGATTTTGACAATTCTTATACAGAGAGCAAGAAGGCACTTGAGAGACAGTTGGCTGATAGCAAAGGAAAGCCGATTAATATTCACGATTTGTTCACAATTAAGGTGGAAATAACTAAAGTAACAGGTGAAGTAGAGGAAATAGATTTGTCAAAGCAGATACAATCAAGAGGAACAAATATCGTTTTGAAACTCTACCTTTTTCTAAATATCTTAAAGGATTTGGTTCACCCTGTTCCTGAAAATAAAATTGTGATTTATGTGGATGAATTAGATGCAATCGGGCAAAAGAATGTAAAGCATTTAATTCGATTCTGTAAAGATCATCATTTTGTCCCTATTTTCGCTGCGCCAAGAAAAGTAGAAGGCATGCAAAAATATTACGAGATAAAAGAACCTCAGATAAAAAGCAATAATCAAAAACCAAAAATCACTTTTGGTGAGTTACAATCATTTTCAGTAAATTATAAAGATGCAAAATAAGACCTTTAAAAATTTCGTCAAGAAAATGTTGGAGAATGGAAAACTTAGTGCTTCACAAGTTAGCAGTTCCGTTAAGCAGTCAGCCGATTTCATAACGCTACTAAATGGTGGTTTTATTGAACATCAACCTGCTATTACTGGCGGAGGAAGTTATTGTACCAAAAACCAAGAAGCATTAGAAAGATATTATTGTAATAAATTCCCCGAGGAACTGAAAAATAATCTGTCTGCCGTCGACAACGTACACAGCTTTAGAAATACCAAAGCGGCAAAAAGAGAAAGTCAAAATGTAATCTTAGTTAGAGGTCAAAAGATAATCTTACTCAATGGAACCGAAATAAACCTGAAAAAATACACCGATAAATACGGGACGTTTTCTGCTAGATTGGAATCTTTAGAAACTGAAAAAGTATGCTTTGTTGAGAACTTAGATTCCTTCCTTGTTGCAGAACAAGTAATCGCCCCAGATTTTGTATTTATCCATACTTATGGAGGAATTGGGAAAACCACCATCGCCAGAATACAAGCAAAAGAGGTTTTAGTTTTTCCTGATTATGATTTTATAGGATTGAAAAATTATTTACTCATAAAAAGTGTTTTATCAAATGCAAAATTGTTTGTTCCAGATAATTATGAAACACTTTTTGCAACAAAATCAAGAGTAATAAAAACCAAAAAAGGAAGAGAACAACAGCCAAGCAAGCAGGTTTTGGAAAGTGAGGACGAAGTTGTTGTGAAAATCCGAACCGATATTTTTAAGCAAAAGAAGTTTTTAGAACAACAAGCAGTATTCAACCAATGAGCAATTTAAATATATCAGGTAAGGACATTCTTCGTTTTCTGCTGAATCATTATGATTTTGTCCAGAAGGCATTTGATATTAGCAAGCCTGATTTTATTATTGATTCTGATAGATTTCATCACCTCATCAATGAGTACAATACCAGTAGTGACAACAAAGTTTCTATTTCAAAAATCACGACTGATTTAAAATTCTGTCGACAACTCCCTACTGGCGAATATAAACTCAATGGAACTTATACAGCCTTCCTCGAATTTATTTTTGATGATTTCATTTTGGATTTGCCTGAAACTCTGAAAAATCGATATCAGGCTATTTTTAATCATTTTACAAGCCTACAAACAGAAACAGATGAAACAAAAGTTTTTTTGTTTATACGAGAAATAATAAAAGTAATTGAAGATTTCCTGAATGATATTCAAGGGCAGACATATCGCTTATTAAGAGATACTGAATCTTTAAAAATAAATATTGAAAATCATTCCGACTTTTCAATCAGGATACAAAAGGCTAATTATTGGATTGACGAATATATTATACCATTGAATGCTATTCTCAATATTGACAATCCAAACTCTATTGTTAATGCTATCATTCAAGTACAGCGTTATGCTAACGAGAAAAGAATTTTGGCAGAAACATATCTGCTAAAAAGGGAATTTGAGAAATTATATGCAAGTGCAGTAAATGCTAAAACAGAATTAGATTTAACACTGAGTAGACTCACAAGGGAGCTCTTGCCATTATTAGAAAGAATTAAAAGTGATTCTATTATATTAAGTGGATTTTACCATTTTGTGGAAAACATTGACAACCCAGAAAATTACATTATTCCTTTACCAAACTTGTTACGCAAGACAAGGGCTAATGTAATTTCAAAAACATTTGCAAATGAGGCCGAATTTTATATTGACCAATTTAATTATCAAACGCCTGAAATTCTATACGAAGAAGTGACTGAAGAAATAGAATGGTTACCTGATTCGAGTTATTTTAAAGAGCAGTTATTGAAAGAAAAAGAAATCAGCAATTTCTATCAATGGTGTTTTGATATATTAAAAGAACATACCGATGATATAACGCTATCTAAATTTTTTATGGTTTCCAATTTGATTTTAGAAGAAGATTTACTCGTCGAATACAAAGATGAAACAAGATTTGAAATTGTGTTGTCTGATGCTGTTGTAAAAACTCCAAAAGTGAAAATATATGGGAAATTATCCGAGTGAACATAAAGAAATTGTATCCAGTCTTTTAGATGGAAAATTTATTATTTATCCAAGTCCTTTATTTGCTGTTGTACAGGAAATAGATGATTTCTACAAGGAGTTCTTCAAAGAATCTCATGGATATGAGTTGAACATTGATGCTGAATTTGCTTATTTATCATCAAATGATGTGACTGAAAAACGGACAAGGGATTTTGTTTTATTTCTTGCGATGCTTTGTCGGGAATTGGATTATAGTGGAAAGAACTTTAGAGATTCCATCGAATTAGGGAGTTTTGATATTGCAGAAACTGAACATCTTTTAAAGCAATCTTCAAGATGGGAAATTTTAGAGAAAACATCTATTGCTAATTTTGATTCGTTTATTGAAACTTGGCATAAAAGAAATATTTTACAAAAATCAGGCGGTCAATTCAGATTCACAAAGGCTGTAAAACTGTTTTTTGAATTTGCTGTAAATATCGCAAACGCAAAATTGAAGGAGCAGCAAAATTCATAATAGAGCTTTAATTGACGATTTCTGTTCAAATAACACTTAGTAGTGGTTGCAGCACACTGTGTATTAGATAGCTGCTTCTGTGTTATGGTAGTTACAGAGCGAAAGTTTTATGCTGATTCTGAAATAAAGTCTTTTCTGTTTTATCGACAAAACAAAAACAGCCCATTTTCGTCTTGTCGACAGAGCAAGATGCCCCAACCTCTCTTAATATTTTGTTTTGTTTCTAAAATGCACTATATTTGCAGCATAATAGAAACAAAATAAAGAAATGACCTTTCTGGAATTTAAGAATCAGCTATTCGATTTGGCATGCTTCAATATCTATCAGGTATATGCATGGCAACCAGATTTTGAGCGCAATAACCTTACCCGTTGGATGAAGAAAGGATATCTTATCCGCTTACGGCAGGGATATTTTGCCTTTTCGGAGTATAAGAGCAAGCCGGATTATTCCCTTTATTTTGCCAACCGAATTTACCGCCCATCTTATGTCAGCTTGCACACGGCATTGTCGTTCTACGGAATGATACCGGAAGCGGTGGTACAGATTACCAATGTAACATCGCTAAAAACAGCCTCATTCGCCAATGACTTCGGCGAATACTCTTATAAGAATGTCAAGGAGAACCTAATGTTCGGGTACGAGTTAAAGCCAATGGCAGACAACCGCACCATACAGTTTGCCACACCTGAAAAGGCATTACTTGATTTGCTGTATCTTTATCCGTTCTATGATAGCGAACAGGAATTGGAGGAACTTCGTTTGGATGAAGATTACCTGCACGATGATTTAAACAAGGATTTACTGATGGATTATTGCGCCAAGTTTCAAAGCAAGGCGCTTGACCATCGAGTGAAGTTACTTTTTAAGACTTATAATTTATGATACAGATTGAACAGATAAGAAATTATTTTCCGGCTCAAATCCGTGGAAATTCGGGCTTCGATAAGCACATACTGAAAGAGTATTTGCAGTTGATGATTCTGGATTACCTTTCTTCTACACCAAGCATCCAAAAGATGGCTTTTATCGGCGGGACAAACCTGCGTTTGGTGAAAGGGATAGACAGGTTCTCCGAGGACTTAGATTTTGACTGCAAAGACCTGTCGAAAGACGAATTTATTGAAATGACAAACGGAGTAATCCAGTTTTTGGAACGCTCAGGATTAAGGGTAGAAGCAAGGGACAAAAATAATCCGAAACTAACTGCATTCAGGCGCAATATCCATTTTCCCGAACTGTTGTTTGATTTGGGATTGAGTGGACACAAGGAAGAACGTTTTTTGATTAAGGTTGAAAGCCAAGACCAAGGAATTGTTTATCCTCCGGTTATCACGAACATCAAGGGTTGCGGATTCTTTTTCCCGTTTCCAGTTCCTTCCGATGGTGTATTGTGCAGCATGAAAATTGCCGCCATGTTAGCCCGTGCCAAAGGACGTGATTTTTACGACTTGATGTTTTTACTGTCACAGGCAAAACCTGATTACGATTTCCTTTCAAAGCGTTGTGGAGTGGATAATTTGCAAGAGTTCAAGCAGGCAACAGCCGAACTCTTGAGAACAGTTGATTTGAAGAAGAAGCAAAAGGATTTTGAACACTTGCTTTTCAATAAAGCAAATAGTGAGAAGATTTTGAGGTTTGGGGAATTTGTAGATTCACTTACAGAATAGTTCGATGCGAAATGTGCGTTTCGGAACTGATGGTTTCGGAACAATGGAAAGGCAAATTAAACAGCCGACATATAACAAATAAAGGAATTTCATATGGATGATAAACTAAAAGAAGATATAAGCAAGATAGTTGATGAGGCGGTGTCGTCTCGGCTATCAAATCAGCAAGCGACATTGACGTTCAATCTGGAAAATATTGATGCCGAAGACAGGTTGAAAAAGATGCTGAATGTGGACAAGTATGATATGGCTCTGTGGGATTTCAGCCAGTTCTTGAGAAAAGTTATCAAGTATGGGGAAGGAGAAAAAGTACGCTTCAAATCATACGATGAGTACAAGGAGATAGTTCCCGATTACGATACGATGGAATACGTTCGGACAATGTTTTATGAATGCCTTGAGAACAATAGGATAAATCTGGATGATTAGCATTCCATTTCTAAAATGCGTTATTTTTGACGCATATGATAGAAATAGGAGATCGAAATTAAACAGCCGTAAATTTTACCGCCGTAAAAATTACTTTTCTATTTCTTAAATGCATTATTTTTGCTGCATAATAGAAATAAAAAAGATTGATTGGCCCAATTTTTCGGGCAACCAATAGATTGATTTCATATTCTTTCTTACCTTTGCACCAACAATCGTGTTAAATCACGAGCAGAACGATGAGAAATAATCGTGTGCTAAATCGTGTGGATTTTCCGATGAAAGAAAAGATAAGTCGGTGATTGTCAATGGTGATACGTGAAGCGTTCACTTTCTGGTGGCACCACTTTTAAAAGACTTCAAATTTGGCTAATCTCTGAAAATTAAATACTTCAGGGATTTTCTTTTTCCCATAATCCGCATATTTTTGGCAAAATTACGCACTTCCGTAGTGCTAAATCGTGGACAATTTTAGTCTTGAAAAAATCTCCGGAAATTTAACATCCGGGGATTTACCGATTATTCTACTACAAGCATTTTATCATTTACCAAAACCTTGTTCGATTCAGTAACATATACATCTCTTACTATTCCATCTATCGGGCTTCGGATCTCGTTCTCCATCTTCATGGCAACAAGTACACACAAAGGAGTGCCGATTTTTACCTCATCTCCGGTCTTTACATAAACTTTCTGAATAACTCCCGGCATCTGGGCTGTTATAACCTGACGGCCAACCACAGACGAACGGGTACGCGACAAACGGAGTTTCTTTAACTCGTCAATTACTTCTACCTGAAAGTTATCTCCTTTATTCTTAACTTCATACACCGAATCGCGGATATTGGATATCTGGACTCCGTGGGATTTATGGTTCATAATGATAGAATGGATAGAGTCGCCACCCACATTATAATCGACATCGTAAACCGTTCCGTTTACAGACACTTTCTTTACAGGACCATCCTCCAGAATCTCGACTTTAAATTCGGTATCCGGCAGATCGTTTACGGTTGCAAAATAGGTTGCTAACGCTTTTGTCATATCTTTTTCCTCCCTGTATTAATAATTATTGGCCGTCATTTGTAACTTACCATAATATTTCCATAATGATTCACCAACCAACGGGACTGTTGTTGCCCTGGCGGCAGCCTCTTTTTCCTGCTCATAATGCTTCAAAGCGGCTGCAATTACAGCAACGGTAGGATCACTATTCTGGCGGCGTTTCAAATCTTCCTTATCAAACTTGGTATCGATAAAAGTGGTATCATAATTTCCTTTCAAGAATGTCTCATTATGCAACACACGAATATGGAAAGGTATCGTCGTCTTAATTCCCAATATCTTATACTCGCGTAAGGCACGTATCATATTGGAAATAGCGGATTCACGGTTACGTCCCCATGAACAAACCTTAGCTATCATCGGGTCATAGTGCAACGACACTTCAAAACCGGCATAAGCTGCGCTATCCAAACGGACATTACGTCCTTCAGGAGCTTCACGGACTTTGATAACACCAGGAGAAGGCATAAAATTATTTTCCGGATCTTCAGCATATATACGGCATTCGAGAGCTGCCCCGCGAAATTCGATGTCTTCCTGTTTATACGGAAGACGGTTACCCGAGGCTACCAGTATCATATCACGAACCAAATCTACGCCAGTGCATTCTTCCGTAACCAGATGTTCGACCTGTAAACGCGTATTCATTTCCAGAAAATAGAAATTCTGGTCTTTATCCATCATAAATTCGAGTGTCCCGGCACTATAATAACCTATTTTCTTACAGGCTTCCACAGCCACGGAAAACATCTTCTTTCTGGCCTCATCTTTTACAAATGGAGAAGGAGATTCTGTTCCGGGAACAACCGGAACGCCGGCATCTTTCATTATTTTACGAGCTTCCGTTTTAATTCCCATCTTGGCAATAACATCGGAACTTGGCCCGATAAAAACGACACCTTCTTCTTCACAACGACGGGCAAAATCGGCATTCTCAGATAAGAAGCCATATCCCGGATGTATAGCCGAGCCGGTTTTCTTGGCAATTTCAAGAATCAAATCGGGCTTTAGGTAAGAAGTATCAGACTCATCTTCCGAAATACAATAGGCTTCCTCGGCATAGCGTACATGCAAAGCCCCACGATCTACATGCGTATATATTGCAACTGTAGGTATATTCATTACGCGGCAAGTACGGAATATCCGCATAGCAATCTCACCGCGATTGGCAACTAGTACTTTCTTTATCATAACAGTTCGCATTTAAAGAGGAATATTTGAATGTTTTTTAGGAGGATTGGATTGCCTCTTGTTTGCCAGCAATTCAAAGCTCTGTATCAGACGGCAACGGGTAACCGACGGTTCTATTATTTCGTCAATATAGCCTAGTTCGGCTGCTCTGTACGGATTGGCAAATTTATTACGATAATCGTCCTGAAGTTCTTTCCGTTTCTTTTCCGGATCTTCAGCTTTATTCAGCTCTTTGCGAAATAAAATATTAACAGCACCATCCGGTCCCATTACAGCGATTTCGGCCGTTAGATAAGCCAAGTTTATATCACCGCGGATATGTTTAGAACTCATCACATCGTAAGCGCCTCCGTACGCCTTACGGGTAATTACAGTAACTTTCGGAACTGTAGCTTCACAATAAGCATACAACAGTTTTGCCCCATGACGAATAATGCCTTCATATTCCTGATTAACTCCCGGCAAGAACCCCGGAACATCCACTAAAGTAAGCAACGGAATATTAAATGCATCACAAAAGCGCACAAAACGGGCAGCTTTTACCGATGCATTTATGTCCAAAGTTCCGGCTAATGCTGCGGGCTGGTTAGCAACAACGCCAATCGTTTTTCCATTCAGTCGAATGTAACCGATGACAATATTTTTTGCATATTCTTCCTGCACTTCAAAGAAATTATTGTCGTCTGCCACAGAGAGAATCAATTCCTTTATATCATATGGTTGGTTCGGATTGGTGGGTACTAATAAATCCAATTGCGGATCGGTGCGGTTCGGACTGTCTGAAGTCGGCACAAAAGGAGGTTCTTCCATATTGTTGTTTGGCTATGCGATCTTCTCCGCCTCCTAACTCTGCCTGGTGGTTTAGAGACTTTAATTGTTCAATTCTTTCTTTCATGGTGCTCCGATATTTTTATCCTATAAATTTACAGGGCTTTATTATCAAAACATCCAAGAGTTGAATATAGTTCATCTATTATCCAATAGAAAGAATCTATTAAAGTGTTTTCTGCTAATAGATACTAAAATCCTGTGGCTTAATTACAATGCCAATACGCAACATGCTTTTGAACTTATTATAATCGAGTAAGCCTTCGCCATAGCCATTATAGTACTGAAGGAATAGATATTGGTTTTCGTTGTTATTAAATTTGTAACTCAGCTCCAACTGGGTATTAAAACTGAGCCAAGTCTTGCGTTTCGTCAAAATCAGACCACAGTTGAACCGTTTATTATTGGTACGGTAATTTACTGCCATTTGGAATATACCTTTATATTTCAACAAGTCTTTATTATACTTGCCATCGACAATAGGAATCCATGTACTAAACTGAGTTTCCCAATTATTATTAAGGACTACAGCTGCAGCAAATGTTATCCTGTTCCAACTTCGCGAAGCCGTGCTGTCTTTCCCATTAGATTCATGTTCCAGCATCAGATAACCTTTTCCTATATATTTATTATGATGTATAATAAGATGCCCCAATCCTATTCCGGGGTTAAAATTAAGGTCGCGCATGGGAAGAGAACTCTGGAAAACATTCCAAAAGGCTTTTTGTGTATATTGCAGGAAAAGATAAGTGTCAAAAGGTAATTTACTTTTAGTAAGACGCTGGGCAATACTCAACTGGAATTTCACATCCGAATTGGTTGCCGTAGGTTTATGCCCGATCGTAGTTCCGCCAATAAAATAGTTATCTTTAAACAAAGTAAAATAAGACATCTTATCCAATACAGCACGTACACTATCGGCATTATAACTTTCTTCTGGGTCATGTATCAGAACCTGGGAAAAAGCACCACCACAGAAGAAAAAAAGCAAGCATGTTAAAACGGTCTTTTTCATAAACAAACTTCAAGCATTTCTAATTTATCCGCAAATATAGGAGAAATGCCACCAGAATTTTTGGCTTAAATAACATGAGTTGTAGTCATTTCACCTACGATGTATTTATATAAACCAAAATTAAATAACTTAGTTCATCTTATTCGGCTTTTCATCATAAGGTAATTGAATAGAAAAACGGCTATGCAAATCCAAATATCCGCCCAGTTTTTCGGCAATAAGCGAGCAAATAGAAAGCCCTAAGCCCGTCCCCAGGTCTTCATCATTTTGTTTATATATCTCCATAAACAATTAAATCAAAAAGTTTCGGTGCTGTTATATTCTTTTATTTGTGTAAGTTTGCTCCATGAAAAATGTATATAGTTTTTACAAAGAAAATATAGAAGCCTATACACGGCGCTCGAACAGCTTAAAAAAGAAAATCCATCTAATGGGAAGCATCCGTTTGGCACTGGTTGTAGCGCTTATTTGTTGTATATGGTTACTCAGGAACGAAAGCCCGTTGTTGCTAACTATTGTTACAATTGCATTTATTATTCCTTTCGCTTTATTAATGTGGTATCACAATAAATTATATGCCAGGAAAGAGTATTCCGAAGCACTAATCAAATTAAATACAGACGAACTGAATGGACTGGATTATGATTTCAGTGCTTTCGACGGTGCACCTGAGAAAAGTTCGTCCGAACACGATTTCAGCCTTGATCTGGATTTATTCGGCAACCGTTCCATATTTCAATCCGTCAACCGTACTGTAACAATATTCGGACGCGAACTTTTGGCAAGCTGGTTTATGAGTCCGTTGACACAAAAAGAAGCAATATTAAAGCGTCAGGAAGCCGTAAAAGAACTCTCCACCCTATCCGGTTTACGACAGCATTTTTATGTAACCGGTATCAAACAAACAGGAAGCAAAAATGACCTGCAAATGCTCTCTACGCTGGTTAATGGCAAACTTATGTTTGCCAACAGTCCGTTATGGAAAGCTCTTGTATGGATTGTTCCCGGCTTATGGTTGCTTATCACTACCGCCTGCCTGTTGAATATCATCAGTTACTCCGTACTAAGTATATACTTGTTAATAAGTTTATTTATAGCTTATTTCCACAGCAGGCAAATTAACGATCTGTATAATTCCGTTGATAAAATGAATAAGATATTCTCCATTTATTCAAAGTTGATGGAAAGCATTGAAGGAGATCAGTTTCAATCAAGCGAGTTAATATCAATCAGTAAAGAACTATCCCACACTGATGGGACGGCATCGCATACGATAAAGAAACTGTCCCAATATATCGGAGGATTGGATCAACGGTTCAGTGCTGCCGGAATCATACTTAACATTCTATATCTACGTGATACGCGCTTTGCTATTTCTCTGGAAAAATGGAAGACGGAACATGCAGACCATATCAAACACTGGATCGATGCCCTTGCCCATTTTGACGCACTCAGTTCATTAGGAGGTTTTGCTTTTAATCATCCTGATTATATCTACCCTGATATTGCAAACAATTACTTCGAGATGGAAGGCAAAACTCTCGGGCATCCTTTGTTAAACCGGGATGTTTGTATCAAAAACGATATCAACATCGAAAAAAGCCCATGGTTCCTGATTATTACCGGAGCAAATATGGCCGGTAAAAGCACCTACCTGAGAACAGTCGGTGTCAACTATGTATTGGCCTGCATAGGAACTCCCGTATATGCAGAGTCGCTCACAGTTTACCCGGCAAAGATGGTTACCAGCTTGCGTACTTCCGATTCTTTAGTAAGCAACGAATCTTACTTCTTTGCCGAATTGAAAAGGCTGAAAATGATAATAGACCGCTTGCAACAAGGTGAAAAGCTATTCATTATTCTGGATGAAATATTAAAAGGGACAAACTCCATTGACAAACAAAAAGGTTCCATCGCTTTGATGAAACAATTAGTATCATACAAGACTTGCGGAATTATTGCAACCCACGATTTAGTACTTGGAAACCTCGAAAAGGAATTTCCGGAACAAATAAAAAATTATCGCTTCGAAGCTGATATAAAAAATGACGAATTATCCTTTTCTTACAAGCTGCGCGAAGGAATTGCCGAAAATATGAATGCCTGTTTCCTAATGAAGAGAATGGGAATTACCATTTAAAAATAATCCATCCGGATGAAATCCAAACAGGCTTCAGTTATTTTTTCCCATATTTTGCCTTTATTCCCGGCAATTCTTTCTGAATATCGGCTATTCGATGCGAATCACTCGGGTGAGTACTCATAAATTCGGGCGTTGCTCCTCCTTTGCCTGCCGACATTTTCTGCCAGAAATTAACAGCCACATCCGGATTATATCCGGCCATAGTCATAAACACTAATCCCATATAATCGGCCTCCGATTCATGTTTACGCGAAAAAGGAAGCATCACTCCATATTGAGATCCTACTCCATACACAGTATTAGCCATTTGCTGTACAGCCGTACTTTTATTACTAACAGCGGCACCCAGAATAGCAGCACCGTATTGAGTCATCAATTGCTGGCTCATCCGCTCATTACTATGTTTGGCAACTGCATGAGCCACTTCGTGTCCCAGAACAACAGCCAATTCATCATCTGATGAAACTAATGGCAATAATCCCTCATATACCACAATTTTTCCACCCGGCATACAAAAGGCATTGACCTGAGGGTCTTTTACCAGGTTAAACTCCCATTTAAAATTCTTAATCTCATTTTCCATGCCATTAGCTTTTAAATAGGCTTCCGTTGCAGCCGCGATCTTCTTACCAACACGCGTCACCATATCATTCTGCGACTTGTTTGCAGATTTCTTTGCCGTTTTAATATAATCATTGTATTGTGTCAGACTAGATGACAACACTTCTTGATCCGAAACCAATAAAACCTGTTTACGACCTGTCAGGGGCACACTGGAACAGCCCGCAAGAATCAACAGGGCACACAATAAACTTGCAACCTTTTTCATAACTTTTATCTTTTTGTTGTTTCTTCCAAATACAAAGATAATGTATCTTTGATAATAGTATAACAAAGAATCCGGGAGTTTGGATGTATTTTAAATCTCCCCGATCTTTTTCCAATTTCATCCCGATGATTTTGTGAAATCATCGGGATGAATAAATTATATCAAAAATAAGCACCAAAAATGTATATTTATTCAATTATTCGATTTATATTTGCAACCTGTTTGCATAAATATACAATATGAGTACTAAAAAAGAACGATTGGACGCTATTTGCCGCATCATACAAACGGAAGCTATAAGTAATCAGGAAGAATTGCTCAGATCATTGACATCAAGCGGATTTTCCACTACTCAAGCAACCCTTTCACGCGACATCAAGCAACTGAAAGTAGCTAAAGCACACGACGGGAATGGAAATTATGTATATCGTTTACCGGAACAAGCAGCACTTATGCAATCGGATCAAGATTTGGATCACAGTCATCCTAATATAGAATTTTCGGGTAATCTGGCCGTTGTAAAAACACGTCCGGGTTATGCAATGGGTATCGCTTCGGACATTGATGCCCATGCCCCACAAGAAATATTGGCAACAATTGCCGGTGACGATACAATCTTGATCATTCCTCGCGAAGGCATTAGCCGGAACAGGATCATAAAAGCTTTATCGAATTTTATATAAAGTAACAACGGAATAATATCCGCACACAAACAAGTAGACTAAGAACAAACAAATACAATGGAACAAGGAGTAGAAATTGATGTTATGGTAGCCGATGCTTCACACGAAGTATATGTTGATATCGTTTTAGAGACAATAGAAGCTGCTGCTAAAGTACGCGGAACCGGTATTGCCAAACGTACACACGAATATGTTGCTCAAAAAATGAAGGAAGGAAAAGCAATCATTGCTCTTGCAGGTGATGAATTTGCAGGTTTCACCTACATCGAATCGTGGGGAAATAAGCAATATGTGGCAACATCCGGCCTTATCGTTGTTGAAAAATTCCGTGGCCTGGGATTGGCAAAGCGTATTAAAGACGCGTCATTTGCCCTGGCCCGCTTACGATGGCCGAAGGCTAAGATATTCAGTCTGACTTCGGGCGCCGCCGTTATGAAAATGAATACAGCTTTGGGATATGTTCCTGTAACATTCGACGAACTGACAGACGACGATGCTTTCTGGCATGGATGCGAGGGTTGCATTAACCACCATATACTGATGGAAAAACAACGTAAATTCTGTATTTGCACGGCCATGCTTTACGACCCGGAAAAACATAAAGACAATTCAGAACACAAGAGTAATAAATAAAACAATATAATAAAATGAAGAAAAAAGTAGTAGTTGCATTTAGCGGCGGTCTTGATACCTCTTTCACAGTGATGTATCTGGCAAAGGAAAAAGGATATGAAGTATATGCAGCATGTGCCAACACTGGCGGTTTCAGTGCAGAACAATTAAAGCAAAATGAAGAAAATGCCTACAAACTGGGCGCAACCAAATATGTTACAATTGACGTAACAAAAGAATATTACGAAAAGAGCCTTAAATATATGGTATTCGGAAACGTTCTCCGTAACGGTACTTATCCTATTTCAGTAAGTTCAGAACGTATTTTCCAGGCATTAGCCATTGCCCGCTATGCTAATGAAATTGGTGCCGATGCCATTGCCCACGGTTCAACAGGTGCAGGAAACGACCAGATCCGTTTTGATATGACTTTCCTTGTTCTGGCTCCGAATGTAGAAATCATCACGCTGACGCGTGATATGGCACTGACGCGCGACTACGAAATCAACTACCTGAAAGAACACGGCTTTGTGGCAGATTTCACCAAGTTGAAATATTCATATAATGTAGGTTTATGGGGTACATCTATCTGCGGAGGCGAAATACTTGACTCAGCCCAGGGTTTGCCCGAAAGCGCTTATTTAAAACAGGTGACTAAAACCGGCAGCGAACAACTTCGTATCGAATTCAAGAATGGTGAAGTTTATGCCATAAACGGAGAAGTGTTTGAAGATAAAATCAAAGCTATTCAAAAAATAGAAGAAATCGGCTCTGCTTATGGTATAGGCCGTGATATGCATGTGGGTGACACAATTATCGGAATCAAAGGCCGCGTAGGTTTTGAAGCCGCCGCCCCGATGCTGATTATCGGCGCACACCGCTTCCTTGAAAAATATACTTTGAGTAAATGGCAGCAATACTGGAAAGACCAAGTTGCCAACTGGTACGGCATGTTTTTGCACGAAAGCCAGTACTTGGAACCGGTTATGCGCGACATAGAAGCCATGTTGCTGGAATCACAACGTAATGTAAACGGAACGGTTATTCTCGAACTTCGTCCGTTGTCATTCTCTACTGTAGGTGTGGAATCCCAAGACGACCTGGTAAAAACCAAATTCGGCGAATATGGCGAAATGCAAAAAGGCTGGACGGCCGAAGATGCAAAGGGCTTCATCAAGGTTACTTCCACTCCACTCCGCGTTTATTATACAAACCATAAAGACGAAGAGATTTAAGACATGATTAAAATTGGAATTATAGGAGGTGCAGGTTATACGGCAGGAGAATTAATCCGCCTGCTGCTTAATCATCCGGATGCAGAAATTGTATTTGTAAACAGCACCAGTAACGCTGGCAACCTTATTACCGATGTACACGGCGGTCTTTATGGTGAAACCGATATGCGCTTTACCGACCAGCTTCCGTTGAACAGTATCGATTTGCTTTTCTTCTGTACTGCTCACGGCGACACAAAAAAGTTCTTGGAAAATAATACGGTTCCGGAAAACGTGAAGATTATCGACCTTAGTATGGATTACCGTATCAAAAGCGATGAACACGATTTTGTTTACGGTTTGCCGGAACTGAACCGCCGCCGTATCTGCAGTTCAAAACATATTGCAAACCCAGGATGTTTTGCTACCTGCATTCAGTTGGGTGTTTTGCCTTTGGCGAAACATCTGATGTTGAATTCCGAACTTCACGTAAATGCAATAACCGGTTCTACCGGGGCAGGTGTAAAACCTTCGTCAACATCACATTTCAGCTGGCGCAATGATAATATATCAATATATAAACCATTTACACATCAGCATCTGGCAGAAATAGGACAAAGCCTGCAACAATTACAGAACAGTTTCAGCAGTGCTATCAACTTCATTCCGGTAAGAGGTAATTTCTCCCGTGGAATCTTTACCACGACTTATCTGGATTGCAAGATTGAACTAAACGAAATCAAGCGTATATACGAAGAGTACTACGATGATCATTCGTTCACTTTCCTGACAGAAAAGAACCCGGATCTGAAACAAGTGGTCAATACTAATAAATGTCTTATTCATCTGGAAAAGCATGGCGATAAACTCCTCATCATTTCAATGATAGACAATCTGCTGAAAGGTGCCAGCGGACAAGCAGTGCACAACATGAACTTACTGTTCGGCCTGGAAGAAACCGTAGGGTTGCATTTGAAGCCATCAGCATTTTAACAAACATCATCCATTATGAATTTATTCGACGTATATCCATTATTCAATATAGAGATCGTAAAGGGAAAAGGTTGCCACGTATGGGATGCCCAAGGTACCGAATACCTCGATCTTTATGGCGGGCATGCTGTTATTTCCGTTGGACACAGCCATCCCGCTTATGTAAAAGCAATCACAGAGCAAGTAAATAAGTTAGGCTTTTATTCCAATTCAGTAATCAATAGCCTGCAACAAAAACTGGCGGACAAATTAGGAAAAGCTTGCGGATATGATGATTATTCGCTTTTCCTGATCAACTCTGGAGCAGAAGCAAACGAAAATGCCCTAAAACTGGCTTCTTTCCATAATGGAAAGAAACGTGTCTTGGCTTTTAAGCATGCTTTCCACGGTCGTACATCGGCCGCAGTACGTGTTACCGACAACCCGAAAATCATCGCCCCGGTAAATGAAGACCTTGCTGTAACCTATCTGCCCATCAACGACATTGCCGCTGTAGAAGCTGAGTTAAAAAAAGGCGGAGTTTCATCCGTCATCATCGAGGGCATTCAGGGCGTAGGCGGAATACAGCTACCTACAGATAAGTTCATGCAGGATTTACGTGCCCTGTGTTCCCAATACGAAGCCTGTCTTATTCTAGACGAAATACAATCCGGCTATGGACGTAGCGGAAAGTTCTTCGCACACCAATATGCAGGTATCAAACCGGATCTAATCACCGTAGCAAAAGGTATAGGTAATGGTTTTCCGATGAGTGGATTGCTTATCAGTCCGATGTTTAAGCCTGTTTACGGCATGTTGGGAACAACATTCGGCGGAAACCATCTGGCTTGTGCTGCAGCCATTGCAGTACTCGACATTATGGAGACTGAAAATCTGATAAGCAACGCTTCCAAGGTAGGCGCATATCTATTAGATGAATTACATAAACTACCAGGAATCAAAGAAGTACGCGGACGTGGTTTGATGATCGGTATCGAATTTGAAAAGTCGATCAAAGAAGTGCGCAGCAAGCTGCTGTTTGATGAGAAAGTATTCACAGGTGTAGCCGGGACAAATACAATCCGTTTACTTCCTCCTCTTTGCCTCAGCATGGCTGAAGCACAAGAATTTATGAAACGTTTCAAGAAAGTTCTCAACGCTTAATTAGTTCTTTATTTAATATAAAGCCGCTGTCAGGATATTTCCTGACAACGGCTTTTATGATACAATTTATTGCACCAAATACATAATAAAAGGACTTCAATATATCGCAAACGAAATTGAATCGGAAAAATTAAAAATCACAGGTTTTTATCCGGACTGGGGCCAACCCACATTAAATATAATCCGGTTTCTTCCTTACGCATTTATGAGTGCCATGACCTATCCTTATCTGCCAGGTTCAGACTCAGGAGTATTTCAAGGTATCTCTGTTGATGCAGTAAAGCCTACAGCAAAATAATAAACGAACGAATTTAGAAATAGTTAAAATTGTTCCTCTGTAAAACAAAATACAGGGGAACTTTTGTTATATCCCCAAACGTCACTTTAAAACACAATGTAAATGAAAAAGTATTTTATCGCTGTAGCAGCCCTGGGACTTTTGGCTGCATGTAGCGGGAATAAATCCCAACAAAATGTTCCCGTTGAAGTAGAAGAAGAAAGCGTAACAGTAGCCGAAGCTGTCCCAATGGAAGTTGCTGTACCTATTATTCCTTCGATGAAAGAAAAGACAGCCAAGCCTGTCAATATGCGCGATTCATTAAAAGCTGAGCCGAAAAAAGGTGCCGTAATCCAAAAGAAGTATAAAGGCAAAGTAACAAATAAAAAAGCTGCTGCTTCGAATGCTAAAAATGCTCCCGAAGTTGATTACGATCTGACTATGTATTATCAACAAGATGACACCGACAATGGCGTTTATGAAATGGATGCAGTTTATCTCACCGAAGACAACGGACAAAGTAAAACGTATAGTTCTACCGGAAAAAGACAGGTAAAGAAAGGAACTCCTGCTGATGCAAATGCAACAGTATATGCTCTTATTCCGAGCGATGGTAGTCAGATTATTTATTTCCTGGTAAGTGGAAATACACTTATTATGTTAGATGAACAATTACAACCGGTATCCGGTGATATAAGTTATGTATTAACAGAAGTACAATAATAAAGCAGCACATCTTTGTATATATAGAAAAGAGGCTATTCCCTGTAATTACAAAGAAAGCCTCTTTTCATTATTATAATCCAATGTATATTATTTAATTCCCAACTTAGTTCTGATAGCTTTTGGCAAAGCATCTTTGTGAACAACAATATTCATTGTTTTGTATTTCACAAAAGGTTCGGAAACATACCAAGTTCCTTTGTACTTATTATCCGTGCCCCAAGAGTTCTTCACCATATAAAACTTCTTACCATTTTGATCTTTTGCAATACCGTATATCTGCATACCATGATCATCGGTTGTTTGATAATTATCATAAGCAGCCTGGCGCATTTCCTGAGTAATAGTTAGTTCATCACAAGGCTTCTCCAACATTTTTTTGATTTCTTCATCTTTCTCTTTTTTAGTCAGCCCTAGCCAACGATCTTGGTCAGAGCCACTGCGTTCCAATGATTCAATATCAGGAATAACACCAATACCATTACGAGTATAACCTTTCTCGCTAACATCAGACCCCCAAGCAATAGTATAGCCCGTATTAATAGCGTTATCAAAAACTTCCATCAATTCGTCGATCGGTAAATTATATGAATCAGCCCAACGCCAGTTATCTTCTACCTCAATCGGGAAAGTCGTATAAAAAGGATGATGAGTAAAAGATGTCAACGATACATAATCCTCCATATTAAGCCCTAATTCTTTGGCAAAACTTATAGGTGTATATTCTTTGCCTTTATAAGTAAATGTTTTAGGAAGTTCTCCCAGATAAGCATCAATAATACCGTCGAATCCTTTCTGCCATGCCGTAGACAGTTTTCCATTCGGATTTTTAATCAAAGCATTCAGATATGCAGTTGCCACTTGTTCCATTTCACTGTGAGCATGCATATCCTCGCCATACTGCAAACCTGTCATAACTTCTTCCGGAACAATACCATAATTCTTCCAGGCATATAAAACATCTTCAAAAGAACCGCCCTGGGCAAAATTCAGCTTACCATGTAAACGCACAAATTTATCAGCTTTATCTTTATAAGAATGATTCACAACATACATTTCCGAAAGATCATATTCTCCTTTTCCCATACGGAGTAATTCTGATTCAAGAAATCCTAGTGTTGAAAAACACCAGCATGTTCCTGTACGATTTTGATTTTTAACCGGAGTAATTTTCAATTCTTTAACGGGAGTAAAAACGTATTCTCCCTTTGCATCCTGTGCACTCACTGTAGTAAGCGAACATGCCAGCAATAAACCAGCGGCGATAAGTTTCTTCATTTTTCTGTTATTGATTTTTTTATTAGCAATTAATCTTGTTTGCAAATGTAATAGATTTATTTTATATACTTTTGTGTCGAAGATGATTATTAATTAAATAAGCAACAAATGAAAATAGCAATTATAGGTTCGGGAAATATAGGAGGTGCTATCGGGCGAGGCTTGGCTCAAAGTTCTATATTCAAAGCATCTGACATTATTTGTACAGCCCAATCAGAAGACACATTAAATAAAATGAGGGACATTAATCCTGATTTTATTCTTACCCATAACAATATTGAAGCTGTAAATAATGCCGATATCATCATAATTGCTGTTAAACCGTGGCGTGTAGCTACAGTTATCAACGAAATCAAACCCGTACTTAATTATGAAAAACAAATTATCGTATCTGTAGCAGCAGGTATCACCTTTGAAGAATTAAACAATTTTCTCATCAAGGATATTGATTGCGATAATGCTGTCGCTCCTGCAATTTTTCGAATTATGCCTAATACGGCAATCGAAGTTCTCAGCAGTATGACTTTCATAGCAGCCTATAATGCATCCCAGGAACAAACAAATTCAATTCTTAATATATTCAATGAATTAGGAAATACTTTATTAATAGATGAACGATTAATGGCTGCGGGCACAGCTTTAGCTTCCAGCGGTATAGCATTTGCACTCCGTTACATCCGAGCCGCAATAGAAGGCGGTGTGGAATTAGGTTTTTATCCAAAACAGGCACAAGAAATTGTTGTACACACTGTTAAAGGAGCCGTAGATCTATTAATCGAAAACAAAAGTAATCCTGAAGCCGAAATAGATAAAGTAACCACACCAGGGGGAATTACGATTAAAGGCTTAAATGAAATGGAATTATCCGGATTTACATCAGCAGTAATAAGAGGCTTAAAAGCTAGTAAATAAAACAAAAAAACAGAAAGAAAAATAAGATTGATTAACACTCGACACGACCTGTTGAAATAACAAACAATTCTATTTTTCTTTCTTCTGAAACCACATTAAGTAACAGGCAAATAAAAAAAACTCACCTTTCTAAAATGTTAAAAGCGCGCGTCACCTTAAATTTTAACATTTAAAATGCAAATTTTGTTTTCAAAACATATTATATTCGCGGCGTCATTTATTAAAATATTTAACAAATAAATTGTTTTGAACAAAAACGACCATCAATAAAAAGAAAATCACAGCATACAAGCAAGTATGCAAATTATCCACTTATAAAAATAACCTTGTATGAGTAAAAATGTCAAACAAAGGAAAAAGCTCGTTCAAACAGCATTGATCTGCGGGCTCTTATCCGGCATTGGAACAATTAATGCGAATGCAGTTATTCCTTCTGAAGGAGTAACAGTCTCACAACAAAAAGAAATTGTTGTAAAGGGTACAGTAAAGGACAGAAATGGAGAAACCATTCCAGGAGCAAACGTTGTAGTGAAAGGAACAAACATCGGTACTACAACAGACTTCGATGGGAATTTTTCTATGCAAGCTCCGGCAAATGCTATTCTTGAAGTGTCTTTTATCGGTTACAAAACTACTGATGTAGCAGTTAATGATCAAAACAACATTGATGTTGTTTTGTCTTCAACTGTTGAAGAACTTGACGAAGTTGTTGTAACTGCTCTTGGTATCAAACGCGAAAAAAAATCACTGGGTTATGCTATGCAGGAAATCAAAACTGAAAGCATGGCCGAAATTCGTTCGGAAAGTGTAGCAAACATGCTACAAGGTAAAATTGCTGGTGTACAGATATCCCAATCGGGTACTGGCATGGGTGGTTCAACCCGTATTATTCTTCGCGGTACTACATCTTTAAGCGGAAACAACCAACCATTGTGGGTTGTTGACGGTATGCCAATTAATGATGGACAAGCCGAGGCAGCCAACCAATGGGGAGGAGTAGACCGCGAGGGTGCTGCTTCACAGATTAACCCCGATGACATCGAGTCAATTTCCGTATTAAAAGGTGCAAATGCTGCCGCTCTTTACGGTTCACGTGCACAAAACGGTGCCATCATCGTAACAACGAAGAAAGGTAAATCCGGCAAACTGCAAATTGAATACAATGGTAATATCAATTTCAGCCAAGCCTATGACACTTACGACTATCAAAACACTTACAGCCAAGGTTCCAATGGTCGATTTGCAGTTGGCGCAAAAGGCAGTTGGGGAGAACTAATGAACGGACAAACCGTAAACAGCTGGCGTGGTGTGAACAGTAACAGTTATTATAATGATAATCGTTACGATGCAACTTATGCATTAACTCCTCAGGATAACTACATCAATGATTTCTATCGCACAGGTGTTAATTATACAAACACATTAACAGCTTCTGGAGGTTCTGACAATGCAACAGCCCGTTTCTCCTTCTCTGATCAAAGAAACGAAGGCATTACACCTAACCACTCACTAAACAAACAATATTTCGATCTACATTCTGAATTGAAAAGCAAATATATTGACTTAAACGTGAAAGTAAACTATATGCGTCAGAAAGGTGAAGGTCGCCCGGCACAAGGTGAATATGGTATCATGAAAACATTTGTAACCATGCCACGGGGTATTCGTTTGTCTGATTTGGAAGATCCTATCGGATTAAATGGTAACACAGTAAACTGGTCTGGAACAAGTGCTGAATACAGTAATCCATATAAAATGGTCTATGGTGCCAATTTAAATAATGATCAAACAAATCGTATTATCGGTAGTGTTCAAGCTGTAGGTAAAATTACTGACTGGTTAAAATTGACAGGTCGCGTAGGTATCGACTGGTATAACAGCAAGCGCTCAAGTCAGAATGTATTTGCTCAAAATATAACAGACACAAATTACCTTTTAACCCTTGCCAACACAGAAGAGTTTAATGCCGATTTAATGTTAAACTTCAACAAACGATTTGGGGATTTTGATATTACAGCAAATGTTGGAGCAGCAATGACAGCTAACAAGTATCAAGCAATGACTGGTAACTCAGGATATTTCAATGTACCAGGATTTCCAACCCTTGGTAATGGTAATAACCAAACCGTATCAGAAGACTTTTCTAAAAAGCGTATCAATTCTGTTTTAGGTAATGCATCTTTTGGATGGAAGAGCATGGTTTATTTAGATGTTACAGCCCGTAACGATTGGTCTTCCACATTACCATCAAACAACCGCTCCTACTTCTATCCGTCAGTAAGCTTATCCGGAATCATTTCAGAAATGGTAGCAATGCCGGAACAGATCAATTATTTAAAGCTCCGTACTTCTTATGCACAAGTAGGTAACGATACAGATCCATACAAATTACGTTCTATATTTTACTTCGAAACATTCGGAGGTGGAAACGTGAACACGACTCCAGGTGATCCAGGCAATGGTAATTTATCAATATTGCCATTGACAACATTAAAACCGGAAGATACTCGCTCTTTTGAAATCGGTTTAGATTATCGTATGTTTAATAATCGTCTCGGTTTAGACGTTACTTATTATAATGCAAACACATTGAACCAAATATTAAATGTTACAACTCCAGGATCATCAGGTTATGAAAGACAATTAATCAACGCAGGTAAAATGCGTTCTTATGGAGCTGAAGTTTCATTGACCGGAACCCCTATTGAAACTAAAGACTGGACTTGGGATGTTACATTGAATTGGGGACTAAACAGAACTGAGTGCGTAGAATTAGATGAGCAACTGAAAAGATTCATAATAGGAGAAACTCGCATTGGTAGAGTTGTTGTAGATGAAGGCGGTAGATATGGCGACATTATTGCTTTAAAATATTACGAACGTGATGACAACGGTAATATTTTAATTGGAGACAACGGTATGCCTATCATCACTTCTGGAGACAAAAAAATAGGCAACATGACTCCAGACTGGACAGGTTCTTTTTCCACAACTCTTCGTTGGAAAAATCTATCATTAAGTGCATTGTTGGATGCAAGAGTCGGCGGAGAATTCATATCAATGACCGATGCGTACGCTACATCTCACGGTACAGCTGAAAAAACGTTAGAAGGACGTGAGAATGGTATAGTTGTCCCTGGTATTAATCAAACGACAGGAGGTGTTAACAGCAATTCAGTTAACCCTGAAGACTATTGGCAAACTGTCGGGGGGGGTACAGGCGTTGCAGAAGAATATCTGTATGATGCTTCTTATATTAAATTCAGAGAGTTATCATTAGGTTATACTGTTCCCCAAACATGGTTGAAAAATTTACCAATTTCAAATGTTAAATTATCATTTGTAGGTCGTGACTTGTTCTATATCTTTAAGAATGCACCGGTTAATCCAGAATCTGCATTGGGACGTCAGGATTATGCACAGGCATTTGAATATATGACATTACCTTCAACCCGTTCATTTGGTTTCACACTTAATGTTAAATTCTAATTCACCAATTATATATGAAAAAGTTCATTAGTAAAATCGCTATATTAGGATTAGGACTGGGATTAATGGCCAGTTGTACTGGGAATTTCGACACGATGAACGTCGATCCTAATAATCCAACAGAAACATCGCCACAATTGATGTTTCCAAAGATGTTGCAATATGGATATTGCACACGTTCTTGGGAATACCAAATAGGAGAAAATTTGCATACAAATCAATATGCACAATACGTAGCGTGTACATCTGCCGGGTTCGTCACCGACCGTTATGGCACTAACGACACATGGATAAAAGAAAGTTTCTGGCGTATGTATTATACATACATTACAAGAAACATGGATTATATAAAAGGGACTTTGGAAGATCATCCTGAATATATGAACATGTATCAGGTAATGCGTATTTATTCTGTATTTGTAGCACAACGTACAACGGACTTATTTGGAGATATCCCTTATACTGAAGCAGGTCAAGGCATCATCACCCCAAAATATGACAGCCAGGAATCTATCTACAATAATTTCTTTAAAGAATTAGATGAAGCTATTGCGTATTTGGAAGAACATAAAAACGAAGGTTTAGCAACATTTGGAACTCAAGACTTAGTATATGGTGGAAACTATGACCAGTGGATTAAGCTTGCAAACTCCTTACGTTTGCGGTTAGCTATACGATTAGCTTATATACAACCAGATGTTGCAAAGACACAAGGAGAAAAAGCTTTAGCAACAAATAATTTATTAGCAAGCACCTCCGACAACGCTGGTATTATCAACTTCCAGGAAAACGATGCAAATTCATTTTACACGATCAGTTTTTGGAATGAGTTCCGCGCCAGTAAAACCATTATTGATGCTATGCTCCCGAATGTTACTATAAACAAAAGTTCAGTAAACGATCCGCGTCTTCCTTTATTATTCAGCAAGACTCAAGGTTATTTATCTGGAGGAAGTAATGTTCCGGATTACAGAGGTGTACCAAACGGTTTAGCAGCAAGTTCTTTAACTCTAGACGAATACAGACCACAAAACAATTCTTGTATTTGGGGATATGAAGCTTGTGATTGGAATTCTAAACCAATAGGATCTGTCGGCGAAAACGACAGCCCTCAGAGTGAAGTTTATGCTATAATAGAAAGAGCACAACCTGTTATGTATTATTCAGAAGTTTGTTTCTTAAAAGCAGAAGCCGGACTTCGTGGCTGGAATGGTGCAGGTGATATTAACGCGAACTATGAAGCTGGTATTCGCGCGTCATTTGACGAAGCTCGCAAAGGTGCAGTTAGTGCATATTCTTATAATCCTGAAGATGACGAAACATATATCAATGCGGTAAAAATTACAAATACGGGAGATTTTGAAGGAGCTTTAGAAAAAATCATTTCTCAAAAATGGTTAGCTCTATATCCTAATGGCGTTGAAGCTTGGTCTGAGTTCCGTCGTACAGGTTATCCCAAATTGAATCCGGTTGTTGTAAACGAAAGTTCTGATATACCTCAAGGTCAGTTTATCAAGAAACTTGCTTACATCAATGATGAAAAGTCTTTGAACCCAAATTCAAACGATGCATCGTTAAATGGAGGCAAAGGTGATGGACGTAATGTAAGAGTTTGGTGGGATACCGGTAGATATAAATAATTTATTCTATATAAATATTTAATTGAGAAACGCATGGGTTAACATTAATCCATGCGTTTTTTTTAAAAAGATATCCGAAAATATTAAAAAGAAAGGAAATATATTTTAACTTTGGCCGATACGGATAGCGAAACTACCATTCGCTTATAAAAACGACAAAATATGGCTACAAATTTTTCTTTTACGGATAGCAATTCAAAAAATGCAGCGCTAAAAAAGCGAATCATTCAGTACCTTATTCTATCAGGCAACTCTTCCATTGCCGATATATCTAAAGAGATGGAATTAAGTGTCCCTACTGTTACCAAACTTATCATGGAATTGCTGGAAGATGGTTACCTTCTTGATTCCGGCAAACAAAACACAAATGGTGGACGTAAACCCAACATCTACGGATTAAATCCTGAATCCGGATATTTTGTCGGCGTAGACGTACAAAGGAAACGGGTTTTACTTGCAACTATTGATTTTAATGGTAAAATAATCGATCAAAACGATATTATTCCTTATATATTAGAAAACACCCCGGAGGCGTTAGAACAATTATGCTCTATCATAGAAACGTATATAAATAACCTTCCTATCGAGAAAAATAAAATTTTACAAGTCGGAGTTAATATGACAGGGCGGATTAATTCACTGTCCGGATATTCTTATAGCTATTTCTACTTTAACGAACGACCGCTCTCACAAATTATAGAAGAATACATACACATCCCTGTTAATCTGGAAAATGATTCACGGGCCATGATGTATGGAGAGTATATGGCAGGTTCAGTAAAAGGAGAAAAAGACATTCTGTTTATCAATATAAACTGGGGGCTCGGAGCTGGAATTATAACAGACGGAAAATTATATTATGGCAAATCCGGATTTTCAGGGGAATTCGGCCATATAAGTGCTTTCGATAATGAAATCATTTGCAAATGTGGCAAAAAAGGATGTCTGGAAACAGAAGCTTCAGGATATGCCATTCAACGAATATTACAGGAACGCTACGCCCAAGGAAGCACAACAATTCTTTCCGATAAAATAGAAGGTGATGGAGATATTACATTATCCGATTTTGTAGATGCCGTATTAAAAGAAGACGTTTTATCTATTGAAGTATTAGAATATGTAGGCAATAATTTAGGACGTTGGATTGCCGGACTTATTAATATTTTCAATCCGGAACTCGTAATTTTAGGTGGTCCTATTTCACAAACACAAGACTACATTCGTCTCCCTATCAAAAGTGCTATTCGCAAATACTCTCTTAATCTCGTAAATCAAGATACTAATTTAATAATTTCAAAACTTGGCGAACGTGCAGGATTATTAGGAGCCTGTTATCTTTCAAGAAGTAAAGTACTTGATATGTTATAAAAATTAATTTATTAATCTTTCCTGTTTCTTTATATGTATTTATTAAAATATTTCATTTATATTTGTTGCACACATAAAAATAATGCGCAATAAGATTTAATATGGAAAAAGAAATAGGAGGATTTAATATGGATTTTAAACAATTAGCGGAAAAATACAAAAGCGAATTATTAGATAATGTAGTTCCTTTCTGGCTGGAAAAATCACAAGACCACAAATACGGAGGTTATTTCACATGCTTGACACGTGAAGGAGATGTTTTTGACACTGATAAATTTATCTGGCTGCAGGGCAGAGAAGTTTGGCTCTTCTCCTACTTATATAATAAAGTAGAAAAAAAACAAGAATGGCTGGATTGCGCAATCCAGGGAGGAGAATTTTTAAAAAAATATGGACATGATGGAAATTACAACTGGTATTTTTCATTAACAAGAGATGGAAAACCATTAGTAGCTCCGTATAATATTTTCTCATATACATTTGCAGCCATGGCATTTGGCCAACTTAGCTTAGCAACAGGTAACAAAGAGTATGAAGATATAGCAAAAACCACATATCAGAAAATCCTGTCTAAGATGGATAACCCTAAAGGCAAATGGAATAAATTAATGCCAGGTAGCAGGGATCTGAAAAATTTTGCTTTGCCAATGATCATGTGCAATCTCTCTCTTGAAATAGAACACTTATTGGACGAAGAAACAATGTCTAAGACAATAGATGTATGTCTGCATGAAGTTTTAGATGTGTTCTACCGTCCAGAATTAGGACTTGTTGTCGAAAATGTAACTGCCGACGAAAAACTTTCTGATTCTTTTGAAGGCCGTGTTCTTAATCCTGGGCATTCAATTGAAGCAATGTGGTTTATTATGGACTTAGGTGTTCGCCTAAACCGTCCGGAGTTAATTCAAAAAGCAGTTGATATTTCTTTGAAAATGGTCAAAAAAGGATGGGATGAAAAATACGGAGGTATTTTCTATTTCATGGACCGTTTAAACTATCCTCCACAACAATTGGAATGGGATCAAAAACTTTGGTGGGTACACATCGAAACAATGATTTGTATGTCTAAAGGATATGCATTAACCGGCAACAAAGAATGTCTAGACTGGTTCAGCAAAGTTCAAGATTACTCATGGGCTCATTTTAAAGATCCCGAATACCCGGAATGGTACGGTTATCTGAATCGTCAAGGAGAAGTGCTTCTACCTTTAAAAGGTGGAAAATGGAAAGGATGCTTCCACGTTCCGAGAGGAATGTATCAGTGCTGGCAAATAATGGAAAAATGTAAAGGCTTGAAATAAAATCAAGCCTTTCAACCACACAAAGACATAGTTAACCACAATTATAAATCCTTATTCTAATAAAAATTATCAACCTAATATTTATGTCTAATTAAAAAGTTTAATTATGAAGGTCCACTTAAAATTTTCAAAAACAAAGACCAACAGGGTAAAACCATTGGTTCTATGTTTGGCAATTGCAGGTATGGCTGTCGGCACCTACCAACCGGTATTCGCAGACGAATCCCCAATCGCAACAATCGTTAACCAGCAAAAAACTATTTCTGGTAAAGTAGTCGATGAAAATGGCGAACCAATCATCGGCGCAAACATCGTCGTAAAAGGTACCACTATTGGTATAATTACGGATATTAACGGAGAGTTTACATTACAAGTCCCATCCGATCAAAGTATCCTAGAAATATCTTATATAGGATATAAATCTGTAGAGATTTCTGTTAAAGGACAGAAATCTCTAGACATCAGACTGATGTCAAACGCTGAAAATTTGGATGAAGTTATTGTCGTTGGTTATGGCACTCAAAAGAAAGTTAATTTGACGGGAGCCGTACAAAGCGTTTCAAGTGAACAACTTGTCAAACGAAATGTGGCCAACTCTTCACAAGCTTTACAAGGCTTAATCCCTGGTGTTGTGGTAGGTCAAAGTTCTGGAGCTCCCGGAGCTGAAGCCTCAATTCAAATTCGTGGTACCGGTTCTATCAATTCATCCGCATCTCCTTTAATTTTAATTGACGGGGTTGAAGGTGATATGAACTCAGTTGATATGAATGCAATTGAATCAATTTCTGTATTAAAGGATGCAGCTTCTGCTGCTATTTATGGTTCAAAAGCATCTAACGGTGTTATATTGGTTACAACCAAGCGAGCACAAAACACAGGCGTAAAAGTCTCTTATAATGGATATGTAGGTTTCCGTACACCAGCAGAAATGCCGGATCCGGTTAACGCAATTGAATATATGGAAGCCGTAAACATTGCTCGTGACAATCAGGATATGTTCCCACAGTATTCGGAAGAACTTATCAACACTTATAAGACTCAAGGAGCTGATAACATTCACAATTTTGATACAAATTGGAAAGATCTACTATTTAAAAATACGATGCTGACTCATAACCACTCTGTAAGTGTCAGTGGAGGTTCTGATCGTATCAAGACATTCGCTAATGCATCTTACAACTACGAAGATGGTTTAGTACCTAATAATGATTACAATCGAAAAGCTTTAAGAACTAACACTGATGCCAAAATCACAGATTGGTTATCTGCCGGTCTTAATTTAAATATCCGTAGAACTGTATCAAAACAGCCTAACGCAGGAGCTGCATCTATTATTAATCAAGCATTAACTTATACTCCTGTTTTTGGTGGTATTAACGCTGATGGGACATGGGGAAACGGACAAAATGGAGTTAACCCAATTGCACAAGCAAAAGTTGGAGGAGTGAATACTTCAGATCACAATGATATCAATGTAAAAGGAACATTAGTTTTAACTCCACTTAAAGGTCTTGAAATATTAGGAAGTTATGACACAAGGAAATATGAAAATAAATCCGATAACTTCACGAATACATACGATACATATGAAGCTGGTAACTATATCATGACATATCCAACTACAGGAAGGGCTAGAAGTGAATCATGGAGTAGACTTATAAGAAACCAATTTAATGCACAAGTTTCTTATGAAAATACATTCAAAGAAAAGCACTATTTTAAAGGGTTCCTAGGTTTCCAAACCGAAGAAATAAAAAATAAAAGCATGGGGGCTGGACGCAAAAATTTCTACTATGATGGATATGAACAATTAAATCATGGTGACGCTTCCACATCCACCGCTTCAGGAAATAGATCTGAATTTGCGATGATGTCATATATTGCACGTTTCAACTACACTTTTGCAGACAAATATTTAATTGAACTAACAGGACGCTATGATGGCTCATCCCGTTTTACTTCAAATAATAGATGGGGATTCTTCCCTGCAGCATCTGCGGGATGGAGAATATCAGAAGAGTCATTCTTTGAACCTTTAAAAGATAAAATTAGCAATTTAAAAATTCGTGCTTCTTACGGTACATTAGGAAACCAAGATATTTCCGGTTATTATCCATATGCATCTACACTAAGTTCCGGTGCAGGGTACTGGTTTAATGAAAAATACACAACTGGTATATATGCATCAAGCATGTCCAATGCTAATATCACATGGGAAAAGTCAACACAAGCAAACTTTGGGCTAGACCTCACAGCTATTAATTCCAAATTAAATGTAACATTTGATTATTATATCAGAAATATAACAGATATGTTGCAGATATTTCCTGCACCTATATACGTTGGTTTAAGTTCTAGTTGGGAAAATGCAGGATCCATGAAAAACAATGGATGGGATTTATCTATCAATTGGAGAGATAAAATTGGAAAAGTAAATTACAGCATAACTGCATTATTATCTGATGTAAAAAATGAAATAACCGATCTATATGGCAACAAATACATTAATGATAATAATACAACACAAGAAGGACATCCTATCTATTCTTGGTATGGCTATGTTGCTGATGGATTCTTCCAATCACAAGCAGAAATAGATAATCCAGATCAACCCGTATATGGAGGAAACAAAGCAAACGTAAAACCGGGCTATATCAAATATAAGGATATAAGTGGACCTGAAGGAACTCCTGACGGAAAAATAGATGACTATGATCGTACTATAATTGGTGACCCGCAAGCTCGCTACACGTTCAGTTTAAATTTAGGTGCGGAATGGAATAACTTTGACTTTTCTGTATTTTTACAAGGTGTTGGTAAAAAAGATATTTATTCTCAAGCATACGGAACAAGACCATTCTACATCGGAAGAACTATATTCCGTAATCAGCTAGATAGTTGGTCCGAGACTAACAGAGACGCTGAATTCCCTTTATTGCTAATTGATGGAAGTGGTAGTAATATGAATAATATACCATCCTCATTCTGGGTTAAGAGCGGAGCTTACATGCGTGTAAAGAACGTTACAATCGGTTATACTCTACCGAAAAAAATTCTCAGCAAAACAAAAATAGACAACCTGCGTTTTTATATAAGCGGTCAGAATTTATTTACTATATGTAATGTTTATGACGGTTATGATCCTGAGAGTGATATAGGTAGTTTTTATCCTGTGATGCAGGTATATACATTTGGAATAGATTTAAGATTTTAATAAAATACAGTTATGAAAAAATTAGTATTATATATATTTGGACTGATAACAATTGGAGTTAGCACTACATCGTGTAGTGACTTCTTAGACAGAGCAGATACTAATGACGGTTATACCAGTCAAGGTTTCTTTAATAGCGAAATCTCTATTAAAGAGGGTGTAACCGGTATCTATGCAAACATGTACATGAATCTGGCCTATAATGTTCCTCATGTTATAACATTAGACCATTTTACCCCTCTCTCCTTAGAAAGAAATGAAAATACGACTATCGGTGCCGGTGGTGGTCTCAATCCTGAAAATGCCTCTGTACAAAGTTTTTGGACATTTCTATATCAAAATATAGCACGTGCTAACGAACTTATTTCTGGAGCAAAAGCATATGAAGAGACACTGAATGCAAAATCTTTTCAATATTTAGCAGAAGCTCATGTACTAAGAGCGTTTTGTTACTATTACTTGATTGGATTATGGGGTGATGTTCCTTTCTTTGATGCACCTGTAACAACAGAACAATACAATGTATCAAGAACATCTAAAGTAGAAATATTAGATTTTATTATAAAAGACATAAACAGTGTTGCAGAACAACTTCCATGGATTGCCGAAGATAGGGGACGTGTCGATAGGGCCTTTGCATACGGTGTTATAGCACGTGCCGGATTACTAGGAGGAGGTCTGAATTACGGAGGAAAAAGTTCAGAATATTTTAAAGCTGCTGCAGAGGCGGCATCTAAAGTCATCGGTCAAAGAGGATTAGCTCAGAATTTTGAAGATTTGTGGACTATTACTGGACAAGCCAAAAGTGACGTTCGCAATGAATTCATATTTGAATTACCTTATAGCAATACTGCCAGCGTCCAAAAGGTTAATGCAATTGCATTTGGACAAGTTTCCCGAATTCAAGGACAAACGGGACGCCATCCTAGTTCAATGTTAGCCGACACATATGAATGTATCGATGGTAAACGTATCGATGAATCGCCATTATACGATCCACGCCATCCCCAAAAAAACAGAGATCCCAGATTCGGAGCAACACTTTGGATGCACGGAGATACATGTACAACAAATAATGGTTCTATAAACACCATTATATTGGAAGCATATGAATTAACAACCAAGCAGTATAATTATACGACAAATACATGGGAAGAAAGAAATAATGACGATATGAATAGTGCTGCAGCTTGGGCAAGTTTCTGCAATGCTGGTGTGGGTTACATCTGGGCAAAATATAGCAAAGAAATAGATGAAAATATCAGTAGCGCTAGTTGTAACGTTCCAATAATGCGCTATGCTGAAATATTGTTAAGCTATGCAGAAGCTAAAATTGAATTAAATGAACTAGATCAGTCTGTATACGATGCCATCAATCAAGTACGTAACCGTGCAGGTATGCCTGACGTATCAGCAGACCGCATAGGAAACCAAGACAAAATGCGTCAACTAGTAAGACGTGAACGTAAAGTGGAATTTGCCTTGGAAGGTCTTCATATTTTTGATATGAGAAGATGGGGCATCGGAGATATAGAAAATGATCAACCGTCTTACGGATTACCATTGCCAACAATCCGTTATGAAGGTATGTCTGCCACTGATATTCCTAATTTCAAAAAGAGTGCACGTCACGATTTAAATGACATTCCAAGTTATGATATATACAAGAGTAAATTAAAAGTTAGAGATGTAAATCGTTATTGGGATAAAAAATTTGAATTATGGCCTATTCCTCAACAGGAAAGAAACCGTAATCCAAACCTAGCACAAAACGAGGGTTATTAATAACAAGAATACAAAATCATGCCGGAGCAATTCCGGCATGATTATTTTCAATAAAAAAGATATGAAGAGGATATATCATGATAACACGTAGAGATTTTTTAAAGCTAACAGCAGCTAGTAGTGCGCTGGTATCATTCGGCAACGTTACCGAAGCAAAGAATAAAATTCAGCAATTTACTCAAGTTCCATCCTTTTGCGAAGAGTCTGAACGCAATATTCCTATTATAGAAGAAACCGATATCGTCATTATTGGAGGTAGTTCCGGAGCCGTTTCTGCGGCTGTTTCTGCAGCAAAAACAGGAAGCAAAGTTTTTTTAATAGCAGGCATGCCTTATCTGGGAGATGATATTTGCGGTTCATTCATGTACCAAATAGACAAAAAAGAAGAACAGGCACAAACAGCAATTGCCCGAAAAATATTTTTAATAGAAGAAGATCCAAGAATCTCATATAATAATCTCCCGGAAAAAGATATTTTATATACCCAACAACAAGCCCCTACTCCCTTACATGTAAAAACCACCTTAGAAAACGAATTAATCAACAACGATATACATTTCCTATACAGTAGCTTACCTACTAACGTTTTAATTGATAAAAACGGTAATATTGCCGGTGTTGTCATTGCAAACCGTTCGGGTAGACAAGCCATTCGTTGTAAAGGTATTATTGACACAACAACGACAGCCGTCATTGCAGAAATGTGTAATGTTCCTTTTACAGAATTCAAACCGGGAAAACAAACATTTACTTACACTGTAGTAGGAAACAAAGCGATTGAATCGCCAAAGATTTCGAAGGTAAACACTATGCCATTTACTGTTAAATCAGATGGCAAAGAATATCCAGTAATCCGTTATACCTTCGATTACGAAATAAAAGACAAATCTTATGCATCCTTAATGGAAGCCGAACAATATATCCGGGATATTACTTGGGATGCAGACCAAGTTGACAGTTCCGATCTTCTATGGTATACTCCTTCATGGCATATCATATCAGCTGGGGAAAAGCTGAATTCTCTCTTATCAATGGAATCCATCCCCAAAAAGCCTTTTGTTCATAATGTTATAAAATACTCACCGGATGGGTTCGAAACAATCCGTTCCGCTTACGAATTACCCAAACAAGCATTTGCATGTCAAGGAGTCAAAAACCTTTGGGTTGTAGGGCCATGTGCGGCAGTTCCACGGGATGTAGCCGGCTGGTTATCCCGCCCGGTCAATGCAATGGCGTTAGGAGAAATGATGGGGGAATTTGTTGCCAGCAATCTACAAGACACCCAATTAGCGACTGATTATCAAATTTCAAGTCCTAAAGGAACAGCTTCTTATTGTGGAGAAGTAAAAGAACTTTTATATCCTCTACGTCCAAATCTGGATAAAGGCTACGTAAAAACCAATCAATCTATTTTGCCTGTATTAGGCCAATACGACGTAGTCGTTATGGGAGGCGGTACCGCCGGGGCACCAGCCGGAATTTCTGCTGCCATGCATAATGCCAAAACTTTGGTTTTAGACTACCTCCATGGTCTCGGAGGAATAGCAACTCTAGGCTTTATTGGCTGTTATTGGGATGGTTTCCGCGAAGGTTACACAGCAGAAATTGACAAAGCCGTACGTAATATGGCTCCTGCCGATCATCCACGTCAGATTAAGTCTGACGCCAAGTTCCGTGCCGACTGGAAAATAGAATGGTACCGTCAACAACTCCGCAAACATAAAGCCGAACTATGGTACGGTGTCATCGGATGCGGAGCATTAGTACATAAAGGAAAAGTGGAAGGTCTTATTGTCACAACACCTTTCGGCCGTGGCGTTATATTATCGAATATTGTTATCGATAGCACCGGAAGTGCAGATATAGCCATTGCAGCCGGAGCAGATTACGAATATACGGGAAAGAAGACCCTTGCCGTACAAGGAGCCGGACTATCCCGTTTCGAACCAAATGACTATTACAATAATACAGACTGGACTCTTATTGATGATACGGATATATTAGATGTCAGTCGTCTTTATGTACAGGGCAAAGCAAAATACAAAGGATTTTATGATTTAGGAAAACTCCCTCAAACACGTGAAAGACGCCGTATTATAGGAGATTATACAGTCACTGTATACGACGTAATCAATCATAAAAGATATCCTGATACCATATCATATCATAAAAGTTCATTTGACACGCATGGCATGACAATCGATCCTTTCTTCACATTGAATCCTCCAGGCAAACGTCACGTAATATATGACGCAGATGTACCTTTAAGATCTCTGTTACCCCGCGGATTGGAAGGAATCATTGTCACAGGCTTGGGAGCAAGCGCACACAGAGATGCCATGCCTGTAATCCGCATGCAGCCATGTCTTCAAAACCAAGGTTATTCTGTTGGCTATCTGGCAGCATTGGCAGCAATTGATAAACAATCATTAAGGAAAATCAACATCCGGAAGATTCAAAAGCATCTTGTTGAAAAAGGAATACTTCCGGCTCGCGTACTCACAGACAAGGAAACTAAAACTTATTCTGACAAGGAATTCGAAGTTGCAGCCCGCCAGGTTGTGGAAGAGCGTTATAAAGGCCTTGAAATATTACTTACCGATCCAGCCAGATGCATCCGCATAGTCCGCAAAAATATATCCGGAGCATCAGGCGATGCCCGTCTTATCTATGCTAGTATCCTCTGTATTTTAGGAAATAAAGAGTTTGCGCCTGTTGTTGCAGATGCGATCAAGGCCTATGATGTTTGGGATGAAGGATGGCACTATACTGCATCGGCTCAATTCGGCGAATGCATGAGTCCGCTGGACAGTCTCATCATTGCACTCGGAAGCACAGGAGATGCATCTGTTCTTCCCGTCATTTTGGAGAAAGCAAACCAATTGAAACTGGAAGATCATTTTTCACACTATCGTGCTATATGTATAGCATGTGAAAAAATTAAAAGTTCCGAGGCTACACCTGTATTAGCCCGACTCCTTACTATTGAAGGCATGCGGTATAATGATATACCTTCATACAGGATAGCACAAACCAGAATAGTTCCTTATGTTCATGATATTTCATACAGAAATCGTATACTAAAAGAGCTTCATTTGGCCAAAAGCCTTTATCTTTGTGGAGATAACAACAAATTAGGTGAAAACACACTAAGCAGATACGCGTGCGGATTGGAAGGACACTATGCACGCTTCGCTCGGGAGATATTGACTAATAAATACTGATGAACTTTTATGAAACGAATTGTATTTTCATGTTTTTTTGCATGTATTTGGACTATCTTTCTAACCGCATGCCAACAACCAAAGGAAGTAGACGTACTTATTATCGGAGGCGGTGCCAGTGGAACCGCAGCCGGTATACAAGCTGCACGATTAGGAGCCAATACGCTTATTGTTGAAGAATATGAATGGTTAGGCGGTGCTCTGACATCAGCAGGAGTAAGTTGTATTGATGGAAATTATCGGTTACCTTCCGGTATATTCGGAGAATTCCGTAATGAGCTTTCAAATTATTATGGAGGAACAGACAGCCTGCGTACTTCATGGGTATCGGCCGTAGCTGCCGAGCCCAGTGTTATGAATAAAATATTCAAGCAAATGGCAGAAAAGGAGAACCGGCTTGATTTATGGTATAACTCCACTGTTCAAAAAATCGAAAAAATGCCCAGAGGCTGGCGTGTTGTGATCGATAAAGGAGGAGAGTATCAACTATTGGAAGCAAAAGTATTGATAGATGGTACCGAATTAGGAGATGTTGCCAAAGCCTGTGGCGTTAAATACGACATAGGAATGGAAGCCAAGAGTTTATCCGGCGAAGATATTGGCCCGGAGGTATCGAACAATATTATTCAGGATCTCACATACGTTGCAATATTGAAAGATTATGGCAAAGACGTTACCATAGCCAAGCCCGAAGGCTACGATCCCTCGATATTCTATTGTACCTGCAAATACCCTAAATGTAAAAACCCCAAAAAGGGCAGTGTCTTGTGGGATAAAGACAGAATGATTACTTATGGTAAATTGCCGAATAATAAATACATGATCAACTGGCCTATCGAGGGTAACGATTATTATCTGAACATCATTGAAATGAAGCCTAAAGAACGCAAAGAAGCATTGCAAAAAGCAAAAAACTTCACTATGTGTTTCATTTATTATTTACAAAATGAATTAGGCTTTAATACATTAGGTCTTGCCGATGATGAATTTCCGACAGCAGACAAATTGCCATTTATTCCATACCATCGCGAATCAAGAAGAATACACGGACTCGTTCGCTTCAATGTCAATCACATGGCATCTCCATATGCGCAACCGGAAAAGTTATATCGTACGGCTATCGCAGTAGGAGACTATGCTGTTGACCATCACCATGCCCGATATCCCGAAGCAGACAAGCTCCCGGAACTACATTTCTACCCAGTTCCTTCTTACGGACTGCCATTAGGAGTTATCATTCCAAAAGATGTTGATCACTTGCTGGTTACAGAAAAGTCTATTTCTGTATCCAACCTGGTAAACGGAACAACCCGCCTGCAACCCATATTGGTACAGATAGGACAAGCGGCAGGTGCTTTGGCCGGACTGGCTGTAAGAGAAAAGAAAGATGTTTCAGAAGTATCAATACGTGAAGTTCAATCTGTATTACTCCGGGGAGGATGCTATCTGCTACCTTTCCTGGATTTACCCAAAACTGACAGGAACTTTGCCGCCTTGCAACGTATTGGAGCAACAGGTATCCTGAAAGGACGCGGTACAAACCGGGGGTGGTCTAACGAAACCTGGTTTGATGCAGATTCTGCATTAACTGCCGAAGCATTGCTTCCGGGATTGAAAGACTACTATCCCAACTTCAACCCCAAAATACAGAATAAGGAAATAACAGTTAAAGAAGCAATCCAATTGACTTATGATTTAATGGAATACAACAATAGCCCTGCATACGAAAAGAATCTGGATGATTTTATCAATAGTATTGCTCCACGCTGGGATTCGGCAAAACTTAGTAATTTTTCATTAGATAGAGCTATTACCCGCAAAGAGTTTGCTGTGTTGTTAAATTATTATGTAAATCCATTCGAAACCATTCCTATAGACATCAAAGGAAATATAATAAACAAATAACTTAATATTTTTTATCATGACAAATAGTAGAAGAGAATTTCTCAAACAGGTATCGGTTACAAGTGCTGTTCTTGCAACCGGCAGCCTTGCCTCATGCGCTGATAAGAGTAATTGTTCTAAAGACGGCAACAAAAAATCTTCCGGCGAAAACATCGAAAGTACATTAATTGTCCCCAAAGCACAGGGTTTAAAGATAAGCGGAACATTTTTGGACGAAATATCACATGACATTCCTCATCAAAACTGGGGAGAAAAGGAATGGGATCAAGACTTTGCCTACATGAAAGCCATTGGTATTGATACCGTAATTGTTATCCGTTCAGGATATCGCAAATTCATCACCTACCCTTCCGAATATTTAATGAATAAATTCGGTTGTTACAAACCTTCAGTCGATTTGATTGACATGTACCTGAGACTGGCCGACAAATACAACATGAAGTTCTACTTCGGTTTGTACGATTCGGGTAAGTATTGGGATACAGGCGATCTTACCTGGGAAATAGAATCCAACAAATACGTTATTGAAGAAGTATGGAAAAAATACGGTCATTATAAGAGCTTCCAGGGTTGGTACCTCTGTCAGGAAATCAGCCGCGCTACCAAAGGTGCAAAAGATGCTTTCAGTAGCCTGGGCAAACAATGCAAGGAAGTATCCGGAGGATTACCTACTCTTATTTCACCTTGGATAGACGGTAAAAAAGCTGTTGATGCAGCCTCTGGTTCATTGAGTAAAGCGCAGGCAGTTTCTGTCGAGGAACACGAAAGAGAGTGGTCTGAGATCTTTGAAGCCATCAAAGGCAATGTTGATGCCTGCGCTTTCCAGGACGGACATATAGACTATGACGAACTGGATGCATTCTTTAGCGTCAACAAGAAAATGGCAGACAAATATGGTATCGAATGCTGGACAAATGCTGAATCATTTGACCGCGACATGCCTATCAAGTTCCTGCCAATTAAATTCGACAAGTTACGCATGAAGTTAGAAGCTGCAGCCCGTCAGAACTATGATAAGGCCATCACTTTCGAGTTCTCACATTTTATGAGCCCGCAGTCTGCATACCTTCAGGCAGGCCACTTGTACGACCGCTATAAGGAATACTTCAACATATAATAAAGAAAAGACTGTAATTTATGAACAACAACAATGTTAACATGGGATATGTAATATTCCTATCTCTCGTTGCTGCTTTAGGCGGATTCCTTTTCGGATATGACACAGCAGTTGTATCCGGAACCAATCAGCAAGTAGCTAAATTATTCGGGCTTGATGAGATGCAACTGGGCTGGTACGTAGGTTGCGCACTGGTCGGTTCGATCGGCGGTGTATCTGTTGCCGGTATTTTAGGTGATATGTTCGGGCGTAAACGCACAATGTTATTCTCCGCCATCCTTTTCTCGCTTTCTGCCATAGGCTGTGCAGTAAGTACGGATTTCACAATGCTTATTGTTTCCCGCATCTTTGTAGGTGTAGGTATCGGTATTGTTTCCATCATATCTCCGTTATATATATCAGAAGTAGCTGTTGCAAAATATCGCGGCAGCCTTGTATCACTTTACCAGTTCGGTGTAACAGTCGGTATGGTAGGAGCCTATCTGGTAAACCATCTTTTGCTGAACCTGGCCGAAAGCGGTATGGCAACAATAACCGATCCGGCATCCGTCTCTCTATTCGAAAAAGTATTCTATACCGAATCGTGGCGCGGCATGTTAGGAATGTGTGCCGTTCCTTCCGTTATATTCTTTATAGTGATATTCTTCATACCGGAAAGCCCGCGTTGGTTAATTCTAAAACGTCGCGACGACAGTGCACAGCATATTCTGCAACGTATCTATGGAAGTATCCAGGAAGCGGTAAGCCAGTTGGAAAGTACCCGCCAGATGGTAATAAGCGAGGATTCCTCAAAGTCAGGCCAATGGGCTTATCTTTTCAAGCCGGCTATCTTTAAGATGGTACTTATTGGTTCTGCCATTGCCATTCTGGGTCAGTTTATGGGTGTAAATGCCGTGCTATACTACGGTCCTACAATCTTTGAACAAAGCGGGCTTTCAGGCGGCGATTCATTATTTTACCAGGTACTTGTTGGTTTGGTTAACATGATTACTACTATCATTGCATTGTTTATCATCGACAAAGTAGGACGTAAGAAACTGGTATACTGGGGAGTTTCAGGTATGATTTTAGCATTATTGCTAATTGCATTCTACTTCCATAACGGTGAAGCAATGGGCATATCAAGTATATTCCTGTTGGTATCATTCATGTTCTACATTTTCTGTTGTGCAATCTCAATCTGTGCGGTAGTATTTGTTCTTCTATCAGAAATGTTCCCGATTCGCGTGCGTGGTCTTGCCATGTCTATTGCAGGATTCTCTTTATGGATCGGTACATACCTGATCGGACAGTTAACCCCGTGGATGCTGAAGAACCTGACTCCGGAAGGAACATTCCTATTGTTTGCCGCCATGTGTATTCCTTACATGTTTATCATGTGGAAACTGATTCCCGAAACAACCGGACGCTCATTGGAAGAAATTGAAAAAATGATTTCAGAGTAAAGACGCTTTTCCATAGGATCTTTGCTTTAAACTGATAAGCCGGAGTTTTTTATAAAAACTCCGGCTTTCTTTATATATTCTTTATAGCAAATCTACTTATTATCCTTATCTCTGATTTCTACCCTGCGTATCTTACCGCTGATTGTTTTAGGCAGTTCGTCTACAAATTCAACAACACGAGGATATTTATAAGGAGCGGTAACCTTTTTAACGTGTTCCTGAAGTTCCTTTACCAGAGCTTCGCCGGCTTTCGACTTATAATCTTTAGCCAATACAATTGTGGCTTTTACCACTTGTCCGCGTATTTCATCGGGTACACCGGTAATGGCGCACTCTACAACTGCCGGATGTGTCATCAACGCACTTTCCACTTCAAACGGGCCGATACGATAGCCGGAACTTTTAATCACATCATCGGCACGGCCAACAAACCACAGATATCCGTCTTCATCACGCCAGGCAACATCACCTGTGTAATATAACCCATCATGCCAGGCTTCATGCGTACGTTCTGCATCCCGATAATATTCTTTAAACAAACCAATAGGCTTACCATTAACTGTATGGATTACGATTTGTCCCTGTTCTCCGTCTTCTGCTTTTGTCCCGTCCGGGCGCAAAAGGTCTACATCATATTGAGGATTTGGAACCCCCATCGATCCTGGCTTTGGTTCCATCCATGGGAATGTAGCAACCGTCAGAGTCGTTTCCGTCTGGCCAAAACCTTCCATCAGCTTAATACCCGTAAGCTTATAAAATGTATCGTACACGGCAGGATTCAACGCTTCGCCGGCTATCGTACAATACTGCAGCGAAGAAAGATCATACTTGCTAATATCTTCACGTATAAGGAAACGGAAAATAGTAGGCGGGGCACACAATGAAGTAATACGGTAATCCTGAATCATCTGCAACATATCGGCCGGTGTAAACTTTTCATGGTCGTACACAAATACCGTAGCACCGGCAATCCATTGGCCATATAGTTTACCCCAAACTGCTTTTCCCCAACCGGTATCGGCAATCGTAAGGTGCAAACTGTCTTTATGCAGGTTGTGCCAAAAGCTACCCGTAACGATATGTCCCAAAGGATAAGTAAAGTCGTGAGCCACCATTTTCGGGTTGCCTGTTGTACCTGAAGTAAAATACATCAGCGAAATATCGTCATTACTATTCGCACGTGCCGGACGTACAAATGGAGCAGCATTTCTTATACCTTCATGAAAGTCATCAAAACTTCCCAGTTCAGGGCCTACAGAAACAACAGTCTTAATAGACGGTGAATCGGCAAGCGAATCTTTTATATGGGAAAGTATAGGCTCTTCTCCGGCACAAACTATCATCTTTATATCAGCCGCATTGGCACGATATACGATATCTTTCTTCGTCAATAAGTGAGTAGCAGGAATAACGACTGCCCCCAACTTATGCAATGCTATGATACTGAACCAAAATTCATATCTGCGTTTCAATATAAGCATCACCATATCTCCGTGCCCTATACCTAAAGACTGGAAATATGATGCTGTCTGATCGGTATATTTTTTCAGATCGGCAAAAGTAAAATCAATATGCTCTCCGTGGTCATTCGTCCAGCAAAGCGCTTTCTTATCCGGTTCTTCGGCAGCCCATGCATCTACTACATCATAGCCGAAATTAAAGTTCTCAGGCACTTTTATCCTGAAGTTTTTCTTAAAGTCCTCTTGCGACGTGAAAGTCGTTTGGTCTATGAATCTTTCTAACATATTCTCTTAATTGATAATCGAAGACAAGGATTCCGATTCCTTAGCTTCCCAAGTCTTAATTTATAAAATGATCGCCAAAAAACTTACTTTTTCTCCATCCAGAGCCTTCATTCCATGAGGCAACTCAGAGTTAAAGTAGATACTGTCTCCTTCTTCCAGTATCAATTCTTTATTATTTATCTGCAAAAGCATACGTCCGCTCAATACAAGATTATATTCCTGTCCTGGATGCGAGTTCAGATAAACAGGCTCTTCATCCGGCTTAGGATGAACAGTCACCAAAAAAGGATCGGCCTTTCGTCCGGCAAAACCAGCCGCCAGTGATTGGTATTTATAGGCTTTGGTACGCTCTACAGCTATACCTTTTCCTCTACGGGTAACAAAGTAAGCACTCATCTTCGGTTCGTCTCCAAACATTAGTGTAGTCAGCTCAACACCATAAGCCTGAGATATCTGATGGAGTACACTTACCGAAATATCCACCGTACCGCTTTCAAGCAAAAGATATTCATCCGTGGTGATGTTGCATACTCTGGCAAGTTCTTCAGGCGTAATCTCCAATGCATCACGCAACCCGGCCAGACGTTCTGCAATTTGTCGTATCTGCTCATTCATCTGATGTAGTTTTTTATTATGATTAAGATGCACCAAAGGTAAGAAGAAATACAGCACTTTCTAATAAAAAGTACAGGAATAAATAATCTTTTCAGCAAGGCAAAAATTGATTTCTACCTAGGTAAAAATTAATTTTTAGCTAGGTAGTAATTAATTTTGCCCCTGGTCAAAAGAATAAAAGTATAGTATCAAACGATTAAAAAGTCCGCAGAACAAAAATAAATCAAGGTAAGAAAATACTTCTCACTACAAATTGACCGTCTACAAAGAAATAAGGGCTTAGGAAAGGCTGATTTGATTTCACGAAATATAGCCTTAAAGGTTGCTCAATTGATAAACTTTCCAGATCTTTGCTACATGAAAAGACAGATAATAGCATATGAGAACTACTACAAAGATTTTTTCAATACTCTCGATAAGGGAACACAAGAAAAGGTTCTGTATGGTTTGCTTATGCTAAAGACTCAAGACCGATTACCGGCCAAGTATGTAAAATCCATACGAGACGGTTTGTTTAAACTTAGGATAGAGTGGCAGAGTAATATCTACCGGATTTTCTTTTGCTTTGACGAGGGACAAATAGTGATATTGTTCAATGGCTTTCAGAAGAAAACCCAGAAAACACCTGATAAAGAAATAGATAAAGCATTAAAACTAAAGGAAGAATATTATGAGCGAAAAAGAACTAAAGATGTTTGATGTCGATGCACAATTAGACGTAGCATTTGGCAAAGAAGGAACTCCGGAGCGTAGAGCCGCTGAGGATAAGGCTCACGCTTTCTTTACAGGACAAATTATAGAGGAAGCCCGAAAGAAGGCCAACATGACACAGGCGGAACTTGCAGAGAGGATCGGGACAAATAAATCTTACATTTCCCGTGTTGAGACCGGCAGAACGGAACCGAAGGTATCTACCTTCTACCGTATCGCCTCAGCTTTGGGATTAACTGTTGAGTTGAACCCGGTCATGTAAGAAGTGCTAGAATGAACCGGGGCAAACTACAACTAAGTTGCGTTTGCCCCGCGTTAGGAATATATTCGGAAGCGATGAAAAACAAATTCCGGTTTGTTATTCGAATTTAATTACTTCAACCGGACACTCATCGGCAGCTTGCTTGATGCCTGCTTCAAAGTCGGCAAAAACAACACCTTCTCTTACTTCTGAGTGATCTGATACAGTAAATACTTCAGGGCAAACCGACTCGCAGTTGCCACAGGCTATACAGCCGTCTTCTATCCAAACTCTACTTATCGCCATAATTCTTTCCTTTAAGATGATTAACTTGTAATAATAACAATCCCATATACCGGAATGTTGCGACACTTTGTCAACACTTACCCATCCTTTAAAAATATTTTAACTATAATACTGTCTATTTTCTCATAATATTCCGTAAGTTTACAAACATATAACATTATGTATTTAACCTTATATAAAATCTGAATTACAATGGATAACGCAATTTTCAGCTTCCCGAAGCCAATTAACGAGCCAGTGAAAGCCTATGCTCCCGGTTCTGCCGAAAAGAAAGTATTAAAACAAACCCTCGCACAACTTAGTTCCGAAGAATGGGATATTCCCCTGGTGATAGGAGGAAAAGAAATCCGTACAGGAAATACCGGAAAAGTGGTCATGCCGCACGATCATCACCATGTACTGGCAACTTACCACAAAGCCGGCGAAAAAGAAGTGCAAATGGCAATTGACGCCGCCATGAAAGCACATAAAGACTGGTCGGAATTGCCTTGGGTGGAACGCGCATCCGTTATGCTTCGTGTTGCTGAATTGATTTCCACTAAATACCGCTATCTGGTAAATGCGTCCGTAATGTTAGGCCAGAGCAAAAATCCGATGCAGGCAGAAATTGATGCCCCTTGCGAACTAATTGATTTCCTGCGTTTCAGTACATTCTATGCAAGCCAGCTTTATGCTGATCAGCCTTATTCCGAGACCGGTATATTGAACCGGATGGAGTATCGCGCCCTCGAAGGTTTTGTATTCTCGCTTACGCCTTTCAACTTCACCTCTATAGCATCCAACTTAAACCTGGCTCCTGCCATGATGGGAAATGTTTGCGTATGGAAGCCATCTACCAGCGCTATCCATTCCAATTACCTGTTGATGAAAATATTCCGGGAAGCAGGCTTACCCGACGGTGTTGTCAACTTTATCCCCGGCCAGGGAAGCGTAATCGGCAAGGTCGTTACAACCAGCCGTGATCTGGCAGGTTTCCATTTTACAGGTTCGACTTCCACCTTCAACACCCTTTGGAGACAGATGGGAGAAAACCTTGGCACCTATAAATCTTATCCGAAAATCGTAGGAGAAACAGGTGGAAAGAATTTCATATTCGTGCACCCATCCGCTCCTACAGCTGATGTTGCAACAGCCATTGTACGCGGTGCATTCGAATATCAGGGACAAAAATGTTCTGCCGGCTCACGCGCTTATATACCGGCTTCACTCTGGAAAGAAATAAAAGAACAGGTAGGCGAAATGCTGAAAGAAATCAAGATGGGAGACGTACAAGACTTTTCCAACTTTATAAACGCAGTGATAGATGAAGCATCATTCGACAATATTATGAGCTACATCAACTACGCCAAGCAATCGCCCGACGCGGAAGTAATCTTCGGCGGACATGGAGACAAGTCAAAAGGTTACTTTGTGGAACCTACTGTTATCCAAACCACCGACCCTATGTTCAAATCAATGGTGGAAGAAATATTCGGCCCGGTTATTACGGTATACGTTTACGATGATGCCAAATATGAAGAAACACTCGAATTGTGCGACCGCACTTCTCCATATGCTTTAACAGGCTCTATCTTTGCCCGCGACCGTTATGCGATAGACGTTGCATTCAACAAACTCCGCTATGCCGCCGGTAACTTCTATATCAACGACAAGCCTACCGGTGCTGTTATTGCCCAACAGCCATTCGGAGGTTCAAGAGCTTCGGGAACGAACGACAAGGCAGGTGGTCCGTTGAACCTGATCCGATGGACAAATCCGCGGACTATCAAGGAAGCGCTTGTTCCACCAACAGACTATAAATATCCATTCTTGGGAGAAAAATAATTAATTCCGGACAACCTGATAAATCAACTTCACAAATCGAATACTATGTTGGATTTTAATAACACCGAGATTGCTTTCTCGGCTAAATCACAGGGCGAACTAAAGAATGCTTACCTTCTTTTTAACACCATAAAACATCCGTGGCTGGTAAAGTGCGCAAAGATAGGAAGCTCGATTGCCATCAAGATTCATTTTCCTTTGGCATGGGCTGTAAAGCCTACACTTTACAAGCAATTCGTAGGAGGCGAAACTTTGCAGGATTGTGCCGGGGTAATCAACCATTTAACGAAGTTCAACGTTAAATCGACGCTCGACTTCTCCGCCGAAGGCGAACAAACCCCTGAAGGCATCCGCGCCACGTTTGAAGAGACTTTAAGATCTATAGACTACGCAAAAGGAAATCCCAATCTGGCTTACGCCGTGTTTAAGCCTTCAACCATAACAACCGACGAACTACTTTGCAAAGCTTCCGAAAAACGCAGTGAGCTGACTATCGAAGAAGTAAAACAATTCAGGGAATTCCGCGAACGTTTCATGGCTCTTTGCCAACGCGCTTACGATAACGATGTCCGTATTCTTGTGGATGCCGAAGACTATTGCTTTCAGGACGCCATCGACGAATTGACAGACGATGCCATGCGCCGGTTCAACAAGAAACGCGCCATCGTCTTTGCCACATTGCAAATGTACCGTCATGACCGCATGCCGTACCTGCGCCGCATATACGATGACACAATAGAAAAAGGCTATATCGCAGGAGTCAAGTTTGTAAGAGGCGCCTACATGGAAGAAGAACGTGCCCGCGCCGCAGCATTGGGTTATCCCGACCCCATCTGCAAAGACAAACAGGCTACTGATGAAAACTATGATGCCGGAGTAGCTTTCGTAATGGATCATCTGGATCGTTTCGAAATGTTTATGGGAACCCACAACGAAGAAAGCAATTATAAGCTGGCTAAGCTGATGGATGAAAAAGGAATCCCGCACAACGACTCCAGAATCTTCTTTGCCCAATTGCTGGGAATGAGTGATAACATTTCATTCAACCTTGCCCACGAGGGATTTAATGTTACCAAATATGTTCCGTACGCTCCCGTTCGGGATGTACTTCCTTATCTGATACGACGGGCAGAAGAAAACACATCCGTAGCGGGGCAAACAAGCCGCGAGCTTCGTATGCTAAAACACGAAATGCAGCGTCGTACACAAACAAGAAAATAAATGAGGTTGTGTCCACCGGACGCAGATAACGCAGAACACACAGAAAAACGCAGACTGATTTTATTAATAATCAATAGGGTCTGCGTTTCTCTGTGCTCCGTCTGCGTTCCTTAATTCCGATTTTTGACACACCTTCAAACTCATTCAAATACCAAAATGTTAATTCTACAGCCATATTGACTTCCTTTTCGATTATAGTATCTATATTTGTAAACTAAAGTATCACAAATATGGCATATCAGTTTACAAGAATAGCAATCAAAATCGGAAGCAACGTACTCACGCGCAAAGACGGATCGCTGGATGTCACCCGTATGTCAGCACTAGCAGATCAGGTTGCAGAGCTTCATCAGCATGGTGTAGAAGTAATCCTAATATCATCCGGAGCCGTAGCTTCGGGACGAAGCGAAGTGAAGCCAAACAAAAAGCTGGATCACGTATCTGCCCGCCAACTTTACTCTGCCGTAGGCCAGGCAAAATTAATAAACCGGTACTTCGAACTGTTCCGCGAACACAAAATAGCTTGCGGACAAGTATTGACCACCAAGGAGAACTTTGGTAGCCGTACGCACTATCTCAACCAGAAGCACTGCATGGAAGTAATGTTGGAAAACAAAGTAATTCCCATTGTAAACGAAAACGATACCATCTCCGTTACGGAACTGATGTTTACCGACAACGACGAACTGTCCGGCCTCATCGCCACCATGATGGGCATGGATGCACTCATCATATTAAGTAATATAGACGGTATATACAACGGCAACCCGCAAGACCCGGCATCCGAGGTAATCCGGACAATAGACAACGGCAGACAGGACTTGTCCGAATATGTACAAACAAGCAAATCTTCATTCGGACGCGGCGGTATGTTAACCAAATGCAATATCGCCCGCAAGGTAGCCGACGAAGGCATCACCGTTATCATTGCCAACGGCAAGAAAAACAATATCCTACTGGAATTATTGGCTAAAGGAAGCGATACGGTTTGCACACGCTTTCTTCCTTCGCCCAAACCCGTAAGCAGCGTAAAGAAATGGATCGCCCATTCCGAAGGCTTTGCCAAAGGAGAAATCCATATCAACAAAGGTGCCGAGGAAGCACTTCTCGACCCGAAGGCAACCAGTATCCTGTTGGTTGGCGTAACACATATAAAAGGAGAATTTGAAAAAGACGACATCGTAAAAATAATCAACGAAGAAGGTATACAATTAGGCGTAGGCTGTGCCGGCTATGATAGCAGGGAAGCTACCCGGCTTATCGGGCACCGCGATTTGAAACCGCTGATACATTACGATTATTTATATTTAGACCAGGCATAAAAGTATGAGTATAATAAAGACATTGGAACAAGCAGTAAACGGATCGCGTTCATTACTGACGTTAAGTGATAACAAGATCAACCGGATTTTGCAAGACACGGCACAAGAATTATTAAACTGCCAGTCATACGTATTGGCAGAGAATGCCAAAGATCTGTCGCGAATGGATCCGGCCAATCCGAAATACGACCGGCTGAAACTCACCCCCGATCGACTGGAAGGAATTGCCGGAGATATGCGTAACGTAGCCACCCTGTCCACCCCGCTGGGCAAAACACTGGATGAAGCAACCCGTCCCAACGGAATGGTGATACGGAAAATAACCGTACCTTTCGGCGTAATAGGCGTAATTTATGAAGCCCGGCCGAATGTTACTTTCGATGTGTTTTCGCTCTGCTTCAAAAGCGGTAATACCTGTGTATTGAAAGGAGGATCGGATGCAGACTGTTCAAACAGAGCTTTAGTCGGGATTATACACCGCGTACTTGAGCGCCATACTATAAATCCGGCAGTCTGTACACTGCTTCCCCCTGGCAGGGAATCGACAGCCGAACTATTAAATGCAATCGGGCTGGTAGATTTGATCATTCCGCGCGGAAGCAGTTCGCTTATCAACTTTGTACGTGATAATGCCCGTGTTCCGGTAATTGAAACCGGTGCAGGAATCTGTCATACTTATTTCGATAAAGACGGAGATAAAGAGAAAGGCCAGGCCATTGTGAACAATGCAAAGACACGTCGCGTAAGTGTGTGCAACGCATTAGACTGCCTCATTATCCACCACGACCGCCTGTCCGATCTACCCTACATTTGCAGCAAGCTGCAAAACAGCCGGGTGATAATTTATGCCGACAAACCTGCCTATGCCGCACTCTGCAACCAATACCCGTCCGAATTACTCCGGCCTGCCACCCCCGACAGTTTCGGAACAGAATTTCTGGACTACAAAATGAGCATCCGCACCGTAAACACGTTTGACGAAGCCTTGCAACATATCTCACGCTACAGTTCGAAGCACAGCGAAAGCATTGTCAGCGAATCAGGCGAAGCCATCCGCAAATTCCAGCAAATGGTAGACGCCGCCTGTGTGTATGCAAACGTATCTACAGCCTTTACCGACGGTGCACAATTCGGCTTCGGTGCCGAAATAGGTATCAGCACACAAAAGCTGCATGCCCGGGGTCCAATGGCATTGCCCGAACTCACTACATACAAATACATAATCGAAGGAGAAGGACAAGTAAGAGAATAACGTTCCAATTCGTTCATTATAGATACCAAATCGTTCGTATCTCCAGCCAGGCCCAGGATAGAAAAAAGAGTGTTTCTACAGATGAACAGAACGCGATGAGCCGTTTTTATTCACGCACTTCCTTCTTCCGGCAGTTCAAAGAGATCACAGGCAAAAGCCCGAGACTGTATTCCGTAAACAAGCGCAGATTTACGCAGATATTTTTCCTTACCGCACAAGAAATCCCTATCTTTGCCCCCGCAACATCTCATAAACAAGATGAAATACATTCCTTGTATAAGACATATATCTGCGGAACATGTATGTTCCGCAGTCCTTCTTCATGAAGAAGGATATTTTGCAAAAAAAACGTAACCTTTCCTCCACCCACCTTTTTCACGTAAAAAACAATCAAAACATAGCAGGCTGCCCTTGCAGCCTGCCCAAAACGTGTGTCCGTACCACACGGAAAACCTCCGTACACCTACAAAAGTATCACCAACGCACCGGCGGAGCCTCCGTACACCTACAGAGCCTCTACAGAACGGATTTCTCAATTTTCAACCTAATATTAACTCTTTAAATTCAAAGTTATGGAACAAACAAAAGCGATCAAAACCCGCTACCTTACGACCGGTTTCCTGATAATGCTGGCAATGCTGCCTGCATTGACCGCATGCAACGACGACGACGAACCGGAAAAAGACCCCACAGCAGGACACACCCTGACACTTACGCTCAAAACCGGCGTAGAAGCCATACCGGAGACGAGAGCGCTGATCCGAGAAGCAGCCCCGGAAAGCGAAGCCGCGCAAGCTGGCTTCTACTACGAACTGGTATCGAGTGATACTGACAGTTGTTCTGCGGATATGCCTTCCACCAAAGCGCCAACAACGCTGAAGAACGTCTACGCCCTCCTTTTTAAAAGTGACGGAACATTCAACGGCAGAACCAACATCGGAACCATGACGGCAAACACAGACAAAGCAGTAACCTTTACCAACGTGGCAGACCCGGCAGCAACAAGTTGCCGACTGGTGATTGTAGCAAACGACAATGCGGCAATAAACAACTACGCCAGCACGGGAGGAACAGGAAGCTTTGCGAACTTCACAGGAAACTATGCCGCCTTTCAAGCGCTGGTGATGACGAACACGATCAGTTCGGATGCAGACGTACCCTACGCCGGAACGGCAACGGTGAACTTGTCGGATCCAATAATGACCGTACAACTCTACCGCACGCTGGCGAAAGTAACGGTAGTGAATCAAACCTTCTCCATACCCTACAGCTCACAAGGCGGAGGAAACATACCGCGCACAGGAATCCAACTCGTAAACGCAGGAAAAAAGTGCTTCGGAACAAAAAACAACTACGACGGAACAGGAAACAACACTAACACCGCAGGAGTGGAGAACTCCACCTCCGTAAATGCTAACACCGTAACCTGGTATGTAGGAGAAAACATACAATCCGGCTACTCGGCCACTAACGCCACCGAAAGAAACAGACTGAAAGCACCCGATGCTGCGAGGGTAACGCTGACAGGAAGCAAAACCCTCGCAACAGACGATGCCTACACATGCCACTTCGACGTCTTTATGGGCAAAAGCAGCGATGTAAGCGACTTCTCGCTACGCCGACACACAAACTACACGCTGACGGTAAACGTAAACAATTCACTTGAATTTATTAGAAACTATGTAACGAATAGTAGTGGCAACCTATATTACAAGAATGACGATCCCCGGATATGGCACAGCGTGGCTTCTGTATGGATATCGGTTAATCAACCGTTGGCTACGGCTTATAAGTCAGCTCAGTCTGACCTTACAGCTTACCCTCCATTCAATTACGATGGTGGCATTTCTTCCACAACGGGTTCCGATTATATGGGCGTTTCTTCTACCGCTACTATAAGTACGCCTTATTCTTTCGAGGTCGAGAAGACTGAACGTGGCAGTGCTTCTACTCATCAGCCTGCTACTGATTATTGTAAAGGATTAGGTACAGGTTGGCGTATTCCTACAATAATAGAGTTATTCGCTATGTATCAGAATAAGGCGGCATTAGAATCCGTATCCGGCTTCGCTGCATTCCTCAGCCAGTGGTACCGGAGTAGTTCGGTCTACAATGGCGATGACCTCGGACGCTGCATATTGTACTTCAACAATGGCAATTTCAGTGACAACAACGCGGGCTACGACCTCTATGTCCGCTGTGTGCGGGATAACTTGCCTGTGGTCACTATCAACCAGGCCTTGGCCGATACTTATAAAACTTGGACAGGAAGTTCAACTAATTACCCTCCATTCAATTACGATGGCGGCGTTTCTTCCGGTACAACGAGTTCTGATAGGAATGGAAATTCTTCTACATTTACAGTCACTAAGGAGTATTCCATAGAGGTTGAAAAGACTGGACGTGGCAGTGATGTTTCTAATTATCAGGCAGCTATTGATTATTGTAAAGGATTAGGTACAGGTTGGCGTGTTCCTACTTATATCGAGTTAAAGGGAATATATGATAATAGAGCTACATTGCAAAACAACGGCTGCGCTGCGTTCATCAGCTTCTACTACTGGAGTAGTTCGGTCTGGTATGGCGGTACCGGCATTCGCTGCCTACTGCACTTCGGCAATGGCGGTAACTATTGGGGCTACACGGGCGGCAGCGGCACCTATGTTCGCTGTGTCCGGGATATCTGATTAATGGATAGAAATGGCTTTAGCCCGGTTTCAATTGCCGTCGGTTTCAACCGACGGAGGCAGTAGATTCTCCCCTTTCAAGGGCTTTAGCCCAACCGGAAAGAAATTTGGCTAAAGCCAACAGGAATGTACATCCCTTAATCCGTCCACTAAAGTAGACGGCAACCGAACTTAGGCTAAAGCCATCTCGAAGAGAGATAACTGAAAAAAGATAACCAGAGAGAGGTAACCGAAAACAGACATATTGAAAACAAGCTTGTCAAGCTCAAAAGCAGGCACAAGCACAGGATATCTGATCAATGGATAGAATATGGCTTTAGCCTGGTTTCAATTGCCGTCGGTTTCAACCGATGGAAGCTGTAGATTCTCCCCTTTCAAGGGCTTTAGCCCAACCGGAAAGAAATTTGGCTAAAGCCAACAGGAATGTACATCCTTTAATCCGTCCACTAAAGTAGACGGCAACCGAACTTAGGCTAAAGCCTACAAAGAGAACCTTCTTTAAGCCGTCCGCTGAAGCGGACGGTAACTAAAACCAGGCTAAAGCCATTACATAGCAAAGAAATTCAAGCAAGTCACGGGAATGACCCAAAACCAATACCTTCCATTTCGTCATACTCTAATTGTAAATCAAACGAAATAATCATACATTTGTTCTATCTTTATATATAGGGTATCAATCCTTTTCAATTAGCATTCGGAAGCAATGGAGTAACATACCATCAGCAGGTTCGGGTAATTACTGGAGATTCGAAGCGGGTTTGCACCAAAGCATAAAGCCAGGACTATCAGAGCGGTTAAGTTATAATTTAAGCGGCAGACTATTTTTTAACCAGCACAACACTTATTTCGCCGATTTTCGTTATTTTGCTAAACATTATTTTCCGGAGCCTTGGGGAGACCATTTCGGAGGTGTTTTTCATAATCTGAACGTCTTTACCTGAGTCAGCTATGGACACCGGTGTTACATAATTACAGCAAATCAGGTTATGGGATAGGTAGCGACTTATTCAATGTCGCGCTTTTTCTTAGTTTCGATAAATTCAAATATCAAGCTCTCAGTGTAAAACTTGCGCTTGGATTATTCAGATAATTCACAACTCATAAAATATGAACTGACATGAAACAAAAAATGAAATCACACCTCCGTCGCGGATTTCTCATACTGGGAAATATCGCATTGGCACTTTCGGCTTTTGCCTGGGACTATGCAGAACATCGTAAAATCGGAGACCGTGCTATGTCACTTATGCCCCGGTATCTTGTAGAAAACGGGATATTTCCCGATGAAGCAACGGCAGACAGTGCTATGCTAACATTATTAAATATGTCACACATGCCCCAGTCTAACGCTTATGCAATGAATGAACTTACTCAATTGCCCAATATCGTTACTTACGGAACATTATGCGGTTTGGCCGGCGACCACGTAGAAAATCCTTTATTACTGGAAACAGGACTACAAACTCATTTCTCAAAGACAAACCGTACATTGGCTCTGGAGAATAAAGCTATGAATGAATTCCTGACCGGAGCATCAAGCAAAGAATTGCTAGACATCAACCTGGCTTATGGCATTTTGGCAATCAAGGACCTTTCCCATTTCTACGCTTACGGAAAAGGATTGAACGATCACCTGAAAATGATCGATGTAAACCTGATCCGCCGTCTGCTGCATCCTTCAGAGGTTAATGAGGTATTCGGCAAACTAAACAGTCTGCCTTCCATGAGTAAATATTTCTGCATTCACATTTTTGCAATCCATCTGGCACAAGAGGCCGGCAAAGAAATGCGCAAAGGAGATAAAGAAATGGCTAGCAACCTGATGTTCTATGCAACTCTTTATGAGGCATTCGCCGAACATTTTCTGCAGGATTCTTTTGCTTCGGGACATCAAATGGTACGGCGTGGCTTCTCGGCATCCGCTGTTTGCAACAATAAAAGTTTGCACGACTTTTATAATACAATTCCCGTACAAACAGCCAACCTGAAAGGTGAAAGCTGGTCTGCCTACGGAGACAAACGCCTTAACCAAAACATGGAAGAATATAAAGACGCTAACGACTACCGGAATATCCGCGTTACTCAAAAACGGCCGTATACACTGGATAAAGGTGATAGCTATGAACGCGAAACCCGTGTATTTTATCAAGCAGTAACTGCCACATGCGAATCTATCACAGAAGTATGGAAAGGATATTATAATGCGCTGAATGGAAATGAAAACGACATTATCAACGAATTACCCGAACACCATGATGATCTGCCTCAATTTATATATGCCCGTTTCCCTGTAGTTAAAGAATTTCCCATTCCATTCGGTACAAACCTGGACGATGTACCGCTTGAAGCAGAAGCCGCTACGCATAAAGAAGAACTACAGCTTATTGTGCAGGAACCTTTCACGCGCAATTTCATCCGTTCGCGAGTGGCAAACTCCTTTATGTTTTTAATAGGCAAACCTATTCATGGTAATAGCAGCGGCGTAATGACTTACGGAGGACGCTTAAATGTCAGTATGATTAACTGGCATAAGTTCGGAGATGGTAAAAGTATGCAAATGAAAGCCGGCGATATTGCTCAATGGCTATCACCTACAATATCCGGCTATTATATGCATGCTCCGTCTGATTCTTACACTATCAAAAACTGGAACGTAAAAGCCGGTGTGAATTATGATATGGATATTTTTGTTTCTCCCAAACGCTTCCTTGGTCTTTACGGTTATATGGAAATGGGTGTGGACCGCAGAAATGCGGAAACACGTTTTCTTGTTGCTCCGTCTTTAGGCATTCAGTTAGGATCACTGATAGGAATGCATAATTTCAATATGCCGGCTTGGTTACGTATTCCATTAGGAATTATTTTGCCTCTGAAATTTGCAGTTAGCTGCAATAAAGTTGCAGGCCGGCCGGTAGAGTGGATCAGCAATATGGAAGTGGATATTTTATTCTAATGGTTCCCATCTATTTTGGTTTAGGTAAAAATCGTTACATTTGTGGCTTACAATAAAATAAGAAAGAATGAGAAACTTTACTTGCGTACAGGATTTAGGCGATCTGAAGCAGGCGCTTAACGAAGCTTTCGAAATAAAGAAAGACCGTTTCCAATTTACAGAATTAGGAAAGAATAAAACTCTGTTAATGATATTCTTTAACTCCAGTTTACGTACCCGATTGAGTACTCAAAAGGCTGCCATGAATTTAGGAATGAACACTATGGTGCTGGATGTAAACCAGGGAGCCTGGAAATTAGAGACCGAACGCGGAGTCATAATGGACGGAGACAAGCCGGAACATTTATTAGAAGCTATACCTGTAATGGGATGCTATTGCGACATCATAGGAGTTCGTTCTTTTGCCCGTTTCGAAAGCAAAGAAGACGACTACAATGAAAAGATATTGAATCAGTTCGTCCAATACTCCGGCCGTCCTGTATTCAGTATGGAAGCTGCGACACGCCATCCGTTACAAAGTTTCGCTGATCTGATTACAATAGAAGAATATAAAAAGACAGCCCGTCCGAAAGTAGTAATGACATGGGCACCTCATCCAAAACCATTACCGCAAGCCGTACCCAACAGTTTTGCAGAATGGATGAATGCAACCGACTACGAGTTTGTAATAACTCACCCGGAAGGCTACGAATTAAATTCCAAGTTTGTAGGCAATGCCCATGTAGAATATGACCAAAGAAAAGCATTTGAAGGTGCGGATTTCATTTATGCTAAGAATTGGTCAGCTTACAATGATCCGAACTACGGAAAGGTTATCAATATGGATCGTAGCTGGACGGTCGATGCAGAGAAGATGGCACTTACAAACAATGCCTATTTTATGCATTGTCTGCCTGTTCGCCGAAATATGATTGTAACTGACGATGTTATTGAAAGTCCTCAAAGCATTGTGATACCGGAAGCAGCCAACCGCGAAATATCGGCCGAAACTGTTTTAAAGAAAATATTAGCCGGATTATAAAAAGAAGGTGCTTATTTTTTGACAACAGCACAATTTAATATTTTCTTCCGCAATAGGGCCATTACTATACGTTTCAAAATGATCCCGATGTTTTTCTAAAAACATCGGGATCATTTTCTAAAAACATCGATATGATTTTTCAATAGCATCCGGGGAGATTTAGTTGCCTACCCAAATTCCGGCAAATACAAGTTTCAAATATGTTTACCCTGCAACACAAGAAAACGTTAAGCTATTAAGCTTCGCCTTTCATTCCACCCATCGGAGGAACAAAATCATCAAATTGAGCAGTCTTATCTCCTTTTTGCTGATCTTCGAATTTAGCCAGATTGTCCTGCAATGCAAAAAGCAATCGCTTCGCATTATCGGGAGTCAGAATCACGCGACTTTTTACCTGCGCCTTCGGAGCACCCGGTACAACACGGATAAAGTCCAATATAAACTCTGATGACGAATGGGATATAATAGCAAGATTGGCGTATGTTCCCTGAGCCATTTCTTCAGAAAGTTCAACCTGTATTTCGTTGGTTTGTTTATTATTTTCCATAATTATTACTCTTATATTAATTAATATTCATAGCAAATGTAAACAAATATCTTTTATTGTCGTATATTCAAACACAAATCTGGCAAAACAAAAGGAATAAAGTATCACTTTAATGCATTGTCTATAAGTATTGAACCGTACAAAAAGCGAAAAGGGCGCCCTTCACAGGTAGCCCTTTTCTAGTTGTGTTTTTAATTCTCAATTCTTTAGACCAATGTAAAAATACCTTTTGTGTTCATTATAATAGGTTTTGGCGTTTAGGTCAAGGTTTGAGTTTAAGTGCTAATCTCTTTCACTTGAACTTTACAAAAGTAGTAGGTTTAAAGGAACCTACCAAATACTATTCAAACAATAAATGATATTATTTTGTCAACTCTTGACATATATCAATGTAAATTTCTATAAAATCCTGTTTTAAATTCTGAAACGTGTGCGTGCATATTTCTCTCTGTATTCTGTCGGAGTATTCCCCTTACGGCTTTTAAATATTCTATTAAAGTTAGACAGATTATTAAAGCCAGACTTATAGCATATCTCAGAAATAGAATCACTTGTATCTATTAAACGACAAGCAGCCTCGGCTATGCGAATATCATTTAAGTTATCTATAAAAGTCTTTCCTGTCCACTTTTTCAAGAATCGGTTAAGAGAAGCTTCACTCATATTTATTAACGAAGCAGCATCTGATAATAGAATTTGCTGATAGTAATTTTCGTGCAAATAAAGCATCAGCCCTTCCAGCCTGTCATTGTCGCTCTTATTATAATTTTTAACTTTATTCACTGCATTCAATCGGCGAGCCTCGGAATCCAGAGAAAGCGTCTTTAAAATATCTATTAATTTTAGTAGATTATGAAAAGAATCAGGGCGTTCGTCATTCGACAACATTTTCAGCTCCGGCTGAATAAGCTGTATCATTTTCTTACTAAAAATCAGACCTTGAGAAGCTTTTTCAAACATATCTTTTATTGTTTTAAAATGCCTCTTATTAATCAGGCTATCAAATAAAGAGTGATGGAACTGGATAGTTATCTCGAAAATATCCTTACAAAAACAATTATGATTTGAATAAGCATGCTTTGTATTACCTGCAATCAAAACCAAGTCAAGGTCGTCCATTTCTTCAATAGAGTCACCCACTATCCGAATAGCTCCTGAAGCATTCTCCAGATAGTTAAGTTCAAACTCCGGATGTATATGAAGCGGATACTTGAATCCCTGTTTCAACCGTTGCATTATTAAAAAACAATCTTCGGTTGAAAGTGGGGTTATTTCTCGTAACACATCGCTCTCTTTATTCATAACAGACTTATTGAATTTCCAACACGCTAATTATAGGGCAATGATCCGAAGGAAATAGTTGGTTTAATGTCTCGGTAAGTACCCCATGGCGTAATACCTTGATATTACCTTTTACAAAAATATAATCGATCCATTCCCGTTTATCATAAGGAATCTTACCAAAGTTATGGAAAGTCCATTCCGGACCATACTTAAATTCTGCAACTGCACGTGTATGTGTCAGATGCCGGGGATCACTCACATTCGTCAATACCCGGACAGGTTCATCTGAGGGAACAGCATTAAAATCGCCGGTTACTATAATTGGCAAATTTTCCGACAATTTTGCGGCTTGCTCCAATACCAAAGAAGCCCCTTCATGCCGTGCAACTTTTCCCATATGATCCAGATGCGTATTCAGAAAAAAGAATTTCTTTCCGGTTTCTTTATCTGACAAGATAGCCCAGGTAGCAACACGCTCACACGCAGCATCCCAACCTTTCTTTCCAACGGCATTTATATCTTCTGCCAACCAGAAATTACCGCTTTTGATAACAGAAAAACGATCTTTACGATAAAATATCGGGGCATACTCCCCTTTTGTCTTTCCATCTTCACGTCCGACACCAACATACGCAAACTCCGGTAAACGTTCTGTCAAATCCATTAGCTGATTATGCAAAACTTCCTGTGCGCCCAAAATATCCACATCGTGGAATTTAACAAGATTTCCCGCAAAGTCCCGGCGAAATTTCCATTGGTTATTTCCATCTTCCGGATTGTCATACCGGATATTATAAGACATTACATTCAATTTGGCATCTGAGTCTTTGGCGAATAAGCAACTTACAGACAGTAAAAATACGGCTAGGCATAGCACAATTCTCTTCATGATAGTCTCTGTTTTTAGTGTATTATTATGCATAAATATGCATATACTCACAAAAATAAAAGTTCTCCATTTATTAACCAAATTAGAAGATATAAAAAAAGGCCTCCGAGTTATCGGAGACCTTTCTTTTTAAGACTTATCTGATTTTATTCATCATCTCTGTCCATACCATTAAAATCAACAACATTCTTACGATTCGCAAAGATGCGTTCGAATTCATCTTTAGCACCAACCACAAGTTTATCGAAATCTCTCTGGCCTGTACCTGCAGGAATTAAGTGTCCGCAGATAACATTTTCTTTCAAACCTTCCAGGCGGTCTACTTTTCCGTTGATAGCAGCCTCGTTCAACACCTTTGTCGTTTCCTGGAAAGATGCAGCAGACATAAAGCTATTCGTCTGCAAAGCTGCACGGGTAATACCCTGAAGAATCTGGTTTGCTGTAGCAGGAACGGCATCACGTACTTCAACCAATTTAAGGTCACGACGTTTCAACATACTGTTCTCGTCTCTCAACTTACGGGCAGTTACGATCTGACCGGCTTGCAATGTCTGAGAATCTCCCGGTTCTATAACAACTTTCTTGCCCCAGATACGGTCGTTTTCATCCATTACTTCCAGTTTATCCACCACCTGTTGTTCCAGGAAGCGAGTATCTCCCGGATCAACCACTTCCACCTTACGCATCATCTGACGAACGATTACTTCAAAGTGTTTGTCATTGATCTTCACACCCTGCAAACGGTAAACATCCTGCACTTCATTAACAATATATTCTTGTACAGCCGTAGGTCCCTGGATAGCCAGAATATCAGAAGGTGTGATTGCACCGTCAGACAAAGGCATACCTGCACGTATATAGTCATTCTCCTGAACCAAAAGTTGTTTTGACAAAGGCACCATATACTTCTTAACTTCACCCAACTTGGAAGTTACTGTAATTTCACGGTTACCACGTTTGATCTTACCAAAGCCAATTTCACCATCAATTTCAGAAACAACTGCAGGATTAGACGGGTTACGGGCTTCAAACAACTCTGTAACACGTGGAAGACCGCCGGTGATGTCACCTGCTTTACCAACAGCACGAGGGATTTTAACAAGAACTTCACCAGCCTTAATCGGATCACCGTTATCTTTCACAACGTGTGCACCCAAAGGCAATGAATAGTTCTTCAAATAATTTCCATTTTCGTCTACGATATGAGCAGCCGGAGCCTTGGTTTTATCCTTAGATTCAATAATAATCTTTTCTTTCAAACCTGTAGTTTCATCACTTTCTACTTTGTAGGTAACGTTTTCAACTACACTTTCAAATTCAATCTTACCTGATACTTCCGATACAATAACGGCATTGAACGGGTCCCATTCAATAATTACATCACCCTTCTTAATAGTATCACCATTATTGAAGAATAACTTAGAACCGTAAGGTATATTATGAGTAAGTAAGACAATTTTTGTATTCGGATCGACAATACGCATTTCAGCCAAACGGCTTACTACAACCTGGTATTTCTTTCCATTGCTTTCATCCGCAGCTTCTACAGAGCGTAATTCGTCAATTTCAATAATACCATCATATTTAGAAGTAATGCTATTTTCTGTTGCAATATTGGAAGCGATACCACCCACGTGGAACGTACGCAATGTCAACTGAGTACCCGGTTCACCGATAGACTGCGCTGCAATTACACCGACAACCTCGCCCTTCTGAACCATACGCCCTGTAGCTAAGTTACGTCCATAACATTTAGCACAAACACCTTTTTTAGATTCACAAGTCAGTACAGAACGGATTTCTACGCTTTCAATCGGAGATTCCTGAATTTTCAGAGCTGCATCTTCGCGAATTTCTTCACCTGTATGTACAATCACTTCACCTGTTATCGGATGAATAATATCATGAACCGAAACACGTCCCAGGATACGTTCATACAAAGAAGCAATAACTTCTTCGTTATTCTTTAGCTCCGTACAAATCAAACCGCGTAAAGTACCACAATCCTCTTCATTAATGATCACATCATGTGATACGTCAACCAAACGACGAGTCAGGTAACCAGCATCAGCAGTTTTCAAAGCCGTATCGGCCAAACCTTTACGAGCACCGTGAGTAGAGATAAAGTACTCCAACACAGACAAACCTTCTTTAAAGTTTGAAAGGATTGGGTTTTCAATAATCTGTCCACCCTCAGCACCGCTCTTCTGCGGTTTTGCCATCAAACCACGCATACCAGACAACTGACGAATCTGTTCTTTAGAACCACGGGCACCGGAATCCATCATCATATAGATAGAATTGAAACCGTCATTATCCGCAGTAAGTTGCTTGATCAAAATATTTGACAACTTACTGTTAACGTGAGTCCACGTATCAATAATCTGATTATAACGTTCATTGTTTGTGATGAAACCCATGTTATAGTTTGCAAGGATTTGTTCTACCTCATCATAACCTTCCTTCACCAATTCGTCCTTTTCAGCAGGAATAAGAACGTCGGCCAGGTTAAATGACAAACCACCCTTGAATGCCATATAATATCCCAGATTCTTAATATCATCAAGGAACTGGGCTGTACGTGCAACACCACAAACTTTGATAACTTTACCGATAATATCACGAAGAGTTTTCTTTCCTAACACTTCATTGATATAGCCAACTTCAGTAGGTACAAATTCATTCACCATCAAACGACCGACAGAAGTTTCGATAATTTTCTTCACCAACTTACCATCTTCTTCTACATTATCTACATAGACTTTGATCGGAGCATGGATATCAACCTTCTTTTCATTGTATGCGATTGTTGCTTCTTCCGGACCGTAAAACATCAAACCTTCGCCTAAAGTACCTTTACGCAATTTTGTGATATAATACAAACCAAGCACCATATCCTGTGAAGGGACGGTAATAGGAGCACCATTTGCCGGATTCAAAATGTTATGTGATGCAAGCATCAACATCTGAGCTTCCAAAATAGCCTCATTACCTAATGGCAAGTGAACAGCCATCTGGTCACCGTCGAAGTCGGCATTGAAAGCCGTACAAGCCAACGGGTGCAACTGAATAGCCTTACCTTCAATCAATTTTGGCTGAAACGCCTGTATACCTAAACGGTGCAATGTAGGAGCACGGTTCAACAACACAGGATGACCTTTCATTACATATTCCAAAATATCCCAAACAACCGGTTCTTTGCGATCCACAATCTTCTTAGCAGATTTAACGGTCTTAACAATACCACGTTCGATCAATTTACGAATAACAAAAGGTTTATAAAGTTCGGCAGCCATACCTTTTGGCAAACCGCATTCATGCATTTTCAATTCAGGGCCAACGACAATAACCGAACGAGCTGAATAGTCGACACGTTTACCTAACAAGTTCTGACGGAAACGGCCTTGTTTACCTTTCAAACTGTCAGACAATGACTTTAACGGACGGTTAGCATCAGTCTTTACAGCACTCGATTTACGAGAATTGTCAAATAAAGAGTCCACAGCTTCCTGAAGCATACGTTTTTCATTACGCAAAATCACTTCGGGAGCTTTAATATCGATTAATCGTTTCAAACGGTTATTACGGATAATAACCCGACGATATAAATCATTCAAATCTGAAGTAGCGAAACGGCCACCATCCAGTGGAACCAACGGACGCAATTCCGGAGGAATAACAGGAACAACCTTGACGATCATCCATTCCGGTTTATTACGACCTCTGGATGCACGGAAAGATTCAACAACCTGCAAACGTTTCAATGCTTCATTCTTTCTCTGCTGCGAACCATCCGTGCTTGCACGGTGACGCAATTCATAAGACAAAGAATCCAGATCCAGACGAGCCAATAAATCATATACGGCTTCAGCACCGATCTTCGCAATAAATTTGTTAGGATCAGTATCTTCAAGTAATTGATTTTCTTTTGGCAGACTATCCAAAATCTGCAAATATTCTTCTTCTGACAATAAGTCTAATTCAGCAACTGTATCTACACAACCAGGCTGAATAACAACATATCGTTCATAATAAATAATGGAATCCAGTTTTTTTGTCGGAAGTCCCAACAAATAACCTATTTTGTTAGGCAATGAACGGAAGTACCAGATATGAGCTACAGGAACAACCAGATGGATGTGTCCCATACGTTCACGACGAACTTTTTTCTCTGTAACTTCCACACCACAACGGTCACAGACAATACCCTTATAACGAATACGTTTGTATTTTCCGCAATGACATTCATAATCCTTAATAGGACCAAAAATGCGTTCGCAGAACAAACCGTCACGTTCAGGCTTGTATGTACGATAATTAATCGTTTCGGGTTTTAAGACTTCACCACTGGAGTTTTCAAGAATCTCTTCAGGTGATGCCAGACCGATGGTTATTTTTGAAAAGTTACTCTTTATCTTGTTTTCTTTTCTAAAGGCCATATTTTTTATTTATAAAGAGTTATCAATAGATAAAGCAGATGAGCCAAAGCTCACCTACTCTTATTGTTTTTGAATTAATCCAATGTGAAACTTAAACCAAGACCTCTCAACTCATGCAACAATACATTCAGAGATTCCGGGATACCTGGTTGTGGCATCGCATCACCCTTAACAATTGCTTCATAAGCCTTAGAACGTCCGACAACGTCATCAGACTTGATTGTTAGTATTTCCTGAAGAATATGTGCCGCACCGAACGCTTCCAGTGCCCAAACTTCCATTTCTCCAAAACGCTGACCACCAAACTGAGCTTTACCACCTAATGGCTGCTGAGTAATCAATGAATACGGGCCAATAGAACGAGCATGCATCTTATCATCAACCATGTGGCCTAATTTCAAGAAATAAGTCACACCGACTGTTGCCGGTTGGTCAAAACGTTCGCCTGTTCCACCGTCATACAGATAGGTCTTACCATAACGCGGAAGGCCTGCTTTATCAGTCCATTCATTCATATTATCCAGTGTAGCACCGTCAAAGATCGGAGTTGCAAACTTAACATCCAAGGTACGGCCAGCCCAACCTAATACAGCTTCAAAAATCTGTCCAAGGTTCATACGAGAAGGCACACCCAGAGGGTTCAAACAAATATCAACAGGAGTTCCATCTTCCAAGAATGGCATGTCTTCCTGACGAACGATCTTAGACACGATACCTTTATTACCATGGCGACCAGCCATCTTATCACCTACCTGAATCTTACGTTTCTTAGCAATATAAACTTTAGCCATCTGAACAATACCTGTTGGCAATTCATCACCGATTGTGAGATCGAATTTCCGGCGTCTCAGTTCAGCATCCAGTTCTTTATATTTCTTCAGATAATTCAGAATAACTTGTTTGATCAACTCATTCTTATCAGCATCTGCCGTCCACTTACTAACCTGAACAGCATTATAGTCTAATTCTTCTAAAGCTTTACGAGAGAATTTAGCACCTTTGGCAATCACTTCGGTATTCATATAATCTTTCACACCCTGAGAAGTTTTGCCATTTGTAAGAACTAATAGTTTCTCAACTAATAAGTTCTTCAAGTCTATCATTTTTTGTTCGTATTCTTCATCCAGTTTCGGAAGAATAGCTTTATCTGTCAGTCTGGATTTACGTTTCTTGACAGCCTTTGAGAACAATGATGTTTCGATAACCACACCTCGCAAAGACGGGGTAGCTTTTAATGAAGCATCTTTCACATCTCCGGCTTTATCACCAAAAATAGCACGCAACAATTTTTCTTCCGGAGAAGGATCGGATTCTCCTTTTGGAGTAATCTTACCAATCAGAATATCTCCCGGTTCAATACGAGCACCAACACGAACAATACCTCTTTCATCCAAATCTTTCGTAGCTTCTTCGCTAACATTTGGAATATCGGAAGTAAGTTCTTCCATACCACGTTTGGTTTCACGTACTTCAAGAATATATTCGTCTACGTGAACAGAGGTAAAGAAATCTTCACGAACCATACGTTCGTTCAGCACAATAGCATCCTCATAGTTATATCCCTTCCAAGGCATATACGCAACTTTCACATTACGTCCTAAAGCAAGTTCGCCTTCCTGAGTTGAATAGCCTTCTGTCAGGATATCACCGGATTTCACACGTTGGCCACGATGACAGATCGGTCGTAAGTCAACAGTTGTACTCTGATTGGTTTTACGCCATTTCGGAATATTATATGTCTTAACCGCATCTTCGAAACTTACAAATTCTTCGTCTTCCGTGCGGTCATATTTAATCTTAATACAAGTTGCATCTACGAATACAATCTCCCCATCGCGTTCAGCCATAATCTGAGTACGGGAATCTCTTGCAACCTGGGCTTCAATACCAGTACCGACAATAGGAGCATCCGTACGCAACAAAGGCACAGCCTGGCGCATCATGTTAGATCCCATCAATGCACGGTTAGCATCATCATGTTCCAAGAAAGGAATTAAAGATGCCGCTATAGAAGCAATCTGTTGAGGAGCCACGTCCATCAAATCAATTTCAGCAGGCGGAACAACAGGGAAATCAGCTTCAAAACGCGCTTTTATTCGGTCACGTACAAATTTACCGTTTTCATCAAGCAATGCATTACCCTGTGCGATAGTCAATTCTTCTTCTTCTTCCGCTGTGTAATATTGCATATTTTCATTAGACATATCAACCACACCACTGTTTACCTTGCGGTATGGAGTTGAAATAAAGCCTAATTCATTAATTTTTGCATAGACACACAAAGAAGAAATCAAACCGATATTCGGACCTTCAGGGGTTTCAATCGGACAAAGACGGCCATAATGTGTATAGTGTACGTCACGAACCTCGAACCCTGCACGTTCTCTTGACAAACCGCCAGGACCTAGTGCAGACAAACGACGTTTATGCGTAATTTCAGCCAATGGGTTTGTCTGGTCCATAAACTGTGACAAAGCATTCGTTCCAAAGAAAGAATTAACAACAGAAGAAATTGTCTTTGCATTAATCAAATCAATCGGAGTAAACACCTCATTATCACGAACATTCATACGTTCACGTACTGTACGCGACATACGGGCCAAACCAATACCAAATTGATTATACAGCTGTTCACCAACTGTACGTACACGACGGTTACTTAAGTGGTCGATATCATCAACAATTGCTTTAGAGTTAATCAACTCTATCAAATATTTAATGATCTCGATTATATCTTCTTTAGTCAGGACTTTAACATCCTCACTTGTTGTAAGACCTAATTTTTTATTAATTCTATAACGGCCAACTTCACCCAGGTCATAACGTTTTTCAGAGAAGAACAGGTTCGTAATAACTTCACGTGCACTAGCTTCATCAGCAGGCTCTGCATTTCTTAACTGGCGATAAATATACAGAACAGCCTCCTTCTCTGAGTTACTCGGGTCTTTTTGAAGAGTATTATAGATTATAGCATAATCTGACAAATTCTGGTCTTCGCGGTGTAACAAAATGTTTTGCGTACCAGATTCCAGAATAGCCTCAATATTTTCGTTATCAAGAATAGATTCACGATCTATGATAACATCATTACGTTCAATAGATACAACTTCTCCAGTATCTTCATCTACGAAATCTTCCACCCAAGTCTTCAGAACACGAGCCGCCAGTTTACGGCCGATTAATTTCTTCAGATTTGCTTTTGAAACTTTTACCTCTTCCGCCAGATTAAAAATTTCAAGAATATCTCTATCACTTTCAAAACCAATAGCTCTTAAAAGGGTAGTTACAGGCAATTTCTTTTTACGATCAATATATGCATACATCACATTATTTATGTCTGTTGCAAATTCGATCCATGAACCCTTAAACGGGATAATACGTGCAGAGTACAATTTTGTACCATTCGCATGAATACTCTGTCCGAAAAATACACCAGGCGAACGGTGTAACTGAGACACAACAACACGCTCTGCACCATTTATCACAAAAGTACCTCTTTCCGTCATATAAGGAATCGGGCCTAAATATACATCCTGGATCACAGTATCAAAATCCTCATGATCAGGGTCAGTACAATATAGTTTTAACTTTGCTTTTAAAGGTACACTATAGGTTAGTCCGCGGGCAATACATTCGTCAATAGTATAACGGGGCGGATCTATATAGTAATCTAAGAACTCCAACACGAAGTTGTTACGAGTATCTGCAATCGGAAAGTTTTCTGCAAATACCTTATACAACCCCTCCTTTTTTCTCTTTTCAGGAGGTGTGTCAAGTTGAAGAAAGTCTTGGAATGACTTCAATTGAACTTCGAGGAAGTCAGGATATGGGAACTGATTCTTAATCGAAGCAAAATTAACTCTTTGGTTTTCAGCTGTTGAAGACATCTAGTAAGGAATTTATTGAACTTATTGAAATTATAGACACAAAAAGGTTAAGAGTCTTCCCTAGTCGGAGACTCTTAACCAAATCACCTGATTACCAGGTTATAAATACTATTTAAGCTCAACTTCAGCTCCAGCTTCTTCTAAGCTCTTTTTCAATGCTTCAGCATCAGCCTTAGCTACACCTTCTTTAACGTTGCTAGGAGCGCCATCAACTAAATCTTTAGCTTCCTTCAAGCCCAGACCAGTTAATTCTTTTACTAACTTAACGATAGCCAGCTTATTAGCACCAGCGGCTTTCAATACAACATCGAAAGAAGTTTTTTCTTCTGCAGCGGCAGCAGCACCACCAGCAGCAGGACCTGCAACAGCAACAGCTGCAGCAGCAGGTTCGATACCGTATTCTTCTTTAAGGATAGTTGCCAGTTCACTTACTTCTTTAACGGTCAAGTTCACTAATTGTTCTGCAAAAGCTTTCAAATCTGCCATTTTTGTATGATTTAAATGATTATTATCTGTATAAAATTAATTTATTATCTTTCTTCCAGAGTCTTCAACAGACCATGGATAGTTTGTCCTGATGACTGTAGAGCGGAAATAACATTCTTTGCAGGTGATTCCAACAATGCAATAACATCTGCAATAAGTTCATTTTTACTCTTGATATTTACTAATGTTTCAAGGTTTTCGCCACCAATATAGAAGCTTTCCTGAACATAGGCAGCCTTCAATTCCGGTTTTGTTGTTTCACCTTTTTTAGCACCTTTAGTAAATTCTTTAATCAGACGAGCAGGAGCATTAGCTGTCTGTGAAAACATTACAGCTGTATTGCCTTTTAAAGCAACCTGCAACGGAGAAAAATCACCGCCAACATTTTCAAGTGCTTTCTTAAGCAAGTTGTTCTTAACAACAACCAACTTTACATCTTGCTTGAAACATTCTCTTCTCAATTTGCTGGTTTTCTCAGCATCCAGTGCCTCGATATCAGTCAAATAAAAGTTAGGATATTCCTTTACAGTTTCTGTAAGCTGGCTTATTACTATGCCTTTATCTTCCTTTTTCATTGTGCAATAATTTTAATTAGTTTTCTTCAACTGATTTCGGGTCAATTTTAATACCCGCGCTCATTGTACTTGAAAGATAAATGCTCTTTATATACGTACCTTTAGCTGCAGACGGTTTCAACTTAAGCAAAGTTGAAATAAATTCCTTAGCGTTATCACGAATCTGGTCAGCATTGAAAGATACCTTACCAATTGATGTGTGAACGATTCCGGCTTTGTCTACCTTAAAGTCGATCTTACCTTGTTTAACTTCTTTCACTGCATTACCTACTTCATTGGTAACAGTACCACTTTTTGGATTTGGCATCAAACCACGAGGGCCTAAAACTCTACCCAAAGCACCGATTTTACCCATGATAGAAGGCATAGTAATGATAACGTCAATATCAGTCCAACCGCCTTTAATCTTTTCAATATATTCATCTAATCCAACAAAGTCAGCTCCTGCAGCAGTAGCCTCAGCTTCTTTGTCCGGTGTACATAATGCGAGAACCCTAACCTGCTTTCCAGTTCCGTGAGGTAATGAAACCACACCTCTTACCATTTGATTTGCCTTACGAGGGTCAACACCTAAACGAACGTCAACATCTACAGATGCATCAAACTTAGTCGTAGTAATTTCTTTTACTAAAGCTGAAGCTTCTTTTAATGTATATGCTTTCCCAGCTTCAATCTTGCCCAAAGCCAACTTTTGATTTTTTGTAAGTTTACTCATCTCAATTGAAGTTTATTAATTATTACCCGGGAATGTCCCTTTAACAGTTATACCCATACTTCTGGCAGTACCTGCAACCATTTTCATGGCTGAGTCAACAGTAAAGCAGTTTAAATCGACCAACTTGTCTTCAGCGATAGCTTTAACCTGATCCCAAGTGATTTCTGCAATTTTCTTACGATTAGGTTCTGCAGAACCACTTTTTGCCTTAGTAGCTTCAAGCAATTGAATAGCTACAGGAGGGGTTTTGACAATAAAGTCGAAAGACTTATCGGCATAATAAGTAATTATAACAGGTAATATCTTACCAGCCTTGTCTTGGGTCTTGGCATTAAATTGCTTGCAAAACTCCATAATATTAATACCCTTAGAACCCAAAGCAGGTCCTACTGGGGGAGAAGGGTTTGCTGCTCCTCCTTTAATCTGCAATTTGATTTGTCCAGCAACTTCTTTAGCCATTTTTCTAAAATTTAGATATATAACATCAAAAACAGAAAGCCCCGTACTTTTCGTAACAAAAGCACTTACTCTTTCTCAACTTGCATATAACCCAACTCAAGCGGTGTTTTACGTCCGAAGACCTTAACCATTACTTTGAGTTTCTTTTTCTCAGCATTTACCTCTTCGATCACACCCGTAAAACCATTAAATGGTCCAAAGGTGATTTTCACATTCTCTCCAACAAAAAATTGAATATCCAGTTCTTCCTGCTGTTCCTGCAATTCATCAACCGTACCTAAAATACGATTTACTTCTGCCGGACGCAAAGGCACGGGATTATCCGAACCTCCTAAAAATCCAATCACATTGGGAATGTTTCGCAATCGATGAGCTACTTCACCCACCAAAGCTGCCTCTACAAGTACATAACCCGGCAAATAGGCTCTTTCTTTCATAACCTTTTTACCATTACGCACAGTAAACGTTTTTTCGGTAGGAATCAAAACTTGTGAAACATACTCTCCTAAGTCTGTATTCTTCAACTCAGCTTCTAGATATTCTCTAACCTTATTCTCTTTACCACTTATGGCGCGAAGAACATAAAATTTCTTTTGGATATCAGACATATCAAAAACCGATTAAAAAATTTTCTCGTAGAAGAAACGCATCACGCTTTCAAAACCTAAGTCTACAACAAAGATTACTGCTGCGATTATAAGGGAAGCAAACATAACAACCACAGCACTATTGGAAAGCTCTGTTCTAGTAGGCCAAGAAACTTTATAAACAAGTTCGTTATAAGATTCCTTAATATAAGTAATTATCTTTTTCATCGAATCTATAGATTTTAGCACGGAAGGAGAGGCTCGAACTCCCGACACCTGGTTTTGGAGACCAGTGCTCTACCAACTGAGCTACTTCCGTAAAATAGCCAACCTCTCAACAAGGCTGGCTACATATTTATGTATATTGAATTAGTTTTCTAATTCTGTGATCTGACCTGCACCTACTGTACGTCCACCTTCACGAATAGCGAAACGAAGACCTACATTACAAGCTACCGGGTAAATCAGTTCAACGTCAATTGTTACGTTATCACCAGGCATTACCATTTCTGTTCCTTCAGGAAGAGTGATTTCACCTGTTACGTCCAATGTACGGATATAGAACTGAGGACGGTATTTGTTGTGGAACGGAGTATGACGGCCACCTTCTTCTTTCTTCAAGATATAAACTTCAGCCTTGAATCTAGAATGTTCTTTAACCTTACCCGGATGGCAGATTACCATACCACGTTTGATTTCGTTTTTGTCAATACCACGAAGCAACAGACCTACATTGTCACCGGCTTCACCCTGATCCAACAACTTACGGAACATTTCAACACCTGTAACAACAGATTTCTTTCCGTCAGCACCCAGACCAATGATCTGAACTTCTTCACCAACTTTTACAATACCTGCTTCGATACGACCTGTTGCAACTGTACCACGACCAGTAATAGAGAACACGTCTTCAACCGGCATCAAGAAAGGTTTATCGACATCACGCGGAGGCAGAGGAATCCAAGTATCTACTGCATCCATCAATTCCATAACCTTGTCTTCCCATTTCGGTTCACCATTCAATGCACCAAGAGCAGAACCACGGATAAACGGAGTGTTGTCACCATCAAACTGGTAGAAAGAAAGTAATTCTCTCATTTCCATTTCAACCAATTCCAACATTTCTTCGTCGTCAACCATGTCGCATTTGTTCATAAACACAACCAATCTCGGTACGTTTACCTGACGAGCCAACAAGATGTGTTCACGAGTCTGAGGCATAGGACCATCAGTAGCAGCAACTACAATGATAGCACCGTCCATCTGAGCAGCACCAGTTACCATGTTCTTTACGTAGTCGGCGTGACCCGGACAGTCTACGTGAGCATAGTGACGGTTTGCAGTCTGATACTCTACGTGAGAAGTGTTGATAGTGATACCTCTTTCTTTTTCTTCAGGAGCGTTATCGATAGAATCGAATGAACGCAATTCTGAAAGACCTCTCTTTGCCAATACTGTTGTAATTGCAGCTGTCAAAGTTGTTTTACCGTGGTCAACGTGACCAATCGTACCAATGTTCACATGTGGTTTCGATCTGTCAAATTTCTCTTTTGCCATAACTTAATTGTTCTTTATTTGATTAATGATCATGTTCTAAAAAATACCAATGAGCCGGTGCCGAGACTTGAACTCGGGACCTCTTCCTTACCAAGGAAGTGCTCTACCGCTGAGCTACACAGGCAATAAGAGCGGAAGACGGGACTCAAACCCGCGACCCTCAGCTTGGAAGGCTAATGCTCTATCAACTGAGCTACTTCCGCAATTTACTCTCAACATTAAACCAACCGGCCTGACGGCATGTTCTATATCTCAAGTGTGGGCAGTGATGGATTCGAACCACCGAAGGCGAAAGCCAGCTGAGTTACAGTCAGCCCCATTTGGCCACTCTGGTAACTGCCCAAGCAGTTGACAGTTGACAGATAAAAAACAGGAAAGCGACATAAACTGCCAACTGTCAACTTTCCACCGTCAACCCTTTTGAGCCTCTTGTCGGATTCGAACCAACGACCCCGAGATTACAAATCACGTGCTCTGGCCAACTGAGCTAAAGAGGCGATAGAAACTTCTAAAAGAAGCCGTTCCGTCATGATGGCGAAACGGCTGCAAATTTAGATATTATTTCTTACATACCAAATTTATCTACCGTTTTTTTTATTTGGCTCTGATTTTTTCTTTGAATTTAATCAATTGCTTTTCTAATGCTTCAACACATTCATCAACAGATGCTTCAAAAGTATCTGTTACTTTTTCCGCAAAGCAATCTCCATTTTTGATTTTCAGCAAAATGCCTACCTGTTTATTATTGGCACTTTCAGGTTTCACAACCTTCAGAGTAACTTCAGCTAATATAATGCCGTCAAAATATTGTTCCAACTTAGACACTTTCTTCTGAATAAACGCCTCAAGCTGTACTGTTGCGTCAAAATGGATAGCATGAATTCTAATTTCCATAATTACCTCCTTCTTTTTTTGCTCTGGGATGAGCATGATACACTTTTTTTAATTCCTCAAAGGTTGTATGCGTATAAACACTGGTTGAAGCCAAACTGCTATGTCCGAGTAATTCTTTCACAGCATTCAACTCCGCTCCATTATTTAACATACTGGTTGCAAATGAATGTCTCAATACGTGCGGGCTACATTTTGCCAATGTCGGGATTTCCGACAGCATCTTCTTTACTATATTGTATACAATACCTGTAGAAAGCTGCGTTCCATTCTTTCTTACAAAGAACCATTCACATTGTATGCCAACTTCACGATTTCGAACTTCAGTGTATGCAAGCATTAAGTTTTTTAAACCTTCTGCAAAAGGGATCAACCGCTGTTTATTACGCTTACCGGTAACTTTTAATTGCATCGCATCGAAATCCACATCCGAATTTTTAATTCCGATCAATTCCGAGCGCCGTATTCCGGTATCATAAAATAATTCCAGCATCAAACGATTCCTTATACCTTCAAAATCCTCATCAAACCCATCACCATCCAACAGTATATCCATTTCTCCTTCCTTTACAAAATAGGGTAATGGTTTCTTTGTTTTAGGCCCGGTTACTAACCGAAGCGGATTTACAGAAACAATTCTCTGTTTCATGAGAAACTTAAAAAAAGATTTCAAAGAACTCAATTTGCGATTTACCGACACGGGAGAAATCTTTTCATCCAATAAATAGACTATCCAACTTCTCACTATATCCGAATCAATAAGACCGGGACTAAAAACACCTTCCAGACGATCCTTTACATACTCTTCAAATTGACTTAAATCTTTCGAGTAAGCATCAACCGTATAATCGGAATAATTCCTTTCATACCGCAGATAAGTTAAAAAATCATCTATCAGTTCGTCCACGTTGCATCAACTTTTATGCAACGAAAATAGGAATAAGAATTCAATAAAACAAGCCTGGCTCTATATTTATTCTTCTACTTGCTGCAAATGCTGAACGTATATTGCACGCATAGTTTGTTTTCTTTTTGCAACTGAAGGTTTTTCAAAAGCCTGACGACTTCTCAATTCTTTTACAATACCAGTCTTTTCAAACTTTCTTTTGAACTTTTTCAACGCTTTTTCAATGTTCTCGCCTTCTTTCAATGGAACTACGATCATAATTTTTAATGTATTATATTGTTTATTACTATATCCACAAATTGGGCAGCAAAATTACAGATAGTTTCGTTATTACCAAAACTTTCCGTAAAATATTTTCTACCATACCCCCTTTTCCGTAATAATAGCCGTTATCAGCTCACGAGGTGTGACATCAAATGCAGGATTATAAACTTTCACTTTTTCTGGCGCCATTCGTCTATTATACCACATATCGGTAACCTCTTCCGGATGCCGTTCTTCTATCACAATAGATTTTCCGTCGGGACACTGCATATCAATTGTTGATGTAGGCCCTAATACATAAAAAGGAATTCCATAATAACGAGCTAATACGGCAACACCAGAAGTTCCGATCTTATTTGCAACATCTCCGTTAGCCGCTATACGGTCGCATCCCACAAGCACTGCCTGCACCCACCCTTTTTGCATTACACTTGAAACCATATTATCGCAAATAAGAGTAACATCCACGCCTGCACGCTGCAGTTCATAAGTAGTTAACCGGGCTCCTTGTAACAGCGGACGTGTTTCATCTGCAAATACTTTAAAACCAAATCCTCTCTCCTGTCCTAAATAAACAGGGGCTAAAGCCGTTCCATACTCCGAAACTGCCAAATGCCCGGCATTACAATGCGTCAATACTCCCATACCCGGACGAAGTAAAGCCAAACCATTCTCTCCAATTTGACGACAAGCGGTTGCATCTTCTTCACGAATGGCAAGAGCTTCTTTCAACAACTCTTGTTTAATTTGCGGTACACTTTTCTCTTTATTCAGTAAAATTCGCCGTTCCATCCTATCCAAAGCCGCTACTAAATTTACGGCAGTTGGACGAGCACCTGACAAAAAAACTTTTATCCTGCAAAATTCATTATAAAATTGCTCAAAAGAAGATGTTTTTATTTTACTACTACATATATAAATACCGTACGCAGCAGCAATACCTATTGCGGGAGCCCCCCTTACTTTCAGTTTAAATATTGCATCCCAAATATCCTGTTCTGTAAACAACGAGACATATATTTCTTTTTCAGGCAACAAGGTTTGATCCAAAATTACAACGGCATCTTTTGTTTCATTCAGACATACGGTTTTTAAACCGGCAAGCTCTTTTATCATATATATCTTCCTTAAAATTCAATATTAAAACTTTCATCACCCGGTCCTAATGCTACTCCGACCACTACACTTGCAACTCCCAGAGCCACCGCCCCAACAGCTATTCCAACACCCGCCCCTTTTACTTTCCGGGCATAAGAAAAGTCTCCGGATAACTGCTGTTGCTCGCTAAAATCCGATGGAGGGACATTGCCTGCTTTTATTAATTTTGAAATATAAAAATTACGTTCAAAAAACATATACTTACGTTGTTTGCCATTATGATCATCAGTATATAACGTAAGATAACTTCTAAAACACAACGGAGAATCACTTTCCGTAAACTCTTTTGTACGAACCGAAACCACGCTTAAATCATTAGTCGTAATATTTTCTTTAACATACTCTTCCTTGAGTATTTTATCAAAAGGAATACCTGGCAGATTCAGAGGTATATTTTCAATTTTCGATTTTGGAGGAATAAAGTCTACACCTTTGGGTAAAAACACAGATCCCGCAAAAGAGCCTCGGGAAGTAGCTACATTTTCTGTTATCCTACTATTCCATCTATATGATTCGCCATGGGAGACCGACTCTGTCTCTCCTTCTACCAACACCTTTTTATCTTGATAAACCGTAGCTATATCATCTATAATCAAAGCCGAACGTGTCCAGTCGACAAACAAAGGTTCATCCAGTTTATTATAAATAATGATAGATACCGGTGCATTCTCTCCATTAAAAGAATAAGAAACAACTACCGTATCCGTTTCTTGCACAAAATCTCCCAGATCGCTTCTTATACCAACACGATCATTTGAACTCAATATCGAATAGTAATAAGAAGAACAACCGCTTAAACTCAACAACAATACGACTGCAACAAAAAAGAAAAGCTTATTCTTCATAATACTAAAACTTTATAGTGTACACAAAAATAAGTAATTATAAATAAATGACAAACAGAAAAAGACATTCATTATAATCATCGGGATCTTTTTACAAATTCATCCCGATGATTTTCTAAAAAGATCCCGATGATTTCAAAAACGGTCAAAATATAAAAAAAGCTCTCTGCTAATTTATCCGTTTAGTTATTAAATTATTTTCTCAAATTTTAGTTCATAAATAAAAAACATTATATTTGTCATTTCTGATACTATAAAATATCTCATATTCATAAAAATCATTTCTTAAATTAAACAACATGAAAAGACGTAATTTTTTGGCACTAGCAGCTATCGCCGGAGGCAGTAAATTTCTCTTTCCATATTCGGCTTTTGCCAACACAGGAAAAGGGCAGATTCCAGGCATAAAAGATAGTCTATCCAACCAATTAGAAGCCGATATCATCATTTTAGGTGGTGGTATGGGAGGATGTGCAACCGCTCTTGCAGCTTGCCGTAACGGATTGAATGTAATAATGACCGAAGAAACCGACTGGATCGGGGGGCAAGCTTCACAGCAAGGTGTTCCACCGGATGAACACCCGTGGATAGAAACGCACGGGGCACCTGCCACCTACCGGGAATATAGAACTAGGGTCATGGATTATTACAAGCGCAACTATCCATTGACAGATGAAGCCCGCAACCGGAAATTCTTAAATCCCGGAGACGGTTCCGTTTCCCGCATTTGCCATGAACCTAAAGTTACAGTTGCCGTTTTAACAGAAATGCTAGCTCCATACATGAGTAACGGCAAACTCATTATATTGACAGACTATAAAGTAAAAAAAGCAGATGTCAACGGCGACAATGTAAAAGCAGTACAAGTTTATAATAAAAAAGAAGGCCGTACTCTTACCCTGATTGCCCCTTATTTCGTAGATGCTACCGAATGTGGAGATTTGTTGCCCTTAACAGGAACCGAATATGTAACAGGAACCGAATCGAAAGCGCAGACAAATGAACTTCACGCTTCCGATAAAGCTCGTCCAGGAAATAATCAAGCATTTACAGTTTGTTTCGCAATGGATTATGTTCCGGGAGCAAATCTGGTAATTGATAGGCCAAAAAATTACGACCATTGGAGCAACTATGTCCCCAACTTGACTCCGGCATGGTCAGGGAAATTACTCAGCCTTGCTTATTCGGATCCACGTACCCTGAAACCCAAAACACTGGGATTCCAACCCGAAGGTGAGCCAACCGGCGATGTTTTGAATTTATGGAACTATCGTAAAATAATCAACCGCCATAACTTCACTCCTGGTACTTATCAGGGAGATATAACGATGGTAAACTGGCCTCAGCAAGACTACATGCAGGGCAACCTGATTGATGTATCGGAGGATGAATTTGAAAAACATGTCAACGCCGCAAAGGAAATGAACAGATGTTTCTTCTACTGGCTACAAACAGAAGCACCCCGTCCTGACGGAGGAACAGGATGGGCTGGTCTGCGTTTGAGAGGAGATGTTATGGGAACAGAGGATGGTATGGCCAAATATCCGTACATCCGCGAAGCCAGACGTATCAAATCGGAATTTACAATTCTTGAAGAACATGTAGGTGCAGAAAACCGGGTACTAGTTGCCGGGAAAACAGCAGGCAAGAAAGCGGCCGATTTCTACGATAGCGTAGGTTTAGGATATTATCACATAGACTTGCATCCAAGCAACGAAGGAGACAATTACATAGACTTTGCATCTCTTCCTTACCAGATTCCATTAGGAGCATTGTTGCCTCAACGAATGAACAATCTGTTACCGGCAAACAAAAATATAGGAACAACACATATCACAAACGGTTGTTATCGTGAACATCCAACGGAATGGGGTATCGGCGAAGCTGTAGGTATGCTTATTACATACGCAAAAGCAAAAAAAGTTCCACCTCGCGCAGTCAGAGAACGCAAAGAGTTATTGGAAGATTTCCAGAAATGGATACGTACGCAAGGGCTGGAAACTCATTGGCCTGCTTAAGTATTGCCCGAATAGAAATAAAACAATCATTCATAATTCCATGCTGTTGAAACCGGAATGTTTCACCGGCATGGAATATAATGGAATACTTTATAAATTATATAAATCACAAAACAATCGGAAACCATGCATTGTATTATAAACATACTATTTAGTCTGTTTCTGGTGATGCCATTCAATTATTTATACAGTCAGAGCTTTACCGAAATTATTAACCGGGGAATACCCGGCAATAGTTCCGGCCAATTGTTAGAGCGCATACACAAAGACGTTATTAACGAACAACCGGATATGGTAATTATCCTCGTCGGAACGAACGACCTGTTAAATACGCAAAAACTTGTATCCGTTGAAACATTTAAACAGAATATCAATCTATTAACAGATTCATGTATAGAACATCATATCCCTGTTGTATTAGTAAGTCCGCCTACGGTAGACCCTATTTATTTATACCAACGGCACGACTCGGTAAAGTTCGGTATTTCTCCGATCAAAAAACTGGAACAAGGAAGAGATGCCATGAAACAAGTCTGCAAGGAAAAAAACATTCCTTTTGTCGATCTGCTGAGTTTTCTTCAATATCTGAATATTCCCCGGCATAACTCGGACGACATTATTATAAACTTAAAAAACAGTAACGCCGTAGATGGCGTTCATTTCACAAAGAAAGGAAACGAACTACTGGCAAACTACATCTATTGTCATTTACTAGCCATCTTCGATCTATCCAAAATAAAAAAGATTGTCTGCTTTGGCGATTCCATTACAAACGGCGTTTACATGGAAGGTGCCGGGACAAGCGAAGGCGATACATACCCTGCCGTACTGAAACGTTTAATCAATTACCCGTATAACAGAGAATAAGTACTGTTTTCTTTTGATTATTATTTTGATTAACTTTGCGAATAGTAATGTTGACAAAATACACAATACGATGAAAACAAATATTCCCGAACGTATTGCCGCCCTGCGCGAAGCAATGAAGCAGCATAGGATGGATGCCTACATCATCCCCAGTTCAGACCCGCACCTCAGTGAATATCCGGCAAGCCACTGGAAATCACGCGAATGGATTTCCGGTTTTGATGGTTCGGCCGGTACAGTAGTAATTACCGCTGATAAAGCCGGTTTATGGACAGATTCGCGGTATTTCCTGCAAGCGGCCAAACAACTGGAAGGTTCCGGTATTGAACTTTATAAAATGGCTTTACCTGAAACCCCTTCTATCCCTGACTTTTTATTACATAAACTGCACGAAGGGCAAACTGTCGGATTGGACGGTAAAACCTATAGTGTCACCGATGCGCGCACACTCGAAAGTAAACTCAAACGGAAACAAATCAGATTGGATGTTTCGTCCGACCTGATAAACGAAATATGGAAAGACCGCCCGGCTATACCTGCTAATCCATTATTTGAAATGCCCGAAGAACTTAGTGGCAAATCAGTACACGAGAAACTAGATGAAATATGCGACTGTCTACACGCAAACGGAGCGGACGGTATCATCCTTGCTGCTCTTGACGAAATAGCCTGGACATTTAATATTCGTGGAACAGATGTAGAATACAACCCGGTTGTTGTGAGTTATGCATTCGTATCCGACAAAGAAAACGTACTGTTTATTGACCCACGAAAACTGACAACCGAAACAGTCGAACATCTTAAAAAAGAAGGTGTCATATTAGCTGACTATAACAAAATACAATCATACCTTATTCACCTGGCAAAAAACAGCCGTATATTCGTGGACACGAACAAGACTAATGTTGCCCTGTTCAACGCAATTCCTTCCGAATGTACCATTATAGAAGGCATATCGCCTGCCAATCATCTGAAAAGTGTCAAAAACGAAACGGAGTTAAAAGGATTCCGCAACGCAATGGAGAAAGACGGCGTAGCCTTAACCCGTTTCTTTATCTGGCTGGAGAAAGAAATGGAGGCGGGGCACAAAGTAACAGAGATGAGCGCTGCAAAAAAACTAACATCCCTTCGGTCGGAACAATCGCAATATATCATGGACAGTTTTGCTACCATCTGCGGATATGCCGCTCACGGTGCCATCGTACACTATGAAGCAACTCCGGATACAGATACAGAACTGAAGCCCGAAAACCTCTTGCTTATAGACTCCGGTGCCCAGTACCTGGACGGTACAACCGACATTACCCGTACGATTGCACTCGGAGAACTTTCGGAAGCCATGAAAAAAGATTACACCCGTGTGCTGAAAGGTACAATCAGCTTGGCTAAATCAAAATTTCCTGCTGGGACACGCGGTTCTCAATTGGACATACTTGCACGCAAAGCATTGTGGGACTCCGGTCTGAACTATCTGCATGGTACCGGACATGGCATCGGGCATTGCCTTAATGTACACGAAGGCCCGCAAAGCATCCGTATGGAAGAAAATCCTGTTCCACTCAAACCGGGCATGGTTATAAGTGATGAACCGGGGCTTTATCGTACCGATGAATATGGCATCCGAATCGAAAACCTGATTACCGTACGCGAAGACAGCGAAACAGAATTCGGCACATTCCTCGGCTTCGATACACTCACCCTCTGTCCTATCGATACCCGGCCGATCCTTATTCCAATGCTTTCCGTACGCGAACGCACCTGGTTGAATAAGTATCATCAGATGGTATATGACAAACTAAGCCCTTATCTGAACGAAACAGAAAAAGAATGGTTAAAGAATAAAACAACAGAAATCTAAATGGCATTAATTAAATCCGTACGTGGCTTTACCCCAAAAATCGGTAAAGACACATTTCTTGCAGACAACGCCACAATAGTTGGCGATGTAGAGATTGGCGAAGGTTGCAGTATATGGTTTGGAGCTATACTGCGTGGCGATGTAAATTCCATCCGTATCGGCAATGGAGTGAACATACAAGACGGTTCCGTATTGCATACTTTATACGAAAAATCGACCATCGAGATTGGTGATGATGTATCGGTAGGCCATAACGTAACAATTCATGGAGCAAAGATATGCAACGGCGCTCTTATCGGAATGGGTTCGGTTGTGCTAGACCATGCCGTAATAGGCGAAGGTGCTATAATAGCTGCCGGCTCGGTTGTACTTAGCAAAACGATTGTGGAGCCGGGCAGTATCTATGCCGGTGTTCCTGCCAAGTTCGTAAAAAAGGTCGATCCGGAACAAGCCAAAGAGATCAACCAGAAAATTGCAAAGAATTATCACATGTATTCATCCTGGTATAAAGAAGAGGGGGAAAAGTAAATGAAAAAGGCAGGATGGGCAATACTATTGGTTATCTGTTGTATCGGAGGCTATCTGGCATTGCCCTCCAACTACTACCTGCGGCGCGCAGCCGTTCACCTTTTTCCAAAAATCGACCAATATCCGATTTTCGAGAATCGCATCGTTAAGGCCGGAGCACCCGAACCATGGAAGGTTTCGGAAAATTACAACACACAATCCATACCGGAAAAATACCTCCAGGTCTTCAATGAATTGGGCACAGTAGCTTTTATCATTATTCAAAACGACTCTTTATTGTTTGAACAATACTGGGAGGATTATTCACCCGAATCACACAGCAATTCGTTTTCAATGGCAAAAAGCATTGTATCACTGGCGGTAGGATGTGCTATTGACGATGGTTTCATTCGGAATGTAGACCAGCCGGTAAGCGACTTTATTCCCCAATTCAAAGGGTTTAACGGTAAACAACTTACACTTCGCCATTTATTAACGATGAGTGCCGGAGTCGATTTTCGGGAAGCTTACACCTCTCCTTTTTCACCTACCACCCAGTTGTATTACGGCAATAATCTGGAAAAGATCGCTTTCGGAATGAAAGAAATTGAAGAACCCGGAAAGTATTTCAATTATCAGAGCGGGGTTACCCAACTTCTGGCATTCATTCTGGAGAAAGCAACGGGTGAAAAACTTTCTTCCTACGTTTCCCGCAAGCTATGGACCCCCATGCATGCCGAAGAAGATGCACTATGGAGCCTTGACAAAAAAGATGGTACGGAAAAAGCATATTGCTGCTTCAACAGTAACGCACGCGACTTTGCCCGCTTCGGACAACTGGTATTAAACAAAGGAAGTTGGGACGACGGGCAACAACTTGTATCACCAGCTTACCTGCAAGAAGCTATTACTCCCGATTCTACCTTATTACTCAATGAAACGGAAGAAACAAACAAGAACTATGGCTTCCAGTTCTGGAATCTTGACTACAACGGAATGCGCATTCCATATATGAGAGGAATCCTGGGGCAATACGTATTTGTGATCCCTGAAAAGAATGCCGTCATTGTACGTCTTGGCCATAAGCGGGATAAAAAATATACATTCCAACACTATCCGGCAGATATAGACACTTGGTTAGGTGCTGCTATGGATATGCTTGATAATAAAAACACAAATAAAAATAAGCACAAATGAAACGAACAATTCTAATTGCGGCTCCTATGGCCGCTCTTATCCTGCTCTCGTGTACGAAGCCGGCATCCAAGACTAAAGAGATTACTTATACACCTCAACCCTCTTTCAATCCGCCAACTTATGTGTGTTATAAAACGCCAACACCTATTAAAGTAGACGGAAAGCTTTCTGCCCAAGAATGGGACGCCGTACCCTGGACTACAGATTTTGTAGATATCGAAGGTGACAAACAACCTAAACCACTCTTTCTAACACGCGCTAAAATGGCATACGATGACAATGGTATGTATTTTGCCGTATTGATGGAAGAGCCTCACGTTTGGGCAAACATAACGGAGCACGATGCCGTAATTTTTAACGATAACGACTTTGAGATTTTCCTCAACCCATCCAACGATACGCATAACTATCTGGAATATGAAGTAAATGCTCTCGGTACCGAATGGGATCTATACCTCACCAAACCTTACCGTGACAATCCGCAAGTATTAAACAACTGGGAACTTGCCGGAATGAAATCGGCAGTTTATGTTGACGGAACATTGAATAATCCGAATGATACCGACAAATCATGGAGTGCAGAAATATTCATTCCCTGGAGCACTATCTATCAGGTAATGCGCGGCAAGGAAAAACCCGAAGCCGGTGAGCAAATACGCGTTAACTTTTCCCGTGTGGAATGGACAACGGACGTACAAAACGGCAAATACGTAAAAGTACCGATCAAAGGTGAAGACAAAATACGCGAATACAACTGGGTATGGGCTCCTACCGGTGTAATCAACATCCATCTTCCCGAATACTGGGGCTATGTACAACTGTCCGACAAAGTTGCCGGTACAGGAGAAACTCCATTTGTAAAGGACCCGGCGGAAGAAACCAAATGGCTTCTGCGTAATTTATATTATCGTCAGAATGAATATGCAGCCACTTTCGGCAATTATGCATCTTCCATTGCTGACCTGAAGCCCGAAGAACTATGTTCTCCCAAACAGGCCAAGCAACTGACATTGCATACAACACCATCTATGTACGAAATATCAGCGCCTGCTCCTGATGGTACAGTATGGCATATCCGCCAGGATGGTTTGGTTTGGAAATAAAAAAAATAATTGTTAACTATTAAATTAGGATATCATGATAAAACACAACTTACTGGCCGGCTTTTTATTGCTGGTTTCATGTAATCAACCTGCTTCTAAAGACAAAGAGATTGAATACAAAGCTATGCCTGCGTATAATCCGCCGGAATATGTATGTTACAAAACATCTGCCCCCATTCAGATCGACGGGAAACTGACTGCCGGAGAATGGGGTTCTATTCCGGCTATTTCCGAATTTGTGGACATAGAAGGAAACACCCGTTCAGCTCCGAAATTGAAAACAGAGGTAAAGGTTGCTTATGATGAACAGGGTATGTACATCGGGGCATTTCTGGAAGAACCCCACGTATGGGCTACTATTACAAAACACGACTCTATCATCTATCTGGACAATGCCTTCGAACTGTTTATCGAACCAGGAAACAACACACACAACTATTTGGAGTATGAAGTCAACGCACTCGGTACCGAATGGGATCTGTTCCTCACCAAACCCTATCGCGACGGAGCACAAACGCTGAGCAACTGGGAAACAGCAGGCATGAAATCGGCCATACATGTAGATGGTACGCTAAACAATCCGAAAGATATTGATAAATCGTGGAGCCTGGAAATATTCTTCCCATGGAGTTCCATATACCAAATGACACGGGGTAAGGAGAAACCGGAAGCGGGAGATTTGTTACGCATGAACTTCATGCGTGTACAATGGCCGGCTGTAATAAAAGACAATAAATACATAAAGACAGGAAAAGGTGAAAGCTATTGGATTTGGGCTCCGATGGGAATTGTCAGTATCCACCTACCCGAATACTGGGGCTATATACAACTGTCCGATAAAGTTGCCGGAACGGGAGAAACTCCATTTGTAAAGGACCCGGCAGAAGGAACCAAATGGCTTCTGCGTAATTTATATTACCGTCAGAATGAATATGCTACTGCATTTGGAAACTATGCTTCAAATATTGCCGATCTGAAACCGGAAGAATTCTGTACGACAGAACAAACAAGGCAGATTACCTTAAGCACCACCCCGTCCATGTACGAAATCTCAATGCCTGCTCCTGATGGTACAGTATGGCATATCCGTCAGGATGGGTTTATCTGGAAATAAACATTATATATCATGAAAACTACAAAACTATATTTGGCTACTGTAGCCGTAATGCTTTAAAGTAGAATTTATTCCTTCCGTACAATAACGGTAATATAACAAACAAGAATCCGTAGCCCCCGGTTTCACCGGCAAGCTACGGATTCTTTTATTTTAGACAAAAAGATACTCTCTATAAATTATATTTCCGGGATTTGGCTATAAATAGAATCACCACCGTCATTACAATAAGTACATCCAGGACAATCACCGCTTCCTTCAACCCCAATTTAACAAACGTAACTGTTCCTGCTAGCTGACATAATCCTCCTATCGCCATATACTTGCGAGCCAGTTTTCCAGCACCAGCCCAGTCTACATCATCTTCTTTTCTTTTCGGAAAAGAATTATAACGCATAAGTAATTCGGGAAATCTCCCGGCCAGAAAACCTGCAGCTATAAGAATGAAACCCACCAGAAACAAAGGCAAATCTTCCATATATCGTCTCAATAAAGTATTTTTTCAGATATTGGCACAGCATACACTGCCAAATACCACCACACAATAAGTATGTCTCGCCAATAGCTTCTCAAGTTACACAAAACTTTAAACGACTCACATATTACAAATATACTCAGTTATTTTACATCACAAAATGACAAAATCAAGATTTCCAAAGTTTTTCATGTACATTTGTAATCTACTTAATTATATAATCTACAGCAGACATGAAAAATACAAGTTTATGGGTGGCTGCACTGGCGGTAGGCCTTACGCTTACAGCCAACGGACAACAGGCTCCGGGCAGTATTACGCCGCAGATGCTACAGCAGATCAAGCAGGCTTATCAAAACACACCGGCCGATAAGGCTATACGCAATGCGATTGGCAACAACGACATCAACAAGCTGGCAGTAAACGGGGAGAACCGTAACAACTTCGACACATACTTTTCCCATAAGGTGAATAGCAAAGGCATTACCAATCAGAAATCATCGGGTCGTTGCTGGCTTTTCACCGGGCTAAACGTACTACGTGCCGAAGCGATCGACAAGTATGAAATGGGAGATTTCCAGTTTTCACAAAATTATTCCTTCTTTTGGGATCAACTGGAGAAAGCCAACCTCTTTCTGCAAGGCATCATAGACACACGATTGAAACCGATGGACGACAAAATGGTGGAATGGTTGTTCAAGAATCCGATTGGCGATGGTGGACAGTTTACCGGCGTTTCGGATATTCTTACTAAATACGGTGTAGTCCCTGCCGAAGTGATGGCCGAAACTTACAGTAGCGAAAACACCTCGAAAATAAGCAACCTGATCGGATTGAAATTAAAAGAATTTGGCCTTCAATTGCGCGAACTCGCCACAGTGAAAGGCACGACAACGGAAGTTTTGGAAAAAGAGAAAACCAAAATGCTCGGAACTGTCTACCGCATGCTTGTTATCAGCCTGGGCGAACCGCCTGCCACTTTCATCTGGACACGCAAGGATGCGACCGGCAATCCGGTTGAAACAAAAGAGTACACACCTCTCTCGTTCTATAATGAATATATCGGACACGACCTGAAAAACGACTACGTTATGCTGATGAACGACCCAAGCCGCGAATATTATAAACTATATGAGATAGATTATGACCGACATGCCTACGATGGAAAGAACTGGACGTACGTAAATTTGCCCATCGAAGATATCAAACAGATGGCAATAGCTTCTATCAAAGACAGTACAATGATGTACTTTTCTTGCGACGTAGGTAAGTTCTTTGACCGCGAACGTGGTTTGCTCGATGTAAATTATTATGATTATGGTTCGTTGATGGGAACAACATTCGGCATGGATAAGAAACAACGCATACAGACCTTCTCTAGCGGATCATCGCACGCCATGACGCTGATGGCTGTGGATCTGGACATAAACGGCCAACCGAAAAAGTGGATGGTGGAAAATAGCTGGGGACCTGGCGCCAACGCCGGCCACCTGATCATGACAGACAAATGGTTCGACGAATATATGTTCCGTTTAGTGATAGACAAAAAATACATTACAGACAAGGTAAAAGAGGTAATGAAACAGCAACCTGTACGTCTCCCGGCATGGGATCCGATGTTTGCCGAAGAAAATTAAAACGAAGGGGCTGCCTCAAAAACGCATCATTAAATGCGGATAGCGCAGCCCCCTCTCTTTCAAACATATAGTATATCTAAAAAAAGACATGTCAATCAATTGCGAAAGACATGTCTTTTTTTAGACCAAACGGCTTTTATAACCGGATTAAAATACCTTTTTATCTTTACTTAATTCTTTCAGTATTTTATCCGTAGCTCCGATATTATTCTTTACAAAATCTCCTGCTGCCCGACCGGAAGCATCCAGCACTTCGTGGTAAGTCAAAAGTTCATCCATCTTACCCCTGAAAGCCTTTCCATCCTGAACAGCAAAACCCCCGTTCACAGCAATCAGGTCTCTGGCTTCTTTGAATTTATGATACCGTGGGCCAAACAGTACGGGAACCCCGTATACAGCAGCCTCAAGCGTATTATGAATGCCAGCACCAAACCCGCCGCCTATATAAGCGACATCGCCATACCGATAAATAGACGAAAGAAGCCCGAAGCTATCCACGATAAGACAACATTTATCAGTCAAGTCGTCATCATGTGCTTCTGACAAACGGATAGACGGGCGCTTCAAGAGCGACTCGATATACATCAAATGCTCACGATGAATCTCATGCGGAGCGATGATTAATTTCATTTCAGGGTGTTCGTTAAAGTAAGGTATCAGTATTTCTTCGTCCTGAGGCCACGAGCTGCCTGCGATAAGGGTTATCTGTTTTCCGCCTGTTTTATTTGTTACAAATTTCTCAACCAAAGGGATTTCACGTGCCTGATTACGAACACCCAGCACACGGTCGAAACGCGTATCACCCGCTACTGTAACGTTGGTTATACCGTACCCCTCAAGCAATTTTTGGGAACGCTCGTCTTGTACAAACAGATGGTTAAAGCAACTCAACATCTTACGGTACGGAGAACCATACCATTGAAAAAACAATTGATCCTGACGAAAGATAGCAGAAATAATATAGACTGGTATATTACGACGCTTTAGCTCGTTAAGGTAGTTTCCCCAAAATTCATATTTTATGAATACGGCAACAGCCGGATTTGCCAGATTAATAAATTTCTTCACCCTGTATGGCGTATCAAACGGCAAGTAGCATATAACATCTGCTCCATTATAATTCTTGCGTACTTCATAACCCGAGGGTGAGAAAAAGGTAAGCAGTATTTTATAATCAGGATGTTCTGCCTTAATCTTTTCCATCATAGGCCGACCTTGCTCAAACTCCCCCAGTGAAGAGGCGTGAAACCAGATATACTTGGCATTCCGGTCTATTTTGCTCCTTAATATAGAGTTGGTTTTCCATTGCCCCAAACGCATCATCCTTGCCTTCTTATGAAAAGGAGAAATCAGCGCTACAATGAAAGCATAGAAGTGTATTAATAAACTGTACATAGCATGTCCGGTTCTCAATCTGCAGTTATTTAAGTATTTCTATTGCACGTTGAATACGGCGAATAGATTCTTCTTTGCCCAATGCTTCGGTAATATCAAAGATATGAGGTCCTTTGCCTTCGCCTACCAAAGCCAAGCGGGTTGCATTCATTATATTTCCCAGATGATAGCCTTTGCTTTCAATCCAGGCTTTCACTTCTGCTTCAGTACCTTCTATATCGAATGGTTCACGTGTGCGTAATACTTCTATCAGTTCGGCTAGTTGGGCAGCCGATTCGTCTTTCCAACGTTTCTTCGTAGTCTTTGCGTCGTACTGCGTTGGAGCAACGAAGAAGAAGGAACAAACGTCCCATAATTCTTTCACGAAGTTTACGCGGTCTTTCATCATGGCTACCACTTTTTCTACGTATGCAAATTCTGCTTTTATGCCGTGCTCTTCAAGAAAAGGCAAAAACATTTCAGCAATTTCTTCATTGCTTTTTTGCTGAATATACTGGTGATTGAACCATTTTCCTTTCTCATAATCAAACTTGGCTCCGCTACGGCTGCAATGAGACAGATTAAAATATTGTATCAGTTCATCCATACTCATCACTTCCTGGTCATTGCCTGGATTCCAACCCAAGAGAGCGAGAAAGTTCACAACAGCTTCGGGTAAGTAACCGCTTTCGCGATATCCTGACGAGATGTCTCCGGTTTTTGGATCATGCCATTCCAACGGAAATACAGGGAAACCCAGACGGTCACCGTCACGTTTACTCAACTTGCCATTGCCTTCAGGCTTCAGGAGCAAAGAGAGATGTGCAAACTGAGGCATTGTTTCAGTCCAACCAAAGAAACGGTAGAGCAATACGTGCAACGGAGCACTTGGCAACCATTCTTCACCACGGATAACATGGGTTACTTCCATCAGATGGTCGTCTACAATATTTGCCAAATGATATGTGGGAAGCTCGTCTGCCGACTTATAAAGTACCTTGTCGTCCAGAATAGAAGAGTTGATAATAACTTCGCCACGGATAAGGTCGTTTACATGAATATCTTCGTTGGGTTCTATCTTGGCACGCACCACGTATTGGTTTCCTGCTTCGATTAATGCATTTACCTCATCTGCCGGAAGTGTAAGCGAATTGCGCATTTGCAAACGGGTGGAAGCATCATACTGGAAGTTGGATACTTCAGCGCGTTTAGCCTCCAGTTCCTGAGGGGTATCAAATGCGATGTAGGCATGACCGGCGTCCAGAAGCTGGTCTACATATTTCTTATAAATATTTCTACGTTCGCTCTGGCGGTACGGGCCGTAGTTTCCGCCAAACCCTACTCCTTCGTCAAACTTAATGCCTAACCAGGTAAGAGCTTCGATTATGTAATCTTCTGCTCCGGGAACGAAACGTTGTGAATCTGTATCTTCTATACGGAGAATCAAATCTCCACCTTGTTGTTTTGCAAATAGATAGTTGTATAAAGCAGTACGAACACCACCAATATGCAACGCCCCCGTAGGACTGGGTGCAAAACGTACTCTTACTTTTCTTTGAGTCATAGTGCTTACCTTTAATAATGCGGCAAAAGTACATCTTTTATTTCTCATAGTAAACTTTTTTATGTACATTTCGCCCCGACAAAGAAACATCAATTATGAAATTAAAGAGTTACAGCATACCTTCCGTTATCTACTTTATCGTATCAGCTTTGCTGATCGCTTATTTTTTTCCGCGCGAAGGAAAGTTCCGGTATCAGTTTTACGAAGGTAAACCGTGGCGTTACGGATTGCTAACTGCTCCAAGTGACTTCCCTATTTATAAGACAGACGAAGAAGTAAAAGCAGAAAAAGACAGCGTCCTGAAGAATTTCGAACCTTATTACAGATTAGATACAAAAACAGAAAACAACGAAATAGCCAAGCTCCGTACCAACTATAACGCGACACTGCACAGCAAAGCCACCCCGGCTTATATGCAATACATCGAAAAAAGCCTGATATACCTTTACAACAAGGGTGTCATCTCTCCGCAAGCATTGGAAGATTTAAAAAAGGAAGATATCTTTAAAGTGAATCTACTCGAGAACAACATTGCCAGGCCTTGCTATATAAGCGATTTTTTCACCGTAAAAACAGCTTACGAATACATCATCAATAATTGTCCGTCACATCTGGACAAAGCCGTTCTGCAATCGTGCGACATAAATAACTATCTGGAAGAAAATATCACTTACGACCAGGGCACCTCCGAAAAAGTACGGACAGACATACTTCAAAGCGTCTCCATCTCCAACGGCATGGTACAAGCAGGAGAACGCATTGTAGACCGCGGAGAAATCATAGACAACCATACATACAACGTACTCCGTTCCCTCAAAACCGTACACGAATCAAAAACCGGAGGGACGCAACGGCAAAGCATCATTCTTGCCGGACAGTTTGTACTTGTCTTTGGTATCATGTTTTGTTTTTGGTTATACCTGTGGTCTTTCAGGCCAAGAATATTTCACAATAAAAAAAATACGTTTTTCTTGTTGAGCTGCATATTCACCGGTTGTATCCTGACAGAATTATGCGTCACTTACGGACTGTTTAACATTTACATCCTGCCGTACGCCATTGTGCCAATTGTGATCCGTACGTTTTTCGACTCAAGAACAGCTCTGTTCACACATCTGGTTACAATTCTGATCTGTTCGCTGATGGCACCTTTCCCTCACGAATTCCTGATCCTGCAAATTATCGCAGGTATGGTAGTAACATTCAGCTTGAAAGAATTGTCGCAACGCTCGCAATTAATCCGCTGTGCATTCTTCATCTTTATGTCATACACTATTGTATATATCAGCCTCACGATTTACCAGGAAGCTGACTTTAAAAAGATAAACTGGATGATGATGCTCTATTTCGGTATTAATTTCATCCTCCTGATGTTTACCTACGTATTGGTTTATATGTTGGAAAAGACTTTTGGCTACGTATCAAGTATCACATTAGTAGAATTATCCAACATCAACACGCCGATATTAAAGAAGCTCAGTGAAACCTGCCCCGGTACATTCCAGCACTCTCTGCAGGTATCTATTCTTGCTTCTGAGGCAGCAGCCAAAATCGGAGCAGATTCGCAGTTAGTCCGTACCGGAGCTATGTACCACGATATAGGAAAAATGAGCAACCCGGTTTTCTTTACCGAAAATCAAAGCAGCGTGAATCCCCATGACAAGCTGGCCTTTGACGAAAGCGCACAAATCATCATTAGCCATATCACCGAAGGTGTTAAAATTGCAGAGAAAGCAGGATTGCCAAAAGCCGTAATCAACTTTATCCGTACCCACCACGGACGCGGCAAAGCAAAATACTTCTATAACTCTTTCAAGAATCAATATCCCGACAAGGAGATAGACGAAGAAGCATTTACATACCCTGGTCCGAATCCGTTCTCGAAAGAAACCGCCGTCTTAATGATGGCCGACTCTGTAGAAGCCGCCTCGCGAAGCCTCAAAGAGCATACGGAAGAAGGCATACAACAGTTGGTAAACAAAATTATAGATAGCCAGATTGCCGATGGATTATTAAGAAACACACCTCTTACATATAAAGATGTAGAGACGATAAAAAACGTCTTTGTTGAAAAACTAAAAATCATGTACCATACCCGAATCAGCTACCCGGATTTGAAGAAGTGATGTGCTCCAACAAACCCGCACACGCATCTTCCAGCAAATCGAGGACGAGTTCGAAACCTTCTTCTCCGCTATAATACGGGTCGGGGATATAATCATATAATTTGTTACGTGAATACTCGGTCATCTGATGTATCTTCCGTACGGATTCCAGGTCGGGTGCTTTCTGTTTCAAACGGTCTGTATTTTGATCGTCCATACCAATAATCAGATCAAAGTCAAAGAAGTCCGATGTACAGACCGGACGGGAAATGGATTCCAACACATATCCGCGACGCGCAGCATGAGCACGCATCCGGGGATCAGCTTTTTCGCCTTGATGGTAGCCTATCAAACCCGCCGAATCAATCTCAAAGCGGTCTGCCATCCCAGCATCTTTCACCATTTTTTTCATCACTGCTTCTGCTGACGGAGAGCGGCAAATATTACCGAAACACACAAATAGTAACTTTGTTTTCTTCTTTTCCATAATTATCTATATTTTCAATTATTTTTCAGGCCGGATCCACATCATAATGCACCAGCAATTGCTTAAACGCAGGATATTGCATCATCTCCGCATAAACTGTCTCCAGTATTTCCCGTACCGGAGCTATAGCTGCTGCTATTTCAATCTTCAATATAATTTTCTTTATATGCAATGTTTGCACACGGGTAACAGGTGGAGTAACCGGTCCCAAGACACGTTCTCCCAAATGTAAACGCAGCTTGCCGGCATACATCGAAGACATTTCCGACAATACGGATTCATTACGGCTACGAAGCACCAGCACTATCAACCGATAATAAGGCGGATACCGGAACATACTACGCTCACTCAACTGCAAACCTACCATCTCTTTGTAGGCAAAATGTTGTACCATCCGGATAATCGGATGTTCCGGTTGTGAAGTCTGAAGAATAACAGTTCCTCGTTTATCCCGTCTGCCTGCACGTCCACTGACCTGTACCATCAACTGAAAGGCCCGTTCGTGAGCACGGAAATCCGGGAAGTTCATCAAACTATCAGCATTCAGAATCCCGACAACCGAGACATTTCCAAAATCCAATCCTTTCGAAAGCATCTGCGTACCAATCAGTATTTGCGTTTTACCTTGTTCAAAATCCGAAATAATACGCTCATAAGCGGTGCGGGTACGAGCCGTATCAAAATCCAATCTCTCCACCTTAGCCACAGGGAAAAGTGCAGCTATCTCTTCTTCCACCTTCTCCGTACCGAAACCCATCATCCGCAAATCAGCTTCTTTACATTCCGGGCAAGCAGGTGGCAACTGGATCGCATAACCACAATAGTGACAAACTAGCCGGTTATGTATCTTATGATACGTCAGGCTTACATCACAGTTTACGCAATGGGGCACCCAACCGCAACTCTTACATTCTATCATAGGGGCAAAACCACGACGGTTCTGAAACAAAATAACTTGTTCGCCAACGGCTAATGCATCGTTTATCTTTGTCACCAGCAAAGGCGAAAAAAGTGTATCTTTCATTATCTTCTTCCGTTTCAACTCCTTTATGTCTACAGGTATTATTTCCGGCATCAAGACGTCTCCATAACGGGTGGAAAGTTCCACCAAACCATACTTTCCGGTAGTTGCATTGAAATAAGAATCTATAGATGGAGTAGCCGAGCCCAAAAGCGTTTTAGCTCCATGCATACCGGCAAGCACAATGGCCGCATTACGTGCATGATAGCGGGGAGCCGGGTCTTGCTGTTTATAAGTATTCTCGTGTTCTTCATCAACAATAATCAGCCCTAAATCTTTAAACGGCAAGAATAAAGACGAACGGACTCCCAGAACCAGCATCGGTTCATTGCCATGCAAAAGTTTATTCCAGACCTCCACCCTTTCATTATCCGAGAATTTAGAATGATAAACCAATAAGCGATTGCCAAACAATTTAGCCAGCCGCTCTGTTATTTGTGTAGTAATAGCTATCTCGGGCAACAAGTACAAAACTTGGCGTCCTAATTTCAGAACCTCATCAATCAAATGAATATACACCTCCGTCTTGCCACTGGAAGTAACGCCATGCAACAAGCAAACCTCTTTGGTTTTAAATACATCATGGATATCACCGTAAGCCTTTTCTTGAGCAGCGCTAAGTGGCAGCAACGGAAGCAAACGGCAAACGGATATTTGTAAACGCCCTACTTCCTTTTCATAACATTCCAAAACACCTCGTTTCAGCAGACCATCCAACACATTAGACGTGAATCCGCTACGTTCCAGCAATTCTTTTTTAGAAAGCTCCTTGCGAAGTACCGGGTTCAATGTATGACTGAGGTCAAGAAAGCTAACAAGCAACAATTCCTGTTTCTTTGCCCTTTTCAATTCATTAAAGACCTCCTGAAGCTTTTCCTCATCATAAAAAGTCTCTACCAAGCGGATAAATGTCCGAGTCTTCGGCACAAAGCCTCGTTTTAACTCTTCACTAACCTCTACGGCTCCACGTGACATCAAAGAAGCCACAACAGGAACAACATTACGCAATCCGGTTTTTTTTTCGAGTTCGGACACAGTCAGCTTCAACGCGCCGCCAAAAGCATCCAGAACGCTCTGCTCGTTAGGACGTAATGGAGTATCAGCTTCGTAGTCTTCATTGTAAATCACAGATGTTTCGCTCTCCAGTTTCAATCCCGAGGGCAAAGCTGCTTTATAAACATCTCCCAGCTTACAGAGATAATATGACGAAATCCATTTCCAAAAACGCAACTGTGGACGGCGAAGTACAGGCGAAGCATCCAGTAAAGCATAAATATCTTTCGTTTCAAATGAAGACAGTGGTTCCTTATCATGTACTGCCATTACGATAGCCGTATAATATCGTTTCTTTCCGAAGTGTACAATAACACGGCAACCGGGCGTCACCGCTTTTTCCATATCCTCAGGAATACGGTAAGTGTAACTATTCTCCAGAGGCAATGGGAGTATCACGTCTGCAAACTTCATCTTCTGTTCTTCGTTTTATCGCTTGTTTGAACCATCTTATTCTCGGGCTGCTCTGCCGGACGTTTGTATTGATGCGTTATACTTACCGGTAGAAACGTTCAATACTTGTAAACAGAAATTTCGCCCTGCGAAAGCCAAGCCAAAAGTAACAAAAAAAGACCGGACTTGTTAGTCCGGCCTTCCTTTATCTATAAATATTGTCAGAACAAAATGGCCGCTGTAACAGACCAACCGCGGTTCTTTGCTTTCAGGTCTACCTTGGAAGCGCTAAAATCATCAGTCAAGCCCAGTCCGTAATTGAAGCCTACCTGCAAATGTTTGATCAGTTCCACGCCTGCACCAAAATTCAACCCGGCATTAAAGTTTTTTGCTTTTAATTCTCCGTCAATCTGTCCCGGGATATCCCAGATTTTATCTCCTCCTACGCGGAAGCCGATATAAGGGCCTGCTGCCAGATAAACCTTAACGATAGGCAATCCGAATTTCCATTTCAAATTAACGGGAATATCAAGATAATCGGTCTTCAGGCTCTTCGAATTAATCGAGTTGGAAGCATCCACCCCTTTCTGGGAATACAAGACTGCCGCATCAATTCCCATACCAAACATCGGCATCATGGCTTCGATCATCGGCCCTACCTGGAACCCTGTCACATTACTGGAGTTAAGAATATCTTTATTAAAGTGTACGGATGAGATATTCACACCACCTTTAATACCGAATTTAACCTGAGCTTTCGCCGGAACAACGGTCAAAGCGAATAAAGCTATTAAAAGGAGTCCTGCTATTTTCTTCATATTTTTCTCTTATTAATTGTATTCCTGGCTGCAAATAAACAGACTTTTCACCTAATAAACAAATATTCCCCAACAAGTGTTCAAACATCCGTAAAAAGGAAAGCACGGGCCGAAACGGAGCTCATCCCGTCTGTAGACCGTGCTTCTTTTCCTAATTATTATGGCAAAATAATTAAAGACAACGTTATACAACGTGCCTCTTTGACAAACGAATGGATAAAAGAATAAGAGGAAACCGCGGACGGTTCTTTTTGTTCTCTCTTCCGGTCTTTCCTCGAGGCCGTCTGAAATTTACCGGCTTTGCAGGTCTTCTGACTTACTTCCGGTCTGGACGCCTTCCCATTCTTACGAAGAACAGTGGCAATGGTGTTGTCCAATCCGTTTACGAAGTTTACAGCAGCGGGACTGTCCGGGATTTACACCCGATTCCCTTTTAATTCCTTCTTGCGATTGCAATACGGAAACAAAGCTTGTGACAAAGATACATAAAGTTTTATATCAACCAACCTCCCGGCATATCTTTTTATTTATATATGCAAGAGCAGCGCCTATGGCTGTACAATATTCGGCATGTGCCGGTATCAGGAAACGCACGTTACACATTTCTTCCAGACGCGGAAAGATGTCGGCACATTGTGGCAAACGCGTCAAATTACCTATCAGTACAAAATCTTTGATCGTACTGTTCAAAGAAGCGAAGATCGTACATTGGCCAATGGTTTGCAGAACCATGTGTACAATACCCAATGCCACATCTTCGGCCGGCGCATTAGCATCGGCTTTTCCGAAAACCGAAGCCGTAACATCGAGCGGCAAGCCTGGCAACGGATAGCGGGTAATGTCCTTTATCTGCAAATCGATATTGTCAAGAGAACCGTGTTCGGCCAGTGAAACAATATGGTGAAAATCTTGTGTCTTCAACAACAATTTGGACAGTCCCAGGATAGTTCCGCCGCCAACCCCCAGACCTCCGATATGTTCAACCTTATCATTCATCACCTTGACAATCGAAGTTCCCGTACCCATACTGACAACAAGCAGGTCTTTCAGGTCTGTCATATACTGAGCTCCTAAACCATTAGCCAAAAACTCGTCAGCTTTCGCCGTTGGCAAACCATAAAGCGGCTGGTCTATATATGCACTACCCACACCGGTTAGAATGACTTTCTCTATTGTAGACAACGAAATATCATTATCATAAATATATTTACCCAAAGCCCCGAAAAGCGAAGTCACAGGATCTGTTGCTTTTACAAACATCGGATTCTTTATTTTCCCATCAGCAACACCAACGATTTTCGTCGTGCTGCCCCCCACATCGATACCTATAACAATACCCATAGTAGTCTAAGTTATTAATGTTACCGCCGCGAATTTACACATTATTTATATACCCTCGGCCGCCACTAGAAAAAGAGGTTGCGTCAAAGACTATCCCAAGCCCGTATATACCGCCTGCACGCCCTCTTTGTCTTAGCCTCCTGCCTCGCGTTCGGCGTCCCGCTCTCCCCCCGTTAGACCAATCTCCCTAGGTAGGGAGAAAAAACATCCCCAGGTAGGGGGGAAGGAATCTCCCTAGATAGGGGGAAGGAATCTCCCTAGATAGGGAGTAATAGTCTCCCCAGGTAGGGAGATAGTCCTGCAAGGAGAGTGTCTAAGCCTCACCCTATAGTTTTACACCACGCATGGATCTAAGCGGCAAAGGCAAAAGACAATATAGCAGGACTGTGAACCATATAAAAAAGGTTGTGCCAGCGTTCTGACACAACCTCTATTATAGAAAAGCCTTATGCTCTGATTGCTTATTCGCCAAGCAAGATTTCCAGTATCTGGCAAGCGGCCTTAGCTACAGAAGTACCAGGACCAAAAATAGCGGCAACTCCTGCCTTATATAAGAAATCGTAATCCTGTGCAGGAATAACACCTCCGGCAATAACGATGATGTCTTCACGACCCAGCTTCTTCAGCTCTTCAATTACTTGAGGAATTAAAGTCTTATGGCCTGCAGCCAAAGAAGAAACACCCATTACATGGACGTCGTTTTCTACAGCCTGGCGGGCAGCTTCTGCCGGAGTCTGGAACAAGGGTCCCATATCTACGTCGAATCCACAGTCTGCATAACCTGTAGCAACAACCTTTGCACCACGGTCGTGTCCGTCCTGACCCATCTTAGCGATCATAATACGGGGCTGGCGACCTTCTTTCTTAGCAAACTCAGCCGTAAGTTCACAAGCCTTTTCGAAGTCTGCATCTTTCTTTGATTCTGATGAATACACGCCTGATATAGTTCTAATGATTGCTTTATAACGACCTACTACTACTTCGCAGGCATCCGAGATTTCGCCCAGGGATGCACGCAAACCGGCAGCTTTAACTGCCAATTCAAGCAAGTTGCCTTTTTTTGTCTTCACACATTCGGTAATATCGGCCAATGCTTTCTGAACAGCAGCTTCGTCACGGTTTTCACGCAGCACCTTCAAAGCAGCTATCTGTTCGTTACGTACGGCTGTATTATCGATCTCAAGGATATCAATAGGATCTTCCTTCGGTAAACGATATTTATTAACACCTACGATTGTCTGGATACCAGAGTCTATACGAGCCTGTGTACGTGCAGCAGCTTCTTCAATACGCATCTTTGGCAGACCGGTTTCGATAGCTTTCGCCATACCGCCCATGCTTTCGATTTCCTGAATCAAAGCCCAGCCTTTATGTACCAGTTCGTTGGTCAATGTCTCGATGTAATAAGAACCGGCCCAAGGGTCGATTTCCTTACATATCTGAGTTTCTTCCTGGATATAAATCTGCGTATTACGTGCGATACGGGCAGAGAAGTCTGTCGGTAATGCAATAGCTTCATCCAAAGCGTTGGTATGCAAAGACTGAGTATGTCCCAGAGCTGCAGCCATTGCTTCGATACAAGTACGGCCTACGTTGTTGAACGGATCTTGCTCTGTCAATGACCAACCAGAAGTCTGGCAGTGTGTACGCAAAGCCAATGATTTCGGATTTTTGGCGCCGAAGCTGTTCACAATCTTAGACCACAACATACGTGCAGCACGCATCTTGGCAATTTCCATGAAGTGGTTCACGCCGATAGCCCAGAAGAATGACAAACGCGGAGCGAATGCATCCACATCGATACCTGCATTTACGCCGGCACGGAGGTATTCCATACCGTCGCACAATGTATAAGCCATTTCTATATCTGCGGTAGCACCGGCTTCCTGCATGTGGTAACCGGAAATAGAGATAGAGTTGAATTTCGGCATCTTCTGTGATGTATATTCAAAGATATCAGCAATAATCTTCATTGAAAATTCCGGGGGGTAAATATAAGTATTACGCACCATGAATTCTTTCAGGATATCGTTTTGGATTGTACCTGCCATTTCTTCCAGTTTAGCACCCTGTTCCAAGCCGGCATTGATATAAAATGCCAGAACAGGAAGTACGCCACCGTTCATTGTCATAGATACAGACATCTTGTTCAATGGAATGCCAGCAAACAAAACTTTCATGTTTTCCAGTGAGCAGATAGATACACCGGCCTTACCAACGTCGCCTACTACACGTTCGTTGTCGGCATCATAACCACGGTGAGTCGGAAGGTCGAATGCTACAGACAGACCTTTCTGGCCTGAAGCCAGGTTACGACGGTAAAAAGCATTTGACTCTTCTGCTGTAGAGAAACCTGCGTACTGGCGGATTGTCCAGGGACGCATAGCGTACATGCCACTATACGGGCCACGCAGATAAGGAGCCAGACCGGAAGCATAGTTCAAGTGTTCCATGCCTTCGAGGTCTTCTTTTGTATATACGGGTTTCACCTCGATGTGTTCGGGTGTTTTCCAATTGGCTTCAATGCCATTGGCTTTTGCCCATTCGGCAACATTGGTTGCTGCGAATCCGGCATTCTTTATATCTATATTTTTAAAATTCGGTCTCATAATTGTTTCTACTTAAGCGATTCCTAATTTAGCGTTGAAAGCCTGCAATGTTTCAAGCACATTACTCTTAACATGAATAAACTGATCGATACCCTGAGCTTTCAGGTCTTCCATGCAAGCAGGAGCACCAGCTACAACAAACTGAGCACGTCCGGCCAACGCCTTCAATGCCGCAGGAGCATATTCTGCATATTCATCATCGCTGGAACAAAGAACTACAATAGAAGCACCTGCCTTAACAGCTGCATCTACACCGGCTTCAACTGTATCGAAACCTAAGTTGTCAATTATCTTATATCCGGCACAACCAAAGAAGTTACTAGAGAACTGAGAACGAGCCAGACGCATAGCCAGATTACCGATAGTAAGCATAAATACCTTCGGTTCTTTTCCGCTCTTTTCAGTAGCCAGACGCAAAGCTTCAAACTGTGACGCGCCGCGAGAGAAGTCCAATGCAGTAACTGTAGCCTCGCCACAATGACCGCCACCACAGCAACAAGAAGCTTCTTCTTTTATCTTTCCGGCAGCTACTTCGTTGAAGTTAGGGAACTGGTTAGATCCCAACAGGATTTCACGACGGGTAGCAACATTCTTCTTACGGGCATCATTAGAAGCATTTACTGCTTTCTGGATTTCACCGGCTTTGGCAGCAACACCGAAACCGCCCTTTTCTTCTGTTTCCAGGAACAACTTCCAAGCTACATCAGCCATAGAGTTTGTAAGAACTTCTACATAATATGAGCCTGCAGACGGATCAACTACCTTGTCAAAATGGCATTCTTCTTTCAACAGTAATTGTTGATTGCGGGCAATACGTTCGGAGAAATCGTCCGGAGTCTGATAAGTTTTATCAAACGGACGGACAGTGATTGAATCAACACCTGCAATAGCAGCAGACATAGCCTCTGTCTGAGAACGCAACAAGTTTACGTGAGCATCGTAAATTGTCATATTCCATTCTGAAGTCTGCGCATGGGCAACCATCTTACAAGCGCAGCGGCACATTCCGTTTTCTGCCTTATTAGGACATTCCGACGGACAGTGGCAAACAGGATTGTAGGCAGCCACGATTTCAGCCCACAACCAACGTGCTGCACGGAACTTAGCAATTTCCATGAAGTAGTTAGAGCTGATACCCATATTGAATTTGATCTTCTTCGCAACTTCGTCAGCTTCGAATCCGGCTTCTGTCAATTTAGCCATCAATTCGTTACCCCAAGCTAAAGCGAAACCTAATTCCTGAGCAATATAAGCTCCTGCATTCGTGAAATAGAATGAATTTACAGCCAATACACGGTAGCGAGGCAGAGCCTTACCAGCCTTGAGCACGGCGGCGGCGGCTTCTACCCAGTTTTCGTTGTCTTTGCCTTTTACTAAAGGTTTCTTGAATGCATCATAATTAACAGAACCAAAACACTTACTCAGATCTGCGCCCTTACCCTTGAAGTAATCCGCCAGAATACCGATCAGCTTCTCAGCTTTGCAGTTGCAAGTGTTGAAATTAAGTTCCACACATTCCGGGCAAATACCATCCAGCAATGCAGCAATATTTTCAGCATTTACTTCATCGCCCTTGATAATAAATCCAAGAGAGTTAACACCTTTGTTCAGTAAATCGAGGGCCTTTTCGTTTGCACCTTTAAAACATTTTACTTCAATGTTCTGGCGTACTTTCCAGTCGTTGTCTTTTTTCGTACCCCGAACATACGGAAATTCACCGGGAAGAGACTCGGTAGTTTTCAGACCTTCGATGTCTTCTGCACGATAGAAAGGATTTACATTAAACCCTTCGCCTGTTTTCCATACAAGCTTTTTCTCAAACGGTACCCCTTTCAGGTCGGCCGTAATCTTCGCCATCCATTCTTCAGTAGATATGGGAGCGAATTCTGAGAAAAGTTTTTCTTTTAGTTCTGCCATAATATTAGTTGTTTATAAAACTTGGTATTAGTAATATTGAATATTTCGTTCAATTACAGCAGGCAAAGGTAGAATAAATAAACAGGACGAACAACGAAAAATAAACGAAATCATGCCCAATTTTAACGCCTTTTAGAGATGATGTGCCATCTTTAGTTTACATAATGACAGAAAGTATAAAAATAATCTTCAAAAAAAATAGAGTAATAATTTGACGGTTTAAAATTATCACTAATTTTGCATCGTCGTACAGCAACAAGCTAAACGATACAAATGGTGCATTCGTCTAGTGGTCCAGGACGCCGCCCTCTCACGGCGGAAACTCGGGTTCGACCCCCGGACGCACTACCCTTCAAAAAAACAAAACATCCCGATCATTTTTGAAAATCATCGGGATGTTTTTCAAAAATGATCGGGATGTTTTTTACAGACAAAAAAGATCTATAATCCAAGACCTGCTAATCTCCCCGCGGCCTGCTAAACACTGAGACAAGCCATAAGACAATAACTGCACCAATTGTAGCAGTGATCAGACTACCTATCAAACCAATTGCAGATATACCGAACATACTGGACAGGATATATTTACCTGTTTTACCATATCTAAAACCTTTGCAGAATTTATATTCAGCAAAAGCCTCATATAAGTTTCTCTGTAATAGCCAGCTTTACCATAGCTGCTGTATTTTTCACCCCCAGTTTCAATAATAGGTTTTTACGGTAACTATTCACTGTTTCTACTCCAAGAAACAGCTTTTCTGCTATTTCTTTATTTGTATACCCCTCTACTATGAGGCTCAGTAACTCTGTCTCACGGATGGTAAGAAAAAGTTTTCCTTTTTCTTTCCGTGCAGAGATTACAGAGCCGGCCTCCTCACTGAAATAACGTTCTCCCTTATAAACACTGCGTATTCCTTCCAGTATCTCTTCCGGCAAAGCATTTTTCAGCAAATAACCGCTAGCACCATTTTGCAACATTTTCTGCATATAGAAATATTCCTTAAAACCGGTTAGGGCAATAATACGGATAAACGGATAGCGATTATGTACATATGCGCAAAGATCCATGCCATTCATATCCGGCAGATTAATATCAAGCAGGATAATATCCGGTGTTGTGTTTTGCAATAATTCTTTGCAATCTTTACCACACATGGCAGTTCCCACAACATCCATTCCCGCCTCTTCTGAAATCAGCTGCCGGATTCCGTCAGCAACAATGGGATGATCGTCTACTATTACTACTTTAATCATAACCTATAGTTTTTAGCAGTTTAATTCTACAGTGATTTCTGTTCCCCGTTCTTTGCCGGAAACAATATTAAGAGTTGCACCAAGCAGTTCGATACGCGAACGGACAGTTGACAACCCCTGCCCTTCTGTTGATCCGCCCATTCCCCTGCCGTCATCCTGGACAGTCAAAGAAAGACTATCATCGGCTTGTATCAACTGTACGTTGATCTGGGAGGCCTCGGCATGCTTTAATGCATTATTGATTAGTTCACAGGCTATACGGTAAATATTTATTTCTATATCCCTGTCCAGACGCCGTTCTTTTCCGTAGAAATAGAAATCAACGCTTGACGAACCGGCACAAAATTCTTCCAACACAGGATATAGCCCAAAACGTGCCAACGATTCGGGCATCAGGTTATGTGCCAGCCGGCGCATTTCTGTAATAGATCGATCCATCAGGCTGATGACATGTTCCAATCTCTCTTTTTCCGTTTCTTTCTCCTGTCGGAATTTGTCAAGGTCTAGTTTTGCCATAGTAAGTAATCCGCCTAGTCCATCATGCAACTCACGGGAAAGTCGTCCCCGTTCCTGATTCTCTCCATCCAGCAAAGATTTGGCTGCAACCAGTTCCTTTTCTTGTTCCAGCTGTTCCACACGCTTCTCTGCCAATTCTTTTTTCTGGTTAATAAACCGTTGACGGAAAACCAACAGAACAAGAAAAAGGGCCAGTAAAGCAATACAGGAAAGCGTCAACCAAAGGATCAAACGTTTTTCTTCTTCAACAGAGACAATCTGCATTTCTTTCTTCTCCGTTTCGTAGGCAATCTTCAAATTCTGGATTATCCGGGCACTTTCGAGCGTATGCATTGAATCTCGATCGGCCTGATATCGTACACGATACCGTAAGGCGGATTTCAGATCGCCATTCCTCTCACTTATTTCGCTAGCATCGTTCAGTACGGCCAGATAAAATTCACGATTATTCACTTTCCTCGCCAGAATTGATTGATAAAGAGAAATAGCTTTATCATACTGCTTCTGTTTATTATAAATAGTTGCCAACGCATAATCGGCATAATAATCCCAGCCATCTATCGCCTTCACTTCATCAAGCAATTGAAGGGCTTTCTCCAGATTACCTTTTCCGATGCAAATGTCAGCCATCGTGATACGAATAGTTTGCCGGCCTTCCCAATAACCTATCCGGTCGGCTATAGCAAGCCCCGTTTCAAAATAAGAAAGTGCTCCATCTAAATCTTTTTTGATCGTAGCACAAGCATTCCCCATATTATTCAAGGCCCGTACCATACTTATCGAATCACCCCGGACAGCAGCTATTTCATAAAATTTATGATAATGCCCTATGGCTTGGTCTGCATCACGCTGATTAAAATACAAAATACCAATATTGTTATGAGCCTTACCCTGCAACACAGGATCGTCTATTGCCTCTGCTGCACGGAGGGCACAATATAAATTATAACCTGCCTGGTCATACTTACCGGTAATATCCAGAGCCACTCCTTTTGACGAATAAGCATTATACGCCCACACAGAAAGAGTATCGGGAGTTACCGCCTTCAACAGACGGTCTGCTACAATATAAATAGAATCATATTCTTTCCGCGCCAATAATTCCTGCATATAAGCACATTCCTCCTCATACCCCGGATCGTGGTCGAAAGAAACCGGATGGCAACCTAATACAAAAGTTATTATTCCGAGTAATATTCCAGCCAGTTTTTTCATATTGTATATCTTTCAAAAATATGTATTTATGCACCAACAAATATAATGAATATCGAGCATAGCAACACCCCTAAAAAGGGGTATTTACCCACCTATGGCACAAGAACCCCTTTTTGGGGATAAAAGGTAAACTCTCAATCTTCTAATTTTGACACCAGAGCAAAGGGAAAGATGCAAAAATTTGTCCGTATAAATTTGAGCGGACACGGAGGTAGCATAGATAGCCTTTTGTTAAACAAGAAATACTTTCTTTTGTAAATAAAAGATAAAAGCATGAATATGCGCTATGCAAGATCAAGATTGAGCGAAAAAGAAATGGAGCAAAATTGTGAGAAAATACAATCTTTCCTCCGTCACTCGGATGATTATAAAAATCCGAACCTTTGCATTTGGGATATCTCCCTGGCAACGGAAATTGCTCCGGCTGCCATTTCTCAATCTTTAAACCGTTTCCTGAACCTGAATTTTTTTGATGTGGTAAACAGAAAACGGCTAGAAGAAGTAAAGCGCATCCTACTATCAGACAATACCAACAGCTACACAATAGAAAGTGTTGCCTATGACTGTGGATTCCGGTCACGTTCTACCTTCTATGCCGCCTTTAATAAACTGGAAGGAACCTCACCTGCCAAATGGCTGAAAACAGCTTTGGAAACAGACAAGGCAAATGAGAAGACCCCTCCGGGGTGATGATGAAATATTAACCATCAAATACATTAAATATCATGAGAGCTTTATTCAGATTTATCACAGCAATTATCTTAACTACGTTACTGGTACCGACAACCATTTATGCACAGAACCCATTTTTTCCCAACAAGGAAGGAATTATATTGACATATGCCAATTACGATAAAAAAGGCAAAACGACCGATTACGTCCGCTATACCATTTCAAAAGTAAATGGGACAGACGCACAAAATTTTGAAGTCACTTACGACACAGAAGCATTAGACAAGAAGAAAGAAGTATTATTCAAAATGCCTGTTGAAATACAAATCAAAAATGGAGCAGTCTATTTTGATCCCTCTTCCAGTGCAGGCAAGTTAATGGAAGGGGTGACCATTACAGGCGAAGGAACCGTTGTTCCTGCCACCCTGGAAGAAGGCATGACGCTGGAGGACTCCAATGTTACCGTAAAAATGGGTTCACTTACCGTCGCTTCTTCAAAAATCACCGAGACGAAAGTCGTAGCCAAGGAAGATATCACCACGCCTGCGGGAACCTTTGAATGCTATAAAGTGCAAAGCAAAGTCAGCGGGAAAGCCATGGGGTTCAAATCAGAAAATACCCTCTGTGTATGGTACGCCCGCAACATCGGAACCATCCGGACTGAAACGTACGACAAGAAAAACAAACTGATAAGTTCAGGTGAACTGATATTGATGGAGGGCAACTAATATGAAACGATTCTATACCTTATTCATAATAGCACTGTTTGCCTCTCCCCCGATCTACGGACAAGGGTTCCTGAAAAAGCTCGGCAAGAAAGCGCAGGAGATCAGCAAAACCGTACTTGGTGAGGACGAGAAGCAAAAAGAAAAGGAAGCAGAAGAGATCGACTACGACTTCCCGCCGGCGGAAGATATCTACCCGGAAGAGATGTATGCGGAAGAAGAAGCCGAAGCTCCCACGCTGGGATCCACCGATCCGAATGCCCCACGTATCCTCACCTTCTCCATCGGAAAAGAAAAAGGTAAGATAGACCATAAAAAAGGGATAATTGAAATCACAGTCGATCCGGATACAGATTTCGAGAACATCATACCTGTTTATACCACCGGAAGCAACGTCACCAGTTCACCGGCATCCGGCAAACGGATCGGTGGAGAGGATAGCTACTTTACGGTAAAAGATAAAGCAGGCCGCAAATGCGTGTACGAAGTCGTTCTGCATATCCGGGGCATGGAAAAGAAAGACCTCAAAGCCGGAACAAAAAGCGGAACGCTGCGGATGGTCAACACGATGCAAGGCTTCCCCCAAATAAACAGTACCTACTATTTCGATAACTACGGGAAGCTGTTTGCCATGATGAACGATATGGGGACAGGCACGATCTACGATTATGCTGCCGGAAAAGTAACCATTCTTACCGCCGTCGCCTCTATCGAAAAAGTAAGGCGGATAACCGACCAGGCAGCCAGCCTTCAGATACCCGACATCAAAGAGCCAACGATGAAAGATCTGGAAAACGCTTTGAATAACGGGCTGAAAGATGTGGAATTCGTCTACTTCTCCTACGAAATACCCGGCCTGGACAAGAAGCTCGAATGTCCGATCATCAGCAATTATGAGGTGATGCCCCCCTCCTTTCTGGCCCGGATGAATGCCCGCAAGGTAGCGAGCACCACCATAGCCGGCAAATCCTGCTTCACATTAGAGATCACCGAACCGGAAAGCGGCATGAAGATGCTATACTACAGCTGGAAGAACATCAACTTCGGCGGCGGAATAAAAGGAATGGCGTGGAGCCAGGTGGAAAGTTTCAAGGAAAGCACTCCGGCGGGTATCTTCTCGCCCCCCAAAGGCTACCGTCCTTATGCGGAATATCAGGCAGAGGTGGATGCCATCACCGAAGCAGCAGGCAAAAAGCTTCAAAAGAAAGCAGAGCCGCTGATGAACGCGCCGGAAATCCAGGCCATCAAACAGTTTCTCGACGAATACGAGAAAGAGCTGAAAGCAACCGATATTAATAAATAAACTTTTAAAACTTACAGATATGAAAACAATCATAAACATACTGCTCTGCCTGGCGATAGCAGCCGGCATGACCTCCTGCGGAAATAGTGGAAAGAAATCGGATGAAAGCGATGACAAACTTTCCCGCAGTGAAAAGAAAGAACTGACAGAAATGATGAAAGATCTGTCCGACAAGGTTGAGATCAAGGGGGACAAGGTCATCAGAACGACAAAAGCATTTGGTGGCATAGTCACCAAAACGACTTACCATTTCACCGGCGACAAATGTACCCGCCTGGTGGTCGAGGCCAAATACCCGGACAAAAAAATGGCGGAAAAAATTCACACCGGATACAAAGAAGTAAGCCACCTCTTCGATGATATAAAGATGGAAGGAAACATCGTCATTTACGAGCAAAGCGGCGAGATAGTCGAGCTCGGATACGGCGAATACACGAAGAAAAGCCTTCGCAACAAACTCCAGAAAGATATCGACGATTCCAAAGAAATAATGGATGCTCTCAAAGATGAACTTTAGAGTCGGGAAGCCGTAACGGAAAATGAATCGTAAACCATTAAAACGAAAGCATATGAAACGCATTATCACATTAATAATAATAGGCATAATCGCCCTCTTTGCCGCCCCGCAAGCCGAAGCGCAATGGATCAAGGATCTGGGCAAAAAAGCAGTCAAACGAGCCAAAGACCGCTCGAAACAAAAAGTGGAGGACAAGGTGAACGAGAAAGTGGATAAAACTGTCGATAAGGTTTTTGAAACCGGAGAGGATATTGTAACCGGCAACGAAAAAGAAGAAGAAAATACAGAAGAGGAAGCTGTAGAAAAAAAAGCCACTCCTGCCGCTGATCCCAAAGCAAAAAAAGACGAACAACCCCAGGTTGAGAAAAACGCCGAAATGTCATGGAACAAGTTCGACTTCGTGCCCGGCGACGAAGTCATCTTCGAAGATAATCTCACAGGAGAGCAACTCGGCGAATTCCCCAGCCAATGGGATCTGATTGATGGCAATGCCGAGATCGCCAAACTCAACGGCGAAACCGTGATCCAACTGATGGAGCATACAACGATCACTCCTCTGATGAAAGATACTAAAAACTATCTGGGGGAGATATACACCATCGAGTTCGATTACTGGAGCCAGTATCATTCAAATGAAGACGACCATTACGCGAATTACGGTCTGATCGATTTCTATATTAAAGAAAGTAGTTACGATCAGACGACTTTCAGGTTGAATTTTCTCACTCAGGTGTTTGAATCGGAGCCGTTAAATAATTTCGAATACGAATGGAAACCGACTTCGGGAAATGAAATGCGGCGTGGCGAGGATCAAGCGAAACTCGAAGCCAGGAAATGGCAACATGTCTCTCTCTCATTCAATAAGCGTGCCATGAAAATATACATCAACCAAACCCGAGTGGCCAATATTCCGAACATGGTCAATACGGGAAGTTACATGACTATCGGAAGCTCCTTCGAGAACGAAGTCTTTATCAAAAACATCCGTATCGCCAAAGGTGCCGTTCCGCTCTACGACCGGATGATGTCCGACGGGAAGTTCATCACCTACGGCATCACCTTCGACGTGGGCAAGAGTACGATCAAGCCGGAGTCGATGGGCGAGATCAACCGCATCGTGCAGTTGATAACCGAAAACCCCGACCTGAAATTCTCCGTCGAAGGCCATACCGACAGCACCGGCAACGCCACTTCGAACCAGACACTCAGCGAAGCCCGCTCGAAATCCATCGTCGACAAGCTGGTGGAAATGGGCATTGCCGCCGATCGTCTCACCTCCTCAGGCAAAGGACAAACATCCCCTATCGCCGATAACGGAACAGACGAAGGACGCGCCAAGAACCGGCGGGTGGAATTCGTCAAGCTGTGAGGGCAGAGCCAAGCTTGCTTGGACTATGCCGAGCAGCGCAGACAAATCGACGAAGTCAATTCGTGAAGCAGTAATAAACAAAATATGTGAACATCGCTCTTTGACATGCTGAAATGATTTTTAGGAAAAGGGAAATGAGTTATCTCCTTCAAATGATTATCTTTGCAACTAACGTATAAGAAGAAAGGAGATTATTCCTATGACAACAATTTTAATAGATGACAACAGCTACGAAGGTAAAGCCTTTATCGAACTGCTCAAAAAAATGAGTTTCGCCCGTGTATTGGGGGAAGAGCAGGAGAACGAATGGTGGAACACCATTTCTGAAAAAGAGCGACAGGCTATCGATAAAGGATTAGCCGACATTGAAGCAGGAAAGACCATTCCCCATAACGAAATGAGAAAACGTTATGAACAATGGCTATAATATAGAATGGTCTGATCAGGCCACTCTTGATTTTGAAGAAATTGTTCAGTTCCTGTTCAATATCTGGGGAGAAACTATTGTACGGAAATTTGTTCGGTCTGTTGACAACGAACTCATACGTATCAATACATTCCCCTATGCATTCCCGGCATCTTCTCTGAAAACTGGTATTAGACGATGTGTTTTATCCAAATTCAATACAATCTACTATCAGGTAAAAGATCAAACGATATACATTGTAACGATCCATGATAATAGAAGTAATCCGGAGCTTTTGAAGAAAAAACTATAGCCAATAGATCCTCTTCTCTGAAAATCCCGACATCTCTCCGCAAAGAGTTGCCGGGATTTTTGTTTCCTGAATGTTCTTTCGGCAACATTATGGTATTAACATTTAAACAAACGTCATCATGAGAACATATATATTCTATCTTATAGCCATCCTTCTCACGGGGTTTTCCGCTTTCGCCGACGGTAAACATCCGCCTTCCGAAAGTGCGCAACAAAGTTCACAAACGGACAGGCTCGACTTTACAATGCCCGAAGATTTCACTTTCGAGTATGATTTTTATGAAACGGTAAAGGTCGTGGGGTGCAAAATGACAAAAGACGGCAACAATATCCTGCTGGATATGGATTGGACAGAGAACGAAGAGATACAAGCTCGAAGGATCCTGTTCAAATATACCGACAGTCTGGGAAATCTGGTTGAATCACGATCCCAACAAGTCGGAAAGTCTGACAAAAACAAACGCGACCTTCAAAGACTTGTACACAGCACCCAGCATCCAGGCTAAAACCCAATACGTCGCCATGCTCGTAGCAAATTCACGCGAAAGCAAAATATACAATGAATAAAAGACAAGTATATACAGTAAAAAATAACCTTAAATAATAATAGGAGGAACAGACTATGGTATTTTGCTCTTTTTGCGGGGTACAAGTCCCCGACAATGTTAAGTTCTGCACTTCGTGCGGAAAACCGGTGCCGCCACAAACCCAACAGGCCCCATCGCAACCAGCAGTTTCGCCACAGCCTCAGGCACAACCTTATCCACCGCTGCCGGGTAGCAAATATGAACCAGTTTCAATAGGCGGGTATATCGGTATGATGCTATTGATGCTAATCCCTATCGTCAACATTATCCTGCTACTCATATGGGCATGCGGAGGATGCAGGAAAGTAAGTCAGGCAAATTTTGCACGCGCCATGTTACTGATGCTGCTAATCGGTACGATTCTCGTCATTCTGTTCAGTCTTCTCTTCAAACTCTTTTTAGGAGATACGCTGAAAAGCCTCTGGCAAGAAGTAGAAGAAATTAAAAGTATAATCCCGGCTACGGGAATAGAATAAACAAATTAATTATAGGAGGAAACAAATTATGGCATTTTGTGGAACATGTGGACAACAAATAAGTGATGGTGTAAAATTCTGTCCGGCTTGTGGAACTCAGATATCGGAAAGCAATACACCACAAACAGAATCTCAGCCAGTATCCCAATCCGCCGCCCAATCGGACGAAATGCAGCTAGGCGATAAATTCGCCCAACTCAACAACACGACAGACAACACATCCGAATTCGCTCCGAAAGACATCGAGCAAAACAAGGTAATGGCAATCTTTGCTTACTTCGGGATTCTGGTACTCGTACCTATCCTGGCCGCCAAAGATTCAAAATTCGCCCGTTTCCATGCTAACCAGGGAATCATGCTTTGTCTGGTATGGGTTGCATGGGTGATTATAGACAGTATACTGACAGCCGTGCTAAGAGCTATCCTTTGGCGGGGACTTAAGCTATGGGAAGTCTATTCCATCTGCGGAACAATTCTCAATCTGGTATATCTCGTTATCACCGTACTGGCGATCATTGGGATTATCAATGCAGCCAACGGACGGGCAAAAGAGTTGCCTCTTATCGGCAAATATAAAATACTGAAATAGATATGACAGCAAAAGAAATTTTCTTCAAAACCCTGCAGTTCGGATGGATCAAACGGGGATTGGGGCTATTAAACATTTTGATAGCCGTTATCCTGTTTGCCATCCTGATGGGTATCTCCACCCTGTTCAATAACGAGGGAGTCGGAGTAGCTATGTTTATTGTCTGGTTATGCGTCATCGGCATTGTTAATTTCATACTGAATCATTATATCGGTTATATGGTGAAAGCCGGACATGTGGCAGTAATTACGATGGCTTTTAAAACAGGAACCGTGCCGGAAAATCCGGTCGGCACAGGCAAAGCGATGGTAAAGAACGCTTCGGGACATCCAATGTTTACTTCGCGTTAGACAAACTGGTATCTGGTTCCGTACATCAGTTACAGAAGGCATTTGAACGTCTGAACGATAGTTTGTTGGGCAGCATACCCGGTATGGGTGACGTGATGAGCCTAATGAAGATGTTCCTCGATATTTCACTGGGTTATATCGATGAGTGTTGCTTGGGCTATACGTTCTACCATCCGAATCAGAATGCCTTCAAAAGCGCAGCCGACGGTGTAGTGATCTACGCCCAGAACTGGAAAACGCTGCTGAAAGGTGCAGCAAAGATAACGGTAGTTGTAATTCTATCGTTCGTTGTGGTATTACTGGTTTCATTCATTCTGTTCGGAGGATTATTCAGCCTGTTTGGATGGAGTAGCTTTATTGCCTTGGTGGTCTCTGTGCTATTAGCTTATACGGTAAAATATGCCTTTATAGACAGTTGGATTCTTGTAAAGATAATCAGTTACTATAGCTCTTGTATATGCCATATTTCTATTTAATAAATAGGCTAAATAAAAAAGAATCATCATATTTGTAAAAACAATATACTATAAGCTATTATGAAAACTAAAAAGACAATTTTTCTTACCGGAGCAACGGGTACCATGGGAAAGGCAGGACTGGAAGAACTATCGGGAAGATTAGATCGTTTTAATATCACATTACTGGCACGTCCGAGCCAAACCAACAAAAAAAAACTAGCGGCATACGAACATAAGAAAGGCATTCGGATCGTCTGGGGAGACCTTACCAATTACAACGACATACTGAACGGAGTAACCGGAGCAGACTATGTATTGCATGTAGGAGGAATGGTTTCTCCTGCAGCCGATTACTATCCGAAGAAAACCCGGAAAGTAAATACCGCAGCAGCCGAATATATTGTAAAAGCGGTAAAAGCCCAACCGAACGCAGATCAGATAAAAGTGGTTTACATTGGTTCTGTTGCACAAACCGGACACCGCAACGCTCCAATCCATTGGGGACGAACCGGCGACCCGATTTGTGCCAGTATCTACGACCACTATGCCATATCCAAAACAATAGCCGAACGCATATTTGTAGAATCCGGAATAAAACACTGGGCTTGTCTTCGCCAAACAGGCATTCTTTGCCCTGAGCTGTTATACAAAGGGTCCGATCCGATCACATTTCATGTCCCGATAGATGGCGTACTGGAATGGGCAACAGCCGAAGATTCGGGGCGCTTGCTTGCAAATGTTTGCGAAGACAATGTACCGGACGAGTTCTGGAACCGTTTTTATAATATCAGTAGTGGTCCGTCTTACCGGCTAACTAACTATGAATTCGAATGCAAACTACTGAAGGCAATCTCCTGCCCTCCTCCGGAAAAGATATTTGAACCGAACTGGTTTGCCTTACGAAACTTCCATGGGCAATGGTATACTGACTCTGATATTTTGGAAAATTATCTACATTTCCGTAGCAACCAATCCTGCGATGATTATTTCCGGTGGATGGCAAAGCAAGTTCCCTGGTACTTCCACCTATCCAAAATCACACCGGCATTCATTATCAAAAAAATGATGAAGGCCATTGCATCCCAAAAGGGTCTGGGCACACTTAATTGGATAAAGACAAAAAACCAGCATCGCATCTCGGCCTATTTCGGCTCTTATGAAGCATGGGAAGCTATTCCAGACTGGAATAAAATAAATAAAGAACATCCTTCCGAAATTCCTGTTATATTAAAACATGGGTACGATGAAACAAAGCCCAAAGAAGAATTAGACATTGAAGACATGCAACAAGCCGCCCTGTTTCGAGGTGGCAAATGCCTGTCCGGTACAATGGTTAAAGGAGATTTGGCTTCGCCACTGGAATGGGAGTGCCAATTCGGTCATCGGTTCAAAGCATCTCCAAACTTAATTTTACTGGGAGGCCACTGGTGTACGGAATGCCAGCCCTTGCCCTGGAATTACGATGAAATAGCCAAAGGCAATCCCTTCTTTGCCCAAGTATGGCATGCCTCCCATGATAAGGATGAACATAACATATACGACGAATCAATTTTCGAAGGAATGGAATAAAAAAGGCATAAACAACAACCGGAATTTATAACGGACAAAAGATTAATTCTCAAAAAATCTTATGTTCCAGCCCTCTAATGGCAATAAGGGTTAACAATTGGGATAGTTCTTTTAAAACACACTAAAAATACGCCCGGATTATATCAATTCACGGTCTATTTATGTTGTATAGATAACACATACCATAAACATAAAACATAATATTATCATGACAAAAGGATCTATCGGTTTGAATGCTGGAGCCGTCTGGAATTTACTATCGGATGGTGAGCGCTGGAGTTTTGAGACGTTGAAGAAAATGACATTCCTATCGGATGCCGAATTATGGTCTGCTATAGGTTGGTTGGCCAGAGAAAATAAAATCGAAATCGACACATCCAGCAGTAAGTTAATTTTCTGCCCCGGTACTAACTTTTATTTCTAAAAAAGGATGTGCAGTCCATAGCAAAGGGATATACCTGGTTTTCCCTTTGCTATGGATTTCTACTTAACCAGCAATTGTTCTACCACAGCACTATCGCCATCATTAGGGGCAGGTTGTATTCCCAGTAAACGAGTAATCAACAAATATAAATTGACATTCGCCATAGTAGGTACCTCTACGTGTTTCTTAAACGAAGGACCGGCTGCATAAAAAATTGCCTCCATCTCAGGTTCAAAATTATCATACCCGTGAGTGGCTCCTTTATACGGGGTTATCTTCTTTTCTCTGAAATGCACATAACTTCCTATATCCGGAAGTACTACCAAATCTCCAATACGCGGATTTGATCCGTAAATATATTTAGACGGAATTTCATCTTTTTTCCAAACCGTTATATGTGGAACTTGCTTCAAAATGGCATACGCGCTATCTAAATAAGTTTTCTTAGGATAAAGGAGAGTCGGAACGCCGTCAAATACATATTCGAAACTATCCAAAGGCAAATAATCTATCAGGTTAACATAATTTTCAGGATAATAGGTAGCCATTCCATGATCGGAAAGAACAACAAAGTCTATTTTATCAAAAATATCAAGTTTGCGGGCTTCCGCAAAGAAATGATTTAATACACCATCCAATTCTTCAACTTTCTCTAACGTGGCAGAAGAATCGGGTGTACTATAATGTCCTATAGCGTCCGGTTCTTCCATATACCACATAATTAAATGGGGCCGGTCGGCTTCGGGCAACCTCAACCATGAAATAACAGAATCCGCACGGTCGGAGAACGATACGGATTTATCAAACTTTTTCCAGATAGAGGGTTGCATTCCATGAACCGGAACTTCGCTGCCCACCCAATAAAAAGAAGCAGCACGCACACCTTGTTTTTCTGCCGTATTCCAAATAGGTTCCCCACCATAAAAGAATGAAGTCAGATCTCCCATCCGGTATATGCTATCCACATCGGGAGCGTAAAAGAAATTATTTATTAAACCATTATGATCGGGATGCAAACCCGTAGCCATAGCATAATGGTTCGGAAAAGTAACACTTGGAAAACAGGGGCGAAATGTAGAACGGACACCAACATTAGCTAAAGAATCTAATGTAGGGGTATTAGCGCGTAAAGGATAATCGGATCGAAATCCATCCATAGAAAGCACTACAACATAGCGATCGGAAGGCGGAACCGTTGGCTTACAACTACACAAAAAACATATCAACAAACAAGTAATGCTATAAAAATAAAATTGTCTCATATATATACATTAATTATTACGGTGGCAAAGGTATGATTAAAAAAGACTTGAGATATTTCAAACGGAAGAAAAACAATATATGTACAAAAATCAACGACTTTTGACAATTGATAAAAAATAACTAAAAACAAAAATTAAAAGATTTGTAATAATAAAGGATTCATTATATGTCTGCTATTCGAAAAACAAAACTTAACTTTGTAACGTTTTTATTAATTAAACAAAATCTATTATGCGTAAACATTTACAGACTCTTTTCCTTTTTTCGGTATTGAGTTTCTTGTTCACCGTCTCTTCTGTGGCACAGGTTACTACTGCCAGCATCAGTGGAAAAGTTGTGTATGAGGATGAACCAGTTATTGGTGCAACAGTCGTTGCAATACATGAACCTTCAGGTACGCGTTACGGAACCGTCACGAATATTGACGGACGTTACACCCTCCCTAATATGCGTGCCGGCGGACCTTACAAAGTTGATATTTCTTATGTCGGATATCAGCCCATCGCTTTTACAAATATTTCGTTGAACCTGGGTGATAACTACGCTTTGAATGCTTCATTAAAAGAATCTTCGGAGCTTTTGGAAGAAGTTGTTGTTATTGGTTCCAGCAACAGTAATATGAAAAGCGACCGTGCAGGCGCTATCACAAGCATTACAAGAGAAGGCATTGAAGCCATTCCAACCATCAGCCGTAGCATGAACGACATCATGCGTATGTCTCCACAATCATCAACAACAACCAACGGTTTCGCCGTAGGTGGCGGAAACTACCGTCAGTCATACGTAACAGTCGATGGTGCTGCATTTAATAATGCTTTCGGTATCGGCCAGAATCTTCCGGCAAACGGCTCTCCTATCTCTCTTGATGCTTTGGAACAGATCACCGTATCTGTTACTCCTTACGATGTCCGTCAGAGCGGATTTACTGGTGGTTCTATCAATGCTGTAACACGCTCGGGAGATAATAAATTCAAAGCAACAGCTTATACATATCTGAATAACCAAAGTCTGAAAGGTGTACACGTAGACGACTATACTTTGAAGCGCAGTAAAGCCCAATATTATACGTATGGAGCCAGTATTGGCGGCGCAATAATAAAAGATAAATTATTCTATTTCGTGAACGGAGAATACGAAGATAACGTAACAGCCGGCCCTATCACTCGTCCGCGTACCAGCGATAGTGAACAATGGGGTGATAATAACGTAAACCGCCCGACCGTAAGCGACATGGATATGATGAGCAAATACATGTCTGAAAAATACGGATATAACACAGGACGTTATTCCGGATATGATATTAAAACACCAGCCTACCGTATTATGGCACGTTTAGACTGGAATATTAATGATAACAATAAGATCAACTTCCGTTTTTCTAAGACTCATACAAAAGATTCAAACTCACCATCTTCTTCTACCAGTCCGATGAATGCAGCCAATATTTATCCGGGACATGGCAACAACGGCGGCAGAAGTTCCAAATATGCTATGACTTATGAAAATTCACGTTACTACCAGTTACGCGACTTCATGAGTTTGGCTACCGAGTTGAACTCTCGCTTCATGGATGGAAAAATGAACAATATGGTACGTCTGACCTATTCTTACCAGAACGAGCCTCGTGAAACAGATGGAGGATTCTTCCCGACGGTAGATATCTTAAAGGATGGTGACGTATATGCATCATTCGGCCCGGACCCATTCACATACGGTAACCTTCGCAGAGTAAAAACATTTGTTGCAACAGATGAACTGAGTTACTCCACAGGAATCCACAGCATGCTGGGTGGTGTACAGTTTGAATTTAACCATTCAGAAAACGGCTTCATGCCTGCCGGTTCCGGTTATTATGTATTTTCTTCATGGGATGATTTCGTTAACAATCAAAAGCCTTCGGCTTTCGCTATCACGCATCCTAACAACAATGGCCTGAAGCAAGAAAATGCAGCGTTCAACTACGAGCAAGTTTCTCTTTATTATCAAGACGAAATGGCTTTCACCGAAAACTTTAAGCTTACTGCCGGTTTGCGTTTGGAAGTACCTATTTATCCGGCTCTGAAAAATAATTATAACGAAGAATTTGCAGGTTTGTTATTCCATGGCAAACATTATTCAACGGATCAGATGCCTAAGACAACAGTAAATCTTTCTCCGCGTGTAGGTTTCAACTGGGACTTAACCGGAGAACGTAAATACGTTCTCCGCGGCGGTATGGGACTCTATACCGGTCGCATTCCGTTTGTCTGGATCGTTTCTGCTGTTGGGAACTCTAATGTAGGACAGTATCAGATGTTTACTTACAAATCCGATGAAGCTCCCAATTTCTCTCCTGATTTGAATGGTATACTGAACAACATGTATGGCGGCAAATATGAAGCGAAAGCATTACCGGCTCCGCAGTCTCCTACTATCATGACTGAAGACCTGAAAATGCCTTCTACATTCAAAACTTCATTAGCTTTCGACGCTAAATTGCCTGGTGATATAGGTTTCACAGTAGAAGGTATTTATAACCGTGACATCAACCCTATCGTAGTTACAAATGCAGGATTAAACGATCCTTCCGAAGTGAAGCTTTCTGCTAACGACACACGTTTGTACTATAATAACGGCTATTGTGCAACTAACAGTGAAGGCCGCGGCGTTACTCCTTATGTTATCGAAAACGGAGGAGACCAGGCTTACTATTACTCCATCACTTCCCAGTTGAGTAAACGTTTCAATTTCGGTCTTGATTTATCATTTGCATACACATATTCTTATGCAAAATCATACGGAGACGGTATCGGAGATCAGGTTACTTCCGCTTGGAAAACCAACACGAACTGCATTAACGGTTCCAACGCCCACGAAATTGGTTATGCCAGCTATGTTGCGCCAAACCGTATCATCGCATCTGCCGGTTATCGTAAAGAATACGGAAAGAACTTTGCTTCTGCTATAACCTTAATTTATGAAGGAAGCCAGCTAGGATACGCAGGCAATTATTCATATTCCCGTTTTGGTTATACATACAGCAATAACCCGTTAAATGATGGTGGTGCAACTCCGTTAATGTATATCCCGGCTTCTAAAGACGAATTAAACTTTGCAGACATTGTTGACAAATCAGGTAAAGTAACCTATTCTAAAGAAGATCAGGCAAACGATTTCTGGGCTTATGTAAACCAGGACAAATATTTAAGCAAGCACAAAGGCGAATATGCAGACCGCAACGGTGCTGTTATGCCTTGGTGTCATCAATTCGATCTGAAGTTTATGCAAGATTTCTATGTAAAAGTTGGCAACAGCCGTAACACAATTCAGTTCGGCATTGACATCAAGAACTTAGGAAACTTATTAAACAACAAATGGGGCATATACAAACAAGTTTCTACAAATGGAAACTCTCCTTTGAAGTTTGCTACAAATGAAAAAGGAGCTATCATCCGCGACGAAAACGGAGACTTTATGTACAACATGAATAAGAACGGCAGTCAGAAACTAACTGAAACATTTATGAATTATCAGGGCTTCGCTTCCACATCTTCCGTACAGTTCAGCATACGATATATTTTCAATTAATAAATATATTTATAAGAACAAATATCAAGGGGTTGTATCTTCAATAGAGATGCAGCCCCTTTCTTTTTTATGGATTATGCTGATTATAAGAAAGAATGTATTTTCAGATACTTACAGTGTATTTCTTAATTCATCGGCTATATCCCGATGGTTCTGGGCTTGTCCCTCATCTCCCAAAGCCGAATAAGCTTCTGCCAGGTAATCGTGTACATAGGCATGCTTGGGCTTCAATCCGGCAGCTTTCAGCAAGTCTGCTATTGCCTCATCATAGTATTTTAAATGCAAAAGACATTTACCCCGGTTATAACGGGCCTTAAAGGAATTGGTATCCAGCTTCACTGCTTTATTAAGGCAAACCTGTGCATCATAGTTTTCTCCTAAATCCATCAATGTCACCCCCTTGCGCACCCAAGCATCTACATAATAAGGATCTAATTTAAGTGCTTTATCAAAACAGCGGATAGCGGCATTGCCGTCTTTAGCTTTGGTTATACATTCGTTTCCCATCAGATAGTATTCGCGGGCATATTCTTTTTGTGTCTCACGCATGGCATGTATCTCTGCTTTCAAAGCTTTGATCTGCTCTTGCTGGGAATTTACTGTCTGTAATTTCAGGCGCATCAAACGTTGAACGGAAAGATTTTCCAACTCATTCCGCTTCTTTACAGCAACACAAAAAGATTCGACAGACTCTTTCATATTGCCTGCATTAAAACTGTGGACAGCCTGTGCATACAACAATTCGGCTTCACTCTCGCGCAAACTCTTTTCAATCAAACGTTGGTCATTAAATATCTGGCTAAATTCAACGATCTCTTTTTTAACAAAAATATCACGAGGCGAGATTTTACTTCTCAACACCAAACCTTCCAGCGATGTGCAACGGCTTAAAGCAACATACGTTTGCCCCCCTGCAAAAACGCCTCCTGTTAAATCTACAACAACCCTCGAAAAGGTAAGCCCCTGGCTTTTGTGTACCGTAATTGCCCATGCCAGGCGAATCGGTAATTGCTCGAAAGTTCCTACAATCTCTTCTTCAATGCGTTTTTCTTTTTCATTATACTGATACTTATAATTGCGCCAGGTAGTAGGTTCCACAAGATATTCCACACCACTTTCTAACATGACGTACACATTACCGTTTTCGTCCAGGCCTGAAATAATACCGATAGTTCCATTTACCCAACGACGCTCATGATCATTATCGATAAAGATGATCTGCGCCTGTTCTTTCAACGACAAATTCAATTGCGTTGGCAATGACGACTCAGGAAAGTCTCCATCGATCTTCCCTTCGGAGATAAACTCTTCTCCGGGAAGTTCCGCCAACTTCTTCTCATTGATATAATCTACCTGATCCCGGCGTGTGGCAAGTGTAATATACATATCTTCGTCTTTTGGTATAAAAGACGGAAAGCAACGGGCATTTAAGGTATCAAGTTCTTCCTTCCGGGCTATATTATTACGGATACGGTCAAGCACATTAATAAAAACCGGGTCTGTTTGTCTGTATACTTTCTGCAGTTCGATAGGAACCAGATTGATTGAGTTAAAAACACGTGCTGAAAAGAAATAAGGAGTAGCATAAAACAGACTCAGAATTTCTTTTTGGTCGGACGGCACTACCGGTTCCAGTTGAAAAACATCTCCTACGAACAACAGTTGTTTTCCTCCGAACGGCAAACGCATATTGCCGGAAAAAACACGCAATATGCGGTCTACACAATCTATAATATCCGCCCTCACCATCGAGATTTCATCGATAATTATCAACTCCACTTCCGAAATAATTTTACGATGCTCTTTCCTGTATTTAAAGAACTCGAAAATACGCCCATCCTTCAAGCTCAAATCCGGATCATCCGGTAACATCGGCCTGAAAGGTAACTTAAAGAAAGAGTGCATAGTTACTCCGCCGGCATTGATTGCAGCTATACCTGTAGGAGCTAATACAACAAACTTCTTTTTCGTATGTGCACAGATATGTTTCAGAAATGTAGATTTGCCAGTCCCGGCTTTTCCCGTAAGAAAAACGGATTGGCGTGTATGAGTTATCAACTGCAATGCATCCTGAAACTCCTTATTGTTAGTGTCTAACTGAAATTCCAATCGAATTAATTTTTAAGTAGACAAAGCTAAAGAATATTTTAAATATCCCTCTAAAAAGAATACATTTTATTTGGTAATACGCAAAGGATTGCATTTATTTGTGATATCAAAACAATATCAAATACAAATTATTATGAAGACACAAGAAAAAGCTTTTAACGGCATTAAACTTTCCGGTTTCGTAGCGATATTATTCATCCTTATCATACTGGGAGTTTCTATTCTCATGTTTGCCTTAAACAAACCATGGAGCCTGATCCCTGCCATTATTGGTATTTTCTGCGCAATTTTCATGTGCTATGGTTTCATGATTATTCAACCGAATAACTCCCGGGTTATGACTTTTTTTGGGAAATACACCGGCACTATAATCGAAAATGGTTTTTTCTGGGTGAATCCGCTTTTACTAAAAACAAAAGTAACTTTACGTATTTTCAACTTGAACCTTGAGCCGATCAAGGTAAACGACAAAGTAGGAAATCCGGTGATGATTGGCGCTGTTGTTGTCTGGAGAATAAAAGATACTTACAAAGCAACTTTTGATATTTCGGGAGATGTAAAGATGTTTGTACAAATTCAAAGTGATGCAGCTTTGCGGCAAGTTGCAGGCATGTATGCCTACGACACGAACGAAACAAGCGATAAAGTAACTTTGCGATCAGATAACGAAGGCGAAGTAACCCGGCGGCTTGAGGACGAACTAAACAGCAGGCTGACTCTTGCTGGAATAGAGATCGTAGAAGCACGCATTAACTATTTGGCTTATGCCTCAGAAATTGCAGGCGTAATGCTCCGCCGTCAGCAGGCAGAAGCAATTATCGCTGCCCGTGAACGCATTGTGGAAGGTGCAGTCAGTATGGTTCATTTAGCATTAGACAAACTTGAAAAAGATAGCGTTGTCGAACTGGACGAAGAAAAGAAAGCAAGTATGGTCAGCAATCTGCTTGTAGTACTTTGTGCCGACGAATCCGCCCAACCAATTATCAACACGGGTACATTATATCAATAATTTAATTTTTTAATATTAATAAGAAGTGATGGCCAAAAAAGAGAATGCAACCAAAAACTTTGTTCTGCGCATTGATGCAGAAATGATGGATGCTATCGAAGCCTGGGCTGCGGATGAATTCCGCAGTACCAATGGCCAGATTCAGTATATTCTGGATCAGGCATTACGAAAATCAGGTCGGTTAAAAAAGAGAAAGGAGTCCAAGCAAGAAAAATAGCACACTCCTTAATTCTATCAACAATCTATATTTTTTTAGTTGCCTACCTAAAAAGTACCAGACCATAGTCTCAACAAAGAGGCGTTTAAAAGTTCACTTTGTCACCTTCTGTCAGCATCTTCGGGACTTATCCCCAATTTGTCAAACAATCGGATATTGGCTATATATCATTGACACATATATTGTTGTTTTATTATTACTGAGATTGTGCCTGCAACACTTTAGTGCTTCCGGCAGACGTTTTTTACTACTTTTATGTCAAGAGGAAAGTAATAGAGATAATCTTATTCACCGGCTGATGAACAACCAGGCATCTTTAAACTTATCGTTTTTACGAAGATCAGCCATATAATTCTCGGCCTGTTCGCGGTTATCATACTTATCGGCATAAATACGGTATTTGCCATCACGTACGACTTTACTTACGTTCTTGCATTCGCTTTGTACACTGGCTATATACTCATTAGCTTGGCTCTCGGAAGGAAAACTGGCTATCACGATGTGATACATTTTCTTTGACCCGGCTACAGCAACAGGTTTTGAAACCTCTTTCACTTTAGGTGCAACAGAAGCAGCCGTTCTTGTCTTTGCCTCTTTAGCAACCGAAGACTGACGTGGTGAAGCAATCAAAGCAACATCAGCCTCTTTCTTGTCTGCTTCAGCTATTGTTGATGAAGACAAATTAAGTTCGGGCGCTTTATAAGATACAATTTCGGTCGGTACAAAACTAGCTGTATAAGCCGACTGGTTTACATCCTTCACCGGAGTAGACACTAAAAAGAATAACGCCACCGCAGCAGCCGATGCCACCACCACACGCACCCACTTGCGACTAACAGGGATATACAATGTATCTTTCTTATGTTTCTGACCTACCTCAAGAAGTCTCTTCTCTGCCAGATAAGATTCCAGCGTAGGAAAACTAAACGAAGACAAACCGTACGATGTCAGGTTAAAAAGTGCCGTATCTGCCGGAAGAAACACCGTTTGGCCTTCTTCTCCCAAAGAAAAAGAACCGATATTTCCAAAAGACAAACTTTTATGCTGTTGCAAAGTTTCTTTCAGGCTTTTCACATCTTCTTCAAGCATCAAAACAGCTTTCCGATAGTCCACACCATATATTTGCATATACGACTCTGACAATAAGCCATCGTTATGCTGTAAAGTCGTATTAAAAACGATCTCTTTACGGGAAGGATTGAACGAATGGCTCTCTGCCTGATACTTAGCAGGTATCGTCTGAAGCACAAAACCTCCGAACTTCGGCACAATGACACAATCATGTACCAGCAGCGTGCGTTCTATATGTGTTACTATTCTTAACATAGTACAAAGATATAAATTAATTCACAGGTTTTACCCAACGATTCAAAATATTATTTGGGGTAGCCAATACAAATTTATAGAACTGCGAATCCGGCAGTTTAGTCAAATCTACCGTATACTGCTTCTGTCCGGCAGGAACGGTTGTAATCTCAACCCACTGGTCTTCTTTGCCTTCCTTATAGTTGTTGGTTGCAGTTCCATAAATCGTAACAGGTGCTTTCTCCGAATAGCAATTCCATGTCAACGATACCGAATTATCATAGGGTAGCGAGCGTAAATCATAAATATCCACATCACCGATAAAAGGCATACCGTCTTGTTCCCATTTCACATGCCGAGGGATGTCAAACCCCATAAAACGGCAGATGGAAGGAGCAATATCTGTTATAGAAAGATAAGGAGCTTTGAAATGTGCATTGACGGGCACATTGGTAGAAATCCAGGTAGTCCGTTCGCGCCAGGATTGGCCTCCGTGACCATGCCCGTTTTCCTCCCGCCCATGATCTGTAGTAACCACTACCATCCATTCTTCATCAAAATTGGCTTCGCGATATTTCACAGCTTCCCACACACGGGCAATCTGTTCATCCGCTTTACGAACATATTCATCAAAGAACGGACCATTTCCCATAATATGGCCGGCATCATCCGTATACCACAGATAAACCCAGCTCAAATCCGGTGCATTCTCACGTATTCCTTTGGCCGCTTCACGAGAAACAACTTCATCAATGTCGAATATATGCATATCCTTCGGAGCTTTCGGAAAACGGGCAGTATCCAGTTCGTAGCCGTCGGCCACATAATCAATCTTCAGGTAATTGGTTTCCGGCTTCCCTTCACCTATCAAAACAGTACGGTTGTCTGTCCAACTGGAATAGATTGCCGTTTTATAGTCTTTCGGTTGCTCTTTGGCAATACGGAAAATTGTCCAATAGTTATAGTTTGGTTTCAAATTATCGTTTCCTCCCACATTATGCTTGTTAAACCAGGTTCCCGTCAACAGGTTAGTATAACCTATAGCAGAAATGGTTGCTGTTTCGGAATATCCGCCCACTTCGCCACCTGTATAGGCACGGCTATAAGCCCCACGGGAAGCAATATCAAACACGGCTGGTGTATGAAGGCGTTCGATCTGGTCGGCAGGAATACCGTCAACTATTATATATACAGCCTTCCGTACTTTTGCATTTACACACAAACAACAAAACACTAAAAACAAAAAGGAGTAGAGATATTTCATAATGTCATCCGGATTTAAAGATTTCCTTTACAAAAGTAGAAAAGACCCGGATAAAAACAAAATTAGATGTAGCGTTAATTGGAGATCGGATATGTTTATGTAAGTTTGTAATCTGTTAATAACATACAATATGTACCTGACATCTCAAACCCTGCATGCAATAAAAGTAATGCCTTTCCTCGGAGGCTGGCTGGCAGACCGTATATTGGGCGATCCGGAAGGCTGGTTTCATCCGGTTGTGTTTTTCGGCAAACTGATTTCCACCGGAGAGAAAAAGTTAAACAATGGAAATAACCGCGAGTTGAAAGGTTCATTAATGGCGATAGGTTTTATTCTGGGCGTTTACTTTATTTGTTATGGAATACTAGACCTGGCAAACCGTATAAATCCGTCGATTCAGTCTATACTTATAGCCATTGGCGTATTCTATTGTCTGGCAGGCAAGACATTGATAAAAGAGGTAAAAGCCGTATTTGAGGCAACCGACCGGAGCACAGAAGAAGGACGCCGGCAGGTAAGCCGCATCGTAGGACGGGACACAAGCCGCCTTTCCCCGCAGGAAATACGGGCGGCTGCGCTGGAAACGTTGGCGGAGAACCTGAGCGACGGAGTGGTTGCTCCCATGTTTTGGTTTGCCCTCCTTGGTCTGCCGGGTATGATGGCATATAAGATGGTCAACACGCTCGACTCTATGATAGGATATAAAAACGAACGCTATCTGGCATTCGGCAAATCGGCGGCTCATTTGGATGATGTGGCAAACTATCTGCCGGCACGGCTAACAGCTTACCTGATGCTAGCAGCCTCCGGCAACTGGAATAAACGCAGCTTTGTAAAACAATACGGACCGATGCATGCCAGCCCCAACTCCGGTTACCCCGAAGCTGCTTTGGCTGCGATATTGGATTGTCGTTTCGGAGGAACACACGACTACTTCGGACAGCCAGTAGAAAAACCGTATATCGGTACAAACGAACGTGCGTTTACCACAGACGATATGCTGCAGGCTATAAAAGTAAACAGCAACACAGAACTGGTAATGGGACTTATTGTTATAACCATTTTATTATTCATCTGATAATGAAATATATTACATTAGTTACAGGAGGACAACGTTCCGGAAAAAGCGGATATGCACAACGGTTGGCATTGTCATTGTCCGAAAACCCTGTTTATCTGGCTACTTCACGTGTCTGGGATGAAGAATTCAGGCAGCGTGTATTGCGCCATCAGAAAGACCGCGGACCGGAATGGACCAATATAGAAGAAGAAAAGCATTTGAGCCGGCACTCTCTGGCAGGTCGTGTCGTCGTTATAGACTGTGTTACTTTATGGGGTACCAACTTCTTCTTCGACAATAACAGTAATGTAGAACTTTCGCTTTCCGAACTGAAAGAAGAATTTAACAAATTCACAAACCAGGAAGCCCGTTTCATCTTTGTAACAAACGAATTAGGCATGGGCGGGGTAGCGGCGGACGAAGTTCAACGGAAATTCACAGACATGCAAGGCTGGTTAAATCAATATATTGCATCCAGAGCAGATGAAGTTATATTAATGGTTAGCGGTATTCCGGTAAAGATAAAAGAAAACAAATAAACATATACAACAATGATTACATTCCATATTGAAAAGCCTGATGAAAAGTTAGTTCCGGAACTGGAAGATAAAATAAACAACCTGGCAAAGCCCAAAGGTTCTTTAGGACGTCTGGAAGAGATCGCTTTACAGATCGGACTTATCCAGCAAACATTAAGTCCGGTTCTGTCCAACCCGGTTAACGTTATATATGCAGCCGATCATGGCATTGCCGATGAAGGTGTGAGCCAGTCTCCCAAAGAGATTACCCACCAGGTAGTATACAATTTCCTGAACGACGGCGCAGGCGTATGCTTCCTTGCACGCCAGCATGGTTTCAATATTAAGATTATAGATGCGGGAGTAGACCACGAGTTTAGCCCCAATCCCAAACTTACCAATAAGAAAATCAGAGCAAACGGTACGCGCAACTTCCTGCACGAGGCAGCCATGACAACAGAAGAAATGGAACTGGCACTGCAATACGGAGCTGACGTTGTGACCGATTGTTACAAGGAAGGATGCAACGTAATAAGTTTCGGAGAAATGGGCATTGGCAACACTTCCGCTTCAAGTATGTGGATGACTTGCCTGACCCGGATTCCTTTGATAGATTGCGTAGGTGCCGGAAGCGGGCTTAATACAGAAGGGATAAAACATAAATATAATGTACTGAAAGAAGCCCTCGACAATTACAAGGGAGATGGAAGTACATCAGACATCATGCGCCACTTCGGCGGTTACGAGATGGTAATGGCCGTAGGCGGCATGTTGCGTGCTGCCGAACTGAAAATGGTAATACTGATAGATGGTTTCATTATGACCAACTGCGTACTGGCAGCTTCCCGCCTCCATCCGGAAGTACTTCCTTACTGCATCTTCGGACACTGCGGCGACGAAACCGGCCATAAGCGGGTATTGAATTTCTTGAAAGCAAAGCCTTTACTGGATTTAGGCCTGCGCTTAGGAGAGGGATCAGGGGCCGTATGTGCCTACCCTATTGTGCAGTCGGCAGTGAGGATGATCAATGAGATGCACTCTTTCCAACAGGAATCTATTACAAAATACTTCTGATATGTTACGTATACTGGCGGCACTTATCTTCTTCA
>NZ_CM153257.1:512500-630000 GCF_056640975.1 Parabacteroides sp. KHUB-03 | reverse complement strand
CTGAGCTATAGGACTGTCAACTTTGCCTCGATTACTCTCAGCATCATTTTTCTCTCTTTCCCTACCTAAGGACAAACATGGAATCTTATCCATAATTTCTCCTTTTTTGAGTAAGATCATATTTCTTAATACATAGCAACCGTAGTACAAGTAAAGAATATTATACCGATTCCTTTACTCTATTTTTGAGACCCTTTGCTCCAGAAAGGAGGTGTTCCAGCCGCACCTTCCGGTACGGCTACCTTGTTACGACTTAGCCCCAGTCACCAGTTTTACCCTAGGCCGATCCTCAACGGTTACGGACTTCAGGTACCCCCGGCTCCCATGGCTTGACGGGCGGTGTGTACAAGGCCCGGGAACGTATTCACCGCGCCATGGCTGATGCGCGATTACTAGCGAATCCAGCTTCACGGAGTCGAGTTGCAGACTCCGATCCGAACTGAGACATGGTTTGGGGATTAGCATCACATCGCTGTGTAGCTGCCCTTTGTCCATGCCATTGTAACACGTGTGTCGCCCCGGATGTAAGGGCCGTGCTGATTTGACGTCATCCCCACCTTCCTCACAGCTTACGCTGGCAGTCTCACTAGAGTCCTCAGCTTGACCTGTTAGTAACTAGTGATAAGGGTTGCGCTCGTTATGGCACTTAAGCCGACACCTCACGGCACGAGCTGACGACAACCATGCAGCACCTCGTAAAAAGCTATTGCTAGAAAGAGTGTTTCCACTCCGGTCTTCTTACGTTCAAACCCGGGTAAGGTTCCTCGCGTATCATCGAATTAAACCACATGTTCCTCCGCTTGTGCGGGCCCCCGTCAATTCCTTTGAGTTTCACCGTTGCCGGCGTACTCCCCAGGTGGATTACTTAACGCTTTCGCTGTAGAGCTTACAATATATCGCAAACTCCTAGTAATCATCGTTTACTGCGTGGACTACCAGGGTATCTAATCCTGTTTGATACCCACGCTTTCGTGCTTCAGTGTCAGTGTTGGTTTAGTAAGCTGCCTTCGCAATCGGAGTTCTGCGTGATATCTATGCATTTCACCGCTACACCACGCATTCCGCCTACCTCAAACATACTCAAGATATCCAGTTTCAACGGCAATTTTATGGTTGAGCCACAAACTTTCACCGCTGACTTAAACATCCACCTACGCACCCTTTAAACCCAATAAATCCGGATAACGCTCGCATCCTCCGTATTACCGCGGCTGCTGGCACGGAGTTAGCCGATGCTTATTCAGAGGGTACATACAAAACAGGACACGTCCCGCACTTTATTCCCCTCTAAAAGAAGTTTACAATCCATAGAACCTTCATCCTTCACGCGACTTGGCTGGTTCAGGCTCTCGCCCATTGACCAATATTCCTCACTGCTGCCTCCCGTAGGAGTTTGGTCCGTGTCTCAGTACCAATGTGGGGGACCTTCCTCTCAGAACCCCTATCCATCGCAGACTTGGTGGGCCGTTACCCCACCAACTATCTAATGGAACGCATGCCTATCTATCAGCAATAAATCTTTAACAAATATTCCCATGCGGGATCCCTGTTTCATGTGGTATTAGTCCGACTTTCGCCGGGTTATCCCTCTCTGATAGGTAAGTTGCATACGCGTTACTCACCCGTGCGCCGGTCGTCAGCGGGATATTGCTACCCCCTGCTACCCCTCGACTTGCATGTGTTAAGCCTGTCGCTAGCGTTCATCCTGAGCCAGGATCAAACTCTTCGTTGTTAATTTGTTTCTTATACCTTTTGCTCAGAATCTCTAAATCTATTAAGTAATTGACGGTATTATTATTCTATAAAACAAACATCTAATGTCTGTATAATACTTGTACTACTTGTTGTATGTAAATCTTTCAAAGAACTCGTTATACACCCGCTTTTTTAGCGAACGTGGATGCAAAGATAAAACTTTTTATTTATTAGCTCCAAATGTTTATGGAACTTTTTTGATAAAAATATTGTTCAATATCTATTCACCAATCATTCTCTCTCGAATGCGGATGCAAAAGTAATGCTCTTAAACATATATTCCAAACTTTATTCCAACTATTTTTTTAAACAAAACAAGGCGCACAACCTAATTTGCATAACATCCGCAAGTTACATATTGAAAAAAAATTATCAGATTCGTTATCACTAAATCTTAACGATTTATTTATATATATAATGTACGAAAAACCCAGCCAGTAATATTCAAGGAACAAATATAGCATACCTCCAATACCGCCAAAGCCAGATCAGGCATCTTAAAGATACCAAATAAGCTTAATACATTCAAAAATCAGAAAATTAATCATCCCGATGATTTAAAAAAAAGATCGGGATGATTTTATTATTTCATCGGGATGATTGGAATAAACAGCTTATTGCATTAACTCCGTAACAGCCGAAAGCATTTCAATCCTCTTTCTGCGACATAAACTCCACTTAAAATAAATACAGATCCAAATAAACCGACTATCGTAATTATCTCGTCTATCACAATAGCAGATGTTATCAATGTAACCAAAGGTACTATATAAATATAATTCGTCGTACGGACTACTCCTAATTGCTTGACTGCCGTATTCCACATAATATAACAAAGCATAGATGCTACCAAGCCTAAAAACAACAAATTCAAACCAACCACAGGTTTCACTAAAACGTGCCAATCCGTCTGAATAGGTCTAAACAAAAACATCGGAAACAGGGTAATAATTCCATAAAAGAAAACTTTACGCGTAATAAACAACACAGGATACCGGGCTCCCATTCTCTTCAGGATCAAGCCATAGAAAGCCCACATCAGTGCAGCAATCAAGGTCAGAACATCTCCTACAGGATTGATTTTAAGAATAAAACTTCCATTAAAGACCACCAAGGCTACCCCCACAAAGGCGATCAGTGATCCCCATATCAATTTACGATCCAGCTTCTCTCCTTTCGTAAAAAGAAAAGTAAGAAATGCCGTAAGAATGGGAGCTGTACATAATATTAATGAAACATTCGAGGCCAACGTAATCCCCAATGCCGTATTTTCTGATACGAAATATAAAGAACCGCCACACAATCCAGCCATCACAAATAACAATTCATCCTTATAGTTTCTTGCCAAAATTTTACGCGGAGCAACAAACCACATAGCCACATAGGCCAATGCAAAACGATATAACAATATTTCCATTGGTGATAATCCATAAGAAAGCAATATTTTAGTAGAAACGAAAGTGGTTCCCCAAACAATTACCGTAACAATAGCTATCAAATGATAGAACCACATTCCTCTGACCTCTCCCATAATAATTCATTTTTTCGTCGCAAAGATATAACTTAAACATTCCCGGACAGGAGATAAGCCCGGAAATTAAAACAGAAAAAAGAAACTTATTTTCCCCGGTTATTGTTTTATAAATAAAATATCCAGAATATGAGTTTCAACATCCCTCAAACAGATAAAAAACGTATTGTAATTATTGGCGGAGGATTTGGCGGATTGCAACTAGCAAATAAATTAAAAAATACGAATTTCCAGATTGTACTTATCGATAAAAACAACTATCACCAATTTCCTCCTCTATTATATCAGGTAGCGTCATCCGGATTAGAATACAACTCGATCTCTTTTCCTTTCCGGAAAATCTTTTATAACAGAAAAAATTTCTATTTCCGCCTGGCTGAAGTAAATAGTGTTATTGCGGAAAAAATCTGATTATAACCTCTATAGGAGAACTCACATACGACCGGTCTATGCGCTTCATCCTGTTTATAGGCAAACGAAAACAGGATGAATAGCATAAACTATCAGTAAATCTATAAATTATAAGTCAAGGTAAGCCATGCAACCCGGGCATCGCGGTTACGCTTTTGCGTCATCTGCAGATTTTCTGTATCAATAACCATAATCTCTTCCAACGTATCAAAAATATTGTTGATACTTAAGTTTGCACGTAATTTACGATGTATAAAATAATGCGACAACCCTGCATTTACACTATAATGGCTTTTAATTTTACCTTGCGGAGTAAGCTGGTCTGATATAAAAAAGCCATCAACCTGAAATTCCGTATTCCGCGTAATATTTACATTTACATTCCCTTTTATATCCCAACAAGTAAGAGACTTCTTTACATTGTCATACCCTATCATCCGGCCATCTATTTCATCGCGATAAACATCACCGGACAGGCCTACAGATACATTTTTAAACGGGCTCCAATTCATCGAAATATCAAACCCAACAGTCTGGCTGTTACCGGCATTATCTTTCATCCAGATAGTCTCGTCGTTTACCTGAGAGGCAACCTCCATTATACGGTTCGTCCTGTTTCGATAATAAAGAGCCGGTGACAGACGAAAATTTAACACAGTCAACTGATAACCCAGCTCCAGTGTATGAATAAACTCATCCTTCAAATCAGGATTTCCTTGTGATATATGTGTCACATCACTATTATCCAGGAATGAACTTAAATCCGATCCATCAGGACGAATCACACGTTGCTGATAACTAAAAATCAATTGATTGTTCTTTCCCATCTGATAAGAAAAACGAGCGCGCGGATATAAATGAAAATAAGTATTGTCCGTTTTCAGACCTACATTCACAGAATTTGAGGAATTTACCCAAAACGGGCTAAACTGTTCCATAGTTTGTTTATTTACTTCGACATGCAATCCAACCTCAGCTTCAAAATCATTCCACTTTCTCTCCAGAGAGGCATATAGCAGATTTAAGGAACGGTGAAACCGGTAATTATATATTTTCTGATCGTTTGAAACCCAATTACCATTGATTTTATTATTTGCATCCGTATCATAATTTTCCACTTTAGACCGGCCTATATATCCAACGTTGAATATCCAGTTTTCAGAAAACGGAAGGCTATATCCGGCACTCCAGTAATAGTTATGCTTCTTCCGGTTAAAAAACTGATTATCTTCGGCTACTATTTTCCCGCTTTCGGGGTTTTCATTCTTGAAATCATTATCTTCATTATATATAAAGTTATTATAATTGAATACAGTATAAAGATTACTGTTATTAGAAAAGCGATGGTTCCAGTAAGCCTCGACAGCATAAGCTTCCTGTTTTTGATCATTATAACGATTACGTATTACATATTTCAATTGCTCTCCCTGTGGATTGAATACGCGATTATTAATACGTCCGTAACGGCTATAATCCATTAAATAATATAAACCGTGAATAGTGATTTGGTCTTTGGATGAAAGATCATAACCAACTTTTAAATCAGCTAAATGAACATCCGGACGTGCAACTGCATTGTTATTCATTTCCGTACGATTCTTTAAAGTTGCTGTAGATTTACTAAATGTACGTTCGCGATACTCCTTGCGGTAATTATATTTCGCCGTTATATGAAATTTGGCCGGATGGAGATTTAATATGGCTCCGGCATTATATCTTTCATTCCAACCTGCGCCCAATGTCACAATCAAAGGAGAATCGTTCTTTCCAAACATGGCAGATGACAAATTCAGGACTCCCGCATCACCATCAGGTACCAAATTTACAAGAGGAAACTGACCCAGCGATATCTTGTTAAAAAACAGAGCCGGTAATTGAATTAAGACATCACCGCTATATTCTTCCAACATTCCATAAGGTATACCATCTATTAACATTCCCGGTTTATCCGCCCCACGAAAGGTTACTCCTCCTTCCATATCCGTTATTAATGAGGGTATTTGTCGAAATGCTTCAGCAGTAGTGCCCGTCATGCTAGTCAAATTATCCTCAACCTGCAACTTTTTTATTTCTCCACCACTAATACCGGCAAAACGTTTGCCTTGTACGTCAATGTTTTGTATAAACAACGTTGTATCTATGAGTGTCTGGGAAAACAATTGTTGGCCTAATAAGATCATAGCCGGAAGTAGTAATTCTTTTTTCATATTCTTTATTCCGATAGGTATATAAACAAAAAAAGTCTGTATGCAAAACATACAGACTGTCCTTTCTTAAACTGATACTGAAATTATTCAGCAGGAGCAGCTTCAACAGCAGCAGTAGAATCTGCAGGAGCAACTTCTTCAGCTACAACTGATTCTTCTACAACAGGAGCAGCTTCAACTGTTTCAGTTTCTGCCACAGTTTCTTCTGTAGTTTCTGCAGATTTGTTACCACAAGATGTGAATGATACAGCTGCAATAACAGCAGCAAATGCAACTAACTTTTTCATTTTGTCTTTAATTTAAACGGTCTATAATATCTCTTTGTTGTAAAACGATGCAAATGTATGTATTAATCATATATGTTGTACAACATAAGTCACTTTTTTTCAAAATATTTTAAGCCACACTTATAAACTATTGACAATCAATATTAGCTAATTTATTAATAGTTACTATACAGATATCTTTTAATACTTTTCTTCGGAGTTTTTTCAAATTCCATAGGATAAAGTTGTAGCTCGGATACCGCTTCATAAGGGGCTAGCAGCTTGTTTAACTCTATCCTGTTTTGTTCCATAATAACAGGCAGGTCTTCATGTGAAATACCAGTACTGTCAACCGTATCATAATCAGGATAAACCAAGCCCACCAATTTTCCGTTTTTCTCGATCACAATACTTTCCATTACAAACGGAAGGTTATTCAATTTAGACTCTATCTCTTCCGGATATATATTCTGACCACTGGAACCTAGAATCATCGTTTTGCAACGCCCACGTATATATATACGGTTATCATGGTCGATTGTTCCCAAGTCTCCGGTTTTCAACCAACCGTCTTCGGTAAATATCTGATCTGTTGCCTCCTCGTTTTTATAATATCCTTTCATCACATTTTCACCACGCACCTGTATCTCTCCTACCTTATTATAGGGATCATCTGAGTCAATACGCACTTCCATAATTCCCTTCAGTACCTGCCCACATGAACCCGGCACATACTCGTTATTATGATCATAGCTGATAAGCGGAGCGCATTCGGTCATCCCATAGCCAATCGTAAACGGAAATTTGATTTTATATAAAAATTCCGTTACTTCCTGGTTCATGGCTGCCCCACCAACAATAACTTCCCGGAAACGTCCTCCCATGGCATCCACCAAATGTTTACGAATCTGAGCATAAATCCTTCCATCCAACAAAGGAATACTCAAAGCAACCTTCATTGTTGTTTTACTCAATTGCGGAAGAATCATCTTTTTATAAATCTTTTCCAATATGAGCGGGACTGTCAAAATTAAGTTCGGCTTTACCTCTTCGAAAGCCTTCAGTAAAATTTTAGGTGAGGGAACTTTTCCTAATAGATAAACATGCGCACCTACCGCCATCGGTACCAAAAAGTTAAAGGCACAACTATAAGCGTGTGCCAGTGGAAGAAAACATAATTCGCGATCGCCGCGGAACAATAAATCCAACGTTTTAGCATAAGTTACATTTCCGGCCAGATTGTTTCCTGTTAGCATGACCCCCTTGCTAAAGCCGGTTGTACCGGAAGTATAATTCAGCAACACTACCTTATCATTATCCAGTTCGGCATATTTAATATCTTCCTTTTTAAAACCTTCCGGATATTTTTCAGCCATTTTTTCATCTATACATTTCAGTAACTTCTGAATAGATTCCCCGTCACGCTGATGCAAACAACGGAAATCTGATAATGAAAATACCCCCCGAATCTCTTCTATTTTTTCCTCTTCCAATGTATCCCAAATACGGTCACTTACAAACAGAAATATTGATTCGGAATGATTTATTATATGATGTACGTCATTCGGATTGAAGTCCTGCAAAATAGGAACAATAATAGCTCCATACGTAACAGCTGCCATATAGACTATACACCAGCGTGCACTATCTTTACCTATCAAAGCAATTTTATCACCACGGCGTACCTGGCAATTTTCAAACAGAAGATGTATTTTAGCTATTTCCGTAGCCACATCACCAAACGTAAAACTAGTTCCTTTACCATAATCGGTTAATGCCGGCAACGCCCAGTTCTCTCTAAAACTCTCTTCGTAAATCTTGATGAAATTTTTTTTTATCATAGCACACACTCGTGAATTTTGCGCAAAAATAAAGACAATCAAAGAAATACACAAATGAAAAAGAAAATATCTGATAGACTATGAAACACAAGAAAATGACAAAAACCGGTCATCATCCCGATAGAACGATAGCATGCAAAGCGCCTGTTTTCCTAATATTTTCATTATATTTGCCGAATAATTCCACAAGGATGATAGACAAAAGTGTTTTCGAAAATAAAATAGCAGCTTATTACACTTTAGGATGTAAACTTAATTTTGCAGAAACCTCTACGATCGGCAAAATGCTGGCTGAACAAGGAGTACGAAAAGTACGCTCAGGAGAGAAAGCTGACATTTGTGTTGTTAATACTTGCTCCGTAACCGAATTGGCAGATAAAAAATGCCGTCAGGCTATCCGTAAGATCAGTAAACAACATCCCGGAGCTTTCATTGTCGTAACAGGATGTTATGCCCAGCTAAAGCCGGAAGAGGTAGCACATATTGAAGGAGTAGACCTTGTTCTAGGTGCAGAACAAAAACTGGACATCCTCCAGTATTTAGATAACCTGAAGAAGAAAGAAGAAGGAGCCATTATCGCTTCCCAATCCAAAGACATACGAGTATTTTCTCCATCTTGCTCCGCAGATGACCGTACCCGTCATTTTCTGAAAGTTCAGGACGGATGCGACTACTATTGTTCTTACTGCACAATACCGTTTGCACGGGGACGAAGCCGTAACGGAACTATTGAAAGCATGGTTGCACAAGCTAAAGAGGTTGCGCAAAAAGGAGGAAAGGAAATTGTACTTACCGGTGTAAATATCGGAGATTTCGGAAAAAGTACAGGAGAAACATTTATCGACCTAATTAAGGCTTTAGATGATATAGATGGTATTGCCAGATACCGGATTTCTTCAATCGAGCCTAATCTGATCACAGACGAGGCTATCGAATTTGTAGCTTCCAGTAAACGTTTCGCCCCACATTTTCATATACCTTTGCAAAGTGGCAGCGATAATGTTTTACAGTTAATGCGGCGGCGATACGACACAGCGCTTTTCCGTCATAAAATAGAAAAGATAAAAGAAATTATGCCGCATGCATTCATTGGTGTAGACGTAATTGTTGGAACCAGAGGAGAAACTGACGAGTATTTTGAAGAAGCCCGTATGTTCATAGAAAATCTGGATATATCTCAGTTGCATGTATTCAGCTACTCGGAACGACCAGGTACACAAGCTCTCAAAATAGACTATGTAGTAGATCCGAAAACCAAGCATGCGCGTAGCCAAAAGCTTCTGGATATATCAGAAAACAAACTCCACTCCTTTTATGAAAAACATATAGGAAAAGAAGCTAATGTTTTATTCGAACATACCCGAAAAGGAGGTATGATGTACGGATTTACAGAAAACTACATTAAAATAGAGATACCATACAACATATCTCTAGTAAACAAAACAAACCAAGTCATACTGGGCAATTGGAATAAAGAAAAGACAGCTCTGACTTGTCGGTTAATATAAGCAACAAACAACAAATAGTTATGTTAACTAAACTACTATACACTATTATATACATACTGGTAAAGCTATTGGCCATTTTTCCGATGTGCTTGCTTTATCTATTATCAGACATCCTGTATTTACTTATTTACAAAGTTATAAAATACAGGCTCAAAATCGTACGAGGAAACATGAAAGCCTCTTTTCCTGAAAAATCTGAAGAAGAACTCCTTCAACTGGAAAAGAAATTCTACCACCACTTCGCAGATTACATCGTGGAAACTATCAAACTTGCAGATATTCCTCTGGAAGAATTACAACGTCGCGCATATATTAAAAATCCGGAACTAATCGACCAGTTAATGAAAGAAGGATTCACATGTGTCATTATGCTTATGGGACATTACGGAAACTGGGAATGGTTTTCAGGATCAACCTCCCGCTTCGACAGTGTATCTCTTTATCAAATATACCGCCCGTTGAATAATGTTGCGGTAGACCGGTTATTTATTAAATTACGTACGCGTTTCGGTTCTTTCGGCATAAAAAAAAGAGATGCCGTACGCGACATTATTAAATTGAAACAAGATATGACCCGCAGTCTGGTCATTTTCATTGCAGACCAAACTCCTAGCGAAGCAAATCTTCATTATTGGACAAACTTCCTGAACCAGGATACTCCTATGCTAACCGGTCCCGAACGAATTGCGCAAAAATTGAATCTTCCTGTTGTGTTCTTAGATGTGGAACAGGTAAAACGAGGCTACTACACAGTAAACTTCACACTTCTGACAAAAATACCCAAAAAGACTCCCGAATTCTGGATTACCGAAGAATATGCCCGCCTAATGGAAAAATCAATCTTAAGAAATCCGGCTTATTGGTTATGGACACATAAACGTTGGAAATACAAACGACATACAGAGCAACAAATAAACGAGAATGGCAAACAAGCAACAGAACAATGAAAAATAATTCGCACGTTAAAAAAGTTTCTGTCGTAATACTGAATTGGAATGGAGCAAAGTTAATGGAAAAATTCCTGCCATCCGTTATCACCCATACTCCACCGGAAATAGCAGAAATAGTAGTTGCCGACAACGGATCCACCGATAATTCGTTAGAAATGCTGGCAGACCGGTTTCCATCAGTCAGAGTTATCCCTTTTACTACAAATTACGGATTTGCAGAAGGTTACAACCAGGCTCTCAGATATATTGACAGCGAATATGCCGTGCTACTGAACAGTGATGTAGAAGTAACCCCCAATTGGCTGGATGCACCTGTTTCCACCCTCGATTCCGACAATAATATAGCTTGTGTACAGCCAAAGATCAGAGCTCAACTTAATAAAGAATATTTTGAATATGCCGGTGCTGCCGGAGGCTATCTAGATATATACGGTTATCCATTTTGCAGAGGACGCATGCTACACTTGGTAGAAAAGGATTCCGGGCAATATGATACACCGGCCGATATACTTTGGGCTACCGGAGCATGCTTATTTATAAGAACCAGCATATACAAAGAAGAAGGCGGATTGGATGCAAAATTCTTTGCTCATCAAGAAGAGGTCGATATGTGCTGGAGACTCCGTTGCCGTGGCTATCGTCTTGTATGTAATCCCCAATCTGTTGTATACCATGTAGGAGGAGCTACTCTCAGTGTGGAAAGTCCCAGAAAAACATTTCTCAATTTCCGTAACAACTTACTGATGTTATATAAAAATCTGCCGGAAAATAAATTAAGACACGTTATGCGTATCCGTTTCTGGTTAGATTACATTGCAGCAACCAAGTTCCTGTTAAGCGGACATCCGAAAAATGCACATGCAGTGTACAAAGCACGAAAAGAATTTTATCAGTTAAAAGCATCCTACTTGCCTGTTCGCAATGAGAACCTGGCTAAAACGACATTGAAGGAAATTCCGGAACTGATGCGTAAAAGCCTGATCGTGCAATTCTACCTAAAAGGTAAAAAGGCCTATAGTGACTTAAAGTTATATCAGCGTTAAAAAAGCACTTTTAGGCAAACGACTCTTTCATTATATCTACAAGGATAGGACGAATGCCGCTAACGAAACATTCTACTGCAATAACCATCAGTATAAGTCCCATAAGACGCATCATCACGTTATTGCCTGTTTCCCCTATCATCTTCACTAAACGGGTAGAAGCTCTAAGAATAAGAAAAGTTATAAAATACACCAGAGCTATAACGCCTATTAATATACCCTTCAACATATATGTATTGGCATCATCCATCAGCATAATTCCGTTTGCTATAGCTCCCGGGCCACAAAGCATCGGAATAGCCAAAGGAGTAATGGAAATATCATTTGCATACGTCCTGACTTCCTCTTCCTTCAACTTGGCATTGGAATAACGTGCCTGCAGCATATCATAGCCGATTTTAAAAATAATAAACCCTCCGGCTATACGAAAACCATTTGTAGAGATACCGAAGAACTTAAAAAGAAACTGGCCGGAAAAAGTAAATACCAGCAAAGTAATAAAAGAAACGATAGTTGCCCTTCTCACAATGTCCTGGCGTTCCTGATTATTCATGCCATGCGTCATTGTCAGAAAAACAGGCATAGTACCCAATGGATTCGTCAATGTAAAAAAGGAAGTAAAGCACAATAAAGCAAAAGGCAACAAAGTTTCCATAATAAATTACATTTCAATAATGTTAATAAACAAAGCATCAATGACGCAATATACAAACGCCTTACAAACATACATATTTATCGGTACATATATTGCGTCATTAATTATATAATCGGATTATTCGCCCCAAACAAGATAAGAAGATACCAACCAATGGTGAAGCCAAACGTTTTTTTAACCCAACACCTGTTGCCGGATTAAAACGCCTAAAAGAAGCACAGTCCTCCATGATCGGTAACAATATACATGAACCGGACTTATCCCAGCGATCACCATTAGAAGCAACCGTAACACGGAGAGTAATATCTACATTCCGTTTATAATCGGGCAATAAAATCTTTTTCAAAATAATACGTCCGTTAACCAGATGGTAGACACCGTCGCACCCGGAGCGTTATAAGCACCCGGATACTTGTTCGGATCAAAACAAACAGAAGCCCCGTTAAAGAAATAGCAAAGGCAATTTTCTTAATTATCATTATTATGTTTAGAATTTAGTAAGCTCTTTTATTAATTGCTTTTGGCCTATACTTTTATCGGCATGCGTACAAGGCCCTGTTACACAACCACCTTCACAAGCCATTACCTCTATGAATTGTGCCGGAGCTTTACCCGTTTTAGCATAAGCACGCAAAAGGGCGACGTTTTTCTTATTCAGATCCGAAACTTGTACGGCGTTTACATTTCCGCCTTGCAAATATACTTTGACAGCGTTAATAACTCCGCCACTCTGGGCAAACCCATGTGCCTCGCGAACCGAATTGTATAAAACGGAAAAAGGCTTAGCCTCCTCTATCTTAATATCCAGCCCTGTCAGTACAGAACCGACTTCTTCGAAGGTCATTATAAAATCCACACACGCGTCCATCTTGACCTCTTTACGTTTAGCTACACAAGGACCGATAAAAACAATCTTTGCGTTCGGATATTTCTTTTTCACAAGACGCGCCGTATAATACATAGGCGAACCTGTAGAAGAAATATATTTCTTCAAATCGGGGATATGTTTTTCAGCCAACTGGACATATGAAGGACAACAACTGGTGGTCATAAAAGGTTGCCCTTCTTTTAACTTCTCAACCAATTCTTCCGCCTCATGGCGGGTTGTCTCCATGGCCCCTTGCGCAACTTCTACAACTTCGGCAAAACCTAATGCCTTAATTGCACCATATACGTTTTCTATAGGAGCACTAAACTGAGCAAGAATAGAGGGTGCTACTATAGCAATCATTTCTTCTTTGTTCCGCAAGCGTTGTAATATATCGAATACCTGGGATATCTCAAATATAGCACCAAACGGGCACGCATTCACACATTTCCCACAATAGATACATTTGGTTTCATCTATATGCTCCACTCCATATTCGTCTTTGTTTATGGCCTTCACCGGACAAACTTCTTCGCATGGAATAGGAATGTAAACAATGGCATGATAAGGACAACTTTGATGACATTTGCCACAACTTATACAAGTATCATGATCAATCTCGGCCTGCCCGTTTTTCTTAAAACGAATTGCATCTTTAGGGCAATTCATATAACAACTACGGGCCACACATCCACGGCAAAGATTCGTTATCTCGTAATTAACAGAGACACAGGAGGAGCATGCTTCGTCTACCACACACATGATATTTTCTTTCAGGTTCTCCGAACGTAGTAAAGCCCGCTTCGCATACTCGGAAAGAGGAGTCAGTTCGTCCACTTCATCCTTCATGTCAAAGCCAAGGAGAGGAAGCGTCTTGTATTTCCAAACCGCCCGCTCTTTATGTACACAGCAACGCCCCATAATCTTTGACTTACGGGGAGATAATTCAATAGGTAAACGATCTATTTCGTCCAATAGACGGTTTTCTTTCCAGAGCTTCACTAACTTCGCCAATAACCCGTGGCGAACAATCATTACATTGTTGGTAAATGCCATAATCTATATCATTTGTGCTTTTGAAATGCAAAGATAATGTTAACCGTCCAGACTTACCTAAATTCTGTCGAACAAAAAACAAACTCATAGTTATGGCTTTTCAAAATCATTACTATGAACCCGGAAAATCATAACTATGAGTCCATTCAGAATCCGGCACGTAACATTATATTGGAAAAGTAAAGCAGATTACGCAATCAGAAAGTTTCTTTCAGAATGATAGATGCACTATGCAAGTTTCCGCCGAACGGAGGATTTAATTTCGACAACTTTAATCTAATTTCCTGCAATTGAGGAAATTTCACTTTCAAGGCATTCATTATACGCCCCGCCACATGCTCTAATAACTTTGAAGGAATATCCATTTCCTGCTTAACAGCTCCAAATATCTCTGCATAATTAATTGTATCATGCAAATCGTCGCTTATAACAGCTTTCTCCAAAGGAGCCGTCAAAATCAGGTTCACAACGAATGTATTACCTACCTTTGTTTCCTGGGGGGAAACACCATGATAGGCATAAAATTTCATATCTTTCAGCTCTATTTGAGATACCATATTATATCAATTTATATGTAAATGTATATAAAATAGAGCCTATCTGCAAAAAAAATAGTTTATATTTGCGTGAAGCAATAAAGTACATATGATGGGAATTAAACAAAAAGAGGAAAGTTCCGGTAGCGGCTTACACAACACTCTGGCTGCAGGAACGACCGTAAAAGGCAATATTATAACAGAAACAGACTTCCGGCTTGACGGAAAAGTGGAAGGAGATGTTAATTGTAGTGGAAAAATAGTGGTAGGTCCAAAAGGAAGCGTAACCGGAAATATTAATTCCGTCAATGCGGAAATACTTGGTGAAGTAGAAGGCTCAATAAAAGTTAATGCCAAATTGATACTAAAAGGGTCTGCCATTATAAAAGGAGACATTTATGCTCAGGTATTAGAAATTGAACCAAATGCCAGATTCAACGGGGCTTGTTCCATGTCCGGAGAAAACAAAGAAAATATATCAAAGAAGTAATAACAATAAAAGGATATGCTAAAATTAGAATAGCATATCCTTTTATTGTTATTATCCTCAAAAATCCTACCTTCGAAAACTTATCATTTCCTACCGGAGTTTCTTATCAAAGAAATTATTTTCTGATTTAGTCCGTCCGCCTGCATAAGTTTTTCTAAAGAAATATGCATACGATAACGCCAATAATGGAATGGATTTGCAGGTATATTTATCCGCTCAGCCTCATAATCCGGACGTTTGACTGCGTCATCCATTGCAAACCAATCTTGCAACGGGATAATAGCCAACATAGAACGTGTCCCTAAATGGTTTGCCACAATTTGAGACGCTAACTCAGAAGTCAGTTCTTCAGGAGCATTCCCTTCGCGCAACAATACATTATTATAATAGCGCTGTGTCTTTTTCCGATCTTCTTTCCACCAACTACGAAGCGGCGACATATCATGAGTTGAAGTAGTGCATACCGAGTGATACGGAAGATTATACATATCCGTAAATTCTCTTTGTGGAGACTTTGGCATACGTTCTATCTCCAGACTTAATATTTGCAATTTATTCATCACGTCGGGAACAGATTCAGGAATCATTCCCAGATCCTCACCACAAACGAGCATTTCAGTACTATTCACTAGTGGGGTAAGACGTTTAAATGCCTGGGCTTTCCAAAAATCATTATGGCGATGATAATAGAAGTCCCAATATAGTTGGTCGAAAGCATACCGGTCTTCTACACTCAACTCTTTGTAAATATAAGATTGGCCAGCAGATATGCGGGGATGAAATTTACCTTTCTCACGAGGATCTTCTAGAAACAACACTTCATTAGCTATAGCAAACAGACCGTTTTTTATACACAATGACACTTCGTCATTCTTTCCGTCAAATAATTGCTCTATTTTTCTCTGAGTATTACAGAAAGGTTTCAATACAAAATGATGAGATGATGACTGAGCTAAGTATGTGCTTTTCATCTCTTCAGCCAACTGTCCGAATAATTCCGGCAAAAACTCTTCATTGATATGCGGTGTAGTAAAACGAGCTTCATTAAAATGAAGTCCGAACTGTTCTATTTCTATTTTAGTAAAAGGCAAAGCCGGATTAAAATGTCCACACAATCCTTGCACATAGCTTAGAGGAATTTCCCAAATTCGGAAAAAACCTAATATATGATCTATGCGGAAACAGTCAAAATAATCGCTCAACTTATGAAAGCGTTTCTTCCACCAAGAGAAATTATCTTTTTCCATTATATCCCAATTATAAGTTGGGAACGACCAGTTTTGTCCATTGGCGGAAAAATCGTCAGGAGGTGCACCAGCCTGGCCATTCATGTTAAAATACTTAGGCTCCGTCCAAGCCTCTACGCTCGTACGATTCACACCTATAGGCAAATCCCCCTTCAACACAATACCATTCTTCCGGGCATAATCGGATACAGCTTTAAATTGAGCATCCAATATATACTGTAAGAAATAAGTAAACGATATTTCGGAATACGCGTCACTGTTTTTAGCACATAAGTGCTTTATAACAGATTCGTTATAAGTTGCATTTGTCCCCCATTTTGTAAAATCGGATGTATTATATAAATCACGAAAATAGCAATAGGCGGCATAAGGCATCAGCCACGATTCATTCCGAAATACAAATTCTTTAAACTCAATATTTTTAAGAATATTCTCCCGTTCCTGTTCAAAATAAGCACGGCAAAACTCCACTTTATACTTTACGGCATTCTCATAGTCCACAGAGTCTTTCGCATTCAACTCTTTCTGTTTATCTGCAAAAAAAGCGGCTTTTGCCGTATCATTCAATTTTCCCAACCAAGGTAAACTGATATACATAGGATGTAAAGCATATATGGAAATCGCACTATATGGATAAGAATCTGCCCACGTATGCGACATGGTTGTGTCATTCATTGGTAATACCTGAATAATACGCTGATGCGTCTTCTTCACCCATTCTACCAACTTACGCAAATCCCCTAAATCTCCAACACCAAAACTACTGTCCGAGCGTAAAGAAAATACAGGAATAACAGAGCCTGCACAACGCCAGAACTCCTGATTGTCACGAAAATATAATCCTGAAACAGTTACAGTTTCTCCTTTCTCTTGTTCCGGAAGGTTTAATTGTCTATTTTCATCTGTTTCCCAGTATAAAGGCTGGTGTTTATCATTATCCCAAACCAAAAACTTATATTCCAATGGATATCTTATTTCATTTGCATCCAAATCAATATGCCATTCGGGAAAAGTATCACAACCTAGGATCAACGCTTTATCAGGATGCCAATTACCCAAACACGCCTGATTCCCGGTAATCGCAATACTCTGGTTCTTCTCAACCCCAGGTGCAGAAATTTTAATTACCAATTTCCGTCCACTTCTAACGGCTCTCTCGTATTTATCACAAGGATGGGCAAACAAGCTTTTTGTGAAAGCCGAAGAGTAAAATGCCAGATCATCCGGACGGACCTGCCAATAATCATAAAGCGTATATTTATCTGTATAACCGTCAAAAATAAGTTGATGGTTTTTCTCCCATTCTTCAAATATTTGCCGGTCGTTTACACTTAAGATATATCGGTATTCTATCATTTGCAGGTCCGAAGAAAGCTCCAGTTCAAGCTGCCAATTTCCTTCCCCCGTATAATTCATTTCTTTAGCCAATGCCGGCTCCCAAGAGCCTAACTCCGGAATTGAGCCTACCACACATAACTTCTGTCCCCAAACGGTATGGAAGTTAATATTAAAGGTGATTTTCATGGTAAATCTAAATTTAGTTTGGACACGAAGATATAAAAAATGCGGAGATTACCTCTCCGCATTTCCAATATATTTAAACATGCTGCTTATCCGCATTTGGATGCACCGCAATTGGTACAAATCAGACAGCCTTCCTGATAGATCAATGTTTCTAATCCACAATTAGGACATGTCTGCCCCTTTGCTTCAGTTCCATTCGGAAGATACTTCTTCAATGCACGCTCAACACCATTTTTCCAGGTATTAATAGATTCATTGTTAAGTTCCATCCCTTGTACCAATTTAATAACCTGATCTATAGGCATACCATAACGCAATACGCCGGAAATCAGTTTTGCATAGTTCCAATATTCAGGATCAAACTTACCATCCAATCCTTCAATTGTCATTTTATATCCACGTTTATTCTTGAACTGGAAGTCATAATGTTTATCACCGTCTTCATCATAGCTTTTTATAATGGTACCCTTCGATACATTTTTAGGCAACATAATACCTTCATCATCATCAGCAAGACCGGTAAAGATTTCATAAGGACGTCCATTCAGCAACCCCACAAATGCGATCCATTTTTCTCTATTATTCTGGAATTTCACGACATCTGCTTCCAACTCCCGGGGACGGGTAGACACAATAACCGGAGGTTGCATACAATTACAATCATCCTTCTTCTTTTTACTGTCCGTTGCCAACAAAACACCAGAACGGGAACCGTCCCTATAAACCGTACATCCTTTACAGCCACACTTCCAAGCCTCAACATACAAACTATTAACAAGATCTTCAGACACATCAGCCGGCAGGTTAATCGTTACACTAATAGAATGATCTACCCACTTCTGAATACGTCCCTGCATACGAACTTTCTGCAACCAATCCACATCATTGGAAGTAGCCTTGTAATAAGGAGATTTAGCCACCAGCTCATCCACTTCTTCCTGTGTATATTTTTTCGTTACGGAATAACCATTTGCCTGCATCCAGGTAACAAATTTATGATGGAATACAATATACTCTTCAAAAGCATCCCCCGTTTCATCAACAAAATCGACGCGTGCGTCTGTATCGTTCGGATTCACTTTACGGCGACGTTTATATACCGGTAAGAATACAGGTTCTATACCAGAAGTTGTTTGTGTCATTAAACTAGTTGTTCCGGTTGGAGCAATCGTTAAACATGCTATATTTCTACGGCCGTATTTAACCATATCCTCATACAGTGAGGGATCAGCTTCGCGCAAACGATTGATAAACGGATTCTTTTCTTCACGTTTTGCATCATATATTTCAAATGCGCCACGTTCTTTTGCGAGCATTACAGAAGAACGGTAAGCAGCCAATGCCAACATTTTCTGGATATTCTCAGCACATTCGGTAGCTTCTTCAGTTCCATAACGCAATCCAAGAGCAGCTATCATATCTCCTTCTGCTGTAATACCGACACCTGTACGACGTCCCATCAAAGTTTTTCTTTGGATCTTTTCCCACAGATGACGTTCCGATTGTTTTACCTCCAATAATTCCGGATCAGAATCTATCTTTTCTAATATTTTTTCGATCTTTTCCGATTCCAAATCGATAATATCATCCATAATCCGTTGTGCCAATCCTACATGCTTATTAAACAAATCATAATCAAAATAAGCATCTTTAGTAAACGGATTCACAACATATGAGTACAAATTAATAGCCAGCAATCGGCAGCTGTCATAAGGACACAAAGGTATTTCACCACAAGGATTGGTTGAAACAGTGCGGAACCCGAGATCAGCATACGAATCAGGAACAGATTCTTTTAAAATAGTATCCCAAAACAAAACACCCGGTTCTGCAGATTTCCATGCATTATGTATAATTTTCTGCCATAAAGCAGAAGCATCTATCTCCTTAACTGTAACAGGGTTTGGAGAATCGACCGGATATTGCTGTTTGTAAACAGAACCGTTTACGACAGCATTCATAAAATCATCATCGATTTTTACAGAAACATTTGCACCTGTCACCTTCCCCTCTACCATTTTTGCATCTATGAAAGATTCCGAGTCCGGATGCTTAATTGAAACACTCAGCATCAATGCGCCACGACGTCCATCCTGGGCAACTTCACGCGTAGAATTGGAATATCGTTCCATAAACGGAACAAGGCCGGTAGATGTTAAAGCCGAGTTTTTCACAGGAGAACCTTTTGGGCGAACATGAGATAAATCATGCCCTACACCTCCACGGCGTTTCATTAACTGTACTTGTTCTTCATCAATGCGGATAATTGCCCCATAAGAATCCGCCTGACCATCCAGTCCAATCACGAAACAATTAGAGAGAGAAGCTATTTGATAGTCATTTCCAATTCCTGTCATCGGGCTCCCTTGCGGAACAATATAACGAAAATGGTCAAAAAGATCGAATAGTTCCTTTTCAGACAATGGATTCGGATATTTTTTTTCCACACGGGCAATTTCCCGTGCTAAACGATGATGCATGTCTACCGGAGACTGCTCATAAATATTACCAAAAGCATCCTTTAAGGCATACTTGTTCACCCATACTTTAGCGGCCAACTCATCACCGGTAAAATAGGCTAGCGAAGCTTTAAATGCTTCATCAAATGTATAAATTTTCTGATCCACGGTGTTTTAATTATTAAAGATTGCAAGTTTATAAATACTTTAGCTACTATCCAAATTATTATATATTAAAAAACAAATATGTTGAAAAGTTTTCCAAAACCACAAAAATATACACATAAAATCAACATGTTATATTTTCATATGCATCCAAAAGTTTTCCCAAAAAGAAAACTCAAAATATTTCATGTTTTCCCAAAAGAAAAAAAAGGACACTTCCTTTCGGAAGTATCCTTTCCACCATATATAAAATTCTTATTAATTTTTCAAGAGCACCTCAATCTCCTCTACCGATGAACAAAAAGACTTATTTGTCTCTATTTGGTCTTTAATTGTTTTGCAAGCATGCAATACAGTCGCATGGTCTTTTTTACCCACTATTTTACCAATATGAGAGAAAGAGCAATCGGTATATTTCTTAGCCAGATACATTGTAATTTGTCTGGCCTGTACAATTTCACGTTTTCTGGAATTAGTTTGGATTGTTGACTGATCCAAATTAAAATATTTACAAACAATTTCCTGAATAGATTGCACGGACATTTGTTTCTTTTCCAAACGAACCGCCTGACTTACCACTCGCTTCGTCAACGACAAATCTATTTCTTTATTATTAATAACAGCATTCGCCATTAATGAAACAAGAATTCCTTCAAGATCACGAACATTCTCCGTAACATTATTTGCTATGAAATTAAATACTTCATCAGGAATAACAATACCGTCGTGATTAATTTTATTCTTCAATATCTTCTTGCGTAAATCAAGATCCGGGCGGAACAGTTCTGCAGTCAATCCCCATTTCAAACGCGTAATCAAACGCTCTTCCATTCCCTGCAAATCAACAGGAGCTTTATCCGAAGTCAGGATTAATTGTTTACCCAATTGGTGTAAATGGTTAAATATATGGAAGAATGTATTTTGCGTTTTATCCATCCCTATCAATTCCTGTATATCATCCAACAAAAGGACATCTATATTCTGATAGAAATTCAAAAAGTCATTTGTCGTGTTTTTACGAATAGCATCTGTAAACTGGACACGGAAAAGATGTGAAGATACATAAAGCACTTTCTTTTCTGGATGCAATTCACGTATACGGGCTCCTATAGCATGACATAAATGGGTTTTGCCTACACCGGAAGGACCAAAAATAAACAATGGATTATAAGTGGTTTTACCAGGATTCTGGGCAATAGCTTCACCTGCAGCACGCACCAAACGATTACTGGTTCCTTCAAAATAATTATCAAAGCTATATTTAGGATTTAATTGTGAATCCAAATCCTGAGGTGCAGCCTGAATAAATGGATTCGGAGCCTTATTTGCATCTTTGGGAGTTATCTTTTTTACGGCAATCGATCCGTTTTCGGCAGGATAATCAACCGTACCTCCAGTCGTCTTATCCACCATAATACGGTAGTTAAGAATTGTTCCTTGTCCAAAAACACGATACAACGTTACTTTCAGAACATTCACATATTTTTCTTCCAAATATTCATAGAAGAACTGACTAGGAACCTGAATAGTAAACTTGTTATCCTCATACGATAAAGGAACAATAGGCATAAACCATGTGTTAAAAGCGGCCTCAGGCACAATATCTCTAATAACTGTGAGGCATTTATTCCACAATGTTTGATAATCAGTCTGCATTTTTATTTTATCTCCCAACTATAACTTTTATTCTTTATGACTACAAAGTTTAGAAATTAATTCTGAAAAAAAAAGTATTAATTTACTTGCTTATTTTGATTGTTTAATATTACATTTAATCTCAGGCAGTTAGTAATATCTGTCTGACAATTAGGTCATTAAAGCCATACCCTTTTCAAAAAGCCTTTATTCTAGCATGTTTACCGAATAATCAGAACACCTCCGATTTCGATAAAAAAAGACCTTCAAATACAATTATATGTGTTTATTTGAAGGCCTTACAGCCAATTTTAAGAAGTAAATTTATTGTCTCTTATTAATTAGAATGATTCTAAATAATTCTTCAATGTATAAGATTTTCAATACTTCTTAAAATACTGAGAAATGAACATAGCGTTTCGGGTTCTGACGCAAATCCAATAACAGCTTAGAAGCATTCTCCATCGCGCCATTTAAATTTTCGTACAAAGCTTTATCATTAAGCAATAGTCCCATAGTATTATCACTCGAATTCAGTTTCTCTGTAGTCAGCTTCAAGTTATTCAATGTCGCATTAATAGAATTAACAGTAGTTGCCAAGTCCAGTTCTTTCAAATTTGCACTTACCTGAGAGAAATTGTCGGTCATTGTTTTCAAATTACCAACAATGACTGGAACGTCTTTGTCCAATAACGAATTCAATTTACGCGTAGAGACCTCCAAATTTCCCGTTGTTCTCTCAATATGATCAAATGATTGCGAAAGAGCCGGATGATTAACAAGCGTCTGTAAACCGGCTAAAATAGAATCCACCTTTGGAAGCATTTGTTCTATCTGGGGAAGAATATTTTCCTGTACCGCTTGCATCATATCTTCTCCCATGCGTCCTTCTATCGTTGATCCCGGTTTCAGATAATCATCAACATATGTATTCAGATGAATCTGCAACTCCGCACCACCCAAAAAGCTCTTGGTTATTACGATATAACTACCTTTATTAATTTTCATATTTTCTTCCAGATTAATTTCTACGGTTATCTTTCCGGTAGTATTATAATCATATATGATGTCTCTAACCAAACCAACTTTAAATCCATCCACAAAGACCGGGCTCGAAATTGTAACATCTTTTACATTATTGAATGTCACAAAATAATGATTAACCGGTTGAAATAAATTTATCCCTTTCAGATAATTAATCCCGAAATACAGCAATGCCAGACTTACTATTGTTACCAATCCGATTTTTGCCTCTTTAGTGAATACACTTTTCATTTTTTTAATTTATAAAATATATAATCTTGTTTCTTTACTACATTATCAATAATCTACCTTTATGCCATCTTTAAATGCAACAATGAAAGCATCCTTAAAATCTTTAGCCACATTTCTGCGCATCTTCCGTATTGCATTAAAGTCTGTCGTCTCCCCATAAGTATATTTATATATACCTTTCTCTTTATAAAAACCCACATTTTTATACCCTTTAAACTGTTTTGAATTTCCGGGTAACTTTTTATCTGAGGTGAAGATTTGAATTTTATATATAACCTTCCCGGAGGTATCAGAGTTCACACGGCCTGTTGAAGATACAGATGCAGCCTGTGCCTGTTTTGTTGATTTATTTGACTGAGAAGTTTTTTGAGACTGAGATTCCCGCCTGTGTTTACGACGAATATCCTCTTCACTCCCCGGCGGAGGCAACTGATTTGTTTGTGATTCAATAACAGCTTGCGGTTCAGAAGAAGAACTCGTTGTTGACATCGCCACACTTCTTCCGGCTAACGCTCCTCTTCTTTTATCATAATCACGTTTATACTGATTAAATGCAATATAAATTGCCATCGCCAATTTATTCTGTCCATCAGCTGACCTCAAAAAGCGTTCTTCTTCCCGATTAGATATATACCCTAATTCAATGAGCACACTAGGCATACTCGTTTTACGAAGTACCAGAAAGCCTGCTTGTCTGACTCCTCTATTTGTACGCTTGGCAGTCACAAAGGCTTTTTGTATTTCCGATGCCAAACTAATACTCTGCTCCATATGTTTATTTTGCATAAACTCAAAAATAATATATGACTCAGAAGAATTGGGATCAAAACCTTCATACTTTTGCAGATAATTATCTTCCAAAAGAATAGCCGAATTTTCGCGCATCGCAACTTCAAGATTTTCATCACTCCGGGCTAATCCCAAAGTATAAGTTTCGGTTCCGGCTGCAGAAGTGCCCTTTTTAACAGAATTCGTATGAATAGAAATAAACAAATCGGCTTTATTTCGATTGGCTATGTTAGCACGCTCATCCAGTTCAATGAAACGATCGGTCTTTCTTGTATAAACAACACGAACATCATTATTATTATCCTCAACCAGCTGTCCCAACTTAAGGGCTACTGCCAGATTGATTTCCTTTTCATTTATAACAGCTCCTCTCGCACCCGGATCTTTTCCTCCATGACCGGCGTCTATAACAAGAGTAAATGTTTTCTCTTTTGCTTGCAATGAAGGCAAAAAACAAAACAAAACGATCAGTAAATTTACATATAGAAGATATTTCCTATCCACACCAAAAAATCTCTTACAAATTGGTGACAAATGTAATATTTTTTACCGATTAACAGGAGCCTTTTACGATAATTAAGTTAGTCCGTTTTAACCATAATGTGGTTATTTTCCCTGCTATACACATAAAAAAAGGACAGCCTTTTAAAACTGTCCTCTTCCTTATATAAGATATTCTTATATTATTCAGAAACTACTTCGAAAGGAATTTCTACAGAAACCTCCTTGTGAAGTTTAGCAATAGCTTTGTATTGTCCAACTTCCTTAACGGCTTCCTTGATATAGATAATTTTACGATCCACATCGTAACCAGCCTTTGCCAAAGCTTCTGCAACCTGAATATTTGTTACAGAACCAAAGATAGTACCTGTTGAACTGGTCTTAGCACCGATAGTCAAAGATACCCCCTCCAACTTAGCTGCCAAAGCCAGAGCATCGTCTTTAATTTTAGCTAATTTATGAGCGCGCTGTCTCATATTTTCAGCCAATACTTTCCTGGCAGATTCAGAAGCGATCACTGCCTTACCCTGGGGGATTAGAAAGTTACGTCCGTAACCGTCTTTTACTGTTACGATATCGTCTTTGTAACCTAAATTGATTACATCTTCTTTCAAAATAACTTGCATATTCTGTCTCCTCTTTTTTTATTATTTCATTAAATCGGTTACGTAAGGAAGCAAAGCCAAATGACGAGCACGCTTTACAGCCTGAGCCACACGACGCTGGAACTTCAACGAAGTACCTGTGATACGGCGTGGAAGAATCTTTCCTTGTTCATTCAGGAATTTCTTCAAGAATTCTGGATCTTTGTAATCGATATACTTAATACCGTTCTTTTTGAAACGGCAATACTTTTTCTTTTTAACGTCTACTGAAGGCGGAGTCAAATATCTGATTTCTGATTGAGTTGCTGCCATGATTAATTCTCCTTTACTGTTTCTTTAGATGATTTCAAATTTCTTCTCTTAGCTGCATATTCTGCTGCATATTTATCCTGACGGAAAGTCAAGAAACGGATAATACGTTCGTCACGACGGAAGTTTACTTCCAAAGTTGCGATTGTTTCCGGATTTGCTTTGAATTCAACCAACTGGTAGAAGCCTGTTGTCTTCTTGTCAATAGGATAAGCTAACTTGCGCAAGCCCCAATTTTCTTCATTCACAATTTCAGCGCCTTCTGCTTTCAGAAGAGATGTGAATTTCTCTACCGCTTCCTTCATCTGTGCATCAGACAAAACGGGAGTCAAAATGAAAACGGTTTCGTAATTGTTCATAAAATTTACGTTATATGATTAATAAAATTTTGCGGTGCAAAGGTAACGATAATATCTTAAACCGCAAACATTTCGACAATTATATTTTTCAGGCACAGAATGATCCATTAATTCATACAAGAAGAAAACAACTGCTTAAAGAAAATGATCTACTTTTGCAACCAACATTTATCAGCCACTTTTGTTTTTCATAAAGATAAGATCATCCATTAATCAAAATATAAAATAAGATGAAGCAACGTTTATTCTTTACCCTTTTGTTTACCTTATTCATTATAAGCATACATGCTCAATACGTTCCTGACGTATTGGGAGACGATTACTTGCGCCGTACTTTCCAAATGCCGGACGATTACGAAGGAAAAGTTGTATGCACATTAGTAAAAAAGCCGCAACTATCCGACGTAAAGCAAGCCGTACTATATATACACGGTTACAACGACTACTTTTTTCAGAAACAACTGGGAGACAGCGTAAATGCACATGGTTATAATTTCTATGCAATGGATCTTAGAAAATACGGGCGTTCTATCCTCCCCAACCAGAATCCTTTTTTCTGTAAAAGCCTGAAAGAATATTTTGCAGATATCGACACAGCATTAGCAACCATCCGCGCCGAAGGGAACAATCGGATTTTATTAATGGCGCATTCCACCGGAGGGCTTATCACCCCTTATTATCTAAATAGCAAAAAAGGGAGCTTGGCAGTAGACGGGTTAATACTGAACAGTCCTTTTTTGGACTGGAATTTTGGTTGGTTTATGGAGAAGATTGTCATCCCTGCTGTTTCATTTATCGGAAAGTTTTTTCCAAATCTGACAGTGCAGGGATACGGCGATCCTAATTATTCATATAGTTTATTGAAGCAGTATAAAGGAGAATGGGAATATGACACAAATTGGAAGATGATTTTCGGACATCCTAAAAAGGCCGGATGGATCTGCGCGATCCAAGAAGCACAACAAACAGTACAAAAAGGGCTGAAACTGGATTGTCCAATTCTGGTAATGTCTTCCAATAAATCTTTTCCGGAAAGCAAAGAATGGCATAACGAATATATGACATCCGATATAGTATTGAATGTACACGACATACAACAATATGGAAGTAAACTCGGGAACTATGTCACACGCGATACGATCCAAAACGGCATTCACGATTTAATTCTTTCGGAAAAGCCATACAGAGATCATGTTTACCATATTGTATTCAACTGGATAAAAGGATTATAAAATAATCTTTTCCTGTTACCCTCTCACTGCAGCCAAATGCTGACGCGCCAGATTATTCATGTCTTCAAGGATAAGACGATTAACATAACTAAAACTAAACCGGAAAAAGTAATCTCTCAAAGTTCCGATATTAGCAGGGAATGTCAAACTGTGCAACTGGTTCAATGCTATGAAAATATATCCTTCACGCGGTGCACGGTTAAACAATTCTATCTTAGTCTTATCCAGAGGTATAATATCGCCCTCTATCTCAGCATAACCATTCATGGCTTCCGGCCATGAAATCAACATTTTTTTATCATAAACAGCCCATTTATAAGAATCTTTGCCGTTCACTTTTTCCGGCAATGTATTGGAATGATGTACTAAAATATAATCATTCTGCATCGTGTCATCGCAATGGATCCAAATATCCAGCACCTTAAACTCTGTGGAGTTATCAAATTTATAGAAGCCATTCTTTCCCACATGTGGAGAAAACACATTACGTTCCACATCGGTAAAATAAACAATGTGATTCCCGAAGAAATCCATCTTCGATATGAAATCCGACATCAGTTTACTTATTTTTTTATGATCCGTACAATGTACAAATTCAGGCAGTTCCTTCGGAAAGTTCTTTCTGCAAATCAAACTAAATTCCTGCATCAACTCTTTCGGATTTCGCTCTTTCTGGATTTCCACATAAGCCAGGATTTCATCCACAGTATGAAAACAGTCTTTTAAATCGGACGACAAACAACGTCTGACTACCTCGTCATACATTTTCAATCCGGGAAAAACACTGCTAACCGATGCGTCCACGTTCACTTCTCCCAAAGCATACCATTTCAAAACAGACCCGATAGTGTAAATATCATTGTTGGTTTGTGTTCTGCTATCGCCAAAAGCGATATCTGTCAGCACAAACTCATTATGGTTATCTATTAATATATTCTGAGGTTTTATATTCCGGTGCTCCACTCCCATACTATGCAAAAACTGAACCGTATCAGTCAGGAAATGAAACAACTTCACAAATATTTCAGGAGACAACGACGAACGGTATTCTTTCAAAGAACATTTATACAATTTCATCACCAATACCGGAATTTCTTCACTATTTACAGGCAGTAAGTCAAAATCAATGTATTGAACAATATTCCGGCGCGTTTCTAATAATGATATATTGATATATTCTTTTCTAAAATCATTCAGATAAGCTTTCCGATTTGCCTCATCATCGCCAATAAAAAACTTTAAAGCAACCACCGTATCATTAATCCTGGCTTTATAAACAATGCCGTTCTCACCACGTCCAAGAGGCATCGGCTCTAATATACAATCGCCCAAACCCAATGATAATCTATACCTTTCAGCTTTCACAAATTCCTCAAAAGTGTACTTATCAAGCATACTATACTCTATTTTAAATCAAGCCTTTAAGACAAAGATACAACTAATATTTTGTATTTTTATAAAGGTTAATACTCTTTTTTAAAACGCATGACAGCGAAAATAGATAAATACGTATCTTTGCAAAACAATAAAATGAAGACAATGAAATTAATGCGATTGATATTCATAGGTTTTGCTTTTTCCAGACTAACAACCGCCACTTTCGCCCAAAGCGAGAACAATACAGAAGATGCTACAACATATAAGGCCGAAGCCTTCGGATCTGTTGGCAGTGGAGACAATACGCCTTTCTGGATGCTTAGCAACCGATATGGAATAGTACCTCTGGATGCGAACAATGGCTTTCTAAATGCAGGTGTTTATCACAACCAACGATTCGGTAAAGGATTTCGCTGGGGTGCCGGACTGGAGGTAGTGGCAACCGCTCCGCGTTATCATAACATATTCATACAGCAAGCTTTCGCCGAAATAGGATACAAAAGCCTGTTATTAAGCATTGGAAGTAAAGAGGATTATTCATCTTTATGGGACAAAAATTTAAGTTCCGGTGATTTGGTACATTCTTCCAATGCGCGCCCTATACCGGAAATAAAATTAAGCATGCCTCAATTCACCGTTGTTCCGGGAACAAAAGGATGGATGCAGGTAAAAGGAGATTTTGCCGCTGGCCGTTCCTTTGACACGGATTATCTAGCAAATTTCACAAATAAACAGCAAGAAACAGGCACAACAAAAAAGCAAGTATACATCAAGAATGTATTATGGCATCATAAATCATTTTATGTACAAATAAAAGATACCCGGAATGATTTTCCCCTATCTGGAACAATCGGCGTACAGGATTATGCACAATGGGGCGGAACATCCACCGATCCTAAAATAGGCGCCCAACCTCATTCTTTCAAAGATTTTATCCGTGTTGTATGTGGCAGTAAAGGAGGGGATAACGCCACTGTGTCGGATCAGATAAATGTACTGGGCAGCCATTACGGTTCTTACGATTTCAAGCTTAGCTTCACCAAAAAGGATTGGGCCGTACATGCCTATCACCAGCATTATTTCAACGACAAATCCGGCATGATATTCAATAACGGCACAGACGGATTATATGGCATACAAGTAGATCTCCCTAAACTTCCCTGGCTACGCAAAGTTGTTACCGAATATGTTCTGACCCGTAATCAAACAGGTCCAATGCACTTTATTGATTTCGATCACGACAAACATCCGGGAATAGGAGGTGGTAATGACGACTATTACAACAACTTGGAATATAAGACCGGACTCTCCTACTTCAACAGAGGATTAGGTTCTCCATTAATCATTTCACCCGAATATAATCAGAACGGAAAACTGGGGTTTACAAATAATCGCATCAAAGACTGGCACATAGGAGCAGAAGGTGATATTTCTCCACAAATATCTTACCGGGTTCTTTTTACAAAGATGAATGGTTGGGGAACATCCTATCATCCTTTCCGCAACAAGAAAGAAGGGACATCCAGCCTTATTGACATAACTTACACCCATCCCCGTCTGAACGGATGGACATTTACCGGATCTGTTGCAGCCGATACAGGAACAATGGTCGGCAAAAATGCCGGTTTCAGCCTACGTGTAGCCAAAAGGGGAATAATAAAAGCATGGAAATAAAATCCATGCTTTATTTATATTTATCCCAAAGAGAAGAAGCTATAATAGCTTGCGTCTTATCTGCCATTTCCTGTAATCCTTTATGGGAAATATCCATCCCGTCAGTAAATAGTGCCGGATGAATAACCATCTCCATCCGGTGCCGACAAACATTAATTGATCCGATCGGCAACACGTCAAACGGCCCATTCAATGTAATAGGGACAATAGGCAAATGCTGATCGGCCGCCATTTGGTAAGCACCTTTTTTAAAACGTATCATCTTTCCGGTATAAGTACGGGAACCTTCTGGAAAGACAACTACAGAAGCCCCGTTTTTTAAACATCGTTCAGCTTCTAAAACACTACGTGCAGCCGCTTTAGGTGTAGAGTTATCTACAAAAATAAAACCTGCAGCACGGCAAGCTGCGCCCACAAACGGAATTTTAGCTATACCAGCTTTCATTACCCATTTGACAGGAACTCCCAGAAAACCATAAACCAAGAATATATCAAAAGCCCCCTGGTGATTAGAAACAAACACATAAGATTGTTTGTGGTTAATATTTTCACGCCCTCTCACTTTTACCGGACAAAGAGCCAGATAACAGGTAAGCCTGGACCAAATCATGCCGGGATAATAAGCAAAGATTTTCTCGCCTCCGAGCAGGCACCCTATAATTACCGTCAAAGCTGTAAGTATTGTCAGTACCAAAAATACAGGTACAAAAAACAACCATAAATAAATCATGTAAAGAATCCGTACCATACGTATACTTATTATTCTACAAATATAAAAGCTAAATTGAAAGGAATTGTTATTTTTATTCCAAAATATTTTTGCAATCGGGTTATTATTACTTTATTTGCGGTAGAAAAGAAAATAATTATAAAATATCTATAACCATGAACGAGTTAATTAAAAATCTTGGGGTTATCGTACTCCTAATCGGTGTGATCATTCTGGCTGTACCTGCATTAACCGGAGGTATTTCAAACAGTATTCTTCTTACAGGCCTTGGAGTTATTATCCTGGGCTATATCGGTCATATCGTTATCAACAAAAGAATAGGATAAGACACACAAACTCCGAGAGATTAAAAATAAAAAAGAACGGCTCTATAAGACCGTCCTTTTTTATTTATTGTTGTTCCAACCATTCTTTCATGGCATTTACAAGTTCCTGGTTTTCGTCGGATTTCTGCGTAGACAGGCGAATGTAAGTTTCATCCAGCCCGCGGAAGTTTGAAGCATCCCGGATTAATATTCCATATTTACTCAGCAAATACTGTTTCAGATCGGCTGCCGTACCTTTCTTCAAGCGTACCAAAAAGAAAGTCGTAGCAGTAGGTATGACTTCCAGGCCATCCAATTTACTGAGCTGATAAATGAATTCGGCCGTTTCACGCTGCCATTTACGAATAGGCAAAGTAAACTGAGCCGGATGTATCAGGATATACTTGCTGGCCTCTATAGCCACCGCATTAACCGACCAGGGGATAATATACTTATTAACCTCTTCAATAATAGCAGGAGATGCAATCAAATAGCCAATACGCAATCCCGGTATATTATAAGCTTTGGATATAGACTGAACAATAATCAGATTTTCATGATTATAGATATCCGTCGGCTTCAACATGTCCTCCGTTGTAAACGCAACATAAGCCTGATCCACAATAAACTTAGTCTGACGGTTTGCAGCAATCAGAGACAATAATTCAGTACGGTGAATCAGTCTGCCATCCGGATTATTCGGATTACATATCCAACAGAAATCCTGTCCTTCCAACGATAATTCGGCCAAGTCATCAGAAGTAGAAAAGAAACTTACCTCATGCCCATGCAAACGGCAGGCATCTTCATATTCAGCAAAAGAAGGAACCGCAATCATCGACTTAGCCCCTTTCCATGCCTGAGCCAGCAAATAAAATGCAGTAATGGAACCATTCGTTACTACCAAGTTATTTTCTTTTATTTCATATCGGCGGGCCAGAAGACGCTTCAGTTGGGCTGCATCCGGTTCCGGATAGCGTGTCAACTTATCGAATTGCTCAATCAGGTTTACTTTCAGTTTGTCCAAATTGGCTCCGTGCCATACATTTGAACTAAAATTTATCTTTATTTCACTCTGAGAATTGTAGAAATCATCACCGTGTCCGAATAGCATACTCCAGTAGTTTTTATAGTAATTAATCATTCATTTAAAGATTCGCAAATATACTAATTATTTCGTGTTTACTCTACGTTAAACAAACAGACACTTTACTTTATCGCTTTATATATAGCGTCCTGTATTCTTGTGCGAATATCTAATGAACTCAATTTATTATTTGCCCGCGAAGGATTCACCCTATTACTCAGAAATATATAAATCATCTGATTATCAGGATCCACCCAAAAACAAGTTCCTGTAAATCCGGTATGTCCATATACCGAAACCGGCGTTTGAGGAGAGCAGGGAGATGCTTTCACATTACCAACCACCGGTTTATCAAATCCTAATCCTCTGCGGCATGTAGGGCTTTTGCTTTGCGTAAACAAACGGCATGTCTCTTCCGACAAATACCGTTCGCCTCCGTATATACCCTGGTTCAAAAAGAGTTGCATCACTTTGGCCAAGTCGTTTGCGTTAGAAAACAAGCCTGCATTACCGGAAACACCACCTTGAAATGCCGCCGCCTCATCATGTACATAACCTCTCAGTAACTGCCGGCGCACAAACTGATCGTCCTCCGTTGGCACTATTTGTAATGTATCCATCACCCTTAACGGATTATAAGTTGTATGCCATGCTCCTAACCCTGCATAAAAATCGTCATGAAGCAAACGATCCATCGGTTTCTTCATCTGATTTTCAACCATCATCTTCAGCAAAATAAAGTTAATGCAACTATAGACATATTTGCCACGCGTTCCTAAACGGGAACTCTTTATATCCTGAATTATAGTGTCTTTAAACGAATCGCTGATATAGAAATTACGGGCAACTTCGGTTGTAAATCCCGGCTTTTTCTTATCCGAAACCAAATCCGGATAATATCTAAAGTCATTGCGTACATACGTATTGGAATCAAACCGTACAGGATGGCTTGTATTCTTTGTGTTACTGTACAGACTTCCTTTATAGCTATTCCTATCGATTGCGTCAAGATAAAAATTGATGGAAGGAGTTAGTCCCGATTGGTGATAAAGTAAATCTTTAACCGGCAAATTCTGTTTATTGGAACCTTTCAACTCCGGGACAAAATCGCCTATCTTACTATTTAATGTAAACTTTTTTTCATCATAAGCTTTCATCACGGCCAACAATGTACCGGCGGCCTTCGATGCAGAAGCCAAATCATAAACCGAGTTATCAACCACATCCTGGGTCCCGCTAAACTCATAACGGCCAAACGATTTATCATAAATCACCATACCATCCTTAGCAACCAATACCTGACAACCGGGAAAAGCCTTTTTCGACAATCCTTCCGATACTATCAGGTCTATCTCATCCAAACGACCGGCATCCGCTCCCACTTCTTCCGGTTCATGGTAGCCAAGACGTGTCTTTTCCGTAAATATACCTGTCCCCGAATAATACAAACCCGGAATGGAAACCGGCAGCTTACCTTTAGCTCCTATACCTCCAAATATAACTTGGGCGGCATATTCCTGTGCCAAAGGTGTATTTTCATATCCTATTACCAACGCTTTGGCCTTCGTCGCAGAGTTTTTATAATCTTTACAAAAATAAGGAAGCGTAAAGAACGCATAGATCAGTTCTTTCTTTGCAGCCAATTGCCTCAAAGCAAGGCTTTCCGGAATACGAACCGTATGTACACTACAGATAATTATATCATAACCGGCAAGCCGGTTATATACGTTTTGTATATATGCAGCCGTAGAATTGCGTCCGATACTAAAACAAGCCACAGTATCATAACGGTTCAACATCGCTTGGAACTCATTCCCAACCTCCCCGCCAATAGCCAAAGCAGCAATCTTCTTCTTTCCCAGCTGTTTCAGAGGAAGAACGTCCGATTCATTTTTCAATACCGTAATTGCCTCGGCATTAAGTTTAGCCGCCAGCCAGGCAGCATGCGGAGAATTAAGCCGTTTGGATAGTCCCTGTACTTTTACCGGACTATATTGATTCAATCCCGTAATATATTTATACCGTAATATCTTAAGACATTTGGCTTCTACCTCTTCAAGAGACAGAATACCTTCGTCTATAGCTTCTTTTACAGCCGAAAAATCATTTATAGGAGTTGCCGGTGCCAGCAAGATGTCATTACCAGCCAGAAGCGCTTTTACGGAAGGATTATCGGCCTTTTTAGTCGTAGCGCCTTTCATAGCTAATGCGTCGGTAAAGCACAATCCCTTAAATCCCCACTTATCCTTCAGTAACCCCGTTATTATCTTATATGATAACGACGCCGGCAGATTCGGAGTATTATCAAGCGAAGGTACATATAAATGCCCGGTCATTACGCCCGCAAATCCATTATCGACATATCTTTTAAAAGGCAGCAGTTCCACACTGTCCAAGCGGGCTTGCGAATGAAAAACAGAAGGTAATGTTTTATGTGAATCATCCGACGTATCTCCGTGCCCGGGAAAATGTTTCGAAACAGAAATCACTCCCATTCCCTCCAGTCCTTTAGCATAAGCAATGCCCTTGTCTGCTACCGCATTTGGATCTTCGCCGAAAGAACGGAGCCCTATTACCGGGTTTTCCACATTACTATTTACATCCACATCGGGTGCAAAGTTAATCTGAATACCCAGTTCTTTACATTGACGGGCAACTTCCTTCCCATACTCTGTAATCAGATTATTGTCTTCTATTGCTCCCAGCATCATATTTTTCGGGAAACGGGTAGTACCGTTCAGGCGCATAGACAAGCCCCATTCTCCATCCAAAGATATAAACAAAGGTACGCGAGACGCTTTTTGTGCACGATTGCAAACTTCCGCCTGTGTAACCGGATTACCTTTTTGAAATAAAATACCGCCAATATGTATTTCATTTATGTAGCGCATCATCTTCTGTATATTCCTCGCATCAGACTTTGGATCCACCACAACCATGAACAGCTGTCCGATGCGCTCTTCATAACTCATTGCATCAAAAACAGAATCCACCCATTGGTTCATTTTCACTTTATCAACTTTCGCCATCAAATCAGGCTCTGCCTGCGCAAAACAACTTATTGCAAACCAACACAAACAGGCTGTATATATAACTTTCCTCATCACTCTTCGATACACATTAACCCTTCAAACATACAAAATAAATTCGACTTTTCGATTACGCATCCTGTATTTAGTGGTATTTGGTCTAACAACTTAACAGAACAAGGAAGGCTATCAAACCTGAAAAGGTAAGCAGCCAAACCGGTTCTAATATCATAAAAAATCATCGGGATGTTTTTCTAAAACCATCGGGATCATTTTTCAAAAACATCCCGATGATTTTAAAACGTATAGCGATAGCCCTATCCGGATGTCTTTTCTAAAAAACATCAATAATTTATTGCGTATCAAATAAATCTTTCGTTACTTTGCATCCGCTTTGCGTAATCTCTGTCGGGACATAGTAGCCCGTTATATTGCGTTTCATTCATAAATTACAATTAAAAAGCTATAAAACAATGGATTTAATTAAAATTGCAGAAGAAGCGTTTGCTACCAAGAAGGAGCTTCCTTCATTCAAAAGTGGCGACACTATTACAGTAGCTTACCGTATCAAAGAAGGTAACAAAGAACGTATTCAGCAGTACAGAGGCGTTGTAATCCGTATCTCAGGACACGGAGACAAAAAACGTTTCACTGTTCGTAAGATGTCTGAAAATGTAGGTGTAGAAAGAATCTTCCCGATCGAATCACCGTTCATCGAAAGCATCACTGTAAACAAAGTTGGTAAAGTTCGCCGCGCTAAATTGTATTATTTGCGTGCCCTTACCGGTAAGAAAGCAAGAATCAAAGAAAAGAGAGTTTAATACCCTCCGGTTCTATTGCATACAAAAGGCCGTCCGAATAAAATCGAACGGCCTTTTTGTTATAAAACAGGTGATTCACCGACACTTTTTGCCATTTCATCGATTCTCCTTCCTGCAAGCAAACAGATTATTTATCTTTGTTTCCCGTAAACAAAGAGACTGCCATGCAACAATCCAAAAAGAATGATCTGCTTATCGGATTTACTGTTTCTGTTTTGATCTCGCTATTTGTAAATTTCTCGATGTTAATGCGTAGCTACAACAAAGAGAATGAATTGGCAAATATGCCTAACATATTCCCCATACCTCCACAGGATAATTATTTTTTATACTTCTCCCTGATCTGGTTTTTTAGTTACGCCTTCCTGTTATTCATTGTAAACGATCAGTTATACCAGTTAGGTGACAAACTGTTCAAAAAGACCGAATATAAGACAATACTGCTAGTAATAGCTGTTAGTTTCGTCACGGCTTTCGTTATATTCAATCTATACCCTATCATCAACGATTTCATAATGATAGACATACTGGATAAAAAAAGCACTTTCTTCAATGCAACTACCGTACAAGCCACACAAACTACCATACATTCTTTCAGCATAGATGACATATTAGGCCCCCACTATGAGTTCAAAACAGAGGCACCGGACATAACTCCTATAAAACCATTTCCACACCCGTTGGTGACAGAACACCTGTTTGTATTGCTAACCATTATGCTGACAGCATTGCTATTCCGGCTACTTAACAGCCGGCAAGAGATGATGCTGGAATATGAGAAACTTAAAACCGAAAAGCTACAGAATACCTATAATGCCTTAATGGGACAAATCAACCCTCACTTCTTTTTCAATTCCCTGAATGGGTTAAATTCCCTCATCCAAAGCGAAGAGAAAGAGAAGACCCTAACCTATCTTGGTGAATTATCGAATGTATTCCGTTATATTCTGCAAAGCAACAAGAAAGGGCTGGTTACCCTGGCGGAAGAACTCCAATTTGTCAAAGCTTATACTTATCTGCTTAGTGTGCGGTACGAAGGGAAGCTCTTTTTCTCTTTTCAAACCGATACGCCTCTTCTACTATGGTATCTGCCTATACTGAGCATTCTGCCTTTAATAGAGAATGCTGTAAAGCACAACATAATAAGCAAGCAATATCCTTTGCAGATAGATATATACACAACATCTGATAATTTATTAGTTATCTCCAACAAGATACAACCCAAAGCCGAAGAAAGCTCGGGCAGCGGCATCGGACTTAAAAACCTGTGGGGGCGTTATCGCATGCTGACAGGCAAAGACATCCAAATCTCAAACCGGAAAGAATATTTTAAAGTATCACTCCCTTTACTTAACTCACCCGTACGATCATGAATGCAATTATCATAGAAGACGAAACGGCTGCCGTAAGCAGTCTGAAAGCCATACTGGAACACAACAACGTGATCGATATTAGCGTTATAGCAGAGCTCGAAAGTATCGAAGAAAGCGTCAGTTGGTTCAAGTCGCACCCTCATCCGGACATCATCTTCATGGACATACACCTGGCGGACGGATCAGCTTTTAAGATATTCGAGCAGGTGGAAATAGGTTCGCCGGTTGTATTTACTACGGCATACGACGAATATGCACTGCAAGCCTTCCAGGTAAGCAGTATCGACTATTTGCTGAAACCCGTTACGCAGACATCTTTGGAGCGTGCATTAAACAAACTCCGCCTTTTTGATCCCGAAGAGCGGAAAGCCCACATACAAAACACAAACAGTACAATCCAGAACCGCCATACGGTAAAAAGCCTTCTCATTATGCTGGCCGATAAATTCTATCCGTTACCGGTGGAAGACATTCTTTATTTCTACACTTCCAATGAAAAAGTAACGGCTTATACTTCCGACGGAAAGACTCATCCTGTAGACCGCACCCTGGATACCTTGAATGAACAACTGGACGAAAAGATATTCTTCCGGGCCAACCGCCAGTTCATCATCTCGCGTAAAGCAATAAAAGACATCGATCTATGGTTTGGCAGCCGTTTGTCTGTCAACCTGACCCTTCCCGTACCGGAACGCATTATCATCAGCAAAACCAAGACGCCGGTATTTAAGAAATGGATTCTTCTGGAAGAAGGATAGAAGCGGAAGTCTTTTCACCCCTCCAGGGCGGGCGTTTCACCGCCAAAGTTATACCACTTATCCGGCCTTAACCTTTGTTCACCGAAGTTTCAGGTTAATTTGCCGGTGATAAAACAAGAAAGGAAGAAACGCTATGTTGAAATGTATAACCTTTGATGGAGATGCCTCCACATTAAACACCCTGATGGGCTATTTCGAGAAGTTGGACAAAGCTCTGGCCGATGTACACGAAGTACTGAACAAAGAGCAAACCGAGCAACCAATCTTTGTGCGCGAAGGCAGCCGGATCATTCGTCTGCACCGTGACGAGATTCTTTTTCTGGAAGGATATGGCGACTACGTCAAGGTTCACCGCACAACAGGCAAGCCTCTGCTCTCGCAAGTCAGTCTGAAACGTTTTGAAGAATATCTCGACACGCAAAGTTTCTGCCGCGTACACCGTTCCTATATCATTGCCCTTGCCCAAATAAACTATATCGAACGGAAACGGATCCGTATCGGACAAGAGCTGATCCCGATCAGCGATTCTTACCTGCCGGAACTGATGAACAGGCTGGCTCTGCTAACCTGCTAATGGTGGAAGTCTATCACCTTATGCCGTGAGAGTCTATCACCTTATGCCGTGAGAGTCTATCACCTTATGCCGTGGGAGTCTGTCACCTTATGCCGTGGGAGTCTGTCACCTTATAGGGTGATACACTATCACGAAAAACAGTCTTTCTTTCAGAGCTTCACTTTATACAAACGCTCGCCTAATGTGTAGGTCACCGTAGCACCTATAATTCTTCTATCCAGCATATTACCCTTCCACAAAGACCGTTCATAGAAGAGCGCTGCATTTACCTGTCCGCCCAGTACCGGCATTCCCAAACCGGCACTTACACGATAAGCATTTCCCGATTTTCCGCGAATCTGCATATACGGAGTAGAAAGATTTATTCCGGCTTTATAAGAGAAACGCCTCCATACGCTTTCGGACAGAAAGCCATTCGGAGAATAACAGACTCCGGCACGCAATTCGTGTGTATCCTTAAATTTCACCAAATTATCGTCCGATACCAGAGAGCTATATTCCCGGAACGTATAATCGAGCGCATACGTCATCTTTTTATATTGCCATGCGCCGCCCAAACCGATAAACTGAGGAAGATATTGTTTTTGCTTCTTCTGCTTCTGTTCGGTTACAGCTTCGCCATTTGTAATGGTAATAGAGTTACTCATACTGATTCGCTGACGGTACCCGTAAACAGCACCCAGCGTCAGGGCACTTTCCTTCCCTATGGAACGATGATACTGAAGTCCGAAATCGGCCAGGAAAGCCTGTGCAAACGAGGTTTGGCCTATCGACATCGTACTCTGTTTTTCCGTCTGCGTAATATTGCCGAATAAATAGTTCAGGTTTACGCCAATCGACAAATTCCGCGTCAGCATAAAAGCCTGCGTAAGATGCGCTTTAGAAAGCCCTCCATCACCCTCAAAAGTACTCTGGTAATACGTATTGGCAGAACCTTCCAGCGGTCGCGAACTCTGGAAATAATACCCCACAAAGCTATAGGGAGTAACTCCTGCAGCCATATACCATCGCGGCATAATCCGTCCGCCTAGCAAGAAGGCCGACATATTGCCCGATACGGCATGGTTAGAATTGCCGCCCGATTTATAAGATTCACTTTTCAGGAATACAGATGCTTCGGCCATCAAGGAACAACTATCCAGAGCGGTCAAACCCGCCGGATTATCACTGTTAATAAGAAAAGAACCACGCATGCCATACGCTACATTTCCCATACCCACATTCTGTCCGTACAATCCGGAGGCAATCTCGCCCACTCCAAACATAGAATATGGCGATGAAGTCATTACATTCTGGGCAACGGCCGAAGTTGCCATCATCAGGAAAACAAATGCAGTGCTTCGCTTAATAGCTTTCATAAATCTTATAGGTTAGTTGTAATACAATAGGAGAACGGCCATTCTGGTCGCTGAAAGTAAGATTTCGGAAAGTGCCTGTATAATCGTCGGAACTGAATACAAATTGCAGGTTGTGTTTATACATGCCTATTGTACCCAGTTCTTCCTGCATAAAATCGCTTACATCGAAATAGTAATACGTATTCCCCTTATCCGCATCATTCCGTTCCAGCACACCGCTTTGCACCTCAGAGCCAAGATAGTCTTTTACGGCATCGGTCACCACATTATTCTCGTCCGCAATATAAAGATAGATACTGTCCGGCAGCGGATTAAAGTCGGAATAGGTTGACGGATCAGGATAGATTTTCAACAAAGCCTGATCTATATGTACCTGTTCGCCATGCTGCATAATATTATTCAGAAAAGGAAACTCCAAACGTGTGTACCAACCCAATCCACAGAAAAGGAATCCCTTATCATCGAGTAACGACGAAGATATCTCTACTTGCTTAGACGGATAACCCTCCAGCAAAGTTCCTGTACGGTCATGGTCTATATGGTTAAACTGAGTGTCTGTATTAGGTTGTATAGACAGCGTCCTTTCCGTTCCTATCTCTCCTATAACATGATAATGCAGGTTCAGCAAAGCCGAAGAATCGGATACACTGAACGAAAGGAGAGATTGGCTTTCCGTTTTCTCAGGAATAATAACGATCCCCTTGAAATAATCTTCAAAACGGTCGTCCGATACCAAATCGTCCCGATTATGCAGCCGGGTGAGCAAGTCTTGTCCGATAGCATCCGAAAGGCGCACTTCCAACCGGTCGCCACTGCCCGGCTTTGGCTTGAAAGAAACAACAGCCAGCGGATCGGTATCATACTGCACCGAGGAGTTATTATACAGGTAATCGTTATCGTTCAGTACGATTTTCTCTGTCAGCTTATGGATACTGAATCGTTGTACCAGTGCGGTATCGCCTATAAAGTGGCCATTGTACGACAAAGACAACATCAAAGAATCCAAGACTACAGACTCTGCTATATCCGTCTCATAGCTTGGATGCTTGTATGCAATAAAAGAAGAAGAAGAGACAGTTCCCCAAAACGGATGCGTATACTGTCCTATCAGTGCAACCTCTTTACCGGAAGTCTCCAAAGAGTCGATCAGCACGGAAGTTATATTTACCGTGCAAGTATCTATTACCACATTCCTGAAAGAAGATTCTACCAATCCGCTCCCAAATGTATTTGCATCATCATAGCATGACGAGGCTCCCAGCAGAAAGAGCAAAGGGATAAAAAACAGCGATTGTCTATACATAGAGTTATACTTATTTAATTTGCCTTCGGACTATTATTCCTGATTTTTCTGCAAAGGACATGTTAATGCACCTCTCATACAAGAATAATCGACGAACACGCTCTATTATTCTGTCAAATGGTTTATCTCCTTTCTCTGCCCGTTCACCGAACGGATATGGCTATTGGTCGATTTTAGTTGTATAACCCGCAAAAGCCTCGTTCATTTGCGTCTGTAAAAGAAATCGTAACATGTTTATAGAATGACACACAAAAGATTATTCACACTCTTACTCATTATGCTGCCAGCCATTTTTACGGCTTGCTCAAGCGACGATGATGATGATTTAATAGGTAAATGGTATCGCGTCTCCGACTTTGACGGATTAGCACGCAGCGATGCCTCGTCTTTTACTATAGGTAATAAAGGCTATCTGGTTTGCGGGTGGACGGGAAAGAAATGTCTCTCCGACTTATGGGCCTACGATATGGAAACAGATAGTTGGACACAAAAAGCCAGCTTTCCCGGAACTGCCCGCTACCTCGCCACAGCTTTTAATATTGGCAACAAAGGTTACCTGGGAACCGGTTTCGACAACGAAAGCTACTACAACGACTTCTGGGAATATGATTCTACAAACAATACGTGGGAACAGAAAGCTCCTTTTCCCGGATCAGCCCGCCGTGGAGCTATAAGTTTTGGTTTAGGCGGTAAAGGATATATTGGTAGTGGCTTTGACGGCAACTACTTGAAAGACTTCTACAGCTTCAATCCCTTGTCTAACAGTTGGGAGCAGATAATCAGTATCGGAGGAAGCAAGCGTACCGGCGCAACCTGCTTCGTTATTAATGATGAAGCCTATGTTTGCTGTGGGCAAAATAATGGAGACTATGTAAAAGATTTCTGGAAGTTCAATCCATCCAGCGGTACATGGTCACAGTTACGCGACATTGCCGACACCTCGGATGATGATTATGATGACGACTATAACATTGTACGCACCAACGGAGTTTCTTTCGTAATAGATGGCTCTGCCTATATAAGCTGTGGAGAAAGCGGAAGTTTACGTAGCGACACGTGGAAATATAATCCTCAGACCGACTTGTGGGAAAACGTTGCCAAGTTTAAAGGAACACCCCGGACAGCAACAGCTTCTTTCTCGTCAGGTGAACGGGGATTCATAGTATCGGGCAAAAGCAGCACTCTTCAATTTGATGATATTTGGGAACTTCACCCTTATGAATATGATGATGAAGATTATTAGAAGTAGGAAAACACGGCTGCTTACAGCCTGCATGTTGCTTTTGCCGATACTGTTCACTCTTTATTATTTCCGTGCCGGAGAAATGGGGTCTCCGGACAAACGGCAACTGGAGTTGCAAACTTTTCAATTGAGGGATGGATGGGGTTACCGGATTATGATGAACCGGAAGATGTTGATATACCAACCCACCATCCCTGCAATTGATACATTGATGCCTTTTCCCGATCAGGCCAGCGCACATGCAATCGGTTCGATTGTTTTAGAGAGGCTTAATGCCAACCGGGATTTTTCAATTACAAAAGGAGATATAAAAGCGCGCTCTCATAAACATTAACATAGGTAAAACACACTCATGAAAAAGGCCGGCTATTACTAGCCGGCCTTTTTCTTTAACAATAGTTATCGTAATTACAAAATCAGCAATTTTTGCACTTCTTATATGTTTTATATCCATAAGTGGCAAGGCTGCCCAATTCTTCTTCAATGCGAAGCAACTGATTATACTTAGCCATACGGTCAGAACGGCTTAAAGAACCGGTCTTAATCTGCCCGGCATTGGTAGCTACTGAAATATCAGCAATTGTAGCATCTTCCGTCTCACCTGAACGATGTGAAGTAACAGATGTATAGCCATTGCGGTGAGCCATCTCGATAGCATCCAAAGTTTCAGTCAGAGTACCAATCTGGTTTACTTTAATCAAGATGGAATTAGCACAACCATTTTCAATACCTTTCTTCAGGAATTCCACATTAGTAACAAATAAATCGTCTCCTACCAGCTGGCATCTTGAACCCAGTGTAGAAGTAAGCATCTGCCAACCGTTCCAATCATTTTCATCCATACCATCTTCGATAGAATCAATCGGGTATTTGCTTACTAATTCAGCAAGGTAAGTAACCTGCTGCTGAGCGGTACGCTTTGCACCTTTAGTTCCTTCAAATTTAGTATAGTCATAAACACCGTCATGATAAAATTCAGACGATGCACAGTCCATTGCAATAGTGACATCCTTGCCCGGTTCATAACCTGCAGCTTTGATAGCAGCCATAATAGAATTCAGGGCGTCTTCCGTTCCTTCCAATGCGGGAGCAAAACCACCTTCATCACCTACAGCAGTACTCAATCCACGATCATGCAGCACTTTCTTCAAAGCGTGAAAGACTTCAGCCCCCATACGCAAGCCTTCGCGGAAACTGCTTGCACCTACCGGACGTATCATAAATTCCTGGAAAGCGATAGGAGCATCAGAATGTGAACCTCCGTTAATGATATTCATCATCGGAACAGGCATCACATAAGCATTTGTACCCCCTATATATCGATAAAGCGGTAAATCCAGATAATTTGCAGCAGCTTTAGCTACAGCAAGCGAAACACCAAGCATTGCATTAGCACCCAAATTGGATTTGGTTTTCGTGCCATCAAGCTCTAACAATTTCTTATCTATTTCTCTTTGGTTTAAAGCGCTCATGCCGAGAATAGCAGGAGCAATTACTTTGTTTACGTTCTCTATGGCACGCAATACACCTTTGCCACCATAACGTTTTTTATCACCATCACGCAATTCAATCGCCTCGTTTTCACCCGTAGAAGCGCCGGAAGGAACAGCCGCACGGCCAAAAGCGCCGGAAGCCAAATGTACATCTACCTCTACTGTTGGGTTACCACGGGAATCCAAAATCTCTCTACCTACTACTTTTATAATTTCCATATTTACTAATTATTAATAGTTCTATTTTTCATGTCCTGTACAAATATAACAAAAGGAAGGTGCAGATTGTTGACAAATCCCCATCGAGTTTCTTTATCTTTTAATAGATACACATTTATTGATCTGTTAATTCCCTAACCCCTGTTGATTATACATCAATATCTACAACAAATACCAGTATTCTCATTACCTTACGTAACAGCCAGAATTCAAATGACGGTAATGAGCGTTTTGTCAAGATGGCAAGCAGATTACTTGAGCTATGCCTGTTAAAAGAAAGCAATACACTTCAACATATTTCCGAAAATGTAACCGCTTCCCATCTTTTAAACTACTATTCGCTTCGTAATCGTGCAGGTTATTTGGTGTACGCTTTACGAAAACTCCTTATTTGATTGAAAATAAATAGAATGAACCCTTACCGTAGATCACGGAGAGAAGGGATAGGACTATGTATGCCTTTGGCACACATAACGCTTTCATCTATTTAATAATCAATCAAATAAACATCGCCATGGATACAAATAATAAATTAATAAAAAACCGCCAACAGAGTTTCTGCAAGTATCGTCATATTATCCTGTTTAATCATAGCCATCTGCTTTTATAAGTTTGTATTAGGTAATCCGGCTAACTTCATGGACAATAACCCGGGCAACTATTTCGGAACAATCTATAAAGGCGGATTTATTGTTCCTATAGTTATTACCTTATTCCTTACTGTCCTTACGTTAAGTGTCGAACGACTCATTGCTATAAGTAAATCCAAAGGGAAAGGTAACTTGTTTTGGTTTCGTCCAGACTATAAAAAAGCAATTGGAAGAAGGCAATATCGAAGAAGCATGCCAACTGTGTAATACTCAAAAAGGTTTTATAGCCAATGTTGTAAATGCAGCCCTACTTCGTATAGCAAAAAAGACAAAACAGTTACCGGATTATACTCGTAATAGAGGTTTGGATAAAGCGAAACTCCAACAAATGATTTTACAGTATCTTCAGAATGCTGGTTCGGCAGGAGCTAAACGAGATGCAATATTTGATTATCTCAAAGATGTGCTTCCTAAAACCAAGACTTCTGAACAACAGGAATGGATGGTAGGAAATATTCTCGTGGAGATGAAAGATGCAGGGATAATCATTCTGAAAGGCAGAATATGGTATATGAAGTAGTTGTAATACCAATGTTTTCGACTAAACCAAATGAATTACGACTATTTACGACTAAATAGAGCCAATTACGACTAAAAGTAGTCAATCTCTTTGCCTGTTCAAGGATTTTGACTACTTTTACCTACAGAGTTATTTGACAGTAAAACACCGCAAATCGCTGAAAATCGCACGGTTTCCAACTCGTTACCGTTGTTTCTCAAATACTCCGTTAAATATTTATTCCTCAAACGGTTGTATCAGACTGTTGAAAATCTAAAATAAAATATTAACGCTGCTTATTTATAAAGGTCATAGAGTGCGGCGTTCCACAAATAGGGACTTTAAATAGACCCACACTTTGTCACCTTCTGTCACCATCTTCGGGGCTTATCCCCAAATTGCAAAACGATCTAAATTCGGTTATATATTATTGTTTTACATATCATTACACCATTATCTCGAAATCATACCTGTAACGCTTTAGTGCTTCCGGCGAACACTTTTTTATTACTTTTGGCTTGACCCAAAAGTAACCAAAAGGTCAAGGCTGCACCGTCCGGGCTACTTCGGCAAAAGACTTCGCTTAACCGGCGGAACTCGCTACGTTCAGATAACCGCTGGTTTCGTCGCTGCATCTTTTACCTGCGTTTAACGCCCTGCCGCTGATGCCGCTAACGAGAAAACTGCGCTCTTTCTCTGTTATGGCTTTAGCCTGATTTCAATTGCCGTCTGCTTCAGCGGACGGATTAAGAGGGGATATATCTGTGTATTGACTTTAGCCAAACCCTTTTCTGGAAATTCTATATTGTCTGTATGCAATAAATTGCTTATTCAGGCATTAGGAAAAGTGTTCGCGGAAATGTTAAAATAAAATCCGCATTGACCGTTTTTAGGAGTTTAAAAACTGCGTTAGTATGATGTAATATTGCCTATAATAGCATGTTGTTTTACTCATAATCTGAGCGTAGTATTTTTACAAGTTATATCTGCCCAATTTACAAAAAAAAGAGACTATCTAACCTTTTATTGTTAGACAGTCCCTTTTCGTATTTTACTTCAAAAGAATAATTTTCTTATTCTGCAGCTTTTTCTTCTGTTTCAGCTGTAGGAGCAGCCACTTCTGTTTCAACAGCAGCAGTTGACTTTTTACGAGAACGTCTTGTTTTAGGCGCTTTCTTAGCAGCAGAATCCTTCAACATGTTTTCGTTATAATCTACAAATTCAATGAAGCACATAGCCGCATTATCACCTAAACGATTACCTGTCTTGATAATTCTGGTGTAACCACCTGGGCGATCTCCGATCTTCTGTGCAATTTCTTTGAACAATTCCGTTACAGCATATTTATCCTGCAAAGTACTAAATACCATACGTCTTGAGTGAGTTGTATCCTCCTTAGACTTGGTAATAAGTGGTTCTACAAACTTACGAAGCGCTTTTGCTTTTGCTGTTGTCGTAAAGATTCTCTTATGCTTAATCAAAGAAGAAGCCATATTCGAAAGCATCGCGTCACGGTGAGTGTTTGTACGACCTAAATGATTTATTTTTTTATTATGTCTCATCGCTTTACTTACTCTTTATCTAATTTATATTTTGTGATATCCATACCGAATGAAAGGTTCAAGCTCTCAAGCAGTTCATCAAGTTCAGTGAGTGACTTCTTTCCAAAGTTACGGAACTTCAGTAAATCATTCTTATTGAATTTCACTAACTCACCTAATGTTTCAACATCTGCAGCTTTTAAGCAATTCAATGCACGAACAGAAAGATCCATATCTGCCAATTTGCTCTTCAACAACTGACGCATATGAAGTACTTCTTCATCGAATTCTTCATTACCATCAGTATCTACGGTCTCAATTGCAATCTTTTCATCTGAGAACAACATAAAATGATGAATCAGAATCTTAGCAGCTTCTTTCAATGCTTCTTTCGGATGAATAGAACCATCTGTGGCTATTTCAAGAACCAATTTTTCGTAGTCCGTCTTTTGCTCAACGCGGAAGTTCTCAATTGAATACTTAACGTTACGGATAGGTGTATAAATAGAGTCGATTGCTATAACATGAATGTCGGCATTCGGATCTCTGTTTTCATCAGCCGGAACGTAGCCACGACCTTTATTGATCGTCAGTTCAATTTGAAAACTTGCGTTCGGATCTAAGTGGCAAATAACCAAATCCGGATTCAAAACTTCAAATCCTGTCAGTTGCTTACTTATATCACCAGCTTTGAACACTTCCGAACCCGAAACAGTAATACTTACTTTCTCACTCTCAATATCGTCTACGATATGCTTGAATCGAACTTGCTTCAGATTCAAGATAATGTTAGTTACATCCTCTATTACACCCGGTATCGTCGCAAATTCATGATCAACACCGTCGATTTTTATGGATGTAATAGCAAAACCTTCAAGTGACGATAGGAGAATGCGGCGCAAGGCATTACCAATAGTAATACCATAGCCGGGTTCCAACGGACGAAATTCAAACTTTCCGAAGAAATTGTCCGCTTCCAACATTAATACTTTATCGGGTTTTTGAAATGCTAATATCGCCATGGAATCAATTATTATTTAGAATACAATTCTACGATCAACTGCTCTTTAATGTTTTCAGGAATATCAGTTCTTTCAGGCAGATGCAGTAATTTTCCGCTTAAAGATGACTGATCCCACTCAATCCATGGGTATTTGCTGTGATTGAAACCAGATAAAGCATCAACTACAACTTCCATAGATTTAGATTTTTCTCTAACACCAATAACCTGACCGGCTTTAAGAGTATAAGAAGGGATATTTACAACCTTACCATCCACTGTAATGTGGCGGTGAGAAACTAACTGGCGTGCAGCAGCTCTTGTCGGTGCAATACCCAAACGATAAACAACATTATCCAAACGAGCTTCCAATAATTGAAGTAACACTTCACCGGTAATACCCTTTGAACGAGAAGCCTTATCAAACAGGTTTCTAAATTGTTTTTCCAATACACCATAAGTGTATTTTGCTTTTTGTTTCTCACGAAGCTGAATGCCGTACTCAGAAGTTTTTCTTTTTCTCAAATTTCCGTGCTGTCCCGGAGGATAATTCTTCTTAGAAAGAACTTTATCCGGTCCGAATATAGCCTCACCAAATTTACGGGCAATTCTTGTTTTTGGTCCAGTATATCTTGCCATTTTTTTATTGTTTTAAATGTTCTGTGTGAATCTGGAACCGTGCAGCCGCGATTACAGAGAGGATAAGGTCAATATGCAATCTATTCACAATTCCGGATTCAATGTTCAAGAAACTAATTAATTATACTCTTCTCTTTTTAGGAGGACGACAACCATTGTGAGGAAGCGGAGTAACATCAACAATTTCAGTTACTTCAATACCTGCACCATGAATAGTTCTGATAGCAGACTCACGTCCGTTACCCGGTCCTTTCACGAATACTTTCACCTTTCTCAAACCAAGATCATAAGCTACTTTAGCACAATCTTGTGCTGCCATCTGAGCGGCATAAGGGGTATTCTTTTTAGAACTTCTGAATCCCATCTTACCTGCAGAAGACCAGCTGATAACCTGACCTTCGCTATTGGCAAGAGACACAATAATGTTATTAAAAGAAGAATGAATATGAGCTTGACCGTAAGCGTCAACTTTTACGTTTCTCTTCTTTGCTGCGACTGTTTTTTTTGCCATATTAACTCTTATTATTTAGTAGCTTTTTTCTTATTTGCAACAGTTTTCTTCTTACCCTTACGAGTACGAGCATTATTCTTTGTACTCTGTCCTCTCAAAGGCAAACCAATACGGTGACGTACACCTCTGTAGCAACCTATATCCATTAAACGCTTAATGTTCAATTGAACTTCAGAACGAAGATCACCTTCCACCTTATATTCAGCACCAATGATTTCACGTACTTTTGCAGCCTGATCATCTGTCCAGTCTTTAACTTTGATATCACGATCAATTTCTGCTTTTGTCAAAATTGAGTTTGCTGCACTACGACCAATACCATAGATATAAGTCAAGGCAATTTCTCCTCTTTTATTTTGTGGCAAGTCTACACCAACTATTCTTATAGCCATATTACTTACTAATATTTACTTTGCAAAAATAATAAATTATCCTTGACGTTGTTTATACTTAGGATTTTTCTTGTTAATTACGTACAAGCGTCCCTTCCTTCTTACTATTTTACATTCAGGAGTACGCTTTTTTAAAGATGCTCTTACTTTCATATCTTATTATTTTTTATTTATATCTAAAAGCAATTCTACCTTTCGATAGATCATACGGAGACATCTCAACTCTTACTTTATCTCCAGGAAGAATTTTGATATAATGCATACGCATCTTCCCCGAGATATGAGCAGTAATTTCATGTCCGTTCTCTAATTCTACACGAAACATTGCATTTGACAATGCTTCTACAATAACTCCATCTTGTTCAATTGCTGACTGTTTAGCCATATAAAATCAATTCAAATTAAATTGCGTTATTACCTAAAACTTCTTCTAAAAACTCAAATGAGGATAAAATCTGAGGTCCATCAGGACGAATTGCAATACAATGTTCAAAATGAGCAGAACACTTGCGATCCTTTGTCCGGACTGTCCAGCCATCTTTTTCAAAAACGACATTTTTGCTTCCCATATTGATCATAGGTTCAATGCAAATACACATTCCACTACGTAACAATGGGCCACAACCCGGACGACCATAATTAGGAACTTCAGGTTCTTCATGCATCTTACGTCCACAACCATGACCTACAAGCTCTCTGACAACAGAGTAACCCTTCGACTCACAATAAGATTGTACTGCATGGCTTATATCACCTAAACGCCGACCTTCAATAGCATGTTGAATACCTAAATACAGTGATTCTTTAGTTGCTTTCAACAGAGCTTTTACCTCGGGAGCAACTTCTCCTACACAAAAAGTATATGCAGAATCACCAACAAACCCGTTCAAAAAAGTTCCACAATCTACAGAAATCACATCACCTTCTTTTAAAATCGCTTTTGCAGAAGGGATTCCATGCACCACCTGTTCGTTTACAGAAGCACATATAGAAGCAGGAAATCCTCCATATCCTAAAAATGCCGGAACTGCACCATTATCTCTAATGAACTCTTCAGCAACTTTATCAAGATGAAGCGTACTTACACCAGGAGCTATATGTTTGGCCAATTCGCCAAGCGTCTTACCCACCAGTTGATTTGCAGCACGCATCAACTCTATCTCTTCATCTGTTTTTAAATAGATCATTCTATTAATACGCGGCTACAGAGCCTGAACGTCCTTTAATTCTTCCTGATTTCAACAAACCGTCGTAATGACGCATCAACAAATGACTTTCTACTTGTTGTAATGTATCTAACACTACACCAACCAAAATTAACAAAGATGTACCACCAAAGAATTGGGAGAACGCCATACTTACACCGGCAATTCTGGCAAAAGCTGGCATAATAGCCACTAATGCTAAGAAAAATGCACCTGGTAAAGTAATACGATCCATTATAGTATCCAAATAATCTTTGGTATGTTTGCCAGGCTTAACACCCGGAATAAATCCATTGTTTCTCTTCAAGTCATCAGACATCTGAGTCGGATTGATTGTAATTGCCGTATAGAAATAAGTAAACAAGATAATTAGTACTGCAAATACAAAATTGTACCAAAATCCTGAATTATCCATAAAGGCAGCCCAAAAACCACTACTTTCGCCAGTATGAGAAAAACCAACGATTGAAATAGGAATAAACATAATTGCCTGAGCAAAAATGATAGGCATAACATTAGCAGCATTAACCTTTAGAGGGATATACTGTCTTGCACCGCCATACTGTTTATTTCCAATTATTCTTTTTGCATATTGAACCGGAACTTTACGAGTACCTTGTACTAACAAAATAGCTCCAGCAATAACAAGTAATAAGAACAACATTTCAAACAAGAACATAACCAAACCACCTGTTTTTTCACTTGTTCTTGAAATAAATTCCTGGAACAAAGAATGTGGTAGACGAGCTATAATACCAACCAAGATGATAAATGAAATACCATTTCCAACACCTTTATCCGTAATTCTTTCACCTAGCCATAAGATAAACATACTGCCTGCAGCTAAAATAACCGTAGAAGAAAGTGTAAACCATATACCCGGAGGCAAAGCTGCACCTGCAGCTCTCAATTGCACACTTAAATTCACAAGATACGTAGGACCTTGGAATAATAAAATAGCAACTGTCAAATAACGAGTCCACTGATTAATTTTTCTACGACCACTCTCACCTTCTCTCTGTAATTTCTGGAAAGAAGGAACTGCAATAGCTAACAACTGCATAACAATTGATGCGGAAATATACGGCATAATTCCCAATGCAAAGATAGATGCATTAGAAAAAGCACCTCCTGAAAACATATCCAACAGTGCAAGCAATCCGCCCTGTGTCTGCTCTTGTAAAGCAGTCAACGCTTTAGGATCAATACCGGGAAGCACCACATATGTTCCGAAGCGATATATAGCTACTAATAAAAGAGTGGTGAGGATCCGATTTCTCAGATCCTCAATCTTCCAGATATTTTTTATTGTTTCAACTGCTCTCATGACTTAGAGTTTAACAACAGTTCCACCTGCGGCTTGAATAGCAGCTTCAGCATTCTTAGAAAAAGCATGAGCCTCAACTTCCAATTTTGCAGTTAAGCTTCCATTACCAAGAATTTTAACTAATTGAGATGTAGAAATAAAACCAGCTTCGATCAATTCATTAACACCAATCTTAGTCAACTGCTGAGTTTCAGCCATCTGTTGCAGTGTTGAAATATTGATAGCTTTATATTCTACACGATTAATATTCTTGAAACCGAATTTAGGCAAACGTCTTTGAATAGGCATCTGACCTCCTTCAAAACCGATCTTCTTTTTATAACCAGATCTAGACTTTGCTCCTTTATGACCTCTTGTAGAAGTTCCTCCTAATCCTGAACCCGGACCACGGCCGATTCTTTTTCTGGTCTTAGTAGATCCTTCAGCAGGTTTTAAATTTGATAAATTCATATCGTATAATTTATTTTTTCAATCAATTATTACTTTTCTACTGAAACCAAGTGTTTCACTTTTTCAACCATACCCAGAATAGATGGAGTAGCTTCATGTTCTACTACCTGATTCATCTTTCTTAAACCAAGAGCATCTAGTGTTCTCTTTTGGTCTTTAGGGCATTTAATTCTACTCTTTGTCTGTTTAACTTTAATAGTTGCCATAACTTGTATCCTCCCTAATTAACCTCTAAACACTTTTTCTACTGAAATACCTCTGTTCTGTGCAACAGCCAACGGACTTCTCAACTCATTCAAGGCAGCAATTGTTGCTTTCACCAAGTTATGAGGATTTGAAGAACCTTTAGACTTTGCTAAAACGTCAGTTATACCTACACTCTCCAATACAGCACGCATAGCACCACCAGCTTTAACTCCAGTACCATGTGAAGCTGGCTTGATAAGAACCTGAGCACCACCAAACTTTGCTAATTGTTCATGAGGTATGGTACCTTTATGAACCGGAACCTTAATCAAGTTCTTTTTAGCAGCTTCAACACCTTTAGCGATAGCTGTTGTTACTTCACCGGCCTTACCTAAGCCCCAACCAACAATACCATCTTCGTTTCCTACTACAACAATAGCAGCAAAACTAAAGGTACGTCCACCTTTGGTAACTTTAGTTACACGGTTGATTGCAACCAATCTGTCCTTCAACTCTAAGTCGTTGGTTGATTTAACTCTATTATTAACTCCTGCCATCTTCATTAAAATTTAAGGCCGCCGTTACGTGCAGCATCTGCTAATTCTTTAATTCTCCCATGATACAGGTAACCGTTACGGTCAAAAACGACAGTCTGAACACCAGCTTCCAAAGCACTCTTTGCTATCATTTCACCAACTTTCGCTGCCACTTCTTTTTTCGGAGCCTTTAAATCCATTTTCAAAGATGAAGCTGCCACAATTGTTTTACCTGTAGTATCATCTATAACCTGTGCGTAGATTTGCTTATTGCTTCTAAACACAGTCAAGCGTGGACGTTCAGTAGTACCTGAAATCTTACCGCGTACGCCTTTTTTTATCTTTAGTCTTCTTTCTTCCTTCGTTGTCATGATAATTTCAGTTTACGTAGATTACTTACCTGCTGACTTACCAGACTTTCTGCGAATTTCTTCACCCACGAATTTAATACCCTTACCTTTATAAGGTTCTGGCATTCTGAATGAGCGAATCTTAGCACAAATCTGACCTATCAATTGTTTGTCAGCTGATTCAAGGATAATAAGAGGGTTCTTATTTCTCTCTGATTTAGTCTCAACTTTTACTTCTTTCGGCAACAACAAATAAATATTATGTGTATAACCTAAAGAAAGGTCCAGTAACTGACCTGTATTTGCAACACGATAACCAACACCGACTAATTCAAGTTCTTTCTTGTAACCTTCTGATACACCAACAACCATATTGTGAACTAAAGAACGGTATAAACCGTGAAGTGCACGATGGTTTTTCTCATCTGTCGGTCGGGTTAAGTGGATTACACCATCTTCCAAAGAAACTTTAATATCAGGATTTACTTCCTGTGCAAGTTCTCCCTTTGGACCTTTTACTGTTACTACATTACCCTTGATTGTAACCGTAACACCGGCTGGTACCTGAATTGGTAATTTTCCTATTCTTGACATTCTTCTTTCCTCCTAATTAATAAACATAACATAATACTTCACCGCCGATCTTTAAATCGCGGGCTTCTTTGTCTGTCATCACACCTTTAGAAGTAGAAAGAACAGCAATACCTAGACCATTCAATACTCTCGGCATTTCTTTGTAACCAGTGTACTTACGCAAACCTGGAGTAGAAACTCTCTCAAGTTTCTTGATTGCATTTACTTTGTTTACGAGGTCATACTTCAAGGCAATTTTAATTGTTCCTTGAGGACCATCTTCTACAAACTTAAAATTAAGAATGTAACCCTTGTCGAAAAGGATCTTAGTGATCTCTTTCTTTAAATTTGACGCCGGCACTTCAACAACTCTGTGCTTCGCTTTAATTGCATTACGCAATCTTGTCAAATAATCTGCTATAGGATCTGTCATATATAAAATAATTAAATTGATCCGGCCACCCGGACAATATTTAAACTAAAAAACTCTTACCAACTTGCTTTCTTTACCCCCGGGATTAAACCATGAGATGCCATTTCACGCAGTTGAATACGAGAAATTCCGAACTGGCGTACATAACCTTTCGGACGACCTGTAATTTTGCAACGATTGTGCAAACGTACAGGAGAAGCATTCTTTGGTAAAGCCTGTAAAGCTTCATAGTCTCCAGCTGCTTTCAATTCTGCTCTTTTAGCAGCATATTTAGCTACAAGCTTTGCTCTTTTCACCTCGCGGGCTTTCATTGATTCCTTTGCCATAACTACTTAGTCTTTTTTTGCATTTTTAAAAGGCAATCCAAATTCTCTCAAGAGAGCATAACCTTCTTCATCTGTTTTCGCAGAGGTCACAAAGGTAATATTCATTCCCAATATTTTAGTAATATTGTCAATATTTATTTCAGGGAAAATGATTTGTTCTTCAATTCCGAGAGTATAATTGCCTCTTCCGTCCAATTTACTTTCAATCCCCTTAAAGTCTCGAATACGTGGAAGAGCCACGCGAACGAGTCTTTCCAAGAATTCATACATCTGCTCACGACGTAATGTCACCATTACACCAATCGGCATTTTCTTACGCAACTTAAAGTTTGAGATATCCTTCTTAGAAACCGTTGCTACGGCTTTCTGACCAGTAATAGCACTCAATTCGCTAATTGCGATGTCAATGATTTTTTTATCAGCAGCAGCGAGACCTAAGCCCTGATTAATAACTATTTTCTTTAATACAGGAACCTGCATCACTGTTTTGTATCCAAACTCTTTTGTCAAAGCAGGAACAATTCTGTCCTGATATTCTTTCTTAAGACTGGCAGTATTGCTCATTACTTAATTTCCTCCCCTGATTTTTTTGAATAACGCACTAAAGCACCTTCAGCATTCAACTTACGACCAATACGAGTTGGCTTACCTGATTTAGGGTCAACTACATTAAGGTTAGAAATATGAACAGGAGCTTCTTTCTTTTCGATTCCTCCCTGAGGATTCTTTGCATTAGGCTTGGTATGCTTTGATACCATATTAATACCTTCAACAATTGCACGATTGTCCTTTACAAGCACTTGTAAAACACGTCCAGTTTTACCTTTGTCCTCGCCGGTATTAACAAATACTATATCGCCTTTTTTGATATGTAATTTACTCATTACTTTAAACTTTACAATATTAAAGCACTTCAGGTGCAAGTGATACAATTTTCATGTTAGTTGCACGAAGTTCTCTGGCAACCGGACCAAAAATACGGCTTCCACGGATATCCCCACCAGCATTCAGCAATACACATGCATTATCATCAAAACGGATGTAAGATCCATCTGGACGGCGGATTTCTTTTTTAGTGCGAACAATAATAGCTTTAGAAACAGCACCCTTCTTAACATCAGAAGCAGGTATTACACTCTTAATTGCTACTACAATCACATCACCTACAGTGGCATAACGCTTTCTTGTTCCACCTAAAACGCGGATACATAAAGCTTCTTTTGCACCACTATTGTCAGCTACTACTAATCTAGATTCTTGTTGTATCATGTTACTTAGCCCTTTCGATTATTTGAACTAATCTCCATCTTTTTGTTTTGCTCAAAGGACGAGTTTCCATAATTTTTACAGTATCGCCAATGTTGCATTCATTCTTTTCGTCGTGAGCATGATATTTCTTCGTTTTGTTAACGAACTTACCATAAATGGGGTGTTTTTCCTTCCATTTAATAGCAACAGTGATACTCTTATCCATTTTGTTGCTAGTAACCACGCCCGTTCTTTCTTTTCTTAAATTTCTAGTTTCCATCAGGCTCAATTATTTGTTGTTAAGTTCTCTCTGGCGCAATTCTGTTTTCATGCGCGCAATCATCCTGCGTTGCTGTTTAATCTGAGCAGGGTTATCCATAGGAGAAATGCTATGGTTAATTACCTTTTGATCATAGGCTGCAACCTCGGCATCTACTCTTTCAAGCAATTCTTTTGTGCTTAATTCTCTAATTTCTGCAATCTTCATAACAATTACGCATTTTGATTTTGCATGTCATAATCACGTCTCACAACAAACTTCGTTGTCACCGGAAGCTTTTGTGCAGCTAAGCGCAAAGCTTCTTTAGCGATATCAAAAGGAACACCTTCGATCTCGAAAATCAAACGACCTGGAGTAACAGGCGCAACGAACCCTTCAGGATTACCTTTACCTTTACCCATACGTACTTCGGCAGGCTTCTTAGTGATCGGTTTATCCGGGAAGATACGAACCCAAACCTGACCCTGACGTTGCATATAACGAGTTACAGCAATACGGGCAGCTTCGATCTGACGACCGGTAATCCATTTATTTTCTAATGACTTTATACCAAAAGAACCAAAAGCCAACTGATTACCGCGCTGAGCTTCGCCCTTCATGCGGCCTTTCTGCTGTCTTCTGAACTTTGTCTTTTTCGGTTGTAACATCTCTATTAAATTCTAACGTTTAACGATTAGCTTTCTTTCTCTTGAAGTTTTTCTCTCTGCTGCCTCCGGCATTTTCGTTTCTGCGACCTGAGTCTTTTGATGCAGTGAATGAAGGAGCCAAATCTCTCTTTCCATAAACTTCACCACGACAGATCCAAACCTTAACACCGATCAACCCTACTTTTGTCAACGCTTCAGCCAAAGCATAATCAATATCAGCTCTGAATGTGTGCAACGGAGTTCTTCCTTCTTTATACATTTCAGAACGTGCCATTTCAGCACCGTTCAAACGACCAGAGACTTGCACTTTAATACCTTCGGCACCCATTCTCATGGTAGAGGCTATTGCCATCTTAATAGCACGACGGTAAGCAATTTTTCCTTCAAGCTGACGAGCAATATTGTTTGCAACAATAACAGCGTCCAATTCAGGTCTTTTCACCTCAAAGATGTTTATTTGAACCTCTTTGTCTGTGATCTTCTTCAACTCTTCTTTCAACTTATCAACTTCCTGACCACCTTTACCGATGATAATACCAGGACGTGATGTGCAAACTGTAATTGTAATCAACTTAAGCGTACGTTCAATAACGATACGAGATACACTAGCTTTTGCAAGACGGGCATTCAAATACTTACGGATCTTGCTATCTTCTAACAAAGTATCTCCGTAATTTTTGCCGCCATACCAATTGGAATCCCAACCACGGATGATTCCTAAACGATTACTAACCGGATTAACTTTTTGTCCCATCTACAATTAATTTTGACTATCGTTTTTACTAAGTGTATCAACAAACAGAGTTACATGATTCGAACGTTTACGAATTCTATAACCTCTTCCCTGAGGAGCAGGACGCATTCTCTTCAATGTAGTAGCGCAATCTACGCTAATAGAAGAAACACACAACTCTCCAGTTTCTGCTTTACGTTCATTCTTCTGTTCCCAATTGGCAATAGCTGAACGAAGCAATTTTTCTACTCTTGCTGCAGCTTCCTTATTAGAAAACTTCAAAACACCAAGTGCACGGAATACTTCCATACCGCGGATCATGTCTACAACGAGACGCATCTTGCGGGGAGAAGTCGGCACATTACGCAATTTTGCGAAGTACATGGTCTTCTGGGCTTCTTTTCTTGCTTCAGCTGATATTCTTTTTCTAGCACCCATTTTATTCGATTCTTTTTATTTTCAGATTCCTGAATTCCTGTTACTACCGATATTATTTCTTCTTGTTACCGGCGTGACCACGGAAAGTACGCGTAGGAGAAAATTCTCCCAACTTATGACCTACCATATTTTCGGTTACAAAAACAGGAATAAATTTATTTCCATTGTGAACTGCAATAGTATGGCCTACAAAATCAGGCGAAATCATTGAAGCTCTTGCCCACGTCTTAACGACAGCTTTCTTACCGGACTCATTCATAGCCAGCACTTTCTTTTCAAGCTTTACATTAATATACGGGCCTTTTTTTAGCGAACGACTCATAGTTTACTTAATTAATCAGATTATTTCTTTCTTCTTTCAATAATATATTTTGAAGAATGTTTCTTCGGAGCTCTTGTCTTCAAGCCCTTAGCATATAAGCCATTACGAGATCTAGGATGACCTCCGGAAGCACGACCTTCTCCACCTCCCATTGGGTGATCAACCGGGTTCATAACAACACCACGGTTACGAGGACGACGACCTAACCATCTAGAACGACCGGCTTTACCTGATTTTTCAAGACCATGGTCTGAATTGCCTACCGCACCAATTGTAGCTTTACAAGCTGCAAGAATCTTTCTTGTTTCACCAGAAGGCATCTTTATGATTGCATAAGCACCTTCTTTAGATGTCAGCTGAGCAAATGCACCTGCAGAACGTACCATTTTAGCACCCTGTCCAGGACGAAGCTCAATGTTGTGAATAATAGTACCAACGGGAATATTTGCCATAGGCAAAGTATTACCTACCTCAGGAGCGGCATCGCTACCTGAAACCACTGTTTGGCCAACTTCCAAGCCGTTCGGAGCGATAATATAGCTCTTTGCTCCGTCAGCATAATACAATAAAGCAATACGTGAAGTACGGTTTGGATCGTACTCGATAGACTTTACTGTTGCAGGAATGCCATCTTTGTTTCTCTTGAAATCGATAAATCTGTACTTCTGTTTGTGGCCACCACCAAGATAACGCATTGTCATCTTACCTGTGTTGTTACGACCACCTGAACTCTTCTTACCTGTTACAAGAGACTTCTCTGGTGTACTTGCAGTGATTTTATCAAATGCACCAATAACTTTGTGTCTCTGCCCCGGTGTTGTGGGCTTTAATTTACGTATTCCCATTTCTTTTTTTAGATATTACTAAAGAAATCAATTGTTTCTCCTTCTTTCAACGTTACGATCGCTTTTTTGAAAGCAGCCTGCTTGCCATTAATCACACCAGACTTTGTATAACGACTTTTTAATTTACCAGAGTAGTTGATGGTGTTAACATCAACTACGGTAACATTATACATATCTTCTACAGCTTTCTTAATCTCTAACTTGTTGGCATCAGGAGAAACACGAAAACCATAGCGATTAGCCATCTTTTCTGTAATCGCTGTTTGCTTCTCTGTTACTATAGGTTTAATAATAATTCCCATCTCTTCACTCCTTATGCGTTAAAAAGTTTTTCTATAGCAGCAACTGAACTCTCGGTAACAACCATATTCGCAGCATTCAATACTCCGTATGTATTTAGCTCAGAAGCTGTTATAACATTTGCCTTTTCTAAATTACGAGCCGACAAATATACAAAATTATTCTTCTCCGGTAAAACCATAAGCAACTTTTCACCAGCCACTTTCAGGTTTTTAGCAATTGTTACAAATTCTTTAGTTTTAGGAGCTTCCATTACGAAGTCTTCAACAACTACAATTGCGTTATTCTTTACTTTATAAGCCAATGCAGACTTACGAGCCAAAGATTTCACTTTCTTGTTCAACTTAAACTCATAATCACGAGGCCTAGGACCGAATACACGGCCACCACCTACTAATACCGGAGAGTTTATATCACCACGACGTGCACCACCTCCACCTTTCTGGCGGATCAGCTTACGTGTACTACCTGATACTTCGCTTCTCTCTTTTGACTTATGCGTTCCCTGACGTTGATTAGCCAAATACTGCTTTACATCCAAATAGATAGCATGATCATTGGGTTCAATGCCGAAAATTGCATCGTTCAAAGTTACCTTTCTTCCGGTATCTTCACCTTTAATATTAAATACGCTCAGTTCCATTACTTTTCAATTAATAAGATTGAACCTTTTGCTCCTGGAACAGATCCTTTTACCAATAAAAGATTATGTTCCGGCATTACCTTGATCACCTGCAGGTTCTGAACTGTTACACGTTCGTTACCCATCTGGCCGCCCATTCGCATACCTTTGAATACTTTCGCAGGGTAAGAACAAGCACCAATAGAACCCGGTTTACGAGCACGATTATGCTGACCGTGAGTAGTCTGGCCTACACCACCAAAACCATGGCGTTTTACTACACCCTGGAATCCCTTACCTTTAGATGTACCAATTACATCTACGAAACCTGCATTATCCAAGTAATCTACAGTGATTACATCACCCAACTTGTATTCAGTTTCAAAATTCTTGAACTCGGCCAAGTATCTCTTGGGAGCTACACCTGCTTTTTGAAAGTGACCCATTTCCGGCTTAGTTGTGTGTTTCTCTTTTTTGTCTTCGAAACCTAACTGTACTGCCTGATAGCCATCTTTTTCCAAAGTCTTAACCTGTGTAACTACACAAGGACCCACTTCGATAACAGTGCATGGAAGATTTTTTCCCTCGGCACTGAAAACGGATGTCATTCCGATTTTTTTTCCTAATAATCCTGGCATTTCACTAATTGTTAATTAACTTACACTTTAATTTCTACTTCAACACCACTGGGTAATTCCAGCTTCATCAATGCGTCAACTGTTTTAGCAGTTGAGCTGTAGATATCGATTAATCTCTTATATGAAGAGAGTTCGAACTGCTCACGAGATTTCTTGTTAACGAAAGTTGAGCGGTTCACAGTAAAGATACGTTTGTGTGTAGGCAGAGGTATAGGACCGCTTACTACAGCACCGGTAGCCTTTACAGTCTTTACGATCTTCTCTGCAGACTTGTCTACCAGAGAATAATCATAAGACTTTAATTTAATTCTGATCTTTTGGCTCATATTATTATATATGTTTCTAAATTATTTGATCAAATCAGCACGACCTTGAACTTCTGTCAACACTTGTTTAGCGATAGAAGAAGATACCTGAGCATAATGTGAGAACTGCATAGAAGAAGTTGCACGACCCGAAGTAATAGTACGCAAAGCTGTTACATAACCAAATGTTTCAGCCAATGGAACTTTAGCTTTTACAATACGGGCACCTGTACGGCTAGACTCCATACCTTCTACCTGGCCACGACGTTTATTCAAGTCGCCAATCACATCACCCATGCTTTCTTCTGGAGTCACAACTTCCATCTGCATAATCGGTTCCATCAAAGCAGGACCGGCCTTTTCTGAAGCATTCTTGAATGCCTGAATAGCTGCAATTTCAAATGACAACTGATCAGAGTCAACCGGGTGGAAAGAACCATCAATCAAAGTAACCTTCAATTTATCCAGCGGATAACCAGCAAGAATACCGTTCTTCATAGCCTTTTCGAAACCTTTCTGAACAGAAGGGATAAACTCTTTAGGAATGTTACCACCTTTTACTTCATCAACAAACTGCAAAGTTCCTTCAAAGTCGGCAGGAGCCGGTTCAACACGAACAATAATATCAGCGAACTTACCACGACCACCGGATTGCTTCTTGTAAACTTCACGAAGTTCAACAGATTTTGTGATAGCTTCTTTATAAGTAACCTGAGGTTTACCTTGATTACATTCAACTTTAAATTCACGACGCAAACGGTCGATAATGATATCCAAGTGAAGCTCACCCATACCACTAATTACAGTTTGGCCTGTTTCTTCGTTAGTCTGAACACGGAATGTAGGATCCTCTTCAGCCAACTTACCTAAGCCTATGCCCAACTTATCTAAGTCTTTCTGAGTTTTAGGCTCTACAGCAACACCGATAACCGGATCCGGGAATTCCATAGATTCCAGTGTAATCGGATGTGCTTCATCACACAGTGTATCACCAGTACGGATATCTTTGAAACCAACACCTGCACCTATATCACCACAACCGATAGCTTCCATCGGATTCTGTTTATTTGAATGCATCTGGAACAAGCGGGAAATACGTTCCTTCTTATCTGAACGAGAGTTGTAAACATAAGAACCAGCCTGCAAAGAACCTGAGTAAACACGGAAGAAACACAAACGACCTACATACGGGTCTGTTGCGATCTTAAATGCAAGAGCTGTCATCGGTTCTTCAAACAGAGGTTTGCGAACGATCACTTTCTCGGGATCTTTAGGATCTGTACCTTCAATAGCTTCTGTATCTGCAGGGCTAGGCAAGTATGCACAAACAGCATTCAGCAATGTCTGAACACCCTTATTCTTAAATGAAGAACCACAAATCATCGGATTGATCTGCATAGCGATTGTACCTTTACGGATAGCTTTTTTAATTTCCTCTTCAGTAATTGTAGAAGGATCATCAAAATATTTTTCCATCAAAGCATCATCGCATTCCGCCAAAGTTTCAAGCATTTTTTCTCTCCACTCCTCCGCTTCTGCCATTAAATTTGCAGGTATTTCTTCTGTTGTATATTCAGCACCCATAGTTTCATCGTGCCAGAAAATAGCCTTCATTGTGATAAGATCCACAACACCCTGGAATTTTTCTTCTGATCCGATAGGAATCTGAATAGGACAAGGATTTGCACCTAATACATCTTTTACCTGACGAACAACTTCAAAGAAGTTTGCGCCGGAACGGTCCATTTTATTAACGTAACCAATTCTAGGTACATTATATTTATCAGCTTGACGCCATACAGTTTCAGACTGAGGTTCAACACCACCTACAGCACAGAAAGCAGCAACGGCACCATCCAGAATACGTAATGAACGCTCTACTTCAACAGTAAAGTCTACGTGCCCCGGAGTGTCAATCAAGTTAATTTTATACTTGTCATTATTGTAATTCCAGAAAGTAGTAGTAGCAGCAGAAGTAATGGTAATACCACGTTCCTGCTCCTGCTCCATCCAGTCCATAGTAGCAGCACCGTCATGAACCTCACCAATTTTGTGAGTCAGACCTGTGTAGAAAAGAATACGCTCTGAAGTCGTAGTCTTTCCCGCATCGATGTGCGCCATGATACCGATGTTTCTGGTATATTTTAATTGTTCGTCAGCTTTTGTTGCCATCTTTTTTATTGTCTCCTTAAATTGCTAATTAAAATCTGAAGTGAGCGAATGCACGGTTAGCTTCAGCCATACGATGCATATCTTCTTTTCTTTTGAATGCGCCACCCTGGTTATTGAAAGCATCTACAATCTCTGCAGACAACTTATCAGACATCGTCTTACCACCACGCTTACGAGCGAACAGGATAAGATTTTTCATTGAAATGGATTCTTTACGATCCGGGCGGATTTCTGTAGGCACCTGGAATGTTGCACCACCGACACGGCGAGATTTAACCTCTACCTGGGGAGTAATATTATCGAGCGCAGCTTTCCAAATCTCGAGAGAGGATTTTTCTTCGTTAGGCAATTTGGCCTTTACGTTTTCCAACGCAGAATAAAAAATTTCGAAGGCAGTATTCTTCTTGCCATCATACATCAAATGGTTTACGAATCTCGTAACCTTTACATCACCGAAAACAGGATCCGGCAGGATCTGTCTTTTCTTTGGTTTTGCTTTTCTCATTTTGTTTCAAAAATTTCGATCTTGTTTTTGGTTGCCTCTTTTATCGTCTTCAACGGTTCCGCTGAACCATTTACTCAACCTAGCCTATCCAAATAACTAAAACCAGCTTTAATACTTAATTTAATTTCTCAGTCTGGAAGGTTATTAATTACTTCTTCCCTTTTGCTGCTGCCTGACCTGGTTTAGGACGTTTAGCTCCGTATTTAGAACGACGCTGAGTACGGCCATTCACGCCAGCTGTATCCAAAGTACCGCGAACAATATGGTAACGTACACCAGGAAGGTCTTTTACACGACCGCCACGAACCAACACGATTGAGTGTTCCTGCAAGTTATGTCCTTCTCCCGGAATGTAAGAGTTTACTTCTTTACCATTTGTCAAACGTACTCTCGCTACTTTACGCATTGCAGAGTTAGGTTTTTTAGGGGTTGTAGTATACACACGTACACATACGCCACGTCTCTGAGGACATGAATCCAATGCGGGTGATTTACCTTTAACCACCAAAGTTTCCCTTCCTTTTCTAACTAATTGCTGAATTGTAGGCATTTCTTTTCTTTTTTTAAACTTTGAATGTGTTATTATTTAATTATCTCTTTTTTCAAATTTTGAGCTGCAAAGATATACATTTTAATTCGGACTATCAATTAGTTGCCACACTTTTTGCATATAATCTGCGCTAAAAACGGTGCAAAGTTACGTATTTGTTCCCGTTCTACAAGTTAAGGCCTTTAAGTATTTATACATAATTAACAATTAAAACAGAATTTATTCAGTATTACAGAACATTATAGCAGCAATTTTATTTGTACCGGCCTTTTTTAATCGCCTACCCTTTGTCGTTTAATTGTCTACCTTATTCAATTTAGTAGCTTACCTAAAAAGTATCAGATCATAGTCTCAATAAAGGGATGTTTAAGGGTTCACTTTGTCTCCTTCTGTCACTTTCTTCAGAGGAGGGGGTATTCCAAAATGTGAAAAATTATCTATAGACATTCCACACAAGTATACAATTTACTAATATAGAAATATTACAACACACAAACGCGTTTTTCAAACTCCTAAAACAGTCAATGCGGATTTCATTTTAACACTTCCGCAAACACTTTCCCTGATGCCTGAATAAGCTGTTTATTGCATGTATATGGCGTAGAAATTCCAGAAAGAGATTTGGCTAAAGCCATAAAAGAACAGGCTCTATCGGCCATCCATAGAGGGAGCGTTGCTCCCTTGTTAGCGGCATCAGCGGCCGGGCGTTAAACGCAGGTAAAAGACGCAGCGACGAAACCAGCGGCTGTCTGAGCGAAGCGAGTTCCGCTGGTTCAGCGAAGTCTTTTGCCGAAGTAGCCCGAACGGTGTAGCCTTGACCTTTTTATTACTTTTGGGTCAAGCCAAAAGTAATAAAAAAGTGTTCGCGGGAAGCACTAAAGCGTCATAGGTGTGATTTCGAGACAATGGTGTAATGATATGTGAAACAATAATATATAACCAAATTTAGATCGTTTTGCAATTTGGGGATAAGCCCCGAAGATGGTGACAAAAGGTGACAAAGTGGAGTCGGCAAACATGCGCAAGACAAACACCTATACCAACTACAATAGAGTAAAACAAACTTATTTAAAACGTTTCTCTAATTCATCATCTGTAAGCATTGATATGATCGTCTTGCCATCTGGTGTAAGATTAGACTCCGGAGAAGAAAAAAGTGTGGCAATCAAATGATCCATTTCTTCATTTGAAAGCGACTTACCCGGACGGATAGCAGCTGCTTTAGCCAAAGACAATGCTATTGTCTTACGGATCTCTTCTTTTATCTCCGAACCGACTTCTATAGCACGGTCTACAATATCCCGTAATAGAGTCAATGGGGCTACATTCTCCAATCCGGAAGGAAGCCCATTAATGGCATAACTATCGTTTCCCAAATTACTCAGATCAAACCCTATCGAATGAAGATCATCTAATAAAGTAGGCAATATTGCAGCCTCGGCTACTGAAAATTCAATAATTTCCGGAAATAGCACCTGCTGAGACGCCCCTTTTTGTTGACGTAAATTATCCAAATACCGATCAAACAGAATACGTACATGCGCCCTATGCTGGTCAATTAATGCTAAGCCAGATTTCAAAGAAGTTATAATATACCTTCCCTTGTATTGGTAACAAGGATTGGATGTTTCGGCAAACATCTTATCCGAAACGTTTGTTTCAATTAACTCCTCTTGTGGAAATTCATTAAGAGAGGTCTGTTCGAGTTGTACTGAAGCCCGGTCTTCTTCAAAACCTTTATACAATTTAGCCCAATCAAATTCCGGCCTCTTATATGAGGACGAAGATGTTTCAAAAGGATTATAACTGGAGTTTACCTGAATTTGAGGAGCTTTAAAATTTGTGTTTTCCTGTACCGGATTATATACGGGAATATCTATTGCATCTTCCACATCAAAATCAATTGAAGGAATAGCACTTGATTTAGCCAAAGACTCACGTGTAGCTGCCATCAGGATTTGCCAAATAGGCTGCTCATTCTCAAATTTTATTTCTGTTTTAGTAGGATGTATATTTACGTCTATAGTAGCCGGATCTAAAGTGAAATAAACAAAATAATTCGGCATTTCTCCTACCGGAATCAACTGGTCATAAGCTTGCATTATCGCTTTATGAAAATAAGGATGTTTCATAAAGCGCCCGTTCACAAAGAAATATTGAAGCGCGCCTCGTTTTTTGGCAGAATCCGGTCGTCCCACAAAACCCGAAATTGTAACCAATGAACTATCTGCTTCCAGGGTAAGCAACTTCTGGTTCAACGCTTTTCCGTATATATTAATAATACGTTGACGAAGACCCGAAACTGGTAAATTATATATTTCGGTATCATTATGATGCAATGATAAAGACACTTGCGGATTAACCAATGCTATACGTTCAAATTCCGTAATGATATTACGAAATTCCGTTTCATTGGACTTTAAGAACTTCCTGCGCGCCGGGACATTAAAGAACAGGTTTTTTACAGAAAAGATACAACCTTCATTACAAGCGTCGGCCTCGGATTCCTGCACGACGGACCCAGCTAAAACCAAACGTGTACCTAATTCAGAGCCACGCATTCTTGTCCGTAATTCTACATGGGAAACAGCTGCTATAGAGGCAAGAGCCTCACCGCGGAATCCCATAGTATGGAGCGAAAAAAGATCATCTGCCGTAGTTATTTTGGAAGTGGCATGCCGCTCAAAAGCCATTCTGGCATCTGTTTCCGACATCCCTTTCCCATCATCTACAACTTGTATCAGGGTTCTACCTGCATCCTTTATGTTTACCTGGACATTAGCAGCTCCGGCATCTATCGCATTTTCAACCAATTCTTTAACAACAGAAGCCGGACGTTGGATAACTTCGCCGGCTGCTATCTGATTTGCAATGCTATCGGGGAGCAAATGTATTATATCACTCATTGCCAAAACAAAAACCAAAACAAGGCAGCCAATACAGCTAAGGCTACCAGCAGTTTTACATTCCTATATTTCAAACTCCGAGAATCGACTCCTTTGTCCATGCTCTTTTTCAAATGGGAAGTGCCTTCAACAAAACTGCCCTTTATCTGCGGCTTATATTCCTCAAGAGGTTCTTCCATTCCCATTTCACGTTTGATTTTACTCACACGTTCTTGCATAGCCTCTCTGTGAGGATCCCAATAAATAGGCTTATGTTCAAACTGACGCGGTTTACGCACATTATAAAATGAGAAAAGTGCCATGTTTAATTGAATTACATTGTGAAAACTTCGCTAATGTACAAATTTATTATTTCTTCTGGGTGCTTCATTAACTTTTCTTTTCACCACCTGATAAATATCATCCTTGTTTTTAGGGCGGATATAATCAAACCAATAGAAATCTTTTAATGTTTTTTGATCAGGTTTCAGGTCCGGAATCGGGGTAAGCGTACCCTGAGATGCTGGTGTTAATTTCAACCTTTCCAATTTATTATCTTTTACCCATATAGTTATAAAGCCGCTTTGGGTCTGGTTCATTCCCACCATAGCTCCATCACTCTCCAGAGGATAAAAAATAGATTCCGCATTCCCTGCAACATCTATTTGCCGGACAGCCTGCCCTTCAAAATAAGCTTTCAGGTCATTCCCTTTCAATTGGTTATAATAAGAAGAATCGACATATTGAACCGCAAACGCAAATTGTCTCACGTGTGCATAGTCAATTGTACTGTCGTTCATATAAATCAGAATCGTATCTCCGTATATCTGGTACTGCTCATTCCACAAAATCGGATCATTATACATATATAATACAGAATCACGCGTATTAAACTGCATGGAATCACAGACACCCTGCATATCGGTACGGTAAAAACGAACACCGTAATATGCTTTAATCTCACGGTAGACGGAATCTATTGTTGCCATTTGCAACGTATCGGCATGTAAATATAATGTATCACCCTGCGAATATTCCAGCATCCGAGCACTATCTGTAGCGAAAGCATATCCGGTCGTTTCATTATAATAACCATATTGGCCTTCCAGAGTAATCTTCTTTATCGTATCCTGCAAACTCATATTTCCGAAAACTTCACCAAAGCCGATTTCGCGATTATAAGCAATTGAATCTCCCGTTAAAATCCGGTCACCTGAAACAACCTGGGAATTATCCAACAGCAAAGAGGTGTTATTTACCGTATCATACCAACCAAGGGAAGAATAAATAGTACCACTATCCGATACTATAACAGACGGGCCTAATATTGTAGCAATTTTAGACATTGTATTATAATGCAGCGTATCCGAATAAAGTGTAAACTGAGGGTTTTCCAGACGTACACTATCATTAAAAACGGCAAGTTTCGTAGCCGGTGAATATTGTCCGTAAAAAGAGGATAATTGATTCAGGGAATCTACAATCATCCCTCCCTCAAAGTAATAGCCTATATCCGGAATACGTTCATAATTAAGACTGTCGGTAAACAACGTGACCTGCCCGTTTTCCATACGGACATTATCGCGCAGATAAGCAATTTCCGTATTTCCATTATAGAACAGATAATCTCCATAGACAAACAGGGTATCTCCCTGTTCCATTCTAACGTTGCTAAATGCTTCCAGCGAATTAGTTGATTCAAAGAAGTAAGCACTATCGCAATACATATACGAACTATCATGGCGGAAGCATACATCACCAACCAGCACCTGAGCATCGGCATTCACCTCTTTATCATACGATAAAGTATTAGTATGCTCCAAAAAAACCTTGGTCGTTTTAGGAGGAATACTATCACTTGCCTGTGCAAAAACACAGACAGTGAACATACATAGCAAATGTATTAATAATAACTTAGTAAATAGTTTCATTCTTTAATCCATCCCGGATAGCGGAAATCGCAATTCCTCCATCCGTCGCTAATACGGATATAAGTTGTTTTTTGTTTCTTCGCAATCCAGTCATTCAAAAGTTCTTCACGTTTCCGTCCTTCCACGATTGCTTTTAATGCCTGGTAGTCATCCGACAAGTTTGCTTTGTGGCCTTCCACACGGGCTTTCAGTTTTACAATAGCAACAACATCTTTTTGCTTATTTGTAATCATCGTAAACGGTTTTGATATATCACCCACCTTCATATTATATACAATCTTACCTATTTCCTGCGGCAATTCCTGCATCTCGAATTTAGGCGTACTGACATGATCACTTTCATAATTCTGATTTACCATCAATCCCTTATTATTCCGGGTATCCTTATCATAAGATACAAACGTTGCAGCATCTTCAAACGAGAATTTATTATCCTGTAAATCATTATATAAAGAATCCATACGAGCCATTGTTTCATTCAATTCTTTATCCGACACTTTTGGTTTTAACAAAATATGGCGGCAATTAATACGGTCTCCGCGTTTTTCAATCAATTGGATAATATGATAACCATATTCTGTCTGCACAATCTGAGATACACGTTTCGGATCTGTCAGGTTAAATGCCACATTTGCAAATTCTGGGGCTAACATACCTTTTCCCATAAAACCTAATTCACCACCACGTTTTGCCGATTCCGGATCTTCAGAATATAAACGTGCTAATGTAGAAAACTCCATTTTTCCGCTTGTCACCTGTTCTGTAAAATCACGCAAACGGGCTTTGATAGCATCCGTCTCTTCAAAAGGAATTTTAGGTTCCATTGTAATTATCTGTACTTCTACCGTCGTAGGGATATTTGGCAGGCTATCTTTCGACAACTGGTTATAATACTTACGAACTTCAGAGGGTGTCAACTTAATTTCACCAACTAATTGATGTTGCATCTGCTGCACGATCTGCTGCTCACGAACCATTTCTTTACGTTCGTCTTTAATCTGCGAATATTTTTTATTAAAATATTCTTCCAGTTTTTCCCTTGATCCAATCTGATTTACAGCAAAATTCATCCATTGGTCTACTTGCTGAATAATTTGTGATTCGCTAACTTCTATACTATCTATTTTTGCCTGATTCAAGTATAGTTTATCAATAGCCATCCTTTCCGGAATCACACAATAGGGATCACCGTCCAGACGCTGTCCTTCATTTGCCAAATACAAACGCTGGGCTTCGACGTCAGAACGTAAAATCGCATCATCTCCTACCACCCACACAATTTCATCAATAACATTGTCTTGCGCCATCGCTGCACAAGTCCAACAGGCAAGAAAAAATACTACTAAAAACTTTTTCATCATGTCTACCGTTTTATAATCATTTATTAGAGCCGTCATAAAATTTGACATCGCCGCCTCTGATAGCATCGTTATATAATTCGTCTTCAAATTTTTTCAAAAAATCTACTTTTCGTCGATTAATCAACATCTCGGTAATCTGAGGGGTTGCATAATCATAAGGAGCCACACTTCCCACTGAAAGGTATTCCTTAATATTCAACAGATAACAATAGCTACTATCAGAAACCTCCACGAACTTATTTACTTTCAAATAATCAGCCGAGTTAGCCACATGAACAGGTATATTATCCATCACTTCATCAAAGTCGACCCATTTGTCGTAAAAGTAATCATAAATTACAGCATTCTGCACACTATACTTCTCTATTTTTTCCAATGAAGCCTCAGAAGTTGATTTATACCAGCTTTTCACATCGGATATTCCCGGCGCATCTTGTGGTATTTTCAGGAACAGACCTTTAATAAGGCTCTTATCCAAAATAAATTTCTGTTGGTTCTCCTCGTAATAACTTAACTTATCTGTTTCGGGAATATTTGCAGATAAGCGTTCATTCACCAACTGTTCCAAATAACGATAACGAACCAAAGAACTACGATACTCATCCACCAATTTATCTACAGCATCTTTATCATCACCCAAATTACGTAGAGCCACATCATAAACCAAGGCATCTTTTACCCATTTTTTTATATAACTCTCCGCCAACAACAAACTATCTTCCGACGTCGCACTTTTGGGAATAAGACTCGTTACTTCCGAACGTTTCAGCATACGATCCTTCACTCTTACCAATACATCCGTATCATCCATCGGCTGTGTTCCCTTACATGCACACAGCAAAGATACAAACGCTATAAAAATGAAGCTATATTTCATCGATTTATATTTTATTTCTTGACCTTATTTATCAATTTCCAGTTAATTACAACCGGATATTTCTCATTCAGGCTTTTTATCCACTGTTTTTCCAACATTTTCTGTTCGTTAACAGGCTTTGTCCAAATCTCCCGGTTACTTACATCAAATAATAATATACCATCTCTATATTCCTGCATCAAATGATCAAACTCAGGATGTTTTAGCGACAAATTCCCGCGCTCTGCCGTTGTCACAATATCACGAACAAAAAGATTATAAACATCTTGCATAAAGTCGCCGGCATAGATTTTTGTAGAAAAAGGACAACGTTGGATATAATAAGCAAATTCACTTTGCGGAAAATCAATACCGTTTACGTGGAACAAGGTCTTATTCATCTGCTTCGCCTTTTCATAAAAGGAGGCATCTGTAGGGAAATGATCATTGCATAATGCCTGCAACTCTGCATAAGCTTCAGGGTAAAAAACATAACCATATTCTTTTTTCATACGGTCATCAAAAACCTTATATAATTCAAAATTACGCTCTCCTTGTCCCATAGCACGCACCAACTTTTTCTTTTCGGCTTCAAACGGAGATCTGTCTAGCTTTTCTATCAGTTTTATTATATGATAACCAAAAGGCGTTTTCACCAAACCGGACAATTGTCCCGGGGTGGTTAAGGCAAACGCAGCATCCTCGAAAGAATCAACCATCTCACCGGGCCCGGTTATTGGTAATTCTCCTCCTTTCTGCGCAGAAGCAGTATCATCCGAATACTGTTTTGCAAGCTCTGCAAAGTCTGCTCCGTTCTTTGCTTTTTGATAAACCTCCTGTGCCCTTTCCAATACCTCAGATTGACTATTAGCAACCGTGTCTTTTGGAAAAGCGATCAATATGTGTGCTATATGAATTCTTCCCCGGTTTGCCCTACGGTTATGTATTTTAATCAAATGAAATCCCATATTCGTACGGACAGGTCTGGAAATTGCACCAACCGGCATTGAATAAGCTACATTTTCAAACGCTTTCAATGTTTGCATCGGCAATAAACAATGCACATATTCATAATGAATATTATCGTTCTCCTGTCCATTTATTTCTTTGCCGACAACATCAAAATCTTCTCCTTTACTAATCCGGTTATATACCTGCAAGGCTTTATTATAAACATCAACCGTATCTTTAGAAACAATATTACCTTTCAAACGAAATAGTATATGACTCAACTCAAGCTCTTCATTTCCGCGATTATAGACTTCACGGGCAACAGCTTCTTCTGCATCTTTGTCTGATAAATAACTTGCAATAAGCTGTGTACGATAACCGTCAAGCTCTTCTTTAAAAGCATCTGTTTTATCTAACTCCAAATCTTCCGCTTCTGCTACTTTTAATTTGAAGTTTTTAAATAATTCAACATACGCCTTTACAGATTTGCTGTCTGATAAATCGACCTCCTTATTCTTCTCTGCTATAAAAACAAATTCCGATAAAGGTATTTGTTTGCCGGCTATGGTCATTACCACAGAATCCGGAAGAGTCTGTGCTTTTCCCGTGTAGCAAGCAAATATCAAAGATAATACAAGTAACTTTTTCATCAAAAACTCTTTTACCATACTGCTATTATACATTACAAAAATAACACTAATCTAACGGTTGCCGGCTAAGAAAAGTATGCTATACCATTAAATTAGTGTTTTTTATAAAATACAAGGCATGAATTTACTATTCTCCGCGACTATAATTCGGAGCTTCCCGGGTAATCGCAACATCGTGCGGATGACTTTCCAACACTCCCGCATTTGTAATACGGGTGAATTTTGCATGATGCAATTCTTCTATATTATGAGCTCCGCAATATCCCATTCCGGCACGCAAACCACCTACCATCTGATAGATAACTTCATAAAGCAATCCCTTATAAGGGACACGGGCTGCAATACCTTCGGGCACTAATTTCTTTACATCATCTTCCACATCCTGGAAATAACGATCTTTCGAACCTTTTTGCATAGCTTCCAACGATCCCATTCCACGATAAGATTTAAACTTACGCCCGTTAAACAAAATAGTTTCTCCCGGAGACTCTTCTACGCCAGCCAACAAAGATCCCATCATTACAGAAGACCCTCCGGCTGCAATTGCCTTCACAATATCTCCGGAATAACGCAAGCCACCATCTGCAATTAAGGGCACGTCTGTTCCTTGCAACACTTTAGCCACATCATAAATAGCGGATAATTGCGGCACGCCCACTCCCGCTATCACGCGTGTCGTACAAATAGAACCAGGGCCGATACCAACTTTCACCGCATCAGCTCCCGCATCTACCAAATACTTGGCAGCTTCGCCTGTTGCGATATTACCAACCACACAATCAATATTGGAATAACGCGCCTTTATCTGCCTCAAAACATCTACCACGCCTTTTGAATGTCCATGCGCCGTATCAATTACTAAAGCATCAGCACCAGCTTCAACCAAAGCTTCCACACGTTCAAATGTATTGAAAGTAACCCCAACCCCGGCAGCAACACGAAGACGGCCTTTAGCATCTTTACATGCTTGCGGTTTGTTTTTTGCACGTGTAATATCTTTATACGTAATCAGACCTATCAATTTATTATGATTGTCAACAACCGGTAGTTTTTCAATCTTATGTTGCTGAAGTATCTGAGCTGCCGTTTCCAAATTAGTCGATTGATCAGCCACCACTAAATTATCTTTAGTCATCACCTCTTCAATCGAACGATCCATGTCTTTTTCAAAACGCAAATCACGGTTTGTTACAATACCTACCAAATAACCGCTTTCGTCAACAACAGGTATTCCTCCAATCTTATATTCTGCCATTATTGCCAATGCATCGGCAACATGCTTTCCTTTGGTTATGGTAACAGGATCATAAATCATACCATTCTCTGCGCGTTTCACACTCTGAATCTGCTTTGCCTGCTCTGCAATAGTCATATTCTTATGAATCACACCAATACCTCCCTCGCGGGCTATAGCAATAGCCATCTTAGCTTCGGTTACCGTATCCATCGCCGCCGAAACCATTGGTATATTCAATACAATATTACGTGAAAACTTTGTCGTGAGATCGACATTCCGTGGAAGAACTTCCGAATAAGCAGGGATTAACAACACATCGTCAAACGTTAATCCATCCATAACAACCCTGTCTGCAATAAATGACATAGAATTTATGCTTTAAAAAATTATTGCGTGCAAATATACAAACTTTTGGCGGATCAAAAAAACATTCCTTTCGGAAGAAATCAAAAATTCATCCGAAAGGAATTCCAAACTATCTTTTCAAACAGGTATTTAATTTGCCATCTCCGAAAGGAATTTAATACGAACCAAGCGTATTTCTTCTTCCGTATAATCACCGCCCAATTCTTCTATAGCATCTTCCAGAGCATCAGTTTCCGAGTCTTTGAAGTATTCATAAATATCTTCAATATGATCTTCGTCCATAACGTCATTCAAGAAATAATCTATATTAATACGTGTCCCCGAATAGACTATAGCTTCTATTTCATCCAGCAATTCACTAAATTCCAAACCATTAGTCATTGCAATTTCATCCAGGGCAACTTTACGATCTATACGTTGAATAATAGAAACCTTTAATTTGGACTTATTGGCCACCGTGCGTACACGTAAATCTTCAGGTCTTTCTATCTCATTTTCCTCTACATGTTTCTTAATTAATTCGACAAACTCTTTACCATAACGTTTTGCCTTGCCAGCTCCTACACCCGGGATATTCTGCAACTCATCCAACGTAACCGGATAGGTCGTAGCCATTGCTTCCAACGACGGGTCCTGAAAAATAACAAAAGGAGGAACTTCCAGTTTTTTAGAAAGTTTTTTTCGCAAATCTTTCATCATCGAATAAAGAACAGGGTCTACAGCACAAGATGCACCGCCACGTACGGGAACTTCTTCCTCTTCTTCTTCAAATTCATTATCTTTTGTAATCTTAAACGAAACCGGTTTTTCTACAAATCCCTTCCCCTTATCGGATATTTTCAACAGACCGTAGTTTTCAATATCTTTTATCAGATAACCAGCTATTAATGCCTGGCGTATTACAGCATTCCACGTTTTTTCATCTTCATCCTGACCGGAGCCGAAAACATCCAATTCATTATGTTTATACGACTGAATTTCAGACGTCTCGTTTCCTACCAACATGTTTACAATATATTCTGTCTTAAACTTTTCTTTTAATGTACTAACTACTTCCAGCACAGCACTCAACAATTCCTTCGCTTCCACTTGTTTCTTAGGATTCAAACAATTATCACAACTACCACAATTATCTTCCAAAAACTCTTCCCCGAAATAATGTAATAATACTTTTCTACGACATACCGATGTTTCCGCATAAGCTGCAGTTTCAAGTAATAGCTGGCGTCCTATTTCTTGTTCGGCAACAGGCTTACCCTGCATAAACTTTTCAAGTTTTTGCAAATCTTTATATGCATAAAAAGCTATACAATGGCCTTCACCGCCATCACGGCCTGCACGCCCGGTTTCCTGATAATAACCTTCAAGACTTTTAGGTATGTCGTAATGAATTACATAACGCACATCCGGCTTATCTATTCCCATACCGAAGGCTATGGTTGCCACAATAACATCTACTTTTTCCATAAGGAATGCATCCTGATTAGTAGAACGCAATTGCGAATCCATTCCGGCATGATAAGGAAGAGCCTTAACTCCATTTGCTTTCAATATATCGGCAAATTCTTCTACTTTCTTACGGCTTAAACAATATACAATACCGGATTTACCTTCGTTGGATTTTATATATTTAATAATGTCACGGTCTATATTCGTACCTTTAGGACGAATTTCATAATACAAGTTAGGACGATTAAATGATGATTTAAATACTGTAGCATCAATCATACCCAGATTTTTCTGAATATCATGTTGCACTTTTGGCGTAGCTGTAGCAGTAAGAGCTATAAGCGGACGTTTACCAATTTCATTTATGATAGGACGTATCCGCCTGTATTCCGGACGGAAATCGTGCCCCCATTCAGAAATACAGTGTGCCTCGTCTACTGCATAAAATGATATTTTAACCTGCCGTAAAAATTCTACATTTTCATCTTTTGTCAAAGATTCCGGGGCAACATACAACAGCTTTGTACGTCCCGACAAAATATCATTTTTAACCTGGTCAATCGAAGATTTATTTAAAGAGGAATTGATGAAATGCGCAACCCCGTCTTCTTCGCTAAAGTTACGCATAGCATCTACCTGATTTTTCATCAGTGCTATCAAAGGTGAAATTACAATTGCCGTTCCATCCATTAATAAAGAAGGCAATTGGTAACATAAAGATTTTCCACCTCCGGTCGGCATTAGTACAAACGTATCATTTCCAGCCAGTACATTTTCAATAATAGCTTTCTGGTTTCCTTTAAAGGTATCAAACCCAAAGTATTTTTTCAGTTCTTCAGTTAAATTATCCTTCTTCGCCATACCTTGTAATATTTTAAACAGACCGTTCTAAATCATGCAACCTGTAAACGGTTTACATCCGATTTCTCAAATTTTTCTTTTGCATACTCAAGAGTTACATGCAATTCTTTTTTATTTTCAGATGGCATACTGTACATGGCATCCATCATGACGGCCTCTACAATTGAACGTAATCCACGAGCTCCCAATTTAAACTCTAAAGCTTTATCCACGATATACTCATAAACGGACTCATCAAAGGTAAGCTTTATATCATCCATTTCAAACAATTTAATATATTGTTTTATTATAGAATTTTTAGGCTCTGTAAGAATATTCCGTAGCGTATTTCGGTCCAAAGGATTCAAATAAGTCAAAATAGGCAAACGCCCGATTATTTCGGGTATTAAGCCAAATGACTTCAAATCTGTAGGAGTAATGTATTTCAGCAGATTATTCTTATCTACTGCCGCAGTATCTTTACTTGCAGCATAACCAACCACACGAGTATTTAAACGCTGTGCGATCTTCTTTTCTATGCCATCAAAAGCTCCGCCACAAATAAATAAAATATTTTTTGTATCAACAGCAATCATCTTCTGTTCCGGGTGTTTACGCCCACCCTGAGGAGGAACATTTACAATAGAACCTTCCAATAATTTCAATAAACCTTGCTGCACTCCTTCCCCGCTAACATCGCGCGTAATTGAAGGATTGTCCCCTTTACGGGCAATTTTATCTATTTCATCAATAAATACAATTCCTCTCTGAGCAGCTTCTACGTCATAATCGGCAGCTTGCAAAAGACGGGTTAAAATACTTTCTATATCTTCTCCAACATAACCCGCTTCGGTAAGCACCGTTGCATCTACTATAGAAAACGGAACGTGAAGTAATTTGGCAATAGTGCGTGCCAACAGTGTTTTCCCAGTACCCGTTGCACCCACCATTATTATATTAGATTTTTCAATCTCTACATCGTCCGGATTTATTTTCTGCAACAAACGCTTATAATGATTATATACAGATACTGACAAATAGCGTTTAGCTTCATCCTGGCCTATTACATATTGGTCAAGAAAAGTCTTTATATCTTCCGGTTTCGGCAAATCTTTCTGGTTCAATCCAAAAGAGGTTTTACTAGCCGGCATCTGTTCTTTCACAATTTCATAAGCTTGTTTTACGCAATTATCGCATATAGCACCCGATATACCATTTATTAACAAATCTACTTCCCGGGAACTACGCCCGCAAAACGTACAAGTATCGCCTGTTGGTTTGGCCATATATATTCCTTTCTTATAATATGAAGACAAGGCCTGCTTCCAAGCCTTGTCTTTTTAGTTTATTATTTACGAACAAGAATTTCATCAATCATACCATATTCCTTTGCCTCGGCAGCAGTCATCCAAAAGTCGCGATCACCATCACGTTCAACTTCTTCGAATGACTTACCCGAATGCTCAGAAATGATTGTATACAATTCATTCTTCACTTTCAAGATTTCGCGAGCCGTTATTTCTATATCAGATGCCTGCCCCTGAACACCTCCTAACGGTTGATGGATCATCACACGAGAATGTTTCAAAGCAAAACGTTTTCCTTTCTTTCCCGCAACCAGCAACACAGAGGCCATAGATGCTGCTATTCCCGTGCAGATAGTAGAAACATCTGAACTGATAAACTGCATTGTATCATAAATTCCGTATCCCGCATAAACAGAACCACCAGGAGAATTAATATAAATAGATATATCCTTTCCCGGATCACTGGAATCAAGATACAATAGTTGTGCCTGAATCACATTAGCTGTATAATCGTCGACCTGTGTACCTAAAAAGATAATACGATCCATCATCAAACGTGAAAAAACATCCATCTGAGCAACATTTAGCTGACGTTCTTCAATAATTGTCGGCGAAATATAACTACTGGAGATATTCATATAGCTATCAAGAGCCGTACCGCTCATTCCCAAATGCTTCGTAGCATATTTTCTAAAATCTTCCATATTTCTCTATTGTATAATTATTTCCGAGAAGACATAAAAAGGGATTCCTCTCAAGACTTAACGGAAAAACAAAGTTATAAATAAATTTCTGAAAGAAACAACTTATTTGTTGTCCGCTAAGATATTTTTAGAGAGAAATCCCCTTTTTTCAAGAAACAGGCTAATTTGCAAAAGCCCTTATTTTTCCTTTTTTATTCAAAAAGTTTATTGAATTCGTCAGCCGAAATTTCTTTAATTTCCAGATCGACCTGTTCTTTCAAGCATGCAGCCAGCTTTTCTTCCATAGCACGTTCTGCAATATTCTGCATAGTCTGCTGATTTTTCAACATATCCTTCGCATAATTGTCCAGCATTTCTTCAGGAACAGAAAGCATGCCATATTGAGCGAACTGGGCTTTCGCTACACGTTTAGCAAAGTTTTCAATATCCTCACGCTCTACATTCAGGTTATACTTTTTCACTAAAGCATCTTTGATAAAGTGATATTTCAAATCCTCTTTAATTTTCGGATAATCTTCTTCAATAGCTTCCGGTGTATTCTTTTCGTTTGCAACAAGCAACCAACGTTTTACCAAATCATCCGCAATTTCCATTTCACCTGCTTTTGCAGACAACAACTCGCGGGCGTCTGTCAGGAATTTAAAGTTGCTCTGAGGATCAAACTGTTCGGCCAAGGCTTCTTTAATTTTATTTTTAAACTCTTCTTCGTTAGTAACAGCACCTTCACCGAAGACTTTATCGAATAACTCCTGATTCAGTTCTGCATTTTTATGACGTGTCACTTCCTTAATTTCAAAGCTGAAATCACCGGTATGGTTAGCAACATCTTCTTTTCCAATCTTCAGGAACGAAGAGATTTCGGCTTCCGCACCTTCATAAGCCTTATTAGGGTTAAATACAACTACCGAATTAACCTTTGAACCAATAAATTTAGCCTTTTCTGCTTCATCTTTCATATATGATGGCATCAAAACTGCATCTTCCACAACGATACCGCCTTCTTTCGGAGCCCCGTTTTCCAGTTCCGCAACAGTACCCTTCACCAAATCTCTTTCTTCAACTTCTTCGGCCTGGTCATAAGAACCGAAATGAGAAGTATAAGATTCTACCTGCTTATTCAGCATATCATCATCAATAGCAACCTGATAGTATACTAATTTATCATTTTTGTCTAATTCAATATTAAATGCAGGAGCAAAAGCAACATCAAAGCAGAACTCGAAATCTTCATCCTTATCAAAATCAATATCTTTTTGTTCCGTCATGCTTGATAATGGTTCTCCCAGAACAGCCAAATTATTTTCACGGATATATTTGAAAAGATTCTCAGATACAATTTTGTTAATCTCTTCTATTAAAACGTGTTTACCATACATTTTTTTTACCATACCGACCGGAACCATACCTTTGCGGAATCCTGGTACATTAGCTTTCTGACGGAGCTTACGCAAATTTCCTTCAACCTGACTTTCGTAGTCAGCTTTCACTATTTCTAATTTTATAATACCACTCAGGGCATCATTGTTTTTCAGCGAAATGTTCATTCTGGATTATTTATTTAATTAATATACTGTATCAAAAATTTAGGGTGCAAAATTAGATTTATTCTTTCAATATCGCAAATAGTTAACCTAATTTGTTTCAGCACAATTAAAAAAGTATCTATTTCCACATTTTATTTTCAAATAAATAGTTGTTTATCTAAAATATTTGTATTCCTTTGTAGCGTGAAAGGAAATTTACCTTGAACGTACATAACATTGTTTTTTATTTCTGCATCTACTTGTTGATTTTTCCGCATTTACTTGTCGAATAAATTATCTCATTGTTACGAAATTCCGGTTTAATAACACTTTCATTTAAGTAACAATTTTATTTTTTTTAATTTTCTATTTTTATGAACATTTACATTGGAAACCTGAACTATCGTGTTCGGGAAGATGATTTGAAACAAGTAATGGAAGAATACGGTGCAGTTGATTCTGTAAAGATTATCAAGGACCGTGAAACTGGCAAGTCTAAAGGTTTTGCTTTTGTTGAAATGCCGGATGATTCTGCAGCAAAAAAAGCTATCGAAGAATTAAACGAAGCTGAATTCGAAGGTCGCCAGATGGTTGTTAAAGAAGCCAGACCCAGAATGTAATCAGTTCTTCCTAAAAAAATAAAAACTTCTGTCTATCTTTGGGCAGAAGTTTTTTTATGCCCGAAAATATGAATTTAAAAGGTTTTTACGCCGACAAACCGGCCTTGTTCCAAATTTTCTTACTATTGCTTTTTATGCTGGCCGGAGGATTTATATCTTCTGTTTTAGGTATGGGAGTCTTATTCCTTACCCATGGAGTAAAGGCTGATATATACCAGTATCCCGGTATAATGCGAACATTGCAATTTCTTTCTTCCATCGGAATGTTCCTTTTTCCGGCAATTGCCGTAGCCTGGACGTGCAGTAACAGACCTTCCTGGTATTTGTCAATAAAAAAGACACCGAACGTTCGAATCATGCTATTGATACTTATCAGCATGTATCTGTTTTCACCCACGATTACGCTCACAGGCGTATTAAACAAACAAATGGAATTGCCTTCTATTTTGGCTCCCATAGAAAATTGGATGAGAACACAAGAGGATGCAGCCGAACACATGACAGAGTTATTATTATCAGAAGGAGGAATACTTACTTTGCTTTCCAATCTGATTGTTATAGCAGTAACAGCAGCCATAACAGAAGAGTTCCTTTTTCGCGGAACCATACAGAGAATAATCGGCAAATGGAGCCCCAACCACCACATAATAATATGGAGTGCCGCATTTATTTTCAGCGCATTCCATATGCAGTTCTTCGGATTCATACCACGTCTGTTATTAGGTGCCTATTTCGGTTACTTGCTTTATTGGAGTAAATGTATCTGGATACCTGTTTTTGCCCATTTTGTAAACAATGCAACAGCAGTTATAGGCATGTCGAACAGCCGGTGGAAAAATCTGGAATTGGTTTCCGGTGATATTTCAGATGCTCATTTATTATCTTTCGCAAGCATGGCTTTTGTCACGCTGATATCCTTTATCATATTAAATAAATATATCCGGAAAGAATTAATAAAAGGCAATTGATTCAATACAAAAACATCCCGATGATTTGATTAAATCATCGGGATGTTTTTGCAAAATGATCAGGATCAAATTCTCCTACTATTCATAAGTCCTTTTTCCGCAAAACAAAATCTTTACCCAGGTATTTTTCACGGACAATTTCGTTTTCGGCCAACTGTTCCGCACTCCCCTGGAACAACACCTTACCCTCAAACAACAAATAAGCCCGGTCGCAAATACTCAGTGTTTCATATACATTATGGTCTGTAATCAAAATACCGATATTCTTATGCTTTAATTTTGCTACAATAGTTTGAATATCCTGTACAGCAATAGGGTCTACACCTGCAAAAGGTTCATCCAACATAATAAACTTCGGATTAATGGCAAGACAGCGCGCTATCTCTGCACGGCGGCGTTCTCCTCCCGAAAGTTGGTCTCCCAAATTCTTCCGTACCTTATTCAAACCAAATTCGGCAATCAAACTTTCAAGTTTTTCTTTCTGGTATTCGGCAGTCGTGTCTGTCATCTCTAGTACGGAACGAATATTATCTTCAACCGTCATTTTCCGGAAGATAGAAGCTTCCTGGGCTAAATAGCCAATCCCATTGCGGGCACGCTTATAAACCGGGAATTTCGTTATCTCCATATCATTCAAAAAGATTTTGCCTTCATTAGGAGTAACCAATCCTACTGTCATATAAAACGTAGTTGTCTTGCCTGCCCCATTAGGCCCTAACAAACCAACAATCTCTCCCTGTTTCACATTAATGGAAACATGGTTTACTACCGTACGTGTCCTATATTTTTTCACCAAATCCTCCGTCCGGAGAATCATTTGTTCTTCTTCTGACATACCTTAAATCTTTGGCACAAAGAAACAGAATAAATCAGTTACAAGCAAGAAAGAGACAGACAATTCATATTCTGCAAAAAGCTTAGCTCCGATTTATATTTAATTCAAACCAGAAGTATCAAGTAAGAAATGAACCGTTGTTGCCATATTTGCGTTATATTTGCAGACTGTAATTGAATAGCAATCAGATAATGAATAAAGCATTACATAGAGTGGGTGAATACACCCAATTAATGATGAAAAGTATTACCATACCTGACAGGTGGAGTATGTTTTTCAAACAGTTGATAAAAGAGGTTTACAAGCTGGGAGTTGATTCGCTATGGATTGTAATTATTATATCCATTTTTATCGGCACCGTTATAGCCATTCAGATATCATTAAATATCAGCTCGCCATTAATTCCTAAATTTACCATTGGTTATACAACACGTGAAATCATATTACTGGAGTTTTCTTCCTCCATCATGTGTTTGATTCTGGCAGGCAAAGTAGGTAGTAATATCGCATCGGAAATAGGGACAATGCGTGTCACCGAACAAATCGATGCTATGGAAATTATGGGGGTTAACTCTGCAAACTTCCTGATTCTTCCTAAAATGATTGGTCTAATGATCTTCATCCCCGTTTTAGTTATCTTCAGTATGTTTACCGGTATCCTGGGAGGTATTGCTGCCAGCTACTCAACAGGGACAGGGATGACTCCCGCATCTTTCGAATATGGATTGCAATTTTATTTCAACGAATTTTATATTTGGTATTCTATTATCAAATCCGTAGTTTACGCTTTCATCATTTCATCCATAGCTGCTTACTTCGGTTATTATGTGAAAGGCGGAGCACTGGAAGTCGGTAAAGCCAGCACAAATGCAGTAGTAATGAGTAGTATTATGATCCTGCTTGCCGACGTAATATTAACCCATTTAATGCTAACATAAGATGATTGAAGTAAAAAATATAACAAAGTCTTTTGACGGGCGTGTTGTACTCCATGATATTAATACGGTCTTTGAAGACGGCAAAACGAACCTGATTATAGGTCGGAGCGGCTCGGGAAAGACTGTTCTTATCAAAAACATCATCGGACTGATGAAACCGGATAAGGGAGAAATATTGTATGACGGACGCAACCTGCTTACAATGAATAAGCACGAACTGAATATGCTCCGCCGCGAAATGGGTATGCTCTTTCAGGGTTCCGCATTGTTTGACAGCATGACCGTCCTGGAAAATGTTATGTTTCCACTCGATATGTTTTCCAATGATTCTGCAAAAGAGCGCCAAAAACGAGCTCAATTTTGTTTGGATCGCGTAAATCTGTCGGAAGCCGGGCATCTGTTCCCATCCGAAATTAGTGGAGGTATGATGAAACGTGCCGCCATAGCACGTGCCATAGCCCTGAACCCTAAATATTTGTTTTGTGACGAACCAAACTCAGGTCTGGACCCAAAGACATCATTGATTATTGATGATCTGATTCACGACATTACAGTTGAATATAAGATGACAACTATCATTAATACTCATGATATGAACTCCGTAATGAATATTGGAGAAAATATTATTTTCATAAAAGAAGGAGTAAAAGAATGGCAGGGAACGAAAGAACAAGTAATCACGTCCAGTAATAAAGCTCTGAATGATTTTATTTTCGCATCCGATTTATTCCGGAAAGTAAAGGAAATAGAAATGCAGCACGAAGAAGGATGACAAACAGATTGCCATATTATTAGGTACATACCAAGTCTTATAATACAAGTTAAAGCATTTATTTCCCTATTTTTCAAAAGAAAAGCCGTTATCGCATACATAAAGCATACGAAAACGGCTTTTCATGAATTAAACAGGAAATATTCTTATTTCAAGCTAAATGCCTTCTTTACTTTGTCAACATAGTCTAGCTTTTCCCAAGTAAAAAGCTCAACTTCACAAGTAGTAGGCTTCGTGTTGTAACGAGACACAAATGTTTTCTTTACAACTTCAGGCTTACGTCCCATATGTCCATAAGATGCAGTTTCCAAATAAATCGGATTACGTAATTTCAAACGTTCCTCAATTGCCTTCGGACGCATATCAAATAAATCCCATATCTTAGCAGCGATCTCGCCATCAGTCATATTCACTTTGGCACGGCCAAATGTATTTACAAAGATATTCATAGGTTTTGCAACACCGATAGCATAAGATACCTGTACCAACATTTCATCGGCAACACCAGCTGCAACCATATTCTTTGCAATATGACGTGCTGCATAAGCAGCCGAACGGTCTACCTTCGAAGGGTCTTTTCCAGAGAAAGCACCACCACCGTGAGCACCTTTTCCACCATAAGTATCTACAATAATCTTACGGCCGGTTAAACCTGTATCGCCATGAGGACCACCAATCACAAACTTTCCAGTTGGATTTACGTGGTAGATAATTTCATCACTAAACAAAGACTGGACATGAGCCGGATATTGAGCTTTAACACGTGGTACAAGAATATTTTTCACGTCGGCAGCAATCTTCTTTTGCATAGCAATATCGGCTTCTTCCTGTGAAATACCTTTAGGGCTGATGAACTCATCATGTTGCGTAGAAACTACAATTGTATCAATACGCAAAGGTTTGCCATTGTCGTCGTATTCAATTGTAACCTGGCTCTTTGCATCCGGACGAAGATAAGGCATCAGATCCGGTTCATTTTTACGAATAGAAGCTAATTCCCACAACAGGCTGTGAGAAAGGTCTAATGCAAGAGGCATATAGTTTTCGGTTTCGTTTGTGGCATAACCAAACATCATACCTTGGTCTCCGGCGCCCTGATTATACGGATCTTCACGTTCCACGCCACGGTTAATATCACCGCTTTGTTCATGGATAGAAGAAAATACACCGCATGATTTAGCTTCAAACTGGTATTCGCTTTTCGTATAGCCGATCTTTTCAATCACGCCACGCGCTACTTCCTGCACATCTACATATGCACTTGATTTAACTTCTCCAGCCAAGACAACCTGCCCGGTTGTAACAAGGGTTTCGCAAGCAACTTTCGAGTTTTTGTCATAAGCCAAAAACTCATCAAGCAAAGCATCCGATATTTGATCGGCTACTTTATCGGGGTGTCCTTCAGACACCGATTCGGAGGTGAATAAATAACTCATTACTTCAATGATTAAATATGTATATTAGTAATGAATTGATTTAGGAGGAATTGTTTGCCGAACGGCTTAGAAAAGAGGTTTGTTTTTAGCATTTTTTCCTGTGGTTGCAAGCAATACAAATCTATCCACATCAATTCGGTTGCAAATATATACAAAATTTGTCAAACCTGGATATTTTAAGTTTTATTCTTTTGTTAAAATATAATGTTCGGCCAACGGACCTGTAATTTCTTTCTTATCACTGTCTAAACGGAACAGTTTATTTTCACCAACTTTATAATATTGATCACTATCACCATCGACTTTAAGGGTAAGCAGGTTTTTATCAAGTGTATATGTTCCTTTATCATCAAAAGTCCCATCTTTCCGGTCAATATATACAGAATGCAAAGTAAAGGTGTTATCCTTATTCAGCGTCAGAGTCGTCTCTATACCCGGACAATCCGCAGCAGGAAACGTACCGGTATAAACACCATCAACATCCAACGAATTCTCGGCATTATGCATATCTGCAACCGTTTCACTTTTCTTTTCTTCCTTATTTGTCTTTGAGCTGTTTACACAAGCCGTCATAAGAAAACAAGAACATAACAAAACAACAATCTTTTTCATACTCGATTCAATAATTAAACATTCACTTCTATTATTAAGAACACTATTTATATAAGTAAATGTTTTGGCAAACACACATTTACTTTCAGCCTATCCTCTGTTCTTTTTATTACGCATAGCTCTTTTATACTTATATTCCGCCTTCTTTTTTGCAGAGTCTGAGCCATGTGTACCCTTCAGGAAGTCCGAAAACTTAATCTTCTTACCATCTTTTGATGGTTCTTGTTTGGCCTTTTTAAAGACCATACCTTCTGTCAGTATTTTATTTATATCCATATTTATCTGTATTTACGGGTAAAATTATTTATACTTAAAACCGGCAAGTTCGGCAATTGTTTTATGAAAAACCGGATGAACCACATCCGGAGCTATCTCTGCCAACGGTTCCATCACAAAAGAACGTTTGTGCATTAGAGGATGAGGAATAGTAAGTTGCAAAGTCTGCATCACAATGTCGTCGTACATTAATATATCTATATCGATAATACGATCCTGATATGTACCATTACTTTTTTCCACACGCCCCATTTCAATCTCTATCAAGCGGGTTGCATCAAGCAGCTCTAATGGTGAAAGTAAGGAACGAAGCGCTAAAGCCGCATTCAAAAATGTATTTTCCGATTCAAAGCCCCAAGGTTCTGTTTCATATATATCAGAAAGGGCGAGAATATCTCCCACCCTTTCGGCTAACAACGCTGCCGCTGTTATTAAATTTCTTCGTTTATTTCCTATATTCGTTCCTAAACTAAGGTATGCTGTTGCCATTCGTAATATATTTACAGAATTAACATTGCATCACCATAGGCTCCAAAGCGATAGCCTTCTTTCAGAGCAACTTCATAAGCGTCCATTATCAGGTCGTAACCACCAAAAGAAGCAGTCATCATCAACAATGTAGACAATGGCATATGCAAGTTTGTCACCATGCTTGTAGCAACACTGAAATCATAAGGCGGGAAGATAAACTTATTCGTCCATCCCTCAAATTCCTTCAAATGGCCATCTGTGCTTACAGCTGTCTCAACAGCACGCATAACCGATGTCCCTACCGCACAAATCTGATGTCCGTTGTCTTTTGCCGTATTCACAATATTCACAACATCCGTATCAACAACCATTTGTTCCGAATCCATCTTATGTTTAGTCAGGTCTTCTACGTCTATTTCACGGAAGTTACCCAAACCCGAATGCAATGTAAGAAAAGCAAAACGGCAATCTTTTATCTCCAGGCGTTTCATTAACTCACGGCTAAAATGCAAAGCGGCTGCCGGAGCAACAACAGCGCCTTCTTCTGTTGCAAAAATATTCTGATAACGATCTTCATCATCTGCTTCTACCGGACGGTCTATATACTTTGGAAGCGGAGTTTCGCCCAAAGCGTATAAAGCTTTCTTGAATTCGTCATGATTACCATCATATAAGAAACGAAGCGTACGGCCGCGTGAAGTAGTATTATCTATCACCTCTGCCACCATAGAATCGTCTTCACCGAAATACAATTTATTACCGATACGAATCTTACGGGCCGGATCCACCAGCACATCCCACAAACGTAATTCTTCATTCAGTTCACGTAATAAAAAGACTTCAATGCGTGCCCCCGTCTTTTCCTTGTTCCCATATAAACGTGCGGGAAATACTTTTGTATTATTGAAGATAAATACATCTTTTTCTCCGAAATAATTCAGTATATCTTTGAAAACATGATGTTCAATCTCTCCGGTCTTACGGTTTACGACCATCATTCTCGATTCATCTCTGTTATTTGTCGGATGCAATGCTATCTGTTCCGACGGCAAATTAAATTTGAATTTCGACAGCTTCATAATGCTATTCTATTTATTTTCTTTTATTTCTATATCTACATTCTTTTCCAGAAAATCATCTATATCTTCCGGCGACATGCACATATCCAAAGTAACATCACCAATTCGCGTACGCTCTAATGCAACCAGATGGGCACCCGAGTGTAATGCAACCCCGATATCACGGGCTAAAGCACGAATATATGTGCCTTTACTACACACAACCCGTATTTTTACTATCGGCAAATTACATTCCAGCAATTCCATTTCATCTATCACCAATGTTTTTGCTTTCAACTCTACCTTTTCCCCTTTACGGGCCAGTTCATACGCTCGCTTTCCCTCAATCTTGCAAGCAGAAAAGACCGGCGGTATCTGTTGTATCGTTCCCACAAACGATTGCAAAACATCTTCCACCATCTTACAAGTAATATGCTCTGTCGGATAAACCCCGTCTACCTCTTTTTCCAGATCAAAAGAAGGAGTGGTTTCACCCAATTTCAGGGTTGCCACATACTCTTTCGTCTGATATTGAAGTTCATCAATTCTTTTAGTAGCCCTACCCGTACACACGATCATCACACCTGTTGCCAACGGATCAAGCGTACCGGCATGTCCCACCTTTATTTTCTTCACCTTAAGTTTACGCGATAATTTATAGCGAAACTTATTTACCAAATCAAAAGAAGTCCACCGCAGTGGCTTATTAAAACAAAGAACCTCTCCTGCAATAAAATCCATTAAACAAGCGAATATATAATCGTAAATAATCCGGCAACCACACAGTAATAAGCAAAATAAATAAGCTTTCCATTCTTCACCAGATTAATCATCCATCTACAAGCGATCGCTCCCGATACGAAAGCTGCTATAAAACCAGTGATCAAAGCAACTGACGATATTCCTGACTCTTCAGGAGAAAAACCACCTTTCATCAGATCCAGAAAGGCTTCTCCTAAAATCGGAATAATCACCATCAGAAAAGAAAACTTAGCAACCTGCTCTTTCTTATCGCCTAACAAAAGTCCGGTCGCAATAGTTGAACCCGAACGCGATAAGCCCGGCAATACTGCACAAGCCTGTGCTATACCGATAATAAATGCATCTTTAAAAGATATTTCTTCTTTCTGGCGCGGTTTTGCATAATAAGAAAATGCCAGCAACGCAGCCGTAACAAGAAGCATGCAGCCTACTATCAACAATCCGCTGCCAAATATTTCTTCCACATAATCTTTAAAGAAAACGCCCACAATTCCAACCGGAATCATAGACAATAATATTTTACAGACTGTCTTTGTTCCTTCATTCCATTTAAAGGAGAAAAAGGACTTGAACAAGAAGGACACTTCGCTCCACAAAACCACAATGGTGCTCAACACTGTAGCAGCATGCACCGCTACGGCAAATGTCAGATTCTCTTCTCCCTGAATACCAAACAGAGCGCTACCTATGGCCAGATGTCCGCTACTGCTAACCGGCAAAAACTCAGTAAGACCTTGTATTATACCCAAGATTAATGCTTCAAACCAGCTCATTCGGCTACTTCTTTACTTTTCTTCAGTATGCCGAAAATCATAATTACAAAGCCCAATACAGTCACAATCGGAGCGACAACAATACGGCGGGTACTAAATATTTCCGGGTTAAAAGAAACTCCGTCTACAGAGCCACCACCACTCATCAACATAAAGCCCACAACAATAAATACGATTGCAATTGCAATCAGTATAAAATTTTCTTTACCAAATGCAAAATCTCTCTTTGCCATCTTTCTATCTCTCTAATATTATATATAATACAATTTATCAACGCCCATTCTGAGATATTTGTTCACCGCAAATATTGTTGCTACGACAGATAATAAAATCCCTAATCCCAACACGGCAGCATATACAATAAGCAACGATTGAACATCCAATATCTGAATGAAACCTTTCAATTCATTCTGTAGATAGTATAACGCACCGGTCAACATCAATATTGCAAGTATAGATGCAAAAATACCACTTATCACATTATACCTTACAAAAGGTCTGCGAATAAAGCCGGGCGTAGCACCAACCAACTTCATTGTATGGATAAGGAAACGCTTCGAATAAATAAGTAAACGAATCGTATTACTGATAAGGACAAAGGATATGCACATCAGTACAACCGCCAATGTCAGCAATATTATTCCAACCCGCTTCATATTATTATGAACCATTTCCATCATATCCTTACGATAAAGCAAATCTGTAACAGAAGTATAGGTTCTTATTTGTTTCTCTATCAGTTTGAGGCTATCTGGATTAGCATATTCCGAATGCAGTTTTACCTCCATAGATGCTTGCAGCGGGTTAAAACCAAGAAAAGTCTCGGGATTTTCGCCAAGCTCTTCTTCCAATTCCTTTGCAGCTTGTTCTTTCGAAATATATTCTGTTGATTTAATAAAAGGCAATGCATCCAGACTTTTTTGCATTCGCTTAATATCGGCTTCCTTCTGGTTATCTTTTAACAATATGGAAAATGCTATATTTTCTTTTACATAAACAGAAAGCTTATTACTTAATAATCCCATCAAGAGAATCAGTCCTAACAAGAAAAGCACCAATGCTATACTGATTACAGAAGTAAGACGAGAATTAAAGAAAGATACAGTACTAACCTTTTTATTTTCAGCCATCAGACACGCTCTTAATTGAATTAAATAAATTGGGGAGATGCGTAAAGAGAACACACCTCCCAATTTTTCTGCAAAAGAACGAATTATTTGCGTAACGCCATACGTATTTACAAATCTTTAACCATAGAGAATTACTTCTTACATAAGAATCAATACCGTTTTTTTAATATTGGAATCCTCTACTTTTAGGCTGAAGTACGGGAAGAATTATTCTTTTGAGCCGCCCAAAATCAATTTTGACCTAGCTAAAAATTAATTTCGACCTGGGTCAAAATCAAATTCCACCCAGGTCAAAAACAAAAAACATCCTATACTTTTGATTAATTATCTACGGGTTCCCCGAATAAAGTAGCCGAAGATGCACGTAATATCCTCACTTTGATAAATTGTCCAACGTGATAGTTCCTCTTATCAAAGATTACCACTTTATTCTGGCTTGTACGGCCAAACAACTGTTCTCTTGAGCGTTTAGAGAAACCTTCAATCAAAACTTCGAATTCTTTACCTATATCACGCAGATTACTTTCTTCGGAAAGTTTATTTTGCAAATCGATCATACCTTGCAAGCGGCGTACCTTTTCTTCTTCAGGAACATCGTCAGCCAAATGCTTTGAAGCATAAGTACCCGGACGTTCAGAGTATTTGAAAAGAAATGCACTGTCATATCCCACTTCTCGCATTAAAGACAATGTTTCCTGGTAATCTTCCTCTGTCTCCGAATGGAAACCACAAAACAAATCGGTAGAGATTGCACAATCAGGAAGGATACGGCGGATAGCCGCAATACGATCCAAATACCATTCGCGCGTATATTTACGGTTCATAACCTTCAGCATACGCGAACTTCCGGACTGAGCCGGCAAATGAATATACCTACATATATTAGTATGAGCAGCTATCACGCGCAATGTATCATCACTCATATCTTTTGGGTGGGAGGTGACAAAACGAATACGCATATCAGGAGCAGCCAGGGCTACTTGCTCCAACAGAACAGGAAATGTTATCTGCTGCCCGTCTTTTTCAAACAAATAGGAGTTCACATTTTGTCCCAGCAATGTTACTTCCTTAAAACCTTTCTGACGCATATCCTGTATTTCATTCAATATACTTTCAACATCACGGCTTCTTTCACGTCCACGCGTATAAGGAACGATACAATAGGAACAAAAGTTATTACACCCGCGCATAATGGAAACAAATCCGCCGATATTCACACCACCCAACTTTAAAGGAATTACATCCTTATATGTTTCCTGTGTCGACAATTCCACATTAATTGCTTTTTCTCCATGCTCTACGGCACCAATCAGATTTGGTAAATCCATATAAGAGTCCGGGCCAGCAACCAAATCTACGCGATGTTCATTTATCAACTCCTCCTTAACCCGCTCAGCCATACAACCCAATACACCAACAATAAGCGACTTCTTCTTACGCTTTAACGATTGAAAATACTGCAAACGTCCATAAATACGTTGTTCGGCATTATCACGCACAGAACAGGTATTTACAAAAATTGCATCTGCTTCTTCAATATTTTCCGTCATGGAATAACCATCCATCTGCATGATAGAAGCCACAACCTCACTGTCAGCAACATTCATCTGACATCCGTAAGTCTCAATAAACAATTTCTTTTCTTCATTTACGACAGCAGATTTTAAGTCTGCGCCATTTTCTTGTTCAATCATCTTAATTACTAATAAAGTTTAAATAATAATTTCTCTAAAAAATAAACGAGAGAATATTTGCATGATTCAAATTACACGCTTATATTTGCATACGAAAAACGTAAATTTTTTCATAGTTAAGGTTTTGGTTAAATCAAATAAGGGTGGCTGTGAAGTTACCCTTATTTACTTTTATACCAGTCTGTTGATTTACTTTTCAATAATTATTCCTACATCTAAAGTGCAAAAACAATAAATGCTATTTAATCGAGTGATCTTCAAACCTTTTGACAGTCTAATATCTTCCTTCTGAAATTTTGGTAAAGATACTGGCAAACTTCCATTCCACAAAACGATAAACAAATAAAAAAACATAGCTCTCTATTCCGTTCAAAACTTGTTGTAAAATAGCAATATGATAAAAAGCGTCTAGATATTACTATCCAGACGCTCCTAAACTTAACTATGAAAAATTTATATTTTTACAGGATAAACATACGACTTATCTCAATTTGTTATTCATAAGATCATATATTACTCAGCATAATGTTTACATCTTCAATAATTAATATGTAGAAGCCCGGTTCTATCAGCTCATAAAACCGGGCTTCTCGCCAATAACCTACTTTACTTCTTCGCCTTTTTCATGATTCCTAAATTTTTAATTAAACAATCTATTCATACCAATTCGTTGATAAATATAGTACAAGGGAAAACCAAACTACCATACCGTCACAGGAAGGGCGGTCAATCGGCAACTTTATAAACTAAGACCATGAAAATTAACAAGACCGGGAAACGACCAGTGAAGACCGTAATTTTCCTACAAACGTCATTACCGGAACTTACGAACAGGTGTATGTAGATGTCAAATTTAGTGATGGCGAAGAAAGAGAAGTAATAATGCTAATACAACTCAACTTCAGTAAATAACGTAATAAAAGAGTGAATCACACTTCCAAAAGTCGTAACCTTCGGAACTCCGGATATAACCACTTTTTATTATGGCAAAGGTAAATAATTTAAAATAAGCGGAGGAACATATTGTAAAAGCGTAGAAAAAAAGAATCAAGGGATCTGTTTTATGCCAATGTCCAACATATTAAAAAATTGCAAAGCATTGAAGTTCAGAAAAAAGTTGTATTTTTGTCTAACTCTATTAGCAAAAACATAGTGTTTTAGCGTACGAAGTAAAAAATAATCAAAGTTATGGATAACGCAGGTGATTGGATATATATTGTTTTCCTAATCATTGCCGGAGTTAGCGGTTTGCTTAGCTCCGGAAAGGGGAAAAAACAGTCAAAGAATATACTTGGACGGCCGGGCAACGATATACCGGAAGACTCAGAACCGTCCCAGGAAAAAGGATTCTGGGAGATATTACAAGAAATGCAGGAGGAAAAACCTCAACCAGCCGCCCCCGATCAACCCCAAACAGTGATTAAGAACAGGCCAAACAAACAACAACAATTTTCTCAACCGGCAAAAACAGCAGTCCATCCCCCCTTTTTATCCGGAGAAAATATTCCGGAATCTAGTAAGGCTGCACCAATCTCAATACTACAACAGGAAGAAGAAAACGGCATTATACCGGAACAAACATTTACAGATATGGCAGAATTACGAAAAGCAATTATTTGCTCCGAGATTCTTAACCGTAAATATTAGTTACATCGTATTTTATATGTAATTTTGCGCCCGGATTTTAAACCGAAAGATTCACTACAAAATAAAAACAAATTATCATGGCATTAAAATTTATCACAGCTGAAGAAGCTGCTGCATTTGTTCATCACGATGATAATGTAGGCTTCAGCGGTTTTACACCAGCCGGCTGCCCGAAAGTCGTTCCAGGTGCTATCGCTAAAAAAGCTGCAGAAGAACACGCAAAAGGCAACCCTTTCCAAATCGGAATGTTTACAGGAGCCTCAACAGGAGACAAGCTTGACGGACAACTGGCACGTGCAAACGCAATCAAATTCCGTACTCCTTACCAGTCAAACAAAGACTTGCGCAACCTTCTAAACTCACACGGTGCCCAATACTTTGATATGCACTTATCGGAATTGGCACAAAACATGCGTTATGGCTTCCTGGGAAAAGTAGACGTTGCCATTGTTGAAGCTGCAGATGTAACAGAAAACGGCGAAATCGTTCCCACTTGTGGTGTTGGTATTTTACCTACTATCTGCCGCATGGCCGACCGCATCATTGTAGAATTAAACAGCCGTCATCCAAAAGAAATTCGCGGTATGCACGACATCTACGAACCGGCAGATCCTCCTTATCGTCGTGAAATCCCTATTTATACTCCATCCGACCGTATCGGTAGTGATTGTGTAAAGGTTGATCCGGCAAAGATCGTCGGCATTGTTAAAACAGACGAACCGAACGAAGGTGGTGCTTTCGCTCCGCTGGATGATGTTACAATGGCTATTGGTAAGAATGTTGCCAACTTCTTAGTAAGTGAAATTAAAGCGGGACGTTTACCAAAAGAATTTGTCCCCCTCCAGAGCGGCGTAGGAAATGTTGCCAATGCAGTATTAGGCTGTATGGGTGAAAACAAAGATATTCCGGCATTCAACGTATATACCGAAGTTATCCAGGATGCTGTTATCGGTCTGATGAAACAAGGCCGCGTTAAGTTTGCCAGCGGTTGTTCTTTGTCTGTAAGCAACGAAGTGATCCGCGAAATTTATGCCAACCTGGATTTCTTCAAAGACAAACTATTGCTTCGCCCACAAGAGATTTCAAACAATCCGGAAGTTGCCCGCCGCTTAGGCCTAATTGCTATCAACACGGCTCTGGAAGCGGATATTTTCGGAAATATCAACTCTACACACGTATCAGGCACCAAGATGATGAATGGTATCGGTGGCTCGGGAGACTTTACCCGTTCGGCCATGTTATCCATTTTCACAACACCTTCTACAGCAAAAGAAGGCAAGATCAGTGCATTTGTACCTATGGTTTCCCACCTCGATCACAGCGAACATTCTGTAAAGATCATCATCACAGAATACGGTGTAGCCGACTTGCGTGGCAAATCGCCAATCCAACGTGCAAATTGTATTATCGACAATTGTGTTCATCCGGATTACAAGCCATTATTGAAAGAGTATCTGGCAATGGGAATAAAAGGGCATACGCCTCAAAACCTGAAATGCTGTTTTGCTTTCCACGAAGAACTGGCAGCAAGCGGAGACATGCACAATGTAGATTGGAGTAAATATAATAAATAAGGACTCAACACAGACGGGCGTAAAACTGCACCCGTCTGTGTAATCCGAATGTAACATTCTTGAAATACATCTTTCAAACCCATTTAATACCGTCTTAACATCCGTACCGTTCCTTTGCGCTAGAATAAAGAGCAAAGAATGTGAGAAAGTTTATAGAAAAACTAGTTGAAGGAGGGTTACTGATAAGCGGCAGCATAAGCAGCCTCGCTATTTTACTTATAATTGTCTTCCTTTTCAAAGAAGCCGGGGGATTATTCAATAGCCCGGTCGTAGAAGAAGGTTATGTACTTGCCCTTAATAAAGACAATCCTGTAAAGCATTTATCGCCGGAAAAGATCATGGACGTTTTCGATGCCGAAATAACCAATTGGAAAGAATTGGGCGGTAAAGATGAAGATATTCTTGTATTCCGCTTCTCCGACCTTACCAACTACTATCCGGAAGAAGAACTTGGCGATGAATTCCAATACGTTCCTGATAAAATAAGCGAACTGGTCAATAAAGAACCCGGCATTATTGCATTCTTCCCCCAACAATATCTGGCTAAAGACTTTCAAGGCACAGTAATCTCGGGTGACAAAATTACACCTGCCGATTTCTTTGCCGGAACCGAATGGTATCCTACCTCAACCCCTGCGCCGATTTTCGGATTGATTCCGCTTTTGCTCGGTACATTATTAGTCAGTATCGGAGCTATTATAATAGCCCTTCCTTTCGGACTGGCCGTTGCCATTTACCTGGCCGAGATAGCCAATATCAAGACACGTTCTTTCCTGAAACCGGTAATTGAATTGCTTGCAGGCATTCCCTCGGTTGTATATGGTTTCTTCGGACTGGTAGTCATCGTGCCTCTCATACAAAAAATATTAGACCTGCCCGTAGGAGAAACCGCCTTTGCTGGTAGCGTGGTATTAGCAATCATGGCATTACCTACCATTATCACTGTAGCAGAAGATGCCATGCGTACCACTCCACGGGCTATGAAAGAAGCAAGTCTGGCTCTGGGGGCAACTCAATGGCAGACTATTTATAAGGTAATCATACCTTACTCCATATCCGGTATTACTTCGGCCGTAGTATTAGGTATAGGACGCGCGATAGGCGAAACAATGGCCGTATTGATGGTAACAGGTAATGCGGCTATCATTCCAACCTCATTCTTTGAGCCGGTACGTACCATTCCCGCTACAATTGCGGCAGAGTTAGGAGAAGCTCCGGCAGGAGGCGCCCATTACGAAGCCCTTTTCTTACTGGGAGCCGTGTTGTTTATCATCACACTGGTACTAAGTATTACCGTAGAATATATCTCATCAAAACGTAAAATCAAATAAAAGATATGACACCTATACAGCATTTGGGAAATATAGACCGCAAGAAACGTTTGTCGCAAAAGACAGCTTTCGGTTCCTTCACCTTCCTCAGTTATTCTGTAGTTGCGATTTTGTTTGTGATTCTTGGCTTCATCATTATTAAAGGAGCCAGTGTTATCAGTTGGGATTTCCTCACTACCGCACCGGAAGAAGGCATGACTGCCGGAGGAATCTACCCGGCTATTGCAGGTACACTCTATCTGGTATTAGGCAGCAGCCTTATCAGTTTCCCTATTGGCATTATGAGTGGTATCTATATGAACGAATATGCAACCAACGGCAAGATCGTACGTTTTATCCGTATTATGACAAATAACCTGAGCGGTGTGCCTTCGGTAGTATTCGGCTTGTTTGGCATGGCATTGTTTGTGAACACGCTGGGGTGGGGCGACTCCATTATAGCCGGTTCATTCACATTGGCGTTGATGTCTCTGCCGCTCATTATCCGCACCACGGAGGAAGCTCTTAAAAGCATTGACGATTCCTTCCGTCACGGAAGCCTGGCTCTGGGAGCAACCAAATTACAGACAATCCGCCGTGTGGTTCTTCCTATGGCTTTCCCTAATATCATCACCGGGCTGATACTCTCAATCGGACGTGTGTCGGGCGAAACGGCTCCTATCCTTTTCACGGTAGCTGCTTACTTCCTGCCCCATCTTCCCAAGAGTATATTCGACCAGTGTATGGCTTTGCCCTACCATTTGTATGTGATCTCAACCAGCGGAACCGATATCGAAGCTTCGCGCGGAATGGCATACGGAACGGCTTTGGTACTGATTGCGATTGTATTGGTTGTAAACCTGCTGGCAAATGCCTTACGCAACTATTTTGCCAAGAAAGTAAAAATGAATTAAGAACAAGATTATGATAAAGATTGATGCTCAAAACGTAGACTTTTATTATGGCGACTTTCATGCACTGAAACATATCTCGATGCAGATTGAAGCACACACATCGGTAGCCTTTATCGGCCCGTCGGGTTGCGGCAAGTCTACCTTCCTCCGCCTGTTTAACCGGATGAACGATTTGATACCCAATACGCACCTCACCGGAAATGTTTTCATAGACGGACGGAACATCTACGATAAGAGTGAAAAAGTAGACCAACTGCGAAAAAACGTAGGTATGGTATTCCAGAAACCCAACCCTTTCCCAAAGACTATTTATGAAAACGTGGCATACGGTCTTCGTGTAAATGGCATCAATGATGAATCGTACATCGAGGAAACTGTTGTAAAGACCATCAAACAGGTAGCCCTTTGGGATGAAGTAAAAGATAAACTGCGCGAATCGGCATTCGCACTTTCGGGAGGCCAGCAACAGCGCCTTTGTATTGCGCGCGCCCTGGCCATTTCGCCATCCATTCTGCTGATGGACGAACCGACTTCGGCACTCGACCCTATTTCGACCGGCAAGATCGAAGACCTGATACATGAATTGAAAGAGCAATATACCATCGTAATTGTTACCCACAACATGCAACAGGCAGCCCGTGTAAGCGATAAAACCGGCTACTTCTACCTGGGGGAATTAATCGAATATGGCGATACGCGTAAAATATTCACCAATCCGGAAAAGGAATCGACACAGAACTATATAACCGGACGTTTCGGGTAACCGGCGGCTGAGGAGTCTGAGGAGTTTAGCAGTCAGAGAGTAGTTAAGTAATAATTAAATGGGATATGAAAGTAATAGAACATGAAATAGTATCATTAAAGAATAGCGTCAGCGAAATGTGGAGCCTTGTTCATCAACAGATTTACAATGCAGGCGAAGCCATGCTGACCGGCGACAAAGAACTGGCCTACAAAGTAATCAGCCGCGAACGCCGCGTAAATGCCTTCGAACTGAAGATAGACAGCGATTGCGAAGACATCATTGCCCTTTATGCACCGGTAGCTATAGATCTACGTTTTGTGCTTGCCATGTACAAGATCAATACAAACCTGGAGCGCCTGGGCGACTTTGCCGAAAGCATTGCCCGCTTTACCTGCAACCTGCCCGAGAGTGAGCCTATCGATCCGCAACTTATCAAAGAGACACGCGTACAAGAAATGCTCGACCAACTTCTCGAAATGATCTCCCTGGCACAAGAAGCATTCGACAAGGAAAGCTCCGAAATCGCTTCACGCATCTTCATAAAAGATAATCTGATAGACGAAATCAACCACCATTCCACTACAACCATTGCCAAATATATCGAACAACATCCCGGCAGTGCATTGGCAGGACTATATATGGCCGGCGTCATCCGCAAAATGGAACGCTTCGGAGACCATTGTACAAACATTGCCGAAGAACTCATCTTCTATCTGGATGCAAAGGTGATGAAACACATGGGAAAGACAGAGAAAGAGACCGAAAAATAGTCGCACCGCAAAGCAGAAACAAGACTATTTTTGGTGGGACACTGTCACGCGGTAAGGTGAGACACTGTCACGCGGTAAGGTGAGACACTGCCACGCGGTAAGGTGAGACACTGCCACGCGGTAAGGTGGGACACTGTCACCTTATAAGCAGGAAGAGTTCCCACATTATTTAGTACCTTTGCCCCCGTAAACAAAACAAGAAAACAAGGTAAAGGTACAATGATACGACTATCCGTCCTTCTTCTCCCGGTCCTTTTAGCAGGCATGGGAGTAATGCCGGCAAAGGCACAAGCTCCAATTCCGGAAAGAGATTCCACAACTGTTTCTCTTTTCGAGTATGCGACGAAAATACCAAAACGCAACAACGCATTCAACCTCGACCTTGAAATACACGCCGGGTTCAATGCAGACTTCTTGTCCGGCAAGCCGGACGAAGCCGCTTTCGGCATGAAAGATATTAAAGTGGATATAAACGGTGAGGTAAACGACCGTCTTTTTTACTGGTACCGCCAGAAGTTAAACGCCGGATATGAAAACCAACCACTCGAAAACCTGAACGAATCTATCGAATATGCATTAATCGGTTACAAGCTATCCGATAAGTTCACGTTGATAGCCGGCAAGCAGGAAATATTCTTCGGAGGCTACGAATATGACGAAAACCCTTTACTGATTTATGAATACAGCGACATAAACGAATACCTGCCTTGCTACTTTACGGGCTTAAGCCTGGGGTACGAAGCCAGCCGGTCGCAAGAAATCAGGCTGCAGGTAACCAATAGCCGCCTGGGATCAATGGAAGACGACTTTGGCCGCCTGCCCGATGGAATAAAGAAACCGAAAGTCCCCTTGTATTATACATTGAACTGGAACAGCAGTTATCTGGATGAACTAATCAACCTCCGCTATTCCGTTTCGGCAGCCCAGCAGGCACAAGGCAAATACATGTACAACTTCTTTGCCGGGCAGAATATAGATGCAGAGCCTTTCTATGCCTACTTTGACGTAATGTATTCACGTGGAGCATTAGATCCCTTAGGATTAATTACGGAGCTGACGCCAACGGATGAAGAAGATGAAATCCCCATAAGAGCTAAGAATTGCGACTATCTCTCGCTGGTAGCCGAAGTGCAATGCCGTCTCCATCCGAAGTGGAAGCTATTTGCCAAGGGGATGTATGAAACAGGTTCGGTCTACAAATCCAGCGAAGGGCTTGAAAAAGGGAAATACCGTACCGCATGGGGGTATCAGGGAGGAATCGAGTTTTATCCGATGGCAGACGACAACTTGCATATTTTCCTTACCGCAACAGGACGGGCTTACAATCTGACGGAAAAAGCAAAGGCGCTTAGTGCCTCTCCCGAAAACACCGCACGCCTTTCTATAGGTTTTATTTACCGCCTGCCTCTGTATTAAAAGGCCAAGAGCAAATTATCACCTGCCTGCAAATCGACAGACAGCATGCCATCGACAACAGGAAGCGAAACCGCTTTTTGATTCTTCTTTATGCTCAGGTTTGACGAATCGGCAGGCAGCTTAATACGGAATATTCCTGCAACATCGGCTTTCAGGCTTGCTTCTGCCAACCGGTTCTCAACCCATCTAGCCGAAACTTCACCGCCACCGAGTACTTTCAGACCTTTAAAGCTGCCATTCTTCCAGACAGACGGCAAAGCCGGGAGCAATTCTATATAGCCGTTTTGGCTCTGTACCAGCATTTCTGCAATTCCGGCACAACCACCCAGATTACCATCGATCTGAAAAGGAGGATGGGCACAGAACAAATTAGGATACGTACCTCCGCCATTCACCATATTGGTTCCCTGGTCTACACAAGGATGAAGCAAATCGCCCAGCAGTTTATAAGCATGATCGCCATCATGCAGCCGCGCCCAGAAATTGATCTTCCACGCCATCGACCAGCCGGTGCTTTGGTCGCCCCGGGCAGCCAAACTCTTACGGGCGGCTTCCGCCAGTTGCGGAGTCTTTGTTACTGAAATCTCATTGGCCGGATATAGCCCGTAAAGGTGGGAAACATGACGGTGGTGCGGTTCCGATTCTTCATAAGGTTCGAGCCATTCCATGATACGACCGTCGGCACCAATCGTCGTCGGCATCAGCCGGGCACGCTTTTCGGCCAGTTCCTGTACGAATGCAGTATCTATGTTCAAGATTGTTGCAGCATCCATTGTATTGGTAAACAACTCACGCAATATCTGATTGTCCATTGTAGAACCGGCACAAACGCTTACGACATTTCCATTCGGTAACTTATAGCCATTCTCCGGAGAAGTAGTAGGGGCGGTTACCAGATATTTGGAACGCGGGTCTTGCACCAGCATATCGACAAAGAAAAGAGCCGCTCCCTTCATTACAGGATAAACTTCACGCAGATAGGCGGTATCTTTCGTATAGAGATAATGTGTATATAAATGCTCGCACAACCAGGCTGCAGAAGTATTCGTAGCTCCCCAGGAAGGATGTTCGCCCGGTGCGGTAAACTCCCAGAGATTGCCTAAAATATGTGTCACCCAACCACGGGCATTGTAAAAAGACTTTGCCGTACGTTCGCCGCTGGCAACCTGCTGTTTTGTCCATTCTATCAAGGGAAGGTGCAACTCTGACAAATTCGTCACTTCAGCCGGCCAGTGATTCATCTGAAAGTTTATGTTTAAATGATAATCGCCGTTCCAGGGAGTATCTATCGTATTAGCCCATAGCCCCTGCAAATTAGGAGGTAAAGACCCGGGACGCGTAGATGATATCAGCAAATAACGCCCGAACTGGAAATACAAAGCGGCAAGTGCCGTATCCTTCGTCTTGCCCGTATCTGCGGCAAATGCCTGCAAACGTTCGTTCATTGGCAGTTTCTCATTCACAGAATTACCCAAATCCAACTCCACACGTTCGAACAATTTACGGTAAGAAGCCAAATGTTCCTTCTTCAATAACGAATAGTCTTTCTTTTCTGCATTTGCCAACAAAGTCGATATCTGGTTCCGATAGCCTTTATCAAAATAGTCGGTTGCCATACTTACCAGAATAATCGCTTCCGATGCATTCTGCACTGTTACTGTAGAATCTCCCGCCACAATCCGGCCACCTTTAGGTAAAACAACTCTGGCGCGTGATTCATATTGTGTTCCACGCATGACGGCAGTATCTATTCCGTCCGGCAACTGGCCACGCATAACCAGATCATTGCCTTCCGTTGAAACACTATAATGTTCGGGGCGCGACATAGCCAGTGTAAAATTCAATGCCTTATCAACGTCTGCAACCAAATGGACAACCCCTATATCTCCGGCAAAAGAAGTAAAAGCTTCGCGCAAATAATTGACACCGCCCCGTTGAAACGAAACGGAAGCTATCGCATCGTTCAAATTCAATTCTCTCCTATAAACCGAAACTGTATCATTGTTAGCATAATTGTAATTCAAATAAAGATTCCCAAGTAACTGGTAAGTCCCGTAAGGAGAGTCAGCACCTTTACCATAATTACTTCCCGTACCTTTACAAACAAATGATTTGTACATCAATTCTTGCGCATCATCATTCCGGCCTTCAAACAACGCCTTACGAATACCGGCCAAAGACGAATATGCATCCGGGTTATCCGTATCTTGCTTACTTCCGGACCACATCGAAATCTCATTCAATATAATATTCTCCTTATCTATCCCGCCATCCGGCATCATACCTAACCGGCCATTGCCCAACGGAAAAGTTTCTTCCCATATACAGGCCGGTTGATCAAAATGATAAGACAAAGATTTATTCTTGCTTACCTCGGGAAGCCGGTCGCAAGACAAAAGCAAAAAGATTGTGATCAATGCCAGGAAGTAGTTTGTTTTCATGCGTTTTTATTTTAAGTTGGATTTTAAGTTAGAAGCTTTGCATATCACACAGGCGCTTATAATAACCATCCAGTTCCAAAAGTTCTTCGTGTCGTCCACGTTCCACAATCTGTCCTTCATGCATCACACAAATTTCGTCTGCATTGCGTATTGTCGAGAGACGGTGGGCTATGACAATAGTAGTACGGTTTTTCATCAGTTTTTCCAAAGCATCCTGCACCAGACGTTCAGATTCAGTGTCTAAAGCTGAAGTAGCTTCATCCAGGATCAATATAGAAGGATTTTTCAATATGGCACGGGCAATACTGATACGCTGACGCTGGCCTCCCGACAATTTGCCTCCCCGGTCACCAATATTCGTATCATATCCATTCTCGCTTGCCATAATGAAATCGTGTGCATTGGCAATTCTGGCAGCCTCTTCCACCTGTGCCAGAGTGGCATTGGCAACACCAAAAGCAATATTATTGAAGAAAGTATCATTAAAAAGAATAGCTTCTTGATTTACATTTCCCATCAAAGCTCTCAAATCATATAATGTGGCTTCACGTATATCGACACCGTCAATCTCAATACCTCCTTTGTTTACATCATAAAAGCGAGGCAACAGATCTACCAATGTGCTTTTACCCGAACCGGACTGCCCAACTAAGGCAACCGTCTTTCCTTTCGCTATTGTCAGATCAATGCCTTTTAGTACCCATTCATTCTGGTATTTGAACCAAACATCATTATAAGAAATACGCTCATTCAGTTTTATAGGTTTCGGATTTTCAGGATCATGGATATCTGTCTCAGCTTTGAGGATCTTATCCACGCGTTCCATAGAGGCCAATCCTTTTTGTATAGAATAAACAGATTTGCTCAAATCCTTGGCTGGGTTTATAATACTGTAAAATATAACCAGATAATAAATAAAGGTAGGCGCATCTATCGGACTATTGGCACTCAATATCAATGTACCTCCATACCATAAAACAATAGCAATTGTTACAGTACCCAAAAACTCACTCATCGGATGTGCCATTTGCTGGCGACGATATATTTTATTGGTAGTACGGCGAAAGATATCATTGCTTTTCTCGAAACGTTCCTGAATTTTCTTTTCAGCATTAAAAGCCTTTATGATACGAAGTCCGCTCAATGTTTCCTCTATCTGGCTCATCAAAAATCCCCATTGCTGTTGGCCTTCCAACGACTTCCGTTTCAGCTTTTTACCTACCAGCCCCATCACATAGCCGGCTAACGGAAGCAATATCAGTACAAATAAAGTAAGCTGCCAGCTAATCATAACCATACCGACAAGGTATATCAGAATCAGGATCGGATTCTTAAACAACATATCAAGCGAACTCATTATAGAGGCCTCTATCTCGTTTACATCACCTGACACACGGGAGATAATATCCCCCTTGCGTTCTTCCGAAAAGAAACCTAAAGGCAATTGGGTAATTTTCCGGTTTATCTGGTTACGTATATCACGAACTACCCCCGTACGAATGGGAATCATGGTATAGAACGCCAGACACATTGTTGCCACTTTGAAGAAAGTCATCAAAATTAGAAAAAGCCCGAGGATAACCAACGCAAATGACCCTCCATGCACTTCTATAATATCAGAAACAAACCAAAAGAAATTATTCTTCAATATTTCCGGCATTGCTTTCCACGATTCCAGAGACGCTGGATTAAATGTCCATTCCATGTATGCATAGGTATCTTTGTTGATCTTAAAAAGAATCTGCAAGATCGGAATAATCAGAGCAAAAGAAAACAAATTCAAAATAGCAGATAAGAAGTTGAACAGGATATTCATTACCATAAACTTCTTGTAAGGAGGCACAAAACGCCTTAATACGCGCAGAAAATCTCTCATAAAATTTAAACTGGATAATTGAGGGCGCAAGTTACGTATTTTAAGGGATAAAAATATCAGAAAAAAAGAAGATTTGTATGCAGTATTTAATCTACATTTGTATTTATCATTATATACTAATTATAATGAAAGGAGAAATCATGAAAAATTTCCAACACACATGGCTGATAAAAATCGGTAATTTGCTAGCTTTGTTGTTAACATTAATGGGAATTAACTCTTGTAACAACAACGTAGTAGAATATGGAGCACCCTATGCTCACTTCCAAATAAAAGGAAAAGTCATGGACAGTAAAGGTAAACCGGTATCAGGAATAAGAGTCGATTGCACAATCAACTATCCCTACGGAGAAGGAAGTTACACTGATACATTAGCCACAGGATTAACTAACGAATCGGGAAAATTTGACACAAATTTCAGTTATGAATCCATCTCCGGCCTTACTGTAATTGCTACCGATACAGATGGCATAAACAATGGTTCTTTTGAGAAAGATTCCGTAGATATGAAAATAACAAATGATGACTACAAAGGCAGTAAGGGCTGGTTTGAAGGCACTGTTACAAAAGACATCACGATTACAATGAAAGAGAAATAGACATCTTAAAAACACAACAACATGAAAAATCTATCCTATATCATATTAAAGACGTTCAATAGCATATTAATCGGACTCCTTACCATACTCGGATTCTCTTGCTCTAATGAGGATGATCAGAATATTATAATTTGCGAATACGGAAGCCCTTATGCTCATTTCTACATCAAAGGAAAAGTAACAGATGAACAAAATAATCCTGTATCTAACGCCCAGATTTTGGTAAAATCTCCTGATACAAACCATGAATGGCTACAGTGTGATACTCTTTATACAAACCAACAAGGTGCGTTTGAACTGAAAAAAAGTGATTTTCCGGTCAGCAAATACCGTTTTATCACTTCTGCTGAAGAAGGCAAAGAACGCCTTCTTGCTAATGATACAACACTGGTATCATTCAGCCGCGAAGATTTCAAAGACGGAGAACGCTGGTTTGAAGGGAATGTCGAGAAAGATATAAAAATAACACTGAAAAAATATGTTGACACACATACTTCACCGTATACTTTATATACAGTTTATGGCAGAGTAACAGACAAGAACGGATACCCATTAGCAGGTATATTGATTACAAGCTTGCCATCATACACATTCAATAATCCGGATGATCCGTATTCATACCCTGCCATAACCGACTACAACGGTAATTATAGTCTCACATACGACAAAGCAACTGCTACAGAACATACGATCTATGCATCTTTATATATGGGTTGGTGGAATAGGGAAGCCCATTACGGCGATTCGGTTACCATCAATTTTGCAGATATTCCATTATCGGGAGGCAAAGATTTACTGATAGGGAAAGGAAAAAAAGAACTTAATTTTGTACTTAGAGACAAAGCTTATAAATAATAATAAAATGGATAAACGTCCCGGATTTCGAAAACGTATAGCACTGGAATTATTCAGAAGTTTAAAGCGGAACCGAGCAAAACTACACGAATTGCGTACACTTTTTTGGGAGTGTACGCTTCGTTGTAATGTAGCTTGCCGGCACTGCGGAAGTGATTGCCATGTATCAGCAAAACAAGCAGATATGCCGGTAAAAGATTTTTTAAAAGTAATAGACGACATCACCCCTTATGTAGAACCAAACAAAGTACTGGTTATCTTTACCGGAGGAGAAGCACTCGTTCGCAAAGATATAGAAGAATGCGGACTGGAACTATACCGGCGTGGATACCCCTGGGGAATTGTTTCCAACGGACTGCTACTTACCCGTAAACGGTTGGATTCGTTACTGGCTTCCGGCCTCCATTCTATTACAATCAGCCTGGACGGTTTTGAGGAAGCTCACAATTGGCTGCGCCAACATCCGAAAAGTTTTGAAAACGCGCTGAATGCCATATGTATGTTAGCCGAAGAAAAAGATATTGTCTGGGACGTAGTGACCTGCGTGAACCAGCACAATTTTAAAGACCTGAAATTATTTAAAGACTTCTTAGTTGAAATCGGTGTGAAAAATTGGCGTATATTTACAGTCTTTCCTGTAGGAAGAGCAGCCAACATACCGGAATTGCAGTTAAGCAACGAACAATTTTCATGGGTACTTAACTTTATCCGCTACTGTCGCCAGGAAGGAAAGATACATACAAGCTACGGATGCGAAGGTTTCTTAGGAAACTATGAAGCCGAAGTACGGGATCATTTATTCCAATGTTCGGCAGGTATCAACACCGCATCTGTATTAGCCGACGGTTCCATATCAGGATGTCCGAGTATAAGGGCCAATTATCACCAGGGCAATATCTACAAAGATAAATTTATAGATGTATGGAATAACAAGTTCAAGCCTTACAGAGACCGTAAATGGGCAAAGCAAGGCGAATGCGCAGACTGCAATATGTTTCGTTATTGCGAAGGAAACGGAATGCATCTGCATGATGACGACGGAAAGCTATTAGTTTGTCACTATAAAAGAATAATATAAATTTAAACATTCCGCACATGAAAAACTTAATGATCCTTTGTGCCATGCTGACGCTCAGCAGTTCCATAGCGGCGCAAAACAACCAGTTTCCTACTACTACCGATTTCACGGAGTTAACTGACACAAAGCCTCATGACAACGAAGCTGTTTGGAATAAACTACCGGCTACTCTCCAATTTAGCTGGGGGAATACAAACGTTCGTTATCCCAAATTAAGCATCCCTGATGTAACAAAAAGCATCCGTTGGCAAACAGATGCATGGAAAGGTGAAAGAATAAATGCGCAAGCTGTTCTGTGGACAAAAACAAACATTGAAGACGTAACAGTAAACGTCAGCGATCTGAAAAACGGTTCAACTGTAATTCCTTCATCAGCCATCACTACAAATTTTGTACGTTATGTAATGACTGATGAATTGAATAAAGACCGTAAAGGAGCTTGCGGCGGACGTGCTAACAAAGCAGAATGGGACTCGTCCATTGTTGCGGATATGTTGGACATAATAAAAGTACGTGATATCAAAGCCCGCACTACACAGCCTGTCTGGGTCAATATCTGGGTGCCTCAGGATGCAAAAGCAGGCAAATACAAAGGAACCCTTACTGTTTCCGGAAAAGATATTGCTCCCGTAAATCTGCAGATTGAAGTTAACGTATTAAACCGCACTCTGCCTGCCCCTAAAGACTGGGCCTTTCATCTCGACCTGTGGCAAAACCCTTATGCGGTAGCCCGTTTCTATAATGTACCGTTGTGGAGCAAAGAGCATTTCGATGCTATGCGTCCGGTAATGAAGATGCTGGCTGATGCAGGACAAAAAATCATCACCACCTCTATCATGCACAAGCCATGGGCAGGACAAACCGAAGACCATTTTGACAGCATGGTTTTCCGTATGAAAAACCTGGACGGCAGCTGGACATTCGATTATACAATATTCGACAAATGGGTGGAATATATGATGAACGAAATCGGTATCGACCAGCAGATCAACTGTTATACAATGATCCCGTGGGCACTTAAATTCGACTATTTCGATCAGGCAACCAACCGTATTCAATTTGTAGAGGCCAAACCTGGCGAGGCCGATTATGAAGATTACTGGGGCAGTTTCCTGAAAGACTTCTCACGCCACCTACGCCAGAAAGGCTGGTTTGATAAAACAACTATCGCTATGGACGAACGTGGGCTGGAAGCTATGCAGGAAGCTATCAAAGTTATTCGTAACGCAGACCCCGAATTCAAAATATCTTTAGCCGGCAACTATCATAAAGAAATAGAACCGGAACTGTATGATTACTGCCTCGGTTATGGAAACAATTTCCCCGCCGATATAAAAGCAACCCGCGAAAAAGCAGGAAAAATCAGTACAGTTTATACCTGTTGTGCCGAACCGTTCCCTAACACCTTTACGTTTTCGGCACCAGCCGAAGCAACCTGGATTGGCTGGCACGCTATGGCAGGCAATTATGATGGTTACCTTCGCTGGGCTTATAACAGCTGGACAGCCGATCCGTTACGCGATTCACGCTTCCGTACTTGGGCTGCCGGAGATTGCTACATTGTTTATCCCGAACGTAGCAGCATTCGTATGGAACATCTTATCGAAGGCATTCAGGATTACGAAAAGATCCGTATTTTACGCGAAGAGCTAGCCGCTAAAAATAATAAAAGCAAACTGGACAAACTCAACAAACTGGTTTCACAGTTTACTCCGGAAGGTCTTGCCGAAACACAGAAAGACCCCACAGCAATGGTTGAAGAAGCCCGAAAAGAATTGAATAAGTTCTGATAAAAACTTTACATTATATAAAACAACGGTTTCAAATTCTCTGCAACAATAGAATTTGAAACCGTTATCATTCTTATTTTATATCATTTTGGACTTTCTTTTTAAAAAGATCTCTATAAAAAAACTCTACAGCTATTATTGTCAATATTAGATTCAACATACACCAGTCAGCAGCGTCCATTCGAGAAAATCCCCCTATAATTAAAGAAATAGGAAAAAATATAAAAAACACAGGAATAGAACCTATCAAAAAACAAATAATTCTCAAGAATATTTTTCTAGAAGACGTCAAATCTTTATGCCCCAATAAATATTTAATACCTACTCTAAATCCCCAATAAAACAATGGAGCGATGAAAGTACATATTTGATATATATTAAATCCATATTGATCAAAAACATAATCTCGTTTATTTCCAATCAACAAATAAAGTAAACTATTAAACAAAAACCACATACCAAATATAAATAACTCTTTAGTTCTTAATTTCAGAAAAGTTATTATCACATCCATGTTTATATTCACAGACTCACCTTTTACTTTATTTCCACAAAATTCACAGTAAAAACTATTTCCTGGAATTTCCTTGCCACATTTCTTACAATACATATTATTATGATTTAAAATAGTAATTAGATAAAAAACACACAGATAGTCCTAATAGAAATCTTAAGCCTCCTAAAAAGGCAACCCATATATCTCCAACTATTAAATAATGGACTCCCCACATCGCTTGATATGAGCCGTAAAAGGTTAAAATCAAAAAAATCAAGAACAAGCTTATTTGCAAAATAGACAAAAAGAATTGCCACAAAATTAGAGAGTCATCAGATGTTTTAAATAGTAACCTCAATTTAAGAAATAATTTTTCAAGGCATTTTACTCTCAGTACTTTTCCTTTGTAAAATACAACAAAAGCATTTATGGTAGCAACAGGTAAAGCCATCCACACTACGGCACTCGCTACTGGAGATGCCCCTTCCTCTATAAGAGATTTTTTAGCTGTAGATAAGGCTGCACAAGCTAAAATCCATGAAAGCAAAATAAAAATGACCTTTAGCAAAACTATAAAAATAGATTTTAAGCGAGTTATAACAGACTCCATAAGTATTATCTTTATTCCTCCCTGTCCCCGCCGTTCGGTGTTAACAAATGAAAGAAGCGTGAGAACCATCGTCTATCACTGTTCTGAGGCTCTCGACTGCCCACCAATCAATAATAGTACAATGATCCCACGCTTTATGCAAGTATATAATCCACCCGTCACCGAGTAGGTATATATAACAAACATAAGCGTAGGAGCCATTTGCCTATTATCTTGATTGGTTGAAATTGTCGAGATTTCAGAACAAGATAATATCGAAACGCTTCTACGTTATTTTTTCAATACGGCGTAAAGTTCGTGATTTTAAATTACCAAACAAAATAATATTTGATTTTATTTTTTAACAATTACTTTATAAATAACTAAACTATCCAAAATAAAATACAGCAACTCATCTAATCTATACAGCAAAGTTTGCTTCTTAAAAGAGCTATCTTTTATATTTAAAAGTCCCGTCTTAACACATACAAAAGAGCATACTTTTTGAATGTTAAGACGGGACTTCTGTCTTCAAAAGACATATCTTTTGAAACACAAGCACAAATCATCAATATGGCATTAATAATTGTATATGTTTTTTCACTAAATCACCCTGGATTCCTTCTTAAATTAACATTAAAAAAACACATGTAGCTATTATCCAATAAAAAAGGCTCATTCTGCTATGACAGATAAATGAGCCTTCCGTATTATATTATTTTGCTATTTTTCCCTAATAAATATATTGATCGGCGTACCGGTAAAGTCCCAGTTTTCACGTATCTTATTTTCCAGAAAACGTTTATACGGTTCTTTAATCCATTGCGGCAAATTACAGAAGAATACAAACGATGGTATACTTCCTGCAGGCAACTGGGTAATATATTTAATTTTGATATACTTTCCTTTCCATGCCGGAGGCGGGTAATTCTCGATGATAGGCAACATAACTTCATTCAACTTGGCTGTCGAAATACGTTTCTTACGATTATTATATACCTCTTTGGCTGTTTCCAGTACCTTTAAAATACGTTGCTTGGTAAGAGCTGAAATAAACAAAATAGGAAAGTCGGTAAACGGCGCCAGACGTTCACGGATTGCATTGGTATATGAGGTAATTACCTTCTGGCTCTTATCTTCCACCAAATCCCACTTATTTACACAGACAACCAAACCTTTCTTATTTTTCTGTACCAAAGAAAAGATATTCATATCCTGGCTTTCGATACCACGGGTTGCATCCAGCATCAAAATACATACATCCGAATTTTCAATAGCACGGATAGAACGGATCACAGAATAATATTCCAGATCTTCGTTTACTTTCCCTTTTTTACGGATTCCGGCCGTATCGACCAGATAAAAGTTCAAACCGAATTTATTATACTTGGTATAAATAGAATCCCTGGTTGTTCCGGCTATATCAGTCACGATATGGCGATCTTCTCCGATAAAAGCATTTATAAGTGACGATTTTCCGGCATTCGGGCGTCCTATTACAGCAAGACGGGGTAAATCTTCTTCTAAAACATCAGGGGTATCCTGAGGCAAAGAAGCAATAATCTTGTCTAGTAAATCTCCGGTACCGGATCCGTTGATAGCAGAAATACAGTAAGGGTCACCTAATCCGAAAGAATAAAATTCGGCCGCCGCCGCATGTATTTCAAAGTTATCAGCCTTGTTTGATACAACAATAACAGGCTTTTTACAACGACGAAGTATTTCTGCAACTTCCACATCCAAGTCTGTGATACCATTTAATACATCTACCACAAACAAGATAAGGTCTGCTTCTTCAATTGCAATGCCTACCTGTTTATTTATTTCTTCTTCAAAAACATCTTCCGAATTAACTACCCATCCGCCCGTGTCAACAAGCGAAAACTCTCTACCTCCCCACTCCACTTTACCGTATTGACGGTCGCGGGTTGTACCTGCTTCCTCGTTTACAATGGCTTGTCGTGTGCCTATTAAACGATTAAACAGAGTGGATTTTCCTACGTTGGGCCTACCAACTATTGCTACTATATTTCCCATAATCAAAATTTTCCTAGTCTAACTGATAACCAAAATTCTTCAGTATGTTATCACGGTTACGCCAGTCTTTCTCTACCTTAACAAACATTTCCAGGAAAACTTTCTTCCCGAAGAAGCGTTCGATATCCTTCCGGGCCATAGCTCCTACTTTTTTCAATGCTTGTCCTTTATGCCCTATGATAATTCCCTTCTGGGAATCACGCTCCACAATGATAAGAGCTTTGATATGGATCATTTCATCATCTTCTTTAAACAGCTCCACTACGGCTTCCACCGAATAAGGAATCTCTTTCTGATAGTAAAGAAGTATCTTCTCACGAATAATCTCCGTTACAAAGAAACGGGCAGGCTTATCGGTCAGCGCGTCTTTTTCGAAATAAGGGGGAGAGTCGGGCATCAAATCCTCCACCCGTTGTTTCACGTAATCTATATTAAATTTCGAAAGCGCAGATATAGGTATAATCTCGGCTTTCGGAAGCAATTCCTTCCACTGGGCAACCAGTTTTTCCAGGTCTGCCTGATTTGTCTGGTCTATCTTATTTATCAATAAAAGAACAGGACAATCCACTTTCTGAACCTTCAGAAGGAATTCTTCATTCTTATCTACTGTTTCAATAACGTCTGTCACATACAACAGAACATCGGCATCTCCCAACGCCGATTCGGAAAAATTAAGCATAGACTCCTGCAACTTATAATTCGGATGCAGAACTCCCGGGGTGTCTGAATAGACTATTTGCATATCCTCGGTATTCACAATTCCCATGATACGGTGGCGCGTAGTCTGCGCTTTCGACGTAATAATAGAAATACGTTCGCCCACAAGCCGGTTCATTAAAGTTGACTTACCGACATTCGGGTTACCGACAATATTCACAAATCCGGATTTATGCTTTCTTTCCATCATATCCCCATTTTAAATAAATAGCTCCCCAGGTAAAACCGGCTCCAAAAGCCGCAAGAATAAGGTTATCGCCTTTCTTTAACTGATCTTCCCATTCCCATAAACAAATAGGGATTGTTCCGGCACTGGTATTACCATATTTCTGGATATTGATCATTACTTTGTCCATATCCACGCCCAAACGTTTTGCCGTAGCATCAATGATACGCAAATTAGCCTGATGGGGTACAATCCAAGAAATATCGTCATGTGTCAGATGATTGCGTTCTGCTATCTCTGCTGCAACATCAGCCATATATGATACGGCATACTTAAATACAACCTTGCCATCCTGATAAACAAAATGCTCCCGGTTATCCACCGTCTCATGGGAAGGAGGATAAGCCGAACCACCCGATTTCATAATCAGATGAGGATATCCAACTCCGTCTGTACGAAGAATCGTATCCATCACCCCTATTTCTTCGGTTGTAGGTTCCAGTAAAACAGCACCACATGCATCTCCAAACAGAGGGCAAGTAGTACGGTCCTGATAATTGGTTATTGACGTCATTTTATCTCCGGCAATTACAATCACTTTCGAATAACGTCCTGAACGTATATAATTAGCTCCTGTTTCAAGAGCATATAAAAATCCGGCACAAGCTCCTTGCAAATCAAATGTCATAGCATTCTTACAACCTGTATGGTAAGCTATAATAGAAGAAGTTGTAGGGAAATGATGATCCGGCGTAGTAGTAGCCGTTAAAATCACTTCGATTTCTTCCGGGTTTACATTTGTTTTTTCAAGCAATTGCTTCACAGCACCTATCCCCATATAAGAAGTACCTACCCCTTCTCCTTTTAATATGCGACGCTCTTTAATACCGACACGCGTCATTATCCATTCGTCATTTGTATCAACCATTCTGGAAATATCCTCATTTGTCAATACATCTTCCGGAACGAATCCTCCAACACCTGTTATTACTGCATTCATATTATCCATTATTTTCAAGCATAAAACAAAGACAACACGTCTTCTGATTAAAAAAAAGCCCTAAAAATACTTTTAGGGCTATTTCTTTAGTTTATCAAAAACCGCTCAAGTCCCGACAAACGTTTAAACGGCAGCTTCTTTTTCGATAGCTAACTTACCTCTGTAATAGCCGCATTCGCCGCATACAGTATGATAAAGATGCCATGCGCCGCAGTTTGGGCAAATAGCCATTGTTGGGGTTACAGCCTTGTCGTGAGTTCTTCTCTTGGCTGTTCTTGTCTTACCTTGTCTTCTTTTAGGATGTGCCATGTTTTTATTTATTTAATTGTTATCATTTTCGATTAAGCCTTTCAGAGCATCCCAGCGAGGATCGGAAGTGTCAACATTAACTTCATCTTCCATAGTGATGTCTTCATCACCAACTTCCTCTTCAAACTCTTCTTCCGAGTCATCCGCACTTCTGGCGGTATGTTTCTTTAATTTCGATGACATGGCTTTATTACATTTACCCGGAGCATGTACATGCTTCATAGGAATTGCTAAAGCAATAAACTCATATAGAAACCAAGCTAAATTAATAGCTCCTTCTTCCTCCGGTATCACTACCACTTCATCACTTTCTTCGGCATATTCTTTGCCAAATTTCACAACCAGACGATTGTGGGTATCAATAGGCAATTCCATATCATCCAGACAACGATCACACGGAACCATAACTACCCCTTCCATCTGGAAATTCATTTCAAACATCACAGAAGACCTCTTCACTGTCAGATGAACCTTTACTTTGCCCTTCTGAACCTGATCCCCATCAATGTCCACAAAAAACTTATTCTCCAACAAGTACTCAAATTCATGTACTCCCGGAGTGAGATTCTTCAAATCTACATTATATAAATTAAACTTTCCCAAAGCCTTTTAGTGTAAAAACCTTGCAAAGGTACGAAAAAACAAAATACAAATGCAACACCTTTGTAGTTATTTTTTATAATAAGCAAAATTAGCCTTTGTATTTTCTAAGTTCTATACGAAAAGTCGTACCTTTTCCCAGCTCCGAATTTTTCACAAATATCTTTCCGCCATGATATGATTCAATTATACGTTTTACCAGGGAAAGACCTAATCCCCACCCCCGCTTCTTAGTTGTATAGCCTGGATTAAATACGGTCTTGAATTTAGACTTGGGTATACCTTTTCCCGTATCCGTCACATCTATCCGTACCACCTTGTCTTTTTCTTCTACCTGAAAAGAAATCTCGCCCTGTCCTTCCATTGCATCCACGGCATTCTTGGTCAGATTTTCTATTACCCAGGCAAAAAGTGAGTCACTCATCAGTACCAAAACCGGAGTATCTAAAAGATATGTATGTATCTTTACCTTGGAAGAAATACGCGTACCCATATAGCTCAAAGCAGAACGGATCGAATTATTTATATCTACAGGTACAGGATCAGGGTTAGAACCTATTTTAGAAAAACGCTCCGCTATTGTCTCCAGACGTTTTACATCTTTCTCCATTTCACTTAATAAAGAGGGATCGATATCTTTTGTCCGGAGATACTCAACCCATGCGATTAAAGATGATATAGGGGTTCCTAACTGATGTGCAGTTTCTTTAGAGAGCCCCACCCATACTTTATTCTGTTCAGCCCGCTTTGTACTTGCCAAGGCAAGAAAAGCAATCAAAATAAAAACAAAAACAACTGTAAGCTGCGCATAGGGATAAATAAGCAAACGTTTCAATATAATAGAATCATCATAATATAAATACTGGTATGTTCCATCTTCCAAGTCTATAGGGATAGGTTGATTCTTTCCTTTCAGTTCGTGAAGTTTGTTTTTTAAAAAAGTGTCAACATCTTTCTCTGGCAGATCAATATTTTTATTAGCAATAACACTATCCTTTTCGTTACATAAAAGAACCGGTATAGACGTATTACCTTGAATAATCCGCAATATCAGCTTCATATTCAAACTGGGATTCTCACTTGTCACGACACGGGTAGCCTCCGCCCATACTTCTATATTTTGACGTTCTTCCTGTGCCAGATTTTTAATCAACATATCCGACACAACAACAGAAGCTATAGCAATCAGGATAGCAGCAAAAATAAAAACGAATTTAAGCCGTTGACGAGAATCATAGATACTGCTCATAACACATTCTTTTTCGAAATATACTGAACTATTAAAACGGCAAAATAACAAGAATATTATAACATTGGGCTTTCTCCAATAAAAAAAGGAGTCCACTCAGATGAATGGACTCCTTCTCTCCTTTAAAACGGCG
>NZ_CM153257.1:0-510000 GCF_056640975.1 Parabacteroides sp. KHUB-03 | reverse complement strand
CATTATGCAAAAGGCACGCCGTCACATCTTACGATGCTCCGACCGCTTGTAGGCAGACGGGTTCAGGGACTATTTCACTCCTCTGTTCGAGGTTCTTTTCACCTTTCCCTCACGGTACTGGTTCACTATCGGTCTCTCGGGAGTATTTAGCCTTACGGGATGGGCCCCGCTGGTTCACACAGGATTTCTCGTGCCCCGCGCTACTCAGGATACCACTAAGCTTCATTAAAGAGTCATATACCGGGCTTTCACCGTCTATGGCCGTTCTTTCCAAAACGTTCTATTTCGATAACTTCTTGCTATGCCGTGGTCCTACAACCCCAATACTGCCTAAACAGCATTGGTTTGGGCTCTTCCGCGTTCGCTCGCCACTACTTGCGGAATCACTTTTGTTTTCTTCTCCTATGGGTACTTAGATGTTTCAGTTCCCCACGTTCGCTCCATGGTTACATGGTGACAGGTCTTCAACCTGACGGGTTGCCCCATTCGGAAATCTTGGGATCAATGGTTATTTGCACCTACCCCAAGCTTATCGCAGCTTATCACGTCCTTCATCGCCTCCGAGAGCCTAGGCATCCACCGTCTGCCCTTGCTTACTTTCTTTCACCTTTGACACCGTACTACGAATAGTACTGCGTCGGGCTGATATATCTTCAGCTTTGCTCTACTTTACTTTATTCTTTTGTCCATCATGTCAAAGATCTTTATGACTGCCTGACGTCACTGACGTCCCAGCAATCCTGGTGGAGAATAACGGATTCGAACCGTTGACCCTCTGCGTGCAAGGCAGATGCTCTAGCCAGCTGAGCTAATCCCCCCTTTTTTCTTGAGATTTTCTTGTAGTCCCAGGCAGAGTTGAACTGCCGACCTCTACATTATCAGTGTAGCGCTCTAACCAACTGAGCTATAGGACTGTCAACTTTGCCTCGATTACTCTCAGCATCATTTTTCTCTCTTTCCCTACCTAAGGACAAACATGGAATCTTATCCATAATTTCTCCTTTTTTGAGTAAGATCATATTTCTTAATACATAGCAACCGTAGTACAAGTAAAGAATATTATACCGATTCCTTTACTCTATTTTTGAGACCCTTTGCTCCAGAAAGGAGGTGTTCCAGCCGCACCTTCCGGTACGGCTACCTTGTTACGACTTAGCCCCAGTCACCAGTTTTACCCTAGGCCGATCCTCAACGGTTACGGACTTCAGGTACCCCCGGCTCCCATGGCTTGACGGGCGGTGTGTACAAGGCCCGGGAACGTATTCACCGCGCCATGGCTGATGCGCGATTACTAGCGAATCCAGCTTCACGGAGTCGAGTTGCAGACTCCGATCCGAACTGAGACATGGTTTGGGGATTAGCATCACATCGCTGTGTAGCTGCCCTTTGTCCATGCCATTGTAACACGTGTGTCGCCCCGGATGTAAGGGCCGTGCTGATTTGACGTCATCCCCACCTTCCTCACAGCTTACGCTGGCAGTCTCACTAGAGTCCTCAGCTTGACCTGTTAGTAACTAGTGATAAGGGTTGCGCTCGTTATGGCACTTAAGCCGACACCTCACGGCACGAGCTGACGACAACCATGCAGCACCTCGTAAAAAGCTATTGCTAGAAAGAGTGTTTCCACTCCGGTCTTCTTACGTTCAAACCCGGGTAAGGTTCCTCGCGTATCATCGAATTAAACCACATGTTCCTCCGCTTGTGCGGGCCCCCGTCAATTCCTTTGAGTTTCACCGTTGCCGGCGTACTCCCCAGGTGGATTACTTAACGCTTTCGCTGTAGAGCTTACAATATATCGCAAACTCCTAGTAATCATCGTTTACTGCGTGGACTACCAGGGTATCTAATCCTGTTTGATACCCACGCTTTCGTGCTTCAGTGTCAGTGTTGGTTTAGTAAGCTGCCTTCGCAATCGGAGTTCTGCGTGATATCTATGCATTTCACCGCTACACCACGCATTCCGCCTACCTCAAACATACTCAAGATATCCAGTTTCAACGGCAATTTTATGGTTGAGCCACAAACTTTCACCGCTGACTTAAACATCCACCTACGCACCCTTTAAACCCAATAAATCCGGATAACGCTCGCATCCTCCGTATTACCGCGGCTGCTGGCACGGAGTTAGCCGATGCTTATTCAGAGGGTACATACAAAACAGGACACGTCCCGCACTTTATTCCCCTCTAAAAGAAGTTTACAATCCATAGAACCTTCATCCTTCACGCGACTTGGCTGGTTCAGGCTCTCGCCCATTGACCAATATTCCTCACTGCTGCCTCCCGTAGGAGTTTGGTCCGTGTCTCAGTACCAATGTGGGGGACCTTCCTCTCAGAACCCCTATCCATCGCAGACTTGGTGGGCCGTTACCCCACCAACTATCTAATGGAACGCATGCCTATCTATCAGCAATAAATCTTTAACAAATATTCCCATGCGGGATCCCTGTTTCATGTGGTATTAGTCCGACTTTCGCCGGGTTATCCCTCTCTGATAGGTAAGTTGCATACGCGTTACTCACCCGTGCGCCGGTCGTCAGCGGGATATTGCTATCCCCTGCTACCCCTCGACTTGCATGTGTTAAGCCTGTCGCTAGCGTTCATCCTGAGCCAGGATCAAACTCTTCGTTGTTAATTTGTTTCTTATACCTTTTGCTCAGAATCTCTAAATCTATTAAGTAATTGACGGTATTATTATTCTATAAAACAAACATCTATGTCTGTATAATACTTGTACTACTTGTTGTATGTAAATCTTTCAAAGAACTCGTTATACACCCGCTTTTTAGCGAACGTGGATGCAAAGATAAAACTTTTTATTTATTAGCTCCAAATGTTTATGGAACTTTTTTGATAAAAATATTGTTCAATATCTATTCACCAATCATTCTCTCTCGAATGCGGATGCAAAAGTAATGCTCTTAAACATATATTCCAAACTTTATCTCAACTATTTTTTTAAACAAAACAAAACACACAACCTAATTTGCATAACATCCGCAAGTTACATATTGAAAAAAAAATTACACCAATCTTATTGGATAACTATGCCGGGAGATTCATTTATATATAAGGTACGAGATTATTCATCGAGTTCTTTAGAAGGCATATTCTGAGGTTTATTTTTTCCGGTTATCTTACCGATCATTCTCTTAACAATCCCAATACAACGACTGACTACCGATAATATATCCATAATTTTTTCTGCATTCATCTTACTTGTTTTTTAATTTATATGAATAATCTACGCCGACCAATGCACCGGCAAATGTGCTGATTTCTCCAAAGGCAACTAATATGCTTCCATGTATTTCACCCGAAGGAGGCACCCAAAATCCCATAAATAAAAGAGTAAGGCCTGCCACACAAAGCAGCAAGGCCATTACCAATTGAAATGTCAATCTTGACATTATACAGTATGAGGACGATCACATTCCTTTTCCACCACTTCCGGGATTACCCTTGTAAACTCGGTGGTCATCTTTGTTTCACGAAGTTCTTTCCCCGGTGTAAAAACGATTTTCGCTCTACGAAGCAGACTGTTGTTAAAATCCTTCTCTTCGTCTACCCCATCACTACTAACAGACAAACGGAAATTTCCAAATTCACCCAACTGAACAATACGACCTTCCTGCAATTCCATATCCATTACAAAATTAAGGTTATCCAGAACCGCTTTGACATCCGCACTTGAAACTGTGCTACGGGCAGCAATCAATTTACATAAATGTTTCAAACCAGACGTTCCATTACTCTTTGCTACTGCATAATACTTCTTAGCTGCATCCTTTTCGCCAGGTTTACATGAACGCTGTACCAACTTAAATCCTTGTGACATAATTTATAAATTTAATTTGTTATGTGCTCACCATTGAACACGATGCAAATGTAAAACAGGAAAAAATCCTCAACATGGCTTAAAAAAAGCTGTAACAAACTGAATATCACAAATAAAAAAACATTCGCACTCAAAAAAGGACTATTCACCCCAACTTATATTGTCGCTTTTTTACATTATATCAACTTACCGGAAACAGATAAATAAAGATTTATTGCATTGCTCGGCAGCACCCGGACATTGACGCATGGCTGTCCGAATAGCTGTTTGCCACAGGTCAGTTGATGACAGGCGTGCGCGGAACGAGCTTCGGGTAAGCAGTGCCGCTATCGCCTGTTTGCCACTTATAAGTGCTTTCGGACACGCCGTTGTTGATGCCGTTAAGCTGGCTGTTCAGTGTGCTGATGTCGGTGAAGTTGTTGTTGCCCGTGCCGACGGCTCCGTCGCTGTTGTTGTTCTTGCCTATCATATCGGAAATCCCTTCGCTGGAGTCGTTGTTCCACGCCGAATAGGAACAGTTTTTGCCATTTATATTGCCTGCCAGACCGCCTGCTCCGGAACTTTCTGCTTTTCCGCCGCTAATCGTTACCTTTGCATTGGCAATGCAGCCGGTGATAGCTGGGACACCGCTATAACCTCCTGTAATTCCTCCGGCATAGTTCCTCGATTCGCTGCCCGTGGTGGTGGAGGAAACGGTACCGTTGAAGCGGCAGAATTTAATGGTTTTAGAAGCCTGCCGACCGCATATACCTCCGGCATAACAATCACCTCCGCCATTTACGGTGACCTCTCCCTCCACGATAAGGTTGCTGACCGTTCCGAACAAAATTCCGAACAATCCACCAAAAATATCGGAAGTGGTTTGGGATGTGATTGAAACCTTCATATTGCTGATGGTATTGCCTTGTCCGTCAAAAGTTCCAACAAAATTATTTATCGGCGTCCACGGTTCGTTTTTGAGGTCGATGTCGGCGTCGAGCACGTAGTTGGCATTACGATACATGGCTTCGGTGCTGCCCGTTATCACCGCATTGGCGTTCGCAAGCGTGGACAACGCCGCCAGTTGTGCAGGGGTGGTGATAGTATAGGAATATTGGGTGGCATCGTCGCCACTTCCCTCAGTCTTTGCAGGGTCGAGGATATTTCTGGCAGGGGCGACGTCGGTATTGTACTCCACATCCGATGTTGTCCAGTCGCTGTTGATGTCCACAGTCAGTTTCACGTCTTTGATGGATACCGGCTTTTCCGAAATCAGGCTTCCGGTAGCGTTGGTCTTGTAGTTGCGCTTGAGGGGGATTCCGGCAGGGATGGTGACCGACTGCAAATCTTTGCCCTCAGTCCCTGTAAAGGTCAAATCAATACTGCCTAAAGTGGAAGAGGCTTCGGTAAAGATATAGTCGGAGAAGAGGGTCTGCGATTCGGCTGATTTGCTGTTGCAGGTCACCGTAACTGTGCCGCTTGCTATTCCGCTTAATACATTAAAGTTTTTAGGTACAGTGTACCGGGCTTGCAGCCCGCTGCAATAGCCGTAGTTTGTAGCATTCTTTTCTTTTATCGTCAGTTTGGCAAACGGGCGGGTCAGTGCAGGGATAGTCGGATTTGTCACGGCAGTAGCCCCCTTCTCTAATGCATAGAGACCGCAGAAAGCGTCACGGGCATCGGTGTTAAAGGCGTACACGTTTTCAATAATCGAGATGGCTTTCAGACCGTTGGTGACGTCATTAGTGGCATAAAACTTGTCGTCGTAATGCGTGCAGCTTAGGCCTCCGATTGTGGCAGAAATACCTTTTGAGTCCGTTGCAATAAAGTCCGCCCAGAAAAGGCAGTCGTATTTGCCTTCATCTATCTTGAAATCGAATACTACGTTGTCGCCGGTCAGTCCTACTTTTTCTTCCCGGTATTTCAAGACCGGACTCGTTTGGTCTTGCGTCCATACTTCGAGGATGCAGCGAAGTTTGTAGTCGGAGGGAGCCGTGGGCAATGCCCGTGTCCCGATTTGCGCGAAATCTTCGGGCAGCGAGGCGGTGAGGGTCACGCGGTTGCTCTCGGTAGCGGTTTGCAGCGCATCGGTTTCGTCCTGGCTGCACGAGGTTATCAGCCCCACGAGGGCGATAATCCAGAGGTAAAGATGGTACTTTTTCATGTGCTTGATAATTTTGATTTTTAATTTATTGGTAATTCACTCTTTTTATCAATGTAGCAGACCGTCGAGGTCTATGTCTATATCTCCGTCAAAATCGGGGTCTATGTCCACGCCTCCCTGCATCTCGCTGGTGAGGAAACGGGCACGCACGGTGGTGAGGTGTCCCCGTCGGTAGGGCACTTCCAGCCCGGTGGTGCGGCTGATGACGTTGCCGCCGCTGTCGCGTATTTCCATCGAGAGGCTGACGAACGATTCCGTGCCGTTCACAAACACGAAGTCCGTTCCGATGGAGCATTCCTCCTGTCCGTCTGTGGGGACGGCGAGCGGGGTGGTATAGGCTATTCCCGTCCGCGAATCCGCAGGCTTGCCCGCGAGGACGTTGAACACCGTGGGGAGGTAGAAGCCGTAGGAGAACGTAATCGTAAATGTTTCATCGTCGGCACGTTGCTTCTTTGTCTTGCGGAGGAAATCCTTCACGTCGGTAGCTATAATCTCATACTTCGCCAGCGGGCGCACCATGTCCACTTTTATCTGCACTTTTGCATTCCATTCGTCTCGGTATTGCCGCAGGTCGAGGGCGGCGGTTCCATAAAGGCAGTCCCGATAGTCGGTGCTACCCGTATAGGGATCGGTGCAGGCTACCTGCTGCAAGTTGTCCGTATCGTAATAGAGGTCGGTGTCCGTGCCTGCCTTTACATAGTCCGTCCATACGGCGAGGGTATAGTCCAGCGCATGCAGTTTCAGATGGATGGGGAGCGAGATTTTCCCGTCGCCGTCCTTTCCGTCGTCGTCCACGACGGTTACCTGCCGGGCTGTGGGCTTGCCCTCCCGCCACGCCTCGATGATGAAACGGCGGCGGTAGCCGTCGTCGGCTTTCGTTGTTCCGCTGCGGGCATTTTTCTGCGTGATGATTTCCAGCGGAACAAGTTCCAGATCGAGCGTCACTTCGGTATTGACTTCGACCAGTGTGGGGTCGATGCCTTCTTCGCCGTCTTCCGTCATGGACGGGTAATCGTGTACACAACCGGCAAGGAAGATTGTCAGCACAAGGGCGATAAATCCTATCGTGTATTTCTGTTTCATAAGCCGTTACTTTTTAAGGTTAAAGCGATAGACCACGGAAAGCCCCACACGGGTGATGCCCCAATAGTTCTTCGTCCGGGTGTCGATGCGTGCGCCGTTATCCATATTGTAAAAGGTGTCGTAGCGCATGTTGGCATAGCCTGCGCCGAGCGTAAACTCACCCGCCCAATGCTCATTAAAGGGCAGCAGATAACCGTAACTGATACCTGCGCCCAAGAGCGGACGGGAGGTGTCCTGATAGCGGTCGCGATTCCACTTCACGTTGAACCAGCCCACGTGTGCGTGTACACCGAAGAAATGCCCCGCACCCGGCTTCGAGAGCCAGTAACGGGCTTCGGGCTGGATGGTAAAGGTCTTGATGGCGTGTTTGCTGCCGATGTGCCACGGACACCACAGTATCGGAAGTTCGACGGAGAGATGTTCGCTCACCTGCACGTCTGCCGCCACGTTCATAATCGTGCCTGCCCATGCCGCAAGATTGGTCTTGACGGCCACGTAGCGGGGAGAAGAAGATACGGTTTCCGGCGTTATCTTTACGACTTGTTCCGGCTGTTCTGCCACCGTTATTTCTTTCGCCGGAACAGGCGGCTCAACCTTTTCGATTTCCGCTCGTACTTCCAGTGCATCCGCAAGGGCAAGCCTGACAATGCCCTGCACATCGGCACGGCGTGCTTTCTCTGGGCTTTCCGCTCCGGTATCCACGCCCGCACCCGCGTAGGCGATCCGTTCGGCGGCGATACCCTTCCGTACAAGGTAGTTGCGCACGGTGCGTGCACGGCGTAGCGAGAGCGTATCGTTGAGCACCGCCCGTCCGCTCGCATCCGCCCAGCCCCGGATGACGATCCGTGCATCAGGGTTCGCCCCGGCCCAGCGAACCAACCACCCCGATTTCGGGTAATCGCTCCGCTCAATCCATTCGCCGTTGCCGAGCGAAAAATAAAACGTCGTGCGCATCATCACTGAATCGCGTTCAGTCGTGCCAGGAACGATATTCCCGTTCTGTGCTTTTAATGCGGCTGGCGATAATAAAAAGATCAGCGCAAGGCACGCAACCGCGTGGTGGCAGCGGCCCGGAAAGGCAAGTAAAGTTCGTATCATCTGGTTTCTTATTTTTATTTCATGGACAGACAGACAATCCACTACCCTCCCGTATTGCGCGGGTAGCGAGAATTGCCGGATAAAGAATCGGGAGAAAAGGAGAAATGGAGCAATAAAAAAAGACGCAAAACAGCCATAAGCCGAATTGCGAAAGTATTGGTAATTAAGAAGTTTTTGCTTAATTACACGCGAATTAGAATTGTATGTATGTATATATATATATATATGTGTGTGTGTGTGTGTGTGTGTGTGTGTGTGTGTGTGTGTGTGTGTGTGTGTGTGTGTGTGTGTGTTTACACGAATTTTCGAAACTTCCAAATTTTCAGGCATTAAAATAGCAGGAAAAGATATCTTTCCGCTTCCCGAAGCCCTGTTCGGGGCATCGCTCATGCTTTCATTTCTTGTTCCGTTGTTACAACATATATCCATTTACATCATATTAGGCTATAAATATACATTATTTTGCGTTCCGCACCAAATAATAACCTATTAAAGAGCATGATGATAGCAGGAATAGCACCCAACGATTACAGATTGGCACAAAACTAAATATTATATTCTCCAATTATTAAGTTTCAAAATAACAACCACTCAAAGAAAAATATTTCATCCCGATCATTTTTATAAATCATCGGGATGATTTGCAAAAATGATCGGGATGACTAATTCCGTTCTCTCAAACAGGTTCCCTAAGAAGTGTATTTTGACATATTTCATCCTATTAACATCTATCCTGTTACATTCTTGTATTGACTTTCGGTTTTTATCTATATATTTGTGGCTGAAAAGTATTTAAATCTAATATTAATCTAACTTCTAAAAAATGGAATTTATTATGAGTAAAATGACTGCCACCAGTCTATTAGCTTCTTGTGCAGTTTCATTAGCCTTGTTCTCTTCTTGTGCCGAAAAAGAGCAAAACACGCTTTCTCCCGAAGAAGTTGCCGAAGGCTGGCAATTGTTGTTTGACGGTAAAACATTGAATGGCTGGAAAGATTACAACGGTACTACGCTTACACAGCCATGGCATGTTGTAGACGGATGTATTCAAGCTAAAGGAGACGGTAGCGATGCTAGCGGTTACATCGTTACAGACAAAGAGTATGAGAACTTTGAATTGTCTTGGGACTGGAAACTTTCCAAAGGTGGAAACAGCGGCATGTTGTATCATGTGGTTGAACGTCCACAGTATTCTGTTCCTTACGTAACCGGCCCGGAATATCAGTTGATAGACGAACCGAACTTCCCGGAGCCACTGGAAGAATGGCAAAAGTTAGGCGTAGACTATGCAATGCATCTGCCCGATAAAGCCAAAATGAAAGTAAACCCGCAAGGCGAATGGAACAACTCCAAGATCGTATTCGACAACGGCCATGTAGAACATTGGCTGAACGGAGAAAAAATTCTGGAATTTGAAGCCTGGACAGATGACTGGCATGCAAAAAAGAACAGCGGCAAATGGGCTAAGGCTACTGAATACGGATTAGCAAAGAAAGGTGTATTATGTCTGCAAGACCATGGTTATCCTGCTTCATTCCGTAATATTAAAATTAAAGAACTTCCACGTAAAACCGGACAAGAAGTTGTATTGTTCAATGGTAAAGACCTGACCGGATGGGAAGCCTATGGAACGGAAAAATGGTATGTAGACAATAATGGTTTACTGGTTTGCGAAAGTGGTCCAGACAAAAAATATGGTTATCTGGCTACACGCGATTATTATGACAATTACGATCTGACTGTTGAATTCAAACAGGAAGCCGATGGCAACTCAGGCGTGTTTATCCGTTCTTTCGTTGAAGATGGAGCAAAAGTAAACGGCTGGCAAGTTGAAGTAGCTCCTAAAGGGCATGACACAGGCGGTATTTATGAATCATACGGCCGCGGCTGGTTGATCCAGATTCCGGATGAAAAAGAAAACATACTGAAAGAAGGCGACTGGAACACCCTACGCATCAAAGTAAATGGCGACAATGTACAGACTTGGTTAAACGGTGAAGAAATGGTAAACATCAACGACGAAAAGATCGGTGCCGGACAAGGACGTATCGCATTGCAGATTCATGATGGCGGCGGAATTAAAGTTCGCTGGCGTAACCTGAAATTAACAACTCTATAATTTTATCTCAGACAAAGCAAAAAGAGATATTTTCAGATAGAAAGAGATCCCCCTACAGTCTTTTACAGATTGTGGGGGGATTTTTTATATACCAACTTTCTATCCCCCCTCGCCCCTTTCCCATCCGGCTTCATACACCTTATTTCCGGTTTCAGCAACTATTATCCGGTATTGCTTATTTTTATTCGGAGAATAAAGTAGTCTTTGCCGTAACAAAAAAAGGGCAGGAACATGCGATAGACTTCTCATTAAACAAACTTATGGAGCAACTGGACCCGGAACGATTCTTCCGGGCCAACCGACAGATTATTCTTTGCATAGATGCAGTAGATCATGCCGAACCTTACTTCAACGGGAAGATTATTGTGATTGTAAGACCGGCTTTCAAAGAAAAGATAACAATCAATGAAGAAAAGCTATCTTCTTTCAAACAATGGCTGAACTATTAGCTTTTCACTGCCCGGTTTTACTGTAAACGCTTCATTCCTTCACCATAATCTTTCAGGAAAGTCTGGTCAGGGTACTGTTGCCAATACCGGTCGTCCATATAAACAGCAAAGGAAGTAATGTTTTTAATACCGAATCCGGCATACGTTTCCAAATCAGACATAAATACGTCAGGATGCCAAGGCAGTTTAACAGCCGGTTTCTTCCAATCGCTAAACAAGGAAACATCCAGCCAGTATTCAAGTACAACTGCGGTTTCGGCCGGAAATACCTTTAAATTATCTTCCAAAAACCTTATGTTTTCGGCATGTGTCATACCTCTTCCACTAGCAGATTCGTCGGAAAGAGGTTTTTCCCAACTACGATAAAAAGGTGCAAACTCAAGGAAAATGCCATCGGCCGGTTTTACCTTCTTGGGAGCTTCCATAGTAGTATGGTAAGCAAGATGGGCTAACTGTGCTTTGGGATCAATCGTTTTAAGTCCTTGTATAATCCGGTTTTCTATCATCAAAGCCTGTTCGCTTCCGGAAAGATGAGCACATTCCGGACAAAAGCAAAGAGGTGCACCATCATCCAGCCAATAATAATAGCGATGATTAGTAGACGGAAGTAGTTTAGCATAATGAATTGCGTTTTCAGCTATTATATCCAATGCTTTAGAAGAGCTGGCACAACAATTGAAGTCGGCCACGCGATTCCCGTTTTCATCCATACGGAACAAGGTAGAGTCTTCTGAAAATAATTCCCTGGGTAATAATTCGTGGATAGCATGCAATTGATGTTCGACCTGAATGCCATATTTATTGCAATCGGCAAGGAACTTCTGCCCTTTTTCAGATTTGATAAAAGCTTCTACTTCCTTGGGAGTAACATGTGTACCAATAGTGTTTATACCGTTATCGGCAGCCAAGCGGGGCCAATCTACGGTTTCCAGATCGTGAACGGAGAGAACAACACCTCTCATCTTAAAAAACGATTCTTCGGAATGGCATGCACATAACAGCAGTACCAGCAAGCTTAACAGCAGTTTTTTCATCATGATATAATATTAAAGTTGACAGCTGATAAACAACAATGGACAGTCAAAAATATTGCGTATGCAACCGTCAACTGTCCACCGTCACCTTTCAAGTGAAATAATTATCTTCGTCCGTTTCCTTTGCGGTGAATCTTCTTTGCTGCCATCTTTTCCTGATATAATTTGTATTGTTCTTCAGTAAGAACTTTTTTCAGTTGAGCATCACGTTCTGTACGCATAGCCGTCATTTCGGCACGTTTTTTATCACGGACAACCTTTGCTTTTTCACGCTCGACCTTCATTTTATCAGCAAATTCCTGATTGATCTTACGGAACTCGGCAGCTTGTTTTTCATCCAATTTCAATGATTCGACCATCGTTTCATAACGTTTGGATGAATCATCGTTTCTTTTATCCATTCTTTTGCCATCGCGGGCAAATACTGAAACGGAACTTAATACAATAACTAAACACAAACCTATTACCTTTTTCATAAAACTATACCAATTCGTTTAATTAATACTTGTTTGTGAAGCGCTTCGAAACAATAGACCGAAAACGAGGCAAAAGGTTTAAAGGCAGCCTGATTTTTTTCAGGCTACCGGCTCTTTTACAATTGTTTAATCTTTATGTTGCGGAACCATATACCGGATTCGCCATGCTTGCCTTGAAAACCGATATAGCCTTTCGGTTGTATTTCGCAATATGGTTTAGGCAACCAGGCCGGAATATCTGTTCCGTCAGGATTTTTTGTACCGGAAGTCCAATCGGCCAGATTTGCCGAAACAATCTTTTTACCGTTTAGCTCCACATCAATTTGTTGACCTTTGGCTGTGACAGTCATCTGGTTCCAGTCACCCGGCTCCTTAACAACCAGCTGTTCATTTGCCCCTTTGTGTCCGAAGATAGCACCACAACGCAGATTTTCCGCAAGTTCTTTCCATTGTGGATGATGATCGTCGGCAATCTGGATTTCTATAGATGTAGGAATCCAGTCTTTTTTGTCCGGACAATAAATAACAACACCGCTATTAGTATTCACGTCTGTTTTGAACTCCAGTTCCAATACAAAATTTTCATACTGGTCTTTCGTCCAAATAGCCTGATCGGCATTAGCAGTCAAGATACCATCCTGCATACTCCACACGGCCTGGTCATAATCTGCATTCGACAAATCGTCGGCAAACAACGGTTTAAAGTCATTCTTTGTACTACAAGCTGCCAAAGTAAGGCAACACACAAATAAAGCTAACAGCTTTCCGATACTTGTTTTGTTCATAATGGTAATTTATATAGTTAAACAATTAAAAACCAGGTGTTGTTTGCTCTAACAATGGATTGGCATTGAGTGCCCTGTAGGGTATAGGGAAAACATCTTGATTTGATGCATCAGGGCTCTTGTCCCACCAAGTTCCTTCACTGAAACGGTTCCATCTTATCAAATCTATGCGACGGTGGCGTTCGCCTAAAAATTCACGCCCCAATTCATCTACAAACTCATCATCAGTCAGTTTTGCAAGGTTCTGTTCATAACTAAAACGAGGCCAATCTGCAGCCGAGAAATATCTCTTTCTCACAGCATCCAACAAACGAGCCGCACCCAATTTATCATTTGCCCGATACTTACACTCAGCCAATGAATAATAAATTTCCGCCAATCGTATTTCAGGAATAGAGTTCATTTGAAATAAATCTTTGGATTGAGGAAGCCAAGGAAATTTAATTAAACGATACCCTGTATTTTCCTCTCCATATATAACATGGGAACCTTTAGCTAGTCCGGCTTCCCCCTCTGAAAAACGGCCTACCTGATCTACATAAACCAAAGGCTTTCCGTTATATTCTTCTGTACCTGTAATGATCTCATCGGTATAGCCATAACCTTTGTCATAATCAAACTTATATTGCGTGCCCATAAGGAAAAAGCCTTCATAATCACCTTCCACACTCGTCACTCTAAACGGTTTTTTCCGAATATCCTCATTCGGAAATTTCTCAAATGGCATCCCCAGTTTGTCTTGGTAAAGATTGCCTCTCAAGTCTCTTGACGGAGCTAGATTTCCTCCATTCCAACCTTGCCAGTCATTATCCAAAGAATAACGATCCTGATAATGCATCCACATATTGTACATCCATGATGCTTCCAGATAATTTTTTTTATGGGCAAACTCAAATATGTTTTCCGGCGACTTGTATCCGTTAATACCAGCCCGGAAGGGACCGCGATAATCCGGATCGATACTATAACTACCGTATTTACCGTCTATAATTTCCTGAGCAACGCGCGCGCAATCATCATAACGGGACTTTCCCGTCCATTTTTCAGCATTTAGATACAAACGTACCAATATAGAGGCAGCCCCTCCTTGGTCGAGACGTGAAGAAGTTATATTTTTCGGCAACGCCGGAATAACAGCTAACAGTTCTGACTCGATAAAATCAAAAACTTCCTGAGGAGAAGATTGTCCTTTTATCTCATCTACTCCGGTAACTATAGGCACATATCTGAAAAAATCGATCAAAAACATATAATACCAAGCTCTAAGTCCACGTACTTCGGCAATATACTGATTTTTTACATTCTCATTTAATTTAAATCTAGAAAAATCTAATTTTTCAAAATCTGAAATCACATTATTGCACAACGTAACTCCCTTATAAGGCCCAACCCATGCATTATAAACAAAATTTTCCTGCACTGTCCATTTATGCTCATGTAAACGAACATATTCACCACCGTTATATCCATGCTTTCCACGGGTGGGAATCATTAATTGATCGGCCGTTACCTCCTGTAAAAAATAACGGGCATCTTCCCATCCTGTTTTATGAGCCCATGTATAATTGCTTGTCAGAGCAGCATAAACATTCTCACTATTTTGATAATAGTTGGTAGCCGTAATCTGACTGAAAACCTCTTCATCCAGATTCGTACACGAAACCCAAACGGAGCCAACTATACATAAACTTATTATATATTTAAACAGCTTCATAATAATAGATAATTTAAGGTTAATAAGATATTTGGATCCCAATTGTAAAAGAACGAGCCACCGGATAGACATTAAGACCGCTGACACCCGGTTCCAAGCCATTTATATCAACAGCCGTAGGGTCCATTACGGAATATCCGGTAAGCGTAAAAGCATTCTTTATTGTACCGTATATTCTCAAATTGCTAATCCAGTCTGTTTTTAAACTCGGAGTCCACCCTAGAGTAATATTATCAAGTCTGAAATAATTTCCGTTCTCCAGAAAGTAATCACACATCACCTTTCCCGAAGTAATATGTCCATTCTTCCCATAAGCATCTTTCAACAAATTAATACCCGGCTCCGCCATCAAACCATAATACATTTGATACATATTCAATATCTGATAGTCAAACTTTCCCTGAAAATACAAAGTCAGATCGAAACCTTTATAACGCAACGTATTCCCCCAAGTCAATGCATACCGAGGAGCTCCATGCCCAATGTTGCCTTTGTCGGCATCACTGGCAACCCCATTAGCCAGTATTTTCTCGCCTCCTTCTTTGGCATCCTTCCACACCAACATATTACCGCTCTCATCGACTCCCGCATATTTTAACCCCCAAAATGTTCCAACTTCCGTTCCATCTTTCAAACGCTGTGCATATCCGGGAAGTCCGGGAGCAGGCAAATAATAACGGTCCATATATCCCTTCTGATATGTACCATTTGAGAATTTATCCAATTTAGACTTGGTATAAGATACTATAACATTTGTTGAATAAGAAAAATCCTTTGTCCGGACTGCATCCCAATTCAGCGTTAGTTCGATGCCTTTTGAACTGGTAGAGGCTACGTTTGTAAATATCTGGTCATACATGAAAGGAGGAAGAGGAGCATCATAATTGGAAATAACGTCCTTCCCTTTCCGTATATAAGCATCAAGACTACCGGATAGCTTATTCTGAAAGAATCCGAAATCGAGCCCTAAATTATACGATATCTGTTTTTCCCAGTGCAAATCGGGATTGGGGTTATTTGCCGGTCCCCATGTCTGTATCCACTGTCCAAGATCATTCTGCCATCTTTCGCCCCCTTTATAACGAGCCAGTGCCGAATACATCGGGAAGCCGGAACGTCCCGTTGCTCCATACGAGAAACGAAGCTTTAATTCATCAATATTCTTAACAGACTTTATCACAGGCAAATTAGACAAACGCCATGCAGCTGAGGCCGCAGGAAACCAACCCCATTTATGATTAGCGCCAAATTTGCTATTCCCTTCATACCTGACGGAAGCAGTCAAATAATACGTATCATCATAGTTATAATTTAAACGGGCAGGAAAACCGATTGTCTTTTCTTTTTCTTTCAATGATTCCATACCCAAACGTCCGGAGGCCATATTCCAATCCCCCGCTTGCAGATTATTGTAAGAAAGCACATCAGAGGGAAAGTTCGCATTTTCTGCAAAAAACATCCGATGATTAAACTCTTGGTACGAATATCCTGCCATTAATTTAATGGTATGTTTATCTATTGAAGTGAAATAATTACCAATCCATTCAAAGGTATAATCCGTCCAGTTTTCATTCTGCAACCGAGCACGCCCCTGACGCATGTTATCTACAGATTCTTTATGCTTGGAATTGATGTACAGGCGTCTCAAATACTCTTGGCTTTGTCTTGCCAAAGAAACCTCGGTATTCAGATTAGGCAAAATATTCAACTTAATTTTAAAATCGGCAAGGGAGAACTGCCTATCTCCGCCATTTTCCTGGTCTTTTATATCTCCTACAGGATTGTAGGTGTCAAATCCGTACAAAATACTATATTTATCAGGATCGTCTTTATCCATCATCGGATGAGTAGGGTTCAGCTTAACTGCTTGCTGAAACACTTTATAGTCTACATATTCTTCATTTATTACGCGTGTAGACAAATTTCCACTCACTTCCAACAATCCTTTCAACGTTTTAGCAGAAAACCCCATTCGGACACCATATTCTTTTCGGGAAGAACCAATATCCAACCCCTCCTTCGTTTTGTAATTAGCCGAAGCCCGGAATGTTAGATTCTCTCCTCCACCGGATATGGCAACGTAGTGATTCTGGCCTATGTTATTTTTCCTCAATAACTGATCATACCAATTTGTATGACTGCCAAAATCTATATCTCTTTTATGTGCCAGAAACTCCTCTGCAGAAAGGACTTCCGGCTTATTAGCAACCATGTCATGATCCATATAGCCATCATAGGTAACAGAAACTTTTCCTGCCTTACCTTTTTTCGTCTGAATCAAAATAACCCCGTTAGCAGCGCGAGAACCATAAATAGCTGCCGCCGAACCATCTTTTAAAATTGTTATCGATTCTATATCCTGATTTGCAATGTTTCTCAAATCAGCTCCCGGCATTCCATCAACTATAACCAACGGCGTATTTCCCGCATCAATAGAAGAGGCACCACGCATTTGTATATTAGGAGATGCATTCGGATCTGCTGCTGCCGGATTTGAAACACTCACACCTGAAACTTTTCCATCAATCATAGACAACGGACTAGTAAACGCTCCTTGTAAAAAGTCTTTGCTGGAAACAGACGTAACCGCAGAAGTCAATTCCTTTTTTTCTACTGACCCATACCCTACTACAACGACTTCCGATACCTTCAATACATCCGTCTCCAGTTTTACAATTAAGCTTGTTTTCCCTTTCAATGGTATATCCTGAGTAATATATCCAATATATGAAACCTGCAATACCCCATTTCCAATATCCTGAGTCTCAAATTCAAATTTTCCTTCTATATCTGAAATACAGCCGAAGGAAGTACCCTTAACAAGGACATTCGCTCCAATTATCGGTTCTCCATATTCATCCAAAACACGTCCGGTTATTCTTGTCTTTTCATCAACCGGAACATTCATCTTTGTCAGAATCACATCCCTATCCACCACCTTATAGTGAACATCTGAGCCCTCGAACAATTGATTCAGCACAACAAAAACATCTGCATCCTGTGCGTTTACAGAAACTTTCCGGTTTACATTTATCAGCTTGCTATTGTAGAAAAACTGGAAGTCGGTTTGTTTCTCTATCGTTTCCAGAATTTCCGCCACTGTTTTTTCCGTCATGCGGATTGACAATGTTGCAGTTTGTGCATACGAATGAGAAGCGAATGCAATACTGATAGACATACACAGTAATAAACAGGTTAACTTCATGGTTCTCGTTAATTTAGGCACCCACCAGAATCTACCATAAAAGTGTGCACCAAGTTGGATATAACAATTCTTTGTCATATTTTTGTAGTGATTTAAGATTAAAAAATTATTTCTTTAGTTCGTTTTAAGACCTGCTATTGAATATTTCATACGGGAAGATGCTGGTAACATGTTTCCGTATGTTTTTATTCTGTAAGTCTGTCGGTTTTACTTTTCGGTTTTATCCATAGGCAAACTGATTTTATTAGACATCAATCATTATTTTTTATTCCAAAGGATAACTTTGGTTTTCGTTATTTTCTCGCTGTCATCCGTCAAGACATGATTTATCTTATAATCTATATTTGATGATATTTTCAAATAATCCAATATCTGAGATAATTGCCGGTTGACAAATGTACCAGTAAAACAATAGCTCTTAATAATCGCATCCTTAACCTCAAAATCGACATTATAGAAATAAGACAATCTCTTTAGAACTTCTGGTAAAGGGCTGTCCTTAAACATTAACTTTCCCTCCATCCACCCTGTATCATACATAGTATTTACTGTTTCTACATTCAAAGTATTAGATAATAAATCATAGGAGGCTCTCTCCGAAGGCAAAAGTGCCCTGCTAAGTTGTCCTTTTGCTGTTTTAATCTCAAGATCAATACGTCCGTTTACCAATGTGGCACATATCTTGTTTTCTCCGGCATATGCCTGCAAATTAAATTCTGTTCCTAATACTTTTACAGACATTTTGTCGTCAATTACGCCAACGATAAAAGGACATTCAGGATTATGCGTTACTTTAAAATAAGCTTCGCCTACTAATGATACTTTCCGTTGATCCTTATCATAAGGCAAAGGATAAGTAATCGAACTACCTGAATTTAAACACACGACCGTACCGTCCGGCAATTCCAGATTTGTACGCATACCGGCATTGGCTTGAACCGTAACTGACTGAGGCTTTATCAAACGTAACGCTTTAAAGTTCTTCATATCAACTAAAGTTACAGACAATAAAAATGCCCCAATAAAACAAGCGGCAACCGCAACAATACGGCGAAAATATAAATTGAAAGAACGTTTCTTCAATTTACTCTGAATCTGATTAAATGCTTTTAACGGATCACGATCAGCCAAACGCTTCTGTGTTCGCTGCGCAAAATAAATACGAGCGATCTGGAGAAGTTCTTTTTCATGTTCATTATTCTCTTTCAACCAGTCTTCAACCAGTCTCCGCTCTTCTGCCGAAGCTTCCCCACGGACGTATTTTAATAAAATTACGCCGCCCGGTTCCGTTAACTCATCATATTTAATTTTCTCTTCCATATAACCGCCTTCTATTAATAAGACAATACTTTCCATATCATACCCTAAACGAGTATGAAACTTTTTTCAGACATATGGCAATATTTTTTCTTTTCCTTTTGATTTTATGTAGTTTCATTTGTTTTTACAATTAAAAAATTACCTTTGCCTTACTGGGAAAAGTATATCTAATACGTATGGAAGACGCATCATTATTTGAATTAATGAGGATAGGAAATAAAGATGCTTTCAAACAGTTGTTTGTGAAGTACTACTCACCTTTATGTGAATTTGCTTCACAGTACATCCCTGATGAAGACTCAGAAGAACTAATTCAAGACCTTATGTTATTTATTTGGGAAACAAAAGAAAAACTCGTCATCGAAAATTCATTAAAATCCTACTTGTTTACTTCCGCCAAACATCGTTGTCTGAATGCTATAAAAAAACAAATCTATCATGAAAGAATACATTCCATACTCTACGAAAAACTAAAAGACCAATTTGAAAATCCGGATTATTACTTCATAAACGAACTGAGCCAAAACATCCAAAATGCAATTAATGAACTACCCGAAGGTTATCGCGAGACATTTACGTTAAGTCGTTTCGGTGAAAAAACAAACGCCGAGGTCGCAAAGACTCTCGGCGTTTCAATAAAAACGGTGGAGTATCGAATTTCACAATCTTTAAAAATACTCCGGATCAAACTAAAAGACTATCTTCTTCTCTTTATGTATTTATGACAAGTCCTGCCTGTCTTCCGTTTTTACCATAACTAATCAAATGACACTTTATTAAGTTTCAAAACAGATTCTTTCACTTGGGAATGTATTTCTATTTCCAGATAAAAAGGCTGATTGAACGGCCAATATTCTGTATCTCCGTTAAAGTCGTCATCCATAGAAAAAAACAAAACATCATTAACATATAGCTTTATATTTCCGGCCGTCCATTCACAAATAAAAGAATGGTAATCTCCCGACAAATTAAAAACAGGAAGTGTAGCTCCTTTCTTATTACCCGTCTCCCAATTTAATTCTTTGGAAAAAATTCCACCTTTTATACAATCCGGATACTTACCATCATACTCCAACAGGGTTATCTCTCCACTTTGTGCCCCCGAGCCATACAATCTTTTTACAGGTTTGAGGCGCACCGATACTTTTACATCGGGATTATCGGAAAGCAACTTCGCTTTTAACTCTATATAACCATATTGTTTTTCAAGCAAACCTTTCGTACTAACAATATAAGGTGTTTGTTGTGTTACTTTCCATATCGAATCATCCAAACCGACAATAAGATCTGAAGCCTCATGGATTTGCCTTCTTTTACAAACTAAAGAAGCCAACCTGTCTATTAATGCCCTATCTTTGAGATTTGAGGATTTTGAAAAACCCAATATGGCCCCTCCTCCTTCATAATAAGCAATAGCGGCATCGTCATAAACCCCATTTTTCTCAAAACGATCCAAATAAGCAACCAGACGATCATAAAAGGAATCTTTCTGACCAGCAAATACACGTTCATCAAACTCTACTTCAAGTCCCAGATTATGAGTACGTGCCAAACGGCAAGTTTCGTCAATCCGTTGATCCGGTATAGAGGCTTCAAAGAAATGGTTCGGTTGTGCATAAGCCACATCAAATCCTAATTCTTTCCAATCGCTATATCCCATCGCATTCCAATATGGAATCCAGTAAAACAAGAAATCTTTAGAACGTATATAATCTCCGATAGGAACAGTAAGTGCTTTGCTTGTAACTATATCTTCCGATACCCAATAGAAACCAGCCAAATCCAAATTAGCAAATCCTGCTTCTTTAAAACGTTTGGTCAATTCGTCAATATACCATCGACAAGCTTTTAATTTATCGGCATCATTCGAAAAATCCAAAGACTGTCCATCTAATGTTCCCCAATCTTTCTGATCAGGAATTGGTTCCGGTAATCCTATTACAACTTTATGGCGAAAAGAAGGGGCTCCAATTTCTTCAATCTGCGATTGAATACATTCGTTCAATGCATACAACGATTTACCTTTCTCAAAAACACGATCCATCAACCAAATCCATTCTTGCTTCCGGGCCGGCAGTTTCTCATAACGGGAAGCATAACAACGGCCTTTACCATCCTTAAATTCAAGAAATAAAAAGCCATCGAATAACCAGTTTTTATTGCCATCCGCATTCTGGTGGACAACATAAGGCAAAAATTGATCGGCTGTCCAATCCATACGATGTGCCCCTCCCTGATAAATCAAGACCATATCCGAAATATCCGTTTGTTTATAGCCTTTTACCAAAGGCTGGGAAAATAAATTCCCAGCCCAAAGTACACAAAGTAAAAATAACCCAGGCAAATATTTGCACCTCATACAATCTTACCTCTTATAAACCTTTACATAGTCTACTATAAACGTATCAGGAGCACAAGCATTCTTTATACCTTCCAAAGTTGCAGGAATCTCCATACTCAGAATCATATATTCGTCAATATTAGAAATACCGACAGTCTGCTCATGATATTTCAATCCATCTATAAAAAACGAATATTTCTGATCCGTCCATTCCAAAGCAAACGTGTGGAACCCTTCGGAAAGTCCTTCCAGGTAACTGGTCATCTGACCACTCGATTTCTGATTAGGTCCATAAGCCCAATGCAAGCAATGTGTCAACGTATCAGCACCTAACCCTTTGAAGTACTCGAAAATATCTATTTCGGTACCAAACTTACCCGGATCTTCTCCATTTGATATCTGTGGAGACTGGAACCAAAAGGCAGCCCAAGGTCCATCACCTTTTTGTAGTTTGGCACGACATTCAAAATAACCATAAGTCGTCATATAAGTTTCACCTGTTCCAACCATACTCGCCAGAACGCTATCTTTCTTAATGTCGTACATAAGTAATAGATTACCGTTCTCTACCTTTACCATAGACGGATCGTTATATCCAATACGCCGAGGACCGGTTTGACGACATTTCCATTTGGTCGTATCCAATTCTGTTCCATCAAAGTTGTCTTCCCAAACTAACTTATATCCATGGTCTTCTGGGACAAAAACGTCTTGAGTCAACGCATTATTAACTGGTACTTTCATTGTTTCTTTCTTACCCGAAGGCAAACAAGCACTCATCATACACATACATGTTGCTAAGACAGGAATCAAATTTTTCATATTATATCAGATTGTATTTAACGTACTACTTTATTTACATCTACCTGTATCCCACCAAACACGAACATGGCCTCCGTCACCTTTGCCGTTATTCAGGTTTTTATCGGTAGCATGAGCCTTATTAATACGCCGTTCTTCATCGGGGTAATATATTTTTTTAATAAATTCTCCGGGTTTGATATTCGAATCATCACATCTGACAATCGGTTTCAAATCAGGGTACCCTGTCCGGCGAAACTCAGCCCAAGCTTCGGCACCAACCGGATATAGCGCTAGCCATTTTTGAGTTATAATCTTTTTCAGGTTCGACTCAAAATCACCGGAAACATCCCAGGCTACGTTTCCCGTCGTTATATACGTCTCATCTTTTGTCAGATCCAAAAGCTTGGTATCTATACCATCTCTTGATTCTGCGAAAGAAGTCCGGATACCTTCTTCATAATTATCTTTGGCATTTCCGGCTCCATTCCACCCGCGAAGAGCAGCTTCAGCTTTCAAGAAACAGACTTCCGAATAGCGCATTACCGGATAGCGTTTGGTAATCCAGACACTTGTAGGATCTACTCCTGCTGTATTCCAGTTAGGGAAAAACATCATTCCATGTACATTCGAATTTTCATCCAATGTGTAGCCAGGCATAGCCAACTGATCTGCCGGCAATCCGTTTGGAACGCCTTTGTAAGCGGCTCCTTTTCCTTCTGTTACAAACAATTTCGTTTTTCCTATATAAAGTGTTTCACGGGGATCAACCACCGTCCCCGTATTTTCCAGAATATCGACCAATGTAGCACTCACCCTAAACTCACCCCAATGACTGATCGTAATTAACGGATACCCCAAGCTATTCCAATCATCTTTATTTGTCATACAGGTTGCACCATCATCTATTGAAGACATAACTCCGGCAGCCAAAGCCGCCTCACCTTCCTGGCGTGCTTTTTCAGGATCTATAAAAGAAAGACGTATCGCACACCGGAGACGAATTGAATTGGCAAACTTTATCCATTTAGAGACATCTCCATTATAAATAAAGTCGGAATTGCCTAATGCATTCTGGCCTTTCAATCCGCTTTGCAAAACTTCAACAGCTTCACGCAGTTCTTTAAAAACATCATTATAAATATCCTTTTGACTATCATACTTTGGTTGTTCGATATTTATTCCAGCTTCCGAATAGGGCATGTCTCCGTATATATCAGTCATCTTAGCCGAAGAATAAGCCAATATGATACGCATTAGTTGATAAGTCTGGACTGAATGCGGGTTTTCGGTTATCTGGCTACCTACCATTTTTATATTTTTCATAACTCCCGTATAGTGAGGCCCCCACAAACCTCCTGTAGGGTAAGCGTCTTCATACACATAACGGTCCACACTATAACCCGTTGATGTATTTGCAATGTATTGAGCATATAAAGCAACCCCTAATTGATCGCCCAACTGATAATTATCCCAAGCTATATTCGTAACTTTCCATGTAACAAAAGGAAATACCAATTCAGGATTAAGTGATGAAGATGCCAACGGGTTTTTATTTAATTCCACAAATGAATCTGTACAGCCAGACAACAAGCAGGCAAACAAACCTATGGTAAATATATTTTTTATTTTATTTTTCATAACTCAATTCGATTTAAAATTTAACATTCAAATTGAAGCCAAAACTTCTTGTCGGCGGCATAGATGAAATTTCAAATGCCTGTGCATAATCGCTACGTGAAAAGGCTCCTTCCGGATTTGACGGCGTATTTTTCTTTATAAAAAACAAATCGCGCCCAACGAGTGAAAATTTTACACTTTTCAATGGAGTTTTATCGATCCATGCTTTAGGTAAATTCCAACCGACAGACATTTCACGCATTTTTACATACGAACCGTCATATAAAAATTCTTCGGCAACACCGTCCGGGCCTCCCACTGTTTCATAAAATTGCTGAGAAGTAATAGCTACAGTATTAGGCTGGCCGGTATCCACACTGACACCCTTCACAACCAATCCTCCATCACGATGTGCTAACGTCCGTTCCGAATTACCCAATTTACAGGCATATGCATCTGTTACAGACACAACATCACCACCATGTTTTATGTCAATCAACATATTAAATATCACATCTTTCCAACGAAGAGTAGTAGATACAGACCCTGTCCAGTCTGGCATCATATTGCCAATTACCTTATCGCTTTCAAAAATTGGCAAGCCATCAGCATTAATTTTCATGTTGCCAACCTCATCACGAACATAAGCTTTTCCTATAATGTCGCCAAATTTTTCACCTTCCCGGACAACAACGTTACCAATGCGTACACCTCCCATATCCCAACGTTTCACCGTAGGATCCAATTTTATACAACGAGACATATTCGTACCCCAATTCAAATTTACATCCCATTGCCAATCTTTGGTTTGAACAGGTATAAAGTTAAGCATCAACTCGACACCATGGCTGGCCATTTCTCCGGCATTGATTAACTTCGTAGTATAACCGGAAGACTGAGCCACCGATATTCCCAATATCTGATTGGTAGTTTTTGAATTATAATACGTAAAATCCAAACCTATTCTTCCACTAAACATACGTAAGTCCAAACCAGTTTCATAAGAGTTGGTTGATTCCGGTTTCAATGTAGCCAACGGAAATCCGTTCGGGGCAGATGAACCCAATACGGGTGTAATAATTGTGTATACTCCATACACCGGATACAGACGATATGGACTTGTGTCATTACCCACTTTTGCCCATGAACCACGAATCTTCAGGAAAGAAATCTGTTCCGGCAATTTAACCATCTCCGATATTATCCCACTTAAACTAACAGAAGGATAGAAATAAGACCAGTTATCGGATGGTAAAGTAGAAGACCAGTCATTACGCCCGGTTAAATCCAAATAAACCATACTTTTATATCCGAACTGCACATTGCCTAAAACAGAATGAACCTCTTTTTTGCTGAAGCCTTCTTCCACCGTTTTATTCCCGCCGTTAGATATAGCAACTAAGCCAGGAACGGTAAAACGTCCGGAACGCGCATTCAGTACTTTACTCGTTTCCGCACGGAAAGCTGCACCCAAATTTGCCATAAGAGAAAAATCACCGAATGTTTTATTAAAGTTAAGCATAACATCCGAGTTTATTTCCTGAAATGTATTTGTATAAATCGTATATTGATTGCTGCCCGAATTATATGAAAACGGCATCATTATTCTCCGGTCGGTATCATACCAGTCCAAACCAACCTTACCGTTCAGGCGCAACCAGTCGGTGAAAATTATAGAAGCATTTATCTGGCCGATAAAGCGGTTCATGACATCTTTATTACCATTCCCTTTATAATAATAAGCATACGGATTAATGTATTCATTACTGGCTCCGCTCCAATTTACAGGATTTCCATCCAAGCCTTCCGGATTTTCCAAATCGACAGTACGGATACTTCTTGGCATTTTTATAAACTGGTTGGCAATACCATACTCTCCCTGATCCGGACGATTCCGTCCTTTCTGCCGGATATAATTAGCTTTCATCCCAACCTGCAACCATTGGTTCGAAAAATTAAGGTTGGCATCAATATACTGGCGAGTTAAATTATGAGAAGGCGTGACACCATTATTTCTGGAATCCGAATATGCCATACGTCCCGATAAAGATTTGCCTCCGGCAGCCAAAGAGACACTATTATTATAATTCACTCCAGTACGATAAAAATCCATCATCTGACTATTTTGCGGAGTCATAGCATATGGCTGATAACGATCATCTCCGTAAATACTGTTTCTCCAGTTCGGGACTGTCATACTACCATCCATTTCCGGTCCCCAACTTCCCTTTGCATCTATCGAATATTGCCCGTTACTACCCTGACCGTATATATTCTGCAGTTTATAAGATTCATAAGGGGTACTAAAACTTACATTTCCATTATATTCTATAGTTAAAGGCTGATCTATTTTTCCTTTTTTAGTCACCACAAGAATTGCTCCGTTTTGGGCACGGCTACCATACAACGCAGCAGCATTGGCTCCTTTCAATACCGAAATACTCTCAATATCTTCCGGATTAATTTCGGACGCTCCACCGGAATAATCCGGATTTCCCCATTCGGTCGCCTCCCCTTGCATATTATCACTAATCGGAATCCCGTCTACCACCCATAGAGGCTGGTTATTTCCACTTAGCGAACTTAAACCACGCATGATTACACGCGTCGATCCTCCCATTCCTGTGCCTGATTGTGAAATCTGCACTCCTGCCACTTTACCTTGCAGCATATTAGACACACTCTCCGAACGATTTTCAATCAAATTATCCGTCTTTATCTCCTGCATAGCGTACCCTAATGCCTTTTTCTCACGTTTGATGCCCATAGCCGTGACTACCACTTCGTTCAATTCTTCTATAGAGGAAGCTAGCACAACATCTATCCTATTTTTTCCATTAATTGGTACCTCTTGTGGTTTATATCCTATATAGGATACTTGCAGAATCGCATTACTATTTGGTACTTCTATCGAGAAATTACCGTCAATGTCTGTTATTACACCATTGGCCGTACCTTTTACTACCACATTCGCCCCAATAACAGGCTCTCCGCTTTTATCAGAGACATTACCGGTTATCTTTTTTTTCTGTTGGACATCTTTTGTTTCAACTTTATCTTTCAGAACAATATAGCGATCGCTAATTACGTATGAAATATTTCCATTTTTAAATAAAGTATTCAATATTTCGGTTACATTCTCTTTCTTAACGGAAATATCTACTTTGCGCGTTACATCTACCACCTTTTTATTGTATAAAAAACGGAATTCTGTTTGAGATTCTATCTGATCCAACACTTCCTCGATAGAAACATCATTCAGCTTCATTGTCAGTGTTGTTACTTGGGAGTAAGAGGTTGATGCCACAGATTGCATTACGCAACAAATCAATAGTATTAGACATATTCTCATAACCAGAAATGTTTTCGAGGCAAAAAAATGCCCTGTGATTTCCTTAATCGAACAAGATTTCATATTTTTGTATGTTTAGTTAGAAAATAAGGTTTATTATGCACATTTTTGAAACTAAATGATCTAAAGGGGAGGTGTACCAGACCTTCCCTTTTATATTTAGAATCAACTGAAATTTAAATTTATCCGCTGTTCAGTTTTTCCATATCCATTCGTTTTTAAGGTTAAAATTTATATTCTCTGATCTCTATAAATAAGACAGCGTACAAAAATTCTTCCACATTAGAAAAGGCTTGATTAACTTATATTAACACTATCTGGGTAACATCGGAAATAGTTGCAGGACTTCTTCCTTATCAGGCTCATTTCCATATTCACAAATCTCGAAAGCTTCAAAATAAGAGATATTTTTCACCTGCTTCGGAGAGTACCATTTAAGAGCCGGTTCACGGTATTTATCAGACATTTTCCTTCTCAACAAATGATCAGCTACAAGTTTTCTCCTGCCTGCTACATCCGCAGGTACATCTTCTTCATACCCTCCGTTCCAAGGCAACCATTCATATACCTGCGATTCGTGGGCACAAATTGCATCCAACTTCTGTTCAATCACAGGAGTTATGTCAATCACGATATCCGGTGAAAACGGAGCCGGTTTCTGAAAATTATCATGCATATATAAAAAAACCGGAGCTTTTAACAAAGGTTCGCCTCCCGGAACCATTAAAGGTACAGAAATCATATAAGCAGCATCCTGTACAATTGTCGAGGTATAACGGTGATCCGGGTGATAATCATTAGGACGATGTGTTATCACAATATCAGCCTTCCAATCACAGATCATGCGAATAACCGCTTTCCTGTTTTCTAATGTCGGCATTAATTCTCCATCATGGTTGTCCAGATTCTCATAAACAATGCCCAAACTACGGGCTGCTTCTTGCATCTCCTGTTTTCTACGAGCAGCCAATGCCTCCGGTTGCATTTGGTGATGCCCTTTATCTCCGTTAGTTAGAGAAACAAATTTCACCTTATGCCCCATTTTTGAAAATAAAGCCGCCGTACCTCCTGCATAAATATCACAATCATCCGGATGGGCACCAAACACAATAACCCGAACCGGTTCCCCGGCAAACATAAATGAAAGAAAAGAGGCAACCAACAAAAAGGCTGCTCCGACAATCAGTTTTTTCATATTCATACGATTTAAAAATTAAATGATAAATGTTATGGTTTTCTTTTTACACTATAAAATTCAATATGTGTTTTATTATAACGATTATCCGAAGATTTTCTCGGTTCATACACTTTATAATCAATCGGAGCCGTAAGCTTCATCAATTCAAGGATAACAGGCAACGATTCCTTCTCAAATGTTACTCTATAGGGCTGCATTCCTATTTCAGGGTCACGGATCGTAATATCTACATTATAAATCTGACCGATTTTCTTTAAAATATAAGAAAGAGAGTCATCCCTGAAGATAAGGTTGCCATCTTTCCATGCGTACCATTTATAAGGGTCTGTTTCCGTTATTTCAAAGGATTTATTTACGTCTCCATACAGCAACCGCTCTCCTGGTTTCAAACTGACTTTATCTGCTTCGTTATTCAACTGTACATGTACTTTACCTCTTACCATAGTCACAGCAACAGGTTCTTTTTTATAGGCCTCGACATTAAAAGCCGTTCCGGTAGCTTTCACTTTTAACAGATCGGTTGCTACAATAAAAGGGTTTTCTTTATCCGATTCCACTTCAAAAAAAGCTTCGCCCGATAAAAACACACTTCTCTCCCCCTTTTTGAAAACTGTCGGAAATTTTAACGTACTACCCGCATTCAACCATGCCACTGACCCGTCCGGTAAATTTATTTGCGAATAGGTTCCAAACGGCACAGTTATTTTTTGATAAGCAACATAATTCTTGCCCGCATCATTTCTAAAATAAAAATAAGCGGAAAGAATCAGTAAAGGCAATAGCAAAACTGCTGCAACTTGCTGCCAGTATTTATATAAAGTTAGATACCATGGCTGTAATGACAGTTTACCCATTACTTTAGCATGAGCCTTTTCCAAATCATCATCAGTCACTAAAAACTGCGGATTTGATAACTGCCATAAGTTTTGTAATTGTTCATAATGCCGTTTATTTTCAGGATTTTTCTTTACCCATGCAGCTAGCATAGTTATCTCCTCCGGTGTAGCCACGCCGGAAAGATAAGCAATGACCAATTCTTCTATTTGTTTTTCTGATTGTTCCATATTCTGTTTTACTATAAATAAGACAATTCAGAGAGTAGCATCCACATTAAAACAACGTTATTTATAATTAAAATTCAGAGTAACCTCAATAAGCATACAAGACAAAGCAAAAAGTCCTTCAATAAAGTACGTAACATTTCCAGCGCCTTACTTATTCGCACCTCTACAGTCCTCTCCGATACATTCAGCCGTATAGCAATATCTTTATACTTCATTCCCTGCATACGGTTCATTTCAAAAGGTAACCGAAACGCTTCAGGAACTTGTTGTAATGCCAAAAGGAAATGAGTTTGCAGATCGGAAAACAACACATAATTTTCCGTATTAATTTCATCCAGCACCGGATTAGACATCATATCAGAAGCATGTTCATGCACTATGTTCCGGTGTTGAATCTCATTCATACATCTATTGCGAACGGAAGTCAATAAATAAGATTTTAGTGATGTGGTTATTTCCAGGCTTGCACGATCATTCCATAAATTAAGAAATACAGACTGAACGATATCTTCACAAACCATCTTGTTCGAAAGAAAAACTCCTCCAAACCGGACCAAATCTTTATAATAAGAAGTAAATAAAATAGAGAATGCCTCCTTATTTCCTCTTCTTAATTCGGCTAACAACATCAATTCACTTTGCATAAAACGAGTCTCCCGTAATTGACGGCAATATACGACTTATTGTTAATTATATCAAATAGAACAATTAAACATTAAACTAATATAAACAAAGACTGTCTATTTTTCTCAGACTTATTTAGAACTAAAAGATACAAGTTTATGATAAAATCGGGAAAATACCTCATTTTGATAGTATTGATACTCCTCTCACTGTCTCTTTCAGCACAGAATTCGGGAGTAAATGTTAATGGGGTCGTAGTGGAAGAAAGCACGAATGAACCTGTAGAACAAGCAACCATCCGTTTGCTAAGTGTAAAAGACAGTGCATTGGTTCGTGGTACGGTCAGCGGAAATAATGGTAGTTTTACCTTGAAAAATATCAAAACCGGAAACTATTTATTACACATTACCTTTGTTGGTTATGATCCTTTATATCAACCACTGCGTATTACGGGGAAAACAAATCCGGTTAATGTAGGGAAACTGGCACTAAGCGACGGAAGTATTCAATTAGGCGAAGCAGTTGTCATAGGCAAAGCCCCGGAAGTTGTTGTCCGCAACGATACCATGGAATACAATGCAGATTCTTATAAAGTAACCGAAGGTTCTGTACTTGAAGACTTGCTAAAAAAGATGCCTGGTGTTGAAATAGATAGCAACGGAAAAATAACCGTCAATGGTAAAGAAGTGAAGAAAGTGATGGTAGATGGGAAAGAGTTCTTTTCCGACGACCCAAAAGTCGCATCTAAAAATTTACCCAGCAAAATGATAGATAAGGTACAAGTTCTGGATAAGAAAAGCGATATGGCCATAATGACCGGATTTGATGACGGAGAAGAGGAGACTGTTATCAACCTGACTGTAAAACCTGGCATGAAACAGGGCTGGTTTGGTAATGCGTTTGCCGGTTACGGCAGTAAAGACCGATACGAAGGCAATGCTATGGTAAACCGTTTCATCAACAATGATCAGATTACTTTCATGGGAGGAATAAATAATACAAACAACATGGGGTTTTCAGATCTTGCTTCCACCATGTTTGCAGACATGGGAGGTGGAGGCAGACGGGGATTTGGTCGTGGCGGAGCAGGAAATGGTATTACTTCTTCGGGCAATGCCGGATTAAATTTCAGTAAAGAATTTAATAAAAAGATGACATTAGGAGGCAATGCCCGGTATTCCCATTCCGACAATGAAGCCAGCAGCAAAAGTTCCCAACAAAATTATCTGCCTAACGATAGTAGCTCTTATTATGACGAACAGAACCGGAGTAATACAAAAAATGATAATTTCGGCATAAATTTCCGCATGGAATGGCAGCCGGATACTCTTACCAGAATCATATTTACTCCCGACTTCAGCTATAGTAACAGCCATAACTGGGAAAGTGGAAATTTTCATACTTTATCCGGAGATATGGATACCGTGAATGTGGGAAATTCCAACTATTTTTCCGATGGTGAAGGGCATAATTTGAGTGCCCGATTGGAGTTCAGCCGCAAATTGAACAATAAAGGCCGCGTGTTTAGTGCCTCTGTATCTGGAGGGCTTAGCGACTCCTATAACCAAGGAATGAATCAATCTTCTACTCAATATTATCAGCTGGAACCCGGTCTAAAAGATGAAATCATCGACCAGAAATTCCGGTACGACAACAAAGGCTTCAACTACCGTGCCTACTTATCATGGGTAGAACCTATAGGACACAACAATTTTATCCAATTAACTTATAGCATCAGCCAGCGTAAGCAAGAATCTCTGAAAAACTCATACACCATTGACGAGAACAATGAATACACAGTACTCGACACCGCTTACAGCAAAAGTTACCGTAATAACTTCATCAATCAAAGAGCAAGCCTGAGCTTCAAATCACAACGCGAAAAATACAATTATACGCTCGGTTTAAACTTAGATCCGTCTTATTCCAGTAGCGAAAATTTTGTAGGAGACAGTACTTTTTCCAATCTGTCACGCAGTATTGTAAACTTATCTCCCATGGCCCAGTTTAACTATATGTTTGACAAACGTACAAACTTACGCATCACGTATAGCGGACGGACAAGCCAGCCCAGCATGACCCAGTTACAGCCTGTAGCAGACATTAGTAATCCTTTGAACACAATCATAGGTAATCCGGATCTGAATCCTCGTTATACAAATAATCTGTCGGTTCGTTTTCAAAAATTTGTACCGGAAAAGCAACGTGCTTTCATGATAATGGCAAATGCCAGTTATATCGTAAATGATATTGTCACTTATTCTACATACGAAGGGAACAGTGGTAAAAAAGTTACGACTTACGAAAACGTAAACGGTAATTACAGCGCAAATATCCGCGCCATGATAAATACTCCGCTCCGAAATAAACGTTTTTCTATCAACTCGATGACAATGGGATCATTTGCCAACAGTAACGGATTTATCAACGAAGAAAAAAACACGAACAAAAACCTGATTCTTTCCGAACGCGGCGGTATAGACTTCCGTTCGGCTTATCTTGATCTGGGAGTAAATGGTAATATCCGCTACAACGGAACAACAAACTCATTACAAGGACAAAAGGATCAAAACACCTTCAACTATGGTGTAGGAGGTAATACGATTGTTTACCTGCCACTCGATTTTAAAATAGAAAGTGATATAAACTGGTCTACCAATTCAGGATATGCCGACGGTTATCAGCAAAAAGAAGTGCTATGGAATGCTTCGGCATCAAAAACCTTCCTGAAAAACAAACAGGCAACCCTTCGTTTCAAAATATATGATATTCTGCAGCAACGCAGCAACATTTCGCGCTCGGTTACGGCCAACTATATCCAGGATACGGAATATAACACTTTAAGTAGTTATTTCATGGTACACTTTATTTATCGTTTCAGTATCTTTAAAGGAGGCGGCTCAATGCAAGATGTCCAGATCCCCGGTCGCCATAGAAGAATGGGGCCTCCAAGAGGATGATAAAATAATGACTTACCATGCGTCATAAAAGCATTCCCAATAAATATAACTATAATTTTTTTGACTCATAGTTATGATTTTAAAAAGTCATAACTATGAGTCCGTTTTTTTGTTTTACAGGAGTAGGGGGATTTTGCTTAGTAAGCATTATCTTTGCATGACCCTGCAGTAAATATAAAATAAAACAATAAATATGACAAAAGAAAGACCGCTTATCTTAATTACAAATGATGATGGCGTATTGGCAAAAGGCATTAATGAACTGATTGTTTGTCTCCGCGACCTGGGAGACATTATTGTGTTTGCACCAGACGGTCCACGCTCTGGTATGGCAAGTGCTATTACTTCACTCGTTCCTATTAAATATACATTGCTAAAAGAAGAAGAAGGTTTGACAATCTATAGTTGCTCGGGTACCCCTGTTGACTGCATCAAACTATCCATTAACGAAATCCTGGACAGAAAACCGGACTTGCTTATTTCCGGCATCAATCACGGAGGCAACATGGCCATTTGTGTAAACTATTCGGGAACGATGGGAGCTGCTGCCGAAGGATGTATTTTCGATGTACCGTCAATAGGCGTTTCATTATTAGACCATGCTGCCGACGCCGATTTTTCGGAAAGTTGCCGTCTGGCACGTATGCTTGCCCGGCGCGTGTTGAAAGAAGGACTTCCACATGGTACATATCTCAACCTGAATGTTCCAAAGACTTCACATGTTTTAGGATTAAAAGTATGTCGCCAGGCTGACGGTAGATGGATTAAAGAATTCAAACGCTCGGAAGATGCAAGCGGTAATCCTGTATATTGGCTTACCGGAGAATTTAAAAGCAATCAACCCATTCATCCGGACAATGATATGTTAGCGCTGAACAGCGGCTATGCATCTCTCGTACCATGTAAGATAGATGTTACAGATTATGACTTCATATCTACCCTCAATAATTGGAAATTATAATATTCTTTTCTTTATATGAAATATTATCTGATAGCCGGTGAAGCTTCCGGGGACCTGCATGCTTCCAATCTGATGGCTGCACTGAAAGAACAAGATAAGGAAGCGGATTTCCGCTTTCTGGGAGGGGATCTTATGCAAGCCGTTGGAGGTACTCTGGTAAAGCATTATCGCGAAATGGCATTTATGGGATTCATCCCTGTATTGCTCAACCTGCGTACAATATTAAAAAACATGCAGACATGTGAAGAAGATATCAGCCGCTATCAGCCGGATGTGGTAATATTGATCGATTATCCGGGTTTCAACCTGAAGATTGCCAAATTTGTAAAAACAGTGCTACACTTACCTGTTTACTATTATATATCTCCTAAAATCTGGGCTTGGAAACAATATCGCATTAAAGATTTCAGAAAGTACGTAGATAAGATGTTCTGCATACTACCTTTCGAAACTAAATTCTATCATAAGCTCAATTATACAGTAGATTATGTAGGCAATCCGTCTGTCGACTCAGTAGCCCTATATATGGAACAAAAGGCTGTTTCCCGTGATATTTTTTATAAAGAAGAAAACCTGAACGATAAACCAATCCTAGCTTTACTTGCCGGCAGCAGGCGGCAAGAAATAAAAGACAATCTCCCCACTATGTTAAATGTAGCTGCTTCCTACCCCGATTATCAACCGATAATAGCAGGAGCTCCTGGTATCAGCCCTGATTTTTATAACAAATATACGGGCAATCATCCGGTAAAAATCATTTTCGGAAAAACTTATCCGCTTCTGCAACATAGCAAAGCCGCTTTGGTAACATCAGGAACAGCAACACTGGAAACATCGCTTTTTCGCATACCGCAAGTTGTTTGCTATTATACGCCGGCCGGTAAATTGGCAAGTTTCATCTTCCGCCATTTTTTCCATACAAAATATATTTCATTAGTAAATCTGATAGCCGGGCGGGAAGTGGTACAAGAATTATTCGGAGCACGTTTTTCCCGGCAGCAAATCCAGGAAGAATTAGGACGGATTTTACAAAATAAAGAGTATCGCCAAAAGATGCTGGATGGTTATGATGAAGTAATCCGGATACTCGGAAAACCCGGAGCATCCGAGAGGACAGCACGACTAATTTATCACTCACTTCTGCATTAACATCTTTTATTAACGCCTTATGCAGCATTTTATTACAGTTATTCATCTTCCCTTATACAAACGAAGAAATAACATTGTAATGATACTAAAGGTATGAAGACGTTGAAATCAATTTTATTTATTGCAGGAGTTTTTTTAACTTCACTTACATTTCATTCCTGTCTGGATGATGACGGTTACTCACTGGATAAATTCTGGATAGAACCCGCCACCGTAGTGCCCATTAACGACAATTCTTTTTATTTACGGACAGACGATGGTTCTACTTTATGGCCGGCAGCCCCTATCTATATTCATTACGAAGCAAAAGAACGACAGAGAGCGTGGGTAAATTACACAATTTTAGGTGATTCAATCGGAAACTATTCCCACTCTATCAAAATTAACGGGATATCCGACATTCTTACAAAAGATATAGCAAAAAATCTGGGGGACGAAAACGATTCTGTCTATGGTACAGACCCTGTTTCCATCAAAAATCCAAAACAAGACATCTGGATTTCCGACAATTTCCTGAATATCCTGTTCCGTATGAATTACGGCGGTTCAAAAAAGCACTTTGTGAACGTAATACAACCGGATGAAAAAAATCCTTATTTGCTGGAATTCCGTCACAATGCCTATTTCGATCCGGCTGTTACATCCACAGAAGGCCTTGTTTGCTTCCGGATGGAAAGCTTGCCTGATACGAATGGAAAAACCGTAACATTAACATTACGCGTAAAAACATTTGAAGGAGAAAAAGAATATACATTAGAATATAATTCCGATAAACAAGAATCTTCTGACAATAGCAAAAGTATTAATATGACAGGAGATATGGATAACTTGGAATAAACCTTCCCACATAACTTTTATTTTTATCATTTAGTTCAGGAGGAGAGACATCGGGATGATGCCTCTCTTTTTTTGTATAATTTTGTATCGTTGATGCAACGTTACAAATACGGCCTTCGTTTATATAAACAAATGGAAGAAATTACTGCACATCTGATAGAAGGTTGCCGGCAAGGGAAACGAGCCTCACAACTCGCCCTTTACAAGCAATTTGCACAAAGGCTATACATAACCTGCGTACGAATCACCGGCAACCAGGAAGAAGCGGAAGAAGCAATGCAGGATACATTCCTAAAGATATTTTCCCGCCTCGACCAGTATCACGATAGTCAGTGTTTCGAAGCCTGGATACACAGAATAGCTATCCATACTGCCATTGATTACGTACGTCGGCAAAAACCCGATTGGGAACAATTGCCGGACAATATGGCCGAGCAACCGGACGATGACAAAGAAGTGGAAGAACAAATCCACTATACCGTCCTTCAGGTAAAAGAAGGCATGAAAAAACTAGCCGCCGGCTATCGCGTAATCCTCTCTCTTTACCTCTTTGAGGGATATGATATGGAAGAGATTGCCTCTATCCTGAACATTCAACCGCCGAGCGTACGCAGCCAATACCTGCGTGCCAAGCGTAAACTTTTAGATATTATAGGAGCTAATTAATATGGATAAACTAAAAGATTTCATTGATGCCAATAAGGAAGCATTCAACGATGACATGCTTCCCCAAGGACACTTTGAACGTTTCGAACGGAAACTAATAACTTCCTCCGGTAGACGTTTCAAAAGAAAGCAACTATACATGATCGGTGCTTTTATTGCTGCTGCTTGTTTTGCCTTGCTATTTATCCTTCGGATACCCGGTGGAAGCACGATTCCCAACCCTGTCAAACAACAGACTGCACAACACTGCCAGAAACAGGAAATAGAAGAACTCCGTATCTACTACAACATGCAAATGAATGATGTAATGGCACGTATGGAAGAAATCTACAAAGAAGACAAAACACCTGGTACGTCAGAATTATTACAAGCAACAAAGCAAGTGCTTCGAGACAATTACATGTTCGAACAAACCATACTGCCAACTCTACCCTGCAGCAATAACGGACTGTATGCTATGACACAACATTACAACAGCAGTCTGGAAGGACTCTCCATTATGCTCAAGCAGATGGAGCAGGTAGCGGGTAGCAAGTAGATAACAATTAAAAACTTAAATAAAATGAAGTATTCAGTACAAACAAAAAACTATTCACTATGCCTGGTAGCCATGTTAATGCTACTATGCAGTCTTCCGGCTTTAGCAAAAGATCAGGGATATACAAAACGAAAAGAGATAAACAAATCTTTCAACGTAAGCATGAATGATCTTCTGCAAGTAGACAATCGCTATGGAAACATCACTATCGCATACTGGGGTAAGAAAGAAGTAGCCTTCCGTATCGTAATAGAATCGAAATCAAGCAATGAAAGCAGAGCCCAGGCAGAACTGGACCGTGTAAATATCGATCTGCAAAAGTCCGGCAATACAGTATCTGCCATCACCAGCCTGGCTAAGAGTTCAGGCAACTGGAACTGGGGAAACGGTGAAAACCACAGCCTCAATATCCACTACTATATCAACATTCCAAATGGTTTAGCCATGGATTTGACGCAGAAGTACGGAAACATTGACTTGCCAGCCAGCAACGATGGCAAATGCGATCTGCATGTTAAATACGGCAACCTGTCTGCCGGAAATTTCAAAGCCGGACTCACAGTGGAAGCCAAATATAGTAATGTGACCATCGGCAATGTGAACAATGCAGAACTTGAAGTTGGCTATGCAGGCAACGTCAGTATCGGTAATGCCAAAGAGCTGAACATAGACAGCAAATATTCCAATCTTACTCTGCAGGATGTAAAAAAACTATCTCTGGAAAAGAAATACGGCAACCTTAAGGCCGGAACTATCGAAAGTGTTTCACTGGAAATGAAATATAGTGAAGGAACCATCCAAGCTATAACCAGCCAGCTTATTGTAGACGAATTGAGCTACGGCTCACTTACGGTAAAAGAATTGTCGCCCAACTTCAGGGAAGTAAATGTCAACGCCAGATACGGCAATCTGAATCTGAATATCCCTGCCAAAGCAGCCTTCAAAGTAAGCGCCGACAATATGAAATATGGGAACTACAGCATTAAAGGATTTAACATCACCTCTTCGGAGAAAGAAGATAAAAGAACTTACCGCTCTGAAATAAATAACGGTGGCAACCGTACCATCTATTTCGATGGCAACGGATATAGCAACTTAAAGATAAATGCAAATTAATGCACACTCGCTTATGAATAACTAAAAAGCCCGCGTTGTGAAACGCAGGCTTTTTTATTTCTATCCAATTTTATTTATTATGCAAGTTTTCCTTCATCGACTCTTTAATCCGTAACCAATTATCCAGTTGGGTAAAGAAAAAGAATATCGAAACAGAACTACTGATTGTAAGTAATAATGGAAAGAAATGCTTTACCGTCCGGATCATACTGTCTGTCGCAGCATACTCTTTCATGCAAAGCATCACACCACCTGCAATAATCGCCATATAGACAATAAAAACAATAAGGATAGTACTGAAAGAAGGAAGCTTTTTCATGTAACACTTATGAATGGCTGCCCGCTTTTCTCCCATAATCAATGCCATGATACGCGCATTGAGCGAAAAAGGGGGTTGCTCGGCTGTATCTTTCATTAAATCCCGGGTCAGTTTATTAACATATTCTTCTGTTGTATTCATAATAAATCTGATATTTCTATTTTCATAGTCTTTTGTACTATTTCGTAAAAATGCTTGCGTGCACGAAATAATTTCACTTTGATATTGGAAGCAGTAAGATCGGTAATCTGGCGGATTTCCTCCACCGAACACTCTTCCAGATAATAGAGAGTAAGCAACAGGCCTTCGTCGGCCGGAAGCTCTTTAAGCACACGGGAAATGACCTCCTTACGATCTTCTCTTTCCAATACGGAAGAAGCTGCATTCATCTCGGCAACTGTCAGATCGGTTGCTCCTGCTTCTTCATAGCCGGCAAAGATATGTTGCCCACGTAAAGCAGATAAGGCCGTACGGTAGACAATCCGGTAAAACCAGGTAGAGAACTTACTCCCGAACTGGAATTCCGGTAGGGCACGATACATCTTTACAAAAGCATCCTGTACCACTTCTTCTGCCTCCTCGCGATTCTCCATAATACGAAAAGCAATGGTATAAGCCATCTTCTCGTACTTCGCGACAAGGCAGGAGAAACTTTGAGTATCCCCTGCCAAAATGCACGTTATCCATTTTTGCTCATCCATCCGGCAACTTTTATTTATTATCTTCCTGTCTCTCTTTCAACTGTATATTGCGCGAAACAAAGAAGTAAACAACAAAAGCAATACCTGCAAACAGAATCGCCATAGTAGGAATTGCCAGATTCAACCATTCTTCTACAGCCGGCATCATGGGATACACAAAAATTCCAACAATCAGTCCAAAAGCAAGTCCAATCATTACAATTCCATTTCGCAAGGCCGGATAGCGATTCGCCTTTTTTTCCGGTTCTTCAAGTATGAAACCTTTATCAATCATAGCCATCCGTTCTTCATGGCGGCTTTTAATAGTCTGATAACAAGCTACAATACCTAATACAACAGGTAATCCGACGGCACAAACAATTGCAATAATCGGAATCCATAATTCTGCATCCATATTCTTCTTTTTTTGATGTTAATATATCGGTTTTGTAGATAAGACGCAACGCGAAGTAATTGGGTTACACTCCGCACATCGTTTTTTTTCGGTAGATAAAAAAAGGGGCACAAATCAACTAGGGAGACCTCTGTAATTATATAGGAGGCCTACAAATTAATCAGGAAGGTCGTCACAATTAATTCCTCGGACACAGAATTAATTACAACAACCTTCCACATTAATCGTACTGCGTTTTAAGCTCAGGCCTTCTCGCCTCTTACGATTTCTTCTTTATCTTTATCCCAATACATAGTACGTCCTTCCAGATAAGCGCGGGTTCCCATGTGGGCAGTCATAGCTTCTTCAAAAGCACGGTCTATGTTACAACTCGGAGTCTTTCCCTGACGGATGCATTCCAGCCATTCACGGATATGAAGGTGGCTGGTATCATAACGGCGCCCGTTTACATAAGTGTAAAGCAAACCGCGCTTTGCAAAATACAATTCAGTCGGCGATGTTACCGAATCTGTGCTGTTCTGTCCCGGCACATATGTATAGAACGGTGTATCGGTAGGAATAATACCCTGGCTGATCTTGTCGGCATAACGGGTTGAATCAGGATCAACAGTAATGGCCAACATGTTGGAAACTTCCATAGAAGCATCATGTCCCATGAAGACTTTGCCACGTCCGCGGGCACTTGCCAACGTTGCACTATACAACATGGAGAGATCTTTATCCGGCCATTCGAATACAGTCTGCAAAACATCCGGAACCGTACGTCCGTCCTTAAAAAAGTACACGCCTCCGGAAGAAGTAGCCGAATGAGGAATACCAACGTGCATAATCTGGTTTACCGCATCATATTCATGAGTCAGCAAATCACCGGAAAGCCCTGTACTGTAATCCCACCAGCAACGCCAACGGAAAAAGCGTTCCAGACTGAACTTATCACGTTCTTCCGGACCGATATATCTTTCCAGGCCATTCTTAGTCATATAATCCATATATTCCTTCACGCGGTCAGGATTACCTTCAAACTGTTTCCAGTCGATAGTATCGGGCGATGCTCCTTCAATAATATCATATACCCAAGCTCCGTTAGGCGAATTACGATTGGTACAAACCTCTATCAGATTCACTTTACCCAACAGCCCTTTGCCTATGATCTCTTCGGCCTTCTGGTAGCAGTCGGTCTGACGTCCCTGATGCCCTAACTGAAATACTATACCGCTTTCTTTCACGGCCTGACGTACCATGTAGGTTTCGGGCACGGTCCACGAAAGAGGTTTCTCTACGTAAACATGTTTTCCTGCACGGGCAGCTTCTATAGCCATAGTGCTATGCCAGTGATCGGGGGTTGCAATAATTACAGCATCAATATCATCTGCGGCCAATAGTTCCTGATAGGTACGGTAACGCTTTGGTACGGCACCACCAAATTTACCGTTTGATCCTTCACGGTTAATATTGGAAGCAGCCAACTGGGCGGCTTCTGCATATTTATCAAATATATCGCAGACACCATTTACAACGACGTTAAGGTCGTCTTGCAACATATATTGCTCGTAATTGGTATCTTTCTTGTTCTGCTTGTGAAATTCAATAACTTTATCTATCCAGGAAGGTTCGGCAAATCCGGCCGCCCGCATCAAATCCTTGCCACGGATTCCGAATCCGATCATTCCCAGGCGTATCTGTTTACCATCTTTTACAGGTTCAAGATAACTGGCATTATCGCCGCTCACCTGAAATACATCTGATATATTGCGTCCCCTAAGGGCATCTTTTCTCTTCTGATAGACTCCGTAAGCCAATGCACCTAATACAGGTACGGTAGCCAACGTTTTCAACGCATCCCGGCGGCCTTTGTCAGGTTGTTGTTCCTGAGCGGGAGTTTTATTAACATCTTCTGCCATAGCCTTTATCAAATCAATTTAAGTTTATGTAATATAGGACAAACTTTTCCTAACATGCGGTCGAAACCAAATATCTGGGAAGTCGGGAATACACACAATAATCCCAATGCAGCCAGTTCTACCAAATTCTTATCTATCCAAAGGTAAGAGCCTTCAAAAGGCATCATGTACTCTGCTCCTATAAAAGAAGGATGCGACAAAGTGTACATAGCCAGCAGTATCATTCCACCCACTGAAGACAGGCGATATAAACATCCCAGTGTAAGCCCCAGGCCAATAAGCAAAAGAGCCCATTCATTTGCAAGGTTGATCATATCTACCATATTTGCATCTTGTGTCAATCCGATAAAAAAGGAAGAGGCAAAACCTTTTGAATCGAGGAGGTAAGGCATCGAAGTCCATTTCGGGTTCATGATCTTTACCATTCCTTCATACATAAAGTGCCAACCAATAAAAAGCCGGAGCATCATCAACCAAGTCAGCTGTGCTTTCGTATAACATTGTTCTTTATTCATCATTCTGTATATTAAGTCTGAAAGTTGGTTCTAAAAATATCCATATAAAATAAAATACCCGAAGCTAGAACATTAGATTCCGGCTTCGGGCGTTTTTATCTGAAATTATTTGTTTACTTAATAAGGATCAATCCAGTTCTTTAACTGTGATATTACGGAACCAAACATCATCGCCATGATCTTGAAGTCCGATGAAGCCTTCCTTATTTTCGCCACCACAATTTAGCAACAGTTCGTAAGCCAACGGCCATTTTTCCTTGCTGAACTTGCTCTTATCAAGCATTTCCTTCCATTGCGGAGTCCACAAATGATATTCTACTACAGGTTCGTCGTTCTGATAATGAACAATTGTGCCTTTATAGCAAAGGATTTTCACCTTGTTCCATTCGCCGAACGGTTTAGCATTCTGCGGTTTGGCAGGTATCATATCATACAAAGAAGAAGATTGACGGTTACCGTCTTTACCCATCTTTGCATCCGGATGATTTTCGTTATCCAGCACCTGGCATTCAGGAGCAGAGATAAAGATAGGTTCTTTTACATCGTTGCCATCCTTATCTTTAGAAATAACTTCCTGACCCAGATAGAAAATACCGGAGTTTGCTCCTTTGGCAACTTTCCATTCCAATTCCAGTTCGAAGTTTTTCAGTTTGCTTGCAAAAATCAGGTCTCCACCGTCTTTTGAACCAGCTTCACCGGCACCCGAACCTTTAATATGAATAGTACCGTCTACAACTTCCCAAGCAGCAGGTACGTCGGAACGGTTATAACCTCTCCATCCGTTGAATGTCTTACCATCAAAAATAACAATCTTTCCATCTTTGTCTTTCGGGAAAGTCGACAAGTCAACAGTAGGAAGATCGTTCACAATTCTATATTCGGGAACAGCAGCTTCTTCTGTCGTAGCTTCCGCAGTAGCTGTATCTTCTGTTTTCTTTCCACCGCCACAGGATGTAAAATAACACATCATAACTGCGGCACTTGCTAATAATACTGACTTTTTCATTTTTGGATTTATGTTTTTTACAAATTATCTCGGCATATCAGGCAGCTTCCAACCATCGCGATAGTTATGCTTGATCAATTCAGCCGCAAACTGTTGTGCATTAACCGGATCAGTCCATTTCTTGTTGAATGAAGGATGACCGTCTTTAATTGTAAAGCCGTCTTTAATAACAGTCTTGATTGTTTCATCCGGACTGATATTTGTAAATTGCATATTGTTGCCATCCCAATGCAACTCTTTGTTCAAGCCTTGCAAACGAACAGCCAATACACCCATTACAACCATTTCATTAAACGGACCAGCCAATGAGAAGTCTGACTTAGCTTTTACACGGTTTCCTGCGCTTTCTTTACAAGCACGGATCCAGTCTTGTTCATGACCACCACTAGTTGCGTTAGCAACACGGCGTTCTGTTTTAGCGACATTAGGTACACGGCCAGACAACAACCAAGGATTCTGTCCGTAGCAACCACAAATCAATGTATCTTTTGTTCCGTGGAAGATACACAATCCGCCTCCATAACCCATCAGTTCTTTTCCTTGTGGGAATCCTACAGGACGATCCGGCATCATACCGCCATCATACCAGTGAATTTCTACTTCCGGAAGAGCTACCTTAGGCATATTGTCACGAGCAGGGAATGTCAGTTTTACATGCTGAGCCTGCGGAGCACAATCCGTCAGCAACAATGTAGACGAACCTTGTGCTTTTGTAGGATAACCTAATTTCAGAGCTTTAAACGGAGCACTCATGATGTGGCAAGCCATATCACCTAAAGCGCCTGTACCATAAGCCCACCATCCGCGCCAGTTCCATGGATGATAAATATGGTTGAAAGGACGCATTTCAGCCGGACCTGTAAACAAATCCCAATTCAAAGTAGAAGGAATCTTATCTGCTTTATCGGGCACATTCAAACCTTGCGGCCAGATAGGACGGTCTGTAGCACATTCCACTTTTGTTACTTCACCTATTTCTCCATTCCAAATCCACTCGCAAACCAGGTTTTCACCTTCGTCCGAACAGCCTTGGTTACCCATTTGTGTAGCAACCTGATATTTATCAGCCAGCTTAGTCAACAAACGAGATTCATAAACAGAGTGGGTCAACGGCTTCTGGCAATATACATGTTTGCCCAAAGTCATTGCATCGGCAGAAATAATAGCATGAGTATGGTCTGCAGTAGCTACCAATACAGCATCGATAGACTTACCCATTTCATCATACATCTTACGGAAGTCCCAATATTTTTTAGCTTGCGGATGACGGTCGAATACCGGTTTTGCATACTTCCAGTCTACATCACAAAGAGCTACGATATTTTCTGTAGTCTCCATGTTCTTTAAGTTTGCATTACCCATACCACCAATACCAACGGCAGCAATATTCAATTTATCGGAAGGGGCTACATATCCGTGACTTTTACCAAGGATAGAACCCGGAACAATAGAAAATGCAGCAGCAGCGGCTGCTCCTCTTTGGAGGAAAGATCTTCTTGAAATGTTTGACATAGTAATAATTTTTTATAGATTAGCACTTAACAATAATATTCCATGTATTTTTCCACCTTTTTGTGGTTCAAATTGTCGCAAATATAACCAATACTGTGTTAAAGACAAGCCTATGAAAGTGCTTTATCATTTAAAATAATTTTTTTTAACAGAGAAATAAATCCTACATGCCGGCATCTTTCTGTTTTTTACCGAATGCAAATTTGATTTTCATACCGGCAAAATAGATTGTTGACAATTATCAGCCAAGCGGCCGACAATTGTCAACCGTATGGCCGACGACTATCAACCGTTCGGTTGATAATTATCAAATCAAGAAGTATCACGTATGTATTCAATACCAACTGATAGGTATAATCTATTTTTTAATAGATATTTATTATATCCTGCAGACAGCAATTATAGTCTTTTTCATTATATTTGTATTAACTTGAAACATTCTTGTTTTCACATCTGTTATCTTAATGAAAATACATGTATGAAAAAAGATTTTATTCTAATACGAATCTACCGTTTTTACCTGGAAGGTTTTCGTGAAATGACACTAGGTAAAACCCTTTGGCTTATAATCCTGGTCAAATTGTTCATTATGTTTTTCATTCTTAGGTTATTCTTTTTCCCCAATTACCTCAACCAGTTTAATAGCGATAAAGAAAAAGAAGAACACGTTTCAAGCCAACTTATAGACAGAGCAATTACTCCTTAAACATTAATAATATGATTGAAAGCATTGACACTTCTTTGATTGATTGGTCGAGAGCACAGTTTGCCCTTACGGCCATGTATCACTGGTTATTCGTCCCCCTGACATTGGGGTTGGGTGTTATACAGGCCATTATGGAAACTATTTACGTCCGGACGGGAAAAGAGTTCTGGAAAACAACGGCCCAGTTCTGGATGAAACTTTTCGGTATTAATTTTGCCATAGGGGTAGCAACCGGCCTGATACTTGAATTTGAGTTCGGAACCAACTGGTCTAACTATAGCTGGTTTGTAGGAGATATCTTTGGTGCGCCTCTTGCCATCGAAGGTATTCTGGCTTTTTTTATGGAAGCCACTTTTATTGCCGTCATGTTCTTTGGTTGGAACAAAGTGAGCAAGCGTTTCCACCTTGCATCCACATGGCTTACAATTGTAGGTGCAACACTCTCTGCCTTATGGATTCTGATCGCAAATGCATGGATGCAGTATCCTACAGGTATGCAATTCAATCCGGACACTGTTCGTAATGAAATGTTTAATTTCTGGGATGTAGCCCTATCTCCTGTCGCTATCAATAAATTTTTCCACACCGTGCTTTCCGGTTGGATTGTCGGGGCATTGTTTGTCGTTGGTATCAGCAGTTGGTATTTATTAAAGAAAAGAGAAGTAGAATTTGCCCTGTCGAGTATCAAAATCGGAGCTATCTTCGGTTTAGTTGCATCTATCTTAATTATATGGACAGGTGATGGTTCCGCTTATCAGGTAGCCCAAAAGCAGCCAATGAAATTAGCCGCTATGGAAGGACTATATGAAGGAAGCAACGGGCAAGGGTTGGTAGCTATCGGGATTCTAAATCCGCAAAAGACAAGTTACCAGGACAATGTTAACCCATTCATCTTCCGAATCCAAGTTCCTAAGCTTCTGTCTGTCCTTGCTGAACGCAAAGCAGATGCGTATGTCCCGGGAATTGTCAATCTGATTGAAGGAGGCTACACAACACATAATGGAACGCCAGCCCTTTCCGCCCAAGAAAAAATAGCAAAGGGCAGACTTGCAATCAAAGCGTTAGCCGATTACCGTCAAGCTAAAAAAGACAAAAACGAAACACTGGCCGAACAAAGCCGTACTATATTGAACGACAATTTTGCATACTTCGGATATGGTTACATTAAAGATCCGGCAGAGCTTATTCCACATGTCGGACTTACCTTCTATTCTTTCCGCATTATGGTATTATTAGGAGGATATTTCATTTTATTATTTCTCATCGCTTTAATCTATGGTAAGAAAAACAAATTTGCAGAAGCCCGTTGGTTGCAATACGTTTGCCTGTGGTCGGTCCCACTGGCTTATATTGCAGGACAAGCCGGATGGGTTGTTGCAGAGGTAGGACGTCAGCCCTGGGCCATACAAGACATACTGCCGACTTCGGCCTCAATATCCAAGTTGAATCCATCCTCAGTGCAGACCACATTCTATTTATTCCTCATCCTTTTTACAATCTTATTGATTGCAGAAATAGGCATCATGGTGAAAGCTGTCAAAAAAGGGCCACAATCAAATGGACATTAATAACGGACAATTTGTTATTCACAACTTATAATTATTAGCATATGGATAATACATATATATTATTACAACATTACTGGTGGTTCCTTGTATCTTTACTTGGAGCACTGCTTGTTTTCCTGCTTTTCGTTCAGGGCGGACAGTCTTTGCTATACACAATAGGGAAAACCGAATTGCAACAAAAAATGCTGTTAAACTCAACCGGGCGTAAATGGGAGTTCACATTTACAACACTGGTTACTTTTGGAGGTGCCTTTTTTGCCTCTTTTCCTCTTTTCTATTCTACCAGCTTCGGAGGAGCATATTGGGTATGGATGCTTATCTTACTCTGTTTCGTAATTCAAGCTGTTTCTTACGAGTATCAAGCTAAGAAAGGGAATCTGTTGGGAAAGAAAACCTATCAGATATTTCTGATGATTAATGGTATAGCAGGTCCTATTTTACTGGGAACAGCTGTAGCCACCTTCTTTAACGGCGCCGAATTTGTGGTAAACAAAGGACAACTGACCGACATAACAATGCCGGTAATATCCACATGGGCAAATCCCTGGCATGGACTGGAAGCCGCCATTGTATTCTGGAATCTTTGCTTAGGGCTGGCCGTATTTTTCCTTGCCCGTGCACTGGCTTTACTTTATTTCATCAATAATATCGATGATACCGAAGTTATAAACAGAAGCCGCAAACAACTTATTCCTGAAACAATCCTTTTTCTGGTTTTCTTCCTTCTATTTGTGGTTCATCTAATGTTCACAAAAGGTTTTGCCGTTAACCCCGAAACCGGAGAAGTATTTATGCAGCCTTATAAATACTTTATAAACCTGATTGAGATGCCGGCAGTATTAACGGTATTAGTTATAGGTGTAATAAGTGTTCTATTTGGAATAGGAAAAACTCTATTGTCTGCAGAATGGAGAAAAGGGATCTGGTTTACCGGAACCGGGACAGTTCTAACGGTATTGGCACTACTGCTTTGCGCCGGTTGGAACAATACGGCATATTATCCGTCCATTGCCGATTTGCAAAGTTCGCTGACCATACAAAACAGTTCATCCAGCCTGTTCACATTAAAGGTAATGAGCTACGTATCTATTATCGTACCATTTGTTCTGGCATATATATTCTATGCCTGGAGAGCACTTGACCTGCACAAGATAAACAGTAAAGAGATGAGCGATGACAAAGGACATACCTATTAAAAAAAGGAAACGGCGAAGCTCACGCTTGGCCGTTTCTGCATTTAACCGTTTTAAACAAAAAGAAAAAGTTAGTTAAGGCTTAGAAATATATCATAAGTCTTATTTACAGACTGCAATTGCTTCCTGAAAGGACAGCAAACAAATATATATAATCCCGTTTACCCAGCCTGCATCGGAAGGCTTTTTTTTGTTATTTTTCACAGTAAGGAGAGGCTTTTGTATTATCTTTGCATTGAATTATCCCAATAAACCCTTTATGGCTGAATTTGATATAAATATATTAGGATGTGGCTCCGCACTTCCCACTACCCGTCATTTAGCGACTTCACAAATCATAGATTTACGAGATAAATTATATATGGTCGATTGCGGAGAAGGTACCCAAGTACAAATGCGCCACATGCGAATAAAGTTCAGCAGGCTGAATCATATATTTATTTCCCACCTGCATGGTGATCATTGTTTTGGTTTGCCCGGCCTGTTATCTACTTTGGGGATGCTTGGCCGGACCGGAGAACTCGTGATTCATGGCCCTAAAGAACTGGAAAATTATTTACGTCCCGTATTGACAATCTTCAGCAAAGGTTTACCCTACGAAATACGAATCAATACGGTGGATACATATCAACATTCGCTTATAATGGAAGATCGCTCTCTAAGTGTGTATTCGATCCCTTTAAAACATCGTATACCTTGCTGCGGATATTTGTTCGTAGAAAAACAAAAAGAAGCTCATATTCTCAGGGAAATGACCGATTTTTACCAAGTTCCCGTCCGAATGATGCAAGAAATAAAAAGAGGAGCAGATTTTATAACGGAAGAAGGAGAGATAATTCCAAATGCACGTCTCACACATCCGGCAAAACCTGCAAAACGATATGCCTATTGTTCCGACACAGCATTTTATCCGAATATCATCCCATATATTGAAGGAGTAGATTTACTTTATCATGAAGCCACTTTTGCAGAATGTGATGCAGCACGAGCGAAAGAGACATTTCATTCTACAGCAAAACAAGCAGCCGAAATAGCCAAACGAGCCCAAGTAAAGCAACTAGTTATAGGCCATTACTCTGCACGCTATGAAAACCTGAGCCAACTCAAACAGGAAGCCGATGAAATATATACGGATACAACCTTAGCCAACGAAGGCATGGTTATTTCATTGTCATAGCTTCCATAGTCCATTGTTTCACAGGCTACAGACAAGTTAGATATGGCGCTAAATAAACCGGTCTTTTCTTTCTTCGTTTACAGATTTCTTCATACATTTGTGCGAAATTAGGGTTTTGAATATGAAAGTCTTTATTACAATACTGTTAGCCCTGACTTTACAGGTAGGTTCTTCAATTCCAGCATACGCTTCGAAGTTGAAGAGTGAAACCTTTGCCATAGACCAAAACAATCTTAAACCAATAGAAATATCTGTATCTGAAAATCGCATTCATGTAGAAAATGCACCTATAGGCAGTATCCTCGAAATCTATAGCGTAGTCGGAATCAAAGTAGCAGAAATAGAATTAAAACAACCGTCCGGAGATTACACAGTAAACATTGCCAAAGGATATTATATTATCCGTATCGGGGAAACTGTACGCAAAATAGCAATTCGTTAAGGTATAAGTTTCCACACAGATATTTTCACGTAGTCCGTTTGTTTTTTTCGTCCTTCTTCTATATCTTAGTCGTTTGTAGTATAAACAAAGAGGAATGTTATCGGCTATATATATACAGTTTATAGTAGGCACTATTTTCATTATATTATATTGTGTAACTATCGTAGGATTAATATTGGTTATTCTGACTGAAAACAGAAATCCGCTAAAAACAATCCCATGGGTAATTGTATTGTTATTAGCTCCCGGTATCGGATTGCTCTTTTATTTCTTTTTCGGACAGGACAATCGCAAACAACGTATTATTTCGAGAAGAACCTACAAACGTATTATGAGGCGGCCTCAAGAAGGTAAGCTACCTCAGGATATGTGCATCGTGCCTGAAGCTTATCAGCCGCTATCGACGTTGCTAAGCAACAGTAGCCAATCATCACTTTTATACGGAAGTGATATAACAATCTATACTAATGGCACTGATAAATTACAGGATTTACTAAAAGAAATAAATAATGCCACTCATCACATTCACTTGCAATACTATATTTTTTGTGATGACGAAACAGGCTATAAAGTACAGAAAGCTTTGATCAAGAAAGCCCGTGAAGGTGTAAAAGTACGTGTACTGTACGATGATGTAGGTTGTTGGAATGTGAAAAACCGCTTTTTCAAAGAAATGCAAGATGCCGGAATTGAAGTATATGCTTTTCTTAAAGTGGCATTTCCTATTCTAACCAGCAAAGTAAATTACCGTAACCATCGTAAAATAGTAGTAATTGACGGCAGAATAGGCTTTATGGGTGGTATGAACATTGCCGACCGTTATGACAAAGGCACATCTTGGGGAACATGGCGAGATACACATTTTAAAATTATAGGAAAAGGCGTCCATGGCCTTCAATCCGCTTTTCTTATTGACTGGTATGTTGTAAGTAAAAAGCTGCTGAATGACAAAATATACTATCCTCCAGCACAGATTTATAGCGATAACATCATGCAGATAGCAACTAGTGGACCTGTAGGGCAATGGAGAACATTGCTACAGGCAGCCATCTTTGTTATAGCAAACGCAAAGAAATACATCTTTATACAAACCCCTTATTTCTTACCGACTGAAGGATTGAATCAAGCACTGCAAACAGCAGCCTTAGGAGGTGTTAACGTACGGCTGATGTTACCTAAACGTTCAGACACCCGCACAGCAAACATGGCAACTCATTCTTTTATTGACGAGATGGTAAAAGCCGGAGTAAAAGTATACTTCTACAAGCCGGGATTCCTACATTCCAAACTGGTAATAAGTGATGATACCATTGCATGTATCGGTTCTGCAAATATGGACTTCCGCAGTTTTGAACACAATTTTGAAATTAACGCATTCATATATCAAAGGGAGTTCACTTTGCAAATGAAAAAAGTGTTTATGCACGACATGCAAAATTGTGAGCGTCTCGTACCTTCCAAATGGCTAAAACGTCCATGGAAACAAAGGATAGCAGAATCTTTTATGCGTCTGTTTTCCCCTCTTCTATAATCCGTTCCTCTTTAACAAAAATAGAGAAGTTTACAGAACCATAAACTCTGTGTTGATTAAAATAAGGAAGAGAAGAAAAATCATTTGCCTTTGGATGCTCCATGACAAAAATGCCTCCTTCGCGTAATAAATCACGTTTAAATATTAATTCAGGAACCTGAGGTAATTCCTTTAATGCATAAGGAGGATCGGCAAAAATAAAATCAAAACTTTGCGCCGGAGCCGAATGAAGATACCGAAATACATCCCCTCTGATCAGTGTCAGATCATCTGTCTTTAGCTCCTTGACAACTTTTGCTATAAAAGATGCATGTGCATTATTTTTCTCTACAGCAACAACACGACGACATTCGCGGGATAATAATTCAAAAGAAATACTACCCGTACCGGCAAATAAGTCCAACGCATCTAATCCTTCAAAATCAATGAGATTAGAAACTACATTAAACAAATTCTCCTTTGCAAAATCTGTTGTTGGACGTGCACTAAAAGAAGAAGGTACGTCAAAACGCCGACGACCATATTTACCACTTATAATTCGCATATCGATAAAGAAATTAAATCCATAGGGGCCTGGCCAATCTCAACTCCCAGCAAATAAGCCTCCGAAGGAATCTCCATTAAATGAATCTGCTGCAAATATGTATGCAACGTACTCATTATAGTATTACGCAACATGGAATTTCCCGCCAGATAGAGAATATCTTTCACCTGATTCATGCCAACCTCTCTCCATACATTTAATATGTAATATAACATATCATCAGGAACTGTTACCTCAAAAGAGTTTACAAAAAGCAAATTGCCTTGGGTAAAACAGGCAATATCTATCATACCATCATGCAATACCACATACATCCGCTTCGAAAGACTTGTCCGGCTTTGTTTACTCCATAAAGATATTAATGGAGTCATATAATGGACAAAACAAGGATTCAACAGCGAACGGGAACAAAACTCATATGCTTCTTCATCCAAGCCAAATACAACTTCCATTCGATCTGCTTTCAAAGCATTATTCAAACATTTCTTTTCCGGAGTTGAAAAATTAAAAGAAAGAAAGTCGTTTTTTCTTTTTTCATCAAAAATATCTCCGGGAACAAGCGTATACTGAGCAGATACACAAACCACGTAAATCCGTTTATACATCCAATTCAGAAAATCATGTTCAAAGAAAAATTCTTTCAAAGAAGACATATATGAAACTGTCCGGCTAAATTCTGCTTCTCTGTAAAAGAAGCTTCCTACTTCCGAAGGGATATAACCGGAAAAAGAAAGTCCACCCGACCATAGCCGGATGGACACTATATATTTTTCCGAATTACCAGTTAACGTATCAGGAATACTGATAGTCATATAGTTTTCGATTATTCCCAGTTACCTGCGTTATTATTAATTTCTTCCAAAGAACCTACACGCAAGCCAGGGAACTTAGATTGTTTTTCTGCTTTTTCAATCAAGTTATAAGTCAACTGAGGATCCAAATCATACAAATAGTCTGCAAACTTAACCTGGCACTGGAATACTTTAATTTCATAACCTGAACCAGACTTCAATGTAGCAGTATCCATATCAAATGTTATTTTTTCACCTGGTACTTCAGGAACATAACGCATACCTGCAACATCATAACCTGCGCCCAACAATGTATCGACAGCCAACACCCACATAGTATCACGTCTGATCAAACCTTTCTTTACAGCTTCCTTTTCAGTCATACCCTTTTCCAGCTGTTCATCAGTTAAAACACCTTCCTTTACCAAGAACGGCAGTTTTTCTGTTGTCAAGAATTTAGCCAATTCATCAAAATTAGCGGCATGTACCTTGTGAATATTTTTGTATTCAATCTGAGCTTTACGGATATCAATCAGGCGAGTCTTGATAGCGTTGTCACGTATTTCTTTCTCTGCATCATATTCCCTTGGTGCCTGAATACTTCTATAACACATGTAAACTAGCAGTAGAACTGCAGCAGCTAATAAAATCTTTAATGTAACTTTCATGGTTTGTATTGTTTTTTGAATTTATTTCGTTCGGCAAATTTAAAAAAGAATATTTAATACACTACCTTTATCGCAAAAATTATTACTTCCAAAATGATAAATAGTTATTTGAGTTGCCAAATTACACAAAATTTCCCATACAATCCCACAGATGACCAACTTTCCGCCCTGAAAATCATCTCAAACTTCTTATTTTCAAGAGAGCCGGACGGTCTTCTTCTTCTCAAAGGATATGCAGGTACCGGAAAGACTTCACTAGTGGGTTCCTTAGTAAAAACCTTAAACGAACTTAAACAAAAAACCATCCTTTTAGCACCTACCGGGCGGGCAGCAAAAGTGTTTTCCGGATATGCTGCACAGAAAGCTTACACCATACATAAAAAAATATATCGGCAAAAAGCATTTTCTAATGAACCAACTGGGTTTCTTCCGGATACTAATCTACACAAAGACACCCTGTTTATAGTAGATGAAGCTTCTATGATTTCCAATGACGGATTAGATACATTCTTTTTTGGCACCGGACGCCTGTTAGACGACCTGGTTCACTATGTTTACTCAGGCGAAAACTGCCGCTTAATACTGATGGGCGATGTTGCCCAGTTACCACCCGTAAGCCAATCTGAAAGTCCGGCTCTCAACAAAAAAATTCTTCAAGGATATAACTTGCAAGTAGAAGAAATAACTCTCACACAAGTAGTCCGCCAAAGTGAAAATTCAGGTATCTTGTTCAATGCGACTAACCTCAGAGACGCTTTAAGAAACAACACGGTGGAAAATTTCCCAAAACTGCACCTGGAAAGTTTTTCCGACTTCAGAAAAATAAATGGAGATGAATTAATAGAAGAAATTTCAGCGGCTTATGACAGAGATGGTATTGAAGAGACTATGATCATATCTCGCTCCAACAAACGGGCGACTATTTACAACAACGGCATACGCAATCGCATTCTATACCGTGAAGAAGAACTATCCTCCGGTGAGCGTCTAATGGTAGCCAAAAATAATTATTATTGGACTGCCGGATGTAAAGAAATGGACTTTATTGCCAATGGAGAAATTATTCAGGTATTACGTGTACGCCATACAACAGATTTATATGGTTTCAGATTTGCTGACGTATTAGTCCGTTTTCAGGATTACGACTTAGAGATGGAAATAAAAATTTTATTAGACGCTCTCCAGACAGACTCCCCTGCTTTACCTAAAGAGCTTAACGACAAGCTATTTTACACCATCCTCGAAGACTATGAAGATATACCTACAAAAGCCGGGAAAATGAAAAAAATGAAAGTAGACCCATATTATAACGTCGTCCAGGTAAAATACGCTTATGCTGTAACTTGTCATAAAGCACAAGGCGGACAATGGATGAATGTATTCCTTGACATCGGTTACATCACAGAAGAAATGTTAGGAGAAAGTTTCTACCGTTGGCTTTATACTGCTTTTACACGAGCAACCCATAGGCTCTATTTAGTAAACCTGCCAGACGAATTTATTGAGTAACAACGTATCTTTACAACAATATTTTACATCAATACAACGTTACATTAATAAGAAATACTTACTTTTGCGAATAACAGAGCGGATTATCTTCCCGCTTGAATACATAAAAGTATGGCAAACAAAGAAAAGATAGATTATCTGTTACTGGACATCAAGGAATTAGAAAAGCAAGTTGCCGGCATGAGGGATGTCGAAATATATCCGGTATCCTTTTTCAGCCAGACATTTGATTTGACACATAAAATACTCAAAGATCTTCATGCGCTCGAAGCAATTCAGATAGAAATGCTGCGCAAGCAAATGGAAGAACACGCAGTTTTATTGCAGTCTATCCCTAAACAAACAGCCACACCAATGCCGGATGCCCCTTCATTGGAAAAGGCTATTGAAGAAATTCCTGTTGTAAAAGAACAAATCATAAAAGTAGAAGAACCGGTCAAAGAGACAAATAATACAGCTGATCGCCCGAATTTGTTCCTCAACGATTTATTGGAAAAGAAAAACTTATCCGATTTCCGTAAAGCTTTCAGCTTAAATGATCGTTTCCGCTTTCGCAGGGAATTGTTCGGAGGAGATGAAAACAAAATGAATAAAGCAATCTCCGATCTTAATGACATTCATTCATATGAAGATTCGATTGCTTATCTGAATAATGAATTGAAATGGAATATAGAAGATGAAGCTGTAACGGACTTCATGAAACTTCTGGAAAAACGGTTCCTATGACAAAGTTAACAGTTGTACCAACTCCTGTCGGAAACCTGGAAGATATGACATTCCGGGCTATCCGGGTGCTAAAAGAGGCTGATCTTATTTTAGCAGAAGACACTCGTACAACCGGGATTCTATTAAAGCACTTTGAAATAGAAAACCGAATGCAGTCTCACCATAAATTTAATGAACATAAAACGGTGGGACAAATCGCAGCAAGAATTAAAGCAGGCGAAAATATAGCGCTTGTTTCAGATGCAGGAACTCCTGCTATCTCCGATCCCGGTTTTATGTTGGTTAGAGAATGTGTAAAACAAGGAGTAGAAGTTGAATGCCTCCCTGGTGCAACAGCATTCGTTCCGGCATTAGTTGCATCAGGACTACCGAATGAGAAATTCTGTTTTGAAGGTTTTCTTCCCCAGAAAAAAGGAAGGCAAACCCGGCTCAAAGAATTGTCGACTGAGTATCGCACAATTATCTTCTATGAATCACCTTTCAGGTTAGTAAAAACATTAGTACAACTAGCTGAATTTTTTGGAGCAGACCGACAAGTTTCCGTTTCTCGTGAAATATCTAAAATACATGAAGAAACTGTAAGAGGAACGCTTCAAGAAGTGGTTGCGCACTTTAGTGTGAACGATCCGAGAGGTGAAATTGTTATTGTATTAGCAGGCTTAAAAGATAAAAAGGACAAAGAGACAGAAAAGGATGTTTAACGTAACAAACAAAAAGACATGAAGAAAGTATTAGTAGTATGTATCTGCACAGCCATGCTGGCCTCCTGTGGACAAAATTCAGCCGATTATAAGAAGCTGAAAGCTGAAAATGATTCTCTGAGACTGGAGAATACCCGCAACACTGACGAAATTAATGAAATGCTGAACACATTAAACGATGTAGAAGCAGACTTTCAATCAATACGTGATGCCGAAAATTATTTAACCATCCAACAACAAACAGGTGGTGAAATGAATCTGAGCAAACGCGAACAGATTAAGCAGAATATGGAGTTAATCACTGAAACTTTGAAGAAGAACAAAGAACAGATTAACCAATTGCAGGATAAACTAAAGAAAAGCGGAATTCAATCGGCAGCACTGAAAAAGACTATAGACCGCCTATCTTCCGAGCTTGATCAAAAAGCTACAATGATTGTTGCTTTACAAGAAGATTTAGCTAAAAAAAATATCCGCATCCAGGAATTGGACGAAATGGTCTCATCTTTAAATGAAGATGTGGAAACTCTGGCAGCTACAACAGCTGCTCAATCCGAAAAAATAAATGCGCAAGATCAAACAATCAACACCGCTTATTATTGTTTCGGCACATCCAAAGAATTGAAAGATCAGAAAATTCTTTCCGGCGGCGGCCTATTTGCAAAATCAAAAGTATTGCAAAGTGGTTTTAACAAGGATTATTTTATTTCTATCGATATCCGAGAAGTAAAAGAAATACCTTTATTTGCAAGTAAAGCAAAACTAAGATCCAATCATCCGGAAGGTTCTTATGAATTTGTAAAAGACGAAGATAACAACCTGACACTTAAAATCACAGATACAAAAGCATTCTGGAGTTTAGGTAAATATCTGGTAATTGAAGTAGGATGACGAAATACAAAAATCTATTCATAGACTTAGACGATACCCTTTGGGATACGTATCACAACAATAAAGAATGCCTCGAAGAGATTTATAATGCCTACAATTTCGGGCGTTATTATGCCTCCTTCGAGGCTTTCTTTGATATATATATGCCCAACAATATAGATTTATGGGCTAAATATCGTACCGGAGAAATAAACCGGCAAACACTTATTATCGAACGCTTCCGTTATATGACCCGTCCGATGGGTATTGAAGATGTCAAATCCATTATGGAATTAAATAATGATTTTTTGCAACGGACTACAAAGAAAACCCGTCTAATTCCGGGAGCCATCGAACTGCTGGAATACCTCCGTCCATCTTACAGAATGTTCATTCTTTCAAATGGATTCAGGGAAGTACAATTCAAGAAACTACATAATTCCGGCCTCGCTCCTTACTTTGAGCGTATGGTATTGTCTGAAGATGCCAATATACAAAAGCCACATAAAGAAATATTTGATTTTGCCCTGCGTAATACAAACTCCCGCAGAAATGAAAGTTTAATGATAGGAGACAGCTGGGATGCTGACATTATAGGAGCTTACAATTCAAAGATAGACCAAGTCTGGTTTAACCCCGAAGGTCTTCCTGCCGGGCATTTCACTCCAACATACACTGTATATTCTTTGGAAGAAATAAAAAAAATCCTTTAAGATTTTATCTGGTAAATAAATCAACCAAAAGCAGGGGCATATCCTTCCAGCTATTCTTTACGGTCTATTAAATACTGCTGAAATCCTTCGGAATACTCAACGCGATAGCCAGTATCAACAGAATCAGAACAGATAAGATAATATTCTATTTCCGGAATTTTTATTTTCAAAGCCTTTGCTCCGTTTGAGCCCAACACCATAATAGCCGTAGCACAAGCATCAGCAATCATACCTTCCGGTGCAATAACAGTTGCCCCCAAAACATCCCGTTGTACAGGACATCCTTCACGAGGGTCAATAGTATGTGCATATTTCTTACCATCTTTCACATAAAAATTGCGGTAATTACCAGAGGTCGCCAATCCGTGGCGGCCACACAAAGAAACAATATCCTGTAAATCCTGCGTCATACCGGAAGCATCGTCTATAGGCTTTGTTATACCTATACGCCAGCACTCTCCTTTGGGATTCATCCCTTTGGCAACCACTTCTCCCCCAAAATCGATCATAAAATTTTGGATACCTTTACTTTCAAACAGCCGGGCAATCATGTCACATACCGTACCATCAGCCAATGAAGATGCGTTAAGCAATAAACGGGGATCATCCTTTTGAATTTGCCCGTTTACCAAATGCACTTTCTGATAACCGACAAAGGCTTTAACACTATCAATATGCTGAGGGGTAACACTATCTTTTTTGCTAAATCCAAACCCCCACAAATTAATGATAGGAGCACATGTAATATCATAAGCACCATCTGTTTGTTCGGAAACATATATAGCCGTATTAAATAGCTTGGCAAAAAGCGAATCTTCCACAGACATATTTGTATTCCGGTTTATTTGGGAAATAACAGATGTAGAATCAAATGCATTAAACAAATGATAAAAACGCTCAAACTCTGCATTTATTTCGTCCGTTAACGGTTGCTTATATTCATACTTAACCGTATAAGGGGTATGTAACTGACCTGTCAACGTATAATACTGTTGTTTAGGTTGACAAGACATTTGCAGCAAAAACAAACTACCCCAAAGCAGACAAAACAATACAGATTTCATATTTCCTTAAAATTCAGATGTAAAATGGAATTTAATATCCGGGAAATCATGCTGGGCCATTGTAAGAACATAATTTGAATCGGCAAGATAGACATCTCGGCCCTCCTTATCCAAAGCCATATATTGAGATTTCCGCTTTTTAAAATTCTCTAAAGCTTCTGCGTTATCACTTTCAATCCAACATGCCTTATATAAACTGATCGGCTCCCATTTACATTGGGCTCCGTATTCGTGTAGCAGACGATATTGGATAACCTCAAACTGAAGTTGTCCTACTGTTCCAATGATTTTACGGCCGTTAAACTGATTTGTAAATAACTGCGCAACTCCTTCATCCATCAATTGCTCAATACCTTTATTAAGCTGTTTGGCTTTCATCGGATCAGCATTTTCAATATACTTAAACATTTCAGGAGAAAAGCTAGGCAAGCCTTTAAAGTGAAGTTCTTCGCCGGATGTCAAAGTATCTCCTATCTTGAAATTTCCAGTATCAGGCAAACCGATAATATCACCTGCAAAAGCTTCGTCTACTACTTCTTTCTTTTGTGCCATAAATGCTGTCGGACTACTAAAACGCATCTGTTTACCAAAACGAACATGTTTATAATTGGCATTACGTTCGAAACGGCCCGAACAAACTTTCACAAAAGCAATACAGCTACGATGGTTAGGGTCCATATTAGCATGTATTTTAAAAATAAAGCCCGTAAAATTTTCTTCTTCCGGATCAACCACACGTTCCTCCGCTTGTATAGGACGAGGAAAAGGAGCAATATTTATAAAACAATCCAGCAATTCCTTTACACCAAAATTATTCAGTGCCGAACCAAAAAATACAGGAGCAATATCACCACGCAAATAGGTATCTATATCAAATTCAGGGTATACACCCTCTATCAATTCAATATCCTGACGTAGCTTTTCAGCTTGCATGGAATCTATATAAGTCTCCAATTCCGGACTATTTATATCTTTAAACTCTACGTTCTCTGTTACATATTGCTTGCTCGGAGTATACAGGTTCAGTTTCTGTTCATAGATATTATAAACACCTTTGAAGCGTTGTCCCATATCGATAGGCCAACTCAGCGGACGCACATTTATGTGTAATTCTTCTTCTATTTCATCTAACAAATCAAATGGGTCTTTACCGTCACGGTCCATCTTATTTACAAAAACAATAACCGGAGTTTTACGCATGCGGCACACTTCCATCAATTTGCGTGTCTGCGCTTCCACACCCTTTGCTATATCAATAACAATAATAACACTGTCTACAGCCGTTAGAGTACGAAATGTATCTTCGGCGAAATCCTGGTGCCCGGGGGTATCCAGAATATTGATTTTATGATCATTATAATCGAAAGCCATTACAGAAGTCGCGACAGAAATACCACGTTGTTTTTCTATTTCCATCCAATCGGAAGTTGCTGTTTTTTTAATCTTATTAGATTTAACTGCACCGGCAACATGTATGGCACCTCCAAAAAGCAATAATTTCTCCGTTAACGTAGTCTTACCAGCATCCGGGTGGCTGATGATAGCAAATGTTCTTCTTCTCTTTATTTCTTCTGAATATTGACCCATTGTTATATCTTAAATTCGTTTTGTTATTTTCAATCTTACTAAAAAGGGAATTTTTCTATTTTACAAAAACAACCGCTCTAAACAATTCCGTAAACTTTCTTCCCAATGTGGAATAATAAGGCCATAAGTTTCTTTTATTTTCCGCTTATTCAACACGCTATAATGAGGGCGTGGGGCACGTACCGGATAATCTTTCGTTTCTATAGGAACTACACGGGGCGTTAAACCTGCCAATTGTATAATTTTTACTGTAAAATCATACCAACTGCATACACCTTCTCCTGAAAAATGATAAATACCGGGACAATACGCATCATCTTCTCCCTGTTTTATGACCTCTAATATGGCAATAGCCAAATCTCCGGCATAAGTAGGCGAACCGATCTGATCAAATATAAAACGTAATTCATCACGCTCCTTACCTAAGCAAAGTACTGTCTTTACAAAGTTGTTTCCATATTCCGAATACAACCAGGCTGTACGGATAATTACTGCGTCTGTACAAACTTCCTGTAAAGCTATTTCACCCTCCAGTTTGGTACGGCCGTAAACAGATACCGGACATGTCCTGTCTGTTTCTATATAAGGACGGAAATTTGTTCCGTCAAATACATAATCCGTAGAAATATGAATCACACGGGCACCAACAATACTGGCAGCTTCACCTAGATAACGTACGGCATCCCGATTAATACGGGTACATAAATCTATATCATCTTCAGCTTTATCAACAGCCGTATAAGCAGCACAATTCACAATATAATCGACAGCATGAGTCTGCACAAACGAACAAACAACCTCTTTATTACAGAGATCTAATGTATCGACATCCGTGAATAAAAAATTAAACCGGGGATATTTTCCAGAAAGTTGACGGAGTGAATTACCCAATTGACCATTGGCACCGGTTACTAAAACAGTCTTCATAACAATTTAATCTTCTAGTTTCAGTTCTCCGTTCATATCTTCACGATACTTTTCGGCAAGCAAAGCTAAAAAAGAACTGATTTGTTTTATAGCTTCCATCGTTTCCGCACCCACTTCTTTTCCTTGCATCTTCAGAAGCAGATAACCATAAACAGCAGCAAAACAAGTTTCAATCTCCGGTAAATCCTGTCCACCCGATTTTGCACGCAATTGTACAATATAAGGAAGGGTTTTATAATAAGCGCCATTATAAACCATCTCTTTCGGAGACTTCAACAACCGTAAATGCAGATCAGTAAGTGCTATAATGACATTTTTGTTTAATTGGATATGCCCATTTTCCATAACACCTTCCGAACGCATCATTTCGATCAATTCTTCATACCACTGTTCTATTTCTTTCTTCACTTCATCCGATTGGTCATAATGGGCTATCACCGTACGACGAATTGAATCCATATCAAACTTGTTTGCACGAATCAAATCTTCTACCTGCCACATATAAAGCAGATATTCGGCTATATTTTCTTTTCTTTTTTGTCTGGCTACAATCATAGCTGCAAAGATAAGCTATATTCGGATAATGCCTTATAAAAATCAGTATCTTTAACTCCTAACTGCCGGCAAGCCAAGCGTGCAGCATTCAGATTTATCAAAAAATATGTATCCGGAATATAAACGGGAAAATCTCCATAACGCGTACTGAGAAAAACCTGCCCGTCTTTTTCTATTACCTGATGGCTGTCATAAGGAATAGCCGTAATATCAGTTCGTACTTCTTCTGCCAACCGGGTTACTGCAGAATCTGCACTGTAATAGATTAGTTTTCCTTCCCTTTCAATAGAGGTAGTAAAAGCCTGATAGGTACCCAAATAATCTTCAGAGGTTGCATGTCCGGTCTTATCCGACCATGACAGATTGGTCAATACGGCTATATGAGGACGATAAAATTCAAGTTGGCCATGTTGATCCAGGACAGAAGTAACATGTTCATCACCCTCAACCAATGCTATACGCGACTCATAACTCAGATGCACGCGGCTGGGAAGCAATGGAACTTCACTGGTAAGAGCATAATCGAAAGCTAACTTTTGTTGCTTCAAGGCACTTACCATCATGGAAATAATTGTTTTTTTCCCTCGACTTCCAGCTACCACAACCCGGGTTTTAGAACGTGTACGCTGATAAATAAATTCCGGAACCGACTGAATAAGCAACCCTAATTCTTTTGCTCTTACCAGTTCTGGATTATTCTGTTCCACATTAGCCCCCAGTACTACAGTATAAATATCTTTTGTTAATCTCTCCGGAAACCATCCGTCTCCGTAGCAGGCACAACCAGATTCACTCAATTTTATAAAAGCAGTGTCTGATATTCCTGTTCCGGAAACTGTCACGTCATAACCTTTTTCACGAATTGCTAAAGCTAAGTCCAATATTATCGGTTCGGTTACGGAGATCAAATGAACTTTTCGCATCATATATAATTTGCGGCAAATGTACGATAAATTAACCGATATGCGATTTCAGGTTTTGTAAAAAGTTGTTCCATTTTGACAAAAACAGAACAACACCTTATGAAAAAGATCGGGATGATTACAAAAAATGTTCCCGATGATTTTAAAAAAAGATCGGGATGATTTTATTACTTCCACACACATTATAGTATAACCCAAATTATCTTCAATAAATCCTTTTTATGTTTTTACCTTTTTTTATCAGTATAATGGACGTATCTTTGTAGTCGGAATTCAAGAGAAAAGCGTTAATTCAGAATGCTCGGAACGATAACAAAAGGTTTAATAATAGGCATATTAGTATCGGCACCAATGGGACCGATAGGTATGCTCTGCATACAAAGAACGCTAAACAAAGGACGATGGCATGGTTTTATTACAGGTTTGGGAGCTGCCCTTTCAGATGTATTATATGCGGCTTTCACATGTCTGGGAATGGGAGTTGTTGTAAACTTTGTTGAAGCCAATCAAGCTCCGTTACAAATTATAGGAAGTATTGTTCTAGGCATTTTCGGCTATTATATATATCAAAGCAACCCAGTAAAGAACATAAAGAAACAAAGAGAGAAAAAATTATCGTTTACGCAGGATTTCATTACAGCCTTCTTACTCACCTTTAGTAACGTCTTAATCGTATTATTATATATAGGTTTGTTTGCCCGTTTCGGTTTTGTTTTACCGGACTCTTCCATATGGATGTTGGCCGGAGGAATCGGTTGTATCGGAGTAGGCGCCATATTATGGTGGTTCGGCATAACGTATATAGTAGCAAAACTAAGAAAATGGTTTAACGTAAGAGGTATATGGATGTTAAACAGAATAGTAGGTACCATAATTATTGTATTATCGATTATAGGCGTATTATCCGTATTACTCACTTCCTATTTCCACGTGCCATTAATCCAAATCTATATTTAAAATGAAAAGTCTGAAAGTACCTTATTTGGAAATGCTGGATGTATTATCACCATCTTCCATTGATCCTGTATTGGAAAAATATGCACAACGCGAATATGTCGACGTGCTTAACTGGAAATCAGAATACGGATACAAACCAATTGTCGCATTCGACATAGCCCGTTCCAAAACACATTTGTATATCCGCTATTTTGTAAAAGGCAATAGTCTCAAAGCGGAATACGGCATAAACAATTCTCCTGTCCACCAGGATAGTTGTGTAGAGTTTTTTATGCAGAAGGCTGGAGATTCCAACTATATGAACTTTGAATTCAATTGCATTGGGACTTGTGATGCAGCCCGGCGCGAATCCAGAGAAAATAAAAGCTCATTATCCCAGGAAGAATATGCATCTATCAAAACCTATTCTTCCTTAGGAACTAAACCTTTCCTGGAAAAAGAAGGTGTGTTTGCCTGGGAACTCACTGTTGTTATTCCTTTTACTTTAATGGGGCTAGACCCAAATAATCTTCCACAAAAGATCATGGGAAACTTCTACAAATGTGCAGATAACACACAATTCCCTCATTTTGTAAGTTGGAATCCGATTGATTTACCGGAACCCGATTTCCATTGTCCAAAATTTTTCGGAGAAATTTATTTATAACAAAAAAGCCCGCAGATCAATGATCTGCGGGCTTTTTTGTTCCATTTATCATTTCTTTCCCATCTTCAACTCTATAACAAAGGCTACTATTAATCCTATACCGCCAAAAAGAAGAACAGAAGCACCATAAGTAGTACCAGCCATTTCATTTCTGTACCAATCGTCTGTCCCATTTAACACGAATAAAGTATTCATTATAAATCCTACCAACATTCCCAGCCCAAGACCTGAGAGTAGACATCCTATCTTTAAGCTGCTGAATGAAAAACAAGGAGAATAAGCCGACAAATGCAATTTATCCTCTAAAGAAGACATACCCTGTTTGTCGCTTAATTTTTCAATAATGGCCATTCGTTCCTTACGGCGTAAAAACAATTCGGACAAGCCATATATCCCGGCAAACACAATACCAACGATCAGCGGAGTTGTAATAAAGTTCATCATACCTTTCTCTATTTTAGTAAATAATTTGTTTATCTATTTGACGCAAACAAATTGATTCGGTTACAATTTCTTCTTAAAATTCACTCCGAAACCAGCAAAAAACTATGACAGACAAAAATGTTACAGTTCCGGGGAAGTTCCTCCACAGGGATGAATAAGAACAAACCGGGCGCCATCAGTATAAGACGAATCAATAAAAATAGAACCACCTAACCGCTCAGCTATAATACTGCAAATAGATAACCCTAAGCCTGTTCCTGGTTTATAGTCATCTAATTTTTCAAACCGCTTAAATACGGCAGCTTGTTTATCTAAAGGAATACCACACCCCGTATCTGTTACAGTAATTCGGACATTCTGCCCGTCCGCCTCTTGTTTATATGAAAGGTTTATTTCTCCTTCGGTTGTAAATTTTGCGGCATTAGTCAATAAATTGGTTAACAACTGTTGCAAACGTAGAACATCAGTATATACCACAACACTATTTTGATCAGGAGTAAAAGTAAGCCGGACACCTTCAGGTATACGGTAACGTATACTATCAAGTGCTTTCCTGCAACATTCCAACAAAGAATAACGTTTCATCTTAAAAGCCATATCTCCTGTTTCCATCTGGGATAAATCCAAAACATCATTAATCAATGTCAATAACAGGTCCGTATTATTCCTGATCACCTTAGAATATTCTTCCTTTTCTTCAAAACTCGATTCTCCATCTATCAACAAACCCGAAAATCCTACAATTGCATTTAACGGAGTACGTATTTCATGACTCATATTCGCCACAAAAGTACTTTTCATCTGACTGGCTTCTTCTGCACTATTTCTCTCCTGAATTAACCGGTTTTCCGACTTTAACAATGATTTTTTTTCATGCAGCAATTCATTTTTAAGACGTTGGGCACGACGAATATAGACATATAACACATAGAGTAGCACCAACAAAATAATAATAACAGACAGTGACAACAGCAGTTGATCTTGTTTATGGCTCATCCGCTTGTTCGCGTACTCCAATTCGCGACTCTGCGACTCCCGCTCATTTATTTTATGCAAAGTCCGTAGCTGATTTACCTGGCGCAAAAAAGTTTCTGTATTCTTTGCCTGGTCATAACTATAAATCTCATCATACAAAAACATGGCTTCCTTTAGTTTTCCCTGTTCTTTTAAGATATCAGCCTTCAATTGAAGTTCATCAGGAAGACGTTCTACTTCCAATATTTTGTCTATATAATAAAGGGCTAATACATGATCTTTTGTCGCTTTATAATAAGATGCCTTCGAAAACAAATAAACCAATTCTGCATAATCGCCGTCTGTAAATATATTTCCGGCATACACATTTGCGCTATCCAAAGCTTCTTTAGCCCGGTCAATTTTACCTTCACGCGTATATAAGTCCACACACAAACTATAATATAACCCATATTCCCGTTTAACCGGATATGTATCTCCGATCTCTTCATTCAACTTTTCCTGTTCTTTAATAAGGGCTAAATATTTATCCGCTATTTGTTCTGCCTGTTCAAACAGGCGAACCCGATAACAAGATTCTAATTGCAAACTAATCATACGTAATTGCATGTCTAATTTGTCACTTAATGAAAAATGCAATTGTTCACATTGTTTTTCAGTCATATTATTCAGTAAATCAATACCTTCCTGATATGCAACAACAGCATCGCTATCACGGGAAACAGCTCTGTAAATAAGTCCCAGACATTCGGAACTACAAATCAATCCATATTCTTTTTGCTTTTCACTAGCTATACGATATAGCTCCATAGCTTCTCCCATAGCTGTTTCGTAGTCTTTTTTCCAAATAAGATCTTTACAAGAAAAGCTTTTCGCAATAAACAAAGCCTTGGGATATTCATTATTTCTGTGTGCAACCGAATCAATCTTACGAATCCAAAACAAAAGGCTATCCCTCTGATCCATTCTATTATAATAATAATTCGATATATTCTCCAATGCATTATATATATCAGCTTTGGAATCTATTCGTACAGATAAATCATATTGCCGGAGCAGATATTGCAAACGTTCCGGTTTAAAATCATTCAGCTCGGCAAGCCTCTTCAATATAGGTATACGATTCTGCGGTTTTGATTCTCTTTCCAATATTCGATTCAAACTATCAATTTCCTGCTTAAATTTCTCATTAGCAAATACAGGCAATACAGAAAAAAAGCTGATACTTAAACACAGCCACAAATTTAACCAATTACGCCTATATATATTATTTGTTATCATACTCAGGAATTCATTATAACAGGGTGGACAAAAATAAAACGGGCACCTTCCGTGTAATCCGGATCAACATAAAGTTGTCCTCCTAATTTTGTGGCTATCAACCAACATATAGGCAACCCTAATCCGGTTCCCTGAGCAAAATCATTCAATTTTTCAAAACGCTCAAATACTAAACCTTGCTTCTCTATAGGTATTCCACATCCCGTATCAGTAACTATAAAACGAATTATTTGCTTTTCTTCTGATATTTCTATCGAAAGATTTATTTCTCCCTTAGTTGTAAACTTTGAAGCGTTAAGCAACAATTTATTCAATAGTTGACGAATGCGATTCATGTCAGTTTTTAATTCAAAGGACTCCACGGAGGAAGTAAACGTTAATTGCACCCCATCTGAAACTTTATCCTTTATATATTCAAATACTTCCCTGCAACAAGAAACTATGTCGCAAAAGGTAAATGAAAAACGGAAATTTGCAGATTCTAAGCAGGACAAATCAAGAACATCATTCACTAAATTCATTAATATTTCCGAATTCTTACCAATAATAGCTGCAAACTCCATCCGATCTCCTTCACTATAATTATTTTCAGCCATAAGCTCGGAAAAGCCAACTATCGCATTTAGCGGAGTACGTACCTCATGACTAATATTGGCAATAAACGCGCTTTTTTGCCGATTGGCTTTTTCAGCTTCTTCTTTAGCCATCTGTAATAATTTTTCAGAAGCCACCAAAGAATCTTTTTCACACAACAATTCATCCTTTAAGCGGCAAGTCCGCCGGTAATACCGGATAAGAAAATAAAGCACTAATAATAAAATGATAACAAACAAAACAGATATAAACAATAATCGTTGTTTTATCAAAATCTGTTCATTCTGATACAGCAAAGCACTCTCCTGTTCATTTTGATCGTTTAAATCATTTAAAATACGGAGTTGTTTTATCTGGCGATTAAATGCATCATTACTAATTACGGAATTGTTCTTTAGCAATTCTTCATAAACAGCCATTGCTTTTTTTATCTGACCATCAGCCCTCAAAACATCCACCTTTCTTTTCTGCATTTCCAAATCCAAATTCAGTGCCAAAGCATTGTCTATTGCTTTCAAAGCCAGGGCCGCGTTGTTTATTTTCTGATAATACATAGCCTTGGCTCTATAGTAGACATATCTCACCCATTCATCTGTTTCCGATTCGATAGTTTTTGTTGCTTCGCCTAATGCTTTTTCAGCTTTATTTAATTGACCGGAGACTGTATACAATTCGACATAATACGAATTGATTAATCCCGAATGCCAGCGCATCGGATATGTAATACCTATAGCTTTATATTTTTGTTGTTCATCTTTGTAGATGTTCTGATATTTTTTCAACAAATCCTCTGATTCTTCAATGTCATTCATACGCAAAGACGAGACGAGCATATCAGACAAATACTGCATAAAAAAGCCACGCTGAATACTTCTATTTTCCCATTGCAAACCCTCCCTAAAGACATTCACAGCCTCTCTATCACGCTTAACTGCCTGATATATCAGTCCTAAATTCTGTTTTGAGCACATAAAGCCAAATGCATACTTCTCTTTTTCGGCACGTGCAAACTGCAATAGGGCTTCGTTCATTGCTAACTCATAATTAGCCTCCGACAAATATTTCCTACATATAAGATTACCGACTTTGAAAAAGGCTTCAGGATATTTTTGTTTTGCCAAGCATAAAGAATCCAACTGCTTTTTCCAATATATCAAACTATCAGAAACAGATAAATTATAATAATAACGGCACATTCCGGCTATTGCATCATATACAATTCCTGTAGAATCTATCTTATTGGCAACATCTATAATCTGCTTCAAATAGGCAATCTCTTCAGGTTGCTGCCAATACTGATTAACTAATATTTTTAAAACCGGGATTTTTTCGGCATCAGTAACACAATTCTTTAGTGCCACATCAAGGCTATCCTTTGTTGTTTGACCAGGAATAACTTGCGCCTTCATCTGCGTGCCACAAAACAAATGGACAAATACAAAAATAAAGATATATATATAAACAAACGAACGCGTAGTTTTCATGCTTTCCTCTTAAAGCAAACAAACATACGAATTTATTCAGAATTGATTCAAACAAATGGTTATATTTTTTCACGAAACTTCGTAAAAATAAAGATGTTCCAGAATCACCTTCAAACTTGTCATTCTGGCCTGATACAACCCAACAGTACTCAATTTAATCTGCACACACTATAAAAATAGGACATTAGACATAAACTCATTCTTTTTTCATTCGAAAAACACTTGGGTATCAGAAAAAAGCATTACCTTTGCCCCGATTTTTTGAGAAATGACAACATAATGTCTAACTTACTAATTAAAACAAACTTAGTATTAACAATTAAAGAATGGAAAATTTAAAGAACATTCAGCCGGTTGACGATTTCAACTGGGATGCCTTTGAACAAGGTGAGTCTTACGGTGACGTAAGCAAGGACGATCTTGTAAAAACGTATGATGAGACCCTGAACACTGTAAAGGACAAAGAAGTGGTTATGGGTACTGTTACTGCAATGAACAAACGCGAAGTTGTAGTTAACATTGGCTTCAAATCTGACGGAGTTGTTCCAATGTCGGAATTCCGTTACAATCCGGATTTGAAGATCGGCGACGAAGTAGAAGTTTACATCGAAAGCCAGGAAGACAAAAAAGGACAATTAATCCTTTCACACAAGAAAGCACGTGCTACACGTTCTTGGGATCGTGTTAACGAAGCTCTTGAAAAAGACGAAATCATTAAGGGTTACATTAAGTGTCGTACAAAAGGCGGTATGATCGTTGATGTATTCGGTATCGAAGCATTCTTGCCGGGTTCTCAGATCGATGTTAAGCCTATCCGCGACTACGATGTATTTGTTGGTAAGACAATGGAATTCAAGATTGTTAAAATCAATCAGGAATTCAAGAATGTTGTTGTATCTCACAAAGCTCTTATCGAAGCAGAACTTGAACAACAGAAGAAAGACATTATCTCTAAACTGGAAAAAGGACAGGTATTGGAAGGTACCGTTAAAAACATCACTTCTTACGGTGTATTCATCGACTTGGGTGGCGTAGACGGTTTGATCCATATCACAGACCTTTCTTGGGGTCGTGTTTCTCATCCGGAAGAAATCGTACAGTTGGATCAGAAGATCAATGTTGTTATCTTGGATTTCGACGACGAAAAGAAACGTATTGCTTTAGGCTTGAAACAACTTACTCCGCATCCTTGGGATGCTTTGGATGCTAACTTGAAGGTTGGCGACAAAGTAAAAGGTAAAGTTGTTGTTATGGCCGACTACGGTGCATTCATCGAAATTGCTCCGGGCGTAGAAGGTTTGATCCACGTATCTAAAATGTCTTGGACTCAGCACTTGCGTAGCGCTCAGGACTTCATGAAAGTTGGTGACGAAATCGAGGCTGTTATCTTAACACTAGACCGCGACGAACGCAAGATGTCTTTGGGTATCAAACAGCTTAAAGCTGATCCATGGGAAGATATCGAATCTCGTTTCCCTGTTGGTTCACGCCACACAGCTAAGGTTCGCAACTTCACTAACTTCGGCGTATTTGTTGAAATCGAAGAAGGTGTTGACGGCTTGATCCATATCTCCGACTTATCTTGGACTAAGAAAATCAAACATCCGTCTGAATTTACTCAGATCGGTTCAGAAATTGAAGTCCAGGTACTTGAAATCGACAAAGAAAACCGTCGTTTGAGCTTAGGTCATAAGCAATTGGAAGAAAATCCTTGGGATGTATTCGAAACTATCTTCACAGTAGGTTCAATCCACGAAGGTACAATTATCGAAGTTCTTGATAAGGGTGCTGTAGTTTCTTTACCTTACGGCGTAGAAGGTTTCGCAACTCCGAAACATTTGGTAAAAGAAGACGGTTCGCAGGCTGTAGTAGACGAAAAGCTCCAGTTCAAGGTAATCGAATTCAACAAGGAAGCTAAGCGTATCATTCTTTCTCACAGCCGCATCTTCGAAGATGAACAAAAGGGTGCAAAGAAAGAAGGAGCTGCTGACAAAAAATCATCAGCAAAACGCAACAAAAAAGAAGAAGATTCAGCAATGGTAACCGGTTCTGTTGAAAAGACAACACTGGGGGACATTGAAGAACTTGCAGCTTTGAAAGAAAAATTGTCTGGTAAATAATCGACAACTTTCAATATAAACAAGAGCGGCAGGTTAATTATAACCAGCCGCTCTTTCTTTATCTGGCATCTTTATCTTTCAATTCACGTCCTTGTTCCTTCTCTCCATAATAATCATAGCTTTCATCAATATGAAGCAAACGATTTATCTTATGCCGCTTATTTAAATCGACAAAATAAGATTCCACCACTTTATATAAATTAAAACCATCTGTAGAACCGGCAGCTAAACTCAGTTTCTCTATTAGCTCCTCTACGGCTTTATGAATTTCATTCTTGTTCACCAAATGAAACTCATTATTATGTACCAAAGGTTTGCTATTCATAAGGCTTATTTTTAAGTTATTCTATCTTTATAACCACCCATTCATGTGATATGTTTTAAAGATATCGATAATACCAAAAGAACAGCAAGAACAACTTGTGTGCAAGAAATTAGAGAAAACAAAAAAAGGAATTAAGTTTACCAACTTAATTCCTTTTACTCAGCAGGTCGGGATGACTGGATTCGAACCAGCGACCACACGCCCCCCAGACGCGTACTCTAACCGGGCTGAGCTACATCCCGCTTTATTTTTACGGGTGCAAAGGTAAACTATTTTAGTTACACTCCAAAACTTTCACGGTAGAAATCCAACGACTCGAGAATCTTTTCCTTCTCTACATCCTGGTTTATGCGGACATCACCAATATTTGCAAGCAAAGTAAAGTTGATAACACCGCCTTCATTCTTCTTATCATGCGTCATTAATTCGTATAAGCTTTCATAATCCTTACAATCAAACATAAAAGGCGGATAATACTCTTTGATATAATAAACGACCTGGCTTAATTTGTCCATAGGGAAGTTGCAAAATTTATGAGACAAATACAATTCGCTAACAATACCTGCAGCCACAGCATGGCCATGCAATAACGGCTTGTTCTTTTTAAACGACAAACTTTCGTAAGCATGGCCTATTGTATGCCCGAAGTTTAAGGCCTTCCGAATACCTTTTTCTTTCGGATCTTCCTCCACTATTTGTTCTTTAACAGCCACCGACTGAGCAACCATACGATTAAGGAATGTATAATCTAATTTCTGATCCAAATCAAAAAGCATAACAGATGCATACGTGTCCATGGAACTGATTAATCCATGTTTTATCATCTCTGCATATCCGGACAAAAGATTATTCCTGTCCAACGTACTCAAAAATCCGCAATCAATAAATACACATAACGGAGGATAAAAAGAACCTATCTCATTCTTCAATCCATTGAAATTAATCCCGGTCTTTCCTCCTACAGCCGCATCAACCGAAGCCATCAATGTAGTTGGAATATTAATAGTATGTATTCCACGTTTAAATGTCGCTCCGGCAAAGCCTCCCATATCCGTTATCATGCCTCCGCCTAAATTTATAAGTAATGAATTACGTGAGGCCCCTTCATTAGACAGCCGTGTCCAGATATAAGAAATTTGTTCCAAATTTTTATGCATATCTCCCGCCTCAACAGTTATAACCGGAGCATCTTGTATTGCCGGAACACTTTGTATTAAAGGGAAACATTTTTCCTGCGTATTTGTATCCGTCAGGATAAAAAGTTTATCATAATTCAGAGAAGACAGAAATTCCTGTAATTCAACTTTCAGATTTTCGCAAATTAAAACTTTTTGATCTGACATACTTATTCTTATTTAATTGTAGCTTTTACGACAAAGGTATTATTTGTATTCTTATTATCCAAAGAGGCATAAAAAAATCCTCCGGACGCAAACTGTAAATCAGAGGTGCATCCGAAGGATTTTTTATTTTCTTCCGAGAGAAATCTAAATTTCTTCCGAATAAAACTTCTTTTACATTAATCCAGCAGCTTCGATGACAGTATTTACTGCAATAGACAGGCCATTCAGATTCTTACCTCCTGCTGTTGCAAAGTGAGGTTGACCGCCACCGCCACCCTGGATATGTTTAGCTGCGTCTTTTACCATCTTTCCGGCATTCAAACCGTCAACAACCAAATCATCGCTAAGCATAACCATCAGTGTGCATTTGGCATCGTCTACGATTCCAGCAACAAAAAGGAAACTACCTTCTGTCTCACTTTTAATCTGAAACGCTACATCTTTCATCGCATCCGGGTTACCTTTGCCTATAAAAGTCATTAACTTCACACCATTACGTTCGATCGCTTTAGCTACAATATCCTTTTTCAATCCGGCAGCTTTTTCCTTGATATAATTGTCCAGCTGCTTCTTCATATCTGAATTTTCTTCGATAGATTTCCTGATAGCCAGTGAAATGTTTGGCATATTATTAAATAAGGCACGAACTTCATTAAGCAAATCCTGCTGTGCATATACATAATCTTCTGCACCTTCCGCCGTTACAGCTTCAATACGACGAACGCCTGCTGCAATAGAACTTTCGCCTATAATACGCAACGAACCTATCATACCTGTAGCAGGAATATGTGTACCACCACATAGTTCCACCGAGCTTCCATATTTTACAACACGAACCTCATCACCATATTTTTCTCCAAACAAAGCCATGGCGCCCATTGCTTTTGCGTTGGCAATCGGCACATTCCGATGTTCTTCCAGCGGATAGTTTGCACGAATCTTTTCACTAACCAAACGTTCCACTTTACGAAGTTCTTCATCTGTTACTTTCTGGAAATGTGAAAAGTCGAAACGTAAAGACTGGGGAGACACATAGGAACCTTTCTGTTCGACATGCGTACCCAACACTTCACGCAATGCTTCATGCAACAAGTGAGTAGCCGAGTGGTTACATTCACACTGCACACGTTTCTTTTCATTGATCTTTGCCGTAAATGTTGCTGTTACATCGTTTGGCAATTTAGCGATCAAATGAACCGGTAGATTGTTCTCACGCTTCGTGTCAATTATTTCAATCTTCTCGTCATCCGAAATCAACCAACCGGTATCACCTACCTGACCACCCATTTCGGCATAAAAAGGCGTCTGATCCAAAACAATCTGATATAACGTCTTATTCTTTTGTTTGATCTGACGATAACGAAGAATTTCGGCTTCACACTCAAACAGATCATAACCAACAAATTTACTTTCTCCTTCTTTTATAGTGATCCAGTCGCCAGTCTCAATAGCAGCCGCGTTACGTGCACGTTCTTTCTGCTTCTGCATTTCAGCATTGAACTCATCTATATTGACTTCCATTCCGTTTTCACGCAAAATCAGTTCAGTCAAGTCCAACGGAAATCCGTAAGTATCATATAAAGTAAATGCGTCCACTCCGTTCAGGACATTTGTTCCGGCAGCTTTAGTATCTTCCATCTTCTTATCCAGCAAACGAATACCTGTTTCCAATGTACGTAAGAAAGATTCTTCTTCTTCCTTGACAACCTTTTCTATCAATGTCTTCTGTGCAATCAATTCAGGATAAGCATCACCCATTGTCTCAATCAAAACAGGCAACAATTTATACATAAATGCTTCGCGCCGTCCCAGGAAAGTATATCCGTAACGAACAGCACGGCGCAAAATACGACGAATTACATAACCGGCCTTGGCATTAGAAGGTAACTGTCCGTCAGTAATAGCAAAAGCAATCGTACGGATATGGTCGGCAATTACACGCATTGCCACATCTTGTTCCTTATCATTGCCATATACAGTTCCAGCCATTCCGGCAATTACCTTGATAATAGGCTGGAATACATCTGTATCATAATTAGACGTCTTGCCTTGAAGAGCCATGCACAGGCGTTCAAATCCCATTCCTGTATCAATCACCTTTGCCGGTAGTGGCTCCAGAGAAGCATCTGCCTTGCGGTTAAACTGCATAAAAACCAGATTCCATATCTCAATAACCTGAGGATGGTCTTTATTTACCATATCCTGGCCGGGAAGTACCTTGCGTTCTTCTTCCGGACGGAGGTCTATATGTATCTCAGAGCATGGACCGCAAGGACCCGTATCTCCCATTTCCCAGAAATTATCATGCTTGTTACCATTGATAATATGATCTTTCGGCAGATATTGTTCCCAATAGCCGGCTGCTTCATTATCACGTTCAAGCCCTTCGGCAGGGCTACCTTCAAATACAGTAGCATATAAACGTTCTGGATTCAGTTTCAACACATCCACCAAATACTCCCATGCCCAGTTGATGGCTTCTTTCTTGAAATAATCGCCAAAAGACCAGTTTCCCAACATCTCAAACATGGTATGGTGATAAGTATCATGGCCTACTTCTTCCAAATCGTTGTGCTTGCCACTTACACGAAGACATTTCTGTGAATCCGCGACACGAGGAGATTTACGAGGAACATTCCCCAGGATTATATCTTTAAACTGATTCATTCCTGCATTGGTAAACATCAATGTAGGGTCACCTTTTACCACCATCGGTGCAGACGGCACAATCTGGTGATCCTTTGAGGCAAAGAATGCTTTAAAGGACTCACGGGTTTCTTTTGCTGTCAACATATCTACTATATAGTTCTCGTTAATATTCTGAAAAACAATTTGCAAAAGTACTGCAAATTATTATTTTTGCACACATCCAAGTAATAAAAAAATCAATGGGACTATTTAAATCTCGTAAAACATACTATTTTTATAACCCAAACACCCTCAATTATGAGCGCGTTTATCCCTCTGGCAGAGACCGCTTTTTTACAGTAATCCGGCATTTAAGCACCGGCATTGTTTTTGGTGTGGCAACATTCTTTGCCATGATGTACTTAGTAGATTCACCCATGGAATCGCAACTAAGGAAAGAAAACAAGTTGATGCAAACGCAATATGAAGTACTTTCATTACGGCTAAACAATGCATTGGAAACACTTGATGACATACAACAACGAGATGAAAATTTATACCGTGCTATCTTCCAGGCAGAATCAATTCCGGAATCGGTACGTAAATCCGGTTTTGGCGGCAGTAATCGATACGAGCATTTAATGAATTTATCCAATCCGGAGCTTATTGTTTCAACCACTCAAAAGATGGATATGTTGCGAAAACAACTATATATTGAATCCAACTCTTTGGAAGAACTCATCTCTATGGGCAAGAATCTGGAAGAACGGAGCAAATGCATCCCCGCTATCCAGCCTATATCAAACAAAGACCTTAGGCGTACAGCTTCGGGTTATGGCGTACGAATCGATCCGATTTATCGTACTCCGCGTTTCCATGCAGGTATGGACTTTTCCGCTAAAATCGGGACAGAAATTTATGCTACCGGCAATGGAGTTGTGACTTCTGCAGGATGGAAGCAAGGTTATGGTAACTGTTTGACTATAGATCATGGTTATGGATTTGAAACATTATATGGCCACATGAGCAAATTCAAAGCCCGTGTAGGACAAAAGGTTACTCGTGGAGAAGTTATAGGGGAAGTAGGCAATACAGGGAAATCCACCGGGCCTCACCTGCATTATGAGGTAATTGTACACGGTAAACACGACAATCCTTCCAAATATTACTATATGGATCTTACACCTGAAGAGTATGACCGTATGATTCAGATTGCAGAAAACCATGGTCAGGTTATGGATTAATTACTTGAAAGGCTATGGGACTAAAAAAAAATAAAAACCAAAAGCTATACTTTTCCATAAGCGAAGTGGCACAGATATTCGACGTCAATGAGTCTACGCTACGCTTCTGGGAAAAAGAGTTTGATATCATACGTCCGAGGAAAACCAGTAAAGGAACCCGTTTCTATAAGCAGGAAGATATCGATGCAATACGCCTTATTTATCACTTGGTAAAAGAACGGGGCATGACGCTTGCTGGTGCACGGCAGAAACTTAAAGATAACAAAGAAACAACCATAAACCAAGAAGAGATCGTAAACCGGCTCAAGCAAATAAAAGAAGAACTACTTACCCTAAAAGCCGCTTTTGATCTCCTTGACCCTATAGATATAGACCAGGTTGTTGATAAAAACGAACCAAACATCTAGCATGTTACAGGTAAAAAGGGTAACTTCGCAGTCAATTAATAAAACGATAAACATGGAAATTACTGGAAAGATTATTGCCGTACTGCCAGAGCAAGGCGGTATAAGCAAAACTGGAAACGAATGGAAAAAACAAGAGTATGTACTAGAGACACACGACCAATACCCTAAAAAGGTATGCTTCCAACTTTTTGGGGCCGACCGGATTGCACAGGCAGCCATACAGCCAGGAGAAGAACTGACTGTTTCTTTCGACATCGACAGCCGTGAGTACCAGGGACGTTGGTTCACCAACATCAGTGCATGGAAAATCGAACGTGCAGGAGCAGCTGTAACCCAAAACCCGGCGGAGACTATCACTCCGAATAATTTCGCTCCGGCAGCAGCACCGATCGCATCACCTGAACCTGATTTCGGACCAGCCAACCCGATAGACGATTTACCATTTTAAACTAATTGTATGAATATCGTCCTGCTTCTTGGCGGCTTAGTACTTATTCTCGTAGGAGCAAATGCTCTTACGGATGGTTCGGCTTCAATTGCTAAACGCTTCCGCATATCCAATTTGTTTATCGGGCTTACGATCGTTGCTTTCGGAACATCAGCGCCTGAGTTAACCGTAAGTGTCGTATCGTCTTTGAAGGGAAGCGCTGATATAGCAATAGGTAACGTAATAGGCAGTAACATTTTTAATACTTTAATGATCGTTGGCAGCACGGCAGCCATCGTCCCGATCAATATAACAAAAGGGACATTAAGCAAAGAAATCCCGTTGTGCATCCTTGCCTCCATAATTTTATTTATTTGCTCAAACGACATGCTCATAAATAAAGCCCCGGCAAATATCATAAGCAGTAGTGACGGGTTAATTTTACTTTGCTTCTTCCTTATTTTCTTAAGTTATACATTTGCCATTGCACATAATAGAAATGCAGAGACCGAGACATCTATTAAAGAATTGCCCGTCTGGAAATCTTCTTTATTCATTCTGGGAGGATTAGTCGGGCTTATCTATGGAGGACAATTTTTCGTAAACGGAGCGTCAGGCATTGCGCGCAGTTTGGGGGTAAGCGAATCTGTTATCGGACTTACATTAGTAGCCGGCGGAACTTCTCTGCCCGAACTGGCAACATCTATAGTAGCTGCCCTGAAAAAGAATCCGGAAATGGCGATTGGAAACGTTATTGGTTCCAACTTATTCAACATATTCTTTGTACTGGGATGCAGTGCAGCTATCAGCCCGATGAGCATACAAGGTATTACCAATATGGATTTAGGAATCTTGATTGGCTCCTGCATTTTACTTTACATCTTTGGGCTACTTTTCAAAAAACGGACAATAACACGGTGGGAAGGTATCTTCATGGCTATATGTTATGTGGCCTACACTGTCTACCTGATATACTAAATAAAAAAAGTAAGCATCCAGACCGATCCGAATGCTTACCTTTTTTTATTTGAATGCCTACCCTTTCTCATGTTCAATCGGCCACGCGTCCTACCGACTTGACATTATTGATTTTAGAAAGCGTAACACACATTTTCTGTATATCTTCCACATCGTGTACTTTCATTTTGATCTTACCTTCAAACACTCCGTCTTTTGCCTCTATCAGCAAACGCTGGATATTAACATTAAAATCATCGGAAATTATTTTAGTTATCGTATTAAGCACTCCCATCGAATCGATACCTTTTATTTCTAATGTGGCCTCAAAAGAAGCATTCTTATGACTACTCCACTCTGTATTCAGAATACGTTCACCAAAACTGCTCTTCAAACGCATTGCTATCGGACACGAACGCTTGTGTACAACAACGTTTCCGTCATCATTAATAAAACCCAGTGCTTCGTCACCCGGAATAGGTTTGCAACATTCTGCTATAACATAGTTACGTTCAAAAGCTTCTTCCCGAAGAATGTATGGCTTCGATTTATCAAATCGAGGTTTTTCTTTCGGTGTTTGTTCTATCTCGGCCTCTTTAGGTTTAGTGCCTACCCGCAAAGCCTGCTTTACATATTTAAACAGAACATTATCAGTCTTCTCCTTCAATAACTTCTTTATATTTTCAGGAAGAACCACATCACCTTTTTCCACAGCACAGAAAAATTCTTCACGCTTGGAAAAACCAAAATACATACAAAGTTTGTCCAGATTAGAAGTGTTCGGCTCCATATCTGCACGCTTAAATGCTGCAATAACCTTTATTTCTCCAGCCTTTGCTGCTTCTTTACGTACACGTTTCAGTACAGCGTCAATCTTAGCTCTTGCCTTCGCTGTTGTAACAAAATTCAACCATTCTGCCTGCGGTTCCTGAGATCGAGAAGTAAGTATTTCCACCTGATCTCCACTAGCCAATGGATGACTTAAAGGAACCAAACGATGGTTTACCTTTGCCCCTATACAATGATTGCCAACATCAGTATGAAGAGCATAAGCAAAATCCAAAGATGTAGCGCCTTGCGGCAAAGTTTTTATGTCGCCTTTCGGAGTAAATACAAATATTTCGGAAGTAAACAAGTTCAGCTTAATCGTATCAAGAAAATCCAAAGCATTCGGATCCGGACTTTCCAGTATTTCCGTAATTGTTTGAAGCCATTTATCCAATTCGGTATCTTCTTCAACATGATGCTCTTTATACTTCCAATGAGCAGCAAAACCTTTCTCTGCTATTTCATCCATACGACGGCTTCGTATCTGGATTTCCACCCATTCTCCATCCGGCCCCATCACTGTAAGATGCAGAGCCTGATATCCATTTGCTTTCGGACGGCTCACCCAATCACGGATACGATCCGGACGAATACGGTATATATCCGTAATAGCCGAATAAATATCCCAACACTGATTCTTTTCATCTACGCCGGGAAGCGGATCAAAAATGATACGAACAGCATAGATATCATAGATATCTTCAAAAGTCACCCCTTTACTTTCCATCTTATTCCATATAGAATAGATAGATTTAACCCGGGCACGCATCTCATAGCTAAGCCCCATAGCTTTTAGTTTCTTATCTACAGGCTCTGCAAAATGTTGAAACAAAGCATTACGGGCTGCTTCGGTAGATTTCAGCTTCTCTTTGATGAATTCGTACTCTTGGGGATGTTCATATTTAAAGCTCAGGTCTTCAAGTTCGGTCTTAATAGAAAAAAGTCCTAAACGATGAGCCATAGGTGCATAAAGGTAAAGTGTTTCGCCGGCAATCTTGAATTGCTTTGCCGGTAGCATGGAACCCAGTGTACGCATATTATGCAAACGGTCTGCTATTTTAATCAGAATCACCCTGATATCATCACTCATGGTAAGAAGCAACTTTCGGAAATTTTCGGCCTGCGCAGAAGCCTGTTCCCCAAATATACCGCCCGATATCTTTGTCAGGCCGTCTACAATCTGGGCGATTTTATCGCCAAACATATCGCGAATGTCATCTACAGTATATTCCGTATCTTCTACAACATCATGCAAGAGGGCGGAGCAAATAGAAGTAGATCCCAGCCCCATTTCCTTACATACAATATGGGCTACAGCTATCGGATGCATTATATAAGGTTCACCCGAACGACGTTTTACACCGGCATGTGCTTGATTAGCAAAATTGAATGCTTTTGTGATACGTTCCACCTTACGGCGGTGATTAGAAGCCAGATAATCTTTCAGAAGAGCATCGAATCCTTCTTGAATCATTTGCTCATCAGCCGATAAAGCAGGTTTCGCCTCGCCTGCACTCTGTATATCTTTTGTGTCCTTTGTATTATCCTCCATGATCACCTTTCCTCCTGTTTATAAAAACATCTCTAGCCACAAATATACAAATATTCAGAAGAAGGGCATCACAAAGCAAGGAAAATAGCAGGTCAGCCCACAGGAATTTTCAACACTTGTCCGGGGCGAATATCAGAACCAGACAACCCGTTAACCTTTTGCAACGATGATGCTGTAACACCTGGATACTTCTGTGAAATTGAATAAAGCGAATCTCCGGACTTCACCTTATAGGAAACGAAGTTTTTCCCCACAAGCGGCAAACTTGCCTGCTTTGAGTTAGAAGCATCTTTATCAACCATGGTCTTCCGTGCAGCAGTTGTTGCTGTATTTTTATTGTCTCTCTTTGAATTTTGGCTGGAAGCAATTGCTACGCCGCCATTATCTACAAACAATTTCAAACGCCTTCCTTTTGCAACTCTATTCGATTTCAGACCGTTCCATTTACGAATATCCCGAGCGGTCACTCCATAACGATTAGCAATCGTATACAAATTTTCTCCTGCACCTACAATATGAGTAATCTTTTCCTGAGTTACCGAACGTGATAAATTCTTGCTTGCACCGGTTACAGGAATACAATTTGCCAGTAAATCTTCTGCACGATGAGTATATACAGTGTCCTCTTTGTCTACAAAAGCATACGTTTCAGCAGCAGGAAGCTTCAATACTGAAGCTTTTGCATTCCCTGGAATAATATCTCTTTTATATTGCGGATTCAAGGCACGCAGTTCTTCTATACTCAGATGAAGCAAATCTGCAACCTGCTGTAAATGCAACATTTTATTAACCATTATCGTATCGGTAGCCAAAGGAAGACTTGTCTGCATCGGGCAGATATTATGATCACAATAATAATTCATTATATAGTTGGCTGCAATAAATAACGGCACATACGAACGGGTTTCTTTTGGCAAATATGGAAAAATATCCCAGAAATCCGTTTTTCCACCCGAACGTCGAATTGCTTTGTTCACATTACCCGGACCGCAATTGTAGGAAGCAAGCACCAGATTCCAGTCTCCGTAAATTGCGTACATATCCTTAAAGTATTGACAGGCTGCTTCGGTTGCTTTTAAAGGATCACGTCTTTCATCAACCAAACTATTAATCTCCAAGCCATAACTTTTGCCGGTTGGCAACATAAACTGCCATAGTCCGCAAGCTCCAACTCTCGACAAAGCCACCGGATTCAAGGCACTTTCTACAACAGCAAGATATTTTAATTCGATAGGCAAGCCATGTTTATCTAGCACTTGTTCTATAATAGGGAAATAAAAATCGGCCATACCCAACATATAGCGTACCAAATCTCGTTTACGATCTGCATATAAATCAATACAATCGCGCACGATCTTATTATATGGTAAAGAAATCACGCGGGGTAATCTATCCAAACGCTGAATATAGATAGAGTCTGGGAAATAAACATTTTCAACATCATCATGGCAATATTCATCTACCTTAGAAAAATATTGCACATGCCAGGTACGGAACAGACTGTCTACATTTGCATCCAGACTCTCCGGTATCAAGCCCACCTCCTCAGCAATAGAATCTGCTGACAAGGCCGAATATTTTTGTTCGCCGTCTGTCTGTGTTTGAGCATTCACAGGTCCAAAAGCACAAACTAAACATAACAGGGCAGTAAGCAGGTACGTTTTCATTTATAATTAATCAGAATGTTAAACTGCAATTCAAGCCATACGTCCGGGGACTATAATGTGTCTTCGGAGTAACAGTAGGTTCAAGATGCATTGACAAATCCGGGGATATGTCAAAATCAAACAATTGGGCATCAATATAAGCATCTATAATACTCAGGAAATAAATACCGGCCGTAATAATAATGCTCAAATCACGATAACGCCGGTAAAAGTCCTTCCTGCTCTTCAACTGACTATGAAACTGTGTATTTTTCACATATTCAGCCGCATCACGCCCGTTAGGTAAAAGCAAAGTCCAACTATCATGCCAATCTTTCTCCGGCAACGGATTCCCATTATTATAGTCAATCAAAATATCTTTATAAGCCGCAGAATAATCCTGATAGTTCTTATTATTCCATGTTATAGCATAAAGACATCCCATGAAACCTCCATATACGATAGGCAGTTTCCAGTATTTACGATTATATATCTGTCCCAATCCGGGAACTAATGCTAAAAGTGTTGCTTTGGTAGGGCTCGGTTTAAATTCCATCTTCATTTTCGTAGCAGCCGGAACAACAATCGAGTCGGCACTTTTTAATACAGCCATGACAGACGAATCGGGAGCAGCTTCAGGCAGATTTTCCTGCGCACGCATCACACACGGGCAGCCTAACATGAATATTAAAAAGTATATGATTATATCTTTCATTTTAACTTATCCAATAAGCTTATCAACTTTTCCAGTTCTTCCTCCGAAGCAAAAGGAATAGTAATGCGCCCTTTACCTTTTTCATTACATGCTAACTGTACTTTTGTATTAAAGAAACGGGAAAGATGATCTTTCAGCAGATTAAATTCTTCCGGCAACATAGATTTCCGGGAGGGAGCAATCTCATTCTTCTCCCGTTTACCTCCTTCTGTTGCGTTACGAACCAAATCTTCTACATTACGAACAGAAAGCCCTTCGGCCAATATTTGTTCATATAACGCCAACTGAATCTCCGGATCTTCTACCGAAATCAGAGCCCGTGCATGTCCCATATCAATCTTTTTATCCTTCAGTCCCATTTGTATTTCTGCAGGAAGTTTCAAAAGACGCAGATAGTTAGCAATCGTTGCACGCTTCTTACCTACCCGTTCACTTAATTTTTCCTGAGTAAGCCCGTAATTATCTATCAATTTCTGATAAGCCAAAGCAATTTCAATGGAGTTCAGGTCTTCGCGTTGTATATTTTCTATCAACGCCATCTCGACAACATTCTCGTCGGCCGCCGTTTTAATATAAGCTGGTATTCTATCCAAACCAGCCTTCAAAGAAGCACGGTAACGACGTTCTCCGGAGATAATCATATACTTATCTGTCCCGGTTTCTTTTAAAGTAATCGGTTGAATAACGCCAAGGGCACGGATAGAAGTTGCTAATTCTTCTAAAGCTTCTTCTTCAAAAACAGAGCGAGGCTGGTTTGGATTAGGCTGTATTTTACTTAATTCTATTTCACTAATAGAAGAAGAACCACCTGTTTTCAGATCGTCCATCGTAATCAAAGCATCCAATCCGCGGCCTAAAGCCGATCGTTTCATTACTGCCATAAATCAAAATACTATTTGTTCTTATCTATCAATTCCTGGGCTAATTGCATATGGTTAACCGCTCCTTTGGATTCGGCATCATACAACAAAACGGGTTTACCATAACTAGACGCTTCGCTCAACTTTACATTCCTTTGTATTACCGTAGTAAACACCAAATCGCGGAACGGACGCTTTACCTCTTCATATATCTGGTTTGCCAGACGAAGGCGGGCATCATACATTGTAAGTAAGAAGCCTTCTATTTCCAACGCAGGATTCAGTTTAGATTTAATAATTTTAATCGTATTCAACAGTTTGCTGATTCCTTCCAGGGCAAAATACTCACATTGTACAGGAATCATTACGGAATCGGCAGCTGTAAGCGCATTCACTGTAATTAGTCCCAATGACGGCGAACAATCTATCAGAATAAAATCATACGAATCTTTCAGCGGAACTAATATCTGTTTCAATATCTGTTCCCTGTTTTCCATATTCAACATTTCAATCTCCGCACCTACCAGGTCTATATGAGAAGGAATAATATCCAGTCCTTCTACTTCCGTAGAAATTATTGCTCTTTTTGAATCCTCTCCATTCACCAAGCATTCATAGATAGAAAGTTGCACATTGCGTATATCCACGCCCAGTCCGGACGAAGCATTCGCCTGCGGATCGGCATCTACAACCAGCACTTTTTTCTCAAGAGCAGCCAGAGATGCAGCCAGATTAATCGTAGTAGTAGTCTTTCCAACACCACCTTTCTGATTTGCCAAAGCGATAATCTTTCCCATATTATATACAATTAATTCGGGGCAAAACTAAACATTAAAAACCGAACCAAATCATGTTCAATCAAAACAATGCCTGTTTTGTTGATAAGTCACCCTAACTGTTGATAACTTACAAAGATAACCAGAATTATTTGAATAAACAGTTACAAATTAAGCAACTGGGCGTTTTTTTGGAAATGATAACGAAGTTTTAGGAATAAGAAACGGGCAATAATGCGGATATTAAACTGAAATAATGAATATTGTTTATAATACAATCCAAAAAACAAACGATAAAAGAACGACTCTTACACACGATTTAAACCATTCATTATTAGCAATATTAACACACAAAACGCACTTAGCCACCAACCATTATTAACATATCAAGACCTCTATTTTTACCTTTTTTGTGTAAATATTAAACTAAAACACGCGTTATTTGTTACATTATTAAGAGATATGATTTGATATGAGGAAGTCGACAATTTGGTTGCTTGCATTAGTAATGGCATTCGCCTTCACCGGCTTGCTTTATTTACAAATAAACTATGTAAGCATACTATTAAAGGCGCGTAGCGAGCAATTTAATGAAACTGTAAAAAGAAGCTTGCACCAAGTATCTAAAAATCTGGAATTGGATGAAACAAGAAAATATCTGGAAGAAGACGTAAGTAGGGACCAAAGCAGTTTTATGTATCAGAACGCACCCGATGTACAAAGTCTCGGACAGGTTATTAATCAGGAAAAATATCAATTACAGATTACGGAGTCCAACGGTGCAGTGCAACATATAGAATTACACAGCTTCAGTAGTCAGAAAATAAAACCGTTATCATCTTTATCCGGAAGGGAATCATCCAACAGTATTGTAAACACTTCGAAAGACTTACAACGGACACTAAAAAGACGTTATCAATACCAAGGTGGATTGATTGAAGAGGTGATTCTGAATATCTTATCTACTGCCAGTCTGAAACCAATAGAGGAACGTATAGATTTTAAAAAGCTGAATAATTACTTAAAAACAGAATTTATTAACAACGGATTGAACCTGCCGTTCGTTTTTTCTGTTATTAACAAAGACGGAAATACAGTATACCAAAGTGGTGAGATTCCGAAGGATCCAATTGCATCCGACATTTTTACAAGAGCTTTGTTTCCTAACGACCCACCATCCAAGCTAAATTATTTGAAAGTGTATTTCCCGACAAAGGGAGACTATATATCCAGTTCGGTCACATTCATTGTGCCATCGGTTATCTTCTCGCTGCTATTGCTGGTAACATTTATCTTTACCATATATATAGTATTCCGTCAGAAGAAACTATCGGAAATGAAAAACGACTTTATCAACAATATGACGCACGAACTGAAAACACCTGTTTCTACTATTTCACTCGCCGCTCAGATGTTGAAAGACACGGATATAACGAAAAGTCCGGATGTATTTAAACATATTTCCGGTGTCATTAACGACGAGACGAAACGATTAGGCTTCCTGGTTGAAAAGGTTCTGCAAATGTCATTGTTCGAAAGACAAAAAGCAGCCTTGAAACTAAAAGAAATAGATGCTAACGATCTGGTAGCAAACATAGCAAACACGTTTATTCTGAAAGTCGAAAAGTATGGTGGTACAATGGATATAGACTTGCAAGCTACCGAATCGGACATTTATGTGGATGAAATGCACATCACCAATGTACTGTTTAACCTAATGGACAACGCCGTTAAATACCGTCGTCCGGAAGTACCGCTTACATTGATGGCGCGCACATGGAACGAAGGCGGGAAACTGCTCATTTCCGTGGAAGACAATGGTATCGGAATAAAGAAAGAATACCTCAAAAAAGTATTCGACCGTTTCTTCCGTGTACCGACAGGAAACGTACACGACGTAAAAGGTTTCGGCCTGGGGCTCGCTTACGTACGTAAAATTATAGAGGACCATAAAGGCACGATACGCGCCGAAAGTGGACCCGGGAATATTGGTACAAAATTTATTATTACTTTACCTCTTATAAAAAGTTAGTTATGGAAGAAAAACTGAAGATCTTCTTTTGCGAAGACGACGAAAATTTAGGAATGCTGTTAAGAGAGTACTTACAAGCTAAAGGTTATGTTACGGATCTTTTCTCTGATGGAGAGGCCGGTTACAAAGGTTTCACAAAAGGCAAATACGACTTATGTGTACTGGATGTGATGATGCCTAAGAAAGACGGTTTTACGTTAGCTCAGGAAATTCGTTCCATTAATCCGGATATTCCTGTTATCTTCCTTACTGCCAAAACAATGAAGGAAGATATTCTGGAAGGATTTAAGATTGGTGCAGACGATTATCTGACAAAACCATTCAGTATGGAAGAGTTATTACTTCGTATTGAAGCAATCCTTCGCCGTGTGAAAGGCAAAAAAATGAAAGATATTCCTTTCTACAAGTTAGGAAACTTCTTATTCGATACTCAAAAACAAACATTGTCTATCGGAGATAAAGTGACCAAACTAACAACCAAGGAATGCGAATTGCTGAGCCTTCTTTGTGCCCATGCAAATGAAATACTGGAACGTAATTATGCACTGAAAACAATCTGGGTAGACGATAACTACTTCAACGCCCGTAGTATGGATGTGTACATCACTAAACTTCGTAAATTGCTGAAAGATGATCCGGGTATCGAAATCATCAACATCCACGGTAAAGGCTATAAGCTGATTACCCCTTCAGGAGAAGAACAAGCGCGCGAAGAAGGCATACAAGTATTGTAAGAACGTTTTCTACGCAATAGTATTACCTAACGCAGGTGCAACGGTTGATTTCTTTGCACCTGCGTTTTTTTAGTTGCCTACCCAAATACAGCCAATATCAGAATTTTACAATTGAGGGACAGCCCTCTGGTGACAAAGTGGAAAACATACCCCATCCGTATTTACGGAACATGGACGTCTCTTTATCTGGATACCCTGCGTTTCCAGACAAAGAACACAACAGTTACTATCAATGTAATACATATACCTATCAATTGAGATATATGAGGGGACATTCCCAATCCTTCCGGGGCTACGAAAATATATGTGGAACATACGGCCGTCATAAACAGGGCAGGAATAAGAGTAACCCAATATATTTTCTTGGCATTAACCAAGTAGACTGTCAGTGCCCAAAGCGTAAATACGGCCAATGTCTGGTTGCTCCATGCAAAATAACGCCATATCATATCAAACCCGTCTTTATCTTTCAGGCTATACAAAAGCAGACCGATGGCGATTAAGAACAATGGCAAGCAAATCAGCAAACGCTTTACCACAGTTTTCTGCTCCATATGTAAAAAATCAGCAACAATCAGGCGAGCAGAACGAAAAGCAGTATCGCCGGATGTTATTGGAGCCGCAATTACTCCTAATATAGCCAGAATTCCTCCAACCGTACCAAGCCATTCCTTTGTGATACTATCAACTATAACAGCCGCATTATTTTCAGACATACCGTTATTCTGATAAAAATAAGTGGCAGCAGCAGCCCAGATAAGAGCAACTATACCTTCTGTAATCATAGCTCCGTAAAAGACCGGTTTAGCATGCTTCTCATTCGTCAGGCAACGTGCCATCAGCGGGCTTTGTGTAGCATGAAAACCAGAAATAGCACCACAAGCAATACTCACAAACATGATCGGGAAGATAGGCAAACCCTGAGGATCCGTGTTATGCATTCCATCCGTTATTTCCGGCAGTGGAGGATAATGAACAAACAGCATTAACAGGATTCCCACGGCCATGAATAAAAGAGCAATGGCAAAAAGAGGATATATCTTACCTATAATCTTATCAATTGGCAATAAAGTAGCCAATACGTAATAAATAAAAACAACAATAATCCAGAAAGTAGTATCCAGGTGTTCCGGAGTAAGTTTTGCCAACAAGCCTGCGGGACCTGCAACAAACACGGATCCCACAAGTATCATCAATATTACCGTAAAAGCGCGCATAAACTGACCGAAATTATTTCCCAGATACCGGCCGATCATTTCAGGAAGGCTTTCTCCTTTATTCCGCAAAGACAACATACCTGCCATAAAATCGTGCGTTGCACCTGCGAAGATACTACCAAAAACGATCCATAGGAATGAGGCTGTACCGAACTTTGCCCCCATAATAGCTCCGAAAATCGGACCTAAACCGGCAATGTTCAAAAACTGAATCATAAAAACTTTCCACGTTGGCAACGGGATATAGTCTACTCCATCCTGTTGTGTGTAAGCGGGTGTTTTACGAGACGGATCAATTCCGATAATACGCTCAATGAAAGAGCCATAAACAAAATAGCCAACGATTAGGGCTACAAGGCAACAAATAAATGTAATCATGGTTTTTTTAATTGAAGATTGAGAAACAATAAAGCCAGATCAGATAAAGCTGGGTAAAAAAGAAAAAAGAAATATACCAAAAGCTATTACCGAACGCAAATGACACAAACAAAGCAAAGATAAACGCAGGCCTTATTGATTATTAATAGAAAAGTCTACGATACTCTACATATTCTGCGTCATTTGCGCCCCTTAATCCTGACTTTTGACACACCGGCTTTTATAATACTAATTTAATAAACGTTTTACTATATCGGAAATTAAGCGTCCTTCTGCTTTTCCTGCAAGAGCTTTTGAAGCAGTGCCCATAACTTTACCCATATCCTTTGCACTGGTAGCGCCAACCTGGGCAATTATAGTTTTAAGCTCAACCTCTAATTCTTCGGCAGACATTTGCTTAGGCAAATAAGCCTCGATCACATTTACCTGAGCTAATTCAGCATCAGCCAAATCCTGACGTCCCTGTTGTACATAAATAGTAGCAGAATCCTTGCCTTGTTTAACCAATTTCTGCATAATCTTTAATGCATCAGCATCTGTCAATGTATCATTGGCACCCGGAGCAGTTTTTGCTTCCAGAAAAAATTTCTTTACGTTCCGAAGCGTATCTAAAGCTACTTTGTCTTTCGCTTTCATTGCGTTTTTAATGTCTTCGCTGACTCTTTCAAACAAATCCATAATGACGATGTAAATATCTTATTAATTAATTATCTGAAACTAATTTTCGGCTTCCCGTTAGCAGATGTATTAGGACGTGCCGAAGAAGATGCCGGTTTTGAAGATGCACCGGATACCGTAATATCTTCTCCCGAAACTTTTGCCCGTACGCGGGCAACCACCTTCGGATCGCGATTATATGTCGGATTCTCCTCCATAAAGGCAATCAGCACATCATCATCCAATTCTTCCTGAGTAAGGACAATTGCAGACGCTCTGGAAATAAAACGCCCTACTTGTTTAGCCGAACTGCCATAATACTTACCGATAAGCTCCTGCTCTTTCTGCTCTTTCTGGATTCGTTCCTCTTCCTGACGAATCTGTTCTTCCGTCATCTGCTGATCTTCAAGACGACGTTTTTCAGCAATCTGAGGGATATCATCCATTGCAAATCCTGTAGCCAGAATTGTTATCTTGACTTTATCGCCTAGTGTATCATCAATTGCCGTACCCCAAATAACTTCTATATCCCGGTTAAATTCGGCCATAAAGTTATTTACGTAATTCATTTCCTCCATGCGAAGTTCACATTCTTTGCTGAAATAAACATTGAATAATATCTTCTTCGCATTCTTTACGTTATTATTGCTCAACAACGGAGAGTTTAATGCATCTTCGACCGCCTGATGAACACGATCTTCGCCTTCACCATAACCATTACTCATCAAAGCAACTCCACCATCTTTCATTGTTGTATTAACATCTGCAAAGTCCAGGTTTATTATACCAGGCAGAGTGATAATTTCGGCAATACTTTTCGCTGCAACCGTTAATGTGTCATCGGCTTTCCCGAACGCATTCATAACAGTAAGATCGGCATATATTTCACGCAAACGCTCATTGTTAATAACCAATAGAGCATCTACATTCTTAGCAATTTCTTCTACGCCATTCAGAGCCTGGATAATCTTACGTTCACCTTCAAACAAGAATGGAATAGTAACAATACCCACCGTAAGTATTCCCATATCTTTGGCAATACGCGCAAGAACCGGAGCAGCACCAGTTCCTGTACCTCCACCCATTCCAGCCGTGATGAAGACCATTTTCGTTCCATCACTTAACATCTTACGGATATCTTCCATACTTTCTTCGGCAGCCATCATGGCACGCTCAGGCTTGTTGCCCGCACCCAACCCTTGTGTGATTTCGCGCCCCAGCAATAATTTATCAGGCACATCCAAACGATTTAAAGCCTGCATATCCGTGTTACATAATACAAAGGCTACATCATGTATACCCTCTTTATACATATGATCAACGGCATTTCCACCACCACCGCCTACACCTATTACTTTAATGATTTTCGGTGTATTCGTAGGATAACCGAAGTTTAATATTTTATCGTCCATATCGTCCGGTTTTATTACGTTGCTGATTATCTTTCTTCATCGTCAAACAAATCACCCGTCATATTATCTATGTTCTTCTTCAAACGGTCGAAGATTGAGGGCTTCTTTATCTTTTTCACTTTTTTCTCTTCCGGTTTGACTTTAACCTCTTCTACAAAAGATTCCGGTTCAGGTTTAACTTCCGGTACAGGTTCCGGTTTCGGAGGAATATATGCAGCACAATTCTTGGTACCCTGCATCAGTAATCCTACAGCTGTAGCATACCCTGGATTGGAAGCTATCATTCCGCCACCTTCAACCAAGCCTTTCCTAACAGAAGTATATCTGACATCCATTTGTAACCGGCTACTTATCACTTCCTGCAAATTCTTTAAAGCTGCCGCTCCGCCTGTAACGATAACACCTGCTGCTAAAGATCCCAATAAACCGGTATCTTCAATACGTGCATAAATATTTTCCAATATTTCTTTTATACGGGCTTCAACTACATTATTCAGTTCGGACAACTTAATCTCACGAAGTCCCATACCATCAGCAGAGTTAATACTGATCATTTGGTCATTATCTTTATCCGTCATGGCACTACCATAGGTTAGTTTCACCCTCTCAGCCTCAGCTTCTACCAAATGTAGGCTCATTATATCTTTTGTAATCAGATTGCCCCCGAAAGGTACTACCGAAAGATTCACCAAGTTACCATTTTTATATACAGAGAGAGATGTCACACCTGCTCCAAAGTTAATCAAAGCGCAACCCAACATCTTCTCGTCTTCCGTCAAGATAACATCAGCAAGAGCTAACGGAGATACAACTATATCAGCAATCTCTACTTTAGCCCGTTCGGAAATACTGTTCATGATATGGCGCTTTAACGAAGGACGTCCCACTATCAATTGGTAATGGGCATCAATACGTTTGCAGGGTATGCCTTTCGGATTCGCTTCCGGTTTATCATCTAAAAAATAGGTAGGCGAAGTAATTGCCAGTACATCCAACATCTCCGGGTGATAGTTCTTACACTCTTGATAAAGAGCGTCCAGCATTTCCTCCGTAACTTCTCCATCCTCTGGTAGTACCTTCGGAACAGTATGTTCCAATGAACGAATAGATTGTCCTCCTATGCCAACATACACCTTCCCGATCTTAGCATCTCCCAATTTATTTTCTAACTTAAGAATGAGACGTTTTATCTTGTTAGCTGTTTCTTCCACATTATATACGCATCCTCTCCGTATACAATTAGCGGAATTTTCAACTTCGTAGGCAATGATCGAAAGAGTGCCGGCAGCATTCTTGGTCCCCACCATACCAACCATTTGGGAAGTCCCCAGGTCGATGGTTGCTATAAAGTCAGTGTACGCCATATTATCTATTTTTTAGTACAAACTATCTGGTTGTTATATTTTAAATTTATCACATTATACTTCTTCCAACCTACTTTAGGAATGGCTTGTTCATAGAAAAGTTGCAAATTATTAAGCTTCTCTTCAAAATTATCGAACGTACCCAGTATAATACGATGGTCTCCCACCCTCGGAATAAGCTCTATTTCATTATCCGGTTCCACATAGATTTGTTCTATCTGGTTATTCCAGAACTCATTCTTCTGCAAAAATAGTGCAAATTTATATAAGTCGGTTACCGCCAACTCTTTTTCCACATATCCACTTACAATTGGTACATGAGCTACATAACGGGAACTGACAGGCATAACGCTTCCCAAATTATCCACATAGTAATTCCCGGAAGTACCGATAATGCGCAAGATAGGAACTTTCTGCTTTACTTCCAACTTTATAATACCCGAAGGTGTTTTATAAGCCTCTACGGAAGCGATCATCTGATTTTTCAGCAATTCATTTTCTATCTGGTCGGTATTTACCGTGTTCATCTGCTTATCTATAGGGTTAAGATGGGCTTTTTTTAATAAGCCAATCAAATCACCTTCGCTCACGAAATGCTTATCCAGACTATCTTTTACTACAACCTGAAGATCATGGCAAACATAATCCCGTCTCATTTCCCGAAAGAAAAAAGTGATAAACACGATGTAACAAAACAACAGCGTAGCTACTACTATGGAGATAATCCGTATCACAATCTATTTCTTATCTAATATTTCTTTTACCGGTTCCACCAAACGATCAATATTGCCTGCACCAACCATTAACACAACCTCCAAAGATTCCTTTTCCGATTTTATCAAATTCAGTAATTCATCCTTGCAGATCAGCCTTTTTGCAGAAATAGTTACCTTATCTAAAATCACTTGAGAAGTAATACCAGAAATCGGTTTTTCGCGTGCCGGATATATATCCAGCAAAATCAATTCATCCAACAATGACAGGCTTGCCGCAAAATCAGCTGCAAAATCTCTTGTACGCGTATAAAGATGGGGTTGAAATATCCCGGTTACCTTTTTATCCGCATACAATTCCTTTACAGATAATATACTTGCTTTCAGCTCTTCAGGATGATGAGCATAATCATCTATTAATACAATATTATCTTTCTTCAAATGGTAATCAAAACGACGGACAGGGCCGGCAAAAGAGGCCATCCCTTTTTTTATTTCGTCTGCAGTAACTCCATTCAACCATGCAAGAGCAATAGCTGCTATACCATTTTCAATATTAACTTTAACAGGAACACCTAATTGGATATCGGCTATACGAACATCCGGTGCCACAAAATCAAAAAAGATTTCGCCATTTCCTATACGTATATTTTCCGCATGAAAATCTCCTCCGTCCGTAGCAGAATAAGTATACAGACGTACACCTTTTTGTAATCGGGGCGTTATACTTATTCCTTTTTTCATTATCAAAATACCATCCGGGCGGATCAGTGACGTGAATTTTTCAAAACTTTCACGATAAGCTTCCGGTGTTCCGTAAATATCCAAATGATCAGGATCGGCAGCCGTAATAACAGCCATATAAGGAGTAAGCCAATGAAACGAACGGTCAAATTCGTCAGCCTCAATTACAGTCAAATCACTTTTGTCCGACAACATCAGGTTGCTATTATAATTTTTCAGGATTCCTCCTAAAAAAGCATTACAATCCACTTGGGATTGTTTCAGCAAATGAGCCGTCATAGATGAGGTAGTCGTTTTACCATGTGTTCCGGCTACACAAAGTCCACGGGAACAATTCGTAACCTCTCCCAACACACGGGCTCGTTTCACCACTTCAAATCCATTTGTATGGAAGTAAACAAGCTCTGTATGCGACTCAGGCACAGCTGGTGTATATACAACCAATGTATCGGATAACGATTTACATACCTCCGGAATCAAATCAACATTATCTTCATAATGAATAGCAGCACCTTCTTTATTTAACTGTTCCGTTAAAGCAGAAGGAGTTTTGTCATAACCGGCTACAAACTTCCCCTTAGAAAGAAAATACCTGATCAGGGCGCTCATTCCTATACCGCCGGCACCCACAAAATAAACTGCTTTTACAGTGTTTATATTCATATTAAATCGTCTTCTGTTACGCTTTTTCTTTCTCTATAATCTTTACAATTTCATCTACAATCAACTCCGCACTTTGATGATGAGCCATACAAGTGATATTAGAACTTAACGCATGAAGTAAATCATCATTATGTATAGTTGCCAGTGCCGTCGTTACCAATGAATTTTCGGCCTCTTTATCTGTCACCATAATTGCAGCATTTTGATTTACCAGAGCTTGAGCATTTTTAGTCTGATGATCTTCCGCCACATTAGGAGAAGGCACCAGAATCACCGGTTTCTGCAACAAGCAGAGCTCCGATATGGAACTGGCTCCTGCACGGGAAATCACCAAATCTGCTGCCGCATAGGCATAATCCATACGGGTAATAAAATCAGAACACCATACCGGCATACCGCGATACGCCTTCAAATGTTTTAAAGCTTCATCCTGATAATAACGTCCCGTCTGCCAGATCACCTGCACATCCGATGCAAATAATTTATCAAGATCACCCATGATACTACGATTTATAGTTCGCGCACCAAGGCTTCCGCCCACAACCAATATTGTTTTTTTATCAGAAGAAAGACCGAAAAAATCCAACGCTTCTTTCTTCTTGTCCAAAGCCTCTTCCAAATCCTGACGCACCGGATTACCGGTTATAACAATCTTTTCTGCAGGGAAAAACTTATCCATACTTTGGTATGCTACACAGATACGGTCTGCACGCTTTGCCAGTAATTTATTTGTCACTCCCGCATACGAATTTTGCTCCTGAATCAATGTAGGTACACCCAAAGAAGAAGCCATCCATAGTGTCGGACCACTAGCATAACCGCCTACACCAACAGCAATATCCGGTTTGAATTCGCGGATAGTCCGTTTTGCCAGGCGAAGACTTCTAATCAGCCGTCCCATCACTTTTATATTATTTGCCAAATGAGCACGATCGAAACCACTCACCGGCAAACCTATAATATTATACCCCGCAGACGGAACCTTCTCCATCTCCATACGGTCTTCAGCTCCAACAAACAATATCTCCGCCTCAGGGAAACGTTTCTTGAAAGTATTGGCTATAGAAATAGCCGGAAAGATATGCCCCCCCGTACCTCCGCCACTTATAATTATCCGATATTGTTTCATACTTTCGTTTCTGTTATAATTTCTACATTTTCTTGCACGGTAGCCATTGGAGACTCTTGTATTGCAATTTCCCCTTCTGGAAGTTCGGAAGAATTATTGTTTTCTTCATTTTCCAAAACTTCATCGTCTTCTTCCTCGCCCATATGTGCACCAAACCTGCTTACACTCAGGATTATTCCGAAATAGATGCAAGATATCACCGTAGAAGTACCACCACGGCTAACCAATGGCAAAGGCTGACCGGTAACAGGTATTAAATTAACAGCCACCGCCATATTGGCAAGAGCCTGAATACCAACCAGAAGCCCACACCCTATCACCAGGTATTTAGCATATACTTTATCACACTTCCGGGCTATAATACCAACCCGAACCAGCAACATTATATACAACATCAACACAAATACACCTCCGGCATATCCCATCTCCTCTATAATAATAGCATAAATAAAGTCGGAATATGCTTGCGGAAGAAAATCTCTTTGCTGCCCATGTCCCGGCATATTGCCTATAACGCCACCACGTGCTATAGCTATTTTCGCATGCGAAACCTGATAGTTTTTATCATTAATTTCATACGTTTCCGGATCTATTTTATCTTCTCCGTGCAAATGCTCCTGAATACGGTACTTCCATGTCAAACCGCGATCCAGATATTTATGCATCGTATCTTCAGGAGTAATAAATAATACAGCAAAAATAGTAGCACCGAACAGAACAACAATCCCCGTCAGTATCAATAACTTCTTTATTGCAACTTGCCCGATAAACATCATCAGGTAACAGAATCCAAAAAGCATTGCAGCAGTAGAAAAGTTTTCCGGAAAAATCAACACACAAGCCAACCCCACGCCACCTAATATCCACCAGAATATCTTATCAGGAGGAACCGTATCTTTCTTGCTCAACCAATAAGCCATATAGCCGATAGAGGCAAGCTTAGCAAGCTCCGAGGGTTGTATACCCCATAGCCATCGTCCGGCTCCGTTAATTTCTTGTCCCAGAATAGGAGTCAATATCAACAGGATAATAGAGATGGGAAAAAGCAACACTAAGAAACCGGCAATCTTCTTATACGGTACATGGTGCAGAAAGACAATCAAACAAACACCAAAAGCCAAAATCATAGCATGCCTGCGGATAGGTACCCACGGACTTGCCTGTTTATAGGCTAAAGTGCTGGTTGCACTAAACACCTCCACCAACGATATAACACAAAGGAACATAAAGATGATCCATATCACCATATCTCCTTTTAATAATTTATTTACCAGTTTCATCCTCTAGCAGACCTCGTTATTAAAGGTTACGTACACAAGCTTTAAACTGGTCGCCACGATCTTCATAACTTTTAAACAGATCGAAGCTGGCACAACAAGGGGATAATAATACAGTATCTCCTTTTTCCGCCAATTTATAGGCTTTTGTTACTGCTTCTTCCATAGAGCGGGCATCCTCGATCTTCTCTACTTTGCCATCAAAAAAAGCATGCAGTTTATTATTATCAACTCCCAAAAACAATAAAGCACGGGCTTTTTGTTTTACCAACTCTTCTATTTCCGAATAATCATTGCCCTTGTCCGTACCACCTAATATGAGTACAACTTTAGTTGTCATACTCTGTAAAGCATACCAGCACGAGTTTACATTCGTAGCTTTAGAATCATTAATATAATCCACGCCTCGTATACGGGCAACTTTTTCCAGACGATGTTCAACTCCGGCAAAATCACTCAACGAAGCACGAATCTTCTCATCATGAATATCTACGACTTTAGCCGCAATACCCGATGCCAATGAATTGTACAAATTATGTGTACCTGTTAATGCCAATAAGTCTTGTTCCATTGTAAATGTTCCATTTGACGTTTCAATTTTCACTTGCTTATTATCAGTATATCCCTTCACACCTTTTTCATTTGTTTCGGCGAACGGGTAAAGAGTAGCTTTCGGATTACGCTTGGCAATCTCACGAGCTATGATAGGATCATCATTCCAGAAAATAAAGACATCTTCTTCGGTCTGATTCTGCAAAATACGTAATTTTGCATCCACGTAATTCTGCATTTCATAATTATAGCGGTCCAAGTGATCCGGTGTTATATTCAAAAGAATCGCAATATCCGCCTTAAAATCATACATATTATCCAATTGAAAACTGCTCAGCTCTATAACATATACTGCATGTGGACTTTCTGCCACCTGCAAAGCCAGGCTATTTCCTACATTTCCGGCTAATCCTACGTCTATACCTGCCTGTTTTAATATATGATAGGTAAGCATCGTTGTCGTAGTTTTGCCATTACTACCAGTAATACAAATCATTTTAGACTCGGTATATCTCCCCGCAAACTCTATTTCGGAGATGATATGCGTCCCCTGTTCTTTCAATTTCCTAATGACAGGAGCCTTATCAGGAATACCCGGGCTCTTTATCACTTCGTCGGCATTCAGAATGTCGGCTTCGGTATGCTGTCCTTCTTCCCAACGAATACTATGGGCATCCAGCATCTCCTTATACTTAGGTTTGATAGACGAAAGATCGGAAACAAACACATCAAATCCTTTCGCCTTGGCTAGTACGGCAGCACCTGCTCCACTCTCACCAGCCCCTAATATAACCATTCTTTTCTTTTTATCCATTTTTATCTTTTAAATGTCAATTGTCCGTCATTTACCTCATCTTTAACGTTACAATTGTAATAACAGCCAGAATAATACCAATTAACCAGAAACGAACTACAATCTTTGATTCGGGAACCACATTATAAGGCTTCTGTATCAAAGCCTCGATTCCGGCATTACCCTGTTTCTGGAAATGATGATGAAGAGGTGCCATCTTGAAGACACGGCGTCCTTCGCCATATTTCTTTTTCGTATATTTAAAATAAAAACGCTGTATAAGTACAGATAAATTTTCCACCAGAAAGATACCGCAAAGGATCGGGATAAGCAATTCTTTTCTTATGATAATGGCAAAAACGGCTATCACACCACCTAACATAAGGCTTCCGGTATCCCCCATAAACACTTGCGCCGGATATGAATTATACCATAGAAAACCAACTGTCGCTCCAATAAAAGCCGCCGCAAATACGACTAGTTCTTCCGCTCCCGGAATGAACATAATATTAAGGAAAGACGCAAATTCAAAATGCGCCGACATATAAGCCAAGATACCTAACGCCACTCCTATTATTGCCGAGCTGCCTGCTGCCAATCCATCCAGCCCATCCGTCAGGTTAGCACCATTAGAAACGGCCGTTACCACAAAAATCACCATAATTACAAATATAAGCCAGGCCGCTTCTTCTTTATAATCGCCTGCCCAACTAACCAACTGTGCATAATCAAAATTATTATTCTTCACAAATGGAATTGTAGTTTTGGTTGACTTTTTCTCCACCGTATGATAACGCACTTCTTCAATCACATTATCATGCCGTACTTCCATATTTTCTTTAATCACCACATCCGGGCTTATAAAAAGAACCAAGCCTACAATCAGGCCAAGACCAACCTGTCCGATAATCTTGAATTTACCATGCATACCTTCTTTGTTCTTTTTGAACACCTTAATATAGTCGTCTGCAAAACCAAGGGCTCCCAGCCACAGAGTCGTAACCAGCATCAAAATTACATATATATTATTAAGGCGGGCAAATAGCAAAGTTGGTACCACTATTGCAATAATAATAATCAGTCCTCCCATTGTAGGCGTACCTTTCTTACTCATTTGTCCTTCCAGACCGAGATTACGTACAGTTTCCCCTATCTGAAGCAATTGCAGTTTGTCAATAATACGCCTGCCAATAGCGGTCGAAATAAACAATGATAAGATCAATGCCAGTGCCGAACGGAATGATACATATTTAAACATTCCCGCCCCCGGAAAGTCAAACTGATCCAAATAATTAAACAAATAATACAGCATGTCGTTTTCCTATGATTGTTGTGTTGCAAATATATCCTTTAATTTCTCGCGGTCATCAAAATGATGCTTTACACCTTGTACATCTTGATAATCTTCATGTCCTTTGCCTGCTACCAATATTACATCGCCTTTCTTAGCCAGCATAGTCGCCGTTTTAATTGCCTGGGCACGATCGGTAATACAAAGCGTATCATGCATGTCATCCTTGGATAGTCCGGCTACCATATCCTTAATAATTTCGTCAGGATCTTCCAGCCGGGGATTATCCGAAGTAAGTATAAGCTGGTCGCTCAGCCTGGCAGCTTCTTTAGCCATAATAGGGCGTTTACCTTTATCACGGTTTCCTCCACAGCCAACAACGGTAATGACGCGTCCTTTTCCTTCCAATACTTCATGGATTGTATTTAATACATTCACTAAAGCATCCGGTGTATGCGCATAATCAACAATCGCAGTATAACCTAATGGAGACTGTATGGTCTGAAAACGTCCGGACACCGAATGTAACGTACTTAACACCACTAAAACCTCTTCCGGATTTTTACCCAACGAAACTGCAGCCCCGTAAACAGCCAACAAGTTATATGCATTGAAACGTCCGACAAAATGAACAAACACTTCTTTGTTATTTATCAGCATATCTGTCCCGTCAAAAAAGGACTCCAGTATTTTTCCCTTAAAATCGGCTAATGTACGTAACGAATAAGTCAATTTCTTCGCAGCCGTATTTTGCAACATAACTAAACCTGATTTGTCATCAACATTCGTAATCGCAAATGTGCCGGCAGGCAGATCATCAAAAAACTTTTTCTTAGCTTTCAGATAATTTTCTACCGTTTTATGATAATCCAGATGATCACGCGTCAAATTGGTAAAAATACCACCATTAAATGACAGGCCGCTAATGCGTCGCTGATCTATTGAATGTGAACTCACTTCCATAAATGCATATTCGCAACCAGCTTCCACCATGCGTGCCATCAAAGCATGGAGCGTAATCGGATCAGGAGTTGTATGCTCTGTGGGTATCGGTTCACCGTCTATATAATTACATACAGTAGAGAGCAAACCAACCTTATGTCCCATTTTACGGAACATTTCATATAATAAAGTTGCTATAGTAGTCTTACCATTTGTACCGGTAACACCCACTAACACCAATTTATCCGAAGGATTATCATACCATTGGGAAACCAGTTTGCCTAAAGCTTCGGCAGAATCTTTCACCCGGATGAAAATAGGATTCCTTCCGAGAGAAATTATAAATTCTTCCGGAAGAAAAGGAATTTCTTCACAAACTACGGCTACCGCACCTTTTTTCAAAGCGCCTTCAATATACGCATGGCCGTCTACTGCCGTACCCCGGACAGCAACAAACAAAAAGCCTGGTTCCACTTTACGTGAATCAGACTGGACACCTGCTATGTTTACAGCCACATCACCCATCACTTCCGGCGAATCCAACGAATAAAGCAGTTTCTTTAATTCCATATTCAATCGTACAATTTATTCCTTATCTCAATGTCAATAATATAGTCTGCCCTTTTACAATACGTTGACCAGGCAGAATACTTTGCGAGACAACACGCCCTGCTCCCGCTAAAGAAACTCTCAATCCAACTTTTTCGAGCAGATAAACAGCATCACGGGCACCCATTCCGGTTACACGTGGCACCAGGCCTTCCCGTATTGTTACATCTTTCAGATCAACTTTCTTTTCATCCTGGTTATCCGAAGCAAATACCCATTTGGTCTCCAGACTATCCGTATCCGTGTCTATATCCAATTCGTCTAAAACATCTTCTACAGCTTTCAAATTACCACCTTTCACCGAAGGGACTTTCACGGCCAAAGAATCAACCTCCATATCACGCACATCAAAAGACATGTGGCTCGCATATACCTTCTCTGCAATCGCTTTTACCACAGCGCCCGACATTGTACCTCCGGAAGGATAACCAATCCGGGGACGACGAATTACCACAATTGCCGAATATTTCGGATGATCGGCAGGAAAATAGCCACAGAAAGATACCTGATGCCCACTGGTACGATACACCCCGCCACTGGCAATCTGAGCCGTACCTGTCTTTCCTGCTATCGGAATAATATCCGAATGGACTGCTTTACCTGTGCCTTGCTCCACCACATTAACCAACATTTCTTTTATAAGAGATAACGTACGGCTAGAACAAATAGAAGATTTTATCACTTCCGTAGAAAAACTTTCGACAGTCTTTCCGTTATGCATAATTTCTTTTGTAAACATCGGACGTACCATCTTCCCATCATTGGCTATGGCGTTAAAAAAAGTCAACGTATAAATAGGAGGAACCTGAGTTTCATAACCAAATGACATCCACGGCAATGTTGTTTTAGACCAATAGCGTGTTGAATCGTCCGGACGGCGTATCTTTGACCGGCCAGCACCCGGAATTTCCAAACGCAGGTCTGCATTCATACCAACACGGTATAAGCCTTCCACGAATTTTGTCGGGTTATTAGAATATCCCTTCAGGATCGTTTTGGCGACACCTATATTAGAAGAATACCAGATAGACTGGGCAACCGATATACGCCCATATCCTCCATGATTCATATTATGGTCGGTCATCCGGGCACCTTTATACATATATATACCATTACCTACGTCTACTGTATCATTGGGAGTACATACCCCATCTTCAAGAGCAACCATTATAGAAGCAACTTTAAATGTAGACCCAGGTTCTGTTTCATCGGCTACAGCATGGTTTTTAGTTTCGCCATAAACACCCTCACGAATACGTCCCATATTAGTGATTGCCTTAATTTCTCCGGTCTTCACATCCATGACAACAGCTGTGCCCGATTCCGCATCAATTTCTTTCAGTTTATCTATCAAACTCTTTTCTGTAATATCCTGTATACTTATATCTATTGTAGTACGGATATCCAGACCATCCGTAGGCTCAAGTTCAACAACATTTGTCCAACCTCCACCGACACGGCGTACAGAACTTAGACCAGCCTGCCCACGTAATAAAGAGTCATATTGTAATTCAAGCCCGTTTTTACCTTTAGTTGTCCCGCTTGCTTCAATTTCCCCATAAATATCTCCAATTGTACGGGAAGCTAATGTTCCAAAAGGTTTCTGGCGCTGTACCATCTCTTTAGCATAAAATCCGCTTCTAAAACGACCTAAGCGCATAAACGGATACTTTTTTATCTCCTTATAATCAGAATAAGAAACTTTTCCTTCATAAAGAGGAAACTGCCGGCTTCCGCTTTTCAATCCACGTACCAAATAATCTTTATAACCACCTGGAGTGCGGTTTTTGAGCTTACGCGACAAGTAGATAGATAAGGAATCGAGCCCGTCACGTTTCGACTTCAGTAAAGTATCCCGGCTGTTCCACTTCTTTGAAGGATTTTTATAGCAGTCCGCCCCAAAATCGATATATAAATAATAACGAGGCACACTGGTTGCCATTAATTTGCCGTCTGCAGAATAAATATTACCACGCCCGGGCAATATTAGGCGGTTCGGCCGTTTTTGTTTCTCAGCTACTTTTTCCCATATTGCTTTTTCCACAAAAGCAGTATTAAAAGCACGTATTAATATGGCAACAGCTACGAGCCCTAGCACAACAACAACAAGGAAATAACAGAGTAAAATTCTATTATTGCCCGGCACCACTTCTTTTGGTTCGTTCTCTTCTGCCATAATTATTTATACAATTCATAAGGAGGCGTTTTTGCGCCTTCCAATTCAATACCTTGTTCTTCAATAAGTAATTCTATCTGTGACTGGCGGCTATTGCCTGTCAATTCCGACGAAATCGACAATGCTTCAAAGCGCACATCACGTAATTGTTGTTGCAAACGATCTATTTCGCGTAATTTCTGCATACACGTATAACGATTGCTAATGAAAAAGAATATCAATATCACAACAAGTATAATCATGCGCGTATGTTTGATAATGAAATCCTCCTTCAGGATACCACCACCCAACACATACAAAGGAGAAAAACGATTTTCTTTCCTTTTTGCCTTTTTACGCTGTTGTTTTTTCTCTTCTTCCATATTTCAGTTTACAATAACAACTCTGGTACTCATTATTTTTTCTCAGCAATCCGAAGTTTAGCACTTCTGGAACGGGGATTCCGTATGACCTCTTCTTCATCCGGAACGATAATTTTATTATTCACTAATTTAAACGGAGACTGAATATTTCCAAAAAAGTCCTGCTCGCTCTTTCCTTCAAAGTTGCCTGTTTTGAGGAAGTTTTTCACTAAACGATCTTCCAGCGAATGATAAGTAATAACCACTAACCGTCCACCCGGCCTCAATATTTTCAAAGTCTGCTGAAGCATATCGCGCAAAGCACGCATCTCGTCATTCACCTCTATACGAAGTGCCTGAAAAGCCTGTGCTAAAAACTTTTTTTCTTTATCCCTGCCGGCAAACGGCTTCAGTATTTCCAAAAAATCCCCAATAGTCCTTATTTCTTTGGTTTCACGTGCTTTTACCAACACAGCAGCCAACTTTCGCGCAACCTTCAATTCACCATACAAGTAGAACACATTAGCTAATGCCTCTGCCGTATAAGTATTTACGATGTCGGCAGCAGTCTTACCCGCACGGGTATTCATCCGCATATCCAATGCACCGTCAAACCGAAAAGAAAAACCGCGTTCTTTATCATCAAAATGATGGGACGATACACCCAGATCGGCTAGCAAAGCATCGACTTCCCCATCCACTCCGTAATAACGCATAAAATTATACAAGTAGCGGAAATTACTTCTAACGAATGTAAATCCCGGCTGATCCGGGATATTATTTTCCGCATCCGCATCCTGATCAAAGCCATATAAGTGCCCTTCGCTATCCAACCGTTTCAGTATCTCACGGGAATGCCCGCCACCACCAAATGTCACATCAACATAAATACCCGAAGGACTAATATTCATACCCTCCAGGCTTTGATGCAACATCACCGGAACATGATAGCAAATTTCTGTCTCTTCCATCTCCTGCATTTATGTTAAACTTCCTCTTAAAATAAGATGGCGTACTTCTTTGAGCAGCACATACATTAACCTATTAGAGGGTAAAAGTACATATTTCCGAAAATACCTGCCAAGAAATAGATAAGAAAAGTGCAAAAAAAGTTTTCAACAGCTCATCAAATAAACAGGAAAGCCAAAACGGACACAATCATAGTTATGATTCTTTTAATTCATAGTTATGTTTTTGAAAAGTCATAACGATGAATTTTTTCTTTTGTCCAACAGTATTGGTTATTCTGATTAGTATTCACTACATTTGTACATCTCAAAAAGAAAAACCATTTTATCATTATGAGAACACCATTTCTTATTATCGCTTCTATTTTTATTTCATTTTTTACACAAGCAAATGATTGGAAGATTTTAAAACCAACAAATGCACACCGCGCTTATGAAATTGCAGCAAATGAATTTCAGGCATTCTATCATGCCGTTACAGGGCAAAAGCTGGAAATTATAAACACTCCCCAAAAAGGCAATTTAATTGTCATAGGCTCAGATATTGTGAACCGTTTTACAAGAGATGCCATCGAAAAAAAAATCATATCACCTCTTAATATCGGAGCAGAAAGTGACTCTTATCGAATATTATCAGCAAAAGACGACGGTTGTAACTTTCTTTTTCTTGCAGGAGGAAACGGGCGGTCTACGCTATATGCCGTATATGATTTCTTCGAAAGAGAAGCAGGATGCCGCTATTTCTGGGATGGGGATATTATTCCAAAAGCCGACCATATCCAAATGACAGGACTTGATATTACGGAATCTCCCCGATTCATGTATAGAGGTCTTCGCTATTTTGCGCACCGCAGCCTGACCCGTTTTCAGGCAGAGCACTGGGGACCTGACGAATGGGAGAAAGAAATAAACTGGATCGTAAAAAAGCGCCTGAATCTATTCATGCTACGTATTGGCATGGATGATATTTTCCAGAAAGCATTTCCAGACATTGTTCCTTACCCTCCTACTGATAAAACTTTGCCGGAAGCACTCCCCCGCTCATTTTATGACAGAACGACAGCCTGGCCTTTACAATATCGCGGCGAATTACGAAAACACATCCTGAGCTATGCAAGAGACCGGGAACTAATACATCCTGAGGATATGGGGACTATGACCCACTGGTATAGTTGTACACCCAAAGCTTTCCTTAAAACCGTTCAACCCACATTTAACCCACAATCCGGAGGTGCCTATCTGGGAAATCCCACCAATGCCGTATGGGATATCCGCGACGATAAGAACCTAGATAACTATTGGAAACTAACGCAAGCCCACATTGATAATTACGGTAGTCCCAATATGTTTCACACGATTGGCATAGCAGAAAGAGAAACTTTTAACACACGGGAAGATAATCTGGAAATGAAACTATACGCATACCGCCGTATAATTAATAAACTACGCGAACACTATCCAACAGCACCGGTTTTAATAGCATCATGGGATTTTTATCTCCCAGGCTGGAAAGGCAGCGAAATAAAAAAACTATTAATGCAATTGAATCCTTCAAATACAATTATTCTTGATTATACATCAGATTTACCTTCCAACAAAACAAACACGCATTTTGAGAACTGGGGTGTGGTAAATAAATTTCCATACACATTTGGCATTTTCCACGCATACGAATGGGAAAATGAATTGCGGGGAAATTACGACTTGATCAGGCAGCGTATGCCCATCGCTATTGCAGACCCAATGTGTAAAGGTTTTGTTTTCTGGCCTGAAACATCACATAGCGATCCCTTAATGTTGGAATTTTTCACACATAATTCCTGGAAGCCCGACATGTTAACCCCGGAAGAAATTTTACCTGTATTCTGCAATGACCGCTATGAAGAAAATGCAAAAATTATGCTGGAAGGCTGGAAAGCTGCAATGCCTGTTATCGAGCTAGAAGATGAACTTCCTGCACAATACAAAAACATATGGGCTTTTGCCAAAAAGGAGATCACAGACGAATCTGTAAAAGAATTCCGGGACAATGACACAAAAATAGCTACAACCTTAAATAAAGTACCTGAAATACTTCACATATTAGCACGCTTGCCCTATGGCAAAGGAAATAAGTTCATAGACCGGGACGCTATTGATTTGGCACGCACTATTGCAGGTCGTCAATTCACAGCCGAATTGTACCGCTATGCTATTGCACAAGCAGACTACCGGGCAGGAAGATGTAAAATAAATCACATCAAGACAGCCGAGAGGCGGGCCAAAGCAACATTATATGCTTTAAGAGACATACTGGCTTTACATGATGATTATTCAATGAATGCTTCCTTAAAACAGATCGAATCAGTAAAGCAACCTGTCAATCCAGCATTTGAACAAGCTTTAAAAGGCAATTCCGAAAACGATTATTGCCGTAGTTATATCAGCGAGTTCTTTGATTATTATTATCTACCCCAATTTGAACACTATGTGAAAGAAATAAACAAAGAATTAGCCGTCAAGCATATAAAAAAATTCCCCGATGCTGACAAAATGGATATGCAATATATAATCAATGCATTCTATAATAAACCATTAAAAGAAATGAGACCTTTAAATCCAAAGCCCAGAACAAATAAGACATATCATAGTATTTTGGAAGATTTAGCCAAAGATTTAGAGAAATATAATTAAAAACATCCTATAAAAAAGGTCTGATTTAATTATTCGCTATATCTTTGCCACGAGTGAATGCAAGAATGACACAGGCAAATAGCATAAAACAGATTGACATAAGGCAGGTACTACAAGAAAAAGCACCTGCTGCTAAAAAGATACCGGGGTTTGTTGTCAATTATCTGACACGTACCATTCATCAAGAAGAATTAAATGACATCCTCACCCGTTACCACGACAAAGACGGAGTGGACTTCATGAATGAACTTATAGGATATTTCGATCTTACCCTAAATTTAGTAGACGTAGAAAATCTCCCCTCAGAAGGACGATATATATTCGCATCCAATCATCCGTTAGGAGGACTGGACGGAATTTGCCTGTCGGCCGTTATCGGAACACACTATAATGGAAAAATCCGTTATCTGGTAAACGACCTGCTCCTTTATTTATCTAATTTAAAATCGATATTTGTCCCTATTAATAAACATGGCGCCCAAGGTAAAGAAAATGCCAGATTGATAGAAGAAGCTTATACATCTGACAACCAAATTATTACCTTTCCGGCAGGACTTTGTTCGCGCAAGCAAAACGGACATATTACCGATCTAGAATGGAAAAAATCATTCATCCAAAAAGCTGTAGAATATAAACGAAACGTTATACCCGTTTACTTTGAAGGAAAAAACTCCAATTTTTTCTATCGTTTGGCAAATATCCGCAAAGCATTCGGTATAAAAATGAATTACGAAATGATATACCTGCCGGATGAAATGTTCCGGTGCAAGCATAAAACATTCCACATTTATTTTGGCAAACCCATTCCCTGGCAAACATTCGACAATAGCAAAAAGCCGGCTGAATGGGCTGAATGGGTAAAAGGAATTGTTTATAATTTAAAGAAAAAATAGACTCACTATATGCAAGACATCATTAAACCTGTTGACCGGACTCTTTTGAAAGCTGAACTTACAAAAGATAAATTACTCCGGAGAACAAATAAATCGAACAACGAAATTTACATCATTACAGCCCATGATGCCCCCAACGTCATGCGTGAAATAGGACGTCTCCGCGAAATAGCTTTCCGGTATTATGGAGGCGGCACTGGCTTAGATTGCGATATTGACATGTTCGACACTATGGAAGATGCATACAGACAACTAATCGTATGGAGTCCTGAAGACGAACAAATATTGGGAGGGTATCGCTTTTTATGCGGTACAGATGTAAAATTCGATAAGACAGGAAAGCCGATACTTGCGACAGCACATCTGTTTAATTTTTCAGAGCAGTTCATAAAAGAAGTGCTTCCTTACACCGTAGAGCTAGGACGCTCGTTCGTTACATTGGAATACCAATCAACAAGGACTTCTGCAAAGAGCTTATTCGTACTTGACAATTTATGGGACGGGCTAGGCGCATTATCCGTAGTAGACCCAAGTTTAAAATATTACTTCGGTAAAGTTACGATGTATAACACTTACAATACCGAAGCCCGAAATATGATTCTTTACTTCCTGGGACTCCATTTTCCTGATGCAGAAAAACTGATAACACCTGTTTATCCGCTACAAACAAACACTGACTTAGAAAAAATGAAAGCACTTTTCCACCATGACAATTTCAAAGACAATTATAAGGTATTAAACCAGGAAGTAAGAAAATTCGGAATCAATGTTCCGCCGCTTGTAAATGCGTATATGAGCCTTTCCCCAAAGATGCGTGTATTCGGAACTGCTATCAACCACGAGTTCGGAGAAGTAGAAGAAACCGGAATACTTATCGCTATCAACGAAATTCTGGAAGACAAGAAAAAGCGTCATATCGAAACATACCTTAAAGAGGAATGCCAATCGGCAGAACTGATCCGGAAAGGCTGATTACTTCTGCGCTTTCAGCCAGGCAGCATAGTCTGTATAAAATTTATCTGCTTTCGGCTGTCCGAGAGTTGCTATTGAACCCGGTTTACTCATAAGTCCGCTATACTGGTAAATTAATATTTTCTCAACAAAAGGAGAAACATCTTCCATCTGCACAAGAAGACGATCGAATGTAGACGGTATGGCCGGACTTGTATATACTTTCCCTTCAAAATCAAATATCTCCAAGTCTGCCCAGATTTTAGCACGACCAGCTTTATTATGGGCACGAGACAAAGCCTCGAAGTATTTTCCAACTTCACCGGCCTTAGACTTTTGCACACCGACTTCATCTTGATATGCAATAATATCCACATCTAATCTCTCCAATTGTTTTGCATAATAATCATCAGCTTTTACAGTACGTGTCCCGTAAGGGGCAATCATCGTTTTACAATGAGGAGTCAATTCGTGCGCCAATTTTGAACTGCCATTGACATAAGCGATTGTCATTTCATCCATCGTTTCCGTCAAATTGGTTTCATTCGGATAATACCAACCGTAAAAACTTTTATGATGAGAATATTTTGTGGCTACTTCTTCCATTCCTTTAGCACGCAGAGCAGCTATTTCCCGGCTAGTCATCATTTTATCCACTTCCCGGAAATCTCCCCAATAATCATTACTAATAAAGAACTTGATTCCATATTCATCCGCTGCGCTAAGCACAGTTTCTAACGGATCAGGTGAAGCCATATCATATCGTGGTTGCAAGTTTGACGGATAAAAAGTCTTTCCATTGTCTGCAACAGATAGCAATACCAGATACTCCATACCCAATTCATGGATATCTTTGATCATTGCCCGCCATTGTTCATCCGTATATTTATATAAAATAGGATTCCAATACTTCGCTCCCACACGCGAATGGTGATAGAATTCGAACCAGGAACCCACAACCGGCTTTATTTTCGGATTATGTTTAAAATCCATAGCCTTTAAATCACTTGACATCAATGCTGCAGTAGCAGCCAATCCACCTAACTGTAAAAATCTACGTCTATCCATACTAGTATTAATTTAAGGAATTACAAATTTACATATTCTTTTGCTTCGACCACTCTTGGGCACACTGTTCTAAAGCATCATACCATTCTTTACCAAACTTACGGATCAGCGGTTCTTTCAAGAACTTATAAACCGGAAGTTTCTCTTTCTTCCCTAATATTTCGGCAGCTTTACACACATCCCACCGATGAAGGTTTACAGCACGGAAATCACGGTATTGTGTAACCCGGATCGGATATAAATGGCAAGATACCGGTTTATAAAAATCGACGCGGCCTTCACGGTATGCTTTTTCGATAGCACATTTACAAGTTCCATCCCCATCGTAACAGGTAAACACACAGTCCTTCCCATTCACAATAGAAGTTACCGTATCTCCTTCTTCGTCGATATAAGCCACTCCCTGTCTATCTATCACTTCCTGTGCTTTAGGAGACAAATCATTCCATACATATGGAAGTACCTTCTGAAGTTTTGCCAATTCGGAATCTTCCAAAGGAGCACCAGAGTCACCTTCTATGCAACAAGCCCCTTTACAATGAGAAAGGTCGCAAATGAAATAGCGTTCTATTACATCCAAGCTAACCAATGTGTCATCTATCTGTATCATAAATAAGAAAAATAAACATACAAAAAACCCTGTAAAAGCAAACAACATTTGTTAGTCCCTTACAGGGTTTAAAGATCATATTAATATATTATTATTATTTAATCAACACCTTCCCAGTCATTTCTTTTGGCTGTTCCATGCCCATAATCCGGAGAAGAGAAGGTGCTACATCTGCTAAAATACCATCTTCCACTTTTGCATCTTTATTTGCCGTTACATACACAAACGGAACCGGATTTAAAGAGTGGGCAGTATTAGGAGTACCATCTTCATTCAATGCATGGTCTGCATTTCCATGGTCTGCAATAATGATTACTTCATAATCATTCGCTTTTGCAGCCTCAACCGTATCATGCAGGCAAGCGTCTACTGCAACAACTGCTTTTTCAATTGCATCGTAGATTCCGGTATGGCCTACCATATCGCCATTAGCATAATTACAAACGATGAAATCATATTTCTTCGTATTGATTGCCTCAACCAATTTATCTTTTACTTCATATGCACTCATTTCAGGCTTCAGGTCGTACGTTGCCACTTTCGGAGACGGAACCAAGATACGTTCTTCTGCATCATAAGGAGTTTCGCGTCCGCCATTGAAAAAGAATGTTACGTGAGCATATTTTTCAGTTTCTGCAATATGCAACTGGGTCTTACCTTCAGCTGCAAGATATTCTCCCAATGTATTTTCTACATTTTCCTTATCAAACAAGATATGCACTCCTTTAAAACTTGCATCATACGGAGTCATACAGAAATATTGCAAATTAGGGATAGTACGCATACCGGCTTCGGGCATGTCTTGTTGTGTCAATACAACCGTTAATTCTTTAGCACGGTCGTTACGATAGTTGAAAAATATAATAACATCGCCTTCTTCGATAGTAGCTACCGGTTTGCCGTTTTCAACATGTACAATCGGCTTAATAAACTCGTCAGTTACACCTTCTGCATATGATTCCTCCATTGCAGTCACCATACAAGCAGCTTCTTTACCTTTGCCATTTACAAGCAGGTCATAAGCTTCTTTTATGCGTTCCCAACGTTTATCACGGTCCATTGCATAATAACGGCCAATAATAGAAGCAATCTTGCCTCCTGTCGTTTTCAAATGATTTTCCAGCTGTTCTATAAAGCCCTTTCCGCTCTTCGGGTCTGTATCACGACCATCCATAAAGCAATGAACATAAGCTTTACTGATACCGTATTCCTTAGCAATATCTGTTAGTTTGAACAAATGCTCCATAGAACTATGCACACCTCCGTCCGAAACCAATCCCATGAAATGAATCTGCTTATTATTTTCTTTTGCATAACTATAAGCACGTTTGATTTCCGGGTTATCCATAATTGTATTCTGGCGGCATGCTATATTAATTTTCACCAAATCCTGATATACAACACGTCCTGCACCAATATTCAGGTGACCTACTTCCGAGTTACCCATCTGTCCGTCAGGTAGACCGACATTTTCACCAGAAGCCTGCAACTGAGAGTTCGGGTATGTTTTCAACAGATAATCCCAATAAGGAGTAGAAGTGTTATAGATTACGTCATCTTTCTGATGGTCTCCGATACCCCAACCATCACAGATTAATAATAGTGCTTTTTTGCTCATGATCTGTAATATTATATTTATTTATACTATTTCTGGAATCTGGCTGCAAAGATACATATTTCTACGGTATTATTCCCCCGCAAAGTATTACTTTTGCATACGTTATGGAAAAGATGATACCCGACAGTGAATTAGGAATTATAAAGTTGCGTACACATCCCCGCGCTATCCGATACTCTCTAAAAGTAGTAAACGGAGAAATAGTCGGAACCATGCCTGTGAACGGAAATGAAGACTTCATGTTACGCCTTATCCGGGAAAACAAAGAACGTTTGTTACAACATTTGCAGAACCGCCCTCTGGTTTTATTGGATGAGAACACCCAACTTCAAACCTATTCATTCCATCTCCGCATTTTGCGCCATAAACATAAAAAATTCGTAATGGCTTTGAAAGATGGCTATCTTAATATAGCTTGTCCTGAAGACATTCTTTTTGAGAATAAGGAAACCCAGAAAGTCTTACATAAAATGCTGGAAACCGCTCTCCGGCACGAAGCCAAGCGCTTACTTCCTCCACGCATTAAACTATTAGCCGAACGCCACAAGTTTTCTTATAAAAGTCTTAAAATACAAAACAGCAAAAGCAGATGGGGCAGTTGTTCTTCCGGTAAAAACATAAACCTGTCACTTAGCCTGATGCTTTTACCGGAACATCTGATAGATTACGTATTACTACATGAATTATGCCATACGGTAGAAATGAATCACAACGAGCGGTTCTGGAATATCATGAACAGAGTAACCGAAAACAAAGCTTTATCCTTACGGAAAGAATTAAAAAATTTCCATCCTTTATAAGCCAAACATTTAATTGCAGATAAAATTAACAGTTTGATTAATGGCGAAACCAAGCCGGCTCCGCCTCAATTATCAGAAATGCTCTAAAACGTAGTATTCAATTGCATAATAAACGTCCGGGGTGCGCCAACATCCATCGGGCGTACACTATACTCTTTATTCCAAAGGTTATTTATAATACCCTGAAAATGAATATTTTTTGTTATTTTCACTCCTAGACGAATATCCATAGTGAAATATCCTTTATTATTATTCGTCCAGTAATCATGAAGGTCTCCGAACATCAAACCACGAACATAGTCCATCAAATCGGGATATACTTTTTCCCGTTCATCTACCATAAAGTAATCAACAGCTAAAGTCTTGCTTTTCCAGGCCAGGTTTGTACCTATGTTTACACGCTTCCATTCCAGATCGAACATACCTTTCAAGGAATGCTTTTGACGGTATTTCAAATACCTCGAAGTATTCGATTTAGATTTCATAGAAAACACATCCGTATTCGCCTCCTCTTTTGCATTTATATCATCCGCTTCCAGATCGATGGGCTGAGTATAGACATAACCCAAATTAAAGGTCAGTTTTGTATGCGAATTAAAATTATACATACCGTTAACAGAAGCATCAATACCGGAAATACGGGCTTTTCCCACATTTGTAAACTGAGCGCCTATACCCGGGACTTTCCCATTTATCAACAAGGAGATTATATCCTTCAGATTATCGAGGTATTCAAATGATTCTTTATCAAACAAGCCGATCTGAAACTCGATCATATCTTTATACTGAGTGTAAAAGCCGGCAACATCCACAAAACCTTTTAGACCTCCCAGTTTATATCCTTGCTTAAAGCCTATTTCCGCATTGAACCCTTGTTCTGCTTTCAGATTGGCATTCGGAAACGCACCAACTCCACCAATGTCTTTCAAAACGAATTTTTCTACGATAGATGGATAACGATACCCTTGCCCGAAAGAAGCACGTATGAAGCTATACTCTCCTAATTCATAATTCAGACCGCCACGGAAGACAGGCTTAAACGGAATGTCAGATCCAAATAGTTTTGTCTCGGCTTCTCTATAATGATCGTCCACACGATAATATTCCATCCGCATTCCTAACGATAGATTCAACTTATCGAAGAATTTCCGGTCATATTGAACAAACAGGGCAATATTATCGCTTTTATGTGTACCTGTCACCTTCGAATCGGCATAAACACGCTCGTAAGTAGCGCCTGTCGTCAATAAAGAATTATCATATTTCTTGCTAAACTGGTAATCCAAATAATACGAAGCAGTCAGATCTGCACCCGGTTTCTTTTTCTCTACCGGTTCCAATGCATTTTCCAGCCAAGGCAGAAGTTCTTCTTCATTGGTTGGTAGTGGAGTACGCCCCATTACCCAAGAAACCAAATCCATATAATCGGCAGGTTTTGCCGTCGGAAAGAAATGATTACCTAATTTTTCTACCTCCCCGGCTAATCCTGTAAAATTGCCGTTTAATACATCTCCCAGGTGTGGAATAACTATAGGCATCAACGTTTCCATCGGATTTTTTGCTATATTCACTATCTCAGGAATGGAGTTAGAATCAAATCCCATGTTGTTGGCAATCTCTGAAATGGACTTGTCCGTTGTACCCGATACAATCTGATCTTTGCGGCGATAAATGCGTCCTTTAATACGATGCACCGTATTATTATCAGGATTGGAATAATTGATAAAAGGATCAACATAAAAACTATGTCCTTCGCGTCCCATATTCGCTAACGGAGATTGTGTATACACTTCCTCCGGAGAACGCCACAAAAAGAATCCAGCATAATCATTTGAAAGGAAATTACCATTCACACCATAATTTAATCCTTTCACTCGCGGATCATGGTACGTCAGGTTTCCTCCGGCGCGGAAACGTTTTGTGTAATTACCTTTACGATAACCTTCGTCGGAAAAAAGATTCAGGCCAGCCGACAAATCGAAATTGCCTATACGACGGCTATGCGACAAATCAACCCCATTATACATCGGATTTGAACCGGGAAGAATATTACGCAACAAAGGCTTCGTGCCATATCCTCCATTCTTCCAGAAATCACGATCCCACCAAATATTACTTTTATTTTCAGGATCCCCATAAATACCCATATACGCATTTGCATGTGTTACCGGATCCAAGCTCGGACGTTTAGTACGCACATTAATCAAACCATTTAATGCAGAAGAACCATAAAGCACAGAAGAGGCTCCCTTCAGCACTTCCACCTGCTCCACATTTTCCATTGGAACAATATTCCAGTTTATTTCTCCCGATCCCGGTGAAAGAACGGACATCCCATCTACCAGAATAAGACAACGGCTACCTACTCCATACGTCCAGCCGCTTCCACCACGAATTGATGGTTGGCGATCCGTAATTTCTACGCCCGGTAGATTCTTTAATACGGAAGTCAGATCCACAGGGTCTTGTTTAACAATATCGGATGCTTTAAGAAGCTCCATCGAAACAGTCACATCGCTTAATTTTTGTTCGTAACGGCTCACACTAACAACCACCTCATCCATCAAGTTCGTCTGAACCTTCATTTGCGCATTTAAAGTATAACTCTGTCCGCGAGCAAGGATTAACGGGTAGGACTGGTTCTCATATCCTAAATAGCTGAACATTAATATGACACTTCCTGCAGGAACCGGCAATTCATAATGTCCGTCTATATCTGATACGGTTCCTCTTGTTCCAGACTTATCTTTATAATATATACTGACACCGGTCAAAGGGTCATTGTTTGCTGCATCATAAACATATCCTTCTACTTTTTGACCAAAAATCTGGCCAAAAAGCAATAAGAAAAGGCCAAACAGAATGTAAACTCTTTTCATACACTAACCTGTTTATTATTGATATTTCGAATTATTGTGCCAATGAAAAACGGACACTTAATCCATAGTTTGAGTTTGAAGTCGGATATGATGCACTCGATACTAATGGTTTATTTACCTGCAAATCATAAAAAGCCCTTAAAGTAAGTGCACGGCTTAAACCATAGTCGGCAGAGAACTGGATTGTTCTTGCAATATTGCCACTGGTAGCTTGTGTAAAACCATCCTCTATCTTACGGATCAATGATTGCATTTTGCGAAATGAAAAATCCATACGAACCGTAAGGTCATTACTAAAGTCTCTTGTCTTTTTCATCTTCAATACCTTGTTGAATTCCGTCATTTTATATCCCAAACCTATAACAAACTCATTAGATAAAGCTTCCACTAACTGATAAGATGAAATATTCAAACTCAGATTCCGGGTAGTGCGATATTCGGCACGCGCCGTTACATTATTCAGCATGGTTGCATCAACTCCCAATAAAGGACTAAATCCTTCAGATATGCTTACTGCTGCAATTTCATAAGGAGAAGAAGGTGTTGGATTGCCAGTTAACACATCCCGGATATAACCAAGACCATCCTGCCCCGTATCGACCCAGTTCAGAAATGAAGAGAATGTTCCTACACTATAAGAACAACGATATTGATGGCTCAACATCACACTTTTAAAATATTTCTTTATTGTCGGAATCTTTATCAACCCGTCATAGGTAATACGCCAGTTTGGCAACAAACTGGCTATTGAAGGGAAAGCGGAAAGTCCAACATTATTAGGATTCCTCCCGGTATAGGCAGCCAAAAATGCCGGAATTAATACATCCGTTGAATTTAAACTAACACCTCCGCGTTTATACGGACGCCCTGCATTTGGCGTACCCGCAATAAAACCGGCATTCGGATAAACGGTACCGGAATACATATTTTCCAGACGTTCTGCTATGATACTGCGATTGGACAGGAACTTATCAAATGCTTTAGACGAGTACCCATTTCCAGCATTGCCACTTCCTCCCAAAGCACTCCCCAAAGCAATAGTTGTCATAGTAAAACTACCGCCTTGAATTTCCGGCATACCATCATACATATATTGAATCTCCGTACTACGGGTATCAACACGATTTGCATTCAAATCAATTTTCAATCCGGGAATAGGTTCCAGATTTGCACGGATTGTCAGATTCTTCGCATTATTGATCATGGCCGGAGTTACATTAGAGGAATCCATTACCAGCCAGCCTCTGTCTGCCGCCTCATTAATATAATTACGGTCTACGGAACCAAAAGCAAAGCCCAGCCCCGGAGCCAATATGCCACTATTTCTTTTCTGTCCGAATATATCTCCAATTTGCGGACGAAAGCCTGGCAACATCATACCTGCCGTCGTAGAATACTGAACATTAATACGACGAACCATCATCAAGAAACGACTAGCATATTCTGCTGATTTATAAAAGAAATCTTCAGTTGGTTTAGGTCCGGGATAAATCGTCAATTTTAAATGTGCCGTATCTTTATTCAGAATCATTACCTGTGCGTAGTTAAGAGGTTTGTATTTAACTGAATATAATTTTCCATCAGCACCGCGGGCTTTAATACGAACTTTTTTCGTAAACATACCATGCTGGACAATAGTACCACTATCCGGATTCAATTGAATTTCTTTTTCCAGTTTCACCTCCTTTTTCTTCTTCTCTTGTTCACGGGAAGCTGTAGAACGAGTGGTGCTAAATTTCTGATTAACCTTCTTCAAAAATTTATTTTTGTTATACAATGACTGCATATTAAAACTACCCTGCCAATCAAATTGACGTTGGTTTTTAATGATATTTCCTATTTCAGTCTCAGCATCTACTTCTGCCCCACGATCCCAATTATAAGCAGCATTATATGATAATGAACTATTAACCCAATTAAGGGCAGGTACAAATTGTAATGGCATATTCCACGTCACAGACAGAGATTGGTCATATTTCATCGGCGTACCTAAGTCTGCAATACTTTGTTTTACCGAATCTTTCCAGACCTTATATGCATCCGGATTCAGCTCCTTGTTCACTTGAACATGAGGTTCCTCAATCCGGGCATTCGTTCCTGAAGTGAACGTTGCACTTAAATTATTAGTAAAATCCCAACGTAAACTAAATGCACGATCCCAATAAAAATTCTGGCTGAATGACACAGGTACTTTATCCCCTCCACTACTCTGACTCGTCAAGTCACGCAATTGAATTTCATAATAATTACGCATCATTGCCGTTTGGAAACTTATGTTAGAAGGTACATAATTCAAGCTTAATTGTTTAATATAGCTCGTATATCCATTACTCTTCTTTATCTTTCCAAACGGGCGGAAAGGTTTTACATAGGGTGTATAATTATACGCTAAATTTCCTCTGTAATTTTTGGTTGTTTCGTATTCCGTATCAGGATTCCGTTTACTGTTTTCGCTATATGAATATCCGAAAGAGAAATTCGCCGGATCATATGGCATCGGATTTTTGCTCTGTATGTTAACCCGCACGTTATTAAATGAAATACTTTTAATAATATTACGGTCCTGTGCAAAGTTTTTGATAGAGTCTTTTTCCGCTTTTGTTTCCATTTCATCCAAAGCATCCGACAGTTTTATATCCTGATCCAACGGATTATATTTTGGATTTGTAACTTCTTTCGAATAAGCATAATATAATGGTACGCTCACCTTTGCTTTTTCAGGAAATAATTTTCCTAATTCAATAGAGGTTGCTACACTATACTGAGAATAATCATCTAAACGACGTTCATTCAAAGACTGATCTAAAGCACCGAAACCTGCCGTTTCAATCCGTCCCGCAAGGTTTACCGTTCCCAGATCTGATAAAGCAACATTCAAATTTGCATTAGCAGCCCAACCTCCCGATTCATTAAAGTCGGTCAAACGAAGTTCATTAACCCAGACTTCCGCACTTTTTATTTCCCTGGAATTATTACGAACACCAATCATAATTGTTTTAACCTCAGACAAAGAAGGATTACCCACAATACTGATTTTATTCAACGGATGTTCAGAATCATTTCTGGAGTACACGGTCTGAAACGTAACATCGCCTGCTCCCATACGTTTTGCACGATTACGCTCCATCTTAATATTCGTCAGTTCTTCCAAGCTAAAATCCAACTTATTCGAAGTAGGCCAAACAGCTTCCCTGTCATCCGAATTATTCGAATTATACTGATCACTATGAGGTGTCAAACGCAATGGTACTTCATATTCATAATAATTGTTCTTATAATCAGATCCTAAACGAATGAAAACCGACAATTCATTACTTTTAAGTTCTGAAACGTTCGGGCTGAAAGCCTCCGCATGTGTAAACAGTTGCAAACGTTTATATTGACGTAAATCATAATACGTATTTTTATAAACAGCCCTTGCATCCTGAGGAGCCAGATTAGTTACTTTCAACGAAAGAGACTGTTCATTCTGTTGCACTAACTGAGGCTGACCAGGATCAAGCATACGGCTGATTCCCGGAGGAAGCACATAATTGACAGGTTGGCGATCGCTATTTTCTTCAATATTTACGGTAGAAACCTCCAAAGTACCTTTAATCGTAGGAGGTACTTTTGGATTGGATAAATCCTGTTCATACGAACGCCAGTCGCCTCTTACCAATTGGAATGTTCCAAAACGGAAAAATGTAGAATCACGAAAATCTGTCAAATACATACGCATAAAACGTATCGTCTTAAAGTTACTGATACCACCAACTGCACGATCGTATTTCTTTACCGGTATTTTAAACTGATACCAGGTTACTTTATCTGTTGTACCATCTACCAAGTTTACAGAAGATTCGCGCTTATCTACGATAAAATTACTTCCTACCACTAAATCTTTCGGACGGACAGAAACCCTATATTCATAATATTTTTCATTTTTATTCAGCGTATTGTCCTGATTTATATCTTCCACATCCGGTAAATTCTTTGCAGATGTATTATACCGGCCTGTTGATTCTTCTGAATTTCCCTCTGTTCCATTATAACGTTTGTAACGTTCCAATATACTCTTTTCCTGTTCATCATAGTCCTCACCACGGAAATAATGGTAATTGTCACTGGCAGGATCATTAAACACAGAAAAAGGATCATTTTGCATATTGGCAACCGTAGAAGCCGGCAACTTACGCTTCAGTTTCTCCAAAAATTCCACATATGTATCGAAACCTAACTCTTCGGCAGTTGATAAGCCATTCAAACCTACATCCTGCAATTTTCTAGCTCCGGCTGTATTATCAAAAGCATATACTGTACTTTGCTGACGAGGGACTTTACCCCAGACAGTAGTATCTACCTTTGACACATCCCCATCTATAGGCAAACCATTTTCAAAAAACTTTTTCTCATCTTTCAGAATATCTTCCGAAATTTCCCCAAGGTTAAAATACAGATCGCCGCCTTTCACATCACGGTCATAAATAAAAGGATCCATCAACCAAAATTCTATATATTCGATATTGGCCGTCTCAAAATCACTTTGATCGATCTTACGCATAATTCCGCCCCATCTCTTTTCAGGTGCAGCCAGCGTTCCATCCGGATTTACATTGTCTGCATCCAGATTATAAGGTCCTCGTTGGTTCGGATAGTAAGCCAGGTTCAAAACAGAAAGAGTATTATTCTCATTATATCCCAAATCTTTGTTCGGAAACAATTCTTGTGAATAAACAGCACGCACATAATGATTAGACAATTGCTTTTTATCTTCCTTTAAATGTCTGGGTAAAGCGGATGAATTTTTACGCGTAAAAATACCGTCTATATAATACCAAGCTAATAAAGCCCTGTTTTTTCCGTATTCTATATTATTTACGAACTTCCCTTCCGGGAATAAAGCAGATGAACCCTCATCAGTTGGAGTGCTAGCTAAATTCCAGGGATATGGATTCAACAAATCAAAACCACTCTGAGTAGATTCAAAATCATCCAGATAAGAATATCCTCCGGTATTTTTATTTTCATAATGCCCGGCTATCAAATGGGCAAATTCTGCATTGAAAGATATCTGACTTGGTTTAGTCAATGTCAACAAAGGTAGCTTGTCAAGCATATTGGTCAACCATTGACTTTCGCCTTTATAAGAGGCATTCACGCCCCATAATGTATTTTTAATAGATTCATCACCAAATGCAGTTTTAGTAGTCAGCGGCATTTCGGACATGTGCATAATTGTTGCACCCAGATTAAAGTCTTTACTGAACTGATAATTCAAATCGAGCCCCATCATTGTCTTTCGCTGCATATTATACATCGACTGGTTTTCAAGAGAAACACTGACAGGAGTTCCGGCAGAAATAATACTTTCATTCAAAATTGTTACCGTACCGGAAGTATAATCTACAGTATAATCTACATTTTCTGTAAGAATCGCTCCACCTGCTGTTACTTTTACCGATCCCCGTGCTACATTAGTAGCCCCGAGTTGAATTTCAGAACCTGATGAAGCTTTATACTCCCCACGCATAATAAACTTATTCTTCTCTGCAATTTGTCGCGCAACAGTCAATGTAGAATCATATAATTCCTGATACACATATTTTTTAGAAATAGCATCATTACCTATTTTATTTTTCAGGTTTGAGCCAAACGGTTCAATTACCGGAAAAATAATTTTACCATTTTCCGATTGAACAGTATAACCATCAACATAGTCAAAAAAGCCGTCAGCATAAGGTTCATTCTTTGAATCCAAACGATCTAAATTCATCAACTTCAACCATATCTGATTTTTAAGTGAAGGCTCCGGAATATAATTTACATATGTACCGGCAGAATCGCTCTGATACATAATATCCAACTTAAACTTTTCTTTCTGTACAGAATAAGCGCCTAAAGAATAGACATTTTTCATCATCAAGTCCCAGAAAGGCATATTAGGTGCCATTGTAACACCTTTCAGCAATTTCACAAACAGACAATTGGCAGTATTATTGGAATTGTCAGTAGAAAATTCCCCCACTTGATATACCTGCCCGTTGGAAGTGTATTCAAATGCTACGGCCAATACTTCATCCTGTTGCAATTGTGTTTTCAATGAGATATATCCCAACTGTTTACTATAAGTATATTCGGATTCATCCAGTCTGCGGGCACTTTCTATTTCTTCAAAATCCTTTCCCCCATCCAGACTTCCCTGTAAGGCCTGCCCCACTCTGCTAATTTCACGGGCACCATCAATCGTTTGTAGCTTACTATATAAATTATTAGCTCCGTTTGCAGGTAAATTACTAGATCCGGCAGGCTGAATAAAAGAAGTATTACTTATATGTTTATGTTCCGCTAAATCAGAGAAAGCAACAATATTACGGGATTGATCATAATTACTTCTTTTATTTGTAATCCAGACCTCAATACGGTTAATCGTAATGGAAGAAGAAATATAAGGCAATTTTTTCATTGCATCATCATACGTATCCCTAAAATACTGAGCAAGGAAAAAGTGTCGGTTTTCATCATATTGATCAATTGTTATTTCAAAGGGCTTTGTTTGTACTCCGCCTTTAGAATTAACAGTTTTCGATTCCGACTCCTGCTGGGCAAACAATGCATTTACACGAAGTTTTCCAAACTGCAAATCGGTCTTAATACCAAACAAAGCTGCACCTCCGTTAATCAGCGAGTTATTAGTAGTCATACTTACATTTCCCGCTTCCAAAGATTTTATTATTTCATCTTCTTCTCCGGTATATGCCAGTTTCAGTTTTTTAGAATCAAAATCAAAAGATGTTTCAGTATTATAATTCATACCAAAATTCACTTTCGTTCCAACAGAAGCCTGAACATTTAATTGTACACTCTCATCGAAATTAAAGAATGTCCGATTCCGGGAACGCTCCGGCAAAGAAGGGTTTTGTACTTTATTATTCTTCAATCCCATCGTAAGTTCGGCAGAACCCTGTGTTTTAACCCGTACTCCACCCGGACCGAATATACGATCTGCAGCACCAATATTAAATTGCATATCTGTCAGGTTGAACTGCTTATTTGCCTCCTTTTGGAATTCTTCTTCATTTTTCTGGCGGAAATAAGAACGCAACGACTGTTGCATACTATAATCCTGATACTCTTCCGGCGTTAAAGTCATAGGTGTTCCCAATTCCATATCGCCTAGTTTGGTTCGAACAATGTAAGTGCCTGTTTTTAAGTCATATTCCACAGCGGTTTTTACATTTTCAGGATTACGGAGATCGGCAGGAGACTGTTTCACAATATCTTCATATTCCTGAGGAGAAGTCTTGGCTACAGGAAAACGGGGTGGAATTGTATCTTCGGGAGCACTTATTACTTCAAGTTCAGGCAAAGAGGCAGTATAAGTCAAGTAGTCGGCATTCAAAGAATACATACCGACCCCAAACAATAAAACAACAATCCACAGAATATATTTCAGTATCCGTTTTCTCATTATTTCCAACCCGAAAATTAAAGCATTCTGAGTGCAGTTTTTATAACTTGCTCAACAGCCAACATGGGTGACCCTTTTAATATTGTATTCACGGCTTTTTGAGAAGCAGCTTTCTGAAAACCAAGCATTACCAACGCTGCTACCGCTTCTTCAACTATTGCCGTATTACCCGGAACCGGAGATGTAGAAGAAACAGCAATTCCTTCTACCGGTTTCACTTTACTCTTTAAATCGACCAATATACGCTGTGCTGTTTTCGCCCCAATCCCTTTCACAGCTGTTAAAGCCGTCTCATTTTTTGTCGAAATAACCTGTATTAATTCGGAAGGAGGAAGGGAAGAAAGAATCATTCGTGCCGTATTGGGACCAACTCCCGATACTGAAGTTAAAAGCAAAAATAACTCCCTTTCTATTTTTTCGGCAAAACCAAACAACAGGTGGGCATCCTCCCTTATAACTTCATATACATAAATTTTCCCCGCAGACTTCCCATTATAAGCACTATATGTATTTAAAGATATATTGAACTCATAACCAATGCCACTACATTCCAGGATCATACGTGCAGGCGTAAGTTCTACAATTTCGCCCTTTATATATTCTATCATTTATGTGTCAACTTAATGATTCGTATCTTTTATAACGTAAAATTAAACGAAAACGTATATTACGAATCGTAAAAATTACTGCTTCCAAAATCCGGGAAGCAATATTGTAATTACAGTAAATATCTCCAAACGTCCAGTCATCATCAGGAATGAAAGCACCCATTTCGAAAAGTCAGGTAATGCAGAAAAATTATCAACAGGTCCTACGCTCCCCAAACCGGGTCCTGTATTACTCACTGCTGATACAGCAGAACCAATCGATTCCTCAAAACCTACTCCATCAACCATCAGCAGCAGACAACCCACCACTATCAGGCTAATATAAATAAAAGCAAACGACAAAACCCGATATACAACCTCATCGGACAAAGCATGACCATTTACACGTACCGGCACTACTGCATGGGGATGTGTCCGTTTCTTAAATTCATTCAGTAAGTTTTTTGTCAGAATCATAAAACGTCCCATCTTAAAACCTCCGCAGGTGGAACCGGCACATCCACAGATTATCATCAGAATGATAGCTATTAACCAGAAAAAAGGCCCCCAAGGGATATAGTTGGCTGTCGCAAATCCACAAGTAGAAACCAAGGTTGCAACCTGAAACGATGCCAAACGAAATGCCTCCCCAAAACTACCGGCAAATCCTTTTTGCATCAGGTAAAAAGTAACAATCAGCATTGTCCCCGCTACAAATATATAGAACCAGTGGGTTTCTTCGTCTTTCAGAAGCTTTCCATATTTTCCATTAAAAAAGAAATAAATCAACGCCATATTAGTAGCTCCAATGCACATAAAGAACGTAATCACATAATCAATATATGCAGAATTCCAATAAGCAATACTAGCATTTTTAGTAGAATATCCCCCTGTTGCCATCGTTGTCATAGCATGGTTAACGGCATCATACAAATCCATCGGTCCTGCCCACAAAAAACAACAAAGAATAATAGTCAGAATCATATACACACCCCACAAGCGTTTGGCAACCTGAGCAATACGCGGGCGAAAACGTTCGTGCGTAATACCAGGCGTCTCCGCATCAAACATCTGCGCCGCTCCTCCACCAAAAATCGGCAACAATGCCACAGTAAAAACCACCATTCCGATCCCTCCTTGCCATTGTGTCAAACTCCGCCAAAATAAAACACCTTTAGGCAATGATTCAATATCTGTCAGGATAGTAGATCCGGTGGTTGTGAATCCCGACATCGTTTCAAAGAAAGCATCGGTCACAGTATTAATATATCCGCCTATATAAAAAGGAAGCATTCCCAGCAAAGAACAAAATATCCACGTCAATGTAACGATTAACATACCTTCCCGTCGTCCTACATTATATTCGTTTGCCCGAAAACCAATCATGTAACAAACCAGGCCGGTACCAAACATAATCCCACAAGACTGCAATAAAGGGATTACATCGTCCCCTTTATAAATAAATGCCACAGCCGTAGCAGCAAGGAGAAATAATGTCTCAAGGATAAACATTCCTCCCAGCATTTTAATTATAAAACGAATATTCAACAACATATCTTATAAATTGCCAACTGCCAACTAATTAAAATAGTCTTCTATTTTACGCATTGCCGTATCCAGACAAAATACAACAACATGGTCGTAAGCTTGTATCTGCGTATCACCTTTAATCATCATAGGTTCTCCATCCCGGATAAGTCCCCCCAAAGTCATATCACGAGGAAGGCGCAAATCCTTAACCTGCTTTTTTGTGATTTTCGAATTAGGGCGTGCCACCAATTCAGCAACATCAGCGTTGGCAAATGTCAGGCATTTCACATTAGAGACATCCGCATCCAATAAAAATTGATAAATATGACTGGCAGCAATCAATTTTTTGTTGATAACAGAACCAATATCCATACTTTCGGCTAATGATATATAATCAATATTTTCAATTTTAGCAATTGTCTTAAATACTCCGAAACGCTTAGCAGCAAGGCATGCCAATATATTTGTACTCGAATTTTCAGTCAAAGCTATAAAAGCCTGTGCATCTTTGATTCCTTCTTGCATCAACAAATCCGTATCTCTCCCGTCACCATTAATTATAAGCACATTACCGGGTACGACTTCCGCTATCCGATGGCTTTTTTCTTTATTGGTTTCCAAAACTTTCACGCGGATATTATTCGGCAGATACTGGCAAGCGCGAATTGCAATACGACTCCCCCCCATAATAAAGACCTTTTTCACTTCCGGGTCTTTCTTACCTGCATGCATGCGCACATCTTCTATATGTGCTTTAGTAGTTGTAAAAAACAAAATGTCTCCAGGTTCAATCCTGTCTGTACCCCGAGGAATAATCGTTTCATTCTGGCGCTTAATAGCTACAATATGATAAAGTTTCTGTTCATTCAACAACTCCGACAATTGACGATTAACAATACGGGCATTATCGCGTACTTTCACTCCAATCAGAATAAGTGCCCCGCCAAACAACTCCCAATATTGACGGGCCCACGGACGACGTACGGCAGTTACAATCTCTTTTGCTGCCAACATCTCCGGATAGATCATAGAGCCAATGCCCAACTTCTCAAATAATTCTTTATTTTTAGGCAACAGATATTCATAGTTATTGATTCGTGCAAATGTTTTATGAGCACCTAACCGGTGAGCCAGAATACAAGCAGTCACATTTGTCGTCTCTTCAGGAGTGACACTTACAAACAAATCCGTATGCCTGATACCGGCTTCCTCCAAATCCCGCAAAGAAGTAGGATTTCCTACAATAGGAAGTATCTCCATGCCCGAATTGGGAAAATTCAAACGCTCCTCATTAGGATCCATCAATATAATGTCCTGGTTCTCCTGAGACAACATTTTTGCTAAATGTGTTCCCACTTCACCTGCTCCAGCAATGATAATCTTCATAATACGCTAAATAGTCTAAAATACATACACTACGCACTCTTTATCAAAAAGAACTTATTAAACCAGCAATACTTTCCGCATCCATATTGCACAATTTATATAGTTCGGGAATGGAACCGTGTTCTATAAATTCATCAGGAACACCAACACGTTTTACTAAAGGAGTATATCCTTTATCTGCCATAAATTCAAGGACAGCACTACCTAGTCCCCCTTTTATCACACCATTTTCAACCGTAATAATACGAGTAAACTTTTGGCCTACTTCATGCAACAGTTCTTCATCTATCGGTTTCAAATAGACCATATCATAATGAGCAACAGATATGCCTTTACTTTCAACCATCTGTATTGCTTTTATCACTTCATTACCTATAGATCCCAGCGAAAGCACAGCAATATCTTTTCCTTCACGTAACTTTCTGCCTTTGCCTACCGGCAATATCGTCATTTCATTGCGCCAATCCTTTTTTTCACCCTTACCACGCGGATAACGAATTACAAAAGGACCATTTGCCGTTTTGTATCCGGTAAACATAAGGTTTCGTAAGTCCAGTTCATTCAGGGGAGATGAAATTACCAAATTCGGTACAGGTCTGAGATAAGCCATATCAAAAACACCATGATGCGTTGCTCCATCCTCACCAACTAAACCTGCACGATCCAAACAAATAACCATGTGCAACTTTTGTATGGCAACATCATGAATAAGCATATCATAAGCTCTCTGCATAAACGATGAATATACATTACAAAAAGGAATCATACCTTCTTTTGCCAAACCCGCTGAAAAAGTAACAGCATGTCCTTCTGCAATACCTACATCGAAAGCCCGGTCGGGAAAGGCTTTCATCATATAAGTCATCGAACATCCGGTTGGCATTGCAGGAGTAACCCCTACTATCCGATCATCTTTTTCTGCTAATTCTACCAGTGTATGGCCAAACACATCCTGATAAAGCTGAGGTTCTTCCAAACTATGCACAACTATGCGTTGTCCTGTCTCTTTATTAAAACGTCCCGGAGCATGCCATTCTGTTGCCGACTCTTCTGCAGGTTTAAATCCTTTTCCTTTTTTTGTTTTGATATGCAATAATTTAGGTCCTTGCATATCTTTTATATCATTCAGTATTTTTATTAAATAATTTACATCATGACCATCAATAGGTCCGAAGTAACGAATACTGAATCCCTCGAAAAGATTATGCTGTTGAGTAAGCAACGCTTTCAGGCTATTATTAAACCTGAGTATATTTTCACGACGATCGTTGTTAATCAATTTCATCTTACGCAGTCCGCGATACACATCATACCGCATTTTATTGTAAGTCTGGCTTGTTGTAATATCTACAAGATACTGGCTAAGTCCACCTACACTGTGGTCAATAGCCATATCGTTATCATTCAGTATAATAAGCAAATTATTAGGATTTGCAGAAGCGTTGTTCAGCCCTTCAAAAGCCAATCCGCCTGTCATGGCACCATCACCAATAACCGCAATTACATGACGATCTTGTTCATTTTTCAAAGCAAAAGCAACAGACATACCCATTGCAGCTGATATGGATGTAGAAGCATGTCCGGCAATAAACGCGTCATACTCGCTCTCTTTCGGATTAGGAAAGCCACCTATTCCTTTAAAACGGCGCAATGTATGAAATTCATCACGGCGTCCGGTTAATATCTTATGTCCATAAGCTTGATGCCCCACATCCCAAACAATCCGGTCATAGGGGGTATTAAAAACATAATGGAGTGCAACTGTCAATTCAACAGTACCCAGACTGGCTCCAAGGTGGCCCGGATTTTCAGATAAGACATCTATAATATACTGACGTAAATCAGCACACACATCTACCAGCTTATCTTGCGACACCCCTCTCAGGTCTGCAGGATTATTTATGCTGCTCAATATATGCTTATTTTTGCATTCCGCCATTTCTATTACTTTTTGTGGCAAAAGTAAAGAATTAACGGCATATATAATAGTTTTAGCCGGTCAATTATTCTATATACTCCATTGCAGGCTTAGTTTGTTGACATAAATACAAAAGCCTTATCAGTCTATTTAACTGATAAGGCTTGTCTTGTAGCTGTCGTTCTTCTTCACAGAAGTATTGACAGTTAGAACTTTATTTTTTACTTAGTAATAATGCTACTTGTTCGCTTTTCACAAGTTACTAAATGGCTCTCCCGAAAGAGAGCCATTACGTAGCATTCAAAATATTTGATTATAAATTCGTTTGCTTAATTACTTAACCATTGCTTTTACAGCAGCCTCACCATCAACAGCTACTATAACTGCACCCTGAGGTACCACAATAGTTTCATTATCAGATGTAGCTACAGCTGTTGCAACTGTCTGGCCTAAGATATTAGTGATAACGACTTTCTTACCAGCGGCACCAGTAACTGTTACATTACCTTCACCTGCAATAATTGATATGCCAGAATTAGTAATCACTTCATTATCTGTAGCAATTTCGTCGTTAGCAACATGCTTAACATCAAAGATCAAAGCATCATCACCACCAGTCATTTCTTTGAATTCAGAAGTTGCCTTATCTGACAATACCAAGCAACCATTCTGCATCTTCAACCATGCTGCATATTCAGGAGCAATATCCTTATCACTAGCTTTCTTCATTGATTCAATCAAGAAAGTCTTGTTATCAGTACCCGGTTTAACATAACGCATTGACCATGTTATAAGTTTGTGCTTATCAGTTGTCAAGTTTACAATATACCCCTTACGGCTATCGGTAACAGCATCATTAGCTTTGATAATCTTAGCAAGCAAAGCAGGATTTACATCCTTCTTTGTTACACCTGCAAATTCATCTTTCAATATATACAAGCTATCACCATATTGGATTGCTTTTACGAAACCTGCACGGTCATATTCTTTCCAGTTATAACCTTTCTTTGTAGAACCAATTTCTTTTCCTAAAGCAACTGAATCTGCGAAGTTTACAAGATATTTACCGAAACGCATATCAGGAGTAGCCTGGATGTCATGTTTACAATCTTTGATAGGCTCTTTACCTGCATCGATCAGTCTCTGACATTCTGCACATCTCTGGAACGGAGTACCCTTAACATCATCACGTTCGATTGAGATCAGGTATTGAGGTTTGATATAACCCAAACCACGGTTAACCCAAGCTGTATCAACAATGAATGACAATCCGGAAGGAGCAGCACCTTCAGTATAAATACCTAAGAAGTCTACGCCAGGAACTTTAAAGTTCTTGTTTCCTTCAATCTGCAATACTTCACCACGATATTGTTCTACAAATCTTAATGTATCAGATGCATCGCCTTCGTTTCCTTCTAACTCAGCATTATTGAAACGTCTGTAAAGAGGAGCGTCTATTTCTTCCACAGTGAAAGCAGAAGTTCTTGATTCTGCAGTCAGGTTCTGAACTTTCAGAGGAGTTGTAAGACCGTCATCGGCAACACCTACCTTATTTGCATCATCAGCAATCTGGCAATAGCCGTTATTTTCTACAAATGCATAGTAATGCTTACCATCATAATGGTTGTTTTCTTTGAAGTAGAAGGTATCTACAGGAACAACCGAACTTACAGAGTATTTATCTCCGGCAGCTGTTTCTTTCAAAGATTTGCTTCCGTTATAAATAACATAGTGAACTCTGCGTAGTTGAGCCAGACCCGGGATCTTTTTCAAAAGATCTGCTGTTACGTCAACACCATACACACTATCACGTCCTTCTTTCATTGTGAACGGAGCGTAATCATCCTGTACATACAGAACTGAATCTGCAGAACTGTTCAAGCCAATCCACTTGTTGTGATTGAATGCATGCAAATAATTGAATTTAAACTTAGTAACATCCAAATCTGCAGCTTTTACACGCTTGTAACCTAAATATGCATCTTTAATGAAAGCAGAGTCACCTTCCTGGCTTCCGATCTTGTCAAATATCAAAGCACCTCCATTCAAACCTAAAGAAGCATCAGCAGTAACAATGTTATCATTTTTATCTCTAGTTAATTGCAAAGATGCTACGTTCTGAGCTTTAAACTCACGGTTAATAACCTTAATAGTAGATGTTTTAGGCAGAGCCTCTTGATTCTGAACGATTACCCATTGATAAGCAGGCATATGTCTCGGTTCCTGAGCATCCAATTTTACCCATTCGATAGAAGTTCCATTCTTATGGATAGGAGCAGCTAGCACTTCACCCTTAGCATTCTTGATAATATACAAACCGCTAGGTACAGAAGTTCTATCACTTTCAACTTCAGCGCAACCGGCATAACCCAAAGAAATATGAACATTCTGGTCCAAACTATCTATTGTCAAAACCTTTTCTGTACCCAAATCCTGAGCAAATACTCTGGCATTTTCAAATCCAACAGTATCAGTAGGTGCAGACCAAGTTTTAGCAGTTTCGCTTGTCTTAAATGTAGCACGGTGAACATAGATATTAACGCTATCAACAGAAGGTCTATATGTGAACAAGAACTGGTGTTGAGCTTTCAATGCCGAATTGTTCAAAGAATCAGTAGCAGAAATCTTATTTGTAGTTTCCTTCAATCCTGTCCAGCCATAAGCCAAATAACCATGACCAATTGTATTAGCATAAGAAGTATCTACGCGTAAATACGAAGAGTCTGCTTTCAATACATAAACATAACTCGTAGAATCTCCACTGCCATTATCAACCTGTTTTGCAAAGAATTTATTGCTCTTGTCGTTAAATGGATTGTTCTTCGCTACTTCCGGTTTAAATTTCAAATTAACACCAGCATCGGCTTTCTGTTGACCGAAAATAGTATTGATCTGATTTGCATTCAAAATAATTTCAGGAGCAGTCTGAATAGTCAGTTTAGTAAAGAAAAGACCATCAACAGCATCTTTAATTGCAGCTTCTGTAGCATCTGCTTTTACTGCATAAAAATATCCGTTACTCGGATTATAACCAAGACCAACAACAGAGTCTGTTTTATAATAAGAATACAAAGGCTTTCCTTTTTCAAGTGATCCTTCATAAGACTTAGAGAAAGCCCATCCATAGACTTCACCACCAACTATTACAGAATCCTTAAGAGCAGGCCATTCCATTGTGCCCAAACCTTCGAGGCCGGTCATTGTAATATCCAAGCGCTGGCCTGTACCTTTGTTGATAAAGTCAAATGTAGGATTTTGACCCAACTTTTCAGGAGCAGCCACATTGACACACCACAATGTATTTGCCAAACTGTCGGCATTAGCAGGAGTCGGCACAAATTGCAAAGCTCCATCTTTACTCATATAGACAACACTGTCCGCATAAGTTCCGGTAAAGGAGCCATTTCCCAACTGATACAAGCCATTGTCGCTAGCAGGCAATTTTTCAATAGCTCTAGCTCCCGCAAAATTCACATTGGCGAAGTCAGCAGCCCCCACTGTCAATGAACTAAGTAAAGCCAAGCCACCTACAAGAGTAGAAAACTTTTTGTTCATAATCTAAAAATTTAATATTAATACTAAAGTGTAATAAGTTCATTATCAACGATCGTCCTTATAAAAAATGACTAGGGAAAACGATCATTTTCCCTAGTCATTTTATTGACCATTTTTGGCCTGTTTGTAACAGGAATCGTTTGTTTTGTATGCTATAGGTTATATTGTTGATAAGAAAGAAGATAGAGAAGAAAAAAAAGAATATAAAACCGTTGCAAGAATGAAAGAAAGATGTACCTTTGCAATGACGAATCTAAACGATCGTTTTCCCTAGTCGCTTCAGACATCTATAATCAATTATATAACAACATATTACAAACAGAACAAGTATATTATATATTTAATGTACGCGTACATTCTTGTAATTACTGTTTATCATATGAACAACCGCTTAACCAAAACATTCGCACGCCATATTTCAATTCATCCCGATGTTATTAAAAATTCATCCCGATGATTTTACAAAAACATCCCGATCATTTCTTTTTTCGTGCATAGCTAGACGGCATTCAAATATTTTATACATTTGTCTATAAAAAAGATGTATAAATGGAGTTTTCAACACACATAGTAATACCCAAATGCAAATTCTCATTTGAATACGGAGAACAAATCATATTACTAGGCTCCTGTTTTGCCGAAAACATAGGAAATAAGCTACAGGAAAATAAATTCGATGTAGATATCAATCCATTTGGTACACTATACAATCCGGCTTCTATAGCTTCTGCATTACGGATGCTTTTACGACCTGAACAATTCACGAAAGATGATCTGTTTCTACACGAAGGCACTTATCATAGTTTTACGCATCATAGTAGGTTTTCGTCTATCTCAGAAACAGAATGTCTGGAAAATATGAATCAACGGCTTTTAAAATCTGCCGAATATTTGCGAAAGACCAAATGTCTGGTCATTACATTTGGAACAGCATATGTTTATAAATTAAAAAGTAACGGACAAATCGTCTCCAACTGCCATAAACTACCGGACAAGATGTTTTTGCGCGAAATGCTATCTGTCCAAAGTATTATTGATGATTGGAATTGCTTGCTATTATCTCTGTGGGAACAAAATCCGGAACTTAAAATTCTGTTTACCGTTAGCCCTATCCGTCACTGGAAGGACGGAGCACATGGCAACCAGCTCAGCAAAGCATCTTTATTACTGGCTATTGATCAAATACAAACCAATTTTCCAACACAAACAGCCTATTTTCCAGCATACGAAATCATGATGGATGAACTCAGAGATTATCGATTTTATGCAGATGACATGCTACACCCATCGTCTTTGGCAGTAGAATATATTTGGCAAAGATTTGTCGAGAATTGTCTATCTTCAAAAAGTCTAACAATATTTAAAGAATGGAATGAAATAAAAAAAGCGCTTAATCACAAGCCCTTTCAACCGGAAAGTGAAGCCTATAAACAATTTATGTCGCAAACTTTGTTAAAGATGGAACGTATTAGCAATAAAATACCTTCCTTTGATATCTCAACAGAGTGTGAATTAATAAAGTCTAAACTAAAGTAAGGAATGGAATACGCTATTAAAGAAGTTGCCGGAATTATAGGAACAAAAACAGACAAACTACATGACAACACTATAAGCATTTTGCTTACCGATAGCCGCCGCCTCTCTTTTCCGGAACAAAGTCTTTTCTTTGCCCTTAAAACAAAAACAAATGACGGGCACAAATATATCGCAGAATTGTACAAACTTCGTGTTCGCAATTTTGTTGTAAGCACAATCTTACCGGAGTTTGACGCAATGGCAGATGCGAACTTTCTTGTGGTAAAAGATGTACAAAAAGCCCTTCAAAAATTAGCGACCAATCATCGCAAACGATTTAATATACCCGTAATAGGTATAACCGGGAGTAACGGAAAAACAATAGTAAAAGAGTTTCTATATCAATTACTTCATAACGAATTTAATATCGTTCGTTCGCCCCGGAGCTATAATTCGCAACTGGGAGTACCGCTTTCTGTCTGGCAAATAAATGAAAAACACACACTGGGTATTTTTGAAGCAGGAATTTCGCAACCGGATGAAATGGAGCGTTTACAGCCCATTATTGCTCCCACCATTGGAATTATCACGAATATAGGGGAAGCACATCAGGAAAATTTTGTTTCAACAACACAAAAATGTTTGGAAAAGCTGAGTTTATTCAATGATTGCGAAGCTATCATATATGACGGAGATAACGCATTCATCGCAAATTGCATAGAATCGGCATGTCTGTCACATAAAGCAATTGCGTGGAGCCGTACAGATTCGGAAGCCCCTTTATTCATTGAATCGATCCGGAAAAAAGAAAATAAGACAACTATCCATTGCACGTTATTAGGATTTAATCGCGTCTATACGATTCCGTTTACAGACGATGCTTCTATCGAAAACGTGATACATTGTATGGCTGCCATGCTTTACCTAAAGCCAACCAGTGTAAATGACGAAGAAAAATTCTCGCATCTGGAACCCGTCGCGATGAGACTGGACGTAAAACAAGGAATAAATAACTGCCTGTTAATCAACGACACATATAATTCGGACATCAACTCGCTGGATATAGCTCTAGACTTTCAACAAAGTCGGCGTGTCGAGAAAAAACTGAAAAGCACATTGATACTTTCCGATATCCTGCAATCCGGCACATTGCCTAAATCCCTTTACAAAAAAGTAGCAGATCTGGTTCGCAGAAAGAAAGTAGACCGTATAATAGGCATTGGCCGCGATTTATGTGAATATGGAAATGTCTTCGAAATGGAGAAAGAGTTTTACCTAAAAACAGAAGACTTTATCAAATCCCCCTCTTTCCGTAAATTCAAAGACGAACTTATACTCATAAAAGGCTCCCGCCATTTTCATTTTGAACAAATTTCAGAATTACTGGAAAAGAAGGTGCACGAAACCATCCTGGAAGTAAATCTGGATGCCATTGTTCATAACTTCAACTATTACCGGTCTAAGCTAAAACCGGAAACAAAAATGGTCTGTATGGTTAAAGCTTTTGCTTATGGGGCAGGCTCGTATGAATTAGCTAAGACTCTGCAAGAACATCGATGTGATTATCTGGCTGTTGCCGTTGCTGATGAAGGAGCCGAATTACGTAAAGAAGGTATCTCTATCCCTATCATTGTGATGAATCCGGAATTTAGCAGTTTCAATGTTTTACTTGAAAATCATTTGGAACCGGAAGTTTATAGCTTCCGCCTTTTAGAGGCCATGATTCATGAGACAGAACGCCGGGGCATTACTTCTTACCCCATTCACATCAAGATCGATACAGGAATGCACCGGTTGGGCTTCCAGCCCGAAGATATTCCGGCTGTATGCGAACGGATAAAAAAACAATCTGGTGTAGCAGTTCGTTCCGTATTCTCTCATTTAGCAGGAAGCGATTCATACATATTCGATGATTTCACCCAGCAACAATTGGATAAGTTCGCAAAAGCCTCTGCCGAACTGGAAACCGGTTTGGAGTATAACGTTATCAAACATATCCTTAATTCTGCCGGAATAGAACGATTTGCAAAATACCAAATGGATATGGTTCGTTTGGGTATCGGTTTATACGGTGTAAGCGCATCCGGACAAAAAGGACTAAGAAATGTAAGTACACTCAAAACAACCATATTACAAATTCAAAACGTCCCCAATGGAGATTCTATCGGATACAGCCGGATGAGCTTTGTTAAACGGGACTCACGCATAGCCATCATCCCGATTGGATATGCGGACGGCCTGAACAGGCACTTTAGTAATGGTGGCGGAGAAGTTCTGATCAATGGACATCGTTGTCCCATAATAGGGAATATATGTATGGATGCCTGCATGATAGACGTAACAGACATTGATGCCCACGAAGGCGATTCCGTTATTATTTTCGGAGAAGATCTTCCGGTTAGCGAACTGTCGGACAAACTTAAAACCATCCCTTACGAAATACTTACATCCGTATCGCCAAGGGTCAAAAGGGTATACTACAGAGAATAGTAAAAAGTAGAATATAGATATTGCCAATGCAGATATTCGGGCTATGACAAAACAATGGCAACAATTGCATTGTTTTGATAAAGAGAGCTAAAATATATAAGTTAATGATCGGCTTCACAAAATTAATCAAATGTATATGAAAGGTTTCCTTCCGTGCGGAAAATCTTTCGGTTTGTACATATCGCACATTTTGTGTACTTTTGTGCCGAAATAAACATAATTAAGTATGAGTCATAATTTATTGAAAGGCAAACGCGGCATTATTTTCGGTGCACTGAATGAAATGTCTATTGCCTGGAAAGTGGCAGAAAGAGCCGTAGAAGAAGGAGCAACCATTACTTTAAGTAATACTCCCATAGCAGTTCGTATGGGTCAGATAGATGACTTGGCGCAAAAACTAAATGCAGAAGTAATACCGGCAGATGCAACCAGCGTGGAAGATCTTGAAATGGTATTCTCAAAATCCGTTGAAATACTTGGTGGCAAAATAGATTTCATATTACATTCAATCGGCATGAGTCCTAATGTCCGTAAGAAACGTACGTATGACGATCTGGATTATGATATGCTGGAAAAGACACTGGACATTTCCGCTATTTCTTTCCACAAGATGTTGCAGGTTGCTAAAAAACAGGACGCTATTGCAGAATATGGTTCTGTTATAGCCCTTTCTTATGTGGCAGCCCAACGTACATTCTTTGGCTACAACGATATGGCCGATGCAAAAAGCCTGCTGGAATCTATCGCCCGCAGTTTCGGTTATATCTACGGTCGCGAAAAAGGAGTCCGTATCAACACCATTTCACAATCGCCAACATTAACAACAGCAGGTAGTGGTGTAAAAGGAATGGATCATCTGATGGACTTTGCAAATAAGATGAGCCCTCTGGGTAATGCTAATGCCGACGAATGTGCCGACTACTGCATCATGATGTTCTCCGACCTTACACGCAAAGTAACTATGCAGAATCTTTTCCACGACGGAGGCTTCTCAAGCATGGGTATGAGCCTTCGTGCTATGCACCAGTATAGCAAGTGCCTGGACGATTACGCGGATAAAGACGGACATATCATTTACGGCTAATATGCTTATAAAGATTTACCCTGAAAATCCGAATCAAAGAGAAATAGACAAGGTAATCTCCGTCTTACAAGACGGGGGTCTTGTTATTTATCCTACCGATACTGTCTATGCTATTGGTTGCGATGCTCTTAATGTACGTGCAGTAGAAAAGATCTGTCAAATGAAAAACATCAACCCGCAGAAGAGCAACCTCTCTATTATCTGCTATGATCTTTCAAACCTGAGCGAATATGCAAAAGTAAGCAATGCGGTATTCAAACTGATGAAGAAAAACTTACCAGGTCCTTTCACTTTCATCCTTCCAACAAGCAGCGAACTGCCTAAGATTTACAAAAACCGCAAAGAAGTAGGAATCCGTATCCCCGACAACAATATCATCCGTACTTTGGTAAAAGAACTGGGTAACCCCATCCTTACCACTTCCGTGCACGACGAAGACGATATGATTGAATACACGACCGACCCGGAACTCATTCATGAGAAATATGAGAACCAGGTCGATATTGTCATTGACGGAGGTTACGGAGGCATCGAAGCATCTACTATTGTAGACTGTACAACCAACGATTTTGAAATACTCCGCCAGGGAAAAGGTGAACTGATATAGCAAAATACCTATTGAGGACAAACCATACGATCGGCAGTCCAACTATCCACTACTATCTCAATCCTTTCTTTAGGAACAGAAGTAGTAAAATCCAGTTTTACCTGTTGTCTGTCTCCCGGCATCAATGTGATATAGTTATCGGAGTAGTGAACAGGCAGTATGCGCTTTCCGGTTTCTTTATCAAACACTTTAATACGATTGAAGAAAGATATTTTCTTATCAGCCTCCAATTCAACAACTCCTGAGTAAGTAGTACCTCCACCGTTAACCAATCTGGCTTGCAAACGGGGTGTTGTTCTTGGCAACTGATATAAAGTAGTATAATCCTTTGGCGAAGTAGTCAACCAATAAATATTGGACGTAATCTGCTCTTTACTCTCATTATCTGCAAGCGTCAGTTTCAGAAAATAAACACCGCTCACGCTTTGTGGTTCGGTAACGGTAAACAATTCTTTCACCGTATTAGCATCCATATCGGCTATAGTTTCCTTTTCCCAAACACGTTTTCCTTCCCGATCATAAATCTCGGCCTTTACTAAAAGATTTTTACAATCGTAGATATTCGTATTCAACAGTTCTACTTGTTTTTCAACCGGATTATAGAAGGGGTGCAAAGGTTCGCATCCTTTTTTCGTACCATATAAAGAAGCATTTACATCCAATGTCCAGTCATACATCTGACCACGCAAAGAAGTCCACGGATTCTGGGTCTTCCATATCAATATACCGGTATACCATTTCCACATATTAGAAGCCCATCCTTCCATAAAACTACGGTATTGATCATAGTTTACTACTTGCGCATGCTTACAATACGTCTCAATATCCTTCACCTCACCCAAACGCTCCAACTGATCCAGATAGCCCAAATCCTTATGATAGCGCCACACGTAATTACGCGTCCGGCCTCTACGTGGAAATTCCGCCAAGTCCTGCTCCGTCATCATCTCGCGCATACTTTCGATTTCCGGCGAACCAACCGACCCGGCCTCGGGATTAAACGGATGAGAACGAAAAGTAAAAAACCACTCTACCTCTTGGATACCGTAAGGACCATCTCCATTATCACCTAACAAATTGCGGGTAAATACCGTATCTGTAGAAAAACTGGCAAAAAGACGTTCAGGGTCGAGCTTAGGGAATACTTCCGTTTTCAACTTTTCATCTATATCTTTTGCCAAAGGCCATTCATTCGCGCCACACCAGAAACAAAGGCTTGGATGATTTCGCACCATCTTTACCTGATCTTCAACAGAAGCTATGAACAAATCATGATTATCCGGATATTCCCAACGACGTTCCTGCGATTCCAGTTTCGTAGGATCTTCCCAGGCGCCGTTGCAATCTCCACTACCCCATAAATCCTGAAAAACCAGAATACCGTATTCGTCACATGCATCATAAAATTCAGGGCGTTCAAGCAAAGCCCCACCCCATACGCGCATCATACGCAAATTCATTTCGGCATGGAAACGTACCTCATCCCGGTAACGCTCGGGAGAAAGACGAAGCAACCAATCGGAGTTGATATAATTTCCGCCTGTAATATAAATTTTCTGTCCATTAACAAAGAACATACGTCCACCCGTAACCGGATCTTTTTCGGTCGCGATTTCGCGTATACCATAATGAAGATTTTCGCTATCGCTGACCTGTCCATTCTGCTCGAAGCGAATGTCCATTCTATAAAGGGGATGTTTACCTATGCCGTTAGGCCACCAAAGTTCCGGATTCCTTATACTCAAATCTTTAAACGCAATGCATTTCTTTTCTTTCGGCTGCAAAGAAACAGACTGCTTCAATGTTTGCCCGTTTGTTTCACAGACCAGCATACCCTGCTGTGGCACGTTTGTAGTGTTTTCCAGTTCCACAGAGGTTTTTACAAACGCATCCTTCTGTTGTTTATCTTTAGGACTGCGTATACCGGGCACTTTAGTTATTACGTAAGGATGTTCCACTTTAACCGCACCTGTTGTCGTAATAGAAACCTCATCCCAAATGCCGGTATTACGGTCACGCACCGGCTGAATCCAATCCCAGCCCGGGGTATATTGCATTGTATTATTGCGGGCAATCATTCCGTCGCCACCTTGTCCGCCATTCGGGTTTCCGGGATAAGTAGGAGGAAATACAATAACAGCAAGAATATTGGCTTTATCGGAATGAAGATAAGGAGTTATGTCAAAACTTTTCCGAAGAAACATTCCTTCATGTGTAGTCGCATTGATACGTTTTCCGTTCAGAAAGATATCCGCTTTATAATTTATTCCCCTGAAGTTAAGCCATACATTTTTATTCTGAGGTAAGTCGGGCGTTTTAAATTCTTTCACAAACCAGAAAGTATAAAAACCGGAACCTGTTTCATAAATATCGGGTATCAGGTTATTATTCACCCCAAACTCCGGAGCGGGGAATAATTTATTCTCCAACATTGTAGTCAGTACCGTACCGGGAACACGGGCAGATAGCCATCCTGCCTTATCAAAAGGGACTGCCGAGAGTGTGTTGCCATCTACTTTTACCTCATTTGCCCTTCGGGCAATCCAGCCGGAGTTCAACAACACTTTTTGACCCGGCTCAAGCAACTTAATGACTTCTATTGCCTTAATATGAACCGGAACAAGTAAGCACAAAAGGCATAACCATACAGTGAAAAAGTTACAATTATATTTTTTCATAACACTAATTAGTTTAGAGTATAAATATAAGAATAAAATTATACCCTCCATCGTTCCACATTTACCAAATGCTTACCAAATATAATCCCGATGCCTATCCTTTTCGGTTTAGTTGCCTATCTGAATATATTTACATTACAGCCCCATAAAACAAAAAAGCCCGTCCGACTCTTTTTGTCAGACAGGCTTTTTCCGTTATAATAAATTACTAACCAAATGCTGGTTAGAAATTCCTACCAGTATCCCACCAAAGACGAGTAGCTTCATTATCCGGACCGTTCAACAAAGCTTTGGCCTTTTCAACTTCAGCAGCATTAGCATTCTTGTCATTACGCGGGAAAGGAAGACGTTTGATAAAATCGCCATTTGCAATGTTTGCGCTAAAGTTATTCACTACCGGGAATAATTTAGGGTAGCCTGTACGACGGAATTCGCTCCATGCTTCCTGGCCTTCAGGATACATAGCTAACCATTTCTGGTTAATTATCTTATGAAGTTTGTCTTCTTTTGAAGCCGCTTCGTCCCATTTAACAGTACACTTATCAAGCCCTTTAATATTGTTTACTGTATTATGAGGATCTTCATAATCAGCACCCACACCTGTATTATTCTCAATATACTTTGCATATTCCGAAGCAGGAATACCATATTCGTCGAACGATACTTTTATTCCTTGTTCGTATAATTCTTTTGCAGAACCACCCATGTTCCAACCACGCAAAGCACCTTCTGCACGCAAGAAATAAGCTTCTGCAACTTTCATCCACGGCAAATGATTAGACAATTGAACATTATTTCCCGTATAATCAGCCATTCTTGTTGTTAAAGACATATTTACAGTAGAATATACCTGATAAATATCCTTATCTACCAGAGTTCCCTGACGAATACCAACATATTGGCCAATCTTATTCGTTTTTTTACCCTGGCTATCTTTTATATCCTGACTTACACCTTTGTCTTTAAACCATCCAACTTGTGTAACATAGATTGGTAAACGCGGATCGCTATACCCTTGCAAAAGACTTACCAAAGATGCACCTGCACGCATATCATTGTAACCAATATTACATTCAGCCAAAGGATTCATTAATGTTGCATCTATCACTTCCACATTTTTATTGCCAGCTACCAATACGCCATATTTATGGCCGACGGCAGCCTCTGCTGTTTTTTGTGCTATTTCCGGAGCAACAACAGAAAGACGCATAGCAAGACGTAAACGTAATGTATTAGCAAAGCGAATCCACTGCTTATGATCCGAACCACACACTATGTCAAAGTCTGACAAACGGTTAGATTCTGCATTACCTCCATCAACAAAAGTAGTTAAGTCATTTACACTCTCTTCCAGTTCTGTAAGGAAAGTTTTATAAAGCGTTTCTACATCGTCGTAAGGCACAGATGAACCTCCCTGCATAGCCTTTGTATATGGAATAGGTCCATAACAATCTACAACCCGGTGCATAGCTTCTACGCGAATAATCTTAGCAATAGAAGTATAATCCAAAGCTTCGGTTGATTTCAGAATATCACTGATAGGTTTCATTACATAAAGCTCACCAGCTTTGAATGGGGTCTCATTCCAACCCTCCTGTAGTGCATAAGTTGAATTATTCTTATTTCCGTTAAAAGGCGTCGGATTAGCCATATAGCCAGAATACAGATCTGCATTCAGATTTTGCTGTAGTTGGAATTCATAGTTTCTATTTTGATAATTCAAATATACAGAAACTATCGGTTGGTTGAAACGGGATGCGATTTTCACCTGTGAAGGCTTCAGACCGTTTGGATTTGTATTGATATTTTCAAAACTATCCGTGCAAGCCGTTGCTCCCATTATAAGAGCAATTCCCCAAAACGGCAATGTGTTTTTTATTTGTTTAAATATATTCTTTTTCATAATGATAGACGTTTTTAGAATGTAACCTTCAAATTAATACCATAGCTACGTGTTGCAGGAAGGCCGAATGAATCATATCCTTTCCATGCATTATTAGTAGAAACAGATAAGTCCGGATCATTAGGAGAGTCTTTATAAATAAAGAATAAGTTACGAGCCACAAATGACAAGTTTAGATTCTTGGAAGCTCCCAACAAATTACGGAATGTATATCCTAAAGACAATTCACGCAGACGGAAATTTGTTGCAGAATATACATAATTACCTTTTGCACCTTCTTTACCAGAAGTTGAAGAATAATATTTCTGGGCATCCATTTTCTGGCCGTTACCTATATCAACACCACCATTATCACGAGCATCGGCTGTCTCTTCTGTTACGCCAAAGCTATCCAGGTAACTCTGTGTCATACTAATTGTATTACCTCCAATCTTTCCATCAATTAAAAAGTAGAGCGAGAAATCTTTATAAGTAAATGTATTACCCCAACCCATTTGCCATTTAGGGTTCACATTACCCAGATAAACTTCATTTTCGGTCAACATTATCTCACCTTTATCTGATAAGGCTATAGAACCATCTTCGTTACGTCTCAGATCTTTACCATAAATATCGCCATAAGATCCGCCTTCTTTCAACATAAAGCGATAACCGGCACCACTACCAACTTGTACGCCATCAGCTAAACGGTCGTCCAATTTCTTAACCTTATTATCGTTATATGAAATATTGAACTCAGGTCTCCAGCTCCAATCCTTAGCAAAATCCCAACGATAACTTACAGAAGCTTCAAAACCCTGGTTCTGGATATCTCCGGCATTTATGTAATATTGCTCATAACCAGAAGCCAACGGAGCATCAATAGTAAAATATTGGTTCTTATTATTCGTCTTATAATATGTAACATCAAAGTTAAAACGATTATCGAACATCGTCAGATCAAGACCAAACTCCATAGAATGCATCTTTTCCGGCTTCATTTCAGAGAATGGCTCCTTTGTATTCGGTTCTAGTTGCCCTAAGTTAATACCATCCATTGGATAAGTAATATAAGCAGGAACATCATTACCTACAACAGAATAAGAACCACGCAACTTCAACAGATTAATCTTTTCAGACATCGGAATTATTTCATTCAACAAAGCAGTTAAACCCACTGAAGGATAAAAATAAGAATAGTTCTGTGTATATGCTAAAGCGGAAGCCCAGTCATTACGTCCTGTCACATCCAAATAAATCATACCATTAAAGCCGAATTGTACTGTTCCAAACACAGAATTCAATCGTTTATGAGGATTACTCATGCGTTGGTTACCATTCCCATTAATATTTTCAGGCACAAAGAAATTTGCCTCGATAAGACCCAGTTTATCACTATCCAATAATGTATTTTGAACTTTAGATTCCATGAAACTAGTTCCTAAAGAAGCATTTAATTCCCATTTTTCATTCCAGGTTTTATTAAAGTTAATCAAGAAATCCCCATAGAATTGCTTTGCATCAAAACGTTCCTGACGGTAACGTCCATTAGCATGAGCCGCCCAGTTGATATTGGTAGTGGCATGCCATTTACGTTCAAATTTATCAAATGTATTATCAACACTCAAACGACCCTGAACATTCAAATAATCAGTAATCTTCAATTTAGCTGTCGCCGAAGCCATCACACGATCACGCTTTTCTTTAGCCTGAACACGTTCTAGCAACCAATATGGGTTAGCTGTAAAGTCGTCTAATGAAGTATACCAGTTTTGAGCCATCAGGTTACGTGAGTCATCAAACGTTTCGAAATTCTTTTTATAATAACCGAAATCTCCATTTTGAGGGAATGTATACAAACCTGTCAATGGGTTAATATACGTACCTCCATGAGGACGGTTTGTTGCTTTTTGTGTAATATATGAAAGAGAAGCATCAACAGTCAAACGATTGTTAAACAAGTTGAATGTTTCACGCATTGACATATTATGCCGTTGAAAATCATTAGTAGGCATAATGCCCAGCGCAGTTGTATTTGCATAAGAAAGAAAACTCTGGATTTTCTCGGTACCACCATTAATTGTAACAGAGTTAATGTAGGTAGAACCTGTACGGTAAAAGTCATTTACATTATCCATTGCTTTCTTATCATTATCAGCAATCTTTTCTCCCCAGCTCATCAAACTCAACTGGTCTCCTGTTTTAACAGCACCATAACGACCTTGTAGTTTGGGGAGTGACAGTGGGGTCTCTAACGTTATATTAGAAGAAAAATCTACACGTGCAGCACCATCACGGCCTTTCTTAGTTGTAATCATGATAACACCATTGGCAGCCATGCTACCGTATAATGCAGCAGCAGAAGCACCTTTCAACACGTTCATGCTGGCAATATCGTCAGGGTTCAGGTTACCTAAAGCGTCACCTCCGTCACGTCCTTCATATTCGCCAGACAACTGAGTCGTTTCAGGATTATTCATCGGAATACCATCAATAACGATCAAAGGTTGGTTGTTTCCATAAACAGACTTATTACCACGAAGTATAATTTTTGAAGATCCACCGGCACCGGTAGCATTCGGGGTAATTACCATACCGGCTGCTTTACCTTGCAATGCATTAATCAAGTTAGCATCTTTTGCACGTGTCAGTTCCTGGCCGGCAAGCTGTTGGGTTGCATATGTCAGCGATTTGGCTTTTCGCTGAATACCCATAGCAGTAACAACAACTTCGTCGATCTTCTGAGAATCGGAGTACATGTCTACGTTAATTACGGAACGGCCATTAATAGGTTCTGTAATGGTTTCCATTCCTAAATAAGAGAATTCGAGGATGGCATTAGCACCTACCTCTAATACATACTTACCATCTAAATCGGTAACCGTGCCGTTTGTTGTTCCCTTTTCAACAACGTTACAACCGATCAACGGCATGTTGGCATCTTTGTCCATTACGACGCCACTCACTTTGTTTTGTGCCCATAGCACACTTGTACATGCCCCTATACAGAACAGCACAAATAAAATTAAGCTCTTTCTCATAAAGCTAGATTGTTTAGGCGAGTTAATAAATATAGTTCTCTTCATATTAATTTTTAGACCAAAGTCCTATTTTAATTTACATTTTGAGCGCCAAGTCTTCTTAGAACTATGGTTGATTTTAATTTTAGCTGATGCAAATATACATATAAAATAAGATTTACTAACATCCTTCTCATAAATATTATAATAATCTTATAATTTTAACTTGAAGTCAGGTGCATTTCAGGTATATCTATTAACATATTTAAAAGAACAAATCTTTTTATGATTTAGTTCTAAGAAAACTAAAAAAAATCACATTTAATATATCTTTCACATTACAACTTCTTGTCTTTACGATTAATTCATACATTTGTGTATCGAAAAAATAATCAGAAAATTATGAATTGGACGCAACTACTTTCCGGAAAACGTTTCGGGATGGAAGAATATCACGAACGAAAACATGAGCGTACAGACTTCCAAAGAGATTATGACCGTTTAATTTTTTCTTCCCCTTTTCGCCGGCTACAAAATAAAACACAAGTTTTCCCCCTGCCCGGAAGTATCTTTGTCCATAACAGACTTACACATAGCCTGGAAGTATCGTGCGTAGGACGTTCCCTGGGTAATAATGTAGCTAAAGGATTAATGCAAAAGTATCCCAACGGGAGTATTAACTTTCCGGAAATAGGCTCCATTGTCTCTGCAGCATGTTTAGCCCATGATATGGGAAATCCCCCCTTCGGACATTCGGGCGAACGTGCTATTTCTGCCTATTTTTCGGAAGGAAACGGTAGAAAATTAGAGGAAAAAGTTCGCAAAGAGGGTAATCGTTGGGAAGATTTCGTCCATTTTGAAGGAAATGCAAATGCTATGCGGTTGCTAACTCATCAGTTTATAGGAAGACGAAAAGGAGGATTTGCTTTAACCTACAGTACACTTGCATCAATTATTAAATATCCATACGCATCTACTCAATCAGGCTCAAAAGGCAAATTTGGTTTTTTCCAGTCTGAAGAAGATACTTATATGCAAATTGCAAACGAACTCGGCATTTGTAAAAGTAAAGAAAACAACAATAGGTTTGTCCGTTATCCCCTGGTATACCTGGTTGAGGCGGCCGACGATATTTGTTATCAAATTATGGATATAGAAGATGCCTGCAAATTACATATCCTGACAAAAGAAGAAGCTATCAATCTACTACTTAATTTTTTTGAAGGAGAGCGTCTTGAACATATTGTAAAAATAATGAAAATGGTAGATGATACCAACGAACAGATAGCTTACTTGCGTTCATGTATCATCGGATTGCTGGTAGACGAATGTTCACGGGTGTTCCTTGAAAATGAAAATGGCTTACTGGATGGCTCTTATCATACGCCTTTAATCGAACAAATATCAGGGAAAGCGCAGGAAGCATATCAAACATGTTCCGCCACAGCCTACAAAAAGATATATAAAGCAAAAGAAGTACTTGACATAGAATTAGCGGGGTATCATATTTTCAGCCACCTGATAGACAGCCTCACGGAAGCAGTCATGAATCAGGATCATGCTTATAGCAAATTGCTTCTGCAGCGTATACCTGAACAATATAACACAAATGCACCCAGCACTTATGGCAAAATACAATGTGTGTTAGATTATATTTCCGGTATGACTGATGTATACGCACTAGATTTGTACCGTAAAATCACAGGAATGAGTTTACCGGCTGTATAGAGCATTAATATTCTTCGCGATATTTACTTTCTTCCTTGTCGTCAAGAATGTTAAGATAGCTCTTATAGCGGGATTCACTGATGCGATGGTTTTCCACTGCTTTAAGCACAGCGCAACCCGGCTCATGCCGATGCGAACAATTACTAAATTTACATTCGGAAGAAAAACTGAAAATCTCCGGAAAATAATGGGACACTTCTGCACCTTCCATCTCTATTGTTCCAAAACCTTTAATGCCCGGAGTGTCGATAATATAGCCACCATCCGGTAAGGGAATCATTTCAGAGAATGTTGTAGTATGCATTCCTTTATTATGGTATTCGGAAATCGTACCTGTCCGTAAATTCACCCCCGGAACCATTGTATTAATTATAGTAGATTTACCCACTCCCGAATGTCCAGACAGAAGTGTAATCTTATCCTTCAGTTCAGCCTTTAGCTCATCCAATCCTTCCCCTGTACGAGCACACAATTTAGAACAGGGATAACCAATTTTTGTATAAAGCTTAATAAGTTCTTCCAGGCATTCACGATCTTCGCCACGATAACGATCCACTTTATTAAATACCAGTTTCACGGGGACGCGGTAAGCCTCGGCTGTTGCTAAAAAACGATCAATGAATATAGTAGTTGTAATAGGATAGTTTACTGTAACGATCAGCATTGCCTGATCCAGATTTGCAGCAATGATATGAGATTGCTTGGAAAGATTGGATGCTCGGCGTATAATATAGTTCTTACGGTCTTCAATTTCAGAAATAAAAGCGGTTCCCTCCTGGTTTATATCTATCACCACACGGTCGCCCACAGCTATAGGGTTGGTACTGCGAATATCTTTCAAACGAAAGTTTCCCTTGATCTTACTCTCGATATCGCGTCCGTCTTCCGTACGAACAGTGTACCAACTACCTGTGTTTTTTATTACTAACCCTCTCATATCAGTTGACAAGTGACAGTTGACAAGTGACAGGTAAATATAAAACGTTGTCAACTGTCAACTGCCAGCTTATTTATACGGTCATTATTTCTTTTTCTTTTGCGGCGTAGATTTCTTCCACTTTCTTGATATATTTATCATGTATCTTTTGCACTTCCCCTTCTGCATCTTTTTCTACATCTTCAGGTACACCATCAGATTTAACGCTCTTTTTCAAAGCTTCAATTGCATCACGACGTGCATTACGTATACTGATTTTTGCACTCTCAGCTTCCTGTTTTGATTGTTTTGCCAACTGACGGCGACGTTCCTCTGTCAGAGGAGGAATTCCCAAACGAATAATCTCTCCGTTATTATCCGGCGTAATACCTACTTCAGAATCTAAAATAGCCTTCTCTATATCACGAATAATCTTTTTTTCCCAAGGAGTAATCATGATTGTTTTTGCATCAGGTACGGTTACAGTTGCCACATTGGTAAGCGGAACCAAACTACCGTAATAAGGGACCTTTACACAATCCAGAATTTTCGGATTTGCTTTGCCGGCCCGGATATGAGACAATTGTTCGTCAAGGTATTCTATTGCGAACTTCATTTTATCTTCCGACGCTTTTACATGTTGCTTTGTATCTACCATAGTTGTACGTTTATATTTGCCGTTTTTTTAATTAACAAAAGTAATAAAGATTTCGAAACCTGCAAAAATATTCGGATAATGTACTAAGCCTCTATGTTTATAACTAAAAAAGCGGATAGAAAATTAATAGTCGAAGTTGGCCGGCCGCTTACGGATCTATGATAGGATAGTTACGGCACAAATATATTAATGGATGTTCTTTTTGTTCATTATCCTTACAATAACTTATCGACAGATCGAATACATCCTTGATTTCCGGATCATTAATCAGCGGGTCATTTTTTTCCGACTCTAAAAACCAGCTAATCCACATTTGTCCCTCCTGTTTATCCAAATCCGTTTCTAATTCTTGATATAAACCAGGAAGATGGAAGACAATTAAAGCAGCCTGTTGAAAGTATTTGCGGTCGGTCGTTATCACCCAATCAATGGGAATATCTTCAATTCTCGGCAATAAATCTTCACTATATATCATATTGTATATTAATGCCATTATTTTTACCATAATCCGTCATTACTTTCTTTTGAATTTCCAAAGAAGTTTCTTCAATATCAGACGCAAAATACTTCCGAATTTCCACTTCCAACAAATCCAAAGGAACCATTTCTTTGAAGCAAGCACCTTTACGACCTCTAAAAGAAACAGATTGCAGATGATCATAATTGGCAGGTGTCACTATTCCTCCTAAACCGTAATCACCCAAAATAACACAGGGTTTACAAAGTGCCATCGCACGTATCGCATCGAATCCGGAGGCTACCACCAAATGGGCTCTCCTATAGATGGAAAGCTTGTAAGAGCCAGGTGCGACAATGACAAAAGAAGGCAATGCGTTCTTTAAACATCGATATTCATCTGAAACGATAGTTAGCAGGGCATTTGTTTTATGCAGAAAAGTCAATAATTTAAGGTCACTTTCCTTGATTGTATTTCCGGTTGGACAATAAACAATCCGGCAATACTTCGGTTGTTGTTCGTAAAAGTAGTAATTAGCCATTTTCTTCACCGGATAATTAAAATGAAGCATCATTTCTTCCGGTATACCAAAAGCCGGCAAGGCTGCATCACTCATACTCAGTACTCCATACAAATTCTTAAACGGGGCAATGTAGCTATCTAAACGGTTCGTTGTAGCAATAAACAATGCAGGAGATTTACCCAACCGCTTAAGCTGTTTTCTATAGCGTATAAGGCTAAGCGAATTTTGAATGATAATCAGATCATAAGATTGTCCCTGTTCATAGCTTTGCTCAGAAAACAGGTCTCCCAACAGATGAAGTTGATAATAGGTAGATAACGACTTAACTAAATAATTAGATATCTCTCTTGAACAAATATCCAACCTTTTTTGTGTTCCTACATATAGTATTAATAGATAGTTGACAGGCATACACAAAAAAAATTAAGATTAACAATTATTTCTTTAAAAATATAAACAATCTTGTTGTAAAAAACAACCCTTAAAGAGTTAAAATATTTAATACAACAAAGAAGGGGGCGGTAAAGAAATATTAATATACCCCAAGATATCCCAATATGCCACTAACATTATTTCTTCAATTTACCCACAAATAAAAATAAGTAGTCTTTAGTGTAACTTTTTAAATCGATTGTAGATTTGTGTGAATTTTTATTTTTGAGATTATCTGTAGTATTATTGTTTTTTTCCAAAAAGGAAATTATTTCAGACAAAAAATAATATTCTGAAAAATATCCATTAGAAATCGTATTTAATAAAATGGGATGCTTATTTCCCAATAATATGTTATAATCTGATGAGAAACAATCAAAAGCACAACCAGTCAATTTCTTTTTGTCAATTATAACTTTCTGATACGATAGATTTTCAGCGTTAGCAATTCTTTTATCAACTTCTATTATAAAGTGATTTGGGAGCTCGTAGATATAATAAGGAATATTATCTTCTGTATTTTTGATTCTAAATCGTGGTGATAGCCTATTTCTATTCTTTATAAAATGATATAAATAGTCAGACCCATTATTAACTCTATAATGAAAATAGCTAATTTCTTGCATCTGAAAATATGTTATTGCCATACTTCCTGAATAAGAAATATCACGATAATAAGTATAAGGTGCTATACTCTGTAAACGTTTACCTGTAAAATCCTGAATCCATATACAATGTTCAGTTTTACTATTAAAAGGAGTTAATATTAGAATTTCTTCATTTTTACTATTCACTTGGAAAGATGAACCAGAAATATTTTTATGGACCAAAGGTATGTTCCGATAATATTTGCCTAAAAAATCATATTCTAAAATAAAGTCGGTATTAATGGGTAATATGTAAATTCTATTATTTTCTTCATCCATAAAAATATTGTCTATGTTTATATATTGTCCTAATTTCTCACCAATCCGACCTATATTTCGAATAAAAGCCCCCTTTTTATCAAATAGCATTAGTGGTGATTTGGCATTAGAATACATGCAAATATAATTATCTGAAAATCGAAATACAGGAACAAAAGGATTCTCTAAACGGTCTTTTATTAAATTATCGAATGTGATAATGCTTAATGTATCAACTAATAAATAGATGGGTAGTTCTTTTTTATTTTTAGCAAGAGATATATCACAAACAATAACTGTGTCACTAATATTATCTCTGTATCTTTTTAAGATATTATTATGAGCAATAATTGCGTGATTTTCTTTATTTTTATCAGTTGATTTATGAGAATTACAACTGAACAAAAGAATAAAAATAACAAACACACAGTATTTTATAATCTGGACCATGACTGTAAATTGCAGAAACTGAAGTAATTCATAAAAATTTCAAAATCGCTTATTGAAGGACATAGGATATTATATTTACAACTTGAACATGGACTCACTGATTTTCTTGTTAAGAACCAATTTCTATTTTCTGTCATTTCTTTAAGAATAATATTTTTTATTGAATTTGATGATATATTGCCTAATGTAACTTTATTTATACAACTAAATATTTCACCATTTGGAAAAATTGATAATCTTCCGTAAAAATTTGAATTAATCAATTGTCGAGAAAAAATGGAATTTTCATCTAATTCTTGACTAAATATATCTAACAAATCGAATTTTAATTGATTAATACAAAAATCTTTATTATAGCCGGTGAAATATGGATAGTAGTATGAAAAATAATAATCATTTTTTGTATAATATTCTAATTCTGTATTATTAGAAAAAAGTCCAACATATTTATAATTGTTTGTATATAATTTTGTAAATGGAAAAACCCATAATATTATCCTATCGTTACTAAGATTTAGACTTGAAATTAATTTTTTGTTGGGATATATAGTATATACAAATATCTCAAATTTATCATTAAGTAATAAAACTAAATTATTTATTGATTCAATAATAAAATCAGAAAAATATCCGACTATCAGATTTAATCGAACCTTATATAAATACTTGTAATTGATAAATTTTAATAAAAAAGAAAAATCTACAATTTCATCATGAGATACTACAGGGAATAAGTAGTATCTGCTACAATTTTTATATGTATCATATTCATTGGATAAAGAATTTACATAAATTGTTATCTCTTTTAAATTATTTAATATTTTATTCCCCAATACGTTTTTTCTTTCTAGATCAAATTTTTTATCTTTATCGTTGCAATTTATTAGTTCTGAATAAATTACATGATTATGTCTTCCTATATTTAGCATTGGAGAAAAAAGGACTGGAATATTTTTTATATCTGTTAATAATTCTCCCATATGCTTTTCTTCTAAATCTTTTAAGAATAATTTAAAATCGTAATTTCCCATTAAACTTTCATCAAATTCAATATAATATTTAGATGTTTCATTTTGGTTAAAACACAAGAATAAATCGTAAACTATTCTCGAGTTAATAAGTAAAACTGATTTGTTTATTGTATTATACATTAATATTTCATCTGGTACTATATTGACAAAAACAAAACTATAGATAGCAACGATTCTTTTCATATTATTAAATTTTTGAAATATCAATCATGAAATTTGTATAATATTCTAATTGTTTGGTATAATCTTCTTTTGAAAATTTTTTGCATTTAAAATTCCTTTCAAACAGACAGGTGGAACAAGTATAAATATTATAGCATTTTAAGCATTCATTGGCAATAGTTTTGTAATATTTGTTATAATTAATTGCTAATGATTCAAAATCAAATTGTGGAATATTATTTATATCAATATATCCCAATGGATATTTGTAACCAATCTTTTCACATAAATGAATTTTTGAATCAGCTGAAACAAACAATTTAAATGAAAAAGGAGTACACGAAATGGTTGGAATATATGATGAAGAATCAATTATGTCAAGCAACTCACCTAAATTATTATAAGTATTACTAACCAATAGTGATATTTTCTTTTTTAAAGAATCAATTCTTGGATCTAATAAAAGATAATCTTTTCTATCTATAAAATTTTTAGACTTCACTAATTCTTCAATTAAATTTTTTTTCATCTTATTATATATATGCCTAGTGCTAGATAACAATGATGCTTGAGACAATTCAGACAATTTAGGTATCTTATCAAAGTTTGATTTCATAAACTCCAGTACGTCCAATAGAGAATTTTTATCGTGTAACACTGTGTTAAAAACAACTTTGTTTTTGAAATATTCGGGATATTTTTGTTTTAGTTTTTTTATATTAAGTAGTATTTTATTGTAAATTTTATTCCCTTTTTTAGAAACCCTATATGATGAGGAATTATAATCTCCATCTAAACTTATCATAAGCATGAAATTATTATTAACCAGAAAATCTAAATGCTTGTCTAACAATAAAGCATTTGTTGTCATTGTATATTCTATTTTGACATTATTTATTTTTATTTTATTCAAATACTCTACCATCTTTTTGATAAATCTAAAATTTAATAATGGTTCTCCTCCATAAAAACCTATTGTTAGAAATCGGGATATTGATAAATTATTTTTACTATTATAATTATTAAACATATAATCTATTAATCCTCGAGCTTTGTTGAATGAAAGATTTCTTATATGGTTATTTTCTGTATTATTATAAAGTTCACCATATGTACAATAATAACATTTTAAATTACATTTTTGAGTAACTTCAAATGTGATTACATTTACATTGCTAATATTTTGTTTAATGTAATCACTTGTTATAAGTGATAATTCATGAGTATTAGTATCAGTTAGAAAAGAATTATTTTCAAAAAACAATAGCTGTTTCTTTGCTTTATTTAGTTCACTTAAAGAATATTTTGAATTCATCTTTTCAAAAATGGAGTCGAAATTATACCCAGATAAATATAAATTGACTAATTCAAAAACAACTCTATTTAAGTAGCACAATTTTTTTCGACTAAAAGAATACATATAGGAATTACCATATTTATCTTTAAATAATATTGGCTTCATAATTTGTTTTTTTTAGGGAGCTAAAAGATAGCTCCCAATTTGATTAACTGCGTATTCGATTAAATCATGAACCTATATCTCTCACATATATATCGTTATCACGATTTTGTCCATAATTATCCGATAGAGCATAGCTAATATGAAAGCCGGAGCAAGTATTACAACCATAGGTCGTACTACACTTAAAATTGCAAGCACCTCCCAAAATTTTACTTTCTTCTTTTTTGGAAAGTTTGATTAAAGATAACTTTTTCATAAGCAATAATTTAATTATTAATTAATTGTTATAATATACCATTATTTCAAATGGTATATTATTATCAGTGGATTAGAGTCTTCGTTAACTTTTTTAATTTCCCCTTCGGGATTGTTTAATATTCCATTTTCTTTTAAATATAGTATTTCTGATGCAGTATTAAATTGAACTAATAATTTTTTATCCCAATACATTTTAGAAATCCATACAGGTATGTTGTTATTATATAAACTTTTTAAGCCAATCAGACTTAAATTTCTGTTATATTCCATCATTTCAAATGGATCTAATTTAGAGAGTATACCTGCTGTTTGTTTGTTTGTTTTATTATAAGAATAAATGTACATATTACTATTATATATTACTCTAACATAAAAATAATCAGTTGTTTCAAAAAAATCATGTATCAAGAAATTATTTTCAATCATATTGTCAGAACGAAAATTCGATAATTTTTTTTTGGCTTCAATTGTTCTTTCAGTATTTATTTCATATACAGGTTCTATACCTTTTGAAGAAAGGCTGAAAATAGTGTCGCTTAGAGATATATATGATAAATAATTGTTACTTATTCCTGAAATTAAATAAGAATTAATGATTCCTGTAATATCAGCTGATAATATTTCTTCATTAACAAAATTATTTCTTATATCAATAGTATCTCCATCTAAATTGAAAATGCCTAAACCTATCATTCTTGGATAATTTATAGGGAGAAATAGTTTTCCAGTTTCTATCCATAAATTATTCTTTAAATAATATTGGAAAGAAGTAAGTCTTGATATTTTTATAGTCTTAAGATAATTCCCATGGAAGTCATAGACTAATGTTGTAGATAATTGAGATATATATAATTCTTCTTTTTCTTCATTTGCTGAAATAGAATTTATGGATATAGTTTCTCCAGGTCCATCTCCTTTATGAGCAAAATGTCTAATAAATTTCCCTGATCTGTTGAACTGTAATATTCCTCCTTTTTTTGAAGAATGAATAAAAATATAATCATTTGTAACGCAATAATCTAATATGTTATTGATTGAAGATTCACCATCAGGAGTCATTTCTAATAATATATATTCAATTGAATCTAAATCGGCTTCAAAGAAAAGCTCATCTAACATCTTAGCTTCTTTTAAATCGATCCGGTCTAGTTCTAAAGAATGCATCTTTTTCTCTGTGCATCCAATTAATGATAATATCAAAACTAAAAGTAGCAGCTTTTTCATAATATAAAATCTATTTTAAAAAAATCCACAGTAATATTCTCCACTTTTTCATACTTATTATTGATATCTAGTATTTCATTATAATTAATAATATTATTTTTATCTTCAGTTTTATACATAAGGTATTTTTTTTTCCGTATTTTTTGAGTCAAATAGCCATAATGAAGAATTAAAGTTTGGCTTATATACGGCTTACTAAGATATGGTACTGATTTAAAGTGAAGTTTATTTGTTACTATATATTTCATTCTTCCTTGATTTCTGAACATCCTCCATCTTACCCATAAACCTTGGTTAAATATAAAATTAGACATTCCTATATTTACTCTATAAACCTTTTCGTTATCCCACAAATTTGCAATCCAAACCCCTACCGTATCTACATCGTCTCTTTTCATCACTTCCCGCAAATCCACAAACCGATCATCAAACCGCTCGTCTGCATCTATGAAAATGAACCATTCCGCTTTAAAGAACGAGGCTATGTCCAACAGGATATTGCGGTTTTGTTTGTCATTAAATTCGGTACGCACTTTTTTCGCTTTGATTAATAGTTTATCCGATTGGGCTATCCGGTAGGTATCGTCCGTACTTTCATCGTCCAGCAAGATGATGCCGTCACAATATTTTTCTACGCTTCGCAAACAATCAGTTATGCGTTCGGATTCATTGTATGTAGGGATTAATGCAATCAAAGGATATGACTTTTCAAATATATCATCTGACAGTAGATCAAATTGCGTTAAGGTTAAAAGATAATCCTGGCATTGCTGTTTGGCATAAGGATGTTCTTTCCAGTCATATTCTACCGTATAATTGGTTCCCCAATCAGATTTATTCACATTTATCTCTACGGGCAAAAGTATTTCCGATAATAATTCATGCTGTATGACTGTTTCTTGAGAGAGATCCTCCTTCTGAATCGATATAGCTTCTGGAAAAAACAGTTGATGGATACCAGCTAACTCCAAACGTCTGCGCAAATTGTCATCGGCGTCTCTCCATTCGGTATAATGTTCATCATATCCGCCTACCTTTTCAAAATATTCTTTTTTAGCCATGACGCTTCCATATGGAATCAACTTATCCATATACCGGGTTTGACCGGCAGCATAATGTTCCGGGTAAGAATCCTGCTTTTCGCGTAACTCATAGATTACGTCTGAGCAAAATTCCAATACCGGATACATAATCAAAACGTATTGTTTCGTTGCCTGTCGGATGCCGGCATTAAAATCAGTTGCCGGATTGTGTTGCGAGTGATCTTGCCTATTAATCACTACTTTCCAATTGATAAATGGATAAGTACGGATATAATCCAGTGTCTCTTGCTGTTCGTTCGGCTTATTGATCACCAGCACCACTTCAATACCGTTTCGTTCATAGTAGTTCGATTCAGACGAGAATACCCGTTTAAATTCATCTAACCGGCCACAAAGTGGTATTACGATGCTTAAATCAAAGTCCGGCAACTGTTTCATGGTGAAAAAAGTATTAGTTTCTCTTTCCACAATTCATACAGATTAGACCAAAGTATTCCGGTTTCCTCTTTATTATATCCGTTTCGTTCGGCTAACTCCAGTACAGACAAAGTTCCGTCACACTGTTTCAGCAGGTTGGCCATTTCTATATCTATCTCGCCAAAACACCCGAACCCACGCATCAGATTTTGTTTTCCGTCCGATTCTTCCAAAGCAAACAAAGAGGATAAGCGGGGCTTTAACGAATACCTTTCGCTGCGTTTGTTTATCGATGCAGACAAACTGATTATCCGCTCTGTTTCTTCCAATATTTTTTTATCAATAATAATTTTACCATAATCCGCAAATATCTTTTTTTGAACCTCAAAAAAAGATTTCAGGGAATCAGATGTAAAATACTTTCGAATTTCCACTTCCAACAAATCCAAAGGAACCATTTCTTTGAAGCAAGCACCTTTACGACCTCTAAAAGAAACAGATTGCAAGTGGTCATAGTTGGCAGGCGTCACCATTCCTCCCAGGCCGTAATCTCCTAAAATAACACAGGGTTTACAAAGTGCCATCGCACGCACTGCATCAATACCTGAGGCTACCACCAAATGCGCTCTCCTATAGATGGAAAGCTTGTAAGAGCTAGGTGCGACTATGACAAAAGAAGGCAATGCGTTCTTTAAACATCGATATTCATCCGAAACGATAGTTAGCAGGGCATTTGTTTTATGCAGAAAAGTCAATAATTTAAGGTCACTTTCCTTGATTGTATTTCCGGTTGGACAATAAACAATCCGGCAATACTTCGGTTGTTGTTCGTAAAAGTAGTAATTAGCCATTTTCTTCACCGGATAATTAAAATGAAGCATCATTTCTTCCGGTATACCAAAATCCGGCAAGGCTGCATCACTCATACTCAGTACTCCATACAAATTCTTAAACGGGGCAATGTAACTATCTAAACGGTTCGTTGTAGCAATAAACAATACAGGAGATTTACCCAACCGCTTAAGCTGTTTTTTATAGCGTATAAGGCTAAGCGAATTTTGAATGATAATCAGATCGTAAGATTGTCCCTCTTCATAGCTTTGCTCAGGAAACAGGTCTCCCAACAGATGAAGTTGATAATGGGCAGATAACAACTTAACCAGATAGCCGGATATTTCTCTCGAACAAGTATCCAGTCCTTCCTGTGTTCCTATATATAATATTGAAGAGTAGCTTATAGGCATATATGAGAGATCTAAGGTTAAATTATTTTTTCCAAAACTAATGGATTAAAATACCATAAACAAGCCTATTAAGAAAATGTCATTAAAATGTCATTAAATTAAAAACCAATTAGTAGCAGTCATTCAACAGATATAACTATAGTATTGTCGTCCTCTGATATATTACATAAGTTGCTTACATCGCTATTTTTATTTGCTTTAGTTCTTTTTTGATGTTAAGGCTTCTATTCAATTTTATTTATACATTCAGAATATTATATTTTGATCGCCCCTATTTATGTTTATTTCCTATACTTAGCCAACATAATTACCGGGTTTGATTCTTCATTCAATCCGGCTGCAATTTCTTCCAGTTTGCCTTTCAGTTGTCCTTTCCCGTAGGCCTCGACAAGTTCGTGGGCTTGTAATGACTGTCCGATTATGAATTCCTGATCTAAAGGTCTCGACGTCATATCCACTTCTCTTTTGCTGGTATAATCACCATTGTATATTTTAGGTATGAATAAAGAATTTTCCGGGTGATACTTCCATCCTGCTTGGAAAAGATTAAATAATATGGATGTATGACGTTTGACGGGTTTTCCAGACTATTATCCGGTACATAAGAAATCAAATTTTCCCGGTCGTAATTAAATGTATTTATATGAGAATCCGTACCTGCGGCTTTGAAACTCCTTTTAAAATTTCCGTCTAGATCATATACTGAGATTTTACTTCCGGTGTAGGCTATAACAAATATTTCCTTGTTTGCTTCATCCAGGACAATCTCAGTAATACCCACATATTCTTCGCCACCTTCCCCCTTCCTGTTTATCTTCTTCAAGCCTTTGCCGGTTTTTCTATCAAAAACAAACAAATTCCCATCGTTGATCCAGTTTGTTATTAATATAACTTCTGCACCAACGGCCATTACTTTACCTTGGGTAACAAACTCATCATTTGTTTCCAACGGGATGTATTCCACATCCATAAAATCCTGTAATATCAGTTCCTTTTCAGGATAATTCTTTGTAACATCAACTATGACGAGCTCATTTGTTGACTGTTTGTTCCCTCCGCACCCTGACATAACAAACAGAATTATTGCTACAATTGTAAATGATCTTTTCATGACAGTAATATTTTTGTTTACTTTTTCACATGGCAACAACTTATTAGTGTTTTCGTGTTCATCTTATAACCATATTATACAAATATACTGTTTATCAAATAAAATGATTAAAAAAACGGTTTGAAATCATCGAGGTGATTTAATAAAATGATCCCGATGATTTTAAAAAAACATCGGGATCATTTTATAAAGGGGTTGCCCCTCTATGACAAAGGGCAAAGAAATAGTTATCTTAATTCAGCTTTCTCCATAAATAGAGCAGATAAATAACTCCAATACTCAAAATAGCCACGGCTCCTGTCTGTGAGGCCATCATGTCTGAAGCAACTCCCATCAATAACGGGAATATTGTACCTCCGAATAGTCCCATAATCATAAGTCCTGAAACTTCATTCTGCTTATTCGGCATATAAAGTAACGCCTGAGAGAATATAATGGAAAAGACATTCGAGTTTCCAAAGCCGATCAAGCCTATACATATATATATAATAGACAACGAATGGAACAAGAATAAACCAACCATAGCTATCAGCATCAGTACCACACTGAAAATAAAAAAGGATTTAGGAGATATTTTCCGCATAATAAACGCACCCGAAAAACATCCGGCCGTACGGCAAATAAAATATAAACTGGTAGCAAAACCTGCATCAGCCAAAGTCATACCCAGACGTTCCATCAAAATCTTCGGGGCTGTAGTATTTGTACCTACATCAATACCCACATGACACATAATACCAATAAAGCATAGCAAAATAAACGGCTTACCCAGCAATGCCAGACATTCTCCGAATGTAGAAGGTTTTCCTTCTTCTTTTGTTTCATAGATAGAAGTTGCCCCCAATAAGAAAACAGCAACCACTGCTATTACCATATAAATAGGAAACAACACTCTCCATCCCAAGCCGAAAGAAGGTATAGCCATTGTTGCCCCCCACATAGCAATATAAGGCGCCAGGAACGATGCAATTGCTTTTATAAACTGTCCGAAAGTAAGAGTACTTGCCAGTTTATCTCCATTGACTATATTTGAAAGTAATGGATTCAGTGATGTTTGCATCAATGCATTTCCTATACCCAACAAAGAGAAGGAAACAAGCATTACCATATATGTATCACTGAAAACAGGAATCAGCAACGAAAGAAAAGTTACAACCAAACTTAACAGCACAGTCTTTTTTCGCCCGATCTTATTCATCAACATTCCTGTTGGAACAGAAAAGATCAAGAACCAGAAAAACACTAAAGACGGGAAAATATTTGCTTCCGAGTCTGTCAAGTTCAAATCCGCTTTTATATAATTGGAAGCGATTCCTACCAAATCAACAAATCCCATAGTGAAGAACGTAAGCATCACCGGGATCAATTTCCACGACATTCCTTTTTCTTTCATACTCATTATTCTTTATTTGGATATGGAGGCCATGCCCCCTCCTGTGTACAAACAAACGCAGCTGTCTCAACAGCTTTTTGGTGAGCTTCACGCAGAGACTTGCCTGTTAATATGGAATAAACAAATGCACCGGAAAAAGAATCGCCGGCTCCAACAGTATCTGCAACCTTTACTTTAGGGGTAGGAATCGTAGATTTTTCTCCCGTAGAGTATATCGTGCTGAAATCGGCACCGGCAGTTAAAATAAGATACTTCAGAGAATAAGCTTCCATAAACCAGTTGCAAACATCATCAACCGAACCTTCCAAGCTGAACATTGAACGGAGCAATTCCAGTTCCTCATCATTTATTTTAAACACATTAGCTTGTTCAAGCAATGAGTCTATAAGCTCTCTGGAATAATAAGACTGGCGGATGTTTATATCAAAAAAGCGCAAAGAATCTTCCGGTATATAGCTCAGTAATGTACGAAGAGTCTCCCTCGATTCAGGAGCGCGTTGTGCCAAAGTTCCGAAGCATACGGCATCAGTTCTCTTCATCAAATCGATCGCATCTTGTGTAAGTGGTATATGATCCCAGGCTACCCCCTCTATAATAGTATAAGAAGGTATTCCGTCTTTCAACTCCACCATAACACTACCTGTAGGATATTCTACTGTGCTGATATAATAACTGATGTGGTTCTTATCCAGTTCCTGTAAAATTTCCGTACCAAAAACATCATTGCCTACTGCACTGATAGCATATCCTTCCGCTCCTAACTGGGTAGCATGATACACGAAATTAATAGGAGCACCGCCAGCCCTTTTTCCTGTGGGAAGCACATCCCACAGGAGTTCGCCAATGCCTGCCACTACTGGTTTATTCTTTTTCATGAGTATAAATTTATATCTATTTCCAAATTGAATGTAACTCTGTAATTTTAGCTTCTGTTATTTGTATATCTCCATTTTCCGTAAAGACTTCTATCGTATCAAATGGTTCGGACGGATAAAACACATCCGTTATGGCAATACGGCCTTCTGCCGTAAAAAATTCCACAGAAGCTACATCTATCAACAATGTCCATTCTACAGTCGGCGTATTAACAATATAAGGTGTCGAATGGATAGAGGCAAACTTATCTGAAAAAACTTCTCCTATTGCATTCGTACGATCTACATAAAACAATTTGTCTACATTCTCATATCCTATGGTTATATATTCGCCTTTTCCATTCTTCAATCGTACACCATAACGGGAAGCAAAACCCAACCGGGTATTATTTTCCTGGTTAAAAGTCAGTTTAAGCTCAATCGGAGCTTTTGCAAAATCGAACTTATCAGACAGTACTTCCGATTTACTGACATTAATATCTTTCAGGTCTACGGATTCACCATACAAAGTACTTATTTCTTTTACCGGCTCCGAAGTCAATAAATAAACCGGCCCATCTTTGACCAAACCTAATTCGCGGGGCAAAGTAGCTGCGCCACTCCATTTAACACACGGTTTATCACCTGCATACTGCCAGTTATTCATCCAACCTATCAGAATTTGGCGACCATCCGGTGCATCAGACCAAGTCACTCCTGCATAATTATCGCGTCCGTGATCCATCCAAAATGTCTTTTTCTGGTCGCTGGTAAATGTTTTACCATCAAAATCTCCTACAAAATATTGTGTGGCAGAACCGCCGGCCGGACCACCCGGATTAATATTTACAATCAAAACCCATTTAGTCTCATCCGATCCTTTTACTTTCAAAGGAATCAAATCCGGACATTCCCACACTCCGTCATGACAGCCGTATCCTTTGCCAAAATTACTCAGGTAAGTCCAGTCTTTACAATCCGGAGAAGAATAGAAACGTATCTCTTGTCCCGAAGCCAAAGCTACAATCCACCGTTTGCTCGCTTCATGCCAGATTACTTTCGGATCGCGGAAATCACGAATACCCGGATTCTTAATCACCGGATTTTTATCATATTTCGTCCACGTACGACCCTTATCCGTACTATAAGCAATAGCCTGAGATTCGACTTCAATTTCTTTGGCTTGTTCTATATCCGGATTATGATAAGTAAAGAAAGCTACCAACGGAGGATTCTCTTTTGTTCCGAAACCGGATGTATTATTCCAGTCTACCACTGCACTTCCCGAGAAAATATATCCAAGGCTATCCGGATACAAGGCAATAGGCAAATGTTCCCAGTGTACCAAATCTTTACTTACCGCATGTCCCCAGTGCATAGGTCCCCAAACAGACTTCTCGGGATAATGCTGGTAAAAAAGATGATATTCTCCTTCATAATACACCATTCCATTCGGGTCGTTCATCCAATGTTCCGCCGGTGAAAAATGAATTTGCGGACGGTATTTTTCCTGAAACAGCGAAGTTACCTCCGCTGTTTCAGTATTTTTATTTGTTTTGTTTCCCGTACAGGCTGTAAATCCGATAACGGCAGCCAGTGCACAATGTAATAAACCTTTCATTTGTTTGTGTTTTATCAGATTGTTGTTATTTCCAAATGGACTGAAGCGTATAAACCTCAAGGTTCTTCACTTCAATATTATGACCCCAGAAATGGAATCCTTCCTTATTGTTCGGATCAGCTTTACGTTCCATGTAATAAGCGTAGGCACCGCCATCTACATATACTTCCACCATTGTCTTGTCCAGAATAATATCAACAGTGATTTCCATGCTTGTTCTGTCTTCAGGGGAATAGAATACTCCGTTTACGCGATTAAAATTCATATCATAATCTAATAAACGTTGTCCAAACAGGTTCAGGCCTGCACTGGTTGCATGAGACAACTTCAATGTGGTACGTATACGAAGAGCTCCAGCATTGTTATACGGCTGCAACATCTTGCTTGCTTGCTGAACTGTCAGGTCTTTTCTGTCAAACGCTTTCGTTTGTAGCATTTCCACCTCTTTTACAGGCTCGCTGAATAATCTGACACCATCTTTAGTGGTACGTAAAGATAAAGAAGTAGGCAGCGTCATTGTACCTTTGAACGGCATGCCTGCATGGTCTATGTTACTCCAACCAATCTGTATGCGGCGTCCGTCACTTTCAGGTATATTAGTAAATGTCTGCGCTGCATAGATAGCACCTGAAGTGAAATAATATTTACCAGCTTCCGGTGTAAAAGTCTTTCCGTCAAAAGAACCGATCATATAGGTTCCCGAAGCTCCGTACATTACCCATTTTTTATTGTCAGGATTGCCATCCACTGCCAGTTCAAACAGTTCAGGGCATTCCCAGAAACCGGTCACATGACTCTGGAATGTCCAATCTTTCAAGTTAGACGAATTATAAATTGAGTGCCCATCGCGTTCATTCAGGATCATAACCCAATTGTTACCCGGTGCGTACCAAAATACTTTCGGGTCGCGGGTATCCCGTGATTGCCACTTGTCAAACGAGTCTATCACCGGATTTCCTTTATATTTCGTCCACGTACGTCCTTTATCCAGGCTATAAGCGATACACTGCACCTGTTTCTGCGGTTGATCGGCAGTATAGATAGCTACCATAGCCGGTGTATTACCTTTATTAAAACCAGCCGTATTATTGTAGTCTATCACAGCAGAACCAGAGAACATCGTTCCGTGTTCGTCCGGATACAAGGCTACCGAAAGTTCTTCCCAATGAATAAGGTCTTTACTTACCGCGTGTCCCCAATGCATATTACCCCATTCACGTTCATACGGGTTATGCTGATAGAACAAATGATATTCGCCATCATAATAAAGCAGACCGTTCGGGTCATTATTCCAGCCTCTGCGTTGCGTGTAATGTACTAAAGGACGGTTTTCTTCTTTGTACATATTTTCGTGTCCGGCAACTTCATCGGCCTGATATATCTTATCCATCCCGGTATTATCTCCTTTATAAGAGATAACTATATTCTTATTTTTATATTGAGAGACATCGCAGAACACCCAATAGTCTGGGTTGGCGGGTGCCAGGCGTATATCAAAAGCCTGCTCTTTACCATCTGCGCTTAATGTCATTACGGCGCGGTCTACCTTCTGGGAGACAGGAAGATTCAAATATTTCTTAGTAATTTTCATCTTGATATCTTCTGCACTCACTATGCAGGACAGGGTTAACATGGCACCTGTTAAAGTCAACAATTTACTGTAATTCATGCGTTATACGTATTTAGAATTAAAGAGATATTATAAATGAAAGATAAGCAGACTATCAAAAGCCTGCTTATCACAAACTTTGTTTACCAACCGTAGTTTTGTTTATACAATTTCTTGCTAAAGTTAATCTGATTCTTCGGAATTGGGAAATACTCATCCTTGTTCTTTGTGAACTTCGCTTCACCCATATAGGTACGGCGTGTTTTTTCCGTAGCAAAGTAGCTATTCACTTCTTTGTCAGCAATACCCCAACGAACCAGGTCAAAGAAACGCGAACCTTCCTGAGACAATTCCAAGCGTCGTTCCCAACGTAATGCTTTACGTGCAAAGTCTTGCGTCCATGCCGGACAATTTACACCGGGCTGATAGGTGGCAATCTTGAACTTTCCCGTAGGATCGCCCTGAACATCCACCAAACGTGCCGTACTCTTAGCTGCCCTTTCACGAAGAGAATTTATAATAGGTAATGCTTCGTTTTGACGGCCTAATTCGATCAAAGCTTCAGCTTCCCACAAAAGAACATCGTCGTAACGAATAATATCGCGGTTCTTAGAGCTTGACATAAACGGTAATGAGAAAGCAAAACAAGGGCAATCAGGCAACACAACTTCTTTCATAGACATGAAGTTTCCGTATGTATTCGGATCACGGGTCCAGCTTGCTTCAAAGATAAACTCGGGGTTATACTTATAAGGAGCACCCGGAATAGCTACCGTATGATTCAAACGCGGGTCAATGTTGTATTTCAACAAATCTTCGGCATTCTTCAAGTCGTTGTTGTTATAAGTATCAAACAAAGGAAGGCCATTATCGTCTGTCTGGAATGCGTTCACCATATTCTGGGAAGGGGAGTGGAAACCACAGCATCCATATTCAGGATTCATCGGATAATTCAACATTGCACCCCAATCCAAACGGCCGTATAGTGTTCCGTCGCCAGTTGAGAATTGTACGGCAAATACAGATTCGCGTCCGTTTTCAGTTTCACAAAGGAAGTTTTCAGCAAAATCGGAAGTTAAAGAATATTTGCCCGACAATCCCTGGCAAAGAGTTACTACCTCCTGCAACTTTGTTTTGTCTATATTAACGACATTATTCTTTTCGTCCTGTTCGTATGCTGCATACAAGAGCGCTTTTGCCAGATAAGCCTGGGCAATGCTCTTATTAATACGTCCGATCTCCGCTTGTTTTTCCGGCAGATTTTCGGCAGCAAAGCGGAATTCGGCAATAATCATATCCCAAAGTTGCTTGTCGGTATATTCAACGTTGGAGATATTGATATAATCCTCAGTCTTATCGTTCTCATCAATCCAAGGCATCTGTTTGAATAATATCTTCAGGTCGAAATAGAAGTGTGCACGCAAGAAACGTACTTCGGCTTCACGTGTAGTCTTCAGAGGGAATACAGTTGCATCCATCGCATTGATACGAGACAAAGCGTCATTAGTACGGGCTATACAGACATATTCATTATACCATTTTTTATCCAGATAGCCATTATCGTCACGCAGATAAACAAACGTTTCAAAAAGATGGAAGTCGCCCATATCACCAGTACCGGCACCTCCTTTATAAGCATCCCCTGCACGCAAATCGCCATAAGGCCAGTATGCATGCATACCATCGCTAAAGTTGTCGTTACCCAATGCAGAGTAAGCAGCAATGACCATTTTTTCTATATTTTCCACGGTATTCAGGTCATCCGTGCTGGCAACTCCCTGCGGATTGACATCCAGGAAAGAGTCGCAAGCTGCCATAGGAAGCAGCAAGGCAGCTGCCAATGTCATATATTTAAAAGTCTTCATAATTGTATTCGCTAATTAGTTTTAAAATGAAACATTAACACCCAAAGTGAAAGCACGCGGAACCGGATATGCGAAATCTGGTGTTTCAGGGTCTACACCCGTAAAGGCATTATCGCCCCAGCCCTTCTTAACTGTCAACAAGTTCTGTCCGGATACATAAATACGTGCATTCTGCATACGTGCTGCCTGCAGCCAAGCCTTCGGCAAAGTATAACCAATCTCGAAGTTAGCCAGCTTCAAGAAAGAAGTATTTTCGATAAAGTATGTAGAGAAACGGCCTTCATCATTTACATTGTTTGCCGAAACAGCAGGAATCGTAGAGTTAGGATTCGCAGGGCTCCAAGCGTCCAGCAAACGGGCACCATAATTTTGTCCGCCAAAGAAACCGTAGAAGTCGGTAAACGCCTTAATGCTATTTACATTTGCATGAGAGCCTACCTGTCCGTTCCAGAACATTGAAACGTCGAAGTTTCTCCAGGTTGCACTCAGGTTCAGACCATACAGGAAGTCCGGATCTTCTACGCCTAACCATGTACGGTCTTCATCGTTGATCACATTATCGCCATTCAGGTTTTTGTAGCGGATACGTCCCACACCTTTACCCGGCTGGCCTACGTGAGCATCTACTTCTTCCTGATTCTGGAAAATACCGTCGGCTACATAACCGAACAAAGATTTCCAGGGACGTCCCAGAATTGTCTGGTCGTTACCGTTACCGGCATAAGAATTGATTACGTCTTCCGGTAATTTTGTAATTTTGTTACGATAGCTGGCGATGTTACCGGAAATATTCAGTTCTACCTCACCAATTTTCTTATTGAAAGTAAGCAAGAATTCAAAACCGCTGTTCTCCATACTAGCCCCGTTCACCCAACGGTCTCCACCGAAACCAATTGTTGCAATATAAGGAGGCTTAACAAGGATGTCGTTTGTTTTCTTAAAGAAGTAGTCTACAGAACCGGTGAACATCTGGTTGAACAAGCCGAAATCGATACCGGCATTATTCTGTGTGGTAGCTTCCCATTTCAAATCAGGATTCTGCAATTGTGTACGCACAAAACCTGAAGGAAGTTCTCCCTGTCCTGCACCTGTGATATCGTAAGCCGTACCCTGGTCGCGGTTGAAAGCAGGGTCTGTAAAGTAACGGGCCTGGTACAAACCGTATGAAGCATAATTGTCTATTTCCTGATTACCTGTCATACCCCAACCGTAACGAAGTTTCAAGTCTGAAACAACATTCTTTGCACCTTCAAAGAAACCTTCTTCACTAACACGCCATCCTAAAGAGAATGCTGGGAAAGTACCCCAACGGTTGTTAGCACCGAATCGTGAAGAACCGTCACGACGAACAGTTACAGAAGCCAGATACTTATTATCGAAGCTATAGTTGATCTTTCCGAAGAAAGAAGAAAGAGCATAAGCCGTAGCACCACCGCCATTACGCAAGTTGCCATCGCCAACAGACAAATACATATAATCTTCATTTTCCAGTAAGAAACCATCGCGGCCGGCACTCATATCTTCCAGTCTGTATTTCAACATTTCCTGACCAACCAGGATATCAAAGTTACTCTTGCCCAGGTCTAATTTATATTGCAACGTGTTACTCAAAATCCAGTTACCGCCATAATTTGCATATGTATTCAAACGCGCAGTCTTGTCAGACATGAAACCGGACTGATATGTCTTCTGCATATCGCGCTTCCACCAACCGGTATAGTCGATACCGAATTTAGAACGGAAAGTAAGCCCCTTCAAAATATCTACTGTCAAGTTAACGTCGCCAAAGATGCGGAATACATCTTCATGGTTCTGTTTGTTATCTTCAATCAGGCGAACCGGATTCTGACGGTCACTCATGTTGCTGGCAGGACCACCCCAACCGCCGTCCAGTGAATGGATAGGAACGATAGACTGGATATTCTTTGCACCTTCCTGCAAAGTACGGTCGCTGATAACAGAACTGCGTGTTTTAGACAAAGACAGGTTCTCGCCGATAGTAACGCGGTCGTTAATCAGTTTATAGTCGCTATTGATACGGGCAGTTACACGGTCGAAGTAAGTACCTTTCACCGTACCGTTGTTGCCATAATAATCTACGGAGAACAAAGCACGTCCTTTGTCGGTACCTGAAGTAACAGTTACGTTATAGTTCTGCATCAAACCTGTGCGGCTGATTTCCTTCACCCAGTCCGTGTCGCCTGCACGCATCACCGGAGTGCCGGCTACGTCAAGGAATTCGGGCATAATAATGTTATTCAAAGTAGGAATACCGTTATTCCAGGCAACGTCATACATATATGTATATTTGTTCATACCTGTGTTAGGTTGTCCGTTGCTCAAGGTTGTTGTGTTCAGGATAGAACCGTCGTTAACACCTGCACGGAAATTAACCAAACCGTATTCTTCGGCATTCAACAAATCAACCGAACGTTGCCATTGCTGAGCCGTTACGGAAGCACGGAAGTCTACATGTGTACCACCAGCTTTGCCTTTCTTGGTTGTTACGATAATAACACCGTTGGCAGCACGCGATCCGTAGATAGTGGCAGCAGAAGCATCTTTCAAAACCTGAATAGATTCGATGTCGGAAGTAGCAATTTCATTCATCGAGCGGGTGCTGGGAATACCGTCTATAATATATAGAGGTTTGCTGTTTCCCAAAGTAGAGACTCCACGAATCTTAACATCCACGTCGCCGTTAGGCTGACCGGTATTCTTTATACTAAGACCGGGTACGCGTCCCTGCAAAGACTTGATAGCATTACTGCTGTTGATATCTTTGATATCGTCCATTTTCACAACGGATACGGCACCGGTCAAATCGGCTTTCTTTTGGGAAGAATATCCGGTAACTACCACATCAGACAATGCCTGTACGTTTTCTTTTAGAATAATGTTGAGCGCTTTGTTTGACGTTACAGCCATGTCTTGTGTAATGAAACCTACATAGCTGATCTGAATTGTTGCCCCTTTGGGCACTGAGAGAGTAAAGTTTCCATCCAAATCGGTGATGGTTCCGTTTGTAGTTCCTTTTTCAACTACAGAAGCACCAATTATAGGGAAGTTGTCCGTTCCCGAAATAACTGTACCTTTTACCGAAATCTGCTGTGCGTACATGGATTGCGTAATAAATAGCAGGGCAACCCAGAAGCACCACTTTGCAAGCGGCAATCTCTTCATAAAGATTAAATTTAATAGTTCAACAATAATAACTAGATCCAAAAAATTGATATGCGGCAAATATAGACGCGCCATTTATACGGAGTTGATAACAAAACAACCAGGATATATTACAAATGTAACATCGGACGCAGAATGCTACATTTGTTACAGTAATAATACAAATTTGATATCCGGCCAAAAGTACTACCATTGCTTCCATTAACATAAAACACGTCTCCGCTTTATGAAAAGCACAACCAACCTACAAAGTTTCCGGGAAGACAATTTTTCTCTCATCAGATGGGTACAAACATTATAAAAAGACGATATTATTATCTTTGCAAGGATATAAAGATAATAATATCGTCTTTTGGGAAACTTTGAAAATTGATACGGAGACAAAATAATATGTCAGCGTTCACCGAGTCCGCCCGACACAAAAATGCAACAAAAACAACTATCGACGGGGCTGTATCCTACACAAATTCGGTAGGCGTTACATCGTACACAGCCTTAAAGCACTTGGTAAAATAGGCCGGCGACGAAAATCCGGTGCGATACGTTATCTCGCTCACCGTGTATCTCCGTTCGCGAAGCAGCGCAGCGGCCTTCGAAAGACGGTAATTGCGCAGGAAGTCCACCGGTGTGGTTCCGGTAAGCTCCTTTATCTTGCGGTAGAGGTGTCCGCGCGACAAGCCTAGCATATCGCTCAGTTTTTCCACGTTGTAATCAGGATCGGGATAGCCCTCTTCAATACGCTCTACAAAGCGGCGCATAAACGCATCGTCCATGCTTTCGGGTTTACCCGGTTTGTCGAGCAGCAGATTGCCGTTTTCCAGCTTTCGGAGGAGTTGTTCGCGCAAACGCTCACGCTCTTCCAACACACGGATGATTTTGAGCTTGACAAAATCCATATTGAAAGGTTTCTGTATATAATCGTCGGCTCCACCCGAAATTCCGTGCTTCTGCTGCCGTTCGTCAGAAAGAGCCGTAAGCAGCATCACCGGAAGGTGACTGCACGAAAGGGTAGTTTTGATGGTGCGACACAGGTCGAAGCCATTCATGCCGGGCATCATCACATCGCTAAGAACAAAGGATATGGCAATATCTTCATGTTGCAAAACATGAAGAGCTTCCACGCCGTTGGAAGCGGTTACCACACTAAAATTCTCGCTCAGCCCTTCTTTCAAGAAGGTACACACTTCGTTGTCGTCTTCCACCACCAGAATGGTGTAAGGATATTTCCGGGAAAGCATTTCCTTCTCGCCGGTATTGTCGAGCATAGCAGCATCGCAAGCCATTTGCGGCACTTCAGTTACGTCGGCATCAACAAAATGCTTTTTCTCCTTATACAGGTTGACAATAAACGTTGTTCCTTTTCCGGGCAGGCTATCCACCCTGATGTCTCCATTGTGCATCAACATATATTCCCTGGCCAAGTGAAGCCCGATGCCAGTTCCCTCTGTAGCATTCTCGGTATAAAAACGGTCGTACAAATAAGGGATTTTCTCGGCAGAGATGCCCTGTCCGGTATCTTTCACGCTAATATGTATGCACTCTCCCGCATCGGCCACTTCGACAGCTATGCTCCCACCATCGGGGGTGAATTTAAAGGCGTTCGAAAGAAGGTTCATCAAAACCTTCTCTATCTTATCCGGATCGATCCATATCTCCTGCGACTTCACGCCCGAGGCAAAAGTGTAGGTAATGTGGCGTACTACGGCCATGCTATCGAAATATGACTTTACTTCGCTGGCAAACGAAACAATCTCGGTCTGCCGTATCTTCAATTTCTCCTGCTTGTTTTCTATCTTGCGAAAGTCCAGTATCTGATTGATTACGCGATACAGCCGGTTCGCATTTTTCTGTATCAATTGCAGATCGGGCAGGTAGGGAGAGTCGTGCATCAACCCCATCAGGCGATCCAGCGGGCCCAGTATCAGCGTGAGGGGAGTACGTACTTCGTGCGAAACGTTGGTAAAGAATTGTAGCTTCTGGGCAGTCACCTCCTTGATCTCGGCATTAAGGGAGATGAGTTTCTGGCGTTGTTCTTCTTCTTTACGGTTGATTTCGCGCAGCTCCCGGTTCTTCCTTTTCATCTTCCGGTTAATGGAAAAGACGTAAAAAGAAAGGAGAACGAAGCCTATCATCAGTGTTGTGATGATCCAGAGCGAGCCTTGCAGAAATTGGAAACGATTGAGCAAGGATTCTATATTGCCGCGCTGCTGCTCGATACGTCTCTGGTAGTTCAGCAAGCGCGATGCCTGAATCAGCATGGAGTGGGCAGCGGACTTATCGATCTCGCCCGTTTGCAGAGGGATAAATTTATCCACCGGCTCGCCGTTCAATATTTTCACAGCGGTACGGAGCACCTGCTCGCCACCTGTAGGATATAAAAAAGAGGCATTGATGCGTCCGTCGGCAACGGCTTCCAAACCGGCCCCGGGTACGGCATCCACTCCAATAATAGGCAGGCTGTCCCCTAATACGGAATCTTTTTCCAAAAAATATTCGCGGGCGGCAATGGCCATCATGTCGTTGTGAGAATATACAAAATCAACGTTGAAAGGCCATTCCAATGAAGCCAGACGTACTCTGGCAGTATCATAGACCCATTCTCCCTCCACTTTACGGAAATAAAGATCGGAGCGTTTAACCAGAGCATCTATAAATCCCTGATGGCGTTCTTGCGCAGGCGACGAGCTTGCCAATCCCCATATCTCCAGGATTGTTGCTTTGGGAGGCAGGTATCTGGAAGCATATTTTCCGGCCTCGTAGCCTATTTCGTAGTTGTCTGCACCCACAAAGGTGGTATAAAGGTCTGTGTTTACTTTCCGGTCTGTAATAATCGTAGGGATTCCGGCGCGGTAAGCCTCCTCGGCCGCTTCGGTGATGGGCTGCGACTGGAATGGGGAGATGATTAACACATCCACCTTCTCGTTTATCAATTCTCTGATCTGGCGTATCTGGGTGCTGTTGTCGCTATGTGCATCTTTGATTATAATTTCCAGATTATCGTAGTTGGATGCCTCTATTTCCATCTCTTTCAGCATAGCTTGGCGCCACGCATCATCCAGCATGCACTGCGAAAGACCGATTACGAACTTTTTATCATTCTTCTCGGATGTGGTACACGAGAATAAGCAAGATGCCAGTACAGTAATGGAAAGAAAAAGTTTAAACGGTTGCTTCATAACTATCATCAGAGAAGGTTGAAAAGATTTACAGAATTGACATTTCCAGATACTGCCGCCAGGCAGTTTAAAGAAGAGTGCTAAGTCATCCCGGTCATTTTACAAAATCATCGGGATGGTTTTATAAAATGACCGGGATGACTTAGTAAAAACACTAATTGTGTACCAGCGTACCTATATTATCCCCGCTCATTACTTTTTTCAGATTACCATTTGTATCCATATCGAATACGATAATAGGCAGGTTATTTTCTTTGCACATGGTAGTAGCGGTCAAATCCATAACCTTTAATCCACGGGTATAAATTTCATCATACGTAATTTCAGAGAACTTTGTTGCCGTAGGGTCTTTTTCCGGATCAGCGGTGTAAATACCATCCACCCGGGTTCCTTTCAGCATGACATCCGCCTCTATTTCAATCCCCCGCAGAGAAGAACCTGTATCTGTAGTAAAGAACGGATTTCCTGTACCGCCCGACATGATAACGACATTGCCTTGTTCCAGCAATTCAATAGCACGCCATTTATTATAAAATTCGCCAATCGGCTCCATACGGATAGCAGTAAGCACCTTTGCCTTCACTCCTTGTGCAACCAGAGCCGAACTAAGTGCCAGGCTGTTGATTACGGTTGCCAACATACCCATCTGGTCGCCTTTTACCCTGTCAAATCCTTTAGATGCACCACTCAAACCACGAAAAATATTTCCACCGCCTATAACGATACCTATTTGTACACCCATTTCAGCAATCTCTTTAATCTGAGAAGCATATTCATTCAACCGGACTTCGTCTATGCCATATTGCTTGCCACCCATCAGCGATTCGCCGCTTAATTTTAAAAGAATTCGTTTGTATTGAGCCATATCTATTGGTTTTTAATATGATTGAACAAAAGTAGACATTTAACAAGACTGTACAAAAAATGAAATCATTTTGTAATATTCCGATATTATTTTTGTCGTGAAACAAGTTTGGTAATCTTCCTGTTTTTTTAAGATAAAAATATCACCAAAACTTTATTCCTAACTTAAAATAGCAGCCCGTCTTTCAGCGGAAAGCGAGGGCTGCTATTTACGTTATAGAAACTCTATCGTTTTTTCCAAAGCCATCCCGTGAGACCCTTTAATCAGGACGTGATATCCTTTCAAAGGTTGCTCCCGGAGGCTTGTTATTAGCTCTTCAGTTTCCACAAAAGGAGAAAACTCTTTTCCAACTTTTGCAAAATGATCACCACAAAGATATACTTTATCAAACTTAGCGGCTTTTACCAATTCTACTATTTCCGTATGCAGTTCATCACTAGACGGTCCTAACTCCTTCATATCACCAAGTATAACCGCTTTCGGGTATACCGGCATAGAAGCAAAATTTTCCAAAGCCACCTTCATACTGCTGGGGTTGGCATTATAAGCATCGATAATCAGTTTGTTATGCCCGGTTTCTTTCAATTGCGAACGATTATTTGTCGGTTCATAGTTAGCAATAGCACGGCTAATACGCTCAGCCGGAATCTTAAAATAACGTCCTACTGCAACTGCAGCCAAAACATTGTCTATATTATAAGCACCTATCAAGTGAGTCTCTACCGTATGTATCTTACCTTGTTGCTTCCAGTCAAATACTAACAAAGGGTTGCAGCTAACCACATGCCCCGAAGCAAATGCTTCTTCACTTTCGCCATAAGTAATCTGTTCAATACCTTTGGCTATAGCCTGTAAATCGGCATTTTCTTTTTTGATGAATATTTTCCCTTTGCTGGCACGCATATAATCGTAAAGCTCTCCTTTTGTCTTAACCACACCTTCAAAAGAACCAAAACCTTCCAGATGTGCCCGTCCAACATTTGTAATAATTCCGTAATTCGGCTGAACGATATTAACCAGTTCTTTTATATCTCCCGGATGGCTGGCTCCCATCTCTATCACGGCCATTTCATGATCATGATTCAAACGTAACAGAGTAAGAGGAACACCGATATGGTTATTCAGGTTTCCTTCCGTATAAAGCAAGTTATATTTTGTAGAAAGAACTGCTGCCAGTATCTCTTTTGTCGTTGTCTTGCCATTTGTTCCCGTAATTCCAATAACAGGAATACCTAAAATTTTACGGTGACGATGAGCCAACTGTTGAAGAGTGACTAACACATCATTCACCAATATAGTACGCTCGCCGGTAACATAGGCCGGATTATCTATTATAGCATACGAACAACCGGAATCCAAAGCTTTCGCCGCATATTGGTTCCCGTCAAACTTGTCGCCTTTTAAAGCAAAGAACAATGATCCTCTGGGGCAATTACGACTATCAGTTGTAATCTTCGGATTATGTAAAAACAATTCGTATAGTTCTGAAATATTCATAGCATTATTAGCATTTTATTGGATAGCAAAAGTAACGCATATTATATTATTTCCGTACTTTTGTAGGAAATTGTTTGTTACCGATTATAAAGATGAATTATAAAACACTCAATATTAAAGGCACTCTCATTTCCCTGGAAAAGCCTATAGTCATGGGGATATTGAATATCACACCCGATTCTTTTTATGCCGGAAGCCGGAAACAATCGGAAGCTGAGATAGAAAAGCGCATACAAACAATCCTGGAAGAAGGTGGAACGATAATTGACATAGGAGGATATTCATCCCGTCCGGATGCAATAGACGTTTCTTCCGAAGAAGAGATGAAAAGACTGCAAATGGCTCTGGAAATATTGAACAAACAGTACCCGGATGTTATTATTTCGGTAGATACGTTCCGTGCAGATATTGCACGCCGTTGCATAGAACGATACGGGGTGGCTATTATAAATGATATATCAGCCGGCGAATTAGACCCAAACATGTTTGAAACCGTTGCCGATTTGCGTGTTCCTTATATCATGATGCACATGCGAGGCACACCCAAAACCATGCAACAGCATACAAACTACACAAACATGATGAGCGAAATCATACAATATTTTGCAGAAAAGGTGAAACGCCTGCACTTGATGGGAGCTAACGATATTATACTGGATCCCGGTTTTGGTTTCAGTAAAACAGTGGACCAGAACTATGAACTAATGAGCAATTTGAAAGAATTCGGATTATTCGGACTACCGTTACTAGTTGGTATTTCGCGTAAAAGCATGATTTATAAATATCTGGGCGGAACGCCAACCGAAAGTTTGAACGGGACAACTGTTTTAAATACATTTGCTTTGCTCAACGGCGCTGATATTCTACGTGTGCATGATGTAAGAGCCGCCGTAGAAGCTGTCAGAATTACAGAGAAACTAACTGTCAATTGTCAACTGTAAACGATCTATTATTATTATGTGGATGCACTTTGGCATAAAAGATTTGATTGATGTACTACTGGTAGCCTTCTTCCTGTACCAGACTTATAAATTAATGAAAAGTTCGGGTACACTGGCAATCTTCAGTGGCGTCGTTTCATTTATTATAGTATGGATACTCGTTTCGCAAGTTCTGGAAATGAGACTGATGGGAGCCATACTCGATAAGTTCATCAGTGTAGGGTTTCTGGTACTGGTTATTTTATTTCAAGACGAAATACGGCGCTTTCTGGTGGCTCTAGGCTCACACCGCGGATGGAAATTCTTGGGCAAATTGTTTTCGAAAAAGGATGAAACCAAAGAAAAAGAAGGTAAGTTCATAGCACCGGTTGTACTTGCCTGTATGAATATGGCACGTAAAAAAACAGGAGCATTGATTGTCATTCAACAGGATATCGACTTATCGGTATACGAACATACAGGGGAAATGTTTAATGCCGATGTTAATGCACGCCTGATAGAAAATATTTTCTTCAAAAACAGCCCTCTACATGATGGAGCCATGATCATTGCAGACAACCGTATCAAAGCAGCAGGCTGCATCCTTCCTGTCGCACAAAACGCTTCCCTACCCAAAGATATGGGATTGCGGCATCGCTCAGGATTAGGCATGTCACTCGAAACAGATGCCCTCGTTATCATTGTTTCGGAAGAACGCGGAAAAATATCAGTAGCCCACAAAGGTAAGCTAAGTGTGAATGTGACTGCAGAAGAGCTCCAACAAATACTCTCAGGCGAACGGGAAGTGATAAACTATTGTTAAAAGTTCTGAAAGTGACAACTTAACATGTAATTCTTTTGCCCGTTTTGCAAACTCCATATTGCATTATTGTATACTTTTGTAACCGATTACGGTGACAATTACAAAATAATATAAAAATTCCTATTATGGACTTAATGCAAGACATCATTGCACGCGCTAAAGCTAACAAGCAGCGCATTGTTCTTCCCGAAGGAACAGAGGAAAGAACTCTGAAAGCAGCCGACCGCTTATTGGCCGACAAAGTAGCAGACATTGTATTGATCGGCAATCCCAACGAAATTAAAAAACTTGCTACAGATTTTGGATTGAACCACATTAACGAAGCAACCATCGTCGACCCTAAAAATCATGCAAAGAAGGCAGCTTATGCCGATTTGCTTTTCCAATTACGTCAGAAAAAGGGCATGACTCCGGAGAAAGCAGCCGTATTGGTTGAAGAACCGTTGTTTCTTGCCTGTTTGATGATCAAATCGGGAGATGCCGATGGAGAAATCGCCGGCGCCCAAAACACAACAGGCGATGTTTTGCGTCCTGCATTACAAATTATAAAAACAGCTCCGGGTATGAGCTGCGTTTCAGGTGCATTTATCATGTTCACAAAAAAACAGGAATACGGTAAAAACGGCATACTTGTATTTGCCGATTGTGCTGTAATGCCTAACCCCACAGCTCCCGAACTGGCCAGCATTGCAATCGCAACAGCTGCAACAGCACGGGATATCGTAGGTATGGAACCTCAGGTTGCCATGTTAAGCTTCTCTACCAAAGGAAGTGCTTCAAACGAAATGGTAGACAAAGTTGTAGAAGCTACCAAGATGGCCAAAGAAATGGCTCCGAACGTGAAAATTGACGGTGAACTTCAGGCTGATGCTGCATTAGTTGAAAAGGTAGCATCTTTAAAAGCACCGGGTAGTGAAGTTGCCGGCAAAGCAAATGTATTGGTATTCCCTACTCTGGAAGTAGGCAATATTGCTTATAAACTTGTACAACGCCTTGGAGATGCAGAAGCTGTAGGCCCTATCCTTCAAGGAATGGCTGCTCCTGTAAACGATCTGTCACGTGGCTGTTCGGTAGACGATATTTACAAGATGGTTGCTATAGCCTGCAACCAATCGATAGGTTTGAAAGCTACAAAAAAGTAAGAATCACAAAATAACAATATAAACACATGAAGATATTAGTTCTTAACTGCGGAAGTTCTTCTGTAAAGTACAAATTGTTTGACATGGACAAACATGAAGTACTGGCTCAAGGCGGTGTCGAGAAACTGGGATTACCCGGTTCTTTTCTCAAATTCACATTGCCTAATGGAGAAAAAGTGATCTTGGAAAAAGAATTGCCGGAACACAATGCCGCAATTCAGTTTATTCTAAGCATATTAACCGACGAAAAATATGGTTGCATCAAATCATATGATGAAATAGACGCTGTTGGACACCGGGTAGTACACGGAGGAGAAGCATTCAGCGGAAGTGTTGAAATCACAAGCGAAGTGATTGGAAAAGTGGTAGAATGTATTGATCTGGCCCCTCTTCATAACCCTCCTAACCTGAAAGGTATTCGTGCGATGAGCTCATTGATTCCGGGTATTCGCCAGGTAGGTGTATTCGATACGGCTTTCCATCAGACAATGCCGGATTACGCTTATATGTACGGACTTCCTTATTCCGTTTATAAGAAATACGGTATCCGCCGCTATGGATTCCATGGGACAAGCCATCGTTATGTATCAAGACGTGCTTGCGAAATATTAGGCGTCCCATACGAAAAACAACGTATTATCACAGCCCACGTAGGCAACGGAGGTTCTATTGCTGCAATCAAAAACGGTAAATGCGTAGATACTTCCATGGGATTAACTCCGGTAGAAGGTTTATTGATGGGTACCCGTTGCGGAGACGTAGACGCCGGTGCACTGACATTCCTGATGGACAAAGAAGGTCTGGATGCTAAAGGCATGTCTAACCTGATAAACAAACAAAGCGGCGTACTAGGACTTTCCGGATTGTCTTCCGATATGCGTGAAATCGAAGCCGCAATAGCCGACGGAGACAAGAAGGCTATCCTGGCATTAAACGTATACAATTATCGTATTAAGAAATATATCGGTGCTTATGCAGCTGTTTTAGGTGGTTGCGACATCCTTGTATGGACTGGTGGAGTTGGAGAGAACCAATGGGCAACCCGTCGTGTTGTTTGCGAAAACATGGAATATATGGGCATGAAAATCGATGTGAAGAAAAATGAAGGTATGCGTGGCGAAGAAATGGTAATCAGTGCTCCGGACAGTAAAGTTACTATTATTGTTGTTCCTACTGACGAAGAATATATGATTGCTTCCGACACGATGGATATATTAAACAAATAAAATCCTAATCCTCACAGCTTACAAAACACAAAGGATTAGTGTTTAGACAGTCCCGGCATCGGTTGGGACTGTTTTTTTATTCTATTTCAAACTGATTCAAGGAGAGAGACTCGCCGTCCCATTCTATATAAGAGAAATATTGCATCCAGTCGCCAGTAATAAGTAAACGGCTCGTCTTAGACAACATTAAATCCAGCATGATATGACGATGCCCGAAAACAAAGAAGTTTATATCCGGATGCACCTTCAAATATTCTTTTGCAAAAGAAATCAGGTACTCTCCTGCTTCTCCTTGATATGCTTTTACATTACCATTAAGAGCTTCTTTCTTCAAACCACTTTTACGGCTACTCAATGACCAACCTAAGGCAAAACCAAATGTCCACCGGGGATGAATACCCGCATACAACCACTGACAGAATTTATTGCGAAAAACAGCCCGGATCAGACGAAAAAGCTTACTACGATAATCCACTTCATCTCCATGTGCTAAAAAGAAGCGTTTGCCCAATAAATCAATGGTAAGCGGTTCATGATGAATGACAGCGCCTATTTCCTGAGGCAAGTAGTCAAACATCCATATATCATGGTTTCCAATGAATATATGAATCTCAATTCCATTATCCGACAACTCGGCCAATTTACCAAGAAAACGCGTATGTCCCTTCGGAACAACATATTTATACTCGTACCAATAATCGAAAATATCACCCAACAGCCAAACAGCTGCAGCATCTTTTTTTATACTGTCCAACCAGCGCACCAACTTCTTTTCAACCGCCAACGGGTCTTTGTGGAAACGGGCGCCTAAATGGGCATCCGAAGCAAAATATATTTTCTTTCGGGAGGAGTTCATTTTTCTTTCGGGAGGAATTATAAAAAGCCCAGTTCCAACTTAGCCTCTTCAGACATCATATCTTTATCCCATTCCGGCTCAAACACAATGTTCACTTCCACATTGTTCACACCGTCCACCGATTCTACTTTCATACGGACATCTTCCACAATGAAGTCGGCTGCAGGGCAATTAGGAGCCGTAAGCGTCATATCTATACGAACATTCTTATCGTCGTCAATCTCTACATTATATATAAGGCCAAGATCGTACACATTTACCGGTATCTCCGGATCATATACGGTTTTAAGCATGGTAACAATAGCTTCTTCTGTCTGGAGGAATTCGTTGTTCATTTTAATTCTATTTAAATGCAAAATTACGAAATAGTTAACTAAAGAACCTCTCTATACATTGAAAAGTTTATTAAAAGCTACTTTACTAGAGCCTGCCTTCATCCGTATAACTATAAAACCGGTCGTCTGATATGATAATGTGGTCTAATAAACGGATATCCACCAACTGCACCGCCTGCTTTAGCCGCTGTGTCAACGCATCGTCCTGTGCACTTGGCTGGGTAACTCCCGAAGGATGATTATGGCAAAGAATAATACTTGCAGCCAGCGATTGGATAGCTGCTTTCAGTATCAGACGAATATCTGCATGGGTTTCCCCCACTCCACCTTGACTAATTTTAACCTTCTCAATAACTCTGTTTGCACGATTCAGTAAAGCAATCCATAGTTCCTCGTATGGCAAATCACAAAGCAAGGGATAAAAAAGAGAATAAGCCGCACGGCTTTCCTGAACAACCAACCGTTGAACCGGTTCACAACCTCTGCGTCTTTTACCCAATTCCAAAGCAGCAGCAATTGTAACTGCTTTTGCTTCGCCAATACCCTTAAAAGATGAGATTAAATCGTTTACGGACAATTTGCCTAATGCATTCAAATTATTATCAACAGAATGAAGAATACGCTGGGACAGTTGAACTGCCGTTTCCTGCAGATTTCCAGAACCAATCAGAATAGCCAGAAGCTCGGCATCACTTAAGGAAGATGCTCCTTTATGAAGTAATTTCTCACGCGGACGATCTTCTATCGCCCAATCTGTTATTTTCATAGCTTGTATTTGGTATAAAAAAGAAAAGGGCGGCTAAAAGCCGCCCCTATTTCTCTATATAGTATTAACGGATACGTCCTACATAAGAACCGTCCTGTGTATTGATTTCGATCGTTTCACCTTCAGAAATAAACAACGGAACACGAACCTCCGTACCGGTTTCCACTGTTGCCGGCTTCAATGTGTTTGTTGCAGTATCGCCTTTAACACCCGGTTCCGTATAAGTAACCTTCAATTGTACTTTTACAGGCATATCAGCAAAAAGAACAGTTTCTGTTGAAGCATCCGAAACAACATCAACAACCTGACCTTCTTTCATGAATTCAACACCATTAATAAGTTCTTTATCGATAATAACATCTTCCCATGTTTCCTGATTCAGAAAGTGATAATGTTCGCCTTCATTATATGAAAACTGGTAGGGACGGCGTTCAACACGTACATCTTCCAGTTTTTCATCAATATTGAAACGACGTTCAAGCGTACCGCCATTTACAATATCTTTCAATTTCGTACGCATGATAGTATTACCCTTACCTGGTTTTACATGAAGAAAATCCACGCAGAAATATAGCTTTCCATCTAAACGAATACAAGTTCCTTTCTTAATGTCTTGTGAATTGATCATACTTTATATTTTTTATTTATGTAATACGATTGAATTAATTCGTCATTTTCCGGGTGCAAAAGTAGTGCTTTCAAACGAAAGTAACAACATATTGCCGTATTTTTATTCTGAAAAGAGTTGCAAATCAATCTAATATGATTTGGAAGGAGAAAATACCCGTGGTTGTTTATTCAGAACATCGACAGAATTAAGCCAATCAAAGGAACCAAAACAGCAGTCATTATACCCATCAGGCCAATAGCTAATCCGCTCAAGGCTCCTTCTATAGCTCCCAGCTGGATGGCAACAGATGTCCCTACTCCATGCGACGAAGCGCCTAGTGCCAACCCCTTGGCTATATGGCTTTCTATACCTAAAACTTTCATTACAACAGGCCCGACTATACTGCCAAAAATACCTACCACAACAACAATAACAGCTGTTAAAGAAGGGATACCTCCGGCCTTTTCTGCAATGCCCATAGCAATGGGTGTTGTCACCGATTTAGGTTGAAGGGTGGCTATTAAAGCCTGGTCCGCTCCCATTACTTTACCTATTATAATTACGCTTACGATACCAACGATAGCTCCTACAAATACCGAGGTCAGGATCGAGATTACATTTCCTTTCAGGTATTGTATCTGTTCGTACAGGACATATCCTAATGCTACAACGGAAGGGCCAAGCAAAAAGTGGATCAAATGCGTATGTTGTTGAAACGATTCATAGTGAATCCCAAGCACTTGCAACACTACTATAATTACAAACACGGAGGTTATCAAAGGATGCAACAGGCTGACACGGGTCTTCTTATACAAAGCCATCGCCGCCAAATAAGTTCCCAACACCAAGGTCAGGGCAAATATTTCAGAATCAGCCAACATATTCATCGTCTATTTTCCTTTCTCCATTTTCTGTTGCACAAGAGCAACGCTGGCAATAACTAAAATCGTACTCACCACACATGCCGTAAGAATAACCGCCCAATACTGGGAAAGAATACCCACTGAGCCCATCAATCCCACAGCCGCAGGAACAAAGAACAGGCTCATATTCTGTGTCAATATAGTAGATACCCGTTTCACTTTATCCGGTTTTACCCATTTAAAAGCAAGAGCCAGAAAGAGCAACACCATGCCTATCACGCTACCCGGTATAAAACCGTCTATGAAATAGCTTATAAACTCTCCCGTAAAGTAGAAGAATAAAATATAAAACGCTTGTGCCAGCATAAACCTTTTACCTATTATTTAGTGACTGCAAAGATAACACATAAACAAAAAACATGTTCTACAACATAAGACATTAACCTATGTTTAACAAAACAGATTCATAGTTATAACTTTTCAAACCCATAACTATGATTTTTCCAAATCATCGGAATGAGTTTTTGCGATACAAAAAAGCGTGTGTAACGATGGTTTGATAAATCAGGCTAATGCAGAGGTGATAAACATATAAATCATCATACCTATAATATCGTTAGTAATCGTTATAAAAGGGCCGGTAGCCAGGGCTGGATCCACATTCATCCGGTTCAATGTCATCGGCACAAGTGTTCCGAATATACTGGCAAACATGACTACGGCAAATAAACTAAGTGACACAGACGCCGTAATAGCTCTGTCACCCAGCATAAAGAAGTTGTATATGAATACTACCAGACTGATAATGCTGGCGTTAATAAGCGAAACAACAGATTCTTTTAATATTTGCGAAACTATATGTCCTTCTTTCAATGTATTATTAGCTAAGCCTTGCACCACAATAGCAGAAGACTGTATTCCTACATTTCCGCCCGTACCACCAATCAACGGGATAAACAAAGCCATTTTAGGATTAGCCGCAAAACTACTCTCAAAGCCTCCCAGAATCACCGAATTTCCTAACCCGCCAATCATGCCGATAAGTAACCAAGGCAAGCGTGCAGCCGTTTGCATAAACACATTATCGGATGTCTCCACATCCTGGGAAATACCGGAAGCCAACTGGTACTCACGTTCATGTTGCTCGCGGATTTCATCCATTACGTCATCAATAGTAATACGACCAACCAAACGTCCGATACTATCTACTACAGGTAACGCAACCAAGTCGTATTTCTCAATAGTCTGCGATACATCTTCAATACTGTCACTTTCATGTACGGAGATCGGATCCTTCTTCATTACATGTTTGATCTTGGAAACAGAAGGATTGGTGATAAGCCGTTGCAAAGGCAAAACACCCTTCAGGCGTTCGTCGTCATCTATTACATATACGTAATAAATCTCGTCCATCTCTTCAGCCTGTTTACGCATTTCGTCAATACATTGGGGCATACTCCAATTTTCGTTTACAACGATCATTTCAGTACCCATCAAACCTCCGGCCGTATCTTCGTCATATTTCAACAAGTCTACGATATCACCGGCCTGCTCAACATCTTTTATATGCGACAAGATTTCTTCCTGCGTGTCTTCATCCAATTCACGCATCAAATCAACTGCATCGTCGGTTTCCATGTTATCCACGAAACGCTTCGCAATCAATTCACTCGGAAGTTCTTTCAGTAATTTATGACGGTCTTCTTCGTCAAGTTCCATCAACACGTCGGCTGCTTTGTCTCCGTCCATCAGCAGATAGAGATAAATAGCTTCCCGAAGATTCAGTTCCTGATATAATTCGGCAATATCTGCAGGATATAATTCGTGCAACAATTCGCGCGCTTTATCATCTTCTTTCCGTTCGATGATATTTTTCAGGTTCTCGATGTATTCTTTCGTTAATTCAATCATGGCAACGTGTTGTTTCTTCTATCGGGCAGGGGTTATCCGGCCAAGCACATTATTCTTTTGACAAATCAGGGTAAGCTCTACAAACTGTTCTACAGAAAGTTGTTCGGGGCGCTTATCAAAAATAGGCAATACATAATCCGGACAATCTTTGCCTAAAAGAGGTTTCATTGAATTGCGCAGCGTTTTGCGACGTTGGTTAAAAGAGGTCTTGACAACGGTTTTAAACAATTTCTCATCGCATCCTAATTCCTTCCGGTTATTACGCACCATACGCAAAACGGCGCTTTTCACCTTTGGGGGCGGATCGAAAACATATTCGCTGACTGTAAACAGATAACTTACATCATACCATGCCTGCAATAATACACTTAATATGCCATATGTCTTGCTACCCGGACCGGCAGCCAAGCGTTCGGCCACTTCTTTCTGCAACATTCCGGAACAACAAGGTACTTGTTCTTTATAATCAAGAACCTTAAAAAATATCTGGCTGGATATATTATACGGATAATTTCCAATCACACAAAACGGCCCTGAGAAGAGTTTGGAAAGGTCCAACTTCAGAAAATCATCTCCTATAATGCGCCCTCGCAAAGCAGGAAAATTCTGTTCCAAATAAGCTACCGATTCCCGGTCAAGTTCCACAACTGTAAGATCTTGCCCTGCTTCCAGCAAGAACTGGGTAAGCACTCCCATACCAGGACCTATCTCCAATATCGGTGTACCTTTATAGTCGGCTACTGTATCAGCAATACGCTGGGCAATTTGCAAATCTTTAAGGAAATGTTGTCCTAATGCCTTTTTCGGTTTAACTAATCTCATCCAGTTATTTAATAGATTGTGTTTCGTATCTAAATAATATTGTATCTTTGCAGACGCACAAAAATACAACAAATTATTAAAAGAACCCTACGTGTAATGGATTTTAAAGGCATTCTACGCACGATTCTTAAGATATGCTTACCTCTGGTTTTCGGCTGTTTGCTGCTCTGGTTTTTATATCGAAAGATGGATGTCAGTGAGATATGGAGAGTAGTAAAAGAAGGTGTCCGTTATGACATAATCTTGTTTTCCTTATTATTCGGCCTTGCTGCCAATATAATACGCGGTCTCCGATGGGGATTGCTGATCAGTTCGCTGGGCGAGCGGTTCAAGATGAGCAACGTTATCTATGCCGTATTAGGTAATTATGCTGTAAACCTCGTACTGCCCCGCGTCGGGGAAGTATGGCGTTGTGGTGTGATTACGAAATACGACAAGATTCCATTCTCCAAATTGCTGGGCACCCTGTTAATAGACCGTGTAAGCGATACAATCATGGTCGGGCTTATTACCTTGATGATATTCATCTTCAACATTAATTTCTTCACGAGTTTCTTTGCCAAGAACCCGGCACTGCTTGACGGCTTCCAATCTATGTTCAATTCTATCTGGATTTATGTGATTCTGATAGTTTTTTGCGTCGGAATTTGGTTTATATTCACTTATATGAGTAACTTTACGCTGGTACAGAAAGCGAAGACCCTGTTGTTGAATGTTTGGGAAGGGATGAAAAGCATCTGGCTGATGAAACACAAAGTTCGTTTCTTGTTGGAGACAGTGCTTATCTGGGCTGGCTATTTCTGTTATTTCTATATCACGTTTTATGCATTCGATTTTACCCGCGACCTGGGAGTTTCCGTCGGATTAATAGCATTTACGATGAGTAGTATAGGCGTTGCCGTTCCGGTACAGGGAGGCATCGGTCCGTGGCACTTCATGGTTATTGCAACATTAGTTTGTTTCGGGGTAAACGAGAGTGACGCTGCAGCTTTTGCATTAGTCGTACACACTGTACAGACGGTATGGACAGGGCTTTGTGGTTTGTTTGGCGTAATAGCATTGCCGCTAACCAACAAAGGAACACAAAAAACAGCTGTTGTTTCAGAATGAATACAATCATGTATTAAATAAGAGTTATAAACTTAAATCAGTAACTTCTATGTCAGCAGAAATCAAAAATCTATTACCAAAGCATGTATGGGGTTATTTCTATGACCTTACACAAATTCCTCGTCCAACCGGACACATGGAGGCCGTAACCCGTTATGTAGTCGAATTTGGAAAAAGCTTGGGATTAGAAACCCTGCAGGATGAAGTAGGAAATGTTTTGATCCGCAAACCGGCTACTTCCGGAAGAGAAGGACACAAGACCGTTACTTTGCAGGCACATCTCGATATGGTTCCGCAAAAAAATGCATCAGTAAAACATAACTTCATTACTGACCCTATAGATGCTTACATAGACGGAGACTGGGTAAAAGCTCATGAAACGACATTAGGAGCAGACAATGGGATAGGGGCATCATTCGCTATGGCGGCACTAGCCGATAACTCTTTACAACACGGTCCTTTGGAAGCACTCTTTACCATAGACGAAGAAGAAGGCATGGATGGAGCAGTCGGGCTGAAATCCGGTTTCCTGAAAGGCAATATTCTGTTAAACTGCGATTCGGAAGAAGAAGGAGAGTTGTTTGTAGGTTGCGCCGGTGGTGCAGACCTGAATATCTCTTTCCAATTTAAAGAAGATCAATATATACCGGAAGGCGATACAGCCGTTAAATTAAGCCTGACCGGATTAAAAGGCGGACATTCCGGTGTAGATATCCACCTGGGACGGGCAAACGCCAACAAATTAATGTTCCGGTTCCTGAAAGAAGCTGTCTGCGATTATGGAGCACGTTTATCTTCCATTGAAGGAGGCTCCTTACGCAATGCCATTCCACGTGAAGCATTTGCCACGATAACAATTCCGGGAGATAATGTAGAATCCCTTTGGGAATTGATAGCAGACTACCAGGACACTTTCCGTACCGAATACAAAGGTATAGAAGACAATATAAGTTTTGTGGCTGAAATGACAGATATGCCGTCAACTCTGATCCCGGAAGAAATTCAAGACGATTTGATCAACGCTATCGAAGGATGCCAGAACGGTGTCATCAGCATGCTGCATGATTTCCCCGGCACAGTGGAATCATCATCCAATCTGGCAATTGTGCATACAGCTAACGAATTGATCGAGATAAAGATATTAGTAAGAAGTTCTTCCGAAAGCCGTAAATATGCTGTTTGTTCCAGCCTGGAAAGCATCTTTGCCCTGGCCGGTGCAAAAGTGGAATATGGCGGAGCCTACAATGGATGGCAACCCAACATAGACTCACCTGTCCTGAATCTGATGGAGAAAGTATATCAGGATTTATACGGTAAAAAACCATCGGTAAAGGTTATGCATGCCGGTCTCGAATGCGGCATCATACAGGGAGCATATCCGGAAATGGACATGATTTCCATCGGGCCGGACTTACAACATCCCCACTCTCCTGACGAGCGCGTCAGCATTTCATCCGTACAACGGGTTTGGGAATTTATAAAGGCTACATTAGAAAGAATCTGACTCTTTCCGGAATTATCAAGGAAACATGTCTAAAAGCTAATATTGAACGCAGATGATGCAGAACACACAGAATATCGCAGATTTTTATTAATAATCAGTAAGGTCTGCGTTTATCTGTGCCTTGCCTGCACCATCTGTACCCTTTTTAGTTGCCTACCTTTCCTCATAGGTTGCTTACCCTATTCAATTTAGCAGCTTACCTAAAAAGTATCAGATCATAGTCTCAATAAAGGGATATTTAAGGGTTCACTTTGTCTCCTTCTGTCACCTCCTTCGGGGGGGAGTATTCCAAAGCGTGAAAAATATCTATAGACATTCTACACAAGTATACAATTTGCTAATATAGACAATATTACAACACATCAATACATTTTTCAAACTCCTAAAAACGGTCAATGCGGATTTCATTTTAACACTTCCGCGAACACTTTCCCTGATGCTTGAATAAGCTGTTTATTGCATACAAATGACATAGAATTCCCAGAAAGAAATTTGGCTAAAGCCAATCAAGATAGATATTCCTTTAATCCGTCAGCTGAAGCAGACGGCAATTGAGCTTAGGCTAAAGCCATAAAAGAACAGACCATATCGGCCATCCCTAAAGAAAGCTGCGCTTAGCTTAGCTTTCTTGTTAGCGGCATCAGCGGCCGGGCGTTAAACGCAGGTAAAAGACGCAGCGACGAAACCAGCGGCTGTCTGAGCGAAGCGAGTTCCGCTGGTTCAGCGAAGTCTTTTGCCGAAGTAGCCCGGACGGTGTAGCCTTGACCTTTTGGTTACTTTTGGGTCAAGCCAAAAGTGACAAAAACGTTCGCAGGAAGCACTAAAGCGTTACAGGTATGATTTTGAGACAGCGGTGAAATAATATAGAATCAATATCAGATCGTTTTGCAATTTGGGGATAAGCCCCGAAGAAGGTGACAAGGTGGGAGACATATCCAAAGTCTGTATTTGTGTAATACGGGACTCTGAAACCATTGCAAATAGACAGCATTAAAAATCATGTTAATAAACGTAAGTGCTTCTCTAAGAATATCGGTCAAATTTAAAATTTATTGTACTTTTGTGCTCTTACATTAAATATATAGCAATGGCCAGCGATGAAATGAAAGAAATTTGGAAAATCCCGGAACCCACACTCAGAAGATTGCCGTGGTATCTCGCCTTTGTAAAACTGATGAAAGGGAAAGGGGAAACATTTGTGTCGTCTACTCAAATTGCCAAAGAAATTAATGTAGACGCCAGCCAGGTTGCTAAAGATCTGTCATTTGTAAACATATCGGGAAAAACCAGAGTCGGTTACGATATAAATGCACTGGTAGACGTTTTGGAAGACTTTCTGGGCTTCACGGTGCAACACAAAGCTTTCCTTTTCGGTGTAGGAAGCCTGGGAGCAGCGTTATTACACGACTCCGGTCTGAATCAATACGGATTGGAAATAGTGGCAGGTTTCGACGTCCGCCCCGAACTGGCCGGATCACGCATTCACGGCATCCCTGTATTCCATATCGATGATTTTCCTGCCAAACAAAAGGAATACGGAGCAACAATCGGCATTATTACGGTTCCTGTTGAAAAGGCACAAGAGGTTACCGAACAAATCATTGCCGGAGGAATCAAGGCTCTCTGGAATTTTACACCTTTCCGTATCCGCGTACCGGAACATATCGTGGTACAAAATACTTCCATGTATGCACATTTAGCGGTTATGTTCAACCGGATGAATTCAATAAATCACTAAAAATGAAAATTATTGCTGTAGGAATGAATTATGCAGCCCACAATAAAGAGCTACATCATTCGTTAGAATTATCAGAACCTACGATCTTTATGAAATCAGATTCGTCTCTTTTGAAAGACGGGAAACCTTTTTTTATTCCCGATTTCTCGTCCGAGATTCATTATGAAACGGAAATTGTAATAAAGATAAACAGGCTGGGTAAGAATATTGCCGAACGGTTTGCACATCGTTACTACGATGAAGTAACAGTCGGCATCGATTTTACCGCGCGCGATTTGCAAAACAAATTACGGGCAGAAGGACTACCTTGGGAAATCAGCAAAGCATTCGACAACTCGGCCGCAGTAGGAACGTTTATCCCGTTGGATAGAGCAGGTGATATTGACCGCATTCCTTTCCATCTGGAAATAAACGGACAGAAAGTTCAGGAAGGCAATACGTCGGATATGCTTTTCTCTGTAGACAAAATTGTTGCTTACGTTAGCCGTTTCTTCACATTGAAAATAGGGGACCTGATTTATACGGGAACTCCCGTTGGTGTAGGACCGGTTAAGATTGATGACCATCTGCAAGGATATATCGGCGAACGGAAATTGCTGGACTTCTATGTACGGTAATAACTGATTTATGTTACGAACTATATACACATTACTGATAAGTCTTTGCTTCTTGTCCTCTGCATGGGCAGGCAGCGATCGCTATACATCCAGTTCCGTTTTATCACAAGGGAAATGGGTTAAGATAAAAATAAAGGAAAACGGGATGTACAAGCTCTCTTTTTCCGACTTAAAGAACATGGGCTTCTCCGATCCTTCAAAAGTTTCCGTCCACGGTTACGGAGGATGGATCATGGATGAAGACTTCCGTAAACCTTACCTGGACGACCTTCCTACTGTTCCCGTTTACAAAGGAACAGACTACCTGCTTTTTTATGGCAAGGGGGTACGTAAATGGGAATATGACTCAGGAAGCGGAACTTTTGCACACACCAACAATCCGTATTCACTATACGGATGTTACTTCCTGACAGATAATACAGAAACAAAAGAAATGACAACTGCTGCCTCCGGTGAAGGAGCAACATTAGTTGTCAATACTTTTGACGATTATGTTGTCCATGAAGAAGATCTTATATCGGTCAATAAATCCGGACGGGACTTATTTGGTGAATCTTTCAGCCTGACACGTACAAGAACCCTGTCGATGCCCTCCATTCCGGGTATCACTAATGATGACGCAAAAGTCACAATGCGCTTCATCGCCAGAGGAGCTTCAAGTGCAGGAAAGGCAACATTAAGTATTAGTAATCAAGATCTGCTAAACTTAACGATTCCTGCAGCCAATGGTTATAACTATCCGGAATATATAAAAGCCATAGCCAGAACCGGCACTGCTACATGGACAGGAGATAAAAGTGAGTCACCAAAAGTCACTGTTAGTTATAACCCAAGCGGACATACAAACGTACACCTCGATTACATCAGGCTACAAGTAAAACGTACTCTACAACCCTATGGAGCAAGTACACTTTTCCGTAGCTTGGCATCTAAGGGGAATACCACCCGTTTCGTCATCAAAAATGCAAATGCAAGTACTTTGGTATTTGATATAACAGACAGCCAAAATCCACAACGAGTGGAAACTTCATTAAACGGCACAGAACTTTCATTCACCATTCCACAAGGAGAGTTACGGGAATTTGCATTGGTACAACCGGACAAAACTTTTCCCAGCTATGAAAGAGCCAATGGCTATGTTGCTGCACAAGATTTGCACAAGTTAGGACAAACAGATATGGTGATTATAGCAGCTCCTACCCTCAAAAGCCAGGCAGAACGTCTGGCGGAAGAACACCGCCAACGCGATAACCTGACTGTAGAAGTGGTAGAACCGGAAAAGATATATAACGAATTTTCGAGCGGTACACCGGATGCCACAGCCATCCGCCGTTTCATGAAAATGTTTTACGACCGCAGCACTTCTGAAACGGATGCGCCCAAATATTTATTACTATTTGGCGATGGTGTCTACGATAACCGTTTTCTTTGTGAAGACCTGAAAGACATACCTCAGGAAAACATGTTACTCACCTATCAATCCACTAATTCCCTTGACATAAACTCTTACGTAACAGAAGATTATTTCGGTTTTCTGGAAGATCAATCGGGCAGCTATTTATCAAATGATAAATTACAGATAGGAATTGGGCGCTTCCCCGTACGCACAGTAGAAGAAGCCACCCTGATGGTCGATAAAACAATTGCCTACATGAACAATACACAATTCGGTTCATGGAAAAACAAAGTTGCTTTTATTGCAGATGACGGAAACAATGCCGATACATTTACGACAAATCATATGAATCAGGCAAATAAGGAAGCCGATTATATTGAAGGAAACCACCCGGAATTTCTTGTCAACAAAATATTCCTTGACGCTTACAAGAAAGATCATAGCGGGCAAAGCTCCTATCCCGATGTAAACAAGAAGATTCAACAGCTTCTGAAAAGCGGGTTAATGTTGATTAATTACACAGGGCACGGAGGCACAGAAGCTTTAGCCGATGAACATGTAATAACACAAAGCGACATCAATCAGTCCACCTATACCAATCTGCCTTTATGGATTACGGCTACCTGCGACTTTACCCGGTTCGATGCCCCAACCACATCTGCAGGCGAAAGTGTTTTCCTGAATAAAAAAAGCGGAGGTATAGCTTTGTTCTCCACAACAAGAGTTGTTTTATCCGGCCCGAATTTCAATATCAACATGGAATTGCTTGCCAATTTATTTGAAAAAGAAAACGGACGGCGTATAACATTGGGAGACGTGATTAAAATAACCAAACGCAATCTGGGGAATGATTCCAACAAGCTTAATTTCCTGTTGGTTGGAGACCCCGCCATGAAACTGACTTATCCGGAATACCATGCAAAAGTGACATCCGTCAATGGCGAACCGGTTGACGGTTCTCCTATTATTTTAAAAGCATTACAAAAAGTCACTGTAGAAGGAGAAATCACTACTCCCAACGGAGAAAAAGCCGAGGATTTCACAGGAATAGTAAATCCGACGGTGTTAGACAGTAAGCGTACAATTACAACACTGGATAATAACAATATAGGACAGACGTTTTCTTTTACCGACTATCCGAACACGATATTTATAGGAAATGATTCCGTACGCAACGGCAAGTTCAGCTTCACCTTCACCGTACCCAAAGATATTTCCTATTCAAACGATTATGGTAAAATGAACCTATATGCTTCCGACGAAACAAAAGGGACAGAAGCGCAAGGGTCTTTTATCAACTTCATTGTAGGAGGAACATCTGATGACACGGAAAAAGACACAGAAGGCCCGGAAATCAAAGCCCTGTATTTGAACGACTCCACTTTCACGGATGGAGGACAAGTAAACACGACTCCTTTATTTGTTGCCCAACTTTGGGATAAAAGCGGTGTTAATATCACCGGCAACAGCGTAGGGCATGACATCACACTGACAATCGACAACCAATCCGCTTTAAATTATAACCTGAACAGTTATTATGAGTCTGTTCCGGGTAAAGAGGGCGAAGGATTTGTGACATTCTCTATCCCTGCATTAAATCCGGGTATTCATACGGCAGAATTTAAAGTATGGGATATACAGAACAATTCGACGACTAAAACCTTCAGCTTCGAAGTAGTTGAAGGTTTAAAACCCAATCTGTACGAACTAATCGGTACGCCGAATCCAGCCCGCGAACAAGTGGAATTCCGCCTGTATCATAACCGGCCGGAGACCAACGTTGCCGTAAATATTATGATCTACGATATGGCAGGAAGACTGTTATGGAATCATAGTGAAACAGGTTCGAACGAACTATTCAAAGCTTATATAGTAACCTGGAACCTGACCGATAACAACGGAGCCAGGCTGCACCCCGGAATCTATTTATACCGGGCGGCAATAAGTTCTAACCATTCTAAAGAAGCTACAAAAACAAAGAAATTAGTCATTCTTGCACAATAAAGAATCGGTAAATCAGTTATATGTAGGAACGAACAATTGTCCGTTCTTTTATTAATAGTAATTTCAGTATGAGAAAAGTATCGAGAATTTATTTACTCCTTATATCCTTCTGTCTGTTTGCTGCAACCGCTGTAGTAAAGGCACAAGATAAAAACCAATTTGCACCTATCCAGACGGCCGTACCATCATTGTCTATTGCTCCGGATGCACGCGGAGGTGCTATGGGTGACAATGGCGTGTCTACAACGCCAGACGTAAACTCCCAATATTGGAATCCTGCAAAATACGCATTCAATTACAGTAAAGCCGGAGTTTCATTGTCATATACTCCGTGGTTACGTAAGTTGGTTAATGACGTAGCATTGGTGAACCTTGCCGGTTATTATAAAATCGGAGATAGCGACCTGCAAGCTATCGGTGCCTCTGTACGCTATTTCTCACTTGGAGAAATATCCGACTCGGAATATATGGGGCAAGGCGGTAGCGGAGTCACACTAAACCCGTACGAAATGGCAGTAGATGCCAGCTACAGCCGTAAGCTTTCGGAAAACTTCTCTATGGCCGTAGCTCTACGATACATACGCTCGGACTTAGGCGCCGACTCACGTTCAGACGGACAAACTGCAGGAAACGCATTTGCTGCCGACATTGCCGGTTATCTTGAGAAATATGTAATTCTTGGTAATAGCGAATGTTTATGGAGTTTCGGATTTAACGCTTCCAACATTGGTTCTAAAATATCTTTCGACGGAGGAGAAACCAGCCGTTTCCTTCCTGCCAAGTTAACTGTCGGAACAGGTCTTTTATACCCGATAGACGATTATAACCGTATAGGCGCTTATTTAGACATCAGCAAATATCTGGTTCCAAACTATCCGACAAAAGGGGATAAAAACCCGGACGAAACAGACGAAGAATTTCAAAAAAGGCTTGAAGATTACAGATCTTTGTCTTCCATATCCGGCATCTTCAAATCTTTTGGCGATAATCCAAACGGCTTCAAAGGAGAATTGCAGGAAATAATGGCTTCAATCGGTTTAGAATACAGCTACAACGAACAGTTCTTCGTACGCGGCGGTTATTATTACGAAAACAAGAATATGGGTAACAGACAGTATTTCTCAGTAGGTGCCGGTTTCCGTATGAGTGTATTCCAACTGGACGCAGCTTACCTTGTAAGTACTGTACAAAGCAACCCATTGGATCAAACCCTCCGTTTCTCTCTTTCATTCGATATGGATGGCATAAGAAATCTGTTCAGATAATAGAAAATATGAAGATCAGAGTAGGTTTCGGTTATGATGTACATGCACTAGTTCCCGATCGCGAACTATGGATAGGAGGAATTAAAATAGAGCATACACTAGGACTGCTTGGGCATAGTGATGCCGACGTATTAATCCACGCCATCTGCGATGCCCTGTTAGGGGCGGCAAACATGCGTGACATAGGATTTCATTTTCCCGACACAGCCGGCGAATACAAAAACATAGACAGCAAAATACTACTTCGTGACACGATGAAGCTGATCCGTAATGCCGGATATGAACTAGGAAACATAGATGCAACCATAGCTGCCGAACGTCCGAAACTGAATCCGCATATTCCCGAAATGAAGCAAATCCTGGCTAAGGTAATGCAAGTAGATGCAGACGACATATCCATAAAAGCTACAACAACAGAAAAATTAGGTTTTACCGGACGGCAGGAAGGTATTGCCGCTTACGCTACGGTTCTTATCCAAAAATAAAAACAATACAACTATTTTTTCATAGACTGCTTGTCTTCTTTTTCAAAAGGGCAAGCATTTTTTATCTCCAAAACCACAAGTTAATTAATCTCAACTTCGCAACAACTTTCCGCTCTCCCCTGTTTGACTTGTACTTATTTATAATCACATAATTCTAATTAACCACGCGGATAACATAGAAATATGTACCAAATACCCCGTGAGGGCGAAAAAGTGGAATATTAATACTAAAGTACAAAAATGAAGTTCTATCTGCCACAACTTCTGTGAAGAAGGAATGGCAGACAAACACCAAAGGGTATTTCAAACTAGATGGAATACTCTTTGGCGTTTTCTTTTTATAATCATCCCGATCATTTTATTAAATCATCAGGATGTTTTGGAAGAATCATCAGGATGATTTATTTTACCACGCATTTTAAGACGTTTGATCTGGAGAAAGCGAAGTAAAAGAATAACAGCCAACGTAGCCCCGATTATACAAAAGTATTCCGTATAGCCATTTTCCGGATTATTGCCGGGCCAGCCAATCACGCTCATAATTATAAGATATACCAGCAATGCTATACTGGTAATATTTACCTTTTTCATATTGTCTTATTCTACATTAACAGGTAACAAAGATACAAATTGTTTTATTTCCTATCCGGCTTTAACTATCTTATGGCAAGCACAATAACATTCCATTTCAATCTTTAGGATATATAAACCCGGACACAGCGGCAAATTAATTGACGAACAGCCTTTTCCTATCTTTTTCTGTAAAACCACCTTGCCGGCCAAATCCATAATCCGGATATTTCCCTTATCCGGGATATTCTCGAGGATTAACCGGTCACCATCCATATAACTAATTATATTCCTTTGATTGAAGTCTGCTCCTGTATGCAATGGCGTTGTTTTGTTGCCCGGCTCCAAGTTTATCGACGATAAAGGATCGGGCATAGATAGCAGTACACAATTGTCCGAACCGGACTGATTATTGATAACAAGCTCCGTATCTGCCTGTGTTTTCACAAAAAAAGCAGCAAAAGGAGGCAAAGCATAATTGCTGCCGATAGGATAAGGCTTATAATCTCCTCTTTCATACACATAAACATAACCGTCTAATAACGGATTAGATTCAATAGCCCTTAACGGCAAAAGAGACAGTAAAGGATTTCCACATAAATACCAGCCGTTATCTTCATCCTTTATGCCATCCAATGTAGCTTTTATTGGCACAGACATGCTTTTTCCAAAATCAGAAGGCAACTTTCCAATAGCCGAAGAAAACCGAAGTGTTTGGTTGGAAGCCTTGCTATCCAATGCTATCAGATAACCTTTATTTTTTTCAAAGACAGGTTGGGAACCGGAAACATTATCTACCTTTAAAACCTCCCAATTGTCATTACTTCTTCCCAAAGAAGCCCTCCTGTCACCATTATAACAACATACATAAAAATAGTTTCCCCCGTCATTAGGTGCATCGTCCTTTAGCTCAAAATCCGGCTCGATATCTGACAAATAAACATCAAAAGGAAAAGAAAGGAAATACCATTTTCCTTTTTCCTTAAAAGTTTTTTCTATTGCAACCTGCTTTCGAACAATAAGATGTCCGTCTACATCGACCTTTGCATCCTTATCCGAAGAATAAAGGATCAGATTACTTACGGCAAGAGACGCATCTTTTGCTATATAAACGCTCCCATTACCAACAGCCAAATCTTTACATTGCACATCCGAAAGGATAGAAACATCGCCGTTTACCAACGCATTGCGGTGGCGCAAAGCCGGAAGATGTGTCCATAAATCTTCATCACTCCAATCGCCTTTATCCGTAAAAAGAGAATATTGGGGAATAAGTCCAAATGCATAAACACTATCTATGCAATAGCAATTGCCGCAATTGGTACCAGGCGTAAACAAGACTATATCAGACGGATTTCCGGGAATCTGAACCGGATTCCCCAATTTATCAGGAAGAGTCGCCAAGGTCCTGTAAGGAAACGTGTATTTATCTGAGCCAGACCGGCACCATTCCCATTGATCTGTTTTTCCATTTCTTTCAGCCTTTACAAATAATTTATCACCTTTACTTAACTCTTTGGCGGCAAATGTTGCATTAATACGAATATCAGTGTATAAAGGCGATTGTCCAAACGAAGTAAACGTAACTTGGGATGCGGGAGGCATTTTTAAAGAATATTTTCCTCCTTGTCCTTTAATTCCGTATAAAGAAAAAACATCTATACGGTTAACATTTTCTGTTTTCGTATAACTCCATGTATCTGATAAATCATTCTCAAAAGATTGAAACAGAAAAGTATCTCTTACCAGTATATTCTGTGAAACATCCTGTACGAAATTGTTCCACTGACCGGGAACCGGAATCTGGGATTGAACATGCAAAGGGAAGTTTACCATTAATAAGCACAAAGAAACATACATTATAGCCCGTAAACTGTTCTTTATCATAGTTACTATAATTTTGGTTTGTAAATACGTCTACAAATGTATACAAATTATTGAATTTATTATCTTTGCCGCATGAAAGAATTTATTATCTCAGAAGCACAGACAGAGAAAGCCGTGCTAGTCGGGTTGGTTACTCCCGATCAAAACGAACAAAAAGTAAAAGAGTATCTGGACGAACTGGAGTTTCTTGCAGATACGGCCGGTGCCGAAACCGTCAAAAAGTTCTGGCAAAAACTGGATTATCCTAATCCGGTAACTTTTGTCGGCACAGGTAAACTACAAGAGATAAAAGAATATGTTGTCGAAAATGAAATAGGACTGGTTGTTTTTGATGATGAGCTTTCATCCAAGCAGCTTCGTAATATAGAGAAAGAGCTACAGGTAAAAATATTAGACCGCACAAACCTGATTCTCGATATTTTTGCCCGGCGGGCACAAACCGCCCACGCAAAGACGCAAGTAGAGCTGGCTCAATATAAATATATGTTACCCCGTTTAACCCGTTTGTGGACTCACCTTGAACGGCAGCGTGGCGGCGTAGGCATGCGTGGTCCGGGTGAAACACAGTTGGAAACGGACAAACGTATTATCCTGGATAAAATATCCAAACTGAAAAACGATCTGGTTGACATAGACAAACAAAAAAGTGTTCAAAGAAAGAACCGCGGAAAAATGGTTCGCGTAGCTTTGGTCGGTTATACCAATGTTGGCAAATCAACCTTAATGAACCTGTTAAGCAAGAGCGAAGTTTTTGCAGAAAACAAACTGTTTGCAACTCTCGACACGACCGTCCGCAAAGTGATAATCGAAAACCTTCCATTCCTGTTATCCGATACGGTTGGTTTTATCCGTAAGCTGCCGACAGAATTAGTGGAGTCTTTCAAATCGACCTTAGACGAAGTACGCGAAGCCGATTTGCTGGTACATGTTGTTGATATTTCGCATCCTACATTTGAAGAGCAAATTGAAGTGGTTAATAAAACCCTGGCAGAAATAGATAAAACCGAAAAGCCCATGATTATGGTCTTTAACAAAGTAGACGCATTCACTTTTGTGCCGAAAGACGAAGACGATCTGACTCCCCGTACACGCGAAAACATTGATCTTGATGAACTGAAACGCACCTGGATGAACAAATTACAGGATAACTGCATCTTCATTTCAGCAAAAGAACGCACAAATATAGATGCACTCAAAAGCATGTTGTACGAACGGGTAAAGCAAATTCACATAACCCGCTTCCCTTATAACGATTTTCTTTTCCAACAATACGATGAAGAGGAAATATAACTATTCCCTATGCTTACTGCGGGGATGATGTTCCAGAATTTCTTTGCGCAGAAATTCACGGTCTATGTGTGTATAAATTTCAGTGGTAGTAATTTTCTCGTGCCCCAGCATCTCCTGGATGGCACGGAGATTTGCACCCCCTTCCAACAAATGAGTGGCAAAAGAATGACGGAATGTATGCGGACTTACATTTTTCTGCACACCGGCCATTTCCGTTTGTTGCTTAATTACGTGAAAGACCATAATACGCGACAGGGCCGTTCCCCGGCGGCTAAGGAATAAAATATCTTCAAATCCTTTTTTCACGGCAACACGATTCCGGTCATATAAATAATTCTTTATCTCTTTAATAGCCGTATCGGAAATCGGAACCAAACGTTGCTTGCTTCCTTTTCCCTCCACTTTGATAAAGCCTTCGTCAAAATAAACATCAGAATAACGCAATGAAGTAAGTTCGGACACACGCAACCCGCAGCTATATAACACTTCCAACATGGCACGATTACGCTGACCTTCAGGCGATGACAGGTCTATTGTATCTAAAATATTATTTATCTCATTTACAGTCAGCACTTCAGGAAGCTTCAAACCAATCTTCGGGGATTCTAACAATTCCGTAGGGTCGGTTGTTATATAATCGTCCAGCAATAGAAAACGATAAAAGGATTTGATGCCAGAAATAATGCGGGCCTGAGAACGGGGATGAATACCTATATCACGCAATTGTGCAACAAACTGTTGTAAATCTTCATAAGTAATCTCCTTTATTCCCAATCCCTCACTCCCTGCAAAACAGATCAGTTTGTCCAGATCCGTCAGATAGGCATCCACCGAATTGGCAGACAAGGATTTTTCGAGACGGAGATAGATTTGATATTTATTAATTATTTCCTTTTGTTGTTGCGACTGTTGCATTGTTAAGTGTGCCATTATGTATGTGTCAAATAAAATCACTACCTTTGCCGGATATTTTCAACCCGGAAGGGTAATGCAAAGGTAATAAACTTACAACAAAATGAAGAAGATTCAAATCATCAACGGCCCGAATCTGAACCTGCTGGGCAAACGCGAGCCTACAGTATACGGAAACACTTCATTTGAAGGATATCTGAGCGAATTGCGTAACAAATATCCTCAATGTGAAATTGCTTATTTCCAAAGCAATATAGAAGGTGAGATGATTGATAAAATTCATGAAGTAGGTTTCGATTACGATGGTATCATCATGAACGCCGGAGCGTACACACATACGTCCATAGCTTTACATGATGCAATAAAGGCGGTAACAACACCTGTCGTTGAAGTACATATTTCGAATGTACATGCCCGGGAATCTTTTCGCCACGTTTCTATGATTTCTGCCGCCTGCAAAGGGGTTATCCTCGGGTTCGGCCTGGATTCATACCGGTTGGCACTTGAATCTTTTCTATAAAGAAAACACCTCCATGCGGAAGAAATTCCAATTTCTCTCGAAAGAAAATCCGATTTCTTCCGAAAGAAACATTTTTTAGAATAAGTATAAAAGATAAATAATAAGGTTATAATATAAAAGGTATATGTTAAAGCATACGAAGATTGTTGCTACTATTTCTGACCAACGCTGTGATGTTGATTTTATCGACTCACTATACAAGGCAGGTATGAATGTTGTGCGCCTTAATACGGCACACATGATGGAAGAAGGCTTAAGCCGCGTTGTTACTAACACACGTACAGTATCCGACCGCATAGGCATACTGATGGACACAAAAGGCCCCGAAGTTCGTACCACTGTGGCAGTAAATAAAGAACCAATTTCATTTAAAACGGGAGAACACGTTAAAGTTGCAGGCGATCCGGACAAGGAAACTTCGCATGAGTGCATTTATGTATCTTATAAGAATTTCGCATCAGACTTAACTATTGGCAGCGATGTGTTGATAGATGATGGAGACCTGGAACTAAAAGTTATTGAAAAACATCCCGACTATCTGCTTTGCGAAGTAGGAAACGATGCAACACTGGGTAACCGCAAAAGTGTAAATGTACCGGGTGTCCGTATCAACCTTCCGTCTTTAACAGAAAAAGACCGTAAAAACATCCTTTGGGCTATTAACAACGAACTGGACTTTATTGCCCACTCCTTTGTACGCAACAAACAGGATGTATTAGATATACAACGCATACTGGACGAATATAACAGCCCGATCAAAATCATCGCAAAAATTGAAAACCAGGAAGGAGTTGACAATATAGATGAGATTCTGGAAGTGGCATACGGCGTAATGATTGCCCGCGGAGACCTGGGTATCGAGGTACCCGCCGAAAAAATACCGGGTATCCAGCGCACACTTATCCGTAAATGTGTAGAGGTAAAAAAACCGGTTATTGTAGCTACACAGATGCTTCATTCCATGATAAACAATCCTCGCCCAACCCGTGCGGAGGTAACAGATATTGCCAATGCAATTTATTATCGTACAGATGCGTTAATGCTAAGTGGCGAAACTGCATACGGCAAATATCCCTTAGAGGCCGTACAAACAATGACGAAGGTTGCCCGTGAAGCAGAGAAAACGAAGTTGGCAGCTAACGATATTCGTGTACCTATCGAAGGAAATGACCTGGATGTTACCTCATATCTGGCAAAACAAGCCGTAAAATCATCTTCCAAACTACATGTAAAAGCAATTATTACAGATAGCTATACAGGGCGTACAGCACGGTTTCTGGCAGCATTCCGCGGTACATCTACTGTGTTTTCGATCTGTTACAATGCACGTGTGATGCGTATGCTGGCTTTATCTTATGGTGTTTGGGCAGTATATCAACCTTGGAACGATAGTCGCCGGGGCTATTTCTACGATGCTTTGAACCAGTTAATAAAGAGCGGACGTATCACCAATAACGATATGGTTGCTTATTTAAGCGGAAGCTTCGGAGAAGGAGGAGGAACAACTTTCCTCGAAATCAATAATGTAGGTAAAGTATTAGAAGCAGGAGACAATTATCAACTGCCTACTTTTAAAGAATAATTGAATAACGTGACAATAGACGAGTACATACTAACTCACATCGATGAAGAAGGAGCTTTGCTTTCTACCCTGAACAGGGACGCAAATGTGAATCTTCTTCGTCCGCGAATGTTATCAGGACATCTGCAGGGCAGAATACTGAAAATGTTTTGCCGTATACTACGTCCTCGCAGGGTGCTAGAGATCGGTACTTACACAGGGTATGCCACTCTTTGCATGGCAGAAGGTATGGAAGAGGATTCATTGATCCATACATTGGAAATCAATGATGAAATGGAAGATTTCATTCAGAAATACCTATCTGTTTCGCCACATAAAGACAAAGTCCGTCTACACATCGGCGACGCCATGGAAATTATTCCTCAACTGGATGAAACATTCGACCTGGTATTCATTGATGCAGACAAACGCTTGTACTCGGAGTATTACGACATGATATTCCCAAAAGTCCGCCCCGGAGGTCTGATTTTGGCAGACAACACATTATGGGACGGCAAAGTACTGGAAAAGCCACATACGTCGGACAAACAAACCATCGGTATTCTGGCTTTTAATGAAAAGATCAAGAAAGATGAAAGGATAGAAAAAGTAATTCTACCCTTACGTGACGGCCTTACAATGATTTGGAAAAAATAAAATATAGAGATTATGGAAAGTACTAGATTAAACAAAATAGAGCGTCTTATCCAAAAAGAGTTAAGCGACATATTTCAGAAGCAAACACAAGGTATGCATGGTGTTTTGATATCAGTTAGTCGTGTACGCGTAAGTGCAGACCTGGGCGTAGCGCGTGCTTACCTGAGCATCTTTCCTTCGGAAAAGTCAAAGGAATTGTTGGAAGCCATTCAGACAAACACAAAAGCGATCCGCTTTGATTTGGGACAACGCACAGGAAAACAGTTACGCAAAATTCCGGAACTAAGTTTTTACATTGACGATTCTCTGGACTATATCGACAATATTGACAAACTCCTGAAACAGTAGCTTTCACCTTGAACTTCCCGTTTTATATAGCCCGGAGATACTTGTTCTCGAAGAAATCGCACAATGCCATCAATATCATTTCGATGGTATCGGTTTGTGGTGTGGTAGTAGCTACTATAGCTCTTGTTTGTGCTCTTTCTGTATATAACGGGTTCAACGACCTTGTCTCTGCATTATTTAGCAGTTTTGATCCGGAATTAAAAATTACTCCCAATACAGGAAAAGTTTTTGATCCCACAACGAAAGAGATACAAAAGGTAAAATCACTTCCTGAAATTGCGATTTTCAGCGAAGTATTACAAGACAATGCCTTGGTTCGTTATCGTGACCGGCAGAATGTAGCCGTGATTAAAGGAGTAGATAATAAGTTTGAAAATCTGGCTCGAATAGACAGTGTTTTGGTAGACGGAAGATTTGCACTCAGAGAAGATGTCGTAGACTATGCTACATTAGGTATAGGACTAGCCTCTGCACTGGGAATTAATGCAGGTTTTGTATCTCCAATGGAAATTTATGCACCCAAACGGGACGAGAAAGTAAACATGGCTAATCCGGCCGCTTCTTTTAATGTAGAGTATGCTTATATTGGCGGCGTATTCTGCATTAACCAACAAATCTATGATGAAGGGCTTATGATTGTTTCGCTGGATCTGGCACGCAATTTATTTCATTACGACAAAGAGGTTACAGCCATAGAACTAAAGCTGATTGATGGTGCAAGTCTTTCGTCCGTAAAAAAACAGATAAAAGAGATATTAGGGGACAAGTTCAAAGTTCAAGACCGTTTTGAACAACAGGATGCGTCTTTCAAGATGATGCAGGTAGAAAAATGGATGACATTTCTGATATTGAGTTTTATCCTGGCCATAGCTTTGTTTAACGTTGTTGGCTCGCTCTCCATGTTAATGATCGAGAAGAAAGAAGACGTACGTACGCTACGCAACATGGGAGCAGACGATAAGTTGATCCGCTGCATATTTCTGTTTGAAGGTTGGATGATTTCAGGATTCGGTGCTTTGATAGGCATAACAATAGGTATAATTTTATGCCTGTTGCAACAAGAGTTAGGTTTAATAAAACTGGGGCAGACTGCCGGAGCTTTTATTATCGACGCTTATCCTGTTCGTTTGGAAATGACGGATATTATTACCGTATTTATTACGGTATTAACTATCGGACTCCTGGCAGCCTGGTATCCTGTTCGTTATTTGGGCAAAAAGTGGTTACAGGCCCGTTAATTATTTTCCCAACAAATATAAGTAACCGGCATAACCTTCTTCTTTCATCTTCTCCTTCGGAATAAAACGCAGCGAAGCGCTATTTATGCAGTAACGCATTCCTCCTAATTCGGCAGGTCCGTCATTAAACAAATGCCCCAGATGAGCATCACCCGTTTTACTCCTTACTTCCGTACGCACCATACCGTGCGAAGTATCCACATTTTCTTTTATAATATCTTTCTTTATAGGTTTGGAGAAGCTAGGCCATCCGCAACCCGAATCAAACTTATCTGTTGAGACAAACAAAGGTTCGCCAGTTGTGATATCTACATAAATGCCATCCCTGTGTTCATTCCAATATTCATTATGGAAAGCCGGTTCGGTTGCATTTTTCTGCGTAACAGCATATTGTTCAGTTGTCAGTTTCTTACGGAGTGTTGCATCATCCGGCTTTGTATAAGAGATAGGAGCATTCGCTTTCCTGGCAAAATCAAACAGATCAGGACTAATATGGCAATAACCGTCCGGATGTTTATCCAGATAATCCTGATGGTAATTTTCTGCCGGATAAAAGTTCTTCAACGGCTTTACTTCAACAAGTACAGGTTTTGAATACTTCTTGGATAACTCTTTAATAGCAGATTGGATAATTGGCGAATCAGCTTCATCCGTATAATAAATACCGGTCCTATATTGTGACCCTCGATCGCCTCCCTGACGATTCAAGCTGGTTGGATCAATTGTCTTAAAATAAAGATCGATCAACAGACTCAAATTCACTTCTTGCGGATCATACTTCACCTTCACTGTCTCTGCAAAGCCCGTTTTATCCGTACAGACCTGTTCATAAGTAGGATTATCAATATTCCCGTTTGCATACCCTACTTGCGTAGCCGTTACGCCATCTATTTGTTTCATAAAATGCTCTGTTCCCCAGAAACAACCTCCGGCAAAATATATTTCACTCTGATTCTTCATTACATTTTTCTCCTGTATATTTAAATTGTTAACCACTTCGCCCTGTACATTTACAGCAGCAATACTACCTATCAGCAATATTGCAATAATAAACATATTTCTCATGACTCTCCGTTTTTAATATAACAAGATTAAAGAAAAATATTTCGGATAAAACACAGATTTATTCGGACAAACCATAAAAGAAAAAAAGTGGCCTTTAGAATTAAAGACCACTTTTCACCCGCAATTTTTATACTTATGTTTAATTAAACTCTTTTCCGTACTTAATCTGTGCATCTGCAACATATTGCTTGATTCGCTGCTCATCTTCTTTCTTGCAGATAAGCAATACATTTCCCGATTCGGCAATTATACAGTCATTAATACCTTGCACTACAGCCAAACGGTTCGGATTTTCAAAAGCCACGACATTATTCGAACTTTCATACATCAGGGCCTTATTATTCTTAAGAACAGCATTATTATTCTCATCTTTATGTGCTATATCAAATAAAGATCCCCAGGTTCCTAAGTCCGCCCAACCAAAATCCACACAAAGCATATATACGTTATCAGCTTTTTCCATCACACCATAATCTATTGATATATTAGGGCAATAAGGAAAGTTTTCATGTATAAAATGACGTTCTTCCGGTGTGTTGAATTTCTCTTTTCCCAGATCAAAACGAGCGCTTATTTCAGGCAGGAACTTTTCGAACGCAGACAGCACCGTATTCACGTTCCACACGAACAGACCGGAGTTCCAGAAAAATTCTCCGCTTTCGTAAAACACTTTAGCCAACTCCAGATTCGGTTTCTCCGTAAAAGTCTTCACCTTCGTAAAATCGCCAAGCATCGTATCACTACTTTGGATATAGCCATATCCAGTCTCCGGACGGCTCGGTTTAATACCTAATGTCACCAGCGCTTCATTCTCTTTTACAAAATCCAGACTTTTCTGCACATCTCGCAAAAAAATATCTTCCTTCAATATAAGATGATCTGAAGGAGCAACCACTATGTTTGCATTCGGATTACATGCTTTTATATGATAAGTCGCATACGCAATACAAGGAGCCGTATTACGACGAGTAGGTTCGAGTAAAATCTGATTGTCTTTTAATTCGGGTAATTGTTCCTTGATAAGTTTTGCGTACAGTTCATTTGTTACGATATAAATATTTTCAGTTGGAATAATTTTAGAAAAACGATCGAAAGTCATCTGTAATAACGACCGACCGGTACCAAAGAAGTCCAGAAACTGTTTCGGATAACTTTCTCTGCTAAACGGCCAGAAACGACTACCGATTCCTCCTCCCATGATAACGCAGTAATTATCTTTCATGATATAGCTGTTTTAATTATACATCCACCACAAAGCTAACGAAATAATCTGTTATTTATTCTTCCACCATATATTATTTGAAAAAAAACGACAAAACTCTTGCGAAGTTCAAAAATATGCCTACCTTTGCAACGCATTTCAAAACAAGAGATGCCCAGATGGCGGAATTGGTAGACGCGCTGGTCTCAAACACCAGTGGATTCACTTCCATGCCGGTTCGATCCCGGCTCTGGGTACTTAAAGAAATCCTGATGGCCGATTGGTTGTCAGGATTTTTTCTTTCTACAAAGCGTATCCGGGAAAAGAATTAAACCAAGGATTATAAGAATATAAAAAACTAAGGCTGACAATCTATCACTTTATGAAAGGCCAACCGCTCTGTTCCGTTATCAACATAAATAATACCACATTGCATAAAGCCATGTTTTTTTAAAATAGCCTGCATTACAACATTATCGCGATGCGTATCCACACGGATGTTATTACATTTCCTAAAACTCCATTCCAAACATTCGGAAGATACATTTTTTTGTTTTCCATTTGATGCCATACGATGAATCACCGCATAAGGTTCATTATTAAGCCATTTACCTTCATAAATACGTAAATAAGTATGATCTATTCCTTCTATATAGCAGAATGTCCCGACTATTTCCCCTTTTTCATCTTCGCAAACGAAGCTATGCCCTTTTTCTATTTCCCTAACAATCAATTCCGTTGAAGGATAACCATTAATCCACTGATTCCCGTTGCCATGCTCTTGCATAAATCTTTTAGCGTAGTCATAGATTTCCATCACATGACTTAAATCGGCTAACGTTGTATTTCTTATATTCATCATTGTTTATTGATTTCCAGAGCATTCAAGGAATTATCGCCATTCCTAAATACCCCGATGTTATAAAAACCGATAATCCACAACCCCGATAAAGATAATAAAAGTATCATATTATTATCATAAATTTGAATAATTAATTAAATCTTATAAAATTCAACGATTTTCAATGCAACCATATTGATTTATACATATCTTTGTACACTCTATAAAACAAGAATGGAAATTGGGGTTATAAAAACATTACTAGTATTAATACTAGCTTTTATATTGTGTCCGGAAACTACTTTGGCGAATCAAAATACAGGCAAAAAGGAAAAAGTATTATTGATAAGCTCATATTCTCCTTTAAAAGAAGGAGGCATAAATATTATTTCCTCTTTTGAAAAAACATTAAAAGACAAAACCGACGTTTCAATTTCAATTGAATATATGGATAGCGAATCTTCACCAAATTTCAAAACATGGGCTATTTGGATGAAACAGCTATTCAAAGCTTATCAAGAACCGCCGTCAGCTGTCGTATTGCTGGGCAATGAAGCATGGAGTGTATATCGCAAAGTATGTATTCCGGAATGGCATACTATTCCGGTCATTCTAGGAAACGTCAAACCTATATTTATAGATTATGAGAAGCTGGCCCAAACAGATTCTATCACAAACATAACACAGTTCCCTAAAATGGAAACTACATTCGATAACTTCCAGGTTACAGGATATTTTTACAACGATTTCATCAAAGAAAATCTGCAACTAATAAAAAAACTGCAACCCGAAGTGCGCTATGTTGCTTTTTACTATGACAACCGATATTCATTACGATACTTTTCCGATTACCTGTGTTCGTTGTTTGATGAAATCGATTCACTGGATGTTTGCTTTTTAAGTGGAGACAAACTTTCCACAACACAACTAATCGATTCCATATCAAATATGGATAGCCGTCATGCATTATTATCAGCGGGTTGGTATACCGATGTCAACCACTATCCTCATGCTTATACCATGTTGCATAACGAACTATCCCGTTCTAAATCTCACGTACTTTACCAAGTACGTGACCAGGATTTTTCAAGTTTAAATTTCTTAGGAGGCTATTTTATTCTAGGAAAAAATCTGGGAAACGACATTGCCAACCTTACTTATGATGTCTTGACAAAAGGGATTAAGAACAGTCCTTCTTTCCAAATGACACCATCATTGCCTCAATACCATATTAATTATCCGACATTACAATATTATGGTATCAATCCTAAAAATCTTCCTCCAAACACTATATTTTACAACGAGGCTCCTTCCCTCATTAAAGAATATCCGATGGAAGTATTTTTATTTGTAATGGTTATTGTACTCATGTCGATATTATTTATTGTTATCCTCCATTTCCGCAAACGTAAAGAAGAACAGTATAAAATAGCAAATCAACGCATGATGAGGCTATTAAAAGCAATGCCGGATATGGCATTCATTTTTGATTCTTCACTAAAAATAACAGACATAATCAACCCTCAGGAAAATGTTTTATTAGGTCTTGATTGGCAGGAGATGATAGGAAAAAGCTTACAAGATGCCATCGCTCCAATAGAAGCATTTAAAGAAGCGGCTTCCATAATTACTAAAAATTTAATCCGCACAAAAGACACAAAGCAAGTATTTTCTTTCGATTATCAAGTAAAAATCGATGACAACATTCATTATGGCCGTGCACGCACTGTTCCATTTAACAAAGACAATGTTATTTATTTCTGTCACGATGTTACCATACATGTAGAAGCAGAACGTAAAGTATTAAAATTACAGACATTCTTACAATCCGTCATAGACAACCTGCCAATCGGATTGTCGGTAAAGGATATGTCCAACGAATTTCGTTACCTTTTCTACAACGATAAAGCCTGCGAATTTTATGGAGACACTAATAGTAGCGATTTGCTAGGCAAAAACGATTTTGAAGTCCATGATCCGGAAGCTGCATTATTCCGTCAGGAAGATATTATGACTTCCAATAGCAAAACACCTCTTTCTTTCGAACGGATTATTACAGATAAAGAAACAAAACAGCCTTGCAAATGGGGCATTATCACCAAAAGCAGGTTGCTCAACAACGATGGTTCCTCTTATATCATATCTGTTATTGTAGATACAACAGAAATACGAAAAAAAGAACTGGAACTGGAAAATACAAGAAAAGAGCTATCTATAGCACTTGATGCCGGTTCATTATCTGCATGGATGTATGACGTAAAAAAGCAATGGTTTTCTTCCTTATATAAAGAATCGGTTACGGGAAATGGCTTTTCACTTGACCATTGTATGGAATTCATACATCCCGACGACGTAGATAAATACCGTGAATTTATAAGACAGCTTTCCTGCGGAGAAAAAGAAAAACAAAGACAGGTTTTCCGTTTCATGCGTAATGGCTCATACAATTTTTACGAAACCTATGCGATGATTATCCGTTCCGGAAAAACAGGAGAAGTAAAACGCGTAGTCGGCACAGAAAAAGACATTTCAGAAGAAATCAGGAAACAAAAAGAGCAGGAAGAGAATAAATTCAAATTAGAGTTTGCATTTGATGCAGCCCAAATTATACCCTGGGAATATAATATAAGCACCAATATATTCTCATCGCCCAATCCGGCTGTTTTTGAATATACCGACGTTTCACTGGATAAATACCTGACATACATGAATCAAGAAGACATGCATCTTCTTAGAGACGGCATAAAGGATTTAATAAGTGGAGACATTAAATCGATGGATATCCAGGTACGGGTTGCTTTCCCCGGAAAAGAAATGCGATGGTATGAAATACATGGCCTCGTTTTTGAACGTGATAAAGAAGGCAAAGTATGCCGTATAATAGGCGTGCGTTGGGATATAACCGACTTAAAAATGACTGACGAACTCATTGAGTTACGAAATAAAGCCGAAGAATCGAACCGTTTAAAAAGTGCATTTCTTGCAAACATGAGCCACGAGATACGTACTCCTTTAAATGCTATCGTAGGATTTTCAAACCTCATCATTGAAACGGATGACCGTAGCGAAATTGAAGAATACAGCCATATTATCGAAGCAAACAATGAGTTATTATTACAACTTATAAATGATATTCTCGATTTATCTAAAATTGAAGCCGGACAACTTGAATTTAACTATTCCGACGTAAATGTTTCCACGATATTCTATGATCTGGAACAAATTTATAAATACCGCATAAAGAAAGGCGTCTCTCTGGAAACAGACTTGCCGGAACAATCCTGTATAATTTATTCGGAGAAAAACAGGTTGACACAAGTTATTTCCAATTTCCTCAGTAATGCCAGCAAGTTCACTACCTCCGGCTCAATCCGGATGGGCTATTCTTATACAGCCGATAGCTTACGCTTCTATGTGCAAGATACGGGCAAAGGAATTTCTCCCGAAAATATACCTTTTGTCTTTAACCGGTTTGCCAAATTCGACAGTTTTGTGCAAGGTACCGGATTAGGACTTTCTATCTGCGAGTCAATTATCCACCATTTAGGGGGCGAAATAGGAGTAGATTCCGAATTAAACAAAGGTTCTTTATTCTGGTTCACACTTCCATGCAAAACCAAACCATCCAGACCTGCAACCACAGTTAAAGATCAAAAAGCAGAAATAAAAATTTCAACTAAGGACAAGGTAGCCAACAGACAATACACACTCATGGTTGCAGAAGATAATAACGACAATTATTTATCGTTACTTCATATCTTGAAAAAGGATTATCAGATAATAAGAGCCTCAAATGGCAAAGATGCAGTGCGGTTATATCATGAAACCCATCCTGATTTGATCTTAATGGATATAAAATTACCGCTTATGAATGGCCTGGAAGCCACAAAAGAAATACGCAAACATGATCTTAATATCCCAATCGTAGCCCTTACGGCATATACTTTCGACAACAATCGCAAACAAGCACTAAATGCCGGCTGTACTGACTTTTTGGCTAAACCGGTCAACAAAAAACAGCTAAAAGAACTATTAAAAGCATTATTATGACCAAAATAACATAATCGGTTATGCCTTTTATTAAGCCTAAAAGGTTACTTTTGTGGAATTATTAAATCATAATGAACTAACTACAGGAAATGGAAATAGAAAAACGAAGTTCTTTCCCAAAAGAACAAATACGTTACGCTGTCCTAACCTTTTTTTTAGCCCAGGGACTATGCTTTTCAAGCTGGGCAAGCCGTATACCGGATATAAAGGATGTTTTTGAAGTAAATTACGCATTTTACTGGGGATTGGTATTATTCCTCATACCCGTCGGCAAGTTTGTAGCCATACCATTAGCCGGATATCTGGTTTCCAGATTAGGAAGTCGTATAATGGTACAAATAAGCATTCTGGGCTATGCATTATCTTTATTTGCCATCGGGACGGCATTCAATATCTACATGTTAGGTGCTTTCCTCTTTTGTTTCGGAGTCTTCTGGAACTTATGCGATATATCACTTAACACACAGGGTATCGGCATAGAACGTCTTTATGGGCGTACTATTATGGCATCTTTCCACGGAGGATGGAGTCTGGCTGCTTGCTTTGGAGCATTAATCGGTTTTATTATGATTATATCCGGCGTACAACCCTTCTGGCATTTTAGTTTGATAACCATTATTATCCTTCTAATAACCCTTTTCGGTCGAAAATATTTGCAGAATGACATAGAACCGGAACCACAAGAAGAAAAAGCTGAAGCCCCGGCTTTAACCAGTTTCCTGAAAAAGCCGGAAATATTATTGATTCAATTAGGAATTGTCGGACTATTTGCTTTGGTTGTAGAAAGTGCGATGTTCGACTGGAGCGGAGTTTATTTCGAATCTGTATTACAAGTCCCCAAGTCCCTTCAGATAGGCTTTCTGGTCTTTATGGTGATGATGACAGCCGGACGTTTTCTTACTAACTATGCTTATCATATATTAGGTAAACAACGCGTATTACAGCTTGCAGGCGCATTCATTTTCATAGGCTTTTTCACTTCGGCTTTGTTTGCCGGATTGTTCGACTCTATGGCAATCAAGGTAATTGTAAATTCGCTGGGCTTTATGTTAGTAGGTTTAGGTATTTCATGTATGGTACCAACCATCTATAGTTTGGTAGGTGCAAAATCGAAAACTCCGGTAGGCATAGCCCTTACCATTTTATCCAGTATCAGCTTTATTGGTTCACTCATAGCACCACTGTTAATAGGTGCAATATCCCAGGCTTTCAATATGAAATATGCATATATGGCAGTAGGCGTATTAGGATTATGTATTCTGCTGATGACCACCTTCTGCAAAGCATTCAAAGTGGAAGAGCCAAAAGGAAAATAAAATATATGAATCGGATATATATAAAAAGTCCCCGATGATTTTTTCAAATCATCGGGGACTTTTTGTAAAATGATCGGGATCTTTTTTCTCCTTTGTTTAATTCCTGCTTGAACCAAATGTTATATTCAAATCCGGCAATGTTTGTCCGGCTGTTTCCATACAACGGACAACATCCTCTTTTGTTCCTTTAAACGGGCCACTGCCTTCTATCTTCAATGTGGACATTGCTGCGGCAAAGCAACCAGCTTTTTCTATGCTCTCTCCCTTTGCTCGTTGATAAAGATAACCGGTCATATAAGTATCTCCACAACCGGTAGCATCTACTATATCTTTCGGTTTATAAGCGGGAATCTTGCAGAACGTCTTACCATCATAAATTACAGACCCCATACTACCCAAGGTAATCAACACTTCCTTCACTCCCCAGGCATAAAGTTGCTTAGCAGCATTAGGTACATCCGTATAACCGGTCAAAACTTCCATCTCATGTTCATTCGCTTTCAGGAAGTGGATATATTTCAGTGCCTCCGTCTTTTCCGCCCAATCTACCGCATATACCTTTGTATCTCTTACTTCACGTAAATAGCCTTGCGAATCAGCAGAAATAAGTCCTTTCTGCGATAAATATTTAATTACGTCCAACGAAAAATCATCTGCCAATAAACTTCCCAGGTGGAATATACGAGCTTCTATGTTCTCCAGGTAATCTATTGTAAAAGGATCCGCCTTGGCCAGAACCCGCTGCTTACGGTTATCCTGGTTTTCCCCATAAATATTCTCAAAATAAACAGAATGTTTACTTGGCATTACAGCTACATCTATTCCTTCGGAACGAAGTTCATGAACTGTTTCCATCTCCGATTCAGCCAAAGCTGTTACCAACGTATAATCTATGTCGTCAAAATGCTTGATGGCATGTGAAAAATAAAAAGACGTACCTCCGGGCATATGTACCGTTTTCTTGGGAGTCACAATCTTATCAAGCGTGATATGTCCCACGCAACAAAGGTCATGTATATTCATTAGTTTCTATTTTTGAAGCAGCAAAATTAGTGAAAATCAGTAATTCATTATATTAAACGGGACTATTATTCACGTTTTTGACCAATATTATCAGCATTATACATAAGAAACCTCTTTAAATGCATACCGCCTTAAATCGCCATTATGTAAACGAAGAATGAGATGACCGGTTAATTCGATATCATAAACAGATGCTTCAAAAATACCATGTTCGTCAGCAAACGAAAAAAATCCATCTCCCCGGTATAGAGACTTACGATACAAGTTGCGAATCTCATCCTGCTTTTCCTGCAACAGCCAAAGATAATAGTTATAGAAAATATGCAAGAAACGGTTCAAAATGGCTTCTTTATCCGTTTCTTCACCTACAATTTGCCAAAGGGAAACCGGATTAGGGGCGTTACTACGAAACACTTTCTGATTAACATTAATGCCTATACCTATTACGGAACAATACATATTATGCCCTGATAAATCGTTTTCAATCAGCATTCCACATATTTTCTTATCTTTCCAGTAAATGTCATTCGGCCATTTAACAGTGACGTCTCCGGTATAAGCCTCCAATGTTTCTTTAACGCTTAATGCTGCTATTTGCGATATCAGAAACTGGCGGTTGGCAGGAATACAATCCGGATACAGAACAAGGCTGAACGTAAGATTTTTACCCGGTTCCGATTCCCAGACATTACCTATTTGCCCGCGGCCTGCCGTTTGATTTTCAGTTACAACAACACTGCCTTCCGGCAACGGCCCTCTGGCCAGCAGGTCACGAAGATAATGGTTCGTTGAAGAAGCTTCTTCCAAACGGATAATCTGGGGAATGGTCTTTGAATTATTCATTATATAAATCACGTATTTTCTTCGGGAGTTTAGCAATAACCTCACGGTATGAATGACGAATCCAGTATTTTATATCTCCATCTCCCATATCACGTTCCAAATAAATAGTATTCCAGTATTTCTTGTTAAAATGCCATGCAGGTTCCACAGCTTTAAAACGTTCTCTGAGATCTTCTACATAATCGGTACTGCATTTAAGAGACAGGCATGGCTCTAGCGCATCCAAAGGAAGCAACAAAAACATCTTATTTTCCACTTTAAATACCAAAGAAACGTCATCAAATGGCAAACATTCTGTTACGTTTCTCAGCGACAAACAATATTCCCGGACTTCTTCAATATTCATATTCCCTGTTATTTCCAAATTAACGACACGGTGCGTAAAAAGCATCTTCGATGTGTTCAACACGATAACCTCTCTCCGTCTTAACCAATGTAATTATATCAAAACGAACAGGCAGGCCAATATTATAGTTACGGACATAAGCATCCGCAGCAGAAACGATTCGCCGTATTTTTTTATTATCTACGGACTCCTCCGGTGAAAGCAGAAAATTTCCTGAACGTGTTTTTACTTCAACAATCACCAACTCATTATCTTTAACTGCAATAATATCGAGTTCATAATGATGCCAGTGCCAATTGGTTTCCAACACTGTATACTCGCGTTTTATCAGAAATTCGCGGGCAAAAACTTCACCATCTTTCCCTGTTTCGTTTCGTTCAGCCATTTGATTAATTTGCACAAATATAGCTATTTTCTTTTTTATTTAAGCTTTCACTTGTACATTTGCAAATGTATGAAAAAGGTACGAAAATATTCTATTGCACAACCGAATCACCCACGCATCCATAAGGTTACTTTTATGCTTAATGATGACGAGCATAAAACCATTTCCCGCTACCTTACAAAATACAGAATTGCCAATAAATCACGTTGGTACCGTGAGACTATAATGTCTCATATACTTAAAACCCTGGAAGAGGATTATCCTACGTTGTTTAACGAAAACGAAATGCGGAGATGAAACCTTTCGACGACGAATATTTCATGAAACAGGCATTAGCCGAAGCCCGTATAGCAGCGGAAGAAGGTGAAGTTCCGGTAGGAGCTGTTATTGTTTGTAATAATCAGATAATAGCCCGTGCACATAATCAGACAGAACGTTTGAATGATCCAACAGCACATGCTGAAATGCTTGCTATAACAGCGGCAGTAGGTGTACTTGGAGCCAAATATTTAACAGAATGCAGCTTATATGTTACTGTAGAGCCTTGTATTATGTGTGCCGGGGCAATCGGATGGTCGCAATTAAACAAAATAATATATGGAGCTTCTGATGAAAAAAGAGGGTATAAAAAATATGCGCCCGATGCATTTCACCCAAAAGCTATCGTAAAGAGTGGAGTATTAGAAGCAGATTGCGCTGCAGAGATGAAAGCTTTTTTCAAACAACGACGTTAAGGAATATATCTAAGTAAAAATCACTATTTAACTTCTTCATAATCGACATATTCTCCTTCATCTTTCGCAAAGATTTTCTTTCGCTGCTGACTTCTTTGGTTTTCATCCTGATACATATTATTGGAAGTATTGCTTGAATTGCCCCCACGATGGCGCTTTTCATTCGAATTGCTATTACTGCCACTACCAAATAATATTCTTTTAAATGTTCTCAAAATAGAAAAGCCCATCAGAAATACCAACAGGATAAAAAAGAAAAATATGACAAATAAAAATTTAAACATAATGCGATCCTTAGTTAGTTTATTAACACAAAGATAAGAAATCTTGTTTATCTGTTTCTGTTAAAAATAGACAAGACTATATAGAGCAGAATGGTTCCCGATATACCGAGAAATCCCCACAAAGCAACGAATAGAATAGCACAGACAACTAATATATAACGCAACTCATTCCCTTTCCAGGAAAGAGATTTTATTTTCAATGAAAACATTGGTATCTCCGAAACCAGCAATAAAGAAGTTACAAAAGATAATATAATAGCTGCTAATGCAAAAATACATTCATTAACATGTATGATGGGTAAAACAGAATAACCGGCAGAAGCCCAGAATAAAGCATGCGCCGGAACAGGCAAACCTATGAAAGAAGTAGTCTGTCGTTCATCTATATTAAATTTAGCCAGCCTCAATCCCGAAAAAACCGGAATAACAAATGCCAGATAAGGAATATATTCATTCAAAGACCCCAAAGGCAATACAGGACTTACCTGACAAAGCAACCAAAATAATACCATTCCGGGGGCAACACCAAAGCTAACCATATCAGACAATGAATCCAGTTCTTTCCCTATTGCGGAATAAGCCTTCAGCATGCGTGCGGCAAAACCATCGCAAAAATCAAACACAGCAGCAATGATAATCCAGACAACAGCAAGCAGTAAATCACCGTTTAAAGCCATAACACTGGCTACACAACCTGATATAAGACTAAAGCAGGTTATTGTATTAGGTATATATTTCTTGATACTCATTCTTTCCTTTATTATCCGTTAGACTTACTTAAACGGGCTATAGGAGTTTGGTTTCCGGTAACTTTCTGATCCATTTCTACCAAAACTTCTGTTCCCACCGGTAAATAAACATCCACGCGGGAACCGAACTTAATAAATCCCATTTGTTCGTCTACATGGCACTTTTCTCCGGGTTTTGCATAAGTAACTATACGCCGTGCCATTGCTCCGGCAATTTGCCTCGCCAGAATATCAATACCGTTTTTAGTAGTAATAACAACTGCCGAACGCTCATTCTCCGTACTGCTCTTAGGTAAGTAAGCCGCCATAAAACGTCCGTTCTGGTGAGACACATGCTTCACTGTTCCGTTTACAGGAAACCAGTTGGCATGAACATTGAAAATTGACATAAAAATAGAGATTTGCAAACGTTTTTCATGCAATATCTCATTTTCCATAACTTCTTCAATTGCAACAATCGTCCCATCGGCAGGGGCAATCACCAGCCCTTCCGAATCATAAGGAAAACGACGGAAAGGACTACGAAAGAAATTCAATACCAATAAAAATAATATGGTAGAAATCAATGCAACAGAATAGAACAGCCCGCCCTTACCGATTGTGTGGTATAAGACGACATTCACAATAAATAATATTGTAAACAACGTCAATAATAGTCCTGTTCCTTCTCTATGTACTTTCATCCTTTATTCTACTGCGTTTGATAATAAGAATTTGCAAAAATATTCATTTTTACGGAATATCAAAAATATATCATAATTCATTAACCGCTTCCACCCTATTTAGTTCGACATACCATAAAAAGCCGCTTACCTTTTCATATCCCATCTGGCGAATCAGTTTCAAATAATTTTTAACCTGACTATAATGGCGTTTCTCTTGTTTTTCCCCGAATTTATAATCGACAACAACTGCTTCATTTCCATTTATCATCACGCGATCAGGACGTTTGGAAAGACCTTTTCCAAAAAGAATATCTACCTCATTCAAAACACGTGACGATCCATCATACCATGGTGCAACCTCAGGTTGATTCAACAAATCAGATAGCCGGACACATAATTTCTCGGCTTCGTCCCTATTTACCACACCAGCCAAACGATAGTTCTCTACAGCAACAGGTATATCTTTTTCAGTACGGATACCACTTAACACTTCATGCATTAATGCTCCGTGCTTACGGCGTTCATTATCAAAAAAGAATCCTTTTCCATGTAAACGTAATTGCAAACGGTCATCCGAAGAAACCGAACGAATCCGGTCCATCGAAATTTCTTCAACGCCCATTTTTTTATTCTGTTCTTCAGACGGATGCCACCAGTTTCCCAATTCAAACACTCCATCTGCAATATTGAAAGAATACGGCAAATTTATTAATGGCTCTCCTTCTTCCACATCATCTACCTGAGTATTCAATCCTGCCCAAAGTAAATCTCCTATAGAAGTAATCTTCTCTATATCTCCGCTCTTCTCATCCATTTTCTTAGGCCGGGGCGCAAAGACCAATAATTCTTCTTTAGCACGGGTAAAAGCAACATATAATGTATTCAGATTATCAATAAAGGCATGCAACCGTTCCTTGAAATAGTCTTTTGCAAAGATTGTACTACCCAATGCCTGCCCATAGCGCACCGGAACCAAATGCAAACGGTCAAAAGGTCTTTTATCCGGATGACACCAAAGAATAACAGGTTTAGATGGCTTATGATCTATTTCCCAGTCTCCAAACGGTATAATTACAACCTTAAAGCCCAGCCCCTTAGATTTATGTACGGTAAGTATACGAATAGCGTTCTGTTCATCCGGTGTAGCAATTGTTTTCTTATATCCCGTTTCATCCCACCATTTCAAGAAACGATTTAAGTCCGGACTCTCTTTTTGGCTATACTCCGAAACCATATCCAAGAATGCTTGCACAAAAACTTGTTCATTATCAGGAAATCGCTCAGCAAACAACCGGAACAAGCCTTCCGTTATCTCATATAAAGATTGACGTGAAAGCCCTAGCAACTCTTGTTTTATATCTGCAGGAATAGAAAAAGACGATACAAGTTCTGCATCCTTTTGCCATCCACCAGACAAAACAATATAGGAAAATGTAGCAATCTGTTCATTTGTCAAATCTTCAGGATTTTTTAAATAACGTAATGTTGCTACGAGAAAACGCACAACCGGCGAACTACTGACATACAACGCATCATCTGATATTATATCATAACGATACTGTTCTGAAGAATGCATTTCCTTATAAGACAACAACGTATCAGCCACCATAGCACCTTCCATATTGGTACGTACCAAGATTGCTATATCTTTCAACGTATATCCGTTATCCTGCAATTGTTCTAATACCCCCGGAAGTCTTTCTAGAGCTTCTTCTTTCCAATCCTTATCATCTTCACCGGTTAAAAACTCTATTTTCACATGTCCATCTTTTTTTTGAAAAGGAGCGGGAATCTGCTGATAGCTTTTCTTATAAGCAGACATGATCTTGGTAAAATAACCTATCCGTTCTTCAGTTTTCAAAGAAGACGCATCAAGAGCTTCGTTATAATAATGTTGAAGCAAGGCTGGAGTAACAGAAAACAAAGCATTATTTACTTCCACAATATGACGGCAACTACGCCAATTCTCCTTTAAAGTATCTTCTTTGATTTCTTCATGAATAAAATCATTTTGTACCTGTTCATCCAACAATTTCCAGTCAGAATTACGAAAACGGTAGATGCTCTGCTTTACATCCCCCACAATCAGGTTTGCATACCTGTGTGCCATGCTTTCCTGAATAAGCGGACGGAAGTTATTCCACTGCATACCACTGGTATCCTGAAATTCATCTATCATATAATGATCTACATGAGTTCCTGTTTTTTCATAAATAAACGGAGCATCACTACCATCTATGATTTTATTCAGCAATTCGGTCGTATCGGCAATCAACATTACATTTTTATCTTCACGATATGCAGCAATCTGTCGTGATACATCTGTCAAAATTCCCAGTGTATAATAAAAACGGACCACTTCTTTAGCCGTATTATAAGCAGTCAGATCGGAAAAAAGAGATACCACTCCCTTTATGCATTCGTTCAGTCCTCCTTCAAATGCACATCCTATAACTAAACGGAGGGATTGTGAGGTTGTTTTTGTAAAACAACCGTCCAGATTATCTGCCAGCCCCATAAAAGTAGCAGAAGGTTCTTTCATCTCTCCGTTAGCCAGTTTTTCGAAGAAGAACAAAGGTGAACGGCTTCCTCCTTTGAAATCGGAAGGTTGGAGCCCATATTGCTTAAGCAATGCCATTCCCTTCTCTCCCAAACGCTTTGCTTCCCTTTCTACAGAGCGGATAATAGCATATAAGTCATTTTTATACTCTTCCAGTGCGTCTTTATCTTCAATATCCCGAGACACCTCATCACTAAAAGCCTTATAACTCTCTTTAAATACCTCACGGCTCAAAGCCATAATATCCCGGCGCAGATTCCACTCTCCGCCATTTTCTATCTTCTCTTCCGCAAAACGGAGAAGCCACCCCAGTAATTCTTTACTTTCAGGCTTTTCCAGATCGGCCAGCAATTTATCTACCGACTCTGCCAAGACCAATTCCTGATCCATTTCTATTCCATAGCCACCCTGTAAACCGATCTCACGGGTGAAGGCACGCATTGTCTGCTGAAAGAAACGGTCGATCGTGCTTATATTAAATGCCGAATAATCATGAAGAATAAGAATTAAAATTCGCCGGGCTTGTTGCCTGACCTGCTTTTCGGTAAGAGAGTTAGCAGACATTAACAGACTGACATAATCGGATTTATTACCGGATGCTAAATTATAGAGCTCCTCGACAATACGGTTTTTCATCTCATCGGTAGCCTTATTAGTAAAGGTTACCGCCAAAATACGCTTATATGCCCCCGGTTGCGTAAAAAGCAACAAAAGGTATTCACCCGTAAGTTTATGTGTTTTTCCTGCACCGGCAGAAGCTCTGTAAACCGTTAACATATTATTTATATAATTCTACTCTTGATATATCCTTCTTTCCGCAGAATTTCAAGTACCTTATTACGTAAATCACCCTGTACAACAATCTCACCGTCTTTTGCGGTACCACCAACCCCACACTTCACTTTCAGGAGTTTTCCCAAAGAAGTAAGATCGTCTGGAGTTCCACGAAAACCGGTTATTAACGTAACTACCTTCCCTCCCCGATTACGTTTATCCAGGGAAATACGCAACTGTTGTTTTTCTTTCGGAAGCGTTTCTTCTTCCTCCCCATCTTCTGTATTATATTGAAAATCCGGATTGGTAGAATACATTACCCCTAAACGGCCTTTCCAGTCATTACTCTTCATATCAACATTTTATCAGATTAAAACTATAAAGCAATATCTAATTTTTCTTTTAAATATTTACCTGTATACGATTCCTTACAAGCCACTATATCTTCAGGCGTTCCGGTACAAACCAAACCACCTCCGGCTTTTCCTCCTTCTGGCCCCAAATCTATCACATAGTCAGCACACTTAATCACATCCATGTTATGTTCAATGATAACAACAGTATGCCCTTTATCTATCAAAGCATTGAATGCTTTTAATAACGTTTTAATATCATGAAAATGAAGTCCGGTCGTTGGTTCATCGAAGACAAATAAAGTAGGCTGCTGTTTCTCTTGCCCCAGATAATATGCCAGTTTCACACGTTGGTTTTCCCCACCCGACAAAGTGGAGGAAGTCTGTCCCAGTTTAATATATCCCAAGCCCACATCCTGAAGAGGTTTCAACTTTTTAACGATTTTCTTCTCCTGCGATCCGGAAGACTGTCCAAAAAACTCGATAGCTTGGTTAACCGTCATTTCCAATACATCATAAATACTAGCTCCGCAGTATTCCACTTCCAGGATTTCGGATTTAAAACGTTTACCATGACAAGCTTCACATTCCAATGTTATATCGGCCATAAACTGCATTTCAACAGTTATTTTACCCTCACCTTTACATTCTTCGCAACGTCCGCCTTCTTTATTAAAAGAGAAATAAGCCGAATTATACCCCATCTGCTTTGCCAAAGGCTGATCTCCATACAATTTACGTATTTCATCATAAGCGCCTATATAAGTTACCGGATTGGAACGCGAACTTTTCCCAATCGAATTCTGGTCTACAAACTCTATCGATTGTATCATATGCATATCCCCTTCCAAACCTGAGCAATCAACCATTAACCGGGCAGCTTCATCCAGATAATGCTTTACTCCTTCATAAAAAATATCACGCACTAATGAACTCTTGCCTGATCCACTGACACCCGACACAACAGTCATTACATTCAATGGGAACTTTACATCTATTCCTTTAAGGTTGTTCTTACGTGCTCCTTTTACTTCTATATAATTATTCCAAGGACGACGGAAAGAAGGGACATCTATTTTATTATCACCAGTCAGATATCGCACCGTATGGCTTTCACTATTTGTTTGCAGATTATTAATGTCTCCCTGATACACGACTTCCCCCCCCAACCGTCCGGCCTTAGGCCCAATGTCTATAATGTAATCAGCAGCACGGATTATTTCCTCATCATGCTCCACCACAACTACCGTATTGCCCAACGATTGCAACTGCCTTAATACATTAATCAGCAAATCCGTATCTCTTGAATGAAGACCGATACTTGGTTCATCCAATATATAAAGAGACCCAACCAAGCTACTGCCCAAAGAAGTAGCAAGATTAATACGCTGGCTCTCTCCTCCCGAAAGAGAAGATGACAGACGGTCTAATGAAAGATACCCCAAACCTACATCCAAAAGAAATTGAAGACGGCTGTTTATTTCTGTCAGCAAGCGTTTAGCTACAGCTGCATCCGTTTCATCGAGCTCCAGATTATCAAAAAAACTTTTTGCTTCTGTAATAGGCAATGTTACCAGTTGAGCTATGTTTTTCCCTCCTATCCGTACATAAAGGGCTTCAGGTTTCAACCGGGCGCCTTTACAAACCGGGCAAGTAGTCTTTCCACGATAGCGCGCCTGCATAACCCTGTATTGTATCTTATATAAATTTTCTTCCACAAATTTGAAGAAATCATCAATGCCATGCAATCCCGGAGCACCATGCCAAAGTAAATCTTTTTCCTTATCCGTCAAGTCATAATAAGGCCGGTGAATTGGGAACTTGTATTTTTCGCTTTTGGCTACAAACTCCTTCAGCCATTCGCCCATTACTTCTCCCTTCCAACATACAACAGCTCCCTGATACACCGACAAACTTTTATCCGGCACCACAAGATTTTCGTCTATGCCCAAAATCTTGCCGAAGCCTTCACATACCGGACACGCTCCTAGAGGATTATTAAAACTGAACATCATATCCGTAGGCTCCGTAAAAACTATACCATCCGTTTCAAACCGTTTGGAGAATTCTTTCGTCACCGTTTCTTCAGGAGTATAGATACGGATTATGCAAGTGCCATGCCCTTCAAAAAAAGCAGTCTCTGCTGAATCTGCCAAACGGCTTTTCAATGTCTTGTCATCCGATATGGTCAAACGGTCGATCAGCAATTCAACATTTTGGGAGTTCTGCAACGCTTCATCTCCAATCACTTCTCCTATACGATAAACATTATCATTAATTGCCAGACGCGTATATCCTTCTTTTTGTAAAATCTCCAATTGTTCCTTCATACTTCGTCCCTCAGGCAACACAACCGGAGCATAAACAGCAAAACGAGTCCCATCAGGATAAGCCAACACCATATTAACAATATCGCTAACCTGGTGTTTCTTTACTTCTTCACCGGAAACAGGAGATATGGTTTTCCCTATACGGGCATACAAAAGACGTAAGTATTCATATATTTCAGTTGATGTACCTACCGTAGAACGCGGATTACGGGTATTTACCTTTTGCTCAATGGCTATTGCAGGAGGAATACCTTTAATATAATCACATTCCGGTTTACTCATCCTGCCCAGAAACTGGCGGGCATATGCCGAAAGGCTTTCAACATACCGCCTTTGTCCTTCCGCATACAAAGTATCAAAAGCTAATGAAGACTTTCCGCTACCAGACAAACCGGTTATCACCACAAGCTTATCACGTGGAATTTCCACGTCGATATTCTTCAGATTATTAACACGTGCACCTTTTATAAATATAGAATTGCTCTCAGACATAATACCTTTTCCTATTTTTCTTAACTTGCAAAGTTAGAAAAGTAATGCCGTTTTGACAAACAATCAATAAGTATTCACATTAGAAGTTACGAAACCTTTTGTTTTTAAAAGATATTCATGTATTTTTGTTGAGTTTTCGTACATAAAAACAAATAAATAGAACAATGTATATAAAATATCTCCGTCTGCTATTGGCGATATTATCTATTGCTATGTCTTCATGTTCAACCGTCCGGGAAATTCCGCGTCAAACGACAGGCCAAAAAGAAGCAAAAAGAGAATTCCGAGGAGCATGGATTCAAACAGCTTTTCAGGGCGAATACAAAGACATGACTCCATCTCAAATGAAAAAAGATTTCATTCGTAAACTTAATTATCTACAAAATTGCGGCATTAATGCCATCATTTTTCAGATACGTCCGGAAGCAGATGCTTTTTATAAATCAGAAATAGAACCCTGGAGCCGTTTTTATACGGGAGAACAGGGAAAAGCTCCAGCCGGCAACTTCGACCTGATGGCCTTTCTCATTAAAGAATGCCACAAAAGAAACATGGAATTCCATGCCTGGCTAAATCCTTACCGGGTGAGCACTGCCGGTAATACCAAATTTGCCGATTCACATATCTACTATCGCCACCCGGAATGGTTTGTTACTTATAACAAACAAATACTTTTCGATCCGGGATTACCCGAAAGCCGTCAGTTTATTTGTAGGATTGTTCGTGATATTGTTACCCGCTACGACGTAGATGCCATCCACATGGATGATTACTTTTATCCATACCCGGCAGCAGGGCTTTCTTTTCCCGACGATAACAGTTTCTACAAGTACGGTTTGCGCAAAGGATATACAGAAGCCCAACGGAATGACTGGCGCAGAGAAAACGTAAATAAACTGATAAAAGAGATCAAACGCACCATTTTGCTGTCCAAACCCTGGGTACGGTTCGGTATCAGCCCGTTCGGTATTTATAGGAACAAGAAAAATACCCCCGACAACTCCGGCAGCGAAACCAACGGTCTACAGAATTATGACGATTTATATGCCGACATACTTTATTGGGTAAAGCAAGGATGGATAGACTACAACATGCCACAAATATACTGGGAAATAGGGCATCCGGCAGCAGACTATATCACACTAATTAAATGGTGGGACAAAAATACAAACGGAAGTCATCTTTATATCGGGCAAGATGTAGCCCGCACAATGAAAGCCAATGAGCTGACACGAAAGATGCGTTATGAAAGAGCCTTACCTCATGTCAGTGGTAATTGTTTCTGGCCGGCCAACGAAATTTTATGGAACAACAAAGGCGTTGCCGACAGCTTGAAACGAAATTATCATCGCTATCCGGCATTAATTCCGGCATACACACACATGCACAACCGTGCTCCGCAGGAAGTAAAGAAACTAAAAACAGAATGGACTCCGCAAGGCTATATGCTCCATTGGATAGCAGAACAGAGTGAGACCAACCCCGAACTCGCATCCTATTTTGTAATTTACCGTTTTGATGATAAAGAACCGGTAGATTTAAGTAATCCGGCTAAAATAGCTGCCATTACACGTAAAACGAATTATCTGTTACCTTACAATGATGGTAAGCGTAAATATCGCTATATAGTAACAGCTGTAGATCGTTTCCATAATGAAACAAAAAAAGGAAAAAGTAAGAAAGTTAAACTCTAAGTCGCTCATATAATTATGTCCGATCAAAGATGGGCCAAATTCACGGATTGTTCTTCGTGCAAGTCTTACCAGACGAATATATTCAAATACCGTGCATATCCTAGGGGAATGATGATACCTCAGGCCAGATGCATGCAGAACACTATCTATTTTCTCATCTCCGGCAAAGTACTTGTAAAAAGTGAAGAACATCCGATGACTACTTTCTCGAGCGGACAATTTATCCTTCAACCGATAGGTTCGCGGGTAGAATTCCACATTCTCGAATCATGCGAATGTATTCTTTACCTTTTCGACCGTCCGCAAAACGTATGTAATGACCGCTTTCTGAGCGGGGAAACCATGGCCGGAAACATGACCGTTACTCCCATAGTAATGAATTCCTGTACTCCACTCGTATTATATCTGGAAGGAATGAAGAAATACATAAACGACGCTATGTTATGTTGCAACTTCCTTCAAGCGAAAGGAACCGAATTAATATACATACTTAATTGTTATTATCCTCTTAAAGAACTGGCTACTTTTTATGCCCCGATTTACAGATACACCAAGAGCTTTAAATATTTTGTAATGCAAAATTACCTGAAAGCAAAAGATGTTGAATCTTTTGCTCAACTAGGAGGCTATAGCCTCCCTACCTTCCGGCGTATTTTTAAAGAAACCTTCGGAGAGCCTGCATATCAATGGATGGTTAAAAAGAAATGCCAGGACATTCACAACGATCTTATCACCACCAACCAAAGTATTTCCGAAATTTGCTATAAATACGGATTCGAATCATTGGCCAATTTCTCACATTTCTGCCGGGCCAACTTTGGCAAATCACCACGTACCATACGTAATGAAAGGATCGGAAACATATAAAAACCAACAAATATCATACATTTCACAACTTATTGAGTAGAAAAAACAATTTAGTCCGTTTTTAAATAGAATACTTCTGGATACTGATTTGGGAGAATGTAAAAAGACGGTACAGATTATCAATTCACGCCAACTGCTACATTAGAAGCAGGTACAACAACAACAATCAGTGTTACTGTTACATCTACCGGTGTTGAATTCAATCAAAGTGTCGAAGCATGGAAAGATAACACAGGAACAGCAACCATCCGGTAAATATTCATATCTTTACGAACTAAACAAGAAATAGAATATTTACCAACATGAAATCAACACTTATCCTGGGTATCGGAGCCTCGTTTCTGGCTACCGGTATAATACATGCCCAGAAACAACAACAAACGCAACAGAAAACACCCAATGTAATCCTTATTTATGCCGACGATTTAGGTTACGGAGATCTGGAATGTTATGGAGCCAAACGTGTTCAAACACCAAATGTAAACCGGCTGGCAAACGAAGGCATCCGCTTCACCAACGCTTATGCAACAGCTTCTACCAGTACGCCTTCACGCTATTCTATGCTCACTGGCGAATATGCATGGCGTGTGCCCGGCACAGATATTGCCGCCGGCAATGCAGGTATGATTATCCGCCCCGAACGCTACACAATAGCCGACATGTTCAAAAATGCAGGATATGCCACAGCCGCGATAGGAAAATGGCATCTGGGCTTAGGTGATAAAACCGGAGAACAGGATTGGAATGCTCCGCTGCCAACAGCCTTAGGCGACTTAGGTTTCGACTATTCATATATAATGGCCGCCACAGCCGATCGTGTACCCTGCGTCTTTATAGAAAATGGCAAGGTAGCAAACTACGATCCGTCTGCCCCCATCGAGGTAAGCTACGAAAAGAACTTTGCGGGAGAACCTACCGGAAGAGACAACCCCGAACTCCTATACAACCAGAAGCCCAGCTTCGGGCATGATATGTCTATCGTTAACGGTATCAGCCGTATCGGATTTATGAGAGGAGGCGGCAAAGCCCTTTGGAAAGACGAAAACATTGCCGACTCTATCACAACACATGCAATAGACTTTGTAAGATCAAACAAAGGCAAACCCTTCTTCATGTACTTTGCCACAAACGATGTGCATGTACCCCGTTTTCCGCACGACCGTTTCCGCGGCAAGAGCCCGATGGGACTACGCGGAGATGCAATTGCCCAATTCGACTGGGCAGTAGGACAATTAATGAAAACACTGGACGAACTGGGCTTAACAGAGAATACATTAATTATCCTATCCAGCGACAACGGCCCGGTAGTAGATGATGGTTATGCAGACAGAGCCGTAGAATTATTGGGCGACCATAAACCAACCGGCCCGCTACGAGGCAACAAATACAGCGCATTTGAGGGCGGGACACGCATCCCGGCAATCGTACATTGGCCAAAAGAAATTAAGAAAGCCACCGTATCCGATGCCCTGGTTTGCCAGATCGACTGGCTTGCTTCATTGGCGGCATTAACCAATTCGCGCCTGCCCAAAGGAAGCGCTCCCGACAGTTACGACTACCTCAATGCCTGGTTAGGCAAAGATAATGAAGGACGTCCCTGGGTAATAGAACAGGCATTAAACCGCGCCCTATCCGTACGCACAAAAGACTGGAAGTATATCGAACCAAGCGCAGGCGCTCCGCTTATGCCGCGGGAGAATGTAGAAACCGGATATTCGAGAGACCCTCAACTCTACGATATGACAAAAGAGGGCGAGCAAAACAACCAAGCCCTCCTACACCCCCAAGTGGTTTACAAACTACAAGGCATTCTGGCCGGAGCAAGAAATAAAACAGTTACACCTGAAAAATAGAAGCAGAAGGTGAAGAGGCCGGCATCCCGACCTTCCCTGTCAGACCAATCCCCCTAGGTAGGGAGAAAGAATCTCCCCTAGTAGGGGGAAAAGACCTCCCTAGGTAGGGGGATGGTTTCGTCAGGGGAATGTCAATGCCTCCCGGGCATCACCAGCCTGTTTGCGACCAGCCAGCCGCTTTATACCATGCCAAGTTCTGATAAAACGCATTTACGGATGCCATCGAGGAGCGGGGAACATATCCGGAAACACCGCCGGCATCAAGATCCATTGCAAACATACTTTGAACCAGTCCGGAGAAGTTCTTCGGAGTAGTCTTCCAATAAATCACGGCAGCATCAAATGCAGACTTCCATTCGGTATAATCGCTGTTGCCCCCCGTTAATTTATAAATAAAGCGTTCCAAATCATAATAATACTGCATGTAGCGTTTATCATAGCACATCACACCGGAAACAGCAATATCCTGTTTGTTTTGGATATACTTAGGAAGCACTTTTGCCGTGGCAGAAGCTAAGTGCTCCAGCTCACTACACTTTAGCACAGCCACCGAAGCACCGGCCGTCCAGTTAGAATTACTAAGCCCGGCGCCACCTTTATACAATCCATTATAGTATTCATAATAAGCAGTGGCAATTGCCAATCCTGCATTTTCTTTAACAAAGAAAGCGGGGGCAACCAGCTGATAAGGAGCTCCCGGACCCGGAATCTCGGTTGGAGAACCAATTAAATAATCCATACAGTCCCGCAATTCATAGGCAACTTCTACAGACTCCATAAAGCAAGCATCGAAAAAGAGGAAATCCAGGTGTGGGATGCTTTGCAACACTTCGTGTAGTTCCGAAATATCCATATAGTCATCGCCATCTTGCCCCCACCAGCGCATCATGCTTTTAGGCAGCCAGCCCTCGCCGTGAGACCAAAGAACAAGGCCGTAACTTTCGGCCGGATATCTTTGAAAAGCATCAGACAGAAGACCTTTCATAACAGATATATCTAATGAGTTCTGTTCGCCAAACTCTTTCACCACTTCTTCTACAACCTGTCCTTTTTTATCTTTAGTAAGATGCAGCAAGCGAGGAGCGAAATTATCATCTATATACACCAGCAGATTACAAGATGCCGGATCTACCTCCTGCATGCCTTGCTTCATTTCCTCATAATCCTTCGAAGCAAAACCGGACAATGAGTTTTGGGCAACCATATATACTAACACAGTACGGGCTTTGTTAACCGGTTCGTCATCACGGCTGCATGAACAGAACACCATAGCAAATGACAAAAGAAAACAGAGTACATTATATTTCATGACTCAAACTTTAAATTTAGTTAGGGATACAAAGATAGTAAAAAACAGTCCTTACCTGCCGGCCAGCTCTATTTTAATGAATAAGAAACACCCTTTTATAGGATTTGGTTGTCCCGTCAGGATGGAATAGTTCGATATACAATATATAGATTCCCGGCAAAGGCCGGCAACCATTTTGTCCTATACCGTTCCATAGCAATCTTCCCTCAACTCCAAGCAGTTCATGGTTGGCTATTTCCGCCAACCGCCGGCCAGTTGTATCAAACACCCACATCCTGCAATTATATCCGGGTTTATCCATATAATAAAGGATTGTGTACTCTCCGGTAAGTTCGGAATATACAGGAGCTTCAACAGAAACAGGATGCCCGGTTCCTGTTGTTTTGTATTGAGAATTACGATAACCCGGTGTACCTGAGCCGGTAGTTTCGGCCGCCGATATCCAATTGGCAGCATCCTGCGTTGCAGCATCCGGATCAATCCGCTCTAACGAAACACCTTTCCCATTCTTTACAGAAGGCGCATGCCATTTGGAAGAATAAGCAACTTCATCTATCACTTCTTCATCTTTCGTCCGAAACAGCACCAAAGCAGATGAAGTATTTGCCAATACCGGCAATTTCTGCTGATGCAACGATTCCGGTGAAGAAACAAGATAAAAAGAAGAAATACCTTCTACATCTTTTGTCAACAAAAGATACCCTTTCGGCTCTATGTCGAAAGGAACCGACGACAACGGATAATGTGTACTTAACGCACCGTCTGACTTCCGGGTGGCAATAGACAGTCCCTTTACCGACAATTTCCGGTCTGAGCGGTTATATAATTCGATATACTCGCTACCGCCGGTATAAGGGTCCGGCAACAATTCATTAAAAACCATCTCGAAAGGATTCACAGAAGTGTCTTCCAAATCAGTCGGAGGTTGGGGGTTATCCGGACGTGAATTTACCGCACCGGGAGTTCCACCCTTAGAATCGGTAGACAGATACAAGCCTTGTCCTGAACGCTCCCAGGCAATACCGGGTTTAGCTTTCGGATATGTAATTTGATCAATCAATTCGCCAGTCGGGGATTTCAGTTGGAGCGTTTTGCCATTATTTGCCAGTTGTGCCGGAAACTTAACCAGAGGCATTTCGTTACCCGCAGGATCAAGTTTCACCTCCCTTCCTTCCTTATATAGTACCACATAACCTCCGGCAGGAAGCAATAGACTCGAAAGTTTAACAGATATATCATTATAAACAAACATCCACCCTTCCAGTTGGCAGGCAGTAGCAGAAGCATTATATAATTCCACATACTCTGTCCGGGGCAAAACATCCAATCCGCTGGGATCGGCCATGATCTCATTGATGCAAATAAAACATCCCGATGGTTTTTCAAAACCATCAGGATCATTTTCAAAATCATCGGGATCATTTCCCAATGTCGAAACGAAAGCTTTATTTCCTTTACATTCATCTGTTCTTCCTTTTGCTACTATCCCGGAATAAGTCAATGTATAACCGGCTGCTTTTTGTCGGCTGGTTACCCAAACAGGCTTCAGCATTGTCTCGTCATCCGAAATATAGACCTCATTGGCTTTATCTTCATCTAACAGGAACACACTTTTTCGTGCATCCACTTTCTGATCGAATGAAAGGAGTAGCGAATATTGGTCTTCCTCCGCCAAAGATAAAAGCTTGGGAATAGAAGTTCCGGTAGAAGGTTTATCATCCGGTTGTCCGCCGGGTTCCTTTTCGGGGACAGTTGGAGTTGAAGTTATTTCAGATATGATTCTGATATTATCAAATGCATAGACCATATTCTTTAAAGAAGAGGCCTTGCAACGGCAAGTAATATTGAAATAGCCCCCGGGACGTATATTGGACAAGGGATTATCTGTAAATGGTTGTCCCTCCTGTTTGTAAACATTTCCATTTACAGAAGTATAAAGTGTCCATATTCTCTCATTTTCCATCGTTAGTTTTATTTTCACGGAAGAGGCGCCTGTACCTAGCAGATCTTTCCGTCCGTTAATAATTCGCTGTGGAGTTCCGTTTCCCTTTTGTCGATAAAGAGAGACATTATGGTCATTATGTCCCACTTGCAAATAATAAAGGACTGAAGCCGGACTATCGGTTGCATATACATAAATACGGGCATGATTAGAATTTGAAGACTTAAAAGAAAGACTTACATCTATCTGCCATTCCATATTTTTCGAGTATATTACAGGAACATAGCAAGAAAAATCTCCGGTTAAACGACTTCCGTCAAATTGGAGCAATCCATTATCAATACGAAAAAAGCCTTTTGGGGCAACCCAGGGATTACCAGAATTTACATCTGGTCCGTCAAATGATTCGATGAGTTGTGCAAAAACACAAAAAGGCAGAAACAAGAAGATAATAATAATAATTTGTCTCATAGTTATATGGTTTTGTTATAATTTGCATATCTTTGTGCCTCAAAACGTTGTAGCATAAAGAGACTTATATTTCTATGCAACGTAAAATTATAACATTTTTTTCTACAAACAAATTAATTAGTGCTCAAAATGAAAGTAGCAATTGTTGGAGCAAGTGGAGCCGTAGGACAAGAATTCCTGCGAGTACTCGACGAAAGAAACTTCCCGATGGATGAGCTTATCCTTTTTGGTTCATCCCGCAGTGCCGGACATGTTTATAACTTCCGTGGTAAACAGATTACTGTCAAGGAACTTAAACATAACGACGACTTTAAGGGAATTGATGTTGCTTTTGTTTCGGCCGGTGCAGGTACATCACGCGAATTCGAGCAGACAATCACCAAATTCGGTACTGTCATGATCGACAATTCAAGTGCTTTCCGTATGGATAACGATGTACCTTTGGTCGTTCCCGAAGTCAATGCGGAAGATGCACTGAATCGTCCGCGCGGTGTCATTGCCAACCCTAACTGTACTACCATTCAAATGGTTGTTGCGTTGAAGGCAATCGAAAATCTGTCGCATATCAAACGCGTACATGTATCTACCTATCAGGCTGCCAGTGGTGCAGGTGCCACAGCTATGGCCGAATTGGTAAAACAATATGAGCAACTGTTGAAAGGCGAAGAACCGACAGTGGAGAAATTCGCTTATCAGCTGGCCTACAACGTCATTCCTCATGTAGACGTATTTCTGGAAAACGGTTATACAAAAGAAGAAATGAAGATGTATAACGAAACCCGCAAGATCATGCATTCGGATATTGAAGTAAGTGCTACTTGCGTACGTGTACCTGTTATGCGCGCTCATAGCGAATCTACCTGGATTGAAACAGAACGTCCTATCAGCATCGAAGAAGCCCGCAAAGCATTTGCTGAAGCAGAAGGTGTCGTATTGCAAGACGAGCCGGCAAAAAAAGACTACCCGATGCCATTATTCATTGCGGGAGAAGACCCTGTTTATGTTGGCCGCATACGAAAAGACCTTACAAATCCGAACGGTTTAACATTCTGGACAGTAAGCGATCAAATCAAGAAAGGTGCAGCCTTGAACGCTGTTCAGATTGCAGAATATCTGATTAAGGTAAAGAATATAGGGTAATTTACTTCCTGATATTACAAGATAAAAGAGGCCTGCTAACAATAAAAAGTTAGTTGGCCTCTTTTCTTATTTACCTGTCTATCTTCTGATAAAAAAAATACCCCCGAAAATTAGAAATAACTTTCGGGGGTCAACACATTACTATCCACTTATTTTAATTCCATCCCGGATTTTGCTTCAAAGCTGGATTCAAATCCATTTCTTTTTGAGGAATTGGCCACAAATAGTAGTGATCAGGGAATCCTCTCTGACGGATCTTCACACCTGTAAATTCAGTCATCCAAACACCATCCACTACATCTTTCGCTATTTTCCAACGGCGGATATCCGAATATCTCTGTCCTTCACCGCAAAGTTCAACCATTCTTTCATGACGAATTTTCTCACGCATCTGAGCTTGACTCAACCCGGCAGGAAGTTCTTTTATACCTGCCCTTTTACGAACAGCATTTATTGCATCATAAACAGATTGGTCTGCACCAACAGCTTCGTTCTGAGCTTCAGCATACATCAACATAACATCGGCCAAACGGATAAGAGGGAAGTTCTGAGGCATATTATCCTGCAATGTATATGTAGAACCTGTTTCCACAAACTTTCTCCATGAATAGCTACCATTTGCCCAAACCGGAACAAAAGCACCCGGATCTGTTTTATCAACCGGAAATTTATAAAGGAGCGTTCCACTTTTTCCTTCAAATTCAGACCAGGGAACAATAATTGCCTGATGCATACGAGGGTCTCTGTTCTCAAACAATTTTCTAACAGAGGCTTCATCATTCCAGTCTTCCGGATTGTTAGGATCAAAAGTAGTACCTTTTGCATTTTTATAATTTTTGAAATCAAAAGAGGTTCCGTCAACCATTTCAAAAGCATTTACCAGTGCCGGAGTAGGACGGGTACGCTGCGATCCGGATGTTGCACCTCCCGAATTTCCATAATTACGGTCTGTTGCTATACCTTGTTTTGCTTCGGCAACATACTGTACATCAAAAATAACTTCGCTGTTATTATTTCCTGCAACACGGAATAGTGAATGGAAATCATCCACCAACTTGCGGTCGCTCTTTTCCATCAATTCTTTAAAATCGGCAGCAGCCTTGTCATATTGTTTAGCCCACAGATGTGCTTTACCTCTCATTGCCAATGCAGCCCATTTTGTAGCACGGCCTTTGTCTGATTGTCCATAACTTTCAGGCAATAAAGAAATAGCATCTGTCATATCCTGCACAATAAAATCATACACTTCCTGTTCTGTATTACGAGGCTTATCAGCTTCGTCTGCATTCATCGGATAATCATAAATAGGCACACCTCCAAAATAATCCCATAGTTTAAAATAGAAATATCCACGGAAAAACTTTGCTTCACCCATTGTACGGTTCTTTACAGCTTCCGACATCTCGATACCCGGAATCTGCTTAATAGCAGTGTTCGCACGGTAAATGCCTTTATAGAATATACCCCATGAAGTTTCATAAAAGACAGCATTCGTAGGGAAATTTCCGGTTGTCAATCCGGTAGCCCATGACTGGTACGAAATATCAGTAAAGTCGTCCATCATACCATATATTACGATGCTGTTTGTAAATTCACGATTCGCATTATATAATGAATTTACGCCCATTATCGCATCTTCTTCCGATTTCCAAAATCCTCCTTCCGAAAGTCCTACCAATGAATTTCTGTCAAGAAAATCACTGCAAGAAGACAGAAGGAATATAGATGCTATAATTGATATTATTATTTTTTTCATATCTTATTCATTTAAAATGTTACGTTTAAACCAACTACCCATTGTTTCATTAACGGATAAGATATATCTGTGTTTTCAGGGTTATATCCGTCGAAGCTTGTAAAGGTAAAGAAATTCTCAAGGTTCGTATATACTCTCAATCTATCAACCAAGAAGGTAGATGTCAATCGTTTAGGCAAAGTATATCCAAGTTGTATGGACTTAATTCTGAAATAAGAAGTATTATACAACCAATAATCGCTATATGCCGTATTAAGTGCCGAACCTGAGGTCTGCAAACGAGGATATTCCGTTGATCTGTTTTCAGGAGTCCAATGATTTAAAACATTCTCTCTGATCAAGAATCCTTCGTTAATATTGAACGTATTGAATCCGTCATTACCCCAATAACCTTTTACGTTGCCGACTCCTTGTCCCACGATATTAAAATCAAAATCTTTGTATGCAGCACTAATGCTAATACCATAAGTTAATTTAGGCAGGGAAGAAAAGTCTTTTGCTACGCGATCCTCCAAATTGAATGCTTTATCGTCATTTGTATTCTTATATAAGAAATCACCAGGTTTAGGTGTACCGCCTATATCACTTCCGAAAGTATATCCGTCAGCCAACAACTTGTCTATTTCGGCTTGATCCTGAATGATATGATCTACTTCAAGAACGTAGTAACTGTTATAAGGCTTACCTTCCATAGTAATCATAGCTTTATCTATGGATCTGTCGCCATTAAACTTGGTTACTTCATTCTTCACTGTAGCTAAGTTACCACTAACGCTATATGAGAAATCTTTTCCAACATTGCCATGGTAAGTCAATTGCAATTCCACACCTTTATTGGTCATTTCTGCAATATTCTGCCAAGGTGGAGTAAAGTTTCCCATTGTCAATGAAATAGGAATACGTGTTAAGATATCACTGGTTTTCTTATTATAATACTCAGCACTTACGGATAGTCTGTTATTAAACAAGACAAAGTCTACACCAATATTAGTAATTGCTGTTGTTTCCCATTTAATTTTATTGTTTGCCAACTCTACAGGAGCCACACCTTGCTGAAGTTGTCCGCCAAAAGAATAAGGTGAAGAGCCATATACAACCTGATATGCATAATCTCCAATTCTGTTGTTACCTAATTTACCCCATGAACCTCTGATCTTGATATCATCAAAAACAGTCTTCAAAGGTTGGGCAAAAGATTCTTCTGTTAATCTCCAACCAGCAGAGAAAGAAGGGAAGAATCCCCATCTGTTAGCAGGAGCAAATCTGGAAGAACCATCATAACGGGCACTGATATCTAAAAGGTATTTTCCTTTATAATCGTAGTTGACACGTCCGAAATAAGAACGGAGAGCATCATCGGTTCCAGATCCGGTTATAGATTCGTTCTCAACACCGGCATCCATAATATATATGGCATCATTTCCAAGTATATCGCTTTTCTTTGCATCAAACTTATCCATACGACTATATTGTTGGTCGAAACCAAGTAAAACCGCGAAGTTATGCTCCTTATTTAATGAATAGTTGAAACGCAAAAGGGTATTCAGAATAGTTGAATAGTCTCTTCGTGTACCATTAAACAGTTTATCAATATTGGATTTTGGCTGGTATTCATATCCAGACTGGAAATCCCATAGAGAATAAGGATTGGTATATTCCCAGTTATATCTGTTATCATAATTAAAGCCGAAGCTACTTTCCCATTCAAAGAACTTCAGGAACTTCACTTTTCCATAGAATTTCAATCCTAATTTTTGTCTTTGATAGTTACCCCGTATATTATCTACATAAGCACGCGGGTTACTAACTTCTGCCAGGTCTTTGAACATAGTTCCACCATAACGGCCATCCTCATATTGAGGAATAACTCCCGGAGTTGTATTTCTGATGTAGTTGAAAAAGTCTTTTGTATTAATAGGTTTACTATCCGACCATGAGCCAAACACGTTGGCACCCAAATCAAGCCAACTTGTTGCTTTTGAATCTACATTTAAACGGAATGAATACTTTTTAGAGCCGGAATTATCAATAATTCCCTGATTGTCCAAATAGCCAAGAGACAATGAGTAATTCATTTTCTCGCTACCACCTCTTACATTCAGATTATGCTCCGTCAAAACTGAGGTCTTAAGCATTTCATCATACCAATTGGTATTCGGATACAGAGGATTACCTGCGGCAGATTCTTGCCTCCATTGATCAATCAGACTATTTGAATACTTTTCAAAACCTTCTGCTTCGTTTACCAAACTCATGTGAGTAGCCATATCGCTTACAAAGTCGACCGTTTTCGCTGCACTTTGCCATCCAACATAACCATTATAAGAAACATTTACTTTACCTTCTTTTCCTCTCTTTGTAGTAACCAGAATTACACCGTTAGCAGCACGGGAACCATAGATTGAAGAAGAAGAAGCGTCTTTAAGCACAGATACGCTTTCTACATCATTCGGATTTACATCATTTAATGCTCCCGGTACACCATCAATAATAACCAAAGGTTCCGAATTATTCATTGTACCTTTACCTCTTACCAGAATAGAGACTTCTTCAGATCCGGGAGCTGCCGATGTCTGAGAGATATTTAAACCTGCACTCAGGCCGGTCAATGCCGAAGACAGATTCATTGTAGGGCGACTCTCCATCGATTCATCAAATCTAACAGCAGATACGGCACCTGTCAAATTCTGTTTCTTCATCGTTCCATAGCCTACAACCACAACGTCATCAATCATTTGAGAATTTTCGGCCAGTACAACATTATAGGTATTTTTGGAATCAACAGTAATTTCTTTTGGCAGATAACCGAGATAAGTAATAACAAGCACTGAACCCGGACTTACTGAAAGAGAGAAATTACCGTCCATATCAGTCATTGTTCCATTAGTGGTACCTTTCACAGCCACACTAGCACCCATCAGTGGTTCGCCCGCTTCATCCTTGACACTACCCCTCAACTGTTTTTGTTGCGCAGGAGACGGCATTCCAATTTTGCTGCTGTCATCTACCTTATCTGGTACATGCGCGTAAGCAGCAACATTGGGTAAACCCAACATCGCGGAACCAAGAAATACTCCTAAAATAGATCTTTTGTAGTTTTTCATATTAATTTATAATTAGACATTAGATTATAGGAAATAATCAATCTTTACTTATCCATTAGCGTAAAGCAAATTTGAAGAATAACAGTTATCTATCTTCCTTTCATTTGATTTGCAAAACTATTGATTCTTTCACCCTCTCAATAGTACATTCGAGCTAAAGATTCTTCAAATCACGTCATTCTGTATTATCTGGAATTTTTTTTATAATCAAATAACTTCTAACTATTTACCCAACTCATAAGAGCGACCGGGAGTAATTAAATATCTTCCCTTACCGCCTCTAAAGAAAATAGTATTCTTACCCGTTTTAACTTTGAAGTTAATATTTATCGCCCCATTCTCGCTTTGTACATTCCAAAAACCGGGTTTCAAATCAGTTATTAATATCTGGGATTCCGAACTTTGATCAACCTTTAAGGTAAACGGACTTTGTATTTGCTGATAACCGGAGCTTAAGCATACCATACGATCTTGCAAACATATAATATATTGGCCATTTTCTTCTTTAAAGTCTACAGGCATAGGCTTTGTATTGTCTGCTGTCATTTGAAAAACAGTCAGGAAACGATTGTGCTTTTCTTTTTTCTTCGGAAAAGCAACAACCTGATAACCATTTGCCTCGGGATAAGATGATTTAATCTGATACTGAGGGCCTAATACACTAGAAGAATCTTTCAGGCTGGAAATTTCGATCTCCCGGTTTTCCGGTAATGGAAGTAACATATTAATATGGGTCTTACCAACAAAGCCGTCTTTATTATTTTGTAATACAACGTTGGTACCGAGACGGCCTGGTTTATTCAATGTATTTATCTTCCAATAAGCATCAAAGTTGTCTTTGGACGCAAACAGATCGTCTGCCAAAATAATTACAGCCGGAACATCTTCCCTATTCATATTAAGGAAACAGAAACTACGGGTATAATTAGCAACTTTACTATAGTAAGCAGCGGTCAAATCTGCTTTAAAATAACTATATGACGGTTTCAGAGTATTTGCTTCAAAATCTGCAGAAAGTACGGTTCCGTAATCAAACCAGGGGTCATTTTTAGCCTCATCGGGTGATTTCGGATTTCTTTGATTAAACCGGCTTCCTCCATCATTTATTTTTGTTCTGTTAGCCAACTTTTCATCAGGATCTTTAACAAGTATCATATTGTGAGAAACAGACCTTTTATAGAAGTTGAAATCATATGGTGTGCCATACGCTCCATATATTCCCAAATCTGCGACTTGTTGACCACGGTAATAAATCTGAAAAGAACCGGCATCGGCATGTTTATGATTTCCGAAATGATAACCTCCACCTCTTATTTCGGCAACCACATCATTACTTGTTTTATCCATATTCCATCCGGTTCTTGCAATCAGGCTTCCCAATACAGGGCCAAACTCTGTAGATAACGGTAAAGAAGTTAAATCATGTTCTGCTTTTAAATCAGGATTATTCACCAATAAAAAAAGAACAGGATTGTCTTTAGCTCTTTCCAATCCGCCACGACGTTCAAATTCACCTTTCGTTACAGCATCATCAGCATAGGAATAGTCCAACAATAAGGTTTCGGGGTAAGCAAAATGCGTTTTGGAAAATTTATCCCCATCATACATCCGCTCCCCATCAGGGAGACGCATATATAACCAGTACTTCCGCAGATCAGCAACATTATCGTTAAACACGCGGACTCCGGTCATTCTATAAAACATCCATGCAGCATGCATTTCCCACCCATGTCTATATGCCCCGTAATCAAAACCTTGATTATGACGGGGTGATTGATATTCAAATGCCCTCATAGGAATCAGATGTTCCAGAAGCAAGTAAGAGATATAACGATATGGTTCAGGGTCTTTATCATATATAGCAATACTCATCGCTAAAAAATCGCGGTTTACCTGAGCTTCACTGGCATGTCCATTTACTACATGCTCTTTGAAAGGAGGCCACCCGATCTCCATATCCGGAGCAAGACGCATCATGTTATCATAAAGACTTTGCTTATCTTTTTCGTCCAGCAAGTTATAACACCAGTCGTAAGTAATTGCCGCCGTATAAATAGCTTTTCCTATTTCACGCGTAATATCTCCGGATTTAACATTACCGAATTCTAAAACTGATAAATAATCAACCGCCAATCGAACAGCTTCTTTTCCGATCTCGCGATTGCCGGTCATAAGATAATAGAAAGACTTAATAATGACTGCGTCTTCCAGTTCCGTATTATAAAATATTTCTTTCCGTATATTGAATTGAAAAGGGAATGGTTCTTTCGCTGTTTTTTCTACTATTTGCCATATCGCAAGATTTTCACCTTTCGTTAAGTTCTCTCTTACATCTGCAATATTATTCTTGTTAACCCATAGTCTTGGTCTGTCTGTAGGCGGAACAACTGTTGGAACATAACTGGCAGCATCAGCCGGTACTTCCAGAGGAACATATTTCTCTATACGAATTGCTTCGAATGATATTTTTTCCGGTAACCAAAGTTTTAACTCCTGGCCTGTTTCCAAATTAAATATGCCGAGATCATGCCCGGAATATTCATGCAGGTTCGATACGATACGTCTCGTTACACGTTGATTGTTTATTTGAATCTTAACCAAACGTGTCTCTACATTCATTCCGGGTTTAATGACCTCGTGCCTAATCACATCCGCAAATAACCTGTACCTCCCGGCTTCAGGAACCTTAACTTCATATACTATATCAGGATCGGTTTCGGTATCAGTATTTACTCTTTCGCTCACTCCTTTTTTTAAAGTCAATAATTTTGTTTTCGGAGAAGCAGTCTTATAGATTACATTAGTGGTTTTATTGTTATTCTTGGCATAGTCTACAGTTAGAGTCGCTTTATATTTTTCATCTTCTGCGGTTCTTTTCTGCAGAGAATAATTCTCTGCAGAAAAGACCGTAACAGCCATGCATGCTGTAAAAAAAACAAGAAAAAATAATATGTGGTTTTTACATGTACTCATTGTTGCAATTTTCTGCTTTATCCTATTATTATTTTTTTACCGAATTGGTTATCCTCACATTTACATTTCCTGGATCCAGTTGTACATCTTTTCCTTTCGGGTTAAGTTGTGTGATTTTATTGAAATGCGAATTATATACCGGAGCAAGAAATTCCAAAGCAATATCCGACTTATAAGAGCGAATATCATTCATAAAGATATTATACATATTTCCAGGTTTAAAGCCTTGTCCATATTGCCCATTTCCATAAATACGTACAACTTTTCTTTTTCCGCCTTTCGGTCCGTCGCTTATATTAGAACAATAAATATTATAAATTTTAGGCTGTGAAGGCAACAGAATCATCACGTGATGTACACCGGATGCTTCAATATTACGACAGGTAATATCATGTATGTCGCCTCCATAAGAATAATCCGAATATCTTACCGGAAGAAGAGGAAATACATATTTATTATTGCTCCACCGGGTTTCGTCAAAAGCAGCGAGGATTATCGTATCATCAGAAGTTTCTCCTGTAATATTCTCAATCACAATATCAGAGCCTCCCTGAATTATACTTACTCCATCGCCATTTTTAACAGTTGTGTGCAAATCTATATTATTAACATATCCGTTTTTACATCCGTTAGTCAATACAATTCCCCAACTATGCGTTTTCTGTACTTTCAATCCGGATATTTCAAATCCGTCGACATAAGAAAACAATATCGTAAAGTTTCTCCAACCCCAATAATCACCCAACCATTTTTCTTTCACCTTCGTCTTAGGGTTTACTCCTTCATAAAAATTTTCGGCACCTTCTATTATTGCTCCGTTCAATCCTATAATTTTAATGTTCTCGGCAGGCAATAATTGCTTGACATACCCATTCGGATCATTTTCATCTATATCCAGATTTCCTGAACGAATAATATTGTCGAACACCTGATCGGCAAGCTTTATTTTACATCCGTCAACAATCATCGTTGTGTTAGACGGCAAAGCAATTGCCTCTGATATAAGATAAACCGGAGAGTCTTTGAACAGGATTGTGCCACCGTTGCATTCTTTTATAAAATCCAGAGCGTTAGATATCTGTTCCGAGATGTTTTTCCCTTCAAAGTCTTCGGGTTTAACCGCAACGGAATGGTTTTTATTCTGCAATTCTCCGGCATGTAACATAGTAACCTGAAGAAGTATAATCAAAAAGGCAAATAGTATTTGTCTCATTTTTATCCGTATTTACTTTTATTAGTGGTCAATATTCTGATAGAAGTGTCCGTTTTGTAGAATGTCGTTATACCGACCGGTCGATACTCTTTATACCGGTAAGTATAAAAGTTTTCTACAAACTAACCGACAATCTATCATCTATAAGTTGTTATTTCTTCCTCCCGAATACATTACAAATCAACCAATAAAGGATACGGAAGAAAAGTGCAATAGCATAAAAAGCAATGCTTAGACAAAGCACCCATAGCAACTGTGTAAATGCTTCTTTCCATTCCGTACCAAAGGCTATAATAGAAATGATATTCAGCAAGAAAGCCAGTACAAAACAAACACCAAAGATCAATAATTCAGTGCGTTGCCTTTTTGTTGTTATTGTTATATTTAAGTCTCTCATAATTATGCATCAAATGAATAAGGTATTTTGTATTCTTCAGGAAACTCTATCACCGAACGTTCTTCCATTGCCTTATTGCCCAGCAAAGCCAGAACGGACGAATAATACGCTTCCTCAACCAGATTTGGTATCGGCTCGCCGGTGATGACTGATGAACAATAAGCCGAGACAAGACCCTTTGAACCGTCATCTACTGTAGCGCCGGTAGTATTAGAGCCATCATGAGTCTGGATATGATCCATTATAGGTTCACCCTTTGTAGAGGAGGCCGTTTCCGGCACCCAACTCGGACCCGCGAACGAGATATTGTCGAACACCTTATGCTCTATCTGATTTATCAACTGCTGGATACCCGGAGCCGGTTTCGGGTTTTCCGTATACAACAAACCCTGAGCCAACTCCAATGTTCCTTCATGACCCAGAACCTGTTCATCCATACCGTAACGCTTATTCGAAATGATTGATTCGAAGGTCATACGCAAACCGTTTGGATAATGGTAGATCACGCTTACGCTATCATAAACCTCCCGGCCGTCTTTCCAATAAATGATATCGCCGAAGCCGGTGATGTAATCAGGCAACGAATGGTTGACCCAGGTGCCCATCTGCAACTGATGAGCGGCCAACTCCGTCATCAAACCGCCGGAAGATTCTTTATACAACCGCCAGTTTATCAGTTTTTCCAAGGATGGATCCGGAACAGGTCTGCGCCAATCATTATTTCTATACCAGAAGTTACGAAGACCGACGATTTGGCCGATTGTTCCATTCTTTATTAATTCGATAGCCTTCAAATACTTCGGATCAAACAAACGCTGGATGCCGATATAAAGAACCTTACCCGATTCTTTATAAACATCATACATCTCCTTACACTGATCCATTGTCCGGGCCATAGACTTTTCGCAAAAAACATGTTTGCCGGCCTTCAAGCCTGCTATTGAAATAGGGGCATGCATGTTCAATGGAGTAGCTATTAAGATGCCATCCACATTCGGATCGGATATGGCCTGGTGGTAATCCTTATACAACTTTGCCTTGGGGTACTGTTTGGCTGCATTATCCAAATGAGGCTGATAAATATCACACAAAGCAACTACCTCTGCATGAGGTATCTGTAGCAGATGATTTATATGATACATACCTCTGGAGCCTGTTCCGATTACGGCGAGTCGTGCCTTTTGACCCTTCACCTGCTTCGCTCTTTCCTGAGCGAAGAGATGCAACTGAGGCAATGAAGACAACAATAGGCCGCTACCGCCGATTGTACCTACATTTTTTAGAAACTCTCTACGAGATAAATTTTGAGTATTCATGGTTTAAATTATTATTTGAAATGATATGGTTTTCTTTTTCCGGATTATAATTTCATTTCCCATCCCGGTTCGTAATCACGACTCCAATATTTCATAGCATCCGCATCCTGAATAATACGGCCATTAGCAGAATCTATATTAAGAGAACGTCCTACGCGCTGGGATATATTTCCGATTTGCATTAACAATGTACTCTTATGTCCCGAAACAATATCCGAATTTAGAACAGCACCTTTTCTGATACCATCAAAAAAGTTATTTATATGTAAAGCATCCAAACTTTCAGCCGGATTCATCAGGTTACGAGGGTCGATCTCCAGTTTGCTGTATTGTTGTTTTATCACCTTATTGTCCATATCGAAAATCCGGTAACCATCACTTCCCGTGATCAGCAAGCTACCTTTGTCTCCATAGAACATAACGCCAACACTACTTCCTTCAATTGTTCTTCCATTACAACTACGGCCTTCCCATGTCATCGATTTTTTACCGCCAAACTCAAGATTTATAATCTGAGTATCCGGAGTTTCCCAGTCATCATTAAAGAAATAACGTCCTCCTGCAGAATTAACCATTGTCGGGTAATCAAGATCCATACCCCAACGCAATAAGTCAATCATATGCGTACCGTTATTCAACGATTCGGAAGTTCCCCATCTCCAAAACCAGTGCCAGTTATAATGAACAACATTATCTTTATAGGCCACACGGGGAGCCGGACCTTGCCATAAATCCCAATCAAGCCATTCCGGGACAGGCACCTCTTTGCCAATGCCAATGGAAGGACGGTTATTTGTATACCAGGCTTTACCAAAATGCACATTACCTATAATGCCCTCTTTCAATGCCTGAATACCTTCTTGCACATTAGGCCATGAACGTCTTTGGTTACCCATTTGCAACACCCGGTTATACTTTTCTTTTCCTCTAATAAGCATCTCGCCTTCTTCCGGACAATAGCTACAAGGTTTTTCCAGATATACATCTTTGCCAGCCTGCATTGCCATCAACGCTCCAGGGGCATGCCAATGATCCGGTGTTGCTATTATAACGGCATCTACGTCTTTGGATTCGATAACCTTTCTCAGATCTTTCTCAATTTTTGGTTTACGCTCCTGTATTTTTGCAATAGCATCCGAACATTTAGCAATAGCACGACTGTCAACATCACAAATATAAGTTATTTCACAGCCTTTTTGCTTCGCAAAATTTGCAGCTAAAGCTCCGCCACGGGAATTAACACCTATTGCTGCTACTCTTATTTTTTCATTTGCTCCTTTGATATTGGAATAACTTCTAGCACTCACACCCTCCAGTATTCCGCCAAAAGAAAGAGCGGAAGCACCCAGTGCTGCTTTTTTCAAAAATTCACGTCGTGTACTCATGGTTCTATTTTTATAGTAGATAAACTTAATCTTAACAAGCAATACAAAGGAACTCTTATTTGAATTAAAACAAAACTCAAATGACGCCTTACTATTCTCAAAAAACGTCAACATTCATTGACACATCAAAGAAACGATCATTCCATGTATAATGAGACTTGGTTACAGAAATTAAACAATTATTCAGATTGTTTTTGAGGTAAATTTGATCATATTTCTTATTATACATAGTAAATTAGCACCAATTTAATCTACTACTAATAATCATCGGGAAATATGCTAAAAATACTTGTACTAACAGACTTCTCCAGCGGATACAGCCGCAGGTTACTTGAAGGTATTATACGTTACTCCAGAGAAGTAGGACCTTGGTCTTTTATACGCATGCCGCTATATTATCTTATGATGAATGGTGAAAACGGGGTTGTAGATTTCGCTAAACGATGGAAGGCAGATGCCATCATTGCACAACTTCGTGATGTAAATATAGATTTGTTCAGAAGCCTGGATATTCCTATTATAGTACAGAATTACCGCCATAGGAACAAAAATATTTCTAACCTTACAGGGGATTATTATGAAACAGGAGTTTTAGCCGCCGATTTCTTTCTGGGAAAAGGATTCCGCCATTTTGCATATTATGGATATAAAAATGCAATCTGGTCCAGAGAAAGAGCTTTAGGGTACAAAGAAAGGATTGAAAAACATGGCTATACATGCAACATGCTTGAAAACAAAAATCCGGATAATAAAGAATGGCTATATAACACCGAAGACATGGGTAAATGGTTAGAAGCTTTGCCTAAACCCACCGCCCTTTTCGCTTGTGACGATTTCTATGCCTTACAAATATCAGAAACATGCAACATATACAACATCTCCATACCCGATGATATTGCCATTTTAGGGGTAGACAATGATACTCTGTTATGTAATTTATCAACACCTACACTGTCTTCTATAGTTCTTGATGTAGAAAACGGCGGATACCAGGCAGCCAAACTATTGGATCAGTATATAAAAAATGAACAAAAAGAAGCTTTCAATATAGTAGTTAGACCTTTATATATTGAAAACAGAGCTTCAACAGACAAATATGCAGTATCAGATCCTCACGTAAAAATAGTATTGGATTATATCACCAACAATTATAATAATAAGATATCTGTTTCTGATCTGGTAAATCTGGTTCCTCTGTCCAGAAGAATTTTAGAAAAGAAATTTAAAGATCAAATTGGCACTTCCATATACCAATGTGTCCTTGACCATAGAATTAATCATTTCACCAAACTGCTATTGACAACAAACCTGCATTTGCCGGATGCTGCTATTCAGGTTGGCTTTGATGATTACAAAAATGTATCGAGGATATTCCGGAAATATAAATCCATGTCACCCGCCGAATATAGGAAGTTATATAGAAAACAATCCTGAACTTTCATCAGAACATAAAGATTGCAACGCCCAACACACGATGATTAGTTACCGAATGGGTATCATGAATCGTTCCGCCATCCTGCCAATCCACGTTCCCATACCAAGCAAGAGAGGGACTGTACTCGACACCAAGCTTCCAATGAGGTAAATTATATGACAACTGGACATTTGCAGTAAATACCTGATCTACATCCAAACCAACACCATAGGTTTTGCCAAGAATAGCTTTACCTGCTCCCAGGTTTTTCAAATAACCTAAAAACAGTCCTGGTCGCCATTCCTTTCCATATACAATATTCAACCACGTTGTCGAATACAAATAAGGAGAATATTCCTGTTCGCCTGTACGAGGATCAATAGCAGTAACACCATAGCCTCCCAACATACAAGTCTGAGCAAGATTAGAAGCCAGCAGAGTCTTTGCCATAACAGTCCAATTTCCATCCTGAAATTTCGCATGAGCTTCTCCCGAAACAGAAGTCACACGCTCCTTCACTTTATAGACTTTCCCATCAACTTCACTTTGCGTACGCGGAACCAAAGAAAGGATTTCCATTCCAACGCCAGCCATCCAAGTAGGCTTCCTATAATCAACACCGAGGTAAATCTCCGGAACACAACTATTCTTTATATATTCCTCACTCTTTCCGTTAGGCCCGGTAGACAAATATTGTAACTGCCACATTGCAGCTCCCGTTAATTGCCAATATTTATTTTTATACCGATAACGTATTTGAGGAGCCCGGTTGAAAGGCTGGAAAGGGGCACCTGTAGAAAGATTCAACATCTGAGGATATACTTCACCAAAAAGCGGATGCCAGGTTTGTCCGATCAACACAGCCGATTTTTTCCAGTCCAGATTCACATAAGCATGACGAATACGCAACATAGCCCAGTTGCTTCCCGAACCGCGGAAGTCTCCTTCCACCTTAACAGAAGTTGCTGCACTACCAATATTTGGTCCTGTAATATCAATACCTAACCGGGAATAAAGCAAGTAAAAACTGCCGTTAGGCGTTGCGTTCAAATCATTTCCATCAGCATCTAAAGAAACATCTTTAGGATATAAATGAAATAATCCATCCACAATCTCCGCATTGGCACGCGAATTATAAAATAAATCACCACGGACTTGTCCGTAAAATTTGTAAGAAAAGTTTTTCTTTTGGGCATATCCAATGAACACAGTCAACCAACTCGCCCAAAGAAGTAAAAAATATTTCATTCGTACTTAATAAATAATCATCTTAAAAATAATACATCACCAACCCCAGGATACGATGGTTGGTAACAGAATGAGTATCTTTCACTTTACCAGTACCAGGATCATTTGAACCATACCAGGCAGTGCTAGGACAGTATTCCAACCCAATCTGCCAATGCGGTAAATTATAAGACAGGTTCACATTAGCAGAAAGTAACTGATCTATATTCAATCCCATACCATACACCTTTGTTGGTTCAACCAATGACTTCCCGGTTCCCATATTCTTCGTATAGCCAACAAACAAAGCCGGTTTCCACTTTTTGCCATATGTAAAGTTTATCCAAGTGGTAGAATGGCGAAAAGGTGTATATTCCTGCTCCCCGTTCTCCGGATTAATTGAACTTACTCCATATCCTCCCAGTAAAGCCGTATGATCTAAACAAGCAGCCATCAGGCTTTTCGCCGCAAAAGTATAATTTTTTCCTGTATATTTAAAATGAGCCTCATAAGACAATGCTGTCATTCTTTCATTTACTTTATAGGTTTTGTCTTGCCATTCGGAAGAAGTGCGTGGTTTTAAAGAAATCAAATGAACACCCGCTCCCATCAACCAGCCATGCGATACATAATCTGCACCCACATAAAACTCCGGCACGCAGCTATTTTTTATATAATCTTCGCTCATTCCTTTAGGACCACTGGAAAGATATTGTAATTGCCACAAAGCAGAAGCTGTCAGTTTCCATCCCTTTACATTATATTGATACCGTATTTGTGGTTGACGGTTGAACGGCTGGAAAGGTGCCCCTGTTGAAAGATTAAGAATATCCGGCATAACCGCTCCGAATAAAGGATGCCAGGTTTGTCCGATTAAAACAGAAGATTTCCCCCAATCCAGATTTACATAAGCCTGACGGATTCGCAACATAGTAGTACTGCCCGAAAACCCGCCAAAATCAGTTTCCAACTTAGCACTTGTTTTAGCAGTACCTATATTCGGCCCTGTAACATCAATGCCCAATCGGGAGGTAAAGGTATAGAAACTACCATTAGGCGTAGCATTCAGATCTTCTCCATTCGCATCCGGATTTTTGTCGAGAGGATACAAATAAAAATTTCCATCCACAGGAGCCATATTAGCACGCGTATTATAAAACAGATCGCCACGAACAAAGCCATAAAACTTATAAGTAAAGTTTTTCCGTTGTGCATATACTGGAAATAAAGTAATAATAGCCACCAGCACTAATGCTACTCGTTTCATATTCTTAGTTTGTTATTTTTGTAATAATCAGGGTGCAAAGGTACATATTTTTGTTTATTCAATTTGAAGAATGAAATTTTATTTGTTCCTTTGCTTCCAAGTTGTAAGCCTTTTAGGCTAATATGATTAATAATGTAAACTACATAAAGAATTATGAGTACTAAAAAATTTCTACTACAAGAACAGGATATACCTACTTCATGGTACAATATTGTTGCCGATATGAAGACCAAACCGCTTCCTCTTTTGAATCCCCAGACCAAACAACCGATGAAAGAAGAAGACTTATATCCTTTGTTCTCAAAAGCTGTTTCACATCAGGAAATGAATACGACGGACGCCTGGATTGAAATCCCGGAAGAAGTACGTGAATTATATAAAGTATGGCGCCCTACTCCTCTAGTACGTGCAACCGGACTGGAAAAGATGCTGGACACACCAGCTCACATCTATTTTAAGAATGAAAGCGTCAGTCCGATTGGATCACACAAATTAAATTCGGCCCTTGCACAAGCCTATTATTGTAAAAAAGAAGGCGTTACCAACATCACTACAGAAACAGGTGCCGGTCAATGGGGAGCAGCCCTTTCATACGCAGCCAAAGCCTTTGGGTTAGAATTGGCTGTCTACATGGTTAAGGTAAGCTATCATCAAAAGCCATATCGCCGTTCTATCATGCAGACATTCGGTGCCCAGGTTATTGCTTCGCCAAGTATGAGCACAAAGGCCGGCCGCAAAATATTAACCGACCACCCTAATTACCAGGGTAGTTTGGGAACTGCTATCTCGGAAGCGGTTGAACTGGCCATGCAAACACCAAATTGTAAATATGCATTAGGCAGTGTATTAAACCACGTAATGTTGCACCAAACCGTAATCGGGCTGGAAGCCGAAAAACAGATGGAAATGGCGGGAGAATATCCGGATGTCGTTATTGGCTGTTTTGGTGGAGGATCTAACTTTTCGGGTATCACATTCCCATTTTTACGTCATAAACTTACAGAGGGAAAAGACGTACGTGTTATTGCCGCTGAACCTGCATCATGCCCTAAATTAACGCGCGGACAATTCCAATACGATTTTGGCGATGAAGCTGGTTATACACCACTATTACCTATGTTCACATTAGGTCATAATTTTGCACCTGCCAACATACATGCCGGTGGTTTACGCTACCATGGTGCCGGTTCCATCGTAAGCCAGTTGATGAAAGATAAGCTAATGGATGCTGTTGATATAAAACAATTGGATACATTCAAAGCCGCCACATTATTTGCACAATGTGAAGGCATCATCCCTGCTCCGGAATCTTCTCACGCTATTGCTGCAGCAATCCAGGAAGCAGAACAGGCAAAGATAGAAGGAAAGCCCCGTACGATCCTATTTAATCTATCGGGTCACGGATTAATCGATATGGCCGCCTACGACCAATATTTGGCAGGAGACTTAACAAACTATGAAGTTACAGACGAAGATGTAGCTAAAAACCTTGCAGAACTCGAGAAGATAATAAAATAATTGATTTAAAATGAAAAAGGCGCTAATAACAGGGACTCACGTCTTGTGTTATTCGCGCCTTTTTCAATGTGTTTATGATTAATAAAAAATAAGAGACTTATTCTTCTTTGTATTCCAGTATATCTGCCGGCTGACAGTTTAACTCCTTACATATTGCCTCAAGTGTAGAAAAGCGTATCGCTTTCGCCTTCCCTGTTTTTAGTATAGATAAATTAGCAGGAGTAATGTCAATACGTTCAGCCAATTCGCCTAACGAGATTTTTCGTTTTGCCATCATCACATCTAAATTCACTACTATAGCCATATCTATCCCCCCCGTTAAACTGTAAGATCCTGCTCTTCGCGTAATGTTATCCCCATAGCAAAAACGCGTCCTACCAGCAAAGCAATCAACCCTAATATCAAATTAACAGTATTCAATTCGCACCAATAATTAAAATGATATCCAGGAATTTCAATCAGGCTTTTTGCAAACAGATAGTTTAATCCGACAAACAACATGGTCATCACATATGAGAGGAGCAAGGCTACTCCGATCTTATTCAACTTTTTCACATTCACCCACTCAAAAATAACCTGATGGTTTATTGCATTTATTAATTTATAGAACTGGATTATAGCATACAGGATAGCAATCAAACGAATGATAGATAACAAACCGCGAGTAGTGGTTGTATCGGACTTAGCCTGATCTACCCATACGATATTATGGATATGTTGCACCGGAAAGCGTTCACCGCTTTTCTGGTTCAAGATTGTATCCGGGGCAATTGCTACCGACTCAGGCCATAAGCTTAATTCCAAAGGCATTAATATCTGCGGTTTTTCCAGATGCAGAGAGGCTTCCTTCGACTGTGAATATCCATGCTTAAACCCTTGAACAAAGGAATCTCCTATCATATATACATTGGGTATCAGAGACAGTCCCAGACAAACGAATATCAGTATACAGATAATATTTAATTGCTTTTTCATAACTTATGGCCTTAATCTTGATTATAAACCTACTTTGTCAAATGGCATGCGAGCCATGATACCACGTTGAGTCTTCGCTTTTTGAACAAGGCGGAACGTTTCAAAATCTTCTCCCATCAGATTCTTCACCACAGAAACTTTCGCTTCATCCAATTTCTTTTCCATAAATTTGGTAATGAAATCTTTCGGAGCATCGGCTACCGTTACGGTATAATCTGTAATTTCAGCCAAAGAAGCTGCCTGTTTAACCGCATCTTCTATTCCACCTAATTCATCGACAAGGCCAATACCTTTTGCTTGTTCTCCTGTCCATACGCGTCCCTGTCCAATTGAATCAATCCGGGCTTTCGTCATTCCACGTCCTTCGGCACACCGAGTGATAAATAGGTCATATGTACGTTCCACACTATTTTGAATCAAAGCCTTTTCATCTTCACGCATCGGACGACTCATATCACCCAAGTCTGCATAAGTATTTGTTTTTACCACATCCGTAGTTAAACCGATCTTCTCGAACGTGCCTGCCAAATTCGGCAAAATACCAAATACGCCGATAGAACCGGTCAAGGTAGTACGCTCGGCTATAATCTTACTTGCCGGAGCTGAAATATAATATCCCCCGGAAGCAGCATAATCACCCATTGAAACAACCACCGGCTTAACAGCTTTCAATTCCGTTATTGCTTTCCATATTTGCTCGGCAACGAAAGCATTCCCTCCCGGAGAGTTTACACGCAACACAACAGCCTTCACGTCATCTTTATCTTTTAATTTACGAATTTGTTTTGCCATATTTTCAGTAATTACCTTTGCGTCAGCATCCCATGGAGAGGAAGGTTCTTCCATTGTAATCTCTCCTTCTGCATAATAGATAGCAATTTTATTCTTACTTTCCTTTTCTTTCACTTTTATAGATGCCATTTTATCCACTCCAGCAACTTTCAGCTTACCTTTTACATCTTGTCCGGCCATTTTCTTTACAATATTCTCAACATCATTTCGATAGAGTAACGCATCTACCAGTTTATAATCTACCGCTTTTCCGGCACTGCCCAATGCAAGGCCTTCATTCAAGAACTGCTCCAATTTTGCAGCTGGTATATTACGGTTCTTTTCAATAACCGATGTCATATTTCCCCAGACACTTCCCAAAAAAGAAGTTATTTGCTCCCGGTTGGCTTCGCTGAACTTCTTTAACACATAAGGCTCTGTATAACTTTTATAAGTTCCCACTTTAAAAATAAGAGGTTCTATGCCTAGTTTTTCTTCCAGTCCGGTAAAGAAAATTCCCTGATATACAAGCCCGGTCAAACTTACAGCACCCAGAGGATTCAAATAAACAGAATCGGCAACACTGGCCAAATAGTAGCAACCCTGCGTATAGAAGTCTCCATAAGCCACAATAAATTTACCGCTTTCCTTAAAATCTTTAAGTTCTCTCTGGATAGCTTCAAAGCCCGCAAAACCACCGGATAGGCCATCAACTTCCAAATAGATACCTTTTATATTATCATTCGTTTTTGCACAACGAATTGCTTTTGTTATATCAACCAGGGACATCCGGCTATTTGTTTCACCCATAATCTCATCAAAAGGATTTTTAACCGCTTGGTCGGACAAAGTTCCTTTCAAAGAAAGCTTGAACACAGTGTTCTTTTCAGGCATATATTCCGACGAACCTTCGGCACTGGCAAGAATTCCCACAATAAAGAATATGGAACAAACAGAAAAAATACCTGCTGCAACTAGCACTCCTAATGTGGAGGCGAACATCATTTTGAAAAATTGTTTCATAATATATTTTGTTTTACAATCAATTTTTATCGTTTTTCAATATGCAAATGAATATATTATTTTTTATTCCACCAAATATTTTTATCGTTTTTCGATAAATATTTTTCGAAATACAAAAACAGTAGTTATTACAGCCTCCCTTTCCAATAAAATGTTACAAAAAATCATCCCGATCATTTTCAAAAAACATCAAGGTGATTTCTAAAAATGATCGGGATGATTTCAAAAAAAGAAATATATAGTCTATCAGATACGTCCCTGATAGTCGTCTACCGTATAATTAAGGAAACGGTTAAAAGGTAAAAGCAGCTTATAGCAGTCAACAGCCTGTTCAATCCAACCTTTCTTGCAGAAAAAAGAATCCGGCTTCACGGCTACCACACTAAAATCCTTATGCTTCAAAATATAATCGTAGGGAGAATTTGCCGGATAACCGGCTGGCATGCGTTTCAACATTTCGCCCTCCAATACCGGAAAAGTCGTTTTAAAAACAGGATCTTCCAGAATAGCTGCAAATTCTTCAATATGGTCATATATATCCTGACGCAATTTCTTCAGCAAAGCGGGTGGAGGGCACCATACGCCTCCCGACAACATACAGTTTCCTGGTTCAAGATGAATGTAATATCCACTCCGTTCACTGGAACGCCCCCCTTGGGCTATATACGCCGCAAAATGTATTTTATAAGGAGTTTTATCCGGCGAGAAACGGATATCACGGTATATGCGGAATAAACAATCTTTAGCCTCCAGCCCTGCAACCTCCGGATCGAACAATGAAATACGTCCGATCAACTCTTGCACCTCATCAATAAAACCTTGGCGTAAGGCATCATAACGTTCTTTATTATCCTGAAACCATGCACGGTTATTATTCTGTTTAAGTTCCTCAAGAAATTGCAATATCTCTGTATTCATACGCTCGCTTCGTTTAAATAAATGATTGACAGAATACAAATGTAGAACAAAATCAGAAATAATATCCCAGGTTCATATAAAATTGCACATTATGATTTCGGTTAGACATTCCGAAATTGGCACTTAAAGGGCCCGCAAAACTATTATACGCATATCCCAGACTACCTCCGAAAACATGTTCGCCTTTAAAAAGATTAAAAAAGTTATTATCGGTCATTCCATAGTTTGCAATGAAAGAGATATAGTTATTCTGTCCGATACGCTGCCGGAAGTGCAACCGTGCAAAAGTAACCGTATTATCAAATATCTCTACATGATTCAAACCGGCAAACGGCAATTGCTGCGGTAAATAGCGGTCAGGCATTTCTCCTCCGACAGCATTCATGAAAGGATAAGCAATATTGCGCCCTATCAGCACTCTTCCATAAAGAGAAGGTATTAAACTAAAATGAGATGTTAACGGTAAAACTGCCTGAAACTGATACCCCAAAGCCTGAAACGGGACATGCCCTTTATAACTTACAAAATTATCTGTATAGATTGAATAATCGGCTTGCAAAGAAACACCTTTATTTGGAAAATACCGACGGTCCAACGTTTCCAAATGAGCCAGAGCAAAGTAGCTTACAAAACCTGCAGGTTTAATATCAAACCGTTGATCATCGGCCGTATAAAGCAAAGAATTATAATCAAAATATTCATAGCGAAGGCCTGCCTGAAACTTAAAATTCAGCCAGTTTACATCCGTATAACTAAATTCGGCCAGATGATGCCGGTAAGTGGTATTGAATATTTTATCGCCTCTGTTATATATATCCAAATCCTGATAAGTAAATTTATACGAAAGGTCAAAATTCCGGAGAGGAGATCTTTGTATTGCATAGTCTAACTTAACATACGTTTTCTTTCCAACCCGCCCCGTAAAAGCCAGCTTAGAGTGATAGCGGGTACGATAGTCAAGTGTAGCATTCAACAAAACAGCCACTATTTCTTCCGTATCAAAACGAAGCCCTACATTTATAGAACTAATAGATTTTTCCTGAACGGTAAATATCAGATTATCCTGTTTTTCCCCCGTCAGTTTATAACTTACGCTAGAATACGCATTTGTCCCAACAAGGATATTCATCGCCTGTTGCAATTGTTTCATTGTTATAGTACTGTTTTCCTTCAGGCGTGTTATGCCCGTCAACCATTTCTCATCCCTCGGATCAATACCTTCAAAACGAATGTGGCGGATAACAAGCGTATCATTCGGAGAAACCGGATAAGTATGCACACTATCCCGGTACACAGGAACATCAGCAACTTGCAGGCCTGTAGAATCAATCAATCCGATTTGTTGTTTCAGGGCAATCAGCTCATCCCACCGTTTACGGGTAGCAATTTCACCGCGGTTTATCAATGTATCTAAAGCGGATACGCTAAAACTGGCAGAATTATATGGAACTGTGTTCGGGCGAATCAGGAACTCTGTACTATCCTTATTGTTTTTATATTTATCATATCCGTACAGAGCTACAATTTGCCCCACTACGTCGCTGGGCGTATTTATGCCATCTATATCTTTCAGGTCGCTGGTACCCAAATCTACCCCGATAATGATATCAGCACCCATTGCACGGGCAACATCAGCCGGATAATTATTACAAAGACCGCCATCTACCAATACCATACTATCCAAACGTACGGGAGTAAATACGGCTGGTATCGCCATGCTGGCACGCATCGAAGTAGGCAGACTTCCTTCATGGAATACCTTCTCTTTACCGTCTACAATATCCAATGCCACACAGGCAAACGGTATATGAAAGGAATTAAAGTCCACCGAATCATGGTAACCTATTGTCAAGCTGGAAAAAAGGTTCTGCAAATTCTGTCCTTTTATCACCCCGCTCATAAAACGGTCTTTCTTCTCCTTGCCAAAAGGGATAGATATGATATAACGTTCAGAGTTTTCTTTTTCAGGAAAGGAAAGATTGCTACGCTGCACTTTATCACTCAAAAGCATTTGCCAGTCCAACGAGCCTACCATGCTATCTATCTCAGCCGGAGCATACCCTATGGAATATAAGCCGCCTACAATAGCTCCCATACTCGTCCCCGCAATATAATCTATAGGTATGCCTGCTTCTTCAAGTACTTTCAGCACTCCTATATGGGCAACCCCTTTTGCTCCGCCACCGCCTAAAACAAGACCGACTTTCTTGCGTTCCGTAGCGACAGATGAAAAGGCAAAAAGCATCATCAACAAAAAGATAAGACATTTCTTCATCCTTGCAATCTTTGCAACAAAAGTAATGGTTTACCTTAAATGGACAAGGGCTATTTCTTTACTTTATTCAGCTGATTACGAAAGTCATCAGGCATTTCGGGCAATTTACCGATCAGATTGCGAAGGTCTATCACAGTGAGTTTACTTTTTTTACCGTCAGGTGCCAACATTGTTTCTTCGGTCACGCTCTTAAAAAACATATCCTGATAAAAAGATTCAAGTAATGGCCTGTAATAAAAAAGAGATTCTTTATCTTTTTTGCTTTCTAAATATTCACTCAGGTAAAGTACATATATAAAAAGCCCGCGTTGGCGGTCTTCTTCATTCTTATACTGGTTTACATCAAACCCACCGCTATACATTTTCATAATATTGAATAAGACATCCAGTCTCCCGGGGTCATTTTTCCACATCTGATAATACAAACGTGAAGCCTCCCTGAAATGGCCATCTTTCATTTTCGTTTCCGCCCTGAAACCAAGTAATTGGTTAGAAAGGAATTCATCCGGCTTAAGTCCTTCTTCCGCTTTGTCTAACAAGACATAGGCCCTGTTTCGATCAAAAGTTTTTCCTAATGCAGAACCCAACAGAAGATTTACCTCAACAGCTGTAGTATCTTTATTATATGCCGCTTCCAACGGCTCAATAGCATCCAGATACTGTCCGGCATAATATTTGGATGCACCTCCATATTTTAAAGTAAAGTAAGAAGAATCGCCTTCTGCCAGAAGTTGAGCATATAAAGTATCGGCTTCGGAATACATTCTATTCATATATAGTGCCATCCCTTTGTTTTGCCGTAACAAACGGTTATCCGGATTATAGTACAAAGCCGTATCACATATAGCCAAAGCCTCTTGCTGATAAGTTCCTCCTATCCGTAGCATTGTATTAATCAAGGCACTTGCCAGGCTGGCATTTTCACGATTCTGATTATATGCCTGAAAGTAACATAAAGCAGCGGCCGGATATTCTTCCAGTCTCGTATAGCAGTCACCCACGTTGCGATACAGGGCTGAACTGACCCCGTTCCAATCCATTAACTGGTGATACATATCTATTGCCATACGGTAATCGCCCAATTGCTGATAAAGCCTGGCTAACTGATAATTGGCATAAAAGTTTGTACTGTCATTTGATAACACTTTATAGAAAAGCCGCTTGGCATCTGATACACGCCCCAAGTTTATAGCAGTACGAGCCAACGTATTAAGCATATCGATATTAGATGTATCCATATTCAGGCAACAAGTATAAAAACCAAAGGCCTTACGATATTGAAGCATCCCTTCATAAGCTTGTCCGATAGCAGACATCGTAGCATAATCCGCCGAGTCGGCAGCCGTTAGGCTATCGGCCCGGGCAGTAACTGCTGCATACTGTTTTTTATCTACTAGCTGTTGCAAAGTAGAAGACTGGGCTTTTATCTGTAAACAAAAGCCCCAAGCCAACAACAATATGGATATAATCTTAATCATTGCAGTCTAAACGTAACAGGTACGGTATACATTACACGAACAGCTTTTCCTCTCTGCATTCCGGGAGTCCACTTAGGAAATGAATTGACCACGCGCAGCGCTTCGGTATCCAATGACGGATCTATTCCCTGGACAATTTCAGCACCTGTTACCGAACCGTCTTTTTCCACAATAAAACGGCAGATCACACGTCCCTGGAGACCTTTTGCCTGCGCTTCTTTCGGATATTTGATACTTGAAGCGAGGAACTTCAACAGTTCGCTCTCACCACCAGGGAAACGTGGCATGTGTTCTACCATACGAAATACGGTATTGCCAGGGTTTTGCTCTACAGTTTGTACTTTCCCGCTTTCCGAAGATTGGTTATTTGAGCGTTGAAGTGAAAACGTAACAGGTATCGTATACTTTACAGGAACAGCTTTCCCTCTCTGCATTCCGGGAGTCCACTTGGGGGATAAACCGACTACGCGCAGTGCTTCGGTATCCAATGACGGATCTACTCCACGTACTATTTGCGCATCACGAATATCGCCTTCCGAATCAACTATGAAACTACAAATTACACGTCCTTGAATACCTTTTTCCTGTGCTTCTTTCGGATATTTGATATTTGAACCGAGAAACTTCAACAATGCCTTATCCCCACCGGGGAAACGAGGCATTTGTTCTACTACGGTGAAATACCTTCCTTCCGAATATGTACCGCCCGTCATTAACTGTATCTTCATATTATCTCTTATACGACTGACTTCCATATCTCTGGCAAGACAGCCTAAAGCTGAAACAGAAATGACACCATCCTCAGGAGCTTCTAATACAAAAACACCTTTATTATCTGTTATCGTACCACTAGAAGTTCCTTTTATTAAGATATTTGCACCGATCAGCGGTTTATACATTTCATCTACCACTGTAGCAGTTATTTTTACTTTTTTTCCTTCATTTACAATGGAAGAAGCTCCATTGGCCAGCTCTGTTGTTATACGTGCCACAGCCTCAATATTACTTAATAACATAAGTATACCCACAAGGGGAAGAAATATAAGATACTTTGTACGCCCTATTCCATGCGAACGTTTTTTATTCATCATAAAAATACGGTTTTTCAGATGTATGACATTAAAACTATTATATAAATCCGAAGATACCTGGCAATGATGTGCTAATCCTAACAAGTGATACTGATAGACTTTACTATCATAGCCGGCTTGTATCACTTTATTATCGGCCAGATATTCCAGATTATGGCGCACTTCGCGCTTGAGCAGCCAAACAAATGGGTTGAACCAACAGAAAATAGCTATAATCTCACTTATGATCACGTCAACTGAATGCCATTGCGACACATGTGTACATTCATGTGTCAATATTTCATCAGTCTCTTTATCCGAAAAGTTTTCAGGACAAATGAATATGAACCGGAAAAAAGAAAACGGTCCTGCAGAAGGCTCCAGCAACCGTACCATCACTCCATGAACCATCGTCTTCCGGCAAGTAAAAGCAAGCCGTATAATACTACCTAATTGAATGAAAAAACGTATAATCAACAAAAGAACCCCTACTCCATATATACCGACAGCACAAGCTGGTAAAACCAATTTCCAGTTTATTGATTGCTCTGCTGCCTGCACAGTCACATCCGGCAACATGACGGCACTATACATATATATTACGTCTGCAATAGGTTCCTGGCCTCTCACCCAATCTTGTATATTAAACAAGGGATAGAGCAATGCCAAACCAAAAAACGCCAACAGAATCGTACGTCTCAGCTTAAAGAACGTATCTTTATAAAAGAACAGGCGGTAGAAGGCGTAAAAGAGTACAAGCGCCATATTCACCTTCATAAAGTAGGCAAATTCCGGATTCATGGTATATATATTTTAACGTTATTCTTTCCCTTTTTCAATCATATCGATGATGTCTTTCAAATCATTGGCCGAGATTTTCTGATCTTTGGCAAAGAATGAAACCATCTCTTTATAAGAGTTTTTGAAATAGTTGTTCACTACTCCCGTCATGAAGGTTCGCTTGTAATCACTTTCCTCTATCAAGGGTGTATACTCGTATGTATTGCCATAACGTTTAGCTTTGACATACTTTTTACGTTCCAAATTCTTTATTACTGAAGCTAGCGTAGTATAGGGAGGTTTGGGATCGGCATATTTTGCCAGAATATCTTTTACAAAGCAAGGCCCCAGATGCCATATCCAGAGCATCGCTTCTTCTTCCTGATGTGTTAATTTTTCCATGACAATTATATTTTATGACAACATTACAAATCTACGAATAAATCGTAAACACATACAATTGTTTGCGTTAATTAGTATTAATATAACTAATATCATCACTAAAGCTGATTAATTTTTATAATTATGCAACAGTACAACTTTATTATACGTCTTATAAAACGAATGAACTTAATAAAAAAGTTAGATTATGAAAACACGTACTTGCCTATTTATTTTTTGTTTATTGATAACAGTTTCAGTTGGTTGCATTGCTCAAAAAAGCATTCGTGGCAACGGGCATATAATAACAAAAAAGATCGAAATTTCAGATTATGAATCTATAAATATGATTGGTTGTTCTGCTTATATTGAGTATAAGCAATCTGATGAAACCCCGAAATTAACTGTAATCATTGATGAGAATGTGCTTCCTTATATTTCCATTAAAGTAGAAGGGGGAACTCTGAAAGTAGCCCCCAAGGCATTGGATGATCCCGATAACGAATGGGGAAACACCTGTAATATTAATCCCAGTAAGTTTAAGATAATAACCAATTCAAAAAACCTTAAAGAAATTCAGGCTGTAGGGTCCGGAGATTTTTCCGTATTAAGTGACTTGTCCATTAATAAACTGGCGGTAAATTTAGCAGGAAGTGGTTCTGTCAATTTCACAAAAGCGGTAAAAGGAAGCAAAATAGCCCTATCTTTAGCTGGCAGCGGAGATATTAATGCAAATGATATACGTGTAGATAATCTTGAATGTTCACTGGCCGGAAGCGGAGATATCACTTTAGGAGGTGAAACGCCACGTGCCAATTACAACGTAGCTAGTAGCGGTGAAATAAATGCTTATAAATGCATTGTAAAAAAACTGGATTGCAGTGTAGCCGGAAGTGGCGAAATAAAAGCTTACGCAACAGAAAACATTGATGCCACTGTAACTGGTAGCGGCAGCATCTATCACAAAGGAAACGCCAAAGCAAGCACCTCTGTATTTGGATCAGGTTCGATAAAAAAAGTCAATTAATAATTCATCTGAGTCTCTATGGTTTGAATACAAACAAAAGAAACTTTTTTTGCTATTTTTGTAACGGATTTGGTTTACAAGTCGTCTTATTATTAGAAACAATTCTAAAACATTACGTATATGAAGGCAAAAACCTGGTTGCTTACGGCATTGGTAATATGTTTCTCTACCACCTCTATTATGGCGGCAGACAGAGTGAAAGGAGATGGAAATCTTACTACAAAAAAGATTTCTATTGACGATTACAACGAAATAAAAATAGATGGAGTGATCGACTTTAGTTATGAACAATCTGAAACGACACCATCCATGGAAGTAACTATTGATAAAAACCTTCATCAATATGTAAACATAGAAGTAAAAGACCGTGTATTGTCTATCGGATTTAAAGGTGCAAAGGTAGATCACTTTACTAAATTCATTGTGAAGTCAAATTCAAAATGGTTAAAAGGCGCAAAGGTTTCGGGCAATGGCAATTTTATACTTAATACTCCTTTAACCGGAGATGAATTGGAAATTAAAGCAAATGCAAACAGCCTGGTACAATTAAAACATTTGGTTACCGTAAGCAAACTGGAAATGGATGTTTCAGGCAGTGCCAATATGGTAATAGACGACCTGAAAGTAGATATAATAGAATGTAATGTGGATGGCTCCGGTTCTATTACTCTGAAAAACGGCAGTGCAAAAGAAGGAAAATATAGTATAGTCAGCAGTGGAGATATTCACGCCTTTGGCGTTGCTGTTCCCGATCTGACCTGCAAGATTACAGGCAATGGTTCTGCCGAAGTTCATCCTACCGATAACTTGAAAGCTACCATTATAGGCAAAGGAAATATCCGTTACAAAGGTCCCACGGCAGTTCAGCAGAAAGTGATTGGCAAGGGAACCGTTGAAGAAGTAAAATAATTAAACCATAAAGGGCAAAAGTTATGAAAACATTACTAATAGGACTGGTATGTATCGTTTCCATGCTAACGGTGTTACCAAACATCAGCTTTAAGAGTGGCCAGCAAAAGGTAAAAGGTAACGGTTCTATCGTAACCCGTACCATAGAGATTGGTGATTTTTCAGAAATCGACTTAGGCAGCAACATCGAGAGCGGAAAAAACATATTTGGCGGATCCAGCCACCCGGCTGTATTCAACTACGTTTTAACAGAAGATGCTCCACAGTTACAAATCACAACAGACGAAAATCTTTTGCCTCTTATAGAGATTAAGGTAAACGGAAACAGTTTAACTATAAAATCCAAAGACGGGAAGACCAAATTAATTCCTACCCAATTAACAATCAATGGATCTTCACGGAATCTGACAAAAGTAAATATCAGCGGTTGCATGGACTTTGTATCCGAAAGGCCTATACAACTTAAAGAGCTTAAAGCTTCCGTCAGCGGTGTTGGCGATATAAAAATGAACGATCTGGAATGCGGTGATTTGTCATGCCGCGTATCGGGAGTAGGAAATATTAAACTGACCGGTAAGGCAGACAAAGGAGACTTCCATGTATCTGGTGTAGGCCATATTTATTGCTACGACTGCGTTGTGAAAGATATGAAATGTGGAGTATCAGGTGTAGGAGGAGCCGAAGTAAATGTCTCGGATAATTTGGAAGCGAATGTTTCCGGTGTCGGTTCTATCAAATATAAAGGTACAGCCAATGTTCAATCCAACAAGTCCGGAGTAGGAAGTATAAAATGCGTCAATAACTAATCGATAACAATATGACAAGAAAAATCTTTTTGTACTTATGTGCAACTTCCATATTACTTTTACTGGACAGTTGCTTTTTCAAAGTAGTAAATGGAGATGGCAACATTGTTACCGAAACGCTTTCCATCAGCGACTTCGAAGAGATAGATATGAGCGGGTGCAAGATGATTCTTAACTATACTCAATCTGCAAACGAAGCTTCCATGCAAGTAACTACAGACAAGAACATTTACGATATGTTCGACTTTATTGTTGAGAACCACACCCTCAAAGTAAAGCCGAAAACCGAATATCGGATGACTAGTTTCTCTCCAACCGAATTTACAATAACTTCCAACTCCAGCAAGTTGGAAGAATTGGAAACATCCGGTTCTATGAATGTCAACGTAAACAGCACACTCATATCAGACAAACTAAATATATCCATGAGTGGCAGCGGGACAATAAACCTGAATGACAGTGTAACTGTACAGAATTTCTCTATCGATATAGCAGGTAGCGGCACTCTGAATGCAAAGAAACTATTCTGTATAGAACTGAAATCCGAAATTGCAGGTAGCGGCGAATTAACTCTAGGAGGCGAAGCCGAAAAAGCATCCTACGAAATTGCAGGCAGTGGAGATGTGTATGCGCTGGACTTTATTGTAAACGAAGTACGTTGTGAAATTGCCGGTAGTGGAGATTTAGAGGTATATGCAAATAAATTTATCAAAGCTGAAATTGCCGGTTCGGGAACTATTAAGTACAAAGGCAATCCTCAGATTTCCACTGAAGGAATAAATTCGGGAAAAATAATAAAGGTTGACTGATTTATTTCAGCCAACCTTCCTTTTTATACCACGCAATACTTTCCTCTAACCCTTTCCACAACGGATAAGAAGGAACAAAACCCAGTTCTTTCCGAAGCGGTTCCACATCGCATATCCAGTTACGTTGTTTAAGGATAATATATTTATCGCTGTTCAATGTCATGCTTTTATTCAATAGTTTCCCGATAGCCTCAGAACAAATACAAGCTATATATGCCAGAAACAAAGGAATACGGGCATGTAATACATGTTTTTTCTCTAACAGTTCCTGGATAATACGCGCAAACTCTTCATCGGTATATACATCTCCGTCCGCAACAAAATAATGCCGGTTAAGAATCGTCTCGTTCTCCAAAGCCAGGAAAGCTACGGTTGCCAAATCTTTCACATATATAAATGTAATGCGTTGGGGAACGAACCCTACAGCAAAATCAAGTCCGGAACGAATGCTTTTTATTTCCATAAAATAGTCTTTCTCACCCGGGCCATATACTCCGGTAGGACGTAAGATGACATAAGGAAAGTAGTTTTGCGAACGTACATAATTTTCTGCCAGCAATTTGCTTTTTCCATAAGCCGTGTCCGGTTGTTGAGAATCATCCAGGCGGATAGGACTGAATGTATCTTCATCGCCACAACCATACGAACTGAGGCTACTCATCAACAGGAATTTCTTTGGTTGGCAACCGGCAGCATGAAGTGCTTCAACGAAGTTATACGTATTTTCCGCATTTACCCGGAAAAAGTTGCGTTTGTCCAATGTCTTTGTCAGTCCGGCATTATGGATTATATAATCCCACGCACCTCCGGCAGTTGCAAACTCCGCCAATTGAGCAGTCAACGCTTCCCTGTTATTATACTTCAGGTCAATAAAATGGATTCGTTCATCCTGCAAATGTTCGCGGCTGCTGCCGGAACGGATTCCCGCCCATGTTTCATATCCTCTCCGAAGGGCTTCTTTTACCAGGAATCCACCAATAAAGCCACTTGCACCGGTTATCAATATCTTCATATCCGTATTATTTATCTTTCATATAATAGGTATAGTAATACCATAATAACCCGATCCAGTTCAGTAAAAGGATAGTAAGTATCCAAAGCACTTTCTTGCCCGTACTGATGAACGGGTTTTGCATTACTGCCGTACAGCCAAACATAATAACTGCAATTCCGATAATATATCCGATCTCGGAAATGCTTATAAGGCCTAAGATATGTGGTATCATTGTATAATAAAGATTTAATGGATACTAATGCTCATGTTCATGTGTTTTCAGTACCCGGTGCGGCAAGTTTCCGTGTCCGACAAGTTCGATCGGGCAAGCATACTTCTCGCCCAGCCACTCTTCCGACACATCTGCTCCCGGATGATAATGCAGAGACTCGTTTACACAAGCAATGTTTTTCACCATAGTCAGCACAGTTCCTATATCATGGGAAACCAGGATGATGGCACTTTCCTTATTTATTTCTGTCAGCAATTGGTAGAAACGCGATTCAAACCGCTTATCGACGTACGAATTAGGCTCATCCAGGATCAGCACTTGCGGTTGTGAAACAATAGAGCGTCCCAGCAAAACACGCTGCAACTGTCCGCCTGACAATTCCCCTATAGGGCGGGTAGCCAAATCTTCCAGTCCCATTTGCCCTATCACCTTCTCTATCCGTCCCTGCTGCGAACTATTATATTTTCTGAACAAAGGTTTCTCTGCTGCTAAACCCGAAGCAATTACTTCACATACCGATATGGGGAATTTTTTATCTATATTATTCATTTGCGGCAGATAGCCTATCTTCAAGGAAGATACTTCCCCGCCATTGCTATAGAAACGGATTGTTCCCGATTTTGGAGACAACAATCCTAATATAAGCTTCAGCAAAGTTGTTTTTCCTCCGCCATTCGGCCCGATAATCCCCAGGAAATCATCTTTCCATACATCCAGCTTAATATCCTTCAATACGGTTTTCGTTCCATATCCGGCCGTTACATTGTCTATTTCAATCAGCTTTTCCATCGGCAAGAGATTGGGCAATATGTATCATTTCTTTATTCCAGTCATAATCCAGCGGATTTATACGTATCAGCTTACAGCCTGCCTCTTTGGCAATCAGTTCGGCATTTCTTTGGTCAAACTCCTGCTGGATAAAGACAACTCTGGCATCATGCTCCTTGGCTGTTTCTATTAATCGCTTCAGTTGTGCCGGCGAAGGCTCCTTGCCATCCATCTCTATACAGAGTTGATGCAATCCAAACTCATCAGCCAAATAGGTCAAAGCCGGATGATAGATAATAAAAGCCGTCCCTTTCAAGGGTTCCAGTAAAGAAGTAACAGACTCAGAAGTCTGGTTGATTTCACCCATAAGACGATCGTAATTGTCGCGGTAATACGCCTCATTCTCTTTATCCAAAGCAATAAATGCATTCAGCGTATTTTGAGCTATCACCTTCGAACCTTGCAAAGAACTCCACACATGCGGGTCTATACCTCCCGGATGATGATGGTGGTGTTCGCCTTCATGGTGATGTCCGTCATGCTCTTCTTCATTACGGACAAATTCCATTCCTTCCGAAAGATCAAAGATTTTCAGATCCGGATTGTTCTTTATAATATTATCCATCCATGCCTGTTCAAAACCGATAAAACCAATCCGGAAGTAAGCCTGGCTTTTATCGATCTGTATCATTTGCTGGGGCGTCGGGTCGTATGTCTCCGGGCTTTGGCCGGATGGAACAACACAATTGACTTTAAATTTATCCCCTGCAATCCGTTCCGCAAAATACCGTTGAGGTTCTATGGTTACAGATATCATCTTTGCATCCTGTTGTTTGTTTGTACAAGTCGCCAGCAAACACAGTGAAAGACAGATCATCCATATATTCAAATGTTTCATCTTCTTCATCTTTTTGCAAAGATAGACAGATTTGCAGAGAGAAGAAATATGTTTTCGTATTATTAATAACCCGCCCCTGCTCCCTTCCTGAAAAAAGAGAGCAGGGGCGCATTTTATTATATATCCTCCTTCAGGTTATCTATGCCTGTCTATGATGGCCAATGCGTCGGAACAAAGCGCACTGATGTGTGCCCAATCTCCTTTAGCTATCGTTTCTGCCGGAAAAAGTTTCGATCCCATTCCTACACATGCCACACCTGCATGAATCCAGGCGGACAGGTTCTCTTCGGTCGGTTCCACAGCCCCGGTAGCCATAATCTGTGTCCAAGGCATAGGCGCCAGCATATTCTTAACAAAGGAAGGGCCTCCCACCGATCCGGCAGGAAATATCTTACATACGTCGCAGCCGGCTTCTTGTGCCGTACCAATTTCCGTTACCGACCCACAGCCCGGAATGTATGGAACCAAACGGCGGTTGCATACCTTGGCCACTTCGGCATTAAAGCAGGGGCCAACGATAAAGTTTGCTCCCAATTGCATGTATAAAGCAGCCGTAGCAGGGTCTACAACAGAACCTGCCCCAAGTATCATATCCGGGCATTCGTCCTTTAGCCGGCGGGATACTTCGCCAAATACTTCGTGGGCAAAGTCGCCACGGTTAGTAAACTCGAAGGCACGTACACCGCCTTCGTAACAAGCTTTTATTACTTGCAGCGTTATTGCCGCATCTTTATTATAGAAAACAGGAACCATACCTGTGCGGCGCATTGCCTCTATAGTTTGCAGTTTATTGAATCTTGCCATAATGTTTATTTATTATCATCTTGCAACGCGTCCGCTGCCGTCACCCGACATTAGTTTCTCTACTTCTTCAACCGACACCTGGTTGAAATCGCCATAAATCGTATGCTTCAGGCAAGAGGCCGCCGTTGCAAAATCCAACGCTTTCTGGTCGTTGCCTGTATAAGTAAGCAAGCCATAGATAAGACCTCCCATAAACGAATCGCCACCACCTACGCGGTCAACAATATGGGTTATGTCATAACGGCGGGATTCATAGAGCTTGCCATCTGCATAAAGCACACCTCCCCAAGTATTATGATTGGCATTAATAGAACCCCGAAGCGTGATGATCACTTTCTTTGCACGCGGGAAACGGGTCATAAGCTGGGTGCAAACCGAACGGAATGCATCGGCCTGCACATTTCCTCCCGTATGCACCACGTCAAATCCTTCGGGTTTGATACCAAACACTTTCTCCGCATCTTCTTCATTTCCCAGAATCACGTCGCATCCGGCTACAAGTTCCGGCATAACCTGCGAAGCTGTCTTTCCGTAGTTCCAAAGGTTCTTGCGATAATTCAGGTCGCAAGATACGGTGATCCCCATCCGGTTAGCAACCCGGATAGCTTCCAGGCAAACAGCCGCCGCCCCTTCCGACAAGGCAGGAGTAATGCCTGTCCAATGAAACCAAGTTGCATCCTTAAACACTTCCTCCCAGTTAACCATACCGGGTTGAATGGTCGAAATAGAAGAATGTGCACGGTCGTACGTCACCTTGCTGGGACGTGCTACAGCACCCGTCTCCAGGAAATAAATACCGAGACGTTCTCCTCCATAAACAATGTGCGATGTTCCTACACCGTATTTACGTAAATCCATTACACAGGCGCGTGCCAGATCATTCTCAGGCAGGCGGGTTACGAACTCGGTCTCGATACCGTAGTTGGCAAGCGACACGGAGACATTAGCCTCTCCCCCACCAAAAGTGGCGTTGAACTGGTTGCTCTGGCAGATACGTAAATAGTCCGATGTGGCTAAGCGGAGCATAATTTCTCCGAATGTAATTACTCGATGTTTCATAATGGTTCTCATAAATTGTTAACGAATTACTTATTATTGGTTTATTCTCATACAGCTAAGTCCGTCTATTTCTATTTCTTTATTTCCAGGTAAATACACTTTATGTTTGTTTTCATCCATGTTTACTACAAGTATGGCCTTCTTGCCGTCTACGCTTGTCCATTCGGCTGCGCGAACTACCGGGGAGATTTCGTAACCGGGTATATCACGCGTTGGATTATCGCCCGCAGGAATAATTTCCTGCATATAACGTCCGCCCAGGAACAAGTCGTGTTGTTTCTTGCGGAATAACATCATATTTTTCAGGAATTGTGCTTCGGTACGCGATTCGGGTTTCATCAGAAGCACAGGATTCACCCATCCGAGTTGCGAACCCCACAACAAACTCTGCATACTGATATAGCGGAACACTCCATCGGTCAGGTTTGAAGGCTGATAAGCAAATCCACTATATATAGCACGATCCGAATATACGATCGGGAAAAGAGGTACCATACGGATATTGGCATTATGAGCCGTATTTACCACAAGCAGCATGTCGAAAAGGTCGATATAACACTCTGCATTTTCTTCACTGGTGAAGATATTGTCTTTTTTCAGATGATTAGCGTGCATATCTGTCAGCAGGCTGCGATAGGCCTTAGGCCAGAAATCTCCGCCTCCGGCAGGATGCGAATGATTTTTAGCATAGCAAGGTTCGGAAGCCGCTGCTGCTATCTGGTCGATATATACGCCGCTGGTTCCCAGTTCGTTTTGTATACGGTCTACCAATCCCTTCAATATATTCTGCCAGATCGGGGAAGAAGGACAGGTTACCGAGTTAGGCACTTTAGAACCGTACACCTCGGTATACAAAGCTCCGTCCGCTTTACGGCAAGAGGCATCCTTACCATTCAACCGGCCATAGCTTTCCGTTGCCGGGTCCCATAAACGGCCATTTATATAAGGTGTAACATGACCTCCCAACTTCTGCGCTTCTTTTACAGCTTCTGCAAAGCCTTCTTTGGCCGGAAAGTAATCCGGATAATGTGTATCATAAGGAATCTGATGCCAGTCGTACCAATGAATACCGCATCCTTTACCGTAAAATTTCAAAGCATCCCGTACTCCTTGCATGATTTCGGGAGATAAATTACGCGGACGGATCCACATATCCGCATTGCGGAGCCATTCCGGAATAGAACGTTCGGTCAACAGTTTGCCTCCCCATTCGGTAGTAAAAGTAAACGGACGATACCATTCAGTAGTGGCTGCTATCCAGCCTTTCGGGTTAAAACCGGTAACGGTAGTCCAGGGTAACTTAAAATACCCCGCTTTTGTCCAGCCTTCAGATGCAACAATATCTGTCTGGAAAGTAGCGACCGTACCGTTATCTTTCACCTTTAATGATTTACCGCACGCGCCACGGTCTTCGGTTGCATAATAAAAAGCTCCTTCGGAATTATGCATAAGCAAAAACTGCATACCGCCTGTGCATGAAGGATAACGTGCTCCATATTCGCTCTGCCGTCCCATTTCATATTCTATACCCCAGCCAAAAGGAATGATAAGTTTAGCTCCTTCAGGTCTGGACACCGGAATACGTGGAAATTCCAACTGGCTTACCACCCAACCTTCCGGCATAGAAGCTTCGATGTTCCATTGTGCCAGTTCGGAATCGTCAGACAAAGACACAGACATGCGAACCGGATATGTAGGCGTATACCGTAAAACCATCTGCCAGGTAAAAACGAGTGTGGCACGGTTGCCTTCTTCCTTCACTTCCACTCCTTCGTAGGTGCCGTTTACCGGCAGTAGTGTAGGATTTTCCCCATTCTCTCCTTTATATGTGATTTGCCAGGGTGCCATATCGACTCCTTTTGCAGGAAGCAACGCCCGGTTTCCGGCATGCATGGAAACTAATTTAAAATTCTTGGAATCCGAAAAAACAAGTTCCGTTTTACCATTGGAAAGAATAATATTTCCATTTTTTTTCTTCACAGAAACCGCACTGTTCACCAAGTGCGTAAAAACGAAAAGCATGCATACAAGCATGCACGTCAGCGTGGTTCTTGATCTCTTCATGATATTTCGTGGTTTTAATAATACTGTATGACTTTACAAAGATAGAATCTTTCTTTTATATGTTGCATATCCGAATTCACTTTCGTGTTTAAAAACTATAAAGATATTCACTATCCGTTAGGTTTTTATACCTGATATTTTAAGTTGAATATCCTATACATTTATTCTTTTGACCTGGGTCGAAATTAATTATTACCTGGGTAAAAATCAATTTCCAGCAAGGACAAAATTAATTTCCAGCCGCCAAAAAGAATACAACTTCCTATACATCTTATTAAATTGTGCTTTATCAGAAATTAAACAACCGGATATATCCGATTAACTTTCTTATTCTGTCAACTGATTTCATATAACACAAAAAATAGCTATCTTTGCCATCTCCTTACTAACAAGTGGAATATATAAATAAATCGTCGATATGATTCTATTTTTCAAATCTTCAACAAAGACTGTGCTGGCCGTAGAAGCTGCACAAACTTTCTCACCCGAAGATGTTCAAAAACTGGTATGGTTGTTTAGCGATGCAACTCCTGTTCAGGCAGAAACATTGGAAGGTTGGTTTGTTGGTCCCCGCCGGGAAATGATCACCCCATGGAGTACAAACGCTGTAGAAATAACCCAGAACATGGGTCTTTCCGGCATCTCCCGCATAGAAGAGTATTTTCCTGTATCGGGCAAGGATGCAGACCATGATCCGATGTTGCAACGTATTTACAACGGACTGAATCAGGAATTATTCACTATCAGCAAACAACCGGACCCTATCGTTTACATAGATGACCTGGAAGTTTACAACAAGCAGGAAGGGCTGGCTTTAAGTACCGAAGAAATTGCCTACCTGAATGAAGTAAGCCAGAAACTGGGACGCAAACTGACAGACAGCGAAGTGTTTGGTTTCTCGCAGGTAAACTCGGAACACTGCCGTCATAAAATCTTTGGCGGTGTATTCGTTATCGACGGTGAAGAAAAGGAAAGTTCACTGTTCAATCTTATTAAGAAAACATCGGCCGAGAATCCGAACAAACTGGTTTCGGCCTACAAAGATAACGTAGCTTTCAACGAAGGCCCGGTAGTGGAACAGTTTGCTCCGAAAAGTGGAGACAAACCCGACTATTTTGCCGTAAAAGATATTAAAACCGTTATCTCGCTGAAAGCAGAAACGCACAATTTCCCTACAACCGTAGAACCTTTCAACGGTGCTGCAACCGGTAGCGGCGGTGAAATCCGCGACCGTCTGGGCGGCGGTAAAGCTTCGTTGCCAATTGCCGGAACAGCCGTATATATGACTTCGTATCCGCGTACGGAGGAAGCCCGTGAATGGGAAAAAATTCTTGACCCGCGTCCGTGGTTATACCAGACGCCCGAACAGATATTGATTAAGGCATCCAATGGTGCTTCAACATTCGGCAACCATTTCGGACAACCACTAATCTGTGGTTCATTGCTTACCTTTGAACATACGGAAAACCATAAGAAATATGCTTACGACAAAGTGATTATGCTTGCCGGCGGTGTAGGTTTTGCCAATATGCGCGATGCACTGAAAGGTAATCCCGAACCTGGTGAGAAAGTAGTCGTTATTGGTGGCGACAACTATCGTATCGGTATGGGGGGAGGTGCCGTATCTTCTGTAAATACGGGACAATATACCAGCGGTATCGAACTGAACGCCGTACAGCGTGCCAACCCCGAAATGCAAAGACGTGCTGCCAATGTAATCCGTACGATTGCCGAATCAGACGAGAATCCGATTGTTTCTATCCACGACCACGGCGCAGGTGGCCATCTGAACTGTCTATCCGAATTAGTGGAAGCTACCGGAGGACATATAGACATGAGCAAATTGCCTATCGGCGACAAGACACTTTCGGCCAAAGAAATCGTAGGTAATGAAAGCCAGGAACGTATGGGCTTGCTGATGAAAGAAGAAGACGTAGCCCGTGTGCGCCGCATTGCCGAACGCGAACGCGCTCCGATGTATGTGGTAGGAGAAACAACAAACGACATGAAGTTCGTTTTCGAACAGGCCGACGGAAAAAAACCTATCGACATCAAGCTGGAATATATGTTTGGCAAACCGCCAAGAACTGTGATGACAGACCATACCGTTACCGAAAGTTTCCAGCCGGTTGTTTACAAAGAATCGGAACTGCATCATTATCTGGAAAACGTTCTCCAGCTGGAAGCCGTTGCTTGCAAAGACTGGTTAACCAATAAAGTAGACCGTTCGGTAAGCGGAAGGGTTGCCCGCCAGCAATGCCAGGGCGAACTGCAATTGCCATTGAGTGACCTGGGTGCCGTAGCCCTCGACTACCGTGGAAAAGCAGGTATTGCAACATCCATCGGGCACGCTCCGCAGGTAGCATTGGTAGACCCTGCAGCAGGCTCGGTAATGGCAATAGCAGAAGCATTAACCAATATCGTATTTGCTCCGCTCAGCGATAAACTGACAGGTGTATCACTGAGCGCCAACTGGATGTGGCCGTGCCGCAACGAAGGCGAAGATGCCCGTTTATACACAGCCGTAGAAGCGGCTTCCGAGTTTGCCATCTCTTTAGGCATCAATATTCCTACCGGTAAAGACTCTTTATCCATGACGCAAAAGTATGGCGATGATAAAGTAATTGCTCCGGGTACGGTTATCATCTCGGCAGGTGCCGAAGTAAGCGACATAAAGAAAATCGTTTCTCCGGTATTAGCCCGCGAAAAGAATTCGAGCCTGTATTATATAGACTTCTCATTCGACACATTAAAATTAGGAGGTTCCGCCTTTGCCCAGATCTTGAACAAACTGGGAGACGAAGTACCGACTGTAAAGGATGCCGAATACTTCCGCGACGCATTTAACGCCATACAGGAAGCAATAGAGAAAGGCTTGATTCTTGCCGGACACGACATCTCTGCCGGCGGTATGATTACTGCTTTGCTCGAAATGTGTTTTGCCAATGTAGAAGGCGGTCTGGAAGTAAATCTGGACAAGATAGGCGAAACGGATGTTATCAAAATATTGTTTGCCGAAAATCCGGGTATTCTGGTTCAGGTAAAAGACAAGAAAGCATTTGAAAAGATGATGGAAGAAGCCGGTGTAGGTTTCGCCGTCATTGCAAAACCGACCGACGAACGCCATATACTGGTATCGAAAAACGGTGTACAATACCACTTCGGCATTGACTATATGCGCGACGTATGGTATGAATCATCCTATAAATTGGATATCAAGCAGAGCGGTAACGTTTGCGCAGGCAACCGTTTCGAGAACTATAAGATGCAACCGCTTGAATTCAAATACAACAAGAACTTCACCGGAAAACTTTCTGCTTACGGCCTGACTGCCGACCGCAAAGGTCCGAGTGGAATCAAGGCTGCCGTAATCCGCGAGAAGGGTACGCAGTGCGAACGCGAAACGGCTTATGCACTCTATCTGGCCGGCTTCGACGTGAAAGATGTTCATATGACCGACCTTGCCAGTGGACGCGAAACACTGGAAGACGTAAACTTCATCGTATTCTGCGGTGGATTTTCCAACTCCGACGTGCTCGGCTCAGCCAAAGGATGGGCAGGCGGCTTCTTATATAATGAGAAGGCCAAAAAGGCAATCGAGAACTTTTACGCACGCACCGATACAATGAGTATGGGCATCTGTAACGGTTGTCAGTTGATGGCCGAACTGGGACTGGTTTATCCGGAACACGAAGTGAAGCACAAGATGCTGCATAATGATTCCCATAAGTTCGAATCGAACTTCGTAACACTGGAGATTCCGAAGAACAACTCCATCATGTTCGGTTCGCTTAGCGGAAACAAGTTGGGTGTATGGGTGGCTCACGGCGAAGGTAAATTCTCATTCCCGTATGAAGAGAAGGAATATAATGTAGTAGCAAAGTATAACTACGAAGGCTATCCTGCCAATCCGAACGGTTCGCCTTGGTCTGTAGCCGGCGTTTGCTCTAAAGACGGCCGCCATCTGGCAATGATGCCTCATCCCGAACGTGCCATCTTCCCATGGCAATGTGGTTATTATCCTGCCGACCGCAAGGAAAACGATCAGGTAACTCCATGGATCGAAGCCTTTGTGAACGCATACAAGTGGATCGAAGGAAACAAGAAGTAAAAAAGACATATATCTTTTAAAAGTAAAAGAGGTTATATCAAATGAAGTGCACCCCAAAAGTTAGATAAAAAACTTTTGAGGTGCATTCTTTATGAAATATACTTTTGAAAAAAAGCTCAATATAGTGCTATTGCTACAGGGCTGCCGACTGCAGGAGGCATTGACCTGACAGGGGAAAGCGGGACGCCGGACGAGGCTAAGACAAAAATGTTGTGCATATAATTATGGTAATATTGGTTGATATCCCCCCTGTAATATTATTGTAATAATTTGTTCCTATCTTTGCAATGCTGTCGAAACGTATGTGAAACAGAAAAACTGTTTATTTGCAGGCGGAAACAGTGAGTCATATTTTTATTCACCGCAACCAACAAACTAAAATGAAAATTGGAAAAAGAATGGCGCTCGCTCTGTTAGCGCTGCTTCCCTTAGCGATGAAAGCTCAGGAAACAGAGAACCTAAACCCTCGTATAGATTCGCTTGCAGAAGAGACTGCAACTCTGGACAAAATTGTAAAAAAACTCAGCAAATTTAAAGTATCGGCCTATATCCAGGGACAATACCAATATGGGCAGGAAGATGCAACCCTTAAAGTAGGAGATAAGAACGAACATGAAGATAAAGGCTTTAACCGTATCGGCATTCGTCGCGGACGTCTGAAATTTGAATACAACGACGGTATTGGTACAGGTGCCGTGCAAATAGAGGCAAATGACAAAGGTATAAGCTTTCGTGATTTATACATCGGAGTCAAAGACCCATGGACAAAACGCAATCAACTGATGGCAGGTGTATTCAATCGTCCTTTCGGCTATGAAATCGGTTACTCAACCAGTGGACTGGAATCTCCCGAACGTGCAACAATCATTCAGTATTTTTTCCCCGATGAACGAGATCTGGGAGCTATGCTTACCTTGCGCACGCCGGAGAAAAGTCCGCTAAACTTTCTTCGTCTGGATGCCGGCCTGTTCGCAGGAAACAGTATTAACCGGGAAACAGACAGCCGGAAAGATTTTATCGGCCGCCTGGGAGCCGAAAAACCTATCGGGAATTGGGGCAAATGGGGATTAGGTGTTTCATACTATCACGGTTACGTTTACAATCCTACAAAAGAGGCTTATGAAATGGACGGTAAGCATTTCGTCAAGATAGACAAAGGAGAGACCGGTACATACATGAAACGTCAGTATATAGGTATGGACGCCCAGTTTTCCTTCTTAAGCTCTCTAGGCAAAACAACCTTACGTGCAGAAGGACTTTTAGGCACCCAACCGGGTATTGCCGGAAGTAGCAGAAGCCCCAATTACAGTTCACGCCCTGAAGATTTACCGGAAAACTCATTATTCAAGCGTCCTTTCCTGGGTTATTTCTTCTATCTGGTGCAAGACATCGGGGCATCCCCGTTTTCTGTCGTATTCAAGTACGATGCTTATGATCCGAATACTAAGATTAAAGGAAACGAAGCAGGAGCCGAAAACAGCTATACCTCCAAAACGGATCTTGCACAAAGCACTTTAGGCCTGGGTGGTATATACAACTTCAACAAACATATCCGCCTGCAAGCCTATTATGAACTTAATTTCAACGAAAAGAGTACCTTTGTAAAAGGTTACGAAAAAGACCGCAAGGATAATGTACTGACGGTTCGTTTGCAATACAAGTTCTAAATAAACACAACATATGGATGTCCATCTTATAGATACGGGGTATTTCTATGCAGACGGCGGCGCCATGTTCGGAGCAATTCCTAAAACAGCTTGGCAACGCCGTTATCCCAGCAATGAAACAAACGGGTGCATACTAGCTATGCGAAGCGCCCTGGTTACAACAGACGACGGCCGGGTTATTTTAATCGATACCGGAGCAGGAAATAAGCATTTAAAACAACTCAGCTATTATCAGTTTTTCAATTTAAAAGATTTAAACGACGAACTGGAACAGTTGGGATATAGCCGCGGGCAAATAACGGATGTGGTGCTTACCCATCTGCACTTTGATCATTGCGGCTATGCAACTCTTAAGGATAATGCAAACGGGCAACTCATTGTTGCCTTCCCTAATGCCACCCATTGGGTAAGCCACTCCCAATGGAACAACTTCTGCCATCCTAACGCTTTGGAAAAAGATTCTTACTTCGCAGAAAACATGCAGGCAGTAGAGGAGGCCGGATTGCTCCGGTTGGTAGACAACGATACTTTCCTTTGTCCGGATATAGAACTTCGTATTTACAACGGGCATACGCCGGGACAATTAGTACCCTATATCCAAACACCGGAGCGGAAGGTGGTTTTTGCAGGAGATGTCATCCCGCTTGCCGCCAACGTATCGCCGGAATGGATATCCGCCTATGATACATATCCTGTTATTTCTTATAACGAAAAAGTACGGATGCTTAAAGAAGCAGCCGACGAAGGACAAACCCTGGTCTTCTGTCATGACGCCTACCTGAAAATGGCACTTGTCCGCGCAGTAGGCAGCTTTTTCAAAGCTGTCCCGGTGTAAAACCCCTACAAAAGCATCACCGGAGCGGCTGCGAAGGGTTTGTATCCCTACGGAGGCACTGCCGGAACGGCTGGCATCGTTTTGTAGGCCTACGAAACCATTACAGGAGCAACGGCAACCATTTTGCAGCCCTACGGAACCTTCGCCGGAGCTCCGGTGATACCTCTGTAGGAAATCCGAAGGTTTTTTAGTAAGTTTGTCCTCACATTTCTTAAACTAAACAATATAAACACATGAACAAATTCAGCAAGTATGTATTGATACTGGCATCATGCGCAGGCATGGTGGCATGTTCAAACAACAAAACGATGAAGGGCAACTATGGAATCGTACCCTTGCCGCAAGAAGTGACAATAGCAGACGGCACACCTTTCATGCTATCCCCCTCTACCCGGATTGTTTATCCGGAAGGAAATGACAACATGGCCCGGAACGCCAAATTCCTTGCCGCTTACATTAATGAAGTTACGGGTTATGAGCTGCGCACCACGACACAAGCAACGTCCAAAGGAATCAACTTATCTGTAGATAGCAATATCCAGAATCCGGAAGGATATAAATTAGTTGTGTCCGCAGATGGCATTGAGATTGCCGGAGCTACCGAAGCCGGAGTATTCTATGGCATTCAGTCATTACGCAAATCTATCCCGGCAACGGCAAAAGGGGCGAATATCGAACTCCCGGCCGTTACAATCAACGACTATCCCCGTTTCAAATATCGTGGAATGATGCTGGATATAAGTCGTCATTTCTTCCCTGCAGATTCGGTAAAGAAGTATCTGGACATATTGGCCCTGCATAATATAAATACATTCCATTGGCATCTGACAGATGATCAGGGATGGCGTATTGAAATAAAAAAGTACCCTAAACTGACGGAAATAGGCTCGAAACGTTCGGAAACTGTGATCGGGCACAATTCCGGCAAGTATGACGGTCAGGAATATGGCGGCTTTTATACACAGGATCAAATACGCGACGTTATAAAATATGCACAAGAACGTTACATTACGATCATTCCTGAGATCGATATGCCGGGACACCAGCAGGCGGCTTTGGCTTCTTACCCCGAATTAGGCTGCACAGGCGGCCCGTATGAAGTATGGAAACAATGGGGTGTATCCGAAGATGTAATCTGTGCCGGAAACGAACAGTCCATGCAATTCCTTGAAGACGTACTGGCAGAAATAATAGACCTCTTCCCTTCCGAATATATACATGTGGGAGGCGATGAATGCCCGAAAGTCCGTTGGGAGAAATGCCCGAAATGCCAGGCGCGCATCAAAGCCGAAGGAATCAAGGGAGATAAAAAACATACGGCGGAAGAATATCTTCAGAGCTACGTTATCTCACGGATGGAAAAGTTTGTAGAAAGCAAAGGACGCCACATCATCGGCTGGGACGAAATACTGGAAGGCGGCCTGGCTCCGAATGCCACCGTAATGAGTTGGAGAGGCATGGCCGGAGGAGTGGAAGCAGCCAAGCAGAAACACAACGTTGTGATGGCTCCGAACACATTCGTATATTTTGATTATTACCAGTCTACCGATACGGAGAATGATCCTGAAGCCATTGGCGGATATCTTCCTTTAGAGAAAGTATATTCGTTTGAGCCTGTTCCTGCCGAACTTACTCCCGACGAACAAAAATATATTATCGGAGCCCAGGCTAACTTGTGGACAGAATACATACCTACTTTCTCGCAGGTAGAATACATGGTACTGCCCCGTATGGATGCATTGGCAGAAGTACAATGGACTGACCCTTCCAAGAAAGATTACCAGAGCTTCCTGCCTCGTGTAGCAAGAATGACGGAATTGTATGACCGCCTGGGTTACAACTATGCCAAACATATATTTGATGTAAATGCCGTACTTACCCCCAATACAGAAAAGGGCAGTTTAGAAATCAGCCTGCTTAAACTGGGAGAAGGTACCATTTATTACACGTTAGACGGTAGTACTCCAACAAGCAGCAGCATGAAGTATGAAGCACCTATCCAGATAACTAAGGATGCCGACTTTAAAGCTATTGTTATTCGTCCGAACGGTACGGAAAGCCGCATTTTCAATGAACAAATCCACTTCAACAAAGCAACCATGAAGCCTATCACGCTGAAGGAAGAACCAAGCAAAGGCTATTCTTTTAATGGTGCTCCGGCACTTGCAGACGGTCTGACAGGCAATGAGAACTACAAGACCGGCCATTGGTTAGGTTTTCAGGGAAAGGATGTAGATGCCGTGATCGACCTGAAAGAACCGGCCGAAATAAACAAAGTCACCTTTAATACAAATGTAGTAAAAGGAGACTGGATTATGGGCGCTGCCGGAGTTACGGTAAAGGTTTCCAATGACGGAACAAACTTCCGTGAAGTGGCAAGTAAAAAGATTCCCGAACTGACAAAAGAAGATAAGGATGGTATCTATCCGCAGGAAATCACTTTCGAACCGGTAACAGCCCGTTATGTGGAAGTTATTATCAACAGCAGCAAATTGCCTGCATGGCACGGTGGAGCCGGCAGCGATGCCTTCTTATTCGTTGACGAAATAGGTATTGACTAAATTCAGAAACATCCCGATGACTTTATAAAATCATCGGGATGTTTTTTTCAAATGATCCTTATCATTATTTATCTTCAACTAATGCACAATTAGAATCACAACATTTGTTGCCCGATGTTTCAAACTCCAATGTAACATGCGAAATGCCATTGTCGGCCAGGCTATGCTTAATTTCATGCTTTATATTTTCCATACAATCCGAACCTTCAATACGTATATGTCCGGTCAGGGCTATTTCCGTAGTGCTTATCGGCCAGATATGCAGGTGGTGTACGTTCTTTACTCCGGATACATCATAAATTATCGCTTCTATTTTTTTAATATCCATTCCCGGAGGAACTCCATCCAAGGCAAGACGGATACTGTCGCGCAAAAGCCCCCACGTAGAATACACTATAATAACAGCAATCAGTAATCCTATAACCGGATCAATCACATACCAGCCGGTATAGCTGATAATAATACCGGAAGCCACAACGCCAACCGATACCAAAGCATCGGCAGCCATATGCAAATAAGCCCCCTTTACATTCAGGTCTTTATCCTTATCTTTCATAAAAAGCCAGGCCGTCAAAGCATTAATAACAACACCAATACCGGCAACCCAGGCTATAGCCTCACCCTCCACTGGGCGGGGATGCATAAGTTTTCCTATACTCTCGGTAACAATGATACCGACAGCAACTAACAAAATAACCGCATTAAGTAACGAAACCAATACCGTACTCTTTTTATATCCATACGTATAACTGGAAGTTGGATGCACTCTGGCTAACCGGAATGCCAACATAGCAAGGATCAAGCTCGCAACATCTCCCAGGTTATGCCCTGCATCGGACAACAAACCTAATGAATTATACCAGAAACCTGCAAAGAACTCAGCAAATACAAATATGAGATTCAAGCTTATACCTATAACAAAAGCTTTGTTGAGTGAAGTTATCTCATGATTGTGGTCATGATTATGTTCGTGATGATGCCCCATAGCCATATATTTATTTAATTTTATAAATCCCCTTTATTATTAACAACAACCGTATGCAAAGCTATGTTTTTTTCTAACAAAAAAGAAGCCTTCCTTCACAGGGAGACTTCTTTTTTATGAAGAGGATAACCAATAAAAAACTCCTCTGTTCATACGGTGTTTAATCATCTTATATGCTTACTTTAAATATTAGCAACAGGTTCTGGTATAGCGATTATACTAATAGCCATCTTTTCATCTGACACTGCAAAGATAAGCTCGCCTAGAAAGAGATACAATACCTAGAACTGAGTAAATAAACTCCGCCGTTACCTATTAATAGTGATTTTAACGCATAAATCCCGGCAAACGGGTTCATAGGAGAATGATCAACAGTGCACCCGTGTCCGGCAAATAACAACCGATGCCAACAGGAAGCGGTTCCTCTTTCAATATTTTATATATCTAACTTTCCCCGATGATGGCGAAATGGGAATAATATTTTGTATCTTTGACTATTCAACCCCCAAAAGAGACAGAAAAATAATGTACAAAAAAGGAAAATACAGAGAAACTGATAAGATGAGCGATTTGATTTGCGAGAACTATCCCATGGTTCTCGTTATGAGTCGTTTTGGCATTGCCCTCGGTTTCGGAGAAAAAAATATCGGAGATGTTTGCCGGCAGAATAAGGTGGATACTTGTACTTTCTTAACCGTAGTAAATTTCCTCGTAGAAGACAGAAAAGGACTAATCACAGATATCGACAAATGTCTCTCTATAGAATCACTGATTGTCTATTTACACAACGCACATGATTATTTTCTCAATTTCCGCCTTCCGCACATCCGTCGTAAATTAGTTGACGCTATACAAGATTGCCCGGAAGATGTAGCATTTGTTATCCGTCAATTCTTCGACGGATATACAGAAGAGGTAAATAAACACATGTCATACGAAGAAAAAAACGTATTCCCCTATGTCCGTAATTTGCTGAAAGGAGAAAAAGACCCTAAGTATAACATTTCTATCTTTAAAAAACGGCATGACCAGATAGAAATGAAAATAACAGAATTGAAAAATATCCTGATCAAATATTATCCGGGAAAAGACAGTTACCTGCTGAATAGTGTATTATTCGATATATTTTCTACCGAACAAGATTTAGCAGCCCATAATCACGTAGAAGATTATTTATTCGTGCCAGCTATCCTGGCATTAGAAAAACAATTAAATTCATAACAATGAACTTTAATTTTAAAATTGCTATTGCAGAACCTTCTACAATTATCCGTTGTGGATTAGAAACTGTATTGCGGCAACTGCAAGGTTTTCATATTCAAATAATAGAGATATGTAACATGGAAAGCCTGCAGGAATCTTTAAGGATGCATAAACCGGAGTTATTGATTATAAATCCGGTGTTCCCCGGTTATTCGGGACTCCAGTCTATCAAAGACGGATGTGCCTGCCCCGGAATAAAATGTATCGCCTTAATATGCAGTGCAACCGATCCACAAATGATACGTCCCTACGACGACCAATTTGGCCTTTATGACAGTATAGACGAAATAAAGCACAAACTGGAACGCCTGTTGGCCGAAGAAATCCCGGACAATGCCGAGAATGAGGAACAACAGACATTAAGTACCCGCGAGAAAGAAATTGTTACTTGTGTGGTAAAAGGGATGACAAACCGGGAAATTGCAGACCGGCTATTCTTATCCACACATACAGTCATAACCCATCGCCGCAATATAGCACGCAAACTACAAATACATAGTGCCAGCGGTTTAACAATCTATGCTATCGTTAACAAGCTGGTTGAACTGAAAGATATACAGTAATAATATAGTATCAACAAAAAACGCCGTTGGCAGATTACTAACGGCGTTTTTTATTTACATTTTAGATTTCCATTCGTCTATTAATTCCGAAATCGTTTCCCGTACAGACATGATACGTCTTGCCCGCCAGGCATTACTGCCTGCAAATGCATAACCATTCTCGAAGTTTCCTTTGAATGCATTATACAAAGCCGTCACAATACAATAAGGACTACGCGATATATCACAAGTCTTGATACAATTAAACGGACATACTTTCGGCTGTTTTATTCCCTGCTTCACCTTCTCCAGGAAATTGCAGTGAATTGCCCGCCCCGGCATACCAACAGGGCTTTTAATGATCTCGATATCCTTCTCTTCAGCATGAATATAGCTTTCTTTGAAGGCCTCGGATGCATCACACTCCTTGGTGGTAACAAAACGTGTTCCTAACTGTACGCCTGACGCTCCAAGGTCTATCATGCGCTTAATGTCTTCACCCGTGTAAATGCCTCCCGCTGCAATTACAGGGATCTTCTTGTCATACTTCTGTTCGAAGTGTGAAACCTCAGCTACTACCTGCGGCAACAACTCTTCCAACGAAAAATGTTCGTCTTCCAACTGATTCTCCTTATATCCCAAATGTCCACCGGCTTTTGGGCCTTCCAAGACAACTGCATCAGGCAGGTAATCGTAATTGTTTTTCCATTTTTCGCAGATAATACGTACGGCACGTGCACTCGATACGATAGGTACCAGTTTCGTTACACTGTCTTTCTTCAAAAACGATGGCAAGTCCAAAGGTAATCCGGCACCACTGAATATGATGTCTACCTTCTCTGCAATACTCGTCTTTACCAGTTCTGCAAAATCGGAAAGAGCAACCATGACATTCACGCCGATAATTCCTTTAGCCCTCTCGCGGGCTTTACGGATTTCTTCGGCCAGGCCAAGATTACCGGCTTCTGTGTAATTTGGAGATAATTTTTTATATAAAAGACCGAGACCGGCGGCGGAAATTACACCGATCCCACCTTCATTTGCAACGGCTGAGGCTAAGCCGGAAAGAGAGATACCTACGCCCATTCCTCCTTGGATAATAGGAATGCGAGCCTTTAGGTCTCCGATTGTCAATGCTTTCATTAAATAGTTGTTTGTTTATAACGGTCGCAAAGGTAGAATAATATCCCAATATATGTGCAAAACAAACCAATATAAATGCACAAACCCGGCAAAGGTGTGCATTTTTTTTTCTTTTATTTCAACGGAATATATCCAACCTTCTTAACAAGCTCTTGTCCTTCAGCAGAAAGCACATAGTCAATAAAGGGTTTCACGTTAGCTTCATTCTTTACTTCATAGTAGTAAAAGAGCGGACGCACAACAGGATAAGTTTTATTCTTTGCATTCGCCATAGACGGCTCTGTAAATGTTTTCCCCGAATCATACGACACGTGAATAGGTTTAACATCCTTATTCAGATAGGCAAGCCCAACATAGCCAATGGCGCCTTTCGTTTGGCTCACACTCTGTATGATTGCACCGGTGGCAGGCATACTTAATATCCCATTCATGTAGTTCTTATTCTTCAGCACGCTTTCCTTAAAAAACTCGTATGTTCCTGAAGAAGTTTCACGCGAATAAGCCACTATTTTCATATCCGCCCCACCTACTTCTTTCCAGTTTTTAATCTTTCCGGTGAAGATACCTTCCAGTTGTTCACGTGTCAGATTAGAGACTTTATTAGAAGGATGTACCACAACAGCCAATGCGTCGTAAGCAATAACCACCTCTTTTGGTGTTTTACCGGACTTCTGCATTCTGACCTTTTCGTCGAACTTTATCTTACGGGACGCCATTGCAATATCTGTAGTTCCTTCCTGCAAAGCAGATATTCCCACGCCGGAGCCTCCCCCGGTTACCGTAATACTGGCTCCTTTATTCTTTTTCATAAAGTTTTCGGCTTCGGACTGTGTAACAGGCAGGCAAGTATCGCTACCTTTAATTTTCTGTGCAAATACATTTGTTACAAACATACAAGCTGCCATTGCAGCCAGAACAATCGTCTTTTTCATTTTCTGTGTCTAATTATTTTATGAGTACAAAATAATATCAACCATATTTCAGTAAAATGAAACAGATATTACAATTCTGTGAAGAATACGAATAATTAAGTAGTTAACTACTATAAGTTGAGCAAGCCCAACTTATAGTTTATGTATCACCTTCATCAATTGTTCGCCCAAACCGATCGTGTAACCCTGAGACACGAAAACCACACGGTTGAAAGTATCGGCTATGATAAAGATCGGCAGCGTATTGGATTGCGGCAATTTCATTGCACTTACAATTTCTTTCTGGATTGCATTGTCAATATCGATACCGTAGGTAATTGTATTGGGTAATTCGCCGAATTCCTTCGGATCAAAATTCTTATAACCTTTTTCATCAGGGAAAAGCAGAACCATACCGCGCCCCCACTCTTCCAATTCTTTCTTAACGGCAGCTATGTCACGCATTGCATGATTAGTAGGTTCCTGGCGAGCGCCTAAAATAGCCACAACATAATAACCACGGCCGGTAGTTGCCAAAATGTTTGTTTCTTCTCCATTATCAGCGCGTCGGAACTTATCTTCCGAATTAAAGTTTCCTATTACCTGGATTTCATCTTTATTTTCCCGCATTTCCAGTTTAATTGGTGTTGTTTCCCCCTCTTCTACTTTAAAGAAAGTCATCTCAGACAACACACTACCGTTTGCCATACGCGTTCCGGTAACCAGCACATAATCTCCTGTGTCCAGTGTCAACGGATTTTTCAGCAAAGCGCTCCAGGTATCTCCCGTGCCCATATCAGCACCATTTCCCGATTCAAAATTTAATGTCTGCAATTTACCATCAGGCAACACTTTTGCAATTGTGAAATGGCTGAAGTATTTCGGGTCTTGTAATGCCTTAATCGGAGCATAGGAAGTCACAACCTTACCTTGTCTGGCAGTAACCGGGGCAACAGCTTCAAAGTCTACATCTATCCATTGCCCATCTTTATTATATTGTACTTTACGGGCTACCGGTTCAATACGTGCCGGAATACCTAAACTACGCGACAAAGCGACAAAGAATATATCCCTTGAATTTATATCCGATACACGTGCCTTCCAGACTCCTATCGGCATGATAGAAATACGCTGCGCATTCAAATCATTATTTATCGTAATGCTATCTTTCACCCACCGGACCAACACCTGCGGATCATCCTTCGCCTGTTTTGCAAAGGCGGGATCTACATTTGCAGCAAAGAAACTCTTATACGGCGCAAGGAACTCTAGTGCTACACGCGGATTCATAACATATTCCGTAAACAGTTCGCTATCAGATTGCGGCGTATTGTTCAAATGGTCTGCCAATACGGAAGCAGGAGTATCACGGACATCTTTAGCCGAAATTACACCTAGCAAGGCAATAGCCTGAGCACGTTTATCGGACGGAGTTTCGCGAAGGAACTTCTCTATTTCGTTATAATTGCCACGGCTTGCCAACATATATTTGGCGGTCAGGTCTTCATCCGTGCCCAATTCTTTGGCAAGCGCCACAGCCTTGTCTACAGTATAGAATGTTTCTACATATTTATTACGGATGGCATCCTCTTCAAGCAAACGTTTTGCATTTGCTTCCTTTTGTTCGTCGGTTACACTGACAGGTATAGTACCGTCTACCGGCGGAACAATATCCAACACAGACGTATCGATTACATCACCCGGTACTTTATTTAATTGAATAGTTATACTGCCGTCTTTGCCAAAAGAGACTTTACTATATCCAAACTTACCGTCCTTGCTTGCCCAAACAAGCATGTCTCCCTTACCGGCTGAAAGCGAACATTTGCCATCGGCATCCGTCTTCTTACGTGCAACGGAGTAAAACTCGGCATAATTATATATCTTAAATTCCACCTCTGCACCCTGTACCGGTTTACCTTCCGTATCGGTTACGATAATCTCTGCCCTGGCAGACGGAGCATAGTTGTCTATTACATTGATTTCGGTATATCCGTCCGTACGTTCCATTACATCTTCCGGGCCATTATATTTGCCAAATACTTTCGTATGCATCAACATGCCACGGTAAGCAGGCCCGTTAAACCAGCCCATATTAAGGACAGGTTCCGGCTCGCATGCTCCCAGAAAATACCATTTGCCGTTTACCCATGCTTCTACCCACGCATGATTATCATCGGTATGCGCCCATCTGGGTGTATATACCTGACGTGCCGGGATGCCTACCGAGCGAAGAGCAGCCACGGTAAAAGTAGATTCTTCGCCACAACGCCCGTACGCTGTCCGTACCGAGGCCAACGGCGAACTTGTACGACCATCCGAAGGCGTATAGATAACCTTCTCATGACACCAATGATTTACTTCCAGCACGGCATCATAAAGAGAAAGTCCTTTTACGCGGTCTTTCAATTCTTCAAAAAAGACCGTGCGGCTATTATCCAGATTTTCATTGTTTATACGCACCGGCAAGACGAAATGACGGAATACCTGTTCCGGGATACTGTCTCCCCAAGGCATTTCCTTTTGTGCCTTGAAAGATGAGCGAATATTATCCAGATAGAAATCTCCGCTGTAATCAGTAATATCTCCGATCGGCATATAAGCATACATAAACGTAAGTGCTTCTTTTTCTTTCGGAGTCATTTGCTCATTGAATACTTCGAACAGATTGCCGTCCGGTAATGCAGCCTGCTTAGCCTGGAAATCTTTTTCCACTTCGGCCCTGTAAGCATTGTCTGTAATAAAGTGCTCTCGGCGGTTACAACTGGTTATCAGTAACAGAGCACATAGTAGTGTAAATAAATGTTTTTTGTTCATATAGCGATCGTATGTGCGTCAAAAATAGTGATTTTCTTCAAAACAGGAAAAACCCTACAGATAAAAAGGTTGTTAATATAATAGGAAAGATAAAGTTTATTAAATCCGTTATGCCGTTTTTTTAAGTATTTGATGCTATACTTTTACTAAATAGTTCCATATTTACAAATAAAAGTTAGATATACAGCAGATAATATAATAACAAAGAAGATTTGTCGGGTATAATTACTATTTTTGTTCTTCATTTTCCATTGAATACAAAGAGCTTATGCATCTGATAACAAGTAATAATATAATAAATCATTTAACCTATGTTTCATAACGGCGAAGAGGTATTGTTGACAGCCTCTATTATTTTGTTTTTAAGTATTTTTGCCGGTAAAGCCGGTTATCGTTTCGGACTTCCTGCGTTACTCTTGTTCCTGGGAGTAGGCATGCTGTTCGGAAGCGACGGCCTGGGTATACAGTTCAGCGACTCACATTTTGCACAATTCATCGGTATGCTGGCATTAAGTATTATCTTGTTTTCCGGCGGTATGGACACAAAGTTCTCCGAAGTCAAGCCAATTGCCTCACAAGGAATAGTGCTGGCTACTATAGGAGTTTTTGCAACCACCTTTATTACCGGCGGATTCATATATTGGTTATCAGGCTTTGCGTCCCAATACGTGTCGCTCACTTTCCCCGAATCGCTGCTGATGGCTGCCGTTATGTCATCTACCGACTCGGCTTCCGTCTTCTCCATATTACGAAGCAAAGGCGTACATCTGAAGCAAAAACTGCGCCCCACGCTGGAACTCGAAAGCGGAAGCAACGACCCCATGGCATACATGTTGACTCTTATATTGATAGCCTATATACAACAGGGGGACATGGATTTGATGGAAGCCGGTTTCTCGTTGGTCACCCAGTTGATTGTGGGCGGTATAGCCGGTTACCTGTTCGGGCGATTAGCCGTATATATTATTAACCGTATAAACATAGAAAACGAATCTTTGTATCCTATTATGATACTGGCAACAGCATTCCTGACTTTCTCTGCCACCACGCTTTGCAAAGGAAACGGCTATCTGGCAGTATACATTGCCGGATTAATCGTGGGCAATTCAAAGATAGTGCACAAGAAGAGTATCGGTACCTTCTTTGACGGTTTCGCCTGGTTATGGCAAATTGTAATGTTCTTAACGCTGGGATTGCTGGTAAACCCACACGAATTGCTACCGGTAGCAAGTATCGGGCTAACAGTTGGTATCTTTATGATTATTATAGCTCGCCCGGTCAGTGTGTTTCTATGCCTGCTTCCTTACAAGAACTTCGATCTGAGAGGAAAGCTATACATATCTTGGGTAGGATTACGCGGAGCAGTTCCTATCATCTTCGCCACTTACCCGTTGATTGCCGGGGTAGAACATGCCGGTTTGATATTCAATGTCGTGTTCTTTATCACCATCTTGTCTTTGCTAATCCAGGGAACTACCGTAACATTAGCTGCCAAATGGTTAAACCTGATAGCCGCTCCAATCAAAAAGGATGCATTTGGCATCGAACTTCCCGAGGATATAAAAAGTGCAATGAGCGAAATAGACATAACACCGGCCGTACTGCTGCATGGCAATAAGCTGATGGAGCTTACATTGCCCGACCATACTTTGGCAGTTATGGTAAAACGTGAAGGACGTTACTTTATTCCCAAAGGCAACACCGAGCTGAAAGAAAATGACAAATTACTGATGATTTCAGACAATGACGAAGCTTTACTGCAAGCATATAATGCTTTAGGTATTAAAGATTACACGATCAAGAAAAATTAATGAGCCTAAAAAACAGCGAAGAATATACAAAACAAAGTTCCCTTTCGTTATATTTTCAACAATTCGGTATAGATTTGTAGTTATATTACCAAACAGTAATAAATAAAATATGGCAGTAAAGAAAGATAAGGTACTTTGGGCAGACGATGAGATTGATTTGCTGAAACCGCATATCCTGTTCCTGCAGGACAAAGGATATGAAGTGATTCCCGTGATCAGTGGGCAAGATGCCATTGACTGTTGCAAGGAGCAATCCTTCGACATTATCTTTCTGGATGAAAATATGCCCGGCCTCACAGGTCTGGAAACACTTGCTTACATAAAAGAAATAGACCCGAACGTTCCGGTAGTCATGGTAACAAAAAGCGAAGAAGAAAGCATCATGAACCAGGCTATCGGAAATAAAATCGCCGATTACCTGATAAAGCCGGTCAATCCCAACCAGCTTCTTCTGTCTATTAAAAAGAATGTCCATAAAAATGTAATCATTTCAGAGACAACAACTGTAGGTTACCAGCAAGAATTCAGTCGCATAGGTATGCAAATAAATGATTCGCTCACTGCCGGCGAGTGGATGGAAGTATATAAAAAACTGGTATACTGGGAACTGGAACTGGAAAACAACCAGGTGCAAATGCAAGACATGCTCCGGATGCAGAAAGAAGAAGCCAACAATGCCTTCGGTAAGTTCATAAAACATAATTATACCGAATGGATACAAAATCCAGAGTCGCGGCCGCTAATGAGTCCCGACCTGTTTAAAAAGAAGGTATTTCCTATGTTGGATAACGAAGAGAAGGTGTTCTTTATCCTCATAGACAATTTCCGGTTGGATCAATGGCGTGTTGTAAAAGACTTGCTGACCGATTACTATACGATGGAAGAAAACCTTTATTACAGCATTCTTCCGACTGCAACCCAATATGCGCGAAATTCAATCTTTTCAGGCCTAATGCCGCTTCAAATAGAAAAAATGTTCCCCGATTTATGGGTAGATGAAGACAGCGAAGAAGGCAAGAATCTGAACGAAGCCCCTCTTATCAAGACTCAGATAGAACGCTTCCGCAAAAAATATACATTCTCATATAACAAAGTACACGATTCCCAATATGGCGAAAAGCTACTGGGAAACGTAAGTTCACTTACCCATAATCAACTGAATGTCGTGGTATTAAACTTTGTAGACATGCTATCACATGCTCGTACTGAAAACAAAATGATACGTGAACTGGCAGAAAGCGAAGCGGCCTACCGGAGCCTTACCAAATCATGGTTCCAGCATTCTTCCACTTTAGAATTATTTAAGCGGATCGCTACGAAAGGCTACAAAGTTATTGTAACAACCGACCACGGGACAATCCGGGTAGATAACCCGGTCAAAGTAGTAGGTGATAAAAATACCAACACCAACCTCCGCTATAAAGTAGGAAAGAATCTGAACTATAACCCGAAAGAAGTTTTTGAGATGCGCGATCCCGAAAAGTTCGGGCTACCCTCTCCTAATTTAAGCAGTAAATATATCTTTGCTACAGGGCAAAGTTTCTTTGCTTACCCTAATAATTACAACTACTATGTTTCTTATTATAAGAACACCTTCCAACACGGAGGGATTTCAATGGAAGAAATGATGGTACCGTTTATTATTATGGAACCGAAATAATTTTCGGGAACGGACAATTAATTACCTTTGCAGCCAGAATACATAACAAACATAATAAGATCATTTATATGAATACAATAAAGATCGATAACCTGGATACGATCCGCCAGGCTGCCAAAGAGTTTATTGCAGCTATGGACGACCGTACAGTTTTTGCCTTCTACGGAAAAATGGGAGCCGGTAAAACCACATTCATAAAAGCTATCTGCGAAGAACTGGGAGTGGAAGATGTAATCAACAGCCCCACATTTGCAATTATCAACGAATACCGTAGCGATGAAACAGGAGAACTGATTTATCATTTCGATTATTATCGTATCAACAAACTAAGCGAAGCCGAAGACATAGGAACGGAAGATTATTTCTATAGCGGAGCCCTCTGTTTTATAGAATGGCCTGAAAAGATAGAAGAATTATTGCCGGAAGATGTCGTTTCGGTGACAATCAGTGAGAATGCAGATGGTTCGCGCTCTGTAGAATGGAAATAATATGGAACCTTCCGAATACTTTATTCTTGCCTTATTCATTGCATTAGGCATATTCTCGATTATAGCCGCCGCTTTCAACTTCGATTGGTATTTCCAAACTAGTGGTGCAATGACATTTGTGAGGAAATTCGGACGTAAAGGAGCACGGATTTTCTACACAATTCTGGGACTGGCATTGATTGCCTGCGGAGTTACCGGATTACTTTATTGGTAAATACAAAAAAACTTATGAAATTAATAAACTGTTGTTCTTATTTTTCACGTATCTGTTGATTATCTTTATTACAGGCTGTAATAAAGATAATTCAGTAATAGAAGGTAATACTATCCCCGCAACAATCAAGAGGGACTGCTTCGCTATTCATGAAGCAGTCCCTTTCTTGTTTTCCTGATATAAGTCTTTCGACCTTTATTCCATTAATAAAAAATCCAGCTGTTTCCGTTCCAGGTTTGCTTGTGCCACCTTGATTGTGATCGAATCGCCTAATTGATATTTACGCTTCTTACGTCTACCGATCAGACAATAGTTCTTTTCATCAAACTCGTAGTAATCGTCGTCCAAATCGCGAATAGGAACAAGACCTTCACATTTATTTTCATTCAGCTCAACATATAATCCCCATTCGGTCACTCCGGAAATAACACCGTCGAATACCATGCCCAACTTATCACTCATAAACTCTACCTGTTTATATTTAATAGAAGCACGTTCCGCATTAGCAGCCACTTGTTCCATTTCAGAACAATGGTCGCAAAGTTCTTCATATTTGCTCTTTATTACGCTACGCCCGCCTGCCAGATAACGTTCCAGCAAACGATGTACCATCATATCCGGGTACCGGCGGATAGGAGATGTAAAATGAGTATAATAATCGAACGCCAGACCATAATGGCCAACATTATCCGTTGAGTATTTTGCTTTCTGCATTGCGCGGATGGCAACAGTCTCAATCAGGTTTTCTTCCGGTTTACCTTGCACCGAATCCAACAAGCTATTAATTCCTTTTGATATTTCGCCCTTATTTCCCTCTGTCTTCAACTTATATCCGAAACGGCGGATAAAACTGGCAAAGTTTTCCATTTTATTCGGATCGGGCAATTCATGAATACGGTAAACAAACGTCTTCTTAGCTTTGCCTCTAGGAGGACGGCCTATAAATTCGGCAACCGTACGGTTTGCCAGCAACATGAACTCTTCTATCAGCTTATTCGCTTCTTTTGATTCTTTAAAGTAAACACGGATCGGTTTGCCATTTTCGTCTATCTCAAACTTAACTTCATAACGATCGAAGTTTATGGCACCATTCTTAAAACGTTTTTCCCTCAACTTCTTGGCTAGTTCATTCAAAGCCAGAATCGCTTCTTTGCAATCACCTTCACCGGTTTCAATTACCTCCTGAGCTTCCTCATAGGCAAAACGCCGGTCACTTTTAATAACCGTACGGCAAATACGTGAGTTTTTCACTTCTGCATTCTCATCCAATTCAAAGATTGCAGAGAAGCAAAGTTTTTCTTCATCCGGACGAAGCGAACATATCTGATTACATAACCTTTCAGGCAACATAGGTATGGTACGATCTACCAGATAAACAGAAGTAGCCCTGTTTACAGCCTCTTTATCAATCAAGCTATCTTGTTTGACATAATACGTTACGTCAGCAATATGAACACCCACTTCCCAATTGCCATTTTCAAGACGTTGAGCAGAAAGAGCATCGTCAAAGTCTTTCGCATCTTTCGGGTCTATCGTAAAAGTCAATATATTACGGTAGTCTTCACGTTGCGCGATCTCTTCTTCAGAAACTTTATCAGGAATTTTATCTGCTGCCTTTTCTACACTCACAGGATATTTATACGGCAAACCGAATTCGGCCAAAATAGCATGCATTTCAGCTGTATTTTGTCCGGCAGCGCCTAATACATCAATTACTTCGCCCAACGGATTCTTAGCATTTTCCGGCCATTCAATAATACGCACTACAGCCTTATCTCCATTTTTCCCTCCGTTTAGCTTTTCTTTCGGAATGAAAATATCATTAGCCAGCGTTTTGTTTTCTGTAATAAGAAAAGCGAAACTGCCGGAAACTTGAAGTTTTCCAACATAAGTACGTTCCTTTGTTTCCAGTATTTCCACAACTTCGCCTTCAGGTTCAGCACCTTTTCGTTTAGCAAAAAGTTGCACTTTTACCTTATCTCCATCCATAGCATGACCGGAATTTCGTTCGGCTACAAATACCGGGCTTCCTCCGTCTTCGGGGATAAAAGAGTTTTTACCATTACTACGGCGCATAAATAAACCAACAGCAACAGTTCCCAGTCCATTCAACCGATAACGTCCACGATCAATTTCAGTAATAATATCTTCGGCTGCCAGATCATAAAGGATGTCTGCAACCTGCAACTTCTGTACCTGGCTTTCCAGTCCTATAATCTTACTTATTTGCTTGTAATTGAATGGTTCTTTCGGAGAAGATTGAAAAACAGAGATTGTGGCTTGTATCATAGCCTCTTTTCTCATTCGTTTGCTTTTTCCCTTGTCTTTCTTTTCCTTCTTTTCTTTGTTACCCTTCTTTCCGGATTTGTTCTTTGTCATAAATCTTCTAGTTTAAAAAGAGATAAGCAGATATCTCTTTTACAAAGTAAACAAATATAATTGATATCCTGTTTACGTTTAAATTAATTTGATAAAAAGACTTGTATCATTCATTAAAATAATTGGCCTGTATACCTTTTGCTCCTGGCTTACAATAGAAAAGACTTCCGCTTAACGGATATTTCTTCAATTCCTCGTCAGATAAACCCGAACGAGCCGTAGTAATATACAGTTCATCCATGCTTCTGCCTCCAAATGCACAAGAAGTAACATTTGGAGCCGGGACTTCCACTTTCGCCAACAAATCGCCTGTATACGGATTATAGCAATATACACCAAATCCTCCCCATTGGGCAACCCATAAATTATCTTCGCTATCTATAGTCATTCCATCAGGCAAGCCTTGCTCCGAAGGAATACTGACAGCAACGCCGTCATAAAGTATATCGCCATTACTAACGTCATACCGGTAACGCACTATTTTACGAGTCGGTGTATCGTTATAATACATATATTTTTTGTTTGCCGACCACACGATTCCATTGGAAATAGAAACTTTTGTAATTTTAGTTATTACCATTCCATCCGGAAGTACACAATATAATTTACCTGCCTGAGGGGTAGCATTCAGGCTCATGGTTCCAACCCATAAACGCCCTGCCGGGTCGCATTTTCCATCATTACAACGGATAGTACCATTTTCATCAGGGATCGAGGCAATTGAAGTAACAGACTGGTTACACAAATTTACACGGGCTATCTCATCCTGAAAAGCAACGATGACAGTACTGTCAGTCTCAGGAACAACTGTTGATATCATACGATCAAACGTCCGCACATTACAATCTTTTTTCGAAGGAAAATATTCATAAAGTGTTTTTCCTTCAATATCTACCCAAAACAAAGAACGGCGGTCCGGATGCCAGATTGATCCTTCGCCTGTCACAGCTTCAACTTCAAACACCTTCTCGGCAGTGAGAACTTTTGGGGCCTTAACACAAGAATTTCCTAAAAGCATAGTTGATGATGCTAATAAATTAAATAATAAAAACTTCATGTAATTGCTAACTATTTTTGGTTTTCTCTATACAAGGTATATATCATGTTCATACAAACATACGGTTTTAATCAACAACTTTAAAACCTAAGCGTCATTATTTATTTACACAATCAATTTATTTATGTAAATTTGCCAATCTAATTGAATGATGGATGAGCGTAATAATTAAAGAAGTAACCGGAAAGAAAGAACTTAAGAAGTTCGTTAAATTTAATATCGAGTTATATAAAGGGAATCCCTATCATGTGCCTGGCTTGATAGACGAAGAGATGGTTACATTAGATAAAAAAAAGAACCCGGCCTTTGAAGTTTGCGATGCAATATACTTTCTAGCCTATAAAGACGGTAAAATTGTTGGCCGTATTGCCGGAATGATAAACCACCCGAGCAACGAAGTCTGGGGACAGAAACGTGCACGCTTCGGTTTTGTGGATTTTATAGACGACAATGAAGTAGTTGACGCTCTGTTCGGAGCTGTAGAAAAATGGGCACGCGAGCAAGGCATGGAAGAAATTCACGGGCCAATGGGCTTTACAGATATGGATCACGAAGGCATGTTAATAGAAGGCTTCGACCAAATCGGCACAATGGCTACCATATACAACTATCCTTATTATCCTAAGCAGATAGAACGTATCGGATTCAAGAAAGATCAGGATTGGCACGAATTTAAAATCTATATTCCAGACGGTGTACCCGATAAACATTTGCGCATCGGAGAAATTGTAAAGCAGAAATATGGATTAAAAGTAATGAAATTTAAGAATGCCAAAGAAATTATGCCTTATACCAAACAGGTATTCCATACATTAAATGCTGCTTTTGCACCTTTATATGGTTTTGCTCCGCTCACGGAAAAACAAATCGATTATTATATAAACATGTATATCCCGATGCTCCGTTTTGACCTGGTTACTCTTATCATAAAAGAAGATGACAATTCAGTGGTCGGTTTCGGGATATCGTTACCCAACCTGTCAAAAGCATTGCAAAAAGCAAAAGGGCACATGTTTCCATTCGGATGGATCCATTTGCTGAAAGGGCTAAAAAGCAGACCTAAAGTAATAGACTTATACCTAACCGGAGTTTTGCCTGAATATCAAAGCAAAGGCGTAAACGCATTACTTTTTAATGATTTGATTCCGGTATACAAAAGCATAGGAGCTGTTTATGCAGAAAGTAATCCCGAACTGGAAACTAACAGCGCCGTACAAGCCCAATGGGATTACTTCAAACGTGAACATCACAAATCAAGAAGAGCATTTATAAAAAAGTTATAATCAATATGGACGAACTGAATTCAACTATACAACAACCAACAGAGTATAACGACGATGACATCAAGACACTGGATTGGATGGAACATATCCGCCGGCGTCCCGGTATGTATATCGGTAAATTGGGAGATGGAAGTTATGCAGACGATGGAATCTATGTATTGTTGAAGGAAGTACTAGATAACTCCATCGACGAATATATGATGGGTTACGGTAAGACCATTGAAGTTACTGTAGAAGAAGGTTCTGTTACCGTACGCGACTATGGACGAGGTGTTCCTCTCGGCAAGGTTGTCGATGTATCCAGTAAGATGAATACAGGCGCCAAGTACGATAGCAAAGCATTTAAGAAATCAGTAGGATTGAACGGTGTAGGTATCAAGGCTGTAAATGCATTAAGCAGCTATTTTCTAATCACCAGTTATCGTGACGGCGAATGCAAACGAGTGGAATACAGCAAGGCCATCATTACAGAAGAATCAGGTATACAGCCAACAGAGGAAGCAAACGGAACCATGGTTTACTTTATTCCTGATCGCGAAATCTTCAAAGACTATCAATATAAGGATGAGTTCATTGAAAGCCTATTAAAAAATTATGTTTTCCTAAACTCTGGCCTTACCATTACTTATAACGGAAAGAAGTTCCATTCACGCAACGGCCTGGTTGATCTGTTAAATGAAAACATGACAACAGACCCTTTATATCCGATCATCCATTTGACAGGAGAAGATATCGAATTGGTTATTACACACAGCAACCAATACGGCGAAGAATATTATTCATTTGTAAACGGACAACATACCACACAGGGCGGAACACATCTTTCAGCTTTCCGTGAAGCTGTAGGACGCGTTATTAAAGAATATTACAACAAAAATTTTGAATATTCGGATATCCGGGCCGGAATTGTGGCGGCAATCAGTATTAAGGTAGAAGAACCTGTATTTGAAAGCCAGACCAAAACAAAACTGGGTTCTAAAGATATGGGACCGGAAGGTCCGACAGTAGCCAAATTTATCGGAGACTTTATCAAAAAAGAACTGGACAACTACCTCCATAAGAATGCCGATATCTCAGAAGCTCTTTTACATAAAATACTTGAAGCAGAAAAAGAACGCAAAGCAATAGCCGGTGTAACCAAACTGGCACGTGAACGCGCCAAAAAAGCAAATTTGCATAACCGTAAATTGCGTGACTGCCGTATCCATTTAAACGACACAAAAGGAGAACGGACAGAAGAGAGCAGTATCTTTATCACAGAGGGAGATTCGGCCAGCGGTTCCATCACCAAAAGCCGTGATCCAAATCTTCAGGCAGTATTCAGTCTGCGTGGTAAGCCATTAAACAGTTATGGACTTACCAAAAAGATCGTTTACGAAAATGAAGAATTCAACCTGCTGCAAGCAGCTCTGAATATTGAGGACGGTCTGGAAGGATTACGTTATAACAAGGTGATTATTGCAACGGATGCCGATGTAGACGGTATGCACATCCGTTTGCTTCTGATTACTTTCTTCCTGCAATTTTTCCCTGATCTGATCAAGCGTAACCATGTATATATATTGCAGACACCACTTTTCCGCGTACGTAACAAGCAAAAAACATGGTACTGTTATAGCGAGGAAGAACGTTTGGCAGCCATACAGGCAGCAGGCAAAAATCCGGAAATTACCCGGTTCAAAGGATTAGGAGAAATTTCGCCGGACGAATTCAAACACTTTATAGGTAAAGATATTCGTCTCGATCCGGTAACCATGAAGAAAGAAGACTCCGTAAAAGAAATGCTTGAATTCTACATGGGCAAAAATACAATGGAACGACAAAATTTCATTATAGATAACCTTGTAATAGAAGAAGATGTTGTCAGTTGAAAATAAAAGAATAGCACTGTTTCCGGGGACGTTCGATCCTTTTACCATCGGACATCGGTCATTAGTAACCCGGGGACTGACGTTAGTGGACGAAATCATCATATCCATCGGTATAAATGATAAGAAACTAACCTATTTTTCACTTGAGAAAAGAATAGAGGCAATCCAAAACCTATACAAAAACGAACCAAGGGTAAAAGTTATGTCCTACAACTCACTGACAGTCGATTTTGCGCTTGAGGTAGGAGCCCATTTTATTCTGCGCGGTATCCGTACGGTAAACGACTTTGAATATGAAAAGACAATTGCCGACGTAAACCGTAAACTTACAGGAATCGAAACTTTTATCCTTTTTACCGAACCGGAACATACACATATCAGTTCTAGTATTGTACGTGAACTTTTACGATACGGAAAAGACATTTCCCTGTTTGTCCCTAAAGAAACAGAATTGTATTAATGAATCAGGAAATTAATAAACGAATGAAACAACTTATAGTATTGCTCTTGGCAGTCGTAACGTTTACTTCTGTCAAAGCCCAGCCGGTAAATCAAGATGCCCGCAAGTTATCCATGGCACTATATGCCATTTCCAATTTATATGTAGACCCCGTAAATGACAGTAAGCTGGTTGAAGATGCTATCAAAGGCATATTAGATAAACTAGACCCTCACTCAAACTACATGGATCCGGAGGAAACGAAAGAAATGAACGAACCTTTACAAGGGAACTTTGACGGTATCGGCATTCAGTTCAATATGCTGACAGATACATTATACGTCATCCAGGTAATTCCCGGCGGACCATCCGAAAAAGTAGGATTAATGGCCGGCGACCGTATCATTATGGTTGACGACACACTGATTGCCGGTGTAAACATGAAAACAACAGACATTATGAAACGTTTGCGCGGTCCCAAAGGAACGGAAGTAAATGTGAAAGTGCAGCGCAACAATAAACCGGAATTAATAGAATTTAAAATTACCAGAGGCAAAATTCCGGTATACAGTTTAGACGCGGCTTATATGGCAGACAAAAATACAGGTTATATCAAATTAAACCGCTTTGCCGCTTCTTCGGCTAATGAGTTTCGTGAAGCTTTGGAAAAGTTGAAGAAACAAGGCATGAAAAATATGATTCTGGACTTGCAAGGCAATGGCGGAGGCTATCTGAATATTGCAATCGATTTAGCTGATGAATTTTTGGGTAAAGATAAACTTATCGTCTATACCGAAGGCAGCAAACAATCACGTGAAGAAGCAAAATCCACCAACCGGGGAGGTTTCGAAGACGGACGTCTTGTTGTATTGGTAGACGAAGCGTCTGCTTCCGCCAGTGAAATTCTGTCAGGTGCTGTTCAGGATTGGGATCGCGGAGTAATTGTAGGCCGTCGTACTTTTGGTAAAGGATTAGTGCAAAAACCAATCCCCCTGCCCGATGGATCCATGATCCGCTTAACCGTTGCCCGCTATTACACACCAACCGGACGCTGTATTCAAAAACCTTACGAGAACGGAAAGATCGAAGAATACCAGCACGACCTGATAGACCGTTATAATCGTGGAGAGCTAATGAGTGCAGACAGTATTCACTTTCCCGATTCAATGAAGTATAACACATTAGTTAATAAACGCACGGTTTATGGCGGAGGCGGAATCATGCCCGATGTTTTCATTCCGGTAGATACGTCCCGTTACACAGACTATCACCGCAAACTGGTAGCATCCGGGTTAGTAAATCGGGTTGCGATGAATTTCCTGGATCATAATCGTGCAAAAATGACAAAGAAATATCATAAATTCCCACAATATAAGCAGGATTTCATCATCACGGATGATATCATGCAGGATCTCCTGAATATGGCAAAAGAAGAGAAGATCGAGTTCAACGAAGAGCAATATAACCGCTCCAAGCCGCTTATCATGCTTCAGATAAAAGCCCTTATTGCACGTGATCTATATGATATGGCTCAGTATTTCCAGATCATAAACGACGACAACGCAAGTTATCAGGAAGCCCTCCGCATCATTAACGATCCGGCTGCATATTCTACTATCCTGACAAAATAATTGCTATGTATTGGACGCTTTTTCTGACATTCGTTAAGATCGGGACATTTACTATCGGAGGCGGCTATGCTATGCTTCCGCTGATTCAGCGTGAAGTGGTAGACAAAGGATGGCTTTCGAAAGAAGATTTTATCGACCTATTCTCGGTAGCACAGTCTTTACCGGGCATATTTGCCGTAAATATCTCCATCTTCGTGGGATACAAACTAAAGAAGACTTTGGGAAGTATTGTATGTGCGCTGGGCACCATCCTCCCTTCCTTTTTTATCATCCTGGCAATTGCCCTGTTCTTTACCGGGGTTAAGGATAACGTATGGATAGAAAAAGCATTTAAGGGTTTACGTCCGGCTGTGGTAGCACTGATTGCGGTTCCATGCCTTACCACTGCCCGTTCCATCAAGCTAAGTTATGCACAGATGGTCATTCCAATCGGGGCGGCACTGTTAATATGGTTGGGTAATATGTCTCCTGTATGGATTATTCTGGCGGCTATCATTGGCGGGTTATATTACGGATTAAAAATAAAAAAGTATTGAGTTATGATTTGGTTGCAATTGTTTTACGTATATCTGAAAATCGGAATCTTTGGATTTGGCGGCGGATACGCTATGCTTTCCTTAATCCAATCGGATGTTGTAGACCAATACAAATGGATCTCATTACAGGAATTTACCGACATTGTAGCCATATCCCAGATGACTCCGGGGCCTATCGGCATCAACAGTGCCACCTACATAGGTTATACGGCTATCCATAATGCCGGTTATTCGCAAGGTATGAGTATATTGGGCTCCAGCCTGGCAACTTTTGCCGTGTGTTTACCTTCCTTTATATTGGTACTGATTATCTCTTACTTCTTTTCCAAATTCAAAAACAATAAATATGTGGCCGCCGCTTTTACAGGACTACGTCCGGCCACAGTAGGATTAATAGCAGCCGCAGCCCTGATGTTAATGAATAAAGAGAACTTTATAGACTATAAAAGTTTCCTTATCTTCGGAGCAGCTTTTCTTCTTACCTGGAAGTTTAAAGTCAACCCGATACTGATGATTTTACTTGCCGGTGCTGCAGGAATCGTACTTTATTGGTAAGAGAATACAACCAAGCTCCGGTAAAACTACAATGAACAAAACGACCTATTGTCGATAGATTTAACACATTTGTCTATACAAACCGCCTCTCCTTCTACTATAATTGTAAGAGGAAAAGCAGTTTTTTATTTTTGCTTTCGTAATACAGACAGAAAACGAAGGCATTATGAAACAATATTCATTCTTATTAGCATGTTTGTTTTTCCTCAGTACAGGAATGAAGGCACAGGATCAACCAGACAAATGGACACTCCGCGACTGCCTGAACTATGCCTTGGAACATAATATCCAGGTGAAGAAAAGCAAAGTGACCCACCTATCCGGTATAGAAGACACAAAACAGGCAAAAGCACAACTGTTTCCTTCGCTTAACGCATCCGTTACCCAGGGATATGTTAACTACCCTTCTTCCGATGCCATAAGCAATAACAGCTATACGGGAAACTACAGCGTCAATGCAAATTGGACTTTATTTGATGGCGGACGCCGTACCAGCAGCATCAAGCAACAACAGATACAAAATAAAGTAAACGAACTGAGCATTGAACAAAACGAAGACGACATCCAGATTTCACTTATCCAGACCTACATGCAAGTATTGTATGCAATGGATGCTGTCCGGATTAATGAAAATACGGTGGAAGTTTCCAAAGCACAACGCGACCGCGCCGAAGAACTCTTCAAAGCCGGTTCCATATCCCAGGTAGATTTTGCCCAGCTCGAAAGCCAATACAGTACAGACAAATACCAACTAGTAGTAGCCCAAACCAATCTGGATAATTACAAATTGCAACTAAAGCAATTACTGGAACTGGATATCAATGCAGACATTCATTTGGCTGCCCCGGATATCACCGAGAAAGAGATCATGTTTCCCCTACCCGATAAGCAAACAATCTACAATACATCATTGGCTGTAATGCCGGAAGTAAAAAGCAGCCAACTCTCTATAGGCATTGCCGAACTGGAAAAGACAAAGGCACGTGCCGGTTATCTTCCCTCATTATCGATGAATGCAGGCATAGGAACCGGACATCTGTCAGGTACCGATTACACCTTTGGCAGTCAGATGTGGAATAAGTTTAACGAAAGCATAGGTCTTACATTAAGTATTCCTATATTCAGCAACCGGGAGCACAAGACAGCCTACAACAAAGCAAAACTAGCTATCACAACCAGCCAGCTCGAACTGCTTAATACACAAAAAGCATTGTTGAAAACGGTTGAAGGTATTTACCTGGATGCAACTTCCTCGCAAAACCAATATTTATCCGCGTCGGAACGTCTTAAATATGTTTCGGAAAGTTACAAGCTGACCGAAGAACAATTCTTTCTCGGAATGAAAAACACGGTGGAACTGCTGACAGAGAAAAACAATTACCTAACCGCACAACAGGAAGTATTGCAATCCAAATATATGGCGGTAATGAGTATACAACTGTTGAATCTCTATCAGAAGAAACCAATTGATGTGGGAATGAAATAAAACAGATCAGATATGAACAAAAAGAGACTAATTATCGGTATTATCGTCATGTTGCTCATCATTGGAGGAGTCTATCTCTTTATGGGCAAATCATCAAAAGGCGGTATAAAACTGGAGACGGCCAAAGTGGGGCGTGGCTCCATTACCAATACGGTTACAGCCACAGGCGCCGTAGAACCGGTTACCGAAGTAGAAGTAGGTACACAGGTTTCGGGTATCATTGATAAATTGTATGCAGACTACAATGATGTAGTAAAAGCCGGACAGCTAATTGCCGAAATGGATAAGGTAAACCTGAAAGCAGAGCTGGCATCAGCACAGGCCGGGCTGGCAAGCAGCAAAACGGAATTCGAATATCAACAAAAGAACTATGCCCGCAGCAAAGTACTCTACGAAAAGAAGCTGATCAGTGATTCCGACTACGAAACTGCAACTTACAACTACGAGAAGGCAAAAGCTGCATACGACCAAAGCCAGGCAGCAATGGTAAAGGTTAACCGCAATCTGGAATACGCAACCATCACCAGCCCGATAGACGGCGTGATTATAGACCGTGCTGTTGAAGAAGGGCAAACCGTTGCCGCGGGCTTTGAAACACCAACCTTGTTCACCATCGCCGCCGACCTTACCAAGATGCAGGTAATAGCCGATGTAGACGAAGCTGATATAGGCAACGTACAAGACGGGCAACGTGTTAGTTTTACCGTCGATGCTTACCCTAACGACGTATTTGAAGGCAAAGTGAAACAGATACGTCTGGGCGACAGCAGCAATAGCAACACAAGTTCGACATCTTCTTCTTCCACTGTTGTAACTTATGAAGTCGTTATCACAGCCGACAATCCGGACTTGAAGCTAAAACCCCGACTGACAGCCAATGTTACGATTTACACAATGGAACAAGAAAACGTGCTGACTATCCCTACTAAAGCCCTTCGCTTCGTTCCTGACGAAAATATACTTACACCAATGGGCATTACAGTCACAGATATAAACAAGGAAACTCCCGCAGGGAAGCGTTTGATATGGGTCAAAGAAGGGCAGAAGCTGCAGCCTCGCACTGTTACCGTAGGCTCCACAAGCGGCAATCATATCGAGATAACAGAAGGATTGAAAGAGGGAGAAGAAATAATAGTAGACCTCGCTTCTGCCACTGTAACCCCGTCTCCCGAAATGGCAGAAAAGAGCCCGTTCATGCCAGGCCCTCCGGGAAGCAATAAAAAGAAATAAAGCAATGAAAGAGATCATCAAACTGGATAATATCAAACGCGACTTCCGGGTCGGCGACGAAACCGTACATGCCTTACGCGGCGTCTCCTTCACCATACACGAAGGCGAGTTCGTCACCATCATGGGAACCTCCGGATCAGGAAAAAGCACGTTGCTAAACACACTGGGTTGCCTCGACACACCTACGTCCGGCGAATACTATCTGGATGGTGTTTCTGTCAGGACGATGGGAAAGAATGCCCGTGCAACGTTGCGCAACCGTAAAATCGGCTTTGTCTTCCAAAGTTATAACCTGCTTCCGAAGACCACCGCAGTAGAAAATGTGGAACTACCCCTGATGTATAATCCGAATTACAGTGCCGCAAAAAGAAAAGAAAAGGCAGTCAACGCACTGATTGCCGTTGGCCTGGGTGATAGATTAGAGCATAAAAGCAACCAAATGTCAGGAGGGCAGATGCAACGTGTAGCCATCGCCCGTGCACTGGTAAATGATCCGGCGGTAATACTTGCCGATGAAGCAACAGGAAACCTGGACACGCGGACCAGTTTCGAAATATTGGTATTATTCCAGAAGCTGCATGCCGAAGGACGTACTATCATCTTCGTAACACATAATCCGGAAATATCCGGGTACAGTAGCCGCAACATCACGTTGCGGGACGGACACGTTACTTCCGACATGGTAAATACCAACGTACTGGACGCAGCAGAAGCGCTGGCACGATTACCAAAAAACGATGATTAAAATAAAGCAAAAATGAACGGGACAAACTTAATAAAGATAGCTCTCAGGGCACTTGCCAATAACAAAATGCGCGGATTCCTGACAATGCTCGGCATCATTATCGGCGTGGCATCCGTCATTACCATGCTCGCCATCGGGCAAGGCTCGAAGCGAAGCATACAGGCACAGATAAGCGAAATGGGATCTAATATGATAATGATCCACCCGGGAGCCGACATCCGGGGTGGCGTACGCCAGGATGCTTCCGCAATGGAGACTCTAAAGCTCAACGACTACGAAGACATAGTAAACGAAACACGTTTCGTTTCATACACTTCCCCAACGGTAAACAGTAGCGGACAAGCCATTTACGGAGCCAATAATGCCCCGACTACCGTTTATGGCGTCAGCCCCGATTATCTGTACATCCGCCGTTATAAGATACAAGACGGAGACATGTTTACCGAACAGGATATACAAACCGCAGCCAAGGTTTGTGTCGTAGGTAAAACCGTTGTAGACAATCTTTTCCCGGGAGGAGAAAATCCGGTAGGAAAAGTAATCAGATTTCAGAAACTACCTTTCCGCATCGTTGGAGTGCTGGAAAGCAAAGGATATAATAGCATGGGAATGGACCAGGATGATCTAATCTTAGCTCCATACACAACTATACAAAAGAAAGTTCTGGCCATTACCCATTTGCAGGGCATTACCTGTTCGGCCCTAAAAGAAGAATACACCGACCAGGCCATTGATGAGATAACGGAGATACTCCGCCGCAACCACAAGTTGAAAGAAGGTGCAGATGACGACTTTACAATCCGTAGCCAGCAGGAGCTGAGCACGATGTTGACAAGTACTACGGACATGATGACAGTGTTGTTGGCGGCTGTGGCGGGTATTTCGTTGCTCGTTGGTGGAATTGGCATTATGAATATTATGTACGTCAGCGTTACGGAACGCACCCGAGAGATCGGTCTCCGTATGAGTATCGGAGCCAAAGGCATCGATATACTGGCGCAATTCCTGATAGAATCCATACTTATAAGTGTAACTGGCGGTTTAATAGGCGTAGTATTGGGTGTCGGGGCAGCCCTTGTTGTTAACGGGGTTGCCCATTTCCCAATCTACATTCAGCCGTGGAGCGTGGTTCTTTCGTTCGCAGTTTGTACCGTAACCGGTGTATTCTTTGGATGGTATCCGGCCAAAAAAGCGGCGCAACTCGATCCGATTGAAGCCATACGTTACGAATAAGTTCCGGTTCCTTTAAGTATTATATAAAGAAGAAGTAGCCACTTTGTGCCAAGCAAATAATCGTTCTCCAGTCAGCGGACAACCGTTCGACGACCGCCGGACGACTGTTCTCCGGGCAGCGGACGATTGTCCGGCGGCCGTCGAACGGTTACTACTTACCGACAAAAACACGACCAGATACTATATAAAACAATAGCAATTAACTATCTTTGTTTTTATGAATGCAACAGAAAACATAGCAATACCGGCAAAGCCGCCCTACAAAGGAGTCGGACGTCTGATTCATATTGTAGCCTGGGGATTACTGTTCGGCCTCCCGTTCTTCTTCACCGGCAAGCAACAACAAGAATTGAACCTGCTAAACTATGTCCGTTCGGAAATAGTTCCGTTGTCGTTTATGCTTGTGTTCTACGTAAACTACCTGCTGCTGGTGAATCGTTTTTTGTTCTCAAAGCATCCGTGGCGTTTCTTTTCCAGCAACATACTGTTGATAGCTTTTACAATGGTTGCGGTGCACCTGGTCTTTCAGTTACTTCCTCCCCCGGAATGGCATCATCCCCGACCGGAACGTGAATGGCAGGACGTAGTAGGTTTCTTAGTCGTAAACGTCTTCCTCTACACATTGGTAGCCGGGCTGAGCGTTGCCATAAAAATGACCGGTGGATGGTACGAAATGGAATCTATGCGCAAAGAGCTGGAGGCAAGCCGCGCTGAAGCCGAGTTGCAGAACCTGAAAAGCCAGCTTAACCCGCACTTCCTTTTTAATACACTGAATAATATTTACAGTCTGATTGCCATTAGCCCCGAACGGGCACAAGGGGCCGTACACGACCTGAGCCGCCTGCTTCGTTACGTACTTTATGAAAGCAGCCAGCCACTTGTATCGCTTGAAAAAGATTTAGACTTCGTCCGCAACTATGTAGAGTTGATGCGCATCCGCCTGCCGGAACATGTCCAACTCAAAACAAATATCCAGGAAGATACAACAGGCGTATCAATAGCTCCGTTACTATTTATCTCTCCTATCGAGAACGCATTTAAGCATGGTGTAAGCAACAACAAGCCGTCTTTTATAGACATAGATATATATCAGGAAAAAGACCGCATTACCTGCACCATCCGCAACAGTTATTTTCCCAAAGATGCCACGCAAGACAAAAGCGGTTCGGGCATCGGGCTTCTCAATCTCCAACGCCGTTTGGAATTACTTTATCCCTCCCGTCATATCTTCACATACGGACGGGAAGGAGAAGTGTATAATTGTACGTTAGAATTGAAATTATAATGGAGTTAACTTGTGCCATAATAGATGATGAACCGTTGGCTGTAAGCCTGCTGGAAAGCTATGTATTGAAAACTCCTTTCCTGGAACTGCATGGTAAATACAATAGCGCCGTCAATGCGCTACCTGAGCTTAGCATCAAACCTGTCGACCTGTTATTCCTGGATATTCAGATGCCAGAGTTGAGCGGTATGGAGTTTTCACGAATATTGGGCACAGGCATCCGTATTATTTTCACAACAGCTTTTGAGCAATATGCAGTAGACAGCTACAAGGTTAATGCCCTCGACTATCTGCTGAAACCCATCAGTTACCCGGACTTCCTGAAGTCTGCAAATAAGGCGCTGCAATGGTATGAACTATTGCAAAGCAACGAACAGGCGGCAACCAAACCGGATAGCGAACATATACAAACAACCTCATCCGCACCTTCTTCCATCGAAAGCATTTTTGTCAAGACAGAATACAAGCTGGTACAGATAGAGCTACGCAAGATACTCTACATCGAAGGCCTGAAGGACTATATAAAGATATATGTTGAAGACGAGCCCCGTCCTGTCCTATCGTTAATGAGTATGAAGTCGATGGAAGAGATGTTGCCGGCAGATCATTTCATCCGCGTGCACCGTTCATTTATCGTACAACCCGAAAAGATAAAAATTATTGAGCGTAACCGCATCGTATTCGGCAAAGAATATATTCCCATCTCCGACAACTATAAACAGAAGTTTATGGAATTTCTGGGACAAAGATCGTTATTGCCTTAAAATCTGTATGTTTATAAATCTGCAAATATGTACTTTTGAAATGTTGCAGCTCCAAGATTCGATGGAAGTTGTTTCGACGGCTCAAAAGGTAGAGGGCATAGCTAATGCAAGATTTTTTATTAAACCGGAGGCTTGACCTTGCATTAACGTACATGCCCGACATTACCTTTGCCGGAAAAAGAAAATAACGGTGATTAGAAGATATGCAGCTGATACCTGGAAAGAAGAAACACCAGTATTTTAGCAAAAATTCAACTTACAAAAAACGTCTGTCCATTAGATATGGCAGACGTTTTTGCGTCATCATAGTTGGAGTAATTGGCAGTATTCTTTTCTCATTCAAGTTTTTCATGCAAATGGCACACACTTGGCTGTCTTACGTAAATATATGGGTTATCGTGTGAGGGTTATCTTTGCGACCGTTGGCGATGTGTTTCTGCACTTTCCAGCAGAAAAGCCACAAGTTTTTTTATTTAATGCCGGATTTTAATTTTTGTTTTCACCTATTGCTTGAGATCAAATATAAGAAGCAATGGATTATCTTTCTCTTCCGTAACATTGACTATTTCTTGAAATTTCCCAACAGATGGGTACTTTTTCTTCCATTCAACAACAGTAAATGCATCTAATGGGACAACAATGTGTTTATCTGCGTGATAAATAAAATCAAATACAGGAATTGTCAGACCTTTAAAATAGACATCATCTTTGATAACAGAAAAAGTATTGGATATCTTATTTTTAGAGTCAAATATTGTCAGTTTTTTATCATCTTGATAAAAACTGCTAAACATAAAAAATCGATCATACATAGCAAAGCCATAAGTACCATAAGCATAAGTCTTCTCATGTAGCTGATCAAAAAAATCTTTAACATCCCTATAACGTTTTTTTAAAAATGAAGAAGGTATATTCTTGCCTCTAAAATCAATATGGAAAAACGGCTTTACATTCCCTCCTTCTGATGATACATAAATCGTATCATTAATTGGCTGAAAAAAATAAATAGATTTTTGATATTGATAAAAGTTTTGATTAGCGAATATAAACAAATATTCTGCCTGGTTTTTATCAATGGGCAAATATGAAAAATCTTCCTGCCCATTTTTAAATCTACGCAACTTATGGCTGTCATTAATGCTACAATATAAAAAAAACGTATTATCTATAACCGGTGAAATTGCCTGTACATCATATTCCAAGTTACGTGTTGTTATACTCTTCCCGGAATGATCATAAATTTGTAATTTTCGCTGGTTTCTGTCCAAAACAATTATAGTTTTACCATCTACCACAAAATCCGTGATTACAGAATATTCACCAGGCCCATTACCGATTTTCTCAAAACAGGATAATAAATCTCCGTTTTCAGAAAAAATAAACATGGATTTTCCGTCGGAAATATAAATATGATCATTTTCATATTTAATTCTTTTGATTGTTCCCATGATAGTATCATTTGAGAGTTTAAGCATTCTGAAATTATTGAAATATTCAGACAGCTTCAATTCTGCATTTGATGTTATGTCCGCCTCTATGACTGGAATAGAATTATTCTGTTCAGGAGATTGGCAACTGAATAGGATAATCAAACAACACAATAAAAATAATTTTTTTTCACACCCGTATATAAGCTTATATATTTCCATAAGTACTAATAATTAAAATTTACATAATATTGGCAAATATACATTATTTACCAATATTATAATTGGGGTTCTTAATCCATTATCACCTCCTAACAATCAGGAGAACTAGTACAATGATTCCCTACCAATGGAGCACAACAATAGCCTCTCTCATCATTATATTGTGCCAAGGCTTTATTATTTTTTCTCCACTTTCGTTATTTGCAAGTGCTTCAATATTCTCCAAAACTAAATCAGAAATATTTTCCTTTTCTTCTCCTTGACTGATATTCCAACCCGCAGCTAAAGCAACAGTGGCGACTATAGTAATATAAACAATTTCTTTTTCATTCTTTTTCTGATTTGAGCTATTTCTTAGATATGTTTTCCTACAAGTGGTTTTAAAGCCTTAGCAAAATATTGTTCAACAGCAGGCATTATATCTTCCATATCCTTTTCAAACTCAATTGCATGCAATTTTAATCTAAGAGACAAATCCTTTGCCCAATGAAATAATTGCAGTCCTTGAGTAGTAGGAGTAATGAAATAACCTAAATGCTGTATGACTCTTCCATAAAACTGTTTCTTTACTTTTCCAACATATAGACAATTACTCGTTGCAAGAAAATTTTTCCTAATCTTAGGTACAGCTCTATGCCTATCCGTACCTTCATACATAGACAGAACAGATACAATCTCATTCCGATCTGTGTTTGAAACGATCTCAAACCAATATACAACGGGTCCTTTTATCTCTATTAATTCTTTAAACAGTTCATAATATTTATCCGATTTGGTAATGTCAGAATCTAAATAGTCATCTAATTCAGAACAATTAAAATCATAACTAAACTCTTTCACTCCATTTGTTTTGATATGTTCCAAACTTTTGATAGTCTGTTCAGTAAAATATTCTAAATTTTTATTCACGATTTCTCTTTTTATGGTTGATACGACAAAAATATGACATAATATTTAAGTATAAAAGGTATATTGTACTTTCTTCCGTAGTATGTTTGGTATTCGCATTTGTTTCACATTTTACAGGAGTTGAGTTATTCTTTAGTCACTTTGTAGCCTTTTTCTTTAAGGTACATTGCTACATAGTCATCATCTCCGACATCCTTAAGCACATCAAAAAGATAATCACTTACATATTTTGCTACTGCGTTCGCATTCGCGTAATTAATGTTTTAGAAATAAATTCCGACTTACCTGTTCTTCCTAAGCTTCTGAAAGCATCTTCTATTTTGCTCATACTCGTTATTTTTTAGAGTTTAAACGTTTATAAGAACCTGAAAGAACACCTCTTACCTCGCTACCTACTGCCCTAATCAAAACTCGTGTTCTTTGAGTCCAGCCAGAATGTTCTTTTAATGTTGTCATAATTTTGCGATTTTAGAGTTATACAATTATAGAAATCTGTATGTTTATAAATCTGCAAATATGTACTTTTGAAATGTTGCAGCTCCAAGATTCGATGGAAGTTGTTTCGACGGTTCAAAAGGTAGAGGGCATAGCTAATGCAAGATTTTTTATTAAGCCGGAGGCTTGACCTTGCATTAGCGTACATGCCCGACATTACCTTTGCCGGAAAAATAACAACGACAGAGAACGTCAAGGGACGTACAGCTAATGAGGAAGCCCGGTTAAGAACGAAAAGGAATAATTCAGCAACCAATGTTTTTTCCTATCTGCCGGCTGAAAGCCGATGCTTAAATTCTATATTAATGGTCGACCGGTTTTTCCGTGCGTCTGGAACTTAAAACAACTGCAACAGCAGCCGTTCCAGCTCTTTTGTCATTTGTCCCATATTACATGAATAGTTATTGGAGAAAACAGCAACCGCATACTTCTTTCCGCCTACGGTAATATAACCGGCATAGCTTCTAACACGGGTAATACCGCCACTTTTTAAACGTGATTTGCCTTGCAGCTTCGAGCCTTTTAAAAAATTGCGAACCGAACCTTCCAGACCAGGTTGCGGCAGAGAAGCAATAAATGCATCAGAAACACCCGACTTTGTGGCCATATATACCAACATATCCGTAATAAAACGGGCAGAAACTTTATCGGCCGGCGCTAATCCGCTACCGTCATACATCCACAGGGGAAACGTATCTATACCTTTCTTCTCCCAATATTCTTTTGCGACACGCACGCCTCGCTCAAAAGAAGAGATCACCTCATTTTTCTTCGGCTTATATTGCAAACCCACCGTTTTCAGCAGCGCATCAGCAAATAAGTTATGGCTTACGTGGTTTGTAACACTCGCTATTTCAGCCAAAGCCGGAGAATAAGTAGTCACAATCACAGTCTTTCCCGCATTGTCATTCCACCTGTCCTCTTCTTTCTCTATCCGGTAGCACGAAGGCGTACCCGAAACCATAATTCCTTCATTACCTAACACATCAGTCAGATATTGTGCCATGAACAAAGCAGGATCAGGAATATCGCCCTTCAACTGATAACGGTCTCTATTAGCCGGTAACACTCCATACAAATAACGTTCCGATGAAAACGGAGCACCAATAATATATGCACTATCAGATGACACAGGACTTGCCGTCATATAATTATGAAAACGGATATACGAAACATCGGGATCACTGTCAACCAACACTGGTTTACTGCCCGCCAATCCGGTTTTAAACGATAGCCTATACATATTATCAAATATTGAAATGCCGTAACTTCCGGGTGCATAATAATTACCCATATCCTCACGCAGCCATTTGATAGAAGAGCCTTCGGAATCAAAGATACTTTCGTCGGAAATAACAGCTCCTTCTATCTTGCGTATGCCGGCTTTATGAATAGCATTGACCCAGGTTGGAAGAAACGAATTGGCTTCTTGCCCGAAATGGGAAGATCCTAATGAAGGATCGCCGCTGCCTTTAATATATAAATTGCCTTTCAGCACACCGTTTTCAATAATGCCATCATATTCCAATGAAGTAGGAAAACGATAGTCTTCTCCTAAAATTTCAAGGGCAGTAGCCGTAGAAACTGTCTTCATCACAGAAGCAGGAGAAACCTGCCTGTCTTCTTCATAACTATGTACAATTTTCCCGTCCTGCAAATCCTTTACAACAAGAGAGAATGTCGCTCCCTTCATATACGGATTACGTAATAATTGTTTTACGGGTTGCGAAGTCTGTGCATTTGCAGGCCAACATAAGCAAATCAACAAGCAGAAGCCTAATATTTTAATGTGTATCATCTCAATCTATTTTACTTTACTATCTTTGTGGCAAAGATAAAAAATTAAATATGAACCCACTATTCGATAAACCGTTTACATTCGACAGAGTAGTGCGCATTCTGTTCAGCGTAGCAACCCTTGCCGGCATTATCTACCTGATCGCACTATTGCGTAATGCCTTATTGCCTTTCCTTATCGCCTGGCTACTTGCTTACCTGATGCAACCATTTGTCCGGTTTTTCCAATATAAAATGAAATTAAAAAGCCGTATACTAGCAATTATCGCAGTATTATTATCCACCATATTGATTATTGCATTAATGGGAATAATAGTAGTTCCATCTGTCACGCAAGAGATAAACCGGACGCTTGAACTCATGAAAGAACATAACGGTTATAATCATATACCTTTACTACCAAGTGCCTGGGTAGAATTTATAGACAAGCATGTCGACCCGGAACAGTTGGTACAGATAATGAGCAAAGAAAATATCGAAAATGCAATTAAACAAATTGCTCCCCAAATGTGGGTATTATTGACAAATACTTTTTCCGTCCTCTTCAGTATTACAATTATCTTTGTAATCTTCCTGTATTTTATATTCATTTTACTGGATTACGAACGCATTGCCAATGGATGGATTCATTTAATACCATCGCGTTACCGTCCATTCGTTCAAGACTTGGCCGAGGATGTAGAATATAGTATGAACCGCTACTTCCGCGGACAATCATTAATAGCGCTGTGCGTTGGGATCTTATTTGCTATCGGATTCAAAATCGTAGGATTTCCGCTGGCCGTAGTGTTAGGTTTGTTTATTGGATTCCTTAATCTGATTCCATACATGCAAGCAATCGGAATAATCCCCATGGTTTTGTTGAGCCTCCTTAAATCAGCAGAGACAGGGGAAAACTTCTGGATGATATTCGGTTCCGGCATTTTAGTTCTGGGAATCGTACAATGCATACAGGATTTATACCTTACCCCCCGTATCATGGGAAAAGCTATGGGAATGAATCCTGCCATTATTTTATTATCTTTATCTATTTGGGGAACCTTGCTCGGTTTTGTCGGACTAATTGTAGCCTTACCGCTTACCACCCTGTTTTTATCCTACTACAAACGTTTTATCCTCATGGAAGAAAGTAGTGTAATTGATAAAAAGAAAAAGAATCCAACAGCATCAGGCGAAAAAACAGAGCCTGAAAAGTAAAAAAAATGCGCATAGTGTTGCATATATAAAAAATTTCCCTACCTTTGCACCCGCATTACAGAAGTAACGCATTAGGATGATTCGCTAGCTCAGCAGGTAGAGCACATCCCTTTTAAGGATGGGGTCCTGGGTTCGAACCCCAGGCGGATCACTGAAAACAAAAGAGAAATCAAGCAAATCCCTGATAATCAGACATTATCAGGGATTTCTTTTTTTCTGGCAGGTAGCAGAAAATAGCCGTTTCAAGCATATTATCGGTGGATAAATCGTGGTAAAGAAATACGGTGCGGATGGGGTTATGCTTTATATCACGTTACTCTGCGACATTTATGCCAATAGTTATTACATAGAAGTTATGGACGATTATCTGTTCGATTTATCCGAGCAATTGGATATAGACAAACAAAAAAACGCTGGAATACCTTCTTTTTATGCTTGAAATAGACCTTTTTCATCAAGGGATATTCTCATCCAAGCACATTCTCACCTCTAAAACCATTCAGAAACGCTTTGTATTGACAAAATAGGAACGTACTATAAATCAGTCAATCGCAAAAAAAAATGAAAATAATTAATCCTGCAATAACCCCGATTATTACTGACAAAACCCTACAAAATAATGCTTTAAGTACACAAAGGAAAGGAAATAATGAGAGAGTAAACGCGCGCGAGAAATTGAAAATGTCGCAATGGCAAATGAGTCTGAAAATTTTGCCACGCAATGCGAACAATGGAAGACCGAGTTGCTTGCCGATGACGACTGGAAGGCTTCGGCTTGCCGCCAATCAACACTTGGCATTTGTTTTATAATGCCATGATCCCCGGTAAAGGGCACATACGGGCTAACAAATAGATATTTGCCGACCTTTTTTGCTTTTGAGTAAAAAATTTCGTTTTGCAAGCCGTATCTTTGTCGTCTGGAAATATTAATTAAATAACAAAAAACAAATGTCGAACATTTCTTCTGCAGCTTTTGCAGACACCAAAGCGCATTATGACCTTCTTGACGGATTTCGTGGCGTGGCGGCTCTTATGGTCATATGGTATCATATCTTTGAAGGCTACGCTTTTGCCGGAGGTACCATGATCGAGAGCTTCAACCACGGATATTTAGCCGTAGATTTTTTCTTTATCCTTTCAGGTTTTGTTATCGGTTACGCTTATGATGATCGCTGGGGCAAGAATCTTACAATGAAAGATTTCTTTAAACGTCGTTTGATACGTCTTCATCCTATGGTAATTATGGGAGCTGTCCTGGGCGTTATTACATTCTGCCTTCAAGGCAGTGTGCAATGGGACGGAACGCATGTTGCCATATCGATGATAATGTTATCTCTGCTTTGTACGATATTTTTTATTCCTGCAATGCCGGGGGTAGGTTACGAAGTCCGTGGAAATGGCGAAATGTTCCCGTTGAACGGACCTTGCTGGTCGTTGTTTTTTGAATATATAGGCAATATCCTTTATGCCTTATTTATCCGTCGCTTGTCAAACAAGGTGCTGACCGTACTTGTTGTATTGTCGGGAGTGGCATTGGCATCATTCGCCATTTTTGATGTCTCCGGTTATGGAAACATAGGAGTGGGTTGGACATTGGACGGCGTAAACTTTGTGGGCGGATTATTAAGGATGCTTTTCCCGTTCTCAATGGGTATGCTCCTGTCGCGCAATTTCAAGCCTTTTAAGTTGAGAGGAGCGTTCTGGATATGCACAATTATATTGATAGCCTTGTTCTCGGTGCCTTATCTGGGAGGAAAAGGAACGGTTTGTACAAACGGTATTTATGAAGCATTTTGTATAATTATAGCTTTCCCCATCCTCGTCTGGCTAGGAGCATCCGGAAGTACGACAGACAAGAAATCTGCAAAGATATGTAAATTCTTGGGGGATATATCTTATCCGCTCTATGTGATACATTATCCTTTTATGTATTTATTCTATGCGTGGTTGATCAAAAATCAGCTTTTCACTTTCGGCCAGACCTGGCAAGTCGCTTTGTGCGTTTACGCATGGAATATACTGATAGCATATCTATGCCTGAAATTCTATGATGAGCCTGTTCGGAAATATCTGACAAAACGTTTCTTAAACAAGAAACAATAACAGGGATAACTGCAACAGGAGGGCGCAGGGCGAGTTACCGGAAACAGCACTTCACTACTCCATGTACCCAGATTAAACTTTACTGATTTTCCATTGTTAATACACTAATAAAAGATTCACGGAAAATAGTAATAGTTCAAAATTATGTGTACAAGAGTAGTTTATTCAGGAACAAACGGGATGGTAGCAACCGGCCGGACAATGGATTGGAAGACAGAAATGCATAGCAATCTCTGGGTATTCCCCAAAGGAATGGAGCGTAACGGAGAGGCTGGAGCTAATTCCCTGAAATGGACTTCCAGATATGGCAGTGTGGTTACTTCAGCTTTCGAAATAGCAAGCACGGACGGAATGAACGAGAAAGGGTTGGTTGCCAATTTACTCTGGTTGCCCGAAACCAAATATCCGGTCAGAGATAAAAACAAACCGGGGCTTACCATAACGGCATGGGTACAATATATGCTGGATAATTTTGCAACTGTGGAAGAAGCGGTTTCTTTTATCAAGGAAGACACATTTCAGGTAGTATCGGATATGATGCCGGATGGTTCCCGCTTGGCCACACTACATCTGTCTGTTTCGGATGCAACAAGCGACTGTGCCATATTCGAGTATATAGATGGAAAACTAACCGTTTACCACAGTAAAGAATATAAAGTGATGACCAACTCGCCAACATATAATAAGCAGCTGGCTCTTAACGAATATTGGAAATCAATCGGAGGACTTAGCTTTTTACCGGGTACGAATCGTGCATCCGACCGCTTTGCAAGAGCCAGCTTTTATATAGATGCACTACCTAAAACGGACGATGAGAAAATAGTTATCGCCAGCATATTCAGTGTTATACGCAACGCCTCTGTGCCTTACGGCATATCCACCCCCCAAAGTCCGGAGATATCCACTACACAATGGAGAACAGTCTCTGAAAGCAAGAATCTTATTTACTTTTTTGAATCAAGCTTAACTCCCAATACTTTCTGGGTAAAGCTACGGGATTTAGACTTATCAGCAGGTGCTCCGGTGCTCAAATTGTCTATTGCCAACGGCGAAACTTACCACGGTAATGCCGCCAAGGAGTTCAAACCGACCCAACCTTTCAAATTTATGGGTGTACGTGATTAGCCCTTTTAGCAATACTCTCCTGGTTTTATAACATACAAAAAAGGCAAAACAATGACACAGGTTAAGATCAAACGGGTATATGAAGAACCGGTGCATAATCATGCACGTATATTACAAAGTTTTTTAGAGTCCGGATTATGAACTTTGCTTATTATCGAGATATTCTTTTTTAAAGAGATCAACACATAAAAAGAATATCGACAATAGTAACGGACCAAAAATAATACCCATAAATCCGAATAAAGATAGACCGATAACTACACCAAATATAGTAATCAACGGATGTGTGTCCGCCATTTTCTTCTGTAGAATAAAGCGGATCAGATTATCTACATTCGTAATTACTACAAGTGCATAGATTGTCAGCCCGATTGCATTAATCCAATCGCCTGTCAAAGCCATATAAACAACCAAAGGGAACCAAACCAATGCTGTTCCCACAATAGGGATGATAGTTGCTATACACGTGAGAAAACCAAACAGGACAGGATCAGATGTCTTGAATATAAAATAGCCGATCAATGCCACTAATCCCTGAATAATTGCCAACAAAGGAATGCCTATGGCATTGGAAGTTACTATCATATTGATTTCACTCAGTATGCTTGATTTATTCTTCGGGTTAAAAGGCAATATATCATATATATAGCTTTCCATTTTACGTCCTCCTATCAACATGAAATACAGGACAAAAAGCAATACAACAATATTTACCACAAAACTGCTGATACTCCCCATCAGCGCTTGTCCTATCTTAGGAAGTATTCCGGCTACCGACATCAGGTTCTCTTTATCCAATACATTAAACCCTGTTTTCTGCTGAATCAGATCAATTACATGTTGTGCATTACTTATCAATGCACCCGTATCTAAGTTGACATATTGTATTTTATTTATCAACAACCACACAGCCAGTGAGATCGGAATAAGAAAGCAAAGCACGGCTTCTCCCAACATCAGCAGAGCTACCCAACTATGGCGAAAACGCCTTTTTTCCGTCAAATACAACATCTGCTTCCGAACCAGAATATAAATTGTAACCGCACCAAGTAATCCGCCAAGAAAAGGCGTTATTTTCAAAAACAAGATAATGCCCAGAACAAGAATAATCGTAATAAGTGAGTATTGCCAGTATTGTTCTTTTATATTACTCATGATAATATTTCTTTTTATTATAAAAACAAATAAACAAACGGCAAAGTTTATCCACCGTATTAAAGGGAAGCGGCCGCCTCCAAAAGGAAACGACCGCTAATTGAGAAAGACTTACTAAATTGCGTCAATTATTGAGTTATAGTTTAAAGCGCAAACCAATCTTGGCTCCAAAAGAAACAAGGTTTACTTTATTCGTAAAATGAGTATTTAGCAAACCATCGTAAGAAATACCTTTCCCTACATTGTTATCAGCATCCGGATGATAGTTTTCAGGAGCCGTCAATAAAGATTTACTTTTCTTTTTCTTCAAATCATTAAATCCATAATCAAAATAACCGCCTAACAGCAAATCCATATTTTGGCCCAAGTCAACCATAAAGCCTAATTCCAATGAACCAGTCACGCTCATCTGTAATTTTGCATTCCCTTTCCCATTCAATACATTTTCCGGAGTTTCGGTTGTACCGAAGCCATGTTGCGGAACCGGCTGTAATCCCGGTGCACCGACATCTTCAGGAATATGAGCATAATATCCTGATACATTCAGCTTGGTTTCTTTGTTATCCAGAAATGAATATTTAGCCCGGATAGGGAATTGCAGTTTAACACCAAGTCCGGCGTACATTCCCCATCGTTGAGTTTCCCCAAACCGCGTCTGATACTTTCCCATAACCGGAATATCCAGAAAATAACCATATTGTTTCTCATCCCAGTTTGCCAGGCGGGCTCTCAACTCATAATCCTTCGGATTGCCGGATATATCATCATTGTCTATCTGCATTCCAAGACTGGAATAGTCATCTTTCGATATGGTTCCATTTGTATAAACCATCGTTTTAAAATGGGTAAAGCCCAGGCCGGACGCGATTCCCCAGTGTTCATCAAAGAAATAACTGTATTCCAGATTCATTCCATAACCCACTTTCGAATCGCGGTTCCCGTCAATGCCTTTCAATTTATAATTTAAAGAAGAACTACCGACATTGCCAGTCACCGAAATATAAGAACCACTTTCTTGTGCGGTAGCAGTAAATGCCATTACTGATATGGCAACAAACAGATAATATATTTTATTCATGATTTCCTGATTTAAATGTTATTTTACAATAAGTTTTTGCGTATATACCTTACCCGAATGCAGACGTATATGTACAATATAATTTCCGGATGGAACAGCTGCTACGATGTCCGTTCTCTGACCAGCAGATTTACCGGAATAAACCCGGCCGCCCGACATGTCATAAATATAGATCGGCACATTTGCCTGATTATCTTCCATACCGTTTATCTCAACTGTAATCGTTTCATACGGTTTTACCGGATTCGGATATACACGAACAGACGACGACTTTGTTTGTCCGTCAAAATAAACCGGGCAACTCTCATCGAAACTTCCATCCGGATAGTATGCACGCACAGAATAGCTTCCTCTCAAACCTTCCGTATCCGTATAATATATACCATTACCATAAGTAGATACCGGCATGCCGTCTTTATACCATTGAAACGATTTATACCGGCTATCCGTATTGGTAACATATAAAACATCATCCCACTTTATTTGTATTTGTAAAGCATTCTGAATGACGTAAACCGTATCACTATTTATATAACCGCAAGTTCCTGCCACCTGTACATAATATTCTCCTTTTGTTTCATTAGAAATCTCGGCTTCGTATACATTGCCGGTTGCTCCGGAAATCGGGCGTCCATTATGATACCATTGATAAGCCAGCCCGTGACCGGCCGCCGATACAGTCAGCTCAAAGACAGAGCCATTACATACAGATTCCACAGTCTGGGGATGTTCCAATATCTGTATACCTTCCAATACCTCAAATTCAAACGGATATTCTTCTATCAGTTGAGGATTCTCTTCACATTTAAGTTTCAAAACTCCCTGATAAAGCCCGTTCGGTACAGAAGCCAGAACTTCAAACACAAAATATCCAGCCGGCAGTAATATATATTCTTCCAGGTCTTTAAACCCTGCAGCCTTCGCATCTTCAGAAAAAGCAATAGCATAATGCATCGGATTATCGGTATAAAGCGTATTAAATTCACCCCTGACAACCTTCTCTGTCGGACAAACAGCTGCCAAATCCATCAATTCCACACCCGGCACAGGATCCGTTCCCGGTCCGGGAATATTTATCTCTTTCCACAAGGCTGTTAAAGAAACATTTTGTTCGGGCATAGTAAACGTATATCCGGCATGATAAACCCTGTTATCATCCGAACTATTCCATCCCTCAAACAAATAACCTCTTTTGGAAGGTTTGTCCTCTGCAACCGTATAAATCGTGCCTGCTTGTACCTGTTGGGATGCAGGTACAGTTCCGCCCGTATTTTCATTTCCATGATAAGATACCGTGTAGGTATTACCACCGTTCCAGAGAGCTTTCACTTTTACATTTTCCGCCACTTGGGTTGCAGGATTCCAGGGTGTATCGCTACCATCGTCTAAAACCCATCCTCCAAACGTATAAGTGTCGTGAACAGGATCAGCAGAAGGAGAAGTTACCGTTGCATCCGTATGAGTAATTTTAAAATACTTGCTTGTATTAACATTCACGTCCTGGGCATAATATTCCACACCGGTATAATTCAACGAAGGCAACCCGTTCCATCTGCCTCCATTTGCATCAAACCGGACCCAAAGTATTTCTACAGAACCTGCATCCGAAGAACCGTTTACCCTGGCATAACCTCTTTGATCAGCAGGTTGTGAAGGTGTTACAACAGAACCGTCAGCCAAACCAAAGATGCTTTCATTGTCATTCGGTAAAATAGGGATTGTTTGCAGTAATACATAATAACCGGTTGTATTGTCATTCGGATTTCCGGCATAAACGTTACTTTGGTTGTCTTGTAAAACCGGAGTCGAAGTTCCAAAGATATTCATGGTCGTAACATTATTTGCCAACGGTATACCATCGTCAATACCGATATTGCCTCCTAAATCATTAAGCACACCATGGCTTGTAATAGTAATATTCGCATAATCGCCCGGCATTATATCGTCGTTTTCATCCGTCACATAATTACCGGCCAGAATATTGTTTTCCATCGACAATTCCGGATAAACTTTATTCGAACCGGTATCATAATGATAAGCAATAGCGCCACCCCGTGAACCACCTAAAGCTGTCAGTTGAGGATTATTTTTCCCTGAGGCTTTATTCCCTACAAATGTATTATTCTTCAGATCGGCTTTCGTCTTTTTAGAAAACTGGATAGCTCCACCACCGGCATCTGTAGGAGGATTATTATTGGAAATTATGCCCTGTCCCCATGAGATATTACTATAAAATGTATTATTTGAGATCGTATTACTACTATTTGTGCCCCAGTTTTGTATCATCAGCGCACCGCCGTCATCATACGACTCATTAGACACAAATGTCGAATTTGTTAACGTAAAATTATGGTCACCATTATCTGAATATAACCCAATCGCACCAGCATCTGCCCAAGGGCCATAATTGGCGCCACCCGGATTCACTGTTTTATTTCCTTCAAAATAACAGGCATCAATTGTGAAATTGGCCGTTGGCGGATTTACGATATGAAAAGCGATGGCTCCGCCCAGATGCTTCGTACTGTTATACAAAAACACACTGTTCCGTATATCGACAACAGAACCGCTGCCACCTACTTTTACATTGATTGCACCTCCGCTGTAACCGGTACCATTAGAACTATTCCTGTTGAATGTGGAATAGTCCACATTCAAAGCCTTAATTCCTCCTTCAAAACACAAGGCTCCACCGGCCAATGGGCTATAGTTATACTCGAAAGTAGACTTTTCTATTTTCAGCCGGTTATTAAATGCTCCGTTTATAGCTCCATAATTACGTATATGGGTAAAATGAACATTACCGAAAGAAATCTCTCCGGTTCCGCTAGCTATTTCCACACCACCGCTTTCGGCAGGCGAAGGAGTTCCGGCATTCTCATCGTAATAACCTCTCAGTGTCAGATTACGGAATTCAATAAAACCATCACCTTTGGTTACCTTAAAATGTCGGCTACCCGGATTAGGTAAAAGCTCCAGATTATTTCCATCGATAACAATCCGGCTCGAATTGGTATTTGCCAGAGTTATTACATTATCTAACGTAGAAGGAAACTGGCTCGAAAGTGTAATTGTAACTGTTGTACCTCCTGCCGCATCAGCCACCGCATTTTCTAATTCGCTCTGAGAACTGACTTCTGTTTGTGCAAAAAGAGGTTTCCCTAAATTACCAAGCAGAATCAGAACAAAAAGCAAGAAATACTGTCTTTGGGTAAAAATTGACTTCATAAGCTACTGTTTTTATATATTGTTTATAATGCTTTTATCCCGGAACTCCGTCGGGCATAAAAATACAGCAGCGCATTTGGAAGAAGCAGGCTAAAAATGTGTATTTGCCTGGATTGACATTTCTATATCAGCCGAATATACTAAACATTTACACTTATTTTGAACAATTATATAAAAGCAGGGCTGCTTGTTGCAATAAATAGAACAAGCAGCCCTGTCTTCGTATCACTTTCCGTGTTTGGGAGATTATATTTTCTTATCTACAACGGCTTGCATTACATTAATCACATAATCACCCAGTTTCTCACTCTCGCTAACCATATCCATGTAATATACACCATCCTGATATTGATATTTCTTATTGTTAATGTCCTCAATATTGCGATTCTTCAACTGGTTGCGGTAATTGTTGATTTCATTTTCAATATTATAAGACGGGTTGATATCGTCATGTACCAGTTCCGGCTTATGCAAAACGATATTCATGCGTTCCAATGCTTTCGTCACGAGATCAAACATGTGATCCATATGTTTGTTCTGTTCATCAGAAAACTCGGAATTGAACTCATTTCTTCGCTTTATTGTACGGGAAAGATTGTTACACGCGTCGGCAATACTTTCTATTTCAGAAACAGCACGCAGCATGATACGGATTTCTTCTTTACTCTCGGAACTCAAACGGCCTTCGGAAACCTGCGTAAGATAGTTGGCAATCTCTACTTCCATCCGGTCACTGATATTTTCATATTTCTCCACCCGTCCGTACGTTTTAAGAAAAACTTCTTCATTTTTTTCATAAAACAACTCTTTCACCATGTTGAACATACGTGCCGTGCGTTCTGCAAACAACGTAATTTCTTTATGAGCCTGCAAAATGGAAAGTTCTGCCGTAGACAGCATGCCGCCGGTGATATAGCGCAGACGATATTCTTCATCTTCCGGTTTTCCTTTAATCAATGAACAAACTGTTTTCTCGATCAGACCAAGAAACCATATCATAATAAATGTATTACTGATATTAAATGCTGTATGGAATGCTGCCAGTTTAAACGAAACGGCAACAGCAGGATCAGTAATCTTCATAACATTAGTAACAAACCATGACACGGCACTCGTAAATGGATAGAACAAAACAAGCACCCATATCACCCCGAAGACATTAAAAACCAAATGGGCCAAAGCTGCCCTTCGCGCTTGTGTATTACCTGTTAAGGCCGCTAAGTTTGCAGTAATAGTAGTTCCTATATTTTCGCCTAATACCAAAGCTACGCCCAAATAATAGTCTATCCACCCGTTTGCACACATGATCAATGTAATTGCCATCGTAGCAGCCGAAGCCTGTACTATCATAGTCAGCACGGCACCGATAAACAAAAACAAAATAATGGAGAAGAAGCCCATATCCGTGTAGTTTTGCACAAAAGCCAGCATATCCGGATTCGCACCCAAATCGGGTGCATTTGCCTTCAAATCCTGAAGGCCCATAAACAAAAATGCAAAACCAAAAATAAATTCACCTAATGATTTGCGGGAACTTTTCCCGGAGAAGAAGAGCGGAAGCCCAAATGCGAGGAGAGGAAGTGCGAATGCTGCGATGTCTACTTTAAAGCCGAGTGCCGAAATAAGCCATGCTGTAACGGTTGTCCCGATGTTGGCGCCCATAATGACTCCGATTGATTGGGTAAGCGTTAATAACCCTGCATTTACAAAACTTACCACCATCACGGTAGTTGCCGATGAAGATTGAATCAATGCCGTTATCAGTACTCCAGTTAATACGCCCGTCACCCTGTTTGTGGTCATTGCGGTTAAAATCCTTCGCAAACTGTCACCTGCGAACTTCTGCAATCCTTCACTCATGATTTTCATTCCGAACAAAAACAAGGCCAGCGACCCTATCAGCCGGAGAAAATCAAAAAAAGAATAGTCCATTTAAAATTTGTTTAAGTGGATGTATATCCGATTAATATTCCTAACTTTAGGGGACAAAATTATAAATAATAACTGAGATACAATGTCTGAAACAATTACAATTTATTGTAAAAATAACAATGTTTACAAAGAAGTTCCCGTCGGATCTTCACTACTTGATATATATGCAGCCGTTGCTGCTCCGCTTCATTATCGTCCGATGAACGCACAAGTCAACAACCGGACAGAAGGATTGAATTTCAAATGCTGGAGACCAAAAGACATTGAATATGTCGATTATACGGAGCTTTCCGGATTGCGTACTTATGTACGTTCCTTATGCCATATTTTTTCAAAAGCAGTAAACGATGTTCTTCCTTGTGCCACGTTAAATCTGGAACATCCTATTTCCAAAGGTTATTACTGCGTTATTCACAACGGCAAGGATATAGATCAGGAGACGATAAACAAAATAAAGAAACGGATGCGTGAAATTATCGACGCCGACCTTCCTTTCCATCTTAAAACCGTACGTACCGTAGATGCCGCCGTATTGTTCCGCGAACGGGGAATGAATGACAAGGCACGTTTAATAGAAACAACCGGAATGTCGTACACTTCATATTACGAATTAGACGGATATATAAATTTCTTTTATGGTTGTCTGACTCCATCTACGGGTTATATAAACCTGTTTGACATTGTTCCTTATGCCGACGGTGTTTTACTCCGCATCCCCAAGCGGAGCAATCCCCTGGAACTGGAACCTGTCATCCCTCAGGACAAAATGTTCGAAGCATACAAAGAACATCTTACTTTACAACGTACTGTGGGTTTAAACAATGTAGGCGACCTGAACCTGGCCATTGAAAAGGGACTTTCACGCGAAATCATACTTGTTTCCGAAGCCATGCAAGAAAAGCAGGTGGCAAAGATAGCCGAAGAAATTGCCCACCGTTATAAAGACGGTGTACGTCTGGTTCTGATTTCAGGCCCGTCATCGTCAGGAAAGACAACTTTCTGCAAACGGCTGGAAGTACAACTTACCACCAACCTGCTGCATCCGGTAGGTATTTCTTTAGACGATTATTTCCTGAACCGGGAAGATACACCTAAAGACGAAACGGGCGATTACGACTTTGAGTCGCTTTACGCGCTCGATTTGCCTTATTTCAACAGTGATCTTAAGAAGCTGCTGGCCGGCGAAGAGATAGAACTACCCAGCTTTAACTTCGAAACCGGTTCACGTATTTATAAAGGGAAAAAATTGAAACTGCATGACAATTCCATACTTGTTATCGAAGGCATCCATGCTTTGAATCCGGAACTTACGGCGTTTATAGACGACAAATACAAATATCGTGTGTATGTTTCCGTCTTGACGTCTATTTCTTTAGATAATCATAACTGGATACCGACAACAGACAACCGGTTGCTTCGCCGTATCATCCGCGACTATCGTTTCCGTGGTTACTCGGCACAAGAAACCATTTCGAGATGGCCCAGCGTACGCCGCGGAGAAGACAAATGGATATTCCCTTACCAGGAAAATGCAGACGCCATGTTTAATAGTGCCATGCTATACGAACTGGCTGCACTCCGCCGCTTTGCCGAACCGATTTTATCGGAAGTCAAAGAGAGCGACCGCACAAATGCGGAAGCCTATAGATTGCTTCGCTTCTTGAGATACTTTAATTACATACCGGATGAAGAATTACCCGGAACCTCTTTATTGAGAGAATTTTTAGGCGGAGGAAGTTTCAGGTATTAATAACAAAAAAGGAGCTGTATCAAATTCGTATTCATGGAACACGGATGATACAACTCCTTTCTGCCAATATCTATTTTATTTTAAATCTGCAATGACAAAACGAACCGGCATCCTCTTTTATAATCCATATCAAGAGACAGGTTTCCATTCAGTTTATTAGCAACCAAAGCACATATAGGCAAGCCCAATCCATCACCATCTGCCAAATCCTTTGCTTCCATAAACGGCCTGAATATGCTTTCCCTACGCTCTGCAGGAATACCTGTTCCGCTGTCTGTCACTATAAAGTTACAGAGATGAGCGCCTTTTCTTTTAAACTCTAGTGTAATTTTACCCGAAGAAGTATTGATTGCAGCATTCCTCAATAAGTGCAACAAGATACGCTCTAATTGTACAGCGTTTGTTTTTACTTCCAAAGCAGGAGCATCCACTACCGTCTCCACTTCCGGCTGAACGTCGTCAACGATCTTATCCATTGTCTTCTTACAGAAGTTTCCCACATTGAAGGACTGTACTTCGTACGGTTCCATTAAAGAACCTTCCAGCGAAGAAAGTTCCTGAATGTTCAACCCGAATTGCCTCAAAGCATCTACACGGGATTTTATAGATACGGCTTGTTGCGACACTGTTGCCGGCAATTCGCCAACACAAACGCCAAGCATATCCAACGTTGGAGCCATTTGTTCGGAGATACTTTGTATAAACTTAGTCTGTTGTTCGTTATGTTCATTATTTATCTTAATAATATTCTTCAGTTTTTTAGTGAGTATCAAATAACGCAACAATATAAATATCAATAACAACAGTGCTGCAATCAATATTACAACAAATGTAGTAAGGCCAACTATCATATATTGTTTACCCGACAACTGGCTATCTTTTTCCTGTATTGTTTTCAGGCTCTCATCATATTTCATCTGCAATGCGCCCAACTTATCCTGCGCATTGAAGGCTTTTACCGAATCCGTCCAAACGATATACTTCTCGTAGGTTCGCTTCATCAACGGAGCATCGTTGGAATTCAAAGCTATATTAATCAGGCTTCTGTAGCAATCGCTCACCTTATCGTATTCTTTCTTTTCCCTGTATTGGCTGATAAGTTTTTGGAATGCTGCATCTCCCTGTTCATTTTTCCCTAAGGCATAATAGTAACTCGCTTTGGTATACAACAAGTCTTCGGCAAGCTTGCTGTTTTTGGACTGGTTCGCTAAATTATTCAGTTCGGCAAGCTGAAGTTCGGCCTGAGCCGCATTCTTAAGCTTCATATACATTTGCAACCGTTCTTTAGTGATCTGGAAACGCTCATCATAAAATACATTTTGCGATTTTTGTTCCTCTGTCTGCAATAATTGCGTCATTTGCCGGCAAAGTTCAAAAGCTTCCTTATAATAATTCTCACGGTAATAAAGAAAAGCACCTTTTGTTCCGCATTCAACCGCCTGTGCATATTTTCCCTGGTTTGCAAATGAATTATAAGCACGGATATAAAGGTAACGCGCCTTTGTATAATCTTTCTGCTCAAAACTGGTTTGAGCTTGTTTCATAAATTCGTTTCCTAAGTTTTCCTGAGCCTGAATATTTGTACAAAAACAAAATATAAAAGCAATAATAAAATAAGAGATCTTCATAATTGCAAATTTAATTTAAAGCAAATATACACAGTTCTGCAGACAATGCGCTCTTTCGAAGCGGAAAAATGAAAAAAAGATGCTAAACAGATAGTAAGTTGACAGTCGTCAACCATACGGTCGACAACCGTCAGCCAAGCGGTTGACAATTGTCGGCCGCTTGGCCGATAATTGTCAACTTACTTTTTCATCAAGAAAAACATTATAAATACAGGGTTATCGAATGGCCTCTGCCCGGTTTCAATTGCCATCAGTTCCAACCGACAAGCATGCGCTGTCTTAATTTTATAAAAGAGTTCACGAATCTTGCAGTAAAAACTTATATTTGCATGTTCTAAGTAATATATATGGGCGGATAATTTTCGTACATTTAGCATTTATAGATTTATGTTGAAGCAACAGTTACAACAAAAGTTACAACAAAAGCTTTCTCCTCAACAAATACAGTTGATCAGGCTTCTGGAACTTCCAGCCATTGAACTGGAAGAGCGAGTGAAGCATGAGCTGGAAGATAATCCGGCACTGGAAGAAGGACGCGAGCCTTTAGACGACTTTGAACGGACTGAAGAAGATAACGCCGAAGACATAATGCCGGTAGAAACAGACACGGATATTTCTCTTGGCGATTATCTGAGCGAAGATGATATACCGGACTACAAGCTCCGCGAAATGAGTGACAGGATAGAAAAAAAAGAAGATGTTCCTTTTTCGGCAAGCCAGTCATTAAACGAATTTTTACTGCAACAGCTCGGACTACGTGACTTAACGGAAAAACAACTGAAAATTGCAGAATATATTATAGGTAATATTGACGATGACGGATATTTGCGACGCGATCTGTCTGCTATTGCCGACGATTTGGTTTTTCAGGCAGGACAAGAAGTGGATGAAGGCGAAATAGGAATGGTTCTTTCCATCATTCAGGATTTTGAACCCGCAGGAGTAGGCGCCCGTAACCTGCAGGAATGCCTACTGATCCAATTGGACAAACGCGAACAAACGCCTGTCAATTCATTAGCAATACACATTCTGACCGAATACTTCGAAGAGTTTATCCGCAAGCATTACGATAAGATTCTACGCGGACTGGATATCGACGAAAACACACTTAAGAATGCAATTCACGAAATAACCATGCTGAATCCTAAACCGGGAAGCAGTTGGGGTGGTTCTATGGAAGTGGCCATGAGCCAGATCATACCCGATTTTCTGGTGGAAGCAAACAATGGCGAGCTGACCTTAAGCATGAATAACCGCGATATTCCCGATTTAAGAATTAATCGCGAATATGCCGAAATGTTTCAGGATTATGCAGGAAACAAAGCAAACCAAACGGCTAAAATGCGCGACGCCGTACAGTTCGTAAAACAAAAACTGGATTCCGCCCAATGGTTTATTGACGCCATTAAGCAACGTCAGGAAACTTTACAACGCACAATGGAAGCGATCATTCTGTTACAACGCGACTTTTTCCTGACAGGAGACGAAACATCCCTTCATCCGATGATACTGAAAGATGTGGCAGAACGTGCCGGATATGACATTTCCACGATTTCGCGGGTAAGCAACAGTAAATATGTACAAACAAACTTCGGCATTTACCCGCTTAAATATTTCTTCTCCGAATCGATGCAAACCGACAGTGGCGAAGAAATATCCACCCGCGAGGTAAAAAAGATCATGAAAGAACATATTGAGAACGAAGATAAACGCAAGCCCCTGACAGACGAAGAACTAGCCACTATCCTGAAAGAAAAAGGCTATGTAATAGCCCGCCGGACAATTGCAAAATACCGGGAACAACTGGATATACCGGTAGCCCGGCTCAGAAAAGAAATTTAATAAATAAACAACATGAGATTATTTGCTAATATAACATCCATCCTATTCCATCCGTTGCTTATGGTGACCTATGGGATCATATTGGCTCTTACCTACACCTACCTTGCCATATACCCGCTCCCTGTAAAGCTAACGATTTTAGGAGGTACATTTGTTTCTACGGCAATTATACCCGGTGTGTTTATTTGGCTGATGGTAAAAAACGGAGCAGCTGTCGACCTGGAACTTTCCGACCGCAAAGAACGCATTGTTCCTTACCTTATTTTCATAACTTCCATTATGGTCTGCACCTTCTTCCTCTATAAGATGATGATGCCATTCTGGATCCTGGCGCTTCTGATAGGCGTCTGTGTCTCACTGGTAATAGCCTTGAGCATTAATTTTTTCTGGAAAATAAGTGCGCATGCCATTGGCGTAGGCGGATTGTTGGGTGGTATTATGGGAGTTGCACGCATACACATGATAAATCCTTTCTGGGCTTTCATTGCCATATTGCTGATAGCCGGTTTGGTAGGTACATCACGTATCTTTTTACAAAGACATACACCTATGCAGGTATATGCAGGCTTTTGTCTGGGATTTATATGTACATTTGTAGCCTCGTTATTAAGTTATATCTATTTATTCATCTAATAAAAACACTAAAATTATGAATTTTCCTGCAGATTTAAAGTACACAAAAGACCATGAATGGATTCGTGTAGAAGGCGACGTTGCTTATGTTGGTATCACAGATTACGCACAAGGCGAATTGGGCGAAATCGTATATGTAGACATCACTACGGAAGGCGAAGAAGTTGCTAAAGAAGAAGTGTTCGGAACAATCGAAGCTGTTAAAACCGTATCGGACCTGTTTATGCCTGTTAGCGGCGAAGTATTGGAAATTAATGCTGAACTGGAAGACAAACCGGAATTGGTTAACGAAGATGCTTACGGTAAAGGTTGGTTGATCAAAATCTCTCTGAAAGACAAATCTGAAGTGAATGAACTGTTGTCTGCGGCAGATTATGAACAATTGATTGCAAAATAAGAGAATATGACACCTGTTGTAAGTATAATAATGGGCAGCACATCAGACCTGCCCGTTATGGAAAAAGCAGCCAAGTTGCTTGACGAAATGGAAATTCCATTCGAAATGCATGCACTGTCTGCCCACCGTACTCCGGCAGAAGTGGAGGCTTTTGCCAAAGGAGCCAAAAGCCGCGGCATTAAAGTGATTATCGCAGCAGCCGGCATGGCAGCCCATTTATGCGGCGTGATAGCATCCATGACGACATTGCCGGTTATCGGTGTACCTATCAACTCTTCGTTAGACGGTATGGATGCCCTATTGGCTATCGTACAGATGCCTCCGGGAATCCCTGTTGCAACCGTAGGAATTAACGGAGCACTTAACGCCGGTATCCTTGCAGTACAAATGCTTGCCGTAGGAGATGAACAACTCCAGGAAAAGCTTGTTGCATACAAAGAAGATTTGAAAAAGAAAATCGTGAAAGCAAATGAAGAATTAGCTCAGGTTTCCTTTAAATACAAAACTAATTAGTTGACTCTTGGCTAGTGACAGGTAAACACAAATACCGTTTGCGCACCTGTCACCTGCCAACTATCCCCTGTCAACTGAATTGTCAACTGAATTATGGATTATTTTAATTATACCCGGCGTAAATCGTCTGTTGTTCATATCGGAAACATTCCGATGGGAGGAAAAAATCCGATTCGCATCCAATCCATGGCAAATGTATCTACTATGGACACAGATGCATCAGTCAATCAAGCAATACGAATGATTGAAGCGGGTGCAGAATATATTCGTTTTACCGCACAAGGAGAACGGGAAGCACGCAATCTGGGAGAAATCCGTAAACAATTAAACGCACAAGGTTTCACCACTCCGTTGGTTGCTGATATACACTTCAATCCCAAAGCAGCCGATGCCGCTGCAGAAGAAGTAGAAAAAGTCCGCATTAACCCGGGCAATTACGTAGACAAAGTAAAAACTTTCAGTCATCTTGAATACACTGACGAGGAATATGCAGCCGAATTACAGAAAATCCGCGATCGCTTTGTTCCTTTCCTTAACATTTGCAAGAAACACGGAACCGCCATCCGCATTGGCGTAAATCACGGTTCGCTGTCCGATCGTATTATGAGCCGCTATGGCGATACACCCGAAGGCATGGTAGCCTCATGCATGGAATTTCTTCGTATTTGCAAAGACGAACATTTCCCGGATGTAGTTATATCAATTAAAGCATCCAACACTGTTGTGATGGTGAAGACCGTCCGTTTATTAGTACGGACGATGGAGCAGGAAGGCATGGCCTATCCTTTACATTTAGGAGTAACGGAAGCCGGAGACGGAGAAGATGGACGTATAAAAAGTGCCGTTGGTATAGGAGCTTTATTATCTGATGGTATCGGTGACACGATCCGGGTGTCATTAAGTGAAGATCCGGAAGCAGAGATACCTGTAGCCCGCAAACTGGTAGAACATATATTGGAACGCCGGGAGCACAAACCGATTGTAGGCACTTTATCCGCAGGTTATGATCCGGTAACCGCGACCCGCCGTAAAACCCGTGCCGTAGAAGGCATAGGAGGGAACTTCCCTCCTATTGTCATTTCCGACCGCAGTGATGGGAATTTTGAATTTGATCATTCTTCTTTACCTGACTACATATACATTGGCAAAGAGGATCCTGATAATCTGCCCGACAACTTCAAGCTGTTGGTAGATGCCCATTTCTGGAAAGAACGTCCGAATGCATTTCCTTTCTTTATTGCTTCCGAAGCAGAAGAACTGAAAGACTATGACGTACCCCTGAAGTTCATCCGCATAACGAACAGCGACCTGAACGAAAATCTGATCAAAACCCTCCAAAAAGACAAAACCGTAGTTGTAATTCTAAGTACTTATCATCGGAATGCGGTTGGTGCCGAACGTGCTGCCATGCATAAACTATTATCGGCCGGTTGCGACATTCCGGTTATACTGCACCGGGATTATCAGGAAACAGACACAGAAGCCTTGCAGTTAAAATCGGCTGCCGATTTCGGAACTTTATTATTAGACGGTTTCGGAGATGGCATCATGTTGCATAATGAAGGAACCAAGACCTCCGTTGCAGACAAATACATGTTTGGTATATTACAAGCTACCCGCTTGCGTATCAGCAAAACGGAATATATTTCCTGTCCGAGCTGCGGACGTACATTATACGACCTGCAAACAACAATAGCCCGTATCAAAGAGGCAACATCGCACCTGAAAGGTCTGAAGATCGGTATCATGGGCTGTATCGTAAACGGTCCTGGAGAAATGGCTGATGCCGATTACGGTTATGTTGGTGCCGGACGGGGACAAATCAGCCTATATAAAGGAAAAGAATGTATATTGAAAAACATTCCGGAAGAAGAAGCCGTAGAACGTTTGGTACAATTAATAAAAGATCATGGAGACTGGACGGATTAACCGACAGTTAATATTCCATACAGGAATCAAACATCTGTCAACCGTCGTTTGTCAACTGTCAACTTTTAAATATCTTTGTCAGTCAATAATTAAGAACTCATGGAAGTAAAAATAGTTAATAAATCCCATCATCCGCTGCCGGCATACGCAACACCGCTATCGGCAGGTATGGATATTCGTGCAAACTTGTCGGAACCTGTCGTGTTAAATCCGTTGGAACGTAAAATAATCCCTACCGGACTTTACATTTCGTTGCCGGAAGGATATGAAGCACAGATGCGTCCACGCAGCGGTTTGGCTATCAAACATGGCATTACCTTACTGAATGCACCGGGAACTATCGACGCCGATTATCGCGGAGAAATAGGTATTATTTTAGTAAACCTGTCAAATGTGCCATTCGAAATAAACGACGGAGAACGTATATGCCAGATGGTTATTGCCGCTCACAGCCATGTTGAATGGAAACCGGTAGAAGTATTGGACGATACCGAACGCGGTGCCGGAGGCTTCGGACATACCGGAAAACAATAAGAGAGTATCTCTTTTCGTGAACAAATAAAATTATGACATTGAAATCTCTGAAATATATTGCACTATTATTGTTGATGACCTGCTTCGTTCCGGTAAAGGCAACGAATGCCAAAGATATTGGTTCTTCTGTAGCTGCAAAGATAAGTGATGCCGACCGACGTAAATTTGATTACTTCTTCTACGAAGGGCTCAATTTAAAGAATGCCGGCAAATTTGATGCTGCCTACGATGCTTTTTATCATTGTTTGGAGCTTGACTCGACAGCAGCTCCGGTTCTTTACGAATTATCGTCTTTCTATGTACAATTAGACCGCCCTAATAAAGCTGTAGAGATGTTGAAACGGGCTGTAGCAAACAGTACGGACAACTACACTTATAAAATTGCCCTGGCAAGTGTTACCCGCAACTTAGGCATGTACGGAGAAGCAGCCGAAGAGTATGAAGAACTAATAAAAGAATATCCCGACAAGGCCGAATTATATTATTACCTGGCCGATGCTTATACCCAAAGCGGAGATATTGGTAAAGCAATCGATGCATACGACTCGCTAGAATCGATTATTGGTATGAACGAAGCTCTTTCCATGCAGAAGTATAAATTGTATAATCAACTGGAAAAGCAAGACGAAGCATTCAGGGAAGTAGAAAAACTGGCTGATAAGTATCCGATGGAAGCCCGTTATCAGATCATATTGGGAGACCTCCATCTGGAGAAGAAAGAAATGGAGAAAGCCCTGGCTTATTACCAAAAGGCACACGAAGTAGATCCGTTGAATCCGTATTATATCGTCTCCATGGCTAATTATTATGAGGCAACGGATAATAAAACAGCCGCAGAAGAACAAATACGGACAGCTCTTGTCAACGAAAAATTAGATGTAGAAACAAAAGTCAATATCCTGTCCCGCTACATCCTCAAACTACAACAAACAAAGCAGGGAACCGAAAGTGCAAACCAGCTATTCCAGACGCTACTGGAACAACATCCGGAAGATATAGATCTGAAGTTGATGTATGGTGGCCTGTTGCTGGCACAAGGAAAAAACGAAGAGGCTAAGTTTCAATTCCAACTGGTAACAGAAATGGAACCGGATAATGCCGGAGCCTGGCAACAACTTCTTAATCTGGCATTAAAATCGGAAGATATTCCGGAAGTAATGCGTATATGCAACAAGTGTATTGAACTATTTCCCCAATCGCCCGAGTATTATTTCTATCTGGGAATTGCCTATTATCAACAAGGAAAATACCAGGAGGCCCTAAATGCCTATTATACCGGACTGAATATTATCCCGAAAGAAAACCTGCCTTTGAAATCTGATTTCTACGGACAAATAGGTGATATCTATTATCAGATGAAGAAGATGGACCAGGCTTATAAAGCGTATGACGAAGCACTGAAATACAATGAAAACAATGTTGTTGTATTAAACAATTATAGCTATTTCCTTTCGTTAGAAAAGAAAGACCTGAAGAAAGCAGAACGAATGAGTGCTCTATGTATAAAACTGGAACCGGATAATGCAACTTATCTGGATACATACGCCTGGATTTTCTTTGTGCAGGGCAACTATACATTGGCAAAAATATATATAGAGAGTGCACTTGAGAAAGATAAAACAAAAAGTGCGGAACTGGTAGATCATTACGGTGACATCCTGTTTATGAACGGTGATAAAGAAAAAGCCATTGAACAATGGAAGAAAGCCAAAGAAATGGGAAAGAAAACAAAGATACTCGACCGTAAGATTGCCGAAGGTATTTATATTGAAGACAAAGATGCAAAATGAATAAATGGGAAAAGTTTAGAGGATTAGTTGTTTTTGCAGGGATAATAATGCTACTTTCTTTAGCCGGTTGTAAGTCGTCCAAGAAAGTAGGAACTGTAGAAAGCAGCGGCACCAAAGCGTACAATGAGTTTTTTGCATCCATGCAAGAACAGGAATTCAATTTCAACACACTTTCGGCACGTCTGAATGTAGACCTTAACCTGCCTGATAAGAATATGAGTTCGCGTGTTGATCTGAAAATGATTAAAGACAGCGTTTTTCAATTATCCGTACAACCTTTTCTTGGTATTGAAGTCTTTCGCATAGAACTAAGTATAGATAGTATTAAAGTCATTGACCGCATAAACAAACGTTTTGTAACGGAAAGCTATTCAGGTTTGAAAGGGCAAACTCCAATAGATTTTAATTTCTACAATTTGCAAGCACTTTTCACAAACCATTTGTTTTTGCCTGGACAGCAGGCTATTTCACCGAAGCAATACAATCATTTCAGGCTGAAACAAGAAAATGGGCTGGCTGAAGTCAAAACAAAAGATTCCATGGGACTGCTTTATACTTTTACTGCCGATGGAGAAGAAAAGCTTCTTGCCACCCACATCAGTGAACCATCCGACAAATACATGCTTCAATGGGATTATCAGGATTTCAGGTTAGCCGGAGACCAACCGTTCCCGATGCTCATGGACATACGATTACTGGAGAATAATCTTTCCAAAGGAAACATCAGAATCCATTTCTCCCGTATACAAACAGATATGCCGCTAAGTATGGATTTCAGCATCCCTGCAAAATATAAACGTATTACCTTTGCACAAATAATAAAAGCAATAAGTAATAACAGTAACTAAACGGATATGAAGCACTGTTGGATTGTCATATTTTTAATTCTTCTGGCTCCCGCTTATGCTCAAAAGTCTGATAAGGTCAGACAACTTGAAAAGCAGCGTAAGGAAGCACTGGCTGAAATTGAAACGACAAGCCAACTGTTGAATGAAACAAAACAGACGGCCAAAAACTCGCTGAATCGTCTTAACCTGCTGTCACAACAGATACTTTCCCGTAAAAAAGTAATCAGCATTTTAAACCAGGAAATTGACGCTATCAACGGGCAAATGAACAAAATGAACCGTGAAATAACTCAACTGGAAAGAGAATTAGGCAATAAAAGAGCCAACTATAGCAAATCTGCACAAAGCATATATAAACGGCATAGCTCGCAAGACAAACTTTTATTCATACTATCTGCCGATAACTTTGCACAATCTTTACGCCGCATGCGATATTTACGCGAATATGCCGACTGGCAGAAACGGCAGGCCAACGACATTATAGACAAGCAAAAAGTAATTAACCAGAAAAAGGTAGAGTTAGAGAAAACGCGATCTGCAAAACTAACCCTTCTAGGCACCCGCGAAGATGAGAACAAGAAGCTAGTATCGGAAGAATCGAGTCAGAAAGAAGAAATACAGCAACTAAATAAAAAACAAAAGAAGCTACAGGCAGAATTACGTAAAAAACAACGTCAGGCACAAGCTTTAAACCGTCAGATAGAACGACAAATTGCCGCCGAGATTGCGCGTGCAGAAGCTGAAGCCAAAGCGGCCCGTGAAAAAGCCGAACGCGAACGTCGTGCCCGTGAGAAAGCCGCCCCTGGCTCAAAATCTTCTTCAGAACCAATTCGCGAAGAACGTGTTGCCGATACAAAAGGTGGCTATGCCATGACGAAAGCGGAAAAGCAACTATCCGATAATTTTGCCAATAATCGCGGCAGACTGCCTTATCCGGTAACTGGTTCACATACAATTGTTGCTTCATTCGGCGAACAACAACATCAGGAACTGAAATATGTCCGTACAAGCAATAGCGGAATAGATATCCAGACCTCTCCGGGATCAGATGCCCGCGCGGTCTTCAACGGTGAAGTAACCCGCGTATTTGTAGTACCGGGATATAACAATTCCATTATCATACGCCACGGTAACTACCTGACTGTTTACAGTAACCTTAGTGAAGTATATGTGAAAGCCGGAGACCGAGTCTCTACCCGCCAGGCCATCGGGCGTATTTTCACCGATACGGAAGATGGAAACACAACAATCCTTCATTTCCAGCTTTGGAAAGAAAAGACAAAACTCAATCCGGCTCCGTGGTTGGATTAACAAACAGCCCGGCTTATGAATCCGCTCCCGAAAAATATCCAACAATGGACGGAAAACCCCGTCTTCCGTAATATATTACTCTTGTTCTCCGGTACAGGTCTGGCTCAGCTCATTCCCGTTATCATCCAATTATTTTTAGCACGTATTTATTCCAAAACGGAATTCGGAGAACTATCCGTATTTATGTCTGTCATTGGTATAGGAGGAGTGATTGCCACACTCAACTACGATTATGTTGTTGTCATCTCGCGCAAACAGGGAGAAGCACGTACAATGCTCTTCCTCTCTCTGCTTTCATCCATACTGATAAGCATATTCAGTTGCCTGATATTATATGTATTCAAGCCCTATTTCTCAGAGATATTGAATGTCTCGGACTATAGCATTTTATGGATGGCACCGCCTGTAATCCTTATCATGGGATGGATAAACGGCTTCACGAGTTGGTACAACCGGCTGGGAGCTTATAAAAAGATGGTAACCGGACAACTCACCCAAGGACTATCCATACCGATACTAAAGCTTCTGTTTGGTTATGTAGGTATATCTGCAGGATTGATCTGGGGAACATTCACCGGGTATATCTTTGCCGTTGCCTATTTTATTTACCTTTATCTCGCAGACGAAAACAAGCAAGGTCTATTCCGCTCCCTTTCATGGATCAAGATGAAGCTATATGCCTGGGAATACCGGGACTTTGCCATTTATGCCAGCATCGGAAATTTATTCAATGCATTTGCTTTACTGGGACTTCCGTTATTAATTACATTTTTCTATCCGCTTGAAGTAGCCGGACTATACTTTTTTGCCAATTCTATCATACGGCTACCAATAAACCTGCTATCCCTCGCCATTGGCAAAGTATACAAAAAAGAGGCCAGCGAAATGTACCAGAGGCGTCCGCACGAATTATACTCATTTACAATTCGTATTCAAAAGATGATATTATGTTTCGTACTTCCCCTGTTGGCATTCTTCTTCCTGTTCGGACCTCAACTGTTTTCATTCCTATTTGGAGCCAAGTGGATAGAATCCGGAGAGATGATCCGTTATTTTGCTATCTTTGTTCTGTTTAATGCGCTTTATTCACCCATAAGCTCAATAGCAGATATATTACGGCATCAAAAACTGCTTTTGTTCTTTAATGTTTCTCTTGTGATATGCCAGATAGCTATATTCGCAATAGGAGCAGGTCTGGAATTTAAGTATGTATTACTGGCAACTTCCGTCATCGGTGCATTGCATTATATCCTGATTGACATATACATGAAAAAGCAGATAAAAAAATACAGATTATGAAACAACTTCTCAAAAATATTTCCGAACCGGTTCTGCGTATTCTTATCCATTGGGCATATCCGCGTTTCGAACGCCAGGAAGGTTATACGTCTTATGCCCACATCTTCATACACTTCTTCCTGATGCAGAAAATAGTAGGTATCAACAGAAGTGTTCCCTGGCCTGTGCATTTCACCAGCCAGGTCATTGAATGGCAAAAAATAGAAAAAGGAATCTGCTGCGATCCGGGAGACTGCAAAGGTGTATATATTAATGCGCACGGTGGACTTAAGATCGGGAACAATGTAGAAATTGCACCTAACACGGTTATTTCTACCGTAAACCATCACAAGCGTGATTTCCGGAAGATCGGATATAAGAAAGGGATTACCATTGGCAACAACGTATGGATAGGTGCCAACTGCTCAATCCTGGCAGGTGTTACGATTGGTGACAATGTGGTTATAGGGGCCGGTTGTACAATAAGAGAAGATGTTCCATCTGACACCGTTGTTTCACAAACTGCGGAATCGCTGGTATATAAACCCCAGTCGGGCCCGCATGAATGGGATTATACAACAGCCAGACTTATGTAACCTATAAAGCCAGACCATCCAAAAGTCGGACGTAAGTATCTATTGCTTCCCGTATCTCCATCAATTCAATATACTCGTTTGCGGCATGCGAACGGGCAGAATTGCCCGGCCCTATCTTAACGGAAAGAAATGGCATCAACGCCTGGTCGCTCAGTGTGGGAGAGCCAAACGGTTCTTTTCCCATCATAACCGCCCGTTGTACAAACGGATGATCTAAAGGCGTACATGTAGAGTTCAAACGGAAACTACGGGCGTTTACCGTGCACGACACTTGCTCTTTTATTAACTCATAAGCTTTTTCATTCGGATAAAACTCGTTTGTCCGTACATCTACCGTAAACTCACAACGGTCGGGCACTACATTATGTTGCGTACCGGCATGAATGATAGTCACGCTCATCTTTACCGGACCCAGGAAATCGCTCTTTTCGGGAAACTGATATGTATTGAACCATCCAATATCTTTCATGGCAAGCGTAATGGCATTAACACCTTCATTACGTGCCGCATGTCCCGCCTTACCTGTACTAACACAGTCCAGTACCATCAACCCCTTTTCGGCTACCGCCGGTTGCATACCTGTAGGTTCGCCAACAATAGCAAAAGCTACGGGAGGAAGTTCTGTCAATACGCTTTCCAATCCGTTTTTCCCGGAAACTTCTTCTTCACAAGATGCAAGAAAGATCAGATTATACGGTTGCTCTTTACAGCACAACGTACGGAAAGCGGCATACAAAGACACCACACTTGCCCCGGCATCGTTGCTGCCTAAACCATACAGTTTATCTTCGTCGTCCACCTCGGGAACGAACGGATCTTTTGTCCAGCCCGAAGCCGGCTTTACCGTATCTATATGGGAATTCAACAATACAGTAGGGTTACCCGGATCGAAATTATTACCGATGATCCATAAATTATTACCCTTACGGCAGACTTTATCGCCATCTTTCGCCCATTTCTGTTGCAGAAAATCGGCAACCTCTGTTTCTTCCCGGCTGAAAGACGGACGGGAAATCATTCCTTTTAACGTATCTATTGCATCGTAAAACATGCCGCTACTCATTTTCATCCATTAATAACTGCTTTATCGTTACCCGGTCTACATCCAATTGCTCCTTTAAGGCTTCCAAAGATTCGAATTTCTCATCACCGCGTACAAACCGGATAAAAGAAACAATTATCTCATCGTTATATATATCGCCTGAGAAGTCGAAAATGTTTACTTCAAGAGTTATGTTCGTCCCATTATTCAAGGTAGGACGGCTACCGATATACAGCATACCTTCATAACGGAAACCTTTCAGATAAACATAAACAGCATATACGCCAATGCCAGGCAGTACCTTAAACGGTTCGTCCGACTCTATATTGGCTGTGGGAAACCCTAAAGTACGGCCTACCTTATAGCCACTCACAATATGCCCTTTTATCTGATAGGGATAAGTGAGCAAATAAGCTGCATCTTCTACATTGCCCTGTTCTATCAAATGCCGTATTTCCGACGAACTAACCGCCGTACGGCCAGCATCGTAAACCGTAGCCTGAATAACTTCTATACCGCATTCCTTACCATAAATAACATATTGTCCGAATCCATCCGTACGATCGTGTCCGAAACGATGATCGTAACCTATCAACAATGTATTGACATGCAATCGGCGGGCAAGTACTTTGTGAATAAATTCGGAAGCCGACAGGCGCGAAAGTTCAACTGTAAAGTCTAACACAATGCAATAATCAACTCCGGTAGTCTCCAACTGCTCCAGTTTTTCTTCGAAAGAATTCAGAAGCTTCGGCTGGTAATCTGAATGAAGCACAGCTCTCGGATGATCGGCAAAAGTAACTACGGCAGAAGGCAAGCCTTTCAACCGTGCCACTTGTTTCATTTCTTCTATCAGGAAACGATGTCCACGGTGAACCCCGTCAAAAAAACCGATTGTGGCAACCAAAGCCTGTCCCTTCAGTATTTCAAAATCTTTAACAACAACCATTCATCTATTACATTATCGTTACAACCAAGGGACAAACTTACATAAAATGTAAATATTAACAGGAAGCTTTAAAAGAAAAGTTTATCAAAACTCTTTGTTATGCCCGATGTTATATGATAAAAGGAGTAAATTACTATGAACGTTTGCAGAGTTGAAGATTATAAACAATTAATATTGTCGTACGATTCCTGTTTCAGTACATTTTATCCGGATCTGAACTTCTATTGTGATGATGAAATCTTCACCGTAAAAGGAATTATCCGGAAATATACAGACATTTCCGGCGTAGATTTAAACATGGACTATTTCATTATTGCTATGAAAAAAGAGTATCTCATCTGCTTACCCATATCGGAAACAGCAAAATATCAAATCAAAAACAACAACAGTCAGTTTAAAAACTAATTTACTGTATTCCTTACTATGGCATTGACTAAATTTCACCTCATGGCTTTTTATATCAAAGATACTATACTTTTATTCTTTTGACCCAGGTCAAAATTAATTTTGCCCAAGGTAAAAATCAATTATCAGCCAGGTAGAAATTAATTTTCAGCAATGACAAAAGAATAAATCCACCTGTACTTTTTACTAAATTATACCTTCTTTCATACCAGAGAAAGCTGAGCTCGCTGACAGACATCAGAAGTAGTTGTATAACAACGAATAAGCTAAATACTATACGGCCGGCAAATCATATATCAATTTAATTCCGTATTTTTGTATCTTGATTAATGAGGAAATAAAATGAATTACCAGATTAAAGCACCGGAGGTCAGACTTCAATCCTCCATACAGCTTCCCGCTTCTAAAAGCATCAGCAACAGAGCTTTGATTCTGAATGCTTTAAGCTATAGCCCATACGATATACAAAATCTTTCCGACTGCGATGATACGGAAGTGATGATAAAGGCGCTTAACTCCAATGAGAGCAACTTTGACATCAAAGCTGCCGGGACAGCTATGCGCTTCCTCACGGCTTTTCTCTCAAAGGTTGTTGGCGAGTGGACAATCACAGGGACGGAACGGATGAAAAACCGCCCCATTAAAATACTGGTGGACGCACTAAATTCTTTAGGGGCAAGGATAGAATATATGGAAAAAGAGGGATACCCACCCTTGCGGATATTCGGAAGTGCACTGCAAGGCGGCGAAATCTCATTAGCCGGCGGAGTAAGTTCGCAATATATATCGGCCTTGCTGATGATAGCACCTTTGATGGAAAACGGTTTGGTATTGCATCTGGAAGGTAATATCATTTCGCGTCCCTATATAAACCTTACCCTTAAATTAATGGAACAATTCGGTGTAAAAGCCGATTGGAACGGGCAGACAATAAAAGTACTTCCGCAAGAATACAAACCGGTACACTTTACTGTCGAATCCGATTGGAGCGCTGCTTCATACTGGTACGAGATCATGGCACTCTGTCCGAATGCGGAAATAGAACTGCTGGGATTATTCAAAAACAGCCTGCAAGGCGATTCAGCCGTAGCCAAACTGTTTGCACAACTGGGAGTAGGAACTACTTTTACGAACAAAGGCATTCTTTTACGCCACAACGGAAACGTTTGTAAGAAACTGGTACATGATTTCATAAATGAACCCGATCTGGCACAAACTTTTGTAGTAACCTGTGTGTTCCTTAATATACCTTTCCGTTTCACCGGATTGCAATCTCTGAAAATAAAAGAGACAGACCGGATAGAAGCCCTGAAGGTGGAATTAAAAAAACTAGGCTACGTACTTACGGACAGCAATAACAGTATACTTGAATGGAACGGAGAAAGATGCGAACCCGAAAGTAACCCGGTCATAGCAACATACGAAGATCACCGTATGGCGATGGCTTTTGCACCGGTAGCGCTGCTTCGACCTGTTTGTATAGCTAATCCGGAGGTAGTAAGCAAGAGTTATCCTTTGTACTGGAAAGATTTGGAACAGGCAGGATTTAGAATTACCGAAGATTAAGATTGAACGAAACATGTGGTACTTAATTATATTCATCAGCGTAGTATTTCTTGGAACCATAGCGGCCATTGCCAGCTATTTCAGGAATAAGAAACTACAAAGAATGCTCGAACGGGGTGAAATTACCGAAATACCGGAGCCCCAGGAAATACCGGAAGTATGTTGCGGGCAACATGAAACATGCGAACGCGACAGTCTGTTGGCGGCGGTAAGCAAAAAAATAGATTATTACGACGACGAAGAATTGGATCAATATATCGGAACAGAACCGGATGAATACAGTGATGAAGCAGTTAATGAATTCCGGGAAATACTATACACCCTGCAGGAGATTGAAGTGGCAGGCTGGCTACGGAGCTTGCAATTGAGAGGCGTCCAACTGCCGGATGCTTTGAAAGACGAAGCATTCTTAATTGTGGGAGAAAGAAGAACCCACTAACCGGAGGACTGACAATGGAATTATTTCAATACACCTTTTTTCAAAACGCTCTTACAGGCAGTTTACTGACAGCTATAGTTTGCGGCATTGTAGGCACTTATATCGTATCACGCCGTCTGGTATTTATAAGCGGAGGTATTACGCATGCCTCATTCGGAGGACTCGGACTAGGTTTTTACCTGGGTATGAATCCGATCCTTATGGCAATGGTATTTTCCATACTTTCAGCATTTGGTGTAGAATGGGTGAGCAAAACACAAAACGTACGCGAAGATTCGGCCATTGCCGGCATATGGTCTTTAGGAATGGCACTAGGGGTTATCTTCATTTTCCTTACACCGGGATATGCTCCCAACCTGTCGGCCTATCTTTTTGGAAACATACTAACGATTTCGATGACCGACATCATTTTAATAACTATCCTGGCAGTTATGCTGGTGATTGTGTTCCTGCTATTTTTCCATGAGATCATGTATGTGGCATTTGACAACGACTTTGCCATAACGCAGCGTCTGCCGGTAAAAACAATAGAATATACCATGATGTTTTTTATCGCCGTAACGATTGTCCTCTCCATCCGTCTGGTTGGAATCATGTTATTAATGAGCCTGCTTACTTTGCCTCAGATAACAGTAAATCTGATAACTTCGGATTTTAAAAAGATAATTTGGGGAAGTATTCTGGTAGGCTTTACGGGATGTGTGGCAGGCCTGATATTATCTTATTTCCTGAATGTTCCGTCGGGCGCATTCATTATCCTGGTATTGGTTGTATTGTTTTTAATTACAAAAGGCATTTTATTCTTCCTGCACAGACAATAAATAAAGAATAACAGAGTTTAATAATAGAATAAGAAGCGCAGGCTGATACGTGAAGAAAGGTTTCTACTATATAATAATACCGTTGCTTATATCCATACTCTGGTCTTGCAGTACAAAAAAGAATACCAGAGCAAACCGTTTTTACCATTCCCTCAACACACGATACAACATCTACTTTAACGGCAAAACCTCCTTCGATGAAGCCTTAAAAGCCCTGCAAGATGGTTACAAGGAGAATTATTCGGAGATGATTCTTATGTACCCTATCAGCGCCCAACCCAAAGATAAACAAACAACAGGAGGCCCTTTCGACCGGGCTATCGAAAAGAGTAACAAGGGCATAAAGCTTCATTCTATCAAAGCCAAACCGCCCAAGAAACCGGGATGGAGAAACAACCCTAAACAAAGGGCATGGCAAGAGCAAGAAGAATATAATCCGTTCCTCAAGAAATGTTGGCTGATGATGGGACAAGCCCAATTCTATAATGCAGACTTTTTGCAAGCGTCCGCCACTTTCTCATACATTGTCCGTCATTACGCTCAGGACGAAGAGGTTGTTGCCGAAGCACGCCTATGGCAGGCACGTTGCTATTCGGAAATGGGTTGGTTTTACGAATCGGAAGATATTTTGGGAAAACTGAATGCAAACGGTATTCCCAAGAAAGAACTAAACAGATACGCTGCTGTTTATGCAGACTATCTCATCAAGAATAATCAGTATGAAGATGCCATTCCTTACCTTAAAACAGCAATAAAAGCCGAAAAGAACCGCCGGCAAAAGACACGTATGAAATATCTGCTGGGACAATTATATGCCAACCAGTCCCTGGATGGCCTTGCCTACAATGCCTTCGGCAGTGTAATTAAGGCCAATCCTCCGTATGAATTGGAGTTTGCAGCACGTATCCGGCAGACAGAAGTTTTTACAGGCAACAATTACCTGAAGGTGATAAAGATGCTGCAACGCATGGCAAAAAGCCAGAAAAACAAAGACTATCTGGATCAGGTTTATTATGCACTTGGCAATGTATATCTAAGCCGTGAAGACACAACTAACGCTATCATCAATTATCAACAAGGTATTGACAAAAGTACCCTGAACGGTATTGACAAGGCTATTTGCCAGATAAAACTGGGAGATATCTACTTTAAACAACAAGATTACGTTAAAGCCCAGCCTTGTTTTAGCGGTGCCATGGCCGGTATACAGAAAGAATACAAAGATTATCCCCGTGTAGCCAAACTATCGGCAGTATTAGACGAACTGGTTGTACATATAGAAGCCGTACATTTACAGGACAGTCTGCAAGCACTAGCCAAAATGCCGGAGACAGAACGTTTCGCTGTTATCGATAAAATAATAGAAAAGGTCAAAAAAGAGGAAGAGGAGGCAAAAGCTCTTGCAGAAAAAGAAGCTTATCTGGCAGAACAACAATCAAAAGGCACAGGCATAGACCGGCCGGGAACAGAAACCGGAGGGATTGTTTTACCTACAACAGCAGGTGGTTCGGCATTTTATTTCTATAATCCTCAAACGGTTGCCCAGGGAAAGACCCAATTCCAGAGAAAATGGGGACGAAGAACATTGGAAGATGACTGGAGAAGACGAAAAAAGGCTCTTTCCACTTTCAATGAAAACATGAATGAAGAAAATACAACCAATCCAAACGATTCTACCCAATTGACAGGGCCTGACGGTACGCCGCTTAATCCGGAAGAAGCCGGGGAACCGGTTGTTGCATCGGATGACCCGAAAACGCGGGAATTTTATCTTCAACAGCTCCCGTTTACACAAGAAGACGTAGATGCTTCTAATCTGATTATTGCAGACGGCTTATACAATATGGCTATGATCTATAAAGATAAATTGGAAAATATACCTCTATCGGTAAAAGCCTTTGAAGAATTAGAACGCCGTTTCCCCCAAAACGACCATAGCCTGGAAAGTTATTATCAAATTTACCTGATGGCTCTCCGGGCAAACAACAGCACTTTAGCGGCAGAATATAAATCGAAATTGATTGCAAAGTTCCCGAAAAGCGACTATGCCATAGCTATTGCCGATCCTAACTACGAATACAACATTCGCATGATGGATACGGTACAAGATTCTATTTATCAGTACACATACAACAGGTATCTGGCCGAAGACACTATAACCGTGCGTAAAAATTATGAGAAAATGTCTCAGAAATATCCTTTGGCAAACCTGATGCCTAAATTCATGTTCTTAGACGCTTTATCATACGTACAGGCCGGTGATGCGGAAGGATTTAAACATGCGTTAAGGGCTTTAGTAGAAAAATACCCGGATGCAGACGTTACGGAGCTGGCAGGAGAAATGCTGAAAGGCGTATTGCGTGGCCGTACTATGGTTCAAGGCGGAATAAAAGGTATGACGTGGAACTTACGTTTCGGCGTTGGCGACGACGGAACATTATCTGCAACAGATTCCGCACGTACTTTCACTAACGAAACAATGACTCCATACCGGATGCTGTTAGTGTATCCTACAGGATCATTGGATAAGAATCAATTATTATTTGCCGTTGCAGCCTACAACTTTGCCAACTTCATGGTAAAAGAATTTGACTTGAATATAGAAGAAACTGGCCCTATCAGCATGTTAATGATTCGCGGCTTCATCAATTTCGATGAAATTCTTCAGTATTATAAAATGATATACGGCAAAGACGGTTATGGCAACGCCCTGAATAAGGAAGTAGCCATATTGCCTATCTCGGACGACAATTACGAAACATTAATGCGTGGTAAAACACTGGACGAATATGTCTCTTTCTTTGAAGAAAACTTTGGAGATAAAGCTCCGGAATTAGTAGCCCGCTGGAAAGCCCGCATCGAGGCTGCCGAAGAAGAACAAAGCAAGCCTGAGGAAGAAAAAGAAGAACCTATAACAAACGGACAACCTGTAGAAACAATACAGCCGGCCGATACAGCAAAGCAATACATACAAACAGAAAAACAACCGGTGTTGCAACAACCTGTAACGGAAGTAAAAGATACGGTTATGCCTGTGACAGAAGTTACTGTTTCGGATGACAAAGAGCAAAAAGACTCTATTTCCATTATACAAGCACCTGCCGAAGATCATGGATTGACATTGAAAGATATAGAAGAAATACGTAAGCGCGAGGCTGCCGAAGAAGAACAGCGGAAAGAAGAAGCACGCAAAGCTTTTGAAGAAGAGCAAAAGGCTCAGAAAGAACTTCAGGCCCAAAAAGAAAAGGAACGTGAAGAACTTCTGAAAAAACAAAAGGCCGAAGAAGAAGCTTTACTGAAAGCAAAAGCCGAGCAAGAAAAACAGTTGGAACGTGACCGGAAAGAAAAGGCGAAACAAGCCGAAGCGGACAAAAAAGCGAAACTGAAAGCACGTGAAGAATTGCGCAAAGAAAAAGAACGCGCATACAAAGAGCGTCTGAAACAGAAAGAGAAAGAACGCAAAGAAAAAGAACGTGAATATAAGAAGAAATTAAAAGCGAAAGAAAAAGCACGTAAAGAAGCTTTAAAAGCAAAAGAAGCCGCAGCACGTAAACGTTAAGCCATTCATTAAATGCAAAATATTGGTTTGTCCGCCCAAAAATAATATATTTGCAAAATAATGAATCGTACGAACGAAGATGACGGATGTATTATCATTAGTTGAAAGAATCAAAAATAGCGACCAACAAGCTTTTAATGAACTATACAAGTTGCATTATGTTTCTCTACGTTCTTACGCAATTCTATTAGTAGGTGAAGACGAAGCCGAAGATTTAGTACAGGATGTGTTCATCAACATTTGGTTACATAAAGACGGACTTGATAATACATTGTCCATCCGTGGTTATTTACTACGTTCTGTCTACAATTCCGCATTAAATATATTAAAGAAGAAAAGCCGCTCCAGTAATTATTGCTCTATCCATGAAAAAGAAATCGAAATGATAGGATATAACTATTATGATCCGGACGCTAATGATGTGATACGGAAATTATATAATAAAGAACTACATTCGGATATCCATACTGCAATAGAAAGTTTACCTAGCAAATGTAAGGAAGTATTTTCTTTAAGTTATCTGCAAGATATGCCCAGTAAAGAAATCAGTCAGATGCTCGGCATTTCCTTAAGCACGGTTGAAAACCATATATATTCGGCACTCAAGCAGTTACGGGAAAAGCTTATACAATATAAAATAAGCCAAATCCTTCTACTGCTACTTTATATTGTATCAAAAAAATAAAAAAATAATTTTCTAATAGGTGTTTTTACTATGACAATTGTATTTATTATGAATTGGATTTAGAATCGGAATGGACGAAACAACTATATATAGGTATTTATCTGGTTTAGCTACGGATAACGAGCAAAAAGCAATCCTGGAATGGATAAAAACTTCACCAGAAAACCAAGCTGCATTTTTTGATATAAAAGCAGTTTGGAATTCAAAGCATGTATTAAACAAAACAGAATATAACACAGATTATTCTTTAAAGCTATTAAACCAACGTATTAATAAAATTGCATCCTCAACCAAAGAAAAAAAGCTTTTTACTATTTTAAAATACTCTACCGGGGTTGCCGCTGCAATTTTATTATTAGCAGTTTCACTTCCTTTTCTGATTAAAAACCCTTCAGCAAAAAGAACAAGTCTGGTTCGTGTCTACACGAACCATTCAAACGATAACTCCATAAAAACCTTTTTTCTGGCTGATGGAACCGTCGTTTGGTTAGGAAGCAATTCTACCTTAACATGTCCTACCACTTTTGAAGGATCAACCAGAGAAGTACATCTTACAGGTGAAGCGTTCTTTGAAGTAACAAAAGATCCGGATCATCCGTTTATCGTCAAAGCAGGAGAAAACGAAATAAAAGTTTTAGGAACATCGTTCAGCGTATTCTCCCGCGAAGAGGATAATACTTTTGAGACCATTCTAATGAATGGCTCCATCCAGTTAGACAACAGAGATGGAGAAAAGTTAGCAATACTTCGCCCGGGACAGCAGGCACTATACTCAAAAACGAACAAATCCGTAGAAATAAATGAAGTAGATGCGAATGCTTTAACTTCGTGGAGATTTGGCCTGATCTCATTAACAAATGTCAGTATTTCCGAGATTCTTCGTTGTATTGAAAAAACATATAATGTAAATATAAAAATGGATATACGTTTTCTGGAAAATCGCATATACAACTTTTCTTTTAAACGTTCCAAAGGAGCACAAGAAGCATTGGATCAACTATCATATATTACTAAAATAAAAGCGGAAATCCTTCCTTAACCGATCTGCCAAATATAAATATTATATAATTCCAAAAAAAAAGAGTTTTCACTAGGTAGTTTTTCCCTGCTAATTGTATATATAAGTATCAGATAGAAAAACCATGTGACCATAAAACACACAAGCATTCCGTCTGAAATAGTTTTGTAACATTTTATTCATGTTTAGTTAATCCTCTTTCATGCTGAAAGAATTAAAAAAATAACGAAATTTGCGGCGATATTAACAAATACATATAGATTCGCAAAAGTTCATAAAGAACTGTGCATTTCATTGATTAGTCTATCGCTAAAAGGAGTTTGATATTTAAAATTAAGGACCTTTCAGAATAAAGGAAGAGCCGGACATGAGGAATTATTGTCACCTATTAACAATTAAGAAAGTAGATGAAGAGTTCAAAGTGTTAAAAACAAAAGAAAAAAAACGGAGTTCTTTATGAACTAAGGTTTAAAAATTTCTATAAATGCAAGCTAAACTAATTAATATAATGATAGCCTATGTGATGTAAATCTATGCTTACTTAAATGCAACTATGAATATTTTGTAAGAAAGTATGTATGTTAATCTTAAAAAAAACAGCAAAAAGTATGAAGAAAAGATTTTATGATTTTATCTCTATGAAACGGTTATGCGTAGGGATTTCATTGTGCTGTGCTGTTGCAGGTGCCCAGGCAACTCCAACATCCAGTGCATTTGAGCAACGGTTCAACGTTGAGATTTCACTCAACAACGCCACTCTAAAGAACGTAGTAAACGCTTTAAAAAAACAAACAGACGTTGTCTTCTCTTATGACACATCTCTAGAGTCTTTACATGTTAACAATGTATCTTTAAAAGCAGAAAACGAAGCCATTGAAGCGATTCTGGACCAAGCATTCCGTGGAACAGGAGTCAAGTACAAAATTGAAGATCGTATTGTAACTCTCTATTCCGGATCAGAGAAATCCTCTGTAAAAACAAATTCTACACAGCAAAAAACAAAAAAAGTTTCCGGTATCATAAAAGATGCAACCGGCGAACCCATCATCGGCGCTAACATTGTAGTAAAAGGTACTACAACCGGAGTCATTACCGGGCTTGATGGAGATTTCACTTTGGAAGTTCCTGAAAACGCCATATTAGAGATTAGCTATATCGGTTATTTAACACAGAATATTCCGGTAAGCGGTAAAAATTCATTCAACATCATTTTAACAGAAGATACTCAAAAGCTGGATGAGGTTGTTGTATTGGGCTATGGAGCAGGACAACGCAAACAGGATTTGTCTGCTTCTGTAGGCGTTTTGAGCAATACGGAAGACCTGGTTATCCGCCCTGTTAGCTCTACGGAAGGCATGTTGCAAGGACAACTGGCGGGTGTTACTGTTCAGTCTAATGGTGGAGACCCAACAACAGCCCCTTCTATCGTAATACGTGGACAAGGTTCGCAAAACGGAGATAACGTACTTTGGGTTGTTGACGGCGTTCCCGGAGCCCCTATCGCTTCCATGAATGATATCGAATCCATTGTTGTATTAAAGGATGCTGCCTCTGCTGCAATTTATGGTGCCCAATCCGGTGCCGGCGGTGTAATTCTGGTAACTACCAAAAAAGCAAAAGAAGGTGCAACGTCTTTGACTTATGACGCCACATTCGGTATCCGTAAAGCAAGCAATGTAATTAAACCGTTAAATGCGGAGGAACAGTTGGAAATGCGTACATTATCTTTTAAGAATGCCGGACTTTCATTGCCTACAGGATGGGACCCTGTTAAAAACCCATGGATTGCAACGACTCGTACCAACTGGATGGACGAAATTTTCCGTACTGCATTTTACCAGCGCCACAACGTAGCCCTGAATGTTGGTTCCGAAAATGCTTCAAACCGTGTTTCATTTGCTTACGACAATGACGAAGGTGTATTGATCAATACGTTCAACAAAAATCTTTCGCTACGCTATAATGGTAAATTCAAACTAAACAAATGGGTAACCATCAGCGAAGATCTTGTTTGGAAAAACAATGAAAATCGTACGAAAGATACAGAAAGCGCTTATACCGGCGTTGTTTTGGCTGCCATGTATATGCCTGCAAGTGCTACAGTTTACAATCCATTAGATGGAACTTACGGTGGTACAACAACCGAAGATCCTGCTTATATAGAAAAATATGGCTCCAACTTTGCCGATATCCATGGTGACGCTGTCAATCCGGTTCGTTTATTGAAAGCAGAAAACAGATACAACAGAACCAGTGATATCTGGAGCACCACCAGCTTGGAAATAGCGAACATTGTTACAGGACTAAAATTCGTAAGCCGTTTCACTTACAATTTAAAAAATAATCTTTACAAAAATTTCAGTCCGATCCGTGACGAAGTAGGTAAACCTGCATTATCAAACAGCTTGGACGAAACGACTTATCGTATGGATGCTTGGAAAACGGAGAATACCTTAACTTACGACAACACATTCAACGACAAGCATACAGTCGGCGTTTTATTATCTACTACTGCCGACCATTATGGTAAACGCAGTATTGAAATTAATGGCAAAGATTTATCAGACGAATCTCCTTATTTGCAATATTTGTCATATGCCAACTCTATCTCAGCAGTAGATGCTTTGGAAGGACCGGATGCCAACGTATCTTTGATTGCCCGTCTAGCTTATTCGTTTGACGACCGCTACTTCGCAACAGCTTCTTTCCGTCGCGACTATGCAGGCCGTCTGCCTAAAGATAATAACCACGGCGATTTCCCTGCTATAACAGCCGGATGGAAAATATCCAATGAATCTTTCTTCCCGAAGAATGATATTCTTAATCTTTTGAAAGTCCGTGCATCTTGGGGACGTGTTGGTAACCTGGGTTCTATCGGTTATAACTACAAATCGGCACTTCTGGCTAAGACTTCATGGCTGGAACAAGCTCAATACGGTGTGGAATCTAATAAGACTTGGGGTAACTTTGTTTACAATTCCAAAGCATTGAATCCGAACCTGACTTGGGAAACTTCTGAGCAATGGGACTTAGGTCTGGATATTGATATGTTCGATAACCGTTTGAGTATGGCATTCGACTACTTCGATAAACGTACGTTCAACCTGATCCAATCCCAGACAATGAACTGGCCGTCAACTATTGGTATCAATGCCATGTTGGTAAATCAGGGAGAAGTTCGTAACCGAGGCTTCGAAGCCCAGCTTAACTGGAATCAGCAAGTAAATAAAAACTGGTCATACTTCGTATCCGGAAACTTTTCATACTTGAAAAACTGGGTTTCCGACATTGGTGTAAAGAACGAAGACGGAACTCCGGGTGTTTGGACCGGAATCACAAAAAATGGCAGCGACTTTGACGGTAGCTTCCGTAACTTACCCTATATGTATCAGACAGCCGAAGGCGAACCTCTGGGTTCTTTCTATCTAATCAAGACCGGCGGTATTTTCCAAAGTGATGCTGAAGCTGCCGCTTATGTAGACAAAGACGGAAAACGTATTCAACCGGATGCTAAAGCAGGAGATTTGAAATTTATCGATTTCAATGGAGATGGTGTAATCAACGACAAAGACCGTCAGTATTGCGGAAGCGCAACACCTAAAACAACCTTCTCTTTCTCCGGAGGATTCACTTATAAGAAACTTTCTGTCAGTGCAATGTTCCAAGGCGTAGGTGGCGCACAAACATTATACGTAGGTAAATATATGGCTTTAAGTGATGTGGAAGGTAACTTCAACCGTTCGCAGGAGATCATGAATGCATGGAGCCCCTCTAATACAGGATCAGACATTCCTCGTTTGTCAAAAAACGACCCGAACAGCAACTTTAGCACTCCGTCTGACTGGTATTTGGAAAATTCCTCTTATCTACGTCTGAAAAACTTCACTGTATCTTATAATCTGGACGATGTTATCCGCAAATGCTCTCATTTGAAAGATCGTAAGAGCCTAATGACAGTTTACTTTAGTGGGGAAAATCTGTTCACGATTACCAACTATTCAGGTATGGACCCTGAATGCGGAGGCTGGGATGCTCTAAAATATCCGGTTTCACGTGTATTCTCTGTAGGTGTAAAATTGACTTACTAATCTGCTATTTTAAATCATGTTTAAATTAACAAAGTATCATAAGATGAAAAAATATATTACTGTATTAGCTTTGTCTGCATTGGTTTGTAGTTCTTGTAGTGATTTCCTCGATGTTCAGTCGGAAGGAGATGCAACTACAGATTCCTATTTTCTGAATGACCAGCAGGCAATAGATGCCATTGACGGATTATATGAAAGATTCCATCAGGAAGGTTGTTACGGCCGTGAATTATTTTGGGAACAAGGTGCTGCCTGTGATATCGTATGGGGACGTACACGTGGTTACAACACTTTAGCAACTCTTGCCTATACAGGAGACGAATCTCCTCTACGAGATGTTTTCAACCGTATGTATTCTACAATATCCCGCGCGAACTGGGTAATTCAGGAATTGGTAAAAAAAGAAAAAGGCACAACTTTAACCGCTATTGAAAAACGCAGTTTGGGTGAAGCTTATTTTAATCGCGGTTGGGCACATTTTCTGATGGCTTATCGTTATGGCACAAATGAGCAAGGCGTACCCTTCATCCGTTATGAAGATTTTGCAGGTGGTTATGACAACTCCATTCCTACTCAGCAAGCCACAGTCATGGATAATTACAAAATGATTATCGAGGATATGGATAAAGCGATCTCTCACCTTCCCAAATTTGAAGAATATGATGTAGACAACAGAGGTCGTGCACATCAGGCAGCTGCCGTTGCTTTCAAAGCAAAGACATATGCTTACTGGGCTACCTGGGATGAAACACAATGGAAAAATGTAATTGAAATGGTCAACTTGTTAGAAACGAACTATAATCGTGACTTGGCAAAATCTTTTGCAGAACCATTTTCCTCAGACTTCTCAGATTATTGGAATGCCGAATATCTTTGGACTATCCCAAGTATTGGTGGTGCACAACCGGGTGGTTCCGAATTTCCCGGTGTAATTCTAGAAAATAAAGGCTGGGGTAAATACAACGGTTGGGGACAAATAAAACCGTCTTACGACATTTATGAAGAAATGCTAAAAGACGGGAAAGGCAATGATCGTTTAGTTCGTTCTATATTGGAATACAACCAGGAATTCCCATACTTTGGAGAACCGCGTAAATTCTGGTCTACTTCCGATCTTGAAGCTGGCTTCATGGTCAACAAATATATGGATCCGTTCAAATATGCTGATCCTGTGGGTGAAGGTGCAGTAAGTGCTAACGGCGACTGGCCGACAGTACGCGTAAACTTCCCGATTATCCGTTTCGCAGAAATGCTATTGTTCCGTGCCGAAGCTTATTTAATGACCGGTCAGGCTGACAAAGCAACTGCTGATATCAACCGTATACGTCTGCGTTCTAACCTGCAGCCGCTTTCCGGTACCGCAACAATGAAAGATCTGTATCACGAACGTCGTTGCGAATTAGCATTCGAGTTCACAGATCACTTGTTTGACCTGAAACGTTGGCATCGTTCTGCCAACTCAGAAATCAAAGCTTTGGCACAAAAAGAGTTGAATGCACATCCACGTATTCGTAAATATGAAGATCGTGCTAATCCGGAATCTCCATTTACAATCGCTCCGTACGAAGATTACTTAAGCAAGAATACATACCAGGATTATATGATTGTATTCCCTTATCCGAGCGAACAGATTACCAAATCTAATGGTAAGTTAGTACAAAACAAAGGTTATTAATCTACCTCACTATCTAAAATAAATGCGGGCTGTTTCAGTATAAATATGAAACAGCCCGTTTTTTCCTCTGAAAAGAGATAAAATAAATAGGTAGTTTGGCCTCATTTATTGTATATTATATATAACATTAAATCAAACAACACATCACCATGAAAAAAGTATTTCATATTATGGATATGAAACTAAAACAAACATTTCTACTTACTGCCATTGCCATATTTACGGCATGCAGCCAAGCGCCAAAAAATCCAATTGATTATGTCGATCCTTTTATCGGAACCGGTTTCCATGGACATACTTATCCCGGAGCAACCGCCCCGTTCGGAGGAGTACAATTAAGTCCAGACACGCGTGTCGGCAACTGGGATGCCTGTTCAGGTTATCACTACAGCGACTCAACTCTTATCGGTTTTTCACATACCCATTTGAGTGGAACAGGCTGTATCGACTTAGGTGATATCCTTTTCCGCCCCTCTGTAAACACACCAATACCATTTTCACACAAAAACGAGGAAGCCACGCCCGGCTACTATCGCGTAGAATTACCTGCAGCAGGTGTTACTGCCGAATTAACAGCCACCCCGCACGTCGGCATCCACCGCTATACATACAAAAAAGATCCTTCTAATGCCAAACTAGTAATAGACCTAACCCACATGCTGGATAATGAACGTTTATACGAATATGATCTGACAAAAACCGGAGATAATGAAATTACCGGCATGCGTTGCACCGGCGGCTGGGTAGACAAACAATATGTCTATTTCGTTGCTTCTTTCTCTCATCCTCTGAAAGCCGAAGAGATAAGTGAAGGCGGAAAAATAATGACACTTACATTCGACCTGTCAGACAATGCACCCTTAGTTTGCAAAGTAGGCGTCTCCATAGTAAATGCCGATAATGCACGTGCCAATCTGGAAACCGAAACAGGAAACAAAGGATTTGACTTCAACGCCATCTGCCAATCAACCCAAGCCGAATGGGAAAAAGAACTGGATGCCATCACAATCGAAGGTGGCACCGACGCCCAAAAAACAAATTTCTACACTGCCCTTTATCATAGCAAAATAATACCTAACATTGTGAACGATGTAAATGGAGAGTACAGACGCCATGATATGACAATAGGCAAAATTCCTGCCGGGCACCACGAGTTCTCGACATTTTCTACCTGGGACACTTTCCGTGCATGGCATCCGATGATGACCCTGCTCGACACCGCTTTAGTGAACGACATGGTGGTTTCGCTTCTTAACATGTATGACGCTAGCGGAGAACTCCCGCTCTGGCCTCTTTCCGCCGGAGAAACAGGGACGATGATAGGTTACCATTCTGTCTCTATCATTGCAGATGCCTACATGAAAGGCATACGGGGTTATGATGTGGAGAAAGCTTTCGAGGCAATGAAAGTTTCCGCCGAAAAGAATAAAAAAGGAGCCGGTTATTATATTACCAACGGCTTTATCCCTTCCAATATCAAAAAAGAATCTGTTTCTTGCCTTTTAGAATTTGCTTATGACGATTGGTGCATTGCCCAAATGGCAAAAGATTTAGGAAAGACAGACGATTACAACACGTTTATCAACCGTTCGCAAAACTTCATCAATGTATTTGACGGAAGCACTAAGTTCTTCCGCGGCAAACGTGCCGACGGAAACTGGGAAGCACCCTTCAATCCCTTTGCTATCGGACGCTCGTACACCGAAGCCACCGCATGGCAATACCGTTTCTTCGCCCCTCACGATGTAAACGGAATAGTGCAGTTATTTGGCGGACGCGAAAACTTTATTGCAAATCTGGATAGTCTGTTTACCGTTTCATCAGAAGTTGAAGGAGAATTATCAGACGTTACCGGATTGATCGGACAATATGCACACGGCAACGAGCCTAGTCATCACATGGCTTACCTGTACTGTTATGTAGGCGAATCTTGGAAAACACAGGAATGGACACGCCGTTTACTGAACGAAATGTATCAACCCACTCCTGAAGGTATTATTGGGAACGAAGACTGTGGCCAGATGTCGGCCTGGTATATTCTGAGCAGCCTCGGATTTTATTCCGTATGTCCGGGATCTAACCAGTATGTGCTGACTTCTCCATTATTTGAGAAAGCAACCATAAAGCTGGGCAATGGCAAAACCCTGGTGGTTACCGCCAACGAGCCGAAGCGCAATAAATACATCACAAAGGTAATGCTGAACGGTGAAGAGATAAAAACATGCTTTATTACCTACGATCAATTAATGCAGGGCGGCCTGTTAGATTTCACATTAACGGCTACTCCCGACAAACATTGGGGAACACAGCCGGAAGATGCCCCCTACTCGTTCACTACTAAGCCAACCGTTTCCATTCCTTATATCTCGGAAGATCTGGATTTGTTTGAAGGGGAAATTAAAGCCCAATTAAAGTCCGCCACAACAGATGCGGTTATTCATTTTACATTGGATGGTACGGAACCAACCGAGCAGTCACCCATTTACTCCGCACCCATACAATTAAAAGAGTCTACGACCATCAAGGCAAAAGCCTATAAAGAAGGGTTCGAACCCAGCCGAACTTACACTATCACCGCCACAAAGTCGGTTCTTCGCCCGGCTTCTCCGGTAAATCCTTCACAACATGGCGTTTCTTACAAATATTATGAGGGAGAATATCAACTGGTTGCCGACCTGTTACGTTCCAAAGTGGTAGAAGCAAGCACGATGCCCGAGCCATCCATCAGAAATGCAAAACAAGAAGACCATTTCGGATATATTTTCGAAGGCTATTTATATATACCCGAAGACGGGATCTATGAATTTGCCACTCGTTCGGACGATGGCAGTGTGCTCCTGATCGACAAAGAAGAAGTAGTAAACAATGACACTTCGCATGCAGCCATTCAGGCCACAGGCCGTATTCCGTTGGCAAAAGGTTATCACCCCTTCACCCTTCTTTATTTTGAAGATTATGAAGGCGAACACCTGAGCTGGGGATGGAAAACACCCGGAGCGATGAAACTGGAAGCAATCCCGGCCAGTAATCTGTATGTCAGATAAAGCCGGAAAAGAGGAAAAAAGGATTGCCGGCCAACAAAACCTCCCCGCACACGTGCATGAGCATTTTGTCGGTTAAATTTGAAATAAAAGACACAAACGACATAAATAATTCAAGTATGAAAAGAAATGTATTCATTGCGATAATCGCATCTATCGTTGCCTTTGCGGTCATCATCCCGAACTGTAGGGCACAAAGCCGCCGCGACAAAGAACAGACTTACGTGTTGAAAACACCCTATGCTGTTGAAAAAATAACTCCGCCCCAGGGCAAAAAGATAAAGAACGTCATCCTGATGATTGGCGATGGAATGAGTTTGATGCACGTATACTCGGCATGGACAGCCAACCGCGGTCATCTATGGCTGGACAACTGTCAGACCGTAGGCTTGTCTAAGACCTATTGTGCCAATAAACTAATAACCGATTCGGGAGCCGGTGGAACAGCTCTGGCCACAGGACATAAGACAAACTATCATATGGTAGGTGTAGACCCCGAAGGACGTCCGCTGGAATCACTATGCAAATTAGCAAACAAAAAAGGACTATCCAGCGGCGTGGCCGTTACCTGCCGCTTGTGGGATGCAACCCCGGCCGACTTCTGTTGTCATAACACCGATCGTGACGCCGAAGCTGCCATCGTTACAGATTATGTAAACTGCGACGTAGATTATGTATTTGGTGGCGGATCAAAACTATTTGAAAATCGTGAAGACGGTCGCGACCTTTTCAAAGAATTACGCGACAAAGGATATCAAACCCCACGCAGTTGGGAAGAACTGGCAGGCATTCAAAAAGGCAAAGTATTCTGCGTAACCGACACAGTAGATACTCCGCTTCCTGCCGAACGCGGCGATTTGCTGGCACGTGCATCCATGAAGGCGATCGAATTATTGAATCAGAACCCTCAGGGCTTCTTTCTTATGATAGAAGGCTCTCAACTGGATGACTATGGACACTTCAACGATCTGGATCTGCTGATGCAGGAGACACACGACTTCGACCGCACCGTAGGCCGCGTAATGCAATGGGCTGCACAAGACGGCGAAACGCTGGTAGTAGTAACAGCCGACCACGAAACAGGAGGCCTTACCCTGGTTGACGGCGATCTGGACGAAGGCCGTATCGTATGCAAGTTCTCTACCGGAGGACATAGCGGTGTAATGGTTCCTGTCTATAGTTTCGGCCCCGGATGCGAAAACTTCACAGGAATTTTCGAAAACACAGATGTTATGAAGAAGATCAAAACCCTGATGGGACTCTAATATTATTCAGATTTGATTATATTTGTTCAAATTCTAAATACCGAAAAATATGACTACAAGACGAAATTTCCTGAAACAATCTCTTCTCGCCGCCAGTGCAACAGCTATTCCGGCAAGCAGCCTGCTGGCACAAAGCAAGACGGAAGAAGATATTCCCAAGTATCGCCTTCCTTACAAAAATACATATCTGAAAGAACCCCTGGTTACAGAGAACGAATATCGCATAGCCTCTCCCGAAACAACTGTACCGGGCTCGTTTGCAGAAGCAAAAAAAATACTACCAGAACCCATCTGGGACGGACATGCCAAAGAATTGGAAATGTACTGGAAAGCATGGGAAATAGGAGTGCGCAACATCAAAGCCCCCGAAGCCGGATCCGGATTCGTTTCCAGCTACATTGACACAGCCTACAACGGTAATATCTTTATGTGGGATTCCGCCTTCATCACGATGTTTGCCCGTTACGGCACACGTTTTTTCCCATTCCAGCGCACATTGGATAACTTCTACGCAAAACAGCATCCCGACGGATTTATCTGCCGCGAAATCAAATCGGACGGGGCCGATTGCTTCGAACGTTATGACCCTACCAGCACAGGCCCCAACATTCTGCCCTGGAGCGAAATGATTTATTACAAGCAATTCGGAGACACCGAACGCTTGCATAAGATATTCCCCGTACTCTGCGCCTACTACAAATGGCTCAAGCTGAACCATACCTGGCGTAACGGAACCTACTGGAGCAGCGGCTGGGGAACGGGAATGGATAACATGCCCCGCGTACAACCGGAATATAATATGATTTACAGCCACGGCCACATGATATGGCTGGATGCAACCTTGCAGCAATACTTCATAGCAGGTTTATTACTTGAAATGGGATTTTACTTGGAACGCTGGCAAGAAATTGAAGATTTTGAAGATGAACAGAAGATGCTGAAAGCCTATATCAACGAAAACTTATGGGATGATAAAGAAAAATGCCTGTTCGACCAATACCGCGACGGCTCCCTCTCATCCACAAAAGGTATCTATGCTTACTGGGCACTGCTTACCGATGTGCTTCCCAAAGAACGCCTGGACGCATTTGTTGCCGAACTGGATAACAAAGAAACCTTTAACCGCCCTCACCGTATACCTTCATTGGCAGCCAATAATGCAAAATACAAAGCCAACGGACGCTACTGGCAAGGCGGTGTATGGCCCGGAGCCACTTATATGGTGCTAACAGGACTGGCAGACAAAGGCTACCGTAAGATGGCTTACGACATCGCAACGAATCATTATAATAACGTATTCGGCGTTTATAAAAATACCGGAACATTCTGGGAATATTATGCACCCGAGACTATGGAACCGGGATTTATGGCACGCCCCGACTTTATTGGCTGGACAGGGCTACCCCCTATTGCCGTCTTGATCGAACATATCTTCGGCATCCGTTCCAATGTATATGATAAAAAGATGACCATTGATGTAAACTTAACAGAGAGCTACGGCATTAAACGCTATCCGTTCGGCACCGAAGGTCTGGTTGACGTTAAAGTGAAACCACGTACTTCTGCTACCCAGGAACCGCAAATCGAAATCAGCAGTAACACACCTTTCGAACTGACTGTTCTATGGGGAGATAAACAAAAAGTTATAAACATCAAAGAAGGAACACAAACTGTATGAACATGAAATATCTATTGATGACAGTCTTATCGGCCTTATGTATATCTTATTTGAATGCACAAGAACAAAAACCCGAACGAGACGTTACAGTCGTGATAGCCGGAGATTTGCATTTTGACTTTCCGCCGGAAACAGACCAATACTACCATGTAGTAACTATGAATCGTATCGAGAACAATTTTACTTTCCCCCAAAATGCAGCACCGGGTATTGCAGGAGAGAAGGTAAAAAAGCTGGACGGCGTTATTCTTGCCGGTGATATGTTCGACAAAGCCCGTCCCGAAATCCTGTCTCTTTACCGCCAACGTTACGAAACGGGTGATGGCGAAAAAACCATTCATTACACAGTCTATCCCGGTTTGGGCAACCATGACATCGATCCGGGTGTATCGGATAAAGTATTTGATAATCTAAAAGGACGTGCTTTCACGTTGCATTATATCGACTCTATCCTGAATGATAAACTGGCAAAAAAGGAAATCCTGAACCTGCATCCATCCAGCCGTAGTTATTCATGGAATATTGGTGATGTTCATTTTGTACAGGCACAACGCTTCTCCGGAGATACCGCCTATTGCGAAAGTAATCTGGACTGGCTTGCCAACGATCTCAAAACGTACGCTTCTAACGAAAATCCGGTCGTATACATCCAACATTACGGTGTAGACAAATGGGCAATCAAATGGTGGCCTCAACAGGAACGTGATCATTTGTTCGATATTTTGAATCAATACAATATAGCTGCATTTTTAGTAGGACATACCCATACGGCTTCCCTGCAACATTATCGCGGCTACCCAATCTATCAGGTAAACAATGCCTGGCCGGACAAAGACGGTAATGGCTCTTTTGCCGTACTACGCATCAAAGGAAATGCAGTTTCCATTGCTTCCTGCCGCTGGACAGATGATAAAGGAAATTTTAAAGTTGTAGCCCCGTATCAGAATGAAGTGTTACCATTAAACATTAAAAAGAAATAGTTACAGACTAACCCGTTATAAAAAAGCCGTACTGCAAAATTACAGTACGACTTTTTTATGCTTCCCAAAGAAACAGTCATCCCGACTCCCTCCTGCAAAGACTTGTTAACCTTAGATCTAAAATACTATGAAAAAAACTCGGTGCAAATATAAAATGATTTACATAAAAAACAATAGAAAATATATCATTTTATTGTAAAATCACTATATTTATATTTCATTTTGATATATATCAACAATTCTATTTGATGATTCCGAACTTCTCAGGTATAATATCCATAATTCCGAATAATTCTTCCACTGTTTCGGCACGCAACATAGCAACACGAGTTTGTTTAAAATCAGTAATTCCTTTGAATAAAGGAGTAGCAGCCAGATGACGGCGTATATGCAATATACCGCGGCGTTCGTCCAGACGCTCTACACTTTGCAACACTTGTTGTTTTAAAATATTTAAGTACCAACTGAAAGGTTCCTCCGGCAATAACTCTCCTGTATGAAGGAAATGTTTTACCTCTCTGAATATCCATGGACGACCAATACTTCCCCTGCCTATCATAACACCATCCACTCCATAAGTATCAAAACATTGTTTGCACCCTTCGGCAGAAGTAACATCTCCATTCCCAATAATAGGGATATTCATACGCGGGTTATTTTTCACTTCACCGATCAATGTCCAGTCCGCCTCTCCCGTATACATTTGCGCCCTCGTTCTCCCATGAATAGAAAGGGCGGCAATACCGCAATCCTGCAATTGTTCGGCAAGATCTACTATAATCTTATTGTCTGCATCCCACCCTAAACGTGTTTTGACAGTAACCGGAATATTGACCGCGTTTACTACTTCACGCGTAATTTGCAACATCAAAGGTATATTGCGTAACATACCCGCGCCGGCCCCCTTTCCTGCAACCTTTTTAACGGGACAACCAAAATTAATATCTAAAATATCCGGACGGGCAGCTTCACAAATACGGGCAGCTTCAACCATCGACTCCACATCTTTTCCATATATCTGAATAGCGACCGGCCGTTCATCTTCAGCAACCTGTAATTTCTGCTGCGTCTTATTTACGCTACGGATCAAGGCATCACTAGATACAAATTCCGTATAAACCATATCTGCTCCGAAACGTTTACACATTAACCGAAAAGATATATCCGTCACGTCTTCCATCGGGGCAAGAAATACCGGGCGTTCACCTAAATCAATAGTACCTATTTTCATATCTATATATAACTCTTCTTTTTACAATTGCAAAAATACAGCTTTTCCGGCAAGAATACGGTATATTTGCACGTCTAACATATTAAATCATACGTATGAAAAGAATTGATATTTTATTATTACTCCTATTAGGAAGTATTTTTTGTACAACTGAAGTTTATGCACAGCAAAGCACTTTTATTCCGGCCGACAACTCAAATATTCTATATACCGGTCGTGTCAGTTTCCAAAATCCCAAATCTCCGGCATTCACTTATCCTGGGGTACAAATCATAATAAACTTCGAAGGCACTTCCCTCTCTATGAGAGTAAAACCGCACAGCGGATATTTCACGGTAGAACTTGATGGTGGTAAACCTTTTAGAGTTACATCTATGGAAAACGACAGTATTCTTCCGATAGCCAGCCATCTTTCCAAGGGCAAACACAAAGCTGTAATCATGTTGGCCTACGAAGGAAGAGATTTCCGTCCTGAATTTCGCGGATTTTATCTGGATAAAGGGATGAAATTATTACCACCGCCAGCCCTGCCGGAAAAGAAAATCGAATTTATCGGAAACTCCATTACCTGCGGATACGGTATAGAAGCGGAAGCTGAGAGTCCTTTTGATTACAAGGATGAAAATTTTTATTATACCTACGGAGCAACAACAGCCCGGGCGTTTAACGCACAACATCTGGTTGTAGCAAAATCCGGTATCGGTGTATATCGCAATTATGGTGATTCGATAGAAGGCTCAGCCGGCACTTGTCTTCCTGATTTGTATTACCAAACACAATTCATGGACAGTACTGAAACATGGGACTTTTCCCGATATATACCAGATGTAATTTGCATCAATCTCGGAACAAACGACGTATCAAATAACACGTATGATACCGGCAAACTAAAAAATGCCTATGTTAATTTTATCCATGATCTCCGTAGTTATTATCCCAAAGCAAAGATCGTTCTTTTGAGCGGTGTTATGTTGAATGGCAAACCATTGAAAGACGTAAGAAATGCCATGGATCAAGCGCTTGCTAAACTTAAAACCGAAGGATACACCAATGTCTATCGTTTTGACATGACCCCGCAAGACGGTTCACTTGGCTATGGTTCCGGTTGGCATCCTTCAATGAAACAACATAAAAAAATGGCTAAAGAGCTTGTAGGCTTTCTCCAGACAATTACCGGCTGGGAAGTGGTACAGCCTGTCATGTAGGCAATTCCAAAAATAACGCGTATCTTTGTGAGGTAAATATTTAATTCAGAGAGAACATTGAACGAGAAAAATTTTGAAATAATGGCGCCGGTAGGTTCTTACGAATCTTTAATGGCGGCCATACAGGGAGGTGCCGATTCTATTTATTTCGGGATTGAGGGACTGAACATGCGTTCCCGCTCCTCCAACAATTTCACAACAGACGATTTACGCCGTATCGTCTCCATTTGTCGTGAACACGGAATCAAAAGTTACCTAACTGTAAACACTGTTATTTACGGAGAAGACATCCCTTTGATGCGCGAAATTATCGATGCAGCAAAGGCTGCCGGAATTTCCGCTATAATTGCGGCAGACGTAGCTGCAATGGATTATGCCAACAGTATCGGGCAGGAAGTACATTTATCCACTCAATTGAACATTTCCAACGTAGAAGCATTAAAATTTTATGCCCGTTTTGCAGATGTGGTAGTACTGGCACGTGAATTGAACTTGAAACAAGTAAGCGAAATATACAAACAGATCGTAGAACAACAGATCAAAGGTCCCAAAGGAGAATTGATCCGCATCGAAATGTTTGCTCACGGAGCCTTATGCATGGCCGTATCAGGTAAATGCTATTTAAGCCTGCACGAAATGAATGCTTCGGCCAACAGGGGAGCTTGTATGCAGATATGTCGTCGTGCTTATACAGTGAAAGATAAAGACAGCAATGTTGAGCTGGATATAGAGAATCAATACATCATGTCTCCAAAAGACTTAAAAACGATCCATTTTATGAATAAAATGATGGATGCCGGCGTACGAGTCTTTAAGATAGAAGGACGTGCCCGCGGACCGGAGTATGTGCGTATTGTTACCGAATGCTACAAAGAAGCCGTACAAGCCTATTGCAACGGTACTTTTAATGAAGAAAAGGTAGAAGAGTGGGATCAACGGCTAAAAAGTGTCTTTAACCGCGGTTTCTGGGACGGTTACTATTTAGGACAACGCTTGGGTGAATGGAGTAGTAAATATGGTTCGGGAGCCACTAAAAAGAAAGTATACTTAGCCAAAGGTATTAAATATTTCAGTGGATTGGGAGTTGCCGAATTTGAAATGGAATCAGGCAAATTGAATGTAGGAGACGAAATTCTGATTACCGGACCCACAACCGGGGCTGTCATGCAGACAATAAACGAAATCCGCGTCGACCTGAAACCGGTACCTGAAACCGTAAAAGGTGAACGTTTTTCATTCAAAGTCAATGAGAAAATACGTCCTTCCGACCGACTTTATAAAATGGAACCGAATATCATTACAAATGAACTGAAATAACATGAAAGAATATATTTTTAAACTGACAGATAAAGTGCGCGACTACGAATGTGACCTGCAGGGGGTTGTAAATAATTCCAATTACCAACATTATATGGAACATACACGTCATGAATTTCTGGAATCGCTGGGAGAAAACTTCGGTGCCATGCATGACAAAGGCATAGATGGTTTCGTATCGCGGGTAGAGATACAATACAAAACATCACTTAAAAGCGGTGACAGTTATATCTCCGGCCTGAATGTATACAAAAAAGGGGTAAAACTCGTATTCGAACAGGATATTTACCGGGCGTCAGACGGTGCCCTCGCAACTAAGGGCATTGTAGAATCTGTCATTGTACAAGATGGCAAATTAACCAGGGGAGAGTATTTCGACGAAATGCTGAAACGATTGAACAAGTAATACATGACAAACAAACTGATTTACCAAATAAGCCTGACTATGATAAACGGGGTGGGAGATATCCTGGCCCGTCATCTTTTAGAAACATTCGGAGATCCCGAGGCTATCTTTTCAGAGAAAAAACAAACATTGGAAAAAGTACCGGGCATAGGAACACTGTTAGCAGCAGAGATCAAACGTCCGGAGGTATTCCTAAAAGCCGAACAGGAACTGGCCTTTATAGAAAAGAATAATATCACCCCCTACTTCCTGACAGACAACGAATATCCGGAACGTTTGAAGCAATGCCCGGACGCTCCGGTTTTATTTTATTTTAAAGGAAATGCCAACTTAAACCAGAAGCATATCATCAGTATCGTGGGGACACGCCATTCAACTGACTACGGACGCGAATTAACAGCCGGATTAATCGATAAAATGGCAAGTCTTTTACCAGATACGCTAATTGTTAGCGGACTGGCCTACGGTATAGATATCTGTGCTCACAGAAATGCATTAAAGAATCAATTGGCAACGGTAGCTGTCCTCGCGCACGGACTAGATCGCATTTATCCCTCTATACATCGCAATACGGCAGTAGAGATGCTACCACAGGGTGGTCTTCTCACCGACTTTCCCAGCAAAACAGAACCAGACAAACCTAATTTTGTAAAGCGCAACCGGATTGTCGCTGGACTGGCGGATGCAACTATCGTTATCGAATCTGCCGACAAAGGAGGGTCTTTAATCACTGCCGATATTGCTTTTTCGTATGGCAGAGATGTTTTCACATTTCCCGGAAGAGTTACAGATACACATTCCAAAGGATGCCATTTGCTAGTCAAACAAAACAAAGCAGGTCTTATCACCTCTGCCGAAGACCTGATATCAGCCATGCGCTGGGATATACCTCAACAAAAACAATCCGGCGCTATACAAACCGAACTGTCCTTTCCCGAAAGGGAAGATTTCACCCAGATACAATCATTACTTAATGAAAAGAAAGAACTTCACATTAACCAGCTGGCACTTCATCTGGACATAGCAGTCCATCAATTATCCGGAATTTTATTTGAAATGGAAATGAATGGAATAATTAAAACACTGCCGGGCAATATCTATGCACTGGTTAAAAACTAAATAATCCGCCTTACAGGATATTTATTTGCAATCTCTGTAAGGCGATTATACCTATATAAAAAATTAAAGGTTGTCTCCCGACAACCCCTAACCAACTTTGTTAACCTTAAATCTAATACTATTATGAAAAAACCACATTGCAAATGTACATTCCAAAAACCTTTTTGTCAAGCATTTTCCGAATAATATATGTTAAGCCCCAAGGCCCCTATAGCCAAAAAGTGTTAGTCTGTATAAAACTACATACAATAGAACTAAAAACGTTTAAATTTAACATTTAAAATCAGCATTTCAAAGTAAAAAATGTACGTAAATTTATATCCGCAGTTTTAATATACTTCCCAAGATAAAAAGGTATGAAAGGTTACACAAAAAGAAGAATTCATCTTATTAGATGTGTTATTTGAAGATATACATTATAAAAATATCATAGAAACTCCTATCAATAGTGCATTGTTATTAATAGAAGGCTCCCCGAGATTGGTCAGAACACCAAATTTAGACAATATCCTTGGAGATAAATTAACAGCATTTGCACCAAAAACAACAGGAATTCCTTATATTAAGAATAATAATGAAATGGGAATGGAGATCATAAAACAAATGTATGACGTTGCATGTATATTTGATCATATTGAAAACATTAATACTGTCAGAAAAGTTTTTGATAATTTCTGTACTATCGAGCTTAAATATAGAAAAAACATACATACATACCAAATCTGACGTTTTAGATGATATTTTTTTCATTCACTATCTATAGGTCGCAAAGAACAAGTTATGGATTGTCAATGGGCAATCTTAGAAAGAGGGCTAAGATCTATTAAAAACTTCATTTTTCTGGAAGCCTCAATGACATAATTGCACAACAGTGCGCTGCCAAAGCTGCATATTTGTCAATGCTATTAAAACATGAGACTCATAATCCCCAAAAATATGATCACAAAGTTGATATGACCAGTTGGAAAATCAATCAATTTCCAAATCCCTATAGATTTGATAATCCGCATCATTCTGCTTTTTCGTATGTTTCAGGAAATAAAAAATCCCTGAAAATCAATAGATTTTCAGGGATTTGCAAGTTTTTTTTTCTTTTTCAAGAAGTGCGGCTGAAGGGACTCGAACCCCCACGCCGTGAAGCACCAGATCCTAAGTCTGGCGTGGCTACCAATTACACCACAGCCGCTTTTGATTGCGGTGCAAAGGTAATTCTTTTTTAATAATACACAAATATTTCAGACAAGTTTTTATGACAAAAGTAAAGTTTTACCATTTACACCTTTTTATTTGCCATTTGTCTGTTCTTTAAGGAAAGATATTGCAGACTCTATCAGAGTATCTTTGCCCCGCTGGATATCGCCCGAAGTCATCTGGACATTAATATCCGGATTAATGCCAAATTCTGTATTCTGCTTACTTGCATCGAGCATCGGAGAAGCAGAAAATCGGACACTCCACCCATTCGGAAGTTCAGAAGTAAATGGCAAGCCACTTCCACCTCCGGTTCTGTCTCCAATTACCGTAACATAAGGCATCAGCATCATTTTCTGCACAAAGTCATTTGCAGAACTAAAACAATGACGGTTTGTTAACACCACAGTAGGGCGTAACCAACGTACGTGATCCATCGTTGGAGATAAATAGATAGGATAAGGATCGGAAAAATCGGCATGGCCTTTCCCCGTTTTGTGCTGTATATATCCTGTCAGCATCCTTTCTTCCATAAAACGGGCAGCAATACGATCGGCATAAGTCAACGAACCTCCTCCATTATCCCGTACATCAAAAATGAGCCCCTTACAATCTTTAAAATACAAGAACATTTCATCCAGGTTAGCTTCACCTACCCCACTGGAAAAACTGCCATAATAAACATACCCGAATTCGTCATCTGCCAACCGGGTATATTTCAATCCGCCTGCAATTTTATAATTAGTGCCTAAATAACGGCTTTGTATATCTTTATAAAAATTCGGAGCATAATCTTCATACCAAGCCCAGTAACGGGACATATCAAAAGATGATATAAGGTTTGTATGTCCATCTTTCAGTTCGTTCAGCATACTTGCCAAAACATCAAACATGGTATACCGGCTCATTGTATCCGAAATCTGTACACGGTAACGTTCATGCACTTCATCCCAATCAATATCCTTATATTCAAAAAAACAATAGTTTTCATCCACTATCTTCCATAAAGCCTCAAAATTAGCTGTTGGAGATGAAACGTATTCATCTGCTTTTTCACATCCTGAAAACAGAATAACGGGCAAAAGCAAACCGTACAATATATAGTATCGTATTTTCATTCTAATAATAAGTACTCTTGTATGTGTGTTTATTGTTCATTGCGCGTTTACCTCCGAAAGCCACAAATTCCTTTACGAAACCGAGCATAAAAGTATGCGTTATAATATGACTGCTTATTTGATTTACTTCTGTCTGGTATCGACTATTCAAATACCCCATCCGAATTGTCAGACAGCCTACCGGAAAATCGGCAGTAATATAATGTTTCATAGCAAACTTATTATGGAAAGAATTGAAATGAACCATCCCCGAATTATTTCCTAACCCGAACATCTCATAATATGATTGGTTATAATGTGGTGCAAAAGAAATCCCTGCAAACGGCACCATCAGCTGGTAACGGAATGTGACAGGATAATTTCTGACCCGAAAATTATAAATTGCCATTCCGGACAGGTTCAAATCGATATCGGCTTTTGCCGATACCGGATTATTTGTGTTTCGTGTATTATAAATACATCCGGCCAATAAATTTCCGGCTCCTCCGGCCAATAATTTTAATCCGGGCACAAAAACGGGGAAATTATAATAATACCCTAAAGTATAATCCAAGAACAAAGCATAATCTATCGCACTTCCCGCCGGGTTAAGTGTCTTTCCACCATCCAGACTCACAATTTGTTGACGGGTTACCTTATAATTTGCCAGTTTGACTCTTTTCATGCGTTCATCCATGACACGCAAAGTCCAGCCAGTATAATTAACCTCGTTTCCCGGTGTCAGATACGTATCCATTAAATGCATTCGTCCCGCCCCGATCATCGTTCCTTCATTTACCGTCCAATAGTCCCCTTTTTCTTCCGACTGTGCCACCACAGGCAAAATCGCCACAAAAAGAAAATATCCCGTCAGCAAACCAATTATTCGTCTCATAGGCTATTTTTCAAATAAATTCATCTGTCCTGTAATTTCGTCCAGAATATCTGAATCGCTTTTTCCATCGGCTTCTTCATCCTGTCCATTTCCATTATTTTTCTCTTCATGATCTCCTTGTTCCTTAGACGAAATAAAACGTACCGGCTCCAGTTCATTAATAGTTTCCACTCCAAATGTTGTGATACGCTTTCCTTTCGCTTTAAATCCCTTCACCGCAATGAACTCTTCTGCATCCAGCACCAAAGGTTCACGGAAAGAATCCAAGCCGCCAAATATCACTTCAAAACGGGGATAAGCTTCATCTGTCAGAATAAACAAACGGTTTTTCGGATTTTCACCCAGGAAATTCTGTTTCCGGCTACCGGCTTCCAATTGAAACCGTTTCAGATAAGGATAATTCTGATCGGCATCATAAAGTGCTGCAGTCCAGACTTTATTAGAATCAAATTTTTCAATTATGAGGATATTGGTATCGTAATGATTACTCAGATCAAAATTTGTCGTATAGAAATCTCCATTTTGCAAAATTACTAAAATCAGGTCATCGCTCTGGAATTCGCCCAGTTCTTCTCCGCGCCCATCATAATTCAGACGTAAAACATCCCGGTCAAACCAGACCTGGCGGCCTCCCAAAGTAGAAGAACCTTTCTGTTTCAAAGAAATCTTATGTATATCTGCTTTTGTCAGGATATTACCCATCGAAGCACGTCCTTTAATGGCAATATCACTAAAATCCTTTTCAAACACAAGCAACTTCTGGCGAGGCTTAGGTTTCAGTATCACTTTAATTGTCTCTGCTTCTCCATTCGGATTAGCACTGAAATAAAGTACGCGCGAGCCTTCCGTACCTTTTGTTACATCATATTCTTTATCACGCGTAACACCTGTTACGGCAAAGCGTTTGATAAAATTACAACCAGCTTTGCCGTCACGATACACAACATTGTAAATCGTACGGTTATCATTACGTTTAAATACATTTACATATAAAATATCTTTGCCGACAAACATTTTATCGCTAACCTTCACCACTTTATAAGTGCCATTCCGGTAGAAAATTATAATATCGTCTATATCAGAACAGTTACAAATATATTCATCTTTCTTCAGCCCCATGCCTATAAATCCTTCGGCACGATTAATATATAATTTTTCGTTAGCTTCAACAACTTTGGTCGCTTCAATCGTATCGAAACTGCGCACCTCTGTCATACGCGGATAATTCTTGCCATATTTCTCTTTCAGCATAGCAAACCAATCGATAGTATACGCTACAATATTATTCAAATGATTAGTAATACGCGTTATCTCTTCCTTAATTTGGGCTATCAGGCTATCACATTTATCCGAGTTAAATTTCAGGATGCGTCCCATCTTGATTTCCATTAATTTCAGGATATCGTCACGGGTTACTTCCCTTATGAAATTTGGTTTAAACGGCTCCAGACGTAAGTCTATATGAGCTATTGCCGCATCCATATCTTTTGCCTCTTCAAATGCTTTATCTTTATAAATACGTTCTTCTATAAAAATTCGTTCCAAAGAAGCGAAAAATAATGCCTCTTCCTGCTCCACTTTCTGGATTTCCAGTTCGGTACGTAACAACACCAACGTGTTATCCGTTGAATGACGGAGCACATCGCTCACTGTCAAAAAATGAGGTTTTTCGTCCTTAATAATACAACAATTCGGCGAGATGCTAATTTCACAATCCGTAAATGCATAAAGTGCATCAATTGTCTTATCAGATGATACACCGGCTGCCAAATGTACCAGTATTTCCACATTCTTCGCCGTATTATCATCGACTTTCCGGATTTTAATTTTACCCTTATCGTTCGCCTTCAGGATCGATTCTATCAAAGTAGAGGTAGTACGCCCGTATGGTATTTCAGTAATGACAAGAGTCTTATTATCCAGTTTATTGATTTTGGCACGAACCTTTACAGATCCCCCCCTCTCTCCATCATTATATTTGGAAACATCGATATACCCTCCCGTCTGAAAATCAGGATAAAGAGCAAACCCTTCTCCTTTCAGGTAAGCAATCGAAGCATCTAAAAGTTCATTAAAATTATGTGGTAATATCTTAGAAGACAAACCTACCGCAATACCTTCCACTCCTTGTGCTAAAAGCAGGGGGTATTTAATCGGAAGCGTTACCGGTTCTTTATTACGTCCATCATACGAAAGTTGCCAGGTTGTAGTTTTCGGATTAAAAACTGTCTCCAAAGCAAATTTAGAAAGACGAGCTTCTATATAACGGGGAGCTGCAGCGCCATCTCCCGTTAAAATATTCCCCCAGTTACCCTGGCAATCTATCAGCAGATCTTTCTGCCCTAATTGTACCAACGCATCACCAATTGAAGCATCGCCATGCGGGTGAAATTGCATCGTATGTCCCACGATATTAGCCACTTTATTATATCGCCCGTCATCCAGGCGTTTCATGGAGTGAAGAATACGGCGTTGTACAGGCTTCAACCCATCATTGATATGCGGAACAGCACGTTCCAAAATAACATACGATGCATAATCCAGGAACCAATCCTGATACATACCCGATAAATGGTAGGTCACACGTCCCTCCGTCTTTGTAGGCACTCTATATTCCGAATGGGTTTCCTGGTTGGTTTCTTCTGCTGTATCCTGATTTCCGTCAGTTACCGGCTGGCTGTCCGTCTCTTCTAGCTCCTGTCTGTCTTCTTGTTCCGTAATATCTTCTGGTTTCATACAATCCTTTATAATAGGGTGTAAATATATAAAATATTACGGAAATAATAAAAACCGGAAGTTCCCCCATACAACATTTCCTTTTCAACGGTTTTACGATCCCTGCTTAATTGTATATTTTAAACCATCGGGATGTTTTTGGAAAATCATCCCGATGGTTTTATAAAATGATCCTGATGATTTAAAATAAACACATAGCGGAAATATAAATTTGAGCAAAGTGTAGCGAATTGGTTGAAACAGCGTTCGTTACGCTTTATTTTTCTATTGAGCAGAGCCAACGAAAAACAAACATGAGGCCAAACTACGCAAGAGTTCAGTTACCACCTCATTACCCCCCGTAACGGGTGCGGATTTCTTACTAAATGGTTATGTTTCTGTGATTTGCGTAATTTTGCATAGCTGTCGGTAACTCGCTGTAATATAGTTTTGTAACTTCTTTATTTCAACAGCTTACGATTTTGATTATCATTACTTTCCAATATGCTCATTTGATGGATAGCTATTTGGTTTAGTTTAACAAGACGTTCCCTTTGTGTCATATCATGTTCGATAAACACAGCATTTAGATTCTCCATATTCGACAAACAAATAAGTTCATTGATAGTAGCATAATCACGGATGTTTCCTTTCAGTTCGGGATTCGCTTCTCTCCATTGTTTTGCTGTCATACCAAACATCGCCACGTTCAGCACGTCAGCTTCATTGGCATAAATAATGCTTGCCTGTATCGGTGTGACTTCCATCGGAATAAGGTTTTGCTTTATGGCATCAGTATGTATGCGGTAGTTGATTTTCGACAATTCACGTTTCGCTGACCAACCGAGTAGCCTTTGTTCTTCTGTCTTTAGCCGCTGATACTCCTTAACAAGAAGTAATTGGAATTTAGGAGAAATCCACATACCAAAATGATATGCTATATCCCGATGTGCATATGTGCCACCGTAACGACCAGCCTTAGAACGAATGCCAATTGCACTGGTCCGTTCTATCCACGTTTTCACCGAAAGCACAAAATTGTTGCCTCCTGCCGCATTTTTAATTGTACCGAATTCGGTACAATTAAAATCGGGATTATACAACATTTCCCATTCGCCAAGATACTCGATAGTGCTTTTAAGGCTAAGCCAACGGAAAATAATATGCTCTTGCAGTTGGCTCCTTGCCATGTCTGTAAGGCTGATATAGTCTTCTTCATTGTACTTGACAACGCTAATATCTGTATTTTGAACGGTAATTTTTACCATTGTAATTGATGCATTGAGTTTCAATCACAAAGGTAGCTGTAATTTGTGAGGTTGCATTCTTTTTAATGGACTATCTACAAAGATAGGATGCAGTTTTTTGATAGTAGGCATTATTTTCCGAATAATTTTTGTAACTTTGTAAATACAAAGAGTTATTTGACAGCATAGCACTGAAAATCGCTGAAATTCGCACGGTTGCTAATTCGTTACCTCTATTTCTCAAATACTCCGTTAAATGTTTATTTCTCAAATAGTTGTATCAAACCTTTGAAAATCTAAAATAGTACAGCCCATCATATGAAAAAAACAAAAATAAAACACATTTCTGGTATTTCCCTTCTTTTTATTTCTGTATTTATATCAGGATGTACCCATGTACCCAATGAAACGATAAAGAACAATTCCTTTTCGGGAGAAATTATCAATATGGAAAATAAACCTGTTATTCAAACTCCTGTTTTAAAAGGATATCACATCCGTTTTAGGGAAGGTTACATAAAACCTGCAGGCCGCATATTTGTCAAAGGAGATACGTGCATTGTAGAAAATGCAGTAACTCAAAATGAACCTTACTTTTTAGCTTATTCATTGTCAGAGAAAAAGAGAATAGGCAAGTTCGGAATAATAGGAAACGGACCGAATGAAATGTTATATCCCGATTTTTCCGGTTTCAGAAACTGTCCCGGTTTTATTGGCGAAGTTTATGATAGTGGCATTTACAGGCATTTTTTGATCGACAATGATTTTAATATACACCTAGACTCTATCTGGACAAATATCGGAGAAACAATGAAACTTGTTTCTTCAGGCAATATGTCCTACATGGCTAAAAATGAGACAAGCGGAAATAGTTTATACTGTTACCATGCAGGGGATACGACAAAAACACGAATATATAATCTTGCGTTAGACCCTCAAGTACATGTATGGAGTGCCTATATAGGCAGTTTAGAAATTAATCCCGTGAGAAAGATATTAGTTTATGCTTACCAATATTTCCGGCAAATACATATCTTCAATTTAGAAACAAATACATGTACTATTATAAAGTATCCCGATCAGCATAAAAAACATAATGATATAAAAGACTGGCTGGATATAACCTCTGTATCATATTACTTAGATGTATCATTAGGAGAGCAATATATATATTGTCTATACAGTGGCAAAACTCCCAAAGATGTTATTGAAGATGATAAAAAAGACAATAAATTTTGTTTTTCAATAGAACAATATGACTATGATGGAAACTATATCCGGACTATACAAATCAATAAACGGACTCGCTATCTCTCGGTTGATGAATCCCGAAATAAACTATACGTTTTAAGTGTTTTCGATGATGAACCTCTATATGTATATGATTTACCACCTGTTAATACTCATAGAAAATGAATAATAATATAATCAAACAAAAATAAATCAAGAGTATTTAAGTGAATAACAAAATAATATCCATACCTTTGTAACATTGACAACCGGGTTTATTCTGAATCTTCTTTGTAAGTGTTTAATTCCGTTTTACTGTAACAGCGGATTTTCCATTATCAAAATTGACATCATTTGTATACCCCTTTAAACAAATTAATTAATGGCTAAAAGAATAACATCCGGGAAACGGGAAAGAGAAAAACTAAAACAAACCAAAAGAGAAGAAAAGCTAAAGAAAAAAGAAGAACGCCTCAATAAGGGCAGTCGTTCTTTTGAAGAAATGCTTGCTTACGTGGATGAAAACGGACTTATCCACTCTACCCCCCAGGATATTATGCCTAAAGAAGAAATTGACGCTTCCGAAATCCTTGTATCGGTTCCAAAGCAAACAGAGATAGAACAACCTACCGAATTTAATGGATTGGTAGAACATTTTAACAGCTCAAAAGGTTATGGTTTTATAATAGATACGGAAAGTAAAGAAAAATACTTCTTCCATATCTCTGCAGCTCCGGAAGAGATTGCAGAAGGCGACAAAGTGATATTTGAAATAGAACGTGGTACGCGAGGAATGAACGCCGTGCGAATCTCGATCATTAAATAAACAACAATTTTAATTTACAAAAGCAGATGAACATTTATGTTTCAAATTTAAGCTATGGCACAAGTAGTGACAGCTTACAGGATTTATTTTCACAGTACGGCGAAGTAACTTCAGCTAATATTATTACCGATAGAGAAACAGGGCGTTCACGCGGTTTCGGTTTCGTAGAAATGCCAGACGATAATGAAGGGCAAAAAGCTATTGAAGAGCTGAACGATACAAATTTTGAAGGCAAAACAATTTCAGTAAGCGTAGCACGTCCGAGAACAGAAAGACCTGCGGGCAGCGGATTCGGCGGCGGCCGCGGTGGTAATCGCGGTGGTTACGGAAATAACCGCGGTGGTGGTTATGGAAATAACAATCGCGATGATTATAGCCGTAGAAGATATTAATTCTTATTCATAACACAAAACGCCGTTCCGGAAAATCCGGAACGGCGTTTTCATTTCTATTGATAACGAACCGGTTCTTTCGGTTTATCCGAATACAGTACCAGATCATATACATTTATAGTTGCACCAGGCTGAGGATTTAACCACTTAAAAGAAACCTTATGCACACCCTTAGGGAGTTGATACTTATAAAAAAGATCTTCCCGGCGACGAATCATATCAGCCGGAAGCGGAGCCGTCTCTACCAATTCGCCATCAATATAAGTCTCTACCCGAGCTACATACTTAGGATCATTACTTGATACAGCGCCCGTAACCGCAAAACCGATTCCATCAAACTCAAATTCTTTCCAATCCTGCAGATTTTTATTAACTGATTCTTTTTTCACTGGATAATGACCAGCAAAACATTCCTCAAAAGCCACAGGTTCGGGTGTCTGACAATGTATAACTATTTCACCATCTTCTATTTTTCCACCATTCCGCTCTATCACTTGCAAAGCTTGATTATAACTTAGCTGATAAACTTTATTAAGAGAAATATCTGTATAAGCAAACGGCAAATCTTCTACTTCATATAAATTTTTCTTCCAATATTCTGGAATTTTACTATAACCTAACATCGTACCTAAAATTCCACCTGCCGAAGCCGGGTTACAGTCGGAATCAAAACCGCACCGGGTCGAAATTTCCAAAGTACGGGCATAATCTCCCTCACCATACAATAAACCGATCACAATATAAGCACTGTTTATGACAGCATCAATATTATAATAGTTAAACACACCATGAGGCGATCCTTTGTCATTATCCCACTTAATTTTACATTGAGCCCAAGCTTGTTTCCAATCGTCAGGATATTGTTTATGCCAACGGATTACATCCGTAATACATTGATAGAATGTACTTTCTTTCGGAATAATGTTGATTGCTTCATTTACCACCTGTTCAATATCATCATAAACGAATGCCAACGAATACATCGCCCCAACAAAAACACCTCCATACCAACCGTTCCCATAATTCATGATATGCCCTATCCGGTCACATATTCCGGCTGCAGTATTAGGCATCCCCGGCGACATTAAGCCTGAAAAATCTGCTTCAATCTGAAAATCGATATCATCAGCATGCGGATTGCACAACCAATGACCGGAAGCAGGAGGCATCGTTCCATTCAAAATATTATACCGTGCTGTTTGATTCGCAGCCCATAACATATAATCAGCATTTGCAAAAGCCATAGCAAAAGAATCGACCGGGGCATCCAACCCCAAACGATCAAATACCTGTACAAATGTCAGATCCATATATACGTCATCATAAAGCCCGGGAAAAGTATCGAAATAGCCTTTTATAGCACCATCAGGCCATAAGATATCCACATAATCGGGAATAAAGACGCCATTAAATTTAAACTCGGTTGGCCCGCCGAAAGTACAACCGATTGTTTGTCCGGCCCATCCTCCCTTTATCTTATCCAAAAGAGTCTCTTTACTCATTTTTTTCTCAATCCGGACAGGTTCCTTATTGCTTTTAACACACCCGATAAACAAAAGCAAGCCAATGCATGCGCAAAAGATGTTTAGTTGTTTTTTTTTCATAACAGTATTCATTTATTTGTAACAGCATAACAATGAGCTACAAAAATAAAACAAAAAAGTGTATTTTCACATACAGAAAACATAAACAAACAGGCAAAAAACAATATTAAGATTAAACCTTTTTACTTACAGCTCGTCTAAACTTCCAATCTGTTGCGTATCTTCGCAAAAACAATTGAGATTTACAGAAAAAGTAAGAAAAGATCATGACAAAAAGAGTTAAATGGAGTGTAACCAGTGCAATTATTTTGTTAATAATCGGGATGATTGTGTATCCTCAATTCAAAAGTAAATATATCGCATCTAAAGCCCAGAAAGATGTTACAATTTCCACACCGGGTGCAACTGCTCAAAAACGGATTCTGAATATTAATGCAGAAATCCTCAGATACCAAACGCTTACCGACAAGATATTAAGTACCGGCAGCACCTTGCCCGATGAAGAAGTAGATTTGGCTTTCGAGTCGTCCGGCAAAGTGGTAGCCATTTATTTTACTGAAGGAACCCATGTCAAAGCAGGTGACCTGCTGGCAAAAATAAACGACAAACCTCTGCAGGCTCAACTAAAAAAGCTCGAGGCTCAGGTTCCTTTGGCAAAAGACCGCGTATATCGCCAGCATACTTTACTTGAAAAAGATGCAGTAAGCCAAGAGGCGTATGAACAGGTTGCCACCGAATATGAAAAACTAATGGCCGATATAGAACTGGTAAAAGCCAATATCGCTCAAACCGAATTGCGCGCGCCGTTCGACGGTATTATCGGACTTCGTTCAGTCAGCGAAGGAGCCTACGTTACATCCTCCTCCTCCGTTATTGCCAAACTGACCAAAATATCTCCTTTAAAAATAGAATTTTCCATACCCGAAAGCTATGCCTCCGAAGTAAAAGACGGCTCCCAAATCGTGTTCCGTATGGAAAAAGATGGCCTGTTACACGATTACAAGGCTACTGTATATGCAGTAGAAAGTAAAGTAGACACAGACACCCGTACTTTACGGGTCAGGGCAACCTATCCTAATACCGGCGAATCGATATTGCCAGGACGTTATACCTCAGTAGAAATTACCCGGCGCGAAATTAAAAATGCCCTTGCTATTCCCAGTGAAGCTCTGATCCCGGAAATGGGAAAAGATATCGTTTATCTTTATAAAAACGGAGTTGCCGAGCCTGCAGAAGTAAAAATAGGATTACGTACGGAAGACCGTGTACAGATATTGAGCGGATTAACATCCGGAGATACATTAATCGTATCCGGAGTAATGCAGTTGCGTACAGGAATGAAGGTATCTATTGATAATCTAGATTAACAAAAGAATAGTAGTTTTATGGCCAATATATCTGAAACCAGTATTAACCGCCCGGTACTCTCCACAGTAATGATGCTTGTCATCTTACTGTTTGGTTTTATCGGCTACCGTTTTCTGGGTGTGCGTGAGTTCCCTAGCGTAGACCAACCCATTATTTCCGTAAATGTTTCCTATCCGGGAGCAAATGCCGATGTTATCATGAACCAGATAACCGAACCTTTGGAACAGAACATCAACGGTATTCCAGGTATCCGTTCGCTAAGTAGTGTCAGCAGTCAGGGTAGTTCCCGCATCACTGTAGAATTCGAACTTTCAGTAGACATGGAAACTGCTGCCAATGACGTCCGCGACAAAGTATCGCGTGCACAACGTTACCTGCCCCGCGATTGTGACCCTCCCACTGTGTCCAAAGCAGATGCGGATGCATCTCCCATTATGCAGATTGCCATACGAAGTAGCAAACGCTCTTTGATGGAGTTAAGCGAAATAGCAGAACTTACAGTAAAAGAGAGGTTGCAAACAATCGAAAATGTGAGTGCCGTAGACATCTGGGGACAAAAACGTTATTCGATGCGTCTTTGGCTGGATCCGATCAAAATGGCAGGATACGGCGTTACGCCGCTGGATATCAAAAATGCAGTAGACCAGGAAAACGTGGAACTTCCGTCCGGCAGTATTGAAGGGAATACAATGGAACTATCTATCCGTACCCTGGGATTAATGCATTCGGCCGAAGAATTCAATAATCTCATCATAAAAGAGAATGAAAATAGTATCGTACGTTTCAAAGACGTAGGCCGGGCAGAACTGGCTCCGGAGGATTTGCGCAGCTTGCTGAAAAAGAACGGTGAGCCGATGGTAATCGATGTTATTATCCCACAACCAGGAGCGAACCACATCGAAATTGCCGACGAAGCCTACAAACGTATTGAACAATTGAAAAAAGATCTGCCTGAAGACGTTACGGTAGAGATGATGTACGACAACACGCGTTTTATCCGTGCCTCCATCAATGAAGTTCAACAAACTATTTACGAAGCCTTCATCCTGGTAGTGTTAATCATCTTCCTATTTTTGCGTGACTGGCGTGTTACATTGGTTCCTGTAGTGGTTATCCCCGTATCACTGATTGGCGCTTTCTTTGTTATGTACATAGCGGGATTCTCCATAAACGTACTAACCATGTTGGCCGTCGTACTTTCGGTAGGGTTGGTAGTAGACGATGCTATCGTTGTTGCCGAAAACATCTATGTCCGTATAGAAAAAGGTATGTCACCCAAAGAAGCGGGTATAGAAGGCTCCAAAGAGATATTTTTTGCCGTTATTTCCACCACAATCACACTGATATCGGTATTCCTCCCCATCGTATTCATGGAAGGGATGACCGGGCGACTATTTAAGGAATTTAGCATTGTTATTGCCGGCTCTGTGGCTATATCTTCTTTTGTAGCCCTCACATTTACACCGATGCTAGCAACCAAGCTATTAAAAAAGCGTGAGAAAAAAAATTGGCTGTACAATAAGACCGAACCGTTTTTCGATGGCATGAACCGCATCTATTCGAAGTCTTTGAACGGATTCTTGAACCATAAGTTGTGGGCTATACCGATTGTTATTATTCTATCCGGCTCTATTGGTTATTTCTGGAAAAATATTCGTTCGGAGCTTTCTCCTTTGGAAGACCGCTCCATGATTTCCGTCAGCATGCGTGGCCCGGAAGGGGCTACATTCGAATTCATCCGCGATTATGCCGACCGTATCGAACAAATTGCCGACTCCGTCGCCCCCGAACGCCAGGCTGTTATGACCCGTTCATGGAATGGGGGAGGCTCTTTAAATCTCATCTTGCCGGATATAAAAGACCGTACTCGTTCGCAAATGGAGATTGCCGATGTACTGTCCGGAGAAGTCGGAAAAGAAACAAAAGCGCGTGCATTCGTACGGCAGCAATCTACTTTCGGCGGGCGTCGCGCCGGTATGCCCGTGCAATATGTACTACAAGCGCCTACCTTAGAAAAGTTGCAAGAACATCTACCAGCATTCATGCAAAAGGTGAATGAAAGTCCGGTTTTCCAGATGGCCGATGTAGACTTACGTTTCACTAAACCGGAAACGCGTATTATTATCGACCGCGATAAAGCTTCTTTGCTGGGAGTAAGTACGCGTAATATTGCGCAGACATTACAATATGCCCTGAGCGGCCAGCGAATGGGGTATTATTATATGAACGGAAAACAATATCAGATACTAGGCGAAATAAACCGTCAGCAACGAAATACACCTTTAGACCTGAAATCCATTTATGTACGTAGCAATAGCGGAGCTATGATTCAGCTTGACAACGTGGTTCGTTTGGAAGAAAACGTGGCGCCTCCGCAATTGTACCGGTATAACCGCTTTGTATCAGCCACTGTCTCCAGCGGATTGAACAAAGGATATACGATTGGTGACGGGTTGGATGAAATGGATCGGATCGCAGGCGAAACATTAGACGGAAGTTTCCGTACGGCTCTTTCGGGAGAATCCAAAGAATTCCGCGAAAGTTCTTCCAGCTTGATGTTTGCTTTAATTCTGGCTTTATTAATGATTTATCTGGTACTGGCAGCTCAGTTCGAGAGTTTCAAAGATCCGTTGGTCGTTATGTTCACAGTGCCTTTAGCCATTTCTGGAGCCCTGATATTTATGAGTTATTCTGGTATAACCATGAACATATTCAGCCAGATAGGTATTATTATGTTGATTGGTCTGGTGGCTAAAAACGGTATTCTTATCGTAGAATTTGCCAACCAACGGCAGGAAGCCGGGGCTAGTCTGCCCGAAGCTATCCGGGTAGCAGCAACGCAACGCTTACGCCCTATCCTTATGACCAGTGTCTCAACTATTCTTGGACTAGTTCCCCTGGTATATGCTACAGGCGAAGGAGCACAAGGACGTATAGCTATGGGGGTTGCAGTAGTAGGAGGTATGCTGGTTTCTACCTTACTTACTTTATTCATCGTGCCGGCCATGTATAGTTTTATTTCCACCGACCGGGAGAAAAACAACAAAGAACAGTTACCTGTTAACAATACTACAGTATGAAACGATTCTTTATAATATTATCATTTGTTTGTGCCATACCTACTATGTACGCACAACAGACATTCAGCCTGAAACAATGTATTGAAACCGGATTGGAACGAAATTATTCCATCCATATTATCCGTAACGAACAACAGATAAATAACAACAATGCAACTTTAGGAAATGCAGGTTACCTCCCTACGATAGATATGGACGGAGGATTCAGCGGATCGCTCAATAACAACAACAATAAACTTTCGGACGGCAGCACCGAAAAAAATAATGGTGTACATAACGAAACGGCCAATATTGGGCTAAACCTCAACTGGACTATTTTCGATGGGTTCGGCATCCAGGCAAATTACTCAAAATTGCAAGAACTGCAACGCATGGGAGAACTGAATACCCGAATGACTATTGAAGATTTTGTTGCCAATCTCTCAAGCGAATATTACAACCTGATACGGCAAAAGATTCGTTTAAACAATCTTCGCTCTACATTAGACCTATCACGTGAACGTTTGCGTATTGTGGAAGAACGCTATTTTATCGGCTCTATGTCACGGTTAGACTTACAACAGGCTAAAGTCGATTTCAACGCCGACAGTTCCAACGTCTTGAATCAACTGGAGGTAGTTCATACTTCACGTATCCGTCTGAATGAATTAATGGCCTTGCAAGATGTCGAGGAAGAAATACAGATAAAAGACTCATTAATTTATCCGAATCCTTTTTTAGATGAAGTGGAATTATGGAAAAACACTTTAGCTACCAATGCCTCCCTACTGATCGCACAAAAGAATAAAACATTATCCGAACTAGATTATAAGAAGATCAAAAGCCGTAATTATCCATACGTAAAAATGAATGCAGGATATGGTTATACGGCCAATTGGTATGAAGTAGGAACTACTGATTTACAAAAGCGTCTCGGACTGAATTACGGCCTAACGGTTGGCATTAATATTTTTGACGGTTTAAACCGCCGCAGGGAACAACGTAATGCCCGTATCCAGATAAAGAATCAGGAACTACGTACCCAGGAGCTGGAATTATCTTTACGGGCTAACCTGAGTAATTTCTGGATGGCTTACCAGAATAACCTTCAATTATGGAAACTGGAAAAAGAAAATCTGGTAGCAGCCCAGGAAAACTACCGGATTGCCATAGACCGCTATAAATTAGGCGAACTATCAGGAATAGAGCTTCGCGAAGCCCAAAACAGTTTATTGGAAGCGGAAGAGCGTCAGTCTATCGCCGAATATTCCACTAAGATATGTGAGATATCCTTACTACAACTTAGCGGACAGATTCTGAACTACATAGCACCCGATCCCGAAAAAGCCAGCGAATAAGAGAGTAACGATCCTGGCCATTTTATAAAAAAAGCTCTGGTGTTTTTATAAATCATCCCGATGACTAGGAAATGATCGGGAAGTTCGTACTTTTGCACTCAATCGACGAATTATTACAATGCAAATCATACCCAAAGCTAATACATGGAGAAAAGGACTGCTTCTGTATCGTGGCCTACGCTACAGGAAAGGTTTCGGGGTACACTCTCCTTTTGTGTTCAATCTGATAACCAAAGTTATCGAAGAGAAATGCCCATATTATAGCTTCTACGATATAGAACTCATCCGAAAACAGCTCTTATTTAAGGAAGAAATTGTTACTTACCCTGACAAACGGCAACAAGAAAAAATAAAAAGCCGCACCATCGCCCAGGTCGTGGAGCGCGAGGCCATAAAACCTAAACACGGAGCTCTGCTTTTCAGATTAACCAACCATTTTAAATCAGTAAATATATTACAGTTAGGCCCTGCCATGGGTTTATCTACATTATATCTTACCTCCTACGCCAACGGATTGAAATGCATTGCACTGGAAAACATTCCAGCATTTGCTTCCATTGCCCAATGGGTATTCGGCAAGGCTTCTCATAACACAATAGATCTTCGTACCGGTTCCTATAAAGAATTGCTTCCTCAGGCATTGAAAGATCTTGATAAATTAGATTTTGTATTTTTCAACACTTTGTATGAACAACAAAATAATATCTGGTTGTTTAATGAATGTATAAAACATATTCATAACGACACCGTTTTCGTATTTGAAGGTATTAAATCGAGCCGTAAAATGCGGAGCTTCTGGAATGAAATATGTGCACATCCCGAAGTAACGGTTACTATCGATCTGTATTCTTTAGGTATCGTTATCTTCAATAAGAAATTACACAAACGAAATTATATAGTATATTTTTAAATATATAGCATATGGAAAAGAGCATTATTTATACAGGTACAGGCGACAAAGGAACCACTTCACTGGTAGGAGGGCAACGCGTCTCAAAAGCGCATCAACGCATTGAAAGTTATGGAACGGTAGACGAATTAAACTCTTTTATCGGCCTGCTTATGTCTTCATTGGAAGACCAGAAAGACCTGGATTTCCTGTCATTCATCCAGCATAAACTGTTTACTATCGGCTCTTATTTGGCAACAGACCAGACCACCACCGAGCTAAAGATAGAAAGCCAGGTAACCCCGGAAAGCATCAAACGTATAGAAGATGAAATAGACCGGATAGATGGCGACCTGCCGAAGTTACGTAAATTTATCCTGCCGGGAGGATGCCGCTCTGCCGCATTAGCCCATGTATGCAGAACCGTTTGCCGTCGGGCAGAACGGCAAATTTACCGTTTGACAGAAACGGCTGAAGTAGAAGAACCTGTATTAATTTTTATAAACAGACTATCTGATTACCTGTATGTTCTGGCACGAAAGGAATGTATCAGAAATAATGGTAAAGAAATTATATGGGATTATACTTGCAAGTAAGAAATAATGTTTTATTTTTGCGCAAAATTTGAAAACCGGACTGCTACGGCAGTTATTAATACTTGACAGCTATGTATTGGACTTTAGAATTAGCTTCAAAACTGGAGGACGCACCCTGGCCAGCTACCAAGGATGAACTTATTGACTATGCACAACGTTCAGGCGCACCCCTGGAAGTAATCGAAAACTTGCAGGAAATGGAAGATGAAGGTGAAATTTACGAGTGTATGGAAGATATCTGGCCCGATTATCCAAGTAAAGAAGATTTCTTCTTCAATGAAGAAGAATATTAAGTCTGTTGATAGTTGACTATCGACAACTATTCAATAAAGATAAAACACGAGGTAGAGGCTTTCAGTCCCTGCCTCGTTCGTTTTTTCACGGGGAAATACAATTTATTGCATTTTTTGCAGTTACTATATACGTGTAGCCCCCTAAGAATGATTATGAAGAGAATTTTTCTGCTTATCATACTACTTTGTACCTGTACTAATATTGTACGGGCACAATATGACGCGCAGTTCAGCCAGTACTTCCGGGCCATGGGATATTACAATCCCGCCTATGCCGGTACGACTGAAGATCTTAATCTTTTCTCAATATATCGCCAGCAATGGTTGGGCATACACGGTGCTCCAGGCTCTTTTTTCGTATATGGGGATATGCCTCTTACCTTAGGGAAAACCAACCATGGAGTAGGCCTTTTAATATTTACCGAAAGTGTAGGTTTATTCCAAAACACCCACGTTTCAGGTCAGTATGCCTATAAGCGAAAACTATTCGGCGGAACTATCAGTGCCGGTATTCAGTTCGGTATCGTCAACCAGTCGTTCGACGGTACGAATGTATATATCCCAGAAAGCAATTTCCACCAACAAATAGACGGAGCTATTCCTACCACAAAAAGCCAGGCTATGGCTTTGGACATGAACTTCGGTCTGTACTACACCCATAAACACTTTTATGTAGGACTTGGAGCCTCGCACTTAACCGAGCCGGAGCTGCAGCTTGAAGAAAATTCCTATGTTTTTATCGGCAGAACGTTTAATTTGACCGGTGGATACAATATTCAGTTAAAGAATCCGTTGTATGAATTACAGCCGTCAGTATTCCTGTTGACTAACTTCCAAAGTTACCACACAGATATTACCGCCCGGTTGGTATATAATAAAATGTTTAATGGAGGTTTTTCCTGGCGTATAAACGAATCGGTGGCACTCCTTTTAGGAGCAACGATCGGACGCTTCGATGTAGGATACGCCTACGATTTCCCAACTACCATATTGGGAAAGGCTACCAGCGGAAGCCACGAAGTGATGGTGAAATACAGGTTGAAGTTGAATAAAACGAAAACAGGAAAAAACAAACACAAAAGTGTACGTATATTATAGTATATGAAGAAAGTATTATTAGTACTTATGGCAGTAGCCTTACTCTCCTCATGCGGAAAATCGCTAAGAGGCGGAGGCGGTGAAGTAACAGGTGTAAGAACGGTTGCCTTCAACGAACCGTCACCTTATGGAATGGTATTGATTAAAAGAGGTTCTTTTGAAATGGGACCGTCCGATAAAGATTCGTTATGGGGAACCACGCCTGAAACCAAAGGGGTTTCTTTCGACGCATTCTGGATGGATCAGACCGAAATAACCAACTCCAAATACCGTCAGTTCGTCTACTGGGTACGCGACTCCATTATTCGCGAACGTCTGGCCGACCCTGCTTACGGAGGCAACGATCTGTTCAAGATTACCGAAGACCGGTATGGCGAACCTGTAACTCCCCATCTGGACTGGAACCGTCCTATTCCTTGGAAGCGTCCTAACGAAGATGAGCTACGTGCCATTGAAAGCGTATACTACGTTAACCCCATTACCGGCGAAAAGAAACTGGATGAAAAGCTGATGAACTTCAAATATGAATGGTATGACTATACAGCAGCAGCCCTTCGTAAGAACCAGCTTGATCCGAATGCCCGCGTACGTAACACTGATATCAAGGTAGATCCGAACGAAGTGGTTATGATCTCAAAAGATACAGCCTACATCGATGACGAAGGAAACATTATCAACGAAACGATCACCCGTCCGTTGAGTGGCCCGTGGGACTTCCTACACACTCGAATAGTGAACATCTATCCTGATGAGACATGTTGGGTAAATGACTTCAACAATGCTTATAACGAGCCATACATGCGTATGTATTTCAACCACCCTGGATATGACGACTATCCTGTAGTAGGCGTTTCTTGGGAAATGGCAACCGCATTCTGTGTATGGCGCACCAACCTGTATAAAGAATCATTAAATTTACCGTCAGGACAAGCTATCGAGCCATTCCGCCTGCCAACCGAAGGCGAATGGGAATATGCAGCCCGTGTAGGTAAAAACGACCGCAAATTCCCTTGGATTGGCGATGGTTTACAAAGCAGCAAAGGATGTTTCTTAGGAAACTTCAAACCCGGCAAAGGTAATTATACAGAGGACGGACACCTGATTACTTCGCGTGTAGGTTCCTTCTCTCCGAACGAGTTTGGTTTGTACGATATGGCCGGCAACATAGCCGAATGGACTTCAACCTCTTATTCGGAATCAGGCCCGAGCCAAATGAGCGACTTGAATCCGGACTTGCGCTATAACGCAGCTAAGGAAGACCCTTATGCTATGAAGAAAAAAGTGGTACGCGGCGGTTCATGGAAAGATGTGTCACAATTTGTCCGCTCCGATATGCGCACATTCGAATACCAGAACGAAACCCGTTCGTACATCGGATTCCGTTGTGCACGCACACAGATCGGTTTCTCACGCTCCAAAGGCAAATAAATAAAATAAGGTTTATGAATCAATTAAGACAATAAAATACGATGGGAAAGTATAAAAGATACAAGAACAGATTGGAAATGTTCCTCTCCAGTGATAAAGGAAAACGCGTATTGAACTTCCTCTACAGTTGGGGGGCTTCTATCGTTATCCTGGGTGCCTTGTTTAAACTGTTGCACTTGCCGTATGCCAACCAGATATTGTTTGTGGCAATGATAACCGAATCTATTGTATTCTTTATCTCAGCCTTCGAGCATCCGTCAAAAGAATACCATTGGGAAGACGTATTCCCTGTACTGAAATCAAAAAACCCGATGGATCGCCCGGACTTTTCGAACACTACCATCGCAACCATGATAAATTCTACCGACAATATGGAAGACGACGACGACAGTGCTCCTTCCAAAATCAATATCTCGGCTACGGCTTCAAAAAGCGTATCCGGTCTGGGTGCATTGGACGTATCTGAAGAAGACACAAAGAATTTGTCCGAAAGCATCAAAAAGCTAAGCGGAGCCGCCGAGCAGATTTCCAAGATGGCAGAGCTTACCGAAGCTACCCAAAAATACCTGGAACAACTTTCGGGCATGTCCGACAACATGGAACGCTTCAGTCAGGTGACCAACTCGCTTACAAACGTTTCCGACACGCTGCTTAACTCATACAAAACAATCACAGACAATTCGGACGGTATCAACCAGAATTCACGCGGCTATGTGCAACAGATGGAACTGCTCAACCGTAACATCTCCGGCTTGAATACCATCTACGAAATACAGTTAAAGAGCATCAGTTCGCAAATCGAATCGATCGAACATATCAACGGCGGTTTGAACCGTATCCGCGACATGTATGACGGGTCAGTAGTAGACAGTTCCGTATTCCGCAACGAAACGGAAAAGATGACCCGCCAGTTGGCCGAACTAAACAATGTATACAGCCGCTTGTTGCAAGCAATGACCGTAAACATGGGAATGGGTGCCGCACAACCGGCTTATCCTCAACAAGGCTATCAACAGCCATACGGTTACCAGCCGCAGCAGCAACCCCCTTATACAAACAATCCCGGACAACAGTCCGCCAGATAACAACTCTTTTAATATAGAATAAGAATACAATGGCAGGAATATCAAATAATCCCAACTCGCCCCGTCAGCGCATGATCAACCTGATGTATCTGGTGTTCATCGCTATGATGGCACTCAACGTGTCGTCCGAGGTGCTCGACGGCTTCGAGCTGGTGGAAGGTAGCTTGCGAACCTCTATAGACAACACCTCACACCGCAACAAAATAGTGGCCGGTGAGATGGATACCTATTACCAGTCGAACCCTGAAAAGGTGCAAGTCTGGTACGAAAAGAGCAAACAGGTGCAACAAGCATCCGACAGCCTCTTTAACTACATACAAGACCTGAAAGTACGTATCGTGAAAGCAGCCGACGGCGAGAATGGCGATGTAAACAACATCAACTATAAAGACGATCTGGAAGCCCCTTCACGCATCATGCTGTCTCCTATAAACGGAGAAGGCAAGAAGCTGAGAACCTCAATAGACAATTACCGGGTTATGATGGGCAACATGATAGACGATACGGTAAAAACACGCATACTGGAAGCAAACCTCAGCACCACGCCGCCTCACAAGGCAGGTATCAACACCCGCACCTGGGAAGAGGCGCTTTTCGAAAACATGCCGGTAGCCGCCGCCGTTACACTGCTTACTAAAATACAAAGTGACGTACGCTATGCCGAAGGCGAAGTATTGTCCAATCTGCTGAGCAGTGTAGACGTAAAAGACTATCGCGTAAACCAGATCACCGCACAGGTTATCCCGCAAAGCCAGATCGTGATGCGCGGAAGCCAGTATAAAGCCAACATCGTACTATCGGCCGTAGACTCGACAAAGCGTCCTACCATATACGTAAACGGCAATGTGTTGCCGGAAGCAAATGAGGGCGTGTTCACCGTCAACACCGGCGCCACCGGAACATTCCCTATCAAGGGATATATTGAAATGCCCGGAGGAGACGGCAGTGTGATGCGTCGCGAGTTCGAAAGCGAATACTTCGTTACCGACCCGATGGCCAGTGTTGCTCCAATGCTGATGAACGTATTATATGCCGGAATAGCCAATCCCATCCGTATCGCCGTGCCCGGCGTACCGAGCGGTAATGTTACGGCCACCATGACCAACGGCACACTGACACGCAAGGGAGACCAGTGGGAAGCCCGCCCTTCAAAAGTAGGAACAGAAGCAATCATATCGGTAAACGCCCGCATGGCCGACGGCCGCAATGTAGAAATGGCAAAGACCTCTTTCCGTGTACGTGCCCTGCCCGATCCGCTGCCTTTCATCGAATACAAAGACCAGAACGGCAACATGCGCAAGTTCCGTGGCGGTATGATAGCCAAACGTAGCCTGGTAGAAGCCGACGGCATACAAGCAGCTATAGACGATGATCTGTTAAATGTAAAATATACGGTATTACGTTTCGAACTTACCTTCTTCGATTCGATGGGCAACGCCATCCCCGAAGTATCGCAAGGCACGAACTTCTCCGAACGGCAAAAAGATTATATCCGCCGTTTGAGCAAGGGCAAACGTTTCTACATTACCCGTGTAGTAGCCAAAGGCCCGGACGGTATCGAACGTACCATACCTACCATTGAAGTAATTGTAAACTAAAGATATGAAACGTTTTTATTACATACTCGCCCTTGTTGGCGCCCTGTTTATAAGCGGCACCCTGCAAGCCCAGGAAGAACAAGGCGGCGCTAATACGCAGCAAAGAAGAAGCCCCCGTGCCACCCGTGGTGAACGCGAGGTAAAAAAAGATAGCAACCTGCCCGAACTAACCGTCCGTGCCCAGGAAATGAATGAACGCATGACACAGGAGATAGGCAATGCCCCCTGGATGCGTGTTATCTACCGCCAGATAGACCTGACAAAAGAGCAAAATGCCCCGCTCTACTATCCGGTACGTCCTATGAACGGACAAATGAATCTTTTCTCCGTTATCTTCCAGCTATTGAGCGAGAATAAGATTAAGGCATACGAGTATCTCGATGGCTACGAACAATTTGACGAAGCCCATCAGGTAAACTTCAAAGAATTGTTAGACCGTTTCTATATCCTGTATGAAGAAGTACCGGCTAAAAACGGAGGCGAACCGATGTTTGTTATCAACGAAAGCGACGTACCCTCCGAAGATGTCAGATCCTATTACATAAAGGAAGCCTGGTATTTCGACCAGAACAACTCTGTATTCGATGTAAAGACACTGGCTATCTGCCCGATCCTTACTTCCAACGGAGACATGGGAGAAACTACCATGCCGATGTTCTGGCTACCCTACGAAAACATCCGCCCGTATATCAATACGGCTTACATCATGACATCTAACATAAACAATGCCATGACGTTTACGATGGACGACTATTTCCGCCGCCGCATGTTTGACGGCGAAATCATCAAGACTCAAAACCTGATGAACCGTCCTTTGCAAGCCTACTGCCCTACCCCCGACTCTTTGAAACGCGAACAAGACCGTATCGAGGGCCAGTTGGTAGCATTCGAGAAATCCCTTTGGTTGCAACCCGACACCGCACAAGTAGTAGATGCCAAGGCCGACAAGAAGGCACGCAAAGCATCCGTTCGCGGCAACTCAGGTGCTTCAGCCGAAAAAGCCCCGAAAGCAAGCAAGGAAAAAACAGTAAAGACAAAAGCTCCGAAAGCCGAACGTTCCGCTCCCGTAAAAAGCGTACGCCGCAGACGATAATAATTTATAAATCCCTATCTTTGCCCCCGCAACATCTCATAAACAAGATGAAATACATTCCTTGTATAAGACATATATCTGCGGAACATGTATGTTCCGCAGTCCTTCTTCATGAAGAAGGAAATTTTGCAAAAAAAACGTAACCTTTCCTCCACCCGCCTTTTTCACGTAAAAAACAATCAAAACATAGCAGGCTGCCCTTGCAGCCTGCCGAAAACGTGTGTCCGTACCACACGGAAAACCTCCGTACACCTACAAAAGTATCACCAACACACCGGCGGAGCCTCCGTACACCTACAAAACCATTACCGGAGTAGCTGCGGCCATTTTGTAGGCCTACAAAACCATTACAGACGAGCCGGCAGCCATTTTGTACCCCTACAAAACCCTTGCCGGAGCTCCGGTGATACCTCCGTACACCTACAGAGCCTCTACAGAACAGATTTCTCAATTTTCAACCTAATATTAACTCTTTAAATTCAAAGTTATGGAACAAACAAAAGCGATCGGAACCGTTTCACGCTCACGACTGAGCAACGCGGCACACCTGGGTATGAACGAGGAAATAAACCAACGCCTTACACCTCTAAGCGTGGCAGACACCAAGATCAGCGAAATGCGAAAAACCTACGCCGATGCCATTGCACGGGAACAAGACTGTGTGAACCGCATCACAAAAAGCGCAAGCACAGAACAACTGGAAAAACTGGACGCAGACAGAGACCTCACCTTCCGGTTCATGGTAAACATAGTGGAAGCCTACTGCATCTGCCCCACCGAACAACTGCAACTGGCAGCCAAACGGCTGGATGCCATCTTAGGAGCCTATCACGCACTCAACGAAAAAGCCTTCAGCGAAGAAACAGCCGGGATAGACGGACTGCTGAACGACCTGGGAGGAGATGCTGCGAAAGCGGACATCGAACTGCTGAAACTGGAAAACTTCGTAAGCCTGCTGAGCCAACAAAACCAAGACTACAAAGACCTGGACCGGACACGCACGGACGAATACACGGCACGTGTAAAAGTAGAAACCTCCGAAGCACGCAAAGCAACAGATGAAGCGCTGGATGCGATAGTACGCCGCGTAAACGCCATGCAAGAAATGGAACCGACACCAGAAACCGTAGCCTTTATAGACGCCGTAAACCAGATCTACAAAAAGTACTCGGACCTGATTGCGGCAAAAGCCGGCAAAAACAAGAAGCCAGACACGCCGATTGTATAACCCCCTTTACACACATTTTATATGAAAAAGAACAACAACCCTCGGAACCCGGCCCTCGCGACCGGTTTCCTGATAATGCTGGCAATGCTGCCTGCATTGACCGCATGCAACGACGACGACGAACCGGAAAAAGACCCCACAGCAGGACACACCCTGACACTTACGCTCAAAACCGGCGTAGAAGCCATACCGGAGACGAGAGCGCTGATCCGAGAAGCAGCCCCGAAAAGCGAAGCCGCGCAAGCTGGCTTCTACTACGAACTGGTATCGAGTGATACTGACAGTTGTTCTGCGGATATGCCTTCCACCAAAGCGCCAACAACGCTGAAGAACGTCTACGCCCTCCTTTTTAAAAGTGACGGAACGTTCAACGGCAGAGCCAACATCGGAACCATGACGGCAAACACAAACAAAGTAGTAACCTTTACAAACGTAGCTAATCCGGCAGCAACAAGTTGCCGGCTGGTGATTGTAGCAAACGACAATGCAGCAACAAACAACTACGCCAGCACAGGAGGAACAGGAAACTTTGCGAACTTCACAGGAAACTATGCAACCTTTCAAACACTGGTGATGACGAACAATATAGCCGCAGACGCGGACGTACCCTACGCGGGAACAGCAACGGCCAATCTATCATCCGGTTCTTTTGATGGCGTTGTTTCTGTCTCATTATACCGCACGCTGGCGAAAGTAACGGTGGTGAATCAAACCTTCTCCATACCCTATACCTCACAAGGCGGAGGAAACATACCGCGCACAGGAATCCAACTCGTAAACGCAGGAAAAAAGTGCTTCGGAACAAAAAACAACTACGACGGAACAGGAAGCAACACTAACACCGCAGGAGTGGAGAACTCCACCTCCGTAAATGCTAACACCGTAACCTGGTATGTAGGAGAGAATGTACAATCCGGCTACTCGGCCACTAACGCCACCGAAAGAAACAGGCTGAAAGCACCCGATGCTGCGAGGGTAATGCTGACAGGAAGCAAAACCCTGGCGACAGACGATGCCTACACATGCCACTTCGACGTCTTTATGGGCAAAAGCGGCAGTGTGGAAGACTTCTCGTTACGCCGACACACAAACTACACGCTGACGGTAAACATCAACTCCCCGCTCGAATTCATTAGAAACGAAGTAACAAACTACACCGGTAACTTATACTACAAGAATGACGATCCCCGGATATGGCACAGCGTAGCTTCTGTATGGGTATCGGTTAATCAACCGTTGGCTACGGCTTATAAGGCGAAACTGGAAGCCCTGGGGAAAAAACTTACTTATTACCCTCCATTCAATTACGATGGTGGCGCTCCTTCCGGTACGGGTTCCGATTATATGGGCGTTTCTTCTACCGCTACTGTAAATACGCCTTATTCTTTCGAGGTTGCAAAATCCGATTTGGGTTATGGTCCATATAATACTTATTATAATCAGTGTCCTTCCGGTTGGCGTATTCCAACAATGATCGAGTTGTTCGCAATGTATCAGAATAAGGCGACATTGGAAGCAACAAGCGGCTTCACTGCGTTCATCAGCAAGTACTACTGGAGTAGTTCGGTCACCAATGGTTATGCCGGCACACGCTGCCTACTGGGCTTCAGTGATGGCAGTTTCAATCACGTCGGCACGGACGGCGGTTGGTATGTCCGCTGTGTGCGGGATAACTTGCCTGTGGTCACCATCAACCAGGCCTTGGCCGATGCTTATAAAACTGCCATACCTTCTGGGAAAAACCTTACTTATTACCCTCCATTCAATTACGATGGCGGTGCGGTTTCTGGTACTACAGGTTCCGATTATAAAGGTGTATCTTCTACCGCTACTATAAGTACACCTTATTCTATCGAGGTGTCTAAGACTCAGCCTTCGGGTGCTTATTATTACGGTACTGGTGCAGCTAAGGCAGAATGTACTAAGCTCGGTAGTGGTTGGCGTCTTCCTACTCAGATCGAGTTGTTCGCCATGTATCAGAATAAGTCTAAACTAGAGTCCATATCCGGCTTCGCTGCGTTCATCAGCAATTGGTACTGGAGTAGTTCGGTCTACATTGGTAGTGCCGGCGAACGCTGCGGACTGTACTTCGGCAATGGCGGTTTCGGTGACGGCACCACGAACGGCAGCAACTGTGTTCGCTGTGTCCGGGATATCTGATTGGTAGATAGAATATGGCTTTAGCCTGGTTTCAATTGCCGTCGGTTTTAACCGATGGATAGTAGAGCCATCCTCTTTCAAGGGCTTTAGCCCAACCGGAAAGAAATTTGGCTAAAGCCAACAAGAATGTACATCCCTTAATCCGTCCACTAAAGTAGACGGCAACCGAACTTAGGCTAAAGCCAACAAAGAGAACATACTTTAGGCCGTCCGCTGAAGCGGACGGTAACTAAAACCAGGCTATAGCCGACAGTGAATGTACATCCTTAATTTCGACTTTAGACACACCTTCTTGTCTTCATTTGAATTGTCTACCGGCTACTTACTCCTTATAATCTATCCACACTTTCATCTTACCGGCGTCGCGGTTATCCCAAGTATAGTAAGGAACCAAGCGGATGTTTTCGTTGCCATTGGCAGCCTGGATAGCTACTACTCCATCCAACAGGTTTGCATCGAATCCTTCGGTAAAAGTGGTTGCCGCAGAGACGGCCAATTTATCAAAACCTTGCTTATTGTCGGTTTCTTCCATACAATAAACAAGCGGTCCGCGCTGAATGGCACGTTTGCCAATGTTCTCTTTCACACGGGAATCGGCTTCAACCATTTCGACAGGCATAGCCATATCCAATGTAATGATATCGCCGGACTTCCATTCGTTATCCAACACTGCATATCCCTTTTCTATCGCAGGGCTAACCTGTTTACCATTTACAGCAAGCGTATATTGTTTACACCAACCCGGAATACGCATACGTATCTCTTTCTTCAATGGAGAAGATGTAGAAACCGTAAGTTGTACTTGTCCGCTCCATGGATAGGAGGTTTCCTGTTTCAATACGATATTACCTTTGTCGGTCGGAACTTCGGTGGTATTGCCCATATACAAGTTAACCCATATAGCCTTGTCGGAAGTACCATAAATATAGTTACCGATAGAAGGCAGGAAGCGTGAAATCTGGCTCGGACAACATGCACAACCATACCATGCCTGGCGGTGGTGCTCGCCTTTCGATTCCAACGGATTTACATAGAAGAAACGGTCACCCGCCAATGAAATACCAGCCAGAGCACCGTTATACATCGAACGTTCAAGCACGTCTATATACTTTGAGTCGCCGGTGAACTGGTTCATACGCTGATTCCAGTATACCATACCCACCGAAGCACATGTTTCGCAATAGGCATCCAGATTAGGCAGATCATAGTCTTCGGTAAAGCCTTCGTTATGTCGCGACGAACCTATACCGCCGGTAATATACATATTGCGCAACACCACATCATCCCAAAGGCGGTCTAATGCCTTTATATATCCTGTGTCTTTCTTCAGGGCAGCCACGTCGGCCATGCCGCAATAAAGATACATGCAGCGTACGGCATGTCCGGCAATATCCGTCATCTCTCGCACCGGCATTTCATCCTGGTAATAGTAAGGATTCCATTCACCCTCGCCTCCCATTGTTCCGTGGCCGTGGCCGCGTTCTTCGATCAGCCAGTTGGCAAAGTCGAGATATTTCTCCTCCTGTGTCACCTCATAGAGCTTGACAAGCGCCAGTTCTATCTCCTCGTGCCCGGGAACCCAATGGCGTTTATCAGGGCCAAACTGCGTCATCATGTGGTCGGCCATGCGGATGCAGACATCCAGCAGTTTACGCTTTCCGGTGGCTTTGTAATAAGCAACACCGGCCTCGGTCATGTGTCCGGCACAATACATCTCGTGCTTATCCATATTGGTCCACCGCTTATCCAGTCCGGTGAGGGTGTAGAACGTATTGATGTAACCATCCGGTTGTTGGGCGGCGGCAAACTTGTCGATCCATTCATCGGCTTTCTTTTCAAGTTCGGGATTGGGGTTATTGATAAGGCTGTAAGCTATGCCCTCAAGCGCCTTATAAACATCGGAGTCGTCGAAGAAGATACCGGAGTGCTCCCCTTCACCTTTCGCGGCATTCTCGAAGTTGCGGATGCGTCCCGTCTGGTTTTCGATCTGATCGATACAAACCGGAAGCGTGGCCGATATGTGTTTAGCCAGGCGCGGCGACCAGAAGTTATCCTGTATCTTTACATGTGAGAAGTCTACTTGCTCAATCATCTTAAGCGGCGCTTCCTTTGTAACTTGCTGTTCCTTGCATCCCCACAACGAAAGGCAGGCAAGGGATAATAATACGTACTGTTTCATGCTATTAGAATTAAGTAATTAAAAAATGGTATAAATAAACGGAGCCAAAGCCGTGCCCTGCGTGAGCACAACCAACAACGAAATAAGCAGCAGGATGATAACGAGCGGTATCAACCAATACTTCTTCCGGTGTACCAGAAAACCGAAAAATTCCTTTATAAAGTCTGTCATCTTATCTATGTGTTAATACTGTTTTTCCAAATCCGAAGCTTCATATAGCTTATTGCGCACCACAAACACGCTACCGGTATCTTTCTTAAACTTCCGGAGGCACAAGGCATCTTTGCCCAATATTCTCCGTAACAAGCCAACCGGAGTTACGACAATGCAGAAGATCAGCAAAAGAAGTATTTTGGTAACTACCACATTCAATATCTCGCCCAGACGAAACCACAGCCACGTAAACGGGGTGAAAAGCTTCGGAAAAAGCAACGTGATCAACAGCACTATAATAATAACGGCCGAAAGCTGCAAATCCCTAAACCGGCCGGCAACCAATAATACCAATGCAGCAAGAAGACCAAACTCCATATTCTTCCGTCTATCCGCCATAACCTGCCTGTTTTAAATAATAAGACGCTTTTTCCTGTTGCTGCAAACGAAGAGCCAAAGAGGCCGCCTGTTTCAGGAAAACCTTTTCGTGCGGAAGTTCCAGACACATCTGTTCAACAATGCGAAGGGCACCGGCATAATCCTTATTCTGTATATAGTGATTATTCAACTGCTGCATGGCTTGTCCCCAGTTCAGTTTGCGAACAAAAAACTGTGCAGCTGTTCTGTACTCGCGGTTGTTTTTATCATAATTCAGTTTTGAGGCCGGCTCGTTGAAAGGCCATTGCTGCCGGAGCTTCCATATTACCAGATCGCCGTAGATGGTATCAAAAGAAGTTACCGGATATTCCGTAGCCAAATCGACAGTAGTACCCACCTGTGCAGAAGTTTTGAATGCCGGAAAATCGGCTAGCAAAGCATCATAGAAGGAGTCGGCAATGAGCCGTTGCCCCGCCAGATTAGGATGCACATGTTCTAGCATAAGTTCATTTCCAACAATGCCGTTGGGCGAGTTGGCGGCAAAACGGGCGGCAATATCTGTCACATAAACATTCTGTATCTGTTTACCATACTTGCGAATAATGTCATTGAATGCCTCAGGAGCACGAAAACGCAAGCCGTCATACTCTTTGGCCAGCATATAATGCTGCTGTGCTTCGTGCCATGACGAGTCGGCATACGCCTTTTCCGCCAAATTATATTCTTGTATGGCATTATTTCGGACAGAAACAGAGTCTTTGCTTAATGGTTTTTGTCCTTTCAGATTGCAGGCTAATGTTCCGATAAAAACAGGGATATGATGTTGCTCAAACAAATACAGCATATCACCCAGATTGCGGTCGAACTGTTCGATCCCGTCCTGCCATGCTTCGGATTGGTAAGGAATTTGCTGACGTGCAGCCATACGTTCCATTAAAGTCAGGTCCTGGTCAGTAACAGAAGTATCTTTGGGTTTGAAACTACCGGCCAGTTGAGAAAAGGCTTGTATCAGTTTCAGGTTGCGGGCAGCAAGCATCGTCCGTATTAATAACGGGTTACGGCCTATCCGGCTCGAAGAAGCAATACCCAACGCACCGTAATATTCGTTATGTCCGGCATAAACAAGAACACCGTCGGGTTCATAATCTGCCAACTGTCTGGAGAAGTCGTATAAGGCATATGTATTAATAGCGGTAAGGGAAAGGTTAATGATTTCGATATTGTTCTGTGGAAAACGGAATTGCAGTTTATATTTCAGCATCCGGGCAAAGGAGCCGTTGTGCATATAAGGAAATCCGATGGAGGAAGATGCACCAAGTACAAAGAAGCGAAACGTACCGGCCGGTTTCTTTTTATAGAATGTTTCCCGGTTGCCAATAGTGGCATTCTGGTGTGCGGTAAAGTATTTTTTAGAGATGTCGTGGTTCATCACCCAAAAACGGGCGTCCTGATCGGTAACAAACAAGCGGGTATCATATCCGTAATTAACTATACGCAAAATGATTTCTACCACTGCCACCAGGATGAACGGCAAAAGTATGGCAATCAGTTTATATGTGTGTTGTCTTTTCATACTATGTTTCACTTTGTTTTATGCCTGTGAAACTTTTGTTTCGTCCTAACAAAACTTTTGTTTCATGCCGATAAAACTTTTTTGCATCGGCATGAAACAAAGTTACATTGAATTTATTTCAGAAGCAATCTGCTGTTACTTTGAAGTATAATTCGGATTTTGTGTCAGATTCGGATTGGATGTAAGTACACTTTCCGGAATAGGGAATACGGTACGGTAATCGCCTTGCGGTTCGTGTGACAGCCAACTCTTTTTCGTATAAGTTCCGAAGCGGATCATATCGCGGCGACGGTGGGTTTCCCAAGCAAACTCCCAACCCAATTCGTCATACAGACGTCCGAACTGAACAGGATCGGTATTGCCATCTTTCACAATCTTGTAGTTTTCTACAAAGCCATAGCGATAAGAGGTGTTTGCTTTCAACTGTTCGTCGGTAACGATAGCCTTTTCAGGATTATCCTTAAAGTTACGTTGACGAACTTGTGTTACCAAAGCCCCTGCACCCGGTTTGCCTGTGCGCAACAAACATTCGGCCTTCATCAGCAACACTTCTGCATAACGCATCAACGGGAAGTCGGTATCGGAAGAACCCGGTGTACGTGGCAGAACTTCAAACTTGTTCATACGGTAACCGTCTGTTTCGTTTGTATAGTTTCCGCTCATTACCTCTTTCTGGAAGCTCAGTGGCTGGCCTTTCTTATCGTATGTACACATCAACAGCGTTGTTCCGTCGTATGAATATTGGTCACCCATCAACCATGTGTCCGACAAACGTGTATCGGCAGGATCATAGGTGTCGATAAACTGCGTAATACCCATAGCCGATCCGCTGCCCCAAGGAGTTGCTTCCAAGTCGAACTTCTTCTGCAATTCACCATGCCAAGAAAACATGTGAATGCTTTGGCCACCGGCCAGTGTCTTGTCATACGGAATGGTAAACAGGATTTCTTTTGAAGATTCGGTTCCTGTTGCACGGAACGAGTCTTTGTAATTTGGAGACAATGCGCATTTGCCGCTGTTGATAATATCATCGCACTGAGCAATACAATCATCCCAATGGCTCTCGCCAACATACACTTCTGCATTCAGATATACGTTTGCCAACACACATTTGGCAGCCCATTTATTAAGACGTCCGTACATCTTGCCGCCTTGTTCTTCGCTCAAGTCAGGAATTGCTTCATTCAACTCGCTTACCACGAAATCAAAAATTTCTTTACGTGTTACCTTTCCCGGTAAATCTACGGTAGGTTCGGTAAGCAACGGAGCATCGCCGAAATTATCACAAATCAACCAGTAGAAATAAGCACGCACGGCTCTCAGCTCGGCAATACCTGCTTTTTTTTCTGCATCGGATGCAGCCGGCAATTTGCCTGAAGCAATCTGAGAAAGTACGGTGTTTGACAACACAACGCCCTGATAGAAACTATTCCACATGTGCAACGGATGCTGCTGTTCGGATGTCCATTTATGATAGTGCATCATACGATATGTCCCACCATCATCCCAACCGGAAGAGTTGGGTGGCATAACAATTTCGTCGGAACTGATTTCCTGTGCAGCCCAATATCTCTCGTGGGCAATAAAACGGAAATAACTGTACACACTTGCAACCGTAGGCCCGAAGTCTTTTTCGGTATAGTTATAGTTTTGTTCGGTTACCTTTGAGAATACTTTCTCATCCAGATTATTGCTGCAGCTTACGGCAGAACCCATACAAAACAAAGCAACAGCTAATTTAATATATGTCTTCATATTCTTCACGTATTAAAATTTAACAGATACACCTAACGTATACGTTCTTGCTGCCGGATAACGACTCTTATCATCAACACCCGGAGTAAGGCCACCAATGCTGACTTCAGGATCGATGCCCGAATATCCGGTGATGGTAGCCAGGTTAGAGATTGTTCCGTAAACACGCAAGCTCTTCACCCAGGTATTAAAGTTGAATGTATATCCCAACGTTACATTGTCGATCTTCCAGTAATCACCCTTTTCTACATAATAACTTACATATTGCAAGCCCTGATCGTCGGCCAGAGGAGTTTTGCCATATACTTTATCATAAGAAGTATTGAGGATATTACCACGAGTCAACATGATAGGAGCGCCAAATTGCAACTTAGCGACATTCAGGATGTCGAATCCGAATGCACCGCGCATCGTTACATTCAAGTCGAAGTTTTTCCATCTGACGGTATTGTTCCAGTTCAGATAATGCTTAGGAAGACCATTACCGATTACCTTCTTATCATCGGGAACCTGATCGGCGATAGGTTTCGGATTGCCGTCGGCACCTTCAATAATCCAGTGTCCGGTTTCATCAATATCAATACTCTTATATCCGTAGAAATTACCGATAGGCTGGCCTACTTCAATACGGTGTGTGGCCATCTGCATAGGTTCGGGCAACCATCCCTGATCTGAATAATCATTAGACACATACATATCGCTCGACAAAGAAAGCAACTCACTCTTGTTGGTAGAGTAGTTCACAGATGTCTGCCATTGCCAGTCTTTTGTCTGTACAGGAAGAGCAGAAACCGTTACTTCAATACCTTGGTTACGAACCGAACCACCATTTGCTGTCATATCAGAATACAAATACGGAGGAAGAGGAACTTGGTATCTCCACAACAGGTCGCTTGTTGTACGATGATAATAGTCTACCGTAGCCGTCAAACGGTCGTCCAAGAAACCGGCATCGATACCCACGTTGGCCTCTTTCTTACGTTCCCATCTTAGGTTTGGGTTGGCATTGGAAGCCGGACGGATTGTTTTAATAAAAGAGCCGTTATAATATACATACGTACCGAAATCCAACGTATTCAATGACATATAAGCCTCTTCCGGAGCCGTACCGGTTACACCATAACCCGCACGCAGTTTCAACTGGCTTAACGGTTTAACATCCTCCATGAAATCCTCATCCTTAATGCTCCATGCACCTGATACCGATGGGAATGTACCCCATTTATGGTTAGCACCGAACTTAGAAGAACCTTCGTGACGCACACTGGCAGCCAACATATATTTGCCCTTGTAGCTATAGTTGAAACGACCGAAATAACCAATCAATAAACTTTCGGTTTGTTCAGAATTTTCAGCAGCGCGGCCGTCTTTCAATGCTTGCCCTGTCTGCATACCATTATAGGTGTAATCGTCAGAAGGGAAGTTGAAGTTCTGCATCCAATAGAACTGATAGTTTGTACGCATCCAGCTATAACCTCCCAGTAATGAGAATGTATGATCTTTAAACAAAGTCTTTTTCCAGGAAGCAGTCACTTCGGACAGATCGTCTACTTTACGTTTTGTACCTCTTGAAGCAAAACCGGTTCTGCCGTTTTTATATGAAGCAATATGATTTGTTGTTTCATAATAACCGCGTGTCTGGTTATAAGTATTGGATGATACAAGGTATTTAATATCCAACCCCTCAATCGGAGTCAATGTAGCGGAAGCAAACATACGGAGGTTGGTCGCCTGGTTTTCACCTTCTACCTCTTCCAAAAGAGCCACCGGATTCAAATAGTCTGTTTTTGAAGGGCTTTCAGACCACTTACCATCTTCCCCCCTAACCGGAGTAGTTGGGTTATAAGTAATTGCATTACGGTATACTTCTTTATTATAACCGTTATCATCATCCGAACCGGCAAAATAAGATTGTTTGTATCCGCTCAAACTAGCATTCAATTTCAACATATTGTTAAACATGCGGTGAGTAACTTCCACACGCGGATAATACATCTGGTTCTTGGTACGTTTAATAATACCTTCGATACCACGATATTCGAAACTGGCCACATAATTAGTAGTTTTCGTACCGCCACGCAAGCTGATATTATATATCTGGGTCAGAGGAGTCTGCATTACTTCGTCCAGCCAGTTCGTACTTGAACCGTCATCCTGTGCTCCCGGTTTTCCCTGAGCCACCAGATTACGGTATTCGTCGGCAGTGAAGAAAGGCAGTTTTTTTGTTATCTGCTGAGTGGCAAGATAAGCATTTACATCTACTGATGTAGGCATTTCACCTTTAGCATTCTTTGTTGTGATAAGGATTACACCGTTTGTACCACGGGTACCGTAGATGGCCGCAGCCGAACCGTCCTTCAAAACGTCGATCTGTTCGATATCGTCCGGTGAAACCATATTCATATCACCTGGTATACCATCAATCAGCACCAGAGGTGCTGCACTTTGCAGCAAAGTGTTGGCTCCACGCAATGAAATCTGTGAATTCCCCACCGGGTTAGCATCAGGAGTAACAATGCTCAAACCGGCCACCTGGCCACGGATAAGCTGAGCAGCATCCGAAGTCGGAACCTTCACAAAATTATCAGATTTAATGGTAGAAATAGCGCTGGCTACTTCACCCTTTTTCTGTGTACCATAACCTACAACAACCACCTCATCCAGACTTTGCGTGTCATCAACCAGACGGATAGTCATCACATTTTGATTACCTACAGGAATATCCTGTGTCAAATAACCGATATAAGAGATCTGAAGAATTGCTTTATCAGGAACATCCAGGGCGTACTTTCCATCGATGTCCGTTACAGTTCCGTTTGTAGTACCTTTTACTACAACATTGGCACCAATAACAGGTTCGCCGGATTTATCAACCACAGTACCTGTAATCTGACGAGTTTTTTGCTGTGTAATCATAGGACTCGCTTCGTTCTGTACATTACTGCCATCTGCAGCATATGTACCAGTAGCAAAAATAAAAGGAGCGATTAAAATTAATTTTGCTATTCGTTTTTTTTCGTTGTGCATTTTTCGGAGAGGTGGTAAACTCTCTGTACAAATTCTTTCCATACAATTGTAGTGTTTTTATTTAATACTCAGATTTAAGGAGGAGAGTCTTGTACTGATTTTAAATTAAGTAGTATGACTATTCTCTTTGATTCAAATTTTGTCACTTCCTTACTCCATAGGCTAACAAATTATAAGTTTATATTTATCTCATTTCAGATGAAGCATACATAAATATCATTTGTTCTACAGCGTCCTATTCATTATCATGAATTATGGTTTATCCACAGCAAATCTTTTATTCGTTTAGAACTTTACAAATATAGATAATAATATTCCAAACTGATACGAACTGGTATGATTAATTTACAATGTTATACAACATAGACCAGTTCGTACCTGTTGAAAAGAATAAATTATAATTTTGTAGACTAAAAAGGAAGTTTTATTTTTTCAAAAATTCCACAAAGAAAGGTTAACACTTGATTTACAACATATCTTGCACTTTATATACAAATTCCATCCATACCCAATAACGAATGGCTTTTCCTAAAAACATGGAGATAGCAACAATCCATATATTTGCCCGAAGAAATCCTAAAGCTACTGCAATAAAGTCTCCTATCCCAGGAAGGAAAACAAAAAACCCCATCCAAGAGCCTTTATCTTTTATCCAATTTTGCACTTTTTCAAGTTTCGAGGGATCCAACTTCAAATACTTTTCAATCCACTCTACCTTACCGAGCATACCCAGCCAATAGCAGCTCATACCTCCCAGGAAATTTCCTAAAGTAGCAGCAACCATACAAGGCCAGTATGCGGCTCCGGCAAGCAATACTCCCGTCAGAACAACCTCACTGCTAAAAGGCAATATAGTTGCAGCTAAAAACGAAGCTACAAATACGCCGATATATCCATATTCTATAAGAAATTCCATAAGCGGATAAATAAAAGTGCAATAAACAGCAATACTGTAAAATGAAACAACCAGAATATATATTTGTTATGTACTACAGTAAAGAAATGCGCCATTAATATAGAAGAAGGAACACAGGCCATTTCCAAATATTCTTCAGATGATTGTTCATATATAAAAAACAAGACAAATGACCATATAGCCAAAACAATAACAAAAGACAAAAACTGCCGCGTACGTAAATTATCTTCATACTCATGCGCTAGGATGTTAATGGAAGCAATAATTGTTATCAATGCCACATAGATAAGGCCTATCCAATCTATAAAAGTTCCTTTTATCTGCAAGAAATGTATTTTAAACAATGAAGTAAAAGGAATAATAAATGGTGAAAAATCTTTTTGCCAGACACACCATCCCAAAACAAACCAATAAACAGTACTAACTCCTAAAAAGGATGCCATAAACGTACGGACATTCAACGAACGAAACCGATACATCCCATACCAGAATAATGGCAGAAACCATAATATGTGTATCCAAAGCAGACTACCTACTCCGATTAACAGAGCGGCATTGTATGCTTTATCCATTGATTCCGGATTATGATAAGATGTGAACAATTGATAAACAGCAAAAATCAGACAAAAGACTCCTAAAGAAGTAGATTTAAGAGGGAAAAAGTCCGGGTTTGTACTAATAAGCAAAATAAAAAAAAGAAACGGGAGCAACGTCTTTTCCCTGATAAGCATAAGAGCATAATTAGCTCTATGTAAAAGAAACGCACCTCCAATCATTAACGCCATACCGATTACATAGGTAAATGCCTTATTAGGCAAAAGCTGGCAAATAGCATTCCAGAGAGGAGGAGCAGCTACCTCGCCATATACAGGATAGCCTATTGAATAAACATAGCTCACTATCCAACTGGCTATACATGCAATAAATGCATATAAATAGGCAGTTGGAGTAGCAATTGTATATTTACGATATTGTGACGTTCCTCTCATTTATACAGTATACAGAACTTCCGCCAATTCTATAAGTCAAAACCAATATCACTCCGGAAATATTTCTTTTCGAAGTTTATTGCTTTTGCACCTGCAAACGACCTATTCAAAGCATCCGCTTTATCTTTACCATACGAACTAACTGCAATAACACGGCCTCCGTTTGTCAGAATCTGTTCTCCGGAAGCTTTTGTGCCGGCATGGAAAATTATATTTTCCGACGATACTTTATCCAGTCCGGAAATAACTTTATCCTTTTCATAAGTTTCAGGATAGCCCCCGCTGACAAGCATCACAGTCACGGCTGCACGAGGGTCGTGTACTAATGTGCGCTTTGCTAAATTTCCTTCGGCAATGCCTTCCAACAACTCAACCAGATCGCTCTGAATACGAAGCATTACTACTTCTGTCTCAGGATCACCCATACGGCAATTATATTCTATTACCATCGGTTCGTTCTTTACGTTGATAAGCCCTAAAAAGATAAAACCTTTATAATCGATCTTTTCAGCCTTCAGCCCTTCGATAGTAGGACGGATAATACGTTCGTCCACCTTTGCCATAAATACTTCATCTGCAAAAGGAACCGGAGAAACAGCTCCCATACCACCCGTATTCAAACCTGTATTGCCTTCTCCTATACGCTTATAATCTTTAGCAACCGGCAGGATTTTATAACCGTTGCCATCTGTCATTACAAAAACAGAACATTCTATCCCATCTAAAAACTCTTCAATAACGACAGTCTTACTGGCATCACCAAACATACCGCCCAGCATATCGCCCAACTCTTTCTTTGCTTCATCCAGACTATCGATAATCAAAACCCCTTTTCCTGCTGCCAAACCATCAGCTTTTAATACATAAGGAGCAGACAACGATTCAAGGAATGTATATCCTTCCTGCAGATTTTCAGCAGAAATACTTTTATAGCGAGCTGTCGGGATATGATGACGCATCATAAAAGATTTGGCAAAGTCTTTGCTTCCCTCCAACTGGGCACCTTCTTTACTTGGTCCGATCACAGGAATAGTAGCCAAGGCAGAATCTTTTTTAAAGAAATCGTATACACCTTTTACCAGAGGATCTTCCGGGCCAACAACAACCATATGAATATCATTTGCCAAAACAAATTCTTTAATAGCAGAGAAGTCATCGGCCTTCATATTTACATTCGTACCAACAGAAGCTGTACCGGCATTACCGGGAGCAATATATAACTTATCCGTTTTCGGACTTTGTGCAATCTTCCAGGCTATTGCATGTTCGCGGCCGCCGGAGCCCAATAATAAAATGTTCATATATCCTTTCTTAGCTTTAATAAATTGGGGCAAATGTACAAAATCTATTTTGAATACCCTCTGTTACCGGATAATAAGGTCGGTTGTTACTGTCCGTTTCAGCGGTATCCACAGGATTAATTTGTCGCCGTAGTCTTCCAGGCTCTGATCTGTCATCCAGATATTGTTTTCGCTCACAATTGCCGGGATATATCCTGCACCTTTCCAAAAGATATACTTGATCGGTTTATCAGGGAGCAGTTGCAGACTATTTCTTCAGATAGTCATCGAAATACCGCGTGATTTTCTCATAAAGATGCGGACGGTCTTTTCCGGTTACATTATGAACATGGCGCGGATAAACAAAATAATCAGGATAAGTATCTGCATCCACACATGCCTTCAAGAAACCTAAACTATGCTGCCAGACAACTACCGGATCAATATCACCATGTATCAGCAACAAATGCCCTTTCAGATTTCCTGCTTTCAGTTTCAGATTGGCATTCTTATATCCTTCCGGATTATCCTGCGGACGATCCATATAGCGTTCACCGTACATAATTTCGTAATTGCTCCAATCGATCACCGGACCACCTGCTACTGCTACTTTAAACACGTCTGGATATGTCAGGATCAGGTTTGTCGTCATAAAACCACCATAGCTCCAGCCATGCACACCAATACGGTCAGAATCTACGTAAGACAGACTTTTCAGGAAATCCACACCTTTCATTTGATCTGCCATTTCATTCACTCCTAAATTACGATGGATCACACTTTCAAATACATGTCCACGATTAGCAGAACCCCGGCTATCCAATGTAAAAACCACATATCCGCGTTGTGCCATATATATATCCCAACCACGCACACCATTCATCCATTCCCCTGTTACCAGCTGTGTGTGCGGACCACCATATACATATATAATAGTAGGATATTTCTTTGTCCTATCAAGACCTAACGGTTTTACTAACCGATAATTCAAATCCGTAATCCCGTCATCAGCTTTAATTATACCTGTTTCAATCTCCGGCATTGCATATCCTTCATACGGATTCTTTGCTGACAACAGCGTTTTAACAGATTGTCCGTCCTTCGTCCTGATAACATCTATGTCACGGGGAACAGACGGGGAAGAATTACGATCTATTGCATACAAACCGGAAAGGCTGACAGACACGTTATGCACACCTTTCTTTATATTCAGACAGGTCCGTTTGCTATTCTTCAAATTTACTTTCCAAGCATACACCTCCATCGGGGTCCCGTAACTGAAAGAACTTAACGGGTGCGGAGCTGTTGCGGAAATAAAGATATTTTCTCCTTTTTGATCGAAACCAAGTATATCCAAAACCACCCATTCACCAGAAGTCAGTTGTTTTAGTTGTTTGCCAGTGGTGTCGTATAAGTAAAGATGGTTATATCCGTCTCGCTCACTTTGCCAAATAAACTTGCCCGGATCATTTGGCAAGAAAAGAACCGGATGCAAAGGATCAACATAACGTTCATCCTTTTCCGTAAATAACTCAGCTTCTTTTTCTCCGGTCAGAGCCGAATAGCGGACTAATTGCATATCGTTTTGATCACGATTCAATTCGGCAATATAAATACTCTTTTCATCCGGACTCCAAGCTATATTTGTAAGATATTTTTCTTTGGGTAACCCCGTCTTAAGCCATATTGTATTTCCTGTAGACAAATTATAAACGCCCACTGTTACCTCATGGCTTTTCATACCTGCCATCGGATATTTATGCGGTTCAACCACTGCACAACGGGCATCAATATTAACAAAAGGATAATCGGTAACCATACTTTCGTCCATCCGGTAAAAAGCCAGTGCAGAACCTTTAGGAGACCAAAATGTCCCTTTCACAATACCGAATTCATTCTGATGTACCGACTTACCACAAACAACTCCATCCTGTGTTTCACATGTAACAACACTTACTTCATTATCGGGAGAAAGGATACGAAGATTATTTCCTTCCGTAAAAGCAAGATAACCATTAGCCGGACAAAAGTCATAATTCGCTCCATCCTTAGGCAAACGATAGTCTGCAACTATTTTATTCTCTTTAAAGTTATAACAAATCCGATGTCCTTTACTTTCAAAAGAAACAACCGGCTCTCCGGCATAAGGCAAAGATAACACGGGTAAATTTCCTGTTGTTTGCAAACCTACTGCAACCAAGGCGTTATTCAACTGTTCACGTGTAAGCACTACCTTTTCTGTATTACCAGGAACAGTTCCCAGCAAACTATCACCTTTGGCATATATATACATATCACCACACCACTGCAACTGTTCCAGGTTTCGGGGAACAAAACGATTATACGTCTTTCCTCCTGGAATCAGATCATGTAAGGTAAGAGTATCTTTATTTTGAGCTATAAGCGACATAGATACAGAAACGATCAGCAGACAGACCAGCCTTATTCTTTTAATCATCGAAATCATTCTTTCCTCCCCTTCTAAAAGGTTTTTTAAATGAACGTTTATCATCACGACGCCGACCTTCATCACGATAACGCATTTTTCCAACCTTTTTACCCGGGATAAAATTAGAACGTTCTTCATCATTCTCACCATGAGCTGCTGCAAAACGGCGATCCGGACGATCCATGCGTGCAGTACGGAAATTTGTATTTTTAACCGTTTTCGAACCATCAGAACGCTTCACTACGGGAGAACGGCCGGAACGATCTTCATCTTTTCCTTCATTCAAAGCTTTCTTATAGTCTTTATTCTTTCCATCAAACATTTCATAGCAACGATATTCACATTCCAATGAGCCATTCATCAACTTCATCTTTTCACTCGGACGAAGTCCTATCTTATCAAAACATTCGTCTTTATAGCTCAAGATCCATGCCTGATAACCTGTAAATACATGCTTCAAACGTTCACCTATCATATTGTATAATCCCAGTAGGTCACGAGACGAAATACGTTCTCCATAAGGAGGGTTCATAACCAGTATACCAGGCTGTGGTGCTTCATTATATTGCTGTAAAGGCACTACTTTCAGATCAATATATTTTACTAATCCCGCACTCCGGATATTTTCCAAAGCAATATCTATAGCTGCTTGCGAAATATCGGAACCGTAACACTTAAACGTGAATTCCCTCTCTTTACTTTCATCATTATAAATACGATCAAATAACTCCTGGTCAAAATCGATCCATTTCTCAAAAGCAAATTCCTTACGATGAATACCTGGTGCAATATTAAGAGCAATCATGGCAGCCTCTATCAGCAGCGTACCCGATCCACACATCGGATCAACAAAATTAGATTCTCCTTTCCAACCTGTTTTCATAATCATACCGGCAGCAAGCACTTCATTCAGCGGAGCTTCTGTTTGATCCACACGGTAACCGCGTTTATGCAAACTTTCGCCCGAGCTATCAATAGAGAGCGTACAATCATTATGCGAGATATGAATATTAATATATAAATCAGGATTATTCACACGGACAGAAGGACGCTTCTGCATCTTTTCCATAAAATAATCGACAATAGCATCCTTCGTGCGATATGCAACAAATTTAGAATGGTTAAAATCTTCGGAATAAATCACAGAATCTATTGCAAACGTCTTGTCTAACGACAAATATTTTTCCCATTCTACTTTCTTTACTTCATTATATACGGTATCTGCATCTTTGGCTTTGAAGTGATAGATCGGTTTTAGGATACGAAGTGCCGTACGACAACAAAAGTTTGCCTTATAAAGCAACTCTTTATCTCCTGTAAAAGAAACCATACGACGACCTATTTGCAAATCGTTGGCACCCAAGGCTAATAACTCACCGGCCAAAATATCTTCTAACCCATAAAGGGTTTTGGCCACCATTTCAAATGTCTCGTTCATTTCAATTGAAAGTTGAAAACAGATTCACAAATCTGCATTTTGATTATTTATATTGTTTTTAAATTCATCCATCCAAATCAACAGCCATTAACCAACGATCTGCTGCACTATCGCTCCGGCCGGAACATCTTCCGATATCCATACGTTACCGCATATTGTAGCGCCCTTGCCAATTCGTATCTTGCCAATTAATGTTGCATTCGAATAAATAGTAACATGATCTTCCAATACCGGATGGCGTGCCACACCTCGTATTGCATTGCCATTCTCATCCGGAGGCAATTTTTCTCCTGCCAGACTGACACCCTGAAATATACGAACAAAGTTCCCTATCACACTTGTCTCGCCAATCACTGTACCTGTTCCATGGTCTATTGAAAAATGATGGCCGATCCGTGCTCCGGGATGGATATCTATTCCTGTCTCAGAATGAGCCATCTCTGCAATGATTCGTGGAATATAAGGAACATTCTGTTTGTAAAGCTGATGAGCAATACGATAATTGACTATTGCCCTAAAACCGGGATAACAAAATATAACTTCACCCGGATTTTGCGCAGCAGGATCACCATTAAAAGTAGCTTCTATGTCTGTTGCCAAAACAGCCCGTATTTCAGGAAGATTAGAAATAAATTCTTCAGAATGCTTTTCCGCAATCCGAAACACTTTTTCCTCCGGACAAGTAACACAAGAAGCATCTGCGAAACAAAGTCCGGCATAGATTTGGCGCGAAAGTAAAGCGTGAAGTGTTTCCACATTCACACCCGTATGAAAACGAATGGTTTGTTTGTTAATACGTGCATTTCCATAATATCCGGGAAATAAAACAGACCGGCACAAATCTACGATTTCCTTCAAAACCTCAGCCGAAGGAAGCGCCTCTTCATCCCGGTAAGCATGAAACAATTGCTTGTACGATGCCTCATCCGATAGTTTATCCACCGTGTCACCCAGTACTTTGCTATGCTCCTGCAAATTCATTGTTTCTCAGAATATTCTTTATGCTTCGCAAAGATAACTTATTTTTCAATTCAATAATTCAAGACTACCCTAAATTGCAATTCCCCCGGCGGTACATTAACTGCAAAATCACTATATGTTACATAGAAAGCAATTGACCCCGGCATAAAATCGAAGTTAATAATTTCAGACCATCTTGCATCCTCTGTATTTTCCAAAGGTAATGTATATGGTAATGGGGTTTGCACTTCATTATTTTGTCCCGGATTCTGGATCAGATAAGCAAATACATTTCCGTCCACATAAAGATCGTTTGTAAGCTCCTTTATCGGAACTTCACACATATAATACGGATTACGCCCATCAGGATCAGAATACATCTTCCAATCTTTCTCACGTATTGTATATGTATCTACAAACCAGTACATACCAGAACCATCCTGCCCCGGAGGGCCAGCCGGACCTTCACAAGCCGTAAAGGCAAGCAAGATCATAAAAAAAAGTAAAAAATTTTTCTTCATTATTATCTCTATTTTTATAGTTTACTTCTTATGCGGTGCTCCAAACTCCTTGCAGGTCACTTCGTCCATTTCCACCTTCCATATCTTAACATTCACAACGGCCGGATCACTATACTTGAAAGTCTTATCTGAATATTGTTTCATTATAATATCCAACGCTTCCACTTTCCGGTCAAAATTTTCTTCGTAAGCCACCTTGCCCCAACAGATTACGCTTTTGGAACGCATTCGGTAACTGCATGCCACTTCGGGGTGCTGAAACACCAGTGCATGATCAGTGCTGAAGGTGATACAAACTTTCGGGTTTCTTTCCAGAATAGAAATACTGCGCCCTTCCTGTGCAGAATGCAGATAAACAACACCATCGCGATAGCCAAAATTCATCGGCAAAACATAAGGCGTTCCGTCCGTATCGGCCAGGCCTACGTAGCAAACATCACATTTGCTGATTATAAATTCTATCTGTTCTTTCTCTGTATGTACAAGCGTCTTCATCTCTTATTCCAATTACGCTCACAAACATAATTAAAAAAGTTCAATCCTGTATTTTCTATTTATGCAATTCTTGCGCAGGATTATCTTAATCACACCGGCCAACACCGCTTTTTCCCGGCAACAAAATTCATGTTGATAATTATCAACCGAACGGTTGATAGTCGTCGGCCATACGGTTGACAATTGTCGGCCGCTTGGTCGATAATTATCAACTCAAAACTTGTCCGTCACAAAAACAGATTTCATCACCAGGCCATTTAGAACCGGCAACGTCAGAAATTTTTCATTACAGAAATATTTCCTTATTCTTATTGCTTGATATGCGGATTTAGCATACCTTTGCGTGATAATTACATAGTTTAAGGTTGAAACTTCTAAACACAATTAAATAACTTAAATTATTATCTTATGTGGTTACTTAATTCTTCTATCGGGAAGAAACTGATAATGAGTATATCAGGTATCTTCCTTATTCTGTTTTTATTGTTCCATATGTCCATGAACGTGGCGGCTGTATTCTCCGGGGCAGCTTACGACGCGATCTGTGCATTTCTGGGAGCAAACTGGTATGCCGTAGCTGCTACAATGGTGTTGGCTGCAGGCTTCATTATCCACATCATTTACGCATTCATTCTGACATTGCAGAACCGTAAGGCTCGCGGAAACGACCGTTACGCTATCAATGCCCGTCCGAAAGGCGTAGAATGGGCTTCTCAGAACATGCTTGTGCTGGGTATTATTGTAATCCTGTTCCTGGTATTACACTTCACTCAGTTCTGGTACAACATGATGTTTGCCGAATTAATGGGACACCATGAAGTTATGCTGGGCGATGGTACAGTAGCTTCTCCTCAGAGCGGCGCCACTTTTATTAATTATTATTTCAAAGGCAACATCCTTATTACCGTGTTATATCTGATATGGTATGTAGCTTTGTGGTTCCACCTGACTCATGGTTTCTGGAGCGCAATCCACACATTGGGTTGGAACAACACCATCTGGATGAGCCGTTGGGAATGTATCTCTAAAATCTTTGCAACCGTAGTTTGTGCTATCTTTGCAATTATCACTATTATTTTCTATCTGAATGGTGTTGGCGGTTGCTAAGAAACCGGTTTTCTGCATAAGCTGACAATTAATAATCAATCATTGAAAATAAATTATTATGACTGAAATAAATTCTAAAATACCTCAAGGCCCGTTGGCTGAGAAGTGGAGTAATTATAAAGCTCACCAGAAATTGGTGAACCCCGCAAACAAACGTCGTCTGGATGTAATCGTTGTTGGTACAGGTCTGGCTGGTGCTTCTGCTGCCGCATCACTGGCTGAAATGGGATTCAACGTATTGAACTTCTGTATCCAGGACTCACCTCGCCGTGCACACTCTATTGCCGCGCAGGGAGGTATCAATGCTGCAAAAAATTATCAGAATGACGGCGACTCTGTTTACCGTCTGTTTTACGATACAATCAAAGGTGGCGACTATCGTGCACGCGAAGCCAACGTATACCGTTTGGCTGAAGTATCTAACAGTATTATAGACCAGTGTGTAGCACAAGGTGTTCCTTTCGCCCGCGAATACGGCGGCCTGTTGGATAACCGTTCATTCGGCGGTGCCCAGGTATCACGTACATTCTATGCCCGCGGTCAGACCGGACAGCAATTGTTGCTGGGTGCTTATTCTGCATTAAGCCGTCAGATCGGATTAGGTAAAGTAAAGATGTACACACGCCACGAAATGCTGGACGTTGTTAAAATTGATGGCCGCGCCCGTGGTATCATCGCCCGTAACCTGATTACCGGTAAGGTTGAGCGTTTTGCTGCCCACGCAGTAGTTGTTGCAACAGGTGGCTATGTAAATACCTTCTTCCTGTCTACTAATGCAATGGCATCCAACGGTTCAGCTGCATGGCAGTGCTATAAGAAAGGTGCTTATTTTGCAAACCCATGTATGGTGCAGATTCACCCGACTTGTGTTCCTGTACACGGCGATTATCAGTCAAAACTGACTTTGATGTCCGAATCTCTTCGTAACGATGGACGTATCTGGGTTCCAAAAAAACTGGAAGATGCAAAAGCATTGCAGGCTGGAACAAAGAAAGGTAAAGATATTCCGGAAGCAGACCGCGATTACTATCTGGAACGCCGTTATCCGGCATTCGGCAACCTGGTTCCGCGTGACGTGGCTTCACGTGCAGCTAAAGAACGTTGCGATGCAGGCTTCGGTGTAAACAATACAGGTTTGGCTGTATTCCTTGACTTCTCCGACGCTATCAACCGTTTGGGCAAGGAAGTAGTGAAAGCTAAATACGGCAACCTGTTCGATATGTACGAAGAAATTACCAATGACGATCCATACGAAACACCAATGATGATTTATCCTGCATTACACTATTCAATGGGTGGTTTGTGGGTAGACTATGAATTGATGACTTCCATTCCGGGCTTGTTCGCTATCGGTGAAGCAAACTTCTCAGACCACGGTGCAAACCGTTTGGGAGCATCAGCCTTGATGCAAGGTTTGGCCGACGGTTACTTCGTATTGCCTTATACTATCCAGAACTATCTGTCAGACCAGATTCAGGTTCCGCGTTTCAGTACAGACCTGCCTGAATTTGCAGAAGCAGAAAAGGCTATCAACGCACGTATTGCAAAACTGATGGGCATCCAGGGTAAAGAGTCTGTTGATTCTATCCATAAAAAGCTGGGACACATCATGTGGGAACACATCGGTATGGCCCGTGATGCCAAAGGTTTGGAAGAAGCTATCCAAATGTTGAAAGACCTGAAGAAAGAATTCTGGACAAACGTACATATTCCGGGTAAAGGTGATGACCTGAACGTTGAACTCGAAAAAGCACTTCGTCTGGCCGACTTCATCGAAATCGGTACATTGATGGCTCACGATGCATTAGACCGTGCAGAGTCTTGTGGCGGACACTTCCGTACAGAGCATCAGACTGAAGAAGGCGAAGCCCTTCGTCACGACGATAAATTCATGTACGTATCTTGCTGGGAATACCAGGGTGAAGACAAAGATCCTGTTATGTTGAAAGAAGATCTGAATTATGAATTCGTAGTACCTCAGACACGTAACTACAAGAAGTAATCAACCAATTACAAAAATTAGAATCATGGATAAAGATATAAATATTTCAGTTAAAGTTTGGCGCCAGAGAGGTCCGAAGGAAAAAGGACAATTCGAAACCTATCAGCTGAAAAACATTAACCAGGGTACTTCTTTCCTGGAAATGTTGGATATTCTGAACGAACAGTTGATCAACGAGGGGAAAGAACCTATTGTATTCGATCATGACTGCCGTGAAGGTATCTGCGGTATGTGTTCTCTTTATGTAAACGGCCATGCACATGGTCCGGCTACAGGAGCAACAACCTGCCAGCTTTATATGCGTCGTTTCCACGATGGAGAGACAATCACGATCGAACCTTGGCGTTCTGCCGGATTCCCGATCATCCGCGACTTGATGGTAGATCGTTACGCTTACGATAAAATCATTCAGGCTGGTGGTTTCGTTTCAGTAAACACAGGTGGTGTACCTGATGCCAATTCAATTGCTATTCCTCGTGATGATGCAGAAATGGCTATGGATGCCGCCGCTTGTATCGGTTGCGGTGCTTGTGCCGCTGCTTGCAAAAACGGTTCAGCTATGTTGTTCGTTTCTGCCAAGGTTAGCCAGTTGGCTTTATTACCTCAAGGCAAAATCGAAGCTTCACGCCGTGCAAAAGCTATGGTAGCCAAGATGGACGAACTGGGCTTCGGTAACTGTACAAACACTCGTGCCTGCGAAATGGAATGTCCGAAGAACATCTCCGTCAGCAATATCGCCCGCATGAACCGCGAATTCATTTGGGCTAAGTTGAAAGACTAATATCCGTTATATTCGGATTTATAATACAAAGGGCTGCAGGTGTCATACAAAATAATGACATTATGCAGTCCTTTATTTTTTCAAACCACAATAATACCACATAAAACCTATCACAACATGGAACCACTAAAAATAGCAACTGCCCAGTTTGAAACACGTGACAACGACAAAGCCTATAATCTTTCGGTAATCCGGGAAATATGTAGTAAAGCATCTGGCGAAGGTGCCCAGGTTGTAGCATTCCATGAATGTTCCGTTTGCGGATACACATTTGCAAAAGAGTTGTCAAGAGAAGAACTTTTAGCCATTGCAGAGCCAATCCCTTCGGGCAAAAGTACGCAAACATTAATCAGCATAGCAAAAGAATTTAATATCACCCTGCTGGCCGGATTCTTTGAAAAAGACAGTAACGACAATATCTACAAAGCACAAATTTGTGTAGATGGGAATGGACTGAAAGCAAAATACCGAAAACTCCATCCATTTATCAATCCTCATATTCTTCCGGGCGATCGATATGTGGTATTCGATATAAAAGGATGGAAATGCGGTATTCTGATCTGTTACGATAACAATATTATTGAAAATGTCCGCGCTACAAAATTGTTAGGAGCAGACATTATCTTCATGCCCCATGTAACCATGTGTACACTTTCTCCACGTCCGGGAGCCGGCTTGGTTGATCCTGCTTTGTGGGAAAAGCGCGACGCCGATCCTACCACCTTGCGTCAGGAATTTGATGGGCTGAAAGGTCGTTCCTGGCTAATGAAATGGCTCCCGGCCCGGGCATACGACAATGCCGTCTATGTAGTCTTTTCCAACCCGATAGGAAAAGATTATAATGAAATAAAAAATGGCTGCTCTATGATACTAGATCCGTTTGGTGATATTCTGGCCGAATGCCGGAAACTGGGAGACGACTACGTAACAGCCACCCTTATCCCCGAAAAACTAACACAAGCCGGAGGGCATCGTTACCTCAACGCACGCCGCCCTGAATTATATGCAGACATCATCAGCCAACCTCACACTTCGGTCCAAAAAGTAGCTTGGCTGACAGAGGAATAGGTAACCGATTTTTGCTGCAACCGGATATTGAAAATGCTTTTTACAAAAAGCATTTAAGTTATAAATGAAATATAGTACATTATTATATACATTTGCAAAGTCAATATTTGTCTTACAATCTATACTATTTACTTATGAACGGAAAATATATGTTTATTCTTTTGGCCAGTGCATTTGTCTATACAGCCTATCCACAATTATATAAAGACCCGAAAGCTTCGATAAAAGACCGTGTGGAAGATTTGCTTCAACGAATGACGCTGGAAGAAAAGGTGGAACAATTGTCGATGACTAGCCTTGCCGACTTCCCCAAGTCAAAATCCGTATATGGCGTATGCGAAAGTCCTTTTATCGACATAAAACAAATTGCAGAACTATCAGCCAAAGCAAAAAAACATGCCCGCGAAAATACCCGATTAGGTATTCCTCCCATTCAAATAGGCGAATGCCTGCACGGACAACTGGCCTACGGAGCCACCATATTTCCGCAAGCCATTGCGCAGGGAAGCACATGGAGTCCTTCATTGATAGAAGAAATGGCTTCTGTAATAGCCTACGAAGCTTCGGCTTCAGGAGTAGATCAGGCATTATCTCCGTTATTCGACCTTATCAAAGATCCGCGTTACGGACGAAATGAAGAATGTTATGCAGAAGATCCGTATCTGGTAGGCGAGATGGGATCAGCTTTCGTTACAGGAATGCAAGGCAAACCCGAACAAACACTTAAAGCCATTCCTGAAAACAAACTGATGTGCACAGCCAAGCATTTTGCAGGATACAGCCAACCGATTGCAGGGATCAACCTTGCTCCCTCTTCACTGGGAGAACGCGAAATGAGATCGTTACACCTACCTCCTTTCCAGAAAGTAGTGCAAAAGGCAAACATTTATTCCGTTATGCCATCTTATAATGAGGTAGATGGCATGCCGGCCCACGCAAATCATTTTCTACTGACTCAAATATTGCGTAATGAATGGAACTTCCAGGGCTATGTATTCTCCGATTACGGAGGCATATCCATGCTACATTATTTCCATAAAACAGCCAAAGACAAAGCAGAGGCAGCACAACAAGCCATAACCGCAGGAGTAGACCTCGAAGCAGCCCGGCCGGAGAATTATGCAGAACTGGTGCATTTAGTACAGGAAGGCAAAGTATCGGAAGAACTAATAAACCAATCGGTTCGGCGCATACTGACCGTCAAGTTTAAAGCCGGGCTTTTTGAAAAACCTTACCCCGACATAGCCAATCTGAAGAAAAGAGTTCATCTGCCTGCCCACGTCGAATTGGCGCAGAGGATTGCCGAAGAATCTATTATCCTCTTACAGAATGACAACAACCTGCTTCCGTTGAATCCCGATAAGCTGAAAAGTATTGCCGTGATAGGCCCCAATGCCAATCAGGTACAATATGGCGACTATTCGTATACCCGTGACAACAAATCCGGTGTAACTGTGTTGGAAGGTATCAAACAATTGGTTGGAGACCGTATGCAAGTACACTATGCCAAAGGCTGCGACATATCAGGACTAAGCAAGGAAGGCTTCGCCGAGGCAGTAGAGACTGCTCAAAAAGGTGATGCCGTAGTAGTTGTCCTGGGAGGAACCAGTGTGATTCTTTCCGGTATAGGTTGGGGAAAAGGGCCCGGAGAACAAGAAGCAGGCGATCCTTTCACCTGCGGCGAAGGGTATGACCTGACTGACATCAATCCGTTAGGTGTACAGCGTGAATTAATACAAGCACTGAAAGAAACGGGAAAACCAGTCATCCTCGTATTAATACACGGACGCCCCTGGAGTATTTCGTGGGAGAAGGAAAACATACCGGCTATACTGGAAGCCTGGTACCCGGGCGAAAGAGGCGGTGCCGCCATCGCCAACATACTATTCGGCAAAGTGAACCCTTCGGGCCGGCTAAATGTAACAATACCCCAATCAGTGGGACATATTCCGGTCAGTTACGATTATAAACCTTCCGGCAAAGGTATTAACCGCAAACCGGGCACAAAAGAGAAGCCGGGCAGAGATTATGTATTCTCTTCTCCCGCCCCGCTATTCCCATTTGGTTACGGATTATCTTACACCTCTTTCGCATATTCGGATATGCAAATCTCAAAGAAGACATTTGGTAAAGAAAGCATAGAAGTCTCCGTTAACGTCAAAAATACGGGTCAGTTAACAGGGAAAGAGGTAGTACAACTTTATGTAAACGACCTGGTAAGCAGTACAACTACTCCAGTCATGTCGTTAATACGTTTCCGGAAAATAGAATTAAAGCCGGCAGAAAGCAAACGAATCTCATTCACAATACCTTATCAGGAACTGGGTTTATGGAATGCCCGCATGCAATATGTTACGGAACCGGGACTGTTTGAATTTATGTTTGCCAAATCGGCAGAAGACATCCAATGCCGGGAAATAGCAGAATATAAAGGTAATTAGCCTAAAACGAGGATAAATAATAAAAATCCGAACATAATTACAATTTATTATCTGTTTTACAACACAATTTAGCATTTTAACTATTGATACTTATTGAAAAAGCCATACCTTTGCATTGTGGTTTTTTCATAATAGTATTAGATTTAAGGTTAACAAAGTTTGGTTAGGGCTTGTCGTGAGACAGGCTTTAATTGTTTATAAGAGGCAGAATATTTCAAACAAGTCCGGAATCTACGCATTACAACACCGGAAGCATGTAAGCCTAAATTTATACCCCTTTATGTAAAAAGGAGTCCAAACAAGAAGAAAACACACCCCTGAAAAGGTCAAGGCAGCAACGTAATGTGCAGCCTTTTTTCATCCCTTATCTTAAAATACCATCTCTTTTTATCGGGAATATTCCGTAATTCACCGATATTTGTCTGTAATCAAGCGGTTTTATATTGCATGTACTTTACATCAAACTTACATTTGTATCAAACGAATTTAAAATAAGATATCATGAATACAAATAACAAAAGTGTATTTTGGGCAATTCCGTTCATCTTTGTCGGCATTGTCTGGTTTCTGAAAAACATGGGGATAGTTACATATAGCTTATTTTCCATACTTATTTCATGGCAAGTACTTCTCATATATGTAGGACTGTTTAATCTATTAAGTAAACGTTTTTGGGCAGGATTGATTACCACTGCAATAGGAGTTGTATTTATTCTACCGGAAATAGGTTGGTCAAGCAGTAACTGGCTTCATGTTTATTGGCCTCTTATCTTCGTAATTATTGGTGTATTCCAACTATTCAAACCCCAAAGAAGGCCCAACACAAATTTCCATCAAAAACATTTTCAAAGAAATTTCCAAAAACATTGGAAGGAAGAAGCAAACACATACTCCAACACAGATTATTCCAGTCAGGATGGTTTCGTTATATCCTACAACACATTTGGCTCTGTTCAGCAAATCGTATTAGACCCGGTTTTCAAAGGGGCGGATATCCGAAATACATGTGGCGGAACAGTATTAGACTTGCGCCGAACTAAACTGGAAGCAGCGCAGACCTTCATCGATGTAGAATGTACTTTCGGAGGTATTGAAATCTATTTGCCTGCCGAATGGAATTTACAATCACAAGTCAATACAGTTATTGGCGGATGCGATGACAAGCGTTATCACTCTTCAGCCGAAACAGATCAGGAACATGTGCTGATTATCCGGGGGAAAGTAACTTTTGGCGGTATTGAATTTAAGAATTAATCATATGCAAACACATCCGTTTTTTGGATCAGTCATAAACCGGATGACAGGACTTCTGGCAACGGTAACAACATGGGCAATTTATTCCCTGTTGCTATATTGCTATGGAGGTCTCGAATGGTGGATGGCAGGTATAGATGGATTGATCTCCATTGGGCTTTTAGCCATAGCCGGATATCTGTACGGATACATTTTTGAAGTAATTCATTCATTACAAATGTATCTGTTACTAGGCATTCTGATCCAGATAATCAGTCTGGCGGGTGCGTGGGAAATAGAATTATGGCTACAACAAGAAGCGATCACAGATTTTTGTGCCACCATTCCGCTCCGGCTTACTCTGGGAACCTTAATCTGGGTAATCTTGTCGATGTGGTATCGCATATATAACCTGGAAAAACAAAGCCTGGAAGAATCCATTGAGCCGTCCGAACCGGAATATGCAATTAATGAATTATCTGTTGTAAAAGCTGATGAAGAAACCATACTCGACCGCATTTCCGTAAAAGACGGTTCACGCATACATATTATCCATTTAGAAGAATTGCTCTATCTACAGGCTTGCGGGGATTACGTTACCCTCTTCACTTCCACAGGACAATATGTCAAGGAGCAAACGATGAAATATTTTGAGGCACATTTGCCCCAGGAAATATTTGTGCGCATCCATCGTTCTTGTATCGTTAATATGGAACAAATTCTACGTATCGAATTGTTTGGAAAAGAAAATTACCAGATACGTTTAAAGAACGGTATCTGTCTCCGCGCAAGTTTATCCGGTTATAAACTGCTAAAAGAACGCTTGTCTTTATAAGCTCTAAGAGATGTCTTATCTGTTAATTTTACAATATTTTGATTGGAATGTATTTACTTTTATGTTGAATAACACTTTTTGGCAACATATAAGATATTGCTTAACATATATTATCCGGGAAACTATTGACAAAAGGGATTGACAGGTGTATATTTGCATTGTGGTTTTTTCATAATAGTATTAGATTTAAGGTTAACAAAGTTTGGTTAGGGCTTGTCGTGAGACAGGCTTTAATTGTTTATAAGGGTCTCATTCCCAAACACTCATCTCCTCCTTCATCTTAGTCACGTAAACAACTCCTCTTCGAGTTATCTGCTCCAACTTTTCATAGTCTATATAGGCCGGTTCATAGTCATTATACCATCTTTTGGGATAGAAGGAAGAAAACAGGACTTTTATTAGTAAAACATATATCCTTTTATACCCTGCTTGCTATAAATACAAAAAGAAGGTTGCTTCATTATGGTTTCGAAACAACCTTCTTTTTTATAAACTACTATAGATTTGCCTATTGTTTAACTATTTCTGCAACTTCCAACTCAAATATCAATGTCGTATATGGAAGTATCGTAATCTGACCTGCCGCTTGCGCTTTTTTTCCGCTGGCACCATAGCCTAATTGCTGAGGAATCCAAATTTCCCATTTATCTCCTACATGCATATGTTGCAAAGCAGTAGTCCATCCGTCCACAACTCCGGAAACTTCAAATTTAGATGGAGCTCCTTCTTCAAATGTATGAGATTCAAAAACTGTTCCATCAATAAGGGAGCCTTTATAGTAAGCTTTAACCGTACTTGTATAATAAATAGGTTCTTTACCTTCGCCTTCCTTTATTACTTTATAAAGAATAAAGCCTTCATTACTTTGCGACTTCAGTTGCTGAAAACCCGGAGCAAATATCTGTGCCTGAAAGGCCTCATCATTTTCAATTTTCCACGCTTCATCTACTTCTAATGCATCTTCATTTTTGCTGCAGGAGGAAACCACCAGCACGCAAAACAACATCAGGGCTATTTGCAGGTACTTCTTCATTCTTCGTTTTTTATTCTATTACCTTTTTCAATAAATTCTTCAAACTAACTTTCTCAGAGATTATATCATGCAACTTATCGATACTTACACGTTCCTGCTCCATTGTGTCGCGGAAACGGATAGTTACACAATTATCTTTCAAAGTATCATGGTCTACAGTGATACAATACGGAGTACCGATTGCATCCTGACGGCGGTAACGCTTGCCAATCGAATCTTTCTCATCATACTGGCAACGGAAATCGAAACGCAACATGTTTACAATCTCTTCTGCCTTTTCGGGAAGTCCGTCTTTTTTTACCAACGGCAATACAGCCAGTTTGATTGGAGCTAACGCTGCCGGCAATTTCAGTACAACGCGGGATTCTCCATTTTCCAAAGTTTCTTCGCAATAAGAACCTGCCATAATACTCAGGAATACACGGTCTACACCGATTGAAGTTTCTATTACATACGGTGTATAGCTCTGGTTCAGCTCAGGATCGAAGTATTGTATCTTCTTACCTGAAAATTTCTCATGCTGGCTCAAGTCGAAGTCCGTACGGCTATGAATACCTTCTACTTCTTTGAAGCCGAAAGGCATTTCAAATTCTATGTCGGTAGCCGCATTTGCATAATGCGCCAGCTTTTCATGATCATGATAACGATACTTCTCATTACCCAATCCTAAAGCCTGATGCCATTTCAAACGGGTAGATTTCCATTTCTTAAACCATTCTATCTCTTCGCCCGGACGAACAAAGAATTGCATTTCCATCTGTTCGAACTCACGCATACGGAAGATAAATTGACGGGCTACGATCTCGTTACGAAAAGCCTTACCTATCTGTGCGATACCAAACGGTACTTTCATACGTCCGGTCTTCTGTACATTCAAAAAGTTGACAAAGATACCCTGAGCTGTTTCCGGGCGCAGATAAATCTTGGTGGCTCCATCGGCTGTAGAACCCATATCGGTAGAAAACATCAGGTTGAACTGGCGTACTTCCGTCCAGTTGCGGGTTCCCGAGATAGGACATACAATCTCACAATCCAGAATCAGCTGGCGAAGGTCTTCAAAGTTACCATCGTTAAGCGCTTTCGAAAAGCGTTCGTGTATCTCGTTCCATTTTGCCTGATATTCCTGTACACGTCCATTTGTAGCACGAAACTGGGCTTCGTCAAAAGCTTCTCCAAACTTCTTGGCTGCCTTGGCAACCTCTTTATTCATCTTTTCTTCTATCTTAGCCAGATGGTCTTCAATCAACACATCGGCACGATAGCGTTTCTTAGAGTCTTTATTGTCAATCAACGGATCGTTGAAAGCGTCTACGTGACCGGAAGCTTTCCAGATAGTGGGATGCATAAAAATAGCCGAATCGATGCCGACTACATTCTCGTGCAACAACGTCATACTGTCCCACCAATATTTTTTTATATTATTTTTCAGCTCAACGCCATACTGTCCATAATCGTACACTGCACCTAAACCATCATATATCTCTGATGAGGGAAATACAAAACCGTATTCCTTACAATGCGAAACTAACTTCTTAAAAACATCTTCTTGTGCCATGATAAAATAATTAATGGCGCAAAGTAAGTGATTTTTCATCAAAATACGATACATTTAGAACGCTTCTTTCTGATAAACACTTAATTTACTTTTAAAAATAACAATACAAATCCGTATTTTTATTACATTTACGATTTTTCAACCATGCATTTATTTTTTCATATATGAAAACACCCACGAAAACATTTATCTTCTTTATCTCCATTTGTATATTCCTGGCTTTTACATCAGGTTGTACAAATACTTTACACGGAGACGTCGTATCTATTGACAACGGGAAAATCAAATTAGGTTTTGAACGATCTACAGGAAAGCTGATCTCATTTTCCGACATTGCAACTTCATACGAGTATATAGACTCGGCAGCCGTAGAGGGTTTGCCCTGGCTATTGGATGTTGCCGCCGGAACTCCGGCACCGGAGAAACTGCCAACAAAGGTAAGCTTCCAAAAGCCGGACCCACTCACCCTCAACATTGAATGGCAACAAGCAGACGGAACCAACGGCTTAAAAGTAATAGCATCCGTATCACTCGATAAAGAAAAAGCTTTATCTTACTGGAATATCAAAGTAGAAGGAATGGGAGAACAAAACATTCAGAATGTTAAGTTTCCCGTTATTGCCGGTATCAAAGACCTGGGTAATGAAGAACTGGCTGCAGCTACCTGGCTGGGCAGCCTCATAAAAAACCCCAGGGCAGAAGTAGTAAAACAGAAAACACCGGCAACCTACACATGGAACCACCCGGGACACCTGTCTATGCAACTAATGGCTTTATACAACAAAAAATCGAGCGGCATTTATTTCTCCTGCAACGATACGCTTGCCTATACTAAAAACTTCTCATTGACATTCGATACGAATAACAAACTGGAATACAGCATAACCAACATTCCGCCTTTCGACAATCGGATAGACAGCTATCAACCTGCCTACCAAGCCATACTCGGATCTTTTCGCGGAGACTGGATTACAGCAGCAAAAATGTATCGCAAATGGGGTATCCAACAGAAATGGTGCAGGGAAAGCCGGTTCAAAAACAACTTAACGGCAGAATGGCTACCCCAGACAGGTATATGGGTTTGGAACAGGGGCAAATCACCAAATGTACTGCCTGAAGCTATCGACCTTCAGGAAAGAGCCGGAGTGCCGGTCAATGTCTTTTGGCATTGGTGGCACAATTGTTCTTACGACGATTATTTCCCCGAATACCTCCCTCCGCGTGAAGGAGGCAAATCTTTTATCGAAGCTGTAACCGCCGCCCGGCAGAAAGGGGTACGAAGCATTGTGTATATGAATTCCTTTCAATGGGGAACATCCACCGATAGTTGGAAATCGGAAAATGCCGAACCCTATTGTGCCAAAACCATAGACGGGAAGACATACGAGCATGCTTACAATATATTTACCAACAAATCCATCACCCCGATGTGTATGGCCACAGAGTTCTGGCAAAATAAATATGCTTCCTTGTGCGACAGTGTGATAAACTTCTATCAGGCCAGCGGCGTATATATGGATCAGGCTTGCATGAACTTCCAGTGTTATGACAAAAGTCACGGACACGACCTGGGAGGAGGCAACTACTGGATAAACGGATTCCAGAAGCTAACCTCCCTCATCCGAAGTAAAATCACCGACAAAAAACAATCCATTCTTGCCGGAGAAGGTTCGGGCGAAGACTGGATTTCGAATCTCGACCTCTTTCTGACTTTAGAAACAAGCCGCGAGCGTTATGCCGGTATCAGCAATATCGAATCTATTCCGTTATATCAGGCCGTTTATCACGACTACGCTATAACCTATGGCAGCTATTCTTCGTTGGTATATCCCCCCTACGACGAATTATGGCCGGCCCAATACAGCCCGGCCAATAAAGAAAAAGCATTGCCTGAAGACTTCAACTCGCAGTTCCTGATGGAACAATCGCGTGCTTTCGTATGGGGAATGCAGCCTACCATTGCCAATTACCATGCCTTCTTGGCCAAAGACCGTAAAGAAGAAATAGACTTTTTAATCAAACTGGTTAAAACACGTTATAAGGCACTCGGTTATTTACTTTATGGAGAATACTGCCGTACTCCGGAGATCAACATACCAAATCAGGAAATCGACATATCGAAACTTTCCATCTACGTAGGCCGCACCGGAAACAACGTTTCCAAATTCAAGAAAACAGTTCCTTCGTTATATACCGGAACATGGAAATCACCCGACGGGGCTATCGGAATCGCACTGGCCAGCATAAGCGATAAACAGCTACCGGTGGACTTCACAATCAACCTATCCGATTATGATTTGCCTTCGGAAGGAGAAGTGTATGTAACAACAGACAGTACGCGCCTTCTTTTGCAAACATACGCCCACAGCAAGGCCAACATTCATTTTGACATGCCGGCCCGTGGAGTTTGTGTTCTGGAGTTTATTCCCAAACAATAACATTACATGCTGATCAAACCGCTGATTCCATCCAACGAATCGGCGGTTATTTCCTTAGCCATAACATATTCGACCGGGAAGCTTTCGTGATTAATACCGAACAAATGCGATAATCTATATCCGAAACGTTGGTAGTAATTAGGATCACCTATCAGAAAGGCCGATCCGTATCCCAGCGATTCCGCTATGCGAAATCCCTCTTTCATAAGCGCCGAGCCAACCCCATGGCTTCGATACTCCAACAACACGGATAAGGGAGCAACCAAAAGAGTGTCATACTTGCTGCCGTCCGGTTTTGTTACATACGTTTTCGTAAACATGATATGCCCGATCAGTTTGCCGCCAAACTCAGCCACTAAATCCAATTCCGGAATATACTTATCGCTGTTACGCAAATCTACGGCATAGTCTTGCTCGTTTCCATCACGATGTTCGGCCGTCAGGAAAGCTATCTGTATCAGGTTATATACTGTAGAATAATCCGCTTCTGTTGTTTGTCTTACTGTGAAATCAGTTTTCATCTCTATTATTTTTAAGATGTTATTATATGATATGATTAATAAGTTCGATACGTCCATGTATCAAAAATACGGAGTAGTCCAGCCTGAAAAAGAAGTTATCAGGCTGTATTATGCGGATATCTTATCAGTTTTCTGTTTCACGCCGCAAATATCAATAATATTTTCCATTGAAACAACAAAGCAGAATAAAGAGTTTTTCCTACATTTGTTTGATCAGACTTATTAATATCTAAATAACTATATCATGAAATCAACAGATATTTCACGCCGCCTATTTTTGAAACAAACACTTGCTCTTTCGGCAACCGCCGTTATTCCTTCTATTTGGACGCCGGCTAAAGGACGCACGTTGCCAACTTCTCCGTTTGTCAGTGCAAACGACCGAGTCAACATTGCCTTTATCGGCATAGGCAACCGGGGAGGAGAGATTGCAAAAGAACTATACAATACCGGCCTCTGTAACGTTGTAGCCCTATGCGACGTAGACATGGGCGCTCCGCATACGCAGGAAATCATCTCCATGTTTCCGGATGCACCCCGTTTTCAGGACTTCCGGAAGATGTTCGACAAAATGGCGGATAAAATTGATGCCGTCACGGTAGGTGTACCCGACCATGCCCATTTCCCCATCACCATCGAGGCCATGGCACACGGCAAGCATGTATATGTAGAGAAACCGATGGCACGCACCTTCAACGAAGTGGAGCTGATGATGAAGGCCGAAAAGAGGTTCGGAGTAGTAACCCAGATGGGAAACCAGGGACATTCCGAAGCTAACTACTTCCAGTTTAAAGCCTGGCAGGAAGCCGGCATTATCAAAGATGTAACAGCCATCACCGCCCACATGAACAATCCGCGCCGCTGGCATGGGTGGGACCCGAAAATAACCCACTTTCCGGTAGCCGAACCCATCCCCTCTACGCTGGACTGGGATACCTGGCTTGGTGTAGTAAAACATCACGACTACAATCACGATTTTCATTTGGGACAATGGCGTTGCTGGTATGATTTCGGCATGGGCGCTTTGGGAGACTGGGGAGCACATATTCTGGACACAGCCCACCAGTTCCTCGATCTGGGGTTACCCACGGAGATCAACCCAATCTACCTCAAAGACCACAACCCGTTCTTCTTCCCCATGTCGTCTACCATCCTGTTCAAGTTTCCAGAGAGAGGAACCATGCCGGCCGTAGATGTCACCTGGTACGATGGACTGGACAATATACCGGCCGTACCCGAAGGATATGGCGTATCGGAACTCGACCCGAATATTCCCACCGTGGCAGGAGGAAAAATACAGCCTGCCAAATTGAATCCGGGTAAAGAAATTTACACAAAAACACTCACATTCAAGGGAGGCTCACACAGCAGCACCCTTTCCATTATACCGGAGGAAAAGGCAAAAGAGATGGAACCCCGGTTGCCGGAAGTACCGCAAAGCCCTTCCAACCATTACGCAAACTTCTTACTGGCTTGCCAGGGAAAAGAGAAAACGCGTTCGCCATTCTCTGTTGCAGGTCCGTTAAGCCAAGTCTTTTGCTTAGGCGTACTTAGCCAGCAACTAGGAGAAAAGCTGATATTTGACAGAGAAACCAAACAAATCAGCAATAACAAGTTAGCCAATCAAATGCTGGTAGGTGAACCTCCACGAAAAGGTTGGGAAGAATATTACAAAATAAGTTAGCCTACCAAACAAAGGTGGCTTGCAAGATTTAAAATCATCGGGATGTTTTAGAAAAATGATCCCGATGATTTTCTAAAAACACCCTGATGATTTTCTGAAAGGACCAGGGAAAGCCGTATTCGACAAGCTGCCCGACATTGCCAATGTCAGCAAGATACAGTCAATATCAAACCATTTTATAATTTAAGGACAGCCCCGAAGATGGTGGCAGAAGGTGACAAAGTAAAGAATATCTAATCAATTTAAAGGATACTAAAAAAAGACCGGAAGAGGTGCCTCTCTCCCGGTCTTACACACAATCCAAATCCTTGAAAAGTACTTATTACTTGCCTTTAACAGGAAGCCAAACTTTATATGCATCTCCCTCCGTACGGTTTCCTACCGCATAATACGGAATGGCAGACACGGCAATCTCCTTCTCATCCTTATCGAATGCTTTGCCTTCTATCACATTAATCCCGCTCAAAAGGTCGCTGCGATAGTTCAAAGACATAGGAGATCGGGTATCAAACCTGATATCTTTCAGGTCTGTATTATCGCAACCCTCCAGACAATACACCAGCGGACCCGAAGCAAGGGCTACCATACTATTCAGGTCGGTAACAGATCCATCGGCAGTGATGATACGGGGTTGCATCGGCAACGACAGTTCTACCTTATCGCCTTTAGCCCATTTACGATTGATCTCAGCATAGCCTTTTACAACGTTCATTTGCACCGGCTCGCCGTTCACCTTCAGTTCTGCAGGAGAGTTTACATCTGACTTATAAAGTCCATAGGGATTCTCGACGCCTTGTGCCCATCCGGGTATGCGTACACGCAATGCGAAATCGGCCGGCTTAGCCGGATCTACCGTCAGCGTAACAGATCCGTCCCACGGATATCGCGTTTCTTGCTTAACGGCTACAGACAGGTTTTTGCTAAGGTTAACGGTAGCTTCACTGCCGATAAACAGATTCACAGAGATTGTGTTGCCCTGATGTGAATAGATAAAGCCGGGAACGGCCGAAACCATCTTCAGGAACATGGGCGGGCAGCAGGGACATTCGTGCCACTCCCAGCGTGCATGCTTTTCGGCATTCAGGGGGTTCTGATACGTATAATGATCGCCGGACAGAGAAATTCCGGTCAATACGTTATTGTAGAGGGAACGCTCAAACTCATCCATATACTTACCATCTCCGGTGAGTTCGTTCATACGCTGGCTAAAGAAGCCTGCACCAACAGCAGCACATGTTTCCAAATAAGCATCCGTTGGTAAATAATAGTCGGGGCCGAATTTTTCGTCGAAATGAACGGCTCCAACACCACCGGTTACGAACATACGCTTACCCACCATGTTATCCCACAAACGGGTTACGGCAGCAATATAATCAGGGTTCTTATTTTCCAGAGCAGCGGCAGCAACACCTGTTGTAAAGAGGGTGGCACGAACGGCGTGTCCTTCCATTGTTTGTTGCTGGAACAGGGGAAGAGAATCTTGCGCATAGTCGCCGAAAGAAGGGCGCGAATGATTGCCGAACTGAAGATCGGCATATTTATTATCGCGGATCCACTGCTCGGCAACCGGATTACCCCAAGTCAGCCACAAAGGCTGTCCGCAGTTATGGCCACGGTTCTCGATCCAGAACGTAGCCAAATCAAAATAGGCTTGTTCGTTTACCGGAACACTTACTTTTTGTTTAAGGTCCGGATTATTCTTGTATAACCAATACAGTTTAACAAGCGGTTCTTCCGAACCGGAATGAGCCGGAACAATGTTCTTTTTAGGATACGGCCCCATGTAATCGCACATATGGTTGGCAAAGCGGGTAGCCACTTCCAGTAATTTAGTCTTACCTGTAGCATTATAATAATGCACACCTGCCTCAACAAGCATACCGGCATTATATACATCATGCTGCCAACGGAGCATACCGCCGTTTTCACCCCAGCGATGATTGTCTTCCATCAGCTGGGTATAAGTGTTGATAAAGCCGTCGGGGTCGGAGGCCTGTGCCTTGGCAATACGGTCGATATAACCGTCCACACGCTGTTCGAGAGCCGGATTAGACTGTTGGGCAATAAGGTCGGAAACGCCACGGATCGTCTCATATACCAAACCGTCAAACCATGGCATACCGGCATGGTCTCCCACATTACGCTCGCCATTAGCCACACGGTCGAAGTTTTCGAACGTATTGTGCATCTTCTTAGGGTCCGGGTTATGAAGGTGTTTGCCTTCAAACTTGTCGAACACATCGTTGGTGGTAACCTTATTCCACTGTTCAAATTTAGGTTTCCAGAAAGCATCCTGAACCTTTACCTGATTTACTTCCAGAAAATGAATACCTGTATCCGTATTCTCCTGCTCGCCCGGAGAGCAAGCAACGGCTCCCAACAGAAGGCAAGCCGGTAATGTGAGTGCATGTAGTTTCATATATCCTGTTATTTATTATTTCACTCCGAATTTATATACGCAAATATGTTTATACTGTTCCCCCGGTTTCAATACGGTAGAAGGGAAGTTCGGATGATTCGGACTATCGGGGAAATGTTGTGTTTCCAAAGCCAGCGAAGCCCTGTAATTGTACTTTTGTCCGCGTTTGCCAATCATCGAACCGTCAAAGAAGTTGCCTCCATAGAACTGGATGCCCGGCTCGGTAGTCCAAACTTCCATATATCTGCCCGAAACGGGTTCGTGAACGGAAGCAGCCAGTTCCAATTCGTTGGCTGTCTTGCGCTTTAGTACCCAGTTATGGTCATATCCATGTCCGAAGGCAAGTTGCTCGAAATTGTTGTCTACCCGCTCACCGATAGGGGTTGCCTTGCGAAAATCCATCGGGGTATCAGTTACATCAGTCAGTTCTCCGGTAGGAATCAGCACATTATTCACCGGTGTAAATTTATCTGCATTAAGCATCAATACATGGTCGTTGATCGTACCGTTGCCTGCGCCATGCAGATTAAAGAAAGAATGATGCGTGAGGTTGATTACGGTATTCTTGTCGGTGGTAGCCTCGTGCGTGATAACAAATTCGTTGTCATTGGAAAGGTGGTAGGTCATCTTCACCTTCATGGTTCCAGGATAGCCCTGCTCGCCATCTTTGGACACATAAGACAGCACCAATGTCTGGGGGTTTGTTTGATCCGCATCCCATACTACCATGTCGAAACCTTTGTCGCCACCATGCAGACTGTTAGGCTTATCATTAAGAGGGAGCTGATAATCTTTACCGTCCAGCGTAAACTGTCCCTTATCGATACGGTTGCCGTAGCGGCCGATCGTTGCACCGAGGAAACGTTCGCCCTTGTAGTTCGCGTAAGCGTTTACATTGTCGTGTCCCAGCACAATGTCTGCAAACTGTCCGTTCTTGTCGGGAGCCCATATCTCCACAACCCGGCCTCCGAAGTTGGTAACGGCAATCTCTACCCCGTTTTTATTTGTCAGATAATATAAGTCGGTCTGTTTACCGTCTACCTTTGCCTGAAAGTCTGCCCTGCCCAACCTGGAGTGGCGGGCTTGTCCGTCTTGTATACCCATCATAGATAAAAGAATTAAGAATAATATTTGTTTCATGTTTTCCTGATTAAAGATTATTACTTTGTTACATATCGCATCTTACAACCAAAGATCCCTCCGGCTATATTGCCGGGAAGCGCTTGGAGTTTCACAGTAACCTTTTCTCTCCCCCGGGTAAGCACTTCGGGAAGAAGATAAGGATGATCAATAAACAAATCAAATGTTTCGGTGCGGAGGCTTTGCTCTGCTATCTTGGTGTCACCCACCCATATCTCAAACTGGCGGTTGCCGCCATCGGTGCTATGATAGGTCAAAACCAGCTCCATCGGTTTGTCGGGAAGTACTTTCAGGTCGTATGAGAACCATCCGTCCTGTGCATCGCGCCAGCCGCCCGATTTGTCGGCCCGCGTATTCTCTCCCCGAAGGTTATGAGCAGCCTCCGACTTTTCCTGTCCGATCAGCACCTCATCTACCACGCGCAGTTCCTCCTGCAGGCTAGATACGATCTTTTCGCCGTTCCGAGGTAGCCAGACTTTCATTTCGCCGGCTCCGCAATAAGCCCGGGCATAGTAGGGAATAAAAGTAATACGGGTATCCTCAGACTGTATTTCTTTCCCTCCTGCCTTAGCGGTATACTTCTTTCCGGCAGCTATAATCGTATAAATACCATTCATCAGGTCGGGACGCTTTTTCACTTCATACGAAGTCTTTCCGGGCAGCGACAGATTACGGACTTCGCCATTATTATCGACAAATTCTGCACAATAAACCAGCGGACCCCGTTCTACGGCAACAAGTCCATTATTTGTCTTAACGGCATCATTGGTTATAACCTGACGCGGTTCCATTGGAAAGGAGACGGTTACTCTATCGCCTTTTTTCCATTTATTTGTAATGATGGCATAGCCTTTTTCCTGCTGGTACTTGTATGGCTTACCATTCAAGAATATCTGCACATTGCCCTTCTGCTTTCCAACGAAGCTATACAGGTCGGAAGGAACAACACTTTCTTTGGCCCATCCCGGAATACGTATTTTCAGATCAAAGGAATTTGTTTCTACCGGATTCACCGTGATAGCCACATCACCACTCCAGGGATAATCGGTTTGCTGTTCAAGCAATACCTTACGGCCATTAAACTGTACCTCACCCGAACCGCTTACAAAAAGATTGGCATAAATAGATTTATCGTCTACCGCATAGATATATCCCGGAACGGCGGGGATAAACCGGGACAAGTTGGTAGGACAACAAGAGCAATCAAACCACAGGCTGCGTTCCTGTCCGTTTTTATTTGTCTCCAACACATTCGGATAAAAGAACATATCACCACTTATGGATATACCGCTCAAAACAGTATTGTAGAGCGAACGTTCCAGTACATCTATATATTTGGCATCGCCGTGAAGCTTAAACATGCGGAGATTGAACATGCAGTTGGCAATAGAAGCGCAGGTTTCGCAATAGGCAGTTGCATTAGGCAGTTCATAGTTCTTGCCGAAAGCCTCGTTATTGGCTGTCGATCCCAATCCTCCGGTCAGGTACATCTTCTTGCCTACTATGTTGCTCCAGATAGAATCGATAGCGTTCAGATAGGCCTTATCCTGCATGTGCAAGGCTATGTCGGCCATCCCGGAATAAAGGTAGAGGGCACGTACGGCATGTCCCACAGCCTCGCGCTGTTCGGTAACAGGCAGATGATCCTGCCAATACATACCGTTTTTACGTATATCGGCCGAGGTTTTATCAAAAACTTTATGCCCGCGGCTTTCAAGGAAATAACGGCATTGTTTGAGGTATTTCTCATCACCGGTTGCTTCATAAAGCCTCACAAGAGCCATTTCGATAACTTCATGTCCCGGGGCTATCTTCAGACCTCCCTCACGGAATACACTGCAAATCAGGTCGGCATTCTTAATGGCCACATCCAGCAAAGAGCGTTTGCCGGTTGCATAGTAATAAGCTATGGCAGCTTCATAAAGTTCGCCGGCATTAAATGTCTCATGACTCAAATTCCAATCCTGAACCCATCTCTCCTTTCCAACCCACGGGTGGAGCGGATTATTGATGGTATGGTTCGTGAAGAGGTAGCCATCCGGTTCCTGCGCCGAAGCTATAATAGCAATAATGCTATCCATATATGCTTCCAGTTCCGGATCTTTCTTTACAGTCAACAGGTAAGAAGCTCCTTCGGCTATTTTATATACCTCGGCATCATCAAAAGGAAAGGCCGATTGGTATTTTCCTTGCTTCAAACCGCCGGCTATAGCGAAATTATCTATATATCCGGCCTTTTCACTACGTTTGAAAGCGTATGGAATTGTTTTTGTACGGATTGTATCGATCCGGGGTGCCCAGAAGTTATCCGTACAATGTACAGAGGTAAAAGGGACTTCATGTATTTTACTTTTCCCTTCATTTGCGGCATACCCACTGAAAACAGAGAGCAGGGTAATGACAAGGATTGTTATTGTCTTTTTCATGATTATATGAAGTTATGTAAGTTCTTTCTGAATCTGTTCGAGCGACTTATTACGTGTCTCCGGCAACTTAATGGCAAACACAAGGCTTCCCAGGGCAATAACCGAGAAGAATCCGAAAATATAAGTTCCCCCTATGGAGAGGAAAATCGGGAAGAACCACGACAACAGAGCCGACCATACCCAATGCGTCATACTTCCGAACACCTGTCCTTTAGCACGCACACTATTAGGAAACACTTCCGAGATTACCACCCAGATAGTAGCTCCCAATGATACAGCAAAGAAAGCAATGTACCCCATCAAGCTCAACATCATATAGTAGCCTTCAAACTTCTCAAGATAGAACCCTCTGGCTACAAGAAACAACGACAAGAACATGCCGATAGATCCAAAACCTATCAATTTTTTTCGCCCTACTTTATCTATCAACAGCATGCCGATCATTGTAAACGTCAGGTTAGTCAGCCCGATAACAATGGACTGCATCATCGCACCTTCACGGAATACACCAGACAATTCAAATATACGCGGAGCATAATAAAGGATCGCATTGATGCCTGTAAGCTGGTTGAAAGAAGAGATAAGAAAGGCTATCAATACGGGATAAAAGTATTTCTTCTGGAAAAGATTTTCGCCGACAACTTCCGTATCTTCAAGGGATTCTTCAATAGATTTCACTTCTCTATCCACATCCGGTTCGCCAATCTTACGAAGCACCATGCGGGCTTTATCCACAAGGTTTTGTTTGATAAACCAGCGGGGACTTTCGGGTACGGTCATTAACAGCAACCCGAACAGAAGGGCCGGAATGGCTTCTATGCCAAGCATCCATTGCCAGTCGTGAGGTATACCTACAATATTATAATTCGCAACGTATGCTATCACAATGCCCAATACGATATTAAACTGGAAGAAAGCTACAAAACGTCCTCTCCAGTGTGAAGGAGATACTTCGGCAATATACATAGGTCCTACAACAGAAGAGGCTCCCACTGCAAGTCCACCCATAAAGCGGAAAAACATAAACGAATACCAGTTCACAATAACAGCACTGCCTATAGCCGAAACGAGGTAAAGGTACGCAATCACAATAAGTGACCAACGGCGTCCGTATTTCTCGGCAGGTTTACCGCAGATCAAAGCACCGATAATAGTACCGATCAGCGCCGTAGCAATTGTGAAGCCGTGGGCAAAATCCGAAAGGTTGTAGACGGCCTGGATTGACTTCTCGGCTCCCGAAATAACCGCCGTATCAAATCCGAATAAAAGGCCGCCCAACGATGCTACAAAAGCGATGTAAAACATAAAACCTTTCACTGTAGTTTTCATAATAATATAGAGTTTAAAGATTAAAGTCCAAATTCAATCCGGTTGATTACATGATCCTGGTAACATTCGTCCAGCTCCACAAAATAACCGCTCCATCCCCAGACACGGACAATCAGGTTGCGATAGTTCTCCGGATGCTTCTTTGCATCCAACAGTTTCTCCTTGCACACAGTATTCAACTGGAGTTGATGACCGCCTAAAGTAATAAAAGTTCTGACAAGCATACCCAGCTTGGCCACACTTTCATCGTTGCGGAATACAGATTGATCGAATTCCAGGGTGAGAGGTCCACCGTTAACCACATTCTTTAAATCGGGCTTTGCAAACGATTTAATAACGGATAACGGCCCCTTTTGCTTAATATACAAGCTGGGAGAATAATTAGCCGGAATTTTCTCATCGGCACTTCTACCGTCGGGAGTAGCTCCCAACTCCGTTGCATGGAATATATAGTACATAGCTGTTCCGGTTCCGGCGCGGTAAACGCCTCCTTTCTCATTGATCCGGCCTTGCAGTGCCCGATCGAAAGAGTTTAGAAGGTCTCTGGCAATCAAATCGACATAGTCGTCGTCCTGCCCCATCTTGGGAGCTTCTTTACGAAGCAACTCCTGCAGTTCTTTTTCTTCTTTGAAGTTATGGGTAAGCGCATTCATCCAAGCACTATAATCCACCTTCTGCTCCTCATAATAATATTTTTTGATGGCAGCCAATGAATCGGCAGCCGTAGCTATACCTGTTCCATGGATTCCGTAATTACTATATTTGCCGCCTTCAGATATATCTTTTGCCCGCTCAATAGTTCCGTCCATAAGTAATGACATCATAGGAGCCGGAATCATATAAATGTTATGATGCTTTTTACACATCGCATCCAACCGGTTTGCCATTTCTTTTTCTATCAAACTGTAGAAAGAGGCATAATCCGGACAGTCTTTCAGTTGTTCCATGCAATCTCTTACACACTCTATTAAAGACAAAGCGTCAATATTAGGTATGTCCATAGCTACTCCGGGAATAATAAACTCCCAGCAGGCCGCCACTACATAATTATAGGCGTCTTCTTCAGCATATCCTTTCCGGATCAGGCCGGGGATAACAACATCGTCATTACTGTATTGCGGGAAACCCAACCCTATCTTGGTAAGTTGTGAACCCAGTTCGTAAATTTCGGCAGGAGTATCTCTGTCTACGCGGATATTGATTTTAGGATCGATCAGTTCCAGTTCGTAGCTTGCCTGCAAACACATACGGGAGAGTTCGTTAAACAGGTATTCACCCGTCATGCTTCTTCCGCCCAACACCATGCTCTGCCCATTGTCTCCTTGCTGCATGCCCGGATACAGATCGCTGTCTTTATTACATACCAGGAAGAACTCTTCCAACAGATCAAATGCGTCTTCTTTCGTTAACACACCGTTCTCAATATCCCGGATATAATACGGATACATATACTGGTCGAAACGGCCTAACGTATTATGATAATTGCCGGCCTCCCAAATAGAAAAATGAAGAATACGCAGCAATTGAAGGGCTTCGCGGAAACTGGTAGCGCCGTTACACTTAATAGCCTGCAAAGTCGTCGCAATCTCTGTTTCTCCAACCGACAACGCATATTGCGCATACTTTTCGATACAATCCTGAAGAGACACAAGACTGCTATAGGCAGAAAGCAGAAATTCTTTTTGATCCTTTGTCAGGCCGGCATCTTCCAGTCTTTTGCTTATTTCTTCCTTTCGGGCTTCAAGGCCGTATGTTAATGTATAGGCATAATCGGGAGAAATATTGCAAACATATCCCTTCTCATGTATATAATGACTCGTTTTAATAGCATCCCATTCCTCTTTTGTAAACACTTCGGGCACTTCTGTAACCGTACGTGTAAAGACTATCTTTTCTCCCGGTAAGATAACAGGCTGTTCTTTCTCAAGCATAGCAGAGAAGCAGGCGGCAGAACGCTTTACCGGAGAAAATCCGCTTGCCTTATATTCGTCACTCAGGTTTTGTATTCCCAACTCACCGGGAGTTCTGCGAAACTGATGGTGCTTCTTGTCCAGTAAATACTCCCGTAGATTTTTTATTCTTTCATTCATAAGACTATCGTATTTATATTATTATCTTCAAAGACATTATAAACTCGTGGAGGTATTTCCGGATCAAACGGAGGATTATATTCTTTGCCTATCATGGAATACTTGGCACCGGCCATTTTATGGTAACGGAGTATTTCTACTCTTTGTAATGACTTTGCATCCCTGATTATATCCAGAACAGCAAGCATATTTTCTTTTGTATCGTTTATTCCCGGAATCAGGGGTATGCGTATAACAAAGTCTTTACCGGAGGAGCACAAACATTCCAGATTTTTACGTATTAACTGGTTATCCACCCCCGTATATTTCTTATGTATCGCAGGATCTGTATGTTTGACATCAAACAACACTAAATCCAGTAAAGGAAGAACTTCACGAAAAACCTCCTCCGAAGCGAAGCCACTTGTTTCAATTGCCGTATGTATTTCAGGCTTTATCTTACGGAGTACATTCAGCAAGAAACCGTATTGCAACAAAGGCTCTCCTCCCGTAAAAGTGACCCCGCCTTTATTTAATGAATAAATTTCTTTATTCTTCAAAAGCCGGCTTGCCAGTTCATCTGCAGTAATCCGATAACCACATACAGTTGTTTCATCCTTCTTCATCATATACTGTGGCTCAGGAGAGATTCCTTCCGGATTATGGCACCACACGCAATGCAACGGACAGCCTTTCAGAAAAACGGTAGTCCGGATACCTGGCCCGTCATTGACGGCAAACTCTTCAATGCTAAAGATTGTTCCTTGTTGTATGGAGTTCAAACTATTCATGCTATATCAGATTGGTATTAGACTTAACACCGCAAATATAGAGAATAATATTCCAACTGATACGAACTGGTACGATGTTTTTATCATGTTATTAAACATAGACCAGCTCGTACCAGTTAGCAAGGTTTCCACACTCAAGTTTAAGGATTCGGAGCTGCTCTATTTATACCTCATAATCATAACTACGTTTTTTTCAATTCATAATTATAATTTTCAAAAACCATAGTTATGGTTATTTTTACAACCGGATAACCTTATATCCGTTAAAGCTATTCATTGCTTAACAAACTTCATAACAACATATGAATGAGAAGGAAATTCATAATCCATTTTGTTATCTCCCAAAAGATTTCATGATTCACATCCTCAATGCAAGCTCCGTAAAGATATGCAGGGATCTCATTCATAACTTTGGAAGCATCTACAGTAATCTTAGAATTTTGAGCAAATACCTCACATGGAATGTTTGTCTATCTTCATGGTATCATAATAAATGGTTTTCAATACAATTGGGTCATCGCAACAAATATAAACAAATCATTCACACTGGTACGAACTAGTCTATTATTTTTGTCTGTGTTATTAAACATAGACCAGCTCGTACCAGCCAGAACTAATTAACCATATCTTTGTACAATAAAATAAGAGAAATGAGAGTTAACGAATCAAAGTACAAGTTAGTGGTAAACCACGTTATAGAAGGTATTAATAACGGAACATATAAAAAAGGAGATTGGATTCCTTCTATAAATGAATTCAGGAAAAATTATACCTTATCCAGAGATACCGTTTTTGCCGGATTAAGCGAACTAAAGTCAAAAGGTATAATCGATTCCAATCCCGGAATAGGTTATTATGTGACAAGTACAAGAATAACCCAGAAACACAACATATTCCTATTGTTCAATGAACTTAATGAATTTAAAGAAGACCTGTATAACTCATTCATGGAGTCAATAGGAAAAGTTGCCACTGTAGATATCTATTTTCACAATTATAACAGGAAAGTATTCGAAACGCTTATTAACGAAGCAAACAATAAATATACTACTTATATCTTAATGCCCGGAAAATTTGCAGGCATCGATCCTTTACTCCAAAGCTTATCAGGTAATGTATTTTTACTAGATCATTTCCATTCGGAACTAAAAGGGAAATACTCTTCTGTTGCACAAAATTTTGAAAAAGACACGTACGAAGCACTTGTCCACGGTTTATCCCATATAAAGAAATATCACCATATAATTATGGTCCAGAAAGAAGAGAAAGAACCGGTTGAACGTTATATAGGACTCTGTTCGTTTTGTAAAGACTATAATTTCACGCACGAGTATATTGGTTCCATCAAGGACAGAAGCCTTAACACAGGTGAAATCTACATGGTAGTAAACGATCGTGATCTGGTAGACCTGTTAAAACAGGCAACCAAACAAAACTTCATTCCCGGAAAAGACTTCGGTATCATATCTTATAATGACACTCCTTTAAAAGAGATTCTGGCAGGAGGTATCACTACGCTATCTACAGACTTTAAGCTTATGGGTCAAACAATGGCTTCCCTGGTTAATAAAAAAGGAATCGAAACCATTGAAAATCCATGGCAACTAAATTTAAGGAATTCATTATAACTGAGAATATCCAATACCATGAAATAAAGAAAAGGCGAATAATTTTGAATTATTCGCCTTTTCTTTATTTACACAAGCAGATAAAAACTCTACTCAGCTAACCATTTATTTATCTGCCTCAGTATTTTTTCTTTCATATCCTCCGGCATGTTACTTATACGGGCACGATGGCTTCCACCGGGCTGGATATAAATCTGTTCATTCTTTTTTCCTTTGAAAGAAGGAACGCGAGTTGCACTCCACGGGTCAACTTCACCATAAATGAATATCATCTTGGGATCATTTTCTTTCAGAAAGTTATATACCTTTTGATAAAGCCCGGGGCGGAATTCTATCGTTCCGGCACTTTCGGGCAGCATAATACGGCTTAAATAACCATCACTGTTCTTAATTGTCAGATACTTTTCAAATGGTTTCGTATCGTAGCCATAATAACCCAGTTCGCGAGCTGCTTGTACAAAGAAAGAGGTATTGGGTTGGTCTTTCGCAAAATAATCGGGACCGCTGATAGAAACCAGATGTTTAAACAGTGTCTCCGTATCTGTTGATAAGGGAGGGATAGTCTTTACGGAAGTTCCCCACTGCCAAAGGGCAAAAGGATATTCCAATACGCAATAATCCAGAACTTCCTCCACCGGTATGCGGAACTGCAAGTTATTTTCCTTACAGAACGATTCTAACATGGAAACAATCTCCATTTTACGTTTCAGCACCTCTATTTGGAAACTTTCTATTTTAGCACGTTCAGCTTTTGTTCCCACTTTACGAAGAAACGGCTCATGGCGCCCATCTTCTACTGCCCGGTTTAAAGGTGCAACATAAGGAACCGAAAAATCTACATCATCCGGGAAAAATGCACGATATAATATAGTAGTCTGACCGCCCTTGCTGATCCCTGTACTTATCCATTTCCCCGTATTATATAGCTCACGGAAAGTCTGGTTCACATGATGCAAATCATATGCCGAATTTTCGGCTGTCAGATAATCCCAGTTCAGCGGATCGGGGGTTGACTCAAGGAAATACCGATATTCCACAAATATCAGATTTGCATTCAGCAGCCGGGTTAATTCTTCTTGATAACGGGGATTCAGGGCATAGGCTGCACCATATCCTTCGGTAACAAGAACCGTAGGACGGTCAAAACCCACATGTCCTATAATTACGCGCTGAGTAAATGTTCCAAGTTCAGGATGTTTCGGATCTAGCGGTTGGGTAATACGTACCACATATTTTTCAGGATAGCAGTCCGATTTCAATTGTTCAACACTTTCAATGCCTTTCAGTGCTTCCAGTTTTTCTTTTAAATCTTCGGAAGCAGCCATTGTGACTGCCGAATAGCAAAACAGCAGTACCAGCAGATGGATCATTTTCTTCATGGATTTATTCTTTTAAGTATTTTATTGTGCGCAACAAACCTTCATATTTTGCCCTTTTCACAGCAGAATAAGCAAATATACAATTATATTCCTCTTTCGTCAGCATACGCAATTGTTCTTTATTAAGAGACAAAAATGCTTCGGTAGGACAAAACTGTTCCTCTTGCGTCGGGGTTGCAAAGCGGTTCCAGGGACAAACTTGCTGACAGGTATCGCAGCCATATAGACGATTGCCCAATCTGGCTGCCTGTTCCGGTGGTATTTCTCCTTTGTGTTCTATCGTCAAATAGGATAGGCATCGGGATGCATTCAGATGCCGTTCGGATTCCAACGCGCCGGTAGGGCAAAATTCGATACATCGGTTGCAGTTTCCACAACGGTTCTTTTGGGGCGTATCGTACTCATCGACTTCCAAAGTAGTAACAATCTCTCCGAGGAAGAAATAAGAGCCTTTGCCGGGAATAATCAGGTTGGTATTTTTTCCAATAAAACCAATGCCGGCCCTCCATGCCCAATAGCGTTCAAGGATAGGAGCCGAGTCGGTAAAAAATCGGGCTTCATGCGTTTTATCCAACGAAGATGTAATGCTTTCCCACAACAAGCGAAGTTTATTTTTCAGTACAATATGATAATCCTTTCCATAGGCATAATAGGCAATATGAGGCATATCCGGGGAAAGCTTTTTCCCTGGATAATAATTTAAGGCAACGGAAATAACGGAACAAGCTCCTTCTACTAATCCGGAAGGGTTGAAACGGATATCCCGGTAATTTTCCATATACTTCATTTCTCCGTGGCAGCCGTTTGCAATCCATTGATCCAGATAAACAATCTCGGTATCAGCAGGTTCCACACGGGCAATACCACACGCGCCGAATCCGTGTTTGCAGGCTAGTTCTTTTATTTTGGAAGAAACAAACATTTACTCAAAGACCTTAAACTCATAGCCCTGCTGCAGCAACCATTCGACGGCGCGAGGCATGGCTTCACGCATATTTCCTTCCGCTTTCAAAGAATCGTGGAAAACGATTACCGAGCCATTACGGGTATAGTTCTTCACTACATTGAAAACCCCGTTAGGCGTCATGTGCGGACTATAATCACGCGTAACTACATCCCACATAATTATTTTATAATGCTGGCGAAGCGTAAGTATCTGCGGCAAACGCATGTGCCCATGCGGAGGGCGGAACAAATCTGTTTTTATATACTCGGCCGCCTTTTTTACATTTGCCAGATAATTATTCGTCCAATATTGAATACCCTGGATATGGTTATACGTATGGTTCCCTACACGATGGCCTCTATCTATTACCATCTGATAGATATCCGAATATCTACGCACATTGTCTCCTACCATAAAAAAGGTGGCTTTTACCCCATATTTATCCAGTATATCTAAAACCCAAGGGGTAACCTCGGGAATAGGGCCATCATCGAAGGTAAGATATACACACTTCTTCTCAGCCGGTATTCGCCAGATTACCCCGGGAAACAGAACCCTGTATAACCAGGGAGGTTGTTCTATAAACATATTTCGTTATTCTGCATTTTGAGGAACACCGTAAGCCATACGGTAGTTGTCAAACTCTTCCTGATACTTCTTAGCAAACTCAGGGTTGTGCTGCTTGTTTACACGAAGCACTTCCTGCAGTACTGCCAGATTGTGTCCGAGTTCGTTCTCTACAGACGACAGTTGTCCGGGTTTCAAGCGGAACAACCAATTCAGATTACGAACTGCATTATCGGCTATTCCGGTATATATTCCTTCTGCTTTTTCTTTTTGGCCAAGCACATAATAAAGCTCACCAATTGAAAGGGCACTGTAATCCAAAGGAATATTTTCGGCAGGAAGAACCTCCATTGCCTTATCAAGTACTGCTAACGCTTTATCATTCTTCTGTTCGTTAACCAACGCAGCCGCCAACTTAGCAAACAATACAGAGCGGTAGCTCTTGCACATACGCATTACGTTTTCATCCAGATAAACGCCCTTCGTATTTACGCCGCCCCATTTGAACTTGTTCATCACATTATCGTACATCTTTTCGGTATTAACCTCCTTAACAGTACCTTTCACCTGCATCGGGACAATCTGGTTAGCCAGACCTGTCTGCTGGAAATATGGGTCAAGCTTCACCCATTGATCGCTTGCAACTGTTACAGCATAATACATCGGACGTTTCCAGTCATTAGTCTGCAGCATATCCAGAATCATCAACTCCTGTTTACCAAGAACATCTTTACCCTTCAAATCAATAGTCATATCCTGCACATACCGGATATCAGCCGTATCAACTACACCGTTATTCACAGCCGAATTAACATCTACCTTATATACTAAGCTCTGCGAAGGTATATAATCGAGTTCCTGACTTATATTCGGAATCTTTTTGTATTTCGGATCGTTACTACGGACAAAGTCCAATGCTGTTTTCAAATCAATCGACTGATCAGTCAGAGGGAATATAAAAGCAGCATCACGCGTACCCTGTATATAATCTGCACGGTTCCACGAAATAGGCAGTGGCTGCGATTCGTATGCCTGTTTCTTCATCTGGTCGATATACCAATCTGTTTGCAGATAACTGGTGTTGCATACGCGAACATCGGTACGTATACCCTCAACTTCCTGGGCATACCACAGCGGGAAGGTATCGTTATCTCCATTTGTGAAGATGATAGCATTCGGCTCGCACGATTCCAGATAATTTGCTCCAAAATCGCGGGCAACATAGCGGTTCGAACGATCATGATCGTCCCAATTCTGCGCACCCATCTGCATAGGAACGAATAAACAAACAACGGAAGCAATAGCTCCTGCCGCTACAGCAGGCAACTTACCATATTTTTCGAGGCCTTTTGCCAAAGCCGCCACTCCGAATCCGATCCATATACAGAACGCATAGAACGAACCGGCATACGCATAGTCTCGTTCACGCGGCTGATAAGGTGTTTGATTCAAATACAATACAATTGCAATACCCGTCATAAAGAACAGGAAGAACGTAACCCAGAATGCCTGAATACCCTTCTTTCCTGCATACGCCTGATACAACAGACCTAAAATACCCAGTAAAAGAGGCAGCATATAATAGACATTATGCCCTTTATTATTTACAATATCAAAAGGCATATCTTCCTGAGGACCTACCAAAGCCTCATCTATAAATGGAATACCTGTTATCCAGTTACCATTCAGCACTTCGCCGTTTCCTTGAATGTCATTCTGACGTCCGGAGAAATTCCACATAAAATAGCGCCAATACATGAAATTAAGCTGGTAAGCAAAGAAGAAACGCAGGTTTTCCATGAAAGTAGGTTTCACCACAGAAACCATTTCACCACAGCGGTTAAATTTAACAGGTTGTCCTTTTACCTGTGCCCATTCCTTATAGGCGGCTATATGGCGTGCATCATTGCTATACATACGTGGAAACAACATATCCAGTTCGTCCACATATTTATATTCCGTCTCATGACGGGAAACATAATAGCGATCTTTCTCATTTTTATCCTTCTTGATAACACGGCTCCAGGTAGGTGCTCCCTCTTCAGTAACAGGAACACAGGCACCATCCTTAACCTCACGCAATACTTCCGATGCATAAGTCTGACCATACAATAACGGAGTTTTACCGTATTGCTCGCGAGCCAGATAGGTACGCAAAGTAAAAATGTCGCTCGGAGCGTTCTGGTTCATTGGGGTATCTGCCGAAGCGCGAATCAACGTCAGTGCATATGAAGAATAGCCTACAACAACTACCATCAGGCAAATCAGGATTGTATTCAGCATCTTGATATTTACCTTCTTACTCATAAACAAATAAGCCGTAAGGGCAGCAGTAAGGATCACAGCCAGTACATATCCGCTACCAATAAAAGGAATACCTATCAGCACTATAGCCAATATAAAAGCAATTTTCATACGTAACGGATTGATCTCGTCGCGCATAGTTTCCCAAATCGACCAAATCAACACTCCGGCTAATACTATAACATAAGCAAAAACACCCGAATTATAAGGCATTCCCAGTACGTTAACAAACAGAAGTTCAAAGTAACCGCATACTTCAACCAAACCCTGTACCACACCGTACATCATCAACGCAACAATAGCAAAAGAAACCAAAAGGGCTATTAACGTTCCCTTCATGGTAGGATTTTCAAACTTCTTATAATAATATACCAGTACAATAGCCGGAATACACAATAAGTTCAACAAGTGGACACCAATACTCAATCCCATTAAATAGGCAATCAATACAATCCAACGATCGGCATGAGGTTGGTCTGCCATATCTTCCCATTTCAGAATTAGCCAGAATACAACAGCCGTAAACAAAGAAGAAGAAGCATATACTTCACCTTCTACCGCACTGAACCAAAATGTATCACTGAATGTATATGCCAACGCACCCACAACGCCACTGCCCAGAATAGTAATCATCGTTCCGAGCGGCATATCATAACTATCCCCTACCATAATCTTACGGGCCATGTGCGTAATACTCCAGAACAGGAATAAGATTGTCAGTCCACTAAAAAGAGCAGACATACTGTTCACCATCATGGCTACTTTAGAGGGATCGGAAGCAAACTGTCCGAAAAGGTTAGCTACTAACATAAAGAAGGGTGCTCCGGGAGGATGTCCTACTTCCAGTTTGAATGCTGAAGAAATGAACTCACCGCAATCCCAAAAGCTGGCAGTAGGTTCGATTGTCATCAAATAAACGGTAAAAGCGGCTGCAAAAACAATCCACCCCAACGCGTTGTTGATTAATTTATACTTTCCCATGTTGTATAAAGTGATATAATTAGTTTCATATAAACTACCCTTACGCGGGCAATCGGGCGCAAAGGTAAGCATTTACGTTTAATACGTAACGTTCAGATTCCTTATAAATTGTAATTACAAAATTAGAAATATATTAAAGAGAAGGCAATTACACAAAAATCACACACTTTTTTTATATAAACAAAGCTGTATTCAAAACTGTTCTATATGCGTACGGACATTAAAAATTAAAGATTAAAGATTATGGCTGAAGACTACGAATTAATAGACAATGAAACACATCATCAATATGAATTTCATGTCGACAAATATATTCCAAAGATTGAATATATAAAATCTAAAAACGGAGAAATCTATTTAACCCATACCGAAGTTCCAATAGCTCTTGAAGGTAAAGGTATCGGATCGCAGCTTGTAGAAAAAGTTTTAAAAGATATAGAGAAACAAGAGCTACGACTGGTTCCCCTTTGTCCTTTTGTTGCAGGTTATTTGCAAAAACACCCTGACTGGAAGCGTATTGTTATGAGAGGAATTAATATTCAGTCATAAATTAAGAAAAATACAATGGCAGAAAAAAAAGAATATTCAAATGGCGAACTGACCATCATTTGGCAACCCGGATTATGCCAACATGCAGGGATCTGCGTAAAAATGTTGCCCCGAGTGTACAATCCTAAAGAAAGACCTTGGATCAAAATAGGAAATGCTACTACGGAAGAACTGATAGCACAAATCAAACAATGTCCGTCGGGAGCTTTAAGTTATAAATTAAAGAAGAAGTAAAGTAAATAAAAACCGTTTTAAATAAAAGTAGAAGCCGTGTCAAAAGTTTCCCTTCTGTCGCGGCTTCTTTTTAATTTACATTAAAATAATATTGTATTCTCTATTTTCTACAGAAATACTATCTTTGAACACATCGATAATGTTATAATATTATGATTAGAAAATATTCTTTATTAGCATTTCTCTTACTTTGCCTTACAGCCATTTCATCGGTAATAAATGCACAAGAGGAAATACAGCCGTTACCTGTTGATCCAAAAGTACGGTATGGCAAATTACCCAATGGATTAACGTATTATATCCGTCATAACGAACAGCCCAAAGAAAGAGCCGATTTTTACATTGCCCAAAATGTAGGATCCATTCTGGAGGAAGATAACCAGCGCGGTCTGGCACATTTTCTGGAACATATGGCTTTCAACGGTAGTAAAAACTTTCCCGGACAAGGGATGAAAGATTTTATTGAAAATGCAGGTATGCGGTTTGGTGAGAATTTTAATGCTTATACTAGCTTTGACGAAACAGTTTATATGATAATGAATGCGCCAGTCAGCAAAGAAAGCATAGTAGATTCTTGTCTGCTGATACTTCATGACTGGTCAAACTTCATTACTCTGGCTGATACGGCCATTGAAAAAGAACGCAATGTAATACGCGAAGAATGGCGCACGCGACAGGATGCACAAGCACGTCTCTGGGAACAGCAACTCCCTCAAATGTACCCCGGTAGCCGCTATGCTAACCGTATGCCAATCGGCAGTATTGATGTAATCAACAACTTTAAACCGAACGAACTGAGAGACTATTATAAAAAATGGTATCGTCCCGATTTGCAAGCCATCATTATTGTTGGAGACATCGATGTAAATAAAGTGGAAGCTGCGGTAAAGCGTATATTTACAGATATCCCGGCACCAAAAGCCCCTGCCCCACGCGAAAAGTTCAATGTGCCGGATAACGACATGCCACTTATATCCATAGCTAAAGATAAAGAAGCATCAAATACTATACTTTATCTTTTTTATAAGCATGAAAAGTTACCTGCAGATCTTTACGCTTCCGTCACCGGGTTAGTAAAAGATTATATACAGGCAGTGTGTGCAGACATGATGAACGAAAGGTTTGAAGAAATACTGCATCAGGCCAATCCTCCATTCGTATATGCCCAAGCTTATGACGGCGATTATATGATCTCCAAAACGCAAGGAGCATGGACAGTTGCAGCAATAGCGAAAGAAGGGGAAATAGGCTCTACGTTAACAGCATTGGTAAACGAAACAGAACGGGTCAAACAATATGGCTTCACTGCTTCAGAATATGACAGAGCTCGCATCAATGTGCTAAAACAATACGAAACAGCTTATAATGAACGTGATAAGCAAAAGAACAGTGCTTATACAAAAGAATATGTCAACCATTTCACTAACGGAGGATATATTCCCGGTATCGAAACGGAATATTCTTTAATCAACCAAATCGCACCATCTATTCCAATAGAACAAGTAAACCATTACATACAGGATATGTTGAGCAGTGACGACAATATTGTAATAAGTCTTACCGGCCCGGACAAAGCAGGTATTGTTTACCCTACGGAAGAAAATCTGTTAAAAACGTTCCTTAAAGCACAACATATGACAGTGGAACCATTCCGGGAGAATGTTTCCAACGAGCCACTAATACCGGTACTTCCCTCTCCGGGAAAAATCATAAAAACAGAAAAAGACCAACGTTTCGGGGCTACTGTTTTAACTTTAAACAATGGTATTAAAGTCGTTTTGAAACCTACAAACTTAAAAAAAGACCAAGTAGTAATGACTGCCACCTGTCCCGGAGGAAGCACTCTGTTCGGGGCTAAAGACATAGATAATTTAAAAGTCTTTAATGACGTTATCGGAATAGGAGGCTTAGGCAATTTTTCTGTAATAGAGTTAGGAAAACGTTTAGCAGGAAAACAGGTTTCATGCACTCCATCACTCGGGCTGGATAACGAAAGCATAAATGGTTCATCTACTCCTGCAGATTTACAAACACTTTTCGAACTAATCTATCTCAACTTTACAGCTCCTCGTACAGACGAAGAAGCTTACGCCTCATTCGAGAACCGTATAAAGTCACAGCTGAAAAACCTGGAACTGAATCCAATGGTAGCTTTTAGCGATTCGCTTGCCAGGGCAGCCTATAATGACAATCCCCGTGCCATGCGTTTGCAAGCTACAGATTTTGAACATATCAGTTATCCCCGCATCATGGAAATGTATAAAGAGCGATTTGCTGATGCCTCCGGTTTCGTTTTCACTTTTGTCGGGAATATTGATCCCGATAGCATTCGTCCATATATAGAACTATATTTAGCTTCTTTACCATCAAAAGGACATATAGAAAAAGGGGATCCATCCAAGGTTCCAGCCTTACGCAAAGGTGTTTATACAAATATCTTCCAACGTAAGATGGAAGTACCCAAGGCAACAGTAGCAAATCTCTATTCTGGCCAGATTGATTACACCCTGGAAAATATCATCTGTGCTACAGCATTGAAACAAATTTTAGATCTTGTCTACACAGAAAAGGTACGCGAAGATGAAGGAGGAACTTACGGAGTACAAACTTCTGCCTATATTTCTCCTTTCCCGCAAGGACAAACAACATTACAAATCTTTTTTGACACCGATCCGGACAAACGTGAACGGATGAATACAATTGTACGAAACGAATTAAAACGTATATCAGATATGGGGCCACGTCCGGAAGATTTCAGAAAGAGCCAGGATAATATGATAAAACGTCATGCAGAGAATCTACAAGAAAATAATTATTGGTTAAATACTTTAGACAATTATTATTACAAAGGTTTTGACGGAGAAACAGATTACGAAAATCTATTACAAAACCTGACTCCCGCAAAAATACAAGCATTTACACGGCAATTACTTTCTCAAGGCAACAGTATAGAAATAGTAATGGAACCATAAAATCCATTCATCAGGATCTTTTTTCGAAATCATCGGGATGAAATGGAAAAAACATCCCGATGATTTTTTTATTATACAAAACGCTGCTTATAACCTAAGTTCTGGAAGAACTAATTTTAGTACCCTGAGAAAACTTACTCTTCTTGGTTTGTGTGCAGCCACTTTCCAGTTTCAGGTGATAGCAGCTTCATCACAAATGATTACCTTGAGTATCACACGGGGAACCATTTCTGACGTTTTTAAAGCAATAGAAAGTCAAAGCGATTATAAATTTTATAACAATTCGATATGAGTGTAGGATTCCAATCCGCATCAAAAAGATACGATATGTTGGATGCCGAAGGTTTCATGGAATATAAGAACCGTGCCTATGCCGCTGCAGGAAAACAACTAACAGAAGACTTTGCCACACCGGAAAAGCGTGAAGCTATTTTATCTTTCCTGGAAAAGAATGGAGGACGTCAAGGTACAAATACAGACTACTGGGTATTTGATAACTATTTAACCTATAATCAAAAGTTTGATAAACATAATGTGTCTGTAATGGCTGGTACTTCTGCCGAAAAGAATCGTTATGAAATTATTAATACTTATAAAGAAGGCATGGTAAATAATGACCCAAGTCAGCAAATTTTAAATGCAGGAACAATTAATCCGGGAGCTGGAGGATACCATGTAATCAACACTCTGAACTCATACTTCGGCCGTACTTTCTATTCTTTTGATAACCGCTATATGGTTACAGCCAATATCCGTTGGGATGGTTCTTCCCGATTTGCAGATGGCAACCGGTGGTTGGGGCGGAGAATGCCCTACAACGAATTTGGTAAATGAATATGAAGTGAGTGACCCTCGTTTGACACATACAGTTATGTCATCCGGTGATATTTTCTATAAAGGAGATGGCGTAACAACTGAAACGCATGATTATTCAGGTTATGATAACTATCCAAGACAGCACAGCCGTAAGCACTGGATTGATTATTCAAGAAGGCCAACCAATGACTTAACACAGACAGACTGTTTGATTGAGACAGGCGGTGATAAACAATTAGCTGTCGATTTAATTAATAAGGTTCGTTATCGTGCATTTGTAACCACTTCTCCTACTGATAAGTTTGCTCAGTTCCGTAAGTTTAATGTACCGGGTGATAAAAAGGTAACGGAAGAATTGACTTTGTTGGTGGCTCTTTAATTCAGAACGATAATTATTAGTAATTGATTATTTCCTTATCTTTAAGGTCATATTCCAAATAAGGATATGGCCTTATTTTTTACTATTTAAACCATTTATATATGAAGAAAATCAAATTAATCATTTTGGCATGTTTAATGCCATTCCTGTCATTTGCTAAAACAGTATATCTGGATCAATTAGATTTAGGGTATATGTTACAAGACTGGGGGATACCTTTAGCTAATAAGTCAGTTATGGGAACATCTCTGCAAGTAAATGGAGTGAAGTATGAGCGCGGTATAGGATCTCATTCCGTCAGTCGTTTTTTATTAAATTTGGAAGGAAAAGCAAAAACGTTTTCCGGTCTGGCTGGTGCAGACGATCATAATGACTTTGGAGGGAACCTCGAGTTTCAAGTCCTTGCTGATCGACAATTAGTATGGAGCAGTGGGACACTTCGCAAAGGGATGCCTGCTGTGCCTTTTAATATTAACCTAAAAGGAGTAAAGAAACTGGCATTGTTGATTAAAGAATCTGGAGACGGGATTATGTATGACCATGCAGATTGGCTTAATGCAAAGATTGAAACCTCTGGTTCTGTAACACCTGAGCCGGTTATGCCCAAACCTCGTAAAGGCGAAAAGTATATCCTTACACCATGTCCTGACGCAACTCCCCGTATTAATAGCGCAAAAGTGTTTGGAATAAGACCCGGAAGCCCCTTTTTATATACTATAGCAGCCACAGGAGATCGTCCAATGAAGTTTTCAGCAGTTAATCTTCCGGAAGGACTGACTTTAGATCCTGAAACAGGTTTTATACGGGGCAAATTAATAAAGCAAGGCACATTTAATGTAATCCTGAAAGCTGAAAATAGTGTTGGCCAAGATATACGTCCCTTACGTATCGAGGTTGGAAATGAGATTTGTCTTACTCCTCCGATGGGGTGGAATAGCTGGAATTGTTGGGGATTACAGGTAAACGACCAAAAGGTAAAAGATGCTGCAGATTATATGGCCCGCAATTTAATTAACCATGGATGGACTTATGTTAATATAGATGATGGATGGGAGTCAGGAGAACGTACTTCTGAAGGTGTGTTGATGGGCAATGAGAAATTTCCTGATTTTAAAGACTTAAGTGATTACATTCATAGCCGTGGGTTAAAGTTCGGAATCTATTCATCCCCGGGTCCGCTTACTTGCGGAGGTCATTTGGGCAGCTATCAACATGAGCAAATTGATGCCGATACATGGGCTGCCTGGGGCATCGATTACCTTAAATATGATTATTGCTTGTATACACAGGTTGCTCCGGTTCCTACGGAAGAAATAATAAAAGAACCTTATACTGTAATGCGTAAAGCATTGGATAAAGTAAACCGCGATATTGTTTATTGTGTTGGCTATGGAGCTCCTAACGTATGGAATTGGGGTAGTGATGCCGGAGGCAATCAATGGCGTACAACTCGTGATATTACAGATGAATGGAATGTTGTACGTAGTATCGGCTTCTTCCAGGATGTTTGTGCACAGGCAACCCGGCCAGGTAAGTATAATGATCCGGATATGCTTGTGGTAGGTAAACTTGGATTGGGTTGGGGAGCAAGAGCACACGACTCTTATCTTACTCCTGATGAACAATATTCACATATAAGTTTATGGTGCATCTTGTCTGCTCCGTTATTAATAGGCTGTGATATGAATGAAATGGACGAATTTACCACCAACTTACTTACAAATGATGAAGTTTTGGCTGTAAACCAGGATCCATTAGTTATGCCTGCATGTAAGATTATAACTGAAAACGGACAAATCTGGTATAAATACTTGGAGGATGGCTCGGTTGCAATAGGATTTTTTCATGCCAATCCGTATGCTATCTATTGGGATCAAACAGATGATGTACAAAGTCGTAAATATAAATTCGACCTGGATTTCAAGTCTATCGGGCTGAATGGAAAATATACGATACGAGATTTATGGCGTCAGAAAGATATTGCATCGTCTCAAACTTCCTTTAATACCGAAGTCCCTTATCATGGAGTAACATTTGTTAGATTAATTCCTGAATAAAGTCTGTAAAATGATTCAAAATCAGGCATGTAATAACGTCTAAAGAATTATTGCATACCTGATTTTTTCTATTTTTTCACTTTAATATGATCAAAACCTTCTCCATAGACACCAATAACTGCACTTTGCGAAACAAAAGCATTCGGATCAATATCATTAATAATGCGAAAAATAGTTGTGGACTGCCGTTTTTTAGCCAGAACAAACATTATTTTTTGCTCTTGTCCTGTGTAAAGACCTGTTGCATCAATAACTGTAACGCCACGGTGCAGTGCATTAATCTCAGTCCCGATCTCTTTATATTTTTTCGAGATAATAAAAAACTGGACCGATTGGCGGGCACTATTCACAATCTGGTCAAGTACAAAGCTACATACGTATAATGTAACAAAACCATAAACAACTTTTTCCCAGTCTTTCAACACAAAATAACTGGACGTAATAATAATCATGTCGCATATCATTACCACACGTCCTAAAGTAATATCCCGGTATTTATTGATAATTGCAGCAATAATATCTGTTCCTCCCGTACTTCCATTGGATGAAAAGGCTATACCTATACCGCTACCACAAAAGGAGGCTCCTAATACACAAGCCATAAAAGGCTGATCATGTAAAAGATGTAACCCGGCAGTCAGCTTTTGAATCACAGACAAGAAAAAAGTCAGCACAAATACTGCAAAAATAGTTTTAATACTGAAACGAAATCCTAAAATCTTCAATGCAAGCAGGAGCAGAATACCATTTATAACAAAATAGGTATACTGCACCGGAAACCCTGTAGCCCAATAAATTATAGAGGCAATGCCCGGTACCCCGCCTGTTGTAATGTCATTAGGCAAAAGAAATACAGTCCAGCCGATACCGTAAAGTATCATACCGAGGGCTATCATCAGATAATCCCTCATTTCCCTCCACATGACTTGCCGTGAAGTCGTTAATAAAGTAGGATTCATTTTATTTTTGAATTTATGCGGCTGCAAAAGTAGTGAAAGATTATTTATGCCGGAACATCCAGTCCAGATAATCAGGTTCCGCAAATGCATTATCCCAACTATTATGATCGACACCCGGATATTCTTTATAACGAACATCTACACCTGCCTTTTTCAATGTTTCATAAGCATCACGCGAAAATTGTACATCTACCACACTATCATCTGCCCCATGGTAGATACTAAAAGCTGTTTTACCTTTGAAATTTGTTAAACGTTGCAAGTTTGCCCCGCCACATATAGGAGTTGCAGCCGCAAAAAGATTAGGGTAACGGCAAACCAAATCAAATGTTCCCATTCCACCCATAGAAAGACCGGTAATATAAATACGTTTTGTATCTACAATTCCTTTAGCTATATAACTGTCTAAAAGTTCTTTAACGGCAGCCATTGTTTTTGTAATCGGAGCTACCGTAGGATAATAACGTTTTTCGCCTTCTTTTTCAGGTCGTTGATAAGATGACCACCATAGATCTTTCGGACACTGCGGAGCAATAACAATTGCCGGATATTTGGACTGGTTAGTATATGAAGCAAACATATCACCTCCATGAAACAATTGTGCCTCATTATCATCTCCTCTTTCCCCTGCACCGTGCAAAAATAGGATGACAGGATATTGCTGATCCGGACAATAATTTTCAGGATACAATACCCGATAATTCAATTTATAACCATTTGCAGCAGTAAACTGTTTTTTAAGAAAACTGGCTTTATCTCCGGCATACGAAGTGATAGAAAATAACAGGCATAGTGCCACGAAAAAAAATGAATTCAATGTTTTCATAATACTTATTTTAGATTAATGATAGAACCAGAAAACAAATGTAATTGATTATCTCTTAGTTGGTGGTTTGTATCTTAATAATTTTTGTTTTAAAACAAAAAGCCATGCTCTTTTTGAGCATGGCTTTAAGATCAACAACTTATTATTTAATTGTAATTATCATTTTGCGTTAAAGAACCGCCTACATAATCAATTTCAGCTTGAGGAATAGGATATGGCCATGTTTTATCTGTAACATTTGAGCCTGCTCCAGAATATATTCCTTCTTTTGTTTTGCTGAATGCCTGCATAGTTGAAACAAAAGTTCCCCAACGAAGCAAGTCGTAAAGACGAAGACCTTCTCCTGCTAATTCAACACGACGTTCGTGACGGACAGCTTTTCGTAAATCGTCTGATACTTTCACTTTGTATTTTGCATTAAACACTTCTTCCGTTACCTTTTTATCATCCGGTACATTAAACTTACGGAACTGAGCAAACTTATCTTTAGGAGAAGTGGTTACAAATGCACGATAACGAACCTTATTAATTAAATCGACAGCTAATTGTTTATCACCGCCTGTCTCAATCAAACATTCTGCGTACATTAACAATACATCAGCATAGCGGATATGATAGAACGACCAGTCTGTGTCCATTAAACCACCTGTAGGTCTCCTTGAATAATCAACCCAGAACTTACGATTATGTTGTTGTGGAAGGTTATCATAACCTGAATAATCGTGAGTTTCTGTTGTTACGCCATCTCCTTTATAGAAAATATCACCGGATGACATAACTGTATGTGTCAAACGAGGGTCACCTACTTCATATTCATTTACCAAATTCGTTGTAGGACATTCTCCACCCCAACCACCGGTTGTGTTACGACCGATACACATCTGAGGAACAACGCTACCTCCTGTATAATTAGGAATATAAGCACGGGTAGTGATAAATACAGCTTCTTTAGACATATAGCCTTCTGCCGCACTGTTAAACAAAGTCTGGTAGTCATTAATCAAATCAAACTGACCTCCGTCAACAACAAGTTTTAAGTCTGCTTTTGCTCCTTCATAATCACCAAAAAACATTTTTACGCGAGCGCGGAAAGACAAAGCAGCCTCTTTGGATACACGACCTATATCAGAAGCTGGAATAGCATTTGCACTTGGCAAGTTTGCCTCAGCAATAGCTGCATCTAAATCCGAAAGAATAAATTTCCTAACCTCTTCTTTATCAGACTTTGTAATCGTATTTTTGTCTACTGCATTCAAAGGTTTGTCTATAATAGGAACATTAGCAAACATCATAGCCAAGTCAAAGTAATAAAATGCGCGTAAAAACTTAGCTTCTGCTATCCAACGTTGCTTTTCAGCAGTCGTAACTAATGCACCTCCATCTTTTATCAATTGCGTTTCAGGAGTAACCAATGATAAGAATACGTTACATGCAGAAATGGCTGATTGATAACGATGATTCCATAAGCTTAGCAACATACTGCTGGATGCGGTCGGATTGCCTCGCGTTACTTCGGTAATAACAACACGGTCTGCAGCATCAGATCCTCCCTTGGTACAGTCATCTGTTAACTGGTCGCCCATGTCGAATTTCATTTGCTGATAGTCCCAATGATTAACGATTGGCTGATAACAATTTATTAATAGCTTAAAGCCTCCATTTTCAGAATTCAGATAAGTTGTCTCATCTACCGAACCTACAGTAGGACGATCCAGAAAATCTGCATTACAGCTTGTCATCAAAGTACCTGCGAATAAAGCTACCGCACATACTTTTCCTAAATTTATTATTGATTTCATAATACATCCGTTTTTAAAGTTTCATACTGATACCAAACATAAAGGTTCTTGCCTGCGGATAATATCCCATATCAACTCCTCTATAGATAGGATTTTTATTAAACTCACCAATTTCAGGGTCCAGACCGGAATAACCTGTGATAGTAAATAAATTCTGTGCAGCAACGAATACACGAAGGTTATTCAATGTGATCTTCTTTGTGATAGAAGACGGAATCGTATAACCAATCTGCAGGTTTTTCAGACGAATATAAGAACCGTCTTCAATAAACCATTCAGACATTTCACGATTCAAACGGCTGTCAGCATCGATTGCAAAGTTCTCATTTGTGCTACCCGGACCATTCCAGAATGTTGTTAGAATGTCTTTAGGAGCATTATACCAACCAACACCTCCATAGATGTCATATTTCAAAATATTCAACAGGTCATTTCCTACTGATCCCTGGAAGAATGCAGAGAAGTCGAAGCCTTTATATTCGGCTCCTAATGTGATACCAAATGTAAAGTCGGGATGCGGGTTACCTATCATTGTCCGGTCTTTGTCATCCAACTGTCCGTCTTTATTCAAATCCTGGAATTTTAAGTCACCCGGTTTTGCATCCGGCATAACCATTTTTCCATCATTTTTATAGTTGTCAATTTCTTCCTGAGTTTGGAATACTCCATCAGTTTTGTAACCATAATAATAACCTATAGGTTTTCCCACTTCGGTCATAGTATATGTGTAGTATCCTAAGTGAATTCCTTTACCCGGAATATTGGCATCACTACCAAGACTTTTTACTTTATTCTTGTAAGTAGAAACATTAGCGTTTACATGGTAAGTAAAGTCTTTCCCTGCTTTTCCATCATAACCGATAGAAACTTCAAAACCTTTATTACTGATACTACCCGCATTTACCCATGGAGTATTTGGGAAACCTAAACTGGCAGGGTTAGGAACTTGTACCAACATGTCCTTCGTTTCACGATTATAATAATCTAAAGTTAATCTCAACGAACCTTGAAGAAATGCTAAATCCAAACCAAGGTCAAGCTGACGGGTTGTTTCCCACTTCAAGTCTGGGTTTCCTACTTGATTTCGTGCACCACTCAAGATAGTATTACCACTTCCAAACAGATAATAACCACCATTTGCAAATGTATTCAGATAGGCACCATCACCAATGGTCTGGTTACCAATTTCCCCCCAACCGACTCTTAATTTACCTTGAGACAGCCACTTTTCAGCAAAACTCTTCACGAAACTTTCTTCTGAGAAATTCCAACCTCCGGATACGGATGGGAATACACCCCAACGGTTGCCATCTGCAAATCGGGAAGAACCATCCCAACGGATATTGGCTGTAACCATATAGCGATTATCAAAAGAATAGAAAGCACGGCCGAAGTATGAGTTCAGAGTGTTGATTACATGGTATCCTCCAGCTCCCGGATTCATTGTACCTGCATTTATAATCTGTTGGTTAGGCTCATTGTTAATCATTCCTTGCTTAGAGGCGCTGATTACTTCATATTTTTTCTTTTCTGCAGAAGTACCAGCCATTACAGATACATTATGTTTGTCAAACTTTTGATTATAAGTTAAATAGTTGTCAAATACCCAGTAATCTGTGTTATAGACATTCCGGCTTGCAGTTGCAAAAGAATTGTATTCATCGCCATCCAGATAATATTTAGGATTAAAACCATCAGATTGTGCACGAATCAAGTCAAGAGCAATACTTGATTTGAATGTCAAAAATGGAAATAGCTTGAACTCTCCTGCGATATTACTCTTTGTTGATACTTCATGCCAAACATTTAAAGCATGACGATCAACCTGAGCTACTGTGTTTGGCTTGTTTGAATAAAGAACACCTGTGTAACGTGACCATGGATTAGCCGGTTCATAGCCATTATAAATACGATCTTTCAAAAAGTCAGGAACATCTACCAGATTATCTCTATAAACAGGAGTAATAGGGTCTGCAGCAGCTGTAGAAAATACGGTTGCCGTATATGAATCATTTTCTGTAATATTTCTTCTGGCTTCATAAGCCACGTTCACATTAGCAGATAAGTTAAACCATTTTGTTACTTCTGAATCTACATTCAAACGGCCATTCAAACGTTCATATTCCGAACTTTTTACAAGACCTTTATGATTCATATATCCAAAGCTGGCACGGTATCTCAGTTTATTTGTTCCACCCGATAATGCTAAATTATAAGTTTGATTCATAGCATCTTTCGGTTTATTTGTGATAGCATCCCACCAGTTGGTACCTTGACGTCCTCCATTCTTTTCCAGGAAAGATAAAATAGCTTCACGCTTTTCCGGTGTGGCAAAGTCTTCTGTTAAATCTTTTCCTGCAGCGGCATAGGCACGGTTTTTATATTCCATGAAACCTTCGGCATCCAACATATCATACGTTTTAGAAGCAGCTTGGAATCCTACACTCATATCGAATTCGATATTACTGCGATAAGAGTCACCACTTGCACCACGTTTGGTAGTAACCAAAATCACACCATTTGCAGCACGCGAACCATAAATTGCCTGGGCTGATGCATCCTTCAATACTTCAATGTTTTCAATATCGCGTGGGTTCAACCAGCCGATAGCATCTTGAGGCATACCGTCCACTACATATAGCGGATCATTACCATTTAATGTACCGATACCACGAACACGAACGTCTCCTAATGAACCCGGACTTCCTGAGTTTGCAGTAATAGATACACCGGCTACCTTACCTTGTAATGCATCGGAAGCACTTCGAAGAGGTAACGCTGCGATCTCATCCCCTTTAATCTGGGAAATAGCACCCGTTAAATCACTTTTCTTGAATGAACCGTAACCTACTACTACGACTTCATCCAGTTTCTGGGTGTCTTCTGACAATGTAATGTTTACACTGTTTTTATTTCCTATGTTAATATTTTGTGAGTTGTAACCGATATATGAAAATTCCAAAACGGCATTGGCTGGAACACCGTTCAATGAATAATTTCCGTCTATATCAGTGGTAGCACCGATTGTTGTACCTTTTACAAGTACATTTACGCCGATCAGTGGCTCTCCATTCGGATCCACAACCTTACCTGTTACAGTTTTTCCTTTTTGGTTGACAATTGAAACTTTTGCTTCTTTCGAAGTCTTATTTGTAAGGACTACGTGGTTGTTTACAATCTTATAGGTAATATTGGTACCTGCAAAAACATTATCAAGAACGCTTTCTATCGAGCCTCCTGAAACATTTACATTTACCTGGTCGCTCAAATCGACCTGGCTGTTGTTATAAAAAAATTTATAATCGCTTTGACTTTCTATTGCTTTAAAAACGTCAGAAATGGTTCCCCGTGTGATACTCAAGGTAATCATTTGTGATGAAGCTGCTATCACCTGAAACTGGAAAGCGGCTGCACACAAACCAAGAAGAGTAAGTTTTCTCAGGGTACTAAAATTAGTTCTTCCAGAACTCCCTGTATGATTTGCCATAATTAATGAAATTAAGATTATACAATAAAATCTAAAAAAAATAGGTTAACTGTGTAATAAAAATGATTTTTTCAATTCTATCTCATAGGCTGTTAGATTTAAAGATTAATATTCCTGTTATTTAATTATTATAGTATCTTTTACAACTTGATAAGTTATTGATGTATTAGTTTTTATCACTCTCAAAATCTCTGATAAATCTTCACTATTCCGAAAACTTCCACTAAACTTCAGTTTTTTTATCTTTTGATTCTGATAACGGAATACTACATTATAATTCCGCTCCAATAATTTTGTTATGTCTTCCAAATACATCATTTCAAATGATAATGCTCCTCCTCTCCATTGAGCAAACATTTTTTTATCATATGGTACAATTTCTATTTTATTTCTACCTTTATAATAAACTGCCACTTGATTTGGCTCCAACAGTATTTGTTGCTTCGTTAATGTCGGCTGAACTACCACTTTTCCGCTAAACAATGTTGTTATTAATTTTGCATCATCACTATATGCCAGAACATTAAATGCCGTACCAACAGCTTTTACGTCAATACCTCCACTAGTTTTTACAATAAACGGAAGTTCTTTATTTTTTGCAACTTCAAAATAAGCCTCTCCATCCAAATGAATATCCCGATTACTTTTTCCGTAATCAGGAGCATATTCTATTGTAGTACATGAATTAAGCCATACATTTGTTCCATCTGGCAATTGCAAATAACTTTTCTCACCTTTATCTGTTACCAACTTATAAGTGCCAACCATAGCCAATGGCTTTTTTTCCACAAAATAGAAAGCAGAAATCGAAAGGACAACTCCTATAAACATTGCTGCCGCATAACTCACCAATCGAAGAAACACCTTTTTTTTTGAGCCACCTGACAGTCTATTTATAGAAGAAGCCAAACGGCTCCACTCATTATTAATATCTACCTCTTCTTTTAGGCTTTCTCCAATCATATTTTTAATATATCCCTTCATCTATCAACTGTTCTTTCCTCACTTTTTAATATGACACATCTAAACAAAAGATTACTTACAAGCATAAATATTATTTTATCTAATTTTTTCTTAGGAAGACATATAATCCTTCAATTTATCTTTTAAAATTTTAAGTGCTCTATATATCTGCGTATCTACAGTTCTGACAGAGATAGTCAATTTATCAGCTATCTCTTGATTCTTTAATCCATTTATCCGGCTTAATTTAAAAATAGACTTACATTGGTCCGGCAGTTTATCTATTGTATTTTCTACTATTTTTTCGATTTCAAGTGCAGCTAAATCAGAGAAAGGAGAAGGCTCATTATTATTAAAATCATTTCTTATATTATCCGGCAGACCTTCTTCTAAAGTAGTTGTAATTCTATTCGAACGGATATAGTTCAAACATTCGTTCTGTACAGAACGAAACAGATAGGCATTCAACGAAGTATGAATGTCTATCTCGCTCCTTTTTTCCCAAAAACGGAGGAATACATTCTGTAATAAGTCTTTGGCATCCTCAGAGTCGGGCACAAATTTCCGACAATGAAAATACAGCTGGAAATAAACCGAATCAAACAAAGATTTGAATGCAGTCATATTACCATTCTTAATCTGTATGATCATTTCTTCATCAGAGACCATAAACTATTTGATTTTAAACAATTAAGCAATTAAAAATCAATCTTTCAGTTTTTCAAATAATCGTGAAGATTATACTTCACAATCCTGACATCTGGCTCTATATAAATTGATTTAATATCCTGTTTTGTGTTAAAACTATTGGCTGACGAATATAAAAATCCATATATATCTTTCAAATCATCTATCTCGCGTCTCCATTTCAAAGACATTTCCCAACTATACTTTTCTGAAATCTTTACGTGTTTGTCATACACTTTCCATAAGGAGCTATCCATTTCCTGCTTAGCAGAAAAATGAAAAGGCATATTTTGTATTAAAAAGCAAGCCGCTTTTAATTTCAAAGTATCTTGTTTGTAATGTTCCAAAACTTTCTCAAGTTTCGCACGATTATCTCCTGCAATAGACAATGCTCTTTTCAAAGGGTCATCTTGTTGCGAAATACAAGAAAATCCCATGATAAAAATACTCAACAAAAAAATAAGGTCAACCTTTATTCTCATTTTTCATATTAGATCTAATACACATTCTCTATTACGAGGCAAAGCGTACAGGTTCAGAAATCATTCCTTACCTGTACGCATAACTACCTATTAACCTATGCCTATCCACTTATAAGATCTCATCGGCAGTTTTGTTGAAATACTTGATACATTCTTTAATATCAGGAACCGAATTATCCCAGTTGTATTCATATTCAATAGAGAATACCCCTTTAAAATTCTGCTTTTTCAACTCTTTCAGCATTCCCTTTACATCCAGAATTCCTGTTCCCCAAATCACATCATGCTGTTCTTTTTCACCTTCAACTTTCGGAGCTATATCCTTAAAATGTAATGAGACTATACGACCCTTCAATTGTTTCAAGCAATCAATCTGATTCAAACCTTCTCTACGCCAGTGTCCAACATCAGAACATGATCCCAACAACTTACTACGATTTGAAATTGCATTCAACAAGTTCTCTGGCTTCCAATAATCAGAAGGTTGCGGGTGATTATGGACTGAAACTTTAATATTATACTGTTTTGCCAGTTTTTCTACTAAATCCCAATCCTTAAGAGCCGGTTCGCAAGTGATAAATTCCATATTCATCGCTTTTGCAAACTTGAACATCTTTTCCCAATCAGATGGTTTATCAGCTATATAAACTCCTGTACCAACAATCTTAATTCCCTTAGAGGCTGCCAGTTCTTTTATTTCTTTCTGAGTCTGAGTATCCAGATTAAAATCAAAAACTTTATCTCCCCATTTACCTCCTAATTTATGTCCGGGAAACACCTCAATACATTTTATACCTAGTTCATGAGTCTTATCCAAAGCTTCCACCAATGTGAATTTGTGAAATGAATAAGATTGTATACCTAAGCGCCAACCTTGTTTTTCAGCCTTTGTTTGTGCCAATGAAGGCAATGCCAACAAACAACAAACAGCGGCAATTATTATCTTAGAAATTCGTCCAATCATAATTATTTATTATTAAAAGTTTTACTTCGGCATATCAGGCAAAGAGAAGCCATTATTATACGTATGTTTTATCCATTCGTTTGCCATATCTTGTGCACTGAATTCAGCAAAACGACGATCAAAACGCGGATCACCATCAATAACCTTGAAATCATCTACCGTTACTATTTTTATCTTGTCAGTCGGAGAGATATTTGTAAATTTCATATTTTCACCATCCCACTGCAATTCGCGGTGCAAACCTTGCAGACCTGATAAGCGAACAGCCAAAACACCCATAACCACCATTTCATTAAACGGACCGGAGAACTGGAAATTTGAAGACGCTTCTGTTCTGTTTTCCGGAGATTCTTTACAAGCACGAATCCAATCTTGTTCATGGGCATTAGTTGACCAGATATTACCATTACCACCTTTTACACGTGCAATGGTCGGCTTAGGTTGATTGAAATGATCCATATCAGATACTGGTAACAATGTAGGATTCATACCGTAACAACCAGTCATAATCTTACCTTTTGTTCCAATAAAAATTATACCACCATTTTCATCACCCATCATTTGTCCGTCTTTCAGTTCTTCCGGCCGAGGAGGCATCAAACCGCCATCATACCAATAAACCTTCACTTCCGGCATTTTAACATTTCCCTTCGGAGCACGAGCCGGGAATGTATAAGTTACAATCTGTGCATGAGGAGGCGAATAAAGGTTGCTCAGTGTAGAACTACCGATAACACTTGTCGGATATTTCAAATCCAAAGCCCAGTATAACGGGTCCATAATATGGCAAGCCATATCACCCAAAGCTCCCGTACCAAAATCCCACCATCCGCGCCAGTTCCACGGTGTATAAACCGGATTATACGGACGTTTTTGAGCCGGACCGATAAATAAATCCCAATCCAATGTCTTAGGAGTCTTTACAATTTCACTCGGTTTCATTAACCCCTGTGGCCAGATAGGACGGTCAGTCCAGCAATGTACTTCTGTAACCTCGCCTATTACACCAGACTGAATCCACTCTGCAATCTGACGGCACCAGTCAAATGAGTTACCTTGATTACCCATCTGAGTAGCGACCTTATATTTCTTTGCCAATTTAGTCAGCAAACGTGACTCGTAAACAGAATGAGTAAGAGGTTTCTGTGTATAACAATGTTTTCCTAAAGTAATAGCATGTGCAGTAACGCCAGCATGTGTATGGTCTGGGGTAGCTACCATAATAGCGTCAATAGAATTACCAATTTCGTCAAACATCACACGCCAATCTTTGAAACGTTTTGCATTTGGATAATCTTTGAAAGTCTTATCTGCATACTTCCAATCTACGTCACAAAGAGCAACAATGTTTTCTGTACTCATATTTGCCAGGTTGCGGCGCCCCATACCACCTACACCTATTCCGGCAATATTCAATTTATCACTAGGAGCCGTATAACCAAACGACTTGCCAAGTACCGAACCCGGTACAATAGTCAGGCCGGCAGCAGCCATAACACCCGACTTGAGGAAATTTCTTCTGGATATGTTTTTCATAACTATTAAATTATAAAGTAATATTTTATATTATAAAGTTTTTAAATGCAGATTACGCCAAAGTACTTTTATACCACCTCCATCATGAATTTGTAAGGCTATACGTCCTTGCCCTGCACCAATTTTTTCATCGCGGATATTAACCATTTCTTCACCATTCAACCAAGTTTGAACATTATCACCTTGCACTTTAATGCGCATTGTATTCCAATCGCCACATTTTAAAATATCTTCTTTCTCATCAGGAATCTGAATCAACCAACCACGACCATACGACTCATAAATGCCTCCTGTATCTTGCCCTTTCGGAGCAACCTCGACCTGCCATCCATTAACCTTTACATCAGGTTCTACAAAAGAACGGATAAAGATACCTGAGTTACCATCTGCTTCTTGTTTGAATTCGACAGTCAAATCAAAATCATCATAATATTCGCGTGTTGCCAAATAGCCATATTGCTTATCAGGACCACTCGCACAAATAAGCAATCCATCTTTTACATACCATAATTCCGTTCCATACTTATCCCAACCTGCCAGATCCACTCCGTTAAAAAGATCTACTTCTTTCGATTTCCGGGGAAGTTCTTTAACCTTAATATTACGGAACCATGCCGGATATCCATGATCTTGCAAACAAAATACTCCTTTGCGGGCTAAACCATATTCCGGAGCATTTGCCCACTTCCCACTATTTTTACGGGAGAACCAGTCATCTGTCCAGGCGTCAAACTCAATCGTTTTTTCACCATTCATGAAATAAGTTACATGCCCATTATCAAATACGATTTTTGAAGTATTCCATTCTCCGGCAGGCTTTACCTTTATTTTAGAGAAATCAGGAAGGTACATTGCATAATCAACGCCACAACGTTGCCATTCTTCCAAAGGCTCTGTAATATTCGCATCATCTAATAATTGATATTCAGGTCCGGTTACATACGGTACGGCAAACTGAGGACGTTCAACTACATGGTACAACATTCCGCTATTTCCTCCCTTCGAAATTTTCCAGTCCCAAGAAAGTTCAAAATTTTCATATTGTTTATCGGTAACAATATATCCGCTGGCATCACTTCCTCTGCCATCGGCTCGTATAGCTCCATCTACAACTTCCCATGGACCGGTAAGTGCAGTACCATTATAATCTCTCCATCCGTCCAGCGTCTTTCCATCGAAAAGGAGTTCCCATCCGTCCGCTTTTTCCTGTTCTGTCAATATATTTTGCCCAGCATCCATACATGATAGTAGCAAAAAGCCTAAAGCTATTGTACATACAAGTAAAAATCCATTTGTGCGTGTTCTGTCAATTTCCATCTGAGTCTTTTTAAATTGTTCACGATTTAGGTACTAACTTCATCATTCTATTAAGATAGACACGCTTATTAAAAATATTACGTACGGCCTATTTTGTTTTTTAATTATTTTAACCAGACACAGCGGTTGCAACAAAGATATTAAATAATTAAATATTAGAATCATTTTTAACAGAAAAATCAAATAAGCCTAATTATTACCCTCAGCCTATAAAAAGCCCGGAAGGTCGACGTACTGTCTTCCTTCCGGGCCTGCCATTATAATTAACCCAAACTACTTTTTATTTTTGAGCATCCCACCATATACGGGTTGTAGTTTTATCACCACCTATACGGGCAACAGCTTCATTGTAATTTGCTTCGTTTACTATCTGTTCTCTTGCCGGATAAATAATACGGCGTAAAGAACCTCTCCAACCCATTGCGCCTTTCTCAATAACATAACCGGCTTCGGGCATAGCAAACGGATCCAATGTAGGCAAACTTAAACGACGATAATCATTCCATGCTTCCCAACCATTATCCGGGAAACCTGATAAATATTTCTGCGTAATAATTTTTGCCAATTGGGTATTATTTTCTCCCTTAGTATCATTAAAGGGGACAGTCGTTCCATATAAATTAGGCATGGTAGACTGCATATAATTAGCAATTACATCATCCGCAATCTCCACTTCTTTCATAGAAGCTTTGATTCCTTCCTCATAAAAGCTCTGAGCAGAACCCCCCATGTCCCAGCCACGAACGGCACCTTCAGCACGCAGGAAGCATACTTCAGAATAATACATCAGTGTTTGGTCGCGGTCCATATTTACAGTAAACGGTACATCCGTTTCTTTGGTACTACCCACGAAATAAACACCCACGCGGGAATTATTCTTATTTACATTGTTTGGTTCCAAACTGACAGCCTGTGTATAACCGGCAGGAACACCTCTCCAACGTCCGCGATACTCTTCGCCCGCTCCGTTATACTGGTTGGTTACGTTAAAATAAATAGGGCCGCGCGGATCGCAATATTCAGGTACTTCTTTATAGGTATCTTTCTTCGGGAAAGGAATACCCCCTAAGTTTGTAAGAAGTTTCTGCATAGAATAACTCATGGTCATACGTCCGCCATTAAACAAATGGGACACGGCATTATAATAACCGTAATCGAATTTGTAATAAGAATTCTTACGGACAATCTTCACATCCTCATTGATACCTGATAACAGGCCGCCATCAGCTTTTACAGCAGCTTCAGCTTCCTGCTTTGCTTTGGCAGCATCTACCTCAGTCATACGCATAGCCAAACGAAGGCGCATGCTGTTTGCAAATGATTTCCAACGGGCTACATTACCCTGGAATATCAAATCACCCGAGCCAAGATTATCGCCGTCCGGATTAAGAGCAGCCGAAGCTTCAGCCAGTTCTTTCACCATATCATAATAGATATCTTTTTGTGTATCATACGGGGCTGCTTCGCCTGAATCATCACAAGCCTTTGAATACGGGATATCACCGAACAGATCCGTAGCACGAGCAAATGTCCAGACTTTCCAGATACGAGCAACCTGCACCAGATTATTATGTGCCGGATTATCTTTACAGATACGAATCACTTCATTCATGTTGGCAATCCATCCCCAATGAGCATCCCAATACTGCTGTGTCCAGTCATTATTAGGAACACATACGTTGGATGAATATTTATCATTAGAGAAATATTGGGCATAAGTATCTACATATAGATTGTGAATACGCTGGTATAAGTCTACATTATAAACGCTCCTGATAAACACTGGAGAAAGCAGATAAACCGGATCAATCTTTTCCGGGGTCGGAGCATTTGGATTTTCATTGATGCTGTCGAAACCTTCACAAGAAGTCAAAGCAGAAGTTCCTGCCATTACAAGCATCAGTAAATAAGATTTTATTTTAGTCTTCATATTGATAATTCTTAATAAAGTCTGACATCATTAGAAAGATACGTTCAGATTAAAACCGAAACTACGCATAGAAGGGAATGAAGCATATTCTATACCACTTGCATTACCGGTACTATAGGAAGATTCAGGATCATATCCCGGAACATTATTTTTAATCAACCATAAGTTACGTCCTACAAAACTTATTTTCAGATTTGTAAACGGAGTCTTCGCCAACATACGTTTTGGAAAAACATATCCCAAAGTCAATTCACGTAAACGCAAGTTAGTTCCGTCATAAAGGAACTCTTCTCCTGAGCGTGATACGCGTGACCAATATTCCTGCGGATTTACAGCTTTCGTATTTACCTGTCCGTCTTCAGTAACGCCATCCACAACAATACCGCCTGTTCCGGCATACCATTCGTCACGTCCGGCCAATGACATTTCTGTTGTACCATACACAGCACCACGAGATAACGAATTCATATAGATATCACCACCTACACGTAAATCAAGCATAAAGCTGAATGTAATATTTTTGTAAGTAAATGTATTATTCATACTTCCTGTCCACTTCGGTAAATAGTTACCAACCGGATTTTCAGTGTCCATATTGGCTTCCAGTACAGGAAGTCCTTCACTATCTACAATTTTACGTCCCTGATCGTCACGTTTGTAACGATAACCAATAATATCACCATAGCTACCTCCTTCGCGAGCAACAACCTTCACAAAGCTTGTTGAACCTAATTCATAAACAGACAATTCAGGATGTAATTCCTTAATTTTATTTTTATTCTTTGAATAGTTAACTATTACGTTCCATTCAAAATCTTTGGTTCTTACAGGAGTTCCTGTCAAAACAAACTCAATACCCTTGTTCTGAATATTACCGGCATTGATCAAACGAGACGTCTTACCAGTTGTAGAAGAAATAGGTAATGTCAAAATTTGATTGGTTGCATCTTTCTTATACCAGGTAAAGTCTAATCCAACACGATTGTTCAGGAACCGAATATCGAAACCTGCTTCTGTAGATTTAATCGTTTCCGGTTTCAATGTAGACAATGGAATAGTTCCGTTTACTTCTGAGCCTTTAATGCCATCCGCAACATCAAAAATACCATAAGTCGCAGCCAAGCGATACGGATCTGTATCATTACCTACTTCCGCATACGAACCTCTCAGTTTTGCAAACGACAGCCATTCCGGAACATTTACATCATAAGAACGTAACATATCAGAAACAACCCAGCCTAAACCAACTGACGGGTAGAAGAAAGAACGATTTGCACGAGGTAGTGTTGAAGACCAGTCATTACGGCCTGTTACATCCAAGAACACCCAATTGCCATAGCTTAACTGAACAAATCCATAAATAGAGTTTACAGCTTTCTTGCTTAACCAATGGGTTGCCGTCTGCAACTCTCCGTTACTAATAGCAAAGAAATCCGGAATAGCCAAACGGCCGGAATTTTCACTGAATGACTCGTTTTGGGTAAACATCATATTTCCTCCCACACTTACACTACCAGAGAACTTAGATCCCCACCAGTTATCTTGTGTTGCTGTAATCAAAGCATCCGTATTACGTTCGCGGAAATTTGAAGTACCTATATTATAATTACCATGGCCTTTATAATCTTTTGAATAAGGAGTAGCAGCAACCGTTTTACTTTCACTTCCAGACCAATACATATCTTCACCATGACGCAACTTGATAGTTAACCAATCGGTTGGCTGATACTGCAAAGCAATAAAGCCGATAAAACGGTCACGATGATTATTATTTTCGTTGTTCGGAGTAAAATACGGATTTAATACGTAATTGATTTCCTTTGAAGTCCACTGCTTAACAGAGCCATCCGGATTAAACGGATCCTGCATATCCGAATAATGCACACTTCTCGGCATCATCAGATAGTTATTCATCACAGAGGTAGGATCACCAGCAACAGCAGGAGTATTCCACATTTTCTGCTTTACATAATTTACTTTTGTATCCAACGATAGTTTTTTACTCAAGTTTAATGTATTACGGAAATTAATAATATATTTATCCTGATAGTTACTTGGCACAGCACCATCCATACGTTGATATGATACTGTTCCTAAAAAAGTAGCCTTTTCTGTAGCTGCAGATGCTTCTAAAGTATTAGTAGTGGTAACCCCTGTTCCCAGATAGTCCATAATATCATTATCATATGGAGAATATGGACGAGACTGGCCAGTCCAGTCTGTTACACTGCTGCCATCCATTTTCGGTCCCCAGCTATAATTGCCATCCGGATCATATACATTGTTTGTACCTTGTCCGTACACATTCTGCATCTTTGGCTTTACCAATGGACGCTCCATCATTACATTCGAATTTAATGTAATACCTAAACCTTTCGGTTGAGTACCACCCTTTTTCGTTGTAATCATCAATACACCATTACCAGCACGTGTACCATAAAGTGCAGCAGCGGCAGCACCTTTCAACACGGAAATTGATTCAATATCGTCAGGATTTATATCCGACAAACCGTTTCCTGAATCTGAAACACCCCACTCACCGCCGGTTGTTACACCTCCGTTAAAGTTATTAATAGGCACACCATCTACTACAACCAACGGTTCGTTATTTCCGCCCAAAGAGTTATTACCACGAATAACAATACGGCTGGATCCCATACCGCCATTACCACTCTGGCTAACCTGTACACCGGCAATTTTACCACTCAAGCTATTCATTACGTTGCTTTCACGAGCTTCTGTCAATGATTCGCCTTTCAGTTCCTGAACTGAATAACCTAATGCTTTTGTAGCACGCTTCAAACCTAAAGCAGTAACAACCACTTCATCCAGATTCTCTGTTTCCGGTTCCATTGTTATATTAATAACATTACGACCGTTTAATGCTATTTCCTGTGTCTTGTAACCAATATAAGAAATTACCAACGTAGCATTCTGAGAAGGAACTTTCATAGCAAAATGTCCGTCCAAATCAGTAATCATACCTGTTGTGGTTCCTTTTACAACGACATTAGCACCAATAATAGGTTCGCCGGTATTATCTTTTATAACGCCCGATACTTCTTTTGCCTGCTGGGTTGAAGAGGTTACAGCGGAAGCTTCCTTCCGGGAAATTATGACCTGGCGGTTGTCAATTTTATAAGTGACATCTGTTCCTTTGAAAAGATTATCAAGAATTGCAGTTACCGGTTGTTCCTGCATATTTACATTCACTAATTTGCGGGAATCGAATGTATTATCAAGATAAACAAAAATAAACTCACTATTTTTTTCAATATAACTGAATACATCTTTAATAGTTTTGTTATTCAGTTGTACAGTCAACGTTGTTGACTGTGCATACGTATTCGCAGCGAATACGTCAGTCGTACCCAAACTAGCTATCAAGCAAAGCATACATACCGATTTGGGAATCTTAGGAAGTCTTCCTCTAAATAAAAAATGATTTTTCATACGTTTGTGTTGATTTCTTTAAACAATAATTAGCAAAAAGTTAACCCAAATGCGACCGGATAATACTCAAACACTAAAATATCCGGTTTAACGATTTTACTCTACACCATAAGCATCCTGTTTTTTATAAGTTCATATATTTTTCCTTTTGATTTATTTCCTCAATTTTACCGTTATGGCATTATCCGTATTAGCGAAAGTCAGTGGGGCAGCCGTAGTAACAATACTCATTACATCTTCTACATTATCACGCAAGTCTAGTTTTCCACTGATTGTCATTTTACCCAAATCGGCATCCCAGGCTATCTCTTTGCCATAATAGCGAGATAACCTGGTTAGCACTTTACTTAGTGGTTCGTGTTTGAATATCATCATATTTTGTGTCCAACAAATATATTCGGATGCATCAACTTTACGGGTGCTGACTCCCGTTGGCTGCATACTGAACAATTCATCCGGAGACAATGTTACTTTTTCATTCTTTTTTGTCTCAACTTCTACCTTTCCATTAACCAGAACAACGGAAGATTCCATATCTTCATTATAAGCACATACGTTGAATGTAGTACCCAAGACACGAACATCCATATTATCTGTTTTTACATAAAAAGGACGCGATTCATCATGTTTTACTTCCAGATATATTTCGCCGTCCACATATATTTCACGTTTATCTTTAGCAAAAACAGCCGGATAAACAACACGTGTTCCGGAGTTAACATAAATACGCGTACCATCAGCAAATGTTACATTCGTTCTCCTCCCTTTAGGGACAATAATCTGGTTATATACGGGGACTACTGTTTTTTCTTTTTTCTTCGCAATCGTTTGATCGATCTTTTCCGAATTTACGACAATGCTACCATCCGGATTGTATTTTACATTTGTATTATCTTCTACATTCAACTTTTGATCATTTGCTGTAACCAACATAATTTCCAGTGAAGAATTTTCAAGAACTGGCAACTTTGTCACGACCTGTGCCAAAGTTGGACTTTGAGGTTTTTCAGAAGAAAATCTAGAAAACATTCCCCCAATAACAAGCAAAACACAAGCGGCAGCCGAAGTAAAATACAATATACGTCTTTGCAGATTACGGCGCTCATAAACGTTTATACGCTGGCTTATCGCGTTCCACGACTCAATCTCGTCTTTGTCAAACGCTTTTGTTTCATAGCGTTTAAATAAGGGAACAATCCGGTTAACAAGGTTTCTGAATTGTTGTTTTTTATTTTGTCTACCTTTAGGCATACTTCTATTATCTTTTCTTATATAAGGAAAACGGGATTTTAACAAATCAGTACTCAATTCACAAGAAAAGTTTTATAAAAAATCACGAGAAGTATTTATCAGACCGTCAATTTCGTTCAATTCCCCTCCATATAATATTGTCGCAACTTTACTAAAGTACGTGATATAAGATTTTTTGCCGACTGATAATTAATTCCCAGAAAATCACCTATTTCATTATAATCCAGTTCACGGATAAAACGTAAATAAACAATCTCCCGCTGCCGGGCAGATAATTTTTCTATTGCTATTTGTAATTTTTTTCTTTGGAGTAAATCATCATCACTTTCCTGGAAATGAGTTAAAAAAAAATCTTCAACGGCAAAGTCGAAGGGCAAATCATCAATCGTCATTTTATCCACATGAACAGACATTTCATCATACAAACGGTTGCGCAATGCACGGATAAGGTAAGAGTTTATGTGTGGTGTTGAAGAAAGATTTTTACGAGTTATATACAGCTTGACAAACATATCTTGCACACAATCCCTTACCAGTTCATAATCAGGCAATAATTTCATGCCATAAGCCAGCAAGGGTTTATAATACAAGCTATAGATATATTCCATAGCCTTCTTATCTCCCGATAAAAAGCAATTCCATAGCTCTATATCCGCTAAATCAGAATAAAGCGTCATCTCTCCCTGTCTCTATCTTCTCTTTTAAGGCCGTTTTTGTATGGCAAGCCAATTAGAATAATCAGTATATAACTTTTCAGCACGTGGTTGACCGATCGAAGCAATAGAACCCGGCTTACTCATTAAGCCGCAATATTGATAAATTAAAACATTCTCCACAAATGGAGAAATATCCGCCAACTGGGCATGAATCCTTTCAAAAGAAGATGGAATAAGCGGACTATTATAAACATCTCCCTCAAAATCGAATACTTCAAGGTCTGCCCACAAACGTGCCCGACCAGCTTTGGCGTGTGCATGATAAAGGGCTTCATAATACTTACCAGCCGTTCCGGCCTTTGCTTTCCGCACTCCAACCTCATCCTGATAAGCCACAATGTCAACATCCAGCCGTTCCAACTGCCGTACGTATTGATCATCTAATCGAATAGATTTAGTTCCATAAGGGGCAATAAGCGTTGTCGTATGAGGAAGCAAATCATGGGCCATACGCGAACAATCATTTACATAGGTAATCGTCGTTTCGTCAATGGTACGGAATAACCCCGATTCATTCGGGAAATACCAACCGTAAAAACTCTTATGATGTCCATATTTTTCTGCAACTTCTTCCATTCCTTTGGCACGAAGAATTGCAACTTCCTTATTGGTCATCATTTTATTTACATCCCGGTAATCCGCCCAAAAATCATTACTTATAAAAAATTTAACATTACATTCGTCAGCCGCACTCAATACGGCTTCCAGCGGGTCCGGACAAGCCAGATCATACATTGGTTGTAATTTGGAAGGATATAAGGTCTTCCCGTTATCTGCTACCGAAAGCAGCACCAGGTATTCCATTCCCAACCCACTGATATCTTTTATCAAAGTCTTCCACTGGTCTGCTGTAAAAGAAGCAAACTGCGGATTCCAATAAGTCCCTTCTATTTCGGAATGATGCTTAAACTCGAACCAGGATCCCATAATAGGCTTTATATCCAAATTGCGTTTGTACTCAAAAGCCTGTAATTTACCAGCCATGCACGCAGAAGCAAGAGCCAGTCCGCTTGTATATATAAATTTTCGTCTATCCATCTTGATTCTTATTTTATATCCATTACCGAAATACCCAAACTTGTTCCCACATACAATTTATTGCCATGTTGTTGCAATACCTGAATTTTATTATCCGGCAGATTACTATTTTCAACCGTATATCTTTTCCATTGTGTACCGTCAAACATATCCAGCCCTCTCCAGGTTCCAACCCAAAGCCGCCCTTTGCTATCCTCAAGAAGTGAAATCACAACATTATCCGACAGCGGAGAATTAGATGTATCATATACTTTTTCCACAACACCTTTCTTATTGAATAAAGCAACGCCTTTGCATGTACCAGCCCAAACACGATCATTCTTGCCGGTAGCTAGGGCGTATACAATATAATCAGGCAACCGGCTATTGTTTACAGTATAACAAGACCACTGACTGCCATCATAAGAAGATAATCCCTGATAAGTGCCAATCCATATTTTATTATTAGAATCACATGCAACGGATAAAATCGAATTATCCGCCAAATTACAATTCTTCGTTGTAAAGTTTGTCCAGTTATCCTGATCCCCCATCATTAATCCATCTCGCCACATTCCTGCCCAGATGCGCCCTTTGGCATCTTCAAACAAAACATTAGCCGATGTCGGTATTCCTTTCACCTTCTCAAAAACCTGCGTTTCTTTATCAGCGCGATATACTCCTTTTCCCCAACCTGACATCCATAGATTATCTGTTTTGTCTACGATAAACGATTCCAGATAAGTATCTTCATCCGAAAGAAGTTTCCATCCTTCCGGCACTTGTTTATAAATTCCGGCATAAGTTGCCACAAACATATTGCCTGCCTTATCAAAAGATATGGAACGGACATCATTTTTAGGCGAATTGTATTCAACAACTTGCAAAGAGGTGAATTGAGCTTGTAAATGACACACAAACAGACAAAAAGAAAGGATTACGAATAGCTTTTTCATGGATAATTACTCTCTAAATAAATTCTGTATTCTGCAAATATACAGAATAATTCCAATCGACAAAATAAAAAAGCTCCCCGACAACATTCATTATCGGGGAGCTTTTTAAATTACTTCTGTTGTCTCACGAGGATTCGAACCTCGACAGACAGAACCAAAAACTGTAGTGCTACCATTACACCATGAGACAATCCGGCGCTTTATCTAAAGCGATGCAAAGGTAACAATAAAATTTTATTCTGCAAGTCTTTTAATAAATTTCTTACTATAGAACTTTATTCATATAGTACGTTTCTGACTGGATTTCATATCAATCATTTTCCGTAACCAACAGATTTCTTTCTTCCTCTAAGTCCTTTATCAGCTTATCCAGGTCCACAACTTGCTGGTTGAGATACACTGTTATATTGTGAATTTGATTTTTACTTTGCGACATAAAAGCAACAAAGTCCATCAGTTCCGTAGTAAGATTTATTACTCTGGTACGGCGGGTAGATTCGTTAACATGTTGCAGATATTGCATAAAACCACCGTACAAAATCGGGATATATTTCTCCCACGGAAGTACGGAACCGCCATCTGTAAAGCTATAGACGAAAAAATCCTACAACCAAACAGGATTGGGGCCACTGCCTCGTCAAACCTATTTAATACTACAAATATACTATTATTATTCAGATAGCTTCTACGTACAAAGAAAAGAGGAACATTAATATTCCACACAGAGATACGGAACCGTTATATTATATAATAGTTGAAAACAAATGGTTCGTAATTCTACAGAAATAAAAAACGTGGCGAATAAATTTCTTCGCCACGTTTCATCATATATTTAAATAATATTTACTTCGCAATGAGTAAATAATAATTCTTCTTACCTCTTTGTACCAGCAGATACTTATCATCAAGCAATGATCCGCAATCTATTACAGTATCTGCTTCAGTAAGTTTTTCTTTATTCAAACTCACTCCTCCACTTTGAACCAATTTACGCATTTCTCCTTTTGACGGAAAAACAGAAGCTTTTTCGGTAAACAAGTCCGCAGCCTTGATTCCGGCAGAAAGTTCAACACGGGATATTTCAAATTGAGGAACGCCATTAAATACATCCAACAACGTATCTTCATCCAGTTTCTTTAAAGTCTCAGATGTGGAGTTTCCGAACAAAATATTAGAAGCCTCTACAGCCGCTTCATAATCTTCTAAAGAGTGAACCATAACAGTCACCTCTTTTGCCAGACGTTTTTGTAACGGACGTAAATGAGGAGCTGCTGCCTGCTCTGCTTCTAAAGATGAAATCTCTTCTTTATCCAGAGCCGTAAATATCTTGATATATTTTGCGGCATCGTCATCACTTACATTCAGCCAGAACTGATAAAATTTGTAAGGAGAGGTATAACGACGGTCCAGCCAAACATTTCCGGATTCAGTTTTACCAAACTTGCCTCCGTCGGCTTTCGTAATAAGCGGACATGTTAAGGCAAAAGCCTCACCGCCCAATTTACGACGGATCAATTCCGTTCCTGTTGTGATATTCCCCCACTGGTCAGAGCCTCCCATCTGCAAACGGCAACCTTCATGTTCATATAAAAACAGATAGTCGTATCCTTGCAACAACTGGTAAGAAAATTCCGTAAACGACATACCGACATTCGAATCCGAACTCAAACGTTTCTTTACAGAATCTTTTGCCATCATATAATTAACAGTAAGATGCTTACCGATATCGCGAATAAAATTAAGGAAAGAATAATCCTTCATCCAGTCGTAATTATTTACCAACTTGGCCGCGTTGGGAGCATCAGAGTCGAAATCAAGAAATTTAGCCAACTGCGCTTTGATTGCATTCTGGTTATGGCGAAGCGTTGCTTCATCCAGCAAATTGCGCTCGGCCGACTTCATAGAAGGGTCGCCAATCATACCTGTCGCACCTCCGACCAAAGCGATAGGACGATGCCCAGCACGTTGAAAATGCTTCAGCATCATCACACTTACAAGGTGGCCAATATGTAATGAATCTGCAGTCGGGTCGATACCAACATAAGCGGAAGTCATCTCTTTTTGTAATTGCTCTTCTGTTCCGGGCATCATATCATGAATCATGCCCCTCCATTTTAATTCTTCTACAAAATTCATCGTATTAAATTATATCGTATTAATTATTATACTGTTTTATATTTGAATGAGGGCAAAGGTAAGATTTTTTAATTGAGAATAGGCAACTGACTATTGATAATTATTTGATTAAGCCTAAACGGGCAACGTTTTCCGCCACCTGCTCAACAAGTCGGGACTCTTCAATAAATAAGGCTTCCGCAATTTTCTTATAGACAATACGTACATCCACTGGCTTATCGTCCGTCTCTACAAACAGACGTCCAGGCCAGGCCATTCGCACAGCTTGCAGATTAAAATATTCACCAAACGAAAGATAAAAGCCCTGACGAATCAATTGAGTGGCTAAAATATCATTCCCCCGGAATCCATGAATGATCCACGGCACCCGAGGTTTTATTTTGTTTTTTGCCGCCTCTATTTCCTGCCATGCTTTCACACAATGGATAATCATCGGTTTACAATGTTCTTCAGCCAAATCGGCTTGGGCAAGAAAAACATCCTGTTGTAAAAAAACTGATGCTTGTGCCAGTTTATCAAAGCCAGCCTCTCCCAACAACACAACCTCCGGTAAGGAAAGATATTTATGCAACTCATCCAATTGCCTTTCCACATCATCAATATACCGGGGATGGATTCCACACGAAAAATAGTTCCTTTCGGAAGGAATCCCGGTTTCTTTCGGAAGAAACTCAAATTTATTCCGAAAGGAATCGATATTGACTATTGCAATGTCGTTCGGACGGACAGATGGCTGATGTGTATGTATATCGAAGTATTGCATTTTACGGAACAGGATCGTATCCGCTTCCTCCCCACGGATGGCAACGGAGTATTCGTTTAATCGCCAAATATAAACCTTTTACCGGTCCGTGCTTCTTCAGTGCCTGTACAGCATATTCCGAACAAGTAGGAGTAAACCTGCACGAAGCCGGTGTCATCGGGGAGATACAATATTTATAAAAATAAACCGGCAACAAAAGAAGGACTGTAAAGAAGCGTTTCATTTTATTTATCCCGAAGGATAGCCAATGCTTTATTCATTGCCTTTTCCATATCGGTAAACGGGCGGATTTCTTTATCTAAATAAAGAAAGGCAATCAACATATTTTTATTTTTTTCGGAAAGTGGTTCTATCAAATCATATTTGCGAACTCTATAAGCTTCCCGTACCTGACGTTTTATTAAATTACGTTTTACAGCACGTTTGAATCTTTTTTTGGGGACACTCACCATTATTGAAACAGGAACAGGCATTTCCTCTTCTGTGGGCAAATAGACAACTCGCAATGGAAACGCTACAAACGACTGCCCTTGGGCAAATAATAAATCAATGTAGCGTTTCCATGACAAGCGTTCTTCTTTTGAAAGGGTATTCTTTTTGTTAGTAATCATCCTTTCTTTTTATCACCTAGCTCTTTTTTCAGGAATAATTCCAATGCTGCTGTCATAGAAGGGGCTTCTGGAGTAGGCGCTTCCACATCCAGACGAAGTCCGGCTTCTTTTACAGCCTTTGCTGTTGTAGGGCCAAAGCAACCAATCCTGATATCATCTTGCTTGAAATTCGGAAAATTCTTCAATAAAGAAGAGATTCCGGAAGGGCTGAAAAACACCAGCATATCGTAATCGAATTTTTCATCTTTTGAAAAATCATTACTTACCGTACGATACATGATTGCCTTTGTATAGTTAATCTTCTTAACTTCCAGCATAGAAAATAAATCTTCCTTATGGACATCTGATACGGGAATCAGATATTTTTCCTTTGCATGTTTAGCAATAACAGTAACCAAATCTTCCGGCTTGCCTTGTCCATAAAATATTTTACGCTTTCTATAAACAATATATTTTTGAAGATAAACTGCAATTGCTTCAGTCATACAAAAATATTTCATCGTTTCCGGAATAGTAACTCTCAGTTCTTCACACAAGTGAAAAAAATGATCTATTGCCGTACGGGCTGTAAAAATAACAGCACTGTAATCTAAAATTGAAATTCTTTGCTGTCTGAATTCTTTCGAACTTAAAGGTTCAACCTTGATAAAAGGGCGGAAATCTATTTCCACACCATACTTCTCTGCAATATCGAAATACGGTGATTTCTCTGATGCAGGCTTCGGTTGTGACACCAGCACTTTTTTAATATTCAATGCCATAATAGAGTACTCGTCTCGATAAAATTATACAAATAAAATATACCTTTGTACAAGAATATTAAAGGTAAAATTTCTTGGCCACAAAGGTACAAACTTATATACAATAAACCAGAATTTTTCTTGTGAAATATCCGTATTGTCTTATAAATTATTACAAAACGACATAATATATAGAAAATTGCAAACAAGATTACAGGAACAAAAATATGGGTTCCCACAAAGACCAACCACAAAACCGGAATATACAGCAAAACTCCCCATGCTCCCATAACAGCATTGTAATTTGTCTTCCACAGCTTATAACGTACCGGATCGGCAAACACGCTGCCAAACAAAAAATAAAGAAATTGCTTAAACTGGTAAAACAAAAAAAGAATTATAAAAATAACACCGATAGAAAGCAATACCGTACTTTCTTTCAAATGGTTAATATACCCATAAACTCTTGCTATAGCAAAAAGTGAAACGCTGGTAAGAAATAAGGTCTGAAACAATATAAAATTACGAAAAAACCATTCGCTACCTACCGGTTTTTCAAAAAGGCTTTGTCGTTCTTTCAAAAAAACAATATCTTTCAGCATTTTTATAAATAGACGGAAATTGGAATGGAAAACGATGGAAAACGCTATGAATAGCAGAAGAAGCATGGAAAATATCACATCATCCACCAACTGTCCGTCCCATAAACGTATACCAACATATCCTTCGAATACTCCCATCTATTTCAAAATTACGGTGCAAACTTACATAAAATCTTTATGAAATAAAGTGGAATACAATCCTACCATTCAATAAATTTGCCACGCATACGGCGCTTTTCCAATTCTTCCTGCAAATGGCATTGACGATCTTTAGCAATATAGCGACGGGCAAAAATATTGGGTACGGCCACGCCAAGCGAAATACAAAGAATGATAAGTGCAGAATTAATACCATTAAAAAAAGCGTTGGTCACTTCGCCTACAACTCCATGTAAATTAATGAATGCCAATAAAGAACGGTACATCAATACTCCCGGAATCATTGGAATCACCGAAGGGATAGTCAATACATGATTAGGCACATGAAACCAATGGACAGCCTTTACCGCAATAAGGCTAACCACAAAACTACCCATAAATGAGCCGATTACAGGACCATATCCCAATTCAAAATTTACAAAATTGCGTGTACATACGGCAATGATGCCTCCTACTGCCACCACCCATAACAAACGCCTTTGTATATTGAATATCATAGAAAATCCCATGGCCGAAATAGCTGCCGCAATTGCATAAATATAATACGGGTCGTGAGGGACCATACTTAATTCACTGAATTTATGATCTATTGCAACATCATTCATTACCAATACACGCATTGCAAAAGCAATACCGAAAGTCATTGCCATCACCATCATAGCTGTATTTGCAGCACGTGTGATGCCTACCAGCAAATGATTATCTATCATATCATCCACAAAATTAATCAAAGGAACTCCCGGCACAATAAACAAGGCACAAGCTAATAACGGATGATAAGGTGTATCGGACAATCCGGAATAAGAAGAAGCATAAGCCAGGCAAGTAGAAACAAAGGCTGCAATAGCGATACTCATGTAAACATTAATACCAAATTCTATACAACGCGCACGTATTCGGAATCCGATAAAAGCACATATAGAGGCAAAAAGAAAAGCAATCCAGTCGCAACCAAATAATTTACAAAAGCCTCCACATGCAAAACCTGCGCCGATAGCTACCAGATAGGGTGTGTAATTCCGGGGTTGACAGGCTATTTTTTCCAATTCTTCTTCATATTTATCCAAAGAATAATCATGTTCTATTGCATGCCACGATAACTTACTAACCTGTGAAATCGTAGTCATATTAATACCATGTTTTTCACATTTCTGGAATTTGGAAAATGAATGCCTGTCATCACTCACATTTACAATAATCATCGTCCACCGGATATCCAAATGCAATTTTTCTTCAGGAATACCCATAAAAGCAGCTACACGCTTCATATTCCGTTCAACACGGTTTGTGTCGGCTGCACTTTCCATAAGTAATTTTCCAGTACGAAGCAAAAGATCTAGTTTACGCCGTAATAAAAATACTTCCTGGTCATTCAAAGAATCACTTTCCATCTTCATCTATATCTTATCTTAATCTTACAAAGACTTATCATCATGTTTTTTTGAAAAATTCTATAATCTTTTTGCATTTGCGTCCTAATCCACGAAGATATAAACCTTTCCGGCCAGACGGCCAGCAGTAAAAGGTCTTTCCTAATAAAAACAAGGCATCAATTCGGAAGCAAATATAGGAATTTTTCGGAAGCCGATTACAAAGAGGAAAACATAAGAACCTATTTTTTATATCGAAACCAAAAACAAATCATCCCGATGATTTAAAAAAATGACCGGGATGATTTGCAAAAAAGATCGGGATGAAATTATAAAGCTTCTTTTATTATTTCTCCTACGGTAGGATGAGGGAATACGATAGACTTCAATTCTTCGGCCTTCATACCTTTTTCAATAGCTATACCGGCAATCACAATCAACTCGGAAGCCGGATTACCTAATAAATGGGCACCAACTATCGTTTCATCTTCCAGAAGCACTAATTTGCAAACACCATTACCCATTTCATTTTCTGCTACAAAACGGCCGGAAAATGACATTGGAATCTTTTTTATTATATAAGATATACCTTCCGACCGCACTTCTTCTTCGGTCTTACCTACACCTGCAATCTCAGGATTAGTATAAACAACACCAGGTATGGCCTTGTAACTCATGCCTTCCCCAGCCTTCCCCAAGATATGTTTAATTGCAACTTCTGCTTCGCTCACTGCCGTATGAGCCAACAAAGAAAATGCCGTAATATCGCCACACGCATATACATTCGGTAAAGAAGTCTGCATATATTGGTTTACTTTAATACCATTACGGAACGGCTCAACGTCTAATGTTTCCAGCCCGAAACCTTTTGTCACCGGACGACGCCCCACACTTAGTAATACTTTATCGCCATGTAATGTAAAAGTTTCGCCATCTTTTTCAACAGAAACTTCCGTACCATGTACACCTGTTACTTTATGACTCAAATAGAATTTAATGCCACGTTTTGCATATTCGGCCTGTAGCATTTCAGACAACTCCCGATCCATCGGACCAAGTATTTTATCCAACATTTCAACTACGTGCACTTCCGTACCCATACTGTTGAAGAAAGAAGCAAACTCCATACCGATAACTCCACCTCCTATAATGACCAATGAAGCAGGAAGTTCTTTGGATAACAACGCCTCACGACTTGTCCAGTACTCTGTTTCAGACAACCCGGGAATAGGAGGAATAACCGTTTCAGAACCCGTGCATATTAACAGATTAGTTGCTTCAAAAGTATCTTCGCCGCAAAGAATAGTAATCGTTCCATCAGTTGCACGACCTTTTATTTCAGCTTCACCTGCAACCATAACAACTCCATGCCCGGTCATCTTCATACGAATACCGGCTGTCAGTTTCTTAACTACTTTATTTTTGCGGGCAATTATTTTCGGAAAGTCAAAAGAAGGATTTTCAGCAGATACGGCATACTTGGAAGCATGTTTGATCGTATCATACATTTTAGCCGAATAAAGGAGTGTTTTTGTAGGAACACATCCTTCATTCAAACAAACACCTCCCAGTGCGTTCTTTTCGAAAAGAACGGTAGAAAGACCCGCTGCAGCCGCTTCTCCGGCAGCCGTATAACCGGCAGGACCTCCACCGATTATGGCAACATCGTATTTCATGTTTTCAGATTTAATTAAGTTTTATATTAGGATTAACTTTCAGCAATGCAAATGATTTATATCACAGGCTCCTTGATCTGTATATCAGGATTATGTTTGCGAAGTAATTTTAGAAATTCTTTTTTATTAGTTGGAGAAACCAGCATCCATTGGAAACCGTTTTTATAAATAATAAGGCGGTCAAGAGAAAGAGCATAACTGGAAACCGGCATCACAGTTGTCTCTACGGCTGTTATATCCGAAACAGCAATACGTTTTTCGGGAAAAATGCTGCAATGTACTACCAGTTGTCCGTCTTCCGTTATTTTATACCACGTATTAAGCAACATGTGTATTAATAACATACAAGTTAACAATCCGACAATCATACCGGCAACATTCGTACTCAGAAACGCCCTGATGCAAACGGCTATTATAATTAACAGTCCCAAATGAAACCACCAACCAACTTTTGATTTAAATACTCTATCCATCTTTCCTCAAATTTGGCGCAAGATAACGAAAAAGATTCATATAAAGCCTATAAATAAACAGGCTGGCAAATACAACTTATATTTTACTTCAGCTTCCCAATGGCCTATTGAATAGCGAATACCAACTGAGGGTAATAAGGAATAAGCATTTTTATTGACAGAAGATTCCCAATACGCTTTAGTTTGAAAATCAGAAGGCAATTTGTCAGTTGAATTTGCACTTCCAGATACCTTATTCTTAAAATGGGTATATTTAAAACCGATACCTATAAAGCCGGAAAGATGAGAATAAATAGGTATATTATAGTCATATCCGGCGCCTACGCCATATACATTCTTTCTTTCCCAATTGTGTTTGATATATTCTTCTCCAGATGAATCTTTATGTTTCCTGGATATCTGAAACGGAACATTCAAGTATAGTTTAATATAAAATGTCAGCAAACCTTCCATATTTTCAGCTCTTCAGTTTCAATATCCCAGTAACACTTTTACGGCCATACGATTTGAAAGGCTATACGAAAATACGCTGTCACTTTTCAGCAACAGCGTATCCACTTAAACCGGTTTATACAACGTAAGATTGTAAGTCACCTTTATTTTAATTCTTCCAGGACAGTATAAGATTGGAGAACATTGTTTTTATCGTACTGTTCGGTACGCACCAAACCAACATTAGGAGCATACCATTCATATCCGTAACCAGTAATTACCTCTTTGCTTTTTGGCGAACGGCTGTTCATTTTATATTTTACTTTTGCACAATCGAATGTTCCGGCAGGAGTAGTAATGCTTTCGTTAGTCATATATTCGCGATCGTAAATATTGACATCACGACGGTTTTTACGGTTCTTTTTATCGTATATCTTTACCGAAGCATTATCCATGTACACATCGTCGCTATTGAAACTTGGGACAAACGTATTTGGGTAATTCACAAAATTATCAGTAATATCCACATCCGTATTCATTTCTGAAACCACTCCAGGATATGACAAAACCTGTTTCATATCCATAAAGAACTCACCATTCTGGCAATAAGCCTCCACATCCCCTTTGTTTACAACTGTTCCGGCAGGGTTTGTAAATACATAATCAGCCTCTACCTGCGTACCCGAAGGAATCGCTTCGACTTCATCTACTTTATAAGTCATTATAGTTTGTAAATTTCCTTTTGCATCATATCCTTTACGCACCAGAACAGTTCCTTGTGTCTGGGGAAAGAAAAATGTACAATCCTGAGCCATTATTGTTCCTGCTCCAAGCATTGAAAATAAAGTGGCGAATAATACTTTTACATTCATACTACAATATATTAAATGATTAATTACTAGTCACATGACGGTTATAGAACACAAAAAGAGAGCGAATGTTCAAAGCCATAAGTTTAAAATATCCAAAGAAAAGGTGCCTTATCCTGAGTTAATTTCTAACTTTGTGAGCCTAAACAATATGGACGATGGTACAACGATTTGATTTCTTAGTAATAGGTTCCGGTATTGCCGGAATGAGTTTCGCGCTTAAAGTTGCGAGTAAAGGAAAAAAAGTAGCCCTTGTTTGTAAATCCGGCCTTGAAGAAGCCAATACATATTTTGCACAAGGAGGTGTAGCCTCTGTTACAAACCTGATTGTAGACAACTTCGAAAAGCATATTGAAGACACCATGATTGCCGGCGACTGGTTAAGCGACCGGGGTGCTGTAGAGAAAGTCGTTCGAGACGCGCCTCAACAAATCAAAGAACTTATCAGTTGGGGAGTAGATTTCGACAAGGATGAAAAAGGAAACTTCGACCTGCACAGGGAAGGAGGCCATTCAGAATTTCGTATTCTCCACCACAAAGACAATACCGGAGCTGAGATACAAGATAGTTTGATAAAAGCAGTTCAGCAGCACCCGAATATTACCGTATTCGAAAATCATTTTGCCATTGAAATATTAACCCAGCATCATCTGGGGGTTAATGTTACCCGTCAAACACCGGATATCCAATGCTATGGAGCCTATATCATGGATCTGAAAACAGGAAAGATCGATACTTTCCTGTCTAAAATAACCTTGATGGCTACCGGTGGTATAGGAGCTGTATATCAGACTACGACTAATCCTATGGTAGCAACCGGTGATGGCATAGCTATGGTTTACCGTGCCAAAGGAACTGTAAAGGATATGGAGTTTGTACAATTCCATCCTACGGCATTGTATCATCCGGGCGACCGTCCGTCTTTCTTAATCACCGAAGCTATGCGTGGATATGGCGGTGTGCTCCGTACATTAGACGGAAAAGAATTTATGCAGAAATACGATAAACGCCTTTCCCTGGCTCCACGCGACATCGTAGCCCGTGCAATTGACAACGAAATGAAAAACCGTGGAGACGACCATGTTTACCTGGATGTAACTCATAAAGATCCGGAAGAAACAAAGAAACATTTTCCTAACATCTACGAAAAATGCCTGAGCTTAGGTATTGATATAACCAAAGACTATATTCCGGTAGCACCGGCGGCCCATTATTTATGCGGCGGTATTAAAGTAGATTTGGATGCCCGTTCATCCATTAATAGGCTTTATGCTGTCGGAGAATGTTCGTGCACAGGTTTGCATGGCGGAAACCGACTTGCTTCTAATTCTTTAATAGAAGCTGTTGTATATGCTGATGCAGCGGCAAAGCATAGTTTAAGTATTGTTGACTCACTAAATTATCAGGAAGATATTCCAACCTGGAACGATGAAGGAACCCGTTCTCCCGAAGAAATGGTACTTATAACCCAAAGTATAAGAGAAGTAGGACAAATAATGAGTACATACGTAGGTATCGTTCGTTCCGATCTTCGTTTGAAACGTGCATGGGATCGTCTGGATATTATCTACGAAGAAACAGAAAGTTTATTTAAACGTTCCGTTGCATCCAAAGATATCTGTGAACTGCGTAACATGATTAATGTGGGGTATCTGATCATGCGTCAGGCTATCGATCGCAAAGAAAGCCGTGGCCTACATTATACGTTAGATTATCCACCAACAAAGAAAAGCTAAATATCCGTTCTAAAATAAAAAACAACAGGAAAACCTTGTCCCTGACCGGATGAAATATAAGTAAGGAAGTAAAAATAAAAAGATCCCGGTCATTTAATAAAACCATCGGGATGATTTCAACAAATGACCGGGATCTTTTAAATAAGACTTTGAATTAATAATTCTGTTTCATCGGTTCAAAATAAGCTTGCGGATGCAAACAAGCCGGACACTTCTGGGGAGCTTTTTTGCTTTCAATTACAAAACCACAGTTACGGCACTGCCAGAAAATAGGTGAGTCTTTTTCAAAAACTTTGCCATCCTGTACATTAGCCAATAATTTGCGATAACGTTTTTCGTGTTCTGCTTCCACTTTTGCGATCATACGGAAAGCTACTGCAACTTCAGGAAAACCTTCTTCGTCTGCAACTTTTGCAAATTCAGGATAAAGGTCTGCCCATTCTTCATATTCGCCGGCAGCTGCTGCAGCCAGATTTTCTGCTGTAGTAGCAATAACGCCTGCCGGGTAAGAAGCTGTAATTTCAACCATTCCGCCCTCCAGGAATTTAAAGAAACGCTTTGCATGTTCTTTTTCCTGCTCTGCAGTTTCCATAAATACACCTGCAATTTGTTCGTAACCTTCTTTTTTAGCTACGCTTGCAAAAAATGTGTAACGACTTCTTGCCTGTGATTCTCCGGCAAATGATTTCAGTAGATTCTGTTCGGTACGTGTACCTTTAATACTTTTTTCCATAATGCTAATATATGTTGTGAATTGTAAGCCCTGATAATACCCCCGTAATTAAACAGTTCAAATATATACATTTGTTTTATAATTGCATGATTTTGTTTACTAAATAAAATCTATACGATCATAAATAAAATTTATAACTATCTTTGCAGCTTTATTAAACAGGCAGAAAGAAAAATGACAAGTAAATTCGATTTTCAGCCGAAACTGTTAACCGCGCTGAAAAATTATTCGAAAGAAAAATTCATGTCCGATTTCATGGCGGGCATCATTGTTGGTATTGTAGCTCTCCCTTTAGCAATTGCATTCGGAATCGCATCGGGGGTAAGTCCTGAAAAAGGAATAATTACAGCTATCTTAGGAGGATTTATCGTCTCTTTTTTAGGCGGCAGTAATATTCAGATTGGCGGACCTACAGGAGCATTTATCATTATTGTTTATGGCATCATACAAAACTTCGGTATTGAAGGGTTGGCCATTGCAACAGTTATAGCCGGAATATTGCTTATTCTGATGGGCATATTCAAGTTAGGGACAGTTATTAAATTTATTCCTTACCCTATTGTAGTAGGCTTTACCAGCGGTATTGCCCTTACTATCTTTACTACACAGATGAAAGATTTGTTCGGACTTACGATGGATAAGGTTCCGGCCGATTTTATCTCCAAATGGATCGCTTATTTTGAAGTTATCCATACTATAAATTTATGGCCTTTATTGATAGGAGTCGCAAGTATTATCATTATTGTTTTAACTCCTAAAATATCTAAGAAAGTACCCGGATCGCTGGTAGCTATTATCACGATGACAATAGTTGTTTATATCCTGCGAAGCCATTTTGGCATTACTTCTATCGAAACTATCGGAGACAGGTTCACCATTCAGGCACAGTTGCCTCAGCCGGAAACGATCCGTTTTAATATGGAGACGATTAATTTATTGCTCCCTTCCGCATTTACAATTGCATTGCTCGGGGCAATAGAGTCTTTGCTTTCGGCTACGGTTGCCGATGGAGTAACAGGTGACAAACATAATTCCAATACGGAACTGATTGCCCAAGGAGCAGCCAACGTCATTGTCCCTATATTCGGGGGTATTCCCGTAACAGGAGCAATTGCCCGCACTATGACAAATATAAACAACGGAGGAAAGACACCCATAGCAGGCATCATTCACGCCATTGTATTACTACTGATCCTGCTTTTCCTGGGACCGCTTACAAAGCATATTCCAATGGCTTGTCTGGCAGGCGTACTTATAATTGTTTCTTATAACATGAGCGAATGGCGTACATTCCGTTCGTTAATGAAAAATCCAAAGAGCGATGTTTCCGTATTGTTAGTAACTTTTCTGCTAACCGTCATATTCGATCTTACCATTGCCATCGAAATAGGCCTTCTTATCGCTATGCTGCTCTTCATGCGACGGGTGGCCGAAACAACCCGCGTGTCTGTTGCAACAGACAGTATAGACCTTTCCGACGAAGGGGAAATCCATCATGACGAAGAAGTATTGATTCTTCCCAAAGGTGTAGAAGCATACGAAATAGATGGTCCTTTCTTCTTTGGTGTAGCCAATAAGTTTGATGACGTAATGCAAATCATAGGAGACAAGCCAAAAGTACGTATCATCCGCATGCGCAAAGTTCCGTTTATGGATTCTACCGGGCTGCATAACCTGGAAAGCCTTGTACGTTTATCCCAGGCGGAACATATACATATAATTCTGTCCGGTGTAAACGAACAAGTACACCGCATCCTAATTAAATCCGGCTTTGAGGCCAGGATAGGAGCAGAAAACATTTGTAGCAATATAGACGAAGCAATCAGGAGAGCGGAAGATTTTATAAAAAAATAAAAGATACCGGAAGGCTTTTCTTTCCGGGTTTCCGGAAAAAATCAGAATATATCACAGCAGTCATTTTGTTTTATGCCGATGAAGTTTTTTTTCATCGGCATAAAACGGAATCAATGCTCTACAGCAATTACCTTGTTTTCCTTACGGCTCCGTTCGGCAGCAAACGCCATGAGATGGCTTTCCAACGATTCGTCGAGCGGCGTACTCATAAGGGAAGCGTCTTGTTTACGAATGGCTTCTATCCAGTCGTGTATCATTCCGGCATCACCACCACCGTGGCCTACACCTTCATAATTCAACGCATCCACAGCATCCGCCCGGTATGTCTTGGAGACACCGGAAGCGAAATCGGTATGGGTAAACGATTCCATATCTCCGACAATATCACCATGTGTACCCATGATACGGGTACGGCGGCCGCTATACGAAGTAAATGCCTCGATAGAGAAGTTGACCGTTACACCACCTTCAAACTCCATCAGCATCATATAATGGTCCGGTTGATTATTCTGGCAATGATAAACACATTTGCCGTAATTGCCGTTCTTCAGATTTTCAAGGATTACCTTACCTTGTTCGTCATAATCTTCAGGCAAATCAAATACATACAGCCACGTACGATCACGATAATAGATCTTTAATGCCGAATAAGGGCAAGTTGCTTCTACCGGACAACCATCCGTACAACGGGCCGGAACTCCTGCAGGAGCTTTCTCTGATTTGAAATGTGCCAGGTCGCCGAAAGCTGCCACCTTTGTACACGGTTTACCTATTATCCAGTGAAGTATATCAAGGTCGTGGCTCGACTTGGCCAGAACCAACGGAGTACTTGCTTCCGAATCGCGCCAGCTTCCGCGTACATACGAATGGCTCATGTGCACATGGTCTACCGGTTCGAAATGCTGGATACTTACCAATTCACCAATTCTCTTGCTCGACACCATCTCTTTCAGCATCAAGAAATAAGGAGAATAGCGTAAAACATGTGTCAGGCCTACTATCTTTCCCTTCTCTTTGGCATATGCCACCAGCCGTCGGCATTCTTCTTCTGTCTGGGCAATAGGTTTTTCCAAAAGAATATCATAACCTAAATCAAGCGCTTTCATGCAGGGAGCATAATGCAGATGGTCTGGGGTTGCTATAATCACAGCATCTGCAAACTTGGGGCGGTTCAACATTTCTTCCCAGGTTGCTACACAGTTTCCGGCAGGAACGTGATATTTATCCCTATACATATTACGGCGCAGTTCCACCAATTCGGCAATGCCGACAATTTGAAGATCGTCCGGATGTTCAAGTGAATAATCGCCATACAATTTACCTCTTCCGCTGGCTCCTAGTACAATGGCCGTAACGGGGACAGTTGTTTTTTTCTCCATCGAATATTAAGTATTAGATTATTGAAGTTTTCGCCAAATATACAGGATTTTATTCTAAAACAGATCAGACTGATACCATAAGCTTGTTTTGATTTTCAAATAATCCGAATTATTGTCTATTTTTGCATCCGTGTTTTATTTTTAATATTATCTCAATTCTTTTAAAATGTAATATTTATGTTAACTACGAATCCTTTACAAAACAATCGTATTGTTTTTTTAGACTATCTTAGAGTACTTGCGTGTTTTATGGTGATCATGGTACACGCCTGCGAGTTTTTTTATGTAGGAGCCAATGGCTGTTCAATTGCAAACGATACCGATCGTTTTTGGGTAAGTCTTATAGACAGTGCCTTGCGTGCAGCCGTTCCCTTGTTTGTAATGACCTCTTCTTACCTGCTGTTACCTTTGAAAGAAAGCGGTGCCCCTTTCTTCAAACGTCGTTTCAGCAGAGTTCTTATTCCGTTTATTATTTGGTCAGTATTATATGCGACTGTACCCGTATTATACGGAGATATGACTACAGAAGATATGAAAGGAAGCCTTACCCGTCTGTTATTGAATTTCAATATGAGTAGCGGACACCTTTGGTTCATCTATATGTTGATCGGTTTATACATGTTTATGCCGATCCTTTCGCCCTGGTTGAAACAAGCCAGTAAGAGAGGAGAACAAGCAGTATTGGCCGTATGGGCATTTACCACGCTCCATCACTACATACCAACATATACGGATGGTTGGTACGGGGAATGTTTCTGGAATGAATTCCACATGTTCTGGTATTTTTCAGGATATATAGGTTATCTTGTTTTGGCACATTATATCCGTACTTACATTAATTGGAGCTTGCAGAAAAGTATGCTTATCGGAATAATTTCATTCCTTATCGGCTACGGATTAGCCTTCTTCTCATTCTACAACAGAACATTGGAGTCAATAGATTTAGGTTATATAGAAGTTTCCTGGCGTTTTTGTACTCCTCCTGTCGCATTAATGACTTTCGGTATTTTCATTATACTAAAGCAAATTTCATTCGATAAAGAATGGTTGTATAAACCGATCCGTACTATCTCCCAGTTAAGTTACGGCATTTACCTAATGCATATCTTTATCCTGAATTTCTTTTATAAGCTCATTCATGAGAGTTGCACGACTCCCGTTTCCATCTTATTGATAGGAATATTTACTTTTATAACCTGCTGCATCGTTTCTAAGCTTTTATCATATATCCCCGGAAACAAATACATTCTGGGATAAACATGAAATCCCTTCACATCATCTGCCAACCAAGACAAATGAGTGTGAAGGGAGTACATAAAGACTAATAGCCAATTATAAAGCAAATTTATATCCTACTGATATCCCAACTTGAGTATCTTTTTTGTTCAGACAGTTCTGGAATATTGCAGCTCCTATATATACCTTCTTTACTTCCACTCCCGTTTCAGCAGAGAATCCTAGTTGCCCGAGTGAAGCAATTCCAACATAAGGACCTGCACTCAGCCTTATGTTTGTTGTCTCACTAACCGGCAAACGAAACGAAGCATACACAGGGATGTTAAGGCCTATATTCCATTTGGAGGAAGAGTTTTTCCAGTTATCCCCACTATACAACAATCCTCCTGTTTGGATGGCAAACACATTAGAAACCGGGAATGAAACATACGCACCGGCATGCAATCCCCACTCATACACTCCACCAATACCCGCACGAGGTTCTAATTCAATTGATTTTACCAGCTGAATAGATAAAACAGCGAATAAAATTAAAAATACTCGCTTCATCATTATTTGTTTAATAAGATGTATTTATTAAACGATTTACTGATAAATTTATTACTAACTTATTCATATTTATGTTCATATCGTAAATCCAACATACATATTCCATGATCTATTCTGCTGCTTTCCGTCATATTTTATAGGAAAATGTGAAGACAAATCCTTCAACCCCATTTCATAAGAAACACCAATATTAAAACGATAAACACTCATTTCAACACCAGCATTAATACCCCAATCCCATTTAGTAAAAGAAGACAAATCTTTTTTTCCATAAGATTCTGTTTCAAAAATAATCCGATCAAAGGGAGATGAACTTATTCCATATTCTCCATCCATACGTTGCAAATTATACTTACCCTTCAATCCATATGCAACATAAGGACCAACATTAAGCTGAACAGCAACATGATCATATATAGGCAAACGATAAGAAGCTAATACCGGAAGCTGCATATACATCAATTTGGCATCCATTGTAACCAAGTCTGTATTGACAGGATATTCATCAATATTTATAGCACCTTCCATATTATAAGTACCTTTTTCTTTTAAAAAAAGTCCACTCCTTATTCCCCAACGATTGAAATGATAATCAATACCCACACCAAAATTATAACTGATATAGTCATGACTATTTCGTGTGTTTGAAATATCAGAAATACAAATTCCTACATTTGGAGTAAATGAAAATTGGGCAAAAGCAATAGTATAACTTCCGAGTAGCAGTAAAATACTGAATATAAATTTTTGTTTCATTATCTTGCAATAATAGGTAGATTATACGAAACTCCATTTTCAACATACGTTCTCCATCCGCTTAACTCTCCCGGAGGGTTTATTAATCCAATTCCTCTATTTGACTGAGAATTAATAAGTTGATCCAACTTAGTTTTTTGTTCTTTTAAATCAACAGATAACTTTAGTAAATGAATATCTTTCTGGGTTAAAGCTTCTTTTTGCTTAACGATCTTAATATTTTTACGTTTTACTATTAATTGATAAATAACAATCAATAATAAACAAATAGTAATCAGCGCAACAATTAAAATAATCATGCGTTGCTTATTTGTATTTAGTTGCATGTTTTTAACAAGGACTCTTTGATGGTTATATTTTTTTTCTGCCTTCATCACATCCATTTGTGTTCGTAAAGTAATAATAGAATCAACAGCTAATACGTATTGCTCCAAATAGGACAATGACAAACTTGTATTTCCCGTTATTTTTTCCAGTTCATAAAAATCATATAATCTCTCAATAGAAGTATCTCCATTTTTCGTAAAAAAAGTAGATGATTTCTGCAAATACAAACGTGCATCAAACAAATTTCTTTTTTTTGCGTATATTTCTGATAACGCCAAATAGTTTGGTGCATTATCCATGCTATCTAATTGAATAGATTTTAATTGATATTTTTCTGCCAAATCAAAACTATCAAGCATGCTATATATATTACCCAATCCATTGTATATATAAGCCATATCATCCGTATTACCCAAAGAAGTTATTATCGTGTCGGCTTTTTGTAAATAAACTAAAGCAATATTTATAGAATCTACAAAAGAGTAGCTCTTACCTACATCACGCAAGGCAAAGGCATAGCTTCTTTTATTGCCTGCTTTTTTAAAATTCTTACCTGCTTCCATATATTTCTCAGCAGCAAACAAAGGCATAGATTCAAAAAGGTACAAATCCCCCATATAGCTGCAAATATATCCTGCCTGGTTATAGTCTTTAGCCCGCAAAGCCATTTCTAATGCAGGTATATAAGCTTTCATTGCATCTTCGTATTCTTTGTCTTCAACATACGAACGACCCAGATACAGACCTATTTCGGCTTGTTGTTTCCGTGTTCCATGCTTTTTATAATAAGACAAGGCACGCGTTAGCTGAGTGGTATAAGGCATTTCTTCACCCAACGTATCGGCTACTTGCCCATATATCATGCACCAGCGGGCAAGCAATTTTTCACTTAGCAGATCAGGAAGCTCTATTGTATTCAACAAGGCGTACGCACTGTCGGGATCGGATTTATATAATGACTCGGCTTGAATAATTATTTTTTTCGCGGCAGTTTCGTCTTTACATCCGGCAGAAAATAACAATAAGGTTAGCAATAATATGCTTATAATGCATTTCATTTGGCGTTCGTTTAGATTGTTGGTAAATATAGAACTAAAATTACGACAATAACATTTCATCGTAATGATTTTTTCAAATTATAACGATGATTTTTCTAAATCATAAGTATGAAATTTTCCGATACATGTAAATTGTAGAAAAAAATTCATGTATCTTTGATATCTGTTTCTAAACTAGTTTACAACTATTTGGATGAAACGTCTTTTAAACCGGATTACGGGATATTGGCCATATAGAAAACAAATATATATTAAGTTATAGTAAGATGAATAAAAAGCACTTTCTCTTTCTTACTCTTCCAATGAGTATTTTATATTCCTTTATTATAGGTATTTCTACTGTTAATGCACAAATCAGCGAAGGCGGACTACCGCCCAGCTTTAATAGCCAAAACACCCTGAAAAATACATTGGCTGCTGTTGAAGTACCCGTTAATTTTAGCGTTGAAGATTTGAAAATTGTAGATGAATGGCAAGTAAGCCAGGGTGCACCTTTACGCGTAGCTAAACTTATAGATGCCAATCTCGATATAATTAAAGACGGAAACCAAATTTCTCTGACCGATAATCAAACAGTATGGCAACTCCGCATACAAGCAGAAGGTGCTATAGCAATTATGCTATACTACAACGATTTCTATATTCCAGAAGGAGGTAAATTATTCATTTATAATACAGATAAGACACAGGTATTGGGAGCATATACATCTGCAACAAATCCTTCGACACAAAAATTTGCTACCGAATTTATAGCGGGTGATGACATTGTGCTGGAATATGTACCTGCAGCAAACAATGCCGAACAACCTCGTATTAATATCGAATCTATCGGTTATGGCTATAACCACTTATATATAACTAAAACGTCTTCATTGAAAAATGCTTCGAACGATTGCATGGTAAACATTAATTGTGAAGAAGGAGACGCCTGGCAAGCCGAAAAAGAAGGTGTCTGCAAAATGATCCAGAGAATAGGAAAAAGCTCTTACATATGTTCCGGTTCGTTGGTAAATAATACAAAAGAAGATCTGACCCCTTACGTTTTATCGGCATTTCATTGCAGCCAGTCAGAATCTAACGTATCAGCCAGTAAAGATGATTACAGTCAATGGTTGTTCTATTTTGGATATGAACGTACTCAATGTACAAACTTATCGATTGCTTATAGGCCTAATACAATGACCGGATGTATAAAAGTAGCTTCTACTCCCACCAGCGGAGGTTCCGACGGTTTATTATTGAAACTGAATCAATCCATTCCGGAAAGTTACAATGTGTATTACAATGGATGGGACAGAAGCGATAAAGCGGCTCAATCCGGTGTTGGTATACATCATCCCAATGGCGATTATAAAAAAATATCGACATTCAAATCTCCTGCCAAAACAATAACCTGGAACGATATAAATGGTGTAAGAGGGTATAACAATGCACATTGGAACGTTATTTTTGATGCAACAAACAATGGTCAAAGTGTAACTGCCGGAGGTTCGTCCGGATCTCCGTTGTTTAATCAGAATAAACTGATTGTAGGTACCCTGACCGGAGGAGATTCAAACTGCAACGATAAACCGGACGGCAGTAATATTTATGGCAAATTATTTTACCACTGGAATAAATTCCCCGGTTCGGATACAACCCGCATGGATATTTGGTTGGATCCTATCAATAAAGGAGTAACACAACTAGCCGGACGTTATGCATCCCAAAACAAACTAAGCCCTACCGATTTAACTCTTACGTACAATAATAAGACAGTTACACTGAAATGGAAAGCACCTGAGAATGCTTCGGATATTGAAAAATATGCTATTTACAGAAACAACATATTATTAGACTACACAACTTCAACTACATATACAGACGAATCTTTTGAAACAGGTTCCCAAATTTATGGAGTTTCGGGCATATATACGGATGGAAAAGAATCGGGCACTACCAATGCTACTATTTTAATTACCGATTATAAAGGCCCTACAAATGTAATTGCAAAAGAAACGGCCGAAAATACGGTATTAGTAAGTTGGAAAGCTCCTTTATACCAGCAAACCATATTCTGGGGAAGCAATACAAATTTCGTATCAATCGGATTGAAAGGTAATCCTTTCTATTTCGGACAAACATGGGATGCAAACGATTTGGCACCTTTTAATAACAAAAAGCTTACAGCCGTCAAATTTACACCTCTTGCAGGAACTTACTCCATACTTATTTTCCAGGGAGAAATGGAAAACAAATATCAACAAAAGGTCAGTAATCCTCAATACAAACAGACAAACACAATTACATTAAAAACTCCGTATGTAATAGATGCCACTAAAAATTTGTATGTCACTATCTATGCCGAAAATTACAAAGAAAAAGAATATCCGGCTTACGCAGACAAAGGCCCTGCCATAAGCGGTAAAGGGAATGTTATATCTTACGATGGGAAAAAATGGGAATATCTATATCTTCCCGAAGGAAGCGGAAGTACCGTTTTCGATGCCAATTTTGTTGTTGCAGCAGTCGTTACTTCCGAAGAAGGTAGCTTATCATTTGATAAGCTACGCAGCAATCCGGTTGCTGCTTTTCCGGAAGTCACCGGATATAATGTCTATCGCGACCAAATAAAACTAAACAGAACGTTTATAACCGGGACAGAATATCTGGATAAAAATGTCCCTTTAGGAAAACATACTTATTCCGTTTCTGCCGTTTATAATGAAAACGATGAAAGTGTTTTAACAAATGCAGAAAATGAAATAAACGTAAGTATCGAAGATGCAGGCAATAATGCTGTAAACATAGTGCCTCTCATATTTAATGAACAGGTAAGAATAAACAATGCACAACAGGTTACATTGATCGAAATAATTTCGGCCGACGGTAAAGTTGTAAAACAGATAAAAAATCCTGAAGAAGTTATTTATACCGGCTCGTTTGCTCCGGGCATATATATCTTTAAAATTCATACAAACAATGATATAAAAATTATACAAGCAGCAAAAAGACGGTAAATCAATACATATTAATATTTATAAAATATGAAAAAGAACATTTGTATTGCATCAATCATTATTGCATCAGTGTTTAGCATGACAGCATGTAAACAAAACACCGAGTCTAAAACCATAAACGGGACTGTTCTTGATGCCAGTATGAACAATATCGTACTGACTACTTCCGATGGAAGTACTGTAGATATCAGCACAATGGATACAAGCCCCGAAAAAGTTTCGGGTGTATTAATTGATGATTCCGTAAAAGTCACATGTATTGAAAAAGATATGGATGGTACAAAAGTATTAACTGCAACCGGGTTAACAATACTGAGGCATTCTCCTTATTACTACATACAAGGTACGTGGGTAGAACCAAACCCAATTAATGCACAGGAAGTACAAGGTTTTACGCTAAATCAGGACGGAACAGCTCAAAGCGTAAATATGGCTACTTTGGATATTAACGGATGGAGTCTGGATGGAATGCATCTGCAATTGAATTACAAAAGCATAGGAAACAGAATGACTTTTAATGGCATCGATACTTTATCAATAGATAAAATTGATGCGGATTCGCTCGTTTTATCACAAAACGGAGCAATAGCATGGCGTTTAAGCAGAGAAAAAGAAGAGTAAACTATATTCCATACATAGCCAATAATAGTTTTTATTATTGGCTATAAAGACAGTTGCCTAAAAGAACAAAAAACAAGTTTTATCATGCAGAAACAGTCACATCAAATCCTTCTTTTCTAGCTACTTCTGCAATTATTTCCAAATCTTCTCCAGATACTTTCTTTAGATTTTTCACCGGCGTTTCCCGGTCTATAGTATAGATCATTACTTGCTTAGGACGGATTTGTTTTAATGCGTTTACCCAACCTTTAATTTCAGATTCAGAAGTATTGTCAATATGTTCTCCATTTATTTCACCTCGCAAAAACATAGTTTGTATAATAAGCTTACCATTAAAACGGCATAACTGTTTCAGTAACGAATCAAAATTAAAAGAAGGAGAATTAGGAGCATTTAATTGACGAATCCGGCTATCCAAAACAGAATCTAACTTCAATATATTATCTTCAATCTTGTTTAAAGCCTGAAACACTTCTTCTTTATGGAGCATAGTAGAATTAGAAAGAACGGCAATTTTAGCTTGCGGAAAAAACTGATTGCGTGTATTTATCGTATCATCAATAATACCTCCGAATTCGGGATGCATTGTAGGTTCGCCATTTCCGGCAAAAGTAATCACATCCGGAGCTATTCCTTCCGATTGCATATAAGCCAATTTCTGCACTAAAGCTTCTTTTACTTCTACACGGGTAGGAAGTTTACTACGTGTACGACGTTCTTCATTCAGTCCGCATTCACAATAAATACAATTAAACGAACAAAGTTTCCCGTCCGTAGGTAAAAGATTAACACCTAATGAAACACCAAGCCTGCGGCTGTGAACAGGTCCGAAAATTATTTTATCAAAAAGAATCGTAGACATAACTGTATTTTTGTTTAAGCGGTTCACAATTAACCATTCATAATATGATACAAAACTACAAAAGCCTTTTAAAATTTCCATCTTAACATGGCATAAATATCCGTTTTATCTGAACCTTCTATTTCTTCAAGGTCCGTACCAATAACATTTCTATCCATATAATGTGTGTATGCGAATTTGGCAGATAATGATACTCTCTTCAATATATCCCAACGAAAAGTTGTTGATAAACGTAACCCTTTTCCATAAAATGAAGGCATATTGAAAACATACAATATATTTTTCTCATAAGAACTCACACGACTGGAATAATCGTCTGTAAAGAAACAGGCAGTATATAAATCTATCTGAACAGGTAGTGAAGAAGGTTTCCATCCAAAACTTTGAGAGACCATATAACCTTTACTGTTTTTAGTGCTTTCATTGTATACAACAGCATCAGCAGACGTTTTGAAAATAAATAAGGAAGATAAATGATAATTTGCCTGAATCCGGACACGCTGTTGAGTATAAGGTAAAACGACAGTCGTAAATTTATCGGAAAGACTCTCATTCTTTTCTTTTCGTCTGTATTTATAGCGAATATAAACAGAAAAATTTTTTCCGCCTGTATAATCAACTTGCACCATATATTCACGTCCGGTAGAAGGTGAGTCTACTCCATATTTTAACCAGGGAAAACGGAAAAAATCAGCATAAGCCGAACATTTCCAATAGGCGAATGGAGTTAATTGTATTCCCATATACAAACCTTGTTCATTTTGAACAGATGAATTTTGAGAAAAAGCATTACCAAAATAAGCCTGATAACGTCTATCATAATACCTGTATAATAGCAACAAGGAAATATAAGAAGCCGGCATTAATTGAAAAGCGTTCAAAGTTGCAAACGTTTTATTCCGGGAAATAGCTGTTTCACCATAAAACTTCATTTTGTTATTTTTCAAAAGATAATTGACACTTGCATTTATATTTTTGTCACCTCTAAAATAGAATATATTATAAGGTTTCGACTCCGGCATAATTTTATCTTTTCCAAAAGAATAAGATAAAGCAGTGATTCCTAAACAAACATTTGAAGTATTATATTGTATGTTTCCACCTATTGTTTGCATTTTTATGTTATTCATTTTTTCTCTGTCTCTTTCCAAGCGGTGATATCCGTCTGTTTTAATTGAAGTAAAAATATGGTCTTCAACTTTTGCGTCCAGTTTACGTAAAGAATAGAAAAGACTAATATCTATGTTTTTCAAATTAACCGTTGCTGCAGTTCCCCGAAAGAAATCATTTTCATTTGTTGAAAAGTGTCTCCTAAATCCGTTTGTGCGTCTTTCCGCCTGAGTAACAATAGTGGTACGACTCAAAGAAAAATCATTGCTTACTACCAAACCCTGGCCAAAAGAAACTTTATAATCACCAATCAACAAAATTTTCAACATCTTTATATCTCTCAAAAGAAGATGTAGAGAATAATAATCATATCCTTTATGATAACCATTCCAAAAAGGTTCTCCGGCATCCTTTTCAGCGACAACACCAAAATATATTTTATCTTTAAATGAATAGCTGTAACGGAGAGAAGTATAAAAAGATTCTCCTATATATTTCCGGTTTGGAAATTCCTGTAATATACTATCAGGATATGAACTATATCCCTTCTTTTGTTGAAAACATTTATCATATCTGATATATAATTCATTAGAACCATATTTCAACATATTTTTCACAGTAACAGGGCAATTATCAACAGGGATAACACCTATATAAACAAAAGGAAGCAGCAATTCTATTGTTTGAAAATCTAATCCTTCAATGTTCTTCAGTTCATATACGGTAGCCATATTGCCATAACGTTTTCTGTATCTCATAATATTATTAATCTGGAAATCCGAAAGGAACGGTAATTTTTTCAATTGTTGTTCTGTTACAGTATTCAGATCAAAAGGATGTTCTGTAAGATAGGATAATTCGGAATATAATGTTTCTATCTTTTCATTATCGTCTGTATTTGCAGCCATTTCTTCCATATATTCCATCCACTTATCAACAGAAAAAGAAGTCTGGCCATTAACATTATAACTATTAATTAACAAGTATATTGACATAGTTATAAACATGAACATAAAGTGTCTCATAGTAAGGTATATTTAAAAAGAAAATGATAAACCAATTCCTGTACTTATTCCTAATTCCGGATGATATAAAGCAGCTACATCAATAATAAAATGATATAAATTATATCCCACACCCAAAGAAGGTAAAACCGGATCGCTTCTAATTCCGGCACGAACAAAAAATGCGTCAAAAACAGTATATTCAATACCAGCATTACATATTACAGTATGTTCATTATTAGTACCTATACTTCCAGCTATCAACATATTATTAATAATCTTCCATTGAAAACCTATCTGTATTAAATAGAATGTAAAATCCTTTATTTCAGTTGTATTATTTTTAATAGATACAGAAGATAAATTGGTTATCAACATACCTACTAACAAATTATCAACCGGATGAAATGTACTTCCGATATCGGTTGAAAGGCGTGAAATATTTTCTTCACATAATTCTGTTTGTAATATAGCATATTGAACAGATATCCCTAAAGACCATTTATCTCCTAAAAGTTTACTGCCGGACAAACGAAACATGCTTTCCCTATAAGCATCGTAACCAAAAGAAAAGATATCAACACCTATTGGTAATATAGGATTAGGACATTGAAAACTTCCGTTTACTGTTTGTAATTCTTTTAAAGAATAACGATTGAAATAATTGATTTGTAACTTTCTGTTACTTTGGAGAGCTATTAAAGAAGGATTTAATAACGATGATTGGGTTACTTCATTTCCTCCCATTCCCATACTACGTATATCAGATAAACGTAAGTTATTAACAGCACCGACACGGGTATAAAAGATTACTAGACATAACAGGCAAAATGCAATTAATTTCATAGGTAAGGTATTGTTTCTATTATAAATACAAAAATACCATTTTATATTTATCTGGCAATTCTTACTGAACTTATTAGTCAAATAGTGTAAAACCAGTACAACAAACCAGTAAATCAACTACTTTTGCAATGTATGGTAAGAATCATATTATATATATTTCTGTTATTTTTGGTTTGTTGTATAAAGATAAATGCACAACAGACGTTTAAAATGAACACTCTTCCGGAAAATTACTACAAAGCTTATGTAAACGGAAAAGATACAATAGCTATTATTAATCTGAGAGAAGTATATGTTTTTCCAAAGGTAAAATTCAAAAATAAACGGGAAGAACAAAAGTATAATAAATTGGTACGTGATGTAAAGCGTACGTTACCTTACGCTAAAATGGTTTATGAAACACTTATAGAAACATACGAATATATGGAGACGTTGCCTAATGAAAAGGCACGACAGGCTCATTTGAAGCTAATGGAAAAAGATTTGTTTAAACAATATAAACCGGAACTAAAAAAACTATCTTTTTCCCAAGGAAAATTACTTATTAAATTGATTGACAGAGAATGCAATCAATCCAGCTATAACTTGCTGAAGGCATACCTGGGAAGCTTTCGCGCCGGATTCTGGAACATCTTTGCCGGAATGTTTGGAGCCAGTCTTAAATCCGAATATGATCCAAAAGGAAAAGACGCCCTTACCGAGCGTATAGTTATTATGGTTGAAAACGGATTAATCTGACAATTGTTTAAAAAAATCCCAAATAATTATACCGGTAGTAACAGACACATTCAATGAATGTTTTGTCCCGTACTGCGGTATTTCAATACACATATCACATTTATCAACAACATTCTGTTGAACTCCTTTTACTTCATTTCCCATTATTACAGCATACTTTTTTTCTTTATCTAATAAGAGATTATCCAGCATAATACTTCCTTCGACCTGCTCTATCGCACATATGGTATAACCTTTTTGTTTAAGGTTATCAACAGCCTCCGGAGTATCTTTAAAATATTTCCATTCTACACTATCTTCGGCACCTAAAGCTGTTTTATGAATTTCTGCATGCGGAGGACATGCTGTAATACCACAAAGATAAACAGCTTCTACTCTGAAAGCATCGGATGTACGAAACACAGAACCTACATTATTTAAACTTCTTATATGATCTAAAACTACTACCATAGGTATTTTTTTACTCTCTTTAAAAGCTTCCGGAGTAAGACGATTCAATTCTGTTACTTTCAGTTTACGCATTTTTATTATCTTTACTATTACAATTACAAAGGTAGCTATTTCCTAATGAACAAAGTGTAAATATACCGTTGAAAAGGTATTGATAAATGGTGGATACAAAATGAAAAAAAGTTCTTGCTTTATTCGGATTCTTCTATATACACAATCGTTTCCTTTGTGTACAAAAGAAATATCATACTATTTATTATATACTTTCAACATCCATTATACACATGTAAACAAGGAAAAAAATTATTATTTTATTCACATTCCAATAATCAACAAAAAAGTTACATAAGCTTTAACTAAAAGAAAAACAGAATATAAAGTATATTTTATATTGTTAGTATCTTCTTAATAAGTAGTTTATATATATTGATAACTCTATAGACAATATTTTCGACTAAAATATATCAACCGTTTCAACAGTATATCATATATATCATAATTAAATTTTTAATTTAAAGATAATAAGAATATAATATATGATTGTGGATAACTCATAGAAAACTTCCTTTATCCGTTTTTTATACACTCGGATGAAAGTGGCATTCATTTCGGAAAGAAAACTAATTTATTCTGAAAGAAATGAATGATAAAAGTTTTTTATAAGACTGTTTTATGTATTTTTTATATCAGATTGTAAGGAAAGTTTTAACTTTGCGTATTGTCACAATCTGTTATTACATAAAGCTATGTCAACAAATCAATCAATCGGATATATGAATGCACCTGTTCCGAAAGACATCAATTTAAAGGAAGAAATAGATAAATTGCGTAAAGAAAAGAATGCAATTATATTGGCTCATTATTACCAGACTGGTGATATACAGGAT